>CAWDUW010000010.1:0-289679 GCA_963805615.1 uncultured Actinomycetes bacterium | reverse complement strand
CGCCGGCGCCTGGACCCAGACGTACAACACCCCGGCGGTGGGCACCGGCACAACCACGCCCACGGGCAGATCCACCACGGGGCGACCGACGTCACCGCCGATTACGCGATCACCTTCGCGACCGTATCGACCGGCGTCATCAACCCCGGGTCGGCGACCAGCCTCGTCGTGAGCGGCTACGCCTCGCCCACGACCGCCGGCGTGAGCCAAAACATCACGGTGACCGCCAAGGATCTCTACGGCAACACCGCGACCGGGTATTCGGGCACCGTGCATCTCACCAGCACCGATAGCTCGGCCGTGCTCGCAGCCCACGTACCGCGAGTGCATGGTCTCCTTCGGCGTGACCGTCACCAGGAGCTTCAGCGACAGCACGGGGTTCTGAGTCGGATTCTGCGGGTCGTAGGAGCTGAACTGCACCGCGGACAGCTCGAACTCGCCGTCGGTCGTGGAGGCGATCTCAGCCGTGTCGCAGTCCCCGACGATCGCGCCCGACGTCGAGGTGTACGTGAGCGGCGCGCGCGGCCGGGGCTGCTGCCCGCTCGACAGCTTGGGCACGTACGTCACGCGACCCTCGACGCGGGTCGAGAAGTTGGACATCGCGTAGTGGTTGTCGATCCGCGAGTCGAGGTGCACCTCGAACGCACCGCACTTCTCCAGGTTGGAGTACAGGACCGAGTAGAACTCCCCGTCGGCCACGCTCGCGAAGAGCTGCAGCTGGTGGGCCAGCGCCAGGAAGTACACCCCGGCGCGGGGGTCGCCGAGCTTGGGGCACAGCGTCGTCATGCAGGTCGCCACCTGGGTGAGCACTGACCCGAGCGCATCATGCCCCACGCTTGACCTGCCCCCGAGAAGCGTCACCTGGCGATCGAAGTTGCCTGCGATCTGCAGTGCCACGAGCCCCCCGCGGATGGTCCCCTCGGAGCAGCTGCTCGTCAGTCGCGCCGAGGACACTGCCAGCAGGGGCTCGATGAAGTGCACCCGCGCGTGGTCGAGCACATCGAGGATCTCCTGCGGCGTCGCCTTCGCCTGGAGGAGCTTCGTGACCTGCTGCTCGAGCAGCGCCTCCCCCTGCTGGGGGCGGCTGATCGCGTCGATCTCGGAAACCGTCGCCGCGGACCAGTCGAAACCCTCGGTGGTGGAGAAATGGCTGATCGAGACGATCGGCCCGCGTGTGATCACGATTCGCCGCTGTCGCCCGCGGCCGACGAGGCGAAACGGCGGCGGCACGCGATGCACGTCGCGGCCTGCCCCGTCGCTGCCGACGAAGACCATGCGCGTTCCCCGCCGCGGCCGCCCGCGGCGCGTGAAGCGCACCACGGCCGGCCGTCGCAGTCGCAGCCCCTCGGGCTGGAGCTGGATGCCGGAAACCAGGCCCGGGCGCAGCGTGCGGCTCGACAGCCTCGTGACCGGGAGGGCTGTGACGAGCGTGTCGGACGCGACCGAGCCCGCCGGGAACGTGACGCTGATCCGCGTGCCGTTCGCCGCCGCCACGGTCAGGTGCCCGCCGCTCGACGAGGTGATCGTCGCCTGAACCGCGCGGGCACCGTCCACGGTGACCTTCGCGTTGATCGGCCCGGCCCGCCGGCGAGCACTCCACGCGGGCCCGGCCGCCGCGAGGATGACCACCAGCGAGGCCGCGACGAGCAGCAGGGGCGCCGCCGATCGAGCCAACGGGCTCAGGGGCCTCACAGAGCGACACTACACGCTGGTCTTCGGCCGGACCACGCCCGGCGCCCGGCGTGTTAGAACACGCACATGACGACGACTGAGCATGTGGGCAGTGTTCCCGCGCTGGCGGCGCGGACGATGATCGAGGCGTTCCGCGTGACCGCGGACTCGCATCCCGATCGCGTCGCGGTGCGGACACCGGACGACTCGGTGTCCTACACCTTCGCCGAGCTGCGGGAGCGGGCCGAGCGCCTTGCGGCGGGCCTGCACGGCCTCGGGCTGCGGCGCGGCGACAGCATCGGGATCATGCTGGTGAACCGGCCCGAGTTCCACGTCGTGGACCTGGCGGCACTCTGCGCGGGTGCGACGCCCTTCTCGATCTACAACACCTCCGCCCCCGAGCAGATCGAGTATCTCTTCGGCGACGCCGGCGCGCGCATCGCGGTGACCGAGCGGCAGTTCATCGAGCGGGTGCTGGCCGCCCGTGACGCGGGCACCCCGCTGGAGACGATCATCCTGCTCGATGCCGAGCCGGAGGAGAACCTCCCGGGCGGCGTGCTCTCGCTCGCGCAGGCCGAGGCCGCCGCCGACGGCACGTTCGATCTCGAGAGGTCGATCGCCGCGGTGGAGCCCGACGACGTCCTGACGCTGATCTACACGTCGGGAACGACCGGCCCCCCGAAGGGCGTCGATGCTGACGCACGAGAACCTCCTCGGGATGATCCGCGGACTGGATGCGATGTTCCCGTACCCGGAGAACGGCACGGGCATCTCGTTCCTGCCCGTCCGCCCACATCGCTGATCGCTGGGCGTTCCACTACTCCGCGCTCATGACGTATGGGTACACGATCACCACGTGCGCGGACCCCAAGCAGCTCATGCAGATCGTCGGCCAGGTCCATCCGACGCTCTTCGGCGGTGTGCCGCGGATCTGGGAGAAGCTGAAGGCGGGACTCGAGGCGATGGTCGCCGGGCAGGAGGATCCGGAGATCAGGGCGAGGATGGAGGGGGCGATCGAAGCCGCGATCCGGAAGGTCCGTCTCGAGCAGGCGGGCGAGCCGGTGCCGGAAGAGCTCGCCGCCGCGGTCGCGGCCGCCGATGGGCAGCTCTTCGCGCCGCTGCGCGCCGGCCTGGGCCTGGACAACGTCGCACTGAGCGTCGTCGGCGCCGCGCCGACACCGCTGCGAGGTGCTCGAGTTCTTCACCGCGATCGGCGTCCCGCCGTGCGAGGTGTGGGGGATGAGCGAGACCGCCGCGGTCGCGACGATCGAACACGCCCGGACGCCATCGCGCATCGGGACGGTCGGCCGGCCGATTCCCGGGGTCGAGCTGCGGCTCGGCGACGATGGCGAGTTGTTCGTGAAGGGCCCGAACGTGATGAAGGGCTACCGCGGACAGCCGGAGAAGACGGCGGAGTGCCTGTCGCCCGACGGCTGGCTCGCGACCGGCGACATCGCCGAGATCGACGCTGACGGCTACGTGCGGATCGTCGACCGCAAGAAGGAGCTGATCATCAACGCGGCCGGCAAGAACATGTCGCCGGCGAACATCGAGGCGCGGATCAAGGCCGCGTCGCCGCTGATCGGCCAGGCGGTCTGCATCGGCGACGCGCCGCCCGTACAACGTCGCGCTCATCTCGCTCGACCCGGACGGCGCCGCCGGGCCACGATCCCGGCGAGCCCCGAGACGCGGGCGCTCGTCGAGCAGGCGATGGAGCATCGCCAACAGCCAGCTCAGCCGCGTCGAGCAGATCAAGAAGTTCACGATCCTCGCCGGTGAATGGCAGCCCGGGGGCGATGAGCTGACGCCGACGATGAAGCTCAAGCGCAAGCCGATCGGCGCGAAGTACGCAGTCCGAGATCGAGGACCTCTACGCCTGACGCCGTCCAGCGCGTGTCCAGGTTCTGGACGCCGCGCGCGACCCCTGACAGACGGATTGCCGATCTAGCCAGAAGCGACGTGTTTCTCCGTAGCTTCCGTGGCGTGTTGCGGCGAGCGGCAGGAGCAACGCTCCGAAAGGTGGTCACCGGGGGGTGGGCGGCTTTTCTGGTGCTGGCTCTGATGCCGGTACGCCGACGGCCTAGGCCGCTGACGGATCCGGGCATGGGGCCAAGGATGGCCTCTGCCGGTCCGCAGCCGCACGCACACGGTCCACACGCAGTGGCGGGTGGCCCTCGGGGGGAGGGCCACCCAGCACGCGTTCAGGGACGACGACGGCGCGGCGCCGTGCCGCAGGCGCACGGACCCGGTCGCGCCGCAGTCGCGACGCCATCCGGCCGCCGCGACCACGGAGGCACCCCGCGGCTCCGCACAGCGACATCGGGACGGCGCTCGGGCCGATCGGCGTCGTCACGGCCGCCGCGGGCGCCGCCGGCTCCGCTCGCGCTCAGCGCGGCCGGCAGCTCGCGACCCACTGCTGAGCTTCGATGCACCCACGCCGTTCGCGCCGCGGGCCGCTCGCCGGCCGCCTGCGCGGCGCACCGGGCGCACGCACCGTCCAGGTCGCCATCCGCCGCGGCGGTCCACGCCACGGCTGCGGCTGGTGGACGGCACGCTCGGCGCGCTTCACGGCGGCGCGTCGGAACCGGTGCGCCGCGCCGCGCTGGATGCCCGCGAGCCTGCGGCGCAGCGCCGGCGGCTGGCGCTGGCGCGCCGCGCTCGGCGGCGCGCTCACGCCCGGGCAGCTACCGCTTCCTCGTCCGGGTGCTGCGACGCCGCCGGCCGGCCGATCGCCTTCGATCAGCGCCTAGGCGCGGACCGGCGCACGCGCGCCCTGCGGCTTTGCCGGAACGACGATTGCCCTGACCCAGGCGCCGCGCGGGCTACGGTGAACGGCATGAGCAGCGATACGCGGTTCTGGCACCCGTTCGCCGACATGGCGCAGGTCGCGGTCGTCGGAGATCGTCATCACCGGCGGCGAGGGCGCCGTCGTCACGGACTCGGCCGGCGCGAGCTACTTCGACGGCACCGCGAGCCTGTGGTGCGTCAACGTCGGCCACGGCCGCACGGAGATCGCCGACGCCGCAGCGGCGCAGATGCGCGAGCTGGCGAGCTACTCCGCGTTCGGCGCGTTCGCGAACCGGCCGGCGCTCGACCTCGCCGAGCGCCTCGCCGGCTACGCGGAGGACGTCGTCGACGACCCGCGGATCTTCCTCGGCCTCGGCGGCGGCGACGCGATCGACACCGCGGCGAAGCTCGCGCGGCGCTACTTCGAGCGCGATCGGGCAGCCCGAGCGCACGCACATCATCGGCCGCACGCAGGGCTACCACGGCACGCACGGTCTCGGAACGAGCATCGGCGGCATCCCGGCCAACCAGATCGGCATGGGCCCGCTGGACCCGGACACCTCCCACGTGCCGTGGGACCAGCTCGAGGCGCTCGAGGCGGAGTTCCAGCGCGTCGGCCCCGAGCGCGTCGCCGCGGTCTTCGCCGAGCCGGTGATCGGCGCCGGCGGCGTGCACCGCGTCCCGCCGACCTATCTCCAGGGCCTGCAGGAGCTCTGCCGGCGGCACGGCGCGCTGTTCGTCGCCGACTGCGTGATCGGTGCGTTCGGGCGGCTCGGCACCTGGTTCGGCGTCGATCGCTTCGGCCTGCGGCCCGACATGATCACGTTCGCCAAGGGCGTCACGAGCGGGTACCTCCCGCTCGGCGGCGTCGTCGTCAACGGGCGCGTCGCGGAGCCGTTCTGGGAGCCGCGCGAGGACGGCGGCGAGCCTCTGGTTCCGCCACGGGCAGACCTACTCGGGCCACCCGACGTGCTGCGCGGCCGCGATGGCGAACCTCGACATCATCGAGAGCGAGGGGCTGCTCGACCGCGGCCGCGAGCTCGAGGACGAGATCGCCGCGGCGTTCGCGCCGCTGGCGGGCGCCGACCTCGTCGGGGAGATCCGGACGGGCATCGGTGCGCTCGGGGCCGTCGCCTTCGACCGCGACGCGCTGGCCGCCCATCCGGACCTTGCCGGTGCGCACGTTCGCGGAGGCGAAGGCCCGCGGCGTGCTCGTGCGGCCGCTCGGCGACGCGGTCGCGATCTCGCCGCCGCTGGTCGCCACGCGCGAGCAGATCGACGCTGCCGGGCAGGCCATCGGCGAGGCGATCGCGGCGGTCGCCGCGGAGCCTTGCCGCGCGGTCGACCAGCGGTGCGTAGCCGCGCTGCGGCGTAAACTGCCGCGGCGCTGATGGTGGAAACCCGATTAGATGGCTGAGCGCCGGCTTCACGGGCTCCAGCGGGTGCTGGGGGTCAACGCGCTGTTCTCGACCGCCTACGGCAACGTCGGCTCGTCGATCTACTACGCCCTCGGGCTCGTCGCGTCGTTCGCGCTCGGGCCTCACCCCGCTCGTCTTCGTCATCACGGGCTTCATCTTCTTCCTGATCGCGTCGACGTACGCGGAGGCGACGGCGATGTACCCGGAGGCGGGCGGCTCGTCGAGCTTCGCGCGCCACGCGTTCAACGAGTTCTGGAGCTTCTTCGCCGCCTGGGCGCAGATGCTCAACTACACGATCACGATCGCGATCTCCGCGTTCTTCGTGCCGCACTACCTCGGCGGGCTGTTCTGGGAGCCGCTGCGCTCCGCGCCCGGCGACATCATCTTCGGCATCGGCGTCGTGATCGTGCTGTCGCTCGTCAACGTCGTCGGGGTGAAGGAGTCGGCGGGCGTCAACATCACGCTCGCGCTGCTCGACTTCGCCACGCAGCTGCTGCTCGTGCTCGTCGGCGCTGTTCCTCGTGTTCTCGCCGCAGACGCTGATCGACAACGTCAGCTTCGGCATCGCGCCGACGTGGAAGGACTTCTTCCTCGCGATACCCGGTCGGGATGATCGCCTACACGGGGATCGAGACGATCTCGAACATGGCCGAGGAGGCCAAGGACGAGACGAAGACGATCCCGAAGGCGATCAACCGCGTCGTCATCGCCGTGTTCGCGATCTACGCCGTGCTGCCGGCGGTCGCGCTGTCGGCGCTGCCCGTCACCCAGCAGCGCCGACGGGACGTACAGCACGCTGCTCGGGCGAGCCCGAGGACGCAGGGCGGCTACGCCGGCGACCCGATCCTCGGCGTCGTCAAGCAGATCGACCTGGGCGCGCTCCAGGGCGCGGCGCAGCTCTACGTCGGCCTGCTCGCGGCGACGATCCTGTTCATCGCGACGAACGCCGGGATCATCGGCGTCTCGCGGCTCGTCTACTCGATGGGCATCCACCGCCAGGTGCCGGACAGCCTGCGCCAGCTGCATCCGAAGTACGGCACGCCGTGGATCGGGATCCTGCTGTTCGGCGCGATCGCCTGCCTGGCGATGATCCCCGGCAAGGCCGAATTCCTGGGCAACATCTACGCGTTCGGCGCGATGCTCTCGTTCACGATCGCGCAGCTCGCGGTGATCAGGCTGCGGGTCAGCCAGCCGGACGCTCGAGCGCCCCTACCGCGGGCCGATGAACGTGACGTTCCGCGGCATCGACGTGCCGGTCTTCGCGATCCTCGGCACGCATCGGCACGGCGCTCGCGTTCGCCGTCGTCACGCTGCTGCACGTCGACGTCGCGATCGCCGGGATCGGCTGGTTGCTGATCGGCTGCACGTTCTACCCGTGGTACCGCCACCGCCATGGCCTCACGCTGACCGAGACGGTCACGCGTCGCGATGCCGAAGCCGGTCGTCGCGCACGAGGCCGAGTACGACTCGGTGCTCGTCGCGCTCGATCCGCGCAGCTACTCGCCGGGCGCCGTCTCGACCGCCGTGCGCATGGCGGCGCGGCGCCGCCGCGGGATCCACGTCCTCGTGCCGATCGTCGTCCCCGCGTCGGCGCCGATCGACGCCGCGATGCCCGAGCAGGAGGAGGCCGCCCAGGCGCTGATCGAGCAGGCGCGGCTGCAGGGCGGGCGGCGCGTCACCGGGCACTGGGAGAAGGTGCGCGCCGGGCAGGCCGGGCGCCTGATCGTCGAGGAGGCGCGCGAGCTGCGCGCCCGGGCGATCGTGATGCCGCTGCCGCCGCGACAGGCCGGCACCGTCTTCGGCAAGACGCTCGAGACGGTCCTCCAGGACCGCCCCTGCCGCGTGATCATCCAGACGGATCCCGCAGGCGCAGCGTCCGAAGGCGCCCAGCGCCGCGTAGCATCGGCCGCCGATGTCCCGCAGCAACGCCCACCGCCAGCATGACGACGGTCATGTCGATCGTGCTGATCGTGCTCGGCTTCGCGATCCTCGTGCGCACGGTGACCGCGGGCGGCGGCCCGCTCGCGACGGGCATCCTCGTCGGCGTGCTGTTCGTGGCCGCGGGCGTCGGCCGTCTGTGGGTCGCGCGGAGACCGTCGTGAGCGAGGAGGGACACCTCCGGCGCGACCAGCTCTTCCGGCGCGGCCTCGGCTCGCCGATGCTGTTCAGCATCGTCTGGACGGTCCTCGCGAGCGCGATCTACTTCGCGCTCGGGGTCATCGCGGACTACGCGCTCGGCCTGACCCCGGTCGTCTTCGTCGCGTCCGGCGTCATGTTCCTGCTCGCTGCGATGACGTACGTCGAGGGCTCGTCGCTGCATCAGGACCGCGGCGGCTCGACGATCTTCGCGCGCTACGCGTTCAACGAATTGTGGAGCTTCGTCGCGCGGCTGGGCCGTGCTGCTCGACTACGTGATCCTGATCGCGGCGACCGTGTTCAGCGCGACGAACTACCTCGCCGCGTTCTGGGATCCGTTCGGCGAGGGCGCCGTCGAGATCGTCACGATGCTCGCGATCTTCGGGTACGTCGCGGCGCGCAACATCCGTGGCTTCTCGACCACGCGCTCCTCGCGCATCCGGATGCTCGTCGTGGCGGACGTCGGCGATCCAGTTGCTGATCATCGTGCTCGGGCTGGCGCTGCTCTTCAACCCCGACGCGATCACGAGCACCATCGACCTGGGGACCACGCCGACGCTCGAGGACGTGATCGTCGCCCTGGGCATCGCGACGGTGGTCTCGACCGGCCTCGAATCGGCGGCGGGGCTTGCAGGTGAGGTCGGCGTCTCGCGCAGCGACCTGCGCCGCCTCGTGAACGCCTCGTCGCTCACCGTGTTCGTCGTCTACACGGGGATCGCGCTCGTCGCCATGAGCGCCCAGCCCGTCGTGGACGGCAAGACGGCGCTCGGCGAGCAGTACCGCGACGCACCGATGCTCGGCGTGGTCGCGGCGTTCAAGCAGGAGTGGCTGCGCGACACGCTCAAGTACGCGGTCGCCGCCGTCGCGGCCGTGACGCTGATCGCGGCGGCGAACTCGGCGATGCTCGGGCTCTCGCGCCTCGCCTATTCGCTGTCCACGAACCGTCAGATCCCCAGCGCGCTCGGGCGCCTGCATCCCGACGCGCTTCACGCCGTGGGTGCTGATCGTGCTCGCGACGCTGCTGGCCGCCGGCCTCGCGATGCCGCGCGACCTCAACATGCTGCTCGGCCTGTACGCGTTCGGCGCCCTGCTCGGGCTGACGATCGCGCACGCGTCGATCGTCCGCCTGCGGATCAAGGAACCCGACCGGCCGCGCCCGTACGTGACGCCCGCGAACGTCACCATCGCCGGCCGCTCGATCCCGTTGCCGACGCTGCTCGGGATCGCGCTCAGCTCCCTTGCGTGGGTGAGCGTCGTCGTCACGCATCAGTCCGCGCGCGTGGTGGGCTCCGCCTGGATGGCGTTCGGCCTCGCCCTGTACGTGATCTACCGCAGCGCGAGCGGCAAGTCGCTGCTGAAGCGCGTGACCGTGCCCAAGGAGGCGCTGCTCGGTGACCACCAGGGTGCCGAGTACGGCTCGATCCTCGTGCCGATCTTCGGCACGAGCCTTGACGACGACATCGTGCAGACGGCGGGCCGGCTCGCCGCCGAAGAGGGGCTCGACGCCGGCGAGGGGCCGACGATCGAGGCGATCTGGGTGTTCGAGGTGCCGATGTCGCTGCCCGATCGACGCGCGGCTGCCCGACGGAGAACTGGCCCGTGCGCGGCAGGCGCTGAGCCGCGCGAAGGCCGTCGGGGAGGAGTACGACAACGTCGAGGTCGCGACCGCCACCGTCCGCGCGCGGCGCGCCGGCCAGGCGATCGTGGACGAGGCACGGCGGCGCGGGGTGCAGGCGATCGTCCTCGCCGCGGAGGAGCCGTCGAAGATCCGCGGCGGCACGCGGCTCGGCGGCCTCGGGGGATCCGAGAACTATGTGGGGGAGGCGACGAAGACCGTGATCGCCAAGGCGCCCTGCACCGTGATCCTCACCGCTCCGCCGATGGGGGACCAGTCGGTGTCCTCCGGCGCGCCGCAGGACCCTATACCTGCGGTGGTGAACCCCGCCGAGCCTGACCGCTAGCATCGCGTCCCGATGGCTTTCATCCTGATCGTCGGCGCAGGCCGAGTGGGCTCGGCTGTGGCGCGCTCGATGCTCGCCTCCGGGCACGAGGTCTCCGTGCTCGACGAGGACCCGCTCTCGCACGAGCGCCTGGACTCGGGCATGCCCACGACGTGGGAGGACGCCGGCGGGCGGTTCACGATCGGCCAGGCGATCGAGCGTGATGCGCTGGTCGAGGCAGGGATCGAGCAGGCCGACGTCTTCATCGCCTCGACCGACGGCGACAACACGAACCTGACGATCGCGCAGATCGCGCGCGGCATGTTCGAGGTCCCGAACATCCTCGTCCGCGTGATGGACCCGGCGCGCGCCGAGTGGTACGAGGCCCAGGGCCTGCAGACGATCTGTCCCACGCGCTACGCGATCTCGATGTTCGAGGAGCGCCTGGCCCGGATCGGAGCGCCGAGCTGATGTACGCGATCGTCGTCGGCGGCGGCAAAGTGGGCCTGAACCTCGCCCGCGAGCTCCTCAACAAGGGCGCCGAGGTGACGCTGATCGAGCAGCGGCGCGACCGCTACACCGCGATCGAGGCTGAGCTCGAGTACGTCGCCCAGTACGGCGACGGCACCGAGCTGTGGGTGCTGGAGCGCGCCGGCATCCAGCGTGCCGACCTGCTCGTCGCGGTCACCGGCGACGACGAGGACAACCTGCTCGTCTGCCAGATCGCGCGCGAGAAATACCTCGTGGACCGGATCATCGCCCGCGTCAACAACCCGCGCAACAAGCAGTACTTCGACCTGCTCGGCATCCAGCCGTCGGTCTCGGCGACCGACCTCATCCTGCGCCTGATCGAGCACGAGGTCCCGCAGTACGGCACGGTCCACCTGCTCGACCTTCCCGGCGAGAAGCTCGAGATCATCGAGATGGAGGTCGTTCCGGGCGCCCCGGCGGCCGGCAGCGCCGTCCAGGACATCGCGATGCCCGAGGGGACGCTCGTCATCTCGGTGCTGCGCGAGGGCGGCGGGTTCGTGCCGAAGGCGGACACCGTGATCGAGCCCGGGGACGAAGTGCTCGTCTGCCTGGATCCGGGGCTCGAGGACGACGTGACCCCGCTGTTCACTGGCTGACGCCCGCCCAGCCGTCTGCGCCGCGCGCCAGCATGCGCGCATGCACTTCTACCCGCAGCTTCCCGGCCCGCGCACCCGCACGATCGCGGCGGATCTCGTCGTCGCCCTGCTGATCGCGCTGTTCGCCTGGTCGGGCGTGAAGGTGCACGACACCGTGACGGATCTCAACTCGATATCCCGCGGGGTGCAGGAGGCCGGGACGTCGGTGCAGACCGGTTTCAGGAACGTCGCCGGTGCGGTGTCGGGAATCCCGATCGTCGGGGGCTCGCTGAGCGACAGCCTCGGGACCGCCGGGCAGGCGACCGGTGGGAACGTCGTCGCGGCCGGGCGGCAGGGGGAGACCGCGGTCAACGACACCGCCCGCGTGCTCGGCTGGGTCACGTTCACGCTGCCGACACTCGTCCTGCTCGCGTTCTTCATCCCACTGCGCACGCGGCAGATCCGGGGGCTCACGGCCGCGCGCCGCGCGCTGCGCGCCGCCGTCGGGCAGGAGCGCCGGCGCCTGCTCGCGATGCGCGCCGCATTCGGGCTGTCGTGGCTCGATCTCAAGCGGTATTCGGCTGACCCGATCGGCGATCTCGAGGCCGGCCGGCTCGACCCGCTCGTCGCCGCGCTCTACGCCGAAGCGGGCCTGCGGCCACCTCCCGCAGAGGTCACAACAGGCGCCGTCTGACCGGGGCGAGCCGCAGTGGACGACCTCCTATACTCCGCCATCGCCTTTGCGGGATGGTGTAATCGGCAACACACCTGCCTCTGGAGCAGGGATTCTAGGTTCGAGTCCTAGTCCCGCAGTTCGTTCACGAAACCCCTGGTAACGCGGGGGTTTTGTCGTTGGCCGTCGGCCGCTCCGCCGGAAGACTTGCGCAAACCTGCGCAAGGCTCGACGTTGGCTTCACCCATGTCGAGCGAGCCCTCGTGATGCGGCGGTATGGCGTCCCGCTGCAGCGCTGAACGCCGTCTCGTTTTCCGGCGCGGGGAACGGTTCCCCGTTGCGCGCCGCGCGCAGGACTGGGAGGGTCTCCCAATGAGGGATCTCAGAGGCTGCCGTAGGCGGCTGGTGTTCCGCGCGTCAGCGCGGATCGCAGGGCTCGTCGGCTGTGCCCTGGTGCTGGGGCTGAGCAGTGCGTCCGGCGCGTCCGCGGCCGGGAAACTCCTTGTGTACACGGGCAACGGCGCGGTCGATGAGGGGTACACGCAGTTCGCGGCGGCCGCGGAGCGCACTCCGGTGACCTCGTCGTCGTTCCCGGCGACGGCGGCCGCGTTGGACGACTACAAGTGCGTTGTCCTTCCGGTGACCACCGTCCCCTTCAACGCGAGCCAGACGACCGCTCTGCACGACTACATGGCCCGCGGCGGCACGGTCGTCGCGCTCGCCGAGCACCTCAACGCTGATTCATCGCAGACGATCGGTCCCGCCTCGGTCGCAACGTTCAACGCCCTCGCGGCCGGGTACGGGATCCAGGCCCTGAACACCTCCGTGAATGAAGGGCCGACGATCACGAGCAACATCGTCGCCTCGACATGGACGCAGGGCGTCAGCCAGGTCGGGTTCGCGGCCACGACCACGCTGACCGTGACCGCTCCTGCGATTGAGTTGGTCCAGACGGTTCAGCCGATCCCCACCGATCCCCCACCCGGGGTGTTTCTGGCGCTGCGGAAGGTGGGCGCGGGCAAGTTCGTCTACTCGGGTGACTCCAATGTGTTCTCCGACGGTGACGGCGGCTACTACGCGGGCAGCGACAACGCGGCGCTGGCCCATGACGTCTGCGGTGACATCAGCCCGCCGACGATCGCGATCACAACGCCGGCCGATGGAGGCTGGTACCGCGCGAATCAGAGCCTGTCTGCTGCTTGGGTGTGCTTCGATCTCGACAGCGACGTCAACCCAGCGCTGACTGTGGCGACAGCGGCGGTGGGCGACCCGGTCGACACGACGGTTCCGGGTGCGACGACCGTGACGAAGCAGTTCAGCGTCTCCTGCACCGACTACGCGGGGAACTCCGCGACGGATGTCGTCGCCTACAAGGTGGACCCGAGTCCCCCCGAGGTGACGATCGTCACGCCGGCCGACGGCGCTGCGTACCCGCGGGGGTCCGGCGTGTACGCAAAGTGGTCGTGCAGCGATCCAGACGGTCTCGACACCATCGACAAGGACTTCACGAAGACCTTCGGGACAAGGGCTGTCGGGCAGCCGATCGACACGGCGATCCCCGACGGCCCCGGAGTGCTGAAGGCGTTCTCCGTCACCTGCTCCGACCTCGCAGGCAACACGGCGACCGGGACCGTGCACTACACCGTCGTTGACACGAGCCCCCCTGTGGTGTCGATCGCATCGCCGGCCGACGGCGCGAGGTTCATCCGCGGCCAGGTCGTGGCCCCGAGCTACTCGTGCACCGATCCCGACGGAGCCGGCGACATCAGGGCATGTGTGCGCGCCGACTTCTCCTCGCGCCCGGTCGACACCTCGAAGCTCGGCACGTTCAGCTTCACCGTCAAAGCCGTGGACCACGCAGGGAACACGGCCGAGAAGACTTCGAGCTACACCGTCGCCGCGCCGCCACCACCCAAGAAGGTCTGCACGAGTCGGCGTCAGTTCCGGATTCGCGTGAAGAAGCTGAAGGGCCGGTACAAGGGCAAGCGGATCAAGGCGGTTCGCGCGACGGTGTATGTCAACGGGAAGAAGGCGACGACCCGCAAGGGGAGCCGGATCACCGCGGTCGTGACGCTGAAGGGCCTGAAGAAGGGCACCTACACCGTCAAGATCAACGTGAGGTACTCCAACAAGAAGACGCTGCAGTACAAGCGCAAGTTCCGGACCTGCGTCCCCAAGGGCAAGTAGACGCCGACCGCGTCGAGGGCGGCAGCAACGCGCGCGCTGAGGCTCAGCCGAGCTTCGCGATGAGGAGGGACGCGTTCGTGTTCGGTTGCGTCCCGCCGGCGAGCGTCTGGAGGGTGACCGCCGCCGCCGACGAGTGATTGCGGATGGTGAGCACATCTCCCGCGCCGATCGTGAGGATCGTCTGCCCACTGCTCGGCTGGGTGCCGGCGCCGGACCCGTAGACCGTCCCCGAGACCGCGACGCCGTTCAGGAAGAGTCCCATCTGGTTCGGCTCGACGCCTGCGGCCGTGAACCAGACGGCGTAGAAGCCCGGATTCACGAACGTCACCTCCGCCAGGCCAGGTATGTGGGTGATGCCGGCGGTGAGGACACCGTTCGAGTCCAAGGTGACGTCGCCTTCGACAGGCACGACCTCGGCGCTGAGGTTGTAGATGTAGCTGAACTCCGCCAGCCCGTTCGTTCCCGCC
Source organism: uncultured Actinomycetes bacterium (assembly GCA_963805615.1). Lineage (GTDB taxonomy): Bacteria > Actinomycetota > Thermoleophilia > Solirubrobacterales > Solirubrobacteraceae > F1-60-MAGs163. The sequence continues at coordinate 275,294 of CAWDUW010000010.1, read as the reverse complement.
GGTCCGGTCGCGCCCGTCGGCCCTGTCGAGCCGGTCGGGCCCGTCGGGCCTGCCGGGCCGGGCGCACCGTCCGCACCGTTTGCACCGGGCAGCCCGGCTCCGGTCGCTCCCTGGGGGCCTTGCGGACCTGCCGGTCCGGCGGCCCCGGCGGCGCCGGCGGCGCCGGGGGCCCCGGCGGCGCCCGCGGCGCCGATGTCACCGGGCGGTCCCTGGAGGCCCTGCGGACCGGCAGGCCCCACAGGGCCTGCGAATCCGGCCGGACCGGCCGCTCCCTGGGCGCCGTTCGACCCTGCACGGCCGGTGCGCCCGGCGACGCCCCTGAGGCCCCGGACGCCGCGCGGTCCCCTCGGGCCTGGAAGTCCTCGGCACACGAGGCGTGCGGGAACGCATCGCGACGCGTGGGCTCCGACGCTGCCTGCGAACGCCGGCGTGTTGCACGGCAGCCAGCCGGTCGGGCAGGCGGCACCGGCGACGGCGACGGGAACCAGGACGGCGAGCACGCTCGCCGTGAGGCCCAGAAGCGGGCGAACGCGCGCGCGACCGACGTGTCCGTGGCTCATGAAGCCGAACCTATAGGCATTGGCGGACAGCCCATCCGGTCGGACTACCCCGGTGACGGGCGAGAAACTACCCATGCGAGGCGCATGTCGGGCCGGAGCCTTCGGCGCTCGAAGAGATGCCGCGGGACCACGCCGCCAGGCTTGAAACACCCGCCCTGAGACGGGGGGTGGTTGCTCTAAGCTCACAGGGAGTGGCGGCGGCGTGCCAGCGTCCGGAAAGGGCGACCCGGCCCCGATCACGCCGACAACCACAGGGACGCGTCAGCCAAGTGCAACTTGCGTTCTCAGCGTCGTTCGATAGCTTCCACGCAGCAGTAGCCGCGACAAGTTGTCGCAGAATCCACCGCTGAGGGACGATGAAGGGGCAATCATGGTGTTCACCGTCAACATTCCGGACCGGCGAGGCATCGCCGCGGAGCAACGGGAACTCCTCGCACGCCTCGGCGACGACGTCGTCACGCTCGACGGCGAGCGGGGGCGCTACCGGCCGGTCGAGGTCGGCGACGCGCTGCTGGTCAGCGTGAACGCCGACAGCGAGGCCGACGCGCAGCGCCTCGTCGCCGACATCGTCAGCCGCGAGCCTGCGCAGCTCGTTGCAACCGCCCGCGACTGGGTCAAGCCGGCGACGGCGAGCGTCACCGGGGCCGAGAGCCCGGCGTCGGCGCGACGCACCAAGGACGCGCCGGGTGCGAGCGGGAACGGAGCCGCCCGTGACGACAGTCGCGCCAGGACCGTCGGCGCCATCATCCGCCGCCGACGCGAGTCGCGTGGGATCTCGCTGCGCACATTCGCGCGGCAGTGCGAGTTGTCGCCCGCGCACGTGAGCAAGATCGAGCGCGGGCTTGCAAGCCCCAGCCTCGAGACGCTCACGCGCATCGTGAAGGAGCTCGACCTGCACGGCGCCGACCTCTTCGGGCGCCCGGAGCAGGCCGGCGGCCGGGCGGAGGTCGTCCGGGCCGCTGACGCCCCGGTCCTGGCGAGCGAGAACGGCGGGGAGGTCCGGGTCGCGGCCCAGACGTCCGCCGCCACCGTCCTGCTCGGCAGCGGCGGGCCCGACGAGTTCTCGCCGCCCACGATCTCTCCGCGTCAGGTGATCACGGTCGTGCTCGCAGGCGCCGTCGAGGTGCGCGTCGGGGACGAGCTCGTCGCGCTCCAGGCCGGTGACACGCTCGTCGTGCCGTCGCTCGTCCCGCACTCCATCCGCGTGACCGGTGGCCCGGACACGCGAACCGCCTACATCACCGCGGACGAGGGTCAGCCGGCCGCCGAAGAGCACCCCGCCGCCTGATCGCGGCAGCACCGCAACTCTTGCGCTCAACGTGAGTTGAAGCAGGTACCGCGGGCACGTCAAGCAGCACCCCTGCCACGTTGTTCCGATGTGCTCGCGGATGACCTTTCCGCAGTGGGCGCCCCCGAGTTCCAGGCCGGGGGCGTCTGCGTGTCGGGCGCCAGATCTGCGCGGTGAAGCGGGAGGCGCTCAGGCGTCGCCGGTGGCTGCGGCCTGCGTCTTGGCGACGCGCCCGGCGAGCACCTCGAGCAGTGCCCACGCGACCTCGGAATGCTCGAGCACGATGGGCTTGAAGTGCCACTGCGACAGCGCCCAGCACTGCACGTCCGTCTCCGCGAGGATCGCGGCGCTGCGCGTGTGCCCGGTGATCAGCGCCATCTCGCCGAAGTAGTCGCCCGGCCCCAGGCGCTGGACCGCTCCGCGCCCTGAGACGCTGACCGTCGCCTCGCCCTCTCCGATCAGGAAGAACGCAACCCCGCCCTGGTCCTCGGACGTCATCGCATCGCCGGCCGCATACCGTCGCTCGCGCAGATCGGCGGCGATCTTGGCGCGGTCCTTGGCACCGATACCTGCGAACAGCGGGCAGAGGTCGACGGTCTCGGAGGCGCTGGGCATGCGGCGACCCTAACGGTGTGCGCGCTTTCCCGGCAAGACGCCGGCGCGGCGATCAGGCGGCGGCGTGTTCGGCCCAGTCGCGGTACAGCTCGGCGTAGCGTCCGCCGGCCGCGATGAGCTCCTCGTGCGTGCCCTGCTCGGCGATGCGCCCGTGGTCCAGCACGACGATCCGACCGGCCTGGCGGATCGTGCTCAGCCGGTGGGCGACCACGATCGCGGTGCGGCCCCCGAGCAGCCGGCGCAGCCCGTGCTCGATCTTGCCCTCGGTGTGCAGGTCGACGTTCGAGGTCGCCTCGTCGAGGATCAGGATGCGCGGGTCGGCGACGAGTGCCCGTGCGAACGCGACGAGCTGCCGCTGACCGGCGGAGAGCTGGACCCCGCGCTCGCCGATCTCCGTGTCAAGGCCGTTCGGCAGCGCCGAGATGAAATCCCACGCGCCGATCGCCCTCGCGGCGTCCTCGAGCGTCTCGCGGGACGCGCCCTCGTGCCCGAAGCTGAGGTTGTCCGCGACCGAGCCGCTGAAGAGGAACGCCTCCTGGGGGACGATCCCCATCTGGGAGCGCAGGGAGGCCATCGTGATGGTGCGCAGATCGTGCCCGTCCACGAGCACCGTGCCGCTCGTCGGGTCGTAGAAGCGCGCGACGAGCTTCGCCATCGTCGATTTGCCGGCGCCGGTCGCGCCCACGAGCGCGACGGTCTGGCCCGGCGGGATCGTGATCGAGACGTCATCGAGCGCGAGTTTCGTCGCGCCCTCCTCGCCGGCCTTGCGGTAGCGGAAGGAGACGTTGCGCAGCTCGATCTCACCCGTGATGTGCGGCAGCTCGGTGGCGTCGGCCGAATCGACGAGGTCGGGCTCGGTGTCGAGCAGCTCGAAGATCTTGTCGAGCGCCGCCATGCCGGACTGGTAGGTCGTGTAGACCTGGCTGAGCTGGCCGATCGGGTCGAAGAAGCCATTGAGGGCGGCGATGAAGCCGACGAGGACACCGATCTCGATGTTGCCGTCGATCGCCTGGAGGCCGCCGAACACGATCACCATCACGGTCGCCAGTGAGCCGACGAACTCGACCGCGGGGAAGTATGCGGCGTTCAGGTGGACCGTCTTCATGTTCGCCTCGAGGTTGCGCTCGTTGAGCTCGGCGAAGCGGTCGCGGTGGAACGGCTCGCGCGCGAAGGAGCGCACGACCCGGATGCCGGAGAGGGTCTCCTGGAGATCGGCCGTGATCGACCCGATCGTCTCGCGGGTGTGGCGGTACGCGTCGGCGCTGACGATCCGGAAGATCAGCGATCCGAGCGCCATGATCGGGAAGATGAGGAAGACGAGCAGCGCCAGCTGCCAGTCGAGCAACAGCAGGATCACGATCGAGCCGATCAGCGTGAGGCTCGCCTGGAACAACGTCACCACCGTGTCGGTGACGAGGGAGTCGAGCGCCTCGACGTCGTTCGTCATGCGGCTGATCAGGACGCCGGCGGGCCGTCGCTCGTAGAAGCCGATCGGCATCAGCTGCAGGTGGGCGAAGATCCGCTGGCGCAGGTCGGCGAGCGCACGCTGGCCGACCCAGCCCGTGAGCCAGGTCTGTGCGAACGACGTGCCCCAGACGATCAGCACACTGAGCACGTAGAGCGCGACGACGGTGTTCAGCACGGCGACATCGCCGGGCACGATGCCCTTGTCGATCGCGGCCGCCGCGAGCGGCGCCGGCGCGAGCGAGGCGGCGACCCCGATCGCGAGCGCGATGAACATGAGGATCGTCTTGGAGCGGTATGGCCGCACCAGCACGGCGAGCCCGCGGACCTTGCGCCCGCGATCGCCGGTGCCGCGCAGGCGCCGGCGCGAGTCCTCCCAGAGCAGGCGGATCCGCTCGCGGAACCCCGCGTCATGCGGCGCGACCGGCGGGCGGTCGTCCATCGGCGGACCCCAGTGGCCGTGCGGGGTCACAGCCCCGCCACCTCGGGCTCGAGCGGCTTGCGGGTGAGGAAGACCTGGTCCGGGAGGCCCTTCTCCACGATCTCGCGATAGAGATCGGACTGATCGAGGAGGTCGTCGTGTGTGCCGTGCGCGATCAGGTGCGCCGTCCTCGAGGACGACGATCTCGTCCGCGAGCGAGATGGTCGAGAGGCGATGGGCGATCACGAACGTGGTGCGGCCCAGCATGACCTCGCTGAGCGCGTCCTTGATCTGCTGCTCGGTCGAGGCGTCGACGCTCGACGTCGCGTCGTCGAGGACGAGGATCCGGGGATCGGCGAGCAGAGCACGGGCGATCGCGAGGCGCTGGCGCTGACCGCCGGAGAGGGTCAGGCCGCGCTCGCCGACGCGCGTCTCGTAGCCGTCCGGGAGGCGCTCGATGAAGCTGTCGGCCTGCGCGCGGCGGGCCGCCGCGCGGACGTCGGCCTCCGTGGCGTCGGGCCGTGCGTAGGCGATGTTCTCGCGGACCGTCGCGGAGAAGAGGAACGGGTCGTCGGTGACGACCGCGATCTGCGAGCGCAGCAGCGACGGGTCCACGTCGCGGACGTCGACACCGTCGACGAGGACCGCCCCGGAGGTGACGTCGTAGAGCCGCGGCACCAGCTGCACGAGGGTCGTCTTGCCGGAGCCCGTCGCGCCCACGACCGCGACGGTGGTGCCCGCGGCGACGTTGAGCGTGACGTCGTCGATCGCCGCGCGGGTGGCGCCCGTCGTACTGCAGCGTGGCGTTGCGGAACTCGACGCGGCCCTGCCCAGCGGGGAGCGCACCGGCGCCCGGGCGCGCGGTGATCTGCGGCTCGCGGTCGAGGATCTGGAAGAGGCGCGCACCGGAGGCGGTCGCCCGCTGGGCCATGCCGAGCGAGATGCCGAGCGTGCGCATCGGCCCGATCAGCATCAGCAGGTACGTGTAGAACGCGCTGAACTGGCCGAGCGTGATCGTGCCGTTGATGACCTGCCGGCCCCCGACGAAGAGGACCGCGGCGAGCCCGAGCTGGGGGAGGAAGCCGATGAACGGGCCGTAGAACGCCTGGATCTTCGTCGACACCATCGCCTGCTCGAAGACGCGGCCGACCTGGCGCTCGAACCGCCGGCGCTGGCGCGCCTCGGCGGCGAACGCCTTCACGACACGCACGCCGGAGACGTTCTCCTCGACCTCGGCGGTCAGCTCCGCGAGGCGCTGCTGCACCTCCTGGAGCGCGGGGCGCGAGCGGCGCCCGTAACGGGCGGCGACGAAGACGACGACGGGCACCGGTGCGAGCGAGATCGCCGCGAGCGGCGGGTTCACGATGAACATCGCGATCGCCGACAGCAGGATCGTCAGCGCGGACTGCAGCATGAACACAAGGCCGTAGCCCAGGAAGAACCGCACCGACTGCAGGTCGATCGTCGCGCGCGACATCAGCTGGCCGGTCTGCTGGCTGTCGAAGAACGCGAGCTCGAGGTTCTGGAAGTGCGCGTACATGCCGCCGCGCAGGTCACGCTCCACGCCCAGCGAGACGCGGCCCGCGACGAGCCGACGGAACGTCGTGAGGGTGAGCCGCACGGCGCCGACGACGAGTACCGCCGCGGCCAGGAGCTTCAGCTGCTCCTTGTCACCGGCGCGGATCTGGTCGATCGCCTTACCCGTGAGCGCCGGGATCGCGACGGTCATCACCATCGCGGCGGTCGCGAGCAGCCCGGACAGCACGACGCTGCGCCGGTAAGGCCGCAGAAACCCCAGAAGTCGCCCGAACGTCTTCACTTCAGAAAGTGTAGTGAGCGTCTGCGACCGCTCGGCGGCTGCGGAGAGCACCTGGCGTGCCGCCGCCCGGCGGCGGTTCCGGCCACAGGGCGATGGGGCCGGCGGGGCGTGGTGAAGGTCCGTCTCGCAAGCGTCGCGGCAGCGAGCCGGGCATTCGACACCTCAGGCGTGGGGAATGCCGGAACCTCGCCGGGGCGCCTCGGCGAAACGGGCGTTGACCACGGAAGGCGGGGGCGGTGCGGACTCCCTCGGCCGTGCTGCGACCGCGGGCTCGCCGGCCCGCGCCGGTCAGCTCGGGTCTGGAGTGATCGTCACGCTCACCGTGGCCCGCTTGTGCGCCAGGCGCAGCCGGACCTCGAGCACGCCGCGGGTGCCCGGCGACGAGCGCGGGGGATGGCGGATGACACTCCAGTGCGTGCGCAGGCGGCTGCGTGAGCGGACGCTGACGCGGTAGCCGCCCGCGGGCTGCCGGACGCGGATCGCCAGCCGGCCGCGGCCGGGGCTCGACACCACGGGGCGCGGTGCGTGGCTGATCCGCGACCAGACGGGGAACCGGATGCGCGCAAACGAGCTGCGCGGGCCGTGGAGCACGTACGTCGTCACGATGCGTCCTGCGAGGAAGGTCCGGCGGACCTTGACGCGCGTGTGGCGCGCGCCGCGGACCGTGGCGGTCATCGTCCGCGTGCGGAATGCCCCACGCAGGGGCTTCCCCGACCGGAACGTGCCGGCGCTGCGGTGGCCGCCCTGCGTCTCGAGCAGGCGCCGGCCCTTGCGGCGCGCGATCGCGACGCCGAAGCCCGCTCCGTCATGGCTGCCGATGCTGCCCAGCGGATGCCCGCGGCTGTCGTAGAGGCGGGCGAGCTCGACGCCGCCGTACCCGAGCTTGATCGTCTGGTCCACGACCGCTGCGCTGTAGCTCGGGGTCGTGATGGCGAGGCGCCGGCTGCCCGGGTCGTAGGCGAAGAGCGGGGGTGGCTGCTCGGCCGGTGCGTCGGCCGACCGGGCGACGGCCTGGTGCGCGACGAGCGCGGCGATACGGGCGGCGACGAACTGCGGGTCGGACCTCGGGTCCGCCTCGGACGAGCGCACGCCGTAGAGCGTGGAGGGAAGTGCAGGGGTGCGGCGGCCCGCCTGCAGGCGCTCGTAGTACCCGAGCGCGCGGTCGAACATCCAGCGCGCCCAGCGCCGTTCCTGATCGTCGAGGACCGGCGCCTCGGCGAGCGTGCTGAGGCCGCCGAGCGCGAAGACCCAGTAGCGGGTGAGGTGCCAGCGCCGGTAGGCGAGGCCGGTGTCCCAGTTCAGGTAGCCGGCGTGCGTCCAGTCGCCCGTCAGGATCCGCCGGGCCCAGGACTGCAGGACCCACATGCGCTTGCCGTCGAGCGGCGGCATGCCGTCTGCCACAGCGGGGGCGTAGTCATCGAGGGCGTGGAAGACGATGTTCGCGTACTCCGACGTGCCGATCCGGTTGCTCGCCGCGTTCGGCCGTACACCCGGCAGGTACAGGAATCCCATGCCGTCGTTGAGGTTCGGCGAGCGGTTTGCCCCGCGCCGGTGGGCATGATCGAGGAAGTCGTTCAGGTACTGGGGGAAGTCGCGCCGGAGCAGCGTCGTGTCGCCGGAGACGCTCGCGTGCGCGAGGGCCATGTCGGCGGGCCAGTTGAACTGGTTCAGCTGGATCCGCGGCCACGTGTAGAAGGCGGAGGTGGCCGTCGAGGTGACCGCATGGCGTGCGCGTTCGGTCAGCGCCTCGGGCATGCCGACGGCGTCGCGGGCACGGATCGCCAGGGCGAGCCCCTCGGCGACCTGCGGGTCGAGCGAGACGTGCTCGCGCAACGGCAGATAGCTGCCGGCGTCCGGTGTCCAGCCGGGAACGTGGAAATGGGCGGTGGCACGCGCCGGCCGGCGCGCGGCGTCGAGGAAGGCGGGTGCGCGAGTCAGCGCGTCGACCATCGGCGCGACACGGTCGTCGCGGCGCGACGGGCCGGCGTGGCCCGCGAGCGCCGCGAGCGCGTGGACGACGGTCATGTTCGCGTTCATCCGGGTGCTGAACGACCCTCCACGGGTGACGTAGCCGCCGAGCTTCGGGCGCCACTGACCATCGAGCTCGGCTGCGCGGCGGTCGACGAAGGCCCACAGCTGCTCGACCTGCTCGGCGCGATCGGTCGTCGGGGCCGTCGCCTGGGCGCCTGCCGGCGCCGGCGCGTGCAGGACGCCCGCGAGGACGGCGAGCAGGGCCAGACGGAGGAGCGGGGAACGCGCCATATCTCGGGGCAACGGCTGCCCCGCGGGGGAACATGAGTCCTGCAACGGCGTGCGGCACGCTCCCGCGGGCGGAATACTCCCCGGTCTTGCCCCTGCACGGATTCGGACTCTGCGATCGCTGCACCCACCAGCGTGTCGTGCGTTCGGGGCGCGGCTCGGTGTTCTCATTGTGCAAGCGCTCGTTCGACGACCCACGCTATCCGAAGTATCCGCGCGTCCCCGTGGGCGCCTGCCCGGGCTTCACGCAGCGGCCGGACCACCCGCCGGCGCCCGGCGGGGGCTGATCAGCTCAGCGACGGGCCGTACGGGTTGCTCGTGGCGGGCTGACGGCCGGGCGCCGGGACCGGCGCTCCGAGATCGATCGGCTCGAGCACGAGCAGCGCGCGGTCGCTCGCACGGTTCGCGGCGACGTGGAAGCGGAACAGCGCCGGCAGCGTGAGCTGCTGGACGAGGCCCGCGTCCGGCGACTTGGTCACCCGGGCGACTGTCGGCGCGCGGTCCACCAGCGTCGCCTCGAGCGGCTTCTGCAGCTGGTCGCTCACGACGGCCTTGCGGAAGAACAGCGCCTGGCTCGCGTGGGCGCCGCGCCGCGGCGGCATGAAGACCACCACCTGGTCGACGCCGTCGAGATAGCGCAGGCTGTACAGCCCCAGCTCGAGCGCCTCCCGGCGCAGCAGCATGTGGCGCTGGGTCGAAGGCGCGCCGTGCGCGATCGCGCAGTTGCCTCCCTGCCCGCAGAGGCGGTAGAGCACCGTTCTGCGGTCGAAGACCTGAAGATCGCCGGGCGCGCGTGCGGGATCCTGCTGCGCGACGGTCAGCGGCACACCGGCGATCTCCAGCGGGCCGGACTGCACGACCACGAGCTGCCCCGCGCCCTCGCGGTACTGCGGGGCGACGTGGGCAGCGACCTGCCGCGCGCCGTCGTCACCGGCCTTCGACGGCTTCCACGTGGACCAGGCCAGGCGCGGCGCCCCGGCGGTCTTCGTGTCCCCGCCGGACCCGAGCAGGACGCCGACGATGACGAAGACCGCGGCGACGCCGATCGCGAGCAGCGCGCCGGTGAGCACGTGGGACCGCGCGCTGCGCCGCTGCGGGGCGTCGCCCGGATCAAAGTGCTCGACCTCGACCTCGGCGGGCAGCTCGGGATCGACCGCGGTCCATTCCGGGTCCGCCGGGCCGTCCTGCTGCTCGTCAGCCGTCATCTGCGGGCCAGGGTAACGGGCGCACTGACGGCGGTGAGCAGGTAGCTTCTGGAGTGATGGTCGAGTCCGGTCCACCCTCCCGGTCACGGCGTGTACCGGCCTCGCGGTACGCGCGCTCGATCGTTCTCGCGGCGCTCGCCTGCGCCGCGGCGATGACCCTCCCCGCAGGCGCGTCGGCGCTCAAGCTCCACCCCTGCGCGGGGGATTCGAGCTTCGGCTGCGGCGCGCTGCGCGTGCCGCTCGATCACAGCGGCGCGACACCAGGCCACCTCAGCATCGCGGTCGCCGCACAGCGGGCCTACCGCAAGAACGGCAAGGTGATGATCGCGCTGTCCGGAGGCCCGGGCCAGGGCTCGGTCGACGCCGCCGGGTCCTTCGCGCTGAGCCTCGAGCCGGTGCTGAAGCGCTACCGGCTCGTCGTGCTCGACCAGCGCGGCACCGGGCTGTCCGGCGCGCTGAGCTGCCCGGCGATTCAGCGCCTCGGGGGGCTCGAGGAGTTCAGCTCGACGTCCGTCGCACAGTGCGCGAAGCGCATCGGGTCGCGGCGGGCGTTCTACCGCACGGCGGACACCGTCGCGGACCTCGAGACCCTGCGCAAGGCGCTCGGCGTCCCGAAGATCGGGCTGATGGGCATCAGCTACGGCACGTGGGTCGCACAGGAGTATGCGCGCCGTTACCCGACGCACACCGACAGCCTGATCCTGGACTCGATCGTCGGCCCGGACCCGCCGGACGCCTTCGCGATGGGCAACTTCGAGACGCTTCCGCGCATCCTGCGCGAGGAGTGCGCGGGCCGTCGCTGCACGGGCGCGACGAGCGACATCGTCGGCGACGTCGGGAAGGTCGCGGCGATGCTGCACGCGGCTCCGCTGCGCGGCCATGTCTTCGACACGCGGGGGCGGCAGCATTCGGCGAGCTACACGACCGAGAGTCAGTTCTACTTCCTCGTCACCTCCGGTGATCTCAACCCGTTCCTGCAGGCGCGCCTGCCCGGCGCGGTCGCCTCGGCGGCTCAGGGCGACCTCGCGCCGCTGCTGCGCCTCAAGCGCATCGGCGAGGGCCCGGCGACGAAGACGAGCGAGCTGAGCTTCGGCCTCAACGTCACGACGGGCTGCCTCGACGCCCAGCTCCCGTTCCCACTGTCAACCGATCCCGGGACCCGGTCGCCGCTCGTCCAGAGCGCGCTCGCCGCGATCCCGCCCGGGGCGTACGCGCCGTGGTCTGCCGACGTGGTGCGCGACACGAGCTACGCCGACGACTGCCTGCTGTGGCCGCGCGATGATCGCCCGAGGCCCACGGCGGGCGGTCTGCCCGACGTCCGTTCGCTGCTCCTCGTCGGGCGGCTGGACATGCGCACCCCGCTCGAGGACGCGCTGAAGGTGAAGGCTGAGCTGCCCCGCTCCCAGATCGTCGTCGTGCCGGGCAACGGCCACGACCAGGTGGACACCGACGGGACCGGCTGCGTGGCGAAGGCGCTGACGCTCTACACGGCGGGCAAGCAGATCGGCCGTCCCTGCGCGGGCAAGAGCAACCAGGTGATGCCGCTGCCCAGGGCACCGATGTCGCTGTCGGAGTTCCGCACCCCGGCGCGGATTCCGGGCGCGCGCGGACGTACCCTGCTCGCGGTCCTCGACACGGTCGAGGATGCACGGTTCAGCGGGCTCGAGGCGGTCTACGGTGGTTTCGCCCCGCGCGGCGGCGGGCTGCGCGGCGGCAGTTTCGACTCCACCGACGCCTTCAACGGGCGGATGAAGCTGCGCGGCTACAGCTACGTGCCCGGCGTGCGCGTGAGCGGGACGCTCGCGATCGACGGCGCGAAGGTCCACGGCCGCGTCACCGTGACCGGGCGCGTGTCGGGATCCCTCAACCTGCGCTCGACCACGGCGGCCTCCGGACGGCTCGGCGGCCGGCGCGTCGGGTTCTCCCGGGCCTCCGGCGCGCGCACGGCCGGAGCCGCCGCCGCGGGGGGCTTTCCCGCGATCCCGCGCGCACTGCTCCAGCCCTCCGCAGTGGAGCGCCGGCCGAGGCCGTGAACCTCGAGCGCCGCTTCAGGGTTCCCCGACACGGCTTCGCGCTCGCGGAGCGCGATCCGGGGGACCGGGCGGGGCTGACGAAGGAGACCGCGGAGAAGCAGCGCGACGCGGATCTCGAGCAGCTCGACGCGCTGCAGGAGCGTCTCTACGCCGACCGCGGGAACGCGCTGCTCGTGGTCCTTCAGGCGATGGACGCAGCCGGCAAGGACGGGACGATCGAGCACGTCATGAGCGGCGTGAACCCACAGGGCGTGCGGGTGACGTCCTTCAAGCAGCCCAGCGGGCTCGAGCTGTCGCACGACATCCTCTGGCGCCACCAGGTCGCGCTTCCCGCGCGTGGGGAGATCGGGATCTTCAACCGCTCGCACTACGAGGAGGTACTCGTGGTGCGCGTGCACCCCGAGTACCTCTCGGGGCAGGGGATCGATCCCGCACGCGGCAAGGACGACGGCTTCTGGAAGGACCGCCTGGAGGACATCGCGGCGTGGGAGCGGCACCTGTCGCGCTCGGGGACGCGGGTGGTCAAGTTCTTCCTGCATGTCTCGCGCGAGGAGCAGCGTGAGCGCTTCCTGGCCCGCGCGGAAGAGCGGGAGAAGCATTGGAAGTTCAGTGCCGGGGACGTCGCCGAACGCGCGCACTGGGACGCCTACCAGGACGCCTACGAGCAGGCGCTGCGCGCGACCAGCACCGACGACGCCCCGTGGTACGTCATCCCCGCCGACCACAAATGGCTGATGCGCACCGCGGTCGCGTCGATCCTCGTGCATCACCTCCAGGACCTGGACCCGCGATTCCCCGAGCCGTCCGCGGAGGACCAGGCGGCCATGGACGCCGCGGTCGAGCGACTGCACGACGAGGGCGCGTAGCGCTCAGCGGGTCAGCAGCACGACGATGGCGGTCACGCCGACCACCACGATCAGCGCCCGCAGCGCCGCCGGCGGAAGCCTGCGCCCGTAGCGCGCACCGACCTGCCCGCCGGCGATCGACCCCGCCGCGATCAGCGCTGCCGGCGCCCAGGCGACGTCGGCGACGAGCACGAAGATGACGGCGGCGATGCCGTTGACGAGGCCGGCGAGCACGTTCTTCAGCGCGTTGATGCGCTGAAGGTCCTCGTCGAGCGTGAGCCCGAGGACCGCGAGCAGCAGGATGCCCTGTGCGGCGCCGAAGTAGCCGCCGTAGACCCCGGCGCCGAAGACGCCCGCGAGCCCGAGTCGGCCACCATGCTCATGTGGCTCGCCCTGGCGGCGCACGAGCGCCGCTGACAGCCGCGGCTGCAGCACGACGAGCACGAGCGCGATCGCGATGAACACCGGCACGATCGCCGCGAACCAGGAGGGGGGCAGCGCCAGCAGGAGTGCGGCCCCGGTCGCTCCGCCGAGCAGCGAGGCGCGGCCCAGCCAGATCGCCCGCCCGCGCTGCCCGCGCAACTCCTCGCGGTAGCCGATCGAGCCCGAGATCGAGCCCGGGACGAGCCCGACGTTGTTGGAGACGTTCGCCGTCACCGGTGGGTAACCGAAGGCCAGCAGGACCGGGAACGTGATCAGCGAGCCACTGCCGACGACGGTGTTGATGGTTCCGGCCGCCAGACCCGAGGCGAGAATGGCGAGGGCCTCGGGGGCGGTCACGGCCTGAGCGTAGGGCCCGGGCCGTGTCCAGCGGGCTCAGGCGAGGCTCAAGGCGCGCGTCCGGCAGGGCCGATAGGGGACGTGATGGCCCAACGGCCCCTTGAGCGCGACAGACGGCACATCCCGATTCCCGATTGGCTCGCAGCGCGGCTGGGGATCGGCCGCGCCGTCGATCCGACACCGGAAGACCCCGCGGACGACCGCGCGCTGATCGCGCGGGCGCTCGCCTTCCTGTTCTTCGCCGGGGCGACGCTGTCCGTCGTCTGGCTGAAGCTTCCCCACAGCCCGCAGGCATCGGAGCCCGGCGTGCTCGTGATGACGGTGGGCGCCTACGCGGTCGGATTGGTGCTGATCGTCGGCTTCGACCGTCTGCCGATGTTCGCGCTCAAGGCCGCGATCACCGCCGCGACGATCGTCATCACGGGGGCGGTCCTGGCGTCCCACGAGAACGGCAGTCCCTATGTGGCCTTCTACTTCTGGGCGACGGTCTACGCCTTCTCGTTCTTCTCTCTGCGCCAGGCGCTCGGGCAGACGGCGCTCATGGGGGTGGCGTTCGCGTTCGTGCTCGTGGTGCAGCACGGCATCTGGCAGGAGGAGGTCGCGCGCTGGCTGGTCGCGATCGGCACGACGTTCACCGTGGGCATGCTCGTCCGGTTCCTCGCGGGGACCCTGCGGCACCGCTCTGTGCACGATCCGCTCACCGGGCTCGCCAATCGACGGCTCTACCTGAGCGCGCTGGACGGGGCGCTCGAGCACGCGCGCGAGGATCACCGCGCCGGCTCCGTCGCGGTGCTCTTCCTGGACCTGGACGGCTTCAAGTACGTCAACGACTCACTTGGCCATCACGTCGGCGACGGCCTGCTCGCGGCGGTCGGAGAGCGCCTCCAGGCGACCGCACGCCCCGAGGACCTGACCGCACGCTTCGGCGGCGACGAGTTCGCACTGCTCTGCTGCGGCCTCGCGCACGAGGAGGACGCGCTCGCGATCGGTCAGCGCATCAACGAGGCGCTGACCGAGGGCTTTCAGATCGGCGAGCACGAACTGCACATCTCGGCGAGCGTCGGCGTGGCGATCTCCGGCGCGATCGGGTGTGACAGCGGCACCCTGCTGCGCGACGCGGACGCGGCGATGTATGCGGCCAAGGCCCGCGGGCGTGCTCGCTGCGAGCTGTTCGGCGACTCGCTGCGACAGAAGATGGTGGGACGGCTCGAGATCGAGAACGAGCTGCGGCCGGCGCTCGACCGCGACCAGTTCGAGATCCACTATCAGCCGATCGTCGCGCTCGAGGATCGCCGGATCGTGGGCGTGGAGGCGCTCCTGCGCTGGAACCATCCGGTGCGCGGGCTGATCGCGCCCGGCAACTTCATCCCGATCGCCGAGGACACCGGCCTGATCGTCCCGATCGGGCGGATGGTGCTCTACCGCGCCTGTGTGCAGCTCGCGGCGTGGGACGCGTCCGGTGGCCCGCTCGCCGGGATCGGGCTCAGCGTCAATCTGTCCGCCCGCCAGCTTCCGCACGGTGAGCTGCTCTCGAACCTCGACACCGCGCTCGCACGCGCCCGGATCGACCCGAGCCGGCTGACCCTGGAGCTGACCGAGAGCATCCTGATGGACGAGGAGGCGGGGCCCGTCGAGACGCTGGCCGCGCTGCGGCGCCGCGGCGTCCGGCTCTCGCTCGACGACTTCGGCACGGGCTACTCGTCGCTGTCCTACCTGCAGCGCTTCGCCCTCGACGAGCTGAAGCTCGATCGCAGCTTCGTCGCGGGCCTCGGCCACGGCGGCAGCGAGGACGCGATCACAGGAGCGGTCCTTGCCCTCGCAGGCGCGCTCCACGTGCCCGTCGTCGCCGAGGGCATCGAGCACGAGCACCAGGCGGAGACGCTCAGGCGGCTCGGCGCACAGCATGGGCAGGGCTACTTCTTCGCGCGGCCGCAGCTCGCGGTCGACCTCGAGACGTCGCTCGGCGGCCAGCCGCTGCTCCAGCTCGCCTCCTAGCGCTCCAGCAGCTCCGACGCCGCAAGCCACTGCGCCTCGAGCGGCTCGCGCTGCTCGAGCAGTGCCGCGAGCTCCGCCTGCAGCTCGCGCAGGCGCTCGTGGTCGGTCGCGCTCTGCACCATCTGCTCGTGCAGCGACGCCTCGCGATCCTCGAGCTTTGCCAGCTCGCGCTCGATCCGCTGCACGTCCTTGCGCGCCGCGCGCAGCGCGGCGCCGGGCGTCGCGGCCGGACGCGGCGGGGCGACGGCCGGTGCCGGTGTCTCAGCGGCCGCGCGCCGCAGGTCGACGTACTGCTCGATGCCACCGGGGAGGTGGCGGATCGCGCCTGAGCCGGTGAGCGCGTAGACGTCGTCGCAGACGCGCTCGACGAAGTAGCGGTCGTGGCTCACCACGACGAGCGTGCCGGGCCACCCGTCGAGCAGGTCCTCGAGCGCGGTGAGCGTGTCGATGTCGAGATCGTTCGTCGGCTCGTCCAGCAGCAGCACGTTCGGGCCCTCCATCAGCAGCCGCATGAGCTGCAGGCGCCGGCGCTCACCGCCGGAGAGGTCGCGCACGAGCGTGCGTGCTCGCGGGCCGCGGAAGCCGAAGCGGTCGCAGAGCAGGCTCGCCGTGATCTCGACTCCGTCGCTGAGCGTGGCGCGGCCCTTCACGGACTCGAGCGATTCGAGCACGCGCTGGTCGCCGGGAATCTCAGCCGTATCCTGCGAGAGCAACGCGAGCCGCACGGTCGCGCCGCGGTCGACCTCGCCCGCGGTCGGCTCGATGGCTCCGCTGAGCACCTTGACGAGCGTCGTCTTCCCGGAACCGTTGACGCCGACGAGGGCAACGCGATCCCCAGGACCCAGGCGCCAGGTCACGTCGCGCAGCACCTGCCGCGAGCCGTACGCGACCGACACCCCCTCCGCATCGAGCACCCGGTCGCCGAGCCGCGACGAGGCGAAGCGCAGCAGCTCGGTGCGGTCGCGCGGCGCGGGTTCGTCCGCGATCAGGGCATTGGCCGCCTCGATCCGGAACTTCGGCTTGCTGGTGCGAGCCGGCGGGCCACGCCGGAGCCACGCGAGCTCCTTGCGCACGAGCTGGCGGCGGCGCTCGTCGCGTGAGGCCTCCTGGCGGTCGCGCTCGGCGCGCGCGAGGACGTACGCCGCGTAGCCGCCCTCGTACTGGTGAACGGACCCGTCGGCGACCTCCCACGTCGTCGTGCAGACCGCATCGAGGAACCAGCGATCATGGGTCACGACGAGCAGGGAGCCGCGGCGCGCCGCGAGATGCCGCGCCAGCCAGTCCACGCCTTCGACGTCGAGGTGGTTCGTCGGCTCGTCGAGCAGCAGCAGCTCCGGGCCGTCGAGCAGCAGCTTCGCGAGCGCGATGCGGCGCCGCTCGCCGCCGGACAGCGGGGCGATCGGGGTGTCGAGGCCGTCGGGGAAGCGCTCGATGCCGACGCCCCCGAGCAGGCCGTCGAGGACGGCGCGGAACGAACTGTCCCCGGCCCACTCGTGGTCGGCGCGGCCGCCCACGAGCTCCTCGCGGATCGAGCGCCGCTCGTCGAGCTCGTCACCCTGCCCGAGCAGCGCGAGGTCCATGTCGCTCGAGCGGGTGAGCGTGCCGGCGTCGGGATCCTCGAGGCCCGCGATGAGCTTCAGCAGCGTGGACTTGCCGTCGCCGTTGGCGCCGACGACGCCGATCCGGTCACCGGCCGCGACGCCGAGCGTCAGGTCGCGCAGCACCGAGCGGCTGCCGTAGCCCTTGTCGACCGCCTTCAGGTTGACGAGGTTGCGGGCGGCGGTGCTCATCCGGCTCCCATCCTGACGACTACGCTGCCGGTGATGACGTACGACGCCTCCGAGACCCGCCAGGCACTGCTCGACACCATCGCCGAGGCGATCGACGAGCTGGCGGTCGCGCTCGCCGCGCTCGGCGCCGCGTACGAGCAGCTCGACGAGGTCAACGCCGATCTGCTCGAGGCCGAGCTGTTCCGCCCGATCCAGACGGCGTACGGCCGCGCTCAGCGCACGCACGCCGCCTTCGCCGAGCGCTACGGGCTCCCGGGCCGCACGTTCCAGCAGGCTGCGGAGGGCGCGCCGTCGACCGGGGTTCAGGGATTCGTCGAGGTCGCGGTCGAAGCCGCGGATTTCGCCGACCAGCGGCTCGCCGACCTGCAGGACTCGCTGGCGCCGATCGAGGTCGGCGACCCGGAACTGCGCGCCGGCCTCTCCGAGGTGCGCACGCTGATCTCCGGCACCGAGAGCCGGGCGGCCCGGTTCGTGCAGACCCTCGGGCGCTGACGGCCTGTGGGCGATCAGGAGGCGCGCCCCGTTCAGGCGGCGCTCGCCTGGGATGAGCGCTCTACCCTGTGCACAGCCCGGATCGGCTTGCAAAGGCTCACTTTTCCGGCTCCTTGAGCCGCCTCACATCAGTTTCAGCGAGTAACGAATCGAACGCTGAACTGTCGTGTTGAAGGAGACGAGGAGGCCCGCCGAGCGTGGCGGCGCCCGCACACGTCCATCACCTGCACTCTGAGGACACGCTTTGCGAATTTCCCGAATCCCCCTGTTCATCGGCGCCGTCGCCGTCGCTGCACTGACCGGGGCGAGCCCGGCGCTGGCGTCGTCGGTCACCATCACCGCCCCCGCGACGGCGGCCGCCGACATGACGATCGACGTCGTCTACTCCGGCTCGGCCGACGCTCCCGGTACCTCTGACGTCACCGGCGTCGGCGAGAACATGTCGCTGCGGACGTTCTTCGAACCCGGCGCCGCCAACTGCGGCGCCACCTCGGCGGAGGAGAAGGCGCGGCCAAAGGCCCAGTTCGACGGGAATTCGTTCATCATCTCGCCGGCGCCCTACAGCCTGACCTCGACGGCGACGTTCTCCGCCCCGGCGATCTACCGGGTCTGCGCCTACCTCGAGATCGGCCTCAACGGCGACACCTCGCCGCCGGTCGCCTTCGCCGACACGGTCATCAACGTCGGTGACGCGCCGATCCCGTGCAAGGTCCCGAGCGTGGTGGGCCTCACCCTGGCGTCCGCGACGAAGAAGCTGAAGACCGCGGGCTGCGCCGTCGGCAAGGTCACCAAGCCGAAGAAGTCGGCCAAGAAGAAGCTGATCGTGAAGTCGCAGAGCCGGCCGGAGGGCGCGCCGGGCGTCAGCGGCACCAAGGTCAACCTCGTGCTGAAGGTGAAGCCGGCGAAGAAGAAGAAGAAGAAGAATAGAAGAATAAAGCCCGGACTCAACCGGCGACCGACCGTCGCTTGAGCTGGGCCGAGCGGACCCAGCCGTGGAGCGAGGACCTTGCCCCGACGCCATGGCCGAACGCCCATCTCCCGGACGGCGAAAGCCGCGTGACGACGAAGGTCTGCCCGCGCACGAGCTGCCCGGCGAAGGGGCCCCCGGGCTTCTCGCCGGGGTACACGAGCTTCGGAATCACGGTGTATGTCCCGGGGCCCGTCGCCTTCGCCGACCCTGTGGCGGGGGCGATCGCGAGTCCGGCGACCACGATGAGCAGCGCGCCCGTGACGCGGCGGCGTGTGACGCGAGTGGTGTTCATGTGTTGTCCTGTCTCCTGGTCGAGTGCATGCCGCGACGCTATGGACGGGACGGCCCGCGCGCGTCGCCCGCGGGCGGGATCCGCGCTCATCCCAGCGGATGATCTTCGCGGGGCTCCCCGGGTCCCGGGCGGCTGTCTCAGACGGGCGGCGGGACCGACGGAAGCGTGAGTTCGAGAGCCGCGCCACCGCTGGCGTCGCGGGCCACGAGATCACCATCCATGCGGCGTGCCAGTTCGCGCCCGATCGCCAGGCCGAGCCCGAAGCCCACCTCGCGTTCGCCGGCGGCTCCGCGCGCGAACCGCTCGAAGATGCGCTCCCGGTCAGCTTGGGCGATCCCGGGGCCGGCGTCCTCGACGCGTAACCACGCGCCCGTGTCGCCGGCGCCCGCGCTCACCCTCACCGCCCCTGGTGCTGCGTAGCGCACCGCGTTGTCGAGGAGCACTCGGAGGATGCGCGCCACGGCGCGTACGTCGGCGTCCGCCCATGCGCCCTGCGTCTCGGGGAGCACGCGCACGTCAACCCCGACCGCAGCCGCACGATGCTCGAACTCGGATACCACCGAGGTCGCCAGCTCGAACAGGTTGACCGGCGCGCGCTCGAGCGACATCTCGCCATCGAGCCGGTCGAGGGCCAGCAGATCGGTGGTGAGCTGTGCCATGCGACGGGAGAGCCCCGCTGCCGCAGACGCGCGTCTGCGGGCTCCTCCGACGTCGGGGGTGTCCGCCGCCAGGTCTTCCTCCAGCAGCTCGAGCGTCCCCTGCAGGGAGGCGATCGGAGTGCGCAGCTCGTGGGCGGCCGTATCGAGGAACGCCTTCCGCGCCCGCTCGTCCTCGACCAGGCGAAGTCGCATCGCCTCGAGAGCACGTCCCAGCTCTCCGACCTCATCGTGCGCGGCATCCACATGCAACGGTTCGGCGATCCCCTCATCGCGCAGTCTCCGGGCGTCGCGGCGCAGCCGCTCGAGGCGGCGAACCAGGCGCGAGCTGAGCAGGAGTCCCAGCAGCAGCGCAACGGCCAGACCGACCCCGGCTGCAAGCGGAATGCCTCCGCGGACCAGATCGAACGCAGCGGTCGTGTCTTCGAGCTGCTTGCGCAGGATCAGGGAATACCGCGAGCCTTCGACCGTGACATTGCGTACGACGACCGCTTCGCCATGCGTGATGAAGATCCGGTTGCGGTCGGCGCGCGCGAGCATCGCGTCGTCGGCGTGGGCCCGCGCGGGGGTCCCGCCGGGATCCGTGTCAGCGATCACGGCACCGGTGGCGTCGTAGATCGCCGCACGTGCCCCGGTCCGCCGCTCGAGCCGCAGGGCGATGCGGTTCGGACGCGTGCCGTCCGCCTGCAGGGCCGCGCCTTCGTACAGGCGCAGCTTTGCGATCTCCACGCCGGCGCTGTCACCCAGCGCGTGCAGGCGGTCCTCGCGCAGGCGATGCTGCAGCGGCGGGACCAACGCGATCACGGCGGCGGTGAGGGTGAGCGCGCTCGTGATGGTCAGCGCGAGCAGCAGCTTCCAGCGGAGGCTTGCGTCGCGCGGACGGACCGACGGCATCAGGCGCTCAGGCGGTACCCCGCGCCGCGCACCGTCACGATCACCTCCGGATCACCCCCCACTGCGGCGATCTTGTCGCGCAGGTGATGGACGTGAACGTCGATTGCGCGCGGGTCGCGGAACGCGTCGTCGCCGAAGATGGCCTCGAGCAGGACCTGGCGCGACAGGAGACGCCCCTCGCCGGCGACCAGTGCGCGCAGGACCTCGAACTCGGAGTAGGTCAGATGGATCGGCTGCCCCGACACGGCGACCACGCGCGTGTCCGGATCGAGGGCCAGTTGGCCTCGTGACCACGCGCCGCGAGGTGTGTGCGCAGGGCGCAGCCGCCTGAGGACCGCGCGCACACGGCTGCGGAGCTCTGCGACGCCGATCGGCTTCGTCACGTAGTCGTCTGCGCCGGCCTCCAGCGCGAGCACGATGTCGGCCTCGGCGTCGCGCGCCGTCAGGACGAGGACGTGCACGTCCTCGATGCCGGCGGCGCGCAGCCGGCGACACACGTCGATCCCGTCCGGACCCGCTCCGAGCCCCACGTCGAGAACGATCAGGTCGAAGGCCTCCTCGGCGAGCAGATCGGTCGCCTGGCCGGCGTCGCGCGCGAGGCGGACGGCATGGCCGTCGGCGCCGAGCGCGTCCGCCATCACGCCGGCCAGCTCGGCGTCGTCCTCGACGAGGAGCACCCGCCCCGTGGCAGCGGCTGCGGGGCCTGGACGCGTGTCCGAAGCAGCGGTCACCGACACCGACTGTACTGGCGCGGCGGGTGGCGCAGGCACATCCCAATGGCATCCCAACAAGGCGCGCACCGTGTCGAAACGGGCTGTTGCCAGGGCGCTCAGCGGTACGTCCGAGCATCGGCGGACTGCTTCGAGAGAGGACGCCGAAACCGTGCCGCCCACCGACCTCGCCACCCGGACCACCGACCGGGCACCGATCTCCGTCGGTGCTCACCAACTCACGAGCCTGTCGATCGTGCTGCCCTGCTTCAACGAGGAGCCGAACGTCAACCGCGCCATCACCGAGGCGCTCGTCGCCGGACGGGAGGTCGCGGACGTCGTCGAGGTCATCGTCGTCGACGACGGGAGCACGGACCGCACGCGCGTGCTCGCCGAGGCGCGAGCGCTCGCCGGCCGCGAGGTGCGCGTGGTGGCCCACGACGGGAACCGCGGCTACGGTGCCGCTGTCCGCTCGGGGCTGCGGGCCGCGCGGATGGACTGGATCCTGCTCACGGACGGCGATCTGCAGTTCGAGGTGGCCGAGCTGCGCGACGTGACGCCACTGGCCGGTGGCGCCGACATCGTGGCCGGCTTCAGGATCATGCGCATGGATCCCCTGCACCGGCGGGCGAACGCGGCGGCCTGGAACTGGCTCGTGCGCCGCATCTTCAACATCCCCGTACGTGACGTGGACTGTGCGTTCAAGCTCATGCGCCGCAGCCTCGTGCAGGGCCTGGATCTCAGTGCCGAGGGCGCGATGGTCAGCACCGAACTGCTGGCGCGCGCCGGCGCCGCCGGCGCGCGTATCGTCGAGGCCGGTGTGCACCATCGGCCGCGCGAAGCCGGTGAGGCCACCGGAGCCTCACCACGCGTGATCGTGCGAGCGTTCCGCGAGCTCGCCGTGATCGCGCGCAGGATGCATGACGAGCGGGCGGGTCGAGAATCGCTCGCGTCTCACGCACCGGCCGTCCTCGGCGGCTAGGCCCGCCTTGAGCGTCAGGGTGATCCAGCAGCGCGCGCCGGGCGTCGCGACGCGCGCTCGTGGCGTGGACGCGGACCTGACGCGCGCGGCGCGCATCGGCATCCCGATGTCGATCGTCGCACTGGCGGGCGCTCTGCGACTCACGAATCTCGCAGCGGTCACTCCGAATCCGTACTACGACGCAGCAGTACGGACGATGTCGCGCTCATGGCACGACTTCCTCTTCGGCGTGTTCGCACCCGGCTCGGGCCTCGCCATCGACAAGCCGCCGGTGGATCTGTGGCTGCAGGTCGCAAGCACCAAGGTCCTTGGGTTCACCACCCCGGCGCTGCTGCTGCCCCAGGCGGTCGCCGGCACACTGGCCGTGCTGCTGTTGTTCGAGCTGCTCCGAACCCTGTTCGGCTGGGCCGCCGGGGTCGTCGGGGCGCTCGCGCTCGCGGTTCTGCCGGTCGCCGTGATCACCTCACGCAGCGACACGATGGACTCGGTGATGTGCGCGCTGCTCCTGGGAGCGGCGGTGCTCATCGCGCGCGCGGCGCGCCCCGGGGCGCGCCGCCGGCCGATGCTGCTCGTGGCCGCCGGACTCGGCGGCCTGGCGTTCGAGGTCAAGCTCGTCGAGTCGCTGATCGCGCTCCCGGCGCTCGTCGCTCTCTTCTGGCTGGCATCCGAGGACCGGCCGCTGACTCGCTTGCGCCAGCTCGCGGCGATGGCGGCCGTCTTCGCAGTCGTCGCGCTCTCCTGGCTCACCGCCGTGTCCGTGGCTCCCGGCTCGAGCCGGCCGTGGTACATCGGCTCGACGAACGGCTCCGCATGGAACGCCACCTTCGTCTTCAACGGCGTGCACCGCGTCGCCGGCCCTCCGAAACACCTCATCCCGGCGCCGACCACCCGTCCGGTCCCGCGCTCGCGGGCGGCCCGAACGCAGCGAACCGCGACCACCGCACGGTGGCGCCGGAACCATGCGGCGGCGCTGCTGCGGCGCCCGGCCGCCGCCGGCCCCGCGCGGCTCCTCGCCCGCAACGCCTCACTGAACGTGCGCGTGGGCGTTGAGCTCGCCGCGGCATGGCTCGTCCTCATCGCGGCGCTCGCGCTCGGCTCGTGGCGCAGACTCAACCGGCTCGGTCGAGCCGGTCTCGTTGCGCTCGGCGGCTGGCTTGCGATCGGAACGGTGCTCTTCAGCGTGATGCATCGCCTCCAGCCGCGGTACTTCGAGGCGTTCACGCCCGCGGTGGCGGGGATGTTCGGTGCCGGCCTGGTCCTCTCGGCCGCGGCGCTCACGCGCCGGAGGGGCGGGCGTGCGGGGCAGGCACTGATCGCGGCCGTGGTCGTCGTGGTGCTGGCAGTGCCGGCGGCGGCCTCCATCGGCGCGGTGGCTCACGGCACCAGCGACTCCGGGCACCCCGGCCACATGGCGACCGCGCGGGTCACGGCGCTCAGCGCATTCCTGCGGGCGCACCAGGGAGCGGCGCGCTACGAGGTCGCCTCTCTGTCCGCCGCGAAGGTCGCTCCGCTTGTGGTCCGCGACGCCCGGCCCGTCATGATTCTCACGAGTCTGTACGGGCAGCCGCTGGTGCCGGTGACCCGACTCGCTGCAGCCGTCCGCAGCGGCCAGGTCCGGTACGCCCTCGCGGGTGCGAGCTGCACCCGCGGCTCGGGCGACCGGCTCACCGGATGCTCAGCTCAGGCGCGCTGGATCCGGACGCACGGGACGGATGTCAGCCGGCAGGCTGGACAACCGAGCCCAGGGCTCGTGTTCCGGCTGTCGCCCTGACCGGCGGCCCCGGATCGCGTCCTGGTGCCCGCGCATGGCCCCGGAAGAACGCCCAGGTGCGGTACGTCGTCGAGTACAGCTTCGAGGTCGACCGCGTGCGGGTCCAGCCAGGCCAGGAGTGCGGCTCGCCCGCGACGACGTCATGCACCACGTCGGACCCGGACGCGCAGGGGCTCCAGCCCAGCTCGGTGATGCCGCGAGGCGCCGGAAGCAGCCGCGCCTTCCCGCGGCAGCCGTTGATCCGGCGCCACGCGGCGAGGAACGTCCGGACGCTGCCGGCGTGTGCCGGGCCCTTCCCGCTGTACGGGACGACCTCGTCCGCATCGCCGTGGACCTCGAGCACGGGGAGCGCCCGCGCGGGCCTGCACGGCGGCTGCACGGAGTAGCCGCCCGCGACGGGCGCGACCGCCGCGAGCCGCCAGGCGAGGCTGCATCCCAGGAGCGCGGTCATGCCGCCCCCGTTGGAGACCCCGGTCGCGTAGACCCGCGAGCGATCGACACAGGCGAGAGCCTCGACCCGGTCGAGCACCTTGCTCAGGAAGACCACGTCGTCCGGCTTGCCCGCCATCCGGCCGCTGATGTTCCAGAACGGACGGGCCCCGGTCGCCGTCGGGTAGGCGACCAGGAATCCCTCGCGGTCCGCGAGCCTGCTGTATCCCGTGATGTGCTCGAACGCTGAGCCGGTCTGTCCGGCTCCGCCCAGGCCGAGTACGAGCGGCCGCGTCCCACGCCGGCCGCCGGGAGGAACGTGAAGGATCACCTGGCGTGGGCCGCTGCCCGCATCGACCGTGAACCGGTGGTTCCCGGCCCCGGGCGTCGAGCACGGCGCCGCACCACGTGCGCCGGGGGCGCTCACCTGGGCAGGGGCGACGGCGGATGCCGAGCCGTACATCCATGCGGCGGCGAGCAGCACGAGAAGGGCGGCCGCGAAGGCCGTTGAACGACCGAGCAGCGTCACCGGATCAGCCGGCCCGGGGTGCTCGGAAGACCCAGCCGCGACTGAGCAGGAACGTCGAAGCAGTCACGAGGGGGAGGATGACAAGCTCACCGGCAGTCGGAGCCAGTCCCGCCGCGGACACCGCGAACGCCACGCCGGCGGCGTTCAGGCCCAGGCCGCAGACCTGAACCACCGCGTACCGCGCCCCGATGCTCAGGCCGCCGTGAGCATGGTCGAACGTCCAGCGGCGATTGAGCAGGTAGCTGTTGACCGCGCCCACCACGAAGGCCAGCACCGTCGACACCATCGGGACCATTCCGGCGCCGGTCAGGAGCACGAAGACCGCAAAGGTGAGGACGGTGTTCGCCCCGCCGACGGCGATGAAGCGGGCGAACCTGAGCAGCTCGGGGTGTCCGCCGCTCAGCATCATCGGAGGAGCCGCTCGGTCATGCGGTGGTGCTCGCGTCCGACCGGCGTCCGCGACGGGTAATAGCCGAGCCCGTGGATCAGCTGAGGCATCTGCGGAATGGCTCCGAGTCCGAGCCAGAGGGTCAGCACGATGCACGCCACCGCCAGCCAGCGCGTGCGCGCGAGCGCCGCGAACGGCAACACCCACCACACGTACCAGGGCATCGTCCAGCCGAGCGTGAGTACGGCGACGAGCATCACAGCCCCGCAGGCGCCCGCAAGCCGCGAGCGATCCCGCGCGACCACGGCAGCCGCGGCGATGACGCTCAGCGCCAGCAACCCATGGCACACGGTGCGAATCGTCGCCGTCTCGCCGCCCACTCCGGCGATCCAGCCCACGACCTGCGGAACGCTCAGCGGCGAGACGAGCTGGTCCTGCACCCCGGTTGCAGGCAGCCGGCCGGCGAACACGAGCACGACGACCGTGGCGGTCATCCCCGTGGCCACGGCCGCCCCGGCGAGCGCCGCCCGCCGGCGCGGCGCGCCGAGCACGACCAGCGGCGCGAGCACGACAGCCGACAGCTTCAGGCCGGCACCGGCGATCGCCGCGACCCCCGCGCCGGCGCTCCACGGCACGGGCCTGGGCGCCGTCTGTGCGTGCACCACGAGCGCGACCGCGCCGACGATGGAGAGCAGCATGAGCGGCTCGTTGTGATGGCCGCCGAGCCCGTACACGAGGACGAGCGGGTTGAGGCCGACGAGCGCCAGCGCCCGGCTGCGCGACCGGCCCACGGCAGGAGCGGTCCACGCGACAAGCGCGAGCACGCCCCACGCGGAGAGCATGACGAGCGCTTTCCACGTCCAGTACGCCGCGTGCAGCGGCAACAGTGCGAGGCCCGAGGTTGCGAGCGTGAAGAGCGGCCCGTACGGGCTGAGCAGGTGATGCCAGTTCGACAACGGCCAGCTCGCGTCGCCGCGCGCGGCGGTCGGCAGGTCGGCGTACGGATTCAGGCCGTGAACGGACGTCATCCCGCCGTAGTGCAGGTAGTTGAAGAGGTCTGTGATCGACAGCGGCGGGCTGAGGAACATCAGCACGCCCAGCAGCCCGAGCGCCCCGGCGAGAAACCACGCCGGGAGGCGGGGCGCCGCCAGCACCGCGACGACCCAGCACACCATCAGGCAGCAGAGGGCCACCGTGAGATCCCTGTGGAGCCGCACAGGATCGTGCGTCAAGCCGGGCATGAGGTGCCCGAGCGGCCCCACGATCCAGGGAGCGAAGCCCGCCTTGCGCGCCGTCCCGGAAAGCACCGAGGGACGCTCGGTCGCGGCGAGTACCAGCCAGCTGGATGTCGCGAATGCGCCTCCGACGGCGAGGACCCCCGCCGCGCGAACGGCCCACAGGGCGGACAGCCGCAGCGCGACTCTGGTGCGCGGAGCCGGCAGGACGCTCGTCGCCGCTGCCGGCACGTCGCTCATCAAGCCGCCCGGGAGTGGCGCGTCATCCCACCGCGGGCAGCGCCTGGCTGACGAAGTCGGCGGTCGGTCGTCTCGCAGCGGCCGACGCGGAAAGGGATGGTCGCCGGAGCACGGCCAGCCTCGAGAGTCCTGTGGGCACCCGCCCGCCACGTCGCATCCACCATGCCTCGGCGGCGATCGGGAGCTCGAGGTAGCGGTCGGCCCAGAGCGGCGTCAGTTCCAGATCCGAGGTCGACGGAGGGGTGGAGCGGCGGTTCTGGATGGCCCGGACGACTCCCGCGGGTGCCAGCGGCGCGAGGTTGAACCCCGTCTCGGCGACGACCTCGTATCCGGCGGCAAAGGCTGCCGCGCGCAGCGCGTTGCGGCTGTACCGGCGGTGGTGCTGGTTCACCACGTCGTGGTTCGACCACAGGGCCTGGTGCGCCGGGACGGTGACGATCGCGTATCCGCCCGGGGCGGTCACGCGCAGCAGCTCCGCGAGCGCCGCCCCATCGTCCGGCGTGTGCTCGATCACGTCGAGGCAGGTGACGAGGTCGAAGGCGCCGTCGGCGAACGGGAGTGCCTCGACCGGGGCCCGCACCACCGCGTGATGCCCGCGCGCTCGTGCCGCGGTCACGGCGTCGGCGCTCAGGTCCGCGCCCGCGACGGCCCCGTACGCACACAGCTCATCGAGCATCCGTCCCGATCCGCAGCCGGCATCGAGGATCAGCGGGTCGGCCGGCAGTGCGAGCCGCTCGAGCTGCGCGCGCAGCACGCGCCGGCGACCGCGATACCACCAGTGGGCTTCGTCGTGCTCGAGCATGGCGTCGAACTCATGCGTCTGCATGGCGCGGATCGTCCCGGGCGGCCCCTCAGGCGGGCTTTCGCAGATGTTGTGATCCTGTTCGGATCGTGAGGACTCGCGGTTCGCCGTTCAGGCGGGGATGAGGATCGAGATGCGCAAGGGCCCCGACGGGAACTGCTTGGCGCCGAACGAGTAGACCCGCCAGCGCCGCCCCGCGGCCGTGACGGTGCCGCGGGCCGGGAGCCGCCGCGGCGCCGGGTGCAGTGCGCTCCCCGGAACCTGCCCGGACGGCGTGCGCAGGACCGCCTGGGCGCCCACGAGCCGGCGCACCAGCTTGATGTAGCCGGTGTCGTCCTGGACCGACAGCGACACCGTCGCGGCCCTGCCACCGGGCCCGGGCATCGTCGCCGATGCGGGCGCCAGGACGAACGGGCCGCCCGTCGCGTTGATCTGGCGGCGACCCTGCGTCACGCGTACGCGGACGATGTGCAGCCGCCGCACGTGGAAGAAGCCGCCGGTGACCACGCGTGTGATCGCGGCGGAGTCCCCCGAGCCGACGGCGCTGCGGAAGGCCGGGTCCCGGACGGCATAGCGCAGCGCGTCGCGGGGTCCGGTGCCCGACACCTCTGCGCGATACAGCCGCTGCGCTGCGCCGCCCAGGGTGTTGATCGCGGTCTCGGCCTTCGTCGCGGCACAGCCCGAACGCAGCGTCGCAGGCGGGAACCGCAGGGAGACGCGCAGCGGGCCGCTCGGGAAGGCACGGCCGCGGAACGCGAAGGCGTGGGCGGCCCGGGGCGCGTGAGCGGGCGTGCCTGCGATGGTCCGCGACCCGGAACGCACGACGACGCTGCCGCCGGTCAGCCTCGCGGTCACGCCCGCGAACGCCGCGGCCGGCGTCACGCCGAGGACGTAGCGGCCGGCCACGCCACCTCCAGGTGCTCGGATCGGGCCGGCAACCGGCGCGATCGGCACGACCCGGCGACCGATTTCAACCAGCAGCCGGTTCCGGCGATAGATCTCGATCCGGCGGATCTGATGCTTCAGCAGCGGGAGAAGCGCCGCCCGGGCAGCGCCGGCGTTCCCGCGCGCGACCGCTGCGCTGAGGGCCGCAGAGCCGGTCACGCGGGCCACCGCACGCTGTGCAAGCGGGCCTCGGAGCGCTGTGTCGTACACGCGCATGGCGAGCGCGCCGAGCGTCGAACTGACGACGCTCGCACACGACGCATGAGGCTGCGCACTCGCCGCCGTCGGCACCACGGACGCCACCTGGATCGTCGACGGAGGCACGTCCGACGCCGTGGCCGCACGTGTCGGGGCGCTGATCGCGCCGCACCCGGCACACGCTGATGCCAGCCCGGCCACCCCGACGACCGCGGCGATCTTCCTCACTCTCGGCGACGCGGGTCGGCGTGGAGCTCGCATGATGCCGTCGCACGCTCCCGACGCCGGTTGATCCGTCGCTAAAGGGCCTTTGGTGAACCGGTTGGGACGACAGACCGCTGCGACGCGCTCACGCGTCGCGCCGGCGAGAGGTGGTGGGAGTGGTCGAAGGTGCTGGTGGCGACCATGCCGGGCGTCACGGTGAACGTGAGGTCGTCTACGGCGAGCTTGTCGCCGTAGCGCTTGGTGACGTGCCTGAAGACGCGTGGCAACCAATCCCCAACACTCGCTTTACCCGCGCATAGGTGGCCTGCGGAAGTCTCGCCGGTGACGTACCTCCCAGGAAGTGCGGAGAGGCCGCGCCGGACGGCGCGGCCTCGTCCGCCTTGCCGGCGTCAATGGGAGGAGCCCCCGCGCTGCGAGCTGGGACCCGAGACGCGGAACACCACGACTGCGGCATCCGCCGCATCACGTGACTGGTGGGCGAACGCGAGCAGGCGCTTGGCGATCTGCGGCGGCGGCCCCGGTGACCGCAGGACGGATCTGACGCGCGCCACCGGGATGTTGGCCAGCAGTGCGGGGCTGCACAGCGTGTAGATGTCTCCCGGCTGAGCCGAGGCTGTCCGCACCGCCGCGGTCGCGCCGCCGACGACGATGCGCTCCACCAGTCGGCCACGAGAGCGGAAGACCGCTCCGGCCGATGCGGCCGCCGTCACGGTGCGACCGCTGAGCAGCGCCATGCAGCCCGTGGCCGTCACCCCTCCGGGCTGCGGTGCGGCGGGTTCCAGCAGGGTGAGGGCCCGGCCGGCGGCATCATCGCGGGTGGGGCAGGGGCCGCTCATCACCGCGAACAGCGGTTCGCGGACCAGGGTCACGGTCGTGGCCGAGAACTCCTCGGGCCTCGGGGTGGGCTCGGCCGCATGCTCACCGGCTTTGAGGAGCGTGGCCTCGGGTTCCGTCGCGCTCAGGGGATCCGGGGAGGATGAGTGATGCATGTACGGCAGCCTGATCACGACGCCTTAGGGCGTCCTATGACCCACGTTGGGGTCATGTTGGCGGAGCGATCAGGCAAGCCGCACGGATGCCGGGGACCACAGCCGCCTCTCGTCGGAAGAGGCACTCCGGCATCTGCGAGACTCGCGCCGCCCACTACGACCGGAGAGCTGATGCCCAACGCCAGAGACGTGATCCTCAAGCACATCGCCGCCGTCAACGACCGTGACAGCGGCGCTGATCCGTGGGCCGCGGATGCTGAGATGACGGCGCCGGGCGCTCAGGTCAGCGGCCGCGACGACGTCATCGGCTTCCTGGCCGTGTTCCTAGAGGCGTTCCCGGACCTCCGCCTTGAGACCGAGCAGATCCTCACCGACGGGCCGGCCGCAGCGGCCGAAGGGACCATCACGGGCACGCATGATGGCGTGCTCCACACCCCCAACGGTGATGTCGCGCCGACAGGACGAGCGGTCGAGCTTCGGTGGGCGGCGGTCTATCTCACCGACGGCGACACGCTGAAGTCCGAGCATCTGTTCTTCGACCAGATGGACTTTCTCGGCCAGCTCGGTCTCCTCCCCGGCTAGGGCCGAAGCCGGCCGGCGCCAGACACGGACGAGGCGCATCGCAGAGTCACCCGTGGCTACCCCCCGACGACACCGATCATCAGCCGCGCTCGCGCCCCTCATGCAAAACAGGAGCGGACGGGGAAGACGCCGCCTGGCGGAACGTCGCGCGCGCCCGTACGGTTGCGGTGAGCTGGCGTGCCCGACCGGAATGGAGCGATTCGATGGCCGAGACAGAGGCTGAGCGGCGCAGTGCGGTCGTGTTCGGGGCGCGCAACCTGGGCCGCGCGGTCATCGAGGCGCTGGTCGGCGATGGCTGGGCGGTGACGGGTGTGGCGCGTTCGCAGGAAACCCTCGACGGGGTTCGCGCGAGCGGGGCGCTCGCGCTCAAGGCCGATGTGACGGACCCCGTGAGCGTGTACGGGGCGCTGGAGCAGGCGGCTGCCGCGCATGGAGGAGTGCAGCTCGTGCTGAACGCGGCGTCTGCGTACGGCGGCACGCGCAGCGGCCCGTTTGGGGGTGGCCTGATCGCCGAGGCCGACCTCGACGGCTTTGACTCGTGGGCCGCGGCGCCGGCACGCGCGGCCTTTTCGTTCCTGTCCGCCTCCGGTCGGTTTGCGCTGGAACAGGGTGGGGCGGCGACCCTCGTGCAGGTCACCGGCGGCTCGGCGCGCCGCGCGACGGCGGGACGCGGGCTGTGGTCGGCCGGAGCGTTCGGCGTGCGCGCCATCACCAACGCGGCCGCGCTCGAGCTGCGCCCCCACGGCATCCACGTCGCGTTGCTGATCGTCGACGCGGGCATTCAGCCGCTCGACGGGTCTGCGCGTGCCGGCATCCCGACCGAGGCACTGGCGGACCCGAGAAGGCTCGCCGATGCCGTCCTGTTCCTCGCCGACCAGGACGCACGCGCTGCGACCCACGAACTTCAGCTCACCCCGCTCGCGGAGAACTGGACGCCCTGACCCCCACCTCATCGCCGCGCCACGGCGGCGGTGTGGAAGAAGTGCACCCGAAACCCGCTGCGCCCGTCCAGGGCGCGCAGCACGCGCGCGACGTTGCGGCCCTTGATCGTCGGCAGCGACACGTCGATCCACTGAACGTCATCGGCGAGCAGCTCGATGGGCCTGGGAAGATGCCGGGGGAGGGACTCGAACCCCCGACACGCGGATTATGATTCCGCTGCTCTAACCGACTGAGCTACCCCGGCGGGGACGGCGATAATAGCCTCCGCGGCTCTGCCCATGGACGTCGCCGCCGACACCACACTGCTCGCCGTCCCGAACGTGTCGGAGGGCCGGAACGCCACGACGCTCGCGGCGATCGGCGCGGCGTTCGCGAGCGCGTCCGGCGTTCGGCCGCTGACCGAGGCGCCGCACGCCGACCCCGACCACGACCGCGCTGTCTTCACGCTGGCCGGCCCGCCCGCGCGGCTCAGCGACGCCCTGCTCGCCGGCGCGCGGGAGGCCGTCGCGCGGATCGACCTCGCGCGTCACGACGGCCTGCACCCGCACGTCGGCGCGCTCGACGTCGCGCCGATCGTCTTCCTGGACGATGCGCGGCGCGGCGCCGCCTGTGCGGAGGCCCTGGTCGTCGCGGACCGTCTCGCGGAGGAGCTCGACCTGCCGGTCTTCCTCTACGGGCTGCTCGGCGGCGGGCGCACCCGGGCGGAGCTTCGCCGCGGCGGGATCACCACGCTCGCGGGACGGATGCGTCGCGGCGAGCTCGTGCCGGACTTCGGCCCGCCGGAGCCGCACCGGACGGCGGGCGCAGTGCTCGTCGCGGCACGGCCGCCGCTGGTGGCGTTCAACCTTGAGCTGGCGGTGCCGGCGACGCTCCCGGATGCCCGGCGGATCGCCGAGCTGATCCGCGAGGGCGGGGCGGAGGGTCTGCCGGGAGTGAGGGCGATCGGGCTCGAGCTCGCTCATCGCGGCGGCGTGGCGCAGGTCTCGGTCAACGTCGAGGACCACCGCGCGACGTCGCTCGCCGAGGTCCTGGCGGCGGTTTTGCCCCACGCCGACGTCACGGAAGCCGAACTCGTCGGCCTCGCCCCGCGCGCCGCCTTCGACGGCTGGCCAGGGCATGTCGCAGTCCGCAACCGCGCGACGATCGAGGACGCGCTGCGATCCGGATCTACACTTGGCCCGTGAGCTTCGACCGCCTGCACGAGGAGCGACGGACCAGCCGCTCGACCAGGCTGGCGGGCGGGACGCTGGCGTGCCCGGTGTGTGACGCGCCCGGGGTGCCGGCGGAGCGGCTGCTGTCACCCGCGGACCGGCTCGGGTGCGGGTTCTGCGGCTACGACGGCGCGCTGCGCGATTTCCTCTCGCTGACCGAGCCGACCCGCCCGACACGGGTCACGGTGCGGGTGGCGGCTCCGCGCCCGCGGCAGCGGCAGCGGCAGCGCGTCTAGCGATCACGCCACGCGATCACGGCGATGCCGGTCCCGGCGACGCCTCCGAGGATCGGCACCGCGCGGCGCGCGGCGTCCGGCGAGAGCACGAGCTCGAACAGGGGCACCGGGTCATCCACGCGCTCCTGCAGGCAGCCCAGCGGACAGTCCCCGTGGTTCGCGGCGACGAGCAGGCCTTCGGTGGCGAGCGACGCGACGGCGACCTGCAGCAGACGCCCGCGGCGACCGCTCAGCGCACACCACCACACGTAGCCGATCGCGACGAGGAACAGCGCGGTGATCAGGGTGTGTGCGACGCGGAGCGCACGGGCTGCGGGGGAGAGGGTGCGCCCGGCTGCCATGCCTTGGAGCGTATGGCGGATGTGAGGGCGAGCGCCGGTGCCGCGCCTACTAGGCTCTTCAGCACATGGCCCAGACGAAGAAGAAGCGCTCCACCAAACACCGCGGCAACGCGGCCGGCGGCGTCGAGTCGCGTGGCCGCACGGGGCGCAAGCTGACCGCGGAGGAGCGGGGGAAGAACGCCAAGGCGCGCGGCGGGACCCCCGAGCGCACGGACCGTTTCGACCGGCCGCCGACGTGGACCGGCGCCGCCCAGCGTTCGCTGATCGCCGTGATGATCTTCGTGGCCGTCCTCGTGCTGCTGTTCAAGCAGGACGCCAAGCAGGCGATCGCGCTGTCCTCGGTCCTGCTCGTCGTCTACATCCCGATGAGCTACTACACGGACGCGTACCTCTACAAGCGCCGCAAGGCGAAGAAGGACGCCTCGTAGTGGACGTGCGGATGTTCACGGTCGGGCCGGTCCAGGAGAACAGCTTTCTGCTGCGCCGCAGGGACGACGCGGACCGCGCGGTTCTGGTCGACCCGGGCGAGGAGCCCGACAAGCTGCTGAAGGCGCTCGGCGAGTTCGGCGTCGCGAACCTCGACGCGATCCTGCTCACCCACACGCACTTCGATCACGTCGGCGCCGTGGCCCCGATCGCGCGCGCCACCGGGGCGCCGGTCTACTGCCCCGTGCTGGAGACGCACATCCTCGCGGACGTCATGAGCTACGTCCCGTGGGAGGGCTTCGGCCCGTACGACTCGTGGGAGGCGGAGGAGACCGTCGCGGGCGGCGAGCGGCTGCAGCTCGCCGGCTTCGACATCGACGTGGTCTTCACGCCCGGGCACAGTCCCGGTCACGTGACGTACGCCTTCCTCCGCGATGACGCGCACCCCGACGTGCCGGTCGTCCTCGCCTCGGGGGACGTGCTGTTCCAGTCCTCGATCGGCCGCACCGACCTGCCGGGCGCCGACCACGCGACGCTGATGGCGTCGCTCGCCGACCTCCTGGGCCGCTACGACGACGACACGATCGTGCTCCCCGGGCACATGGGCGTCACCTCGCTCGGGACCGAGCGCGCGGGCAACCCGTTCCTCCAGGATCTGCCGGCGCGGCAGGCATGAGCGTCCCCAAGCTCCAGGCGCCGCGCGGCACGTTCGACGTGCTGCCCGAGCAGGCCGCGCTGCGGCTCGTCGTCGAGCAGACCGCGCGCTCGATCCTCGAGGCTTCGGGCTACCGGCGCATCGAGACGCCGATCTTCGAGGACACCGAGGTCTTCCGCCGCACAGTCGGTGAGAGCACCGACATCGTGCAGAAGGAGATGTACACGTTCCAGGACGGTGGCGGCCGGTCCCTGACACTGCGCCCCGAGGTGACCGCGCCGATCGTGCGCTCCTACCTCGAGCACGGGATGCACACGCTGCCGCAGCCCGTGAAGCTCTGGTATCTGGGCCCGTGCTTTCGCTACGAGCGCGCGCAGGCCGGCCGCTACCGCCAGTTCTGGCAGATCGGCGCCGAGGCGATCGGCAGCGACGATCCCGCGGTCGACGCCGAATCGATCCTGCTGCTCGCCGCGCTGCTCGGGGAACTCGGCGTGCGCGGCCTGCGCCTGCGCCTGGCGAGTCTCGGCACCCCGGCGTCGCGCGCGGCCTACCGCGAGCTGCTGCAGGCGCACCTGCGCTCCCACGAGGACGAGCTGTCCGGCGAGGTGCGCGGGCGGATCGACCTGAACCCGCTGCGCGCGTTCGACAGCGATCACCCGGGCACGCGCGCGGTGATGGCGACCGCGCCGCGGCTGCTGGATCACCTGGACGCCGATGACGCCGAGCACTTCGCCGCGGTCCGCGCGATGCTCGACGCGGTCGAGCTGCCATACGAGATCGACGGGTCGCTCGTGCGCGGCCTCGACTACTACCACCGCACCGTCTTCGAGTTCACGAGCGACGCGCTCGGGGCCCAGAGCGGCGTCGGCGGCGGCGGGCGCTACGACGGCCTCGCCGAGCAGCTCGGCGGCGCTCATACCCCGGGCATGGGCTGGGCGGCGGGCGTCGAGCGGATGCTGCTGGCGGCCGAGGAGCGCCCCGTTCCCGAGCCGTTCTGCGATCTCTTCATCGCCATGGCCGGGGACGTCGCGGACCGGCGCGCGGCGGCGATCGCGCTCGGCGCCGAGGCGCGCCGCGCGGGCGTGCCGACGCAGGTCGAGCTCGCCGGCCGCTCGCTGAAGGGCCAGTTCAAGCAGGCTGCGCGGCTCAAGGCCCGCTACGTTGCCGTGCTCGGCGATGAGGGAATCGAGTTGAAGGACATGGAGAGCGGAGAGCAGGAGACGGTCGAGAGCAGCTCGGCGGTCGTCGCGCACGTGCTGCGCGGGAGGCACGCCGGATGAGGGCTCCGGAGCCCAACGGCTACCGCGATGGCTGGTGCGGATCGCTGAACGCCGCGAACGTCGGCGAGCAGACCCGCGTCGCCGGCTGGGTGCATCGCCGCCGCGACCACGGCGGGCTGATCTTCATCGACCTGCGCGACCGCACCGGCCTCGTCCAGCTCGTCTTCCACCCGGAGACGAGCGGCGCCGCGTTCGAGCTGGCCGAGCGCCTGCGCTCCGAGCACGTCGTCTCCGCCGCCGGGACGGTCGTCGCGCGCGAGCCCGGGAACGTCAACCCGAACCTGCCGACCGGCGAGATCGAGATCAGCGTCGGCGACCTCGACGTCCTCGCCTCCAGCGAGACCCCGCCGTTCCCGATCGACGAGGACCTGCCCGTCGACGAGACGACGCGCCTGCGCTACCGCTGGCTCGACCTGCGGCGCCAGGGGATGAGCGAGGCGATGATCGCCCGCACCCTCGTCGTCCGCACGATGCGCCGGGTCCTGGACGACCGCGACTTCCTCGAGCTCGAGACGCCGATCCTGACCCGCTCGACCCCCGAGGGAGCGCGCGACTTCCTCGTGCCGAGCCGGATGAACCCCGGTTCGTTCTACGCGCTGCCGCAGAGCCCGCAGCTGTTCAAGCAACTCTTCATGATGGCCGGCTTCGAGCGCTACTACCAGATCGCCCGCTGCTTCCGGGACGAGGATCTGCGCGCCGACCGGCAGCCCGAGTTCACGCAGCTCGACCTCGAGATGGCGTTCGTCGCCGAGGACGACGTGATCGCCGTGATGGAGGCCGTCATGGAAGCGGTCTTCGCGGCGACGGACTTCTCCGTGCCGCCGACGCCGTGGCCGCGCATGGGCTACGACGAGGCCGTCTCCCGCTACGGCGTGGACCGGCCGGACACCCGGTTCGGCCTGGAGATCCACGATGTGGGCCCGCTGCTGGAGGGCAGCGACTTCAAGGTCTTCGAGAGCGTGCTCGGCGGCGGTGGCGTCGTCCGGGCCCTGAACGCGGGCGCGCACGAGCTCTCGCGCTCGGAGCTCGAGGGTCTCAACGACGTCGTGCGGGTGCACGGGGCGAAGGCCGTCGCGCCGATCTACGCGGGTGGCGACGCCGGCTGGGCGGGCAACCTCGCGAAGTTCTTCACCGCCGAGCAGATCGCCGCGGTCAACGCGGAGCTCGACGCCTCGCAGGGCGACCTGCTGCTCTTCGTCGCCGACAGCGCGAAGGTGGCCGCCGCATCGCTCGGCGGGCTGCGGCTCCACCTGGGCGAACGTTTCGGCCTGATCCCCGAGGACCGCCACGATCCGGTCTGGGTCACCGACTTCCCGATGTTCGAGCGTGACGAGACCGCCGGGCCGGACGCGCGCTGGACGGCGCTGCACCACCCGTTCACCGCCCCCGAAGGCGACCTCGACGATCCCGGCTCGCTGCGCTCGCGCGCCTACGACCTCGTGCTCGACGGCGTCGAGATCGGCGGCGGCTCGATCCGGATCCACACGCCCGAGGTCCAGCGGGCGGTGTTCGCGCACATCGGCATGGCGCCGGAGGAGGCGCAGGAGCGCTTCGGCCATCTGCTGGAGGCGCTGCGCTACGGCGCCCCGCCGCATGGCGGCATCGCGATGGGCGTCGACCGCATCGTCGCGCTCATCTGCGGCCTCGACTCGATTCGCGACGTGATCGCGTTCCCGAAGACCGCGAGCGGCGCAGATCCGCTCACGGGCGCGCCCGCGCCGG
Organism: uncultured Actinomycetes bacterium; assembly: GCA_963805615.1. Taxonomy (GTDB): domain Bacteria; phylum Actinomycetota; class Thermoleophilia; order Solirubrobacterales; family Solirubrobacteraceae; genus F1-60-MAGs163. The sequence continues at coordinate 238,078 of CAWDUW010000010.1, read as the reverse complement.
TCGACACACCGCAGCTCAAGGAGCTCGCGCTGCGGTCGCTCGTCGAACCGCCCACGCCCGCCTGAAGCCTTTCGGCGCTCAAGCGATCGGCCATCCGCGCCGATCTATGACCCGATGCAGCAGATTTCCCCTCCGCTCCGCATTGCCCTGATCGCGATCGTCCTCCTCGGTGCGCTCTGGTTCACCGTGCTCCGCCCCAAGCCGGACACGAGCGCCGACGCTCCGCTGCCGCAGGCGCCCGGCGTGACGGGCCTGGCCACCGCCACGCAGAAGGCGCAGAGCGCCGTCGGCACCGCGGACAGGGCCGCGGCCGGCGAGCAGGCGACCGGCGCGGATGCGACGGACGCCGCTGCTGCTGCGAAGGCCAAGGCCGCCGCTGCCGCGGCCGCCGCGAAGAAGGCCGCCACGGTCACCGTCACCAAGACGCCGGCCGGGACGACGGTCACGAAGACCACCAAGAAGGCGACCACCAAGAAGGCGCCCGCCAACCCCGCGGCGCCGCTGCTCACGGCGCTCGGCCAGAACAAGGTCGTCGTCATCCTCTTCCGCAACACCTCCTCGGACAGCGCAGCCGTCTCCACGATGGTGCGCAGCATCGGCAAGCGCAAGAAGGTCGTCGCCCGCCTCGTGAGCATCAAGGACGTCGGCGACTACAAGACCTTCACCGCCGACACCCCGATTCAGCAGGCCCCGACCATCATGGTCATCGGGCCCACGAAGAACGTGAAGCTGATCGTCGGCTTCACCAGCGTCGGCGAACTCGCGCAGGCCGTGGCCGACGTTCGCCGCGCCGGCGCCAAGAAGCCCTGAGCGCTCCTACACTCCGGCGGGATGCCGGATGAGCGCTTCGAAGACCATCTGCGCTTCCCGCGCGGGCGTGGGCATGTGCCCGCCGCGTCGCACAGCGCGACGGCGGGGAGCAGCGCCTGCGGTGACGTGGTGCGCATCGACCTGGCGGTCACCGGCGGCATGGTCAGCGGCGCCGGCTTCGATGCCGAGGGCTGCGGGGCGACGATCGCGGCCGCCAGCGCCGCCGTCGAACTGGCCGGCGGCGCGCCGATCCTCGACGCGGCGCGGATCGGGGCCGACGAGGTGGCAGCCGCGCTCGGCGGCCTGAGCCTGGGCAAGCGCCACGCCGCGGACCTGGCCGCCGACGCTCTCGCGCAGGCGCTCGGAGCCGCGGTCAGCGCCGACGCGCGGCTCGACGCCGATCCGCGTCGCACCCTCGTCGCCATGTCGGGCGGCGTCGACAGCGCGGTCGCGGCGCTGCTCTGCGCGCACGAGGACGGCGCGGAGCCGGTCGCCGTCACGCTCGAGCTGTGGCGTGACGCCCACAACGACGCCGAGCGCTCCTGCTGCTCGGCGAGCGCCGTGCGCAACGCTCGCGCCCTCGCCCACCGGATGGGTCTGCCGCACCTGACCCTCGACCTGCGCGACGAGTTCCGCGCCGGCGTCGTCGACCCCTGGATCGCGGACCATGCCGCGGGCCTCACCCCGAACCCGTGCGTGCGCTGCAACGGCCACGTGCGGCTCGACGCGATGCTCGACCTCGCGGAGCGCCTCGGCGCCGCGACGCTGGCCACCGGCCACTACGCGCGCGTCACGCCGGACGGGCTGATCCGCGCGGCGGTCGATCCGGCGAAGGACCAGGCGTACATGCTCGCGGCGCTGGCGCCCGCGAGCGTTGCGCGGATGCGGTTCCCGCTCGGGGAGCTGACGAAGCCGCAGGTGCGCGACCTCGCCGAGCGCGAGGGGCTGCCGGTCGCGCGCACCCCCGACTCGCAGGACCTCTGCTTCCTCGCGGGGACGGGTCGCGAGGCATTCTTCGCGCGCCACGGCGGCCCGCGCGAGCGGCCAGGCCGCACCGTGGACCTGACGGGGCGCACCGTGTCGCGGCACCGCGGCGCCCACGCGTACACGGTCGGGCAGCGACGCGGGGTCGGGGCGGGCGGCGGCAGCGGCGAGCCGCTCTACGTCACGGCCACCGACGTCGAGGCGAACACGGTCACCGTCGGGCCACGCGCTGCGCTGCGCCGCACGCACGTCCCGCTGACGGCCGTCACGCTGCACCGTCCGGGGACGGAGGTCGACGGCGCGAAGCTGCGGTACCACGCGACGCCGGTCCCGGCCGTCCTCGACGGTGCGCTGCTGATGCTCGGCGCGCCCGTGTGGGGCGTGGCGCCCGGTCAGACGGCGGTCCTGCTGCGAGGCGATGTCGTCGTGGGTTGTGCGACGATCGCGCCATGAGCACGACCTCGGACGAGATCCGCGAGACCTTCCTCGGGTTCTTCGAGCAGGGCGGCCACAAGCGCCTGCCCTCCGCATCGCTCGTCCCGGCGACGTTCGACGAGTCCGTCCTGCTCACGACGGCCGGGATGCACCCGCTCAAGGGCTACTTCCTGGGCCTGGAGACACCGCCCGCGCCGCTGCTCACGAGCTGCCAGAAGTGCTTTCGCACCACCGACATCGAGAACGTCGGCAACACCTCGCGGCATCTCACCTTCTTCGAGATGCTCGGCAACTTCTCGATCGGCCAGTACTTCAAGGAGGGCGCGGTCGAGCGTGCCTGGGACCTGTCGCTGAACGGGTTCGGCTTCAAGCCCGAGGACATCTGGATCACCGTCTTCGAGGGCGACGACGAGCTCGGGCTCGGTCCCGACGAGGAGGCGATCGATGCCTGGCTCGCGGTCGGCGTGCCGCGCGAGCGGATCGTCCTGTGCCCGCGCTCGGAGAACTTCTGGCAGGCCGGCCCGACCGGTCCGTGCGGGCCGTGCAGCGAGCTCTACCTCGACCGCGGCGTTGAGTACGGCACCGCGGACGACCTTCCCGGCGGGGAGAACGAGCGCTTCCTGGAGTACTGGAACCTCGTGTTCATGCAGTACGACCAGGACCCGCCCGGTGTTCTGACGCCGCTGCCCGCGCCCTCCATCGACACGGGCCTCGGGCTGAACCGCATGGCGCTGATCCAGCAGGGCGCCGAGACGATCTTCGAGACCGACCAGTTCGCGCCGCTGATGGCCCTGGGCCGCGAGCTCGCCGCCGGCGGGAGAACGGTCGACGAGCGCGCGCTGCGGATCCTCGCCGACCATTCGCGCGCCGCGACCTTCCTGATCGGCGACGGCATCGTGCCGAGCAACGAGGACCGCGGGTACATCCTGCGCCGCGTCATGCGCCGGGCGATCCAGCAGGGACACAGGATCGGCATCGAGGGCGTCTTCCTGCCGATCTTCGTCGAGCAGGTCATCGACATCATGGGGCCCGCGTATCCCGACCTCGTCGCTCACCAGCCCTCGATCCTCAAGTGGGTGAGGGGAGAGGAGGAGGGCTTCCGACGCACGCTCGAACAGGGCACGAAGCTGCTCGATGACCTGCTCGAGGCCGGCGAGGTGGGGCCGCAGGACGCCTTCAAGCTGCACGACACGTTCGGCTTCCCGATCGAGCTGACGCGCGAGATCGCGCAGGAGCGCGGCGTCCCGTTCGCGCATGACGACGAGTTCGACCGCCTGATGGGCGAACAGCGGGCGCGCAGCTCCGCTGCGGCCAAGGGCGGGAAGGTCGGGCGCGCGGAGGAGTCGGTGCGCGAGCTCGGCACGGATCCCGCCGTCTTCGTCGGCTACGAGAACCTCGAGGTCCACACCGTCGTCCAGGGGCTCGCGACGCAGGGCGACGGCCGCGTCCTCGTGAAGCTCGCCGAGTCCCCGTTCTACGCCCAGGGCGGCGGTCAGGTCAGCGACGAGGGGATCGTCTCCTGTGAGGACGGCGACTGCCGCGTCGAGGTGGTCGATGTCGTGCGCTCCGGAGACGACCAGGCGCTCGTCGTGCGCGCGCTCGAGGGCGAGCTGCACGAGGGCGAGCGCGTGATCGCGAGCGTCGACCGCGTCGCACGGCACGCGACGGCGTGCAATCACACCGCGACCCACCTGCTGCACGCCGCGCTGCGCGAGCGCCTCGGCGACCACGTGCGCCAGGCCGGCTCGTACGTCGGGCCTGACAAGCTGCGCTTCGACTTCAACCACAGCGCCAGGCTCAGCGAGGAGGATCGCCGCCACGTCGAGGACGAGGTCAACGCGCGGATTCTCGAAAGCCTCCCGGTGCGGCCGATCACGACGACGCTCGACGAGGCGAAGGCGCTGGGGGCGATGGCGCTGTTCGGCGAGAAGTACGGCGACGTCGTGCGGATGGTCGAGATCGGCGACGGCAGCCGCTCGCGCGAGCTGTGCGGCGGCACGCACGTACGCACCACGTCCGAGATCGGGTTGCTGCGGATCATCAGCGAGGGTTCGAGCGCGGCGAACGTGCGCCGGATCGAGGCGATCACCGGGCCCGCGGCCGTGCAGCTGATGCGCGAGCACGACGAGCTCCTGCGCGAGGCCGCCGACGAGCTGCGCACCCAGCCCGAGCGCGTTCCCGAGGCGATCGCGGAGCTGCGCGAGCGCGTGAAGCAGGCGGCCCGCTCAGGATCCTCGAACGGCAGCGTGGATGCCGTGGCGATCGCCGGCGGCGCGCAGGAGATCGCCGGCGCGCAGGTGCTCACCGCGATCGTTCCGAACGTCGACGCGAAGGCGCTGATGGAGATCGGCGACCGCGTCAAGGGCCAGCTCGGCGACTCGGCGGCGATCGTGCTCGGCAGCACCGCCGAAGGGCGTGTCCACCTCGTGGCCGCTGTGACGCCCGCCCTCGTCGAGCGCGGCGTCAAGGCCGGCGCAGTGGTCAAGATCGCGGCGCAGGTCGCGGGCGGCGGCGGCGGCGGCAAGGACACGATGGCGCAGGCCGGCGGGAAGGACCCGGAGAAGCTCCCGGAGGCCCTCGAGGCCGCGCGCGGCGCGATCGCCGCGGCGCTCGGCGCGTAGTGCGCGTTCTCGCCCTGGACTACGGCTCCGCTCGCTGCGGCTGCGCGCTCAGTGACCCGACCGGGACGCTGGCGACGCCGATCGACCCGGTGCTGCGTCCGGCGACCAAGCACGGGCTGAAGGCGATCGTGAAGCTCGTCTCCGAGCGCGAGGTCGAGCGCGTGGTCGTCGGCCTGCCGCTCGCCCTGCACGGAGGCGACTCCGACCAGACCCGCGAGGCGCGCGCGTTCGCCGACAAGCTGCGGAACGCGCTCGGAGCGACGCCGCCGGTCGAGCTGTACGACGAGCGCTTCACCACGGCGATCGCGCAGCAGAACGCGATGGGCGGCGGCACGTCGGAGGATTCGCGCGCGGCGGCGGTGCTGCTCGACGACTGGCTCGCCCGCTACGCTGCACGAGCACAGGGCCACGGACGCGTGAGCGAGCGCAGCGAGCGAGAGCGCGAGGCCGCGCGGCTCGAGCGCGAGCGGCGGCGCGCGGAGCGCGAGGGGCAGGCGCAGGCGCCCTGCCGCCGCCCCCGGTCGCGCCCGAGCCGGAGCCGCCGGCGCCCGACCCGCCCGCACCGCAGCCGCCCTCGCCGGTCGAACCGGCTGCTCCGGCGGCGAGCGGTCCGCCGGCACGCGTCCGCCGGATCCCGCCTGCGGGCGCGCCGCTACGGGCGATGCCCGCTCATCCCGAGGCGGAGGCCGAGGCGGGCGCGCCCGACATGGCTCCCGGCCCCCAGCCGGGAGCGCCGGGTATGCCGCGTCACCCGCTGAGCGTGCCCTCACGCGGCCGGCGGCGCCGTTCACCGGCCCGCGTCGCCGTGCTCGGCGGCCTGATCGCGCTGCTCGTCGTCGGCGTCGCGTTCGTCGTGATCTCGATCTTCACGCCGTTCAAGGGCGACGGCACCGGGCGGGTCATCGTCACGATTCCCGCCGGCTCGAGCGCCCGTGAAGTCGGCAACCTGCTCGCCGACAAGGGCGTCGTCGGGTCCGGCCTGTTCTTCTCGCTGCGCGCGACCGTCGGGGGCGACCGCGACAAGCTGCGCGCCGGGCGGTTCGTGCTGCGACACGACATGAGCAACGGCGCCGCGATCACCGCGCTCACCACACCGCCGAAGGTCGCGCCGGTCCAGGACCTGCTGATCCCCGAGGGCCCGAGCCGCCGCGAGGTCGCGCCGCTCGTCGCCAAGGCGGGCGTCCCGGGCGACTACCTGGCGGCCTCCAAGCGCAGCCCGTCCCTGAATCCGCGGGACTACGGAGCGCCGCGCGCAACGCCGAGCCTCGAGGGCTTCCTCTTCCCGGCGACGTACCGGCTGAAGCGCGGTGCGACGGCCCGCACGCTCGTGACGCAGCAGCTGCGGGCGTTCAAGGACAACACCGCGGGCGTGTCGATGCGCCGCGCGAAGGCGAAGAACCTCACGCGCTATGACGTGCTGATCATCGCCTCGATGATCGAGCGCGAGACGGCGCTGCCGCGCGAGCGCCGCCTGATCGCGGGCGTGATCTACAACCGCCTGAAGCAGGGCATCCCGCTCGGCATCGACGCCACGACGCGCTACGACGAGGGCAACTGGACCCGCCCGCTCACGAAGGTTCGAGCTCGCCCGCAACAGCCCGTTCAACACGCGGCTGCGCAAGGGGCTTCCGCCGACCCCGATCGGTAATCCGGGGCTCGCCTCGATTCGCGCCGCGGCGCGGCCGGCGGCCACGCGGGCGCTCTTCTACGTCGTCAAGCCGTGCGGCAACGGAGCGCACGCGTTCTCAAGGACCGACGCGCAGTTCCAGGCCGACGTCGCGGCCTACGACCGCAAGCGGGCGGAGCTCGGCGGCAAGGACCCGTCCACCTGCCCGAAGTGAGCGACGCCCGCGGGGCCGCGTACGCTCACCGCCACGCATGACCGCCGAAGCCCACCCCGACCTGCCCGCCGCCGCTCGCCTGGGCGTGCTCGGCTGGCCGGTCGCGCACAGCCGCTCGCCGGCGATGCAGAACGCGGCACTGCACGCGCTCGGGCTGACCGGCTGGCGCTACCAGCTGCTCCCGGTTCCGCCGCAGGCGTTCACCGAGACCGTCCGCGGACTCGGCGCCGCGGGCTTCCTCGGGGCGAACGTGACGATCCCGCACAAGGAGGCGGCGCTGGCACTGGCCGGCAGCGCGACGCAGCGCGCGACCGCGATCGGCGCCGCGAACACGCTCACCTTCGACGCCGTATCCGGGGCCATCCACGCCGACAACACGGACGCGCCCGGATTCATCGCAGCGCTCCCGCAGCCGCCGGTCGCCGGGAGCACCGCGCTCGTGCTCGGTGCCGGCGGCAGCGCCCGCGCGATCGTGCACGCGCTGCTCGAACGGCACGTCACCGTCGCGGTCTGGAATCGCACGCCCGAACGGGCCGTCGCGCTCGTCCGCGACCTCGGCGGGCAGGCGGTCGATCGTGCCGGCCCGGCGGACCTGCTCGTCAACTGCACGGCTGCCGGGCTCGAACATCCGTCCAGTGTCTTCGAGGGTCTGCCGCTGACCGCCGACGAGCTAAGTACATACGCGACCGTGGTGGACCTCGTCTATCGCCCCGGCGGCACGGAATTCCTCGCAGCGGCGCGCTCGCGTGGGTGCGCCGTCGTCGATGGCCTGCAGATGCTGGTTCACCAGGGCGCACTGAGCCTGGAGGCCTGGACGGGCCTGCCGGCGCCGGCCGACGTGATGCGCGCGGCCGCGCTCCGGAGCTCGCTCCCCCCGACACATGAGCTCCGACCATCCCCATCTTCGACCCGTAGGAACCCCAGAGACTGAGGGGGCCCTCGCACGCGCGCCCGGAGCCGACTGGGACGGTGTCACACGGCCGCAGCGACGCGGCGGCCAGCGGTTCCTGAAGGACGTCATCATCGATCTCGGCCTCGCCGAGCGCGAGAAGGTCGAGCAGGCCCACGAGGCCGCACGGATCGCGGGGACCACGTTCGAAGAGGCCCTGATCCAGCAGCAGATCCTGACGCACGAGCAGCTTGCGCGGGCGATCGCCGAGCGCCACGGCTTCGATCACCTCGATCTCGCGGTGTTCAAGGTCGACATGGCCGCGGCGAACCTGATCAGCTCCGCGCAGGCCAAGCGCTACGACGCGATCCCCGTCGCGTTCATCGGCGAGACCACGCTGCGCCTGGCGATGGCCGACCCGGGCAACGTCATGGCGATCGACGAGGTGGCCCTCGTCACCGGCCACGAGGTCCGCCCGGCGGTCGCCTCCCGCGAGGACATCCACGCGCTGATCCAGAAGCTCAGCCGCTTCGACGAGGTCGTCCACGACGCGATCGAGGAGGTCTCCAGCGACGTCGCCGAGGTCGTCGACCTGCGCGAGAGCGCCGACGAGGCGCCGGTCATCAAGCTGATCAACTCGATCATCGCGCAGGGGGTCGAGCAGGGCGCATCGGACATCCACTTCGCCCCGGACGGGCACGAGCTGCGCGTGCGCTTCCGCATCGACGGCGTGCTGCAGGAGACGACGACGATCCCCAAGCGCATGGTCGCGGGCGCGATCAGCCGCGTCAAGATCATGAGCGACCTCGACATCGCCGAGCGGCGCATCCCGCAGGACGGCCGCGTCGGGCTCACGATCGATCGCAAGCACATCGACCTGCGCGTCGTGACGCTGCCGAGCGTGCACGGCGAGTCGATCGTCGTCCGCATCCTGGACCAGGACGGAAACGTCGCCCACGACCTTGACAAGCTCGGGTTCCTCGAGGACGACAAGGTCCGCTTCGAGCGCGCGATCCGCCAGCCGTACGGTGCGGTGCTCGTCACCGGGCCCGACGGGCTCCGGAAAGTCGACGACGCTCTACACGGGCGTTCACGATGCTCAACTACGGTCGAGCAAGAACATCATCACGATCGAGGATCCGGTCGAGTTCCAGCTCGACGGCATCACCCAGGTGCAGGTCAACCCGCGCGCCGGCCTGCACGTTCGCCAACGGCCTGCGGGCGATGATGCGCGCCGACCCCGACATCATCATGGTCGGCGAGATTCGCGACCGCGAGACGGCGCAGATCGCCGTCGAGTCGGCGCTGACGGGCCACATGGTCCTGTCGACGCTGCACACGAACGACGCGCCGACCGCGATCACCCGCCTCACGGAGATGGGGATCGAGCCGTTCCTGGTCTCCAGCGCGCTCGACTGCGTCGTCGCCCAGCGCCTCGCACGGACGCTGTGCCAGCACTGCAAGCAGCGAGGTGATCCTCACGCAGGACGTCCTCGCCAACAACGGCTTCAGCTCCAACGTCGACATCGAGGCCTACGAGCCCGCCGGCTGCAGCCGCTGCGGCGGCTCCGGCTACAAGGGCCGGATCGGCCTCTACGAGGTCATGACCGTCACCGAGGAGATGCGCACGCTGACGATCGAGCGCGCCTCGGCCGACCAGATCGCCGAGGCGCCGTGCGCAACGGCATGCGCCGTCTGCGTGAGGACGGCCTGGAGAAGGTTCGCCAGGGCCGCACCTCGATCGCCGAGGTCGCGCGCGTCACCGGCAGCGGGGTGGCGACCGGATGACCACCGTACCGATCAGGCCGCGGCTCAAGGCCCGGCCGCGTTCCACCGATAGGACCACGTGATGAACTTCGACTTCGCTGACGTACTGCTCGAGGTCATGCGGCGCAGGGCGTCCGACCTCCACATCACCTCCGGTGTCCCGCCGATGATCCGCGTCCGCGGCCGGCTGATCCCCCTCGAGGGCTTCCCCGTGCTGGGCGGTCAGGAGACGCGCGAGATCGTCTACTCGATCCTCAACAACGATCAGCGCCAGCGCCTGGAGACGGACTGGCAGATCGACTTCGCGTACGCGATCCCCGGCCACGCCCGCTTCCGCGTCAACGCGTACTTCCAGCGCGGGTCGATCGGCGCCGCGTTCCGCCTGATCCCCGCCGAGATCCTGTCGATCGAGCAGCTCGGGCTGCCGGCCGTCACGCACGACTTCTGCAAGAAGCCCCGCGGCATCGTGCTCGTCACCGGCCCGACCGGCTCGGGCAAGTCGACGTCGCTCGCGGCGATGATCGACGAGATCAACCAGTCGCGCGAAGAGCACATCATGACCATCGAGGATCCGATCGAGTTCCTCCACTCGCACAAGAAGTGCGTGGTCAACCAGCGCGAGCTCGGCGCCGACACGCCGAGCTTCGCGCTCGCCCTGCGCGCCGCCCTGCGCCAGGACCCGGACGTGATCCTCGTCGGCGAGATGCGCGACCTGGAGACGATCTCCACCGCGCTGACCGCGGCCGAGACCGGCCACCTCGTCTTCGCGACCCTGCACACGCAGAGCGCCGCCCAGACGATCGACCGCATCATCGACGTCTTCCCGCCGCACCAGCAGGGCCAGGTTCGCGTGCAGCTGTCCGTCGCCCTCGAGGGCGTCATGACGCAGCAGCTGCTGCCCACCGCCGACGGCTCGAGCCGCGTCGCCGCGATCGAGACGCTCGTCCCCACGCCCGCGGTGCGCAACCTGATCCGCGAGGGCAAGACCCACCAGATCGTGTCCGTCATGCAGACCGGCGCGGGCGTCGGCATGCAGACGATGGACTCCGCGCTCGCGACGCTCATCCGCTCCGGCAAGATCACCCAGCGCCTCGCCGAGGCACGCTCGTCCACGCCGGACGAGCTGCGGCGCCTGCTCGGCTTCGCCGGCCAGGGCAGCATGGCGGCGTAGGAGGCACTCGTGAGCGTCTATGTCTGGAAGGCGATGGATCTCACCGGGGCGAAGGCCACCGGCGAGGTCGATGCCGACACCAAACAGGCGGTCGCCGACCAGCTGAAGGCGCGAGGGCTGATCGTCCTCGACATCTCCGACAAGCACAGCTCGCAAGGAGATCAACCTCGGCTTCCTGAAGCGCATCAAGCCGACGGACCTGACGATCATGGTCCGGCAGCTCTCGACGATGGTCAGCTCCGGCATGACGATCCTGCGCGCCCTCTACGTGCTCGAGGCGCAGACCGAGAACGAGCTGCTGACCGACACGATCACCGCCGTCCGCAAGGACGTCGAAGCCGGCCTCGCGCTCAGCGACGCGCTGGAGCGGCACCCCAAGGTCTTCTCACCGCTCTTCGTCGCGATGACCCGCGCCGGCGAGACGGGCGGCGTGCTCGAGTCCTCGATGATGCGGGTCGCCGACCAGCTCGAGAAGGAGGACTCCCTGCGCAGGCAGGTGAAGTCCGCGATGACGTACCCGATCGTCGTCCTGACGTTCGCGTTCGGCATCCTGATCGCGCTGGTCACCTTCCTCGTTCCGGTCTTCGTCGGCGTGTTCAAGCAGTTCGGCGGCGACCTGCCGTTCATCACGAAGATCACCGTGGCGATGTCCGCCGCCGTGACCGGCTACTGGTGGGCGTGCATCGCCGTGACGGCGCTGGTCGTCTGGGTCTTCCGCAAGTGGAAGCACAGCTACAAGGGACGCGGACAGTGGGACGCGTTCCGGCTGCGCATCCCGATGAAGATCGGCGACATCGTCCAGAAGATCTCGCTCGCCCGCTGGTCGCGCACGCTGTCCGCGCTGATGGCCGCCGGCGTGCCGCTGATGCAGGCGCTCGACATCACGGCCCAGACCGCGGGCAACCGCGTCGTCGAAGACGTGATGGCGTCCGTCATCGACTCCGTCAAGCAGGGCGGCACGATCGCCGAGCCGCTGAAGGCCGCGCCGGTGTTCCCCGGCATGGTCGTGCAGATGGTCGCCGTGGGCGAGGAGACCGGCGCGCTCGACGCGATGCTCTCCAAGATCGCCGACTTCTACGAGGACCAGGTCGACGCGGCGGTCAAGTCGCTGACGTCGATCCTCGAGCCGCTGATGCTCGTCGCCGTGGGCGGCATGGTCGGGTTCATCGTCATCTCGATGTACCTGCCGCTGTTCAAGGTGTACGACTCGATCCGGTAGGCCGGCCCGTCCGGGAGTTTCTCCCCGAGAGGCAGGGTGGCGGGAGTCTCAGCGGGCGGGCTGCGGCACGACGACCGGGGCGAGAACCGTGGCTGGGCGCAGGAACAGCACGATGCCCGCGACCAGGATCCACAGCCAGTAGACAAAGATCGGGAAGAAGAAGATCGCCGCGAGGCAGATGATGCCTACGACGACGCTGAACCAGCCGAACCAGCGCGGTAGTACGCCGGTCTGAAAGACAGCGGCCGCGGTTGCCCATACCGCCAGCGCTCCGACGACGACCGAGGAGACCCAGAGCATGTACCCAAGGTCCTGGGTGATGCGATAGAGGCCTGGATCAAGGAGGTTCTTGCCGGCGTCGTCTGCCGCGAGCAGGGGCGAGACGAAGATGCTGATCGCCGTGATCAGGAACACGCTGCTGGCGATGCCCGCGCCGAGTGCCATCGCACCGAACCGGCCGATCCCGCCCTCTGCTTCCACGAGGCGTGAGCGCAGCGTCACGAAGAACGCGACAAGGAACAACATGGCGACGAGCAGGATGATCCACGCGATCTCGTTGTTGCTCTGGTTGGAGCTCTTGGCGAGATACGCCGCGATGTCGGTGTCGGATGCCTTCGAATCCGGCGAGCTTCCGGCGATGATGAACCCGGCGATCATCAGGATCACGAACAGCGGTCCCGACAACGGCGCCCAACGCGCCAGTCCGCCTTGTCTCATGTCGTTCATCCCTCAATCTCGACGACGGGACCAACACCGGCAAGGCTAGTTCCTGCATGGACGCGGCGTCAAACACGCAGGCAGCACGCTCGCCCACCGCCCTTGCTCGCCGGGGCCGTCGAGCTTAGGCTCGACGGAGTCTCGGAGGAGGGAGGAGACGTGACCGGCAGGACCGAGAGAGCAATCCTCGCTGGAGGCTGCGCCTGGCCCATGCAGCAACTGCTGCGCCACCCGGCCGGGGTCATATCAACCCGTGTGGGATGGGCCGGCGGCGAGGGGGATAGCCCGACCGAGGAGAACCCTCAGGGTCACGCCGAGGCGGTCGAGGTCGTCTTCGATCCAGAGCGGCTCTCCTATCGCGAGCTCCTCGAGTACTTCTTCCAGGTCCACCGACCCGACCTGGGCGAGGACCTCGTCGGCTCGATCTACCGCTCGGCGATCTTCTGTACGAGCACGGAACAGCACAGGGTGGCTGAGGAGACGATCGCGGACGTCGATGCCTCCGGCCACTGGCTCGGCAAGACCGTCACGCAGATCAGCGAGGCCGGCCCCTTGCTCGAGGACCCGACCATGCACGAGGACTACTTCCTGCACTTTCCGGAATATCCGGAGGGCAGCAAGCCGCCGTTCCCGCGCACAGGGGTGTAAGTCACCGATTTCGGTTCGCAGCGCGCCCGGTCGTCGACTACGATCCGCAAAACTGGGGGAGCGGGATGTACGCGCGATTCGTTTTCGTTGTGACGGTGGCGATGGTGGTGGCCGGACTGCCGGCGTCGGCGCACGCCTCCTCGGTCGAGCGGGTGAGCATCACCTCATCGGGCGGCGAGGGCACGGTCCTGAAGGGGTCGTTCAGCTCCAGCGTCAGCTCGGATGGCCGCTTCGTCGCGTTCATCTCGACGGCGACGAACTTCGACAGCGAGCGCCCGGACACGAACGGGCAGCGGGACGTCTTCATTCGCGACCGCAAGAACGCGTCGACGCGGCGGATCAGCGTCAGCAACGGCGGCGTCCAGAGCGACGGCACCTACCTCGAGAACGCGCGTATCTCCGGCGACGGCCGTTACGTGGCCTTCGTCTCGAACGCGACGACGCTCACGCCCGGAGGCTCGGCGGGCCTGCCGCGGCTCTACCGCTACGACCGGGTGGCCGGGAACCTGCAGCTCGTGCCGCTGCCGTCCGGCGCGACGTCCGTGTCGGGCACGAACCCGGGCAGCTCGAAATGGCCGTCGATCTCGATCAGCGACGACGGCTCGCGGATCGCCTTCCGGTCGGTGGCGGGAGGCATCGCCCAGGTCTGGTGGTGGGACGCCGCCACCGGCGCCGTGAAGGTCGCGAGCGGCACGGACAGCACCCCCGGCAACGGCGCAGGCAGCTTCGACGCGAACATCTCGGGCAACGGCAAGTTCGTCGGGTTCACGACGGGCTCGACGAACCTCCCCGGCGTCACGGCCAACGCGTCGTATCGGGACGTCGTCGTCAAGAACCTGGAGACCGGCGCCTTCGACAAGGTCAGCGTGATCAACGGGGCCGGCGACGCGAACCTCCACTCGTCCACCCCGGCGCTGAGCGGCGACGGGTGCATCGCGGCGTTCTACTCCGACGCCACCAACTTCGTGAGCCCGCCCGTCGTCACGCACCCGATGGTCTGGGCGCGCGACCGCTGTGGTGACAGCGGCACCTCGCTGATGAGCCTGATCGGGACGAACTCGGAGACCCAGCTCCAATCGATCGTGCCGATCACGATCTCCGACGACGGCTGCAAGATCGCGTTTCTCGGCGCATCCGGCGACTCGGTGCAGCTGCGCGACCGCTGCACCGGCACAACGGGCCCCCCGATCGATGCGGGGACCGGCGGCACGGCGGTCGGCGGCGACTGGGACGCGTCGCTCAGCCCGGCGACCGGCCGCTACGTCGCGTTCAGCACGACCTCGGACCAGCTCGAGCCCGGTGACAGCAACGCCGCCGTCGACGTCTTCCTGCGCACGCTCGACACGAACACGCCGCCGGTGCCCGTGCTGGCGACGCAGGTGAACGGCACGACCGTGACCGCGGACGGCACGGGGTCCAGCGACCCCGACGGGTACGTCCTTACCGGCTCGATCAACTGGGGCGACGGTACCGTCGACGCAGGGTTCAACGGGCTCCACACCTACGCGCACGCCGGTGTCTACGGCATCACGTTCACCGTCACCGACGCCGACGGGATCGCACGCAGCGCCATCGCGCAGGTGACGGTCGGCGCGGCGCCCGCCACCGGCGGCGGGGCGGCCGACCCGGGGACCGGCGGGGGCGGCAAGAGCGCCGGCGAGGCCGTGCAGCTGATCCTCGACCGCGTGTCGCTCGGCAGGACCCGGTTCGTCGCGGGAACAAAAGTCGACGCCTCGCACGGGACGGCGCTGTCACTGCGCCTCAATCTCGCCGCGACGGTCACCGTGACGATCGACCGCGCGCGTCCCGGCCGCAAGGTCAAGCGCGTCTGCAGGGCGGGAGCCCGGAGGGGCGCCCGCTGCACGGTCTACAAGCGCGACGGCGTCATCACGGCGTCGCTGCCGGCGGGGTCCGGGCGCATCCCGATCGCCGGCACGATCAGGAAGAAGAAGCTCGCCACCGGCAAGCACCGGCTGACCGTGCGGGCCGCGTCGGCCGACGGGGCGAAGACGGCCGCGAAGACGCTGACGTTCACCATCACGAAGGCGAAGAGGCGGAGGTAGGAGATGCGCAAGCTCACGCTCGCCCTGGTCTGCCTCGTCACGCTCGCAGCGCCGGCCGTGGCGGACGCGGCGACCCAGACCGTCAACTTCTCGGAGCTCGGGCTGCCGGAGAACACGACGATCCTCGACCAGTACTCGGGGTCGCCCTACCTCGTGAGCTTCGGCAATCCGGAGCGCTTCGGATTCCCGGCGCCGCCGCCGCTGCTCAACTGCGGCAGTCCCTATCTGCAGAACAACGCGCTGAACGGCGCCGCGCTCGGCATCGCGTGCCGCACGGGCTCGAACGAGTTCCCGGACCGCCGCTTCGCCACGGCGATGGAGTTCGGAAACGAGCAGCGGACGGTCGCGTTCAACATGGTGAATCGCACACCGCACCAGCAGACGGCGGTCATCAAGTTCTACGCGATCGGCAGCGGCGCCCCGCTGACGACCCTCACCCACGTCCTGCCGCCGAACCAGATCGACGCCGTCACGTACACGGCGCCGGACAACCGCATCATCGGGGCCGTCATCCAGGGGCTCGAGGCCATGGACTACGGCGACAGCGGCGGCGTCTTCATCGACGACCTCGCGATGTCCCGTGACGCGCAGGCACTCACGCCGAAGTTCACGGTCGCCGTGCAGACGCCGTCCGCGCAAGCGGTCGAGGGCAGCACCGTCGACGTGCCGGTCAGCGTGCGGCGCTACAACGGCTCGACCGGCAGCGTGACGCTGTCGGTCGGTTCGCTGCCGTCGAAGATCGAGTCGACGCAGTTCCTCCCGAACGCGTCCGCGACGGGCGTCAACCCGGTCACTCTCCGGATCCGGTCCAAGCGGCCCAACACGGAGACGCAGCAGCTGTCGGTCAACGGGGCGCCCGCGGTCGGATCGGCCGGCGTGTACTCCAACGCCTCGGACCCGACCGTGTCGGTGACGGGCATCACCGCGATCTACTTCGCGACCGGCGGGCGCTTCCCGATTCGGCTCGTCCCCGGGTGCGGGCAGCAGGTGATCGACGACAGCTTCAACGTCCGCGGCGGCTTCAGCGGCTTCACCGACTACAACTTCGGCGGGACGCTGGCCGCCAGCGGCCTGAACACCGCCAACACCTTCAGCGCCTCGGTGCCCTTCCCCTCCGGCGACGGCACCTACCCGTTCCAGTACAAGCTGGACCCCGGCAGCGGCGACGGCTCCGGCTCGTTCACCGTCCACATGCAGCCGTACGGCGCCACGGCGGTCGACCTGCAGCTCAACTGGCTCAGTGACAGGCTCGCCATCGACCACGTCTCTGACAAGGCGCCGGCGCTGCCGCTCAAGGAGGGCGGCAACACGATCCGCGTGATCGGGAACTTCCCGCTCAACTGCCCGGTCACGTTCAAGGACGGCCTCGAGCAGGAGTGGACCGTCCGCGAGCACGGCCAGACCGAGGTGAACGGCAAGCTGCTCGACGACTACCTCCTGAACATGCCGTCGACGGCGGTGTCCGGCCCGCTGCGCGCCCTCAACAAGGCCGGCGTCGAGATGGCGCGCACGGTGGACCTGGACGTGCGCGAGTTCCGCCGCACCTACGGCATGAGCATCTCGAACAGCACCCCGGGCGGCAGCAAGGGCACCTACAGCTGGGCCGACTTCGAGCGCACGTTCGGCACCGACGACACGGACGCGTGCTTCATCGTCTGCGTGCACGACCCCGTCGCCGCCGACTACTACGACCAGTTCAAGGCGAGTGTCGAAGCGGGCACCGGGCTCTGCTTCGGCTACGCCACCATGGCCGCGCGCTTTCGCGGATACGGAACCGGGCAGAAGTTCACCGACTACCAGGCGGGCGCCACGCGTGCCTGGGACATCAACGTCTACGACGACTCGCTCGCCAAGCGCGACATCGTCCGCTGGTTCGTCACGCAGAACGACAAGTCGTTCCTGACGTACAGGAGCCGCGCCACGAGCCGCGCGCCCGCAGCCGAGAAGACGCTGCTCAAAGACCTGATCAATCAGCAGGGCGCGGCGATGCTCGGCATCTCCTCCGGGACCTCGGGCCACGCGATCACCGCCTACGGCTACGTCGAAGGCGGCGACGGCACGCTGTACGTGTCGACCTACGACTCGAACATCCCGTACCAGGGTTTCGAGCAGTCGAACAAGGCGACGCGCACGAGCGCGCTCGCGAAAAGCCAGATCACGATCAATCCGGACGGCTCGTGGTCGGGCGGGAGCCTTGGGTGGTCGGGGCCGAACTCGACGCTCCGGGTGTACGAGAACATTCCGCCGCAGGACCCCAAGCTGCCGAGCGACTTCTCGCTCTCGTCCCTGTTCTCCTCGACAGACGGCGCCGCGGCCCCCGCGGCCGTCGCCGGCATCGAGTCCGGCGGCAGGACGCAGCTCGACAGCGACGGGATCCCCGTCAACGGCAGTTCGGTCGACCTGGTGCCGAGCCTCTCCGGCAACGGCGGGACGCCCGGGTACGACCTCGCGAAGAACAAGCAGTACGAGCTCACGATCAAGGGGACGCGCAAGGGGTCCTACGACTCGAGCCTCTTGTCGGGCGACAATGCGTCCGTGCGCAGCGTCGACACGAAGCCCGGCCAGATCGACCATGTGATCGTCCGGCCCGGAGAGGCATCGCTGCGCTTCGAGACCGGCGCCGCCCGCGCGGCCGTCCTCTACGACCTCAAGCACCAGACCGGCAAGGTCACCCAGACCGCCGCGATCACGACGACGGCCAAGGAGGGCGGCGAGGACGAGGCCGAGCTCAGCGGCGGGACCGTCCGCATCACCCACGACGGAACCCCGACGACCGTCTCGGTCGCGCTGGGCGCCGTGGGCGCGGGCCTGCCGAACTCGGCGCAGACGGCACGGCTCAGGGTCGGGCGCGGCCAGCGGCTCGAGCTCACGCCGCGCTCGTGGGGGGCGCTCACAGGCGGCGTGCGCTACGCGCTCAGGACGCGGAGCGGGCGCGTGCTCAGGCGCGGCAACGTGGCGCTGCGCCGCGGCGGCGCCGTGGCGCTCGGCGCTGTCAAGGCGAAGCGCAAGGGCAAGACGCTGACCGTGTCCGGCCGCGTCACGAAGCGCGGGAAGAACCCGCAGATCGTCGCCGTCGCGACGGTCGTCAAGGGCGGCAGAACCCTGCGCCGCAAGAGCGGCAGCCTGAGCGGCGCGAAGGTGAAGAAGGGACGTTTCTCGATCCCGGTCACGGTCGGCTCGGTGCCCAGGGGCGCGCGCGTGAAGGTCGACGTGGTGCTGCTGGATCTTTCGGGCGCGCTCAGCACGGCGAAGAGGAGCACCATCGCCCACTAGATGAGCTGGGCAACTGCGTCGTTTTGAAAGCTGATCGTTGTCGACCGGCGTGGGCTCGCCGTCGACTAGGGCTCAGCCGTGTCCCTGCACCTCGCCGCGCCACTCGTCGAGGAGTTCCACGTCCAGGCCGGCGAAGCCGATGTCGATGAACTGCTCCGAGAAGGAGCGGTTGCGGTCGACCTCGGCCTTGGTGTCGAACACGAGGACGCTCATCACCTCTTCGGGACCGGTGCGGACGATGCGGTGCTCCACGAACCCGACCTGGCACTCGACGGCCTTCGTGTACTCGGCATCGGCGCGGCGGAGGGCCTCGTCCATGTCTCCGTCGGTTCTGAAACGGCGGATCGCGGCATACATGGTTCCTCCAGACACTCGTGGGGACCTTTCACAGTAGGCCGTGGGGAGCTCCTCCGACCACCGTGCATGACCGCACATTCGTGCGGTTCCTCCGAGGGGCGAAGCGCGTCTGATATTGATGACCGCTCCCGTACGACATCCAGCCTGGAGTGACGATGCCCCACCCGCCAGCATCTTCCATCAGCGGCCACGAGACCGAGCAGGTCGAGCGCGCCAACGCGAGCGGCCTGCAACCGGTCGTCTTCGTCCACGGGCTCTGGCTCCTGCCGAGCTCGTGGGACCGCTGGGCCGAGCATTTCCAGGCCGCCGGCTACACGACGCTCGCGCCGGGCTGGCCGGACGATCCGGACACGGTCGAGGAGGCGAAGGCCAAGCCGGAGGTCTTCGCCCGCAAGACCGTCGGTCAGATCGCCGATCACGTCGGTGAGGTGATCTCGGGACTCGACCGCAGGCCCGCCGTGATCGGCCACTCCTTCGGCGGGCTGCTCACCCAGATCGTCGCGGGTCGCGGCCTCTCCGCGGCCTCGGTCGCCATCTCGCCCGCGCCGTTTCGCGGCGTGCTGCCGCTGCCGATCGCCGCGCTGCGGTCGTCCTCAGCGGTGCTCAGCAACCCGGCGAACCGTCATCGCGCGGTGCCGCTCACGTTCGAGCAGTTCCAGTACGGGTTCGGCAACGCCGTCAGCGAAGAGGAGGCGAAGGAGCTCTACGAGGCCTACGCGGTGCCGGGCTCGGGAGCGACGGTCTTCCAGGCCGCCTCGGCGAACCTCAACCCGTGGACCGAGGTGAAGGTGAACAGCAGGAATCCCGAGCGGGGACCACTGCTGATCATCTCCGCCGACGAGGACCACACCGCCCCGGAGGCGATCGCGAAGGCGTCGTTCAAGAAGCAGCGGCGCAACGAGGCGGTCACCGAGATCACAGGTTTCGAGGGCCGCGGTCACTCACTCGTCGTCGACCACGGCTGGAAGGACGTCGCGGACACGGCGCTCGCGTTCGTGAAGCGCTTCGTCTAGCGCTGGCCGGCCCACGGCCCGGAAGTCATTGCGCGGCGGCCTCAAGAGCGGCGGCGAGGTCCCCGATCGGCGCAATGAAGAGGTCGCCGAGCCCCAGCCACGCGGCCATCAGCTCGAGTTCGGCGCGCAGGGCCCGCGCGGTCTCCGCTGGGGCGCAGGGCTCTGCGTGCGCGGCCTGGACGCGCAGGATCCCGGCCTGACGGTCGGCCTTGAGGTCGACCCGCGCGACCAGCCGGTCTCCGAGCAGGAACGGCAGCACGTAGTACCCGTGGACCCGCTGCGGAGCCGGGACGTAGATCTCGATCCGGTAGCGCATGCCGAACAGCCGCTCGACGCGTGAGCGCTCCCAGACCAGCGGGTCGAACGGCGCCACCAGAGCCGCGCCGCTCGCCCCGCGCGGGACCTTCGCGTCCACATGCAGGTAGGCGGTCTCGCGCCAGCCCTCGACGGCGACACGCAGGAGCTCGCCGGCCTCGGTCAGCTCGGCGACGCGCTCGCGCGCCTCTGCGACCGGGAGGCGGAAGTAGTCGCGCAGATCGCGCTCGGTGGCGACGCCGTACGCGCGCGCCGCGGTCCGCACGAGCTCGCGCTGAGCTTCGTCGACCGGTGGGGTGGGGGCCTCGAAGACGGCGCGCGGCAGCACCCGGTCGGGCACGTCGTACAGGCGCTCGAACCCCCGGCGCCGCGCCGACGTCACCTCGCCGCTCCAGAACAGGAACTCGACGGCGCGCTTGACGTCCGACCAGTCCCACCAGGGTCCCGACCGTCGCGGGCGCTCCTCGGCCGCGAGGTCGCGCGCGGAGACCGGGCCGCGCGCGCGGACGTCCTCGAGCACCTGCGCGAGCAGCTCCGGTCGCTCCCGGTGCACGGCGCGCATCCCGCCCCATGCCTCGTGCGCGGCGCGGTCCATGCGCCAGCGCAGGTGCGGGTGCAGGCGCACGGGCAGCAGCGACGCCTCGTGGCCCCAGTACTCGAACAGCCGGCGCGGCGCCCGCTGGGAGAGCCGGTCGAGATCGGCGGGGTCGTACGGGCCGAGGCGGCTGAACGCCGGGAGGTAGTGGGCGCGCGCGAGGACGTTGACCGAGTCGATCTGGATCACGCCGAGGCGGTCGGCCATGACGCGCAGCTGCCGCGCGCCGGGCGGTGCCGTGGTCCGCGGTCGCGCGAGGCCCTGGGCACCGATCGCGACACGCCGCGCCTCGGCCGCGGACAGTCGCTCGCGGGTGCGCGGGGGAGAGCCGACGTGCGACATCCGGGGATCCTCGCAGCCGCCGGAACGGGCGGTGCGGACAGATGGTTGCGCCGGCTGGAGCAGGTGGTACGCTCGACGTCCAAGGTCGTAATCCACGGCCTCCGCGATGGAAAGGGACCACCTCGATGGATGCTCTCAGTCCGCCGGACCGCAGGGCCTGACATCAGGCCACAGCAAGATTTCAGAGCGGCGCCATTGCGCGCCGCCGGCCCGCAGAAGCCGGGCGACAAGTGATTCGAAGGCCGGTCGACCGACCGGCCTTCGACGTTCCAGGGACCGCTCAGGCGGCGGGTGAGCGCGGGACCGGGTTCTGCTCGGCCGGTGCCGGGTTCGTCACGAGCAGCTGCGGCACGGTGACCATCTTGTAGCCGCGCTGCTTCAGCCCGCGAATGATCAGCGGGAGCGCGTGGCTCGTGACCGTCCGGTTCCCTCCGCCGTCGTGCATGAGGACGATCGCTCCGGGCTCGACGTGTGCGAGGACGTCCGCCGCCATCGCACGCGGGTCCGTCGCCTTGTAGTCGTTCGACTCGACGGACCACAGGACCGTGAGCATCTTCCGGCGGGCGACGATGCTCAGCGTCTTGTCGTTGTAGGCCCCGTACGGCGGGCGGAAGAGGCGTGGCCGCGGGATGCCGACCTGCTTGAGCGCCGTCGCCTGGTCTTCGATCTCGCTGCGCACATCGCGCGGCGAGAGCCTCACGAGGTCCGCGTGGTTCCACGTGTGGTCACCGATCGCGTGGCCCTCCGCGACGGCCCGCTGGAGCGGCAGGGGAAACTCGGCGAGCTGGTTGCCGAGCACGAAGAAGGTCGCCTTCACGTGCTGGTGCTGAAGCGTGTCGAGGATCCGCTGCGTGTACGGGCTGGGCCCGTCGTCGAACGTCAGGGCGACGCTGCGCGTCTGGGCGCCGGCGAGCCGCACGTAGGGCGTCGTCTTCAGCGTGCGGGCGACTGCGGCGTTCTCGAGCGTCCGCTCGCGCTTCTGGCGGTTCAGGGCGAGCTCGGCGCGGCGGGCCTGCTCCTGCAGGCGCAGTCGCGGCAGCTCGGCCTTTGCGCCGTCGCGCAGGGCGATCGGATCCCAGGTCCCGCCGCTTCCCGCGCTCGAGGCGACGATCACGATCAGCAGGAGCGCGGCGAGCGCGAGCACGGCCGCGGCGACGCGCCGGCGGCGACGGTGATGCTCAGCCTGCGACGGGGCGCGGCGGGTGCTGGACGGCTCGCTCATCGGCACGCCGGATGGTAGCCCGGCCATACTGCCCGCCGATGCACTCCGCCGCCCCGCCGCTGCGTGACCCGGACGAGCTGCCCGCGCCCCTCGCGGCGCTCGTCCGCCGTGCCCACACCGGTTCCCGCGACGACGGCCTGCACATCGCGCTGGGAATCGAGGGCGGAGGGCTCTCGGTCTCGATGGCCTGCGGGATGGCGCTCGCGCTCGAGCGGCTCGGGCTGACGGCGTGGGCCGACGTGGTCTACGGCACCTCGTCCGGCTCGCTGATGGCCGCGTACGTGGCCGGCGGCGACACCGCGGACGCCGAGCGCGTCCTGCAGGACGCCTGCACCAAGGACTTCGTCCGGCTCGCCCGGCTCGGGCGCTCGCCCGTCGTCTCGGTCGACCATCTCATGGGGATCGTCCGCGCCCGCCCGCCGCTCGTCGGCGCACCGGGGCGACCCGAGCTGCGGGTGCTCGCGGTGGGCGTCCACGACGGACTGCTGCGCACGCTCGGCCCGTTCGCCGAGCGCGAGGACGCCCTTGCGGCGATCCGGGCGAGCATGGCGATCCCGGTGTGGTCCGGGCCGGCCGTCGCGTACGGCGGTGACCTTCTCTCCGACGGCGGCCTGATCGAGTCGATCCCCGTGGACACGCCGCTCGCGGAGGGCGCGACGCATGTGATCGCGCTGCGCTCGCGCGACTGGGCCTACCGCAAGGGACGGCGCGGCCGGCTCTACGGCGTGGCGGAGGACCTCGTCGGCTCGCGTCTCCCGGGCCGGCTTCCGCAGCTGATCGCCGAGCGCCCGGCGCGCTACGACACCGAGGTCGCCGAGCTGGAGGCCGCGATGCGGGGGGAGGGGCGGCTCGCGGGGCGCGTCACGCAGCTCGCGCCTCAGCCCGGCACACCGCTCGTCGGGCGGCTGCAGATCGAGCGGGACGTGGTGCGCGCCGCGGTTCGCGCCGGCGAGCGCGTCGTCAACGGCGCGCTGCTCGCATCGCCCGGCTGACGTGGCTCAGCGGTCCTCGACGACGATGTCGAGGTGCTCGCCGACGAAGAGGGCGCGACGGCCACCGAGCAGCTCGAGCAGCTCCTCGCCGACCAGCTCACGGCGCCACCCCTGCAGCGTGCGCACGTCCGGCTCGTCGAGGCCCAGGCGCACGGCGGTGATGATCCGCTGCAGGTCGGCACGGGCCGCCAGCAGCTCGTACGCGAGCTCGGCGCGCTCGGCGCGGGCGCGGACGAGCGCCTCCGCGAGCACGATCATCGCGGCGTCGCCCGGGTGGGTCGGCGGCGGCTTGCTGCCCTCGACGGGGATCGGCGGCAGCTCACGGCCGCGAGCGACCTCGTCGAGGATCGCCTTGCCGCGGCGGCGGACGACGCCCTCGTGCAGCCCGCGGATCTGGCGCAGGCGCTCCAGGTCCTTCGGGCGGCGCTTGGCGATCTCGATCAGCGCGGCGTCCTGGAGGATCGTCTGGACGGGGCGATCCTCGGTCGCGGCGACGTCCTCGCGCCACTGCGCGAGCGTCCGCGCCACCGCGCGCTGGCCCGGATCGAGCGAGTTGACCCGCGGCAGGCGACCGAAGACGGTCTCGATCTCGCGCACGTCGGTGGAGCCCTCGAGGACGCGGCACTCCTCGCGCGCCCAGTCGAGCCGGCCCAGGCGCTCGAGCCGTGTCTTGACCGCCTCCGCGGCCTCGAGCAGGTGCAGCACGTCCTCGCGGGCATAGTCGACCTGCTCGTCGCTCAGCGGCCGCGCGTCCCAGCGGGTGAAGCTCGCGCTCTTGCGCAGCCGGACGTCGAGCAGGTCGTGCAGCAGCGCCTCGTAGCCGATCTGCGAGCGCAGGCCGGCGAACCCGGCGGCGAGCTGCGTGTCGAAGACCTCGGTCACCTCGGTGCCCCAGGCGCGGCGCAGCAGCGCGACGTCCTGCCGCCCCGCGTGCATCACGATCTCGATCTCCGGGTCGGCGAGCACGAGCGCGAGCGGCGAGCAGTCGAGCTGCTCGTCGAGCGGATCGAGGACCTCGACGCGGCTGGGCCCGCCGTTGTCCCCGGCGACGGCGATCTGGATCAGGCAGAGCAGGGAGCGGTAGCGGCCCTCGCCCATGAACTCGGTGTCGATCGCGAGCGCGCCGGTCTCCCGGGCACGGGCCGCGAGCTCTGCTGGGACCTGGGAGCTCACTGCGGCGTCTCGTCCGGCCAGCGGCCCGTGCGCTCGAACTCCTCGCGTGCGGCGTGCTCCTCGTCGCGCTCCTCGTCCCCGCGAACGCCGATGCGGAAGAACGCATTCAGCAGCCACACCGAGACGCCGGCACTGACGAGCAGCGCGCCGCCCTCGTAGGCCGCGTCCGTGCGCACGATCAGCGCGAGCAGAACCCCCGAGGCGATGATCACGATCGGCAGCCACACGCGCACAAAACGCTGTACCGGGCTCTGGGGGCGGCGCGTCCGGCGAGGTGTGTCGGGGGAGGGAACGCTCATACGGTCACCGGGGAGTGGAGCAGATCGCGCGTCCGGGCGACCAGCACGTCGAGCCCCGGAGCCTCCCCGGGCGCGGCCAGGCCGACCGACGCGGCGAGCATTCCGCGGACCTCCTGCGGCGATTCCCCGAGCTCGCGTCGCTGCTGCAGCGTGATCGCCCCGTCGCGCTTGGAGAGCCGCTCGCCGCCGGCGCCGAGCAGCAGCGGCACATGCGCGTAGCCCGGCCGGTCGAGACCGAGCCGCCGCTGAAGCCAGACCTGGCGCGGTGTCGAATCGAGCAGGTCGGCGCCGCGGACCACCTCGCCCACACGCTGGTCGGCGTCGTCGATGACCACGGAGAAGTTGTACGCGAAGGCGCCGTCGTTGCGGCGGATGACGAAGTCGTCGACGATTCCCTCGATCGGGCCGCACAGGCGGTCCACCAGCGTCTCCCTGGCCGCGCCGGCGCGCACGCGCAGCGCGTGTGGTCTCCCGGATGCCACGCGGGCCGCGATCTCGGCGTGGCTGAGGTCGCGGCAGGTCCCGGGGTAGGCGCCCTCCGGCAGATGCTCGTGCGGCGCGGATGGTGCGTCGCGGATCTCCGCGCGGGTGCACCAGCAGCGGTACACCAGCCCGTCGCGCTGCAGGAGGGCGAGCGCATCCTCGTAGCGGGCCCCGCGCGTGGACTGGCGCGGCGCCTGCGCGTCGTGATCGAGACCCAGCGCGGCGAGATCCGCGAGCTGCTCGGCGATCAGCCGCTCGCGTGCGCGGCCGGGGTCGAGGTCCTCGACACGGATCAGGAAGCGCGCCTCCGGCCGCGCGGGCCAGCAGCCAGGCGAGCAGCGCGGTGCGCAGGTTGCCCAGGTGCAGTGAGCCCGTGGGGCTGGGGGCGAAGCGGCCGTCCGCGCGGGCCGGCGGCGGACCGCGGAGAACCAGGACATCGGCCACCTGCCAGGATACGGCGCTACATTGCGCGCCTGATGGCCGAATCCCCCGACGAGAACGCCGTTGCCGCTCCGCGGCCGTGCAGTCCCTGCCGAGGGACGGGCAAGCTGATCTCCGGAGCGGGGGGGAGCGCCGAACGTGGTTCCGTGTCCCGTGGTGCGAGGGCAGCGGGCTGTGGATCCCCGAGCACGACGCGCAGGCGGCGCGGCGTGCAGCCGGCGAAGGTGCCGATGCTCAACGGGTGAGCGCGGAAGTGGACTGAGGGCCGTACCGGGCTCGTGAGAGCCATCAGACGTCGCCTTCGCGACGTCTGTCCTGCCAGGGGGCCGTACGTAGACGGCGCCGCAGTCCCGGAAGGCACACCGAGCGTGGTCGGCCGCCGGAAGCCGAGCGGGACGTGCGACGCCGCACGAAGGTGGTCGGCGGCATCCCGGCGCCGCTCGCGACCTGCGCCGCAGTCATGGACGGATGGACGATCTGTGCTGGACGAACGGTCGACCTGCGGTGCTCCGCGCTCAAAGACGCGCGGGAACGGCCGATGCGAAATCGATGATGCGCCCGATTCTGCACCTCGCCGCCGGTGCTGCCGTCTTCTTCGCCATCGGCTCCGTCTCCGCTCTCGCTCGCCGCCGCGGGCAGCTGCACGCCGATCGACAACCGGATCAGTTCGCGCATCGCCGTGGCTCCGCGCGCAGGGACGTCGATCATCACCACCGCCTCACCCGACGTCCCCAAGACGACGGTTGACGGGGCGACGGTGGTCTCCCACATCATCCTCACCGACTCCGGCACCGTCCGCACGGTGAAGATCAGGGACCTGTCCGTGTCGCACACGAACCTCAGCGACCTCACGCTGCGGCTGCGCGCCCCCGACGGCAGCCTGGTCCTCCTCGCCAACTCGCTCGCCGGCGCGAACATGACCGGCACCACGTTCAGCGACGCGGCGCCCAGCATCTTCGTCGGACTGCCCCCGTACGCCGGCACGTTCGCGCCGCAGGAGTAGCTGGCGCAGCTCTTCGGCCAGCCGATCGCCGGTGATTGGCGGCTCGAGATCACCGACGGTGGAACCGGCGCCGCCGGCACGCTGACCGCCTGGACCCTCGAGATCACGCCCGAGGCCTGCGGCTCGCAGCCCGTCGCCGCGGTCACGGCGTCGCCGAACCCGGCCGCGCCCGGCGCGACCGTGACGTTCGACGCAAGTCGGCTCGACGCCGGCCCTCGGCGCGGCGATCACCCACTACGAGTGGGATCTCGACGGCAACGGTACGTTCGAGACCGACACCGGCGCCACGCCCACGCCTCCCGCGCCTACGCGACGAAGGGCACCTACGCGATCGGCGTGCGGGTCACCGACGACCAGGGCAACTCCGACATCCGCACGATCGCGCTCGCCGTGACCGCCAAGCCGCACGCCGCCATCTCCATCACCCCGTCGTCGCCGATGTCGCTCGTGAACGCCACACTCGACGCCTCGGGCGCCTACGACCCCGACGGCACGATCGTCCGGTACGAGTGGGATCTCGACGGCGACGGCACGTACGAGACCGATGCCGGCAACATCCCCACCATCCAGCGGCTGTTCGGCACCTCCGGCCCACGGACCGTCGGCGTCCTCGTGACCGACGACAGCGGCGCGACGGCCGTCGCCACGCAGAGCATCGTCGTGCAGAACCGCGCGCCGATCGCAGACTTCGGCCTGCAGTCGACGCCCGCGATCGTCGGCGCGAGCACCGTGCTCGACTCCGGTCTCAGCGTCGATCTCGATGGGACGATCACCAATCACGAGTGGGACTTCGACAACGACGGGATCGTATGAAACCGGCTCGGGCGGATCTCCGATCGGTCACCCATGTCTTCCCCGCTCCGGGACCTACACCGTGGGCCTGCGCGTCACCGACAACGGCGGCGACAGCGACGACCAGACCCGGAACATCGTCGCGACGCAGGCCCCGGTCGCCGCCGTCGGCGCCGACCCGCAGGTCGACGCGCCCGGGGATACCCGTGACCTTCGACCCGGCGGGGTCCTTCGATCCCGATGTGACTGGGCAGCGTCGTCAGCTACGGCTGGGATTTCGACGGCGACGGGACGATCGACGAGACGACGCTCACCGGCGCGCCGGTCACACACAGCTACTCCGCATTCGGGAACTACCTCGCGCGCCTCACGGTCACTGACGACCTCGGCGCCACGGGCAGCGCCACCGTGCTGATCGCGGTGCACAACGAGGCGCCGGTCGCAGCGCTGTCGATCTCCCCGACCGACCGTCCTGACGGGCGAGACCGTCACGTTCTCTGCCGCAGGGTCCCTCGATCCCGATGGCGGCATCGCCAAGTACGAGTGGGACCTCGACGGCAACGGCAGCTACGAGTTCAACTCCGGCACCAACCCGACGATCACCCGCACCTTCCCCAACCACATGAGCGTCACCGTGCGCGTGCGGGTCACCGACAGCGACGGCGCGACGGCGGTCGCCAGCGGCGCGCTGACGGTCAACACTCCGCCCGCGAGCGCGGGCGGCGACTCCGGCGGATCCGGATCCGGCGCCGGCGCCGGTGGCGGGTCGGGCCCGGGCGGCGACGCCGGTGGCGGCGGCGCAGGCACCGGAGCCGTTCCGGGCGCCGGTGACGGCGGTGGCGCCGGCGGCACGGGCGACCCCGCGATCAAGGCGTTCACGGCCAGCCTCAGCGGCGCGAGCATCCAGGCACTGCGACGCGCGATCCAGCGTGGGGTCGGTGTGCGCTGCCACGTGGACCGCAAGGCCACCTGCAGTCTCGAACTCTTCGTCCAGCCGCGGGACGTCAAGCGGCTCAAGCTGGCACGCGGCAAGCGCGCCAAGCGCCCCGTGCGGATCGCCCGCGGTCGTATGGCCTCCGCCACGTCCGGCTCAAAGGTCGTCACGCTGAAGCTGACGAAGAAGGCGCGTAAGGCCCTGCGCCGCGCACGCCGAGTCATCGTGGTCGTGCAGGGCACGGCCAAGGACGGCGTCGGCGGCACCGCCCGCCTCAGGCGCGCCGTCATGCTTCGCTGACAGACGCTTGACTGGCCGCATGGGCCGACTCATCTACTCGGCGATCACGTCACTCGACGGCCACGTCGCCGACGCGGCAGGCGGCCGACAAGGTCGTCCACTCGCGGACGCTGACCGCCGCGACGACCGCGCGTACACGGCTCGAGCGCGAGTTCGATCCGGACGCGGTGCGCGCGCTCAAGGCCTCGGCGAGCCTTGACGTCACCGTCGGCGGCCCCGGCCTCGCGGCCCAGGCGCTCCTGGCGGGCCTCGTCGACGAGTGCCACCTGTTCCTCACCCCGGTCATCGTGGGAGGGGGAACGCCCGCGCTGCCGGACGGGCTGCCGCTAACCTCGAGCTGCTGGACGAGCGCCGGTTCTCCGGCGGCGTCGTCCATCTGCACTACCGGACCTGAACGATCCCGCCGACGGTGCCCGCGACCTCGAGGGTGACCGGGAACGTTCCGGGCGCGTCGGCGACGAACCGGATCTCGCCGGGCAGCGCCGGGCCGACGGACGTCGAGATTCCGAGCTTCAGCATCTGTGCGATGTCCGGCTTCGTGCTGCGCACCCGCAGCAGGACGCTGTCGCCGACCTTGGCGCGCACCGGGCTGTCTGCGGGCAGCGTGGCGACCACTTCGCGAGCGGTGGTCGACGTGGCAGGCGCGTAGGCGGTGGTGGTCGCCGCCGACTTGTCCTTGGTGCGATCGCGTTCCGCGGCGCTGAGTGCGCCGACGACGAGAATCATGACCACGAGGAGCGTGATCGCGGAGCGGCGTGAGCGCATGGGTCGATGCTCGCAGAGGCGGCGCGTCACCGCGCTGCCGGAATGGTCCGTTCGTCCAGCCGGAGGCTCCGCTGGTCGGAACTGAAGTGCCTGCGGCCGAAAAAATGCGAATGGTGCGCGCCCGTCAACGGGATGGTGAACACGGCTTCACGCTCGTGGAGCTGCTCGTGGTGATCCTGATCGTCGGGATCCTCGCCGCCATCGCGCTGCCGTCCTTCCTGGGCCAGGAGAACAAGGCCCAGGACTCAGAGGCGAAGGCCAACGCCCGCGAGCTGCTGACCCACGTCGAGGCGTGCGCCGTCGAGACCTCCGGCTACGACGAATGCGACGCCGTCACGGAGCTCGGCCCGATGAACCTGAGCTGGGGCTCGAGCGCCGGCCAGGTCCAGGTCACGGGTTCCTCGGCGTCCGGGTACACGATCGTCGCCCGGTCGCGCTCCGGCACCGACTTCCGGATCATCCGGACCAGCGTCGCTGCGCCGCCGATCCGCACCTGTTCGCAGGCCGCGTACGGCGGCTGCCACTCCGGCGGCGACTGGTAGCACCGGACAACTTTGGGACCCACGCCCTAGAACGCGCGTCCAGCCGACTCAGGTCTGGACCCCATCTGTCGATAACCCCCCTGTCAAGAGGTGCCAGTCACCCTCGGACGCCAAGGGCACACCGTTCGTGAGGGCGGGCCGCAAAGCCACGGGTCTCGGAACACGAGGCAGCCGGGTTGCCACCGAGGTGGACAGGGGAGCTGGCGATTCCAATCGATCCAAACGGAGGATCACATGCTGCGCAACATGCGCAAGGACGATGAGGGCTTTACGCTCATCGAGCTCCTGGTCGTCATCCTGATCATCGGCATTCTTGCCGCGATCGCTCTCCCGACGTTCCTCGGTCAGCAGAAGAAGGGCCAGGACGCCTCGGCGAAGTCTGACGCTCGTAACCTCGTCTCGCAGGTCGAGGCGTGCTTCGCAGACACGCAGGACTACACGCAGTGCAACACGTCTTCGGCGCTCGGCACGACCGGCCTCGACTTCGGCACGGTGCCGACCGGTCTCGGTCACCGCGTCGGCCCGACCGGCACGTTCACCGTGACCGCGTACTCGCGCCAGCACCAACACGTTCACGATCAACCGCGCTGCCGCGGCGGGTACACCCGCACCTGCAGCCACCGCCGGCAACGGCGGCTGCAAGTCCGGCGGCACCTGGTAGCTGCCCGTCCGCTCGCTGCGCCAAGCGAGCACCCGATGGATCTCGAGAGGCGGGCCCCCGGGCCCGCCTCTCAACGTTTGGGGGAGAGATGGCGTGCCGGGACTCAAGGGTTGTGGGGACGCGGCCGATGCGCCACGGCAGAAACGGACCACCACCCCCTCAGAGGAGTCCCACCATGCGTAACCGCCTCAAGAACGACGACGAAGGATTCACGCTCATCGAGCTCCTGGTCGTCATCCTGATCATCGGCATTCTTGCCGCGATCGCTCTCCCGACGTTCCTCGGCCAGCAGAAGAAGGGCCAGGACGCCTCGGCGAAGTCTGACGCCCGTAACCTCGTCTCGCAGGTCGAGGCGTGCTTCGCAGACACGCAGGACTACACGCAGTGCAACACGTCTTCGGCGCTCGGCACGACCGGCCTCGACTACGGCACCGGTCCGAACCAGGTCTCGGTGACCGCGTCCGCGACCGACACGTTCACCGTGACGGCGACGTCCGCCAGCACCAACGCATTCAGCATCAACCGCGTTGCCGGCGGCGGGTACACCCGCACCTGCACCACCGCCGGCAACGGCGGCTGCAAGACGGGCGGCACCTGGTAGGACCAGGCGCTTTTCCTCACCACGTGAGCATGAACGCGAAAGGCGGGCCCCCGGGCCCGCCTTTCAACGTCTGACGACGAATCGCCCGGCGGGTCAAGGCCAGTTGACACAGCGTCGATGGCAGACAAAGACGTTGCCCCGACGCAGGACTTACCAGAGGAGTCCCTCATGCTCACCCGCTTCAAGAACGACGAAGACGGCTTTACGCTCATTGAGCTCCTGGTCGTCATCCTGATCATCGGCATTCTTGCCGCGATCGCTCTCCCGACGTTCCTCGGTCAGCAGAAGAAGGGTCAGGACGCCTCGGCGAAGTCTGACGCTCGTAACCTCGTCTCGCAGGTCGAGGCGTGCTTCTCCGACACGCAGGACTACACGCAGTGCAACACGTCTGTGGCGCTCGGCACGACCGGCCTCGACTACGGCACCGGTTCGAACCAGGTTTCGGTGACGGCAGCGGCCACCGGCACGTTCACGGTGACCGCCGTCTCCGCGAGCGCGAACACGTTCATGATCGCCCGTGCCGCCTCCGGCGGCTACGCCCGCACCTGCACCACGGGTGGCAACGGCGGCTGCAAGGCCGGCGGCACCTGGTAGTCACGCCGTTTCACTTTCTGCCATGTGATCGTCAGGGGCGGGCCCACGGGCCCGCCCCTCGACGTTCGGGTGAACCCGCCCGCTGTGCTCTCAAGGGCGGCGCGAACCGGGCCGATAGGGGGAGAGGTTCGGACCCATTCAGCGACAGGGCTTACACAGGAGTCCCTCATGCTCACCCGCCTGAAGAACGACGACGACGGCTTTACGCTCATTGAGCTCCTGGTCGTCATTCTGATCATCGGCATTCTCGCCGCGATCGCTCTCCCGACGTTCCTGGGTCAGCAGCGCAAAGGTCAGGACGCCTCGGCGAAGTCTGACGCCCGCAACCTGGTGTCGCAGGTCGAGGCGTGCTTCTCGGACACGCAGGACTACACGCAGTGCAACACCGCGTCCGCCCTGGGCGCCACCGGGCTCCCGTACGGCACCGGCGTGAACCAGGTGTCGGTGACGGCGTCGGCGACGTCGACGTTCACGGTCACGGCGAACTCCGCCAGTGGCAACAGCTTCGCCGTCAACCGTGGGGCCGGCGGCGGCTACACCCGCACCTGCACCGTCGGCGGAGACGGTGGCTGCAAGTCCGGCGGCACCTGGTAGCACCAGCTTCGCCCCCTCCCTGATCACCGCGCGCGAGGCGGGCCCCCGGCCCGCCTCGTCGCATCCGGGAGCCGGGAGGGTTCCAGCCCCTCTCGCCGAACCCCCACCAGCACCCGTGCCCGCACCGACCGTCGCCTTCCTCTTCCTCGCCGGCCTCGCGATCGGGTCGTTCCTGAACGTCGTCGCCTACCGGCTCCCGCGTGGCGAATCGCTCGCGGCGCCTGCCGTCGCACTGCCCGAGCTGCGGGACGCCGATCCGCTGGTTCGACAACGTGCCGCTGCTCGGCTGGCTGCTGCTCCGGGGCCGCTGCCGATCGCTGCGGGGAGCCGATCTCCTGGCGCTACCCCGCGGTCGAGCTCGCCACCGGCGCGCTGTTCGCGCTCGTGGCCGCCACGCAGGACGAGACGATCCGCGTCGTTCTGGGCGTGCTGCTCGTCACGACCCTCGTGCCGATCACCCTGATCGACCTCGACACGCGGAGGATCCCGAACGCGATCACGCTGCCCTCCGCGATCGCCGCGCTGGTGGCCGGGCTCGCGCTCGACCTGGACTTCGTCCCCGAGCAGCTGATCGCGGGCGCCGCCGCCTTCGCATTCTTCTTCGCCGCCGCGTACCTCTATCCGCGCGGCATGGGGATGGGCGACGTGAAGCTCGCGGGTGTGCTCGGGCTGTATCTCGGCCGAGCCGTCGGCCCGGCGATCTTCATCGCGCTGATCACCGGCGTCCTCGTCGGCGTCGTCATCATCGCTCGCGTCGGCCAGGAGGCCGGGCCGCAAGACCGCGGTCCCGTTCGGGCCGTTTCTCGCACTGGGCGGCATGATCGCCTTCTTCGTCGGCGATCAGATCGTCGACGCCTACCTCGATCACTTCTAGGCCGATCGGCCGGGCCACGTACCTGAGCCCGCCGTCGGGCCTGGACGAATGGCGGATCGGCTCTTGCGGGGGTTGAGTCCCGGGCGTGAGGTGCCGATGCCGGGAACGGACGCTTCCCCGTACCCCTCCAGTCCGTCCGACCCCACCCCGCCCTCCATTCATGGCACAGCGACAGAAGCCGATCGTCGGCCTCGACATCGATCCAGCCGGCGTCGCCGTCGCGCGGGTGGCCGTCAACGGCGGGCTCACCCTCGAGCAGGCCTTCACCGCCCAGCTCGAGCCCGGCATCGTCCGTGACGGCGAAGTCGTCGACGTCCCCGCGCTGAGCGAGGTGCTGCAAGGACGCATGGTCCGCGCACAAGGGCCTGGATCGCCGCGTCCGCATCGGCGTCGCCAACCAGAAGGTCGTCGTCCGAACGATCGAGCTGCCCGTGGGCGCCGCCGGCAAGGAGCTCGACGCCGCCGTCCGCTTCCAGGCGCAGGACGCGCTGCCGATGCCGCTGGACCAGGCGGTCCTCGACTGGCAGTCCCTCGCCGTCATGGAGACCGAGAACGGTCCCCGCCAGCGCATCCTGATCGCCGCCGCCCGCCGCGACATGATCGAGCCGGTCCTCGCCGCCGCACGTGGCGCGGGCCTGCGCGTCGAGGGCATCGACCTCGCCGCGTTCGCGATGATCCGCGCACTGCGCGACGAGACCGCAGACGAAGCGGACACGCTGCTCTACGCCGAGCTCGCCGGCATCACCAACGTCGCGGTCGCGCAGGGGCCGCAGTGCCTCTTCGCCCGCTCGTCGGGCAGCGGTGTCGAAGGGCTCGCCGTCGAGCTCGCCGAGCGCCGTGGCCTGACACTCGAGCACTCTCGCGCATGGCTGCAGCACGTCGGGGTCCTCACGCCGCTCGAGCAGGTCGAAGGTGACGCCGAGATCGTCGCCGACGCCCGCGCCGTCCTGCAGGAGGGCGTGCGGCGCATCGCCAGCGAGATCCGGCAGTCGCTCGACTTCCATCACATGCAGTCGACGGGCACGCCCGTCGCCCGCGCCATCTTCACCGGTCCCGGCCTCTCGATCCCCGGCTTCGCCGACGCCGTCGGCGGGGAGATCGGGCTCGAGATCACCCACGGCATCGTCGGCGGCGAGGTCGCCGGCGTGGACAGCGCCGAGGTCACCGTCGCCGCGGGTCTCGCGTCGCCGGGCACCCCGGGCGTCAACCTGCTGCCCGCAGACGAGCGGCGCGCCGCCGGCGTCTCCGGTCGCAGCGGCGGTCTCGTCTACGTCGCGCTGGGCGTCGCTCGCGCTGATGCTCGTGCTTGCCACCTCGTACGTGATGGCGTCCAACAACGTCAAGACCGAGCAGGCGCAGGTCGACGCCGGCGACGCGCCAGGCCGACGCGGCCGAGCAGGTCGCCGCGAACCTGACCGCCTACGCCGACTTCTCCTCGCTGCGCAAGAACCGCATCTCGACCGTCCGCAACCTCGCGACGACCCGCTACGACTGGGCCCACGCCCTCGGCGAGCTGTCGCGCGTCCTGCCCAAGAACGTCTGGCTGACGACCGTGTCCGGATCGGTTTCGGCGGGCGGGACCGGCGGCGCCGCGAGCGGCGTGCGCTCCTCGATCGCCGGGCCGGCGATGACGATCACGGGTTGCACGACCTCGCATCCGATGGTCGCGACGCTGATGTCCGAGCTGCGCCGGATGGACGGCGTCGTGCGCGTCAGCCTCGATTCCTCGCAGAAGGGCAGCGAGACCGACTCCAGCTCGTCGACCGGCGACTGCCGCGGCGGCAGCGGTAAGAAGCCGCAGTTCAACATGACCATCTTCCTGACGGCTCCGACTCCCACCCCCGTGGAGACCGCGCCGGCCCCCGCCTCCGCCACCGCCACCGGCGGCGGCGCCCCCGCGACCGGAGGGACGCCCCAGTGACCGGCCGTGACCGTCTTGTCGGGATCGTCGTCATCGCGGGCCTGCTGCTCGGCGGCTTCTGGTTCTTCATCCTCGCGCCCAAGCGCAAGGAGGCCACCGAGCTGACGCGGAAAGGTCGTCGTGGAGCAGCAGCGCCTGCAGCAGGCGCGCGCCTCCGCCACCTCCGCCGTGGACGCCAAGGCCCGCTACGACAGCGACTACGCAGCGGTGGCCGCGCTCGGCCAGGCCGTGCCGCAGGACGATGACGTCCCCTCGCTGATCGTGCAGGTCAACCGCGCCGCCGACAAGGAGAAGGTGGACTTCCGCTCGCTCACGCTCGACGCGTCGGGCAGCACCGCCGCCGCTCCGGCCGCTCCGGCCGCGACGCCCGCCGCGCCCGCGGCGAGCAACGGCGGCGACTCCGGCGCCAGCGGCAACTCGGCCGACGCGCAGCCCGCGACCCCCGCCGCCGGCACGGCTCCCGCAACGCCCGCCGTGACGTCGACGGCCGCATCCTCGCTGCCGCCCGGTGCCGCCGTCGGCACCGCCGGCTTCCCGACGATGCCGTTCAGCTTCGAGTTCGTCGGCAGCTTCTTCCGCCTGGAGGACTTCTTCAACCGCGTCTCGGCCTTCACGAGCGTCACCCCGGCCGGCAACCTCGTCGTCCGCGGCCGCCTGCTGTCCGTCGACAGCTTCGACCTCAAGGCCGCGCCCTCCGGGTTCCCGAAGGTCGCCGCCAGCGTGAAGGCCACGGCATACGTCCTGCCCCTCGGGCAGGGCCTCACCGCGGGCGCGACCGCGGCCGGTCCGTCGACCGGCGGCGGCGCACCGTCAGCCAGTTCGACGTCGACCGCCGGCGGCGCTTCGCCCGCCACCGCGGCGGCGGCATCCATCGTCACCGGAGGCGGACGATGACCACGCTTCGCAACATCTGGGCCGATCTCGTCGAGAAGCGGCTGTGGCCGATCGCGGTGCTCCTGTTCGCGGGCGTCGTCGCCGTCCCCGTCGTCCTCGCCAAGAACCCCGAGCCCGTCCCGACACCCGTCGCCAACGCCGTGCTGGCGCGCGACGCGGCCAGCGACAGCCCGGCCCTCGTCACGCTCGACGCCGACCCGACCGTGCGTGCGCACGACGGTCGCGGCCGTGACCCCTTCGTGCAGCCCAAGGGCTCCACGCCGCAGAAGGCTCAGGCTCTGAAGTCGAGCACGACGTCCGGTGGCGGCGCGACGCCGACCCCCAGCAGCGGCGCGGCCACGGGCGGCTCCGGCGACACGGGCAGCGACGCCGGCGAAGCCCAAGGCCAAGCCGAAGGCCGCCACGCCGAACTACGTCGTCGACCTGCGCTTCGGCCAGGCCGACTCGATGAAGACGCTGCGCGCCGTTCCGCGGCTCACCCCGCTGCCTTCGTCCTCCAGTCCCTTCTTCGTCTTCCTCGGCGTCAAGGACGACGGCAAGACGCTCGTCTTCCTCGTCTCGTCCGACGCCAAGGCGACCGGCGACGGGACATGCAAGCCGAGCAAGACCAACTGCGAGACGATCGAGCTGAAGGTCGGGGACACCGAATTCTTCGACCTGACGACCGACGCGGGCGTTGAGCAGTACCAGATGGACATCATCAAGCTGAGCAAGCTGAAGGCTTCCAGCTCGGCGAAGGGCGCCAGCGCGGCACTCGCCGCGGCAAAGGCGTCGAAGGCCGACCGCCGCCTGCTGCGCAAGGTCGTCGACGGCCGCTCCGCGCACCTGATGGGCGTCTACCGCTGGGTGCCCGAGCGCGGCATCCTGGTCCGCGTTCCCGCGTGGGCCGACAAGGGCTGACCGCTCTGAGCGGACAGCGGCGGGGTCAGGGTGGATACCCTCGGCCGCGCATATGGCCCTGAAGCTGATCACCGCCGGCGAGTCGCACGGCCCCGGACTCACCTGCATCGTCGAGGGCCTTCCCGCCGGGCTCGAGCTCGACCGTGAGGCGATCGACCGCGACATGGCCCGCCGCCAGCTCGGGCACGGTCGCGGGGGGCGGATGAAGATCGAGACCGATCGCGCCTTCGTCACGGCCGGCGTGCGCCACGGGCGCACGCTCGGCGGGCCGATCGCCCTGCAGATCGCCAACCGCGACTTCACCAACTGGGAAGAGCGGATGAACCCCTGGCCGGTCGAGGCCGAGGTTCCCGAAGTGCACCTGCCGCGCCCGGGGCACGCCGACCTCGTCGGCGCCTGGAAGTACGGCTTCACCGACGTCCGCAACGTGCTCGAGCGCGCAAGCGCGCGAGAGACGGCCGCGCGGGTGGCCGGCGGCGCCGTCTGCCGGGCCTACCTCGCGGCGCTGGGCGTCGAGATCCGCTCGCACGTCGTGCAGATCGGGACCGAGCACGCCGTCCCGCGCGAGGGAGCGCTCACGGTCTCCGACTTCGACGGGGTGGACGACGACCCGGTCCGCTGCCTGGATCCCGACGCGAGCCGGGCGATGGTGCAGCACATCAACGTGCAGCGCAAGGCGAACGAGTCGATCGGCGGGGTCTTCGAGGTGATCGTGTTCGGCGTGGTGCCCGGACTCGGTTCGCACGTCTCGTGGGAGGAGCGCCTCGACGGGCGGCTCGCACAGGCGATCTGCTCGATCCAGGCCGTCAAGGGCGTCACGCTCGGTGAGGCGTTCGAGATCGCCGCCAAGCCGGGCAGTGAGGCGCACGACGAGATCTTCTACAGCGACGAGCGCGGCTACCACCGCGAGACGAACCGCGCCGGCGGGCTGGAGGGCGGCATGACCACCGGCGAGCCGCTGCTCGTCCGCGGCGCGATGAAGCCGCTGCCGACGCTGACGCAGCCGCTGCGCTCGGTCGACATCTCCACGCGGGAGCCCGCCCAGGCGCTGCGCGAGCGCACCGATTCGAGCACGGTCCCGGCGGCCGGCGTCGTCGCCGAGGCGATGGTCGCGTTCGTCGTCGCCGACGCCTATCGCGAGAAGTTCGGCGGCGACCACGTCGACGACACCCGCGCCGCGCTCACGGGGTATCGCGAGCGGATCGGGTGGCGGAGCTAGACCGCTGTCTCGTCTTCGCCGGCTTCATGGGCGCCGGGAAGACGACGTGCGCCGGCGAGGCCGCGCGGCTGCTCGGCGTCCCCGTCCGCGACGTCGACGCCGAGCTCGCGGCGGCGTTCGGCGAATCGATCGAGAGCTTCTGGGAACGGGAGGGCGAAGCCGCGTTCCGCGAGCGTGAGGCGCGCGCGGTCCTCGACGCCCTGGGAGGCGCACCTGCGGTCGTCGCGCTCGGCGGTGGCGCGCTCGGGTCCGAGCGGGTGCGCGAGGCACTGGGCGCGCACACCGTCGTCCTCGTCGAGGTGGACCTCGAGACCGCGTGGTCGCGCGCCGCGGGCAGCGGGAGGCCGCTGGCACGTGACCGCGCGGCCTTCGACGCGCTCTTCGCTGCACGCCGTGCGACCTACAACGCCGCCGCGGACGCGACGCTCCCGCGCTCGGGCATCGACATCGTGCGGCATGCGCTGTCGTCGCTCACGGCGCTCGCGAGCGGTGAGGCCGAGGGGCTGCGCCTCCTGTGGGCGACGAGTGCCTCGGGCGACTACCCGGTCTGGCTCGGCGCCGGGGCGATCGCTGCGCCGTGGCCGCTGCCGCCGACGTCAAGGCGCTTCGTCGTCAGCGACGAGCACGTGGCGGATCTCTACGCCGGCCGCGTTCCGATGCTCGCCGGCCTCGTGGAGATCGCCGCGGGGGAGGAGCAGAAGACGCTCACGACCGCCGAGGCGGTGTGGCGCGCGCTGGTGAACCAGAACGTGACGCGCGCCGACCACCTCGTCGCGGTCGGCGGCGGCGTCGTCGGAGACCTCGCCGGCTTCTGCGCCGCGACGTTCCAGCGCGGGATCCCGGTCGTCCAGGTGCCGACGACGCTCGTGGCACAGGTCGACTCGGCGTACGGCGGCAAGACGGGGGTCGATCTCCCCGAGGCGAAGAACTACGTCGGCGCCTACCACCAGCCGGCGG
Organism: uncultured Actinomycetes bacterium; assembly: GCA_963805615.1. Taxonomy (GTDB): domain Bacteria; phylum Actinomycetota; class Thermoleophilia; order Solirubrobacterales; family Solirubrobacteraceae; genus F1-60-MAGs163. The sequence continues at coordinate 198,857 of CAWDUW010000010.1, read as the reverse complement.
CGGTGCTCGTGGACCCTCAGACGCTCGCGACGCTGCCGGCGCAGGAGTTCGCCGCCGGGTACGCCGAGGTCGTCAAGACGGCGCTGATCGCGGGCGGGCCGTTGTGGGACCGCGTCGGCGCGGGCGAGCGGGTCGACGACGACGTGATCTTGGACTGCGCGCGCACGAAGCTCGCGGTCGTGGCAGAGGACGAGCGTGACGGCGGGCGCAGGCAGGTCCTGAATCTCGGCCACACGATCGCCCACGCGCTCGAGACGGTGACCGGCTACGCGCGCCTGCGGCACGGCGAGGCGGTCGGCCTGGGCCTGCTCGCCGCGCTGCGCCTCTCCGGCGCGGGCGACCTGCGTGAGCAGGTGAGCGGGCTGCTCGCCACGGCGGGTCTGCCGACCACCATCGGCGGCGTCGAGGCGCAGGCGGTCGTCGACGCCACACGCCGCGACAAGAAGCGCATCGGCGAGGAGGTCCCGTTCGTGCTCTGCGAGGCGCCCGGCGACGTGCGCCACGGCGCTCAGATCGCGCCGGGCGACGTGCTCGAGGCGGTCGCCGAGATCCTCGGCTGAGGCAGCCGGCGGGGTGCCGGGTCGCGGGCCCCGGTGAACGCCGCGCGGCCCAGCAGCAGGAACGCCGGGATCGCCCATGCCAGGTAGGCCGCGGCCAGCGCGTCGGCGCCGAGGCGCCCGGCGAGCGTGACGAACGAGACGTACGTGAGGCCGCTGATCGCCATCGCGCCGACCGGCAGCCCGTCACGGGTGAGCGCCTCCCAGCTGACGAGCGCGAGAATCGCGGGGAGGACGTAGTAGATCGTGTTCCAGGGGTCCAGCAGGCTGCGCGCGAAGAGCAGCAGCGCGAGCAGCGCCAGCGCGTCCCGGCGCTCGACGTGACCGGCGCGCAGCCGCAGCGCGAAGATCGCCGAGAGCGGCAGTGCCAGCAGCACGATCGCGGGGTGCGAGTACTGGTGGATCAGCGCGGGCCCGCGGTATCCGGTGGCGCCGGTCGCGGGGTCCACGATCACCTCCCGCAGCGGCCAGAAGATCTGCGTGGGATGGAAGTAGTGCGGCGCTGTCGAGAGCCGGGCGACGGTCGAGGAGCCTGCACCGGAGGGCTGGGCCAGAAGGAAGGGGAGCTCGGCACCTGCCGTGGTCGCGGCGGCGGTGAGCAGCAGGCGCACGCGGCCGCCCTCGGCGGCGAGCAGCGCCGGCAGGACGGCGACGACGGCCCAGGGCTTGGCGGCGACCGCGGCGCCGAGGGCGAGGCCCGCCCAGCCGCTGTGCCCGGACAGCGCGGCGAGCAGCGCGATCGCGCAGAGGGCACCGGCGAGCGCCTCCTCCGGATGGCCCATCGGCGCCGCGCGCGTCAGGACGGGCGCGAGCAGGCAGGTCATGATCACGGTGACGCGCACGCCGCGTGAGCGGCCCAGCGCGGCAAGCCGGCCGTCGAGCATGTATGCCAGCCCTGTGACGACGAACATGCAGGCGACCGCGCCCGCGAGGTAGACGCCGACCCAGCCCGAGCCGAGCGCGTCGGCCAGGGCCATGAAGGGGACCCGGGGGAGGACCGACGGCCCGTAGATCGGTGCGCCCGCGAAGAAGGCCTGCACGTGTCCGGCGAGCAGCTGATCCACGGTGGGCCGCAGCTCGATGGCGTAGTCGCCCGTTGCGGTGTCGGCCAGCGTCAGGAGCGCCGTTGCGGCGAGCAGGAGCAGCGCGAGCGGCCGACGTTCGGCATGCCGTGGCACGCTTGATGTATCGGCAGCCGCGTGCCGGGGGTTGACATGCGAAACTCGGCTCGTGCTCGCCCACAATCGCATCGCGGTCATGCACGGCGTCAACCTCGACCAGCTCGGCCGCCGCGACGCCGCGCACTACGGCGGGATGACGTTCGATCATCTCGAGCAGGCGATCGCCAAGGATGCCGAGGAGCTCGGGCTGCAGCCGAACTTCTTCCAGTCCAACCACGAGGGCGCGTTCGTCGAGCATCTCCACGGCATGGACGGGCTCGCAGACGGGATCATCATCAACCCGGGGGCCTGGACGCACTACTCGTACGCGATCCGCGACGCGCTCGAGATCGCGGGGCTGCCCGCGGTCGAGGTCCACCTCTCCGATGTGCAGGAGCGTGAGCCGTTCCGCCGCGTCTCGGTGATCGGCGACCTCTGCATCGCGACCATCAGCGGTCAGGGGCCTGAGGGTTACCGCATCGCGCTCGGCCGCCTGCATGCGGCATTGACCGCAGACGCGGACGCGGCATGAGCGCTTCACGCGCAGAGCGGCTCGCCGCGGCGGCCCGCGAGCGGGAGCTCGACCTGCTGATCGTCTCCGAGCTCGTCAACGTCCGCTGGCTGACGGGCTTCACCGGCTCGAACGGGCTGGCGATCCTCGGCACCGCGCACGCCGGCTCCGCCGGCATCTTCCTCACCGACTTCCGGTACGTCAGCCAGGTCGCCGACCAGGTCTCGCCGATCTGGGACCGCCGGCAGGCGACGCAGGAGCTGCTCGGCCCGGCTCTGACCGAGCACTTCCCGGACTGGGACGGACCCTCAGTTCCGCGGGTCGGCTTCGACGACGCGAGCGTGACGGTCTCCGGCCTTGAGCGCATCCGCGAGGCGATCGGCGACCGTGCCGAGCTCGTGCCCGCAGGTGGGCTGGTCGAGGGGCTGCGCGAGATCAAGGAGCCCCAGGAGATCTCGCGGATCCGTGAGGCCGCGCACCTCGCCGACGCGGCGCTGACGGAGGTGCTCGGCCGCGGGCTCGCGGGCCGGACCGAGGCGCAGATCGCGCTCGATCTCGAGGTCGCGATCCGCCGTCACGGCGCCGAGGCGGTCAGCTTCCAGCCGATCGTGGCGAGCGGCGCCCATGGTGCCCTTCCGCATGCCGAGCCGCGTGCAAGCGTGATCGAGCCCGGCACCCTCGTCACGATCGACTGGGGCGCGAAGCTCGAGGGCTACTGCTCGGACTGCACCCGGACGTTCGCCGCGGGCGGCGAGCCGGGCGAGGATGAGCGCGGCATCTACGACCTCGTGCTCGAGGCGCAGGAGACCGCGCTCGCCGCGGTGCGGCCGGGGCCGACCGGCCGCGAGGTCGACGCGATCGCGCGCGACATCATCGACGCCGCCGGCCACGCCGAGCATTTCGGCCACGGGCTTGGGCACGGCGTCGGCCTGGCGATCCACGAGGGCCCGCGGCTCTCCCGCCTCGGGGAGCGGGTGCTCGAAGCGGGGATGGTCGTCACGGTCGAGCCGGGTGTCTACGTGCCCGGCCTCGGCGGCGTGCGGATCGAGGACCTCGTCGCCGTCACGCAGGACGGGCCCGACGTGCTCAACACCCTGCCGAAGGCCCTGCAGGTCGTCGACTAGGTCCTAGTTGTACGAGGACCGCTGGGCGAGGCCGTCCGCGATGTCGACCGCGTCGGAGACGTGGGTGCAGACCGCGGTGCCGGCGGTCGCCTCCATGCGCAGTGAGGCGGCGGCGCCGCCGATGATCACGCCGACGCCCGGATCGGCCGACCGCGCCTCGTAGATCGCGGCGGGCAGCACCCTGGCCGTGGTGGCCATCGTCGCGGAGAAGCCGATGATCGTGGGCTCGTGGCGCTCGACGGCTCGGGTGAGCGTGTCGATCGGGACGTCGGCGCCGAGCAGGCGGACGTCATAGCCGGCGTGCAGCAGCACGCTCGCGGCCATCTCGAGGCCGACGACGTGATGCTCCTGCTCGAGTCCGCAGAGCAGGACGCGGGTGCTGAGGCGTCGCCCCGAGACCCGGGAGAGCTCGCGCTGCAGCGCGACCATGCGCGTGCTGATCTGCGTCGCGAGGTGCTCGTCGGCGACCGACACCTCGCCGGAGGCCCAGCCCTCGCCGATGCGGCGCAGCGCGGGCGCCATGATCCCGTCGTAGATCGTGCACTCGCCGATCTCGGCGTCGATCGCGTCGCGGATCGCCCGCTCGGCGGAGGCCTCCTCGCCGGCCAGGAGTGCTTCGGTGTACGCCTCGCGCAGCGTGCCGATGGCCCGAAGCCGCTGCAGTCGCTGTGTCTCCTGTCCCTCTGGTGCCACCGTGTTCCCTTCGCTCGACCGCACCCGCCATCGGGCGGTGTTGCACCCAAGGAATCTAGACCAGTCCGGCCGCGCCGCCCAGGTAGGGTGGACGGCTCGATGCCCGCCGCCCCGTCCGTCGCCATCATCGGAGCCGGCTTCGGCGGTGTCGCGACGGCCGTCCAGGCCCGGCGCGCCGGCATCGAGGACATCGTCATCCTCGACCGCGCGCAGCGCGTCGGCGGTGTCTGGGAGGCGAACACGTACCCCGGCGCGGCCTGTGATGTGCCGTCGCACCTGTACTCGCTGTCGTTCGCGCCGAACCCGCGCTGGAGCCGGCGCTTCTCGCCGCAGCCCGAGATCCGCGCCTACCTCGAGGGCGTCGTTCGCGACTTCGGGATCGAGCCGCTGCTGCGGCTCGGCCAGGACGTCGTCTCCGCCGCCTGGGATGAGCAGGCGGGTCGCTGGCACCTCGAGGTCGAGGGCGGCCCGGACGTGGAGTGCGACGTCCTGATCCCGGCGTGCGGACAGCTCACGCGCCCGTCGGTCCCCGATCTCCCCGGCATGGACGGCTTCGCGGGCGATGCGTTCCACTCGGCGTGGTGGGACCACGACGTCGACCTGCGCGGCCGCCGCGTCGCCGTCGTCGGCACGGGGGCGAGCGCCATCCAGTTCGTCCCCGAGATCGCGCCGCTCGCGCGCAGCGTCAGCGTCTTCCAGCGCTCGGCGCCCTGGACGCTGCCGAAGTTCGACACGGCGTACCGCGGCGTCGCGCAGCGCCTGTACGAGCGCTCGCCGCGCGTCCAGGGGGCGCTCCGCTCGGCCTGGCGCGGGTCGCTGGAGTCGCTGGCCCCCGTCTTCACCGGCCGTCCGCCGCTGCGCGCGCGGGCGTCGAGCGCCGTCACGACCGCGCTGTCCGATCTCCAGCGCCGGATCCAGTTTCGCGGCGACCCCGCGCTGCGGGCCGCGACGCGACCGGACTACCCGCTCGGGTGCAAGCGCATCCTCATCACGAGCGACTGGTACCGGGCACTCGCGCGGCCGGACGTCGACCTCGTGACGAGCCCGATCGGCGAGGTGCGGGCCGACGGCATCGTCACCGCAGACGGCCGGCTGCACGAGGCGGACGTCGTGATCTTCGGCACCGGCTTCACGGCGACGCAGTTCCTCGCGCCGATGGAGGTCACAGGCCGCGACGGCGCGAGCCTTCGCGACGCATGGGCCGCGGGGGCCGAGGCCTACTTCGGGATGACCGTCCCGCGCTTCCCGAACATGTTCGTCATCTACGGCCCGAACACGGGGCACGGAACCGGCTCGGCGATCGACATGCTCGAGGCGCAGGCCGGTTACGTGGCGCAGGCGCTCGGGCTGCTCACGAGCGGCGCCGCGGAGCGGCTCGAGGTGCGCCAGGAGATCCACGACGGCTTCCAGAGCGAGCTCGCGGAGCGCCTGCAGGCGACGGTCTGGACGTCGGGCTGCGGCAGCTGGTACGTGAACGACGCGGGCCGCGTCACGGCCAACTGGCCGGGAATGCCGGGCGAGTACGTGCGGCGCACCGCCCGCCTCGACCTCGCGGACTTCCGGACCCGCCCCGCACTCGCGCCCGCAGCGACCGCCTGACGGCCGTCCGCGACCGTTCCCGGCGGTACCCTCACAAGGCCTTCCCCGACGGGGGTCGGCAGGAGCTGGCCGTGGTCTTGCGGGCTCGATTCCGGCGCGCGCCGATGTGGATTTCGTACCTGCCCGCCTTCGCCCGCCTGGAGGCTTCGCCCTGCACCCGGAGAACCACTGGACATCATGGCCATGCACCTGAACGACGCGACATCCGGGAACGGCGGCACGCCGCAGTCCGCGGCCGCGCCGCTCACCGTGTCGGTCGTGATCTCGGCCTACTCCGACGAGCGCTGGGACGCGCTGCGCGACGCGGTCGCCTCGGTGCAGGGGCAGACCCGCCCGGCACATCAGGTGATCGTCTCGGTGGACCACAACCAGGCGCTGCTCGAGCGGGCGCGACGTGCCTGGCCGGACGGCCTGGTGGTCCTCGTCGAGAACACCGAGCCGCAGGGGCTCTCGGGCGCGCGCAACGCGGGGATCTCGGCCGCGACCGGTGACATCGTCGCGTTCCTCGACGACGACGCCGCCGCCGATCCCGACTGGCTCGAGCACCTCGCCCCGGTCTTCGCCGACCCCGCGGTCGTCAGCGCGGGCGGCTCGCTCTCACCCGCGTGGCTCGAGCCGCGCCCAGCCTGGTTCCCGCGTGAGTTCGACTGGGTCATCGGCTGCTCCTACACGGGCATGCCGACCGTCGTCGCCGACGTGCGAAACGCGATCGGCGCCAACATGGCCTTCCGCCGCGAGGCGCTCGACGCGGTCGGCGGCTTCCACTCCGGCATCGGGCGTGACCGCGGCCTGCCGATGGGCTGCGAGGAGACCGAGATCTCGATCCGGCTGCGCCAGCGGCGGCCGGGCGCGCGCATCGTCTACGAGCCCGCGGCGCACGTCCGCCACCTCGTCACGCCGGGGCGCGGCACCTGGAACTACTTCTTCACGCGCTGCTGGGCCGAGGGCCGGTCCAAGGCGCTGCTCACGGATCTCGTCGGCTCCGGTGACGGGCTCTCGAGTGAGCGCACGTACGCGACGCGAACCCTGCCGCTGGGCGTCCTTCACGGCCTCCGCGACGCGGCACGCGGCGACGCCGGCGGGCTCGGGCGGGCCGCTGCGATCACGGGAGGCCTGCTCGTCACGGCCGCCGGGTACCTGCGCGGGATGCTCGCGCGTGGGCGGGCGGCGTGAGCGACGGGCCGCGCGTGCTGATGGTGACGCCGCGCTACCTCCCGGAGATGGGCGGCGTCGAGCGGCACGTCCACGAGGTCGCCACGCGCCTGCACGCCCGCGGCACCGCGGTCCGCGTGCTCACGACCGACCGCACCGGGACGCTCCCCGCCATGGACACCGATCATGGGGTGGACGTGCGGCGCGTTCGCGCGCGGCCCTCGGGCCGCGACTGGCTCTTCGCTCCTGGACTCCCCGCGGCGATGCGCGAGGGCGAGTGGGACGTCGTGCATGTGCAGAGCTACCACACGGCCGTCGCGCCGCTGGCGATGCGCACGGCGCGCCGCGACGGGCTCCCGTACATCGTCACGTTCCACGGCGGCGGACACTCGCAGGCGCTGCGTCACAGCTCGCGGCCGCTCCAGCGCCGGATGCTCGCGCCGCTGCTGCGCGCGGCCGACCGGCTCGTCGCGGTCGCAGAGTTCGAGATCGAGCAGTACGGCGCCGAGCTCGGCGTGCCGCCCGAGCGGTTCGCGCTCATTCCGAACGGCGTCGACCTTCCCGAGCTCCCTGAGGATCAGCGCCCGCCGCCGCCCGACCCCGCGGCCCCGCTGATCGCATCCGTCGGGCGCCTCGAGGCGTACAAGGGCCATCGCCGCGTCATCGAGGCATTCCCCGCCGTGCTCGAGCAGATCCCCCGGGCGCGGCTCTGGATCGCCGGCAGCGGGCCGGACGAGCAGCACCTGCGTGAGCTTTCGAGCCGGCTCGGCATCGCGGCGCAGGTCGACATCCGCGCCGTCCCTGCGACCGACCGCCTCGCGATGGCACGCGAGCTCGCCGGGACGTCGCTCGTGACGCTGCTGTCCGAGTTCGAGACGCACCCGATCGCCGCGCTCGAGGCGCTCTCGCTCGGGCGACCGCTGCTCGTCGGCACGGGCTCCGGCGTCGGGGAGCTCGCCGACCGCGGGCTCGCGCGCTCGGTGCCGAGCGACGCGACGCCGGCGCAGGTGGCGCGGGCGATCCTCGACGAGCTCCGCGATCCGCTGATTCCGCAGGAACCGGACCTGCCGACCTGGGACGACTGCGCGGAGGCCCTGTTCCGGCTCTACTGCGACGTGGTCGCGGCGAAGGTGCCATGCGCATCCTGATGGTCGCCCAGTTCTACGCTCCGGTCGTCGGGGGCGAGGAGCGCATGGTCGAGGAGCTCGCGCGGGCACTCACGGCCCGCGGGCACGAGGTGGCCGTCGCCACGCTGCGATCGGATGGGCTCCCGGACACGGAGGAGCAGGACGGTGTGCGCATCCACCGTCTTCCGGGTCTCGCGGCCCGGCTGCCCTTGCTCTTCAGCGACACGGGGCGGCGGCATGCGCCGCCGGCGCCGGACCCCGAGACGGTGCGCGCGCTCGGGCAGGTCGTCCGCGCGGAGCGGCCGGACGTCGTCCACGGTCACAACTGGCTTGCGCACGCCCACCTGCCGCTGCGCTCGCGCACCCCTGCCGCGTACGTGCTGAGCCTGCACGACTACAGCCTCGTCTGCGCGACCAAGCGGCTCGTGCGGCTGGGCGAGCCATGCTCGGGCCCGGCCGCCGTGAAGTGCGTGCGCTGCGCGAGCGCCCAGTACGGGCCGGTCGTCGGGCCGCCGACCGCGGTTCTGACGCGCGTCATGGGGGAGGCGCAGCGACGCGCCGCCGACGCGTTCCTGCCCGTGAGCGACGCCGTGGCGCTGGCCTGCGCGCTCCCCGGTGGGCGCACTCCGTGGGAGGTCGTCCCCAACTTCCTCGCCGACGATCTGCTCGCGGCCGCCGATCCCGCCGATCCGTCACTTGACGCGCTTCCCGCAGGGGACTTCCTGCTGTTCGCCGGCGACGTCGTCGCCGACAAGGGCGTCGGGGTGCTGCTCGAGGCGCACGCGGCGCTTGCAGATGCTCCGCCGCTCGTCCTCGCGGGGCGCTCCGTGGACCCGGCGCTCGCGGCACCGCGGCCCGGAGTGATCCAGCTCGGCCCGCTGCCGCGCGGAGCGCTGCTCGCCGCGTGGCAGCGCTGCACGGTCGCCGTGGTCCCCTCGCTCACCCCCGAGTCCTTCGGCCTCGTCGCGCTCGAGGCGATGACCGCCGGGCGACCGGTCGTCGCCGCGCGCAGCGGCGGGCTGCCCGATGTCGTGGGGACCACCGGGGTGATCGTCCCGCCCGGCGACGTCCCGGCGCTGCGCGACGCGCTCGCCGGCCTGCTGGCCGACCCCGCCCGGCGTGCGGCGCTCGGCGCCGCTGCGGCCGAACGGGCACGCAGCTTCACCGCGAGCCGCGTGATCCCGCGGGTCGAGGCCGCCTACGAGCAGGCGGTGGCCCACAGGCGCGGCCGCCGTCACGAGCCGGTGGCGGCGTGACGAGCGTCGCCTCAGGCCGCGGCGCGGCGGGCGCCGTGCGCACCGCACCGCTCGGCGGCCTGCCGTACGTCGCGCTCGCGGCGGGCGCCGGGCTCGCACTGATCGCGATCGCGAACGCGTTGTCGCGCAGCGGTCACGGCGGGGGCGAGGCCGCCTTCTGGTGCGGGATCCTCCTGATCGTCGTCCCCGCCGCGCTGCGGCTGGCCGGGCCTGACGCGTCGCTGCGGGAGCGCGCGGGCATCGTCACGCTCGCGGGCCTCGCGCTCTACGGCGCGAAGCTCCTGCGCGACCCGTTCGGGTTCACGTTCGCCGACGAGCTCGCGCACCTGCGCAACGTCCAGAACATCCTGCACAGCGGGAACCTGTTCGAGCCCAACTCGATCCTCCCGGTCACCCCGCACTACCCGGGGCTCGAATCGCTCGCGTCCGCCATCGTCGACCTCTCCGGCCTCTCTCCGTTCTGGGCGGGCGCGCTCCTCATCGGCTTCGCGCGGGTCCTCGTCCCGCTGGCGCTGCTGCTCGCGTTCACCCGCATCACCGGATCCGCGCGCGCCGGCAGCCTCGGTGCGCTCGCCTACGCCGCGACGCCGACGTTCCTCTACTTCGCCGCACAGTTCTCCTACGCGTCGCTGGCGATCCCCCTGATGACCGTGGTGCTCGTCGCGCTGGCCCGCCGCGAGACGACCGCGGACGCCGAGCGCGTCGCGTGGTCGATCGCCCTGCTGGTCCTTTTCGCGGGCATCGTGCCGGTCCACCACATCACGAGCTACGGGGTCATCGGCCTGTTGTTCGCGGTGGCCTTCGCGTACGCGGTGATCCCCGGGCGTCAGGCGAAGGACGGCCCGTGGCTGCTGGCCGTCGCCGCGCTCCTGCTCGCGGCGGGCTGGCTCCTCCTCGAGGCCTGGCAGACCGTCGACTACCTGCGGCCGGTCGTGCACAACGCCGTCACGGACACGTTCGACACCGTCTTTCGTCAGACGCAGGGCCGTACGCCGTTCTCGGGCCCGGGCGACGCGTCCACGCCGATCGCCGAGCGCGCGGTCGCATTCGGATCGGTGCTGACGCTCCTGGCGCTCGTCCTCGCGGGCGGCTGGATCGTCTGGTTCCGCCACCGGCGAGATCCGCTCACCGTCGTCCTCGCCGCAGCAGGGCTCGTCTACCTCGGCACGCTGCCGCTGCGCCTGATCCCCGACGCCTGGGAGACCGCGAGCCGCGCGTCCGAGTTCCTCTTCCTCGGGGTCGCACTGCTGGCGGGGCTCGCACTGTCGTGGCAGCTCGAGCGCCGTCCCGGGATGTGGATGCGGGGCGTCGCGGCCGGGCTGATCGCACTCGTCATCTGCGGCGGCATCATCGCGGGGTGGCCGTCGGGGTCACGTCTCGCCCGCCCGCTGAAGATCACCGTCGCGGGCAACGAGCTGCTGTCGCCGAGCTACGTCGCGGCGGACTGGACCGGCGCCGAACTCGGCACCGGCAGGCGGATCGGCGCGGAGGACTCCGATGCGCGGCTCCTGCTGACCCGCGCCCGGCAGACCGCGATCGAGGGGACGAACCCCGACGTCCAGGACGTGCTGCGCGCCGACCTGCTCGAGCCCTGGATGCCTCAGCTGCTGCGCGACCAGCGGATCGCCTACCTCGTCACCGACAGGCGGATCGTCAGCGGCGACAACATCCTGGGCTACTTCTTCGATGTCGGGACGCCGGACCTGTGGCCTGCGGGGGCGGCGGCGAAGTTCGACCGCGGGGACGTCGACCGCCGCTACGACGGCGGCGACATCGTCGTGTACGACGTCCGGGGGCTGCGATGAAGCGCGCGGCGGACCTGCGACTCGCAGCGCTGCTCGCCGTGGCGTGCGCGGTGATCTGCGCGGTCGTCCCGGACGGCGCCACCGTCGTGCGGGCACTCCCGGCGGCGCTGCTCGTGCTCGTCCTGCCCGGGTACGCGCTGACCGGCGCGCTGCTGGCGCCCGGCCAGGTCACCCGGCTCGAGCGGCTGGTCCTGGCGATCGCCATGAGCATGGTGGCCGGTGTCATCACCGCGCTCCTCCTGAACGCCGCCTGGCACCTGGAGACGACGCCGTGGGCGACGGGGCTCGCGCTCGTCACCGTCATCGCCGGCCTGGCGGGCGCCCGGCGCGGACACGGACAGCCCGTGCCGCGGCCTCGTCTTCCGCGGATCGGCGTCCCGGCGACACTCGCGCTGACCGCAGCGGTGCTGCTCACGGGGGGCGCGATCGCGCTGGGCGTCACGACATTGGGCGCACCGGGAGACACGCTGGGCACGACCGCCCTGTGGATCTCGCCGCGCGGTGACAACAACGTCGCCGTGGGCGTGCACAGCATCGAGCGCGGCCGCCGGCGGTACGAGCTCGACGTGCGCGTCGCCGGCCAGCGCGGGCGCCTGATCGGGCCGTTCGCGCTGGAGCCGGGGGAGGAGCGCAGGCTGCTGCTGCCCGCGCCGACCGGCCCGCTCGGGAAGCCGATCGTCAGCGTGGTCCTGCGCCGGCTCGACGGCCCGCGTCCCGCCGTCCGGCGCGTCGCACTGCGCGCCGGCCGGCGCAGCGTGGTCTTCCGTGCCCAGCCGCGTCTGCGCCGGTGCCCGCGGGCGCACCCGCTGCGCTCGCAGAGCGGGTGCTACCGGGTGGTCGTGCGCGGCAATCAGCGCCTGCGCAAGTACGTCAGCGGCCGCACGGTCGTCCTGCCCTGAGCCGATGCCCGAGCCGCTCTCCGTCGACATCGTCGTCACCAGCTACGACTACGCCCGTTTCCTGCCGGCCGCGATCGACAGTGCGCTCGCCCAGAACCACCCGCGGGTTCGCGTGATCGTCGTGGACGACGGGTCGAGCGACGGGTCGCCGCAGATCATCACCGGCTATGGCGACCGGGTGCAGCCGATCCTGAAGGCCAACGGCGGCCAGGCGTCCGCGTTCAACGCGGCGCTCGCCGCGGGCTCGGGCGACGTCGTCCTGTTCCTCGACGCGGACGACGAGCTCGAGCCGCACGCTGCGGGGCGCGTCGCGGCCGTTCTCGCGGCCGAGCCCGGCCTCGCGAAGGTCCAGTGGCGGATGACCGCGATCGACGGGGAGGGACGCCCCACGGGGGCGACGCTGCCGCCGCCCGGCCTGCCGCTGCCCCAGGGGGATCAGCGGGCCGCGGAGCTCGCGTACAGCTTCGACCTCACCTGGATGGCGACGAGCGGAAACGCGTTCCCGCGGCGGGTGCTCGAGCGGATCCTGCCGATGCCGGAGGCGCCCTACCGCGTCAACGCCGACTGGTATCTGCAGCACCTGACCCCGCTGCTGGGGCCCGTGCGCTCACTGGACGAGCCGCTCTCGCGGCGCCGCTTCCACGGCGAGAACGCCTACGGCTCCGACACCGGGCAGCTGGACCTCGGACAGCTGCGGACGACGATCGTGACGGCCGCGGCGACGCGCACGGAGATCGGTCGGCTCGCCGCGGAGCTCGGGCTGACGCGACCGCCTGGGCCGCTGCTCGCCGTCTCCGATCAGGCCAATCGCCTGATCTCGCTGCGCCTCGACCCCGGGAAGCACCCGGTCGAGGGCGACACGCGGCGCGCGCTCGTCCGAGGCGGTCTGCAGGCGGCCGGGCGGCGCAGCGACGCCTCGCCTGCGCTGCGCGCGGCCTTCCGCGTCTGGTTCCTCGCGATGGCGTTCGCGCCGCGCGCCGGCGCGCGGCACCTCGCCACCTGGTTCGCGTTCCCCGAGCGGCGCCCCGCGCTGCGCCGGCAGGCGGGCGCATGAGGATCCTGCTGCTGACCCCGATGCCGCCCGACCCGGAGGCTCCGGGGGCGATCCCGCCGCTGCTCTACGCGGCGCTCACCGGGCTGCGCGCGCAGAACGAGGTGACCGTCGTCTGCGTGGCAGGCCCCGACCCGCGTGAGATCGCCGCGGTCGAGCGCCTGCGCGCGGAGGGCGATCGACGTCCACGCCGCCGTGCGCGAACCCGGCGGCTCACCGTTCACGCGGGCACGGCGCGCCGCGTGGTTCGCGCGCGGGTGGCTGCTGCAGCGCCGGCCCTGGCGGACGGTGTGGTTCTCGGACCCCCAGGTGCAGCCGATCCTCGACCGCCTGCTCGCCACCGGGCGGTACGACGTCGTCGCCGCGGAGGACGATGCGGTCGCGATCTACGACCTGGGCCACGGCGTGGCCCGCGTCCTGACCGAGCACGAGGTGGACCGCGTCCCGGCGCCCGGCGCCGGCGCCCTCGCGCGCCGCGACCACGCACGCTGGCCGGCCTTCCAGGCGAGCGTCGCGCCGCGCTTCGACCTCGTCCAGGTGTTCACGGATGGCGACGCGCAGACGCTCGGCGCGCTGGCGCCGCAGGTCGCGGGCCGCATTCGCGTCGTGCCGTTCGGGATCACGATGCCGCCTGCCCCCGATCTCGCGCTCGAGCAGCCGGACACGGTCCTGTTCGCCGGGAACTACACCCACCCGCCGAACGTCGACGCCGCACTCTGGCTCGGTCGCGAGATCGCGCCGCTGCTGCGACGGCTGCATCCGGCGGCGCGCATCCTGATCGCCGGGATCCATGCGCCGCCGGAGGTGACCGCGCTGGCGGGGGAAGGGATCGAGGTGCTCGGCGCCGTCCCGGACCTGGGCGTCGAGATGGAGCGCGCCGCGGTCGTGCTCGCGCCGGTGCGCAGCGGTGGCGGGATGCGGATGAAGGTGCTGCACGCCCTCGCGGCCGGCAAGCCGGTCGTCACGACGCCGCTGGGGGCCCGCGGGCTCGAGGGCGCGAGCAGCGCGCCGCTCGCGGTCGCAGGCGACGCCCAGGGCATCGCACAGGAGGCGGCGCGGCTGCTCGGCGACGTGACCGAGCGTCACGCGCTGGGCACGGCAGCGCGGGCGTACGCCGACGAGCGCTACGGCCCGCAGGCATACGCGGCGCGCCTGGAGGCCGTCTACGCCGAGGCCGTCGCGCTGCACGCGCGCGGGGGCGGCGCGCCATGAGCGAGGCACCGGCGCTCGCAGCCTCGATCGTGGTCGCCACCTACGAGCGCGCGACCGCCGTGGGCCGGCTGCTCGAGGCGCTCCGCGAGCAGACCTGCGATCCCGCGTCGTTCGAGGTCGTCGTCGTCGCGGACGGCTCGACCGACGGGACGCTCGAGCTGGTCGAGCGGTTCGACGCGCCGTTCGCGCTGCGCGGCGCCTGGCAGGAGAATGCGGGGCGCGCGGCGGCGTCGAACCGGGCGATCGGGCTCGCGCGCGCGGACCTGCTGATCATCCTCGACGACGACATGCTGGCGGCGCCGGGACTCGTGGCGGCGCACATCGCCGCGCACCGCGATGCCGGTGAGCGCCGCTTCGTGATGGGCCCGGCGCCGATCGCGCTGCCGGCCGGCCCGCGTCCCTTCCTGCGCTACATGGCGACGACGCGCAACGAGCATTACGCGCGGCTCGCCGAGCCCGGGCACGTCTTCCATGTCCGCGACCTCTACTCCGCCAACGCCTCGGTGCGCCGCGAGGTGATGCTCGGCGTCGGCGGCTTCGACGAGGCGTACCGAACCTATGGCGGGGAGGACGTGGACCTGGCGCTCCGGCTCCAGGAGGAGGGCGTCGCCTTCGGCTTCTGCCCGGAGGCCGCCGCCGCCGAGGCGTACGAGAAGACGTTCCGCGAGCTGGCGGGGGACATGGTCCAGGAGGGGCGCAACGCGGTGCGGCTCGCGATCGAGCATCCGCAGGCCGCCGCGGGCCAGCAGTTCTCGGAGCCGTGGCCTCAGCCGTGGTGGTGGAAGGCGGCACGCCGTGCCCTGCTCGCCGTGACCCGGATCATCCCGCGCACGCGGGACGCCGTGACCGCGGCGACCGACGCGCTCGACCGGCGGGGTGCTCCCCACATGCATCTCCTGCTGCGGTTCGTGCTCGAGTACCACTACTGGATCGGTGCGGGGCCGGAGCTGCGGCGCGCCCGTCGCGAGGGCGCTGCTGCCATGAGCGTCCGCCGAGTCGTCCACTTCACCGACTCCGCCGGCTTCGGCGGCGCCGAGCGCCAGATCCTGACGCTGATCGAGCACCTGGACCGCGAGCGATGGGATCCGGTGCTCGCCCACCACGGATCTCCCGGCATCCAGCCACTGGTCGAGGGGGCGCGTGCGCTCGGGGTCGCGGACGTGGTCCTCCCGGCGATGCCCGACGGCCTGGCCGGGGCCCGGCGCGTCCGGCAGACCGCCGGCGCGCTGCGCAGCCTCCGTGCCGACGTGCTGCATGCGCACCTGACCTGGCCGCTCGCCTGCAAGTGGCCGCTCGCCGCGGGGGTCGCCGCGCGGCTCCCCGCCGTGGTCGCCACGGTCCAGCTCTACCTGCCGTTCACGGCGACGCGCGCGACGCTGCTCCAGCACCGTGTGCTGTCCCGGCGCGTGGGGCGCTATCTCTGCGTCTCGCGCTTCGTGGCGGAGGCCTGCATCGAGCGCGTCGGCTGGCCGGCCGCGCGCGTGAGCGTCGTTCACAACGGGATCGACCCCTCGCCGTGGGAGCGGGGGGACGCGGTCGCCGGACGCGCCGTGCTCGGCGGGGGCGACGGGCCGATCGCGCTGACGCTCGCCCGGCTGGACCCCCAGAAGGGGCTCGAGGTCCTGGTCGAGGCCGCCGCGCACACGCCGGGGGTGCAGTTCGCGATCGCCGGAGACGGGCCCGAGCGGCAGTCGCTCGAGCGGCAGATCGAGCGGCTCCGGCTCGGCGACCGTGTCCGGCTGCTCGGCCGCCGCGAGGACGCTCCCGACCTGCTCGCCGGCTGCGACCTGTTCGTCCTGCCGTCGCGCTTCGAGGGCCTCCCGGTGTCGGTCGTCGAGGCGATGGCCGCGTCCAGGCCCGTCGTCGCCACCGCGATCGGCGGAACCGACGAGGCCGTCGCCCAGGGGGAGACGGGACTGCTCGTCCCCGCCGGGGACGCGGCGGCGCTGGCGGGCGCGGTGGCCAGGATCGCGGGCGACGCCGACCTGTCCGGCGCCATGGGCATGGCCGGCCGCGAGCGCGCCGTGGCGGCGTTCACGGCGACGGGGATGGCGAGCGCGGTCGAGACGACGTACCTGGAGCTGCTGGAGGGACGCGCGTGAGGAGGCCCGCCGCCACGATTGCGCTCTGCTACCACCGCGTCGGACGGCTGCCGCACGACCCGTTCGGCATGGCCGTGGCGCCCGACCACTTCGCCGAGCAGCTCGAGGTGATTCGCCGCCACCGCCCGCTGGCGCTCGCGGATCTCGCCGCGGAGATCGAAGCGGGGGCGGTTCGTCCCGGAGGCATCGCCGTGACGTTCGACGACGGCTACCGCGACAACCTCGAGGTCGCCGCACCGGCGCTGGAGCGCGCGGGCGTCCCGGCCACGGTGTTCGTGACCACAGGTCTCACGGGCACCCGCGACGCGGTCTGGTGGGAGGAGCTCGACGACCTCGTCTCCTCGGGTGCGCCGCCGTCGCCGGTCGTGACGCTGCAGGGACCGGGCGGCGCGCGGGCGTTCCGCTTCGACGGGCCCGGAGGTCAGGGCGGCGGCGGCATCGAGATCTGGGCCTGGATCCGCAGCTGGTCGCTCGCGGAGATCCAGGACGTCCTCGCGCAGCTGAGGAGCTGGCGCGGGCGCGACGCGCTCGAGCGCGACGACACGCTGCGCGTGATGGACGTGGATGAGCTGCGCAGGCTGCGCGGGCTGGGCCTGATCGACGTCGGCGCGCACACGCGAACGCATCCGCTGCTCGCGGTCCAGCCGACCGAGGTCCAGCGGGCGGAGATCGCGGGGAGTCGCGCCGACCTGGAGGCCTGGCTCGACGGGCCGGTGCGGGGCTTCGCCTATCCGTTCGGCAAGCCGGGCGTGGAGTACGCGCCGCAGACCGCCGCGCTCGTGCGCGACGCGGGTTTCGACTGGGCCTGCGCAATCCATCCACGCCCGGTGACGCGGGGCACGAGCGTCCACGAGATTCCGCGGCACGTGCCGCCGAACGTCGGCGGGGACGACTTCGAGCGCTGGCTGCGCGACCGCCTTCACCCGCCGGGTGCGGTGCGCAGATCGGCGGTCGCAGCCGGCCGCCGGATCAGGCGCGCCGTCATCACGCGGCTTCCCCCGTCCCGCCCTCCCGTCCCGGCATCCACCGGCGACGACGGGCCACCCGCCGAGCTGATCCGTCGCGCGGACTGGCGGCTGCTGCTTCCGGACGGACCGCAGCGCCGCGCCGTCGTGTTCGGCTCCGGCGATCTCTCCGCCTCGGCGGCGCTCGTCGCGGACACGGTGGTCGCCCCGCGCGGGGCATCGGGCTGCGACCTCGCCGTCGCGACCGCCCCGCGTGCCGCGCAGCTGCGCGCGGCGTTCGCGGCGCTCGACGCGGGCGGGACGCTCTACGCGGAGTGGCCCCGGCCGGCGATCGGCGGGGAGCGCGGCATTCGGCGGCGGCTGCAGGCCGCGGGTTTCCAGGACGTGCGCTGCACGTTCGCCTGGCCCCTGCCTGCACGCGGCGTCCCGGCGTACTGGCTGCCCCTCGGCTCGCGCGGCGCGGCCGCCCATCTGTTCGAGACCCATTCGCGCGAGCCGGGGGTGCGGGGCCGCCTCGCCGCCGCCGGGCGCGCGGTCGTGTGGCGGCTGGCCCGCGCGCTCGGGGTGCTCCCCCTGACGGTCACCGCCACGCGCGGCGCGCCGGACGGCGGCCTTGCCGACCTGCTCGCGGACGCGCTCCAGATCGGCGGGGACAGAGCGCCGGACCTGCTGTTGCTGACCGGCGGCGACTCCGTGCTCAACAAGGTCGTCGCGCTGCCGTTCGCCGCCGGGGACACCTGCCCCCGCGCCGCCGTGAAGCTCGCGCGCGTTCCGCGCTCCCGGCGGGCGCTCGACAACGAGCGCGCGATCCTCGAGCACCTCGCGCCCGCCGCGATTCCCGGCGTCCCGCGCATCCTGGCCGCCGGGACGTGGGGGGACAGCCCGCTGGTCGCCGAGTCGATGGTTCACGGCCGCCCGCTGTGGCGCCACCTCGCGGCGGGAGGCTCCCTGACCCCGGTCCTCGAACGCGCGACGGATCTCCTCGTCGCCGTCGCCGGGGCAACGGCCGAGCCCGCGACGGAGCCGTTCGGCGGCTGGCGGGAGCGGATCGCCCGCGAAGCCGCGCTGTCGCTGGCCCGCTATCCCGCGAGCGGGGCGACGCTCGAGGCTGCGCGGGCGCTGCTCGAGCCGCTCGACGAGGTCCCGGCGACGCTGCTTCACGGCGACTGCACCCCGTGGAACCTGACGGTCGCGCCCGACGGCGCGGTGGGCCTGCTGGACTGGGAGTCGTCGATCGTGGACGGGCTTCCGCTCTTCGATCTCACCTACCTGCTGGGGTACAGCGCGATCTACGCCGACGGCGTCGCCGACACGCCGGCCGAGCCCGAGAGCTACCGGCGGCTGCTGGAGCCCGGCTCACCGCTCGGTGATCTCCGGGCACGGCTGGAGCGGCGCTACGCGGCCGCGACGGGTCTTGCGCACGAGGCGCTGCGCCCGCTGCGCATCGCGACCTGGATCTTCCAGCACCGGCCCGACCTCGTCGCGGTCGAGCTCGACACGGCCTGAGCGACTAGCGACGCGGCGCGCGCAGGGTGTAGCTCGTGCGGGTCGTCGCGGGCGGGCGGCCCGCGGGCGTGACGGTGATCGTGGCGATCGTCCTGAGCCTGCGCCGCGCGGCGAGGAGCCGCCGCGTCGACGGCCCCAGCCTGAAGTGGACGGTGGCGCTGCGCCGCGCACCGACGCGTTTCACGAGCCTGGCTGCGAGCCGCCGCGCGCGGGTGCCCTTCGCGGCCACCGTGGAGAGCCGCAGGCTCGCGCGGCAGCGACCGGGACCGGGGCAGCGCACGCGCAGCGCGACGACGCCCTTGCGGCTCACGTGCAGCGTGCCGCCCACGCGGATCGCCGTCCTGCGCTTGGGCGGCGCGGCCGCGGGCTTCGCCGTGCCCGCCGGAGGCGTCGCAGGCGTTGCGGGCGTCGCAGCCGGTGCGGGCGCCGCGGCGCTCGTGTACCGCGCGGTCAGCGACGTGTCGGCGGCGGCGGTGAAGGTGTGCGAGGCAGCGCCGCCGTCCGACCACGAGTCGAAGGTGAAGAGGCGCCCGCCGACGGTCTCAGCGGGCGCGGCGCTCACGGTCGCCTGAGAGCCCTTGATGACCGTGCAGATGAACGGCGCCGCCGCAGTCTTGTCGTCGGCTGTGAGCGTGCGCCCGGCCGGATCCGACGCGAGCGCGATGTCGACCGTTGCGGGGTCGAGCCGCCGCGTGAGGGTCGTGCTCAGGCCGTCGGCGTCGGTCGCGGTGAGCTGCAGTTCGAGGTGCGAGGGGTAGGAGTGGTCGGGCGCGATGAACGTCCCACCCGTGCCGTGGCGGCCGCCGTCGAGCCCGTTCAGGTTCCCGCCGACGAAATGCGAGTGACAGTCGCCGCTGGTCGTGCAGTGACGGATGACGAGGTCCCAGGTCAGGCTCTGGGCGCCGAGGGCGTCACCGGCCCCGTCATAGGCGGAGCCGTTGAAGCTGAACTGGTCGCCGACCGTCCAGGGCGCGGCGGTGGCGCTCGGGGAGTCGATCACCACGGTGGGCTTCTTGCCGGCCTCGATCTTCACCGCGTCGGACTCGCCGGTGCGCGCGAGCGAGTCGGTGACGCGGACCTTCACGTTCGTCACCCCCGCCTGCGTGAACGTCTTCTGCACGGTCTTCGTCGTGCCGGTGTCGGTCTCGAAGCTGCCGTTGCCGTCGAGGTCCCACTCGTACTTCGTGATCGTCGCGCCGCCGGTGGTGGTGGACGACGCGGCGCTGAGGTTGACGGTCAGCGGCGTGGGCCCGCTGGTGACGTCGGCGCTCACGCGCGCGTCCACAGCCCCGTATCGCAGCCGGCGAACGGTGCCGCCGACGATGTCCACGATGAAGATGTCGCCGCCCGGCCCCCGCTCGAGCGAGACGAGGCCGATGTCGGTGTCCGGGTTCCACTGACCGAACTGCTGCACCTTCGTGCGGTCCGGGATCCCGTTCGTGGTGCCCATGAACCACAGGCAGCCGCGCGCGTAGTCGCCGAAGAAGAGCCCGCCCGTGTAGCTCGCCGGGTAGTCGCCGCCGGCATAGAACGCCAGGCCCGTGATGGCCGAGCCCGTGAGCGGGGCGGCGTTGTAGTCGCTGAGGTACTGCGTCGGGAAGCAGGTTCCCTCGTAGGTCGTGTGGTAGTAGCTGAAGAACGGCGCCGTCACGGTGGCGCCGATCGTGGCGTAGAGCGCATTGCACAGGGCCGGGGACGCGTTCGCGTAGTCCACCTGCGGATTGTTGTCCTGCCAGTCGCCCTCGTAGCAGGGCCAGCCGAAGTTCTTCACGGGCTGCGTGGCGTCCGCGATCCGGTTGATCTCCTCCCAGCGGCCCCAGCCGACGTCGCCGAACCACAGGTCGCTCGTCCCCGGGCGGAACGTCAGGCGGTAGGGGTTGCGCAGGCCGTAGCCGATGATCCGGTGCTGGTTCGCGTCGCCGCTGGTGGCCGGGTTCCCGGCCGAAGCGGCCCCGGTGTCGGGATCGATGCGCAGGACCGCGCCGTTCAGGTTGGTCGGGTCGGTCGCCCCCGATGCGTCGCCGGGCGTGCTCGCGTCCTGGGCACGCAGCGCGCCGCCCTCGCCGGCGGCGTGGGGGCAGGGGTCGGAGAACTGGCCGAGATCCGGGTTGTCGTAGTTCGCGCCCTCGCCGCCGCTCACGTAGAGCTGGCCGTCTGCGCCGAAGCGCAGGTCGCCGAGCGAGTGCGAGGAGAACTGCTGGCACCAGCCCGACAGGAGGGGCCTCGGGTTCGGCGGCGTTCCGGGAACCGCCACGCCGGTGACGGGATTGACCTCGATCCGCACGAGTCTGCCGGAGACCGGGCAGCCCAGCGCGCCGTAGAGCTGGCCGCCGCAGTCCGGGTCGTCATCCGCCGTGTCGGCCGTTCCCGTGGGCTGGTGCAGCGGGACGTCGTCGGGCGCCGCGCCGGTCGACGCGGCGACGGTCGCGTCCCGCGCGTACAGGGCGTAGAGGTACGGCCGGTCCGGGAACCCCGGGTCCACCGCGAGCCCGAGCAGCCCGCGATCCCCGTTGTTGTAGACCTCGCGCCGCAGGTTGATCACCTGATCCGGAGTGGGGTCCGTCAGGCCGTCGAACACCTCGATGGTGCCGCGCTTCTCGGCCACGAACACGAGCGGGCTGCCGTTCGGCGCGAACCGCACCGCCGTCGGCTGTGCGAGCCCGCTGAGCACGGTCCGCTGCTGGAATCCCGATGGGAGCGTGATCGTCGCTCCCGCGGCCGCCGGGACCGCGGCGCAGCACAGCGCGGCGAGCACGAGCGAGAGCAGGGCGTTCCGTGCCGAAGA
Source organism: uncultured Actinomycetes bacterium (assembly GCA_963805615.1). Classification (GTDB taxonomy): domain Bacteria; phylum Actinomycetota; class Thermoleophilia; order Solirubrobacterales; family Solirubrobacteraceae; genus F1-60-MAGs163. The sequence continues at coordinate 177,353 of CAWDUW010000010.1, read as the reverse complement.
CCGCATCGAGCGAGGGTATCGGCGCGCGGGCCGCAGGACGCCGGGCGCTGGACGGTCGTCTAGGTGCTGCGAACGGCGCGCAGGCGCCCGAAGCCCTCGCGCACGAGATGACGCTCGCGAGCCGCCTGCGGGAAGCAGAGGAAGCACGCGCCGTAGACCGCGGCCCCCGCGAATCCCGCCAGCGCGATCGTCAGGAGGTTCGACGGCGCGAGCAGCTCACGTTCGGCGATGAGAAGCGCCGCCGCCGGGATCAGCGGCAGCGTGACCGGGATGAGCACGTCACGCAGCAGCGTCATCGCGCGGACCCCGTTGACGCGCATCGCGTAGGGGAGGACGAGGAGCATCTGCAACCCGCTGGCGATCAGCGTCGCGAGCGCCACGCCCTTCACGTCGAGCGGTCCGACGAGCCAGATCGAGAGCCCGAGGTTCAGGCTCGCGGACCCGACCGCGAAGATCACGAGCGGCCGGTGGCGGTCCATGCCCTGGAGCATGTAGATCGCAGGCCACATCGCGACCTCGGCGAGCGCCGCACCGGTGAGGATGACGACGACCGCGGAGTCCTTGGCATACGCCTGGCCGACCCACGCGACGAGCAGCGGCTCGGCGAACACGACCATCGCCGCGCCGACCGCGACGAAGATCCCGAGCGCGAGCCGCGTCGAGTTCACGTAGATCGCGCGCAGCATTCCCCGGTCGCCCTCCGCGTGAAGCTGCGAGGCGAGCGGCATCAGCACCTTCGCGAACTGGTACGTCAGCATCTCCGGCAGTTCGCTGACGCGCCGCGCGACCGAATAGGGCGCGACCGCGGCGACCGGCAGTGAGGCGGCGATCACGATCTCGTCCGTCTTGCGCTTGATCACGTCGGCGACGTTCAGCCCGAACAGCGCCGAGCTGAACGACGCGACGGTGCGCAGGTTCCCGCGCTGCCCGCCGCGCAGCCCGAAGCGCAGGTCGGGCGCGGTGCGGTGGATGGCGTGGATCGCCGGGATCTGCCACACGAGGGTGAGCGGGACCGTGATCGCCGCCATCGCCAGGACGCCGCCGCCCAGCAGCAGGACGATCGCCGTGCCGGCCGCCAGCGTGAGGATCGCCGCCGAGCCGATGAGGTTCATCAGATCGAAGCGGTGCAGGCCCCGCAGCACGGCGAACGCGGTGCCCGCCGGCAGCTCGACCGCCAGGCCGAGGGCGGTCAGCCGCACGAGCCACACGCCGGTGTCGTGCTCGCTCGCCGGCAGGTTGAAGATGCTGATCAGCGGGGCGGCGAGCAGGAAACCGAGGATGAAGACCCCGACGCCGACCGCCATGTAGATCCGCAGCGTGGTCGCGATGAGGCCTGACGCGGCCTCACTGTCGCCCTTGGCGCGGTGTTCGGCGACGTACTTCACCACCGCCTCGTTGACTCCGAGGTCGAGCAGGGTCCCGTAGGCCAGGAACGAGGCGACGAGCACCCACAGGCCGTATTGCGTGGCCCCGAGCCGGTCCAGGATGAACGGCGTCAGCAGGAACCAGACGCCGATCGTGACGATCTGCCCGACGTAGTTGCTGAATGTGCTGAGGAAGACCCGCCGGCTCAGCGCCGCGTGTTCCGGGGGCTCGTCGCCCGCAGGGGGCTGATCCCGGGCGTCGGGCGACATGCGGTGATTGAAGCAGCGACCCAGGCGTCCCCGGGTGCCGCGGCTCAGGCGATGTCGGCGGCGAGCGTGAGCTCGGACGCGGGGGCCGAGGCCGTGCGGGTCTGCGCGGTCTCGAGCCGGCGCCCGTGCTGCACGCGCTCGCGCACGAACATCGTCAGGATCCGCCAGCCGTCGCGGAACGGGCGCAGATTGCTCTCGCCGTGGATCCGGGCGTCCTCCTGGCAGGGCACCTCGGCGACCGTGAGGTCGGCCTGCGCTGCGCGGATCGGCATGAGGAGCTCGCCTTCGAAGCCGTCGCCGCCGCCCAGGATGCGGTCGGCCTCCGCGTGCCAGAAGGCGTTGTAGCCGTAGGTGATGTCGGAGTAGCGCGAGCCGAACAGCGTGTTCGCGACAGCACCCAGGAAGTGGTTGCCCAGAGCGCGCAGGGGCGTGAAGTCGGTGCTTCCGCCGCCATCGATGCTGCGCGAGCCCTTGACGAAGTCCGCGCCGTCCACGAGCGCGGCCGACGAACAGGCCGATCTCCTCGGGGCGCTGGGAGCCATCGGAGTCCAGCGTGACGATGATGTCGCCGCTCGCCGCCTCGACACCGCACTCGATCGCCTCGCCCTTGCCGCGGCGCTTCTGCGAGATGATGCGGGCGTCGGGACGGCAGGCGCGTGCGGCCTCGATCGTGCCATCGGTGGAGCCGCCGTCGACGAGGACGATCTCGTACTCACCCGGAATCCGCGGGAGCACGAGCGGGATGTTCCCGGCCTCGTTGAGCGCGGGCACCACGATGCTCACGCGGGGCGCGAGCTTCAGGTCCTCGATGTCCGCCGTGGCCCCCCTGGGCGTGGCACTGCTGACCGTCGCCTGATCCATGGCGTGATACGTCCCCCGAAACTAATGGTGCTGCCCCCCTGGCGACACCTGATGAGCTGCGTGAAGGTCCCCCCCTCACCACGACCTGAGACACAGACTAGCGCCGAAATGGGGTTTGTCACGCCACCATTCCGTCTATGAGCGGTCGGTGTCCGGCGACGAACGGTCTGGACGTTTGTTGGACGAGCAGGGTGCGGGGTACGGCCGGAGGTGCCGGGAACCCAGGCCCTGAGCGCCGTCCGCGTGCTGGACGGTGCGGCCGCGCGGCCGCAGGCCGGTCCGGACGACCGCTCGCTCACGCCGAACCGCGACGTCCCAGTGCCCCCTGCGAGGACCCGGTGGATCCCGGTGCGGAGTCCGGCCGCGTCCGGGGCGGGATACCCTGACCCCCGTGATCAGCACGAATCAGCTCAAGAACGGCAACCACATCGAGGTTGACGGCGTCATCTTCAAGGTGATGGAGTCCCAGCACGTCAAGCCGGGCAAGGGCGGGGCGTTCGTGCGGACGAAGCTGCGCCGGACGTCGGACGGGAACGTCATCGACAAGACCTTCCGCGCCGGCGAGAAGTTCCGCGCCGTGCGGACCGAGGGCCGCAAGATGCAGTTCCTCTACGCCGACGGCACCGACGCGCACTTCATGGACAACCAGAGCTTCGAGCAGATCGCGATCCCGCAGGGCAGCATCGAGGACGAGCTGCGCTGGACGAAGGCCAACGACGAGGTCGACATGCTGTTCATCGATGATGCAGCCGTCGGCGATCCAGCTGCCGTCCTCGGTCGAGCTCGAGGTCACCGAGACCGAGCCGGGCCTGCGCGGCGACACCGCGTCCGGCGGCGGCAGCAAGCCCGCGACGCTGGAGACCGGCGCCATCGTGAACGTCCCGCTGTTCGTGAACATCGGCGACCGCGTGAAGGTGCAGACGGAGACCGGCGAGTACATGTCGCGCGCATAGCGCGGCATCGGCTCAGCCCGCATGTCCCGTCGCACCGACCAGCGCCGCGCCGCGGCGTTCGCGCTCTACCAGCACGAGGTGACCGGCCGCGAGCTCGGAGACGTCCTCGAGCGTGACGCATCGATGTTCACCCGCTCGCTCGCGTACGCCGCGGAGGACCGCAGCGAAGAGCTCGACGACATGATCGGCAGGCACGCGCACGGCTGGCGCATCGAGCGGATCGCGCCGCTCGAGAAGGCGATCATGCGGATCGCGCTGCTCGAGATGCTGCACCCCGACGCCGTCCCCGCCGATCACCCGATCCCGCCGGAGGGCGCGATCGACGAGGCGGTCGAGACGACGAAGAACTTCTGCGGGGCCGATGCCCCGAAGTTCGTGAACGGCATCCTCGCCGCCGTCCTGCGCGAGATGGGCGAGAATGGGGAACCGACATGACCGGCATCGACACCAGCACCCTCGACGACCTCGTCCATCGCCTCGAGCGCGCGGCAGAGCAGCTGCGCAGCGGCGACCTCGGCGCCGACGCCGCCGCCGGCCTGGTCGAGGACTGCGCCGCCCTCGCCGGGCAGGCCTCGGCGGAGCTCGAGCGAATGTCGCGCGCGACCGCCGCCGAGCCGATCCCGGGGCAGGACAGCCTGTTGTGAGCGGCGGCGCCGATGGACAGCACCGACCGCTGTCGAGCGACGGCGCGCAGTCGTTGTGAGCGGCGGCGGCGGGCTCGCCGCCCGCTACCCGGACGAGCTGCGCGAGCGCGTCGAGGCGTATCTCGAGAGCCTCGTCTTCTCGCACGCGCCGGTCACCGGCGGCCTGCAGGACGCGATGCGCTACTCGCTGCTCGCGGGCGGCAAGCGCATCCGCCCGGTGCTCGCACTGGCGACCGCGCGCGCCCTCGGGCGTGACCCGGACGAGGTGCTGCCGCTGGCGGCGGCGCTCGAGCTCATCCACACCTATTCGCTGATCCACGACGACCTGCCGGCGATGGACGACGACGCACTGCGCCGCGGCCGCCCGACCTGCCACGTCGCGTTCGGCGAGGACGTCGCGATCCTCGCGGGCGACGGGCTCTACGCGGAGGCGTTCAGCCTCGTGCTCACGCAGCAGCAGGGTGAGCCCGCGCACCTGCTCGCCGCCGTCGCCGAGCTCGCCGCCGCAACGGGCGTCAACGGCATGGTCGGCGGCCAGTTCATCGATGTCGGCGGCACGTCGCCGGTGGGCGCCGAGGGCCTGCGGCTGCTGCACGAGCTGAAGACCGGCCGGCTCATCGGCGCGTCCGTCGAGTGCGTATGTCTTCTCGAGGGCATGGCCGAGGCCGGGATCGAGCGCTACCGCGCCTTCGCCCGCGAGCTCGGCGTCCTCTTCCAGATCGTGGACGACATTCTCGACGTCACCGGAACCGACGCGGCCCTCGGCAAGCCCCAGGGAAGCGACGAACGGCACGGCAAGCGCACGTACGTGACCGAGTTCGGGCTGGATGGAGCACGCGATCTGGCGCTAGCCTCACAGCAGAGCGCACGCGAGGCCCTGGAGGCCGCCGCGCCCGGCGGAGCAGCAGAGCTCGCCGACATCACCGACTTCATCGCAACGCGACAGAGCTGACCCGACAGCACATGAGCCGCCGCCTCGATCTGATCGACCGCCCGCAGGACCTGCACGGGCTCAGCGACGACGAGCTGCAGGAGGTCGCGCAGGAGGTCCGCGAGCACATCATCGACACGGTCGGTGAGATCGGCGGTCACTTCGGTGCCAACCTCGGCACCTGCGAGCTCGCCGTCGCGCTGCACTCGCTGCTCGAGAGCCCGCAGGACAAGCTGCTCTGGGACGTCGGCCACCAGGCCTACCCGCACAAGATCCTGACCGGCCGCCGCGACCAGCTCGAGACGATCCGCAAGTACGGCGGTCTCGCGCCGTTCTGCTCGATCGCGGAGAGCGAGCACGACATCATGGGCGCCGGCCACGCCTCCACCTCGATCGGCTACGCCGTCGGGCTCAAGGAGGGCATGAAGCTGGCCGGCGACGCCTGACGCCGGCCGGGTCGTCGCGGTGATCGGCGATGGCGCGATGACCGGCGGCGTCGCCTTCGAGGCGATCCACCAGGCCGGCGGGCTGGGAACCCCGATCGTCGTCGTGCTGAACGACAACGGCATGTCGATCGCGCCGAACGTCGGCGCTCTCTCGCGCTACTTCAATCGTGTTCGGCTGAACCCGAAGTTCTGGCATGCGCGCGAGGGCGTCGAGGGCAAGCTCAGCCAGCTGCCCGGCGGCATCGGCTCGCGCTTCGAGCGTCTCGGCCCGCAGCTGAAGGAGTCGATCAAGGCGTTCTGGGCGCCCGGCCTCTTCTGGGAGGAGCTCGACTGGGCCTACGTCGGGGTCGTCGACGGCCACGACGTCGCGGCGCTGCGCCGTGCGCTGCGCGAGGCGTTCGCCGCAGAGCGCCCGGTCGTCGTTCACATCGCGACCGTCAAGGGCAAGGGCTTCGCGCCCGCCGAGGACGGCGGCCTGGAGGGCATGGAGAAGTGGCATGCCGCAAAGCCGGGCTCGATCGCCGACGGCGCTCCGGTGCCGTCCAAGCCGGCGGCGGTGCCCGCGATGCCGAAACCGCCCAGCTACACCGAGGTCTTCGGCAACGCGATGGTGCGCGAGATCCAGCGGGATCGCCGCGTCGTCGGCATCACGGCGGCGATGAACACCGGAACAGGCCTGGACATCGTCCAGAAGGCCGAGCCGGAGCACTACTTCGACGTCGGCATCGCCGAGCAGCAGGCGGTCCTCTTCGCAGCCGGCCTCGCGCTCGAGGGCGCAAAGCCCGTCTGCGCGATCTACTCGACCTTCCTCCAGCGCGCCTTCGACCAGATCGTCCACGACGTCGCGCTCCAGGAGCTGAACGTCGTCTTTGCGATGGACCGGGCCGGCCTGGTCGGCGACGACGGCCCCACGCACCACGGCGCGTTCGACATCGCCTACCTGCGCTGCCTGCCGAACATGACGCTGATGGCCCCGCGCGACGAGGCCATGCTCGTGCACATGCTTCACACCGCGCTCGAGATCGACGGCCCGGTGGGCCTGCGCTACCCGCGCGGCGAAGGCGTCGGCGTCCCGCTGCCGGAGCTCCCCGAGCTGATCGAGGTCGGCACGGGTGAGATCCTGCGGGAGGGGCGTCGGGTCGCCCTCCTGGGCTACGGCAGCGGCGTGCAGCGTGCCCTGGACGCCGCGGAGGTGCTCGCCCAGGACGGGATCGACGCGACGGTCGCCGACGCGCGCTTCGCCAAGCCGCTGGACGCCGCGCTGATCGCCCAGCTCTGCGCCGAGCACGAGCTGCTGGTGACCGTCGAGGAGGGCGTCCTCCAGGGCGGCTTCGGCTCGGCGGTCTGGGAGCACTGCAACGAGCAGGGCATCCCGACGCCGCGGATCATCCGCGTCGGCCTGCCCGATCACTACGTCACGCACGGCAAGCCGGCGCTGCTCTACAGCGAAGTCGGCTTCACCGGCGAGGCGATCGCCGAACGGGTGCGCGTGGCGCTCGCCGTCGGCGGCGAGATCCCCGCAGGCGCCTGAGAGGCGCCCCGCAGGCGGATGGCCGAGATCCACCCGCAGCTCGCAGCGGTGCTGGCGGCTGAGCCGCCGGCACCCGGCCCGCCGGAGCTCGCGGAGCTGCGCGCCGGATATGCGCGGAAGGCGCTCGAGCTGGGCGGGCCGCCGATGGCCGTCGCGTCGGTTCACGACGTGCTGATCGAGCGGCCGGACGCCCCACCGCTGCCGGTCCGCGTCTACCGGCCGACCACGCCCGCTGAGCCGCTCGGCGCGATCATCTGGCATCACGGCGGCGGCTGGGTGATGGGCGACCTGGAGGGCATCGACAACGTCGCGCGTGAGCTCTGCGAGGTCGCCGGCCAGGTCGTCGTCAGCGTCGACTACCGGCTGGCGCCGGAGCACCCGTTTCCAGCAGCCGTGGACGATGCGCGGGCGGCCCTGCGCTGGACCGCGCTCGAGGCCGCGGACGAGCTCGGAATCGATCCGGGGCGAGTGGCCGTCGGCGGCGACAGCGCAGGTGGGCAGCTCGCGGCGCAGGCGGCGCTGCGCGAGCCGGGCCTCGCGGCCGCTCAGCTTCTCGTGTACCCGGCGCTGGACCCGCGAATGGCCACCTCGTCCTACCGCGAGTTCGCATCCGGGCCGTGCATCACCGCCGCGGAAATGGCGTATTTCTGGAATGCGTCGGCGGGTGGAGCGCCGACCGACGTGCTGGAACTTCCCGCCCTCGAGGGCGCGCCACCGGCCTGGATCGCGGTCGCGGCCCACGACCCGCTGCGCGACGACGGGATCGAGTACGCCGCGGCGCTGCAGGCCGCCGGGGTCGAGGCCCAGGTGCTGGTCTACGAGGACATGACCCACTCGTTCCTGCGCTGGGGCGGCGTGGTGGACCGCGCGCACCAGCTGATCGCCTGGCTTGCAGCGACGCGCCGCTGAGGGCGAGGCAACCCCGGGAAAAGAAACGGCCCGCACTTGGCGGGCCGTCTCGGGAGGAGAGGTACTGCTATTTGAGGGTCCAACTTATGTGATCACTGAGAGAAGTCCTGTCCTTCTCGAAAGGTCCAAGTTCGAGGAGTGATCCACATGGTGCGAACATCAGACCAATTCGTCTGTGAGGCGCGTCACAGACGATGAGAACGGGCGCGGAAGCAGTGGGGGAAGTACCGTTCGCGGCCTGATGACGGCCGACAAGGTTCGCCTGGACACCCTGCTGGCCCAGCGCGGCCTGTTTCCCTCTCGGGCCCGTGCCGCGGCGTCCGTGATGGCGGGCGAGGTCCGGCTCGGCAGCGGGGGCGCCCGCGCCGCCAAACCGGGCCAGATGGTCGCGCAGGACGTGGAGCTCGCCGTCGACGAGGCCCGCCGCCACGTCTCGCGCGGCGGGACCAAGCTCGAGAACGCACTCGACGCCCTGGGCCTGGACGTCTCCGGCCGCCGCGCGCTGGACGTCGGCGCCTCGACCGGCGGCTTCACGGACTGCCTGCTCCAGCACGGTGCGAGGCACGTGATCGCGCTCGACGTCGCCTACGGCGAACTCGCCTGGTCCCTGCGCGAGGATCCGCGCGTGACGGTCGCCGAGCGTCGCAACGCGCGCGACCTGAGCCCCGGTGAGCTCGAGTACGAGCCCGACCTCGTCGTCGCCGACGTCTCGTTCATCTCGCTGACGAAGGTGCTGCCCGCCGTCCTGTCGTGCTGCGCGGCGGTGTTCGACGCCCTCGTCATGGTCAAGCCGCAGTTCGAGGTCGGGCGCACTCGCGTCGGCAAGGGCGGCGTCGTGCGCGATCCGCTCCTGCGCCGCGAAGCCGTCGTCGGGGTCGCGCGCTTCGCCAGGGACGAGCTCGGCGCGGGCGTCCTCGGCTTCGCGCCGTCCGGGCTGCCCGGGCCGAAAGGCAACCTCGAGACGTTCGTCTGGCTCTGCGAACGCGGCCGCGACGGGACGATCGAGGATCTCGACGGCGCGATCGAACTGGTCGCGGCATGAGCGCCCCCCGCTCGATCACCGTGCTCTCGCACGCGCGGCCGCAGGAGACCGACGACGGGCTGCGGCACCTGATCGCCCTCGCGCAGCGCCACGACCTGATCGTGCGGCTCGACGCCGAGGAGTCGGCGAAACACCCCTCGATCGCCGCCGGCCCAGGCGTCGAGGTGAGCGCCGAGCACACCGACGACGTCGACATCGCGATCGCGCTCGGCGGCGACGGGACGATCCTGCGCGCGCTGCGCCAGTTCGCGGGGACGAGCGTGCCCGTCTTCGGCGTGAACTACGGGGAGATCGGGTTCCTCGCCACCGTCGACCGCTCCGAGGCCCCGGCGGGGTTCGAGCGCGCGTTGACCGGCGACTTCGAGACCCTGACGCTCCCGGCGATCGCCGTGGATCACGAAGGCCACGGACTGATCGCCGTCAACGACGTCGCGATCACCCGGCGCGTCGGAGAGCGCGTCGCAGACCTCGCGTACGCCGTCGCGGGGGAGGAGGTCGGGAGCGTGCGCTGCGACGGCCTCGTCGTCGCCACGCCCGCCGGGTCGACGGGCTACAACCTCGCCAACGGGGGCCCCGTCATGGCGTGGGGCGTGGAAGGCTTCGTCGTGTCGTTCATCGCCCCGCACTCGCTGACCGCTCGGGCGGTCGTCGTGGCGCCCGGGGACATGCTCACCGTGCACAACCGCTCCGAGAGCGTCGTCGACGTCGCACTCGATGGCAGACCTGCGTTCGAGATCGCGCCCGGCGGCATGATCTCGGCCGGGTTCGTGCGGGAGGCGACCGATCTCGCGTTGCTGCCAGGCTCGTCGTTCTACAGGCGGTTGCGGGAAACGTTCGGGCGTCTGGCCTCGTCCGTAGGTCGCGGATCTCGGCGCGCCTGACGCGCCGTGCGGACCGGGGCCGTACATACGTACTGTCCCCGGCCCACCCGCCCCGTCATCCATCGCCGATCTCTCGCTCCGGTCCCGGTGCTCGCTTTCCTCGGAGCGCGGGGCCGGGTTCGCGCGGGTTCGGGCGTGCTGGTCGGGGTGTCGAGCCCACCGGTGCACGAGCCCTGAGATGGCTGGTGGGGGAGCCGGTCGGCTGCAGCCGACCGGCTCTGCCTCCGGGAACGGCCCCCTGGCAGGACAGAACGCGCTGAAGGCGCGTTCTGATGGGCATCGAGCGTCCCGGCACCGAACGCCCACGAGCGTCCGCCACGCCTGATATCCCCAATCCCGTGCTGCGCGAGCTTCGAGTTGAGAACCTGCTGCTGATCGACCGCGCCGAGCTGCTGCTCGCGCCCGGGCTGAACGTGCTCACGGGTGAGACCGGTGCGGGCAAGACGGTGCTCGCGCATGCGCTGGATCTGCTGCTCGGCGGCAAGCCGCGGCCCGGAATCGTGAGGCCGGGAGCGGCGGAGGCGTACGTCGAGGGGGTCTTCGACCTGACGGATGAGGTGCGCGCCGGGCTCGGCGACCGGCTCCCGGAGGACGCGGACGAGCTGGTCCTCGCGCGCCGAGTCGGCGCCGATGGGCGCACGCGGGCGCTGGTCAACGGGCGCTCCGCGAATGTGACGGATCTGCGCGAGGCTGCGACGGCGCTGCTCTCGTTCTACGGCCAGCACGAGCACCGCCGGCTGACGCTCGCCTCGGCTCAGCTCGAGCTGCTCGACGCGTTCTGCGGCCCCGACCAGGCGGCGCGACGCACGGCGAGCGCGCAGGCCCATGCGGACGTCCGGGCCGCCGAGCAGGCGCTCGAGGACCTCTCGGGCCTTGCGGGCGCACGCGAGCGTGAGCTCGACCTGCTCGCGTTCGAGCTTCGGGAGATCGACGACGCAGCGCCCGACGAGGCGGAGGAACGCGAGCTGCTGGCGGCGCGCGAGCGCCTGCGGCATGTCGAGGCGCTGCGCGGCGCCGCTCATGCCGCCGCCCAGGCGCTGGAGCCCGACGACGGCGCGGGCGCGAGTCGAGCTGCTGGCCGCGGGGGGCGCGGCGCTCGAGGGCGCGTCCGGCGTGGACGCCGGCGCTCGACGCGCTCGCCGAGCGCTGGCGCGGCGCTGCTCTACGAGGCGGCCGACCTCTCAGCGGAGCTGCGCAGCTACGCCGAAGGGCTCGACGCCGAGCCGGGTGCGCTGCAGGCCGCGGAGGAGCGCCTCGCCGCGACCGATCGCCTGAAGCGCAAGCACGGCGGCTCGATCGCTGCGGTCCTCGAGTACGCCGAGCAGTGCCGCCGTCGCCACGACGAGCTCGCGAACGCCGAGGTCGCGATCGAGCAGGCGACCGCGGGGCTCGCCGAGGCCACGACAGCGCGGGATCGCCTCGCCGCCGAGCTCCATGACGCGCGCGCGCAGGCGGCCCCGCGGCTCGCGAGCGCCGTCGCCGAGGCGCTCGCCGACCTGGCGATGGAGGGCGCGACGCTTCGAGGTCGCGCTGTCGGCTCGCGACCCCGGGCCGAGCGGCGCGGACGCCGTCGAGTTCCTCCTTGCGCCGAACAGCGGCGTCCCCGCGGCTCCAGTCCGCGAGACCGCCTCCGGCGGCGAGCTCTCGCGCGTCATGCTCGCGCTGCTCGGGGTCGCGAACGACGGCTCGTCCGCCACGCTGGTGTTCGACGAGGTCGACGCCGGGATCGGCGGGCAGACCGCACGCGCGGTCGGTGCGCGCCTGCGCGAGCTCGCCGGCGGCCGCCAGGTGCTCTGCATCACGCATCTCCCGCAGATCGCCTCGCTCGCGGACCGGCACTTCTCGATCGCCAAGGACGCCCGTGCCGAACCCGCGCTCACGACCGTGACGCAGCTCGCCGACCGCGAGGTCGTCGGCGAGATCGTGCGGATGCTCGGCGCCGACGCCGATGACGTGGCGGCACGCCGCCATGCGCGTGAGCTGCTGAAGGCCGCATAGACTCGCTGGCGATGGAGCGCTCCGTCGTCTCGCAGGTGCCCGCCGTGCGCGGCCCCGTGCGCCGGGGCCGGCGAACGAAGCTGCTCGTCAAGAAGCTGCACCCGGGCGAGATCGCGGTGATCGATCACCTCAACCTCGACCGGGTCTCGGCCGAGGACCTCATCGTCGCTCAGGTCGCCGCGGTGCTCAACTGCCGGCCGTCGTCCACGGGCGCGTACCCGAACATGGGGCCGCTGCTGCTGATCCAGGCGGGGATCCCGCTGGTCGACCTGCCCGACGACGAGCTGTTCGACCGCGTCCGGGACGGCGATCCGATCGAGCTGCGCGGCGGCGACGTCCTCGCGGCCGGCCAGCTGCTCGTGCGCGGCGACCTGCAGGAGCCCGGCGGCCGTCCTGCGGGCGACCGAGCAGCGCCGGCAGGAGATCGGCGGTGCGCTCGCCGCGTTCGCGCAGAACACGGTCGAGCACATGGTCGAGGAGCAGGACCTGCTGTCGGGCAAGATCGAGCTGCCGCGCTTCGACACCGACTTCCGCGACCGGCCCGCGCTGATCGTGGTGCGCGGCGTCGACCACCGCGCCGACCTCAACGCGCTGCGCCCGTACATCCGCGATGTGCGCCCCGTGCTCGTCGGCGTCGACGGCGGCGCCAACGCGATCCTCGACGCGGGCTTCCAGCCGGACATGATCGTCGGCGACATGGACTCCGCCGCGGAAGCCACACTGCGCTGCGGGGCCGAGCTGGTCGTCCACGCCTACTCCGACGGCCGCGCCCCCGGGCGCGAGCTGCTCGAGGAGCTCGGCCTTCCGCACAAGGTCGTGCCCGCGCCGGGCACGAGCCAGGACGTCGCGATGCTGATCGCCGGGGAGAAGGGCGCGCAGCTGATCGTCTCCGTCGGCTCGCAGTTCAACCTCGTCGAGTTCCTCGACAAGGACCGCCTGGGAATGTCGTCGACGTTCCTGACGCGCCTGCGGCTCGGCGAGAAGATCGTCGATGCCAAGGGCGTGAGCCGGCTCTACCGGCCGAATCCCGGTATCGCACCCGTCCTGCTGATCCTCGTCGTGGGGCTGGTCTCGCTCGTTATCGTGGTGCTCGTCACTCCGGGTCTCCGTGATGTCGCAGACCTGCTGTGGCTGAAGCTGCGGCTGCTGCTGGGCGGCGACCTCTGATGTTCGATTTCCGCTACCACGCCGTGTCGCTCGTCGCCGTGCTCGTCGCACTGGTCGTCGGCGTGCTGCTCGGCGTCGCGATCGGGGACGCGGGTCTCGTGTCCTCGGCGGAGAAGTCCGTGCGCGCCTCGCTCCACGCCGACCTGAATCGCGCGCGCGATGACCGCAAGGCCACTCAGTCCGCCCTCGACGCCGAGCGCCGCTATTCGGCCGCGGCGTACCCGCTGCTGGTCTCGGGGCGGCTCGGCCGGCAGCGCATCGGCCTCCTGTTCCTGGGGAAGCCGTCGGAGGCGGTCACCAACGACGTGCGGGACGCGCTGGAGGGCACCGGCGGGGAGCTCTCCGGCACGCTCGCGGTGCGCCGGCCGCCCGACCTGGAGGCGCTCGCGGGCGCCGCCGGGCCGACGCGCTACAGCAACCTCGTCGAGCAGCCCGACCTGCTGGAGCCGTTCGGTCGCCGCATGGGGGTGCAGCTCGTGCAGGGCGGCGCGCTGCTGCGCTCGGAGTCGGGGCCGCTCTTCTCGACGCGCGCCGGTTCGCTCGGTCCGTTCGACGCCGTCGTGGTCGCGCGGACCGAGCCCGACCTCGAGGGGGACGCCAAGAAGCAGGCGGACGAGCTCGAGAGCGGGATCGTCCACGGCCTCACCGACAACCCGGTCGCCGTCGTCGGCGTCGAGGAGTCCGGGGCCGACCCGTCGCAGGTCAGCTGGTACCGCGACCACGACATGACGAGCGTCGACGACATCGACGCGCGCTCAGGCCAGGCGGCGCTCGTGTTCGCGCTGGCCGGCGCGACCGGCAGCTTCGGCACCGGGCCGCAGGCCGAGGCGCTGCTGCCCGGTGCCGGGAGCCTCGGTCCGTAGGCCCTGAGTCCGCTGGTCCACCGCGGGCTCGAAGGCGAGCGCGGCGGAGTTGATGCAGAAGCGGTTGCCGCTGTCCCCGGGGCCGTCGTCGAAGACGTGGCCCAGGTGGCCGCCGCAGCGGGCGCACAGCACCTCGGTGCGGATCATGCCGTGCGAGCCGTCGGTCTTCAGCTCGACCGCGTCGGCGATCATCGGATCGGTGAAGCTCGGCCACCCGGAGCGGGAGTCGAACTTCGTGTCCGAGCCGAAGAGCTCCGCCGAGCAGCCGCGGCAGCGGTAGACGCCGTCGGACTTCTCGTCGACGTAGGCGCCGGTGAACGGCGGCTCGGTGGCCGCGCCGCGCAGGACGGCGTACGCGTTCGGATCAAGCTGCTCGCGCCACTCCGCGTCGCTGCGTGTGACCTTCTCGGGGCTCTGCCGGGAGTCCATGGAAACCTTTCGTTTGACCTCTTGCAGATACGGTCGCGCGACGCCGCCGGACGTTACGCGCCCGGGGGTTCCATCGCCACGGGTCGCTAGGTTGCCCGGATGCGCGCGCTGCCCCTGATCCTCTCCACGGCCGCCGCGCTGGCCCTCGCACGGGCCGCTGCTCGCGTTCCTGCGGGAGAACGGGCACCTCCGCGCCAACTACCGCGGCGTGATGCTGGCCTGTCCGCTCGGACTCCTGATCCCGGCCGCCGCGCTCGTCGCGCTCATCCCGCTCGCGCTGCTGAACGGGCTGTTCGACAGCGAGACGCTCGCGATCGCGGGCATGTACTTCGTGCTTCCGGTCGCGGCACTCGGCCTTGCGGACGACGCCTACGCGGGCCCCTCTCGCGGCTGGCGCGGCCACGGGGCCGCCGCCATGAAGGGATCGTTCAGCACCGGCGGGCTCAAGGCCGCCGGGACCCTCGGGCTGGCGCTCGCCTGGAGCGCGCTCACGCAGGACGATGCGGCGCGGTTCCTGCTCGCCGCCGCCGTTCTCGTCCTCGCGACCAACTTCTTCAACCTGCTCGACCTGCGGCCCGGCCGCTCGGTCAAGGCGTTCGTGCTGCTGGGCGCCGGGCTCACCCTCGGCTCGCTGGACACGGCGCCGCTGCTGGACCTCGGCATCTGGATCGGCCCGATCCTCGTGGCCGGCGCCCTGGACCTGCGCGAGCGCGGGATGCTGGGCGACACCGGCTCGAACGTCATCGGCGCCGTCGCGGGCATCTGGCTCGTGCTCACGCTGGACGTGTGGGGCCTTGCAATCGCCACCGGAGTACTCGTGCTGTTCACCCTCTACGGTGAGCTGCGCTCGATCAACACCATGGTCGAACGCGCTCCCGGTCTTCGTCACCTAGACTCATTCGGAAGGACGCATCGTGCCTGACGCCCCGCGTAAGACCCGCTTCATCTTCGTCACAGGCGGCGTGGTCTCGTCCCTCGGAAAGGGCATCGCCGCCGCGTCGATCGGGCGTCTGCTCGTCGCCCGCGGGCTCAGCGTCGGCCTGCAGAAGTTCGATCCGTACATCAACGTCGACCCCGGCACGATGTCGCCGTATCAGCACGGCGAGGTGTTCGTCACCGAGGACGGCGCGGAGACCGATCTGGATCTCGGGCACTACGAGCGCTTCACCGATGCCAACACGTCGCGGGCTTCGAACGTCACCGCCGGCGGGATCTACAACAGCGTGATCCGCCGCGAGCGTCGCGGCGACTACCTCGGCGCGACCGTGCAGGTCGTCCCGCACATCACCGACGAGATCAAGCAGCGTGTGCGCCTGATCGCCGAGACGAGCGACGTGGACGTCGTGATCACCGAGATCGGCGGCACCGTCGGCGACATCGAGTCGCTGCCGTTCCTCGAGGCGATCCGCCAGTTCCCGGTCGACGTCGGCCGCCGGGACTGCATGTTCATCCACCTCACGCTCGTGCCGTACATCGGCCACGCCGGCGAGCTGAAGACGAAGCCGACGCAGCATTCGGTCAACGAGCTGCGCCGCATCGGCATCCAGCCGGACATGCTGCTCTGCCGCAGCGAGGGCGAGCTTTCGACGGACATCCGCAAGAAGATCGCGCTGTTCGCGTCGCTGCCGATGGACGCCGTCGTCTCCGCCAAGGACGTGAACGACATCTACGAGGTGCCGCTCTGGTATCACGAGCAGCACCTCGACGACTTCATCTGCGAGCACTTCGGCATCGAGGCGCGGCCGGCGGACCTCAGCGAGTGGCACGACGTGGTCGAGCGCTCGGCGCAGGCCACCGACCCGGTGAAGATCGCGCTCGTCGGCAAGTACGTCCAGCTCGAGGACGCCTACAAGTCGGTCAGCGAGGCCCTGCGCCACAGCGGCACGCACGCCGGCGGCCGGGTCGAGATCGACTGGGTCGACTCCGAGCAGCTCACGGACGCCGAGGCCACGCGGGAGCGCCTGGCCGGACGCGGACGGCATCCTCGTCCCGGGCGGCTTCGGCGGCCGCGGCATCGAGGGCAAGATCCGCGCGGTGCAGGTCGCTCGTGAGGAGCGGATCCCGTATCTCGGGATCTGCCTGGGCATGCAGATGGCCGTCTGCGAGTTCGCGCGCGACGTCGCAGGCATGCCGGGCGCCAACTCGACCGAGTTCGATCCGGAGACGGAGTGGCCGGTCATCGACCTGCTGCCCGAGCAGAAGGAGGTCAGCGACCTCGGCGGCACGATGCGCCTGGGCGCCGACCCGATCAAGCTTCACGCCGACACGCGGGCACGCGAGATCTACGGCGAGGCCGTCGTCTACGAGCGTCACCGGCACCGCTTCGAGGTGTCGATCAGCCTGCGCAAGCGCCTGGAGGCCGCCGGCCTCGTGGTCTCCGGGACGTCGCCCGACGAGCGGCTCGTCGAGGTCATCGAGCTGCCGCGCTCGCGAGCACCCGTTCTTCGTGGCCTCGCAGTACCACCCCGAGTTCAAGTCACGGCCCGAGCGGCCGGCGCCGTTGTTCCGCGACTTCGTCGCCGCGGCGCTCGACCGTGCCCGTGAGGGCGCGGCCGACGTGCCCGAGGGCGGCGCTGTGCGCGCGAGCCGCAGCGCGGCCTGACCGGCGGGCCGTGCGACCGGCATCAGAGGTCGAGCGGCGGCGGCTGAACGACACGTTCGCGGCGCTCTGCGCGATCGCGAGCCCCTCGGGCAGTGAGCGCGCCATGGCCGATCGGGTCACGACGGAGCTCGGCGCGCTCGGCCTGCAGGTGACCGAGGACGGCGCGGGCGCCGAGGTCGGCTCGGATGCCGGGAACCTGCTCGCGCGGATCCCGGGGCGCTCGGAGAACAGCGTGCTGCTCTGCGCGCACCTCGACACCGTGCCGCACGAAGCCCCGGTCGAGCCCGTGCTCGTCGACGGCGCCTGGGAGAGCGCGGGGGACACGATCCTCGGCGCTGACAACAAGGCGGCGGTGGCGATGCTGCTGGAACTGGCTCGCCGCACGGCGATCGAGGGCTCGCCGGTCGGGATCGAGCTGCTCTTCACGGTCTCCGAGGAGCGCGCGCTGGCCGGCGCGAAGGCGTTCGACGTCGAAGCCCTGAACAGTCCGTTCGGCTTCGTCTTCGACCACGCGAGCCCGATCGGCGAGATCGTCGTCGCCTCGCCGACCTACATGCGCTGGGAGGCCGCGTTCGCCGGCAAGGCGGCCCATGCGGGGATCCATCCGGAGGAGGGCCGCAGCGCGATTCTGGCCGCGGCCAAGGCGATCGTCGCGCTCCCGCACGGCCGCATCGACGAGGAGACGACGGTCAACGTCGCCCGCATCCGCGGCGGCGTCGCCGGAACCAACGTCGTCCCCGAGCGCTGCACCGTCGTCGGCGAGGCGCGGTCGCTCTCCGATGGCGCGCTCGAGCAGGTCATGGCGGAGATCGTCGACGAGCTTCACGACGCGGCGAACGACCCGGCCTGCTCCTGCGACCTGGACCTGACGGTCGAGCGCCTCTTCGCCGGCTACCGGCTCAAGACGTCGACCCCTCCGGTGCAGGCCGCCGAGGCGGCGCTGCGCGAGCGCGGGTACGCGCCGCGGCGCATCCTCAGCGGCGGCGGGTCCGACGCGAACGCCTTCGACGCCGCGGGCTTCACGTGCGTGAACCTCGCCAACGGCACCGAGCGCGCGCACCAGCCGACCGAGCGGGTCAGCCAGTCGGCGCTCGAGGGCATGCTCGACGTCACCTACGCGCTGCTCGACGAGCTCGGGGGCGGATGATGGCCCAGAGCCCTCTGCGGCTGGTCCTGCGCCGCGGACGGGTCGTACGGGCCGGCGACGCAGACGGGGCCGAGCAGGAGCTCGTCGTCGACGTCCCCGGTCGCGGTGAGCGCACCGCGATCGCCGACACCGGGCTGGTCGGCGCCGCTGAGGCGGGTGACGACGTCGTCGTCAACACGCAGGCCGCTGACCTGGCGCTCGGCTCCGGCGGCTTCGACATCGTCCACGTGAACCTCACGCGCGGGCTCGATGGATCCGGAGTCCCCGGAGCGCACGTGATGAAGCTGAACTACAGCCCGCTCCAGCACGCCGTGCTCCCCGTCGAGGAACCGGAGCCGGCGTGGCCGCTCGGCCGGCCGGCCGCGGTGATCTCGCTGCACGGGCAGCTGCCGCCGCTCGCGTGGGCGTACGCCCGGGCGCGCCCCGGCGCAAGGCTCGGCTACATCCAGACGGCCGGCGGCGCGCTTCCCGGGGGCCACTCCCAGGTCGTTCGAGAGCTGCGCGAGCGCGGGCTCCTCGCCGGGCACCTGACGGCGGGGGCCGCGTACGGCGGCGAGGGCGAGGCGATCACGACCGCGGGTGCTCTGGACCACGGGCTGCGCGCGTTGCGCTGGGACGCGGCGGTCTGCGGGCCCGGGCCGGGCATCCTGGGCACGAGCACGCCGCTCGGGCACGGCGGCCTGACGGCGCTCGAGACCGCGCACATCGCGCTGGCGCTCGGCTGCGAGGTCACGATCTGCCCGCGGATGTCGAGCGGGGACGCGCGCGCCCGCCACCGCGGCCTCTCCCACCACACCCGCACGGTGCTCGAGCTGCTGCTCGCACCGGTCACGGTCGCCGCGCCCCCCGGCGAGCTCGACGCGGTCTCGGGCGCAGCGCCCCGGCACGCCGTCCGCGAGGGGCAGGCTGATCTCGCGGGGTACGCGGCGAGCGGGCTCCCGTCGCGGACGATGGGCCGGGACATCGATCAGGATGAGCTGTTCTTCGCGGCGGCGCTGGCCGGCGGCGCTGTGCTGGCGACGATGGGGGACGCACATGAGTGACAGAGGGCGCGAGTTCGAGCGGATCGGCGGAGCGACCGTCTGGGAGGGCCGGATCGTGCGCGTGGACCGCGACCGCTTCCGCTACGCCGACGGCGAGGAGGTCGAGCGCGAGATCGTGCGCCACCCCGGCGCCGCCGGCATCGTGGCCCACGACGACCTGCACGTCTGGCTCGTGCGCCAGCCGCGCGAGACCGTCGGGGATCCCGACGTCCTCGAGATCCCCGCGGGCAAGCTCGACGTCCCCGGCGAGCCGCCGCTCGGCTGCGCGCGGCGCGAGCTCGCGGAGGAGATCGGCAAGGCCGCCGACCACTGGGCGCCCATCCTGGACTACGCGACGAGCGTCGGGGTCATGGACGAGGTCGTCCACCTCTTCCATGCGACGGGGCTGCGCGACGCGGCCGACGTGACACCGGACCCCCACGAGCGCATCGAGGTGGTCGCCTGGCCGCTGGACGATCTCGACGGCGCGCTCGCCGCCACGGTGGACGCGAAGACGCTGATCGGCCTGATGTGGCTGCGCGACCGCCTGCGCCGGCTCGCCGCCCGGCCCCTGGCCGACGACGTCGCCTGACGCACGCGCCGTTGCACCGGCGGGGAGGCGCGGCCCCGAGGCCGAATCAGACCCATGACGTCTGTGGCCGGTGCCCCGCTCGCGCGCTCGTACGAGCATCACGTGCTCGATTTCCTCGCCTACCTGGAGCTCGAGCGCGGACTGTCGCGCAACACGCTCGAGGCCTACCGGTCCGACCTGCTGCAGTACGGCGCCTACCTGGAGCGCCGCGGGCTCGGGCCGCTCGAGGTCACGCATGCGGACCTCGCCGGGTTCCTCGACGAGCTCGCACAGGGCACCGATGAGCGTCCGCCCGCCGCGCCGGCCACGCTGCAGCGCAAGACCGCCTGCCTGCGCTCGTTCTACCGGCATCTGCGGCGCGAGGAGATCCTCGACGGCGACCCGACCGCCGACCTGCGCGGCCCGCGCGCCGGACGGCGACTCCCGCAGGTCCTCAGCCGCGATGAGGTCGGGCGCCTGCTCGCCGCGCCGCGCGGGAACCGTCCCGCCGCGCGCCGCGACCGCGCGCTCCTGGAGCTCATGTACGCATGCGGGCTGCGGGCGAGCGAGGTCACCGGCATGCTCGTGGGCGACATCGACCTGCAGGCCGGGGTGCTGCGGGCCACAGGCAAGGGGTCCAAGGAACGACTCGTGCCGGTGGGTCGCGAGGCGCTGTCGGCCGTGCGCGCATACCTGCGCGAGGGCCGCCCGCAGCTCGTGGGACTGCGCGACGAGCCGCACCTGTTCGTGAACCAGCGCGGCGGCGGGCTCAGCCGCCAGGGGCTGTACAAGATCGTCCAGGGGCATGCGGCCGCGGCCGGGCTGCAGGACCGCATGAGCCCACACACGCTGCGGCACACCTTCGCGACGCACCTGCTCGCCGGCGGCTGCGACCTGCGGGCGCTGCAGGAGATGCTCGGTCACGCCGACATCTCCACGACCCAGCT
This sequence comes from uncultured Actinomycetes bacterium, assembly GCA_963805615.1. Classification (GTDB taxonomy): domain Bacteria; phylum Actinomycetota; class Thermoleophilia; order Solirubrobacterales; family Solirubrobacteraceae; genus F1-60-MAGs163. Next base: position 156,775 of record CAWDUW010000010.1, on the reverse strand, counting down.
CTACACGCACCTCAGCACCGATCACCTGAAGGACCAGTACTTCGCGGCGCACCCGCGGGCCAGCCTGAACGGCTCGGGCTAGCGCCGCGCTACGCGGCGGGCTCCGGGGTCTGCCCCTGCCCGATCAGCGCGCGGCTGTCCTCCGAGCGGATCAGGAACACCGCGAGCACCGCGCCGATCAGGGCGAAGCCCGCGCCGCCGAGGAAGGCCGCGCTGAAGCCCTCCGTCAGGGCCGTCGTGCTCGGCTTGCCCAGACCGGTCGCGACCGCATCGGTCCGCGCCGTCGCGAGCGCCGCGAGGATCGCGAGCCCGAGCGCGCCGCCCACCTGCTGGCCGGCGTTGATCAGGCCGCTGGCGAGGCCCGCCTCGTCCTGGCTGATGCCCGTCGTCCCGCCGATCGTCACCGGGACGAACGAGAAGCCGAGCCCGAGCGCGGCCAGCAACGAGGGGAAGAGGATGTCGCCCAGGAACGATCCGCCGGCGGAGATCCGCGAGAACAGGATCAGCCCTGCGGCGATGAAGAGGAGGCCCGCGATCACAACCGGTTTGAAGCCGATCTTGGTCACCAGCACCGAGGCGGCGCCCGCGGACAGGATGATCGTGATCGCCAGCGGGAGGTAGGCGAGCCCGGATTTCAGCGCGTCCCAGCCCAGCACCTGCTGCATGTAGAGCGAGATGAAGAAGAACATCGAGAACAGCGACGCGCCGACGAGCAGACCCGTCGCATACGCGCCGGTGCGGGTGCGGGAGCTGAAGACGTCGAACGGGACGAGCGGGGCGCTTGACCGGGACTCGATCACCACGAACGAGACGAGCAGGACCGCGGAGACCACGAGCAGCCCGATCGTCTGCGCCGAGCCCCATCCCGCGCTGTTCGCGTCCACGAGCGTGTAGATCAGCACGGCGAGGCCGGCGGTCACGGTGAACGCGCCCGCCACGTCGAAGCCATTGCGCTGCCGCTCGTCGCGGCTCTCCGGAACGAGTCGCGGCGCCAGCAGCACCGCGCCGGCGGCGATCGGCACGTTCACGAACAGCACCCAGCGCCAGCTCAGGTACTCGGTGAGGATGCCGCCCAGCAGGACCCCAGCGGCGCCGCCGGCGCCGGCGACGGCGCCCCAGACGCCCAGCGCGCGGTTGCGCTCGGCGCCTTCACGGAAGACGGTGGTGAGGATCGACAGCGCGGCGGGGGAGAGCAGCGCGGCGCCGAGGCCCTGAACGGCGCGGGCGGCGATCAGCATGCCCTCCGTCTGCGAGAAGCCGCCGACGAACGACGCTGCGCCGAAGAGCACGAGGCCCGCCATGTAGACGCGCCGGCGCCCGAGGATGTCCGCCAGACGCCCGCCGAGCAGCAGGAAGCCGCCGAATGTGAGCGTGTACGCGTTCACGACCCAGGAGAGCGAGTCCTGGGAGAGGCCGAGGTCCCGCCCGATCGACGGGAGCGCGACATTCGTGATCGAGGCGTCCAGCACCACGACGAACTGGCTGGTGGCGAGCAGGGCGAGCAGCAGGCCCTTGCGGACATTGGCGGGTTCCATCAGGTGGTTGTATCAGCAACGTCCGTCGGGCTTCGGTCGATCCCGGTGAGCGCTGTGTCAGCATCGGTGCATGCCGTCCGGTCCGGCCGACAACGACGTGCGCCGCGCCTTCGTGGTGGTGATCGACGCCCTCGGCGCGGGCGCCGAGCCCGATGCCGCGGACTACGGTGACGCGGGCGCGCACACGCTGCGGCACGTCGCGGAGGCCGTCGGTGGGCTCGAGCTGCCCGCCCTCCAGCGTCTGGGCCTCGGCAACCTCGGACCGGTTCGGGGGGTACCGCGGTCCGCGGCGCCCGCACTTCACGGCGTCCTGCATCACCTGGGCCCGGGCAAGGACTCGACCTCAGGCCACTGGGAGCTCATGGGCGTCGTCACGCCCGAGCCGCTGCCGACATACGAGGACGGGCTCTCGCCGGAGCTGATGGGCCGCCTCGAGGCGGCCACGGGCCACCGCCTCTGCGGGGGCGAGGTCCTCGACGGACTGGCCGCGATCCAGCGGCATGGCGAGCACCACATGCGCACCGGCGAGCTGATCACGTACACCTCGGTGGACTCGGTCGTCCAGTTCGCCGCGCACCGGGATGTCGTCGAGCAGCACGATCTCGAGGAGGCGTGCGCCGCGGCCAGGATCGAGCTCCGCGGGCCGGATGCCGTGGGCCGGGTGATCGCGCGTCCCTTCCGCGGGAGTCCCGGAGCGTTCGAGCGGACGGCGGGCCGCCGCGACTTCTCGCTGCTGCCGCCATCGCGCTCCCATCTCGATGCCCTCCACGACGCCGGAGTGCCGGTGCATGCGGTCGGCAAGGTCGACGACCTCTTCGTCGGCCACGGCATCGACGACGCCCATCCGGGAGCGACGAACGCCGCCGCGCTTCTCCTCGATCGACGGGCTCATGGACGGGCTCGAGCACGGTCTCGTGTTCGCCAACCTGATCGAGACCGACCAGGTGTTCGGCCACCGCAAGGACGTCGAGGGCTTTCACGGGGCGCTGCGCGAGATCGACACGGCGGTCGGGCGCTGGGTCGCCCGGATGCGTGCCGGCGACCTGCTGGTGATCACCGCCGATCACGGCGTCGACCCCGCGATGGAGCACACCGACCACACGCGCGAACGCGTGCCGCTGCTGGCGCGCTTCGCCGGTGACGGCGGGCGCCGCCACGACGGGCCGATGGCGGACGTCGGCGCAAGCGTGCTGCGCTGGCTCGGTGGCCCGGACGAGCCGGCGCTCCCCGGAACGGCCTTCACCTGACCGTATGCTCGGGAGGTGCCCGAGCTTCCCGAGGTCGAGACGATCCGCCGCAGCCTGGCTCCGCTCGTCGAGGGACGCCGGGTCACCGCGCTCGAGGTCCGGGATCCGCGCTGGTGCGCCCCGCTGGCCCCCGAGGAGATCGCCGACGCCGTGGTCGGGCGATCCATCGAGGCGCTGTCGCGTCGCGGGAAATGGCTCGTCTACGAGCTCGAGGGCGAGGTCTTCCTGATCACGCACCTGCGGATGACCGGGGCGTTCCTCTACGACCCCGAGGCGGATGCGCCGTACGAGCGCGTCCGGATCGGCCTGGGGGACGGGCACGAGCTGCGGTTCTGCGACCCGCGGCGCTTCGGCACCGGGGAGCTGGCGTTCGGCGCCCCGGCGCTCGACGCCTTCTTCGCCTCGCGCGTCGGCCTCGAGCCGCTCGGTGACGACCTCGAACGGCGCCGTGCTCCACGCGCTGACACGGGGGAGCCGGGCGCCGATCAAGGCCTTCCTGCTCGATCAGAAGCGGATCGCCGGCGTCGGCAACATCTACGCCGACGAGGCGCTGTTCCGCGCGCAGATCCACCCGCTGCGGCGTGCGGGCACGCTCACGCGGGCGCAGGCCGAGAGCCTCGCCGGCACGGTCCGCGACGCGCTCACCGCGGGTCTCGCGGCCGGGGGCGCGACGATCGACGACTTCCGCCACCCGGACGGCGTGCGCGGGACGTTCCAGCACGAGTTCCTCGTCCATCGCCGCGAGGGCGAGGACTGTCCGCGCTGCGGCGGCGAGATCGTGAAGTTCGTCGCCGCGGGCCGGGGGACGTACGTCTGCGAGCGCTGTCAGCCGCGCCCGCGGGGGGTCAGGCGGCCTGCGCGAGCTCCTCGAGGCGCCCGCTCTGGTCGGCCATGATCAGCTCGCGGAACCCGCCGAGAACCTCGTCGCCGACGATGATCTGCGGGAAGCTCAGCATCCCCGTGCGCTCGAGCAGAGCCGCGCGTCCCTCCGGGTCCTTTGCCAGATTGACTTCCTCGTACGCGATCCCGCGCTTGGAGAGCAGCTCCTTGGCGCGCGTGCAGAACGAGCAGGGATCCGTGGAATAGACGATGACATCGGCCATTGCTTTACAAAGAATAGCGACGGGTTCATGGCCGGTCCGCTGACCACGGAGGCCGTCGTGCTGCGCTCGATGCGCTTCGGCGAGGCCGACCGCATCCTCCATGTCTACACGCCGATGCGCGGCCGCGTGAGCGCGATAGCCAAGGGGGTGCGGCGTTCGCGCAGCCGCTTCGGCGGGCGGCTCGAGCCCTTCTTCCGCCTGCGGCTCGGCCTGCACGAGGGTCGCAGCGACCTGCTCACCGTGACGAGCGCGGACACGATCGCCGGGCACCCGCGGCTGCGCGAGAACGCGTCGGCGCTCGACGCGGCGGCGCGCTCCTGCGACGCGGTCTCGCGCCTGTTCGAGACGGGCGACCCGCACCCCGAGGTCTTCAACCTGCTGTGCACCATGCTCGACCTGCTCGAGGCCGATCCCGTCGCGGGCTCGGCGCCCGAGCGGCGGCTCGCCTTCCGACTCAAGCTGCTGCTTGCCGCGGGCCTCGCACCGCAGCTTTCAGCCTGCGCCTCGTGCGGTGAGGCCGACGGCCTCGTCGGGTTCTCGCCGGCGGCGGGCGGCGTCGTGTGCGGCGCCTGCGAGGCCGGTTCCTTCCCGCTCGACGCCGAGGTGCACGCCTTCCTGACCGGCGCGCTGGCGACCTCGCTGGCGCAGGCCCCGCCGGCGGATGAGCGCTCGCAGCGGCTGGCCGACCGCGTGATCGTCGAGACGGCGGCGCACCACGCGCATGTGCGGCTGCGCGCCGCCGCCTAACATCGTCGCCGTGGACGCGCACACCGACCCCGGACCCATCGCCGCCGGGTTCGCCGCACGCCGTGAAGCGCTCGAGGAGGAGACGCTCGCGCCCTCCGCCGCGCGCTCCTGGCCCGCGCGCCGGCGCACGCCCGAGGAGGACTGCGGCCTGCGCTCGCCGCTGCAGCGCGACCGCGACCGGATCGTCCACAGCAAGGCCTTCCGGCGCCTCAAGCACAAGACCCAGGTGTTCGTCGCGCCCGAGGGCGATCACTACCGCACGCGCCTCACGCACACGCTGGAGGTCACCCAGATCGCCCGGACCGTCGCCCGGGCCCTGCGCCTCAACGAGGACCTCACCGAGGCGATCGGCCTGGGCCACGACCTCGGGCATCCGCCGTTCGGGCACATCGGCGAGGGCGTGCTCGACGCCGCCCTGCAGGAGCGCTACGGCCGCGAGTTCCGCCATTACGAGCACTCGCTGCGCGTCGTCGACGTGCTCGAGCGCGACGGCGCCGGACTGAACCTCACCGAGGACGTGCGTGACGGGATCGCACGCCATTCCGGGCGCGCGCCGATGCCGCGCACGCTCGAGGGCCGGATCGTGAGGATCGTCGACCGGGTGGCGTACATCAACCACGACATCGACGACGCCCTGCGCGCAGGCGTGATCGACGCGGGCGACCTGCCAAAGGGCCCGATCGCGGTGCTCGGCGCGACGGGCTCCACGCGGATCGACGCGCTGGTCCACGACCTCGTCGAGCATTCGGCGCAGGCCGGGGACATCGTCCAGGGGGACCGGGCCGGCGCCGCGATGGACGAGCTGCGGACCTGGATGTTCGAGAACGTCTATCTCGGGCCCGTCGCGCGCACCGAGCACGCCCGCATCGAGCGGGTCCTGCTGACGCTCTTCGCGCACTATGCCGCGGACCCGGGCCGGCTCCCCGACGGGGGCGGCGCACCCGGCGCGGACGACGCCCAGCGGGTCATCGACTACCTCGCCGGTATGACCGATCGCTACTGCATCCGCGTGTTCGAGGAGCTCACCGTTCCGGAGTCGTTCGCCGCGTAGGCTGCACGCCGTGGCTCTGTACACCGACGAATCGATCGAGCGCGTCCGCCAGGCGGTGGACATGCTCGATCTGGTGGGCGCGAAGACCGAGCTGCGGCGCTCCGGCCACCAGTGGATGGGCACCTGCCCCTTCCACGACGAGCGCACGCCGTCGTTCAGCGTGAACGCCACGGACAAGGTGTTCCACTGCTTCGGCTGCGGTGAGGGCGGAGACATCTTCAAGTTCGTCCAGCTGACCGACGGGCTGCCGTTCCGCGAGTCGCTGGAGCAGCTTGCGGACCGCTACGGCGTCACGCTGGAGCTCGAGGATGAGGATCCGCAGGCGGCCGAGAAGCGCCAGCACCGCGAGCGCCTGCTGGAGCTGCTCGAGCGCACGGCCACCTGGTATGTGCGTCAGCTCTGGGAGACCGACGAGGCGCGCGGGCCGCGCGAGTACCTGGCCGAGCGCGGGCTCGAGGAGCAGGCCCTGCGCGAGTTCCGCGTCGGGTACGCGCCGAGCGCGTGGGATGCGGTGCTGGTCGGGCTGCGACGCGCAGGGTTCAGCGAGCGCGACCTCTGGGACGCGGGGCTCGTGCGGCGCAGCCAGAAGGGCGGCCTCTACGACTTCTTCCGCCGCCGCGTGCAGTTCCCGCTGTGCGATGCGCGCGGCCGCGTGCTCGGCTTCGGCGGGCGCGCCGTCGGCCCCGACCAGAAGCCCAAATACGTCAACTCGACCGACAACGTCGTCTTCCACAAGGGCCGCAACCTCTTCGGAGCGGACCTCGCACGGGTGAGCGCGGCGAAGGCGAGTGAGGTCGTGCTGTGCGAGGGCTACACCGACGTCATCGCGCTCCACCAGGCCGGTCTGCGCAACACCGTCGGCCTGATGGGCACCGCGCTCACCGAGGACCAGGTCGGTGAGCTGGCGCGGCTAGCGCCCGTCGTGCTGCTCGCCCTGGACGCCGACAGCGCGGGGCAGGAGGCGATGCTGCGGGCGGCCAAGGTCGCCGCCGGGCGCCGTCTGGAGCTGCGTGTCGTCGTGCTGCCGGCCGGGCAGGACCCCGCGGACCTGCTGCTCTCGGAGGGACCGGACGGGATGCGCGAGCGCGTCGCCGCGTCCGTGCCGTTCGTGCGCTTCCGCGTGGACCGCGTGCTCGCGTCGGAGGACCTGCGCAGCGCCGAGGGCAAGGACCGGGCGGTCGAGGAACTGCGCGCGGTGCTCGCGCCCCTGCCCGCGAGCGCGCTGCGCGACGAACTGCTCGCGCATGCCGCGGACCGCCTGGACGTCGTTCCGACCAAGCTCGCGGAGTGGCTCGCGCAGCCGTCGCGCGGGGGAGCCGCGCAGGCGATGACCCGTCGCGGCGGGCCGGCCGCGCAGGCGCCGCAGGCAGCTCAGACCGCACCGCCGCCGCCCGCGCGCACGATCGTCAGCCCGTCCGCCCGTGTCGAGCGGTCGTTCCTGATCCAGTGTCTCGTGCTGCCCCAGGAGGGCCGCGCGGCCCTCGCGACGCTCGACCTCGAGCTGGACATCCTCACCCCGGCCTACCGCCGCGCCGCTGCGCTGCTGATGGAGAAGCTCGGCGGACCGATCCAGGCGCCCGAGGGCGACGAGGAGCTGGCAGCTGTGCTGGCCGAGCTGCAGGTGCGGGCCGCTCGGGCGACGTCGTCGCGCGCCGCGCTCGAGGCCGAGCGCCTGCGGCTTGAGCTCGCGAGTCTGGAGCGCAGGATCCAGAGCGCCAAGACGGGTGGTGGCGGCAACATCGTCGAGCTCGCCCGGCGCCGCGAAGAGCTGCAGTCGTTGATGGAGCGGGAGCTGGAGGAGACGCTGCTGCAGACGAAGCACACCGACTGACGAGCTTCGACGTGCGAGGTGCACCGTGAGGGAGATCCAGGAACGCGTACACGAGGGTTGGCTGATCCGTGAATCCGGCCCGCCGGGTGCCCGGTACGCCGTCCTCCTGCTCCCAGGCGCCCTGTGCTCCGCCGCGTTCTACGACGATCTGCTGGAGCAACCGAAGATCAACGGGGCGTCGATGCGGTTCGTGGCCACGACGTTGCCGGGCTTCTGCGGCACGTCGCCGTTACCGGACCTCAGTGTGGAGGCGTATGCGGCGGGCGCGGGACGACTCGCCGCCGAGTTCGGCTGCGACGCGATCATCGGCCACAGCATGGGCGCAAATGTGGCGATCGAGATGGTCGGCGCAGGCCTGTTCGCAGGGCCGCTCGTGCTCCTCGCGCCGAGCCTTTCCCGAGTCGACGAGTCCGTCGTGCCGCGTGCACTGGACCGCCTTGCCAGGGTGTTCGGCCACCTGCCGTTCTCAGCCATGCTGAAGATCATCGGGCCGGCGATGAAGAGCAGCCTGCCCGCAGACCGACGTGACGCGCTGATCGCCGAACTGCAGCGCAACGATCCGCGCGTCGTGCGCGGCCTCACCCACTCCTACCTCAGCTACCTTGACCGTCACGGCTCGGTCGCCACCCGCCTGTGCGAATCAGGGGCGCGGTCATGGCTCGTGTTCGGCGGGCGTGACGATGTCGGACTGACCGACGACGAGCGCAGCGTCCTCGATGCCTGCTCAAGTGCCACGATCGTCGAGATCCGCGCCGCCGGACACTTCACGCTCAACGAGACCCCCGACCAGGTCGCCGGCCTCCTCCTCGACGCCCTCGCGACCGCCGGGTCGGTCTGAGGGCTACATCGCCTCCATCGCCTTCGCGACGCCGGTCTGCATGTCCTCGGCGTTCATCGCCGGAACCATGGTGATCGCCGCGTTCAACCCCCTGAAGAGCGGCTCAGCAGCCGACGGGATGTCGCTCGAGTCCTTCATGTCGAAGAAGATCAGCGCGGTACGCATGCCATCTTCGGCGATGAAGTAGGCCGCCTCCGCCTTCAGCGCTTCGAGCGAGGAGCCCATGATCTGCGGCAGGCTCCCGTCCTTGACCGCAGCGTTGCCGGCCTCGATCGGCATCTGAACCTTCATGAGCATCCGCATGATCGGACTCCTTCTCGTAAGGCCCGGCCAGCAGGTCGGAACGCAACCACGGGCCGCGTTGCGACCTGCCGACCAGACGCGAAGTGGACATCACGGACGCCCACGGCGCCCGTCGCGTGAACCTACGACCGTCGGGCGACACTCGTCAAGCCGCAACGAACGCGACGACGATGCTCGCCTACGCGGGCGCGGGGGCTGGGTCGGGGCGGACGATCACCGTGTCGGCGATCGCGACGATCTCGTCGACGGGCAGGTCCGCGCGGGCGGCGTGGTCGCGGATCGCCTCGGGGCTCGAGGCCTCGTAGATGCACAGCGTGCCGAGGCCGCCGCCGTTCTCGTCGAGCACGTAGCTGCGGATCCAGCGGATGTCGTCGGGCATCTCCTCGTCGCCGACGTGGGTCGAGCGCGCTGCCGCCTGCTCGAGTTCGTCGCCCGAGCGCCAGCCGTTGCGGCGGATGATCGCGTACAGGTTCATCGTCTCCTCCTTGGGTCGGTGGGTGTGCCGGAGGCTACGAACGCCGGTCACCCGGCGCATGGGGCGGGCTCCCTATGTTTCGGCGGCGCCGTTGATCAGGCCCATGCAGACCGCGGCCGCGCTCGCCTCCCCGCGATTGCGCACGCCGAGCCTGCCGAGGATCGACGAGACATGGTGGTCCACGGTCTTCTCGGAGACCACCAGCCGCTCGGCGATCTCGGCGTTGCGCAGGCCCTGCGCGACGAGGGCGAGCACCTCCAGCTGGCGGTTCGTCAGTCCGCCAGCGTTCTCGCGTGTGCGGGCGATCGGACCGCGAGGCACGTTGCGCGCACCGCGAGCGCGCAGGCGGCGGGCGAGAACCGCCACGGCGGCCGACGCGCCCAGGGCGAGCAGCTGCTCGTGGGCCTCGCGCAGTGCCTGCTCGTCGTCCGCGCCGGCGAGCGCCAGGGCGGCTTCGTAGGGGTGCTCGAGTTCGCTCCACGCGAGGGCTGCGCCGCGGTGGTCGCCGGCAAGCTCGAGCCACTCCGGACCTGCCGGGCTCTGGGTTGGGACTTCGTCTGTCAGCCCGGCGCGGCGCCGCCAGACAAGCAGCGCGGCTGTGGCCTGGGGACTGTCGTTCTCGAGCGCCATCGCGAGCGCTCCGCGAGTCTCGTCGTCGATGCGGTCGCTCTGTCCCTGGAGCCATGCAACCTCCGCGCGGGCGCCGGCCACCGGCGCGTGGTATTGCAGCGACCCGTCGATTCGGGCTACGTCCAGCGCCTCGTCGAGCGGCGACCATGCGTCCGGGTCTCCGCGACGTGCGCGCACCAGCGCGAGGACCAGCAGCGTCCCGTGACGGGCGGTCATGTGATCCGTGACGCGCGCCAGGAGGTCGGTCGCGATCTGCACGGCAGCCTCGAAGCGCCCCGCCGCGAGGTCGGCCTCGGCCTGTGCTCCCAGCAAGCAGTTCTCCCACGCCTCCAGACCGCGTTCACTGCAGTACGCCAAGCCTTCGACGAGGTAGGGATCGGCCCGACGCCAGTCATGTAGGGAGCCCAGCGCGGACACGATGTTGATGTACGCGCGGCCGGCATCCGCGGCCCGCTCGTCCTCGCGGGCGAGCACCATGCTCCGCTCGAGCATCATCAGCCCGCTGTCGTCGCCGCGAAGCAGTCCGGCGGTGCCTGTGCTGTTGAGAGCGCGGATGAGCGTCTCGCGATCACCGATGCGTTCGGCGATCTCGATCGCCCGGCCGCCCAACGCGACTGCCTCGGCGACCCGTTCGTCGTACATCGCCATGGTGCTCTGCTCGCAGTAGACCCGCGCGAGATCGCCCTCGCACCCCAAGGACTCGAGAATCGCCGCCGCCTCATCAATGGCCGCGCTCGCCTCGACCCCGCGCCCGGCACAGCTCAACGGCCGTGACCGCAGCAGGAGTGCCTCGGCGACGCGCCGGCGCTCACCGGTCGCGCGATGGATCTCGACGACCTCGGCGAGCGCGTCGATCCCCTCAGCCCGCATATCGGTCAGGTAGCACTCGGCGGCATAGCGATCGAGCATGTCGGCGCGCTTCCCCTGAGTCAGGGTCTGGGCGAATCGCAGTGCCCGCGCGTATTGCTCCGCGGCCTCGCGGTGCGCCCCGAGCGCGGCCGCCTGCTCGGCCGCGGCGACGGCGAAGCGGAGCACGGCGTCGGCGTCGCCGGCGCCCTCGGCGTGATGGGCCAGACGCGCGAGCTCCTGCCGGCTCTCAAGCGCCCGCAGCGCGCGGCGGTGCAGTTCGGCACGGCGGTCGGGCGCGAGTGACTCCTCGACCGCGAGCCGGGCCAGCTCGTGCCGGAAGGCGACCGCCGCGCCGTCGGCCCTGAGCATGCCGGCGCTCAGGCATTCATCGACCGCGCCGGACGGCGGGGTCTGGAGCGCGTCGAGCAGCCACACCTCGGTGCGGCCGGGGACGACGGCCACGGCTTCCAGCAGCGAGCGCGCGAGCTCGCTCAGACGTGCCGAGCGCGCCAGGACGGCATCGCGGATCGTGTCCGGGAGCGTCGCGTCGCCGGCCGCGAGCACCTCGGTGACGAAGAACGGGTTGCCGCCGGTGCGCTCGAACAGGGCGAGCGGATCGACGCCCTCCGGCTCGGCGAGCGCCGCCACCGCATCGGCGGAGAGCGGCGGCACATCCAGGCGGAGGACCGACCCCGCTGACGGGAACTCCCCGAGCAGCAGGCGCAGCGGTCCGGTGCGGTCGATCTGATCGCTGCGATAGCTCACGACCAGCAGAAGCGGGACGGCGCTCACGCGTCCTGCGACCAGCCGCAGCACGTCCAGCGTGGCCTCGTCGGCCCAGTGAACGTCCTCCAGGACGACGACCGACGGCACACGTCCTTCGGAGTGGCGCAAGAGCGAGTCCGCCACGTCGTGCGGCGGGGCGCCGGCGGCGACCTGCCGGCGCAGCTCGCCGCCCAGCACATCAGCGAGGTCGAGCAGCGGGCCCAGCGGGCGCGGCGTGGCGAGCGCGTCGCACGTCGCCCAGTGGACGTCCGTTTCGCGCGGCACCAAGTCGCAGAACGCGCGCAGCAGCGCGGTCTTCCCGGCACCGGCCTCGCCGGCGACGACGACGACCCGGCCGCGTAGGCTCTGCGCGACATCGTCCAGCGCGGCGGAGAGCGCGTCGGACAAGGCGTCACGCTCCAGCAGCGCCGGACGTTCCGCAATGGCCGGACCGGGCTCGCGCATGGATGTCATCTTCCATCGCCGTCAGTGAGGATGCAACGGCGCCCGGCCCGCCGAGACCCTCGCGCCGCCGAAGCCCGCGGCCGCGCCGGCGAGCAGCGCCCCGGCGGCGAGGAGCACGGCGGCAGGCGTGCCGACGCCGTCGTGGCCGGTCGACGGGCCGGCCGACGTGACGATCACCGGCGTGGGGCCGGTCGCGACGCCCGCATCGAGCGCCGGCATCGCCAGAGCCGGCACGGTCGTGCCAAGCGTCATCGCGACGGTGGCGAGGGTGACGGCGGTACTGCGCTTGAGCGACATGGAGTGCCTCCTCGTTGGACAGGTTCGAACGGTGGAGCCCAGGATCGCTGCAGGAGCCGGAGGCTCCATCGGGAGACCTCCCGATCTTTCGCCGTGGCCGTCCGTCACGTCCGGACTCCGGCCGAGGGCGAGCTCCGGGGGTGGGATTCGAACCCACAACCACTCGATTAACAGTCGAGTGCTCTGCCGTTGAGCTACCCCGGATCGTTCCTGCCCCGGACGCCGAGAGGCGAGGGCCGGGACGCGCATAGTACGCGACGCGCCGTGATCAGGCCCCGGTGCCGAGGCGCTCCACCAGCTCGGCTGCCCGGCCCGGCGGGTCGTGCCGGTCGAGCCACGCTGCGAGCTCCCGCGCTCGAGCGCGGATGCCCGGTTCCCCGAAGGCCCGCTCGACGGCCAGTCGCACGGCGGCAGCCGTCACGAGGCGCCGCGGGATCCGTACACCCGCTCCCGCCCAGTCGGCGCGGGCCGCGTTCTCGTTCATGTCGCCGGCCGCCGGTGCGACGACGACCGCGCACCCGCTCCCGAGCGCCCGGACCAGCGTGCCGTGCCCGCCGTGGCAGACGACGACGTCGCAGCGCGGCATCGTGCGCGCGTAGCTGACCCACTCCACGAGCCGGGTGTTCGCTGCGACCGTCCACGGCCCGTCGGAGGGATCCAGCGGCCGGCGGTTCCACGTGGCGAGCACGCGCACCCCCTGGAGCGCCCCGAGCCCGTCGAGCGCGGCGCGCAGCAGCCGGTGCCGCGCGTCCTGCGCGGTGGAGGGCGCGACGAGCACGAGCGGTCCGTCGCCGTCGGGCAGCTCGACCGCCCCGAACTCCGGCTCCCACATCAGCGGCCCCACGACATGCGTGCGGGGCTCCGGCCGCGGCCGCGGGTACTCGAGCTGGGGGAATGTGCCGACGAGGACCAGATCGCGCGAGATCCCGCCGTGCACGCGGCCGGAGGGCGGGAGGCCGAGGCGCCGGCGCGTCTCGTCCAGCTCGCGCCGCCCCTGGTCGAGGCCGCGTCCGATCAGCGGGTCCAGGAGCGACCACCCTGCGCGCCCGATCCCGGTTCGCGGCAGTCGCGCTCCGAGGGAGTACGGCGCGAATCCCGGACCGGGGCGCGGATCGACGTGGGGGATGAGCGTCGCGACGCGGCACCCCCTCGATCTCCGCGGCCAGCGCGGGCGCCAGCGTGAGGATGTCCGCCACGACCACGTCGGGCCGGGCCGAGCGCACGAGGTCGAGCGTCTCGCCGGTGGCGCGGACCACCGCCTCGTAGGGCTTCAGCGGCCGCTCCTGGGTGGGGAAGACGTGGTACTCCGGCGCGGCGGCGAAGCGCACGCCCTCGCGTTCCGCGTCGGAGCGCCAGCGTTCGGCCGTCTGCAACGTCACCTCGTGCCCGCGAGCCCGCAGGCCGCGGGCCAGCGCGATCATGGGGAACGCGTGCCCGGGGTCGCCGAAGGCGCCGAGGAGAATGCGCACGCGCGGTCCCCGGCGCCTCGCGGGCTAGGCCGCGTTCAGCTCGGCGACGAGCTGCAGCTGCTTGATGCGGTCCTCGCGCGTCCACGCCATCGGCGTGACGCCGAGCGTCCCGACACCGGCGTCGCGGTAGGCCGCGAGCCGGTCGCGGACCTGGTCCGCCGTGCCGCAGAGCGACACGCTGTCGATCAGGTCCGCCGGGATGGCCGCCATCGCCTCGTCCTTCTTCCCGTCGAGGTAGAGATCCTGGACCTCCTTCGCCGCGTCCTCGTAGCCGTAGCGCTGCACGAGCTGGTTGTAGAAGTTCTGCTTCCTGGAGCCCATGCCGCCGATGTACAGCGCCAGGAACGGGCGCATCAGGTCGCGCGCCGCCTCGGCGTCCTCGCCGATGTAGACCTGGACACCGGGCGCGATCTCGACGTCGTCGAGCGTCTTGTCCCCGCCGGCGCGGTCGATGCCGGTCTGCAGCTCCTGGCGCATGATCGAGACGTGCTCGGGGGAGAACATCGTGGGGATCACGCCGTCGGCGATCTCGCCGGCGAGCTGCGTGTTCTTCGGGCCGATGGCGGCGATGAAGATCGGGATCTCGTCCTGCACGGTCCCGATCGTCAGCTTCAGCGGCTTGCCCGGACCGTCCGGCAGCGGCAGCTCCAGGGTCTCACCGGTGTACTGCACGCGCTCCCGCGCCAGCGCCATGCGCAGAACGGCCACGTAGTCGCGTGTGCGGGCGAGCTGCTTGCCGAAGCGCACGCCGTGCCAGCCTTCGCTGACCTGCGGGCCCGACGAGCCGATCCCGAGGATCATGCGGCCCTCCGACAGCTGGTCGATCGTCGCTGCGGTCATCGCCGTCATCGCGGGCGACCGACCTGGCATCTGGAAGATGCCCGACGCGAGCTTGATCGTCGACGTCTGGCCCGCGAGCCACGCGAGGATCGTCGCAGCGTCCGACCCGTAGGCCTCCGCGGCCCAGACGGAGTCGTAGCCGAGCGACTCGGCCTCGCGGACGATCGCGAGCTGGTCCTCGCTGGTGAGGCCGAGGCCCCAGTAGCCGATGTGCACTCCGAGCTTCATCTGACGCCTTTCTCTACTGACCGGGGATGAGGCCGCCACCGGGCAGCTCGAAGCGGATCTCGGGAACGACGCAGCCGGGCGTCGTCGTGAGCAGGTACTTCACGGAGCCCGCGATGTCGGCGGCCGTGATCATCGTCTCCGCCGGGACGTGCTCCTTGACGAAGTCGGTCATCGGCGTGTCGACGAACGCCGGGCAGAGGGCGGTGTTCTTGATGCCGGCCGAGCCGAGCTCCTTGTTCATCGCCTGCGTGAATCCGACGACACCGTGCTTGGTCGCGGAGTACACCGACAGCCAGCCCTCTCCCCGGATCCCGGAGATCGAGGACGTGTTGACGACGAGCGCGTTGTGATGCTCCTCGCCGGCCTTGCGCAGCATCGGCAGCGCCTCGCGGTAGAAGAGGAAGATCGAACGCAGATTGGTGTTCAGCTGGATGTCGATCTTCTTCGTCGTCAGGTCGTCCGCGACCTCGCCGATCCCGACGCCGGCGTTGTTGACGAGCACGTCGAGCCGGCCGAACCGCTCCTCGTGCGCCTTCACGACCGAGGCGATCGTGTCCTCGTCGCCGAGGTTCCCCGCGATGTGCTGGACGTCGTAGCCCTTGGCGCGCAGTCCCTCCGCTGCCGCCTCGAGCTTCTCCGGCCGACGAGCCGCGACGGTCAGGCCGTAGCCCTCCGCTCCGAGCATCTCGGCGATCGCCAGCCCGATGCCGCTCGATGCCCCCGTCACGATTGCCGCCCGCTCCGCCATGTGCTGCTCCTCCTGCTCGCTTGGTGTGATCCGGCGGGCGGTATCCCATCACACCGGGGTGCGCGGCCCCGAACCGGCTCGCCTGCGCGAGGCGGCGCCTAGACTGCCGCGCGTGCGGTTCGCTCTCATTTTCGCCGCGGCTCTCGTGGCCGCGTTCGCTGCGGCCGGATGCGGCGGCTCGTCCAGCCCGTCGGCCACGACGACGACCGCAACCGCGGTTCAGATCGGGGTCAGGGCGGCCAATGCCGACTTCCCCAAGCCGTCCGGCAAGAGCCTGGCCGAGCTGCGGCAGGGGATGCCGGAGGGCCTGATCCTGGCACCGAGCGTCTCCGTCCTTCAGCCCGGGACCAACCGCTACGGCTTCGCGCTGTTCGACTCGGCACGCAAGCAGGTGGCCGAGGCGCCGGTCGCGGTCTACGTCTCGCGCGGCGACGGCACGGCCCTCCGCGGCCCGTACGTCGCCCGCAGCGAGTCACTCGCGGTGAAGCCGCAGTTCGAGAGCCGGACGACGGCGTCCGATCCCGACGCCGCGAAGAGCGTCTACGTCGCGCAGGTGCCGTTCGAGAAGCCCGGCCGGTACCGGGTGACCGCGATCGCGCAGCTGGATGGGCGCCCCGTGAGCGCCTCCTCCTTCACCGCCGACGTCCACGCGCGCGGCACGAAGGGCCTGCCGCCGTCCGTCGGCGAGGTGGCGCCGAAGGTCTCGACCCCGACCGTGCGGGACGTCGCCGGCGACGCCGCCCGGATCTCCACGCGGCTCCCGCCCGCGACGGACCTGCTGCAGACGAACCTCGCCGCGGCGTACGGCAAGAAGCCGGTGGCGCTGCTGTTCGCGACGCCGGCGCTCTGCCAGAGCCGCGTGTGCGGACCGGTGGTCGACGTGATGGAGCAGGCCAAGTCCGAGCTGGGGAGCGACAAGGTCGCGTTCATCACGAGCGAGATCTACAAGGAGAACCGCGTCGACCAGGGGCTGCGCCCGCAGCCGACGGCCTACCGCCTGCCGACCGAGCCCTGGCTGTTCGTGCTCGACCGCCGGGGCAGGGTCGTCCAGCGGATCGAAGGCGCGTTCTCCGTCGCCGAGCTCGAAGCGGCGGTCCGCCGGGTCGAGCAGGCCGGCTGACTACGATCAGGCCCCGCCGAGGGCCGGTAGCTCAATTGGTCAGAGCCGCGGACTCATAATCCGTCCGATCCTGGTTCGAATCCAGGCCGGCCCATCACTCTGAGGCAGACGCCGACCGGCGACATGCCCCGCCAGGACTCGCCGCACGCCCGACACGGCTTCGACCACAGGCGACAGAGCGCGCCGCGTACCTATGGGGATCCCTCTCCCTAACCAGCCGCAGTAGGAGGCAGCTGGGAGGCAACGGGCACCCAGGTGGGAGGCAGAACCGGGAGGCAGCAAGTCCGGCCTGCCACCAACTAAGAAGGACCCCGCCGGCTGGCACCGGCGAGGCCCTGAAGAAGCCGGCCGGAGAACCTTCACGAACCCCGGAGACTCGACGTGGAGCCTAACCGCTCCGACAGTCGCGTCCCGCCTCTGGCACGTCCGTCGCCGGGCGCCGAAGGCGCTCTCGTCTTAGATACGGAAAGGTCAGGAGAAGGGCCAGGCAAGGGCTGTGAGAACCCCCGCCGCTTCCTTCGGTTCCTCCACGCTGACGGGACGCTGACGCCCGTCCGCTGCCACTCCCCGAACAAGTGTCGCTACTGCTCTTGGCTCACCGCTCGCGAGAACGCTGTCGTGGTCTTCATGGACGCGTCCGACGATCTGCCCGAGATCGGCTTCACGCTGACAACGAAGGAAGCGGCGACAGCTCCCGCCGACTTCAGGGAATCGGTCGCACAGGCGTTCCGAGCGCTCCGCAAGGCGTACCCCGATGCGGAGTACCTCGGCCAGATCGAGTTCACGACCGGCACCGGCAAGAACTCGGGCGGCCACCGCCGGATCCATCAACACGGACTCCTCAAAGGCGTCCCGCGATCCGCAGCGGACGACGTGGCCGAACGGCTCCTGGCGGTCTGGCTCAAGCGCACCGGGGCACACCGGGTCGAGGCGCACGCCCTGGTGAAGCCGGCGGGCGCGATCGCCTACCTCGTCAACCACCACCAGAAGTCGGCACAGACCCCGCCGAAGGGCTGGTCCGGCAAGCGCTTCCGGCCGTCACGCGGCTACTTCGCGTCGCCGCTGGGTGACCTACGAAACGAGGCAAGGTGGGCACTCACAGAGGAGGCCGTGGCCTGGGCGGCCGACCAAGCGCTTCAGGATGCCGGCGCATGGGAGGCGCTAGGCCCTAGTGCCGAGTACGAGGACATTCTGCAGGCGGCTATCGCTCGCCGTCGCCAGCTGCCGAAGCCCGAGCTGGTCCGCGTCGCGAACCTCCCGGCGACGTGGAACGAGGACGGCACGCCCGCGACGTTCAAGCTCGAAGTTGTCGGCTCCATGGCGTGAAGGACCCGGCGGCCAGCGCTGCTGCTTCGCATGGAGGCAAAGGAGCAGTGAGTGGCGCCGGGCGTCAGGGGCCGAGACTAATAGGCACGCGGAACTGAAAGGTCAACCATTTGTATGGCGGCCATCGCTGGAGATGCCCACATCTCGAAGGCGAGGTATCCGTAGCGATACCCCGAGACCGCGCTGAACTCGGTGTAGTTGGACGAGCAGTCAGAACGATCGATGCCGTCTGGCAGCGCGGCGGCGACAGCGTCGATCCCGGCAGCGGCGGGCACGCCGTTAATGACGAGGCGCTTCGAGGCGACTGTGAGCGTCCGGGCTCGGCCGTCGCGCCCGAACGTCACGTTCACGATCACTCGGCGCACGCGAAAGTGGTATCGGCTGAGCCTGATGTACACGCCCGGTCCGGTGGCCCTAGTGATGGCCCGCCGAGTCATCCCGAAGGAGATGGGCCCGATGCTCTTCCCGACGACGACTGCGACCGGGCCGGTGGCCCTCCCGGTGCTGGGCGGGCGTTGCGCGGGCCCTGTGCAGGCCTCGGCTCCAGCGCTCGCCGGGTTCAGAAGCGCGCCGAGGAGCAGGACACCGATGAGGCCGAGGAGCCCCGCGCGCTCTGAAAGACCGGATGTTCGGGCGAATGACTTCACAGACATCCTCTCGGCGGTGGTGGAGTGGAACGGGCAGACCCTAAACGCCCCTACTGACCGGAAGTTGCGTCTGGCGGCGTCCCTGTCGCTTCGGACGCAAAGCAGCAGCCGTGCCGCGGGACGTGTGCGCGAGTCGGCGCTGTACCCCTGGCGGCGACCGCCGTCGCGCCGTAGGCGCGGGGCGGAGGGGTCCAGCCGCCGGCAGGGGTGCGCTGCGACGGATCGCGTGTTCCGTCCGGGGCGAGTGTCAACTTGCGAGTCATGTCGCAGAATGACACCGCCACGAGCATCCCCACGCTGGCGCAGATCGCGGTCGCAAAGAAGGGCGTGATCAAGGGAAGTCGCGTGCTGACGTTCATCGCGTCCTGGGCGATTGCCGAGGAGGCACTTGGTCACCCCCCGAGCATCGAGGAGTACGCGGAGTGGTGGAAGGAGTCGCGCTCGACGGTCTACCGCGAGCAGGCTCGGTTTCGGGAGTGCTTCCCGCATGAGGCGACGCCGCAGAGGATCGTGGACCTGCTGAAGGCGCAGCGTTCGAGCTGGAAGGAGCAGGGCGTCAAGGGACTTGGGCAGGTGCGGCTCGCGCTATGAGCGTCGTGGTCCCGATCCCGACGCGCCGTGGTCGTGAGCCCTGGCTGACGAAGCGCCAGGTCGCGGCCCACTTCGGCGTGTCCGAGCGGACCGTCGAGCGCTGGACCGTGGACGGGATGCCGTGCCTCCGGCCGGGTACGGGGCGGCTCGTGCGCTACCTCGCCTCCGAGTGCGAGTCCTGGCACGCCGGGAGCACGGCGTGACCGTCCGCCGTCGTGGCAAGACCTGGGCCGTCGAGGTCTACGACCCAGCGAAGGCGACGCGGAAGCGATACGTCGGCACGTACAGCACGCAACAGGAAGCCCGCGAGGCGGAGCGCGCCGCCGAGGCCGATGTGGCCCGGCGGCGCGGCCGGCGCACGGACGACACTGTGGCGGGCTTTGCGGCCCGGTGGCTCGATCTGCGTCCGCGTCAGAAGGAGTCGACCAACCTCGCGTACCGCGAACAGGTCGCGCCGTTCGCCGACCGGTTCGGCTCGATCCGGCTGCGGGAGGTGACAGTCGAGCAGGCACTTGCTTGGGCGGGGGAGAAGCGCTGGACTATCGGAGGAGTGCGGGCGATGTTCTCGGACGCGCGCCGCGCCGGCCTGGTCGAGCACAACCCGTTCACGAACCTCCGCCTTCGCGGGTCGCGTGGTCGCAAGGACATCGACGTTCCGCCTGCAGCCGAGATCGAGCGGCTTGCGGGCTGCGCGCTCGAGGTGTGGACCGGCGAAGTCGCGCTCTCGGTCCGGGCGCTGATCCTCACCGCAGCGTTCGTCGGGATGCGCCCCGGCGAGATGTACGGGCTGCGCTGGTCCGATCTCGACTTCCGCGAGGACGAGGTTCGCGTCGAGCGCCAGTACTCGGCCGCCAGCGCCAGCTTCGAGGAGCTCCCGAAGAACGGCAGTCGCCGGCGCGTCGTCCTGACCGCTCCCGCGAAGGCCGCGCTGCTCGCGATGCCGCGACCGGTCAACCGGGACGCGTCGGTCTTCCGCACCGCGCGCGGGAACCCGATGACCGGCAAGGTCCAGCACTACTACTGGCACCCGGTCCGCGCCCGCTTCGGCGCACCGTCGATGGACTTCTACGAGCTGCGGCACTTCTGCGGCTCGTGGCTCTTCAACGACCTCGAGCTGCCGGCCCAGGACGTGGCGCACCAGCTCGGCCACACGGACGGTGGCGCCCTGGTCCAGCGGCTCTACGGGCACCCGTCCGAGAAGCTCGCCCGCGACCGCATCAAGCGCGCCAGCGGAGTCACGCGGCGCCATGTGGTCGAGATCTCAGAGGCAGAGCGGAGGCAGACGTGACCCGCTCGCCCCGCGCTGGCGGGCTGTGTCGCTCAAGTGCGACCAATCCGGCCCATCACTGTGCGAGCGCCTCGTCGTCCGGCTTTGCCGCCTCTTGAACGTCGCCGTGTGAGCATCGTTCCCGCAGCACCCTTGCCACAGGGAGCGGGGGGCACGCCGAAACATGCGTGCCCTCCGCCTCTGGTGAGCTGAGGGCTCGGGCGTCGCGGCGGTGCCGAGCCTCAGCTCGACGGGTATTGCAGGACGAAGGACAGGCTGCTGCTTCCCTTGGTGCAGGTGTTCCCGCTGCAGCGCCAGCCGATCGGGAGCAGCGCCTTGGCGACGCCGATCCTCTGGCCGCCCCACTGCTGGATGACGAAGGTCGCCGTCTGACAGTCGGTCTTGGCGATGCGCGTGATGCGCGCGTAGGTCTCGTCGACGTCGCCCTCGCGGGCGCCGACGTCGACGGGCGCGCAGCCGGACGACGGCTTGGTCGTGGCGGTCGGCTTCGGCTTGGGCGCGGCAGTGGTCTGCGTCTTCTGCGTCGTCTTCTGCGTCGTCGTCTGCGCGGGCTTGGGCGCGGTCGTCTGCGTCTGCTGCTGGGTGGTCGTCGTCTTGGTCGGCGTCGTCTTGGCGGCGAGCGTCTGTGTCGCGGTCGTCTCGGCCGAGCCGGGGGAAACGGTGGTGGTCGTGGTGACAGATGCGCCGCCGCCGCCGCAGCTGCTGAGAGCAAGCGCTGCGACGACCAGGAGCGCGGCGAGGCCGCCAGTGCGAATCGACATGGCGGGAAATGTAGAAAACCCGAGCCTTGAATGCGCCGATGGCCGGCCGCCGCGAGAACCGGCGCATCGCCGCTCGCCCCCGGGTACGGTTTCCGGAGCGTCGTCTCGGGTCCAGCTCCGACGGAGTGGGCGGCGTCACCCCTTGATCCTGGGGAGTTGTTGAGGGGTTCTTGAGGAGGAGGCGGGTGAGAGGGACCAGCTGACCGCGCGTGGGCGGCCGGGCTGGTCCCTCTCCTCTTCGCGTGATTCATCCGAGGCGCTCCCCACAATGGCGGTGTGCTGCTGCGGATGGCGTACCGGGTGTCGACCTCCTCGGGCCGGACGATCGGCGCGCGCGATCTGCCGGACGACGTCGCCCTGAGCCCCGATGTCTCCGCGTCCGTCGGTCACACGCCGGACAACAAGGGCCTCACCGTGGAGACGCTGCGCCGCGTCGATCGCGAGCGCCTGGAGCTCGTGCATCACGAGACCCTGTCCGGGGCGACCACGCAGAGCATCCGGCTCGCCGGGGACGAGCCGGCGGAGACGGTGCTCGTCCAGGCGCTCGTGGGAGCGATCGCGTTTCTCACCGACATCCCGCTCACGCTCGGGACGGCGTTTCACCTCAGCCGTTTCGAGGCCGGCGACGCGGGGGACGAGGAGGTGCTGCGGGAATTCGGCACGACCGACGTCTTCGTGGGAACCTCGGCGCAGCCCGTGCGGCGGGCATTTCTGGACGAGCCGCTCACGGGCGACCGCATCGAGTGGCTGCTGCACCGCCCGCTGGGGGTCCGGCTGTACGGGGACGCGATTCGCGCCAACTCCCTGGCCGGCGAGTTCCGTGACCTGTGGCGGGTCCTCGAGTCCGCGTTCGGGCTGGGGGGATTCGAACTGGTCTCCGCCCTCGCGGTCTACGGGCCAGCGACCGCCCTGGGGTTCGACGACACGTCGCTGGAGGCGCTTCTGGAGCTCCGCAACCGAGCCGGCCAGGTGGAGGCGCAGGGCGGGCTCGAGGACGTCCTGAGCGTCGAACGCGAGTGTCGCGCCCGCCGCTCGGGCCTCAAGCTGCTGGTCGAACGGGTGATCCTGACGAAGCAGGACTGGGGCACGGACGGGGACGGCGTGGAGAGAACGGCGCTGTTCCGTTCACCCGACGCCTAGAACGTCACCGTCGCGCCAGGTAGCTGTGCCCGGCGCGCACGCTCACCGTCCGGTGCCGGCCGAAGTCGCGTGCCTGGACGACGCCGCGCCTGACCTTGACGAGCGTTCCGGCGCACGAGTCCTGCACGAGCCACTTCGTGCCCCGAACGGTCGCGGCGCCGTACTGGCCCGTGGTGCGAAAGCGGCCCTTTCCGTCACCCCACAGCAGCCGCTTGCCGGGCTTCTTCCGGCGACGCTTCGCTGCGGCGGCCCCGCGTGAGGCGCGCCCGCACGAGCTGAGGTTCACCTGCTGCGAAAGTCGCAGGACGGTCGTCACCGGCGCCCTGCGGTCCTGCGTGATCACGAAGATCCCGCCGTAGAAGTCACCGGTCTGCCGGCCATCACCCGTGTCGCTCGCCGCCGTGATCCGCACGTGGCCACGGCGCGCGTCGACCCGGGAGCCGAGCCGGATCGGGCGGTCACCCCGGAGCAGCGTCGGCTTGCCGCCCGGCGGCGTGACGAGGACCGTTCCGGACGTCGCCGCGCCGACGACCTGCTTCCCGAGGATCGGCGGGGGAATGCTCGTGGTGCCCGCCGACGACACGCCGCCCCCGGCGGCGCTGAGCGCGCCGCCGATCCCGGATCCCGGGGAGCTCGTGAGGATCGGCGTGCTGTCGTCGACGACCGCGCCCTGACAGGCGCCGACCGGGGTGAGTGTGAACTGCAGCCGGTCCAGCAGCACCGCGGAGTCGAAGATGCCGTCGCCCTGGTCGAAGACCGACAGGTAGAGGGTGTGCGGGCCGGGAGTGATCGGCGCGGACGCGCGCAGCACCGCGGTGCCGTTGTCGAACCGCGTTCCCGCGCCGCCGGCCGAGGTGGTCGCCGCCGCGCCCAGACCGTTCACGCTGACGACCCGGCCGCCGGGTCCGAAGGCGAAGTTGCGCGGCGCCGTGATCGCGGCGGAGGCACTCGTCCACGTCGACTCGTCGAGCTCGGCGATGAATGCGTCGTTGAACGGGTTCGCGGGGTCGGGGGACTCCTCCGACAGGAAGCGGAAGGCGAAGCTGAGGCAGTTCGCGCCCGCCGGAACCTGCAGCCCGACCTGGAGCACGCTCACGTCCTGCGCCCCTGATCCGCGGGATCCGATCGGGGCGCCGCCGCCATCGCTGCTCGCGAGCGGGATCTGGTCGGCTGCGTCGAGATCGTCCGCGGTTCCCGTCGTCAGCGCCGCGAAGTCCCCGCCGTCGAGCGGGAACCCGGAGAGCGGGGCGCCCAGCAGCGCGCCGGTCACGAGCGAGGCCGGTCGCGACTCCCAGGTGGCGCCGACGATCTGCGACGGGTCGACGGCCATCGCGCGTGCGATGTCGGTGGCCGGATCCGCGGCGCGGGTCGTGAACGTCGCGGGGTCGCCCGTCCACTCCACGGCGCCGCTCTCGAGGACGACGAGGCGGTAGCGGTACGCCGTGCCCGGCTGGAGCCCGGTCAGGCGCACACCCACCGGTTCCGCGGACCCTCCCGCCGGGAGGACGGCCGTGCCTTCGCGGCTCGGGTAGTCCGGCTGGTCGCTCGGGCCGTACTCGACCGCCCACTCGGTGTCGGCGCCCTCGGGGTTGATCGTGCCTCCGACGACGGCGGTGTTCCAGCCCACGGACGCCGGCGTGCCGGTCGTCACGACCGGCGGCGGGGGCGTGGTGAACTCGACCCGGGTCCCGGGGAACTGGGTTGCGCCCTGCTGGCCCACGAGCTCATAGCTGTACGTGGTGGACGGCTGCAGCCCGAGCAACTGCTCTTCGACGATCTGCGGACCCGTGCCGGTCAGCACGTCACCGAGGAGCGTGGTGCCGATCGAGGACCCCGGGCCCCACCTGAGGATGGCCGTCGTGTCCGTCCCGGCGGGGTCGATCGTGCCCCCGACCAGCGCGGTGTGCGGCGTCACGGAGGAGGGTGCCGCGGCCGTCGTCACGACCGGCGCCGCAACCGCGGCCGGCGCCGCGCCGAGCAGCACGCCGAGCAGCACGCCCGCCGCGACGGCGAGCCGCCGGCATTCCGTGCCTCTCCCCCTCAGACCCCTCACCAGGGCGGAGTCTGGCCCTCGGGCCCGGCGCGCGCAAGGGCCGGTCAGCGCACCTGCACACCGCTGATCGCGCGGGCGATGACGAGCCGCTGAATCTCGCTCGTTCCCTCGAAGATCGTGTAGATCTTGGCGTCGCGGTGCCAGCGCTCGACCGGGAACTCGCGGGCGTACCCGTTGCCGCCGAGGATCTGCATGGCACGCTCGGTCGCCCAGACGGCGACCTCGCCGGCCTTGAGCTTGCTCATCGAGCCTTCGGCATTGTCGAACGGCAGCCCGTTGCGGCCCATCCACGACGCGCGCCAGACGAGCAGCCGCGCGGCCTCGATCTCGAGCTTCATGTCGGCGAGCGTGAACGCGATCGCCTGGTTCTCGATGATGGCGCGCCCGAACTGCTCGCGGTCCTTCGCGTACTCGAGCGCGTACTCGTACGCGGCGCGGGCGATCCCGATCGCCTGGGCGCCGACGGTGGGCCGGCTCGCCTCGAACGTCGCCATCGCCGCCTGGGCCTTGCCCTTGCGGCCCTCGCGGACACGGGCCAGGCGCTCGTCGAGCTTCTCCTTGCCGCCGAGCAGGCAGTCGCCGGGGACGCGGCAGTCGTCCAGGAAGACGTCGGCGGTGTGCGATGCGCGCAGCCCGTGCTTCTTCACCTTCGTGCCCATCGTGAGGCCGGGCGTGCCGGGGGGCACGATGAATGCCGCATGCCCGCGCGAGCGAAGCTCGGGATCGACGGTCGCGATGATCACGTGGACGCCGGAGATGCCGCCGTTGGTCGCCCAGGCCTTCTGGCCGCTCAGGACCCACTCGCCGGTGATCTCGTCGTACCGGGCGCGTGTGCGGATGTTCGAGACGTCCGACCCCGCGTTCGGCTCCGAGGAGCAGAACGCGGCGACCGCCGGCTCGTCGGCGGTTCCGAAGCACTGCGGCACCCACGTGCCGATCTGCTCGCCCGTTCCCTGGCCGACGATCGCGGCGACGGCGAGCGTCGTGCCCATCAGGGCCATCCCGATCCCCGCGTCGCCCCAGAAGAGTTCCTCGTTGACGATCGGCATCGTCAGCCCGGACGGGTCGGCGAAGAACTGTGCGAGGCCCTCGAAGCCGTAGAGGCCGATCTTCGTCGCCTCCTGGATCACCGGCCACGGGGTCTCCTCGCGCTCATCCCATTCAGCGGCCGCCGGCCGCATCACGTTGACGGCGAAGCCATGGACCCATTCGCGGACGTCCTTCTGCTCGTCCGTGAGCCGCATGTCGAACGACGGCTCGGTGGCGGTGGGGGCGGCCGGGACCGCGGGAACCTCGGTGGCGCTCATGAAGCGGAGGATAACTGACCAGCGAGTCAGTTAGGTGGTCACAGGCGCGGGCAGACCCACTCGGTGCTCGCCAGCTCGCTCACCGTGAACGTCGCGAAGGTCAGCAGCTGGCGGCGGTCGAGTCCCTCGAGCACGTCCCACACGGCGTCGGGGCCGTCCTCGTCGCAGGCGCCGCAGAGCGCGTCGAGCGCGGTGCCCGCGCGGCCGATCGCGCGCTCGCGCTCGGGCTCGGGCGTCTCGTGTCTGAGGTCTTCGAGCGCTGCGCTGCGGATCATCCGCTGGATCGCCGCGAGCTCGAGCTTGATGCGGTCGGGCATGCCCGCAATCTAGTCCCGCGGGCTCCGCGGGGACGCCGATCCGGCCCATCGGGAAGGAAGGCGACTCCCCGCCGTCGAATCCTCCGAACGCCCATGAAGCGCTCTCCATCGACGACCCCAGCCGCGCCCCACGAGGCCAGCGGCCATCAGTCCCTCTCCGCCTACATCCAGGCGCGCTTCGACGAGTTCTCGCGATCCCAGAAGGATGTCGCGCAGTACATCGTCGATCACCTGGACGAGGTGGCCTTCCAGACCGCTGAGGAGCTCGCGCGGCGCGCGAACACCTCATCGTCGACGGTCGTGCGCTTCTCACAGGCACTCGGCTTCGAGGGCTTCCCCGAGCTGCAGACGTCGGCGCGCGAGGAGTACCGCCGCGCCGTCGCCGCCGGCCATGTCGGTGGCGGATCATCGGCGCAGCCGCTGTTCTCGCTCGACCAGAACGAGTTCGAGACGGCGATCGCGGCGGATCACGTGAACGTTGAGGAGACCGCGCGTCGCGTGTCCCGCTCCGACGTCGAGGCGTGTGTCGAGGCGATCTCCGAGTCCACGCGCGTGCTTGTCGTGGGAACCGACCAGATGGCCTTCTTCGCGAGCTACCTGCGGCATCTCCTGATGCTGCTCGACGTCCAGGCCGACATCGTCGTGAGCCCGTCCCAGGAGGCGCTCAGCCGTCTCGGGCGCATCGACGAGCAGACCGTCGTGATCGGCCTCTCGGCCGGCCGCCCGCACCCGCTGGTGGTCCGCGCGATGAAGATCGCCCGGCACCGCAAGGCGCGCGCGATCGCCGTCACGGACGCGACGCTCTCCGAGGTCGCCAAGCTCTCGCAGGTCCAGTTGTACTACTCGTCCAACTCACCGGCGTACGTCCGGTCGCACACCGCGCTCCTCTCGATCATCCAGGCGCTCGCCTACGGCGTGTACGCCCGCGACACCGAGAAGTACGCCGATCGGATCAAGGCTTTCCGCTTGAAGTAGCCATCTCGGCACCTCGCGCCTTCGTACAATCGAGGGCATGCGCGACGAAGCCACGTTCCGGGTCAAGGCCGGCCTTGCCGAGATGCTCAAGGGCGGGGTCATCATGGACGTCGTCGACGCGGAGCAGGCGAAGATCGCCGAAGCCGCGGGCGCGTGCGCGGTCATGGCACTCGAGCGCGTCCCGGCGGACATCCGTCGTGACGGCGGCGTCGCCCGGATGAGCGACCCGGAGATGATCCGCGGCATTCAGGAGGCCGTGACGATTCCGGTGATGGCGAAGGCGCGGATCGGCCACTTCGCCGAGGCGCGCATTCTCGAGGCGCTCGAGGTCGACTACATCGATGAGTCCGAGGTGCTGACGCCCGCGGACGAGGCGCATCACATCGACAAGTGGCCCTTCAAGGTCCCGTTCGTCTGCGGCGCCACGAACCTCGGCGAGGCGCTGCGGCGCGTCGGCGAGGGCGCGGCGATGATCCGCTCCAAGGGCGAGGCCGGCACCGGCGACATCGTCGAGGCGGTCCGTCACCTGCGCACGATCACCGGCGAGATCCGCCGCCTTCAGGGCTTCGACGACGCCGAGATCGCGACGGCGGCCAAGGACCACGGCGCCCCGCTCGACCTGGTTCGCGCGACCGCCGAGGCGGGTCGCCTGCCGGTCGTCATGTTCTGCGCGGGCGGCATCGCCACTCCCGCGGACGCCGCGCTGGTCATGCACCTGGGAGCCGAGGGCGTCTTCGTCGGCTCGGGCATCTTCAAGAGCGAGGATCCGGAGACGCGCGCCGCGGCCGTCGTCGAGGCGACGACGCACTACAAGGACTGGGATCGCGTGCTGAAGGCGAGCGAGGGGCTCGGCGAGGCGATGCAGTCGCTCGAGGCCCGCAAGCTCGAGGAGGATCAGATCCTCTCGAGCCGCGGCTGGTGAGCGCGGGCGCGAGCGCCCGCGTCGGCGTCCTCGCGCTTCAGGGCGACTTCGAAGCGCATCGGCAGGATTCTCGAGGGCCTCGGCGCGACGGTGCAGGAGGTCCGCGTGCCCGCGCACCTCGAGGGCCTGGACGGCCTCGTGATGCCCGGAGGCGAGTCCACGACGATGACGCTCGGGATCGAGCGCGAGGGCCTCGGGGAGCCGCTGCGCGCCTTTCACGCCGCGGGGCGGCCGATCTTCGGCACCTGCGCCGGGCTCATCATGCTCGACCGCGAGCATCTCGCGATCATGGACATCGTCGCCGACCGCAACGCGTTCGGCCGCCAGGTCCACAGCTTCGAGGAGGACCTCGATCTGGGCCTCGAGGGCGGCCCGGTGCGCGCGGTGTTCATCCGTGCGCCGTGGGTGCGCGAGTGCGGGCCGGGCGTCGAGGTTCTGGCACAGGTCGACGGGCATCCGGTCGCGGTGCGCGAGGGCCGCGTTCTCGCGATCAGCTTCCACCCGGAGCTGTCCGGTGATGCGCGGATCCACGCGGCGTTCCTCGCGGACGTGCGCGCCGCCACGGCCTGAGCGTCAGACCACGAGGCCGTGCCGCACGGTGTTCTCCGTGACGACCTGCGGCTCGACGAACTGGAGCAGGTAGCCGGGGCCGCCGGCCTTGGTGCCGGTGCCGGACAGGCGGTTTCCGCCGAACGGCTGTCGCCCGACCATCGCGCCGGTCACGGCGCGGTTGACGTAGAGGTTCCCGACGGGCGAGCGGCGCACGACGTGCTCCACGGTCCGCGGACTGCGGCAGTAGAGCCCGCCCGTGAGCGCGAACGGCAGTTCGTCCACGCGGTCGCAGGCGGCGTCGACGTCGCGGACCGCCTCGATCGCGAGCACCGGGCCGAAGATCTCCTCGTGCAGCACCGGCGAGTCGCTCGGCAGCGCGGTGACCACGGTGGGCGCGCAGAACCACCCGGCGTCGGGCAGGTCCGCGGGCGTCGTCGCGACGCGCCCGGTTCGCGACGCCAGATCGGTGTACCGCCGCACGCGGTCGCGGGCGCTCGCCTCGATCACGGGCGGAACGGTCGTCCCGAAGGTCTGTGCCTGCCCGGTGACGAGGACGTCCGCGGCGCCGGCGAGGCGCTGCACGAGCGTGTCGGCGATCGCTTCGTGCACGAGCACCCGCGAGGCGGCGGAGCACTTCTGCCCGCCGTAGGCGAACGCGGAGTCGACGATGCCGGGCACGACGTCGTCGAGGTCGGCATCGCTGTCGACGATCACGCAGTTCTTGCCGCCGAGCTCGGCGATCACGCGGGGGAGGTGCCGCGCGCCGGCGCTCGGAGCGGCCGCTGCCGCCGCGAGGATGTCGAGCCCGACCGGCACCGATCCCGTGAAGGCGATCGTCTGCACGCCCGGATGGTGGGTGAGCGCGGCGCCCACCTCACCGGCACCGGGCAGCAGCGCGACCGCGTGTGGCGGGACACCGCCGTCGCGCAGCGCGCGGACCAGCTCGAAGGCGCAGCCGGGCGACTGCTCGGCGGGCTTGAGCACGACGGCGTTCCCGGTCGCAAGCGCGGCCGCCGTCATTCCCAGGGCGATCGCCAGCGGAAAGTTCCAGGGCGCGATGACGGCGCAGACACCGCGCGGGCGGTAGGCCATCGTGTTGCGCTCGCCCGCGACCTGCAGCAGCGCGGGCGCAAGCTCCTCGAGGTCGATCGCGGCGCGCGCGTAGTACTCGAGGAAATCGATCGCCTCGCACACGTCCCCGTCCGCCTGGTCCCATGGCTTCGCGCATTCCCGGACGGCGAGCGCGGTCAGCGCGGCGCGACGCTCGCGCAGCACACCGGCCGTGCGCAGCAGGGCGGCCGCGCGGTCGGCAGCCGGTCGTTCGGACCAGCCCTGAAACCCCTCGCGGGCGAGGTCGACGGCCCGCTCGACCTCCGCGGGCGTGGCGCTCGCGACGGTCGCGATCGTCCGGGAGGGATCGCCGGGATCGGTGGACGTGAAGTCTGCGCCGTCGCGACGGTCCGGCCCGATCCAGACGGGAACGCGCAGCGGGAGGCTCGCGTCGAGCATGGCCAGCGCGTCGAGGAGCGCCGTGCGCTGCGGCGCCCGGCGCAGTTCGACCAGCGGCTCGTTGGCGAACGGGGGAAGCGACGTCACGGCGCCTTCAGCAACTCCTCGATCGGCACGCCGGAGACCTGGTCGTGCAGGAAGCTCTCGTTGCTCGTGTTCTCGAGCAGCCGGCGAACGAGGTACGCCATGCCCGCCACGAGATCGCCCACCGGGCAGTACGTGCGCACACGGCGGCCGGTCACCGACAGCGCATGCTGAAGCTCGTCACCGAGACCGCGCAGGACCTGGATCTCGACGTCCGCCGGACCGCCGCCGAGGGCGTCGTTCGCGGCCAGCGCGTGCGCGACGGATCGCAGATTGTGGGAGGCGATGGCGACGCGCACCGGGACGCCGGACGAGCGCGCGGCCAGCAGATCCCGCGTGAGCGCCTCGAACGTGCGGTCGCTGTCGGACTTCTCCTCGAAGACGGGCGCCGTCCAGCCGTGCTGCCTGGCCTCGACGATCTCGTGATCCCAGTAGGCGCCCTTGACGAGGCGGACGGTCAGCGGCACGGTGCGCGGTTCCTCCGCGCACCACGTGAGCAGGCGCGTCGCGAGGGCCGGCGCGTCGCGCAGGTAGGCCTGGAGCACGACGCCCGCCGAGGGGCCCGCATGGAACTCGTCCTCGGCGAGCACGCTGAGCACCAGATCGGTGACCGCCTCGCGCGAGTCGAGGCTCTCCATGTCCACGTGCAGGTGCGCACCGTGGTCGCGCGCCTGCCGCAGGAGCGGGCGCAGGCGCTCCGCCGCATCGCGCCGGCCCAGATCGGGCGCGTCGGGCCGCAGCAACGGAGTCAGCGCGGAGGTCTTGACCGAGAGGTTGACCCTCGGCGTGGGACCGGCGGCGTCGCGCTCGAGCAGGATCGCGGGCTCGAGCCCGTCGTAGACCCCGGCCAGGTCGTCGAGCGCGGCGGCGCAGCGCGCGGCGTAGCGGTCGGCCTCGCCGGCGGTGACCGTCGCCTCGCCGAGGAGATCGACGGAGGACGCGACGCCCTCCTGCCAGAGCCCGCGCAGGACGCCTCGGGCGTCGCTGACGTCCTCGCCGACGATGAACCGGTGCGCCATCCGCTTCACGCCGACGGCAGCCGCGGCCCCGAGCGCGGCCCGCCCGACGCGCGTGGAGCCCATGCGCATCGCGGCGTCGATCGACGGCGGAGGATCGTCGACGTCCTCCAGGAAGCCCGTCAGATGCCGCGCGAGGTCGTCCAGCGACCGGCAGGCCGGGACGACGTCCACGAAGCGAAAGAGCGCCGCGCGCAGTTCGGCGTCGGACGAGGCGAACTCCATCGCCCGGTCGTCGAGCACCCGCAGCGGCCCTCGGGCGGCGTGCGGGAGCGCGTCCGCGAGGGCGCGGCCGACCTCCTGCACCTGCGGCTCCAGCGCGGCGCCGTCCACGGCCCTGACACTACCCCGAGCCCGGGGCCGGCAACCACTGAGCACCACCCGGTTCGGGCGGGCGCTGCCTCGCGAGGTAGATTGCGGCCGGATGGACGGCGACGGGAACGACCCGCATCAGGTGCACTGGGAGATCGTCCCTCAGGATTCCGCGCGGCCGCAGGGCCCTCGACACCCGGTGATCGCCGCGGGCGACGCGGTTCTCGGCGCCGCCGCCGGGGCCACGCGGGCCGGCCTGCGCGTCGCCGCGGCGGGCGCCGGTCTGGGGATCGAGATCGCGCGCGTGGGCGCCCGGCTTCCCGGTGCCCGCGCCGCCTCCGGCGCCGCGATCGCCGCGCTGCGGCCGCTGTCCGAGGACGGCCGCCGCGTCCGCGGTGAGACGGCCGCGCTCGCCGCCGGCGAGGGGCAGCGGCTGATCGAGGCCATCGCGCCCGGCGTCGTCGGCGCACTCGACATCAACGCCGTCGTCGGCGAGATCGACATCGACGCGGTGGTCCGCGAGATCGACATCGACACGCTGGTGTCGCGGATCGCGATCGACGCGCCTCGTTTCGCGCATCGACATCGACACGCTGGTGTCGCGGATCGACATCGACGCCCTCGTTTCGCGGATCGACATCGACACGCTGGTGTCGCGGATCGCGATCGACCGGGTCGTCAGCGAGATCGAGATCGACACGCTCGTCTCGCGCATCGACATCGACACGCTGGTGTCGCGGATCGCGATCGACCGGGTCGTCAGCGAGATCGAGATCGACACGCTCGTCTCGCGGATCGACATCGACACGCTCGTGTCGCGGATCGCGATCGACCGGCTGGTGTCGCGGATCGACATCGACACGCTGGTGTCGCGGATCGCGATCGATCGCGTCGTGAGCGAGATCGACATCGACCGGCTCGTCCGACGCATCGAGATCGACGCGCTCGTGCGACGCATCGACCTCGACCACCTGATGGGCGGCATCGACATGGACGCCGTCGTCGACCGGATCGACATCGGGGCGATCGTCGACCGCGTCGACGTCAATGACGTCGTGCAGCGCGTCGACGTGGACGCGGTCGTTGAGCAGACCGAGCTCGGCACGATCGTCGCGCGCTCGACGAGCGGCTTCGCGAGCGAGGCGCTGGACGCAGCGCGCACGCAGGCGGTGGACGTCGACGACATCGTCACGCGCGTCGTCAACCGCGTCCTGCGGCGGCGCCAGGAGGATCTCCCGCTCGGTCCGGAGCGTCTCGTCGGGCAGCCGGACGAGGAGCATGGGGCGTGACACCGGTCGAGCGCGAGGCCGACAGGGCGCTCGCGCACCAGGGACGCTATGCGGGACCCGTCTCGCGTCTGCTGGCCTACCTCGCGGATCTCGGGATCCTCTTCGTGACCTTCGGGGCCGCGCTGGCGTTGTTCACCGCCGCGATCAACGTCACGACCCCGTGGACCGTCGACTTCTCGAACGACAGCCTGCTCGTCACTGGCCTGTATGTGGTGTGGTGGGCCATCTACTTCGCGAATGCCTGGCTGCTGCGCGCAAAGTCGCCGGGCATGGCGCTGCTCGGCCTGCGCATCGTGCGCGGCGACGGATCCGATCTCGATCACAGACACGCCCTGATCCGGCTCGTGGCGTTCCCGCTCGGGTTCCTCACCCTGGGGCTGGGTTTCCTGGGGATCATCATCGGCCCGCGGCGCAAGGCGATCTACGACCGCATCGCGGACACGGCCGTGATCTACGCCTGGGATGCCGAGTCGGCCAAGATCCGCGAGCTCGCACGGGTGCGGCAGGAGTCGGTGGCCCCGGGGCCACCCGAGCAGCCTGACGTGCCCGTTCAGTCGCCCGGCTGAACGAGGCTCTCGAACCGCACGACGCCCCCGTCGCCCTCGACCTCGGCGACGAGCCCGTCGTTCAGCAGCAGGTCGACGTGACCGAGCACCTCGCTCAGCGTGAGATACGCCTGCGTGACGGCGACGTTGCCCCACATGGTCTGCGCGACCTCGAATGCCGTGCGGGGGCGCTCCGCGATCAGCTTGTGGATCCGCCGCGCGCGCCGGGCATGCAGACGGGTGCGCTCGTCGATCAGCGGGACGTGCTCGGTCACGGCCTGCCCGTGCCCGGGAAGGACGAGGTCCACGTCGTCCATCGCGCGCGTCGCCGCGAGCGAGTCGAGGTAGATCCGCAGCGACTGCGGCCGGGCGAGGCCGGCCGCCACGTTCGCGTCGTCCAGCGGCGCGTCCAGCGGCCGGGCGATCAGCGGGTTCGACGAGATGTGCCCGATCAGGTGGTCGGCGGCGAGCAGCGTCCCGCGGGCCGCATCGTGGAAGACGGTGTCGGACGGCGAGTGCCCGGGGCGATGGTGAACCCGGAGCGTGCGGTCGCGCAGGACGATCTCGTCACCCTCCGCGAGCGGGCGGGTCACCGTCGCCTTCGCCCCCCAGCCGCGGAACGCGTGCGACACGGCTCGCAGCGCAAGGCGCGTCTCGTCAGGGATCCCGTTGCGGGCCATCACGGCGCCGGAGAACGCGTCGTCGGCGTCCTGGAACTCGCCGTAGCGCGCAAGCCAGGGTGCGAGCAGGTCGAGCGCCGCGACCTCAGCGCCGGAGCGGCGGGCGAGAATGTCGACGAGCCCCACGTGATCCATGTGCTGGTGGCTCACGAGGATCAGCTCGAGGTCCTCGACGCGATGCCCGAGTGCGGCGAGGCCCTGTTCGAGCTCGTCGAGCGCACGACCCGAGTTCGGTCCGGCGTCGAGCAGCGTGAGCGGGTCGTCCTCCAGCAGGTAGACGTTGACCCTGCCGACGGCGAAGGGGGTCGGGATCGGGATGCACCGGATGCCCTGGGCGACCGTCTCGCGTGCCGGCTCGCTCTCCGGGTCCCACAGCGCGACGTCGCTCACGAGCGGATCAGCTCGAGGACCTCGTCGCGGCGCCGCTCCATGTCCTCCACCGAGACCAGCGATTCGAGGCACAGCCGAAGCAGCGGCTCGGTGTTCGAGGAGCGCACGTTGAAGTGCCAGTCCTCGAAGTCGATGCTGACGCCGTCGAGGTGCCCGATCTCGGCGCCCTGCGCGGCGTACCTGGCGGCGATGTCCGCCATCTTGCCCTCGGCGTCGTCGACGGTCGAGTTGATCTCACCCGAGATGAAGTAGGTGGAGCGGTAGGGCTCCAGCAGCTCGCTGAGCCGCTTGCCGCTCGTCGAGAGCAGTTCGAGCATCAGCAGCGCGGGGATCGTGCCCGAGTCCGCGCAGTAGAAGTCGCGGAAGTAGTAGTGCCCGCTGACCTCGCCGCCGAAGACCGCGTCCTCCTCGCGCATGCGCGTCTTGAAGAACGCGTGCCCGACGCGGTTGGGCAGGGCACGGCCGCCGAGCCGCTCGACCGTGCGCGGCACGCCCCAGGAGGCGCGGACGTCATAGAGGATCGTGGACTGCGGCAGCTTCGCCATCAGCGACTCGGCGAGCAGCGCGGTCAGGAAGTCCCCGTCGACGAAGGCGCCCGTGTCGTCGATGAAGAAGCAGCGGTCGGCGTCGCCGTCCCAGGCGATCCCGAGGTCCGCTCCGGCTTCGACGACCTTGTCCATGATGAACTGGCGGTTCTCGGGCAGGAGCGGGTTCGGCTCGTGGCCGGGGAAGTTGCCGTCCGGGGTGAAGTAGGTCTCGACGAGATCCAGCTTCAGGTGGCGCAGCAGCGGGCCGACCATCGGGCCCGCCATGCCGTTGCCGCCGTCGACGACGACCTTCAGCGGCTTCACGACCGAAGGGTCGATGAACGCGAGCGCCGCGTTCTGGAACTTCGACCAGATGTCCACGCGCTCGCTGGTTCCGCCGCCCGGCGCCTTCGGCATGCCGGCCTCGATCTCGCGGCGGATGTCGTTGATGCCGGCGTCACCGGAAAGCGGGATCGCCCCCTTCTTGACGAGCTTGGCACCCGTGTAGGCCTTCGGGTTGTGCGAGGCGGTGCACATCAGTCCCCCGTCGAGCTCGCGTGAGCCGACGAGCCAGTAGAGCATCTCGGTGCCGACCATCCCGACGTCGATGACGTGGACCCCCTCGGCCATCAGCCCGGCCTTGTAGCGGTCGGTCAGCTCCGCGGCCTCGAGGCGCATGTCGCGGCCCAGGCCGACGCCGAGCTCGTTCGTCGGCCGCCCCGCGAGCGAGCCGAGGTAGCGTGCGAACGCGCGCCCGATCTGCTCGGCGAGGTCGCCGTCGATCTGCTTGCCGTAGAGGCCGCGAATGTCATAGGCCTTGAAGATCTCCGCCGGAACGCTCATATGCGCGCCGATCCTAGCCCGCGTTCATCTGCGACCATCACGCGCCGCATGGCCAGCCCGCACGAGACACCCGTCGCGATCCTCTGCGGCGGCCGCGGCACCCGGCTGCAGGAGCAGACGTACGCGATCCCCAAGGCGCTCGTCGAGATCGGCGGCCGGCCGATCGTCTGGCACGTGATCCAGATGTACCTCACGCAGGGGTTCCGCGACATCCTGCTGCTGACCGGACATCTCGGCGATCAGGTCGCGGCGTTCGTCGCGGCGGAGCACTGGCCCGACGGCGCCGGCGTGGTGTGCATCGACACCGGTGACGCGACCCCCACAGGCGGCCGGGTCGCGCGCGCGGCCGAGCGCCTGGCCGGCGGCACGTGCTGCGTGACCTACGCCGACGGGGTCGCCGACATCGACCTCGGCGCGCTGCTCGCGGGACACACCGAGGCCGGTCTCGCAGCGACGATGACGGTGGTGCGGCCGGAGCTGCAGTTCGGCGTCGCCGAGCTCGCGGACGACGGCCGCATCACGGGCTTTCGCGAGAAGCCGCGCTCGCAGGACTGGGTGAACGGCGGCTTCCTCTGCCTGGAGCCTTCCGCGCTCGCCCGGATCGGGCGGGACGACGTCCTCGAGCAGGGCCCGCTGACCGGGCTCGCGGCCGACGGCCAGTTGCGGGCACACCTCCACGAAGGGTTCTGGGACTGCATGGACACCTACAAGGACGCGGTGTTGCTGAACGACCTGTGCGAACGGGGGGAGGCCCCATGGCGCCGCTGGTGAGCGCTCCCTACGGCGGCGCCTTCGCCGGTCGCCGCGTATTCGTCACAGGGGCCTACGGCATGCTCGGGGCGTGGCTCAGCGCGGCGCTGCTCGACCGCGGGGCCGCGGTCATCGTGCTGCGCCGCGACGAGCGGCCCGGCAGCGCGCTCACGCTGAGCGGCACCGAGGCGCGCTGCACCGTCGTCCACGGCGACCTGCTCGACGCGGACCTCATCGAGCGCACGATCGGCGAGCACGAGGCGGACACGGTGTTCCACCTCGCCGCGCAGACGATCGTCGGCACGGCGAACCGTTCCCCGCGCTCGACCTTCGAGTCGAACGTGCGCGGGACGTGGAACGTGCTCGAGGCATGCCGGCTCCACGACGTGCGGCGCACGGTCGTCGCCGCGTCCGACAAGGCCTACGGTCCCAGCGACGTCCTGCCGTACACCGAGAGCATGCCGCTGCGGGCGCGCCATCCGTACGACGCCTCGAAGGCCGCGGCTGACGTCATCGCGCGGTCGTACTGGCACACGTACGGCCTGCCGGTGGCGGTCACCCGGTTCGCGAACATCTACGGCGGCGGCGATCAGAACCGCTCGCGGCTGATCCCCGAGGCCATCGCCGCCGTGCTCGAGGGCCGCGCCCCCGTCGTTCGATCCGACGGCTCGCCCGAACGCGACTACCTCTACGTCGAGGACGCCGTCAGCGCCTACGTCGCGATCGCCGACCTGCTCGACGCCGGCGCGGCCGGGGGCGAGGCGTTCAACGGCGGCTCGGGTGTGCCGCGCAGCGTCCTCTCGGTCATCAGCGCCGTCTGCTCGGCCGCCGGCGTGGACGTCACGCCGGACGTGCGCGGCTCGGGCACCCCGGCGGGCGAGATCGATCGCCAGTGGGTGGATCCGTCGAAGCTCGCGGCGCTCACCGGCTGGCAGCCGCAGGTCGGTCTCGACGAGGGTCTGCGGCGGACGATCGGCTGGTACAGCGCCAACCCGGGCTGCCTCGCGGGGGCCTGAGCGCGCCGCTCCCGGACTCCCGTTGCTGCGGCTACGCTTGGCGGATGGCCGGGCATTCCAAGTGGGCGGGGATCAAGCACAAGAAGGCGATCGTCGACGCGCGCAGGGGCAAGCTCTTCACGAAACTCGCGCGTCACATCACCGTCGCCGCCAAAGAGGGCGGTGGCGACATCGAGGGCAACCCGTCGCTCGCGCTGGCCGTGCAGAAGGCCAAGGACGCCTCGATGCCCAAGGACAACATCGAGCGCGCGATCCAGCGCGGGACCGGTGCCGGCGCCGACGCCGAGAGCTACGAGGCCGTGCTGTACGAGGGCTACGGCCCCGGCGGCGTCGCCGTGCTCGTCGAGGCGCTCACCGACAACCGCAACCGCACGGGCAGCGATGTCCGCCACGCGTTCACGAAGGCCGGCGGCAACCTCGGCGAGCCGGGCTCCGTCGCCTACCTGTTCGAGAAGAAGGGCATCGTCGTCGTCGACGCGACCCGCTACACCGAGGACGACCTGATCGTCGCGATCGACGCAGGCGCGCAGGACATCGCGGCCGACGGCGACGTCTTCGAGGTCGTCAGCGACCCGCACGACCTCAGCGCCGTTCGCGCCGCGCTTGAAAACGCGGAGATCGCGTTCGAGTCCGCGGACGTGACGTTCCTCCCGTCGACCCGCGTCGAGATCGACGAGGCGACCGTCGCGAAGGTCATGCGGTTGATCGACACGCTCGAGGACAACGACGACGTCGGTGACGTGCACGCGAACTTCGACGCCGACGACGCCGTGCTCGAGCGGATCGCCGCCGGGTAGGCCGGGCGCCGTGCGCATCGCGCTGCCCGAAGTGCTCCGCGAGGAGCCGCGGTACCGGCTGCTCTTCGCCGGCCAGATCCTGTCGCTGATCGGCGACCGGATCACGTTCATCGCGATTCCGTTCGCCGTCCTCGCGATCGGTGACCTGAGGGACCTCGCGATCGTCGAGGTGGCGCTCACGCTCCCGTTCCTCTTCGTCGCGATCCCCGGGGGCACCGTCGCCGACCGCTTCGGGCGTCGCGAGACGATGATCGTCGCCGACGTGGCGCGCGCCGTGGTCCAGGCGCTGATGGCGGCGCTGCTGCTGACCGGCACCGCCGAGATCTGGATGCTCGCGGTGCTCGCCGCCCTCTTCGGGATCGCCGAGGCGTTCTTCGGGCCGGCGATGGTCGGGCTGCTGCCGCAGACGGTGGAGACCGCGCGGCTCCAGCAGGCCAACGCGCTCTTCGGCCTGGTGCAGAACGCGGGCATGGTGATCGGCCCGGCGCTCGCGGGCGTGCTGCTCGCGCTGACCGGTCCGGGAGATGCCATCGCCCTGGACTCGCTGACGTTCGTCGTGAGTGCGCTCTTCCTCGCGCGGCTGCGGCCCTCAGAGGTGACGGCCGGCGACGCGGGGGAGGAGGGCCCGCACGGGCTCCTCGACGGTCTGCGGGAAGGCTGGGCGATCGTGCGCGGCGCGGGCTGGCTGCTGCCGGGGATCGCGGCGCTCGTCGCGTACACCGTCTTCGTGCTGCCGTCGATCTTCGTTCTCGGCCCGGTGCTGGCCGAGCGGGAACTGGGCGGGGCGACGGCGTGGGCGGCGATCGCCACCGCGTTCGGCATCGGCGCGGTGGCCGGCAGCGTCGTGGCCTATCGGGTGCGCTTCGACCGCACACTCGTCGCGTGCTTCGGCGCGATGATCGTCGCCTGCTCGCAGGGCCTGATCATCTCCTCAGGCCTGAGCGTCGCCGTCATCTCGCTGCTCGAAGCGCTCTCCGGCATCGGGGTCTCGCTCTTCTTCACCCTCTGGGACACCACCGTCCAGCAGCAGGTGCCGCCTGAGGCGACGGCCCGCATCAGCGCCTACGACTGGGCGGCCGCCGTGGGGCTCATGCCGATCGGGCTCGCGCTGTCGAGCCCGATCGCCGCGGCCATCGGCCTGGAGACGACGATGCGGCTCGGAACGGCGATCGGCGTCGTCGCCGCGCTCGCGTGCCTCGCGGTCCCCGCGGTGCGCCGTGTGCGCCGCCCACCCGACACCGACCCCGAGCCGGGCTACGCGGCGGCTCCGGTCGCCGCCTCGTAGCCGATCGGCCGCGCGCGGTACACGGGCACCGTGCCCTGCACGCCGCGAATGCGGCGCGGGCCGGCCGCCGACCAGTGGAACTCGTCGCGCAGCGCGTCGCGGACGTCGCCGGTGGTGATGACACTGCCACCGCGCGCGATCGCGGTCAGCCGGCTCGCGAGATTCACAGGGCGCCCATACCAGTCGCCGCCGCGGGTCATCGCCTGGCCCGAGGCGATCCCGATCCGCAGCTGCGGGAAGCCCTGCCCCTCGGCGTCGGCGAGCTGCGACAGATGCAGCATCGCCTCGACGAGCGGACCCGGCGCCGGGGCGACCAGCATCACCGCGTCGCCGATCGACTTCACAAGGCGCAGCGGCGCGTCGGTGACGCTCTGTGCCAGCTCGGTCAGCCGCGCCGCGACCCGCTCGAGCGCCACCGGGGGCAGCTCCTCGCCCAGCCGCGTGAAGCCGACGAGGTCGGCGAAGGCGACCGTCACCTCGCGGGCGGCGGAAAGGCCGCCCCGGGCGGTCTGCTCGGCTGACGCGATCGCGGCGTCGCGAACGGCGTCGCGGAAATGCACGCGCAGCCCGTTCGCGAGGAGTTCATCGATGAGCGGCTGGAACGCCGTCACCTGCGTTGCGAAGCGGTCGGCGAGGGCGGCCTCGTCCAGGCTCGGGTCGTAGGCCAGCTCGAAGACGATCTCACTGAAATTGTCGGCGACCTGGCGCAGCGAGTGCCCGAGCACGCGGGCGGTCTCGAGCACCTGCTCGGCGGTCACGCCCGCATCCGTCGCAGCCTTCGTCAGGCCGCCGATCGCGAGGTCGGCCTCGCTGAGCGCCGGTGCGTCGGGATCCGCCACGGGCACGCCGTTCGCCCGGCGCACGTCGAGCACGAATCCGAGGTCGAGACCGGCCGCAGCCGCACTCTCGCGCGCGGTGAACCGGGCAGGCCCACCGAGCTCCAGCAGAGTCGGCAGCGCCGTCAGCGTCCCGTCAGCAGCGGCGGCGCTGAGCTCGTCCATCCGGAAGCCCTCGGCGAGCAGCCGGTCGAGCAGCTTCACCCGTCCGGCCCGTCGTTCAGGGGGCACGCCGTCGAGCAGACCCTCGCTCTCCCAGTCGACCTCCGCGGTTGGCATTGCTGAACCCTATGCGCGGACGCCTATCCTGCGAGAGCATGAGTGACATGCCCGACCGTCCGCGCCGCCGCCTCAGCGCCGCGGAGCGCCGCGACGAGTTGCTCGCCGCTGCGAGCGAGGTGTTCGCACGCGCCGGGTACCACGGCGCCTCACTCGAAGAGATCGCGCAGACAGCCGGCGTGTCGAAGGCGCTGATCTACGAGCACTTCGCCTCCAAGCGCGAACTGCACGCCGAACTCGTCGACGCACACGCCACGGAGATCTTCCGCCGGCTGCAGGCGAACGCCGAGACCGGTGCGACCGGGGAGGAGCGGCTGCGCGGCGGCATCGACGCCTTCCTCTCGTTCGTCGAGGAACACCGCGACGCCTGGCGCGCCCTCTTCCGCGACGCGTCGGACCCCGAGGTCGCCGAGGCGATCGCGGGCGTCCAGCAGCAGGCGGTCGGCGTGATCGCCGCGCTGATGGCGTCCGATCCCGACGTGCGCGACAACACCGACGGCGACCCCGGGGCGCGGGCGCTCGCACTCGAGGCGTACGCGCAGCTCCTCGCCGGCGCGATCCAGGCGCTCGGCAACTGGTGGCACGACCACCAGAGTGTCCCGCGCGACGTCGTCCTGGACCGGGCGATGGAGTTCTGCTGGCTCGGCATGGATCGCGTGAGCGACGGCGTCAGGCTCACACGCCGCTCCCCCCGCGCTGCCTGACGGGTCTCTTGGTCGCGGATCTCGTGGCGCCTGGCGCGCCCGTGGACCGGGGCCGTACATGCGTACTGGCCCCGATCCGCCCGCCACGCCATGCATCCACGATCTCTCGCTCCTGCGTGTGGCCGGCGATGTCTTCGGAGCGCGGGGCCGGGTTCGGGCGGGTTCGGGCGTGCCGGTCGGGGTGCCGGGCCCACCGGTGGACGCGCCCTGAGCGGGCTGGTGGGGGAGCCGGTCGGCAGAGCCGACCGGCTCGACCTCCGGGAACGGCCCCCTGGCAGGACAGAACGCGCCGAAGGCGCGTTCTGATGGGCATCCCGCGTTCTGAAGGGCATCAACGCCCCGCCACCCCGCCGCCACCGACCGGGAGGCATCCGACCGGCCGCGCAGAATCCACCCGTGTGGTGGTCCTCGGCATCGATCCCGGCTTGGCCAACTGCGGCTTCGGCGTGGTCCGGCGCCGCGGGGGGCGCGTGGTCGCGCTCGACGGCGGTGTGCTCACGACGCGCGCGGGCGTGGCACCTGAGCGCCGCCTCGCCGAACTCTTCACCGGCATCGACGACCTCCTGCTGCGGCACGAGCCCGATGCGGTCGCGCTCGAGGCCCTCTATTTCGGCCAGAACGTGCGCAGCGCGTTCGCCGTCGGCCAGGCGCGCGGGGTCATCCTCTGCGCCGCCGGTCGCCGCGGCGTCACGTGCGTCGACTACACGCCGCAGCAGGTCAAGGGCGCGGTCTGCGGAAACGGCCGCGCCGACAAGGAGCAGGTGACCCGCATGGTGCAGGCGCTGCTCTCGCTCGAGGCACCCCCGACGCCCGATCACGCGGCCGATGCGCTGGCGGTCGGCATCTGCCACGTGAACCATGCCCCGCTGCGCGGCAGCGCGGCGGCAGCCGGCCTGGCGGGCGCCAGGTGATCGCGCTCGTCGGCGGCGAGGTCGCGGTCCGCCGCGGCGACCACGTCGTCGTGGAGACGGCCGGGGGCGTGGGCTACCGGCTCGCCGTGTCGTCGGAGACGCTGCGGCAGGTCCCGGCGGTCGGCCGGCCCGTCTCGCTGCACACCCACCTCGTGATCCGTGACGACACGATGTCGCTCTACGGCTTTGCGACCGAGGAGGAGCGCGACCTCTTCCTCATGCTGCTCGGTGTTCAGGGCGTCGGCCCGAAGGTCGCGCTCGCGATCCTCAGCGGCGGGACGCCGCGCGAACTGGCGGCTGCGCTCGCCGCGGGCGACGCCGCGCGCTTCCAGGCGGTCCCCGGCATCGGCAAGCGCACGGCTGAGCGCATCATCGTCGAGCTGCGCGAGAAGGTCGCCCCGGCCGACGGCTCGGAGCCGGCGATCCTCGTCACCCGCGGGGACGATCCAAGGCGGCTCGCGCGCGACGGCCTGCTCGAGCTCGGATTCCCGCCCGCAGAGGTCGACGCGCTGCTCGCCGTCGCCGAGGGCGACAGCCCGGAGGCGCTGCTGCAGAGCGCGCTGAAGGCCGCGAGGCGCTGACATGGACGAGTTCGCGGAGGCGCGCATCCAGACTCCCGGGGCGCTCGGGGCGGAGGACGAGCTCGACCGCTCGCTGCGCCCGAAGACCCTCGACGATTTCGTCGGCCAGGAGGGCGTGCGCGAACAGCTCCGCGTCTCACTCGAGGCCGCGTCGGCGCGCGGGGAGGCCCTCGATCATGTGCTGCTCGCGGGGCCCCCGGGTCTCGGCAAGACGTCGCTCGCGCAGATCATCGCCGAGGAGCTCGACGCCCCGTTCGTCATGACGGCCGGCCCGGCGCTCGAGCGCAAGGGCGACATCGCCGCGCTGCTCACCGCGCTCGAGCCGCGCGCCGTCTTCTTCGTCGACGAGATCCACCGGCTGAACCGCGCGCTGGAGGAGACCTTCTACCCGGCGATGGAGGACTCGCGCCTCCCGATCACGATCGGCCAGGGCGCCGGCGCGCGCATCGTCACGCTCGACCTCCCGCCGTTCACGCTCGTCGGCGCGACGACGCGTGCGGGACTGCTGTCGACGCCGCTGCGAGACCGCTTCGGCATTCAGCACCGGCTTGAGGCCTACGCGCCCGCGGATCTCGCGCGCATCGTCCACCGCTCGGCCGAGATCCTCGACATCCGCATCAATGAGGCGGGTGCGCTCGCGATCGCCGCGCGCAGCCGCGGCACCCCGCGCGTCGCCAACCGGCTTCTGCGCCGCGTCCGCGACTGGGCCGAGGTCCGTGGGACGGGGGTCGTGACGGACGCCGCCGCCGACGAGGCCCTGGCACTGCTCGAGGTCGATCACGAAGGTCTCGATCGCCTGGACCGCGACATTCTGAACGCGCTCTGCACCACGTTCTCCGGAGCGCCCGTCGGCCTCTCGACCCTCTCGATCGCCGTCGGCGAAGAGGCGGACACCATCGAGGACGTCTACGAGCCCTACCTGCTGCAGCGCGGGCTCCTGCGCCGCACGCCGCGCGGGCGCGTGGCGACCGCCGGCGCCTATGAGCATCTGGGGCTCGAGCCTCCCGGGGAGCAGCCGCTGTTCTGACCCGCCGGGCGGGTCGTGGCGGCGGCGCATGCCGTGCGCGTGACCCCTACCCTTCCCGCGGGGAGTTTCATGGCCCATCACTTCATCTGTCCCAGCTGCGGGAA
Source organism: uncultured Actinomycetes bacterium (assembly GCA_963805615.1). GTDB lineage: Bacteria > Actinomycetota > Thermoleophilia > Solirubrobacterales > Solirubrobacteraceae > F1-60-MAGs163. The sequence continues at coordinate 112,870 of CAWDUW010000010.1, read as the reverse complement.
CCGCTCAGCGGCAACCGATCGGACCGCCGGCTTTCGCACGGCTCCGAAAGGCTGCTCGAAGTGCGGCTTCGGCTTCCTGATCGAACTGCTCGACGACTACTACCCGGCGCCTGACGCCGCGTTCTTCGTCTGCGATCAGAAGGGCCGCGTCATCGCGTGTGGCCGCGGCGCGTTCGAGCTGACCGGCCTCGATGACGAGCGGGTCATCGGCCGTCCGGTGCGTGAGGTTCTCGGGCTCGTGTTCGAGGACGCCGAGGATCCCGTCGACACCGTTCTGGAGTGGGGCGTGCGCAAGCTCGCAAAGCCCGTCGAGGTCCACGCCGAGGGCGACCTTCCCGCCCGTGCCACCGCTGACCTCTTTCCCGCCTACGACGACGACGGCGGCCTGCTGCTCGTCCTGACACCACAGAAGTGAGCGCATGACCGATCGTCGCCGCAACCTGCTGATCCTCCTCTTCATCGCGGGGCTGATCGCCGCGTCGGCGGTGATCGTCGCCACGAAGCCGACGAAGCTCGGGCTCGACCTGAAGGGTGGGACGTCGCTCGTCTTCCAGGCCAAGCCGACCAAGCAGTCGAACGTCACCTCGGAGTCGATCCAGCGGACCATCGACATCATGCGCGACCGCGTCGACAAGTTCGGCGTGTCCGAGCCGGAGATCCAGCGCACCGGCTCCGACCAGATCGACGTGTCGCTCCCGGGCGTGGAGAACGCCGACCAGGCGAGGAGCCAGGTCGGCAAGACCGCCCAGCTCTACTTCTACGACTACGAGCCGAACGTCATCGGGCCCGGCTGCAAGACGGACCCGTCGAACCAGTCGGTCACGGGCGGGCCTTCCGCGGGCAGCGGCACCGGCGCGCTCACCCAGTACGACGCCGTGCGCCGCGCTGCCACCTGCAAGCCCACGAACACGGGCAAGGAGACCACGAACGGCGCGTACTACCTCGTCGACACGAAGACGAAGACCGTGCTCGCGGGCCCGCAGGAGTCGCGCACCGATCTCGAGGGTGAGATCAAGGACAGCAACAACCCGAAGGTCGTGGAGGGCCCGAACACCGAGGTCGTGAAGATCCCGCAGGGCACGGTCGTCGTCGCGGCCGAGTCCTCCGGCGGGAAGCCGAGCAACCTCTTCTACGTCCTCAAGGACCAGCCGGCGCTCAGCGGCCTCGACATCAAGGACCCGAAGCAGAACTTCGACAACGGGGCGGGCGGCACGGGTGGCCCGACGGTCACCTTCGACTTCACCGACAAGGGTCGCAAGGCCTGGCAGAAGACGACGCGGGCGATCGCCCAGCGCGGCCAGGAGAGCTTCTTCGGCGGGAGCGCGAACAACGCCTTCCAGCACTTCGCGATCGTGCTCGACGACGAGATCATCTCGGCGCCGTACATCGACTTCCAGCAGAACCCGGACGGCATCGACGCGGCCAACGGCTCGGAGATCTCCGGCGGCTTCACGATCCAGAGCGCGCAGAACCTCGCGAACCTGCTGAAGACCGGCGCGTTGCCGATCAAGCTCGAGCTGATCTCCTCGAGCCAGGTGTCGGCGACGCTCGGCAAGCAGGCGCTCAACCAGGGCCTGATCGCAGGCCTGACCGGCCTGCTGCTCGTCTCGATCTTCCTCCTGTTGATCTACCGCGTCCTCGGCGTGGTCGCGGTCGGCGCCCTCGGCGTCTACTCGCTGTTCATGTTCGCGATGGTCAAGCTCATCCCGATCACGATGACCCTGCCGGGCATCGCGGGTCTGATCCTCACGATCGGCGTGGCGGCGGACGCGAACATCGTCATCTTCGAACGCGTCAAGGAGGAGATCCGCAACGGCCGATCGGTGCCCGTCGCCATCAGCCAGGGCTACCGGAAGGGCCTCACCGCGATCATCGACGCGAACGTCGTCACGTTCATGGTGGCGTTCATCCTCTTCATCCTCGCCACCGCCGGGGTGAAGGGCTTCGCCTTCGCGCTCGGCGTCGGCACGCTCGTCTCGTTCCTGACAGCGGTGCTGCTCACGCAGGCCGTCCTGGGAGCACTCGGGCGCTCGAAGATCATCACGCACCCCGCGGCCCTCGGCGCCCACTCCACGCGCCAGCGCTTCCGCTGGGACTACATGGGCAAGTCGAAGTACTTCTTCGCGCTGTCCGGCGTGATCCTGCTGATCGGCGCGCTTTCGATCGGCGGCAAGGGCCTGAACCTCGGCATCGACTTCACCTCCGGGTCCCGGGTCGTCGCCGAGCTGAACCAGTCGGCCAGCGAGCAGGGCATCCGCGACGCGATCGCGCCGCTGGGCCTGGGCAAGGCGAAGATCCAGAAGATCACCGGCAAGGAGTTCAAGAGCAACGAGGCATTCCAGATCTCCACCGACACGCTGACGCCCGCCAAGCGCACGCAGGTGGAGCAGACGCTGAACAAGAAGTTCGGCGGCGGCACCTACAGCTTCCAGACGATCGGGCCGACGTTCGGCAACACGGTCGCAAAGGGCGCGATCGTCGCGATCATCGCCTCGCTGATCGTCATCAGCAGCTACATCGCGCTCCGGTTCGAGTGGAAGTACGCGGTGCCGGTGCTGATAGCACTGATGCACGACCTGCTCATCACGGCCGGCGTCTACGCGCTGTCAGGATTCGAGGTGACGACCGCAACGGTCGCCGCCCTGCTCACGATCCTGGGCTATTCGCTCTACGACACCATAATTGTGTTCGACCGCGTTCGGGAGAACGTGCCGCGAATGCCCAGGGCGGCGTTCTCGCAGATCCTGAACCGCTCGATGAGCGAGGTGCTGATGCGGTCGCTCGCGACCTCGTTCTGCACCCTGCTCCCGATTCTCGCGCTGCTGTTCTTCGGCGGCGAGACGCTGAAGGACTTCGCGTTCGCGCTGGCGATCGGCGTGCTCTCGGGCACCTACTCGTCCATCTTCATCGCAACCCCGGTGCTCATGCACTGGAAGGAGAGCGAGGGGACCTGGCGCAAGCGCCGCACTCGTCTCGAGCTCGCGAACGCCGGCCTCGTGCCCGCGTACCCGACCGCCGCCGCCGGGGCTGCGACCGAGGTGGAGCCGGAGGAGAAGAAGCGCCCGAACCGCCGGCTCACCTCGCCGGACGACCCGAACATGCAGGTCAGCCAGGACGAGTTCCAGGAACTGGTCAGCGACCTGGGTCTCGAGGAGCAGTCGAAGAAGTCGGCGACCGCGACCGCGGAGGACGACGAGCCGCTGCCCGGGAGCGGCGCTGACCTGACGCCCGAGGACCTGGTCCTCAAGGACGAACCGAAGACCCCGAAGCCGAAGCGGCCGCGCAATCGCCGCCACGGGAGGTAGCAGCGCAATGGCCGTACTTGCATGGCTCATGATGGGTATCGCGATCTGGCATTTCGCGATCTTCCTTCCCGACCGCTACTGGGGCGGGATCGTCGGCAGCTTCGTGTTCGCGGGTGTGGGCGCGGTCGTCTTCGGCTTCATGCTCGCGGGCTTCCAGATCACCGCGCAGGACGACATCCACGTCCTGACGGCGCTCGAGGGGATCCCGGGCGCGCTGATCGGCCTCGCCGCCGCGTATGGCATCGGCGTGCGCGAGGGCAACGAGCCCCTGCACCTGTAGGAGATCCGCGGGCAGCCCGCGGTTCCGTCGTCCCCGGCGCCTACGGTGCAGCGGTGGACGACGTCCGATTCGAGATCACCCCTGCGCCGCTCGCGGCGCAGATCACGCTGGAGCAGGAGCTCGGGGTGAGCGGCGCCGTGGCGCAGGTTCTGACCCGCCGGGACCTCGCGGACCCCGACAGGGCGCGGGCGTTCCTCGAGGCCGCCGACCGGCACGATCCCTCCGCCTTCACCGGCATCGACGCCGCGGTGGCGATGATCCTGGGACACGTCCGCCGGCGCTCGCCGATCGTCGTCCACGGCGACTATGACTGCGACGGCGTCAGCTCCACCGCGATCCTCGTGCGCACGCTGCGCGAGCTGGACGCCGAGGTCTCATGGTTCCTGCCGAGCCGCAGCGAGGACGGCTACGGGCTCAGTGTCGCGACCGTCGAGCGGCTCGCCGCCGAGGGCGCCGCGCTGCTCATCACCGTGGACTGCGGCGTGACGGCGGTCGACGAGGTCGCTCGTGCACACGAGCTCGGGCTCGAGGTGGTCGTGACCGATCACCACCAGCCGCGCGCGGACGGGGTGCTCCCGGCCGCGCCGTTGGTCCACCCGCTGCTCAGCGGCTACCCGTGCCCGGACCTGTGCGCCGCCGGCGTCGCGTACAAGCTCGCCGGGGCGCTGCTCAGCGGCGCCGGACGCGATCCCGCGCTCGCCGACCGGGACCTCGACGTGGTCGCGCTCGCGACGATCGCCGACTGCGTTCCGCTGCGGGGCGAGAATCGCCGGCTCGTGCGCGAGGGGCTCGTCGCCCTGTCCCGCACGCGCCGCGAGGGGCTGCGCGCGCTGATGCGGGTCAGCCAGTCCGATCCCGCCGGCCTGGACGAGCAGACCGTCGGGTTCCGGCTCGCACCCCGCATCAACGCCGCCGGGCGGATGAACCGGGCGGACGCCGGGGTCGAACTGCTGCTGACCGACGACGAGGCGCGTGCGACCGAGATCGCAGGTGAGCTCGACGACGCCAACGTGACCCGCCGGCACGTCGAGACGCGGATCCTCTTCGAGGCGGAGGCGCAGGTCGCCGCCGCCGGCGAGCAGCCGGCCTACGTCCTTGCTGGGGAGGGCTGGCACCCAGGCGTGATCGGCATCGTCGCCTCGCGCCTGGCCGAACGTCACAACCGGCCGGTGTTGATGGTCGCCCTCGACGGTGAGCGCGGCACCGGCTCCGGGCGGTCGATCCCGTCGTTCGATCTGCTGGCCGGCCTCGATGCCTGCGCTGACCATCTGATCCGCCACGGCGGCCACCGCGCAGCCGCGGGCTGCACGGTCGGTGCGGAGCACGTGGACGCGCTCCGCGCCGCCTTCACCGCCCATGCGGCCGCGACGCTGCGGCCGCAGGACCTGGTGCCCGCCCAACGCGTCGACGCCGTCGTCTCGATCGAGGAGACGGGGCTCGCACTCGCAGAGGAGCTCGGCCGGCTCGCGCCGTTCGGCATCGGGAACCCGAGGCCGGTGCTGCTCGTGCCGGGCGCGCGGATGGCCGACGCACGGACGATGGGGGAGGGCAAGCACGTGCGCTTCACCGTCGCGTCCGGCGCAGGCCGTGCCAGCGCGGTCGCATTCGGGCGTCCCCGGCTCCCCGACGGCAGCGAGGACGGCCTCGACGCCGCCTTCTCGCTCGAGGTGAACCGCTGGAACGGCGCCGAGGAGGCACGGCTCGTGCTGCTCGCCGCCGCGCCGCCGCACGCCGGCCCGATCGTCCGCTGGGGAGCTGCTTCCGGCAGCTGGCTCGGTGAGGCCCTGGGCGAGCTGTCGGCGCCGCTCGAGGACGCGCCGGAGCAGCCCCGGACGGGTCCGGCGCTCGTGCGTGACAGGCGCGGTCGCGGGATCGCGGCGACCATCACCGCGCTCGTCGCCGGCGGCGAGCCGGTGCTCGTCGTGAGCGCCTCCGCTCAGCGACGCGCACGGCATCTGCAGGGCCGGCTCGGCGGGTTCGCGCTCTGCTCGTGGGACGAACTGGAGCGGTCGGCCGATCGCGCCGATGAATTCGCTCATGTCGTGGCACTGGATCCACCCGTCCTCGCCGCCCACGAGCGGGCGCTGGCGCTGGCCGCGAGCGGACGGACGGCCCACCTGGCCTGGGGACCCCCTGAGCTACGCTTCACCGAGGATGTTCTCGCGCACGACATCGTCTCCCGGCAGGCGCTCACCGCGCTCTACGCCGCGCTGCGCGAGGCGCCCGGAGCGCCGCTCGAGCAGGTCCTGCGCGGGCCGTCGGCCGCTGAGCGCACCGCCGTCCACGCCGGGCGCCTCATGCGCGTCCTGGTCGAGCTCGGACTGGTCGAGGTCGAAGCGGACGGCGCCCAGTGGCGGCTGCCGGCGACCGAGCACACCGAGCTCGAGCGCTCGCCCGCGTACCGCCACTACGGCGACCGCGTCCAGGAGGCACGGACATGGCTGAGCCGCGCGAGCGCGCGGGCGGCCTGACCGCCGAGCCCGACGTTCCCGCGTCGCTCGTCGAGCCGCGCGCCCCGGTCGGGACCGGCGGCGATGACGCGGGCGCGCCCGCCGTCCCCGGCGCGGATCTCAGCGCGACCGAGCAGCGGCTCCTCTCCGACCTGTTCGCGATCGTCGAGGAACACGCCGACGAAACCGCGATGCCGGTGGACCGCGACCGCGTCGTCGAGGCGTTCCTCTTCTCCTGCCGCCACCACGCCGATCAGCGGCGCAAGTCCGGCGAGGACTTCATCGTCCATCCCGTCGGCGTCGCGAAGATCTGCGCCGGCCTGCGGCTCGACACCGAGACGCTCTGCGCTGCGCTGCTGCACGACACGGTCGAGGACACCACGGCCGAGCTCACCGAGGTGCGCGAGCGCTTCGGCGACGAGGTCGCCACGCTCGTCGACGGCGTCACGAAGCTCGAGGGGATCACGTTCACCTCGCGCGACGAGGCGCAGGCTGAGAACTACCGCAAGATGATGGTCGCGATGGCCACGGACATCCGGGTCATCCTGATCAAGCTCGCCGACCGGCTGCACAACATGCGCACGATCGGCGCGCTCGCCAAGCAGAAGCAGATCGAGAAGGCGAAGGAGACCCTTGAGATCTACGCCCCGATCGCGCACCGGCTCGGCATCCACGCGATCAAGTGGGAGCTCGAGGACCTCGCGTTCGCGTCGCTGCACCCGCGCAAATACCAGGAGATCAAGGGCCTGGTGAACCAGCAGCGGGACGAGCGCGAGGACTACGTGGCCCACGCGGGCGCCACGCTGTCCGGCGAGCTCGACGCGCTCGGCATCGGCGCGGAGATCTCCGGCCGGGCCAAGCACTTCTATTCGATCTACTCGAAGATGACGCGGAAGGACCGCGAGTTCAACGAGATCTACGACCTCACCGCGATGCGCGTGACGGTCGAATCGGTGAAGGACTGCTACGGCGCGGTGGGCGTCATCCACTCGCTGTGGAAGCCGCTGCCGGGGCGCTTCAAGGACTTCATCGCGATGCCGAAGTTCAACATGTACCAGTCGCTGCACACGACGGTGATCGGGCCCGAAGGACTGCCGCTCGAGATCCAGATCCGCACACGCGAGATGCACGACATGGCGGAGTTCGGCGTCGCCGCGCACTGGATGTACAAGGCTGCGCCCGGCGGCAAGCGGATCAAGGCCCCCGAAGGAGAGGCCAAGAACCGCTGGCTGCGCTCGATGCTCGACTGGCAGCAGGAGCTGAGCGATCCGAAGGAGTTCGTCGAGAACCTCAAGGTCGACCTGTTCGACGAGGAGGTCTTCGTCTTCACGCCGAAGGGCGAGGTCAAGTCGCTCGCCGCCGGGGCGACGCCGCTCGACTTCGCCTACGAGATCCACACCGAGCTCGGGCACCGCTGCGTCGGCGCGAAAGTCAACGGGAAGCTCGTCCCGCTGAACTACCAGCTCAAATCGGGCGACCGCGTCGAAGTGCTCACCAGCAAGCGTGAGCGCGGCCCCTCACGCGACTGGCTCGCCGTCGTCAAGACGACCCGCGCACGCAACAAGATCAAGCAGTTCTTCAAGGCCGAAGGCCGTCAGGACGCCGAGCACACCGGCCGCGAACTGCTGCAGGAGCACCTGCGCAAGGCCGGCCTGCCCGCGCAGAAGATCACCGGCTCGCCGTTGCTCGCCGACGTGATCCGCGAGATGGGCTTCCGCAAGGGTGAGGACTTCTACATCGCGCTCGGCGGGGCGAAGATCAGCCCGAAGGTCGTCGTCAACAAGGTTCTGCAGCGCCTCAAGCAGGGCGAGGCCGCTGAGGAGGAGAGCGGCGTCGCCGAGACACTCGTGTCCGATCGCCGCCGCCGCAGGCTGCCCACAGGCTCATCCGGCGCGTACGGCATCAGGGTCGAGGGCGTCGAGGACGTCATGCTGCGCCTCGCCAAATGCTGCCACCCGGTTCCCGGCGATCCGATCGTCGGCTACGTCTCGCTCGGCCGCGGAATCACGATCCACCGCGACGACTGCCCGAACGTCGCCGCGCTGCGCAAGGATCCCGAGCGCTTCGTCCCCGTGCACTGGGAGGGCGAGCACGAGAACGCCTTCAAGGTCGAGATCCAGGTCGACGCCTACGACCGCCACCGGCTGCTCGAGGACCTCACGCGCACGCTCTCCGAGGCCGGCATCAACATCGTCGAGGCCCGCTGCATGGTCAACCGCCCGATGACGAGCAACCGCTTCGTCGTCGAGGTCGGCGACACCCAGGTGCTCAAGGCGACGGTCACGCGACTGCGGAACGTCGAGGGTGTGTTCGACGCCTACCGCGTCACCCCAAGCGCCTGATCTCGGTTTGGTCGCGGATCTCGTGGCGCCTGGCGCGCCCGTCGGACCGGGGCCGTACATGCGTACTTGCCCCGGTCCGCCGGCCACGCCATGCATCCACGATCTCTCGCTCCTGCGTGTGGCCGGCGCTGTCCTCGGAGCGTCGGGGCCGGGTTCGCGTGGGTTCGGGCGTGCCGGTCGGGGTGCCGGGCCCACCGGTGGACGCGCCCTGAGAGGGCTGGTGGGGGAGCCGGTCGGCTAGCGCCGACCGGCTCTGCCTCCGAGGAACGGCCCCCGGCAGGACAGAACGCGCCGAAGGCGCGTTCTGATGGGCATCAACGTCCCGCCGCGGCGGGACGAGCCCTACAGCACCGTCAGCGCGCCGGGCAGGACGTCGAACTGTGCGATGGGGGCGGGCTCGAGTGCCTCGCCGTCGACCTGAACGACGACGGGTGCGCCGTCGGCGCGGCGAATCGTGAGCTCTCCGAGGCCGGGGAGCGCGGCGGCGTGCCGGTGGCCGGTCACGTCGAGCCCCTGGAACCAGAGTCGTGCGCCCATCGTGGGGAGATCGAGTGGGCCCGTCCGGCGCATGATCGCGGCCGAGACGGTCCCGGAGTCGAGCTGCTGGTCGCGGCAGACCTCGATCGGCCGTGAGCCGGCGAACGTGTACTGCGGAGCGTTCTGGACGAGCGCGGTGACGCCCTCCACCGGTTCGTGCCCGGGCGCCTCGACGATCAGGCGTGGTGCGTGCACGAGGTAGTCGCGCAGGAACACGACGGTCGCGGCCTGGACGTACGCGAGCTCGCGCCAGCGCGCCTTGCGGGCTGGATTCGCGTCGACGCGGGCGACGACGTCGGCGTCGAGGCCGACCCCGGCCGAGAACGTGAAGAGACGCCCGTTGACGCGGCCCGCGTCGACCTGCCGCGGGGCCCAGCGGTCGGCGAGCCCGAGCAGGTGCTCGGCGGCGTCGACGAGGTCGGCCGGGATGCCGAGCAGCTTCGCGTAGACGTTCTGCGAGCCGCCGGGCAGCGGATGGAGCGGCACGCCGGTGCCGAGCAGCCCGTTGGCGGCCTCGTTGACGGTGCCGTCCCCGCCGAGCGTGACGACGACGTCCGCGCCGTCGCGCGCGGCCGCGCCCGCCAGCCCGGTCGCGTGTCCCGGGGCGTCCGTGTCCACGGCCTCGACGTCGAACCGGCTGGCGAGCGCGGCGACCACGAGCCGCCGCAGGCCGGCGTCGACGCTGGACGCGAACGGGTTCACGATCACGACCATGCGCCGGGTCTGCGCGGGCTGCTCGAGCACCTCGCGGCCGAGCGCGGGCGACGGATCTGCGGGCACGGCCACGCTCACCGGGTCAGAGCAGCCCGCGGCGGCGGAACTCGGCGACCATCGCGCCGAGCACCACGACCATCGCCACGACGACGACCCAGAAGCCGCTGATCGAGCCCTGTCCGGGAACCTTCACGTTCATGCCGAAGATGCTGGCGATCAGGGTGAGCGGGAGCAGGATCACGCTGAAGACCGTGAGAACGCGCAGGACGCGGTTCAGTTCGTGCGACAGCACCGATTCGTTCGTGCTCTCGAGCGCCTCGACGACCTCCTTGTCGTTCTCGAGCATGTCCCAGACGCGCTCGGAGGCGTCGTTGATGTCGTCGAAGTACACATCGAGGTCCTCCTCGACGTAGCGCTTCGTCGTCCGCTCGAGGTCGGCGAGCGCGGAGCGCATCGGCCGCACGACGCGGCGGAAGTTGATGATCTCCTGCTTCACGTTGAAGATGTCGCGCACGACTTCGCTCGAGCGGCCCTCGAAGACGTCGTCCTCCAGGCGCTCCAGCTTGTTGCCCATCTTGCGCAGCATCGGGAACGAGGCGTCGACCGCGTCGTCGACGATCCGGTAGAGCAGGTAGCCGGCGCCCTTGCCGAAGAGCTGCTCGCGGAGCTCCTCGTTGTTCTGGCAGCGCTCGAACAGGTAGTCGAGGGAGCGCAGCGGCTGGTTGGGCACCGTGACGACGTAGTCGGGGCCGAGGAAGACGTCGACCTCGGCGGCGCTCAGCCGCCCGAGCTGCTTGTCGTAGCGCGGGAACTGGAGCACGATGAAGAGGTAGTCGTCGTACTCATCGACCTTCGGGCGCTGGTTCCGCGACGAAAGGTCCTCGTAGTCGAGCGGGTGGAAGTCGAAGTGCTCCTGGAGCCACTCGCGCTCGGCGGAGTGAATGCCGTCGACGTTGACCCAGCGCAGGTCGCGACCCTCAGGGCCGCCCTCGACGATCTGGACACGGGGGGCCTGGTGCTCAGGCGCAGGGGCGACGACGGAGCCGCGCGAACGCGCCGCCCGGCGGAGGCGGGGCTTGGGCAGGCTGGGCATGACTTCGGGGCTCGTCGGTCATCGGTCGTCGCCTTCTCGGGGCTTTCGCCCTCCGGTCGAGTGTACCTGGGAGCGCGGGCGTTCCGGGGCGTCGACGTGCAGCAGGGATGACGCCGGCGGATGGGTCTGCTAGCTTCACCGGCGGACACATCCAGAGGGGTGGAGGGACTGGCCCGATGAAACCCCGGCAACCGCCTGAAAAGGAACGGTGCCAAATCCTGTAGATGTGGTCGGAGATTCCAGACACCTCCGCCACGTGTCACGGTGGAGGTTTTTCATGGGAGCTACGAATCTTGGGTGCCGCGAATGCGGCGCCGCCTACGATCTGGACGCGAGCTACGTGTGCTCGCGCTGCTTCGGCCCGCTCGAGGTCGTCTACGACCACACGGAGCTGACGACGGATGTCGCCGAGCTGCGCCGGCGGATCCAGGGCGGTCCGCAGAACATCTGGCGCTACTCCGACTTCCTTCCGGTCGTCGACGGCCAGCCGGGGCCGTCGGGCCGCGCCTCGTCGCGCGCCGGCCTGCCTGCCGGCTGCACGCCCCTGATCCGCGCCGACCGGCTCGCCGAGCGCCTCGGCCTGGGTGAGGTCTGGGTCAAGAACGACGCCGCGAACCCGACGCACTCGTTCAAGGACCGCGTCGTGAGCGTCGCGGCCGCCCGCGCGCGGGAGCTCGGCTTCGAGGTGCTCGCCTGTGCCTCGACCGGCAATCTCGCGAACTCGGTCGCCGCGAACGCCGCCGCACTGGGCCTGGAGAGCTACGTGTTCATCCCGGCGGACCTCGAGGAGCAGAAGATCCTCGCGACGGGCGTCTACGGCACGAACCTCGTGAAGGTGCGCGGCAACTACGACGACGTCAACCGGCTCTGCACCGAGCTCTCCGGTGAGCGCGACTGGGCCTTCGTGAACGTCAACCTGCGGCCGTACTACGCCGAGGGCTCGAAGACGCTCGCCTATGAGATCGCCGAGCAGCTCGGCTGGGAGACCCCGGACCGCATCGTCGCGCCCGTCGCCTCGGGCTCGCTCTACACGAAGATCGCGAAGGGCTTTCGCGAGTTCCTCGACCTCGGCCTGATCGCCGGCGACGTGCCGGCGATGCACGGGGCGCAGGCACAGGGCTGCTCGCCGGTCGCACAGGCGTGGGACGGCGGTCACGACGTGTGCCGGCCGGTCAAGCCGGACACGATCGCCAAGTCGCTCGCGATCGGGAACCCCGCCGACGGCCCGTACGCGCTCGAGCTCGCCCGCACCAGCGGCGGCTCGATCGAGGCGGTCACCGACGACGAGGTGCGCGACGGCATCCGACTGCTCGCCGAGACGACGGGCGTCTTCACCGAGACCGCCGGCGGCGTGACCACGGCAACGCTCGCCAAGCTCGCCGCAGAGGGCACGATCGGCCGGGACGACCGCGTCGTGCTCGTGATCACCGGTGAGGGCCTGAAGACGCTGGACGCCGTTCGCGGCACCTTCGAGTCGTTCGAGATCGACGCGTCGTTCGACGCGTTCGAGACCGAGGTCGAGCCCGTCGCGTCTGCCCTGCGGGTCGCGTGAGCGTCGTCGTCAAGATCCCGACGCAGCTGCGGGCCTCGGCGGGCGGCGAGGCGTCGGTCGACGTCTCCGGCGCCACCGTGGCCGAGGTGCTCGAAGCCCTGTTCGAGCGCCATGCCGAACTGCGCGAGCGGCTCTGCGACGAGCACGGCGAGCTGCGGCGCTTCGTGAACGTCTACGTCGGCGGCGAGGACATCCGGTTCGGCGCCGCCCTGCAGACGCCGGTGGCGGACGGCGCCGAGGTGCAGATCCTGCCGGCGGTCGCCGGCGGGTAGCGACCCTCGCGGCCGGTACGGTCCGTTCGTGGCCGACCCGCTGCGGGACTATCGGAAGAAGCGGCCGGGCGACACGCCCGAGCCGGCTGGGGCGAAGCCGCGCAGGCGCCGCGGCGCTCCCCGCTTCGTCGTGCAGGAGCACGACGCGACGCGGCTGCACTGGGACCTGCGGCTGGAGCACGAGGGTGTCCTCAAGTCCTGGGCGCTCCCGCGGTTCTTCCCGGGCAGCGCGGGGGACAACCGGCTGGCGGTTCGCACGGAGGACCATCCGGTCGAGTACCTGAGCTTCCATGGCGACATCCCCGCCGGCCGCTACGGCGCGGGGAGGATGCGGATCTACGACCACGGCACGTTCGAGCTGCTCGTCTGGGACGAGCGCAAGGTCGAGGTCGAGCTCCACGGCGAGCACCTGACCGGGGCCTGGGCGCTGTTCCCGATCGGCCGCGACGGCGAGGACGAGCGCAACTGGATGATCCACCGGATGGGCGATCCGCTGGACCCGGACGCGGAGCCGATGCCCCAGACGCTGCCTCCGATGCTCGCCAGGGCCGGGGAGCTGCCGTCGGGCGATGGCTGGTCCTATGAGGTCAAGTGGGACGGGGTCCGAGCGCTCTGTCACTCCGAGCCCGGCCGGCTGTCGCTGCGCTCGCGAAACGGCTCGGACATCACGGCCGGGTACCCGGACCTCGCGCGCCTTGGCCGCGCGCTGCATCAGCACAGCGCGATCCTCGACGGCGAGATCGTCGCGTTCGACGAGACCACCACGCCGCCGCAGCCGAGCTTCCAGGCGCTCCAGCGGCGGATGCACGTGCGCGACGAGCGGCGGGTGAAGCGGCTGGCCGCCGAGGTGCCGGTCACCTATCTGATCTTCGACCTGCTGTGGCTGGACGGCCGCTCGCTGACGCGCCTCTCCTACGAGGAGCGGCGCGAGCTGCTCCTCGCCCTGGAGCTCGAGGGCCCCCGCTGGCAGGTCCCCGATGCGCACGCGGGCGCGGACGCGGGCCGAGCGCTGCTCGCGGCGACGCGCGAGCTGGGCCTGGAGGGTGTCGTCGCCAAGCGCCTGGACAGCACCTACGAGCCCGGGCGCCGCGGCACGTCCTGGGTGAAGGTGGCGCGGCGCGAGACCGCCGAGCTCGTGATCGGCGGCTGGTCAGGCGGCGGGGGCGGGCGGACCGGGCAGATCGGGGCGCTCCTGCTCGGGGAGCACGACGAGGACGGCGCGCTGCAGTACCGCGGGAAGGTGGGATCCGGCCTCTCGGGCGCGGAGCTGACCGACCTGGCCGAGCGCATGGCATCGCTCGCGCGTGAGGACAGCCCGTTCGTCCCCGGTCCCGGGCGGCCGCCGAAGGAGGCGCACTGGGTCGAGCCCGTGCTCCTGGCGCAGGTCGCGTATGCGGAACGCTCGGCCGGCGGCCTGCTGCGCCAGCCCGTCTGGCTGGGCCTGCGCGATGACGTGCCCGCGCCGCTGACCCTGCGCGATGAGCGCACGACGCGCGTCCAAGGGCCGCACCGCGACAGCGCTGGTCGACGGCCGCGAGATCGCGATCACGAACCTCGACAAGGTGCTCTTCCCGGACGGGACCACCAAGCGCCAGGTGATCGAGTACGCGGCGACCATCGCACCCGTGCTCGTCCCACATCTGGATGGCCGCGCGATGACGCTCGTCCGCTGCCCGAACGGGGTGGATGGCCAGACGTTCTTCGAGAAGCGGGCGCCCTCGCATCGCCCGGACTGGGTCCGGACCGCGACGGTCGGCTATGGCCGCGAGACGCTCGAGCACCTGCTCGTCGGAGAGCGGGCCACGCTCGTGTGGCTCGCGCAGCTGGCGGCGCTGGAGCTCCACCCGTCGCTCGCGCTCGCGAGCCCGCCCGGACACGCCCGACCGCCGTCGTCTTCGACCTCGACCCGGGAGCGCCCGCGACGATCGTCGAGTGCTGCGACGTCGCGCTGCTGCTGCGCGCGATGCTCGACGGGATCGGCCTGCGCGCGTTTCCCAAGAGCTCGGGCTCGAAGGGCATCCAGGTGTACGTGCCGCTGAACCGGCCGGACGTGACGTTCGAGGACACGAAGGCGTTCGCGAAGACCGTGGCGGAGGTGCTCGCCGAGGGGCGGCCCGAGCTCGTGGTCGCGCGGCAGGCGAAGGACCTGCGCAAGGGCAAGGTGCTCGTCGACTGGTACCAGAACGACCGCGCGAAGACGACGATCGGGGTCTACTCGCTGCGGGCGCGCGAGCAGCCGACCGTCTCCGCGCCGCTCGCGTGGGAAGAGGTGGAGGCGGCCGCCGCGGCACGTGACGGCGGCCAGCTCCGCTTCACCGCACGTGATCTCCCGGCCAGGATCGACGCGGTCGGTGACCTCTTCGCCGAGCTGCTCAGCACCGTGCAGCGCCTGCCCGCGGCCGGCTGACTCGGCCATTCGACGGATGTCCGAGGCCCGCCGCGCGGGCGCTCGGACTCATCTTCGGGTCCAGACCCCATCAAGTCCTGGCGCTGAGCGCCCGATATCGAGCGTGTGAAGGTGGATCTCCCACGCAGTCGCCGCTCGTCACGCCGCGCAACCGCTCGGCGCGCGGATCTGTCCGCCGAACGCGGCTCGATCCTGTTCGAGGCGCTCGTCTCGATGGTCCTGCTCGTGATCTTCTCGTTCGGGTTCCTGGGCGCGGTCGACACGTCGTCCAGGATCAGCGGGAACAACGAGGCCCGGACCGCGGCCGCGGCCCTCGCGCAGGAGGACATCGAGCGGGTCAAGGCGCTGAAGATCCGCGACCTGGCGAACATGAACCTGACGCGCACCGTCCCCGTGGGCGGCGTGAACTACA
The DNA here is from genome assembly GCA_963805615.1 of uncultured Actinomycetes bacterium. GTDB lineage: Bacteria > Actinomycetota > Thermoleophilia > Solirubrobacterales > Solirubrobacteraceae > F1-60-MAGs163. The sequence continues at coordinate 97,506 of CAWDUW010000010.1, read as the reverse complement.
GCGTCACGACGACCACGCAGTGGGTCGACGACTCCACGGGCACGACGACGTGCCCGTCCGGCGCGACCCGCACCGACTACCTGAAGGCCATCTCCGTCGTCACCTGGCCGAGCATGGGCAAGACGCCGCCGGTCAAGAACCAGACGCTGATCGCGGTGCCGCTCGGCACGTTCGACGATGCGACGGGCGGCCTGATCGCCAAGTTCATCGACCGCGACGGCGACGGCGTCCCCAACATCAGCGGTCGCGCTCGGCGGGGCCCACCACGAGCAGTGGCTCGAGCGACGCCGACGGCTGCGCGTTCTGGAGCGGCCTGCCCGAGGGCGGCTACTACGTCAACGTCGCACAGCCCGGCTACGTGGACCCTGACGGCAACAACATCGATCCACCAGAGCGGCACCGTCTCGGGCGGCGCGACGAACTCGTTCGTCTTCTCCTACGACCGCGCGTCGACCATCTCGGCGACGTTCCAGACGATGGTCAGCGGCGTTCCGCAGGCGGACAAGGCCACGGACCTGATGGTCGCCAACAGCGGCGATGCAGTCGCCGGGAACGCGCACGTTCAGCGTCGGCACCGCGGCGAGCACGATCTCCACGGGCTCGACGCTGTATCCCTTCAATCGACGGCTACGTCATCTGGGCGGGCACGTGCGCGGGCGCCGACCCGCGGACCTACTCCCAGCCGGCATCCTCGGTGACCGTCACGCCGGCGGGCACCGCCGCCGTCGTGATCCGCGAGCCCGCGCTGAACATCCTGGTGAAGCGCGGAACCAGCCTCGCCGGTGCGACCGCCTACGGGTCGGCCACGGTGCGCATCACCCCCATGACGGCGGGCTGCGGCTCGACCTTCGGCGGCTCCGGGCTGCTGAAGACCAGCGGGGCGGCAACCGGAACCCTCATCAACCCCGGCATGCCGTACGGCGACTACCAGGTGTGCGTGAGCGACGGCTCGAGGTACGAAGTCTCCTCGACGATCCAGGACCGTGTCGCGACCGGCACGCCCGGTCACCGACGCTGACGATCGTGACCAGCGGCGGTGGCAAGAGCCCATCGGGTACGTGCCCATGATCGCGCGCCTGACGGAGCCGGTGGGCCGCGCGCGCCGCGAGGACGGCGGCTTCACGCTGATCGAGCTGCTCGTCGGCACCACGATCGGCCTGCTCGTGCTGTTCGGCGGCATCTCGATTCTCGACTCGACGCTGCGCATCTCGCGTGGCACCCAGGCGCGTGTGGACACCGCGCAGCGGGCGCGAACCGCGATGGAGGTCTTCACGCGCGACCTGCGCTCGCAGGTCTGCCTGAGCGCGACGGCTCCCGTCGCTGACGACCGCGACCACCACCAAGGTCACGTACTACGCGAACCTCGGCGTCGTGGACTCGAACCCCGAGCGGCACGAGATCTCGCTGGAGAACGGCGACATCGTGATGCGCCGCTGGGTCGGCACCGGCACCCCGCCGTCGATGACCTGGCCGGGGACGCCCACGAGCACGCGGACCGTCCTCGAGAACGTCGGGACCTACAGCAACATCCCCTTCCTGCGCTACTACGCCTGGCAGAACGGCAACCCGGTTCTCCCGACGACGATGCTGGCCGCGCCGCTGTCCACCGCGAACCTCGCGCTCCCGGTCAAGATCGCTCTGTCCTTCAGGGCATATCCGGGTCGTGATTTCCGCAACAACACCGGCTACACGGACATGCAGGACGCGCTGTTCGTCCGCGCTGCCGACCCGATCGACACGACGAAGGGACCACGATGCTGACGCGCGCCCGCATCCTGTTCGCAACGCTGCGCTCGAGACGCCGGCATCGCACTGCCGGCGATGATGTCGATCATGCTGATCCTGGGCGCCCTCACCGCGGGGGTGCTCGTGACGGCCCAGTCGGACACGCCGCTGGCGCGGCGCGACCAGGACCGCAAGCTCGCCTACGGCGCCGCCGAGGCCGGCATCCAGAACTACCTCTACCGCCTCCAGCACGACCTCGACCTGTGGACGCAGTGCGACCAGATCTCGGGAACGAAGTTCGTCAACCCGACGTGGAACGGCAGCGGCACCGATCCGCGCGTCTTCCGAACGCTTCCCGGCACCGAGGCGCAGTACACCGTCGAGCTTCTTCCGGCGACCGGGTACTCGCAGTGCAGCACGTCGAACCCCTCGGTCTCGCTCGTGCAGAACGGGCTGATCCGCGTCCGTTCGACCGGTCGTGTCCGCGGGATCAAGCGCAGCCTCATCGCGAAGTTCCGGCGCCGGAGCTTCCTCGACTTCCTGTACTTCACCGACATCGAGTCGCTCGACCCGGCGTGGTACACGCGCTACGTCGAGCGGCGCGCCGACGATCCCGGACCTCACCGGGTGGGCGTCGGACAACTGCGGCTGGTACCGCGACGGGCGGTCGAGCAAGACGTACAGCGGCAAGTGGTACGACGCGCAGAACAAGGCGCACAGCTTCACCCAGAAGTGCGGCGAGATCCAGTTTGCCGCGGGCGACACGCTCGAAGGACCGGTCCACACGAACGACGAGTTCCTGATCTGCGGCCACCCGAAGTTCGGGCGCACGATCGACGACTCGATCGAGGTCTCGGCATCGAGCCCGGGTTGGCGCTCGGCGTGCTCGAGCTCGAGCCCGACGTTCCTCGGGACCTACAACGCGTCGGCGCCGATCCTGACGATGCCGCCGACGAACTCACAGCTTGCGCGACACGACACTCCCGGCCTACATCTTCACCGGGACGACCACGATCGTGCTCGGCGCCGACCAACATGACGGTCAACGGAACGACCATGGCCTACCCGACCAACGGGCAGATCTACGTCCAGAACGGCATCTGCGGGCAGAGCCTGAAGACGTACGACCCGTACAACTCGCCGGCCGGCTGCGCGGACGTCTACGTCAAGGGCAACTACGGCGCCTCGCTGACGATCGCGAGCGAGAAGGACATCATCATCAACGGCAACGTCACGAACGCCAACGACTCGCTCGTGGCGCTGATCGCCGACCAGTTCATCCGCATCTACCACCCGATCTCGAATCTCGACACGAACAACGACACGTGCAACAACGCGAGCGGCTCGCTGACGAACCCCAACATCGTGGCGTCGCTCTTCGCCCTGAACCACTCGTTCATGGTCGACAACTACTTCTGCGGCAACGCGCTCGGCACGCTCAGCGTCACCGGCACGATCGTGCAGAAGTACCGTGGCCCGGTCGGCACCGGCGGCAGCAGCGGCGCGTCGACCGGCTACATCAAGGACTACAACTACGACGACCGCTTCCACTTCCGCGAGCCGCCCGCCGTCGTCGACCCGATCCAGTCGTCCTGGCGGGTGCTGTCGCAGACGGAGCAGGTCACCGCCAGATAGCTAGGCGGACAGCCACCGCGCCGGCACGACGTCCAGCATGACCGCGATGTCCGCGTCGCTGACGCCGAGTTCACCGAGGGCGGGGATGATCTCCTCGAAGATGTGCGTGAAGTGCCACTTCGGCGCGAGCTGGGCGATCATCTCCTCGGGGAACCAGTCGATCGTGGCGCAGGCGTCCTGGCTGATCACCATGCGGTCCGCGTAGCCGCGCTCGCAAAGCGCCGCGAGGGTCGTGTTGCGGGCGGCGTCGGGCAGGAAGATCTCCGTCCCGTACCGGTCCATGCCGATGAACGGCCCGAGCGCGAGCAGCTCCTCGATGTAGTCGAGGTCGTCCGTGTCGCCGGTGTGGGCGATCATCACCTTCGACGCGGGAACCCCCTCGTCGAGGAAGATCCTCATCTGGTCCAGGCCGGTGCGGCTCGCAGGCCGTGAGTGGGCCATGATCGGCCGCCCGGTGCGGTTCGACGCGCGAGCCGCCGCTCGGTGCACCTTCTCGACATCCGGGGTGATGCCCGGCTCGTCGGCCGCGGTCTTGAGGAACGCGGCCTTCACGGGCGTGTCCTGAATGCCGACCTCGATGTCGTGCACGAAGACGTCCGCGAGGTAGTCCTCGTCGCGCGTCTGGAAGTGCTGGGGGATGAAGGTGTAGTGCTGCCCGTAGATCCCGGTGGCCATCACCAGCTGGATCCCGGTCTCGTCGGCGACGCGCATGGCGAGCCGCGCGTCGCGACTGAGGTCCATGCAGGCGGGGTCGACGATGGTCTTCACGCCGTGTCCCATCGCGGCGCGCACCTGCTCGACCGCGCGCTGGAGTTCACGCTCGTGGTCGACGAGGTGGGGGTACTGCATGCGGATCGGCTCGCTCGCGGTGAGCAGGTGCTCGTGACAGAGGGTCCGGCCCAGGGCGCCGGCGTCGATGGGGCCGGCGGTCGTCTCGATCGTGGTCATGCTCGCTGCTCCTTCAGGATGTCGCGGATGTCTTCAAGCAGGGTGGCCTCGTCGGAGCGGCCGTCCTGCGGCTTCTCGATCCCCATGCGCCGCTGGATCGCGTCGACCGGGCGCACGACGAAGAAGAAGATGGCGGCTGCGATCGAGACGAACGCGATCAGCGCGTTGAGGAACGACCCGTAGCGGAACACGGATCCATTGATCGCGAACGTCAGGTTCGAGAAGTCCGGCTTGCCGATGATCGCGGCGACGACCGGGGTGAGGAGATTGGCGACGAGCGACGTGACGAGCGCGCCGAACGCCGCGCCGATGACGATGGCCACCGCCAATTCGATGATGTTGCCGCGCAGCATGAACGCGCGGAACTCCTTGAGCATGATGCGGCTCCTAGCTGGGGGATGACCGCATCCTCGCGCAGCGGGCGGAACGCTGCACGGCTCGCTGCCCGCGGCGCTCAGATCACCCAGCGCAGGAGGCGCGTGATGAGTGCATAGAGGCTGTAGCTCCAGACGTTCATCTCAAGAACGTCTATCGGCGCGCGCGCCGGGCGGCATGAGTGTTGCGCCGGGCGGCGCGAGGATCCGTCGAAGAGCGTGGCGTCGCCGGCTCCGGGGGGATGGAATCGACGACGCCACCTGGAACGTAGAGCGCCGCTCACGTCACCGCGCCGGCTCCCGGCGCCGCCGGGGGATTCGGCGCTCACGAACGTCGCAGGAGCCTCGGGAGGCATGACCCGGCGCCAGTCGGGGGAACCGAATCTGGCGCCGGGACAGTCCTTGCCTCAGTGACCTGCGGGGCAGGGTCACGCGCGAACGGTCGGGGGGTGTGACCGCCGCCGGTGAACCCATCGTCGCCCCGCGACTGAGACCGTAGAAACCCGAAGACGTTACGCGCGCGAGCGTGACAGTTTCGTAACGAACCCTGCGCAGACCTCGACGGTGGCTTGAGCCTCGAGTGGCACCGCCCGGCGGTATACGTTGCGCAGATGAGACCTTCGCGAATCCTGCTGGTGGTGATCCTGGCAACGGGCGGCTTCTACGTCGCCGGCTTCGTAGCGCTGGGAAGCGGGTATCCGACCGCCGACTCGACCGGGGCGGAGATCGTCACGTGGTTCACGAACCACGGCTCGAACGCCCGTATCTACGCCTGGACCGCGGCATTCGTCTCACTCGGTCTCGGGATCTTCGGTGGCCAGGTCTCGGCGTTGCTTCCCAAGCCGCATCGGTACATCTTCCTCGCCGGCGTCCTGGGATTCGCCATCACGGCACAGGTTCAGGCCTGGTTCTGGGCCGGGCTGGCCCTCCACCCGGAGGGTCTCGACGCCGGAGCCGCTCGCACCATCTTCGACATCCCGAACTACTGGGGACCGCTCGTCAACGGATCGACCACGACCATGGCGGCGGCCGTCGCCGCCCTCGGGTTCGGGGCGTCGCGGCTCATTCCCCGTTGGCTCGCATGGTTGAGCGTCCTCTTCTTCGTCGAACAGGCCATCGAAACCATCACGGTGTTCGGGAAGTCCGGATTCATCGCGCCGAATGGCCCGATGAACGTGTACCTGGGCGGCGTCATCGGATTCGCCTGGACCGCGGGGGTCGTCTCGTGGGCCATGAAGCGCATGGACGCTGAATCCCGTTCCGGTCAAAGTCCTGCTGCGCGTAGCTGAGCCCAAAAGGGCTCCGGGCGACATCGGACACCGGCGCCCGCTCTGCGACGCGGAACGCGTGGCTCCCCCTTATCGCCACAGCGGCGATTTCCGGCTAGGAGGAGACCTGCAGGTAGCGATGCACGAGGGCGATCGCGATGCCGCCCTCACCGACGGCCGCGGCCACGCGCTTGACCGATCCGGAGCGCACGTCTCCGACGGCGAAGATTCCCGGGGCGCTCGTTTCGAGACCGAGTGGCTCGCGATCGGCCTTCCAGTGTCCCGCCTCCGTCGCGTCGGCTCCCGTCAAGACGAAGCCGTGCTCGTCGCGTCCGATCTCCGAGGGGAGCCAGTCGGTCGCCGCTTCAGCGCCGATGAGGACGAAAAGGGCCGTCGTATCGCGTCGAGACGTCGTGCCGGCACGATGATCGACGACGCCGATCGCCTCGAGCTTCTCATCTCCGTATGCAGCGACGACCTCCGATCGCGTCTCCACCCGGATGTTCGTCTTCGTCGCGAGTTGCTCGATGAGGTACTGAGACATGCTCTCTGCCAGCGACTCGCCACGCACGAGAAGCGTCACCGATCGGGCGTGGTTGGAAAGGAAGATGGCGGCCTGGCCTGCAGAGTTGCCGGCGCCGATCAGAAACACGTCGCTTCCCTGCGCCAGACCAGCGTCGCTGGGCGCCGCGCCGTAGTACACACCGGAGCCGACGAGCCGATCGAGCGAGTCGAGCTCGATACGCCGCCACTCCACACCCATCGCGAGAACGATCGACCTCGTTCGGAGGACGTCGCCTCCATCCAACGTGACGGTCAGCTCGGTCGGGTCGATGCCTTCGACCCGACGTGTCACGACGATCTCGGCGCCCAGTCGCTTTGCCTGTTGCAGGGCACGGCTCGCGAGATCGTCCCCGGAGACGCCGAACGGGAACCCCGTGTAGTTCTCGATCCTCGTCGAGGTACCGGCCTGCCCGCCCGGAGCGAACGACTCGATCAGCCCCGTGTGCAGGCCCTCGGAGGCGCCGTTGACCGCCGCCGTCAGGCCTGCGGGCCCGCCGCCCACGATCACAACCTCGTAGAGCGCCCGGGCCGGCGCAACAGTCAATCCAGAGACGGTGGCAACAGCGCGCAAGGTCGGCGCGACCAGCCGAGTGCCATCCCGCAGATCCACTACCGGATAAGGCCCAGCCACGGCGGCGCCGGTGCGCGCAACCACGCCGGCATCGTCCGGGGCCAGGAGCTTGTAAGGAATCTGGTTGCGATGCAGAAAGCTCTCAGCGGCGTGGACGCGAGGGTCGAGGCTCGAGCCGATCACGAACAGCGCCGGCTCGAGCGGCTGGGCAGTCGCGTTTCTGAGCATGTCCAGACGCTCCAACGCAGCCCCGCCCACCATCGCCGAGACCTGGGGCGCCATGGCGGTGAGCGTGAGGAACACATTGACGCTCAGCTTCATCACGCGCGAGCGCTGGACCGCTCGCATGCTCGCAGGCAACGGCGTTCCGAGCGTCATCGGGATCTCGCCTCCGAGTTCGCCCGGAAGCCGGATGCCGATCACCTGCTCGACTCCGTTCACGAGCTTCGTCAGCTCCATCTTCCCCTCGAGCACGACCGCGAGGAACCGGCTTTCGCCTTCGTGGGCCACATACTCGCCGGCGGTGAGGTGGATGTCCTCGACAGAGCCGGCGAGGTAGTCCAGCTGCCTCTCTGAAAGCGTCGAGAAGAGCGGAATCGCAGCCAGCTCAGCGACAGTGATCACGATACCCCGCACCCTTCCCGCTAACCGTCCCCACACCCCGAGCGATCCAAGCCGCGATCGCGGCACCAGACTACCTCAGCCAGTCAACCGGCCGGAGCTGCACAGGCAGGCCCGGTTGAACGGCGAGCGCCACTCGTCAGGCCCGCAACCCCCGACGCGCCCGAGAGGATTCGAACCTCTGACCTCTCGCTCCGGAGGCGAGCGCTCTATCCACTGAGCTACGGGCGCGAGCAGGGCCGCGCGGGCGACCCAGGGACCGGAGAGTATCGCGCGCTGCGCGACGCTACGCTCGCGCAGGATGGACGAGCTCGAGCTGTTCTTCGCCGGCACCGGCGCGTCGGTCCCGGCCGCGCGCCGCGGGCTGCCGGCACTGCTCGCGCGGCTCGACGGCGACCGGATCCTGTTCGACTGCGGCGAGGGCACGCAGCGCCAGCTGCTGCGCAGCGTCGGCCTGCCGGACCTCGAGGCGGTGTTCCTGACGCATCACCACGCCGATCACTGGCTGGGCCTGCCCGGCATGCTGAAGACCTTCGACCTGCGCGGGCGCGAGAAGCCGCTCGACGTCTTCGGCCCGCCCGGCACGCAGCGCCTGCTCGCCTCGCTGTCCGGCGTCTGGGGCCGCGTCTCCTACCCGCTGCACATCACCGACATCGGAGCCGGCGACGCGATCGAGTTCGACGGCTACGAGGTGGAGGCGTTCAACGTGCGCCACCGCGGCCGCGCGTTCGGCTACGCCCTGGTGGAGCATGAGCGGCCCGGGCGCTTTGATCCCGCGAGCGCCGAGGCGCTCGGCGTCGAGCCGGGCCCTGCGTTCGGCCTTCTGCAGGCGGGGGAGACCGTCTCGGGCGTCAGCCCCGAGCAGGTGATCGGGGAGGCGCGGCCGGGCCGCCGCGTCGTCCTGTCCGGGGACACCGCGCCCTGCGACATGGTCCGCGAGTCGGCTCGCGGCGCCGACGTGCTCGTCCACGAGGCCACGTTCCTCGACGAGGACGCGGGCCGCGCCGCGGAGACCGACCACAGCACCGCGAGCCAGGCCGGGGCGCTCGCGAGCGACGCCGGGGTCGGGCTGCTCGTGCTGACGCATCTCTCAAGCCGCTACCCGCCGCGGCTCGTGATCGAGGAGGCGCAGGCCGCCTTCCGGCCGCGTGCACGTGGCCCGCGACTTCGATGCCGTCGAGGTTCCACAGACCGAAAAGGGTCCGCCTCGCGTCGTGCCGTGGGATCGCGCTGCTAGATTCCCGGCAGACGGTCAGTCACCGGCCGCAGAGCTCCTTTAACCCGGTCCCGAGAGGCCAGGAAGGACGGAAGAGACGTGAACGACGACGGCGGCAAGGTCGTCCTCGACGGGGACGACATGCGGCGCACCCTGGTGCGGATCGCACACGAGATCGTCGAGCAGCACGAGGGTCCGCAGGACCTCGCGATCGTCGGCATCCAGCGCCGCGGGGCGGTGCTCGCGGAGCGCCTGCACGCGATCCTCTGCGATCTGCTCGAGCATCCGGTCCCGCTCGGGCTCGTCGACATCAGCTTCTACCGCGACGACCTCTCGACGCGCAGCGACACGCCGGAGGTCCACGCGACGCAGATCGACTTCCCGGTCGACGGCGCGACCGTGGTGATCGTCGACGACGTCCTCTTCACCGGCCGCACGGTCCGCGCGGCGATCGAGGCGCTCTTCTCCTTCGGTCGGCCGGCCACCGTACGGCTCGCGGTCCTCGCCGACCGCGGCCATCGCGAGCTGCCGATCCGCCCGGACTACGTCGGCAAGAACCTCCCGACCTCCCGCAGCGAGCGGGTCAACGTGCACGTCGTCGAGATCGACGACGTCGACGAGGTCACGATCTCCACGCGGGCGGAGGTGGCGTCATGAGGCACCTGCTCTCGATCGAGGATCTGGACCGCGCCGCGATCGACCGGATCTGCGACCGCGCCGAGGCATTCGAGGAGGTGGGGGAGCGCGACATCAAGAAGGTCCCCGCGCTGCGTGGCCGCACCGTCCTGAACCTCTTCTACGAAGCCAGCACGCGGACGCGCAGCTCGTTCGAGCTCGCCGCCAAGCGGCTCAGCGCCGACGTCGTGAACTTCGTCGCCTCGGGCTCGTCCGTCGAGAAGGGCGAATCGCTCAAGGACACGGTGCTGACGCTCAGCGCGCATCGGCCGGACGCGATCGTGATCCGCTGCCCCTGGGCCGGTGCGCCCGCGCTGCTCCCGCGCTGGACCGACGCCGCGATCGTCAACGCCGGCGACGGCAAGCACGAGCACCCCACGCAGGCGCTGCTCGACGTCTACACGCTGCGCAGGCGCCTGGGAGCGCTCGACGGCGCGAACATCTGGATCGTCGGCGACGTCCTGCACTCGCGCGTCGCGAGATCGAACATCCTCGCCTTCCAGGCGATGGGCGCGACGGTGACGGTCGCGGGACCGCCGACGCTGCTGCCCCGCGACGTCCAGGCCCTCGGGGTCGAGGTGCGGACCACGCTCGACGACCTGCGCGAGGCCGACGTCGTCTACGCGCTGCGGATGCAGCGCGAGCGGATGGGCGAGTCCTACGTGCCCTCGCTGCGCGAGTACGCGGCCGCCTACCAGATCGACGGCCGGCGCCTCGGGGCCCGGCAGCTCCTGATGCACCCGGGGCCGGTCAATCGCGGGGTCGAGCTCTCCGGGGACGTCGTCGACTCCCCGCAGTCGCTGGTGCTCGAGCAGGTCGCCGCCGGGGTCGTCGTCCGGATGGCGGTCCTCTACGAGGTCCTCGCATCGACACGAACCGGCGAGCCCGTCACGGAGACCCAGCCCGCATGACGCACGCGCTGCTCCACGACGCGCTGGTCCGCGCGCCCGCCGCGCCCGCCGACCTGCTCGTTCGCGCCGCGCACGTCCTCGACCCGCGCGCCGGGCTCGACGGTCCGCACGACGTGCTGGTCCGCGGGGGCCGGATCGCCGAGATCGGCGCCCCCGGCGCGCTCGAGGCGCCCGCGGGCGCCGAGGTCGTCGACGGAGCGGGCCGCCGGCTCTTCCCGGGCTTCGTCGACCCGCACGTCCACCTGCGCACGCCCGGCCAGGAACACAAGGAGGATCTCGAGACCGGCACGCGCGCCGCTGCCGCCGGCGGCTTCTGCCAGGTCATCGCGATGCCGAACACCGATCCGGTGGTGGATTCGCCATCGGTCCTCGGTGCGCTGCGCGAGACGGCGGCGCGCGACGCGCGCATCCCCGTCGGCTTCATGGGCGCGATCACGCGCGGGCTGCGCGGCGAAGAGCTCACGGAGATGAACGGTCTGCGCGCCGCCGGCGCGCTCGGCTTCACCGACGACGGCAAGCCCGTCGTCAGCGCCGGCATGCTGCGCCGCGCGCTCCAGTACCAGCGGCTCTGCGGCGGCGTCCTCGCGCTGCACGAGGAGGACCCGCAGCTCTCGGGCCCGGGCGTCATGCACGAGGGCGTCATCAGCACGCTGCTCGGCGTCGCGGGAATCCCCAGCATCAGCGAGTCGACCTTCGTCGCGCGCGATGCCGAGATCGCCGGCTACGAGGGCGGCGCGGTGCACATGCAGCATCTGAGCTGCGTGGCCTCCGTCCGCGCGGTCGCGCTGGCCAAGGAGCTCGGTTACCGCGTCTCCTGCGAGGCAAGCCCACATCACCTCTGCCTGACCGTCGAGGCGGTGCGCACGCTCGACACGAGCATGAAGATGAACCCGCCGCTGCGCGACGAGGTCGACCGCCAGGCGCTCATCGAAGGGCTGCGCAGCGGCGTCATCGACTGCGTCGCGACCGATCACGCCCCGCACGCGCGGGACGAGAAGGAGGTCCCGTTCGAGCAGGCGCCGATGGGGACGACGGGCCTGGAGACCTCGTTCGCCGCGCTCAACACCGAGCTCGTGCGACCCGGGGTCCTCAGCCTCGAGCTGATCGTCGAGCGGATGACGAGCGGCGGCGCGCTCTTCGGACTGCCCATCCCGCGGATCGCGGTCGACGAGCCGGCCAACCTCTGCCTCGTCGACACGGACGCGACGCTGGGTCGTCGGCGAGGACGGCTACGAGAGCCGCTCGGAGAATTCGCTGCTTCGCCGGCCGCGAGTTGCACGGCCGCGTCCTGCTGACCGTCGCGGCCGGATCGGTCGCCTATCGCGAGCGGGCGTTCGCGGTCGCCGCCGCCCCAGAGCCCGGGAGGGACGCTCCATGACCGCAGGCCTGCTCGACCGCGGCCGCGCTGTGCTCGTCGTGATCGACGTGCAGGAGGCCTTCCGCAAGGCGGTCCCCGCATTCGCAGACGTCGCGGCCCGCACGGCGATTCTCGTCCGGGGCGCCGAGACCCTCGGCGTGCCGGTGCTCGTCACCGAGCAGTACCCGCGCGGGCTCGGCGACACCGTTCCCGAGGTCACCGATCACCTCGGCGACACGCCGCGGCTGCCGAAGACGGTCTTCTCCGCCGCCCGCGCGGACGGCTTCGACCTGGGCGGACGCGACCAGGCGCTCGTCTGCGGCATCGAATCCCACGTCTGCGTCGCGCAGACGGTCCTCGACCTGCTTGCGCGCGACGTCGACGTGCAGGTCGCCGCGCGACGCGACCGCGTCGCGTTCGGACGCCGATCGCGACACGGCGCTGCACCGTCTGGAGCAGGCGGGCGCGACGCTCACGAGCGTCGAGGCCGCCCTCTTCGAGCTGCTCGGCGAAGCGGGCACACCCGAGTTCAAGACCGTCCAGGAGCTGATCAGGTGACCGAGACCCCCCACGCCGGCTACCTGCTGCTGGAGGACGCCACCCGCTACGACGGGGTCCTCTGCGGCGCCGAGACCGACGGCGTCGGCGAGGTCGTCTTCACGACCGGCATGAGCGGGTACCAGGAGTCGGTCACCGACCCCTCGTTCGCGCGTCAGGTGATCGTCTTCACCTACCCGCACATCGGCAACTACGGCGTCAGCGGGTCGGCGATGGAATCCGACCGCGTCCACGCCCGGGCCGTCGTCATGCGCTCGGCGGTCAACCGCGAGGACGCCCCGACGGCTGAGCGCGGCTGGCTGGACTGGCTGCAGGATTGCGGCGTCCCGGCGATCAGCGGCGTCGACACCCGGGCGCTCGTGCGGCACATCCGCACCGCCGGCGCCATGCGCGGTGGTCTCTTCCCGGCCCGCGTGCCGCAGGCGAGTGCGCTCGACGCGGTGCTGGCCGAACCCTCCATGCGAGGTCTCGACCTGGCGCGGGAGGTCACGTCCCGAGCGCGTCACCTTCCACGGCGAGCAGAACGACGGGCCGCTGATCGCCGCGATCGACACGGGGATCAAGCTCTCGATCGTGCGCAGTCTCGTCGAGCGCGGCGCCCGCCTCGAGCTGCACCCGTGCACCGCCACGCCCGACGAGCTGCTGGCGTCGAGCCCGGATGCCGTGTTCCTCGCCAACGGGCCCGGCGATCCGGCCGCGCTGGACTACGTCGTCGAGACGGTTCGCGCGGTCATCGGCAGGCAGCCGACGTTCGGCATCTGCCTCGGCCATCAGCTCCTCTGCCGGGCCGTGGGCCTGGAGACCTTCAAGCTCCAGTTCGGCCATCGCGGAGCCAACCACCCCGTGAAGGACCTGCGCACGGGCCGGATCGAGATCACCTCGCAGAACCACGGCTTCGCGGTCGCCGCTCCCGACGGCGGCCTGCGCGTGGAGCGCGACGAGCCGGTCCGCTGGGAGACGGAGGTCGGCGCAGCCGAGCTCTCGCACGTGAACCTCTACGACCGCACCGTCGAGGGGCTCGACGCTGCTCGACACCCCCGGCGCGACGGTCCAGTACCACCCCGAGGCCGGGCCGGGACCCAACGACTCGCTGTACCTCTTCGACCGCTTCCTCGACCAGGTGAGGGCCCACGCCTGATGCCGCGCCGCGACGACCTGCACAAGATCCTCATCGTGGGGTCCGGCCCGATCGTGATCGGGCAGGCCGCCGAGTTCGACTACTCCGGCGTGCAGGCCTGCAAGGTCCTGCGCGAGGAGGGCTACGAGGTCGATCCTCGTCAACTCGAACCCGGCGACGATCATGACCGACCCGGAGTTCGCTGACGCAACCTACGTCGAGCCGCTGCTGCCCGGTCCGGTCGCCCAGATCATCGAGAAGGAGCGCCCCGACGCGCTGCTGCCGACGCTCGGCGGCCAGACGGCGCTGAACCTCGCCAAGGCGCTGGCCGAGGACGGGACGCTCGAGCGCTACGGGGTCGAGCTGATCGGCGCCGACTACGAGGCGATCGACCGCGCCGAAGACCGCGACCGCTTCCGCGAGACCATGGCTGCGGCGGGCCTGAAGATGCCCAAGAGCGCGATCGCGACGTCGGTCGCCGAGGCGCTCTCGCACGCCGAGGAGATCGGGCTGCCGGCGATCGTGCGACCCGCGTTCACGCTGGGCGGCCGCGGCGGCGGGATCGCCCGTGACGAGGCGCAGTTCAAGGAGATCTGCGCCCGCGGCCTCGACGCCTCGCCGATCGGGCAGATCCTGATCGACCAGTCGGTGATCGGCTGGGGCGAGTTCGAGCTCGAGGTGATGCGCGACCGCAACGACAACTGCGTGATCGTCTGCTCGATCGAGAACATCGACCCGATGGGCGTGCACACCGGCGACAGCGTCACCGTCGCGCCCCAGCAGACCCTGCCCGACCGGCTCTACCAGCAGCTGCGCGACCAGGCGATGACGGTGATCCGCGCGGTCGGCGTGGAGACCGGCGGCTCGAACGTCCAGTTCGCGGTCAACCCGCACACGGACGAGATCCTGATCATCGAGATGAACCCGCGGGTCTCGCGCTCCTCGGCACTCGCCTCCAAGGCCACGGGCTTTCCGATCGCGAAGATCGCGGCGCGCCTGGCCGTCGGCTACACGCTCGAGGAGATCCCGAACGACATCACGAAGCTGACGCCCGCGAGCTTCGAGCCGACGATCGACTACGTGGTCGTCAAGTGCCCGCGGTTCGCGTTCGAGAAGTTCCGTGGCGCGGACCCGGTCCTCTCCACGCACATGAAGAGCGTGGGGGAGGTCATGGCGATCGGCCGCACGTTCCAGCAGGCATTCGCGAAGGCGATGCGCAGCCGCGAGCTCGACTCCACGCCGGACGTCGCGGGCCTCTCGCCCGAGGAGCTGCTGACGACGCTCGAACAGCCCGCCGCCGACCGCTACGACCACATGCTGGAGGCCTTTCGCCGCGGGGTCTCCGTCGAGGACGTCTTCGCCCGCTGCGGCGTGGACCACTGGTTCCTGCACGAGCTGCGCGAGCTCGCGCTCGACCCGCAGGCACCGTTCGCCGGTCACCGCTCCTTCAAGGCCGTGGACACCTGCGCCGCCGAGTTCGCGGCGGCGACGCCCTACTTCTACTCCGGCTGGGAGTCCGTCCGCGACGACGAGGTGACCTTCTCGGAGCCGCGCAGACCGTCCGTCGTCATCCTCGGCGCCGGGCCGAATCGCATCGGGCAGGGGATCGAGTTCGACTACTGCTGCGTCCACGCGGCGATGACGGTGCGCGAGTCCGGCCGCGACGCCGTGATGGTCAACTGCAACCCCGAGACCGTGTCGACCGACTACGACACCTCGGACCGGCTCTACTTCGAGCCGCTGACGCTCGACGATGTGCTCGGCGTCTGCGAGATCGAGCAGCCGGAGGGCCTCATCGTGCAGTTCGGCGGGCAGACGCCGCTGAAGCTCGCCGCCGGTCTCGTCGAGGCGGGCGTGCCGCTGCTCGGGACGAGTGTCGACGCGATCGACCTCGCGGAGGACCGCGGGCGCTTCGGCCGGCTGCTCGACGAACTGGGCTACGAGGCGCCGCCGTATGCCGAGGCCCACTCCGTCGACCAGGCGCTGGAGGCCGCGGCCCGCGTCGGCTTCCCGCTGCTCGTGCGGCCGAGCTACGTGCTCGGCGGGCGGGCGATGGAGATCGTCTATTCCGAGGACGGCCTGCGCGAATACCTTCAGCGCAACGTGCGCGACGACGGGCGCCCGATCTACCTGGACCGCTTCCTCGAGGACGCGATCGAGGTCGATGTCGACGCCCTGTGTGACGGTGAGGAGGCCTGGGTCGGCGGGATCATGCAGCACGTCGAGGAGGCCGGCATCCACTCGGGCGACAGCGCCTGCGTGCTTCCGCCGCACTCGCTGGGGCCGGAGATGCTCACCAGGATCCGCGAGCAGGCCACCGGCATCGCACTCGGGCTGGGCGTCGTCGGCCTGATGAACGTGCAGTTCGCGGTCCACGCCGGCCGCCTCTACGTGATCGAGGCCAACCCGCGGGCGTCGCGGACCGTCCCGTTCGTGAGCAAGGCGATCGGGATCCCGCTGGCGAAGCTGGCCTGCCGGATCATGCTCGGCGAGCGCATCGCAGACCTCGACCTGCCGGAGGACCCGATGGCGGCCGACCACGTGTCGGTCAAGGAGGCGGTCCTGCCGTTCGACCGCTTCGACGGCGCCGACGTGATCCTCGGCCCGGAGATGCGCTCGACCGGTGAGGTGATGGGCGTCGCGCGCGACTTCCCGACCGCCTTCGCCAAGGCCCAGGCAGCAGCCGGATCGCCCCTCCCGACCGGGGGAACGGTCTTCATCACCGTCACCGACCGCGACAAGCCCGGCGCGGTCGCGGTCGCGCAGACCCTGCACGACCTGGGCTTCAGCATCGTCGCGACCGAGGGGACCAAGTCCGCCCTGGAGCGGATGGGCATCCCCGCCGGGCTGCTGCAGAAGGTCGGCGAGGGCTCGCCGAACGTCGTGGACTGCATCGAGAGCGGCGAGGTGTCGCTCGTCGTCAACACGCCCACAGGCTCCGGCGCCCGCGCCGACGGCTGGCAGATCCGCCGCGCCGCGGTTGCGCGGGGCGTCCCGTGCCTGACCACGCTCTCCGGGGCGCTGGCGGCGGCGCGGGCGATCGCCTCGGCGCGCCAGGGTCAGGCGGAGGTGTTGTCGCTCCAGGAGATCCACCGGCCGTCGAGGGCGGCCCAGGCGACGGCGTGAGGCTTCCGGCCGGGGAGCGCGTCGGCGTGCAGGCCCCGCTCGGGCAGCGGCTCGTCCACGTCGTCGAGCGCCGCGAGCTCGGGGCCTACGTGGTGCTGACGGCGGCCGACCCGGATGGTCCAGTCCCGCTTCCGGGCCAGTTCTACATGCTCACCGCGGCCGAGCGGTGGGGTGGAGGGGACGACGAACGACCGCTGCTGCCCCGGGCGTTCTCGGTCCTGCGGACCTCGGGCGCCTCGCGCCCGGTGCTCGAGTTCATGCTCGAAGCCGTCGGGCCCGGGACAGAGCGCCTGTGCGAGCTCGGCGAGGGGGACGCTCTCCGCGTGCTCGGGCCCCTCGGACTGGGGTTCACCGCGCCCGGTGAGGGGCGGCGGGCCGTGCTCTGCGGCGGCGGCGTCGGGACCGCGCCGCTCGCGATCCTCCAGGACGTGCTGCTCGCCGACGGTGTTCCGCAGACGGCGCTGCTCGGCTTTCGCGACGCGGCGCACGCGGCGGGAGCCGAGTTGCTGACCGACGCCGTGGTCGCCACCGATGACGGCAGCGTCGGGCGTTCCGGCCTCGTGACCCAGCTGCTCGCCGACGAGCTGGACGCGGGCGACGGCGCCGAGGTCTACGCCTGCGGCCCGCCCCCGATGCTCGAGGCGGTGCGGGCCCTCTGCGAAGCGCGCGGCGTCCCCGCGCAGCTGGCCCTGGAGTCCGGCATGGCCTGTGGGTTCGGCGCGTGCTTCGGCTGCGTCGTCCCGGTGCGTGGCGGCGGCTACCTCCGGCTCTGCGTCGACGGGCCGGTCCTCGAGGCGGCGCGACTCGACACCTGCCTGACCGCCGGGCACGGGGACGAACGATGAGCGCACCGGTGAGCTTCTGCGGGCTCGAGCTGGCGCATCCGCTCGTCAACGGCTCCGGCACATTCGACGCGATCGCCGCCAGGCGGGTCTTCGGGAATGCGATCGCGTCCGAGTTCCCCTTCGCGGCGTTCGTGTCGAAGACGATCACCCTCGAACCGCGCGACGGGAACCCGCCGCCGCGCCTGTACGAGACGGCCGGCGGGCTCATCAACTCGATCGGGCTGCCCAACAAGGGCCTGCAGGGCTATCTGAACCTGGATCTCCCGGCGCTGGACTGGCTGCCGGTGCCGCTGATCACCAACGTCATGGGGTCGACCGCCGCCGAGGTCTCAGCCCTCGTCGAGGCCGTCGAGGCACGGGCCGAGGTGTCGGCGATCGAGCTCAACGTGTCCTGCCCCAACGTGAAGACGGGGCTCGACATCGGCGCCGACCCCGGCGAGCTCACCCGTCTCCTCGGAGAGGTGCGTCCACGGACGGCCAAACCGCTCGTCGTGAAGCTCACGCCGAACACCGCGGACGTGTCGCTCGTGGCGCAGGCGGCGGAGGCGGCGGGCGCCGACGCCGTCTCCCTCATCAACACGCTGCGCGCGTTCGCTCCCGCTCCCGGCGGCGCCGGCGGGCCATGGCTCGGTGGCGGAACCGGGGGGCTGTCGGGGCCGGCGGTCCGCACGGTGGCGCTGGCGCAGGTGCGCGCGGTCGCGGCGCGCGTGAGCATCCCGATCGTGGGGATGGGGGGCGTTGCGAGCGGCCGTCATGCGCAAGATCTGCTCGAAGCCGGCGCGACGCTCGTCGGCGTCGGCACCGAGAGCTTTCGCGATCCGCTGGCCGCGCGAAGGATCGGGGCGGAGTTGCAGGAAATCGCCGCAAACGGCGCGGTTTCGGCGCGTTGACCGTCGACCGCGTGATCGCGCTCCGGCAAAACCGCTGGAAATCGGCCTGAAACCGTCAACAAGGGTGAAGAACGCTCAACCTCAGGTGAAGGTCCACGCGAATTCGGGTACCGGACCTTGCCCGCAAACAGTGAATGTGTATGCTCGCCGCCAAGTGCCGCCGGCCATCGACATCGACGCAGCGAAGCAGGTCGCGGCCCCCGAGAGGTCCCACATCCAGCGGATGGAGGCCCTCCAGCGCGCGAACCAGATTCGCACTCAGAGGGCCCAGCTGAAGCGGGACCTGCGCGCCGGGAAGACCTCGATCGACCGGCTTCTGGTGTCACCTCCGGAGTACCTCGAGACCGCCAAGGTCTTCGACATGCTCCTGGCCACGCCGAAGTTCGGCCGCGTCAAGGCGAACAAGATCCTGCAGCAGTGCCGGATCTCGCCGAGCAAGACCGTCGGCGGGCTTTCCGAGCGCCAGCGCACCGAGCTCGTCGATCTGCTGCGCCGCCGCACCGCTCGCTGAGCTGCCGTGCGGCCAGGCGCCCCGCCTGTGGGATGCTCGCGGCATGTCTGAGATGTGGGACAGCGTCGCCGGGGCCTGGGAGCGCAACGCCGAGCTCGTGGACGCGCAGCTGACGCCCGCCACCGCCGCAATGCTGGACGCAGCCCGGATCGGCGCCGGGGACGCGGTGCTGGACGTGGCCGCCGGCCCGGGCGGCGCCGGGATCGCCGCCGCCGCGGTTGTGGGCGAGTCCGGGAGGGTCGTGCTGACGGACGTCGCGCCGGCCATGGTTCAGGCGGCCGCCCGTCGCGCGGCAGGGCTGCCCCAGGTCTCGACGCTGATATGCGACGAGCTCAGTCTCGACGCGGCCGGTGAGAGCTTCGACGCCGTCCTCTGCCGCCACGGACTGATGTTCCCGGAGGATCCCGCGGCCGCCGTGGGGGAGGCGCGCCGGGTGCTGCGCGATGACGGTCGCTACGTCGCGGTGACGTGGGATGCGCGCGAGGCCAACCCGTGGCTCGGCCTGATCCTCGATGCGGTCGGCGAGCAGTTCGGCGTGCCGTTCCCGCCGCCCGGTGTCCCGGGCCCGTTCTCGCTCGACGATCCGGCGCTGCTGGCGGGCGCGCTGAAGTCGGGCGGCCTGCACGACGTCGAGGTCGTCCGCGTCGCCACGCCGATGCGCACTGCGTCGCTCGAGTCGTGGTGGGATCTCGTGCCGCAGCTCGCCGGCCCGCTGGCCATCGCGCTGTCGGGGATGGAGGACGCGGTCCGCAGCGAGATCCGCGCGCGGGCGCTCGAGTACGGCGCCGCGGCCGCGCGGCCCGGCGACGACGGCATCGAGATGGCGGGCTCGGTGCTCATCGCCTCCGGGCGGCGCTGACGGCTCAGGTCGTGGCCTGCCAGGCGTCCGTGTCCGTGTAGCGCAGGGAGCCTGGCGTCGTCAGGAGCTCCCCGGTCTCGAGCAGCGTCTTCAGGCCGGAGAGGATCATCGGCCAGCCGCCGAAGAGCTCGCTGTTGGCGCCCTCGGCAGCTCGTCGTGGGTGACGGTCAGCCGGCACGAGTCTCCGACCGGCTCGATGTCCCAGGTGATGCGCGATGCGCCCTCGTTCCTGACCTCGTCGCTCCACAGGGCCGTGAAGCTCTGGACGAGCCTGCGCGGCGGGTCGACCTCGAGGTTCTCGCCCTCCATCAGCGCGCCGAGTGCGCCGGGGGAGGTGCCCTCGTAGCTCGAGCCGGGCGTCCAGTCGCTGTTCACGCGGACGCCGAAGTTGTACTTCGCCCGCAGCTCGGGCTCGGTGATGGCCTCCCAAAGCCGCTCCGGCGTCGTCTTGATGTAGATCTCGTAGACCTTCTCCATCGTCTTCTCCAATCGGTTCTTGAGCTCGCTGAGGGCTGCCACGCGCGGCTCGGCGTACTTGCTCACCCATCTGTCGTGGACGAGCCGGATCGGGACGGGGTTCAGGAAGTGCAGCTTCTCCCGGCCCCGCCGCCTCGTCACCACGAGGCCGGCCTCCTCGAGCACCCGCAGGTGCTTCATCACGCCGAAGCGCGTCATCGGAAGCCGCTGCTCGAGCGCGGTGAGGCTCTGGCCGTCGCGCTCGAACAGCTCGTCGAGCAGTGCCCGGCGGGTCGGATCGGCGAGTGCCCTGAACACGTCGTCCACGTCTTCGACCATACGTGACCAAAAGGTCACATGTCAAGCCGGAGGGCGCGAACGCTCGTTCGACCGCCGGCGGCACTACGATCCCGGCCCGCGTGTCCCGAGTCGTCGTCATCACGGGCCCTTCCGGGGTCGGCAAGGGCACGCTGATCCGGCTGCTGCGCGAGCAGCTCCCGGAGCTGGGTCTCAGCATCTCGGCGACGACGCGCGGCGCCGCGGCCGGGAGAGGCGGACGGGGTCGACTACCACTTCCTCGCGGACGGCGAGTTCGACCGTCTCGTGATGGAGGGTGCGTTCGTCGAGCACGCCGAGTACGCGGGCCGGCGGTACGGCACCCTGCGGTCGGAGCTCGAGCGCCGCACCGGGGCCGGGGAGCCCGTCGTCCTCGAGATCGAGGTCCAGGGTGCGCGGCAGATCCGCGACGCGATCCCGGGCGCGCTGCTCGTCTTCATCGCGCCGCCCTCGCGTGAGGCGCTGCGAGAACGTCTCGTGGGGCGCGGCACCGACGAGGCCGAGGTCGTGGAGCGCCGCCTGCGCGTGGCCGAGGAGGAACTGGCGGCCCAGAACGAGTTCGCGCACGTCGTCGTCAACGACCGCCTCGAGGACGCCGTCCGCGAGCTGGTGGACGTCGTGCGGAGCGGCCTTGGCGGGCCGGTAGACTCAGGGGCATGATCCAGCCCCGCATCGACACCTTGCTCGAGCAGGTCGACTCGAACTACGCCGCTGTCCTGGTCGCCGCCAAGCGCGCTCGCCAGATCAACAGCTACTACCACAACCTCGGTGAGGGGACGTTCGACGAGTTTCCGCCGCCGATGGTCAACTCACACTCCAAGAACTACCTCACGATCGCTCTCGAGGAGGTCGCGGGCGGCAAGCTGGCCTACCACTACCGGTAGGCAGCACCGAGCCTCCCGCCCCGTCAGCGCACGGAACGCGCCATGGCCCGGATCCTTCTCGGCGTCAGCGGCGGTATCGCCGCCTACAAGGCGCTCGAGGTCGTACGCCTGGCCACGAAGGCCGGGCACGTCGTCCGGGTCGTGCAGACGCCGGATTCCCAGCATTTCGTCGGGGCGGCGTCGTTTGCGGCGCTGAGCGGCGCGCCGGTCCTCACGAGCGAGTTCGAGCGCGACCCGGCACGCGGCGCCTTCCCGGATCAGCCGGCTCCGGAGCACGATCCGCTCAGCCATCTCGAGCTGGTCCGCAACGCCGACGTCTTCCTGATCGCGCCGGCGACGGCCAACACGATCGCGAAGCTGGCGCATGGCCTCGCCGACAACCTGCTCACGAGCGCCGCGCTTGCTTCAACGTGTCCGCTCGTGATCGCTCCGGCGATGAACCACCACATGTGGGAGCACGCCGCGACCCAGGCGAACGTGGCGACGCTCCGCGAGCGCGGGGCGCTGATCGTGGGTCCGGGCGTCGGCGCGCTCGGCAGCAGGAACGAGTGGGGCAGCGGCCGGCTGGCCGAGCCGGCTGAGCTGCTGGAGGCCGTCGAGGCCGCCGTGCCCGCGGGCTCCCGCCCCTGGGACGGCCTGCGCGTGCTCGTCACGGCCGGCGGCACCCGGGAGCCGATCGACGCAGTCCGCTACGTGGGGAACCGCTCGTCGGGCCGCATGGGCTTCGCGCTCGCCGCCGAGGCCGCCGCCCTCGGCGCCGACGTGACCGTGGTCGCGGCGAACGTCGCGCTCCCGCGGACCCCGCGGGTCGACTACCGCGACGTCGTGACCGCCGACGAGCTGCGCGAGGCGTGCCTCGGCGCGTTCCCGGACTGCGACGTGCTCCTGATGGCCGCGGCCGTCGCGGACTTCACGCCGGTCGATCCCGCCGCAGGCAAGCTCAAGAAGGACGGGCGCGACGGGCTGACGATCGAGCTGGAGCCCACGACGGACGTCCTCGCGGCGCTCGCGGCGGCTCGCCGGCCCGGCCAGGTGATCGTGGGCTTCGCCGCCGAACACGGCGCCGGCGCGCTCGACTACGGCCGCGAGAAGCTGCGACGCAAGCGCCTCGACGCGATCGTCGTCAACGACGTGAGCGGCGAGGGGATCGGCTTCGACGCGCTCGAGAACGAGGTGACGATCGTGACCGCGGGCTCCGAGCGTCACGTCCCGCGCGCCACGAAGGCGGACATCGCGAGGGCGATCCTCGCGGTGGTGGACGACATCCGCACGCCCACGGCGGCCGGGACGCCGTGACGGCGTACGGCGATCCGGGTTCCCCCGCGGGGGCGATCTCCGGCGCCGAGATCGCGGCTGCCGGGGCGCTGGGCCGGCGGGTCGCCGACAGCGTGCGCTCGGTCGTCGAGGTGCGGGCCGAGGTCGTCGAAGACGTCGTCGTCGCGCTGCTGGCCGAAGGCCACATCCTGATCGAGGACCTTCCGGGCGTCGGCAAGACCACCCTCGCGCGCGCCGTCGCGCGCTCGCTCGGTCTGGAGTTCGCCCGCGTCCAGTGCACGGCGGACCTGCTGCCGGCCGACGTCGTCGGGACGAACGTCTACAGCCGCCGTGACGAGGCCTTCGAGTTCCGCCCGGGGCCGATCTTCGCGAATGTGGTCGTCGTCGACGAGATCAACCGGGCATCGCCCCGCACGCAGTCCGGGATGCTCGAGTGCATGCAGGAGCGGCGCGTCACGGTCGACGTGCACACGCACGAGCTCGCACGGCCGTTCGTCGTCCTCGCAACGCAGAACCCCGTCGAATTCGAGGGCACCTACCCGCTCCCCGAGGCGCAGGTCGACCGGTTCATGATGCGGATCTCACTCGGCTACCCCGAGCCCGCGGCCGAGGCCGCGATGCTCGGAGCGAACGAGCGCGGCGATCGCGTCGACGTGCTGGAGGCCGTCGGCGACGCCGCGGCGGTGCTGGCCGCCCAGGACGCGGCGCGCCGGGTCCACACGGCCGAGGCGGTCCGGGCCTACGTCGTCGCGCTGCTCGGCCGTACGCGCACGGACACACGCGTGGAGCTCGGCGCAAGCCCGCGGGCGGGACTTCTGCTGCTGCGCGCCGCGAAGGCCCGCGCGCTCCTGGCCGCCCGCGACCACGTGCTTCCGGACGACGTCCAGGCGCTCGCGACCGCGGTGCTGGCGCACCGGATCGTCCTCTCTCCGGAGGCCGTCGACGTCGGTCCGGAGACGATCATCGCCGACGCGCTCGCAGCGACGCCGGCGCGGTGAGACGGGCATGCGCGGACGTCGGCGAGGAGCGCTCGGGGCGGCCGCGCTCGGCGTCGCGCTGATCCTGCTGGCAGGCCTGTTCGACGCCGCGCCGCTCTACGTCCCGGGAATAGCGCTGGTCGGCCTCGCCTTGATGGCCGGTCGTGTGGGTGGAAGCCTCGGCGCGCGGCCTGCAGGTTCGCCGCGTGGTGACGGCGGCGCGGGTGGAGGAGGGTGAGCCGCTCCTCGTGGTGATCGAGGTCGGGACCGGGCGCATCGTCCCGCCCGCAGGCGAGGTTCTCGACCCGCTGCTCGCGGAGCCTGCGGCGCTCGGGTCGGTCAGGCGCGGAACCCGCGTGCGGATCCGCGCCCGTTTCTCGCGCAGGGGACGACGTCTTCTGCAGCCCCCGTCGGTCGTCGTGCGCGACCCCCTCGGTCTCGCAGCCTCGCTCGTCACGGGCACCGGTCCGCCGGACGAGGTCCTTGTGCTGCCGCGCGTGGACATCGTGCGCGCGCCCGCCGAACAGGGCGGGCGCGCGACGAACGGCCAAGGCCTGCGTGCGGCGGGGGCCGAGGCCGATCTCGACGGCCTGCGCCCGCACCGTCCCGGCGCTCCGGCCTCGCGCATCGCCTGGCAGGTGTACGCGCGCTCCGGGGAGCTGCACGAGCGCAGCATGCGCGCCGGGGGAGACTCGCGTCCGCTGGTCGTCCTCGACCTGTCCGGGACGGGGGTCGAGGAGGACGCGGACGCCGCCGTCCGCGCCGCGGCGTCGCTTGTCGTCCACCTCGCCGCCCGCGGAGGCTGCGCGCTGCTCCTGCCGGGCGAGCGCCGCCCGCTCTCGATCGAGCCCGGCCTGCGCGGATGGCCGCATGCGCACGCGCGCCTGGCGCTCGCGGACATCGGCGCCCGCCCGCAGCTCGCGGCGCTGGCGGGCCGTCCGGGTGCCCTCATCTGGGTGTCGGCGCGCCTGCGCCGCGAGGCGCCGCGAGCGCTCGCGCGGGCTCCGGCGCGGGTACGGGTCCTCGTGGTGCCGGGCGTGGTCCCCGGCCGCAAGCCCCTCTTCACCGTCGCGGGCTGCACCGGGTACGGCATGGACGGCCGCCTGCGAGCAGGTCAGCCGGCGGCCGCCGCTGCGGTCGGGGCGGGAGAGTCGGCATGACCGATCAGACGGCGGCGGCCCGTCCTGCGCCGCGCTGGGCGATCCCGCTGCCGGCGGGCGTGCGGGCCCTGCCGCGGCTCGTCGCGTTCACGGGCCTCTCGATGCTGGGGCTGCTGACCTGGGCCGAGCTCGTCACGCCGGCCCCGACTGGCAGGGCCGTGCTGATGGCCGCTGGCGGCGGCGGCCTGCGGCGGCGGGCTGATCGCCGCCGGCAGGGTCGAGCGCCGGGCCGCCCGCAACGCGGCCCTGGCTGGTGCCTCCCTGGCGCTCCTCGCTGCGATGCTGCTCGGAGCCGGCATCCCGGCACGGCTGCTCCTCCCGGACCGCTGGGACACGCTGATCCAGGGGATCGTGGACGGCATCGGCTCGATCCCGGGCACCTTCGTCCCCTATCGCGGCGGCGACGAGTGGGTGCGCAGGACGCTGCTGCTCGGCGGCACGGCGCTGACGTCGATCGCCGTGCTGCAGGCCTTCTGGCCGCGCGAGCGGGGACGGGCGCCCGGATCGGCCGCGGCTGCGACCGTCAGCCTCGGAACGCTCTACGCGGTGCCGGTCATCAGCCACACCACCAGCCGGCCGTTCCTCTCAGGCGCCCTCTTCACGCTCCTGCTGCTCGCCTTCCTCCTCGCGGACCGCGTCCGCGCGCAGGCCGTGGCGCCTGCGGCGCTGCTCGTGCTCGTCGCGACGGTTGCGGCGGCCGCGATGGCGCCGGTGCTCGACCGCCCGGGTCCCTGGGTCAACTACGAGAAGATCGCCGAGGACGTTGCGAACCGCGGCACCGTCGGCTACAGCTGGGACCACAGCTACGCGCCGCTCGATTGGCCGCGCGACGGCCGCGAGCTGCTGCGGATCAAGGCCCAGACGCAGTCCTACTGGAAGGCCGAGGTGCTCGACACGTTCGACGGCCGCGAGTGGCGGCATGGCCCGAGCGTGGCCGCGCTCGAGCCGGACGGGACCCAGGACCGCGGCAACCCGCAGTGGTTCCAGACGATCCACGTGACCGTGACCGGCCTGCGCAGCGAGCAGTTCATCACCGCCGGCTCGGCGAACCGCGTCTTCGACGCCCCGCGGCTGCCGGTGAACGCCGGCGGTGGCACCTTCACCACACAGAGCGGCGTTCTGCGGCGCGGCGCGGAGTACAGCGCGTCCGTCTACACGCCGCGACCCACCGTCGGCCAGCTTGAGCGCACCGGGGTCGACTACCCGAGCCTCGCCCGGCAGTGGCTGCGCGTGAGCCTCCCGCCTGCCCGCGGCGAGCCCGCGTCCAGCGCCGGCAGGCCGCGCAAGGAGGCGAGCTTCCCGCCCTTCGGGGCCGATGAAGCCACCCAGATCATCCGGCCGACCTCGTCGATCGCGACCACCCAGGATGCGGAGCAGGTCATCCATGCCTCCGGCCTGGGGCGGATCTACGACCTCGCACAGCGCCTGAAGGCGAACTCGGCGACCCCCGCGGACTACGTGCAGCGCGTGCGCGCCCGGGTCCAGCGCGGCGCGACGTACACCGAGCGGCCGAACGTCCACGCGAACCCGCTCGACGCCTTCCTGTTCGACGATCCGCGCGGCTACTGCCAGCACTTCTCCGGGGCGATGGCCCTGCTGCTGAGGATGGGTGGCATCCCGGCACGCGTGGCCGTCGGGTTCTCGCCCGGGCAGCTGGACAAGGGCTCCCGCGAGTACGTCGTCCGCGACCTCGACGCGCATTCGTGGGTCGAGGCCTACTTCCCGCGCTACGGGTGGATCACCTTCGACCCGACGCCGAGCGCCGCCCCTGCGCGCGAGCAGGTCGCCGACCAGCAGGCGGCGCTCGGCCGCCCGCGCGGCACAGGCCCCGGCGGCGATCGGCTCAGCGACCCGGGGTTCGGCAACGGCCGGGGCGCGACCACCACGGGCTCGAGCGGCGCGCCGCGCATCGCGCTGGCGATCGCGGTCGTGGCACTGCTGCTCGTCGCGGCCGCCTTCTGGCGCCGGGTGCGTCGGCGCGACGCGGCGCAGCCGCGAAGCGAGGATCCGGAGATCGCCGAGCTCGAGCGCGCCCTGTGGCGGACGGGGCGCGACCTGCCCGCGGATCTCACGCTCGCACAGCTCGAACGCCGGCTCGGGTCTTCTGATGCGGCGAAGGGCTATCTCCGGTCGCTGTCCGCGCGGCGCTACGGGCCCGGCGGCCCCGCGCCGAGTGCGGCCGAGCGCTCGGGCCTGCGTCGGGAGCTTGCGGCGGGCCTGGGCCGGCTCGGGCGCGTGCGCGCCCTGTGGGCGCTGCCGCCGCGCCCCTGGGGCTAGACGACCGGCTGGAGACCATCCGCGGTCCCGTTACCCTGGAGGCGTGTCGACCGATTCGGCATACGAGCTCTTCCGCAACGGGACCGAGCTCCTCGAGCGCGGCGATGTGCACGCCGCCACGCTGCCGCTTTCGCGTGCCCGCGACCTCGAGCCGGGGAAGGCATCGGTCCGCGAGGCGCTCGGGCGCGCGCTCTTCGGCGCGCAGCGGTACGCCGAGGCCGCTGAGGAGTTCCGCGCGGTCGCCGAGGGCGCGCCGACCAACGACTACGCGCTGTTCTGCCTGGGCCGCTGCCTGCAGCTGCTCGGGCGACATGACGAAGCCCGCCACCCGCTGGCGCTGGCCGCCTGCCTGCGACCCGAACGCGCCGACTACCGTCGCTACCGCGACCAGGCCCGCCGGCGCTGCGGCGCCGAGTAGCGGCAGCTCAGCGTTCAGGGCCGGCGGCGCTGCGCACGTCGTCCGCGAGTGCGACGAGCGCGCCGAGGAGGCGGTCGACGTCTGCCTCGAGCGGCGGCGCGGTCGCCGGGATCTCACCCTGGACCCAGACCGTCCCGTCGCTCGTGTGGGTGAGCCGGACGAGCTCGGCGCGGCGATTTCGGTGCAAGAGCGCGTGCGCGTCCGCGCGCCCCGCGGCGAGCACCTGTGCCTGGGCCCGGAGCAGGCCCCCGCGGAGCGCGATCCCGATGTCCAGGGGCCATCCGGCGACCTCGGCGCGGAGTCCCCATTCACCTTCCGCGACAGCGTGCCAGCGCGTCCCGGAGCCGGTCAGGCACGCTTCGACGGCGGCGGCGGCCGCCCTGTCCGGGTGCTGAGACACGGTGGTATCGTCTCAGCACAGCTTTCGAAGGCCGGTCACGGCCGTGGCAGTTTTGAGAGTGGGCGCGCGCCCGCTTTTTTTGTTCCTTGGATCACATGAGCGCCAACAACCTGCAACACCAGATCGAGACCACCCTCGGGCCCATCGAGCCCGAGGTCGAGGTGCTGCTCGTCGAGCCCTCGGGCCCGGGGACGCTGCGCGTGACGATCGACCATCCGGCCGGCGTGACGCTCGAGCTCTGCGAGCGCGTGACCAAGGCACTTCCGGACGTCCGTGAGCGATTCGCGCTCGAGGTCTCGTCGCCCGGTCGCGAGCGTCCGCTGACCAAGCCCGACCACTTCCGCCGATTCGCCGGTCGCAGCGTGCGCGTGCGTACGCGCGAGCCGCGTGACGGCCATCGCAGCTTCACCGGCCGTCTGGTCGGAGCCACCGAGCGGGAGGTGACGATCGCCGCCGATGCCGGCGTGATCGCCATCCCGTATGACGACATCCACCGTTCGAACCTCGTCGAGGAGTAACCGACATGTCGCGCGAGATCGTGGAGGCCATGCGGGCCCTGGCGTCCGAGAAGGGGATCAACCCCGACCGGCTCATCGCCGCGCTCGAGGACGCCCTGCTGGCCGCGTACAAGAAGCAGCCGGATTCGGCCAAGTACGCCCGCGTCGTGCTCGATCCGGAGACCGGTGAGTACCGGGTCATCGAGCTGATCGTCCCCGAGCGCCTCGAGGCGCAGCTGATCGTCGAGACGATCGACGAGGGGACGTTCCTCGACCCTGAGACCGGCGAGTACGTCGAGCCGCAGGATCCCGAGATCGACCCGGAGAAGTTCAAGCTCTACGCCGACCAGATCGACGAGCGCGACGTCACGCCGGACGACTTCGGACGCATCGCCGCCCAGACGGCCAAGCAGGTGATCCTCCAGCGGATCCGCGAGGCCGAGCGGGACATGATGTACGAGGAGTACCGCGATCGCGTCGGCGAGCTCGTCACCGGCATCGTCCAGCAGTCCGACTCGCGCTACACCCTCGTGCAGCTGCGCGAGCGCGTCGAGGCGCTGCTCCCGCGCTCCGAGCAGGTGGACGGCGAGCGCTACGACCACGGCCAGCGCGTCAAGGCGGTCATCAAGGACGTCTCCAACGAGGCCAAGGGCCCCGCGATCGTCCTCAGCCGGCGCGACCCGGAACTGATCAAGAGCCTGTTCGAGCTCGAGGTCCCCGAGATCGCGGACGGCCTCGTCGAGATCGCCAACGTCGCGCGCGAGCCCGGCTACCGCTCGAAGATCGCCGTCGTCTCCTACGCCGACGGCGTGGACCCGGTCGGCGCATGCGTCGGTCCGAGGGGATCGCGCGTGCGCATGGTCGTCTCGGAGCTGCGCGGCGAGAAGATCGACATCATCCCCTACAACGACGAGCCCGCCCGGTTCGTCGCCAAGGCGCTCTCGCCGGCCCGCGTGCGCGAGGTGCTCGTCGACGACGACCAGCGCCAGGCCACCGTCATCGTCCCGGACGACCAGCTGTCGCTGGCGATCGGGCGTGAGGGTCAGAACGCCCGGCTCGCCGCTCGCCTCACCGGCTGGCGCATCGACATCCGGTCCGAGACCGAGTTCGCCACCGACGCTCCCGACTCGTCCTACGACGAGGAGGAGACCGGCGGGCGCTGCGCGGCGATTCAGTCGACCGGCCGCCGCTGCCCGAACGCTGCGCTCCCGGGCTCGGCCTACTGCGGCCTGCCGGCTCATCAGGCGCTGTCGCGCTTCTCCGGCAGCTCCGTGTACTTCATCCAGGGCTTCGGCGAGCCGGAGATCGCGCGCCTGTCGGATCCCGATCTCTCGCAGGAGGACGTCGCCGACCTCGTCGCACAGGGCGAGGAGGCCTACGCCGCCGCGGCGGCCGAGGCGCAGGCAGCACAGGAGGCCGCCGCCGAGGCGGACGCCGAGAACCCCGAGGAGGGGGAGGGCGCCGCCGACGGACCCACGGACGACGTGGCGGCCGAGGAGCAGCCCGCATAGCGGCGCGGGCACACGCTCCGCAGCGCCGCTGCGTCGGATGCGGGCAGATCAGGGCCCAATCGGGACTGATCCGCCTCGCGCTCGACGGCGATCGCGTCGCTGTGGACAGCGCACGGCGCCGCCCCGGACGCGGCGCCTACGTCTGCGACGCGGCCTGCGCGGCAGCGGCCGTACAGCGCCGATCCCTGCCCCGCGCCTTCCGGCGCGCGGTTCACACCCCTGACGACTTCGTAGAATCGATGGCTAGTGGCTAAGAAGCGCGTACACGAGATCGCCAAGGAGCAGAACCTCTCCAGCAAGGAGCTGCTCGAAACCCTTCAGGCCGCCGGCCTGGAGGTGAAGGCAGCCGCCTCCTCCGTGGAGGAGGACGACGCGCTGCGCGCGATGGCCGCTGCGGCCGCCGCACCGCCTGCGCCGAAGGCCGCCAAGAAGCCTGCACCCGTCCCCGCCGGCGCGGTGCCGCCGCGGACGCCGGCGCCGCGCGCCGCCGCCCCGGCTGCGCCCGCCGCCCCGGCGGCCGCGCCGCGCCGCGTCTTCGAGCCGGACGGCGACGCTGACAGCGCAGCGCCCGCACGCCGCGTCTTCGAGCCCGACGCTCCCGCGCCGCCGCGCCCGCGTGGCCCGCGCGATCCCGGCCCCGCCGCGCCGCCCGTGCCGCGGCCGCGCGTTCCCGCGCGCTCGCCCGCCAACCTTCCGAGCGACCCGCGCGTCGCCGGCCGGGCCGCCCCGCGTCCCGTGACCCCGGCCAAGCCCGCGGCCCCGGCGCCCGTCGCCGCGGCCCCGCCCGCGCCCACCGAGGCCCCGCCGCCGCGCCAGCCGCGACCGAGCCCGTCGCTGCGACCGCCGCCCCCGAGGTGCCCACCGTGACGCCCGAGGCTCCGGCTCCCGCCGCCGAGCCGACCGCCGCCGAGCCGGACGCCGCCGTCGCGACCGCCGAGGCCACGGCCGCGCCGGAGGCGCCCGCAGCCAAGCCGAAGGGCAAGCCGTCGAAGAACACTCCGGGCGCAGGCCCCAAGGTCGTTCCGTCGACCGAGCCGCCCGCACCCGGCACCGGCCCGAAGATCATCTCCGTCCCCGAGCCGCCCAAGCGCCCCAAGCGCGACGAGACGCGGCCCGGCAGGTACGACCGGCGCCGGTCCCGGCGGCAAGCGCCGCGTCGTCATCGACTCGCAGGCATCGCGCCGCCCCGGTGGTCCCGGCGGCCCGGGAGGCCCCGGTGGTCCGGGCGGTCACCGCCCGCCGCAGCGTCGAGGCCGTCGTCGCGGTCGCCGCCGCTACAGCGACGAGGCGCTGCTGCCGCTCGACACGTCCGCGCAGAGCGCGACCGACCTCGTCAAGATCAACTCCGGCTCGACCGTCAAGGACGTCGCCGAGTACCTCGGCGTCCCGGTCCCCGAGATCATCAAGCAGCTGATGGGCATGGGCGAGATGGCGACGCTCACCCAGACGCTCACCGACGAGGCGATCCTCGTCCTCGCCGAGGCTCTCGGCAAGGAGGTCGAGATCGTCACGACCCGTGACGACGACGACGACCTCGAGTACGAGTTCGAGGACGAGGACGCCGACCTCGTCGAGCGCCCGCCGGTCGTCACGATCATGGGCCACGTCGACCACGGCAAGACGTCCCTGCTCGACGCCATCCGCGAGGCCGACGTCGTCGCCGGCGAGGCCGGCGGCATCACGCAGCACATCGGCGCCTACCAGGTGCACCACAAGGGGAAGGCGATCACCTTCCTCGATACGCCGGGTCATGAGGCGTTCACCGCCATGCGCGCCCGCGGCGCCCGCGTGACCGACGTCGCCGTCGTCGTCGTCGCGGCGGACGACGGTCCCAAGCCGCAGACCGACGAGGCGATCGACCACGCCAAGGCGGCCGAGGTGCCGATCATCGTCGCGGTCAACAAGATCGACAAGGAGGGCGCGGACCCCACCCGCGTCCGCACCGAGATGACGACGCGCAGCCTGCAGCCGTCCGACTGGGGTGGCGACACCGAGTACGTCGACGTCTCCGCCAAGACGCGCCAGGGCCTCGACGATCTGCTCGACACGATCCTCGTCGTCACCGAGCTCGAGGAGCTCACCGCAAACCCCGACGCCGAAGCCAGCGGTGTCGTGATCGAGTCCAAGCTCGATCCGGGCCGTGGCCCCGTCGTCACCGTGCTGATCCAGCGCGGCACGTTGCGCGTCGGCGACGCGCTCGTCGCCGGGCCGCACTGGGGCAAGGTCCGTGCGATGGTCGCCTACAACGGCGCCCGCATCGACGAGGCCATCCCGGGCGACCCGGTCGAGGTGCTCGGCTTCGACGGCGTGCCCGACGCCGGTGAGTCGGTGCGCGTGGTGGAGAGCGACCGCGTCGCCCGCACGCAGGCCGGCGAGCGCGCGGTGCGCGTCAAGAACGAGATGCAGGCCCGCCGGGCCGGCCACAAGGTCTCGTTCGACGAGCTCTTCAAGGGCATCGAGGCGGGCGAGCTGAAGGAGCTCAACCTCGTGCTCAAGGCCGACGTCTCCGGCTCGCTGGAGGCGTTCGAGGACGAGATCGCAAAGCTGCCGCAGGACGAGGTCGCCGTGAACATCATCCACAGCGGCGTCGGCGGGATCAACGAGTCCGACATCATCCTTGCGACCGCATCCGACGCCGTCGTCCTCGGGTTCAACGTGCGCCCCGTGGGCGAGGCGCGTCAGCTCGCAGACCGCGAGGGTGTGGAGATCCGCACCTACGCGGTCATCTACAAGGCGCTCGACGAGCTGCGGGACGCGATGTCCGGCATGCTCGAGCCCGAGGAGGTCGAGGACACGCTCGGCACCGCCGAGGTCCGCGCGACCTTCAAGGCCTCGAAGATCGGCACGATCGCCGGCTGCCAGGTCACCGACGGCAAGATCGTGCGCGGCGCGAAGGTCCGCGTCGTCCGCGACGGCGCCGTGGTCTACGAGACGACCGTCGAGACGCTCCGCCGCCATCAGGACGACGTCCGCGAAGTCGCCCAGGGCTTCGAGTGCGGCATCGTCCTGGCCAACTTCCAGGACGTGAAGGAAGGCGACGTCCTCGAGGCGTACACGACACGCCAGGTCGAGCGCGAGCTCGAGCCGGCGCGCCGCTGACCGAGGTCGTGCGATGAGCGCGTACGTCGCGCTGCTGCGGGTGCATCTGCACTTCCCCGA
The DNA here is from genome assembly GCA_963805615.1 of uncultured Actinomycetes bacterium. GTDB lineage: Bacteria > Actinomycetota > Thermoleophilia > Solirubrobacterales > Solirubrobacteraceae > F1-60-MAGs163. The sequence continues at coordinate 64,385 of CAWDUW010000010.1, read as the reverse complement.
GGCCGGGAGCCTGAAGGCCAAGCGCGCGGAGCTCCAGTCGGTGAAGGCGCAGCTGCACGGGCGCCACGGCCTGACGGTCGCAGAGGTCGAGCACCAGGAGCTCTGGCAGCGCTCGACGCTGGCGGCCGCGCTCACGGGCGGCTCGCTCGGCCACCTCGAGGCGTCCATCGATCGCGTGGTCCGCTGGCTCGAGGCGCGATTCGCCGAGCAGGTGCGCGTGGAACGGATCCTCGCCTCCTTCGAGGACTTGGAAGGTCTAGGATGAGAAGCCCCCGGATGCGGCGGGTCGACGAGGCGGTGAGAGAGGTTCTCGCCGACGCGATTCCCCGCTGTGTGAAGGATCCACGCGTCGGTTTCGTAACGGTGACGGATGTGAACACCAGCCCCGACCTGCGCAACGCGCAGGTCTTCGTGAGCGTTCTCGGCGACGAGGACGCGCGCACCGGCATGCCTGGAAGGCCTCACCTCCGCCCACGGCGTCCTGCAGCGCGAGGTCGCCGGGTCGTTGCGCATGAAGCGCACCCCGATGCTCACCTTCCACATCGACGAGACCGCGCTGCAGGCGGCGCGCATGGAGGCACTGATCAAGGACATGGACATCCAGCCGCTCGACGACCCGGAGACGGAGACCCCCGCATGAGCCCGGTCGAAACGGTCGCGCAGGACGCGCGGCAGCAGGTGCTCGACGCGCTGCGGTCCGGAGAGAAGTTCGTCCTGCTCACGCACGAGCATCCGGACGGCGACGCGCTGGGCTCGCTCGTCGGCATGCACGGGGTGCTCACCGCGCTGGGCAAGGACTCCGTGATGTTCATCTGCGCCGGCGAGTTCCCGCTGCCCTTCGAGTACGGCTGGTTCGACCTGGCGGGCGTCAGCTCCGTCGTCCCGACCGACGTCGCCGAGCGCACGATCGTCTATCTCGACTGCGGCACGATCGAGCGCAACCCGGTCGAGGAGTTCCGGCACCACCGCGGCCCGATGCTCAACATCGACCACCACCACGACAACACGCTGCTTCGGCACGGTGAACATGGTGGTGAAGGACGCCTCATGCACGGCTGAGCTGGTCTGGGACATCGGCCGCGAGCTGGGTGTTCCGCTCACCCCCAAGACCGCCGAGGGCCTCTACGTCGGGCTGATCACGGACACCGGCCGCTTCATGTACGAGAACACGGGGCCCAGGGCGCACCTGATGGCCGCCGACCTGCTGGCGTCCGGGATCGACCACACTGCGATCTACCGCCGCGTCTACGAGGAGTGGCCGGAGCCCAAGCTGCACCTGTTCGCACGGGCACTCACGCGCACCGAGCGCCATGCCGGCGGAGCGCTGACCATGACGACCCTCCCGGCAGCGGACTTCCGCGAGACCGGCGCCGAGGAGAGCTACACCGAGGGCGTCGTCGACCGGCTGCGCGCCGTCGAGGGCACGAAGGTGGCCGCGCTCGCTCGCGAACTGCTGGACGGCGGGGGCGGTCGCTGGAAGGTGTCCCTGCGCTCGAGCGACGGCGACGTCGACGTGTCGGTCATCGCCCGCGCGTCGGGCGGCGGTGGGCACAAGGCGGCCGCGGGCTTCAGCACGGAGATGACGCCGGCCGAGCTCGTCGTCTTCCTGCGCGATCAGGTCAGCGCACAGCTCTGAGCGCGCCGGGCGAGATCGACGGGATCGTCCTCGCCGACAAGCCGGCGGGCAAGACCTCGCACGACATCACCACGGTCGTGCGGCGCACCCTCGGGGTGCGCAAGGCGGGCCATGCCGGAACGCTCGATCCTTTCGCCACCGGTCTGCTGGTGGTGCTGGTGGGCGGGCGCGGCGCGTGCAGCGCTTCTTCACGGCGCTGTCGAAGGAGTACGTCGCCACCGCGCAGTTCGGCGCCGTGTCCACGACGGGCGATCCCGACGGCGCGATCACGCAGACCGGAACACCTGCGCCCGACGAGCTGATCCTGCCCACCGGGACGATCCGCCAGCGTCCGCCGGCGTTCAGCGCGATCCGCGTGGGGGGCGTGCGGGCCTATGAGCTTGCACGCCGGGGTGAGGAGGTCGAGATCCCCGAGCGGGAGGTCGACGATCCATGCCTTCCAGCAGCTCTGGCGCGAGGACGACCGCGCCGGCTTCCGGATCGAGTGCTCTTCCGGCACGTACGTGCGCAGCCTGATCGCCGACCTGGGCGACGCGTACACGCTGGAGCTGCGGCGCACGCGGATCGGGCCGTTCGACGTGGCCGACGCGGACCCGGAGCGGGTGATCCCGCTCGCCGAGGCGCTGGGGATGTTCCGCTCGGCGGTGCTGAGCGGCGACGCCGCGCGACGAGCCGTCCACGGGGTCGCGGTGGCCGCCGGAGGGGGGTCTGCGCGCCCCCGAGCCCCGGTGGGCTCGTCCCCGCAGCCGCCGAGCGAGGTGCTCCTGCTCGACGCGAGACGGCCCGATCGCCCTCGCCGAGGAGCGCGAGGACGGCCTGCTGAAGCCCGTCGTAGGCTTCCGGGCGTGAAGATCACCAAGCTTCCGACGCGCAGCCGCGCCCGCGGCGCGTCGCCGTCGGCACCTTCGACGGCGTGCACCGGGGCCACCGCGAGGTGATCGAGGGCGCCGACACCGTCCTCACGTTCGATCCGCACCCCGTCTCGGTCATCTCGCCCGGCAACGAGCCCAAGCTGCTCACGACGCCTGCAGCGCAAGGCCGAGCTGGTCGCGACGCTCGGCGTGCGCGAGCTGTGCGTGATCCCGTTCGACCGCGACTTCGCCTCGCGCAGCGCCCAGGAGTTCGTCGACGACGTGCTCGTCGGGCGGCTCGGCGCCACCCACGTGAGCGTGGGGGAGAACTTCCACTTCGGCAACCGTGCGCAGGGCGACGCTGACCTGCTGCGCGCCGATCCCCGGTTCGAGACCCGCGTCGCTCCGCTGCTCGAGGTCGACGGGGAGATCGTCAGCTCCAGCCACATCCGCGGGCTCGTCGCCGGCGGCGCGCTCGAGTACGCCGGCACGCTGCTCGGCACGCCGTTCGTCCTGGACGGCACCGTGAGCCACGGCGACGAGCGTGGCCGCACGCTCGGGTATCCGACGGCGAACCTCGTCCCGCGGGAGGGGTACGCGACCCCGGGCCACGGCGTGTACGCCAGCCGGGCGCAGACGGAGGACGGGCGCTGGCATGCCGCCGCCGTCAACGTGGGGGTGCGCCCGATGTTCGAGTCGGGGCTCGGCGAGCTGATCGAGGCCTACGTCCTGGATTTCGACGGCGATCTCTACGACCAGCTGCTGCGGATCGAGTTCCTCAAGCGCCTGCGCGGCGAGAAGCGCTTCGTCGAGCATCGACGCGCTGCTGGAGCAGATGGCGGTCGACGTCGAGGCCACGCGGATGGTCGCCGGACCGCCCGGCTGAGCGACATGTTGCTCAGGCCCCCTGCTACCTTCACACGTCGCACATGACGACGCTGACGACCGAGAAGACCCAAGAGATCGTTACCCGCTTCGGGGAGAACGATGCCGACACGGGCAGCACCCGCGTTCAGGTCGCGCTGCTCACCCAGCGCATCAACGATCTGACCGAGCACCTGCGCGAGCATTCGAAGGATCACGCCTCGCGTCGCGGGCTGCTCATGCTCGTCGGTCGCCGGCGCCGTTTCCTGAACTACATGCAGAAGTCGGACCTCGACGGCTACCGCCAGCTCGTCAAGGACCTGGGCCTCCGCAAGTAGACGCCGCCCGTCGGGCCGATGGGCATCATCGCTCCCGGCACCACGGCACCGCAGTTCTCGCTGCGGCGCGAGGACGGCAGCAGGTTCACGAACGCCGACCTCGCCGGGAAGACCGTCGTCCTGGCCTTCTACCCGGCGGCCTTCAGCCCTGTCTGCACCGACCAATTCCAGGTGTATCAGGAGGCGCTGGGCGAGATCACAAAGGACGGCGCCGAGATCTACGGCGTCTCCACCGACGCTCCGTACTCGCAGGGGGCGTTCCGCGAGAAGCTCGGCGTCACGATCCCGATGCTCTCCGACGTCGAGCCCAAGGGCGAGGCGTCCCGGGCGCTCGGCGCGTACTTCGAGCCGGGCGGCGTGAGCACCCGGGCACTGGTCGTCTTCAAGGACGGCGTGGTCGCCTGGTCGTGGATCGGGGAGCACCCGGGCGTGCTGCCCGGCGTCAACCTGGTGTTCGACGGTCTCGCCGCGGCTCAGGCCGCCTGACGCTCTCCGCCAGCAGCGGTCCCAGCGCGTCGCGCCGGTAGTCGAAGATCGCCTCGACGTCGCGCCGCACCAGCACGCGATCGGCGAGCGTGCCGAGCGGGCCCAGGCCCACGGCGTAGCGGACGGTGTCGGTCATCAGCGTGCGCTCGCCCGGGAGCGGATCGAACTGTGTGCGTGTGGTGCCACAGCGCGTACGGCCCGGAGAGCTGCGTGTCGACGAACCGCCGATCGGGGGCCCACTCCTGGATCAGCGTCTTCCACGTCACGGGAACGCCGTGCAGGCGCAGCCGATACTGGAGCAGCGTCCCGGCCTGCATCGTGATCGGCATGGGCGTGACGACGTGGAACCGCAGCAGGGGAGGCGTGAGCGCCTCGAGGTTCAGCGCATCCGCGAAGAACGGGAACACCTCGCGCGGGGTGCCGTCGAGTTCCTGGGTGCGCCTCAGCGTCTGGATCCGCATGCCGCTGAGGGATACGCGACGATGCGCCCCGCAGGATGACCAGCGACCTCACGAGCGCCCCGGTCCCGCCGCTGCGGGACGACGACCACGTGCGCGGGCCGGCCGGCGCGCCGCTGCTCATCGTCTACGCCGACTTCACCTGCCCGCGCTGTGCGCGTCGCCGCCACGCGCGTGTCGCAGATGGCGCTGCGGGTGTGCTTCCGGCACTTCGCGCTCACGAGCCGCGACCGGCGCGCGGTGCCCGCCGCCCTCGCAGCCGAGGCCGCGGGGCGCCAGGGCGCGTTCTGGGCCTTCCACGACGCGCTCTACGACGATCAGGGACGGCTCGACGACCCGCACCTGTGGGCCCGCTGCGAGCGGCTGGGACTCGACACGGAGCGGTTCGAGGCCGATCGCCGCGATCCCGCGGCCGCCGAGCGGGTCGCGCGCGACGTGCGCGAGGCGATGCGGGCCGGCGCGGCGACGACCCCCGCGCTCGTACTGCCGGACGGCCGGGTGCACCACGGGGCTCCGGATCAGGCGCTGCTTGCGGAGATCCTGGCCACGGCGCCCTGAGCATGGCGGCTAGGATGTTCGGGTTCGGATATCGAGAGAAGAAAAGCAAAGACGGGCCGCAGGATCCGAAGGCGGACCCGGAAAGAAGGTTCAAACTTCATGAGTACAGACGCCGTGACCACAGTCTCGGTCGAGATCGCCGGAACCGAGATCTCGTTCGAGACGGGCAAGATGGCAAAGCAGGCCGGCGGCGCCGTCGTCGTCCGCCAGGGCGACACGATGGTGCTCTGCACCGCGACCGTGGGCAACCTGCGGGACGTCGACTTCCTGCCGCTGACCGTTGACGTCGAGGAGCGCATGTACGCCGCGGGCAAGATCCCCGGCTCGTTCTTCAAGCGCGAGGGCCGTGCAGGCGAGAAGGGCACCCTGACCGCCCGCATGATCGACCGTCCGATCCGCCCGCTCTTCCCCAAGGGCTGGCACTTCGAGACGCAGCTCGTGGCGATGCCGCTGAGCGTCGACCTCGTCAACCCGTACGACATCCTTGCGATGAACGGCGCCTCCGCGGCGCTGATGATCTCGCCGGTCCCGCTCCCGACTCCGGTCGGCGCCGTGCGCATCGGCAAGATCGACGGCAACTTCGTCGTCAACCCGCCCGAGGAGTCGCTCCTCGCCACCAGCGAGAACCCGAGCACGCTCGACCTGGTCGTCGCCGGCACCGATGAGGCGATCCTCATGGTCGAGGCGGGCGCCATCGAGATCTCCGAGGCGGAGATCCTCGACGCGCTCGACATCGCGCACGACGAGATCAAGAAGCTCTGCGCCGCTCCAGCGCGACCTGGCCGCCAAGGTCGCCAAGGAGAAGATCGTCGTCGAGGCTCCGGTCATCGACGAGGGCCTGCTCGCGGACATCGAGTCCTCGCACGGCGCGCGATCTCGATGCCGCCACGCAGGTCGAGGACAAGCTCGACCGCCAGGACGCCACGGACGCCGTCAAGGCCGCGGTCGATCGAGAAGTACGCGGGCGATCCTGACGCGGCCGACTACTCCGCCAAGCGCTCCGAGGCCTCGGCCGCGTTCGCGAAGATCGAGAAGGCGAAGATCCGCAACCGGATCGCCGTCGACGAAGAAGCGCCCGGACGGCCGCTCGGCCAAGGAGATCCGCAAGATCTCGATCGAGGTCGGCGTCACGCCCGCGCACGCACGGCTCGGCGCTCTTCACGCGCGGCCAGACGCAGGCGCTCTCGGTCGCCTCGCTGGGCACGCTGAAGGAGGAGATGCGGCTCGACACGCTCGGGCTCGAGAAGAACCGCTACTACTGGCACCACTACAACTTCCCGCCCTTCTCGGTCGGGGAGGCCGGCTTCATGCGCGGGCCCAAGCGCCGCGACATCGGCCACGGCGCGCTCGCCGAGCGGGCGCTCGTCCCGGTCGTGCCGAACGACGGAGGAGTTCCCGTACACGATTCGCGTCGTGTCGGACATCCTCGAGTCGAACGGCTCGTCCTCGATGGCGTCGGTCTGCGGCTCGTCGCTCTCGCTGATGCAGGCGGGCGTGCCGATCAAGGCACCGGTCGCGGGCATCGCGATGGGCCTGATCAAGGAGGGCGACGACTACATCGTCCTCACCGACATCGCCGGCGTCGAGGATCACCTCGGCGACATGGACTTCAAGGTCGCCGGCACCGAGGCCGGGATCACCGCGATCCAGATGGACATCAAGGTCGGCGGCCTGACGTTCGACATCCTGCGTGACGCGCTGTCGCAGGCGCGCGAGGCGCGCCTCGACATCCTCGGCCAGATGGCGAAGGTCATCGACGCGCCGAGCACCGAGCTGTCGCCGTTCGCACCGCGCATCATCCAGATCCAGATCGATCCGTCGCAGATCGGCCTGCTGATCGGCAAGGGCGGCGAGACGATCCGCGGCCTCTCCGACGAGTTCGAGTCGCAGATCGACGTCAACGACGAGGGCCAGGTCCTGATCTACTCGTCGAACGGCGAGCTCGGCGAGTCCCTCGCCGACCGCATCCGCACGATGATGAAGGAGGTCGAGGTCGGCGACGAGTTCACCGGCAAGGTCGTCAAGACGACGACGTTCGGCGCCTTCGTCGAGCTGACCAAGGGCACCGACGGCCTGCTGCACATCTCGAACGTCTCGCCGGGCAACCGCGTCGAGAACGTCGAGGACGTGCTCAGCCGCGGCGACGAGATCCAGGTCAAGGTCGTCGAGGTGGACCGCGAGCGCGGCCGCATCGGCCTGCGCCTCGCCGAGGACCCCTCGATCGCCGGCAAGTCCAACGAGGAGCTCGCCTCCGTCGTCGCCTCCGGCGGCGACCGCGGCGGCTCCGGCGGCCGTCCGCCGCGCGACCGCGGAAGCAACGGCGGGGGTCGCGAGAGTCGCGGCTCCGGTCGCCCGCGTCATCGTCGCGGCGACAGCGATCCGGACCGCGGCTGATCCAGCCGGCCGACGCTCCAGACGTGAGCGACTCCTCCGGGCACCGCCTGACGACCCTCCCCTCCGGGGTGCGGGTCGTCACCGAGGCGGTGCCCGGCGTGCGTTCCGCCGCGCTGGGATTCTTCATCGGCGACGGGCTCGGTCACCGAGCCCGCCGAGCAGGCCGGCTGGTCGCACCTGCTCGAGCACCTGCTGTTCCGCGACACCGCGCGCTACGGCTCCGCGGAGATCGACGAGATCTTCGACGGCATGGGCGCCGAGCTGAACGCCGGCACCGGCAAGGAGTCCACGTCGGTCTACTCGCGGGTGCTCGATCAGCACCTCGATCGCGCGTTCGACGTGATGGCCGACATGGTCTGGCGGCCGGCGATCCGCGGCGCGGACGTCGCGAGCGAGCAGGAGATCGTCCTCGAGGAGCTCGCGATGTACGAGGACGACCCGCAGGACCAGGTGTTCGACCTGCTCGGCGAGGCGACCTTCGGAGATCACCCGCTGGGCCGCGCCGTCATCGGGACGCGCGCCACGGTGACCGCCGCGCGCGGCAACGTCACTGCATGCCTTCCACGACGAGCGCTACGCGCCGGCCGACCTCGTCGTCGCCGCCGCGGGCTCCGTCGAACACGAGGCGCTCGTGGCGCTGGTGGAGCGACGCGCAGGCGGGCGTCGCCGGCGCCCACGCCCCCGGTCCGCCGCCGCCTCCTGCGGCGGACGCGCCGCCGCGCCGGCGGTTCCTGCAGAAGCCGACCGAGCAGGTGCACATCGCGCTCGGCGGCACCGGGCTCGCGCGCGACGACGAGCGGCGGTTCGCGCTGCGAGTGCTCGACACGATCCTCGGCGGCACCTCGTCCTCGCGGCTCTTCCAGGAGGTGCGGGAGAAGCGAGCGCTGGCGTACAGCATCGGCACGTTCCACTCGCACTACACGGGAGCAGGCCAGGTCGGTCTCTATCTCGGGACGCGCCCCGACAACCTCGCCACGGCGCTGCGCGTGATCGGCGACGAGCTCGAGCGGCTCCTGCAGGACGGCATCACGGAGGCCGAGCTCGTGCGCGCCCGGGACCACGCCCAGGGCCGAGTCGTGCTGACGCTCGAGTCGACGTCGGCGCGGATGAACCGGCTCGGCGGCGCCGTGCTCGCCGGCCTTCCGGTGCTGAGCGTTGACGAGCTGATCGCGCGTGTCGACGCCGTCACAGCGCAGGACGTGATCGAGCTCGCCCGTGAGCTGCTCGCGCCCGAGCGCCTCAGCGCCGCCGCGATCGGCCCTGACGGAGACGCGTTTCGCACCGCGGTCGAGCCGGTCATCCCGGAGCTCGCGGAGGCCGCATGACCGTCGGGCAGCCGATGATCCGCGTCGCCGTCGCCGGCGCCGCCGGGCGGATGGGAGCGACCGTCTGCGCACGCCGTCGACGAGGCGCAGGGCATCGGTTCTCACCGGCCGTGCCGACCCCGCGCTCGACACGACGCTCGCGGACGTTCTCGGCGAGGCGGACGTCGTCGTCGACTTCACGACGCCGTCCACCGCGCAGGCCAACGCGCTGGAGTGCCTCGCCGCCGGCGTCCACGTCGTCATCGGGACGACGGGGTTCGACCCCGAGCCGCTTCGCGCGGCCGCGGCGCAGTCGGCCGGCAACGTGCTGATCGCACCGAACTTCGCCATCGGCGCGGTCCTCATGATGCGGTTCGCCGCCGAGGCCGCACGGCACTTCCCGAAGGCCGAGATCATCGAGCTGCACCACGACCGCAAGCTCGACGCCCCCAGCGGCACCGCGGCACGCACCGCGCAGCTCATGGGGGAGGGGATGGAGCGGAGAGATCCCGATCCACTCCGTTCGCCTGCCCGGGCTCGTCGCACACCAGGAGGTCATCTTCGGCGGCGAGGGCGAGACGCTGACGATCCGGCACGACTCGCTCAGCCGCGAGTCGTTCATGCCGGGCGTGCTCGTCGCCATCCGCGCGATGCCCACGCTGCCCGAGCCGGTCGTGATCGGGCTCGAGCACATCTTGTGACGGACGCCGTCACGCTGCGGCGCGCGAGGCCGGACGACGCCGAGCAGATCGCAGGGATCAGCGTGCGCGCCTGGGCCCATGCGTACGAATCCTTCCTCGACCCGCGGGTGCTCGCCGAACGGACGGCGGCCTCCCAGGCGGATCGCTGGCGGGGCTGGCTCGCCGGCACGGAGACCGAGACCCAGGTCGCGGAGGTCCGGGGCCGGATCGCCGGCTACGCGACGGTCGGGGCAAGCCGCGACGGTGACGCCGGGAAGACGGTCGGCCAGCTCTCCGGGCTGTATGTGGAGCCGTCCGCCCAGGGCGCCGGGCTCGGCACGCGGCTGCTCGCCGACGCGGTCGCCCGGCTGCGGGACTCCGGCTACACCGTCGCCACCCTGTGGGTGTTCGAGGAGAACGGCCTGGGCCGGGCGTTCTACGAACGGCACGGCTGGCGCCCGGATCCGGACGGCGTCGGCCGCGAGGGCGCCGACTGGCACGGCCCGGCCCTGCGGTACACGATCGACCTCGGCTCGTCCCGGATCGTGCCCTGACGATGCTCGTCGCAGTCACCGACCATGCCGTCGACCGCTATCGCCAGCGGATCACCGGGTCAATCGACGCGCGGACGGACATCGCCGCGCGCGTGGGGCGCGCCTGGGCGGCGGGCCGGCATTCCGAGGAGCCGCCGCGCGGCGTGACGGCCGCGGCGCGCGGCTCGGTCTACGTTCACGACCTCGACGACCGCCGGCTCGTCTACATCTGCCGTCAGGGTGACGGCGAGCTCGTCGTGGTCACGCTCTGGGAGCGCGAGGACGGGGTCCCCGGGGTGGGGGAGCCGCGCGTCCCGCGACGCTTCACGGACGCTCTGGACCGTCGCTGAGGCCTCAGCCCTCGCGGACGAGCCGCGCGAGACGGGTGCAGCGCCGTCCCGCGTCGCGACGATGCAGGGCGGTGCGCAGCGCCGCCGGCTGGGCGACCACGACGCAGACCTGCTCGGCACGGGTGACGGCCGTGTAGAGCAGGTTGCGCGTGAGCATGATCTGGTGCCCGCCGAAGACCGGGACGACGACCGCGGGCGCCTGGCTGCCCTGCGACTTGTGGACGGAGATCGCGTAGGCCAGGCGCAGCGTCCCGAGCTCATCGACGCCGAGCGCGATGCGCCGTCCGTCGTCGCCGGCGAACGTGACGCGTCTCACGCGCGACGTCGTGGTGGGCGAGCACGCCGAGCTCGCCGTTCATCAGCTCACGCTCGTGGTCGTTGCGAGTCTGGATGACGCGATCACCGACGCGCAGCGCGGTGCCGGGAACCGGGGCCCCGTCCGGATTGCGCCGGGCGCGCAGCTCGGTGTTCAGGGCGTCGACGCCGAGCGGGCCACGATGCATGGGCGCCAGCACGAGGACGTCGCGCGCCGGGTCGAGTGTCGTAGTGGCCGGGCAGGCGCTCGGACGCGAGCGAGACGACCTCGTCGAACATCGCGCCCGGATCCAGTCGCGCTCGACGAGGAAGAAGTCGCGCACGTCGTCCGCTCCCGGCCTCGGTCACCGGCGGCTCACCCGCGTTGATCGCGTGGGCGGCCCGCACGATCAGCGACCGCGCGGCCTGACGGAAGACCTCGGTCAGGCGCACCGTCGGCACGGCCCCCGAGTCGATCAGGTCCCCGAGGACCGCTCCCGCGCCGACGGGCGGGAGCTGGTCGACGTCGCCCACGAGCAGCACGTGCGTGCGGCCTGCCGACGGCGCCGAGCAGCGCGTCGGCCAGCTGGACGGACAGCATCGACGCCTCGTCGACGACGAGCACGTCGGCGCCGGTGATCGGGTCGTCCGGGCCGTGCTCGAAGCCCTCGTCCGGAATCCACCCGAGCAGGCGGTGAATCGTCGTCGCCTGCGCGCCGGTCGCCTCGGACAGCCGGCGGGCGGCCTTCCCGGTCGGAGCGCAGAGGCGCACGCGGCGGCCGGAGCCCCGCACGAGGTCGACGAGGGCGCGCATCGTCGCCGTCTTGCCGGTGCCCGGCCCGCCGGTCAGGATCGCCAGGCGCCCGCTGAGCACCGCGTCCACGACGGCCCACTGCGTCGTCGGTCGGGATGAACTCCCCCTCCGTCGGCCGCCCGGCGTCGTCCAGCTTCAGCACGGGGTCGGCGGTCGCGAGCGCGCGGGCGCAGCGGGCGAGCCGGCGCTCCAGGCCGTCCATCGCGGGGTCGGCGAGCAGGTCGCCGTCGGCGACGAGCCGTCCGCGCGCGACCAGTTCGTCGATGCGGCCGTCGACGTCGAGCCCGAGCAGCGACTCGGCGCGTGCGACGACATCCGTGCGCGGGAGCAGGCAGTGCCCGTCGCGCTCGGCCTCGGAGAGCACGTGCAGCACGCCCGCGTCCAGGCGCTCCGGTGCCTCCGGGATCGGTGCCCAGGGCACGCGCAAGGCTGTCAGCGGTGGCGAAGCCCACACCGTCCACCTCCGTCGCGGCGTACGGGTCGGCGCGCAGCACCTCGATCGCCTCGGGCCCGAACGCGCGCTCGATCCGTGACGCGGCCGCGGCCTCGACGCCGTGTTCGGCCAGGAAGAGGCGCAGCGCGCGGCGCCCCCGCAGCGCCTCCCACGAGCGCACCGCCGGGCCGATCCGGGAGGGGCCGATGCGCGGAACCTCCCGCAGCACGCCGCGGGGATCGGCGTCGACGACGTCCAGGACATCCGACCCGTGCTGCTTCAGCAGCCAGGTGGCCCCCGAGGGCCCGACGTAGCGCACCGAGGACAGGAGGTTCAGCAGCGCGGCGTCGCTCGACGGGCCCAGGCTGCGGACCCCGTCGACCTCGAACCGCCATCCGTGCTTGGCGTGCCGGCGCCAGGCTCCGCCGCAGCTCGAGCAGCTCGCCCTCATGCACATGGTCGAGCGTGCCCGTGAGGGTCACCTCGTCGCCGTCGTCGGTCACCGCCGCGACGACCGCAAAGCCGCCCTCCGGCGCCTGCCAGCGCACGGCCGTGACCTCGGCGCGCAGCTCGCGCGCCGAGGGATCGGCCGGACGACCGTCATCGTGTGGGCCCGAGCGCGCGGGGGACGGAGAGGACATGGCGAGCGGTCGAGTGTGAGGCGGGCGGCGGACGCGAGCGTCAGATACCCTCAGGGGTCGTGGACCTCGGAGCGATCCTTACAGCCATCATCACGCCGTTCGATGCCGAGCAGCGAGTCGACGGCGAGGCGTTCGTCGACCTCATGCACCATCTGGCCGCGAACGGCTCGGACGGGTTCGTCGTCTGCGGAACCACCGGAGAGGCAGCGACGCTCGACGACGAGGAACACCTGGGGCTGATCGAGCTGGCGGTGCGCGAGCGCCCGCAGGGAACGTCCATCGTCGCCGGAGTCGGCTCCAACGACACGCGCCACGCCGTCCATCTGACCGCGCGCGCCTGCGAGCTCGGCGCGGACGCGCTGCTGTCGGTCAACCCGTACTACAACCGGCCCAACCGCCGCGGCATCATCGCCCACTACCGCGAGGTCGTACGCGCCGCGGACCGCCCGATCGTGGTCTACAACATCCCCCAGAGAACGGGCTCGGACATGCCGAACGACCTGCTCTCCGAGCTCGCCCAGCTGGACCACATCGAGGGCGTCAAGCAGGCCAACGACGACAACCTCGCGCTCGTCGACGGCCTCCAGCTCTACGCCGGCAACGACGATGTCCTGGGCCGTGTGCTCGACATGGGCGGTGCCGGCGGCATCCTCGTCGCCAGCCACCTCGTCGGCCCGCAGATGCGGCGGATGGTCGACGAGCCCGAGAACCGGGAGGAGCTCGACGCAGGCCTGCAGGACATCTACAACGCACTCGGCGTCGGGCCGGCTGCGATGACGACCAAGGCGGCGCTGAACATGCTCGGGCGCCCAGTCGGGAAGCCCCGGCTCCCGCTCGTCGAAGCCGACGAGGCCGAGACTCTCGGTGATCCGCTCGGCCCTTGCCGCACACGGCATGCTCGAGCGGGCGAGCGCCTGATGGGCGACGGAAAGCTGCGGGTCCTGCCGCTCGGCGGCCTGGGCGAGATCGGCAAGAACATGACGGTCATCGAGTACGACGGGCGCCTGCTCGTCGTCGACTGCGGCCTGCGCTTCCCGACCGCCGAGATGGTCGGCATCGACCTCGTGCTCCCGGACTTCAGCTTCCTGCGCGGCCGCGTGGACGACATCGAGGGCATCGTGATCACCCATGGTCACGAGGATCACCTGGGGGCGCTGCCGTGGGTCCTGCGCGAGCTGCGGCCCGAGGGCGAGCTGCCGCCGGTGTTCGGCGCACCGCTGACGATGGCGATGGCGCGCTCCAAGCTGGACGAGCATCGCCTGAAGGACGTCGAGGTCGAGGACGTGAAGGCGGGGGAGACCCTCGAGCTCGGGCCGTTCGACGTCGAGCTCATCCACATGACGCACTCGATCCCCGATGCGATGGCGGTCGCGGTCACGACCGACCTCGGCACCGTCCTGATCACGGGTGACTACAAGTTCGATCAGACCCCGGTCGACGGAAAGCCCGCCGACGTGAGCAGGCTCGCCCAGCTCGGATCCGAGGGGCTCCTGCTGCTCTGCGGCGACTCGACGAACGCCGACCGCCAGGGCTTCTCACCGAGCGAGGCGCAGGTCGGGCCGCACCTGCAGCAGACGTTCCTGCGCTGCGAGGGCCGGATCATCGTCACCTGCTTCGCGTCGAACATCCATCGCGTGCAGCAGGTCGTCGACGCGGCCGGCACGCTGAATCGCAAGGTCGCGCTGATGGGACGCTCGATGCGCAAGAACATCGAACATCGGCAAGACGCTCGGCCACATCAAGGTTCCCGACGGGATGCTCGTCGGCCCGCGCGAGATCGACGACTTCCCCGACGAGCGCATCGTGATCGTCTCGACCGGGTCGCAGGGCGAGCCGCTCAGCGCGCTGCGCCGGATGGCCTTCAACGACCATCCGCAGGTCGAGCTGCGCCGCGGCGACACCGTCGTCTTCGCGGCGACACCGATCCCCGGCAACGAGCGCGCGGTCAACGAGACGATCGACCGGCTCTACCACATCGGCTGCGACGTGATCACGGCTCGCGACGCCCCGGTCCACGCGTCAGGGCACGGCTATGCCGAGGAGCTCAAGCTGATGCTGAACCTCGTCAAGCCGAAGTACGTGATGCCGTTCCACGGTGACTTCAAGCGGCTCGAGCTGCACGGACGGCTGGCCGAGTCGGTCGGCGTTCCGCCGGAGAACATCTTCAAGGGCGAGAACGGGCTGCCGCTCGAGCTCGATGACGAAGGGCGCGCGGTTCGGCAAGCCCGAGCGCGCCGGCATGGTGTTCGTCGACGGCGTCGAGATCGGCGACGTCGCCGACGTCGCGCTGCGCGATCGCCGCATGCTCAGCGCCGACGGCATCTTCGTCGTCGTCGCGACGATCTCCGAGCAGGACGGCACCTCCGTCGCCGAGCCCGAGGTCATCTTCCGCGGCGTCCCCTTCCGGGACGAGGCCGAGAAGCTCCTGGACGACATCCGCGGGACCGTGGAGCGCTCGCTCGCCCGCGCGGCGAACGACAAGGTCCGCGAGAGCGACGTCATCCAGTCCATGCTCCACGACGACCTCGCAGCGCTGGTCTACGACCGCCTGAAGCGGCGGCCGATGGTGCTGCCCGTCGTCGTGGAAGTCTGACCACGAGGCGTTCATGAGGCGTCGCCCGAACGTCCTGGTGGTCCTCACCGACCAGCTGCGCCACCCGCCGCCGTACGAGTCCCGGGAGCTCGCCGAGTGGCGCCGGGAGCACTGTCCGGGTCAGGAGCGCCTGCGCGAGAACGGGGTCTCGTTCATGCACCACTACCCGATGGCCGCGGCCTGCGCCCCGAGCCGCGCGTCGCTGCTGACGGGCCAGTACCCGTCGCTGCACGGGGTCACCCAGACGGACGGGCTGTCGAAGAGCCCCGAGAGCGAGGACATGTTCTGGCTCGCGCCGGACACGGTGCCCACGCTCGGCGACTGGCTGCGCGCAGGCGGCTACCGCACCTACTTCAAGGGCAAGTGGCACGCCTCGCACGCCCAGCTCGATGCCGACGACGGCTCAGCGCTGCGGTCGATCGACGACAAGGGCACGCCGCAGCCGGAGAACATCCGGAAGTACCTCGACGCGGATCTGCTCGAGGACTTCGGCTTCTCCGAGTGGGTGGGGCCGGAGCCGCATGGGCTCGAGAAGCACAACCTGGCCACTGTGAAGGACCCGTTCACCGCCGACGAGACGATCGAGCTGCTCGGGCGCCTGGACTCGGGCGACGGCGACGAGCCGTGGCTGACGGTGTGCTCGTTCCTGAACCCGCACGACGTGGCGTACTTCGGGCTCGTCGGCCTGAAGCAGGGGTTGCGCTACCACCCCTCACAGGTCGCGCACGTCGCGCAGCCCCCGACGCGTGACGAGGACCTCTCGACCAAGCCGCGCTGCCAGCAGAGCATGGTCGACCTGTGGAGCAGGATCGCCGCGCCGCAGCCCTGGATCCAGGCGCACCTGAAGTACTACTACGAGGTGCAGGCCGCCGTCGACGAGCAGATCACGCGGGTGCTCGACGCCCTGCGGGCGAGCGGCGACCACGACAACACGATCGTGATCTTCAGCTCCGATCACGGCGACATGCAGGGCGCACATGGCGGGTTCCACGAGAAGTGGCACAACGCCTACGAGGAGACGCTGCGCGTGCCGTTCATCGTCTCAAGCCCGTTGCTTCCCGGAGGCCCACGCGAGCTGCGGATCCCGACGAACCATGCCGACCTCATCCCGACGATCCTCGGCCTGACGGGCGTCGATCCCGAAGCGGCGCTGACCCGGCTGCAGGCCGATCACACCGACGCCCGTCCGCTCGTGGGCCGCGACCTGTCGGGAGCGATCCGCGCCGCCGAGCCGCAGGCCGAAGCCGAGCCGGTGCTGTTCATGACCGATGACGAGATCAGCGAGGGCAGCGAGAAGGGCATGAGTCCGATCGCGGGCATCGCCCGTCGCCTGAAGCTCATGGCGAGCGTCGAGCAGCCCAATCACATCGAGACGGTGATCGCCGAGGTTGCGGTGGACGGAGAGCAGCATCTCGTGAAGTTCTCCCGGTACCACGACAACCAGCAGTTCTGGACGATCCCCGCCGTGCGCGACGAGCGCCTGCGAGGCCGCAGAACCCTCACGGTGACCGAGCCCGAAGCCGACGAGTTCGAGCTTTACGACCTCACGCTCGACCCCACCGAGGTGCGCAACCTCGCCCACCCGAGCAACGCCGACGACCGCTCGCGTGCGCTCCAGCACCACATGCTCGGGCTGCTCCACGAGCAGCTCGCCGGCAAACGGCTCACGCCCTCAGCGGGCGCCGTCCCCGGCTACCGGCCTCCGCCGGCAGCCTGACCGCGGCCGCTCAGCGTCGCCGCAGGCCGATCGTCCGCGCCAGCACCGCGCGCCGCGACGTCGTCGTCTGCTCGTCCCGATCCCGGGCGTCCTCGTCGCTGAGGTCGTCGGGAGCGCCGGCAGGCTCGTGGATCCGCGGGAGGGACACGATGAAGCGCGCGCCGGGCTCGGCGTCCTCGAGCCGCACCTCGCCGCCGTGGGCCTCCGTCACGGCGCGCACGATCGCGAGCCCCAGACCGGTCGAGCCGCCGCGGTCGCCGCTCGAGCGCACGAAGCGCTCGAACATCCGCTCGCGCAGCTCGGGCGGAACGCCCGGACCGTCATCCTGCACGGTCAGCTTCACGCAGTCCTGCGAGGCGGCCACGCCGACGTCGATGTGGCTGCCCGGCGGCGTGTGGTTGATCGCGTTCTCGACGAGGTTCAGCACGAGCCGGTGCAGCTCGTCGCGCGCACCCTCGACGACCAGCCCCGGTTCGGCGACCACCTCGACGAGGTGATCGCCCGAGAGCACGCCGGCCTCACTGACGGCATCCACGGCGACCGCGCCGAGATCGACCGGCCCCAGACGCCGCTCCTGCCCGGAGTCCGACCGCGCCAGAAGCAGCAGGTCGGCGACGAGGCGGCGCATTCGCCGGGAGCTGCGCAGCGCGGACGCCGCGGCCTGGCGCTCCTCGCCGTCGAGCGCGTCGGCGAGCAGCTCGAGATTCGCGAGGACGGAGGTCAGGGGCGTGCGGAGCTCGTGCGACGCGTCGGCGACGAACGCGCGCTGGCGGTCGAGCGCGGCCTCGGTCTGGCGGCGCGAGCCTTCGAGCGCCCCGAGCATCTCGTTGAGCGTCTGTGCCAGCTCGGACACCTCGTCCTCGGCGGCGGACTCGGGCACCTGACGGTCGGGGTCGCCGGTGCGCGCGATGTCGCGCGCGGTCGCGGTCAGGTCGGTGATCGGCCGCAGCGAGCGCTTGGCGAGCGCCAGGCCGCCGAGGAACGCGAGCAGCGTCCCCGTGAAGACTCCGATCGCGAGGAACCAGCGCACACCGCGAATCGTGTTCTTGACCTCCGCCAGTGGGCGTGCGTACTCGATCCAGATCGGGATCCGGACCGACTGCGGGTTGGAGGTGTCGGGTCCGATCGGGGCGATCGTCCGGCGCGTCTCGACGAGGTAGCCCTTGGTCTCGCGTGAGCTCTCGCCCCCCGGCGGCCCGAAGTCGGGCGCGCCCTTCGTCGCCTGCACGGGCCGCCGCAGCGCGTCGAAGAGCCGGATCGCGGCGTTGTTCGACGCCGCGTAGACGTCGATGTCCGGGAGGATCCGGTAGGTCGTGGGGGACGTGGGCTGGCTCGGGAGCCGCAGCCTCCCGCTCAGCTCGGTCGCGGAGTTGGCGGTCTCGCTGTCGAAGCTCGAGCGGACCTTGCCGGTCGTGAGCTGGCCGACGACGATCGCAAAGCCGCAGAGAACCAGGAACGTCAGCGCCGACGAGATGATCGCGAGGCGCCAGCGGATGGAGAAGCGGCCCAGCACGAGAGCGTCCGGTCAGGCGCGGAGCACGTAGCCGGCGCCGCGGATCGTGTGGAGCAGGCGCGGCTCGCCACCGGATTCGAGCTTGCGCCGCAGGTTCGAGACGAACACCTCGATCGTGTTCGTCGTCGCGAACGGGTCGTAGCCCCAGACCTCCTCGAGCAGGCGCTGGCGCGGGACCACGATCCGCTCGTTGCGCAGCAGGTACTCGAGCAGCTCGAACTCGCGCTGGGTCAGCTCGACCGGGCGCTCGCCGCGCGCCACCTCGTGCGTGTCGGGGTTGAGCGAGAGGTCGCCGCAGACGAGCGAGGCTGCGCCGCGCGGCGGCCGGCGGCGCAGCAGCGCGCGCAGCCGTGCGAGGAGCTCCTGGCGCTCGAACGGCTTGACGAGGTAGTCGTCGGCGCCGGCGTCGAGCCCCTCGACGCGCGAGTCGAGCGCGTCACGGGCGGTGAGCATGAGGATCGGGACGTCGTCGTTCTCGCGCAGCTTCTTGGCGACGTCGACGCCGTCGAGCTTCGGCAGCCCGAGATCGAGCACGACGAGGTCGGGATTGAAGGTGGTGGCGGCGTCGAGCGCGGCCTCACCGTCGGCGGCGACGCGCACGTCGTATCCCTCCATGCGCAGCGAGCGCTGGAGAACCTGTGCGATCTCCTCGTCGTCCTCCACGACCAGGACCCGCGGGTCACGAGAGATGCTCATGAGGGCCGAATCCTAGGCGTTCAGCTGAAGCGGAGCTGAAGGCAGGGCTGGCGGGCCGCGCGTCGAAGGATCGAAACCGAACGACCATGCCCGCATCTCGCCCGCGCGCACGACGCGCCGCTCCCACACGCAAACCGTCCAAGCACCGCAGGAACACCCGTGCCCGCGCCCGTCGCGCGGGCGGGTGGGACCGTGGACGGTGGCGCGTCCCGATGCTCGATCAGCGCCATCACGACCTGATCGGGCTGGCGCTGTTCGCCGCGGGCGTCTTCGTCGCCTTCCCGCTCTACCTGGCCTGGGACGGCGGCGCCGGCGGGGCGCTGCTGGTCAACGGCCTGCAGCGCGGCTTCGGCCGCGTCGCCTACGTCGTCCCGATCGGCCTGGTGGCCGCGGGCGCCGTCCTCGTCCTGCGCCCGGTGCTGCCCGCGGTGCGTCCGTTCCGGGCGGCCGGTGCCTGCCTGCTGCTGGCGCTGACGCTCGCGTTCGCCGCGGGCACGCTCGGCCTGGGGCATGGTCCCGTCCGTGCAGGCGACTGGCATGCCGCGGCGCTCGAGACTCGCGGCGGCGCGCTCGGCGAGGCGCTCTACACCGGCGTCTCGGCGGTGGCCGGCAGCTTCGGCAGCCACATCCTCGCGATCTTCCTCTTCCTGGCGGGCGTGCTGCTCGTGACGGGCGCCTCGATCGCCGGCGTGGTGCGGGCGACGGGCAGCGGCGTCGCGGACACGACGCGCGTCCTGCGCCGGACCACCGCGCCGATCCTCGGGCGGTGACCGCCCGGCGCCGATCCTCCCGCCGGAACCGGCCGAGGCCGACCTCGTGGTGACGACCGGCGAGCGGCCCCCGAGCCTCGACGGCGCCGCCCGCTACCCGGATCTGTTCGGCCCGGACGAGCCCGGCGACCCCGCGCCCGCGCCGGTCGCGCAGGCGCGACCCCGACCCGGTCGCCGAGCCGCCGGAGGCTGCCCCCAAGCCCGCGCGCAGACGGTCGCGCAAGGCCGAGCCGGCTCCCGCGTCGAGCGGTGACTTCCAGCTGCCCGACCCGGCCATCCTGCGCCTCTCGCCGGCCGACGACGCCAAGCCCGACACGGCCGACCAGGACCGCGTGCGGGGCGCGCTGGTGGAGGCGCTCGGTCACCTCGGCGTCGAGGCCAAGGTCGTCGGGACGGTCGCCGGCCCGCACATCACCCGGTACGAACTGCGGCTCGCTCCCGGCATCAAGATGAACAAGGTCGGCAACCTCAAGGACGACCTCGCGTACGCGCTCGCGGCGACCGACATTCGCATCCTCGCCCCGATCCCGGGGAAACAGGCGGTCGGCGTCGAGGTCCCGAACCGCCGGCGGCGGATCGTCACGCTCGGCGACGTCTACAGCGACGTCCCGGAGGGCTCGAGCCCGCTCACCGTGTTCCTGGGCAAGGACGTGAGCGGCAAGCCCGTCCACGCCGACCTCGCGAAGATGCCGCACCTGCTCGTCGCGGGCACGACCGGCGCCGGCAAGTCCGGCTGCGTCAACGCGATGCTCAGCTCGATCCTGCTCCGCGCGACGCCCGATCAGGTCCGCCTCGTCCTCGTCGATCCCAAGCAGGTCGAGCTCAACCACTACGAGGCGATCCCGCACCTGCTCACGCCGGTGATCACGAGCCCGCGGATGGCCGCCAACGCGCTCCAGAACCTCGTGCGCGAGATGGAGTGGCGCTACGGCGTCATGTCGGTCGCCCGCACCCGCTCCCTGATCGAGCTCAACAAGCACCGCGCGGGGGCGGGGGACGAGCCGCTCCCGTACATCCTCTGCGTGATCGACGAGCTCGCCGACCTCATGATGGTCGCGCCCGCCGATGTCGAGGACTCGATCATCCGCCTCGCGCAGAAGGCCCGCGCCGTCGGGATCCACCTCGTGCTCGCGACGCAGAGCCCGCGCGTCGACGTGATCACCGGCATGATCAAGGCGAACGTCCCGTCGCGGATCGCGTTCGCCGTCTCGAGCCAGACGGACTCCCGCGTCATCCTCGACCAGAACGGCGCCGAGTCGCTGCTCGGCCAGGGCGACATGCTGTTCTCCGCGGTCGGCTCGTCGCGGCTCCAGCGCATCCAGGGCGCCTACATCGACGAGCCGCAGATCGCCTCGCTCACCGAGCTCTGGGCCGCTCAGGGCGAGCCGCAGCTGCGTGAGGACCTGCTCGAGGAGGTGGAGTCCGAGGCCGCCGCCGACGCCGGCGACCACGGCGACTTCGACCCGGACGAGGATCCGCTGCTCGGCGAGGCGATCCAGCTCGTCGCCGAGATGGGCACCGCCTCCACGTCGATGCTCCAGCGACGTCTGCGCCTGGGCTACACGCGTGCCGGGCGCCTGATCGACATGCTCGAGCGGCGCGGCATCATCTCCGGCTATGAGGGCTCCAAGCCCCGGCAGGTCCTGATCGGCGAAGCGGATCTGCCGCGCGTCCTCGCCTCGCTGGAGGGTTCGGGCGGTGCGTCCTCCGAGGCGCCCGTCGACGTCGAGCTGCCCGAGCCCGCCGCTGCTCCGGGCGGCGCCGCCGGACGACCTCGACTAGCCTTCGCTCCCGGATGGCAGGGATCGGCGCGAGCCTGCGCGAGGCGCGAATGCGCCAGCGCATCGACATCACCGAAGCTGAGGCGGACACGAAGATCCGCGGCAAGTACCTGCGCGCGCTCGAGAACGAGGAGTGGACACTGCTGCCGGGCCCGACGTTCGTCAAGAGCTTCCTGCGCACGTATGCCGACTATCTGGGGCTGGACGGCCGCTCGCTGGTCGAGGAGTTCAAGCTCAAGTACGAGCGTGCCGAGATGCAGGCGATCGCGCCTCCCAGACCGCGCGAACAGGGTCGCCGGCAGCGCTCCCCGCGCGGCAGGCCTCCGGGCGACAGCCGGCTCTGGATCGGCCTTGCGCTCGTCGCCGTCGTCCTGATCGGGCTCTTCGCCCTCGGCGCGGGGCGACAACACGCCGAACTCGGGATCGTCGGCCGGAACCACCACGACGACGAAGCCGAGGACCGGGACGACGACCACCACGTCGGGGAACGGATCGGGGTCGACCAAGAAGGCGGCGGTCGCCACGGTGAAGATCGTCCCGACCGGCCAGCTCTACGTCTGCCTGCGGGATGCGGCGGGCCGCCGCCTGCTGGACGGCGTGATCCTGCAGCCCGGAGCCGCGACGAAGACGTTCCGCTCCTCGAGGTTCCGCCTGTCGCTCGGCAACAACGAGGTCCGTCTGTTCGTCAACGGCACACGCCGCGCCGTGCCCGCCGCGAAGGCGGGGATCGGCTACGCGATCGGGCCGTCGTCGTTCACCCGGCTCACCGGGCTCTCAGCGCCCGAGCTGCACATGAGCGCGCGCGCCGGCATCGTCGTCACGGGCACGGAGGTGCTCACGGGCCGCGTGACCGATCGCAACGGGCCGTGGCTGGCCGAGCGACTGCGTGACATCGGCGTCGACCTGGAGACGATCGTCGTCGTCGGCGATCGCCCGGACGACATGGAGTCGGCCCTCGCCTGGCTTGCGCGTGAGCGCGTCGACCTGATCGTGACGAGCGGGGGGCTCGGCCCGACCGCGGACGACCTCACCGCAGCCGTCGTCGGGCGCTTCCAGGGCAGCGAGCCGGTCCTGGACGAGCCGCTGCGGGGCCGGATCGCCGCGATCCTCGAGGGGATCGTGAAGCGCTGGCCCAGCATCGACCTCGAGGCGCTCGAGGAGGGAAATCGCAAGCAGGCGACGATCCCGCTCGGAGCCACGATCCTCGAGCCCGTGGGAACGGCGCCCGGGCTGGTGGTCCCGCCCGCAGACGGGCGCACCGGGCCGTCGGTCGTCGTGCTCCCGGGCCCGCCGAGCGAGCTCCAGCCGATGTGGGGTACTGCGATCCAGACCGATGCGCTGCGCCGCGCGATCGGCGGCCACACGGAGATCCGCCAGGAGATGCTGCGGCTGTTCGGCATCCCGGAGTCGGAGATCGCCGAGACGCTGCGCCGTGCGCAGGCCGCGGGCGTGGACCTCGAGGCACTCGAGGTCACGACCTGCCTGCGGCGCGGCGAAGTCGAGATCGTCACGCCGCTATCCGCCCGAGGCCCAGCCGGCCTACGACGCGTTTGCGGCGGTCGTGCGCGAGCGCCATGCATCCACGCTCTTCTCGGATGACGGCACGTCGGTGGATCAGCAGGTGGCGGCGCTGCTGCAGCGCGCCCCGGCGCGCACGGTTGCGACAGCCGAATCGTGCACCGGCGGGCTCGTCGCCGCGCGGCTGACGGACCTGCCGGGGTCGTCCGCGTATGTGCGCGGCGGGCTCGTCGTCTATGCGAACGACGTCAAGACGGATCTCGCCGGGGTGGATCCCGTGCTCGTCGGCGAGCACGGCGCCGTCTCGATCGAGGTCGCGCGCGCACTCGCGGACGGCGCGATCGCGACCCTGGACGCCGACATCGGAGTCGGGATCACCGGGATCGCCGGGCCGGACGGCGGGACCGAGGAGAAGCCCGTCGGCCTCGTCTGGATCTCGGTCGCCGAGCGCGGCGGCGGGCGGATCGACCGCAAGGTGAACCTTCCGGGCACCCGCGCCGATGTGCGCGACCGCACGACAACGGTCGCGCTTCACCTGCTGCGGCGCGTTCTGCTCGGCCTCGGCGACCTCGACGTGTGAGCTCCGCGCGGCTCTTCGTCGCGCTGGAACTCCCCGCCGCGGTGCGGACCGCGCTGGCGCGCTGGGGCCGCGAGGTGTGCGCCGCCGACCCAGCGCTGCGTGCGGTCGGCGAGGAGGCGCTCCACGTGACCGTCCACTTCCTGGGCGAGCGCCCGCGGGACGACATCACGGGGCTGCGCTCGGCGATCGCGAGGGCGCCGGCGAGGGCGATCCCGCTCGTCACGGCGGGAGCGCTGTGGCTGGCGCCGCGCCGGCCACGGGTCCTGACGGTGGCGATCGGGGACACCACGGGAGCGCTGGAGGCCCTGCACCGCGCCCTGGGGCCCTCGCTGGAGGCCGCCACGCCGGGCTGGAGACGCGAGACGCGCCCGTTCCGGCCACATGTCACCGTGGCTCGCGTGGGGCGGGATGCGCGTCCCGGCCGGCAGGCCGTTCCGGAGCCCCCTGAGCTGTCCTGCGCGGCGACCGCGGTGGTGCTCATGGAGTCCCGCCTGAGCCCCGCAGGCGCCGCCTACGAGCCGCTCGAGGGGCTTTCGCTGCACAGAGGCGCCTGACCACCTGCTCAGCTTCTCCTCGATCTGGCGCTGGAGCCGTCACATGGGCGTTCCTAGGGTCACGGTTCCGTCCGATCCAGGCCGGAACATGCTGCGTTCAGCACGACGAGAGAGGTCGAAGGAATGCCCGTTGACGAGAAGGCCGCAAAGGCACGCGACGCCGCCCTGCAGGGTGCGCTCACACAGATCGAGCGCCAGTTCGGGAAGGGCAGCGTCATGCGCATGGGCGACGAGGGCGCCCAGGTACGGGTCAGCGCGATCCCCACGGGGGCGCTGTCGCTCGATCTCGCGCTCGGGATCGGCGGCATGCCGCGCGGGCGCATCGTCGAGCTGTTCGGGCCGGAGGCCTCGGGCAAGACGACCCTCGTCTACCACGTGCTCGCGGAGGCCCAGCGCCTCGGAGGCATCTGCGCGTTCATCGACGCGGAGCACGCGATGGACCCGCTCTACGCCCGCAAGATCGGTGTGGACATCGATGAGCTGCTCGTCTCCCAGCCCGACTACGGCGAGCAGGCACTCGAGATCGCCGACATGCTCGTGCGCTCCGGCGCCGTGGACGTGGTGGCCGTCGACTCGGTCGCCGCGCTGACGCCGCGCAGTGAGCTCGAGGGCCAGATGGGCGACCAGACCGTCGGCCTGCAGGCGCGCATGATGAGCCAGGCGATGCGCAAGCTCGCCGGCAACCTGAACCGCGCTCAGACGCTGTGCCTCTTCACGAACCAGATCCGCGAGAAGGTCGGCGTGATGTTCGGCTCGCCGGAGACCCAGCCGGGTGGTCGCGCGCTGAAGTTCTACGCCTCCCAGCGGCTGGACATCCGCCGGATCGAGACCCTCAAGGAGGGGACCGAGGCCGTCGGCAACCGCGTCCGCGTCAAGGTCGTCAAGAACAAGGTCGCGGCGCCGTTCCGCCAGGCCGAGTTCGACATCGAGTTCGGCCGCGGCGTTTCGACGTCGGGCTGTGTCCTCGACCTCGGAATCGAGCACAACGTCGTGACCAAGTCCGGCTCGTTCTTCTCGTACGGCGAGGATCGCCTCGGTCAGGGCCGCAACAACGCCAAGGCCTTCCTCGACGAGCACCCCGAGATGACGAAGGAGATCGAGGGCAAGGTCTACGAGGCGCTGGGCCTGGATCGCGACCTCGTCGTCCCGATCGAGCGCGACGGCGATCGCTCGCTCCCGCCGGAGGTGCCGGATGGCGTCGCGGATGTTCCCGGCGTCGACCTCGACGAGGTGGCAGAGCAGGCAGCAGCCTGACACCGGCGTGACGGCGCAGGACCCCGAGGCCCGGCTCCAGCACGCGCTGGATCTCGCCTACCGCTACCTCGGGCGCCGTGAACGCACGGCGCTCGAGGTCAGCAGGCACCTCGAAGGCAAGGGCGTCGAGCCCGCGACGCTGTCCGCAGCGCTGGCGGAGCTCGAGCGCCAGGGATACGTCGACGACGTCCGCTACGCCCAGCTGTTCGCCGAGGATCGCCGCAAGCTCGACGGCTGGGGGACGGAGCGGATCGAGCGTCGGCTCGCGCAGGTCGGCGTCGATCCGGAGATCGTGGCCTCGGTCGTCTCGCGGCGCGAGCCCGGTGAGGAGCTGCAGGACGCGCTCGACGTGCTCGAACGGCGCATCGCGCACCCGCCGCAGGACGATCGCGGGCGCGAGCGGGCGCTCGGGCTGCTCGTGCGCCGCGGGTATGACCTGGACACCGCGTACGCGGCGGTCCGGGCCTTCACGGCCTGATTGCCGCCCACCGCAGGCCGGTACTACGATCCGCACAGCGAAGAGCCCGCCGCGCTGCGGCGGATCCACCAGTCACATCGCCCCACCCGAAACAGACCTGACCAGCCGGCGATCGTCTTTTCCCTCCAAAGCATCCAGCACGACTGACATCCCGCCACGCGCCTCGGGCTCTTCGCGCACCGACACCGCGAACCGATCGCCGGGCCCCTGCCCGGCGATGAGAGAGGGGACGCTCATGCAGCTCGTCATCGCAGCGCTCGTCCTGGCGGCGGGCCTCGTCGCGGCAGCGCTGCTGATCGGGCGCGGACGCCGGCCGGTGAGTGCGGCGGAGGCCCTCAGTGAGCCGCTCGAGGGCCGCGTGGCGGATCTCGTCCGTCACGAGGAGCACGCTCGCAGCCTCGAGCGCTCGCTCGACCAGCGCGCCGCCGACCTGGACCGCCGGGCTGCGGACCTCGACCGCAGGGAGGACGTCGTCGAGGTCGAGCGCCGCCGCGCCACCGACGCCGCCGAGCAGCATCTGCACGAGCTCGAGCGCGTCTGCTCGCTGAGCGCCGCGCAGGCACGACAGGCGCTGCTGCGGCAGGTCGAGGAGGACGCGCGGCACGAGCAGGCGCGGATCCTGCGGCGGGTCGAGGAGGAGACCAAGCGCCAGGCGGACCGGCGCGTGCGCTCGATCCTCTCCGTGGCGATGCAGCGCATCGCCGGGAGCCACGCCGCGGAAACCACCGTGTCCGTCGTCCAGCTGCCCAGCGACGACATGAAGGGCCGGATCATCGGGCGCGAGGGGCGCAACATCCGTGCGCTCGAGAACCTCACCGGGGTCGACTTCATCATCGACGACACGCCCAATGCGGTCGTGCTGTCCGCGTTCGACGGGGTGCGGCGCGAAGTCGCCCGACTGACACTGGAGAAGCTCCTGCTCGACGGGCGGATCCACCCGGCGCGCATCGAGGAGACCTACTTCCAGGCCAAGAGCGAGCTCGACGCACACATCACCGAGCTCGGCGAGGAGGCGGTCCTCGAGGCCGGCGTCGGCGGCCTTGACCCCGACCTCACGCGGCTGCTCGGGCGCCTGCGCTTTCGCACGTCCTACGGGCAGAACGTGCTCGCGCACTCCGTCGAGTGCGCCCAGCTCGCCGCCGTGATCGCCCAGGAGCTCGGCGCGAGCCCCAGGACGGCCCGGCGCGCGGCGCTGCTGCACGACATCGGCAAGGCGGTCAGCCACGAGGTCGAGGGCCCGCACGCGCTCGTCGGCGGTGACCTCGCCCGCCGTCACGGTGAGGACGAGGCCGTCGCCCATGCGATGGAGGCCCACCACAACGAGGTCGAGCCGCAGACCGTCGAGGCCGTGATCGTGCAGACCGCGGACGCGCTCTCCGGCGCACGGCCCGGGGCCCGCGGCGAATCCCTCGAGCATTACGTGAAGCGCCTGCGCGAGCTCGAGCAACTCGCCGAGCGCCACACGGGCGTCGACAAGGTCTACGCGATGCAGGCCGGGCGCGAGATCCGCGTGATCGTCGCCCCGGGCGCGATCGACGACGACGCCTCGATCCTGCTGGCGCGCGACATCGCCCGCGAGATCGAGCACGAGCTCGAGTACCCGGGGCAGATCAAGGTGACCGTCATCCGCGAGTCACGCGCGGTCGACTACGCGCGGTAATACCCTTCGCGCAGCCATGAAGCGCTACCACGTCACGACGTTCGGCTGCCAGATGAACGCCCACGACTCCGAGCGGATGAAGGGCATGCTCGAGTCGCTCGGGTACGAGGAATCGCCCGAGCGCGAGACCGCCGACGTGATCCTCTTCAACACCTGCTCGATCCGGGAGGCCGCGGACGAGCGCTTCGTCTCGCACCTCGGGACGGCGCGGCGGGTCAAGCGCGAGCGCCCGGACGTGATCGTGGGCGTCGGCGGCTGCTGGGCGCAGTCGGTGAAGGACGAAGTCTTCGAGCGCTTCCCGTTCGTCGACGTCGCGTTCGGGCCGGGCCAGGTCCACAAGCTCGCGGAGTTCCTGACGTCGGACTCGATCACCGCGCAGGGCTTCTTCGAGTTCGAGGGCTTCACCGGGCACCTGCCGATGCGCCGCGCGCGCGAGTTCTCCGCCTGGATGCAGATCAGCGTCGGGTGCAACTCCCGCTGCTCCTACTGCATCGTGCCGAGCACGCGTGGCCGCGAGGTCAGCCGGCCGCTCGAGGAGCTCGTGGGTGAGGCCGAGCGCCTCGCCGCCGACGGCGTGCGCGAGGTGACGCTGCTCGGGCAGAACGTCAACAGCTACGGCCGCGACCTCGGCGCGACCGGGGAGCGGCGCTCCTTTGCGGAGCTGCTCACGGCCATCGACGCGGTCGAGGGCATCGACCGGATCCGCTACACGAGCCCGCACCCCAAGGACATGCGCGAGGACGTCGTGCTCGCCCACGCCGAGCTGCCGTCCGTCTGCGAGCACGTGCACCTGCCGCTCCAATCGGGCTCGAGCCGGATCCTGAAGGCGATGCGCCGCACCTACGACCGCGCGCGCTTCCTCGACCGCGTCGCGCTGATCCGCGCGCACGTGCCCGACTGCTCGATCACCACCGACATCATCGTCGGGTTCCCGGGGGAGACCGAGGAGGACTTCGCGCAGACCCTGGAGGTCGTCGAGGAGGTGGGGTTCGACGGCGCGTTCACCTTCCTCTACTCGCCGCGGCGGGGCACCGAGGCGGCGCTGATCACGGAGGGCGTCGTCCCGCACGAGGTGCAGGGGGAGCGCATGGAGCGACTGCTCGAAGTGGTCCAGCGTCATGGCCGCGAGCGCGCGCAGCGGTTCGTCGGCCGCACGCTCGACGTGCTCGTCGAGGGCCCGTCGCGCAACGACCCAGCACGCCTGCGCGGCCGCACGCGGCACAACAAGGTGGCGAACTTCGGCGGCCTGGCCGAGCCCGGCGAGATCGTTCCCGTCCAGATCACCTCGGCGACGAGCCAGACGCTCGGCGGCGAGATGTCACTGCTCGCCCGCGCTCTCGCCTGAGCGCGCAGCTCAGCGCTTGGCGGCCTGCCCGCGCGCCATGTCCCCGGCGATCGAGCGCGCTCCCAGGCGCTCGGAGATGCGATCCGACAGACCGGGGACGAGCTCCGCGAACTTGGTGCCGGCGCGCACCGTGATGGGCGCGACGTCGACCTCGGCGCGGTCGCGCTCGATCGCGTCCCTGACGCCCTCGGCGACCTGCTCCGGGGTGCTCGTGCCGACGAACGAGGGCAGCTGCGTCCCGGAGTCGTGGAACATCCCCGCGTCGCGGATGAAGCCGGGGAACACGACGCTGACGCCCACGTGGTGAGGTGCCATGTCGGCGCGCAGCCCCCGGCCGAAGCCGCGCAGCCCGTATTTCGTCGCCGAGTAGACCGAGGACCCGGGCGTGGCCGCCTTTCCGGCGAGCGAGGAGATCAACACGATGTGTCCCGCCTCGCGCTCGGCCATGCCCTCGCCCAGCAGGCGCGCCAGCATGATCGGGGCACGCAGGTTGACCTCGAGCGCCCGGTCGATGTCGTCCGGGTCGAACCCCAGCAGGTCGCCGGACCCGGGGAGCGCGGCGTTGGCGACGAGCAGGTCGATGCCCGCGCAGTCGGCCGCGAGGCGCTGCACGTCGCCGCGGTCGGCCAGGTCAGCGGCGATGACCCGGGTGCCCGATCCGAGCTCGGCGGCGAGCGGCTCGAGAACCTCCGTCCGCCGGCCGCTCAGCGTGAGCTGCGCGCCCGCCTGATGCAGGCGACGCGCGATGGCATGCCCGATGCCCCCTGTGGCGCCCGTGAGCAGGGCGGTGCGACCGGCGATGATCATGCCCGGAAGTCTCGCAGGGGACCGCGGCGTTCAGCCTGTGCCTGCGAAGACCGCGACCGTGGCGGTGAAGCCGTGGAGGAAGTTCTCCCCGCCGACCGGGCCGATCTCACCCGCGGCGAAGAACCCGGAGCAGGGCGCGCCGCCGAGCTCCTCGTCGACGGCGTCCGCATCGTGGTCGGGCGCCCCGAACATCGTCTGCCCGCGCCCGTTGCAGGTGAAGACGAGCGCGCCCGCCGCGTTGCCGCCGAGCGCGGAGCTGCGCAGCTCCAGTGCGGAGCGCAGGTCGTGGTCGGCCGAGCCCGCGTCCCGCGTGTGCAGGCGCACGACCTGACCCTCGCGGACCGGTGCGCCGACGGTGATCGTGCCGCCTTCGGGGTCGGCGCCGATGATCCCCCGCACGAGGTAGTCGTGCGCCCCCTGCAGCGTGTGGGCGCCGTCGATCGCGACGCCGAGCAGCAGCCCGCCGCTCACCAGCTCGCGTTCGTCCTGGCTCAGCGCGTCGATCGCCTCACGGAGCGTCTCGAGCGCTGGGCGGCCGTCGAGCTCGCGGATCACGTGGCCGTCCACGGCCGAGATCTCAAGGACGGGACCGATGCCCGCCGCCCCCTGTGAGACGCACGGGAGGATCTCCACGCCATGCAGCACCGCGCCGACGGCGCCGCCGGTGACGACCGTGTCGTCGAGGAAGAGGGCCGCCTCGCCGTCGAGCGTCCGGGCGCTCGAGATGCCGCCCAGAACCGGCACGCCCGGGGCGCTCAGCGCGAGATCGGCGAGCGCTCTGTCGGCGGGGAACGAATAGGGATCCGGGAACAGGAGCATCGCGGACGCGCCCGCGGCCTCGGGGATGCCGCCGACGGCGACCTCGCCCTCGAGCCGTCCGGGGAGCGCGTGCGCGTGGAAGGTCTCGGCATGGCCGCCGCCGTCGAACACGGCCGCCCAGACCGTCACGGCCGTTCCGCCCTCGATCTCGCGGCCCGCGCCGAGCACGCCGCCGGCACCGCAGCCGACGAGCGAGATCGGCGCGAGGGCCTCGTGGACGCCCTCGAGCGTCGCCTCCGGCGCCGCCAGGTGCGCTCCGGAGCAGAACACGATGACGAGGTCGGCGCCCGCGCCCTCGAGCGCCTGGCGCGCGTCGGTGCCCGCCTCGATCGCAGCGATCCGCGCGTCGGGGCCAGTCGACAGCCCGCAGCCGATGCGCACGCTCATGAAGGCCACGATACTCCCGGCCGATGCCGTTCCCGCAGCCTGCACCCGACCCCGACGCGATCCCGCGGGACGGGGTGCTCGCGCTCTTCGGGCCGACGGGGGTCGGCAAGACGGCGGTCGCGCTCTGTCGTCGCCGACGCACTGCGCGCCGCGGGCCGCACCCCGGTCGCCGTGTCGGCCGACGCGCTGCAGGTCTACCAGGGGCTCGAAACCATCACCGGCGTGCCGACGGCCGCCGAGCGCGCCCGCCTGGAGCACCTGCTCGTCTCGATCGTCCCCGTGGACGCGACCTTCTCCGTCGGCCAGTACGCCGAGCTCGCCCACGCCGAGATCGACGCGCTCCTGGGTCAGGGCGCGACGCCGATCGTGGTCGGCGGCACCGGGCTCTACCTGCGCGCCGCGCTGGCCCGGCTCGAGCTGCGCCCGCAGCTTCCGCACGACGTGCGCGCGCGCTGGGAGGCGGAGCTCGAGCTCTCAGGGCCCGAGCCGCTGCATGCGCTCCTGGCTCAGCGGGCGCCGTGGGCGGCGGCGGACATCGATCCGGCGGACCGCCACCGCATCGTCCGCGCGCTTGCGCTGCTGGACATGGGAGAGCTTGAGCCGCCCGATGGTCCCAACCGGCTGTGGACGGCCGAGACGCGCCGGCCGACCCGGCTCGTAGGGCTGGTCCGCGACCGCGACGAGCTGTACGCCAGGATCGACGCGCGCGTGCTGGACATGATCGACCGCGGGGCGATCGACGAGGTCCGTGCGGCCCAGGCGGCAGGCGCCTCGGAGACGGCCCGCAAGGCCCTCGGCTTCGACGAGCTGCTGGCGGGAGACGCCGCGGGAATGCAGCGGCGGACGCGGAACTTCGCCAAGCGGCAGCTCACCTGGATGCGCAAGCTCGCGGGGGTGGAGGTGCTCGACATCACGGGGCAGGCCCCGGCGGACGTCGCCGCCGCGATCCTCTCGACGCCTGCCGCGTCGTAGGGTTCGCGACGATGCGCTTCGAGAAGTGGCAGGCACTGGGCAACGACTACCTCATCGTCGAGCGCGACCAGCTCCCGGTGCCGCTCACGGAGGCCGTGGTGCGCCGGCTCTGCCACCCGCACCTCGGCGTCGGCGCCGACGGCGTCCTCGAGCTCTCGCCGCCGGACGCCCCCGGCTTCGTCGCCCGCCTGCGCATCTTCAACCAGGACGGGTCGGAGGCGGAGATGTCCGGCAACGGCTCGCGTGAGGCGATCCTCTACCTGCACCGGCGCGGTTGGACCACCGCGACGCAGTTCTCGATTCAGACGCTCGCCGGGGAGATCCGGCCGACGATCACCTCGCCGACGAGCTGCACGGTCGACATGGGCCGCGCGCGGACACGGTCGGACCAGTACCCGACGGGGGACGCCGACGGCCGCGGGACCATCGTCGCCGGGGGTCGCGAATGGACCTTCCAGCACGTCTCGGTCGGCAATCCGCAGTGCGCGATCGAGGTCGCGAGCGTCGAGGAGCTGAACGAGATCGCGCTCGAGGACTACGGCCCCGAGATCGAACGCTCACCGCTGTTCCCCAGCAGGACGAACGTGAGCTGGTGGACGGAGGTCGAGCCCGGCTTCATCCGCGCCCGCATCTTCGAGCGCGGCGTCGGCGCCACGATGTCGAGCGGGACCGGGGCCTGCGGCGCCGCCGCGGCCTACGTTCTGCGCGGCGGCGACTCGCCGGTGCGGGTCGCCCTGGACGGCGGCGAGCTCGAGGTGACGGTCGAGGAGGATCTGCACATCGACCTCAGCGGCTGGGCCGTCCCGGTCTACGCCGGTGAGGCGAGCGACGAGCTGCTGCGGACCCTCCGCGGGCTCGCGCGCTGACGCTCAGTCGTTCGCGTGGAGGGCGGCGTTGAGCCCGCCCCAGTCACCGGATCGCGGGAGCACCTGAACCGCGCCCGTCTCGCTGTTGCGACGGAAGAGCAGGCCGTCCTGACCGC
This sequence comes from uncultured Actinomycetes bacterium, assembly GCA_963805615.1. Classification (GTDB taxonomy): domain Bacteria; phylum Actinomycetota; class Thermoleophilia; order Solirubrobacterales; family Solirubrobacteraceae; genus F1-60-MAGs163. The sequence continues at coordinate 31,325 of CAWDUW010000010.1, read as the reverse complement.
TGAGCTCGTGTGCCTTGACGACCTGCCCATCGGGGAGCGTCACGCGCGTCCCGGCGGTCACGTAGAGGCCGGCCTCCACGACGCAGTCGTCGCCGAGCGAGATGCCGATGCCGGCGTTGGCGCCGACCAGGCATCGCTCGCCCACGCGGATCACCTGCGTGCCGCCCCCGGACAGCGTGCCCATGACGGACGCGCCGCCCCCGAGATCGGAGCCCGTCCCGACGATCACGCCGGCGCTGATACGGCCCTCGACCATCGAGGCGCCCAGCGTGCCGGCGTTGTAGTTCACGAACCCCTCGTGCATGATCGTCGTGCCCTCCGCGAGGTGGGCGCCGAGGCGCACGCGGTCCGCATCCGCGATCCGCACGCCGCTCGGGACGACGTAGTCGGTCATCCGCGGGAACTTGTCGACCCCGGTGACCTGAAGCCGGCGACCGCAGGCGAGAAAGCGCATGCGCGTGGCTTCGAACTCCTCGGGGTCGCACGGGCCGGCGCTCGTCCAGACGACGTTCGACAGCACGCCGAAGATGCCGTCCATGTTCAGGCCGCGGGGCGCGACCAGACGCTGCGAGAGCAGGTGCAGGCGCAGGTAGGCGTCATGCGCGTCCCCGGGCGGCGCGCTGAGATCGGGAATCACCGTCAGCACCGTCGCGAGCCGCACCCGGCGCAGCTCGTCGTGGCCGGCCGCCTCCGCCAGAGCGTGCGCCTGCAGGTTCGCGGCCGCGTGGGCCTCGATCTCAGCGGTGCCCGGCGCCGCGCCCGGTGGCGGCGCGCCGAGCCGCGGGGAGGGGAAGTAGGTGTCGAGGACACGGTCTCCGGCGCCCGAGATCGTCGCCAGTCCAACGCCCCACGCCCCGCTCAGCTGTTCGTCGCTCACGCCGTGGAACCTACTGCGCGAGGGTGCTGAGCGACTGCGCCGCGGCGGTGCAGTCCGCGAGCGTCGGGACGAGCGCGATCCGCACGTGTCCTTCGCCACCGGCGCCGAAGAACGTGCCGGGAGCGACCACGACGCCGAGCGTCCAGCAGGCGGCCCGCCAGAGCCTCGGCGTCGCCGTCGCCGGGAACGCGGCACCAGCGGAAGAACGTCGCCGGCCCGCCGACGTGACTGGAGGCCGATCGCCTCGAGCGCGGGCTCGAGAACCGCGCACTTGGACCGGTAGCGCTCGCGCGTCGCCTCGACATGCGTCTCGTCGCCCCAGGCGGCGATCGAGGCGTGCTGCACGAACGTCTGCGGGGTGACGCCGAGCGACGGGCGCACCTGCTTCATCGCCGCGATCAGCAGCGGGTCGCCGGCGACGAAGCCCGAGCGGTACCCCGGCATCGACGAGCGCTTGGAGAGCGAGTGGAACGCCAGGACGTGGGTCGGGTCGTCGACCTGCAGGACCGATGCCGGCGGATCCCCGTCGAGCCAGATCTCGCTGTATGCCTCGTCGGAGGCAAGGACGACGCCCTCACTGCGGCAGCGCTCGGCGAGCTCCCGGTAGAACGCGAGCGGCGCGGTCGCGCCGGTCGGGTTGCCCGGGAGGTTCACCCAGATCAGCGCAAGGCGCCGCCAGATCTCCGGACCGAGCCCGTCGAACGTCGGGCAGCCAGCCGGACTCCGGGTCCAGCGGGACCTCGACCACCCCGGCCCCCGCGAATCGCGCGCCGCGACCGGGGACCGGGATAGCCCGGCGTCGTCACGGCCACGAGGTCACGCGGGCTGCCGGGACCGATCAGCACCTGCGCGAGCCCGTGGATCGCCTCCTTGCTGCCGAGCGTGGGCAGGATCTCGATGCCCGGGTCCAGCCGGACGCCGAAGCGCCGTCGCAGCCACGCCGCGATCGCCTCGCGCAGCTCCGGCAGGCCGACGGCGAGCGGGTAGGCGGACACCGGTTCGTCCTCGATCGCGCGGACGAGCGCCTCGCGGATGAACGCGGGCGTCTCCTCGCGCGGCTCGCCGACGCCGAAGTCGATCAGCCGCACGCCGCGCGCGATGGCGCGCTCACGGGCGTGGGTGAGCCGCGCGAACGGGTACGTGCCGAGCTCGTCGAGCAGCGGGCTGAGCTGCATCAGGCGTCCCGTGCGAAGGCATCGATCACCGCGTACCCGCGGGCGAGGTCGGCGGCGGCCACGTGCTCGTCCCGGCTGTGGGCGAACGGCGGCGCGCCCGGGCCGAAGTTCACCGCGTCGACGCCTGCGGCGCCGAACTCGGCGACCGGCGTCCAGGCCTGCTTGGGCTCGCGCCGCAGGTCGCCCGCCGCGCACAGCCGGTCGACCAGCGGGTTGCCCAGCGGCACCGGCCCGGACGGCGCGTTCGAGGTGATCTCGAGGACGCCGAACGGGTCGCAGAGCTCGTGGGCGCGCGCGGCGGCGGCGTCCGGCGTCATGCCAGGCGGGTAGCGGTAATTCACGTGGGCGCGCGCCTCGTCGGGAATCACGTTGTCGGCGATCCCGGCGGCGATCGTCGTCACCGAGATGACCTCGGTGTAGGTGAGGCCGCCGAAGTCGTGCTCGACCGGGGCGATCTGCGCGAGCGCGTCGATCCCGCGGGCGGCGTGCTCGATCGCGTTGTCGGCGAGCCACGGCCGCGCGGAGTGGCCGCTGCGGCCGGTGAACGTCCAGGTGCCGTTGACATTGCCCAGGCACCCCGCCTGCAGGGCCGTGTCCGTCGGCTCCATCACGATCGCAAGGTCCGCGGTGCGCAGGCCGTCCTCGCGCGCCAGCAGCGGCTCGAGCGCGCTCTCCGCGCTCGGCAGCTCCTCGCGACCGAAGAAGACGAACCCGAGATCGACGCCGTCGCGCCCGGCGCCGCCGTTGGCGCGGTCGATCGCCAGTTCGATCATCACGGCGAGCGAGCCCTTCATGTCCACGGCGCCCAGCCCGTGCACGATCCCGTCCACGATCCGGCCCGGGATGTTGCCCTGTGCCGGGACCGTGTCGAAATGGCCGGCGAGCAGGACGAGGGGACGGTCGCCGCGCTGCGTCGCGCCCGCGAGCACGCACGTGTCGCCTCCGTCGCGCACCGGAACCCCGGCGCCGCTGAGCAACTCGAGGACGTGCGCGGCGAGCGGCGCCTCGCTGCGGGACTCCGACGGCACGTCGATCAGCTCGAGCGTCCGCGCGGCGAGCCTGGCTGCAAGGGCATCGGTCACCCGCGGGACGCTAGCGGGCAGATGGCCCGCCGCGCCCTGTCCACCATCTAGACTCGGACGTGCTTGCAGGAACGTAGCCGCCACGGACGCACCACAGAGACGCCCCGCCCGGGCGCCGAGCGGCCTGGGCGCGCGAAGCAGCGCGCCTTCTGCATCGCGGCCCTGGAGGAGGGAGACGATCTCTCCGAGCTGCAGGAGCTCCTGCGCACAGCGGGTGTCGCGGTCGTCGGCCAGGTGGTGCAGCACCGCGAGAAGCCGCATCCGAACACGTATCTCGGGCCCGGCAAGCTCGAGGAGGTGAAGGCCGCCGCGAAGGCCGCGGACGCCAACGTGATCGTCTGCGACGACGAGCTGTCACCGCGTCAGGAGCGCAACATCGAGAAGGAGCTCGAGCTCCCGGTGCTCGACCGCACCTCGCTGATCCTCGATATCTTCGCGGGCCACGCGCACAGCGCCGACGGCAAGCTCCAGGTCGAGCTCGCCCAGCTCGAGTACAACATGGCGCGCATGCGCGGGCTGTGGACGCACCTCGACCGTCTCGGGGTCGGCGGCGTCGGCACGCGCGGACCGGGGGAGACGCAGATCGAGACCGACCGCCGGCTCGCGCGCAACCGGATCGCGGCGCTCAAGCGCACGCTCGCCCATGTGAAGGGCTCGCGCGACGTGATGCGCGCCGAACGCGAGCGCTCCGGGCTCCCGGAGATCGCCCTGGCGGGCTACACGAACGCCGGGAAGTCCACGCTCCTGAACGCCCTCACCGGCTCGAGCGTCGGGGTGCAGGACCGGCTCTTCCACACGCTCGACCCGACGACGCGCACGATGCGCCTCGAGGGCCGGCCATTCCTCGTCACCGACACCGTCGGCTTCATCCGCAAGCTTCCGCATCAGCTGGTGGACGCGTTCGGCGCCACGCTCGAGGAGACCCGGCTCGCCGAGCTGATCCTCCACGTCGTGGACGCGAGCGCCGAGGAGGACGAGCTGCTCGAGATGCTCGCCGCGGTGGACTCCGTGCTCGAGGAGATCGGGGCGGGGGAGAACGCGCGGCTGCTCGTGCTGAACAAGGCGGACCTGATCGGCGCGGAGCGACGGGCGGAGCTGCGGCGACTGCATCCCGATGCCATCCTGATCTCGGCCGCGCAGGGCACAGGGCTGGACCGCCTGCGCGAGCGGATCGAGGACGAGTTCGTTCGGCGGATGCAGCCGATCGAGCTGCTCATGCCCTACGCGGAGGGCGGGCGCCTCGCCGAGCTCCACGACATCGCGGGGGACCTCGAGCGCACCGAGACGCCGGACGGCGTGCATCGTGAAGGCGCGCGTGCCTGCACACGTGGCCGAGCGCTTCGCACGGTTCGCCGTGAGCGGGAACGGCGCCGGGCCGGCGTGAAGCTTCCCGTCCGGCGGCTCGATCCGGCCGCCGTCCTGCCGGTCCGAGCGCACGCCGACGACGCCGGTCTCGACCTCTGCGCGCTCGAGGGGGTCACGATCGGCGCCGGCGAGCGCGCCCAGGTGCGCACGGGCATCGCGGTCGAGATCCCGCCGGGACATGCGGGCCTCGTCCTGCCGCGATCGGGCCTCGCCGCCCGGCACGGCATCTCGCTCGTCAACGCCCCGGGGCTGATCGACGCGGGCTACCGCGGCGAACTGCAGGTGCTGCTGCTGAACACCGACCGGGAGGCGGCGTTCGAGCTGACGGCCGGCGACCGGATCGCCCAGCTCGTCGTGGTCGCCGTCGCGCTGCCCGAGCCCGTGGAGGCCGGCGAGCTGAGCGACGCGGTCCGCGGCGCGGGCGGGTTCGGCTCGACCGGTCGCTAGAGGCCGGCGGCTCGTCGCGCGCCCTCGTGGGCGGCGTCCTCGAGGCGGTCGTCCAGTGGGTCCAGCGGCCGATCCAGGCCGAGGGCCGTGTGCACCAGCCAGTCCGCGAACCAGGCGTTCTTCGGCAGCAGCGGACCGTGGAGGTACGTCCCGATGACGTTGCCGTCGCGGGCACCCTCAAAGCCCGTGGTGCCGTCGTTCCCATGCCCCCGCAGGACGCGGCCGAGCGGCTGACCGGCCGGCCCGAGCCGGGTGCGGCCGCCGTGGTTCTCGAACCCCGCGAGGACGTGCGGCGCGATCAGTGGGGTGGGGGCCAGGGAAGTCCACCTCGATCGCCACGTTCCCGATCAGCCGCGGCCCGTCCTCGCGCACCGTCACGAGGTCCAGCAGGCCGATGCCATCGATCTCCTCGTCGCCGATCACGTACGAGTGCCCGAGCAGCTGGTAGCCGCCGCAGACGCCCAGGATCACCGCGCCGCGCGCGGCGGCCGCGTGCAGCGCGTCGCGCTTGACCTCGACGAGGTCGCGCGCGCACGAGCAGCTGGTCGCGGTCCTGGCCGCCGCCGATGTAGAAGAGATCGTGCGCACCGGGGTCGATCTCGTCGCCGATCCCGGCCGCCGTCACCGTGAAGCCGATCCCGCGCCACGCGCAGCGGCGCTCGAGCAGCAGGATGTTGCCGCGGTCGGCGTAGATGTTCATCAGGTCGGGGTAGAGCGCGCAGACGCGCAGCGTCCGCTCAGGCACCGAGCATCACCACCGTCGAGCCGATGTACTCGTCGCTCTCGGGCACGCTGCCGCGCGGAAGGACGCGCAGGCCCGCCGCGCGGCCCTCGCCCTCGAGCGTCGCCGGGTCCAGCGCGTCCAGCCGTACGACGTTCTCCTCGCGAGGTATGCGCGCCGACCTCGTCGACGGTCTCGCGGATGCGGAAGATCGCGCAGCGGTCGCCTTCGTCGGTGATCGCGACGGCCCGGCTCGAGTAGACGATGCCGTCGATCTCCCGCATCTCCGGCCTGGGCGGCTCGGAGTACTCGCCGACCGCGGCGCCCTCGAGCGCGTCCGCGATCGCCATCGCGACGATCCCGTCCGGCGCGAGGTGAGCCCGCGCGCGCGTGAGGAAGGCGGTTCGCCCGGCGCTGCCGCCGAGCAGCTGCAGGGTCTGCATCGGGACGATGATCAGCGGGAAGCGGCGCTCCACGTCGAGCTTGCGCGCATCGGCGTGGACCGTGTCGACGAGCAGTCCGCCGGCGCGCTCGCGCAGCGCCGAGAGCAGCGGCGCCTCGGCGTCGAGCGCCACGACCTCGTGCCCGCGACGGGCCAGGTCGAGCGTGACCCGGCCGGTTCCCGCGCCGACGTCGAGGACAGGCCCGCGGGCGGCCTCGGCGAGCTCGCGCCACGCGGCCAGGTCGAGGTCGTACGAGCCGCACTCGAGGTCGTGCCAGATCACGTCGAGGTCCGGCGTCATGCGAACGACTCCGTCGCGGCGCCCCGGCGCACGAGCTCCTCGCGCAGCGCCAGCATCGCCGTGTAGGTGGGGAGGACGAACAGCGGGCCGGCCCCGTCCGCCGCCACAGCGCGGTCCAGCGCGGCCGGGAGGTCGTCCACGACCTCGATCCGTTCTTCGGGGACGCCCGCGTACTTCAGGCGCAGCGCCATCTCTGCCGCCCTGGAGCCCGCGCAGGTGGCCCGGCGAACACGGCCGTCGAGGACCTCGAAGTCGGCGTCCCAGATCCAGCTCACGTCGCGGCCGTCGGCGATGTTGTCGTTCAGGATCGCCAGGAGGTCGTGCTCGCCCGCTTCGAGTGCCAGGGTCCGCAGCACCTCGTTGGCCCCGGCGGGGTTCTTGACCAGCAGGATCGCGAGATCGCGGCCGGCGAGGGTCACGCGCTCGGCTCGCCCGAACGCGGCGCGCACGGCCTGAAGGCCGTCGACGATGTCCCGGGGCGTCGCGCCGAGCGCGGTGGTGAGCGCAGCGGCCGCGAGCGCGTTGTAGACGTTGTAGAGACCGGGGAGCGGGATGCGCACGCGCTCGGTGTGGCCACCGAGGTCGAGCGTGAACGACGCGCCGTCGATCCCCTCGAGCGCGATCTCGCGCGCCGCGATCGTGGGCTGCGGACGGCGCGCGCCGCAGACGTCGCAGTGGTAGCGCCCGAGGTGGCCGAGATAGTGCGCGTCGTAGACGTAGGGCGCCCCGCAGCGGCGGCAGTGCGTCGCATCGGACGCGTGCTGGAGCGCGGCGAGCGCGACGCCGTCGTCCTCGACCCCGAAGTAGACGACGTCGACCCGGTCGCGTCCGAGGTCGGCGACGGTGGGGTCGTCCGCGTTGAGGATCAGCCGGCGCGCGTCGCCCGACGCGGTGACCTTGGCCCAGCGCTCGGCGATCGTCTCGAGCTCGCCGTACCGGTCCAGCTGGTCACGGAAGAGGTTCGCCAGCAGGAGCGCCTGCGGGCGCAGCTGCTCGACGACGCCGTCGAGCCAGAACTCGTCGACTTCGAACAGCCCGCGGTCGCCGTGCCCTGAGAGCAGTGTGGCGGCGATGCCGCCCGCCATGTTCGCTCCCGCGCGGTTGTGGACCAGCCGCTCGCCGCGCCCTTCGAGGATCGCGGCGGCCATCAGTGCCGTCGTCGTCTTCCCGTTCGTCGCGCTGATGACGGCGCTGCCCTGCGGAAGCCTCGCAGCGAGCCGGTCGATCGCACGCGGGTCCAGGGCGAGCAGAACCTTCCCGGGGAGGCTCGTGCCACCGCTGCCGGAGCGTCGCGCGGCGACGCCCGTCGCCCGGGCGACCCCGGCTGCGAGGCTCGTGCGCAGCGGGCTCACGAGGCCGTCGGCAGCAGGACGCGGACGGCCGCGGGGAGGACGCGCACGACGACCGGGAGGTCGGCGATCGGGTCGCCGTCGGCGAAGACGGAGAACGGGCGGCTCGCGCTGACGCGCACCTCGCGCGCGCGCTGGACGCTCACGTTGTCGTCGTGGACGTGCTCGCCCTTGAACACCTTGGGAAACGAGGTCAGGAAGCGCCGGCGGCTCGTCTTGCGGATCAGGACGATGTCGAGGAGGCCGTCGTCGATCCGGGCGTCTGGTGCGACGAACATGCCTGCACCGTAGACACTCGTGTTGGCGCAGATGACGCTCCAGCCCTCGAACCGGTCCGTCCCGCCTTCGACCTCGACCTCGAAGCTCGCGGGCTTCCAGCGTGCCACCGCGCTCAGAGCGCCGTAGACGTAGATCCCTCGCCCGAGGAAGCGCGGCGCGGCGTTCGCGGCGGTGTTCGCCTCGGAGTCGAACCCCAGGCTCGCGATCCCGAGGAACGGTGCGCCGTTCGCCTCCCCGAGATCGATCGGGCGCGGCTCGCCGTGCGCGATGACGTCACAGGCGGCGACGGCGTCGCCGCCGATGCCCGTGTGGCGGCAGAAGTCGTTGCCGCTGCCGCCGGGGAGCACGCCGATCACCGCGTCGGGCCGCGCGCGCGCAGCGCCCGCCACCGCGCCCGCCACGCCGTCGCCCGAGAGGGAGACCGGGATCTCGTCGCGATCGAGCGCCTCCAGCGCGAGCTCGCGCGCGTGCTGCAGGTCGCGGGTGAGCTCGGTGCGGTGCGCGACGCCGAGCGCGTCGAGCCGCGCGTGCACGCCGGGGAGCAGCCCCGGCACCTTCCCTCCGCCCGACGTGGGGTTCGCGATCAGCAGGACATGACGCACGGGCGGGACCGTACCTCCCGTGGTGCTCAGAAGAGCGTCGGGGACGCGGGCTCGTCGGGGCCGGGGTCCACCGGCTCGATGCAGTCGGGCGCGTCGTGCCCGGCGTCGTTGACCGCCGTGCTCACCGGGACCTGCGCCGTCGCGCTGAACGGCGTCATCAGCTCGGCCAGTGCGGCCGGGGTGGTTCCGTGGTCGAGCCACGCGGCCTCCGCGGCGGGCTCGAGGATCACCGGCATGCGGTCGTGGATCGCGTGCACCGACCGCGATGCGCGCGTCGTGATGATCGTGCAGGAGCGCAACGGTTCGACGTCGGGCGCCGGGCGCCAGCTCGCCCACAGGCCGGCGAACGCGAAGGGCGCGTGATCCTCGCGCGTGATCCACCAGGGCTGCTTGGGACCGTTGACACGAGGCTGCCACTCGTAGAACCCGTCGGCGACGATCAGGCAGCGATGCGTCGCAAGCGCGTCGCGGTAGGCGGGGCGCTCGGCAACGGTCTCCGCCCGTGCGTTGATCATCTTGTAGCCGACCTTCGGACTCTCGGCCCAGTGCGGCACGAGTCCCCAGCGCAGGAGGTCGCCGCGCGGGGCGCCCTCGCGGTCGGTCGTCACGGCGACCACATCGGTTCCCGGCGCGATGTTGAAGCGCTGCTCGACCGGGATGTCGTCGCCCAGCGCAAAGCGCTCACGGACCTCGGCGGGGTTCGGGCCGGTCAGCGAGTAGCGGCCGCACATGGCCGCCTGCCTCAGCCGGGCAGCCCGCGGGCCGCCCGGGCTTTCGCCTGGCGTCGTCGCCCGACCAGCGCCAGGACGCCGAGCACGGCGAGGATCAGCAGCACGCCGGCCCAGACCGCGGTGACGTTCCCGACGCCGCCGAACGCAAGGCCGATGAGCTTCACGAGTGCGAAGCCGAGGGCGATCAGCCCGACGACGATCAGCACGATCAGGACGATGCCCCGGGCGCGGGCGAGCTTGCCGGCGCTCGGCGGCGGCGCGAGCAGGCCGGCCGCGCGCAGCAGGAAGAGCTGGCGGCTGGAGGGAGCCTCCTGGCCGAGGCGCTCGACGGCGATCTTGAGATCGTCGGGACGGCGCTCGGCGAGCGCCAGCGAGGCGTCCGCCATCCGGCGGATCTGCATCCGCTCCTGCGGCCGCGCAGCCGCGATCGCCCGCTGGAAGTAGGCACGGGCCGCCTTGGCGTCGTACTTCTCGGCAGCGCGTGCGCCGAGGATGGACAGCGCGGCCGACTTGTACTTCTGCTCGCGCTCGAGCTCCTCGTCGGTGCGCTGCTCGAGCGCCTGCATCTCGGACATCGCCGAGCGCTGGTCCATGCGGATCTGTCGGGCCTTGGGCGGCATGGATCGAACGATAGCCGCGCCGGTCGCTCGCCGCCGGGCCGGGTATCGTCCGCGCCGTGCAGTCCTCGTCCCGCCGTCTCCGTCTCGTCGCCGCGCTCATCGCCGCGCTGCTCATGCTGCCGTCGGGCGCCGCGCTCGCCCAGAGCTCGCCGTTCGGCAGCCTGCCGCCGGCCGACACCTCGACGCAGACGCCGACGACCACGACGCCGACGAACACCTCGACCGGGGGCGGGCTCTCGACGCTCCAGGCGGTTCTCGTCGTCGTCGCCGGCGTCGGCGTGATCACGGGCATCGGGCTCTGGATCGCGCGCGATGCGCGCCGCCGGGCGCCGCTGACCGTCGGGGACACCGAGAGCGCGCATCTGGCCGGGGACGCGCACAAGCGCGGGCAGGCGTCGAAGAGCAGGCAGCGGGCTCGCGCCAAGGCCGCGCGCGCACAGCGCCGCCGCAACCGCTGAGGCCCGCGGTGGGGCGCGGCGACCTTCCGGCGCTCGCAGGCCTCGACATCGCCGATCCGCCTGACGTGTGGCGGCGGCTCGGCTTCACCGTCGCCGACGACGGGACGTGCGCCGTGGGGAAGCTCACGCTGCGCCTGCTCGGCGCGCCGGCGGGGGATGGCATCGTCGGCTGGGCTCTGCGTCCCGGTGCCGCGACGCTGCCGCCGCTGGTGGACGGGATCGCGACCAGCGCCGCCGGGAACGCTCCACCGGCCGCCGCGCCGCACCCCAACGGAGCACTCGGCCTCGATCACGTCGTGGTCCACACAGAGGACCTGCAGCGCACGCTGACCGCGCTCGAGGCGACCGGAATGGAGGTGCGACGGGTCCGCGAGGCGCGCCCGGACCTGCACCAGGCCTTTCTCTGGGCCGGCGACGTGCTGCTCGAGGTGGCCGGCCCTCCGCAGCCGACGGGCGAGGCGCCCGCACGCCTGTGGGGCCTGGTCGTGGTCGCCCCCGACCTCGGCCGGGTGGCGGCACTCCCGGGTGAGCCGCTCGGCAGCGTCCGAGACGCGGTGCAGCCGGGCCGGCGGATCGCGACCGTCCGGCGGGAGCTTGGCAGCAGTGTCCCGCTGGCGTTCATGACCCCGCACCGGCCGGCAGGCGGCGGCGAGGAGGACATATGACCATCCGGCGAACCCTCGGCCTGATCCTGGCGTTGACCGCGGCACTCTGCGGGGTGTTCGCCGGCCCTGCCGCGGCGTCGCGCCCGACCGCGTTCGCCGCGACGACGCCGAGCATCCCGGTGCGCGACCCGGCGCCGCCGCCGGGCGCGCAGGTGCTCACCTACCGGTACGGCCCGATGACGATCAAGCCGGGCCAGAACCTGATCAACGTCGACATTCAGCAGCAGCGGCCCAGCGTGAACGGCTGGATCGTCGGTTTCCGGCCGAGCCTCGTGAACGCGTCCGACGGCAAGGCGCCGCCCGTCACCGAGGTGCACCTGCACCATGCGGTCTGGCTCGTCGCGCTGAAGCCCACGTTCGCCGCCGGCGAGGAGAAGACGAACATCAACGCACCGGAGGGCTACGGCTGGCGCTACACGACCAAGCAGTTTCTGGTGATCAACCACATGATCCACGACCTCAGCGCGTCGCCGAAGAAGGTCTACATCACCTACACGCTGTGGTTCATCCCCGACACGGCGCCCGAGGCTGCCTCCATCAAGGAGATCTCGACGCTCTGGATGGACGTCGAGGGCGGCAAGCCCTACCCGGTGTTCGACGCGCTGCGCGGATCGGGCACGCGGCGGCACCTTCACGTTCCCCGACCAGGCCCCCGGCGCCTACGCGCGGGGGCCGGTGCGCAACACCTGGGTCGCGGACCGCGACGCGACCCTGGTGACCACGGCCGGCCATCTGCATCCGGGAGGTCTCCATACGGATCTGTTCATCACTCGCAATGGGGTGAAGAAGCGACTGTTCCGTTCCCGCGCCGACTATTTCGAACCCGCCGGATCGGTTTCCTGGGACGTGTCGATGAGCGCGACCGGCCCGAACTGGAAGGTCGCCATCAAGAAGGGCGACGTGCTGTCGATCAGCGCGACCTATGACACGACCCGGGCCTCGTGGTACGAGGTGATGGGCATCATGGTGATCGGCATGACGAACACCGCCGACGGCGGTGTCGACCCGTTCACGGCCGACGTGGACCAGACCGACTACCTCACCCACGGCCGGCTGGCGGAGAACGTCGACATCGGCGTGCGGCGCCCGAACCCCGGCCTCAGCAACCCGCTGCGACTGCGCCGCGGGCCGCTGCGCGACCGCGTGGTGATCAGGAACTTCGCGTTCCAGCAGGGGGATCTGACGCTGCGCGGCAGGCGCGGGCTGCCGCCGACCGTGCGGCAGGGCAGGCAGATCACGTTCGTCAACGCGGATGACCCGCTGACGATCCGCTTCCACACGATCACCGCCTGTAAGAGCCCGTGCAACCTGACCGGCGGGATCGGCTACCCGCTCGCCGGCGGCCCGGGCCGGTTCGATTCCGGTGAGCTCGGCTTCGGCCCGACGCTCAGCAGCCGGCTCTACTCGACGGGCAACGGGGACACTCTCCCGATCACCGCGGCCGCGCCCGTTCCCGCGCCGACGGCGCGCTGCAACGACGTTCCCGGCCTCGTGAAGATCGTCTCGAACGGCTGCGTCGGAAAGGCTACGTGGAAGACGCCGAAGACGCTGAAGCCGGGGCTCTACACCTATTTCTGCAGGATCCACCCGTTCATGCGAGGCGCGTTCCGGGTGACGCGCCGCGGGTCATCGAAATCCTGAAACTTGAGCGCTGACCCGGCCTGTGGACACATGTCCGATGCCGAATACCGCTCCTCGCTTGCCACCCACCGGTCGCCGCGCTATACCTGTGACCAGGGTCCTGCGCCGTCCCATCCGGTCTGTCGGCGCAAGGGGGGATATGGACCGGGACATCGAGCTCGTCGGGCCGTGGGGGACACGAAGCCGGGCGGGACTTGGGGGGTAAGCACGGATGCTTTGTCTTGGTGGCCCGCTGCACGGGCTGCACAGTCGTTCGGCCGTTCTTCGCGGCGCCTTCGGCGCCCTTGCGCTGCTCGCGCTGGTCGCGTCGCCCGCATTGGCGCAGGTCCCGGCCACCGGAGCGATCTCCGTCGTCAGCGGGCCCAAGGCCCAGGCCGTGTACCTGGACGGCTCAGCCGACTACACGTACGACGTCAGCAGCACGGGCGGCACTGACGTGACCGGCGTGACGGTCGCCGACGACCACTGCCCCGCGGTCGCCGGCCCCGACACCGGCGCGGCCGTCGACCCGGACAACAACGGCGACGCCGTGCTGCAACCCGGTGAGACGTGGCGCTACTCCTGCACCGTCAAGGCCGCGGACCTCTTCAAGACGAGCACGGCCACCGTGACCAGCACCACGACGGCGACCGCGACCGATCAGAGCGACGCGACGCTCTCGGCGCAGGACACGCTCCTCACCGCCGCGCTGATCCCCGGCATCGCGATCGACAAGACGGGCCCGGCCACCGCGACCGCATCCGAACTCCTGACGTACAACCTCGCGGTGACGAACACGGGCACGACCTCCTTTCCCGAGGCGGGGATCAAGCTCACCGACACGGTCCTCACCGGCGGAGCCTGCGACGCCGCGCCGGCGATCGCCACGAGCAAGAACGGCGACCGAACGCCGGCCGAGCTGAACCCGGGCGAGACGTGGGTCTACCAGTGCCAGGTCGCCACGAAGGTCGGCGACACGAGGGTCAGCAACAAGGGGGACGTGAGCGCCACCGACGCCGGCGGCAGGACGGTCGCCGCATCGGACACCGCCGACACCGTGCTCTCGCCGGCCGTCGGCGCCGTGCTGCCCGCGACCGCGGTCAGCGGGCGCGCGCGCCTGAGCGGCACCGTCGGCTGCGTGGCACGCCGAAGCGCAACGGCGCGCGTGACCGGCGCACACATCCGGAAGGTCACGTTCTTCGTCAACGGCCGCAGGCGCAGGACGCTCACACGGGCGAACAGCGGCGCGGGCTACCGGCTCACGCTCGCCACCCGCGGTCTCGCGTACGGCCCGCACAAGGTCCGCGCGGTGGTCGAGTTCGCCGGCGACGCCGTGCCGCGGACGCGCTCGCTGAGCCTGCAGTTCAGCCGCTGCCGCGCACGCGTCGTGACACCGACGTTCGCGGGGTAGGAGGGGGCGAAATCCTCCCGGCCGGGCAACCGTTCGGCCGGGGGAATCCGCCGTTCCACCGCTCGCCGTCCGGGCCGCGCACGGGCTTTCCGGCCAAAACGTCCATTCGCGGCTGCAAACGCTCCATCCACATGGTCCCCGGCCGATGGGAACCATATGCGCAGGCTTCCGACGCTCCTTGCCGTTCTCGTCGTCGCCGCGCTCGCCGTTCCCTCCGCCGCCCTCGCCGGCGACTGCCCGGGCGCCGACGTCCGCCCAGCCGCAGACAACCTGCCGCAGGTCGCACAGACGACGCTCTGCCTCCTGAATGCCGAGCGCGCCGCCAAGGGTCTCGCCGCCGTCAGCGAGCAGGCCCAGCTCACGAACGCCTCGGCCGCCTACTCCGCGCTCATGGTCAGCGAGCAGTTCTTCGCTCACGTCAGCCCCGAGGGCTCCGAGCTCACGGACCGCCTGACCGGCGCCGGCTACCTCGGCAGCCCGGGATCCTGGGTCGTCGGCGAGAACATCGCATGGGGCGAGTCGTACCTCGCGAGCCCCGGCTCCATCGTCAAGGCCTGGATGAACAGCCCCCCGCACCGGGCCAACATCCTCAACGGGGATTACTCGGACATCGGCCTGGGAATCGCACTCGGGACGCCCGCCTCGTCGAATCCGGGCGCGACGTACACCACGGACTTCGGCCACCGCCAGGTCGAGCAGGGCACTCCGGCGGATCAGGGTCAGGGCGATATCACGGTCGGCAGCGGCCCCAGCGCGCAGAGCACCAAGCAGGCCGCCTCGCACGGAGCCACGGGCCGCGCGCCGCGGGCCAGCCGGCGCACGCCGCGCAAGGCCGCTCGCGTCAAGGGCTGCCGGCGCACCGCCCGGCATGCGCACTCCAGGGGCCGGGCGTCCCGCATGCGCTGCGCCGGCGCCTGGAGCGCCGTCCAGAAGCACTTCTGAGGCGGCTCACGGCGAGCTGACCGCCGCTACCCTGGCGCGGGCCCCGTGTCCCCGCTCGTGACGACGCCTCACCGGCTTGCCCATCGGTCCCTGGCCGCCCTCTGCTGCGGCGTGTTCCTGGCCGCCGTGGCGGCCGCGGGGGCCGGTGCCGCCGGCGTCCCGCCGGTGGGCGGCAAGGTCGTGCGGCTCAGCGACGAGCGGCTGCTGACACGCTGGGCCCATCCTGGGCGGCTCGCGGACATTCACCGCACCCACTCGGCGCTCTCCCGGCGGGTCGGGCGCCTGCGCTACTTCACCGAGGACGGATTCCCCGAGGTCTACCTGCTGCTGCGCGAGTACACGGACCCGCGCGGCTCGGACTGGGTTCAGATCCGGGTTCCAAAACGCCCGAACGGCGCCGTGGGGTGGGTGCCGCGCGACGCCCTGGGCCCGTTCAACGTGAACCGCGACCAGCTGATCGTGAACCGGCAGACGCTGCGGGCGACGCTGATGCGGCGCGGGCGACGCGTCTGGTCGGCCCGGGTGGGGGTCGGGGCGCCCGGGACCAAGACCCCGCCGGGCCATTTCTGGGTCCGCGAGAAGTTCCGTTTCAAGAACACCCCGGTCTATGGCACGCACGCGATCGGCACGTCGGCGTACGCCCCGCGCCTCACCGACTGGCCGGGCGGAGGCGTGATCGGGCTCCACGGGACGGACCAGCCGCAGCTGATCCCGGGACGGCCCTCACACGGCTGCATCCGCCTGCGCAACGGTGACATCGCGCGCCTCTGGCGCATGCTTCATCTGGGCACGCCGGTCTGGATTCGCTGACCGCCGGCCCGCAGGGCGTGACTCCTGCCCCTGCACGAGATCGTGCAGGCCCCTTCAAAGGCCGCTGCTAGCGTCGCCGATACGCCGAATTCCCGTCGCACGACGGCGGGGAATGGGGGAACCAGTGCGGCCAGGACGGCCGCTGGGGCGAATCACCGCTGCCTGCGGTGTAGCGCCTGCCCGGAAGGGCGGATGCGAGCCCGTCAGCTCACCTCGTAGGCGCTCACACCATGAGCTCACTCCCCGTCCTTCGCAGCCGCATGCCGCGAGCCGCCTTCCTGGCCGCCGCGTGTCTGACCCTGCTCGTCTCGGCCCCGGCCGCGGACGCGCTCCCCACGCTGCATCCGGGCGACCACAACCGCTCGGTGAAGCGCCTGCAGCGGGCGCTCGGCATCACCGCCGACGGCATCTACGGCAGGGGAACCGCGCGCCGCGTGCGACGGTTCCAGCGCCGGCATCACCTCCGCGGCGACGCGATCGTCGGCGCCGCGACCTGGCGCATGCTGCGACGCTCGGGGCACACCGCCGCAAGCCGCGGCGCGGCTCGTCCGACGCGGTCCGTGTCGCTGCTCCAACGGCGCCTGGGCATCGCCTCCGACGGCGTCTTCGGCCCGGGCACCCAGCGTGCCGTCCGCCGCTTCCAGCGCGCCCACGGCCTGACCGCCGACGCCGTCGTCGGCCCGGGAACCTGGGCCGCACTCGGTGTCCGCGGCCGCCGCCCGGTGCTGAAGCGGATGCGCCTCGGTGGAGGCTCGTCCGCGTCTCCTTCCGGCCTGCCGGTCGCAGTCGTCCGCGCGATCGCCGCCGGCAACCGCATCGCACACATGCCGTACAGCTACGGCGGAGGGCACGGCTCGTTCCGGTCGAGCGGCTACGACTGCTCGGGCTCGGTGTCCTACCTGCTGCACGGCGGCGGGCTGCTGCACAGGCCGCTCGACTCCAGCCAGTTCATGAGCTGGGGCTCAGCCGGCCGCGGCCGCTGGATCACGGTCTACGCGAACCCCGGTCACGCCTACGCCATCGTCCGCACGAGCCGCGGGCTGCTGCGCTACGACACGTCCGGCATGGACGACGGGTCGCGCTGGGACGGCGACCTGCGCTCCGGCGCCGGCTACGTCGTGCGTCACCCGACGGGCTTGTAGCCTAGGCCCCGGGCCGGCCCTCGACGAGCAGCGACCAGCGCGCGGTGAGCGCCTCTCCGGGTGCCACGAGGTCGCAGCCCCGCGCCGCCGCGGCGCAGCGCAGTCGGTCGCCGCCGTCATCGGCTCGAAGCAGATGAAGTCGGCACCCGCCGGCGAGTACACCTGGGCACAGCGGTAGCCCTCCTCGAGGCGCAGACGCAGCGCGCCGCTCGCCGCCCGCGAGCACGAACTCCGGCGGGTCGGCCAGCAGCGGGAAGAAATCGTCGAACGCCCGGTCCCCGAGCAGGCCTGACGTGAACGGCGCCGGCCGCGTCTGCCCGGTCGGGATGCCGCGCGCGTCCAGCAGGCGCTCGCGGACGAGCGGGAGCGTCAGCTTCCAGTCCGCGCGTGGGATGCCGGGCAGGCGCAGGTAGGGATGCCAGCCCGAAGCTCACGGGGACCGGTACGTCGCCGGTCGCCGTGAGGGTGAGGCTCCACGTCAGCAGGTCGGTCCGCAGCGACACGGTCAGGTCGAGCATGTGGGGGAAGGGAAAGCCGGCGAGCAGCGCCGCGTCGCCGGCGGCGTCGTAGCGGGCGCTCACGGTGACGCCGCCGCCGTCCGCGTGGGTGTGCTCGACCGTCCAGCGCGGCGAGGCGTGCAGCAGGCCGTGGATCGGCAGGCCCGCGCCGTCGAACGTGACGGGCATGCGCGCCGGGTCCAGGAGAACGTGGCGGCCCGCAGCCTCGTAGTTCAGGCGCTCGAGCCGGTTGGCCCAGGGATGCAGCAGCGGAATGCCGAACGTCCTTCCGTGCTCCGTCCAGGCGGCGAGACCGTCGCCGCGATGCAGCAGCTCGCGCCCCTCATGGGTGAGCGAGGCGCCGACCATGCCCGCCCCGGGGACGAGCGTGAGCACGATCTCGCGCTCGACGGCACACAGTTCGAGCGCATCGTGGCCGTCGAGGACCGTCTCCCGCACCTGGTGTGCCATGCGCCCATCCTTCCACGCGCCACGTGGGCACCGGGAGATACGCTGCGGCCATGGCCGACCTGGAGGGCACAACTCGCGGAACGGGTACGGGGGGACGGTCCACTGCGGAGCTCGCGCGCCTTGGGATCGCGGTGGTCGGCGGTGGCCTCGTCGCCGCCTTCGCCGTCCTCAACACCGGTGACGTGAAGGTGAACTGGGTGTTCGGCAGCTTCGAGACCCCGCTGATCATCGTGATCCTCGTGTGTCTCGGGATCGGCCTGGCGGTCGGGCTCGCCAGTGGCCGGCGCCGCGGCGCCGCCAAGCAGCGTCGCTCGCGCAAGTCGTGATCGACCTCGACACGACGTCGTTCTTCGTCATCGTCTGCGCCGCAGCCGTCGCCGCCCTCGTGGCGATCGAGGTCGGACGCGTGCTGCCGCTGCCGGTCGTCGTCCTGGAGCTTCTGCTCGGCATCGTGATCGGTCCCCAGGTGCTCGACCTCGCCGACCCTGATCGGTTCATCCTCTTCTTCTCGAACCTCGGCCTGGGCATGTTGTTCTTCTTCGCCGGATTCGAGATCGACTTCGAGCGGATCCGCGGCACCCCGCTGCGACTTGCGAGCGTGGGGTGGGGGCTGTCACTCGTGCTCGCATACTCCCTTGCGGGCGCGCTGGCGCTCGCAGGAGTCGTGGTGTCCGACGCATACACCGGCTCCGCGCTCGCGACCACCGCCCTCGGGACCCTGATCCCCATCCTGCGGGACGCCGGCGAGCTGATGACGCGCTTCGGGCGCTTCCTGCTCGGCGCGGGCGCGGTCGGGGAGTTCGGGCCGATCCTGCTGATCACGCTGGTCCTCACGTCGCAGAGCACGCTCACCAACGCAGTCATCCTGACGGCGTTCGTGGTGGTCGCCGTCCTCGCGGCCCTCGTCGGCGTGCGCTCGATGAGCACGGGCTGGAGCGCGCTCGAACGCACCATCGAGTCCAGCGGACAGGCCGCAGTGCGCATCGCCGTGGTGCTCGTGTTCGGGATGGTCGCGCTCGCCGGCGAACTGGGGCTCGACATCCTGCTCGGGGGGTTCGTGGCCGGGATCATCACCCGGCTCGCCCTGCGCGGGCGCGAGGTCGTCGTCTTCG
The DNA here is from genome assembly GCA_963805615.1 of uncultured Actinomycetes bacterium. Lineage (GTDB taxonomy): Bacteria > Actinomycetota > Thermoleophilia > Solirubrobacterales > Solirubrobacteraceae > F1-60-MAGs163. The sequence goes on along the minus strand of CAWDUW010000010.1, from coordinate 12,206 downwards.
AGTCCGAAGCTGACGGCGGTGGGGTACGGCTTCTTCATCCCGTTCTTCTTCATCGTGAGCGGGATGACGTTCGACCTGGACTCGCTCGTCGAGAGCCCGGGGGCGGTGGCGAAGATGTTCGTGTTCTTCGGGCTCTTCCTCATCGTCCGAGGCGTCCCCGCGCTGCTGCTGTACCGCAGGGTCCTGGACGGGCGCGACCGAGCCGCGCTCGCCTTCTTCAGCGCGACACAGCTGCCGCTGGTCGTCGCGATCACGACGATCGCCCTCGACGCCGGGAAGATGCGCACGTCGACGGCGGCGGCCCTGGTCGGGGCCGCAATGCTGTCGACGCTGGTCTTCCCGCTCGTCGGGCTGCGGCTCCGCAGGGTCCGGGCAGGGCGAGACATCGAGGACGGCGTCGAGGCTGCGCCCGCGTAGGCTTGCGGCGAGATGACCGACGCCGTCACGCCGCCGCTCCTCTGGAATCCGTCCGAGCGCTTTCTCGCCGGCACGAACCATGCGCGCTACCTGCGCTGGCTCGCCGCTGAACGCGGTCAGGACTTCCCGATCGAGGACTACGACGCGCTCTGGCGCTGGTCGGTGACGGACCTCGACGGGTTCTGGCGCTCGATCTGGGACCACTTCGGGGTCGTCGCCGACGGCGACCCGCGACGGTTCTGGCGTCGCGCGAGATGCCGGGCACCGACTGGTTTCCCGACACCAGACTGAGCTACGCCGAGCACGTCTTCCACGAGGCGCCGGACGACCGCGTCGCGATCATCGAGGCCGGCGAGCTGCGCAAGACCCGCGAGATCACGTGGGGCGAGCTGCGCGAGCAGACCGCGCGGATCGCCGCCGGGCTGCGCAGCCTGGGCGTCGGGGAGGGTGATCGCGTCGTCGCCTACATGCCGAACATCCCGGAGGCCATGGCGGCGTTCCTCGCGACGGCGAGCCTCGGCGCGATCTGGTCGAGCTGTTCGCCGGACTTCGGCGCGCGCACCGTCGTCGACCGTTTCGCGCAGATCGAGCCGAAGGTGCTGCTCGCGGTCGACGGCTACCGCTACGGCGGCCGCGACTTCGACAAGACCGCCGTGGTCGCCGAGCTCGAGGCGGCGATGCCGACGCTCGAGCACACGGTCGTGCTGCCGTACCTCAGCATCGCGGCCGACGTCTCCGCGCTGCGGTCGGCGCTCAGCTGGGATGCGATGGTGGCGCGCGGCGACGGCGCCGGCCTGACGTTCCGCCGCGTGCCGTTCTCGCACCCGCTGTGGGTGCTCTACTCGTCGGGCACGACCGGTCTGCCGAAGGCGATCGTGCACGGGCACGGCGGGATCCTGCTGGAGCATCTGAAGAAGATGTGGCTGCACCTCGACGCCCAGCAGGGGGATCGCGTCTTCTGGTTCACCACGACCGGCTGGATGATGTGGAACTTCCTCGCCGGCGTGCTGCTCACCGATGCCGCGATCGTGCTCTATGACGGCAATCCCGGGCACCCGACCCTCGACCGCCTGTGGGACCTCGCGGAGGAGACGCGTACGACCTGCTTCGGCACGAGCGCGAGCTTTCTCGCCTCGTGCATGAAGGGCGGCGTGACGCCGCGCGCGGGCCGTGACCTCTCAGCGCTGCGCAGCGTCGGCTCCACCGGTTCGCCGCTCTCACCGGAGGGCTTTCGCTGGGTCTACGACGAGCTCGGGGAGGAGACGTGGCTCTTCTCGACCAGCGGCGGCACGGACGTCTGCACGGCGTTCGTCGGCGGTGTCCCAGTGCTCCCCGTGTACGAGGGCGAGCTCCAGGGCCGGGCGCTCGGCGCGAAGGTCGAGGCCTTCGACGAGGACGGTGTCAGCGTCGTGGGGGAGGTCGGCGAGCTCGTGATCACCGAGCCCATGCCCTCGATGCCGGTCTCGTTCTGGAACGATCCTGACGGGCAGCGGCTCCGCGACGCCTACTTCTCGATGTACCCGGGGATCTGGCGCCACGGCGACTGGATCCGGATCACGGCGCGCGGGACGGCGATCATCTACGGGCGGTCGGACTCCACGATCAACCGCGGCGGCGTGCGCATGGGAACGTCGGAGATCTACGCCGCCGTGCTCGGCGAGCCGCGGATCGCCGACGCGCTCGTGGTCGACGTCCCGCGCGAGGGGGAGGAGAGCTGGATGCCGCTCTTCGTCGTGCTCGCGGACGGCGCGGTGCTCGATGAGGACCTGACCCGTGCGCTCGCGCGGCGGGTGCGCGAGGAGTGCTCGCCGCGGCACGTGCCCGAGTGAGGTGTTCGCCGTCGCGGCGGTCCCGCGGACGCTCTCCGGCAAGGTGCTCGAGGTCCCGGTCAAGCGGATCCTGATGGGGGAGCCGCCCGAGCGCGTGGCGAGCCGCGACTCGCTGGCCGACCCGGCCGCCCTGGACTGGTTCGCCGAGTTCGCGCGTGCGCGGGCTCAGGCCGCCTGAGGCACGTCGTCGAAGGCGAAGCGCACGCCCGTCAGCTCCTCGCTGACCTCCCACAGGCGCCGCTGCACCGCGGCGTCACGAGCCGCGCCGGCCGTTCCGACGAGCGTCGGCGCGCCCTGCCGCTCGAAGCGACCGTCCGGGCCGACATACGCTCCGGGCGGGATCTCCATCGTCGCCGCGAAGAGGGTCGGGAGCGCACCCTTCTCATCGGACTGCGCAAACAGCGTGTTGCCGACGCCCATGAGCCGCCGCATCAGGTCGCTGCCCGCCATCTCGGGCCCGGCTGCCTGGAGGTGCGTCGCGGCGTAGCCCGGATGGGCGGCGACCGCGAGCAGGCCACTGCCTGACGCCTGTGCGCGGCGCTGCAGCTCGAACGTGAACAGCAGGTTGGCGAGCTTCGACTGTCCGTAGGCGGGCCACTTGCTGTACCGGCGCTCCCAGTTGAGGTCGTCGAAGTGGATCCTGCCGATGCGGTGCGCGGAGCTCGCGACCGTGACGACGCGCGGGGCGGGGGCGGCCAGCACGAGGTCGATCACCTGGGCCGTGAGGGCGAAGTGCCCGAGGTGGTTGGTCCCGAACTGCAACTCGAAGCCGTCCTCGGTGCGCCGCAGCGGCGGCGCCATGACGCCGGCATTGTTGACGAGCACGTCGATGTGGCCGAGGCGCTCGTGCAGCCCGTCGGAGCAGCGTTCGACCGACGCGAGGCTCGCCAGGTCGAGCGGGACCGTCTCGACTCGGGCGCCCGCGGCCGCCAGGCGGATCTGCTGCGCGACGGCTTCGGCCTTCTCGATGTTCCTGCATGCAAGGAGGACGGTCGCGCCCGCCCGGGCGAGCTCGCGCGCGGTGATCAGCCCGATGCCGCTCGTCGCACCGGTGACGACGATGACACGCCCGTCCTGGTCGGGGATGTCCTGGGCGCTCCAGTGGCTCATGCGTCACACGCTAGGGCAGCGTGCGACGCGGCTCGCAGGGGTGGCGCCTCCCCGTCCGTCGCGTCATGATCTGCGGGTGCGCGACTATGTCTTTCGCCTCGACGTCGCCGACGACGCGCGCCGCGACGCGCTCGCCCTGCGGATCGAGGATCACCTGTGGGGCGACGGCGTCACCTTTGACCGCTGGACGATGAGGCTGACCGTCGCCGGCGACACGGAGGACGACGCGCTGAAGGTCGCGCGCGCCGTGGTGCGCGCGTCGACCAAGGACACCGATCTCTACGCCGAGCCCGAGGCAGGCTGAAGCTCGGCGGGCCGCGGCTGCGCCACGCGGTCACGAGCTGCAATGAGCCGCATCGTGTAGGCGACGACCTCGTCGAGTGTCCACTTGCCCTCCGCGATGTTGCCGGTCAGATAGATCACCGACCCGGCCCAGGCGGCCATGAGCTCCCGTTCGTTCAGATCCTGCCGGAGGAGTCCCTGCGCCTGAGCTTTCGTGAACAGCGGCGAGGTGAGGTTCCCGACGTGTTCGCGACGCCGGCGCGCAGGCGTGCCGGATGAGTAGCCCGGCACCCACCCGTACGTGCGCCATTCAAGGTGAACCTCGTAGACACGGCGGATGAGCCCCTCGACCTCGGCCCACAGATCATCGGCGTCGAGGTTCGTTGCGAGAACGGCGGCCTCAGCGTCATCAAGCCAGGCGTGGTGCAGCGCGGAGATCAGTGCCTCGCGGGTCCGAAAATGGCGGTACAGCGTCACGCGATGCACGTGTGCGCGCTCCGCCACGGCGGCGAGGTCGGCGTCCGACCGCTCCGCCAGCACCTCGCGCGCGGCCCGGAGGATCGCGTCGGCGCTGCGGCGAGCGTCGGCCCTTTGCGTGGGGGTCGCACCGGTCACGGGTCGACCATAGCCTGCGTGAAGCGTCGGAGCGGGGTCGGCAGGCGTCTACAGCAGCGGCTCGCCGGAGCATTCACGGTGAAGTCACCCTGTGGTCAATTACTCATTGTTCCCTCTTCGCGGGACGACTAATTTCGGTGTGCCGGGTGTCCGGCGCCCGCGGTCGGACGGGATACCTGGTCGTCGGAGGTCACCGCTCACCCGAACGATCTCGGTGGCCGCCGCGCCTTTCCTCCTTTTATGAGTGCGGCGGCCACTGACCGCACCTGGCGCCGGCTGCGTCTCCCGAACGCTTACGCTCAACCTGTGTCTGCCCGCCGGTTCGTCAGCTGTGCAGCGTGCCGACCTTGACCGCGACGAGCGTGATCCCGTACATCCGGACCACCGCTCCGCCCCCGGCGCACGACAGCCTGAACGTCGCGGGGCCCGAGACCGTGGCAAAGCCCTCGAGCGGCAACTGCACGTAGGGCTCGCTCGCGTTGTCGTTGGAGCCGGTGTTGGTGAAGTCGAGCAGATCGGTGCCGTTCCACAGCTGGCAGAGCAGGCTCCCCGGGGACGTCGGTCTCGAGCCGTACAGCTTTGCCGTGACGACATAGCTGCCGGCCGGCACGTCGACGGATGTGACATCCGCAGAGCCCGTCGTCGACGCGTCCAGACCCCCGTTGATGTGGGACGCGTAGGCGTCCGACGGGCCTGGCGCTCCGTCAGCGCCGGGATCACCCTTCGACCCGGGCACACCAGCCGGCCCCTGCACGCCGGCCGGCCCCTGCGCTCCCCGCACCGAGCCGCTGAAGTCCCTCGCCAGAAGCGACCCGTCCTTCACGTCGTTGCCGGTGAGCGAGCTGTTCCTGATGTCCCCGCCCGTGAGCGACGAGTTCTTCACGTCACCCCCGGTGAGCGAGCTGTTCCTGACCTTCGAGCCGGTGACGGCGTTCTTCTTGATCTGCTTACTGCCGACGCTGTTCTTCGGCAGCGTCACCGCGGCGTAGCTCACGCCGCCGAGCGCGACGAACAGAGCCAGGCTGGCGACGACGTTGGAGTACGTCAGCCGGCTGCGAATCCCCCGAAGCATGATGCCCTCCCTGCAGATTGGGTCACTTCACCCTGCCGACACTACGCCCCGGGGTGGGGAGACCGCTCCCCGCTCCTGGCACCGATGGCCGTCATCAGGAAAGCGGCGTGGAAGAGCTGCATCGCTGTGCGACTCAACTGCGACGCGTCTGCGACTGCGGACTCGCAGACCGCTGGTCTCCCTTGTACGCGGACGTAGCGTCGGCGACGTGACCCCGACCGACGTGCCGCGCGCGAGGCTCCTCCCGATCGTCGTCCTGGGGGCGCTGCTGATCGGTGCGCCACCGACGCCCGCGGCGACGCCGCCCGAGCGCCGGGCAGTCCACCTGATCGCCGTCGACCATCACGCGTTTCTGGAGACGAAGGCACTCGCGCCGCCGCCGTTCGACTGGTCCACCGACGGCTGCACGAAAACGCCGCCGGCCTGGGCGATCACGTTCGACGGCCCATGCCAGCAGCACGACTTCGGCTATCGCAACCTCGGCCATGGCCTGCGCCTGCGGCCGACCGAGGCCGCGCGGCTCACCGTGGACCGGCGGCTCTTGACGGAACTGCGGCGCGTCTGCGCGGAGCGCTTCGCCGCGCTCGAGCTGCTCCGCTGCCGTGTGCGCGCGCGCCTGATGTACACCGCCGTTCGCCTCGTCAACCCGCCATGGTCGTGAGCCCGCCCGCCCTCGAACCGGCGCGGGACCGGTCCACATCTCATAGCCTGCGCAGCAGTAGCGCTGCCAGCCCCGGCCTCGTGTCCCTGAGAAGACGTGCGGTGAAGAGGGGAGACGCCGGTCCTGCCTGCTGCCGTGGACAGGGCCGGTGTCTCAGCGCTGCGTCACGGCTCGTCGGCCCGCAGCAGCGCGTCCGCCTGTTCGCCGTCCATCCAGATCTCCCAGCGGCCCGAAGCGGACTCCCGGTCGCCGAGGAAGTGGTAGGGGCGCAGGCCGGCGAACTCGGCATGCCGCATGTGGGAGACCCCGCCGAGCACGGATGCGAGGCGCCGCCGCGGCCAGCCGACAGCGTCCTCGACGTCCGGGAAGGTCCGGGGCCGGTCGGGTGTCCGCGCCAGCTCATCGAGAAGTTCGCCCATGAAGGCGCTGCACCGGTCACGGAAGCGGGCGATCTCGCCGGGATCGCGCATCGCGCGCTGCGGTGCGTGCTCGCCGTTCAGGACGATTCGACGATCAGCACGCCGTCGCCGCGACCACGCTTCAGCGGATCACCGAACAGGAGGTTCAGGATGCCGTTGACACATGCTCATGATGATCGCACCGAGAGCGGCCCACCAGAAGCTCGAGATCTCGAACTGGGGGACGAGCCAATCCGTGATGTAGAGCATCAGGATGTTCAGCAGGAAGTAGAAGATCCCGAGCGTGATCACGATGAACGGGATCGACAGAATCGTCAGGATCGGCTTGATGAACCCGTTCACGAGCGTGAAGATCGCGCCCGCGATCAGCAGCGTCCACCACGAGTCGCCGTAGCCGATGCCCGAGCAGATCCACGCCGTGACGAACAGCGCCAGCGTGTTGAAGACCCATTTGACGACCCAGGGCACGACTCAGGTGTCCTCGGACGTCAGTTCGTGATCTTCGAACGATGCGGGCGCCTCGAACGGCTGCAGCACGCCGAGCAGCTCACCGACGCGGCAGACGAGCAGGCGCTCCTCCTCGACCTCGACCCAGACACCGGCCGAGGCGGGGAAGACGACGTGGTCACCGGGGCGCACCGGCATATTCAGCCCCTGAGCCTGCCACCAGTCGACGCCCGGCCCGATCGCCAGCACGATCCCGTGCTGCGGCGGGGGCTCGTGGTCGCCGGGCGGCACGACCAGGCCGGAGCGGCGAACCCGGTCGGGATCCAGCTCCTTGATGACCACCCGGTCGAACAGTGGGCGCAGCTCGTGACGCATCCCGCACAGGATACGCCTGCGGCGTGGGCCCGAAGCCGTTCAGGCGCGCGGCCGCGCGGTAGGTCTGCAGCATGACGCCGTTCGCGATCGGACGCGACTCCGCCAGCTCGAGGTTCATGCGCTCGGGCGAGTCGGGGTAGAGGCGCATCCCGCTGCCGAGGATCACGGGGAAGACCTGAAGGTGCAGCTCGTCCACGAGGCCGTGCTTCAGCAGTGCCTGCACGAGCATGCGGCTGCCGGCGACAAGGATCGGGCCGCCTGCGCGGCCCTTGAGCTCGGTGACGGCGTCGGGGAGGGGAGTGGGGAGGCGGCTCGCGGTGTCCCAGTCGATCGTCTCGAGCGTCGCCGACACGACGAACTTCTCCATCGTGTTGATCTTGTCGGCCATCGGCCCAGTCCGCTGCGGCCATGCGCCGTGGAAGCCCTCGTAGGTCCGGCGCCCCAGAAGCATCGTCTCGGCGGCGTCCTGCTCGTCGAACTTGTACTGCCCGAGCTCGTCGCTGAAGTAGTCGCCGACCCAGCCGCTGTGTGCATAGCCGGGCTCTCCGCCGGGTGCCTCCATGACACCGTCGAGTGACACGAATTCCGTGACGATCAGAGGTCTCATGGCCTACAGACCGGGATCGGTCGAGAAAGTCATCGGCGGCTCAGACCGCCGTGACCCCTTCGCCGAGCAGCTCGCTCTCGATCGCCAGCCGCATGGCCTCGAGGGCACCCTGCGCACGCGCAGCTTCGTGGCGGCGTGGGCCTCCGCGTCGAGCTCGGCGAGCCCGGCGGCGGTCTCGAGCGCCGCGGCGTGAAGGTCCTGCGGATCGACCATCCGGTCGAAGAACCCGGCGGTGACCGCCTCGGCCGGGCTGTACTCGTGGCGCTGACGATGCCGCGGTCGAAATCCCGGCGCGTCAGGCGCTGACGGGCGAGCTCGATCGCGAACCACGGCACCGTCAGGCCGATCTTGACCTCGTTGAGCCCGATCCTGAAGGGACCGTCGACGCAGATCCGCACGTCGGCGGCGAGTGGCAGGAACGCGCCGGCGGCGATCGCGTGGCCGGGACATGCGACGACGACCGGCGTCCGGAAGCCCAGCATGCGCTCGAACAGGGTCGCGCCGAGCACGCAGCATCTCGACGGACGTGCTCGACGTCGCCGCCGGCGAAGACCTTCAGGTCGAAGCCCGCGGAGAGGATGCCGTCGCGTCCGGTATCACGGATGACGACGCGTTGTCGCGCTCGGCCTGATCGAGCTCGGCGTGCACGGCGCGCAACATCGCGAGCGACAACGCGTTGACCTTTCCGTCGTCGAGCGTGATCGTCGCGATCCGCCCGTCCAGCTCGTATGTCGTCAGGCCGTCGGTCGTCATGGCCGGATCGTATGAGGAGGGGCGTGCCCTGCGCCTGCTCCTCGTTCCAGGTTCACATAACCGACATTATCGCGCATTGAATCCGGCCGAGTCCCAGGGCTCCCGGTTGCGCCCCCGCGCGGCGGGTACGGTCCCCGCATGCCTCCCGTGTTGACCGGGCACTGCCTGTGCGGTGCCGTCCAGTTCGAGGTGGATCAGCCGCTGCTGCGCGCCACCTACTGCCACTGCACCCGCTGTCAGCGCCGCACCGGTGTCGGCGCCGGCTGCAGCGGCCACGCGGTGCCGGGGTCCGTCCACGTCGTCGCCGGCGAGGCCCTCATCAACGGCTACGACCCGGGTGACGGCTGGATCAAGGAGTTCTGCTCGGTCTGCGGCGGCCATCTCTTCGCCCGCGATCCGGATGACCCCAGCCGGCGCAGCGTGCGGATGGGCGCGATCGACGGCGATCCCGGCGTACGGCCCTCGCGCCGCCAGTTCACCGGCTACGCCGCGGTCTGGGAGCCGATCCCGGACGACGACGGCCTCGAGCACTTCCCGGAGAACGCGAACGCCTAGAGCGTGCCCTTCAGCTCGTCGCCGATCGGGAGCGGTGAGCAGAACAACAGTGTCGGGGAGCCGCGAGCAGATCCTGGGCCAGCCGGCCCAGACGCCGCCATGTACGGCTGCTGGAAATGGCTCTCCAGCGCGACCTGTGATGTCCAGCGCTCGACCAGCACGAGCGTGCAGCGTCGTTCACGTCGCGATGGAGCGCGTACGACAGACACCCCGGCTCGTCATGTGTCTGCTCGATCACGGGCGTGATCCCCGCGATCGCCTCGTCCATCTTGCCCTCGCGCGCCTTCAAGGTTGCCACGACGACGACAGTGCTCATGCGCGTGACCCTATCCGTCATCCCTCGCCCGAAGGCGTAGGCTCGAACGGTGGCCTCGAGCACCGACAGCGCAGTCCGCCCGCATCGTCATCGCGCGATCGCTCTGGGATGCGATGCGCGAGCGTGACGTCGATGCGGCGATGGCGCCTGATGCACGACGACGTCGAATGGATCCCGCTCGTCACCGAGGGCGGCCCGGTGCGCGGCGCCGAAGCGCTGCGGCATCACCTCGAGGGGTCGCCGCCTCCGGCATCGTCGCCGACGCCTACGCGCTCGACTACGAGGACGTGGGCGACGGTCGGGTGCTGATGAGCGGCGCGATGCGCGTGCGCCGTCCCGACCACTGGCTGACCACCGTGCAGCGCTGGTGGATCTACGTGATCCGCGACGGCCGGATCCGTCGTGCGCAGGCCTGCACGACGCGCGAAGACGCGATCGCCAGTGCCGCCGGCTGAGCGCTCAGCGCGCGTCGACGAACAGCGTCTGCGCCGAAACGCCGATGGCGCCGCGCTCGTCGTAGATGCGCGACGCCGCAAGTCCGGCGCCGATGGGATCCGCAACGGTCACGCGCGTCGAGCAGCACCCACTCGCCCACGGCTTCGCGGTGGATGCACCGTCAGGTCGGTGTTGACGAACAGATGCTGGTCGAAGTCCAGCACGCGGCTGACCCCGTTGCCGAAGTCGGCGGCCGCGACCACGCGCTGCAGCGGGCTCGGGGGCTCTCCTGCCACAAGCGGATGCGCCAGGCGAAACCACGCGAGCGCCGGTCCGGTCCCGTAGGCCGTCCCGCCGGCGAAACGGATCTCCATCCCCGTGCGGTGGAAGCCCTCCCCGTCCCCCGCGCCGGGAACGGCGATGGAAGGCCTCCCCCGGCCCCTCACAGGGCGGCTGCGACGGCGGCAGCGCGGTCTCCGGCAGGACGACGTCGCCGCGGCGCAGCCGCACGGCCCGCGCCTTCACCACGGTCCGACCTTGATGGCGCAGCTCGGCCTCGACGAGCTGGTACCGGGCTCCCGGCCGCTGGATCCACGCGTCAGCCTCGAGTGGAGCGAGCGGGACCGGTCCGACGAACTCGAACGTGATTCGCGCGACGAGCATGTCCTCCCCGGGAGACACGGCTTCGATCTCGCGCGCCAGCAGCGCCGCGGGCGCGCCGCCGTGCATGCGCGCCGGCGTCCCATGGCCCGCGCGCGTGCGCGCTCGGCACGTAACGCGCCGGCGGGCTCGAAGATCCAGTCGCTCATCGCAGCTCCTTTCGGATCACGAGGCGCAGCCCAGACCATGTCTCGTCGATCGCGCAGACTTTCACGTCCACGAGCCCGAGCGGCAGCGCGACATCGCGTACGACGTCTTCGGTGACGTCCGTCTCGACCCCGGACGCCCGCTTCGGCCACGCCGCCCACACCGCGCCGGCGGGCGCGATCGCGCCGCGCAGCGACGGGCAGCCGACGCGCGAGCTGCGCCCGGGCGCGTCACGAACAGGACCATCAGGTCCAGTGGCGCCACGGCCCGCGCGTTTGACTCGCACGCCGTCGGGCAGCGGGTCGAACAGGCCGGCAAAATCCCGCGGGCGCGCCGAGCCATGCGACCTGCATGCCGGGCTTCAGCCCGAGCTTGCGGTTCAGCGGCGTGCCGCTGTACCCGCGCCGTGCTCATCCGCGGCAGCCTCCGCGCGCAAGATCGGCGATGACCGTCGAGAGCTGCCCGCCCTGCCATGCGATCGGGCTGCTGCCAGGGCCTCGACGAGCAGCCGCGCTCCCGGGATCGTCGCGGCGTAGGCCTCGCCGACCGCGAGCGGATGGCCCGGGTCCGGGCCATCACGGTCGGCGACGACGACGGTCGGCGCGGCGATCTGCGCGAGCGCGCCGATGCCGGTCGAACGGCCGCGAGCGCGGCATCGCGCTCAGCGCATCCGCGAGCGCTTCCGGATGCTCGTGCCCCGCCATGCGCTGGCGCAGGACGGTCAGCAGCGTCTCCCGCCACGCCGGGTCCCCCGAGGGCTCCCCGTAGGCCGCCACGAACCCCTCCACCCCGCCTTCGCGCAAGCCGTCGCTGAGCGCGTCCCAGCGCTCCAGCGACTGCGCGTCGAGGTAGGTCTCCGGGTCATACGCAGGTGTTATGACGACCAGTCCCGCCACGCGCTCCGGATGCTCGAGCGCGACCTTCAGCGCTGTGTGGCCGCCCATCGACGCGCCGGCCAGGACGGCGCGGTCGATCCCGTGGTCGTCGACACGCGCAGCAGGTCTGCCGCCAGATCCTCATACGTGTAGGCCGACGGGTCGGGCGCGGGCGCGGACGCGCCGTGGCCGCGCGCGTCGTACGCGATCACGCGGTACCCCGAGCGCTCGAGGCTTGCGCGAGCCCATCACGACGTAGCGATGTGTCGCCGTCAGGCCGTGGAGCAGGACGACGGGGATCCCCTCGCCCGCGTCGTCGACGTACAGGTCCGGCGCAGTCACGTGCCGCGAAGTCAACCATCTACGCTTGGCCCATGACCGTGATCGATGTCGCCGAGCAGGACTTCGAGCGTGAGGTGATCGCGCGATCGCATGAGGTCCCGGTCGTCGTGGACTTCTGGGCCGAGTGGTGCGGGCCCTGCCGCGCGCTCACGCCGGTCCTCGAAAAGGCCGCCGCCGCGCGCGAGGGCAAGGTGGTCCTCGCGAAGGTCGACACCGATGCCAACCCGGGCATCTCCGCCTCCTTCGGCATCCAGGGCATCCCGGCCGTGAAGGCGTTCAAGGACGGCGA
>CAWDUW010000009.1:0-51419 GCA_963805615.1 uncultured Actinomycetes bacterium | reverse complement strand
TCCGGGTGCGCAGCCTCCTGCGCGGCGTTGTAGCGGCTGACGAACTCGACGCCGGAGGCGATGTAGACGTCCCCCTGGCCGGCGACCACGTTGTTGGCGGCGGCGCGGATCGCGTCGAGGCCGGACGCGCAGTAGCGCGACACGGTGATGCCGTTCGTCTCCTGGCCGAAGCTCCTCGCTCAGGAGGACCGCGATGCGGCCGATGTTGTTCGCCTGCAGGCCCTGGGGCAGCCCGCAGCCGGTGATGACCTCTTCGACGCTCGCCGGGTCGACCCCGGGGTTGCGCTCGAGGAGCTGGTCGATGATGAACGCAAGCGTCTCATCCGGGCGCAGCGTGGCGAAGCGAGCCCTTGAAGGCGCGCCCGACGGGCGTACGGACGGCGTCGACGATGACGGCCTGTGGCATGTGGACGAAAGTCCTTTCGATGTATGCCCGGCGGTCGCACTCCACGGTGGTGTCCCCGGCGGTCGCACTCCACGGGGCTTTTGTGTCCGGCGGTGGTGGCCCGGACAGGAGACATGATACTTGACGCAGGCGTCAGCGTTTGGCGTGGCGCTCGAGCGCCTGCCCGAATGCCCGTTCCACGCCGCGCGCGGTGCGCTGCTGCAGGATCGCGACGTAGGCGTCGCTGACGAGCGGGCGCAACTGCTCGAGCGTCTCGCGCACCTCCGCCCATTCGGCCTCGGGCCGCCCGGCCTCGTCGAACGGCTTCCAGACCTGTTCGAAGAAGATCCGCACGAAGGTCTCGCTCACGCGGTCCGCGTTCTTCGTGAAGCCGCTCGACGATGTCGAGCGCCTTGTCGAGCGGGATGCCGAGCGCGAGCACCGCCTCCCCTGCGCGCAGCACCGTCGGGCTCGGCACCTCGTAGCGCCGGCCACCCAGCGGGACCACGAGACCGAGCCGCTCCGCCTTCGCGAGCAGCTTCGCGTCGCCCACCGAATCGAAGCGCTGCTCGAGCTCGGCGAGGTCGACGACCTCCGGCTCCTCGGCCGTCTCTCGGTCGGCGCGAGCAGGGTCTGCGTGAACCCGAGGATCTGCTCGGCGGAGCCGCCCGAGCGGTCCAGCAGGTCCTTGATCGCGGCGAGGTTGTAGCCGTTCCCCTGGAGCTCCTGGATCAGGCGCAGCCGCGCGGCATGCTCGGGCCCGTACAGCCGGTGCGCGCGCGCACCTCGGGCGGCGGGAGCAGTCCGCGCGACTGGTGGGCACGGATGTTGCGCACGGTCATCCCGGTCTCGCGGGCGAGCTCGTCGATCGTCATGGCGGCGTCCTTTGCGGGCACGGGCGGCATCTTACGCTGTTCCATGTGACGTGAATCGGTGTACCATTGCCTGATGACTTCCGCCACCGCCCTCCCAGCCCCGAGGACGATCGAGCTTCACGGCCAGCCGGTGAGCTACCACCTGCTCGGGGAAGGCCCGCCGCTGCTGCTGATTCACGGGATCAGCGGAAGCGCCGAGCTGGAGCGAGGTCCTGCCGGGCCTCGCCGAGCACCACACCGTGATCACGCCGACCTGATCGGGCACGGCGCCTCCGCCAAGCCGCACGGCGACTATTCGCTCGGCGCCTTCGCCAGCAGCCTGCGCGACCTGTTGGTCGCGCTCGGCCACGAGCGCGCGACCATCGTCGGGCACTCGCTCGGCGGAGGCATCGCGATGCAGTTCAGCTACCAGTTCCCCGAGCGCGTCGAGCGCCTCGTGCTGGTGGACAGCGGCGGCCTCGGGCGTGAGGTGCACATGATGCTGCGCGCCGCGACGCTCCCCGGCGCGGACGTGGTGCTGCCGGCCCTCGCCTGGACCGGAGCGCTCAGCGCCGGCGCCAAGGGCGCGCGGATGCTGGGCCGGCTCGGCCTGCACGCGAGCCCCGAGGTCCGCGGGATCGCCGACGGCTTCGAGACGCTGGAGGACCCGGACGCCTGCCGCGCCTTCCTGCACACCGCGCGCTCGATCATCGACGCGGGCGGCCAGCGCGTTGTGCCCGCGACCGCCTGTACCTCGGCGAGGCCATCCCGACGCTGATCGTCTGGGGTGATCGCGACTCGCTGATCCCCGTCGCCCACGGCCGCGCGGCGCACGAGCTGATGCCCCACAGCCGGCTCGAGGTGTTCGAGGGGGCCGGGCACTTCCCGTTCCGCGACGACCCGGCGCGCTTCGTCTCGGTGCTGCTGAGCTTCATCGACGGCTCCGAGCCCGCGACCGCGGACGCCGAGACGCTGCGCGGGATGCTTCGCGGCGAGGTCGCGGCATGAGCGGCGAGACGACGCACTGGCGCGACGCCCAGCCGCTCCTGCGCGGGGTCTCGCACGCCTACGCGTTCTGGGCCGCGCTCGCAGCCGCCACGGCGCTCGTCGCGCTCGCCGCCACGACCCCCGCGCGGGTCGCCGCCGCGGTCTACGGCGCCGGGCTGTGCGCACTCTTCGCCGGCAGCGGCCTCTACCACCGCTGGCCCTGGAACCCGCGCTGGCGCCCGCTGCTGCAGCGCATCGACCACAGCACGATCTTCATCTTCATCGCCGCGAGCTACACGCCGATCGCGCTGCTCGCCCTCAGCGGCCCGCTGCGCATCGTGGTGCTCGTAGCGGTGTGGGCCGGCGCGCTTGCCGGCGTCATCTTCAGCGTCGCGTGGATCGGCGCGCCGCGCGCGCTCGTGTCCGCGAGCTACCTGGCGCTCGGATGGGTCGCGCTGATCGCGATGCCCCAGCTCGTGCGCGGCCTTCCCGTGACACCGCTCGCGCTGCTGGCGCTCGGCGGGATCCTCTACTCAGTCGGCGCGGTCGTCTACGCGCGCAGGCGGCCCGACCCGTGGCCGCGGGTGTTCGGCTTCCACGAGCTCTTCCACGCCTTCGTCGTCGCCGCGGCGATCGCGCATGCGGTCGCCATCGGAGGCTGGATCATTCCGCTCGCCTAGCCGGACTAGAGTCCGCCGCTGACCCCACCAAGGAGCAGCGAGCAGCATGAAGATCGAAGCAGCGGGCGCCGTCGTGTCGGGCGGCGCCTCGGCCTCGGAGAGGCCACCGTCCGCCGCCTGCACGCGGGCGGCGCGCACGTCGTGATCGCCGACGTGAACCCCGAGAAGGGCGAGACGCTCGCGACCGAGCTCGGCATCGAGTTCGTCCAGTGCGACGTGCGCGAGGAGGATCAGGTCCAGGCCGCCGTGGACAAGGCCGCCGAGGCCGAGGGCGGGCTGCGCATCGCCGTCTCCTGCGCCGGCACCGGCATCCCGATCAAGGTCGCCTCCAGCAAGGGCCCGCACCCGCTCGAGGCGTTCAAGGTGCTCGTCGACATCAACCTCGTCGGCACGTTCAACATGATGCGCCTCGCGGCGTTCCGGATGCTTTCGGAGAACCAGCCGAACGACGAGGGCGAGCGCGGCGTGCTCATCAACACGGCGTCGGTCGCGGCATTCGACGGGCAGATCGGCCAGATCGCCTACTCGGCGACGAAGGGCGGCGTCGTCGGGATGACGCTTCCCGCGGCGCGCGACCTCGCCGACAAGGGCATCCGCGTCTGCACGATCGCCCCGGGTCTCTTCGACACCCCGCTGCTCGGTGCGCTCCCCGAAGACGCGCGCAACTCGCTCGGCACGCAGGTTCCGTTCCCGAGCCGGCTCGGGCGGCCGGCCGAGTACGCCGAACTGGCGGCGCACATCGTCGAGAACGCGATGCTCAACGGTGAGACGATCCGCCTGGACGGCGCGATCCGGATGGCGCCGCGGTAGACCGGAAAGAGCGACGGACGGGAGGCCGGTGGCGAGCCCCGCACTGGGACTCTTCCCCCCGGACGCCTCCGGCCTCCCGTCGTCGCTGGCACGCACTCGTTCCCCCGAGCGTGCGCGCGCCGTCTGTTCCCCCCTGGCTCGTTACACCTCGGCCCCCCGGCCGTCGACCGCCGCTCGGTCGCCGGCCATCAGGAGCTCCCCGGCCTCAGCGAGGCAGAGCCACGCCAGCTCGAGCTGCTCGGCGTTGCCTTCATCGGCATCGACGAGACCTCGGGCCATGTGACGCAGCACCGCCGCCGCCCAGGCGAGCGAGTCCGCTGCTTCCTGCAGCAATCCCGTTCGCTGCTCGGGCTCGATGGCCTCGAGCTCGACGAGCCAGCATTCCGCGAGTGCCCCCGCACGCACGTCCAGCCGGCCGGCCGCGGCGGTGAGGCGCCGGGCCACGAGTGCTCCACGAGCGGTGCCCGACGAGGACACCCCCGCGAAGTGGGCGAGCGCCGCCGCCGCGAGCGTGAGCGTCTCGGCGGGCGCCTCGGGGAGCTCGCTCGCATCAGCGAGCGCCTCCTCGATGACCGCAGAGCGCGCCTCGGCGAGCTGACGGTAGAGGTCGATCGGATAGAGAGCGACCTCTTGCGCTGTGCGCTTCACTGAGTGCTCCTCGGGTGTGTGGTGAGCCATACACCCCTATGTCGCACGACTCGGCCCGGTTCCCCCCCGCGAGTTTTCGGGGCCGCCGTCGCGGCTCAGCGCTCGAAGCCGAACTCCTGCTCGCCGTCGTTCGTCGGGGCGGCGTCGGCGGGCGCGGTCGTCGTGGTCGTCGGCTGTGACTGCGGTGCCGAGACCGGTGTCGTCGTGACCGGCGGGGACGGCTGCGTCGCCGCCGGCGCGGTGGACTGCGGGCTCGCGGCGCCCGAGCCGCCGCCACCGTTGCCGCCCCCACTGTTCGCGCTGTTGCCCGCGGCCGACGGGGTCGAGCCCTTCGTCGAGGGCTTCTTCGCCGAAGGGGCCGTCCCGGAGCCCGACCCGGATCCGGAAGAGCTCGAGCCTGAGCTCGAACTGCCGCTCGAGGCGGGCTTCGGCGGCGCGGTCTGCGCTGCCGGGGCCGCGGCGTTCCCGCCGCCGCCTCCGCTCGAGCTGATCACGGCGAACGCTCCGACGCTGCCCGCGACGGCGACGCCGGCCGCGGCAGCGACCACCCAGCCCGTCGCGAACCCACCGAAGCCGCCGCCCGCGCCGGCTCCAGCTCCGCCCGCTCCGGCGCCGCCGCCCGAGCCCGAGCCGCTCGACGCGCCGCCGCCGGCGGCGGCGCCGCCGATCCCGAGCGCGCTGAGCGCCGCGAGCGGCAGGACGACGGGCGGGACGATCGCACCCATGCCGCGGAGGCTGCGCACGTAGCGCCGGCAGGCCGAGCACTCGCTCAGATGCGCGCGGGCGAGCTGGTACCGCTCGCCCTCGGTGTCGAGCACGCCGAACGCGTACGCCTTCATCAGCGATGAGCGGCTCTCGCACCAGGACCCGGAGTCGATCTCCTCGACGAGTCCACCGATCTTCTGGGAGACGCCGTCCATCAGCTTCTCCATCCGCTTCGGCGCAAGGCCGAGGGCCTGCGCCGCCTCGGGGCGGCTGTAACCGTGCAGGTAGCAGAGCGCGGCGGCCTGGCACTCGCGCTCGCTGAGGCGGTCGCGCATGCCTTCCATCAGGCCGGTCAGCCGGCGGCGATCGTCGAGCGTCTGCGCGAGGTCGACCTCCTGCTGCGTGGCGTCCGGGTCGACGTCCGGCGCCTGGCGATCGGGATGCTGGCGCCGCAGCTCGTCGATCGAGCGTCGATAGGCGGCCTGGACGAGGAAGCCCGCACGGTTCTCGACCTGCTCACCGCGCACGAGTTGCTCGTAGAGGCCGTGCCAGGCCTGGTTGTAGAACGCGTCGAGATCAGCGTCGTCGAAGCGGAGCCGCTGACCGGCAAGGCGTGCCCGCACAGCCGCGAGCGTCGGCCGGCGGAGCTGCTCGTACTCGCGCTCCATGACCCGCTCGGCCTGCGTCGCCGACCGGTCGTGCAGGAGCGGCGCCATCTAGGGCCTCACGCTGATGACGATCTCGCGGGACGTCGTCGTCGGCCAGGGCCAGTCCGCCGCGCCGCCGCGCGGGATGCGCACGCGGAAGTGGTAGCGGGCAGGCCGTGTCGTGCCGCGGAAGCGGTAGCGCCAGCGCGCATGGCCCGCACGGTTGGCGTCGATGCTGTCGACCGTCGTCCAGCGGCCGCGGACCATCGCCTGCACGAGCAGGATGCGACCGTCGGCGGCGCTGCCGCCGGCGCCGCTGATCAACGCGGTCAGGGTCACTCGCGAGCCGTTGCGCAGGCTGCGGTCACGCGACTTGAGACGGACCACGAGCTTGTCGAGCACGCGAATGTCCGCCGACTCGGCGGGCTGGTAGGCCGGGTCGGTCACCTCGACGACGAGGCGGCGCGAGCTGCGCCCCACGGGCGCGGAGAAGGCGCCGGACGCGTCCGTGCGCATGATGCGCTCCGTGCGGAAGACCGGCTCGCCGGTGCCGAACCGTGCGCTGCGCAGCCCGAGCAGGACGCCCGCCGCGGGAGACCCGTCGGTGCGCCGCACGACGCCGCGGATCGTCGCCCCGCGCGCCGGCAGCGTGAAGCGCCGCTTCGCGAGCTCGATCCGCACGGGCACGGCGGCGGTCGCCGCCGGCGTCGTGGTGGTCGTCCCACCGGCGCCGCCCGCCGCCCGCTGCCCCCCGCCGCCGCTCGTTCCGCCGCCGGCACCGCCGCCGCCTGGATCCGGCGGGGCCGGATTGGAGGAGCTGAACGCAAGCTGCTCGCTCGTCGTGATCTGGCCGGCCGCGTCGGTGGCCTCGAGCTGCGCGGTGTGCGCGCCGTCGGTCAGCGTGCGCGTGTCGACTTCGAAGGTCGCGGGCAGCGTGGCCGGACACGGCGCGGGGATGTCGTACGGCTGGACGCAGGAGCCGCCGGCGAGCGTGCGCGCCACCTCGATGCCGTCAATTCGCAGCGCCACAGCGGCGACGCCGCCGCCCGCGTCGCTCGTGGCGACGGAGATCGCCGCGCGCCCCGTTGCGGCTCCGGGCCCGAGCAGCGGGCCGCTCGCCGCCCCGAGCTGCGGCGCCTCGTCGTCGAGCAGGTCGATCGCGCTGCGCCAGATGTGCGCCTGCGCAAACGACGTCGTTCTGCGATTCGCCGAAGCAGCCGCCGAGACCGAGCAGCCAGGTGTGGCATTCAGCGACGAGGGCGATCGACGGGGTCGGGAAGGCCGGCGGACGTCACGAGGTTCGCGTCCCCCAGCGGCTCGCCCGGATCCCCGAACGTGCAGTCGCCTTCGGTGCAGCCCTGCGTCACGTCGGGCGTCCCGAGCAGCGAGCCCGTCGCGAGCCCGGCCTCGAGGCCGCCGTTGCGGCCCGTGGTGGCGGTCAGGTGGACCCGGTAGCCGGCGACGACCGTCCCGGGCGGCGTCATGAATCGCAGGCCGCTGAGCTGCTGCTTCCCGCGGTTCGCCGGATCGATGCTCGCCGAGAGCGAGCCGCCGTCGGCGCATTTGTCCGAGACGCCGAGGTCACCGTCATCGGCCAGCCAGGCGCGCGTCGAGATCGGAAGCCCCTCGGGCCCGCGGCACGAGTAGACGGTGTACGTCGCGGCGCCGGCGGGGGCGGCGACCGCAAGCAGCCCGAGGAGCAGCGCAAGCGCGGCGAGGCGCATCGGTCCGCACACGACCTGCTCAGCAGAGCCATCCGCCCGGAGGTCTTCCCTGAGCCCGGAGTCTGAAACACGCTCACAACCCGAGGTCTCTCACTCCGAGCTCGTCGAACCCGATGTGGTGGGCGAGTTCGTGGCGGACGGTGATCGTGATCTGATCGCGCAGCAGGTCTGCGTCGTGGCCGAAGTCGCGGCGCAGCGTGTCGCGGAAGATGATGATCCGGTCGGGGTAGTTGTCACGGTGCGCACCGTCGCCCTGGTAGAGCCCGTAGGCGCGGTGGCTGGCGCCGTTGTCGGAGATGACGACCGCGACGTTGCGCTCGAGCGCGACACGCAGCAGGTCGGGGATGTCGTCGATCGCCTCGCGCACGAGCTCCTCGAAGTCCTCGTCCTCGAGCGGGTCGAGGTCGAGGAACGCGGTTTCGCGCGGCTCGGCGGAGAGGCCGTTCGCGGCGAGGCGCTCGCTGCGCAGCACAACCTTTTCGAACTCCTCCTCGGTCTCCGGCTCGGTCCAGCCGGCGAGGCGCAGCCCGATCGCCAGCGCGCCGCCGAAGAGCACCGCTCCGACGAGTCCGATGACGCCGACGGTCTCGATCCCGCGGACGACGGGGTTGACGCTGAAGCCTCCGAGCAGCGCGGCAGCCGTCAGGCCCGCGCAGAGCGCGGTGCAGGCGGCGAAGGCGATCCGGCGTGCTGGGGGCATGGCGTCCCCACGGACTATCGCATCGAGCGCGAGATCACGAGCCGCTGGATCTCGTTCGTGCCCTCATAGATCTGCGTGATCTTCGCGTCGCGCATCATGCGCTCCACCGGGTAGTCGCTCACGTAGCCGTAGCCGCCGAGGACCTGGACGGCCTCGGTGGTCACCCACATGGCCGTGTCGGAGGCGATCAGCTTGGCCATCGACGTCCACTTCCCGAGGCCCGCCTCGTCGCGGTCGGCAGCTGCGCTGGCGCGGTAGGTCAGCTCGCGCGCGGCGGCGGTGCGCGCCTCCATCTCGGCGAGCTTGAAGGCGATCGCCTGGTGCTCGAAGATCGGCTTGCCGAACGTCACGCGCTCCTTGGCGTACTGCGTGGCGTAGTCGATCGCGCCCTGCGCGATGCCGACGGCCTGCGCCGCGGCGCCCAGACGCGTGCGCTCGAGTGTGCCGAGAGCGACGGCGAGGCCCTTGTCGACCTCGCCGATCACGTTCTCCTGCGGGACCCGCACGTCCTCGAGCACGGGGGAGCCGGTCGGCGAGCCCTTGATGCCCATCTTGTGCTCGTAGCCGCCGATCGAGAAGCCCTCGCGGTCCTTCTCGACGATGAACGCCGTGGTGCGGCGGTTCTCACGATCGGTGCTCGCGAGCACGACGTAGAAGTCCGCGATCCCCGAGTTCGTGATCCAGTTCTTCGTGCCGTTGATGACCCACTCGTCGCCGTCGAGCTTGGCGCTCGTGCGCATCGACGCCGGGTCCGAGCCGGCCTCGGGCTCCGACAGGCAGAAGGCGGGCGACCACTCGCCGCTCGCGCACTTCGGGAAGAGTCGCTGCTTCTGCTCCTCGCTTCCGAACAGCTGGATCGGGAGCGTGCCGAGGTCCTGCACCATCAGGATCAGCGACGACGCGGCGCAGGCCTTCGCGATCTCCTCGACCGCGATCGACAGCATCAGCGTGCCCGTGCCGGTGCCGCCGTACTCGGCGTCGAACGGGAGGCCGAGGATGTCGTTCTCCGCCAGCAGCTTGCGAATGTCCCACGGGTACTCGGCGCTCGCGTCGATGTCGTGCGCGCGCGGGGCGATGCGCTCCTGGGCGATCTGGCGGATCAGGTCGCGGAAGTCCAGGTGCTCCTGCGGGATCGTGTAGGTGTCGGTGGCGATGGCGGACATGGCGCGAAGGGTACGCGGCGCGCGGGCCTCGACCCTTTACGCTCCCGCCCGGCATGCCCTGGGAGCCCGAGCTTGAGGAATTGCGACGCCGCCGGGCGCTCGCGCACGAGATGGGCGGCGCCGAGCGCGTCGCCCGCCAGCACGCGGCGGGGAAGCTCACCGTTCGCGAGCGGATCGCGCGGCTGCTGGACGACGGCTCCTTCCACGAGACGGGTGAGCTCGCGGGCGTCGGCGAGTACGACGAGCTCGGCGAGCTGACGGGCTTCCTGCCCGCGAACATGGTCGTCGGGCAGGGCCGCGTCGACGGCCGCCGGGCGGTCGTTCAGGCCGACGACTTCACCGTTCGCGGGGGCGCCGCGGACGCGGCGATCTGGCAGAAGATGGTCTGGGCCGAGCAGGCCGCACACGAGTTGCGCGTCCCGCTCATCCGCCTCGTCGACGGCACGGGCGGCGGCGGGAGCGTGAAGACGCTCGAGACGATGGGCTTCTCCTACGTGCCGCCGCTGCCGGGCTTCGAGTTCGCGGTCGAGAACCTCGCGCGAGTCCCGGTCGTCGCGGCGGCGCTCGGGCCCTGCGCCGGGCTGGGCGCCGTCCGCGTGACGCTGTCGCACTTCTCCGTCATCGTCCGCGGGAGCGCGCAGCTCTTCGTCGCGGGGCCGCCCGTGGTCGCCGCGGCGATGGGCGAGTCGCCCGACAAGGAGGCCCTCGGTGGTGCCCGCGCACAGACCCGCGCGGGAGCCGTCGACAACGAGGCGACCGACGAGGACGACGCGCTCGATCAGCTGCGGCGCTTCCTGTCCTATCTGCCGGGGAGCGCGTGGGAGGCCCCGCCGGTCGCCGCGTCGACGGACGACCCGGCCCGCCGCGAGGACGAGCTGGCATCGCTGGTCCCCCGCGATCCGCGCAAGCCGTACGACATGCGCCGCGGCCTCGAGCTGATCGCCGATCGCGGCTCCGTGTTCGAGATCGGCCGGCGCTTCGGGCCCTCGCTGATCACGGCGCTCGCGCGACTCGATGGCCGGCCGGTCGGCGTCCTGGCGTCGGACCCCAAGCACTACGGCGGCGGCCTCACCGCCGACGCATCGGACAAGCTCGCGCGGTTCACCGACATCTGCGACGGCTTCCGGCTCCCCGTGCTGCACCTCGTCGATCAGCCGGGCTTCGTGATCGGGACCGACTCCGAGCGCCGCGGCACGATCCGGCGCGGCAGTCGCGCGCTCAGCGCGGTGATGCAGGCGCGCACGCCCTGGGCGAGCGTGCTGATGCGCAAGGTCTACGGCGTCGCGGGCGCCGGGCACGGGAACGGTGCACGGCTGAATCTGCGGTTCGCATGGCCGTCAGGGCAGTGGGGGTCGCTGCCGATCGCGGGCGGGCTCGAGGCCGCCTACCGCCGTGAGCTCGAGGCGAGCGACGACCCCGTGGCACTGCGCGCCGAGATCGAGGAACGGCTCACACGTGTGCTCTCACCCTTCCGCACCGCCGAGCGCTTCTCGGCGGAGGAGATCATCGACCCACGCGACACCCGTCCGATCCTCTGCGATTGGGCCGTGCGCGCACACGAGCTCGTGGCGCTCGACGCCCACAACGGCCCGGTCTCGCGCGGCACACGGGTGTGACGCCCCGGCTGCGGGTCGGTCGTAGCCTGGGGTGATGCGCTGTGCGCTCGCCTCCACCGTCCTCGTCGTCCTCCTGGCCGCCGCCGCGCCGGCGGGCGGGGCGGTCGCCGGCGGCGACGGCCGCGTGCTCTTCTCCAGCGGCGGAGACCTGCACTCCGTCCTCCCCGACGGCTCCGGGCTTCAGGCGCTGACGACGACGCCGGACGCCGAGGAGGCGCAGGCGTCGTGGTCACCCGACGGGTCCCGCGTCGCTTTCCGCATCGGTCGCGCAGGCACCAGCGACGTGCTCCAGATCGCCGTCATGAACGCCGACGGGACGGGCCGCACGGTCATCACGAGTGGTGACCACCACAGCTCGCAGCCGTCGTGGTCGCCCGACGGCGGCCAGATCGTCTTCCGCCGCAGCGTCCCCGGCGACAACCTCAGCGGCGACCTCTGGAGCATGGGCGCGGACGGCTCCTCGCCGCACCAGCTCGTTGCGCTCACCGGCGACGAGCGGTACCCGTCGTTCTCCCCTGACGGCAGGCGCATCGCGTTCACGACGCACACCACGACGCCCGACGACGTGGAGATCGCGGTCGCCGATGTGGGCACCGGGGCAGTGACCGTGCTCACCGACAACGCCGTGTTCGACTCCTCACCGTGCTGGTCCCCGGATGGCAGCCGCCTCGCGTTCGAGCGCGGGCCGAAGGGCGACGATCCCGGCAACGACATCTGGTCGATGGCCGCGGACGGCGGCGATCAGCGGCAGCTCACGACGACGACGGGCCTCGACGAAGGCCCGTCCTGGTCCCCGAGCGGCGCGCGCATCGCCTTCACGAGCACCCGCGCGGGCACCAGCGACATCTGGACGATGGCCGCCGATGGCAGCGACCAGCGCCCGCTCGCCGCGCTCCCCGGTGACACGAAGGAGGAATCGCCGGACTGGCAGTCGCTGCCGGTGATTCCCCCGGCGACCGCGCCCCCGTCGACCCCGCCCGCGGCAACCACGCCACCCGCTCCCGGCGGCACCTCCCCCGTGGCGAAGGACCGCGACCACGACGGGCTCAGCGACGCGCGGGAGCGCAGGCTCGGGACCTCCCCGCTCGACCGCGACAGCGACGATGACGGCCTCAGCGACGCCCGTGAGGTCCTGCGCACGCACACGAGCCCGCTGCGCCGCGACAGCGACCGCGACGGGCTGCCCGACGGGCTCGAGCTCGGCGTGACCCGCCGGATCGCAGATCCCCCCGGCATCGTCCGCGGTACCGCCAAGCGCCGCTTCCGCGCCGACGCCGACCCGCGCACCCACACGAATCCGCGCCGACGCGACACCGATCACGACGGCCTCAGCGACGGCCGCGAGGACCGGAACCACAACGGCCGCGTGGATCCCGGGGAGCGCGACCCGCTCAGGCGCCGCTGACCGGCCTCGAGAAGTGGTGAGCGGTGATCGCGTACCCGCTCCCGAGATACACACTGTGAGCAGCGCGGCGCTCGAGCTGGACGCCCGAGTCGAGGTGCAGCTGACCGCAACCGAGCCGCGTGGCCTCCGCGTCGAGCCACGCGAGCACGGCGCCCGCGTTCCCGCGGCCTCGCGCCGCGGGCAGCGTCGAGAGGTCGTCGACGTAGAGGAAGCGGCCCCACGGAAGGTTCTCCCCGGTGCGAAAGCCCGCGACAGCGACCGCGTGCGGCGTCCCGTCCTCGAACGCCCCGACGAGCCGGTAGCCGCCGGGGCGCAGCACGTCGTCCACCTGCCGGGCGAACGCGCCCTGGTCATCCCACGCGGGCCGCAGCTCGCGGATCGCGAGCCACGCCAGCGCTGTGTCCGGCGGCAGGATCTCGCGGATCTCGCCGGCCATCGGCTCAGTGATCGGCGACGCTCGCGCCGTCCGGCTCCATCGGGCGACCCTCGTCGTCCCACGCTCGGATCCCGCCCGCCATCGAGCGTGCGTCCAACCCGGCGGCCCTGAAGGCCTGCGCGGCCATCAGCGAGCGGACGCCGAGGCGGCAGTGGAAGATCACCGGCCTCGAAGCGTCGATGCTCTCCGCCTCCGCGGCGAGCCGGTCGAGCGGGATGTGCCGCACGCCGGCGATCCGCCCCGCGTCCCACTCGTACGGCTCGCGCACGTCGATCACCGTCGCGCTGCCGTCAGCCAGCGCCTGCGCCGTGTCGGCGCAGGTCACCTCGAGCTCCGGATCCTGCAGCGGGTTGGTCAACGAACGGGCGCCGGCTACAGCTTCGTCACGTTGGCCGCCTTGGGGCCCTTGTCGCCCGGCTCCTCGTCGAACGACACCTTGGCGCCCTCGGCGAGCGTCTTGTAGCCGTCTCCGAGGATCGCGCTGTGATGCACGAACAGGTCCTTGCTGCCCTCGTCGGGCGTGATGAACCCGAAGCCCTTCTCATCGCTGAACCACTTCACGGTTCCGGTCGCCATCTGTCTGCCTTCCGATCCTCGCTGCCGTGCGCTTAAGGAGCCGGCGGTCCGGGCCGGCCAACCCGGCGCACGCTACCAACCGGTGCGGAGCGGCCGGACGAGAGCACGATGCGCGAGGATGGATCGGTGCAGGACCCGATGCCCATCACCCGCGACGTCGCGATCCCGTTGCGCGAGATCGAGCTGCTCGCGAGCCGCTCGTCGGGACCCGGCGGACAGCACGCGAACGTCACCGCGTCGCGGATCGAGGCGCGCTTCGACGTCGCCGCGTCGTCAGTGCTGAGTGACGGACAGAAGGCGCGCGTGACCGCGCGCTGCGGCCCCGTGGTTCGCGCCATCGCGCAGGACGCGCGCAGCCAGGCGCGCAACCGCGAGCTCGCGCTCGAGCGGCTGCAGGAGCGGCTTGTGCGGGCGCTGCACGTGCGGCGCCCCCGCCGTGCGACGCGACCGAGCGCCGGCGCTCGCGAGAACCGCCTGCGCGCCAAGCACACGCGCTCCCAGCGCAAGCGTGACCGGCGCAGGCCGGCCGCGGACGACTGACCGCTTCGTCACAGACCCGCCGGGTGGCGAACCTGGAAGCCGCCGTTGTCCCGCATCGCCGTCTGCCAGCGTGAGCCCTTCGGGCCACGGCCGCTGGTGTCGAAGCGGATGCCGGCGACGGTCATGTACATGTGGCCGGAGTTCGTGTAGATCGTGACCCACTGGCCCTTGCCGGACTGGCCCCAGCCGAAGTAGTCGTACGAGGCGAGCGGGCTCTTCAGCAGGCCTGCGCCGCGCAGCGCGTAGGAGACGGAGCCCGAGCAGTCATAGCCCGAGTCCTCCCAGCGGCCGTGGCCGCCGCCCCACTTGTACGGGAGCCTGGCGATCTTGTTGCCGGCCGCGATGATCTGCTTGACCGCCTCGGGGGCGTCCTCGGGAGCGACTGCCTGACCGTCGGAGGTGATCGTCGCCTTGTCGCCGGCCGCGAGCGGCGGAGCGGGCAGGTTGATCGAGGGGTCGCCCTTGTCGCCGGGCTGCGCGTCACCGCCGACCTTGGTCAGCAGCGCGTAGATGTCGCCCGCGTCGACCTGGCCGTCGGCGCTGCGTCCGAGCTTGCGCTCGAAGCGGCGGACCGCCGCGGCGGTGTCGCGGGTGTACTCGCCGGTCGGGCGCGACACGCCCTTGACGCCGGCGCGGCGCAGGTCGTCCTGAAGTTCCTTGACGTCGCGGCCGCTCATGCCCGCAGCGAGCGGGATCCGCTGGCCGAGCTTCGTGAGGCGGGCGGTCGCATCGCCGAAGCCGACGCCGCCGCTGGCCTCGCCGGTGCGCGCACCGCGGGCGGCGTGGCGCAGGGCCGTGAGGGTCTTCGGGCCGGCGACGCCGCTGGCGCTGAGCCGGGCCGCGACCTGAAAGCGCTGGACGGCGCGCGAGGTGGCGTACCGGTACTGCCCGTCGATCGCGACGCTGAGCCCTGCCGCGCGGAGCAGCGTCTGCATGCCGCTGACCTGTGCGCCGTTCGCGCCGGGGCGCAGGACACGCGCTGTCACCCGCGGCAGCGCGGACGTGCTCGGGGAGACGACGCCGGAGGGCGTGGAGGCCGCGCTGGGAGTCTCGGCGAAGGCGGGGGTCGCGGGAACGGCGGCGCCCACCAGGGCTAACGGCACGACGATGCGGCGAAGCGGGTGCAGCACAGGGGAACCCCCTCTTGTTACGCCTACGGGGTTAGCTGTCGGGCTCGCGCGAAAAGGGCCGCGCTACGTCACGCTCAGGTGACGATTCGCCCCGGGCCATCAACTGGCCAGTGGGTCCCCCGTTCTCCGCGATTTTGGGTCCGCGGAGACTCGGCTGGTCACAAACTTCAACGGGAGGGTAGCGGAGTCCTCCCGCGCAGCGCGTTCTCAGGTGTCCATAAGCACCGCGTGGGCCACGGCGAGCGCCACCTCGGCCCGTGGCTCGAGCGACCGCAGGTCGACGAATTCGTCCGGGTGATGGGCGTGCCCGCCGCGGGCGCCGAGACCGTCGATCGTCACCGGGATCGTCGCGGCGAAGTGGCTCGCGTCGCTCGCGCCGCCCCGCTGCGCCGCCACCACCGGGCGCCCGAGCGCCTCGCCGGCAGCGGCCAGCACCGGAGCCGAGGCGGCGATGGCGTCCATCCCCGGCCACTCCCGCTGCATCTGGGCCTCGATCCGCGCGCCCCGGGCCTCCTCCGGGATCGCCGCGAGCACCCGCCGCAGGGCGTCCAGGTCGTCGGCGCGCACGTCGCAGACGAGTTCCCCATCGGCCGGGACCACGTTCAGCGCCTCACCGCTGTTCAGGATCGTCGGGACCGCCGTGAGCCGGCTCGGGCCCTGTGGGTCGTGGCAGGCCGCCACGATCGACGCGACGTCGGCGAGCGCGAGCAGCGCGTTGACGCCCTTGTCGGGGGCCGAGCCGGAGTGCGCCGCCCGCCCGTGGGCGTGCACGCGGATGCTGCCCGCCGCCTTGCGGCGCACGACGACGGCGTCCTGCCCATCCGGGTCGCGCTCGCCGGCCTCGAAGCAGAGGCACGCGTCGAACCCCTCGAACCGCGGCACGTGCGTGAACGGCTGAGTTCGCCACTCCTCGTCGTTGACCAGCAGGAGCGCCGCCTCCCCCAGCGCGCGATGGCCGCTCAGCGCCCGCAGCAGACCGAGCGAGAGCGCAACCCCGGACTTCATGTCGATCGTTCCCGAGCCGCGCATCCGCGGCCCGATGCGCTGCGCCGGCACGTGCGCGGCGTGCGCGACGACCGTGTCGAGGTGCCCGACCAGCAGCAGCCGGCGAGTTCCGCCGCCGGTCACCCGCAGCACGAGATCGGCGGCGTGCTCGTTCGACGAGCACGGGATGCGGGTCACCGCGGCGTCCTCCGGCGCGAGTGCCGTGGCGACCGCGACGATCTCCTCGGCGGCAGCGGCGTCGCCCGACGGGGACGAGATCGCGACGAGCGCCTCGAGGTCGCGCTCGGCCCGCGCGGCGAGGCCGGCGGCATGCTCGTCGATCCACGGGTCGGCCACGCCCGTAATCTCTCAGGTATGGCCAAGGGACCCCAGGTCGGCGAACCGGCTCCGGACTTCGAGCTACCCGGCACCGCCGGCACGTTCAAGCTGTCCGACCACAGGGGGGAACGCGTCGTGCTCCTCTTCTACCCGGGAGACAACACGCCCGTGTGCACGAAGCAGTTCTGCTCGTACCGTGACCGGCCCGACGACATGTCCGGGCTCGACGCCGTCGTCGTCGGCATCTCGCACCAGGACCTTGCCTCGCACGAGGAGTTCACCGCCAGGCACGGTCTCACCGTCCCGCTGCTCGCGGACACCGACAAGGCTGTCGCCAAGCTGTACGGCGTCTCCGCCCCGGTCATCGGCACGCGGCGCGCGGCACTCGTGATCGACGAGGACGGCATCGTGCGCCACCGCCACGTCCACACGCTGGGCGTCGACTTCCAGGACGCCGAGGACCTGCAGCAGGCGCTCGCGGCGCTGCCGCCCAAAGCGCCGGCGCAGGCTTGACGAACAGCAC
Organism: uncultured Actinomycetes bacterium; assembly: GCA_963805615.1. Classification (GTDB taxonomy): domain Bacteria; phylum Actinomycetota; class Thermoleophilia; order Solirubrobacterales; family Solirubrobacteraceae; genus F1-60-MAGs163. Next base: position 34,567 of record CAWDUW010000009.1, on the reverse strand, counting down.
GGCGACGGCGAGGCTCGAGGCATGACTTCGGGCCCGCTCGCTCTCGAGACGCTGACGGACGGCGGCCAGCGCCCCGAGGACGTGGGCATGCGGATCGCCGATTGGATCTCGAGGACGCAGCGCACGCTCGACCTGGCGCTCTACAGCGTGCATATCCCCGGGCCGGTGGGCGACCGCGTGATGGCGGCAGTGCGGGACGCCTCGGCCCGCGGCGTCGCGGTCCGCGCGCTGCTGCATCGCCCCGATCTGCAGCCGAGCCCCCTCCACGCGACGGCCGACCCGCGCGTCCGCGTCGACGTCCTGCGTCGCGCCGGCGTGCACATCGAGCTGACCGAGCAGCGCCGGGACCTCATGCACCACAAGTTCGCCGTCCGTGACGACGCGGCGGTCTGGACCGGCTCGACGAACTGGACGCTCGACGACTTCGGCGCCGAGGAGAACGTGATCGTCGAGCTCGAGTCGCCGGGGATCGCCGACGCCTACTCGGCGGTCTTCGCCGAGCTGTGGGCGACCCAGCAGATCGAGGGCACCGGCGGGTACGACACCCGTGTGGAGACGGTCGGCGACGCGCAGGTGCGCCCGTGGTTCTGCCCCGGCCGCGGCCGGGCGCTGTCGCATCGGATCGCCGACCGCATCACGACCGCGCGCGCACGTGTGCGCGTGGCCTCGCCGATCATCACCGCAGGCCCGATCCTGTCGGCGCTGAGCGCGGCATCGGCCGGTCACGCCGACCTGTCCGGGATCGTCGACATCAGCCAGACCGTCCGCGTGTTGCAGCAGTGGGCGGACGGGCAGCCGACGTGGAAGGGTCCGGTGCTCGAGCAGCTGCTGCGCTCGCACCAGTTCGCGGGCAAGGCGTCGAGTGAGGACTTCGGCCGACCGGGATCGGTGCGAGACACGATGCACGCGAAGGTCGTCGTGGTGGACTCCGTCGCCTTCGTCGGCTCGTTCAACCTCTCACGCTCCGGCGAGAACAACGCCGAGAACATGCTCGAGATCGAGCACGCGCCGACGGCCGACCGGCTCGCCGCGTGGATCGACGTGCTGTGCGCCCGCTACCCGCCCGCCGCTGCGGGACTGGCGGGCGGCGTCCAGGCATGAACGTGCCCGGCGAGCTCACGCTTCGCACACTGGACCAGGGCGCGCAGACCGCCGAGGAGATCGGCGCCGGGATCGCCGCATGGCTCGGCGACGCCCGCCGCACGCTCGACCTCGCGCTCTACGACGTGCGGGTACCCGGTCCCGTCGGCGAGGAGATCGCGGCGGCGATCAAAGGCGCGATCGCCCGCGGGGTGCGGGTGCGGATCGCGATCCACGACCCGGAGATCCGCGACCTCGCGCAGCCGACGACCCCACCGCAGACACGCCCCGACGTGCTCGCCGAAACCGGCGCCGAGGTGCGCCTGATCGACGGCGACGGCGAGCTCATGCACCACAAGTTCGTGATCCGCGACGGCGCCGCGCTGTGGTGCGGCTCCACGAATTGGACGCTCGACGCGTGGACGGTCGAGGAGAACGTCATCGTCACCGCGGTCTCGCAGCCACTGGCGCTGGCGTACGAGCGCGCCTTCGAGGATCTCTGGAAGCGGCGCCACATCGAGGGGAACGGCAGCTTCGACATCCCGTTCATGATGATCGGCGACGCGCGCGTGCGGCCGTGGTTCTGTCCCGGCCGCGGACGCGAGCTCGCGCATCAGATCGCGACCCGGATCGACCGGGCACAGCGGCGCATCCGCATCGCCTCGCCCGTCCTGACGAGCGCCCCGGTGCTCGCAGCGCTCGCCGACGTGCTGCACGACGGCCGCGTCAGCGCGACCGGCGTCGTCGACATCACGCAGACGAACCAGGCGCTCTCGCAGTGGCGGCACAACCATCACGTGAGCTGGAAGGCGCCCGTGCTCGAGGAGGTCCTCGCCGGCCTCGGCTTCCACGGGAAGCACTCGCAGGCGTACTCGCCGGGCAGTGTCCACGACTTCATGCACGCGAAGATCTCGGTGATCGACGACGTCGTGTTCGTCGGTTCCTACAACCTCTCGCGCTCGGGCGAGGAGAACGCCGAGAACGTGCTCGAGATCGAGGACGGAGCGCTCGCCGAGCGGAGCGCCGCGTGGATCGACGTCGTTCGCGCGCGCTACCCGGACGCGCGCTGAACGATCCGGCCCTGCTGCCGCGCGCAGTGGAGCGCGACGGTGACGATGTCCGCCGGGTTCTCCCAGACCTGGAGCAGGTCGAGCTCAGCGGGCTTCAGCATCCCGCGAGCGACCGCCTGATCGCGCAGCCACGTCAGCAGTCCCGCCCATTCGCCGTCGCCCGCGAGGATCACCGGGAAGTGCTGCACCTTGTCGGTGATGATCAGGTTGAGCGCCTCGAACAGCTCGTCGAGCGTGCCGTAGCCGCCGGGAAAGACGATGAAGCCGATCGCGTAGCGCACGAAGCACACCTTGCGCGCGAAGAAGTGCTCGAAGGTCAGCGAGAGGTCCTGGTAGGGGTTCGGCTCCTGCTCGTGCGGGAGCTCGATGTTCAGGCCGACGGACTGCGCGCCGGCGTCCTGCGCTCCCCGGTTCGCGGCCTCCATCACGCCCGGGCCGCCCCCGGTGATGATCGTGAAGCCGGCCTCGCCGAGCAGCCGGCCGGTCTCACGCGCGAAGGCGTAGACCGGGTCGCTCTCGGGGATGCGCGCCGAGCCGAAGATGGTGATCCCGGCGGTGATCCCGGCGAGCTGTGCGAACGCGGACTCGAGCTCGGCGTCGATCGCCCTCACGCGCTGCGCGTCGGTCAGCGCGGACTCGACGACGGGCGCCTCCGCCCCGAGCAGCTCCTCGTCAACGGTGCGCGGAACGCGGGAATCGGCGGGCGGGTCGTCGAGCGGCTGCATCTGCGGCGAGGCTAACGCGCGGGGTCGCGCCGGTGCGCCACGACGGCGCGCCGCGCTGTAGCCTGCGCGGGGTGAGCACTGACGCTGACGGACCCGCGCAGGACCCGACCTCCGAGGGGCCTGCCGAGCCGCAGACGCCCGCCGATTCGCAGCCCGGCCCGCCCGCGCAGGTCGAGGCCGCCGAGCCGGCTCAGCCGGCTGCTCAGGATGACGCCCAGAGCGCTGGGCCGGCACCTGCCGAGCCTGCGCACGCGGCCGCCGAGCCGGCCGCGCCCGAGGCCGAGCCGGTCCCCGTAGCCGAGGCCGACGCGCCGCCCGCCGCGGACGCCGACGCAGCGCCTGCCGAGGCAGGCGCCCCGCCAGCCGAGAAGAAGGCTGGCAAGCCGCGGCGCAAGCGCGAGAAGCGCCCGCGCCGTCCGAATGTCCCCAAGGACCTTCCGCGGGGTCCGCGCGCCCCGCTGCCGCTCGATGAGCTGCGCGACGCGTCACGCGCGACCCTCGACCTCTTCGGTCAGGGCGGGATCCGCGAGGCGTTCCTGATCCTCGCGCCGCGCGAGCGGCAGGACATCTCCGCGCTGATCGCGCAGGACGAGGACCACCGGCCGCGCGCACGGAACATCGCGAACGGCTCGATCGGCGCCGGCCGGATCGACAAGGCGATGAGCGCGACCATGATCTCGATGGCGAAGATCGAGGACCTCTGGTCGATCACCCTCGACAAGGAGACGGCCGCCGAGAAGAGCGGCCGCATCCGCGCGGCCAAGCAGCGCGACAAGCAGAAGGCGGAGCGCGCGAAGGAGCGGGCGAACCGCTCGGACCGCGTCAGCCGTGAGGACATGGAGAAGGCGCGCGACGGCAGTGTCGGCGCCACCATCCGCATCGTCACCGACGAGAAGCGCGAGCGTCGCCCCAAGGGCGAGCCGCCGGCCGAGCAGAAGCCCCAGCGCGAGAGCGTGCTGGACAAGCTCGGGTACTGAGGCTCCGCCTCAGGGAGTCGACGCGCGGTGGCCGACGATCGGCGCGAGGCTGCGCACGGTCGCGGACATCGGCGTGAGGCGCAACGCGACGTTGCGCACCCTCGCGAGGACGGCTGAGTCGAGCAGCGCCGCCTGTCCGGTGCGCCGCGAGCGGGTGACGACCTGTGCCACGCGTGCCCGCCGCGCTGCCTCGTAGCGCGCGAGCGCCGCGGGCAGCTCCGTCTCCTGCGCGAGCGCCGCCGCGAGCTCGACCGCGTCCTCGATCGCCTGGCAGCCGCCCTGCCCGATGTTGGGGAGCATCGGGTGCGCGGCATCACCGACGAGCACGGCGCGGCCGCGCGAGAGCGGCTGCGCGACGGCGCGCTCGAGCAGCGGCGTGCGGATGATCGCTGCCGGATCGGTTCGGGCGATGAGCGCAGCCGCCGGCACGCTCCACGAGTCGAACCGCGCGCGCAGCGCGTCGCGCTCGCGCAACGGGTCGGCGTCGCCGTGCTCGCCGGCCCGCGTCCCGGCGAACCAGTAGATCCGCTCGCCGCGCAGCGGCACTGCGCCGAACAGCAGGCCTCGCCCCCAGGACTCCCCTTCGAGCGCAGTGAGCTCCTCGCCCAGCGGCACGACCGCACGCCACGCGACGGCGCCGCTCGGCTGCGCCGGGGCATCCCCCCACAGCGACTCCCGCACGAGCGATCCGACGCCGTCGGCCGCGACCAGCAGATCGCCGCCGAGCTGCTCCCCGCCCTCGAGCGTGACCCCGATCCCGTCACCGTGGTCGGCGACCTCGGTGACGGTCCCGCCGTCTCGCAGCGCGCTCGCGGGCAGCGCGCCGCGGAGCAGGCCGACGAGGTCGGCGCGGTGGACGACCAGCAGCGGCGCGCCGAAGCGGTCCGTCAGCCGCGCGCCGGGAAGGGTCGCGAGCGGCTTCCCGTTCGCGAGCCTCAGCGCACCGCCGGCCGCTTCGAGCCCGACCGCGTCGAGCTGGTCCCCGAGGCCCAGCGCACGCAGCGGGTGGACCGCGTTGGGCCAGAGCGACAGCCCCGCGCCGACCTCGGCCGGCGCGGCATGCCGTTCGAGCACCAGCGGGTCCAGCCCGGCCTGACGGAGCGCGATCCCCGCAGCCAGTCCACCGATCCCGCCGCCCACGACGAGCACGCGTGCACCGGGTCGCAGCGCTCCACTCATGGGCGGAGAGCTTATCCCGCCCGCTGCGATCAGCCCCGCGGGGCGTAGCGGTGGTGCAGCATCAGGTCGTTGCCGTCGGGGTCGGTGAAGAGCGCCATGTGGCAGACGCCCGTGTCGAGCGTCTCGCCGGCGAACACGACGCCCTTCGCCTCCAGGTCGGCGCGGGCAGCGGCGACGTCGTCGACGTGCAGTGCCGGGTGCGCGTTCTTCTGTGGCGCGAACGGCATTCCCATCCTCTCGGGCTCCCAGATGCCGAAGCAGGTGTCGCCCGCCCAGAACTCGAACCGTCCCCCATCGTCAGGGCGCAGGCCGAGTATGTCGACGTAGAAGGTGCGCGAGCGCTCCGCATCCTGCGACGGAACGCCGACGAAGTCCAGCTTGGTGATCACGATGCTCTCCTTGGTCGGGGCGTTGCCGGCGTGCGTGATGTATCCGCATACGAGCGTTTCAAACCGCGGCGCTGCCGAGCCGGCGGCGACGGCTGCGCAGGGCCGCCTCGAGGTCGTCGAGCAGTCGCTCGAAGCTCTCGTCGACGGACTGCGGCAGTCCGAACCCGCCGATCGCCTCGAGCGCCACGAAACCGTGCAGCGCGCTGCGCACGGAGCGCGCCGCGTGAACGAGATCCGTCCTGGGCAGGCCGAAGGAGGCGAGCAGCCGCAGGACGAACGCCGTCAGGTCTCGGGCGGCCTTTGCGACGTCCGGCTCAGCTGCGGCCGGAGCTCGCAGCGTGGCCGCGTAGAGCCCCGGTCGTTCCGTGGCGAAGCGCCGGTACGCGTGCCCCAGGTGGTGGAGCCGGGCCGACGCGGACGCCGCTGAACCCGGGGCGCCGGCCATCGCCGCCGAGAGCTCACCCAGCCCCTGCACCGCGAGCCGCCGGTGCAGGTCGGGGAGCCCGCCGACGTGCTTGTAGAGCGACGGGGACCGGACGCCCAGGTGCGCGGCGAGGTCAGCGAGGGTGAGCGCCGCGAGACCGTCGCGGTCGGCCAGCAGCGCCGCCTCGGACACGATCACGTCAGGGCTCAGTCCGGCGCGCGGCACGTCAGAGCGCCGCCCGGGCGGTCACGTGATGGCGCTGCAGGCCGTCCGCCGTGCGCAGCCCGTAGCCCAGCATGCGATCCCAGGCGACGTGGACCGCCCAGCCCAGGGCGAACGGCACGAGGGCCGGGACGACGAGCGCGATCATGCCCAGGCCGATCGGCATCCACCAGGTATGAAGCGCGTTGTACAGCGGGACCCAGGCGGGGTTCAGCGCCCCGGTTGCGCCGCCTCCGAGGAGCCCGACGTCGGGAAGCACGAGGCCGACCCAGAAGAGCGGCGTCCCCGGGCCGAAGCCGGCCATCGCGAACCACATGAGGGCCACGGCGATGGCGCCATGAGCGAGGCGGGTGAGAGGCGTGACCGGCATGAGGTTCTCCTTGGCTACGAGCGTTAGCTTTCGCCCCTCAGCCTAAAGCTAACGCCCTTAGCTTGTCAAGTTCCGAAGCTCGCCCTCGTCAGCCCGCCACGGCTGCAGCGCCATGCAACGAGGCGGCGAAGGCCTCCGACGTCATGACCTGCGAGAACATCGGGTAGTCGAACCGGATCGCGTTCTCGTGCTCCTCGGCCGAGGTCGCGGCAACGCAGTCCGACAGCGTTATCACGTCGTACCCCTTCTCATAGCCGGTGCGCATCGTCGACTCGACACAGCAGTTCGTGAGGAAACCGCTGAGCGCGATCGTCGTGATCCCGCGGGCGCGCAGGATGAAATCGAGGTTCGTCGTCGCGAACGTGTCGAGCCCGCGCTTGCCCTCGACCACCACGTCGCCCTCCTGCGGCGCGAGCGAGTCCACGATCTCGGCGCCCCACTCTCCCTTGACGAACGCCGTCGAGTCGACGACGCCCTTGAGGATCCCGTAGGGGTGCGCCGACAGCTCGCCGTAGCCCTTTGCGAAGGTGATCGGGGCGTGCACGATCGTCGCTCCGGCTGCCCGCGCCGCGTCGACGAGCGCCCGCGTGTTGTCGAGCATCCCGGTCGTCTCCATGACGTCGTGGACGGCGCCGTGGAGCGCACCGCCCTCCGAGGTGAAGTCGTTCTGGTACTCGATCAGCACGACCGCTGTGTGCTGCGGATCGACGGGCATGGGTGCTCCCTTTCTGTCGCAGAGGACGCTCCCGCCGATGCTACTCCCGCGGTTGGAGCTTCGGACGCAGGCGACGGCCTGCTAGACGCTCCCCACGGCGATGTTCGTGGCCATCGGGGCCGCGAGGCCCGAGTCGTCCTCGTAGGGCGCGAGCGCGAGCAGCGCGGCCTCGCGTATGGCCGCGCCACGCTCCGCAGGCATGCCCGCGAGCGCGAGTGCCAGCGGCGAGCCCTCGGCGAACGACCTCACGAAGTCGGCGGCCGAGGCGAACCGGGAAACATGGTCGACGCGGACGACGTCGACCTGCGCGAAGCCCCCGTCCTCGAGCAGCGCGGCGAGCCTGCCGGCGTCGCCGAACGCGAACGGCGCCCGGCCGACGCTTTCGAGGTCCGGTTCGAGCGGCGTGATCGCCTCCACAAAGGCGTGGTAGGCCGGCTGGTCCTCGAGCGCCGTCCAGCACGCCACGAGCGCGCGTCCGCCGGGGGCCAGAACGCGCCGGAACTCCCGGGCGCCCGCCTCGCGATCAGGGAAGAACTGCATGCCCTGCTGGCACGTGAGGACGTCGAACGCCCCGTGCTCGAACGGCATCGCCGTCGCGTCGCCCTCGACCCACTCGGCCCCTGTGTCACCGGCGACGTGCGCCGCGACGTCGAGCATCCCGGCCGTCATGTCCAGGCCGGTCAGCCGGCCGAGGGACGCGCCGGTCGCCTTCACCGCGCGGGGGACCACGCCCGTGCCGCATGCGACGTCGAGCAGGCGATCGCCGTCACGCAGGCCGGCTCGACCCACGAGGTCCGCCGCGTAGTGCCCGAAGAACGCCGGCACCATCAGCTCTTCGTACACCGACGGAAAGGCCCCTGCGGCACCCCATTCCATGCCCATGGGCCGATCCTACCCGCGACGGACGACGAGGACGAGAATTGGGTGGTGACACCCATACGCGACGTGCGCGCGCCGCGCGAGTCTTTGTGGCGCCGGCCCCTTGGTGTTCGAGGGGCGGGCAGCGGCAGTCGGGAGCCCTCCCAGTCTCGGCTGCAGGAGACATGGACTGCGGAACCGGCTCAGGCCCTGGGGGGGCTGGGCCGGTTCCGGCTTATCCGAGGCGCGCGAACTACGCGCCGTGGCGTGCCTCCCAGCGCCTGCGGCCGGACTCGTACTCCGGACGATCGCGGTAGACGATCTTGTAGCCGACGGTGAACGACCCGTTGAGCCGCGGGATCAGCCCGTACACGTCCTCCGGCTGCAGCCCGACGGTCCCGATGTAGAGCTCGAGCGTCGACGACGGTATGCCGCTCGCGGCGGGCAGTTCATCGATGCGCACCCGCGGCGCATCGGGCGGCAGTTGCGTCTCCACGGCCCTGGCCGCCTCCGCGAGGTGCGCCGCGTTGTGGGCCTCAGCGGCCTCGCGCGCCTTGTCGAACAGCCCCATCGAGCGACCGTAGTCTGTGGCGCCCGACGCCGTCAACCCACTGCGACCGAAGGCTGTCAGCGACGGAGGGTCAGCCTCGACGTCCTGGTCCCGCGGTTGCCGGCGGCGTCCGTCGCAGTCAGCCGCAGCGTCAGCGACGCGCTGCGACGCGCCTTGCGCAGCTTGGCCTTCCCGGCCTTCGTCAGCTTGAGGCGCACGACCTTCGTGCCCTTTGCAGGCAGGCGCACGGTCAGCTTCCCCAGGCGGACCGGCCGGCGCTTCGCCGAGGCCTTCGAGACGCTTCTGAGCTCGGCGATGACGGCGATCCGGCACGCCTCGCTGCAGCCCATCCGCAGTCGCAGCGCGCCGAGCTTGAGCACACGCCTCAGCTTCTGGCCCGCGACCAGGGCGACGCTGGGCCTGGGCTTGACGGTGTCCTTGACGGTGCCCGGCGCCGGCGCGGCCACCTGGGCGGGGGGCGGCGCCGGCGCTGGGGCAGGCGGCGGCGTCGGCGCTGGAGTGGGCGTCGGCGCCACTGCCGGAGCGCCCGCGGCGTAGAGGTTCCAGCCACCGGGCGCGGCGTCGTTCAGCCCTTCCGTGCTGAGGAAGAACGCGCGGCTGCCGTCAGCGGAGACGCCGCTCGGGATGACGTCGAACGCGCCGTTCCCTCCGACCGAGCCGAGCGACAGGAGCGTCGTGACGCCCGCCTCGCGCACGTAGAGATCGACCGACGCGTCCGTGTCGTCCGCGGTGAGCCTCGCCCCGGAGGTGAAGTAGACGCGGCTTCCGTCGGGCGACGAGCCGACGTACCGCGCGCCGGCCGGGTCGGCGGTGTCGGCGTCGGCCGGTCCGGTCGAGACCCGGTGAAGGCCGGTCACCGACGACGAGAAGAGGTCGATCGCGCCAGGGTCGGCGTCGTCGTTCGTCAGGCGCTCGGCGGTCGTGAAGAACGCGTGCGTACCGTCAGCGGACAGCCCCGCCGGCGCGGCGTCGACGGCGTCGTTGCCCCCGGCCTCACCGAACGAGATCCGCCTGGGACCGGTGAACCCCTGGAGCGGCTCGAACGTGTTCGTGAAGACGTCGACCCTGCCGTCGTCGTCACCGGCGGTGAGCTTCTCCTGGGATGCGAAGAGGACGACCGAGCCGTCGTCGGACAGGGCTTTGAAATCGGGAGCAGCAGGCGTCGGCGGCGGGAGGAACGGAGCCGTCGGCCCGCTCAGGAGCGCCACGCCTGCGGGCGTCCGCTCATACAGGTCGGTCTCGCTGTCCGTGTCGGCGCTCAACAGGGCTGTTGTCGTTGCGAACACGACGTCGTGCGCGTCGCGCGAAGCGGCGGTGAAGATGGCGGCGACGTCCGCGTCGTTGTTCTGCTCGCCGACGGACAGCAGGGACGTCGTCCCCGTCCCGAGATCGCGCGAGAAGACGTCCGTCGCACCGGCGTTGTTGAAGACCGGGTCGTTGTCACCCGTGCCGGGGATCCGGAACGCGGACTCGAACACGAGTGTCCCGCCGTCGTGCGAGAGCGCGAACTGGTAGGGATTGACGCCGGTGACGTCCGGCAGGTAGGTGAGGTCATGAGCCGTGGCCCGGTAGACGCTGGTGTTGCTCGTCGTGTCGGCGACGTCGAGCTTCTCGTTGGTCTTGAAGAACATCTGCGCCCCGTCCGCCGAGGCCTTGAGGAACGTCGCGTTGTCGGCCGCGGTGTTGCCGTTCCCGCCCGTCCCGCCGACGGTCCGGACGTGGGTGCCCGTCGCATCGTGTTCGTAGACGTCGGTCCGCCCGTCCGTGTCAGCCGTCGCGTCCAGGCGCTCCGCCGTTTCGAAGAACACGTGCGTCCCGTCCTCCGAGACGCCTTTGCCGATCGCGTCGAATGCCCCGTTGCCGCCGTCGGGCCCGGTCGAGAGGAGCGTCACGGCGCCCGCAAAGCGCTCATACACGTCCATCTTGACGTCAGTATCCGCGGGCACGAGCGCAGCGGACGTGGTGAAGATCACGCGCTGACCATCCTGTGAGGATCCGACCAGCTCGACCTGGAAGGATGCGCCGACAGGGGTCAGGCGCTCCACCGCGGCGGGCGCGGTGTCCGGCGCGGCGAGAGCGGTCAGCGCCGCGAGCGGCAGCAGCAGACGACGGAGCGACATCCCGAAACCCTAGAGCGCAGAGCGACCCAGGTCGAGCCCTTCAGCGGCGGCGAGTGGTGCGCGGGCGTACGGATCGCAGCTTTGCCGTGACGATCCTGCTGCGCGTGCCGTCGGCCGCCAGGGCAGTGACCCTGAGCGTCCCGCTCTTCGCCGGGTACGGATCGGTCAGGCGCAGGCGGTTGCGGCGTACGACGCGGAAGGCTTGCGTCCTGTCGCTCAGCTTGACCAGGACTTCGTAGCGCCTGATCCGGCGCACGCTGCGCCAGCTCGCCGTGATCCTGCCCTTGCTGCGCGAGGCCCGCAGGCGGCGCGGGCGCGCCGGCCGGCCGGGGGCCGGCGCGGTGTACGTCGCGACGGTGATGCGCTTGGCGGGCCCGGCGCTGCCCTCCACGAGCGCGACGATGCGGCGCTTGCCGCGCCTCCCGGGGGCGGGAGTGAAGGTGATCGTGCCCTTGCTCCGTGATGCCGCGCCGAGACGACGCGCGGTGCGCGCCCCGAGCTCGGCGAACGTGATCTTGCGGCCGTCGCCTCCGCTGACGCGGTAGGCCAGCACGCGCCGGGATCCGCGCCGGCGGACGCTCGCCTTGATCGTGAGCTTCGGCAGCGCGTCGGCGCTCGCGAGGGCGGTGATCGGCGCCGACCCCGGCTTGGCGGCGACCGTCCAGCGTCCCGCCACGGGCTTGCGCAGCGCGACGAGCGTCGAGCCGTCACCGGGGCGGACGATCATGGTGCTCTTCTCGCCGGCGACGTCGCGGCCGCTGGGATCGGTGACGCTCACCTCCGGTGCACCGCCGTCGCCGCGAATGCGCAGCATCGTGGCGTCGAGACCGCCGGGGATCGTCACCCCGCGTGGCGTGCCGGCCTGCGCGGCGCGCGGGGAGACCTCGCGGTACGGGCCGTAGTCGCAGCTCCAGATGGCCAGGTCCGGGGACGCGGCACCCCAGTGGTAGCCGGCGCCGATCTCCACGGGGATCACGCCGAAGACCGGGAACGGCACAGGCACGATTCCGCAGAATCCGATCCCCTTGCTGGAGACCACGGCCCCCACCTTCAAGCAGGGGTCGACCGTGATCGAGACGAACCTGAAGCCGATCTCGATGTTGCGCAGGCAGGCCTTCAAACCGCCTTCCAGGTTGAACTGCTTGCGTGAGGCGAACACGAATCCGTTCACGCCGCCGTCGATCTGCAGGAAGCTGACGCCGAAGTGGAACGAGCCGCCGAACTCGAAGTAGTCGGGGTACTGGTAGATCCCGAAGGCGCTCAGCAGCGGCAGCACCCCGACCACCGGGACGTGCACGCCGGCGGTGCCGCCGACCGCCAGCGTGAACGAGTCGAGCGTGCGCCCGGCCAGCGGCGCGAGTTCCTCGCCGGCATCGTCGGGGAACTCATACGGAGTGCTCTGGCTGGCGAACGCAGCGAACAGCGCGCCGTCCTCGTCAACGATTTCGCCCGAGTTCAGTCCGATGACGCCGGTCAGCCGCAACGGATTGACCCCGATCGCAGCGCCGATGTTCTTGAGCAACACGCTGTGGAACGGCGGGAAGAGATCGGGCCGCGCGCCGACGGCGAACTCGACACCGAAGCCGGCGTGGTCGAACTTGCCGTTCTTCAGCCCGAAGCCGAAGTCCGGCGGCGGCGAGGACGCGTCGATCGAGATCGGGCTGCCCGGCAGCGTCACCTTTCCGCCGCCGTCCCAGGTGTTCTCGCTCTTGCTGTACTTGAACGAGAGGTTCTCGACGAAGATGGGCCCGACCCAGACCTGCGGGACCGCCAGACCGATCCCGTCGAACTGGAAGCCGTTGATGTTGTCGGCCTTCAGATAGACGTCCCCGTTGGCCGTCTGCCCGCCTTGGAAGGAGAAGATCGAGGGCAGCCCGAGACCAACCTTCACCCGGCTCGCGTGGCGGACCAGGTCGAGGCTGAACGCGCCACGGAGCGGAAGGCCTCCGAGGAACTTCGGCGCGTTCAGCGACTTGTCGACGTCAACGAGGTGGAAGACGCCCTTCTTGTCGGGCTTGACCGTCAGGTTGAGCGGGATCTTCTGTGTCGGAAACGGTCCGATCTGGAGCGCGATCCTGTCCGCGCCATCAAGCGCGATCGTCGATTCATAGGTGTCGTATTTCGTCTTGACGCTGGGCGGCACCGGGAGGTAGATGCCGTTGATCGCGACCGGCCCGCGGATCGTGGCCGAGTACACCTGCACGACCTTCAGATCAAGCGACTTCACCTGTGACGTCTTGGGGGCCACGCTGAACAGGCCCGGGTGGGCGCGCGCCGTGATCTCGAAGCAATCCTCGGCCCGCCCGCGGCTGTTGACGTCCACGATCCCGAAGCCGAACGACTTCACGCATCCGGCTCGGTCGGCCTGCTGTGTCGTCGCCGCCGCCTCACAGTCGAACACGAAGGGGTCCTTCAGCTTCGGCACGGTCTCCGCGCCGGTGACCTTGAGCGCGGTCGTGGTCGTGGCCTTCGCGCCCAACGTGTCGCTCACGGTGAGCGATACCACGTAGTCGCCCGCCTTGCGGAAGACGTGCGACATCGTGGCCGCCTCCGCGCCGCACCCGAAGTCGAGCCGCTTGTCCGGCCCCGTGATCTGCCAGTGGTAGCCGGTCAGCTTCGCCCCCGGACTCGGCAGCGACTCCGCCGCGCCGACCCGGATGCCGCCGGTCAGCGCTTTGGAGACCCCAGCCGGCTGCGCGACCGCGAGGGCGCGGACCTGCGGCGGGGCCTGCGTGGGCGGCGGCGGCGTGGGCATGGGCGGCCCGAGATCGGGGACGAGGTCCGGCGGGTCGGGACCCGTCGCGGCGGCCATCCGCCCGATCTCGCTCGGGCTCAACGCGCGGCCGTAGACGCGAACCTCGTCGACCCAGCCGGCGAAGTTCGTGCTCTCAGAGCACGCGAACGGGTCGGCGTAGTTGCCGATGATGAAGTCGTTGTTCGCGCTGAGCCCGTAGCCGATCGATCCCGACGCCGGAGCCGAGCCCACCTCCTGACCATCGACGTAGAGGCGGACCGCCGCACCGTCGAACGCGCCCGCGACCATGTGCCAGTTCCCGTCCCACATCGTGTTGCTCGCCGGCGGCGTGACGAACAGGCTCGTGCCGTTGTAGATGTAGAAACGCAGACCCGAGGCCTGGGCGGAGCCACCGGTGTAGAGCGAGTACGACGAAAAGCTGCACCCGGCCTGCGCGCCCTGGTTGACCACAGCCTCGACGGTGCCCGGGATTTCGTTCGAGCGCACCCATGCGACGACCGTCACCTTGTCGGGCTTGAGCAGCGGCTGGTCGCCGGCGTTGAGGTAGTAGCCCTTCTCCGGCAGACGCTGCGCGTTCCCAAAGCGCCCCGGCACGGTCAAGGGGCCCAGGGTGCTCGTGGCCGTCAGGCCGTTCCCCGAACTGTCGGGATACAGGCACGGCGCGACCGTGCAGCCCGGATCCTCGAGATGCCACTGTCCGCGCAGCGGCTCCGCCCCCGCCGCGAACCCCGGCGCGATCACCAGCGCGGCAACAGCCACAACCGTGACGAGGGCCAAGCGCATATCGCACTATTCACCCGTTTCACGGTGGAAAGCAAGCGCGGCTCCAAATCCTCCTCGGCCCGTCGCTCCGGGAAACACCCGGAGGATGGGCGCACGACTACCCCAGGACCAGCGCGAGGCGGCGCTCGATGGCGCCGGCGACCGCTTCGCGGACCGCGCCCGCTTCGAACCGGCCGACGATCGCCTCGAGGAAGCCCTCGACGACGAGCCGGTGCGCGGCGGCCTCGGGGAGGCCGTGGGAGCGCAGGTAGAACAGCTGGTCCTTGTCGATCTGCGAGATCGCGGCCGCGTGCGTGCAGCGCACGTCGTTCGCGAGGATCTCGAGACCGGGGATCGAGTCCGCGTGCGCCTTCTTCGTCAGCAGCAGATTGCGCGACTCCTGGAAGGCATCGGTGCGCTGCGCACCCTCGTCCACCTGGATCATGCCGCGCCACACCGTGCTCGAGCGGCCGTCGAGGATGCCGCGGAACGCGAGGTCCGAGGTCGTGTCGGGCGCAGCATGTTCCTGCAGCGTGTCGAAGTCGAGGTGCTGACGGCCGCGGGTGGCGTACGCGCCGGTGACGGCGGCGTGCGCGCCGGGACCGGCGAGCTTCGTCTCCAGGAAGACCTTGCCGTTGGCGGAGCCGAAGCCGAGTGTGATCCAGTCGAGTGACGCGTCGCGCTCGACGACCGCGCGCTGTGCCCCGAAGACCCAGGTCTTCTCCGAGAGCGCCTGCGCGTCGACGAACCGCAGCTTCGCGTTCTGCCCGACGACGAGCTCGGTGACGCCGTTGACGACACCCTCGGCCTCGAGGTCCGACGACAGCGACTGGTGCCAGACCTCGGCCTGCGCACCCTCCTCCAGCACGATCAGCGCGCGATGGTGCAGCGCGCTCCCCGCCTCCTCGTGGACCGTCGTCAGGACGATCGGCGCCTCGACGTGAACGTCCTTCGGGACGTAGACGAACGCACCGTCGCTCCACGTCGCATCGTTCTCGACGGTGAACCGCGTGCGCGCGGTCACGACCGTTCCCAGGTGCCGCTCCACGATGTCCGGGTAGCGCTCGGCGGCGAGCGCCAGCGGCATCACCACGGGACCCTCGGAGACCGGCTGATCCGACGAGACGCGAACCGAAGCATCGAGATCCAGATCCAGCAGATGCGGCGCCGCATCGTCCGCGCCGGCAGGCGCCGGCGGGAACGACGCCAGGTCAAAGCCCTTCAGCGGCGTGAACTCCCACCCCGCATCACCCTTGAACACCGGAAGCACGAGCTCCGCAGCCTCGGCCGCCGCCGCAGCGCGGCGGGTCCCAAGAAAAGAAGGTTCAGTCGTAGTACTCACAAGAAGATCCCGTAGTCAGAGAGAGGTCACAAAGCAATCGTCAGCAGCAGACCGGAGCGAGAGATCGTGGATGGATGACGTGGCGGGTGGGCCGGGGACAGTACGCATGTACGGACCCGGCCCACACGGCGCGTCAGGCGCCACGAGATCCGCGACCACGCCTAGCCGATCGAGCCTTCCATCTGCAGCTCGATCAGCCGGTTCATCTCCACGGCGTACTCCATCGGAAGCTCCTTGACGATCGGCTCGATGAAGCCGTTCACGATGAGCTTGGAGGCTTCCTCCTCCGGAAGGCCGTGCGACATGAGGTAGAAGAGCTGCTCCTCACCGACCTTCGACACCGTTGCCTCATGGCCGACGTCGACGTCGTCCTCGCCGATGCGGATCGTCGGGTAGGTGTCCGACCGGCTGCCTTCGTCCAGGAGCAGCGCGTCGCATACGACCTTCGACTTCGAGCCGTGGGCGCCCTTGGCGACCTCGAGCAGGCCGCGGTAGGACGAGCGCCCGCCGTCCTTGGAGATCGACTTCGCGAAGATGTTCGAGGTGGTGTTCGGGGCGGCGTGCACGATCTTGCCGCCGGCGTCCTGGTGCTGGCCGTGGCCTGCGAACGCGATCGACAGGATCTCGCCGTGCGCCCGCTCGCCCATGAGGTACACGCTCGGGTACTTCATCGTGAGCTTGGAGCCGAGGTTGCAGTCGACCCATTCGACGGTCGCGTCGCGCTCGGCCACCGCCCGCTTGGTGACGAGGTTGAAGACGTTCTGCGACCAGTTCTGCACGGTCGTGTAGCGGATCCGCGCGCCGGGCTTGGCGATCAGCTCGACGACGGCGGAGTGCAGGGAGTCGCTGGAGTACGTCGGCGCGGTGCAGCCCTCGACGTAGTGCACGTAGCTGCCTTCGTCGGCGATGATGATCGTCCGCTCGAACTGGCCCATGTTCTCCGTGTTGATGCGGAAGTAGGCCTGCAGCGGCATCTCGACGTGCACGCCGGGCGGCACGTAGACGAACGACCCGCCTGACCACACGGCGCTGTTGAGCGCGGCGAGCTTGTTGTCGTTCGGCGGGATGATCGTCCCGATGTACTCCTTGACGAGGTCCTCGTGGTCACGGAGCGCGGTGTCCATGTCGACGAAGATGACGCCCTGGTCCTCGAGGTCCTTGTTGACCTGGTGGTAGACGACCTCGGACTCGTACTGCGCGCCGACGCCGGCGAGGAACTTGCGCTCGGCCTCGGGGATGCCGAGCCGGTCGAAGGTCTTCTTGACGTCGTCGGGCACGTCGTCCCAGGAGCGCTCGGCCTTCTCGGAGGCGCGGACGAAGTAATGGATGTCGTCGAAGTCGACTTCGGCGAGCTTGGGCGAGCCCCACGTCGGCATCGGGCGGGCGAGGAAGTGCTCGAGCGACTTGAGCCGGAAGTCGCGCATCCACTGCGGCTCGTCCTTGAGCTCGGAGATCTTCTCGACGATCTCCCTGTTGATGCCCTTCGGCGCCTTGTAGAGGTAGTCCTCGGCGTCGTGGAAGCCGTAGCGCTCGGTGTAGTCGGCGTTGAGGTCCTTGAGGCCGGCCTCCTCGTCGGTGAGCGGCGTGCGGGCGGTGTCGGGAGTAGCCATGGTCAGTCCACCTCGAGCTTGATCAGCCCGTCCTCGACGAGGACGGGGAACGTCTCAACGGGTACGTATGCGGGAAGCGTCATCGGCTTGCCGGTGCGCAGGTCGAACAGCGATCCGTGCCGCGGACATTCCACGGTGCAGTCGGCCTGGTTGACCTGGCCTTCGGCGAGCGGTCCGTCGTCGTGCGAGCATCGATCCTCGATCGCGAGGAGCTCGCCGCCGCAGTTGACCACCCCGATCTCGAGGTCCTCGTGCTCGACGATACGCGTCGCCCCGGGGGGCAGATCGTCGAGCGGGCAGACGTCGATGAGGGGGGTCACAGGGAGTGCGGTGGGGAAATCCGATTGCGTAGGACGGGATTGTACCGGTCAGCGTGCCCGCGCCGGCGCCGCCCGGCGCGGTTCAGAGGTCGGAAGGACCTGAGGCGGGCGCGGCTTCGGGCGTCGCGGGCTCCCAGTCGGCGCTCGCGCCGATCGCCGCGCTCTTGAGCACCTTCAGCGACAGCAGCGCGCACTTCATGCGGGTGGCGGAGATCTGGATGCCGAGCAGCTCGAGAATGGCGCTGCGATCCATCCGCGCGACGTCGTCCACGTTCATGCCCTTGATCTCGTCCGAGATCATCGACGCCGACGCCTGGCTGATCGCGCAGCCGTGACCCGCGAAGCGGACGTCCTCGACGGTCCCGGCGTCGGACACCTTGAGCATGACCTTCAGCTCGTCGCCGCAGAGCGGGTTCGTGTCCTCGAAGACGAGGTCGGCATCGGGCATCTCGCCGAAGTTGTGGGGGCGCTTGTAGTGCTCGAGGATCTCCTCGCGGTACAGGGCGTCGTCCATCAGGCGGCCTCGTCCAGGCGGAAGACCTCGCGCACGCGGTGCAGGCCGTCGATGAGGCGGTCCACGTCGTCGCGCGTGTTGTGGACGGCGAACGAGGCGCGCGAGGTGGCGCCGACGCCCAGCCGCTTCATCAGCGGCTGCGCGCAGTGATGCCCGGCGCGGACGCAGACGCCGTCGCGGGCGATGATCTCGGCGACGTCATGCGGGTGGGCGCCGTCGAGCGCGAACGCCACGAGCGCGCCGCGGGCCTCGGCCTCGGGCGGGCCGTAGACGTGCAGGCCCGGAACCTCGGCCAGGCGGTCGAGCGCGTAGGCGGTGAGGCTGAGCTCGTGCTCGCGCACCCGGTCCATGCCGATCTGGCCGAGGAAGTCGACGGCGGCGCCGAGCCCGACGACCTCGGCGACCGGGGGCGTGCCGGCCTCGAACTTCCAGGGCAGGTCGTTCCAGGTCGCGCCCTCGAAGGTGACCGTCTTGATCATGTCGCCGCCGTAGAGGAACGGCGGCATCGCCTCGAGCAGCTCGCGGCGGCCATGCAGGATCCCGACGCCGGTCGGACCGTAGGCCTTGTGCCCGGTCCACGCGTAGAAGTCGGCGCCGACCTGAGCGACGTCGACGGCCATCTGCGGTACGGCCTGCGAGCCGTCGACGACGGTGACCGCACCGGCGGCGCGGGCGCGGGCGACGATCTCGGTGACCGCGAAGATCGTGCCGAGGACATTCGACACGTGCGCGACGGTGACGAGCTTCACGCGCCCGTCGGCGAGATGCTCGTCGAGCTGGGCGAGCGAGATGCGGCCCTCGTCGTCGACCTCGAGGTAGCGCAGCTCCGCGCCGGCCTGCTGGGCGACGACCTGCCAGGGAACCATGTTCGCGTGATGCTCGGCCTGCGTGAGCACGATCGCGTCGCCGTGGCCGATGTTCTCGCGACCCCACGAGGAGGCCACGAGGTTGAGCGCCTCGGTCGCGTTCTTCGTGATGATCGTCTCGGCCGGGGTGGAGCCCGTGAACGCGGCGATCCGTGCGCGGGCGCCCTCGTAGCGCTCGTCCGCCTCGGCGGCGAGCGGGTAGGAGCCGCGGTGAACGTTCGCGTTGTGGCGGGCGAGCTGCGTCTCCATCGCCTCGATCACGACCCGCGGCTTCTGCGACGTCGCGGAGCTGTCGAGGTAGACGAGCCCTTCCCGCCGCAGGATCGGGAACTCGTGGGCGAGCGCGGTGTCGGCGAGCGCGGGCATCGGGGTCAGGCTGCGGCGCCCGCGACCTCGTCCTTGATCCAGCCGTAGCCCTCGGCCTCGAGCTGCGTGACGAGCTCCGGGCCACCCTCCTTGACGATCCGGCCGTCGAAGAGGATCGAGACGCGCTGCGGCTCGACGAGGTGCAGGATCCGCTGGTAGTGGGTGATGATGAGAACGCCCATGCCCTGCTCCTTGGCGACGGTGTTGACCGCCTCGGCGACGATGTTCAGGGCGTCGATGTCGAGGCCGGAGTCGGTCTCGTCGAGGATCGCGGTGTGCGGCTGAAGCAGCGCGAGCTGGAGCATCTCCAGGCGCTTCTTCTCGCCGCCGGAGAACCCGTCGTTGAGGTAGCGCGAGGAGAAGTCGCGCGGGATCTTCGTGAGCTCCATCGCGGCCTCGACCGTCTTGCGGAACTCCTTCAGCGGCACCTCGGGCTCGCCGCGAGCGTCGCGGTGCGCGTTCATCACCATGCGCAGGTACTTGGCGACGGTGACGCCGGGAATCGCGACCGGGTACTGGAACGCCATGAAGAGGCCCGCGCGAGCGCGCTCGTCCGGGTCGATCTCGGTGATGTCCTGCCCGCGGAACGTGATCTCGCCCTGCGTGATCTCGAGCGTCGGGTTGCCCATGATGACGTTCGCGAGCGTGCTCTTTCCCGAGCCGTTGGGACCCATCAGCGCGTGGATCTCACCCTCGTTGACGGTGAGGTCCAGGCCCTTGAGGATCTCCTTCTCTCCGGCCCGGACGTGCAGGTTCTTGATCTCGAGGTCTGCCATGTCGTCCGTTCTTCGTGTGGTGGTGAGTGAGAGGTCAGGCTGCGGAGTGCAGCGGGAGCGCGGAGCCCACGGGATCTGGCCCGCCGGCGGGCTTGGGCGCGCCGAACTCGACGAGCTCCTGCAGCGTCGTGCCCTGGAGCGCGCGCGTGACGCCGCCCTGGACCCGCGTCCACAGCAGCCGGGTCGCGCAGCCCTGGTGGTCGTCCTCGACGTGCGAGCACAGGACGCGGCCGTCCTGGCTGTCGTCGACGAAACAGGACATCGGGGCGACCGCGCCCTCGAGCGCGAGCACCGCCTCGTCCATCGTGATCAGCGCCGCGGGCCGCGACAGGCGGTAGCCGCCGTGCGCGCCGCGGGTGCTCTCGACGAGCCCCGCCTTCTTCAGCAGCGCGACGATGCGCTCCAGGTAGGCGAGCGGAAGACCTTCGGCCTCGGCGATGGCCTTCAGCGAGACCGGAGCATCGGCGGGCTGCCGGCCGAGCTCGACGAGCAGGCGCACGCCGTACTCCGCCTTCGTCGTGAAGAACATCCGTCAATCCTACCAGCGAGGTAGGAGATAGCCGGGTCGGGACTACAGCACGTCGCCGCGCACGGCGGACCCGCTGAGCAGCGGGCTGACGACCTTCGGCGACTTCGGGAACCTGCCGATCCGGTGGCCCTCGACGTCGAGGCCCGACGCGGCGATCGTCGCGAGCGTGTCGCGGTTGCAGTTGCACCCGCCCGCGACGCGCTTCCAGAGCGGAGCCCAGCGGTCCTGACTGCGCGCGAGCTTGGGATCGTCGCTGCGCACGTGCTCCAGGAACAGGTAGTGCCCGCCGGGCTTCAGCACGCGCGCGATCTCGTCGAGCGCCGCCGTGGGGTGCTCCGCCTCGCACAGCACGAGCGTCCCGGTCACCGTGTCGAACGTCGCGTCGTCGAACGGGAGCGCCTCCGCGCTCGCTTCGACGATCTCGACCGGAGCGGGCGCATCCCCGATCTTGCCCTCGATCTGCCTGCGCATCGGCTCGTGCGGCTCGCTCAGGACGAGCCGCGTGATCCCCGTGCGGGGGTACGCCGTCATGTTGAGGCCCGTGCCCGCACCGATCTCGAGGACGTCGCCCCGCGCCGGCGCGAGCGCCTCCCGGCGCGCGTCCGCAAGGCCCGCCTCCTGGCTGCGCTGCATGACGAAGCGGTCGTAGACGAGGGCGCCGAGACGATTCACGCGCCCGAGAGTACCCCGGCGGGCCGCCTGGTGGCCAGCCGCTTCGATACGCTCGCGTCATGCTGCTCGCCGTCAGTAATGCCGTGAAGATCGACGTCGGTCTGATCGGCGTGTTCTTCGTGCTCTTCCCGGTCCTGGCGCAGGGGCTGATCGCGTTCGCGGCGGCCCAGGCCGTCGTCGAGAAGCGCGAGAACGACCGCTTCCTCGAAGAGCACCGGATCCCCGGGCAGGACATCTGATTCCGGGGTAGGGTCGCGCTATGACCCGCCCCGTCGCCGTCGTCACCGGGGCCGCGCAGGGCATCGGCCTCGAGGTCGCGCAGCGCCTCTCCGCCACCCACCGCGTAGCCCTGCTGGACCTCAACGCAGGCGCGCTCCCCGGAGCCGCCGCGACCTGCGGCGGCGACGCGCTCCACCGCGCCTGCGACATCACCCACCCCGAACAGGTCGCCGACGCCATCGCCTGGGTCGTCGAGGAGGCCGGCGGGATCGACGTGCTGATCTCGAACGCCGGCGTCGCGGTCGCCGGAGCGCTCCGCCACCTGGACCCCGACACGCTCGCGGCCCAGCTCAACGTGAACCTGACCGGGAACTGGCGCGTGATCCACGCGTGCCTCCCGCACATCGAGGAGCGCCGCGGCTACGTCATGGGTGTCGCGTCCGCCTCGGCCATCGCCCCGGCGATCGGCCTCGGGGCGTACGGGACGAGCAAGGCCGGCCTCGAGATGCTGCTCGACATCCTCCGCGTCGAGGTGGCGCACCTCGGGGTCGACGTCGGTGTCGCCTACTTCCTCTGGATCAAGACCGACATGGTCGACGGCGCCGACCGCGACATGGCCGCGTTCCGGACGATGCGCGAAGCGATGGTCGGCCCGCTCCGCACGACGCACCCCGTCGGCGACGCCGCGCAGGCGATCGTCGACGGCGTGCACGCCCGCAGCCGAACGGTCTTCGCCCCCAGGTGGCTGCGCTACCTCTCGCCGCTGCGGATGGCGCTGCGCACGCGGGCCGGCGAGCGCGACGCCCGCGCCGTGGCGCCGAAGCTCGACAGGCTGACGGCCGAGCGGGTCGAGCAGGTCGGCGCGTTCGACGCCGCGCTGCGCGACACGGTGGCGTCGGAGGCCGCGGCCGAGTCGACCGGGCACCACCTGCACGAGACGGCCTAGACCTCCGTCAGGTCCGCGGCGGCGACGCTGTCGCCGGAGGTGATCAGCGCGCGCGCACGGTCCAGGTCGAGCCCTCCACCGACGCTCAGCGCGCCGCGCAGATGGCCGTGCTCGAGGTACCAGACGCCGAACTCCCCGCTCTCGAGCGTGCCGGTGAGGACCTCCTCGTCCCAGGTCATCGCCGGGCCGACGTACTCGAGCGAGGCCCAGTCGGCAAGGTCGCTGTAGAAGTACGGCACTTCGGTGTAGGGCTCCTCGGCGCCGAGGATCGCGCGCGCGACGAACGCCCCCTGGGCGCTCGCGTGCTCGGTGTGCTCGACGCGGATCCGCCGGCCGTGGACGGCGCTCGCGTACTCGCAGATGTCGCCCGCCGCCCAGACGCGCGACGCGCTCGTGCGCAGGCTCTCGTCGCAGCGCACGCCGCCGCTCTCGCCGAGCTCGAGCCCCGCCGAGCGCGCGAGCATCACGTCGGGCGTCACGCCGACGCCGCAGATCACGAGGTCCGCCGCGAGCTCGCGCCCGCCCTTCGTGAGCACGCGCGCGACGCGGTCGTCCCCCTCGAACCGGTCGACCTCGTCCCCGTGGACGATGCCCACACCGCGCTCGGACAGGACGCCGCGGAAGAACGCGCCGACCTGATGGCCGAAGCCGCGCTCCATGGGCTCGTCCTCGAGCATCACGATCGTCACCTCCTTGCCGATGGCACGCAGCGACGCGGCCACCTCGCAGCCGATGTACGAGCCGCCGACGCACACGACGTGCTCGGCCTGGTCGAGCTCGGCGCGGATCGCGTCGGCGTTGCCGAAGGCGCGCAGGTAGTGAATGCCGTCGAGCTGGGTGCCGTCCACCTGGAGCCGGCGGACCATCGACCCGGTGGCGACGAGCGCGTGCTCGTAGGCGACGGTCTCCTTCGTCGACAGCGTCGCCTCGCGCGCCGTGGTGTCGAGCTTCATCACGCTCGTCCGCGTCATGAGCTCGACGGGCGCGTCGTCGAACCACCCGGCCTCGGGACGGAACCCGGGCTCGCGGCCCTGCTCTCCTCGCAGGTACTCCTTCGTGAGCGGCGGCCGGTCGTAGGGCGGATCGAGCTCGCGGCCGGCCAGCAGGACGCTGCCGTCAAACCCCCCGCTCACAAGCTCGCCCGCGGCGGCGGCGGAGGCGACTCCACCGCCGATCAGGAGGACGTCGACGGTGCGATCGGCCATGTCTGCACCCTATCGGGGCGCATGTTGGCGCTAGCTTCAACGTATGGCTGACGACGACACGAACCTCATTCCGGCGGACGCACCGGTCCTGGATCTCCAGCTGAACGCGGCGGAGATGAAGGTCACGTACACCGCGCTGAAGACGTATTTCGACGGATTCGGACACGAGGACGGCGATCTTCACGCGCTCGTGCGCGGGATCCTGAGCCGTCTCCCCGGCGAGCACGACATGCGCGCCATCGACCTCGATACGGAGCTCGCCAAGCTCCGTGAGCTGGGCAGCGCGTGACCGCCAGACGCGACGACCTGCGGAACGTCGCGATCGTCGCGCACGTCGACCACGGGAAGACCACGCTGGTCGACGCGCTGCTGCATCAGAGCGGCGCCTTCGCCGCGCACGAGGAGGTCGAGACCCGGGTCATGGACTCGATGGATCTCGAGCGCGAGCGCGGCATCACGATCCTCGCCAAGAACACCGCGGTGGACTACAAGGGCGTGAAGATCAACATCGTCGACACGCCGGGGCACGCCGACTTCGGTGGGGAGGTCGAGCGCAGCCTCGCGATGGTGGACGCCGTCCTGCTGCTCGTCGACGCCGCCGAAGGCCCGCTGCCGCAGACCCGCTTCGTGCTGCGCAAGGCGCTCGAGGCGCGGCTCCCGGTCATCCTCGACATCAACAAGGTCGACCGGCCCGACGCGCGGATCGGCGAGGTCCTCAGCATGGTGGAGGACCTCTTCCTCGACCTCGACGCGCACGAGGACCAGCTCGGCTTCCCGGTCGTCTACACGAACGCCAAGAAGGGCTGGGCGTCGATGGACCCGACGAAGCCCGGCGACAGCCTCGTCCCCCTCTTCGACCTGCTGCTCGAGCACGTCCCGCCGCCGAGCCACGAGCCCGACCACCCGCTCCAGGCGATGGTCACGAACCTGGACGCCTCCCCGTACCTCGGGCGCCTGGCGATCTGCCGCGTGCGCCACGGCACGATCACCAAGGGCCAGAAGATCGGCTGGTGTCGCGCAGACGGCACCGTGCAGTCCGGCCAGATCGGCGACCTGTTCATCACCGAGGCACTCGACCGCGTGCCCGCCGACTCCGCGGGTCCCGGCGAGATCATCGCCGTCTCCGGCCTCGACGACGTGACGATCGGCGAGACCCTCGCCGATCCGGACGATCCGCGGCCGCTGCCCGTGATCAGCGTCGACGAGCCGTCCCTGTCGATCACGCTCGGCGTGAACACCTCGCCGATGGCGGGCCGCGAGGGCAAGAAGGTCACCGCGCGCCTCATCAAGGCGCGACTGGACCGCGAGATCATCGGCAACGTGTCGATCCGCGTGACCGACACCGAGCGCCCCGACGCCTGGGAGGTCCAGGGCCGCGGCGAGCTGCAGCTCGCCGTGCTCGTCGAGCTGATGCGCCGCGAAGGCTTCGAGCTGAACGTCGGCCAGCCGCGCGTGCTGGAGCGCACGATCGACGGCAAGCGCCACGAGCCCGTCGAGCGGATGTCGATCGACGTCCCCGACGACTACGTCGGCGTCGTGACGCAGCTGCTCGCGCTGCGCAAGGGCCAGCTCGAACAGATGGTCAATCACGGCCAGGGCTGGGTGCGCATGGAGTACCTGGTCCCGGCGCGCGCACTCATCGGCTTCCGCACCGAGTTTCTCACCGAGACGCGCGGGACCGGCCTGATCCACCACGTCTTTGACGGCTGGGCCCCCTGGTTCGGTGAGCTGCGCACGCGCCCGAGCGGCTCGCTCGTCGCCGACCGCACCGGCAAGGCCACCGGGTTCGCGCTGTCCTCGCTGCAGGAGCGCGGAACGCTGTTCGTCTCACCCGGCGACGAGCTCTACGAGGGCATGATCGTCGGCGAGAACAGCCGCTCGGAGGACCTCGACGTCAACGCCGTGCGAGAGAAGCAGCTGACGAACATGCGCTCGGCCGCGGCCGACGTGCTCGAGCGCCTCGTGCCGGCGAAGATCCTGTCGCTGGACCAGGCGCTCGAGTTCCTGCGCGAGGACGAGTGCGTCGAGGTGACGCCCGAGTCGATCCGGCTGCGCAAGGCGGTGCTCGACAAGATCGGGCGGGTCAAGGCCGGCCGCCGCGCCGCGAAGTCCTGAGCCGCCGCCCGAGCGTCTAGCGTTTCTGGCGCCCACCGTCCCCCTCGGAGGTTCCCGTCGTGTCCACGAGCGTCCCTGATGCACTGAAGGATTTCCGCAGCCTCTGGTGGCTGTTCGTCGTGTTCGGGCTGATCACCCTGGCCGCCGGCGTCATCCTGATCGTCTGGCCCGGGCCGTCGCTCGTGACGATCGCCGTGATCATCGGGATCTTCCTGCTCGTGGACGGGGTGATCGAGGTGATCGCGTCGATCGCCGGAAAGGGCGAGGGGCGCGGGCTCGTCGCGATGCTCGGCGTGCTCAGCATCATCGCCGGGCTGATCCTCGTGAAGCATCCGTTCAGCGCGCTCGCCGCGCTCGTGATCATCGTCGGGATCTGGTTCATCGTGTCCGGCGTCGCGCGCTTCATCGCCGCATTCTCCGACTCCGAGTACCGCGGGACGAACATCGCGGTCGGCGTGCTCGATGTCGTCGCCGGCATCGTGGTCCTCGCCTGGCCCGACCTCAGCCTGAAGACGCTCGCGGTGCTCGCGGGCATCATCTTCGTGATCCGCGGCTGCGCGTTCGTCTACGGCGGCCTGCAGATCCGCAAGCTTCCGAAGGACCCGGGCGGCCTGGCGCCGGCCGTCGCCTGAGACTTCACGCGTCGTTTCAGGAGTCGTTACGCAGGCTGAAGGTCGCGCTTCCACCCTGGAGGCATGTCGTCATCCCAGTTCGCCGCAGCCGGCGCGACCATCGTCCTCGCCGCCTGCGGCGGGGCCGCCGTCTTCGCGCTGACCGCCGGTCCGCACGCCGGCTCCGGCTCCTCCGTCACGTCCGCCCGGATGCCCGTCGCGGAGGTCCAGCGCCAGACCACGCAGCCGTCCGCCACGTCGGACGCCAAGCAGGTCTATGAGGGCGCCAAGGAGTCCGTCGCGCAGATCCAGGCCGTGACGAGCGAGGGCCAGTCCACCGGCACGGGCTTCGTCGTCTCCGCCGACGGCCTGATCGTCACCAACGGCCACGTCGTCGACGGCGCGCAGGAGGTCACCGTGCAGCTCGGGACCGACGGCGCGCAGCGCACCGCGCAGGTCGTCGGCGGCAACGCCGACGAGGATCTCGCGGTGCTCAAGGTCGATACGAGCGGCGGCCGGCTCACGCCGCTGCGTCTCTCGACGGGCGGCGTCTCCGTCGGCGACACCGTTTACGCGATCGGCAGCCCGTTCGGGCTCTCACAGACCTTCACCAGCGGGATCGTCTCCGCGATCGGACGTGACATCCAGGCACCGGACGGCGCGACGATCTCGAACGTGATCCAGACCGACGCAGCGATCAACCCGGGCAACTCCGGCGGCCCGCTGCTGAACGCGAGCGGCGAGGTCGTCGGCGTGAACTCTCAGATCGCCAGCCAGGGCGGCGGCAACGACGGCATCGGCTTCTCGATCCCGGCGTCGACCGTGCAGTCGATGCTCGAGAACGGCAGTTCGGGCTCGTCGACCTCCGCCTCGCCCGCGGGCGACGGCGCGGCCCAGCAGGACATGCAGCCGCTCGACGTCGTCCCGAGCGCCTAGCGCTCAGGACGGCCGGCCGCGCGCGGCGCGCAGCCGGCGCACGAGCGCGTTCGTCGCCGCGTCGTGGCCCAGGTCGGGTGCGGACGGCGCCGTCAGTTCCTCCGCGAGCGTTCCGGCGGCCACCTTGCCGAGCTCGACGCCCCACTGGTCGAACGAGTCGATGCCCCACAGGACGCCCTCGGTCAGCACGCGGTGCTCGTAGAGCGCGACGAGCCTGCCGACGGCTGCGGGTGTGATCGCGCCGTCCACGAGCAGCACACTCGACGGCCGGTCGCCCTCGCAGACGCGATGCGGGATCTGCTCCTCGGGGCTGCCGAGCGCACGCAGCTCCTCCGCCGAGCGACCGAATGCGAGCGCCTCCGCCTGGCCCAGCAGGTTGGCGAGCAGCAGGTCGTGGTGCGGGCCGACGTCGTGGAGCGGCCGGGTGAACGCGATCAGCTCCGCCGGCACGATCTCGGTCCCCTGGTGCAGGAGCTGGTGGAAGCTGTGCTGGCCGTTGGTGCCGGGCTCCCCCCAGAGGACCGGCGAGGTCTCCCAGCGCACCCGTGAGCCGTCCGTCATGACGTGCTTGCCGTTGCTCTCCATCTCCAGCTGCTGGAGGTAGGCCGGGAAGCGCGCGAGCTCCTGGCAGTAGGGCAGCACGGCGACGGTCGCAAGGCCCAGGACGTTGCGGTTCCAGACGCTGAGGAGCCCCATCAGCACCGGCAGATTCCGCTCCAGCGGAGCCTCGCGCAGATGCTCGTCGATCGCATGGAAGCCGCTGAGCAGCTCGGCGAAACCCTCGGCCCCGATCGCGATCATCGTCGACAGCCCGATCGCCGAGTCCATCGAGTAGCGGCCGCCGACCCAGTCCCAGAACCCGAACATGTTCGCCGGGTCGATCCCGAAGTCCCGCACGAGCCGCTCGTTCGTCGAGACCGCGACGACATGGCGGGCGACGGCGTCCTCCCCGAGCGCGCCGACGATCCAGTCCCGCATCGTCCGGGCGTTCGTCATCGTCTCCAACGTCGTGAACGTCTTGGACGCGACGATCACGAGCGTGCTCGCCGGATCGAGGTCGCGCGTGACGCGCCAGAAGTCGCTGCCGTCGACGTTGGAGAGGAAGCGCAGGTCGAGCTCGTCCGGCACGTAGGCGGCGAGCGCGACCGCCGCCATCTCGGGCCCGAGGTACGAGCCGCCGATGCCGATGTTCACGACCGTGCGGATGCGCTCGCCCGTCGCGCCTGTCCACGCGCCCGAGCGCACGCGCTCGGCGAAGTCCGCCATCCGATCGAGCACGTCGTGGACCGCCGGAACGACGTCCTCGCCACCGGTCTCGATCCGCGCGCCGCGAGGCGCGCGCAGCGCGACGTGCAGCGCGGCACGGTCCTCGGAGACGTTCACGGGCTCACCGTCGAACATCGCCGCGATCCGCTCCTCGAGGCCCGCCTCACGGGCGAGCGCGACGAGCAGCTCGAGCGTCTGCGGCGTGACGCGCTGCTTGCTCGCGTCGAGCAGCAGGCCCTCGGCCTCGAACGTCAGCGCCTCGCCGCGGGCGCGGTCGGCTGCGAAGAGGTCGCCGAGCGTGGAGTCCTCGAGCTCCCGCGCGTGGGCGAGCAGCGCCCCCCACGACGGAAGCGCGTCCAGCCCGCGTGGCCCGTCCGGCATCGCTCAGCGACCGGCGGCGACGGCCGCGCGACGCTCGGCGATCGTGCTGAGCAGCGACGTCCAGCTGTCGACGAACGACTCCGCGCCGGCCTGCTGCAGCTCAGCGGCGTAGACCCCCACGTCGACCCCCGCGGCTGCGAACTGCGCGAGCACCGCTTCGGCGTCACCGCCGTCCCGCGCCATCAGCGGCGGGACGTCGGCGCCGCGCGCCGTGCAGGCGTTGAGCGTGCCGTCGGGCGTCGTGTTGACCGTGTAGGGCGCGACGAGCCCGTCGATGTACAGCGTCGGGGAGGCGGCCTTGTCCTTGGTGCCCGTGCTCGCCCAGAGCAGGCGCTGCGGGCGCGCGCCCGCGTTCATGAGCTTCTGCATCCGCGGCGATGCGAGCAGGTCGACGTACGCCTTGTAGGCGCGCCCGCCGATCGCCAGGCCGAGCTTGTTCTTCAGCTCCGCCGGGACGTTCGGGTTGGCCTTCACGTCCCAGCGGCTCATGAAGAGCGAGGCGACGGACTGCACGTCCGGCGGGAGCCCGTCGGCGATCCGCCGTTCGATGCCGGTCATCCAGGCGTCGGCCGCTGCGAGGTGATGCTCACTGGAGAAGAGCAGCGTCACGTTCACCGGAATGCCCTCGTGGATCGCGTCGGCGATCGCCGGCAGCCCCTCCTTCGTGCCCGGGATCTTGATGAAGACGTTGGGACGCTCCATGCGCGTCGCGAGCTCGCGCACCTGCACGATCGTCGCTCCGGTGGCGTCGAACGCGAGGTTCGGGGAGACCTCGAGCGACACGAAGCCGTCAAGGTGCGCGGTGCGCTCGTACACCTCGGCGAACTCGTCCGCGGCGCGCCGCAGGTCATCGATCGCGAGATCGAAGAAGACCGCTTCGTCCGAGCGCCCGGCGTCGCTGCCGACCTCGGCGATCTGGTGGTCGTAGGCGTCGCAGCCGGCGATCGCCTTGTCGAAGATCGTCGGGTTCGAGGTCAGCCCGCTGATCCGGTACTCGTCGATGTAGCCGGCGAGCGTCGCGTCGTCGAGCATCGGGCGCGTGATGTTGTCCAGCCAGATGCTCTGGCCGGCGGCGTTCAAGGCGCGTGTGCTGGTCATGGCTGGGATCTCCTAGTCGGACTTGCTCGTGCGGTCGGCCGGATGCGACACGTCCGCCCCGTCGACATGGGGCGTGAACCAGTGATGGTTGGGAGGCAGGTGGTCGGCCTCGGCCGGTCCCCAGCTGCCCTTCTCGTACTCGATCGGATCCGTATCCATGTTGAGGATGGGATCGACGATACGCCACGCCTCCTCGATCGTCTGCTCGCTCGCGAAGAGGTTGTGGTCCCCCTCGAGCGCGGCGGTGAGCAGTCGCTGGTACGGCGGCACCTGATGCGGGGTCTCGCGCATCGCCATCAGCTCGATGTCCTCGACCTCGAACTCCTCGGTGTCGGCGCGGCGCGCCTGCACCTCCATGGCGATCAGCACCTCGGGATCGATCTGGAAGCGCATCCGGTTGCCGTGCTGGTGCTGCTGGGGAAAGAGCTTCTCCGGCGGCTTCTTCAGCTCGATCACGATCTCGGTCGCCTTCACCGGGAGGCACTTGCCCGCGCGCACGAGGATCGGAACATCCGCCCAGCGCCAGGTGTCGACGTGCAGCCGCATCGCGGCGAAGGTCTCCACCGTGGAGTCCGGCGCGACGCCGTCGGTCTCCCGGTAGCCGCGGTACTGCCCGCGGATCACGTCCTGGGGACGCAGCGCGCGCACCCCGCGCAGGAAGCGCGCCTTCTCCTTGCGCAGCGCGTCCTCGTGGTGCCCGGGGAACGGGTCCATCGCGAGCAGGGTGAGCACCTGGAACAGATGGTTCTCGATCACGTCGCGGATCGCGCCGACGCTGTCGTAGAACGCGCCGCGGTTTGCGACGTCGAGGTCCTCGGCCATCGTGATCTGGATCTGGTGGACGTACTGGCGGTTCCAGACCGGCTCGAGGAACGTGTTGGCGAAACGGAAGAAGAGGATGTTGTCGACCGGCGTCTTCCCGAGAAAGTGATCGATCCGGTAGACGCGCTCCTCCGGGTACACCTTGAGCAGCGCGCGGTTGAGTTCCTGCGCGGATGCCAGGTCGCGCCCGAACGGCTTCTCGACGACGACGCGCCCCAGCTCCGCAAGGCCGGCGCCGCCGAGGTGGTTGACCGCCAGCTCGAACAGCGACGGCGGGATCGCGAGGTAGTGCACGGGGCGATCGCAGTCCTGCAGCGCGTTCGCGAGCTCCCCGTAGGTCTTCGGGTCGTCGTACGTGCCGCCGGCGTAGCGCATGAGCTTGCAGAGCTGCGAGAACGCCGCCGGATCGAGCCCGTCCTTGCTGGCCTCGAGGCTGTTGCGCGCGCGCTCCTGGAGCTTCTCGAGGTTCCAGTGCTCGCGCGCGACGCCGACGATCGGCACGTTCAGGTCACCGGCCTGGATCATCCGCTGCAGCGCCGGGAAGATCTGGCGGAATGCGAGGTCACCCGTCATCCCGAAGATGACGAGCGCATCCCCCCGCTCACGCGGGCTCATGACCTGCCTCCCGTGCCCGGCTTCTCCGCATGCCCGCCGAACTGCTCGCGCAACGCGGAGAGCAGGCGATCGGCGAAGTCGGCCTCGCCGCGCGAGCTGAAGCGCTCCTGGAGCGCGGCCGTCAGGACCGGCGTCGGCGTGCCGGTGTCGATCGCCGCGAGGGCCGTCCAGCGGCCCTCGCCCGAGTCGGAGACACGCCCGGCGAGGTGGCCGAGATCCGGGTCCGCGGCGAGCGCCGAGGCCGCGAGGTCGAGCAGCCAGGAGCGCACCACCGTGCCGCGCCGCCACGCCTCGGCGACCTTCGCGGTGTCGATCTCGTAGCGGTAGTGCTCGGGGTCGCGCAGCGGCGTCGTCTCCGCGTCGACCTCCCGCTCCGCCGCGCCGGCGTTGGCGTGCGCGAGCAGATTCAGCCCCTCCGCGTACGCGGCCATCATCCCGTACTCGATTCCGTTGTGGACCATCTTCACGAAGTGCCCCGCACCGGACGGGCCGCAGTGGATCCACCCCTCCTCCTCGGGCGCCGGCGTCCCGGTGCGACCGGGCGTGCGCGGGGCGGCGTCGACGCCCGGGGCGAGGCTCCGCAGCACCGGGGTGATCCGCTCGATCGACACGTCGTCCCCGCCCGCCATCAGGCCGAAGCCCTCGGTCAGGCCCCAGACGCCCCCACTGACGCCGCAGTCCACGTAGTGGAGCCCCTGCTCGGCGAAGGCGGCCGACCGCCGCAGGTCGTCGATGTAGTACGAGTTGCCCCCGTCGATCACGAGGTCGCCCGGCTCGAGGTGTGGCGTGAGGTTCGCCAGCGCGCCGTCGACGACGCCCGCCGGCACCATCAGCCAGACGGCCCGGGGCACCGCGAGCTTCGAGACGAGGTCGGCCGCCGACGCGGCACCGGTCGCGCCCTCACCGGCGAGCTGCTCCACCACGGCGGCGTCGGGATCCCACACCACGCACTCGTGCCCGTCGGCGATCAGCCTGCGGACCATGTTCGCGCCCATCCGGCCGAGGCCGATCATCCCGAGCTGCATGTCACTCCTTCGTCGTGGTGTCGTCGAGGACCGCGCCCAAGCCGTCGCGTTCGAGCACGTCCACCTTGGCACGGCGACGCACGTGACGCGGCTCATCGCTGACGCGAGCGCTCAGGAACGTCGCGACCAGTTCGCGCGCGACCTGCTCGCCGACGACCCGCGAGCCGAGGCAGATGACGTTGACGGCGTCGTGCTCGACGCCCTGATGGGCGGTGTACCCGTCGTGGATGGTCTGCGCGCGGATGCCCGGGATCTTCGACGCCGCGACGCCGACGCCCGCGCCCGACCCGCAGATCAGCACGCCACGCTCCGCCTGGCCGCTCGCGACCGCACGGCCGACGGCGAGAGCGATGTCCGGATAGTCGTCACAGGCGCCGAGGTCGAGGACCTCGTGTCCGAGATCGGCCAGGACCTCCACGATGCTGGCGTGGAGCGGTGCCCCGGCGTGATCGACCCCGATCGCGACGATCATCGCCTGCGACCCTAGATGATCGCCGCGATCGGCTCAGCGCGCGGCGCTGATGACCGCCACGCCGATCGGCAGCGCGGGAGTGAACACCGACACGTTCAGCGCCTCGCTGAGCGCGTGGGCGGCCTTCGAGGTGAGCGTCGTGGGGATGTCGCCCAGCACGAGCCGGTTCCCGCCGTCGAGCCGCTTGCCCGACGAGAGGTCGAGGTTCATCAGCGCCACCGGGCCGGCGCCGGCATCGGCGGTGAGCTGCCCGGTCGTCGTGTTGATGACGATGTCGCCGAGCGCCACGCGCAGGCGCCCGTTCGTGAGCGCGATGCCGCCGGCGTGGTGGATCGTGCCGCCGAGCGTGTCGGGCCGGACGTCGCCGCTCGTGATCGGGAAGCGGATGCCCTCGGCCGCCCGGCGGGCCGGAGGGATCGGCGCCCAGGAGATGTTGTTGTCGCTCAGGACCCCGACGGTCAGCGGGTCGAGCGCGATCGTCGTCGCGACGCCCGTCACCGCCACCGGCTGCGTCCGCGCGCCGCTCTCCGGGATCGTCGACGGGCCGCCCTGCGTGTCGCTGCCGCAGGCAGCCAGCGCCGGCAGCAGCGCCGCAAGAACGATCGTCAGAGCCAGCCGTGCGGGACGTCGCATCGGCGGACCGTACCTGCTGCACGTGCGGCGCGGGAGCGCCGCACGGTCTACTTCCTGATCTTGAAGCGCGTGTACGACGTCCGGCCGGCCGTGCCCTGGGCCTTGGCGAGGAGGCGGTAGCGGCCGGGCGCGAGCTTCTTGTCGGCGAGCCGTCCGGAGAAGTTGAACTCGTTCGGGCCGGAGATGCCGATCAGTTCGAAGCCGCCGGGGACGGCTGCCGTGCGGGTGCAGGAGCGCTTCTTGGTCTTCGCCTTGCCGGCGATGCACTTGCCGCCCACCCTCTTGCCGGGCTTCTCGCTCCTGAAGGAGAAGTCGACGTGCGCCCCGTTGAGGATGTTGAACGTCACGAGGGCGCCGCCGGACAGGACCACGGTGCTGCCGGTCGGGAGCGCCTTGAAGGTTGACGGGGTGACCTTGAGCTGCTTGACGTCGGGCGCGACCTGCGCCGCGGAGGCAGCCGAGGCGGGGACGAGAACGGCGGCGACGACGCCGGCCGCGAGAAGGGAATGACGGGAAATCATGCCGCCAACGGTAGCTGGCGAATGACGCCGATGCGCCGGTTCGGGTGGCACAAATAGGCTCTGTTCCGCATGGCGGCCTGGTGGCGATCCTCTCCGCAGATCCGCGGGCGCGAGGTCGTGCTGGTGGCGCTCGCCGCTGCGCTGCTCGCCGTCGCGCTGTTCTGGCCGCTCGCGGCGCACCTCGGGACGGACATCCCGCTCGACCTGGGCGACCCGCTCCCACAGAGCTGGCAGGTCGCCTGGGACGGCCACGCGCTCGCGACCCAGCCGCTCGACTTCTTCCAGAGCAACCAGTTCTGGCCGCTGCACGACAGCCTCGCATTCTCCGACGCGCTGATCGGCTACACGCCCGCCGGGCTGATCGGGCACGGGCCGCGCGCCGCAGTCGTCCGCTACGACCTGCTGTTCCTCTTCGCGTTCGCGCTGGCGTTCCTCGGGGCCCACCTGCTGGCGCGAGAGCTCGGAGCAGCCCCGTGGGCCGCGGCCGTCG
>CAWDUW010000008.1:0-13856 GCA_963805615.1 uncultured Actinomycetes bacterium | reverse complement strand
CGCTGGCGTGGCTCGCGATCCGCGAGCTGCGGCCCGCGTGGGATGACCAGGGCGCGTTCGCCCGGCAGGTGGACGACGTGCTGCGCCCCGGCGGCTACCGGCTCGTCGGGGCGTTCGAGGACGGGACGCCGCACGCGGTCGCTGTCGCGGGCTTTCGCACCGGGGAGAACCTTCCGTGGGGCCGCTTCCTCTACGTCGACGACCTCTCGACGCTGCCCGCGGCGCGAGGCCGCGGGAACGCGGGCGCCGTGCTCGCGTGGCTCGACGCGGAGGCCACGCGGCTCGGTTGCGGTCAGCTGCACCTCGACTCGGGCGTCCAGCTCGAGCGCCGCGCTGCTCACAGTGTGTATCTCGGGAGCGGGTACGCGATCACCGCTCACCACTTCTCGAGGCCGGTCAGCGGCGCCTGAGCGGGTCGCGCTCCCCGGGATCCACGCGGCCGTTGTGGTTCCGGTCCTCGCGGCCGTCGCTGAGGCCGTCGTGATCGGTGTCGCGTCGGCGCGGATTCGTGTGGGTGCGCGGGTCGGCGTCGGCGCGGAAGCGGCGCTTGGCGGTACCGCGGACGATGCCGGGGGGATCTGCGATCCGGCGGGTCACGCCGAGCTCGAGCCCGTCGGGCAGCCCGTCGCGGTCGCTGTCGCGGCGCAGCGGGCTCGTGTGCGTGCGCAGGACCTCACGGGCGTCGCTGAGGCCGTCATCGTCGCTGTCGCGGTCGAGCGGGGAGGTCCCGAGCCTGCGCTCCCGCGCGTCGCTGAGCCCGTCGTGGTCGCGGTCCTTCGCCACGGGGGAGGTGCCGCCGGGAGCGGGTGACGTGGTCCCTCTAGCGGGCGGGGTCGACGGGGGCGCGGTCGCCGGGGGAATCACCGGCAGCGACTGCCAGTCCGGCGATTCCTCCTTCGTGTCACCGGGGAGACCGGCGAGCGGGCGCTGGTCGCTGCCATCGGCGGCCATCGTCCAGATGTCGCTGGTGCCCGCGCGGGTGCTCGTGAAGGCGATGCGCGCGCCGCTCGGGGACCAGGACGGGCCTTCGTCGAGGCCCGTCGTCGTCGTGAGCTGCCGCTGATCGCCGCCGTCCGCGGCCATCGACCAGATGTCGTTGCCGGGATCGTCGCCCTTCGGCCCGCGCTCGAACGCGAGGCGGCTGCCATCCGGGGACCAGCACGGTGAGGAGTCGAACACGGCGTTGTCGGTGAGCACGGTCACTGCCCCGGTGCCCACATCGGCGACCGCGATCTCCACGTCGTCGGGCGTCGTGGTGTGCGTCGTGAACGCGATGCGCCTGCCGTCAGGAGAGAACGACGGGTACCGCTCGTCGCCGGTGAGCACGACGGACTGGTGCGGCGAGGAGCCGTCCGCGCCCATGCTCCAGAGGTCGCCGCTGAGGTTGTCGCCGGGGACGCTGCGGCGGAAGACGATCTGGCCGCCCATCAGGGCGACCACGACGGCTGCGAGCTGTGGTGGTCACCACTCGTGATGACCGTGCGGCCCGTCCCGTCGGCGTTCATGACGGCGATCTGGAGCACGTCGCTGGTGCCTGCGCGACCGATGCGGAAAGCGACGCGGGACCCGTCGGGTGACCACGACGCCTGCGCCTCCTCGGCGTCCGGCGTCGTCGTCAGCGCCTGAAGCCCGGAGCCGTCGGGGAGGACGGAGTGCAGGTCTCCGCCGCTGGAGAAGAGCACGCGGCCGTCGCCGCCGGCGACCGCCCCGCCCGCCGGCGCGGCGGCGGCCAGGAGGACGACGAGGACGGTGGAGGCGAGCGCACAGCGCATCACCCCAGGCTACGACCGACCCGCAGCCGGGGCGTCACACCCGTGTGCCGCGCGAGACCGGGCCGTTGTGGGCGTCGAGCGCCACGAGCTCGTGTGCGCGCACGGCCCAATCGCAGAGGATCGGACGGGTGTCGCGTGGGTCGATGATCTCCTCCGCCGAGAAGCGCTCGGCGGTGCGGAAGGGTGAGAGCACACGTGTGAGCCGTTCCTCGATCTCGGCGCGCAGTGCCACGGGGTCATCGCTCGCCTCGAGCTCACGGCGGTAGGCGGCCTCGAGCCCGCCCGCGATCGGCAGCGACCCCCACTGCCCTGACGGCCATGCGAACCGCAGATTCAGCCGTGCACCGTTCCCGTGCCCGGCGCCCGCGACGCCGTAGACCTTGCGCATCAGCACGCTCGCCCAGGGCGTGCGCGCCTGCATCACCGCGCTGAGCGCGCGACTGCCGCGCCGGATCGTGCCGCGGCGCTCGGAGTCGGTCCCGATCACGAAGCCCGGCTGATCGACGAGGTGCAGCACGGGGAGCCGGAAGCCGTCGCAGATGTCGGTGAACCGCGCGAGCTTGTCCGATGCGTCGGCGGTGAGGCCGCCGCCGTAGTGCTTGGGGTCCGACGCCAGGACGCCGACCGGCCGGCCATCGAGTCGCGCGAGCGCCGTGATCAGCGAGGGCCCGAAGCGCCGGCCGATCTCGAACACGGAGCCGCGATCGGCGATCAGCTCGAGGCCGCGGCGCATGTCGTACGGCTTGCGCGGATCGCGGGGGACCAGCGATGCCAGCTCGTCCTCGCGGCGGGCCGGGTCGTCCGTCGACGCGGCGACCGGCGGGGCCTCCCACGCGCTCCCCGGCAGATAGGACAGGAAGCGCCGCAGCTGATCGAGCGCGTCGTCCTCGTCGGTCGCCTCGTTGTCGACGGCTCCCGCGCGGGTCTGTGCGCGGGCACCACCGAGGGCCTCCTTGTCGGGCGACTCGCCCATCGCCGCGGCGACCACGGGCGGCCCCGCGACGAAGAGCTGCGCGCTCCCGCGGACGATGACGGAGAAGTGCGACAGCGTCACGCGGACGGCGCCCAGCCCGGCGCAGGGCCCGAGCGCCGCCGCGACGACCGGGACTCGCGCGAGGTTCTCGACCGCGAACTCGAAGCCCGGCAGCGGCGGCACGTAGGAGAAGCCCATCGTCTCGAGCGTCTTCACGCTCCCGCCGCCGCCCGTGCCGTCGACGAGGCGGATGAGCGGGACGCGCAACTCGTGTGCGGCCTGCTCGGCCCAGACCATCTTCTGCCAGATCGCCGCGTCCGCGGCGCCCCCGCGAACGGTGAAGTCGTCGGCCTGAACGACCGCCCGGCGGCCGTCGACGCGGCCCTGCCCGACGACCATGTTCGCGGGCAGGAAGCCCGTCAGCTCGCCGAGCTCGTCGTACTCGCCGACGCCCGCGAGCTCACCCGTCTCGTGGAAGGAGCCGTCGTCCAGCAGCCGCGCGATCCGCTCGCGAACGGTGAGCTTCCCCGCCGCGTGCTGGCGGGCGACGCGCTCGGCGCCGCCCATCTCGTGCGCGAGCGCCCGGCGGCGTCGCAATTCCTCAAGCTCGGGCTCCCAGGGCATGCCGGGCGGGAGCGTAAAGGGTCGAGGCCCGCGCGCCGCGTACCCTTCGCGCCATGTCCGCCATCGCCACCGACACCTACACGATCCCGCAGGAGCACCTGGACTTCCGCGACCTGATCCGCCAGATCGCCCAGGAGCGCATCGCCCCGCGCGCGCACGACATCGACGCGAGCGCCGAGTACCCGTGGGACATTCGCAAGCTGCTGGCGGAGAACGACATCCTCGGCCTCCCGTTCGACGCCGAGTACGGCGGCACCGGCACGGGCACGCTGATGCTGTCGATCGCGGTCGAGGAGATCGCGAAGGCCTGCGCCGCGTCGTCGCTGATCCTGATGGTGCAGGACCTCGGCACGCTCCCGATCCAGCTGTTCGGAAGCGAGGAGCAGAAGCAGCGACTCTTCCCGAAGTGCGCGAGCGGCGAGTGGTCGCCCGCCTTCTGCCTGTCGGAGCCCGAGGCCGGCTCGGACCCGGCGTCGATGCGCACGAGTGCCAAGCTCGACGGCGACGAGTGGGTCATCAACGGCACGAAGAACTGGATCACGAACTCGGGGATCGCGGACTTCTACGTCGTGCTCGCGAGCACCGATCGTGAGAACCGCCGCACCACGGCGTTCATCGTCGAGAAGGACCGCGAGGGCTTCTCGATCGGCGGCTACGAGCACAAGATGGGCATCAAGGGCTCGCCTACCGGCTCCCCCGTGCTCGAGGACGTGCGGGTCCCGCAGGAGAACGTGATCGGCGAGGTCGACAAGGGCCTGGCCGTCGCTCTCGGCACACTCGAGCGCACGCGTCTGGGCGCCGCGGCGCAGGCCGTCGGCATCGCGCAGGGCGCGATCGACTACGCCACGCAGTACGCCAAGGAGCGCGTGACGTTCGGCAAGCCGATCTTCGAGCACCAGGCGATCGCCTTCAAGCTCGCCGAGATGGAGGCGCGCACCGCCGCCGCGCGCGAGCTGACCTACCGCGCCAGCGCAGCTGCCGACCGCGACGAGGCGGGCCTCGGGAAGTGGACGTCGATGGCCAAGCTGATCGCCTCCGACACGGCCATGTGGGTGACCACCGAGGCCGTCCAGGTCCTCGGCGGGTACGGCTACGTGAGCGACTACCCGGTGGAGCGCATGATGCGCGACGCGAAGATCACGCAGATCTACGAGGGCACAAATGAAATCCAGCGGCTCGTGATCTCGCGCTCGATGCGATAGTCCGTGGGGACGCCATGCCCCCAACACGCCGGATCGCCTTCGCCGCCTGCACCGCGCTCTGCGCGGGCCTGACGGCTGCCGCGCTGCTCGGAGGCTTCAGCGTCAACCCCGTCGTCCGCGGGATCGAGACCGTCGGCGTCATCGGACTCGTCGGAGCGGTGCTGTTCGGCGGGGCCCTGGCGATCGGGCTGCGCCTCGCCGGCTGGACCGAGCCGGAGACCGAGGAGGAGTTCGAACAGGTTGTGCTGCGCAGCGAGCACCTCGCCGCGAACGGCCTCTCCGCCGAGCCGCGCGAAACCGCGTTCCTCGACCTCGACCCGCTCGAGGACGAGGACTTCGAGGAGCTCGTGCGCGAGGCGATCGACGACATCCCCGACCTGCTGCGTGTCGCGCTCGAGCGCAACGTCGCCGTCGTCATCTCCGACAACGGCGCCAGCCACCGGGCCTACGGGCTCTACCAGGGCGACGGTGCGCACCGTGACAACTACCCCGATCGGATCATCATCTTCCGCGACACGCTGCGCCGCGACTTCGGCCACGACGCAGACCTGCTGCGCGATCAGATCACGATCACCGTCCGCCACGAACTCGCCCACCACATCGGGTTCGACGAGCTCGGAGTGAGAGACCTCGGGTTGTGAGCGTGTTTCAGACTCCGGGCTCAGGGAAGACCTCCGGGCGGATGGCTCTGCTGAGCAGGTCCGTGTGCGGACCGATGCGCCTCGCCGCGCTTGCGCTGCTCCTCGGGCTGCTTGCGATCGCCGCCCCCGCCGGCGCCGCGACGTACACCGTCTACTCGTGCCGCGGGCCCGAGGGGCTTCCGATCTCGACGCGCGCCTGGCTGGCCGATGACGGTGACCTCGGCGTCTCGGACAAATGCGCCGACGGCGGCTCGCTCTCGGCGAGCATCGATCCGGCGAACCGCGGGAAGCAGCAGGTCAGCGGCCTGCGATTCATGACGCCGCCCGGGACGGTCGTCGCCGGCTACCGGGTCCACCTGACCGCCACCACGGGCCGCAACAGCGGCCTCGAGGCCGGGCTCGCGACGGGCTCGCTGCTCGGGACGCCCGACGTGACGCAGGGCTGCACCGAAGGCGATTGCACGTTCGGGGATCCGGGCGAGCCGCTCGGGGACGCGAACCTCGTGACGTCCGCCGGCCTTCCCGACCCGTCGATCGCCCTCGTCGCTGAATGCCACACCTGGCTGCTCGGTCTCGGCGGCTGCTTCAGCGAATCGCAGAACGACTCGCTTGCGCAGGCGCACATCTGGCGCAGCGCGATCGACCTGCTCGACGACGAGGCACCGCAGCTCGGGGCGGCGAGCGGCCCGCTGCTCGGGCCCGGAGCCGCAACGGGGCGCGCGGCGATCTCCGTCGCCACGAGCGACGCGGGCGGCGGCGTCGCCGCTGTGGCGCTCCGAATTGACGGCATCGAGGTGGCGCGCACGCTCGCCGGCGGCTCCTGCGTCCAGCCGTACGACATCCCCGCGCCGTGTCCGGCCACGCTGCCCGCGACCTTCGAAGTCGACACGCGCACGCTGACCGACGGCGCGCACACCGCGCAGCTCGAGGCCACCGACGCGGCCGGCCAGATCACGACGAGCGAGCAGCTTGCGTTCAGCTCCTCCAATCCGGCCCCGCCCGATCCAGGCGGCGGCGGTGCCGGCGGCGGAACGAGCGGCGGCGGGGGAACGGGCGCGGGCGGCACCGGTGTGACGACCACCACGCCGGCGGCGATCGCCCCCGTGCCCGTGCGGATCGAGCTCGCGAAGCGGCGCTTCACGCTGCCGGCGCGCGGCGCGACGATCCGCGGCGTCGTGCGGCGCACCGACGGTTCTCCCGCGGCGGGCGTCCTGCTCCGGCTGCGCAGCGCGCGGTTCGGCACCGGCGAGCCGGTCTTCCACACGGAGCGCACCCTGCGCACGGACGCGTCCGGCGCCTTCTCCGCGCCCGTGGGGCGCAGCTCGCGCCGCCTCGTCGTCGAGGTGACCGACCCGGCCTACCAGCCCGCCGAGTCGGCGGACATTCGCGTGCTCGACAAGCTCGCGGTCCGTCTCAAGTCGCGTGACCGCAGCCTGCGCAACGGCTCGCGAGTGACCCTGACCGCGGTGATCACCGGCGCCGGCGGCAGCGCCGCCGACGGTCGCATCCTGCTCGTGCAGGTGATGGTCCGCGGCCGCTGGACGACGGTCGACAGCATCGACGCCAACCGTGCGGGGCACGCGCGCTGGCGCTACCGCTTCCGCGGCACGACACGGCCTGCCCGCTACCACTTCCGCGTGCGCATCCCGCGCGGCGGCGCGGCGGACTGGCCCTGGCCGACGACGACGTCCCGCGAGATCGTCATCAGCGTGAGGCCCTAGATGGCGCCGCTCCTGCACGACCGATCGGTGACGCAGGCCGAGCGGGTCATGGAGCGCGAGTACGAGCAGCTCCGCCGGCCGACGCTCGCGGCTGTGCGGGCACGCCTTGCCGGTCAGCGGCTCCGCTTCGACGACGCTGATCTCGACGCGTTCTACAACCAGGCCTGGCACGGCCTCTACGAGCAGCTCGTGCGCGGTGAGCAGGTCGAGAACCGTGCGGGCTTCCTGGTCCAGGCCGCCTATCGACGCTCGATCGACGAGCTGCGGCGCCAGCATCCCGATCGCCAGGCGCCGGACGTCGACCCGGACGCCACGCAGCAGGAGGTCGACCTCGCGCAGACGCTCGACGATCGCCGCCGGCTGACCGGCCTGATGGAAGGCATGCGCGACCGCCTCAGCGAGCGCGAGTGCCAGGCCGCCGCGCTCTGCTACCTGCACGGTTACAGCCGCCCCGAGGCGGCGCAGGCCCTCGGCCTTGCGCCGAAGCGGATGGAGAAGCTGATGGACGGCGTCTCCCAGAAGATCGGTGGACTCGTCGAGGAGATCGACTCCGGGTCCTGGTGCGAGAGCCGCTCATCGCTGATGAAGGCGTACGCGTTCGGCGTGCTCGACACCGAGGGCGAGCGGTACCAGCTCGCCCGCGCGCATCTGAGCGAGTGCTCGGCCTGCCGGCGCTACGTGCGCAGCCTCCGCGGCATGGGTGCGATCGTCCCGCCCGTCGTCCTGCCGCTCGCGGCGCTCAGCGCGCTCGGGATCGGCGGCGCCGCCGCCGGCGGCGGCGCGTCGAGCGGCTCGGGCTCGGGCGGCGGCGCCGGAGCGGGCGGAGCTGGAGCCGGCGCGGGCGGCGGCTTCGGTGGGTTCGCGACGGGCTGGGTGGTCGCTGCCGCGGCCGGCGTCGCCGTCGCGGGCAGCGTCGGAGCGTTCGCCGTGATCAGCTCGAGCGGAGGCGGCGGCGGGAACGCCGCGGCCCCGGCAGCGCAGACCGCGCCGCCGAAGCCCGCCTCGAGCGGCAGTTCGAGCTCAGGCTCGAGCTCTTCCGGATCCGGGTCGGGCTCCGGGACGGCCCCTTCGGCGAAGAAGCCCTCGACGAAGGGCTCGACCCCGTCGGCCGCGGGCAACAGCGCGAACAGTGGGGGCGGCAACGGTGGCGGCGGCTCGGGCGCCGCGAGCCCGCAGTCCACCGCGCCGGCGGCGACGCAGCCGTCCCCGCCGGTCACGACGACACCGGTCTCGGCACCGCAGTCACAGCCGACGACCACGACGACCGCGCCCGCCGACGCCGCCCCGACGAACGACGGCGAGCAGGAGTTCGGCTTCGAGCGCTGAGCCGCGACGGCGGCCCCGAAAACTCGCGGGGGGGAACCGGGCCGAGTCGTGCGACATAGGGGTGTATGGCTCACCACACACCCGAGGAGCACTCAGTGAAGCGCACAGCGCAAGAGGTCGCTCTCTATCCGATCGACCTCTACCGTCAGCTCGCCGAGGCGCGCTCTGCGGTCATCGAGGAGGCGCTCGCTGATGCGAGCGAGCTCCCCGAGGCGCCCGCCGAGACGCTCACGCTCGCGGCGGCGGCGCTCGCCCACTTCGCGGGGGTGTCCTCGTCGGGCACCGCTCGTGGAGCACTCGTGGCCCGGCGCCTCACCGCCGCGGCCGGCCGGCTGGACGTGCGTGCGGGGGCACTCGCGGAATGCTGGCTCGTCGAGCTCGAGGCCATCGAGCCCGAGCAGCGAACGGGATTGCTGCAGGAAGCAGCGGACTCGCTCGCCTGGGCGGCGGCGGTGCTGCGTCACATGGCCCGAGGTCTCGTCGATGCCGATGAAGGCAACGCCGAGCAGCTCGAGCTGGCGTGGCTCTGCCTCGCTGAGGCCGGGGAGCTCCTGATGGCCGGCGACCGAGCGGCGGTCGACGGCCGGGGGGCCGAGGTGTAACGAGCCAGGGGGGAACAGACGGCGCGCGCACGCTCGGGGGAACGAGTGCGTGCCAGCGACGACGGGAGGCCGGAGGCGTCCGGGGGGAAGAGTCCCAGTGCGGGGCTCGCCACCGGCCTCCCGTCCGTCGCTCTTTCCGGTCTACCGCGGCGCCATCCGGATCGCGCCGTCCAGGCGGATCGTCTCACCGTTGAGCATCGCGTTCTCGACGATGTGCGCCGCCAGTTCGGCGTACTCGGCCGGCCGCCCGAGCCGGCTCGGGAACGGAACCTGCGTGCCGAGCGAGTTGCGCGCGTCTTCGGGGAGCGCACCGAGCAGCGGGGTGTCGAAGAGACCCGGGGCGATCGTGCAGACGCGGATGCCCTTGTCGGCGAGGTCGCGCGCCGCGGGAAGCGTCATCCCGACGACGCCGCCCTTCGTCGCCGAGTAGGCGATCTGGCCGATCTGCCCGTCGAATGCCGCGACCGACGCCGTGTTGATGAGCACGCCGCGCTCGCCCTCGTCGTTCGGCTGGTTCTCCGAAAGCATCCGGAACGCCGCGAGGCGCATCATGTTGAACGTGCCGACGAGGTTGATGTCGACGAGCACCTTGAACGCCTCGAGCGGGTGCGGGCCCTTGCTGGAGGCGACCTTGATCGGGATGCCGGTGCCGGCGCAGGAGACGGCGATGCGCAGCCCGCCCTCGGCCTCGGCGGCCTTGTCCACGGCGGCCTGGACCTGATCCTCCTCGCGCACGTCGCACTGGACGAACTCGATGCCGAGCTCGGTCGCGAGCGCCTCGCCCTTCTCGGGGTTCACGTCGGCGATCACGACGTGCGCGCCGCCCGCGTGCAGGCGGCGGACGGTGGCCTCTCCGAGGCCC
Organism: uncultured Actinomycetes bacterium; assembly: GCA_963805615.1. Classification (GTDB taxonomy): domain Bacteria; phylum Actinomycetota; class Thermoleophilia; order Solirubrobacterales; family Solirubrobacteraceae; genus F1-60-MAGs163. The sequence goes on along the minus strand of CAWDUW010000008.1, from coordinate 4,133 downwards.
GAGGCGCCGCCCGACACGACGGCGCCCGCTGCTTCGATCTTCATGCTGCTCGCTGCTCCTTGGTGGGGTCAGCGGCGGACTCTAGTCCGGCTAGGCGAGCGGAATGATCCAGCCTCCGATGGCGACCGCATGCGCGATCGCCGCGGCGACGACGAAGGCGTGGAAGAGCTCGTGGAAGCCGAACACCCGCGGCCACGGGTCGGGCCGCCTGCGCGCGTAGACGACCGCGCCGACTGAGTAGAGGATCCCGCCGAGCGCCAGCAGCGCGAGCGGTGTCACGGGGAGGCCGCGCACGAGCTGGGGCATCGCGATCAGCGCGACCCATCCGAGCGCCAGGTAGCTCGCGGACACGAGCGCGCGCGGCGCGCCGATCCACGCGACGCTGAAGATGACGCCGGCAAGCGCGCCGGCCCACACCGCCACGAGCACCACGATGCGCAGCGGGCCGCTGAGGGCGAGCAGCGCGATCGGCGTGTAGCTCGCGGCGATGAAGATGAAGATCGTGCTGTGGTCGATGCGCTGCAGCAGCGGGCGCCAGCGCGGGTTCCAGGGCCAGCGGTGGTAGAGGCCGCTGCCGGCGAAGAGTGCGCACAGCCCGGCGCCGTAGACCGCGGCGGCGACCCGCGCGGGGGTCGTGGCGGCGAGCGCGACGAGCGCCGTGGCGGCTGCGAGCGCGGCCCAGAACGCGTAGGCGTGCGAGACCCCGCGCAGGAGCGGCTGGGCGTCGCGCCAGTGCGTCGTCTCGCCGCTCATGCCGCGACCTCGCCGCGAAGCATCCCGCGCAGCGTCTCGGCGTCCGCGGTCGCGGGCTCGGAGCCGTCGATGAAGCTCAGCAGCACCGAGACGAAGCGCGCCGGGTCGTCGCGGAACGGGAAGTGCCCGGCCCCCTCGAACACCTCGAGCCGGCTGTGCGGCATCAGCTCGTGCGCCGCGCGGCCGTGGGCGACGGGGATCAGCGAGTCGCGATCACCCCAGACGATCAGCGTCGGGATGTCCTGCGCGAGGTACAGGCGGTCGCGGGCACTGACGCGCTGGCCGCCCGCGTCGATGATCGAGCGCGCGGTGTGCAGGAAGGCGCGGCAGGCGTCCGGGTCCTCCAGCGTCTCGAAGCCGTCGGCGATCCCGCGGACCTCGGGGCTCGCGTGCAGGCCGAGCCGGCCCAGCATCCGCGCGCCCTTGGCGCCGGCGCTGAGCGCTCCGGTCCAGGCGAGGGCCGGCAGCACCACGTCCGCGCCGGGGAGCGTCGCGGCGCGCAGCATCATGTGCACCTCACGCCCGAGGCCGCCGCTGTCCACCAGCACGAGGCGCTCGACGCGCTCGGGGAACTGGTAGCTGAACTGCATCGCGATGCCTCCGCCGAGCGAGTGCCCGACGATGGTCGCGCGCTCGTGGCCGAGCGCGACCAACAGGTCGCGCAGGCTGCTGGCGAAGGCGCCGAGCGAATAGTCGCCGTGCGGCTTGGCGGAGGCGCCGTGCCCGATCAGGTCGGGCGCGATCACGGTGTGGTGCTCGGCGAGGCCCGGCAGGACCTCGCTCCAGCTCTCGGCGCTTCCGCTGATCCCGTGAATCAGCAGCAGCGGCGGGCCTTCCCCGAGCAGGTGGTAGCTCACCGGCTGGCCGTGAAGCTCGATCGTCCTCGGGGCTGGGAGGGCGGTGGCGGAAGTCATCAGGCAATGGTACACCGATTCACGTCACATGGAACAGCGTAAGATGCCGCCCGTGCCCGCAAAGGACGCCGCCATGACGATCGACGAGCTCGCCCGCGAGACCGGGATGACCGTGCGCAACATCCGTGCCCACCAGTCGCGCGGACTGCTTCCGCCGCCCGAGGTGCGCGCGCGCACCGGCTATACGGGCCCGAGCATGCCGCGCGGCTGCGCCTGATCCAGGAGCTCCAGGGGAACGGCTACAACCTCGCCGCGATCAAGGACCTGCTGGACCGCTCGGGCGGCTCCGCCGAGCAGATCCTCGGGTTCACGCAGACCCTGCTCGCGCCGAACGACGCCGAGCAGCCGGAGGTCGTCGACCTCGCCGAGCTCGAGCAGCGCTTCGATTCGGTGGGCGACGCGAAGCTGCTCGCGAAGGCTGAGCGGCTCGGTCTCGTGGTCCCGCTGGGTGGCGGGCGCTACGAGGTGCCGAGCCCGACGGTGCTGCGCGCAGGGGAGGCGGTGCTCGCGCTCGGCATCCCGCTCGACAAGGCGCTCGACATCGTCGAGCGGCTCACGAAGAACGCGGACCGCGTGAGCGAGACCTTCGTGCGGATCTTCTTCGAACAGGTCTGGAAGCCGTTCGACGAGGCCGGGCGGCCCGAGGCCGAATGGGCGGAGGTGCGCGAGACGCTCGAGCAGTTGCGCCCGCTCGTCAGCGACGCCTACGTCGCGATCCTGCAGCAGCGCGCCGCGCGCGGCGTGGAACGGGCATTCGGGCAGGCGCTCGAGCGCCACGCCAAACGCTGAGCCTGCGTCAAGTAGCATGTCTCCTGTCCGGGCCACCACCGCCGGACACAAAAGCCCCGTGGAGTGCGACCGCCGGGGACACCGCCCGTGGAGTGCGACCGCCGGGCATACATCGAAAGGACTTTCGTCCACATGCCACAGGCCGTCATCGTCGACGCCGTCCGTACGCCCGTCGGGCGCGCCTTCAAGGGCTCGCTCGCCACGCTGCGCCCGGATGAGACGCTCGCGTTCATCATCGACCAGCTCCTCGAGCGCAACCCCGGGGTCGACCCGGCGAGCGTCGAAGAGGTCATCACCGGCTGCGGGCTGCCCCAGGGCCTGCAGGCGAACAACATCGGCCGCATCGCGGTCCTCCTGAGCGAAAAGCTCGGCCAGGAGACGAACGGCATCACCGTATCGCGCTACTGCGCGTCCGGCCTCGACGCGATCCGCGCCGCCGCCAACGACGTAAACGCCGGCCGGGGGACGTCTACATCGCCTCCGGCGTCGAGTTCGTCAGCCGCTACAACGCCGCGCAGGAGGCTGCGCACCCGGAGGATCAGAACGAGCAGCTCCAGGGCAAGGAGCCCGGCCAGCCCGACGCGTACATCGCGATGGGCCTGACGGCGGAGAACGTCGCCGACAAGTGGGGCGTCACGCGTGGAGGACCAGGACGCGTACGCGCAGCGCTCGCAGGAGCGTGCGGTCGCCGCCCAGAACGACGGGTTCTTCGCGCGCGAGATCGCTCCGGTCACGCTCGCCGACGGAACCGTCATCGAGAAGGACGACGGCCCGCGGGCGGACTCGACGGTCGAGCGGCTCGCCTCGCTGAAGCCGGCCTTCCGCGAGGACGGCACGGTCACCGCCGGCAACGCCTGTCCGCTGAACGACGGCGCCGCTGCGGCGCTGATCATGAGCGACACCAAGGCAGCGGAGCTGGGCCTGACGCCGCGTGCCCGGATCATCACCGCGGCGACCTGGGGCAACGAGCCCGAATACATGGGGCGTGGCCCCGATCGGCGCGATCAAGAAGGCGCTGGAGCGCGCCGGCCTCACGATCGGCGACATCGACGTCGTCGAGCTGAACAAGGCGTTCGCCGCGCAGGTCCTCCCGATCGCGCAGGAGTGCGGGATCGACATGGACAAGCTCAACCCGCACGGCGGCGCGATCGCCCTCGGTCATCCGTTCGGGATGACGGGCGTGCGGATCATGACCACGCTGCTCAACGACCTGGAGACGATCGGTGGCCGCTACGGCATCGAGACGATGTGCGTCGCCCAGGGCCAGGGCGAGGCGATGATCGTGGAGCGCCTCGGCGCGTAGGATGCGGGGCCGATGTCAGGCCCTGATCTCGAGGACCCGCGGCGCACGGACGAGGCGCCGCGGGGCCCTCACCCATGAGGCGCCCGCCCCAGCTGCGGGCCGGGGGCGACGAGCATCGGCATGCCAGCTGGCTGGAGCTCTTCTTCGACCTCGTCTTCGTCGCGGTCGTCTTCCAGGTCGGCGAGGCGCCTCGCCGAGCACCACGACGCCGCCGGCTTCTTCGAGTTCGTCGGGGTGTTCACGATCGTCGCGTGGTCGTGGATGTGCTTCACGTACTTCGGCAACCGCTTCGACACGGACGACGTGCCGCAGCGGATCCTCATCTCGCTGGCGATGCTGGCCGTCGCGGGGCTCGGGATCGCCGTCGGCGACGC
>CAWDUW010000007.1:0-28278 GCA_963805615.1 uncultured Actinomycetes bacterium | reverse complement strand
TAGCCCGCGCCGACACCCGTGCAGCCGCGTAGAATGTGGCGTGACGTCGCGTCGTTCTGGGGATTTACGTGCGGGCCGTCCCGGTATTCCACTGGGGCGGCCTGTTCATTTGACAGCGGTGGGACAGTTTCAGTGACGCCCGCCGCACGCGCACCCAGCGCCTGGCAAGTGGGCACGATCCCCACCCCCCGCAGGAGCAGTAAATGTCTCCGCACCCGGCCCCGACGCAGGGGTCGACCGAAGCCCGAAAGCGCCCCGCCTGGCCGCGAGTCATCCTGCCGCGCGGCGGCTGCGCGGACAGGCATCGAGACACGCGCACTGACACACCAGTGGCCATCCGTGCCCTGGTCGGCGAGGACGGCGCGCTGTGGATCACGCCAGACGCGATCGAAGACGCCTACGTGCGCGCCGTCGGGTCGCCGATCCGGCGCGTCTTCCGGCGCGTGCGCGCCCGCCGCGCTCGACACGCGCCCCGGCGCAGATCGGCGAACGCGACGCGCGCCGGTCCTGACGACGACCCTGGGGAACCATCCGAACCACCCGCCCCCGCTGACGCCCCGCTGACACGCGCAGGCGTCCCGACGGGGGGGGTCGTGACGCCGCCCGTCGGGCGCGCCGTCGCCGCCGAGCGCGACGTACGCCGCGCGCTGCGCCGTCACGGCTGTCGCTGCGACGCCCGCATCGATGTGATCGTCGCCGCTGACGGCGTGCTCGGCGCGCACGTCCAGCACCGCCGCGACTGCCCGGCACACATCGCCCGCCTGGACGTCGGCGAACCGCCGGTCGAAGTCATCGAGGACTGGCGCTGATGTTCGGCCTCGACTTGGTCGCGCCGGCCGGAAGCGCGCGACCTGACTGTGCGCCGGCCGGGCCGGGCAAGTGGATGTGCCAGTGCCCGGCGCACCACGACCGCATCCCATCGCTTGGCCATCACCGAAGGCGACGAAGGCGTGCTGGTGCACTGCCACGCGGGCTGCCCGCTCGACGACGTGCTGTCGGCGTTCGCGCTCGACCGCCGCGACCTGTTCCACGAACCGCGCGAACGCGCCGAGGACCGTCCCATGGCGCCCCGCACACCGCCCGCCAAGCCGCCGACCGACGCCGACGTCGCGCGCTGGCGCGACCGCTTGCAGGGCCACCCGACGGCGCTGGCCGCGCTGGCCAAGCGCCGCTGCTGGCCTGCCGACGTACTGGCCGCGCTCGACGTGGGTATCGACGACCTGGGGCGACTGGTGTTCGCCGTGAAGGACGCGGACGGGCACTGGCTGGCCGTCGAGTCCCGCAGCCCCGACAGCAGCGGCCAGACGAAGGCCGCGACCGGCGTCGAGCGCCAACTGTGGCCCCGGCCCGAGGACGTGCCCGGCGACGTGCTGTGGATCGGCGAAGGCCACGTCGACGCCGTGACGCTGACTGCGCTCGGGTTGCACGCCGTCAGCGGTGCCGTCAGCGTCGACCTGGCGCGAGGACTGGACGCCGCGCGTCACCGCAGGACGCGCTCGCGTGGTCATCGTCATGGACTGCGACAGGGCGGGCCGCGACGCCGCCGACAGGATCAGCCGTGCCGTCGCGCCGCACTGCCCTGACGTGCGCGTGGTCTTCGCTGACCCCGACGAAAACGGCCGCTACGACGTCAGCGACCTGGTCGCCGACGGGGGCCGCGAGCAGGCCGCGGTCTCCTACGCCGAGCAGGCCGCCGCCGTCAGCGCCGTGGTGTCGCCAAATGGAGACACGGCCCCGCCCCGGTGGTCGTCGAGACAGGGCGCGCACCGTTCCCCGACCGGATGCACCCTGCCGCCTTCCACGGCATCTTCGGCGACCTGGTCGCACGATCGCGCCGCGGTCCGAAGCCGACCCGGCGGCGCTGCTGGTGTCGTTCCTGGTCGCGTTCGGGAACGTGATCGGGCGCGGGCCGGGGATGTTCGTCGGCGGCGTCTTCCACGCCACGAACCTTTCGCGAGATCGTCGGCGGATCACGTCGAAGTCGCGGAAAGGCACTCGTGGGCGGCGTCGCGCAGGTCATGCGAATGGTCGACCCCGAGTGGGAGCTACTGCACGTCAGTCGGCGGGCTGGCGTCCGGCGAGGGGCTGATTGGGAAGTGCGCGATCCGACGGTGCAGGACCTCGTCGCCACCGAGGCCGAAAAGAACACAAGGACGCCAGCAGCGAAGACCGACCGGCGAACGGGAAGACCGAAGACGTCGAGACCCCGGCGTCGACGACAAACGCCTGCTGGCCGTCAGGAAGGCGGAGTTTCTGGCGTCTGGCGCTGAAGCCTGATGACCCGAAGGGAGCAACGCTGTCGCCGAGTCCGGCGCGGGCTGCGGGACCGTAGGTCGACGCGCGACGATGGCGAAGACGAAGCGCTGGCGCACCACCGGCGCGACTGTGTCGATGCTCGCCCACATCTCCGCCGTCGGAAGCCCGGTCGAAGAATCGCGAAACGTCGAGTGGCCGACGGCTTTGCAAATCGGTTCCTTCCCATCTGCGCGAAGCGAGCTCGATCCTCTCCTTCGGCGGGAACCTGACCCCCGCAGACCTCCGAGCGATGGCCGACCGCATGGCCGAAGCCGTGGCTGCAAGCGCAGGCCGTCGAATTCGTCGCCTGGGGCGACACCGCCCCCTGTGGGCAGCCGTCTACGCCGACCTTTCCGAAGGCCGCGACGGGCTGCCGGCGCGATCACCGCGCGCGGCGAAGCGCACACCCTGCGCCTGTCGATGATCTACGCGCTGGCCGACCAGTCGGACGTCATCCAGCGCCCGCACCTACAGGCCGCGCTGGCCGTCTGGGGAGTACGCCGAGCGCAGCGCCGCCCACATCTTCGGCGGGATGCTTGGCAACCCCGACGCCGACCTGATCCTGGCCGCGCTGCGGAAGGCCGGGGCGGCGGGCCTGAGCAGGACCGCGATCCGCGACCTGTTCCAGCGCAACGCCGCCGCCGCCCGGATCGACGGCCGCGCTCGGCGAGCTACGCGCCGCCTGCTCGCAGGGACCGCACGGGGGTTGCGACCGGCGGGCACCCGGCGGAAGTCTGGATCGCGGGCGAGTTCCTGTGACCTACGACCGAAGCCCCGAAACTACGACCGAAGTCCGGCCCCGGCGCTTCGGTCGTACATATCCGGCTTTGGTCGTACCCCGCAGCCACAGCGGCTACCGCGCCCTGGCCCCGCCGCTGCCGCCCGAGACTGCCACGGCCAACTGCTGCTGCTCGACGTCCCGGCGACCGCGCCACGTCGCCGCCGACGCGCAGGCCGCGACGCGCAGCCGCGACCGTCGAGCGGTTGAAGCTGGCGGTGCCGCCCCCGTGCCGCGAGAGGGTGGCACCGACCCGCGACGGGCTCGCCGCGCCGGCGCCGTGTCGCGCTCGCCGGGCTCGACACGGTCGCGTCGAGCGGATCGCCGACGACGCCCGCGAACGCGAAGCGGCCCGGCTCGCCGCGCTGCCCCACGCGCCGACCTGCCAGTGCCCGCGACCGATCGACGACGGCCAGGGCGACTGCTCCGGTGCGGGCGGGTCGCTGTCGTGAGTCTCGACCTGCACCTGTCCGATGACGCCTACGCGCAACTGGTCCGCGACGTCGCCGACGAAGACGCCGCGCCAGGCGGCTGCGCACACATCGGGCGAACCCCCGGCGACGCTCTCACCCCACGCGTGGACGCGATCACCGGCCTGGGCTACCCGACGGTGCTGCGGGAGATTCGCGCCGGTCGTCTGCGGGCGGCGAAGCGGCGGTCGCGGTGGATCATCCGGCAGGACTGGTTTGACGCCTGGCTGGATGCGGGGCCGCCGCCGCGCCCCCACGACAGCTTCAGCGGCCCCGATCGCGGCGCTCACGGCTGCGGGAACCCTGGAGCGCCTGCAGGCGATCGAACGCGGCGAGGCGTAACCAGGTGGCCCGCCCCGCCCTACTATGGCGACCCCGCCGACAAAGTGGCCGGGCGGCGCGCCACGCCCCCGGCCGTGACCCACGAATGGAGACACCACCGTGAGTAGCAGCGACCCTACCGCCAGCGGCTGGCCAGCATCGGCGACCCGACAGGCGGCGCGCGATGAAGGCCAGCGTCCGCAAGCGCCCCGACACGGCGCCCACGAAGTGCGCTGGCGCGAAGCTGGCGGCGCCCGGCGCTCGCGCAGCTTCACCCGCAAGGGCGACGCCGACGACTTCGCCGCCCTCACCGACGCCGCCTGCAGCTGGGCGGCATCACCCCGAGCGCCGGGCAGATCACCCTGGGTGACTTCGTCGAGCTACTGGCGCACCTACGCCATCCCGAACCTGGCACCGCGCAGCCGGGACCTGTACGCCGCTGGGCCGACGCTTGCAGGCCACGGCTCGGCGGCTACCCGCTGCGCGAAATCACCCCGGCGCTGGTCGACGACGTGCGCGTGCAGCTGCACGAAGCGGGCGTCGGCGACCCCCGACGATCATCAAGGCGCTGGGATTCCTTCAGGGCGTCATGCGCCGCGCCGTCCTGCGCCGGCACCTCATCGCCAACCCTGTGCGCGAAGTGCAGAAGCCGCGCCGGTCGGTCTGCGCGCGCGCACCCGCTCGCGCCCGACGTTGTCGAAGCGATCCTGCGACGCCGCTCGTGCGACTTCGACCGGATGCTGGTCACGCTGCTCGCCTACGTCGGGCTGCGGCCCGAGGAAGCGACCGCCGTCGAGGTCGAGCACCTGAACGGCGCTCGGCTGTACGTGCCCGCGCGCAAGGTCGTCGGCAAGGAACGCGACGTCGACCTACAGCCCGTCGTCTGGCCGAGCTACGCGCCTGGCTGCTGTCGTCGGGCATCCGCGCCGGGCTGGTCCTGCCGCGCTCGCACGGAGGAGCATGGACCGACAGTGACTGGCGCAACTGGCGCCGACGCGTCTACCAGCCTGCCGCCCGCGCGGCTGGCGTCAGCGGCGACCTGCGCCCCCGTCGCCTGCGCGGGTTCCTACGCGTCGCTGCTGCTGTACGAAGGCCGCCCGATCACCTACGTGGCTGCAGCAGTTCGGCCACAGCATCGACGTCCTGTCGCGCCACTACGCGGGGGTGCTCGCGGGCCTGGAAGCCAAGCCCCGCCGGTGACTGCTGAAGAAGCCATCCGCGCGGCCCGCGCGTCCGCTGTTGGACGCTCAGAGGACGCGGCGGCCGTGGTCTAGCCCGACGGACCCGATGACCCTGTTCAGCGGAAAGGCCCGCGCTTGCGGGCCTTTCGTCTGCAAGCCCTCCATCGGACTCGAACCGATGACCCCTTCCTTACCATGGAAGTGCTCTACCAACTGAGCTAGGAGGGCGCGCTGGAGCAGGGTAGCGAGGTCGGAGGCTGCTGGCATCACCGGTAGCCTGCGCGCCATGTCTCGGCCCGCGGGCGTCGTCGCCATCCATCTCGCCGAGGTCGAGTCGGGGCCGGTCCATGCGGTCGATCGGGCCGAGGCCGTGGCGGGCGCGGGGCTCCGCGGCGACCGCTACTTCGAGCCGGGCGCCAAGCCCGCCCAGCAGCTCACGCTGATCGAGAGCGAGGAGCTGGAGCGTCTTGCGGCGGAGGCGGGGATCGAGCTCGCGCCGGGTGAGTCGCGCCGCCAGCTCACGACGCGCGGCGTGCGCCTGAACCCGCTGGTCGGCCGGCGCTTTCGCGTCGGCGAGGTCGAGTGCCTCGGGATCGAGCTCTGCGAGCCGTGCAGCCATCTGCAGAAGCTCACCGCCCGCGACGGGCTGATGCGCGCCCTCGCGCACAGGGCGGGCCTCAACGCCGAGATCATCACCGGCGGCGAGATCGCCGTCGGTGACGTGATCGAGCCACTCGGCTGATCCTGCACGCTGGGCTTCAGCCGCAACCCTGAGCCTCCGATACGGTTCTAGAGGAGCTTGATGCTGGTCTTCCCCACCCGCACGAGGCGTTCGGCGGTCGTCGCGCTGCTGAGTCTCCTGGTCGTCGTCGCCATGCCAGGCGTCGCATCGGCCAAGGTGCTCAAGAAGCCGACATGGCTGTCGAAGGTCGCCGTCACCGAGTACTACCCGGCCCCTGAGTGGTGGTTCGTCGGCGCCCAGGTGCGGACGCCGGGCCTTGCGCGCAAGAGCCGGATCGACTGGCTCTACTCCGCGCGGGGCGTCTCGATGGAGGGCGACGGGATCGGCCTCGACGGCCGCAAGTACCACATCGCCTCGATCGGCTCGAGCGGCTGGATCACCGAGCGCGGCCGGCGTGCGCAGTTCGGCCGCGGCGGCATCTTCGCCCCGTTCTGGCGCGCCGCGGGCTACTGGAAGAGCTCCAGCGGCGCTGTCACCTTCCCGCTCGACGCGGGTGGCTGGTACGCCGGCGAGGGCAAGAAGTACGTGGCGCCCAGAAACATCACCTTCGCCGACGGCCCGTCGCGCCCGCTGCGCTTCTACCGCAGCGTCGCCGTCGACCCCACGCTGATCCCGCTCGGGAGCCTCGTCTACGTGCCGGCCTACAAGCCGCTGAACAAGGACGGCTGGTTCCGCGCCGACGACACCGGCGGCGCGATCAAGGGCCGCCACATCGACGTCTACCGCCGCCCGCCGGACTCCTCGTCCGACAGCGGCCGCTATCTGCAGGACCGCCGCATCTTCGTCGTTCCGGCAAAGAACGTCGCGACCTACGTGCGCAGCGCGCGCATGTCGGCGGGCGCGCTGCCCGCCATCCCGCGCCGCCTGCTGCGGGCGCCGGCGCGCTGAGCGCCGGTCGCCCTCCAGGCGGGATCTAGCTCTTGGCGGGCGTGACCTTCTTGAGGTCGACGTCGAACACGAGCGCCGCGTTCGCGGGGATCTTCGGCGGCGAGCCCGTCGCGCCGTAGCCCTGGTCTGCCGGGATGATCAGCCGGCGGCGACCGCCGACCTTCATGCCGACGACGCCGTTGTCCCAGCCCGCGATGACCGAGCCGGCCCCGAGCGCGAAGGAGAAGGGCTTGCTGCCGCGGCTCCAGGAGCTGTCGAACTCCTTGCCGTCGCTGCGCAGCACGCCGACGTACTGGACGTCCACGGTGTCGCCCGACTTCGCCTCGGCGCCCGTGCCGACGATCAGGTCCTGCACGATGAGCTCCGTGGGGTCGGCGCCCGTCTGCTTCGGGATCACCGGCTTCTTGGAGATGTCGGCCTCGCCGGCGCTCGGAGCGACCTTGACCACCTTCACCGTCGGCGTGGTCGGCTCGGTCAGCTTCGGCGGGTTCTTCTTCTGTTCGGCGGCGAGCGTGGCGGCCTTGTCGGCCTGGCTCGGGTCGCTGCCACCGCAGCCGGCGACGGCGAGCGAGGCGAGGACAGCCGCGACCAGCAGCAGCAGGAGGGCAGGGCGAGTTTTCGTAGTCATACGGTCGGGGTTGATAGCACGCTGGCGCGCGCCGAGGCGCCACACCCCTAGTCGATCACGGTCGAGAGCGAGACCCTCGTCACCTTTCCGGTGCGCGAGATCGCGAAGTCCGTCGCCACCTGACCAGGCTTCGTACCGCCGACCAGGCAGCTGCGGTACCCGTAGCGCGTCGCACATCGAACGCTCGGAACGAGGCGCTGCACCGAAGCCTCCTTCGAACCGACGCCGACGCCGGCCGTCGTCCGGTCGTTGCGGCTCGTGGTCGTCACCGACAGCACCGTTCGCCCGGCCTTGACCGAGTCGAAGACGATGCGCAGGCCCGGGTAGCGCCAGATCCGGACCTTGCCGATGATCGGGTTCTGACTGATCCCCGACGCCGACGGCCCGCCCAGCCGGGAGCGCACCTCGCTGGGCGTCATGTCGAGCGAGACAGCCCGGATCGACGCCTGCGGGACGATCGGCGGCCGCGCGGCCACATCGGCGGCGGACAGCGCCGGAGGCGCTCCGAGCAGCATGAGCAGGGCCGCAAGCGGCGTGGACCGGAGAAGCACGACGCCATTCTCGCGCGCAGGCCGGAGCGATGCGCCGGAAGGCGTCGCGCCGGCGATGGCGAACGACCAGCGGATGCTCCGGGTCCTGCCGATCGCCGTCGTGCTGGCCGCCGCGGTCGCGCTGCCGTCGCCCGCGGCGGCGGCGACGTGCGCGGACTTCCAGAACCAGGCGGCCGCCCAGCGCGCCGCGAACACGCGCGATGCGGATGGCGACGGCGTCTACTGCGAATCGCTGCCGTGCCCGTGTTCACGCGCCGGTGGCGGGTCGAGGACCACGAAGCCGCCCGGCCGGACCTCGCACCGGCTCGGGCGCACGATCCGCCTGGGCCCGGTGCACCATCCCGGCTCGTGCAGGCTGCGGGGCCCGCTCCCCGACCCAGGGTGCACGCCGGGCACCCGGTACGCCCTCGTCACCCGCCGCGATGTCTGCACGCCCGGATACTCGGCGCGCGTGCGCAACGTGCGCGACGCCACCCGCGCAGCGGTGTACGCCGCCTACGGAATCCATTCGGTGTTCGACGGGCGGAACGGTGAGCTGGACCATCTGGTGAGCCTCGAGCTCGGCGGGACCAACGCCCGCGCGAATCTCTTCCCCGAGGCCGCGACGCCGTTCCCCGGAGCCCGAGAGAAGGACCGGCTGGAGAACGAGCTGCACAGCCGCGTGTGCGCCGGCCGGCTGCGACTGCGAACGGCGCAGAAGCGGATCGCCCGCGACTGGGTCGCCGAGTACCGGCGCATCTACGGTCGCGCGTAGGATTCGCGCCGTCTTGCGTCTTCGCGTCCAGCACGTCCAGCATGTCCGGCTCCCCGCGCTCGCCGCGGCGCTGGCCCTGTCACTCGTCGTGGCGGGCACCGCCGATGCGCGCGTGAACCCGTGCGCACAGGCGCGCTTCCGGGCGCTGCTCTGCCCGGACCTCATCATGAAGCGGCCGTCCGGGCTGAGCTTCGAGCACTACGAGGGACACCTGCTGCTGCGCAGCACCTCGTCGATCGACAGCGTCGGCGCCGGCCCGATGGAGATCACCGGCAGCCGGTACCGGGCGGGCCACATGCACGTGCGGCAGCGGATCTACCGTCGGGGCGGCGGCTCGATCCTCGTCAAGACCGGCGCGGAGCTGCGCTTCAAGCAGATTCCGGGTCAGGGCGGTTACTGGAAGCTGCGCGACGCCGCGCGGCTCGAGGTGTGGAGCGTCGACGCGGCCGGGGTGCAGCTCCGGCGCCTGCGGGTGAGCCCCAAGCTCTTCTACTGCCTGCGCGACCTGCGGCGCACGCGCCCCCTCCGCCCCGGTTCGCCCGCGAGCGAGGTCTACCCGGCCTGCGGTCAGAACGCGTCGGTGGGTCACGTGCGCCTGGGCACGTCCGTCGGCTGGTCCGACATCTACCCCGGCGGCTACTACGAGCAGTTCGTGGACGTCACGGGGCTGCGCGGGCGCTTCGCGCTCGTCCACATCGCCGACCCCGAGAACCAGCTCTTCGAGAGCGACGAGACGAACAACGCCTCACGCGTCCTCTTCCGGCTGCCGTCGGCCTAGCGGCAGCGCAGCGCTTGCTGACGCGGGATCGGCGCCGGGCGGGGGCGAGACCTCGCCGGCGTTGGCGTAGTCGAGCATCGCGGAGGCGATCGAGTCGGCGTCGACCCGGTACGTGCCGGCGGCGATCTGTGCCCGGAGCTTGGAGAGGTCCGTCATGACGAGGCTCTGACGGTCGTGTCGACACGGGTGCGCCGATCGTTGAGCGAATTCCCTCGCCTGCAGGATGATTTTCAGCGCGCGGGTTCGTCGCCCGGAAGCCCCGTTGCGCGAAACGCGGATCGCGGTGCGTACCCGGCCCGGCACCCGCGAACGCCGGGTACGACGGGCACACCGGGGTGCCCGTCGAGTTTGGCCGACAGGCTCCTGAGGCCGTGGAAGACCCGCCGGTCGCGGTCGATCTCCTCGGTGTAGCGCGACTCGGTCTCGGCAGCCCCCAGCCCCGGGAAGCCGTGAACCCGCGAGCCCGCGCGCCACAGCTCGCGGCTGCGCGTGGCCCTCCCGAGGTCGGCCAGCGCCTCGGGGATCGCCGCGTCGAGCAGGTCGAGGATCTGCCTGCGGACCTCCCCGGTGATGACGCCCGTCCGGCCGGCTCTCGTGATCGTCGCCGCCTGCGTCCAGAGCGCGGCGTTCGCGAGCATCAGCTCGACATCACCCTCGAATGCCACACCGGAGTCGAGCGAGTAGGTCGGGCGGACGCCGAGCTCGAAGACCGCGTCGCGTTCCACCCCGGTCAGTGCGATCGGTTGATCACGTTCCACAAGACGCGCGCCCATAGTCCGATTGAAGCCTGTTTACCTTGAGTAAACATCCGCGCAAACACGCGAGTCCGCGACGGGGATCTACCGGGGAGCGTGCGGGACTCCCCCACCCTCGTCCGAGCCCGGTCGAGCTCCCAGGAGCAGGTAACTGGTCATCGGACCCTTGCCCTTGACGTCGATCGTGCCGCGCCGGCGGAACTCGTAGCGGCCACGGAGCCGCTCATACGCGCGCTCGGTGACCTGAATCGTGCTGGGCTCCGCATGTGCCTCCATGCGACTGGCGGTGTTGACGGTGTCGCCCCACAGGTCGTAGCTGAACTTCGCCCGTCCGATGACGCCGGCCACGACGGGCCCGCTGTCGATGCCGATCCGAACCTGCAGCGGCAGCCCCGTCTCGGTCGAGCAGCGCGCCAGCTCTGGCCCCATCGCCAGCGCCACCTCGGCGATCGCCTCGGCGTGATCATCCCGCGGGATCGGAATGCCTCCGGCCACCATGTAGGCATCCCCGATGGTCTTGATCTTCTCGACGCCCTGCTCGGCGACGAGCGCGTCCCAGCGCGCGAACACGCCGTCGAGCAACGACACCACCTCGGACGCCGACAGCCGTTCCGCGAGCGGCGTGAAGCCCACGAGGTCGGCGAACAGGACCGTGACCGCGGGAAAGCCCTCGGCGATCACGCCCTCGCCCTCCTTGAGCCGCGTCGCGACCGGCGCCGGCAGGACATTGAGCAGCAGTCCCTCGGACTTCTGCTGCTCCAGCTCGAGCTCCCGATGCTGTGCGGCGAGGTCGGCCAGCGCTCGCTCGCGGGCGCGCACGAAGTACTGCAGCAGCGCGAACACCGTCGCGGCCACGCCGAGGATGTTGAGCGCGAAGAACGCCACGACGACGCCCTGGGGAATGTCCGGCGCGCCGGCGGCGAGCTCGGCGTTGATCGCCGCGGAGAAGGCGACGAGCCCGACGAAGGAGAGGAACCACGGAACGGCCTGGCGAGCACCGACGAAGAGGAGCGCCCCCAGCGGTGAGGTGATCGCCCACAGGCAGACGGCCGACGAGTTCTCGAAGCCGCCGAGGCTCCACTGCAGGGCGAACGGCAACAGCAGCGGGAGGAACAGCTGGCTCTGGCGGAACAGGATGTAGCGACGCGTTCGCGCGAACGTGAAGATGCTGATGGCCGTCGCCGCCTGGTAGGCGAGCGGGATGACGGCCGACACCCACAACCCGAGGACCGCGTAGGTCACGACCCAGACGCACGCCAGGCTCGCCATGAGCACCGACGAGAGGACCAGGACCGCCTTGCGCGCGCGGAGCTCCTCGGAGTCCGAGGGCAGCGCGCCGATCGCCAGCAGCCGCTGCAGCCGGCGCGGAAGCCGGTCCATCACCTGAGGCAGCCGAAGCTCCACGACGCCGCGAGCATATGCCGGGGCGGTTCCCGGCGCCCGAGAACGCCGAGAGCCCCGCGGCGCGGGGCTCTCGAACACTGATGGAGGGAGCAGGATTCGAACCTGCGTAGGCAGAGCCAACGGGTTTACAGCCCGTCTCCTTTAACCACTCGGACATCCCTCCGGGCGAGGCGAAATGGTAGCGGGCACGACGAAGGCCGGCGTCCGTGCCGGCCTTCGCGATACCTCTCCTCCTCCGGTCCCGCGCTCACGCGCAGGGACCCCGCCCGCCCCTCAGCAGGCGTCCCGCAGTCGCTGCGCCTCTGGCAACGACTCGAGCTTCTTCAAGGTGTGATTCTCGATCTGGCGGATGCGCTCGCGTGTGACGTTGAACGCACGACCGACCTCCTCGAGCGTGCACGGCCGACCGCCGGTCAGGCCGAAGCGCATCTCGATCACCTCGCGCTCACGCAGCGGCAGCGCCTGCAGCGCACGCCGCACGTTCTCCTTGCGCAGGTTCTCCGAGGCGAGCTCGAACGGCGACTCCGCCGTCTGATCCTCGACGAAGTCCCCCAGCTCGGACTCCTCCTCGTCACCGATCGGCTTCTCCAGCGAGATCGGCTGCTGGCTCATGCGCAGGATGTCGCGCACCTCGCGCGTGGTGCACTCGAGCTCCTTGGCGATCTCCTCCGGCGAGGGCTCACGGCCGAGCTGCTGCACGAGCTGGCGCTCGACGTGCACGACCTTGTTGAGCTTCTCGACCATGTGGACGGGGATGCGGATCGTGCGGCCCTTGTCGGCGATCGCGCGCGTCACGGCCTGGCGGATCCACCAGGTCGCGTACGTCGAGAACTTGTAGCCGCGGCGGTAGTCGAACTTCTCGACCGCGCGGATCAGCCCGAGCGACCCCTCCTGGATCAGGTCCAGGAACGTCAGCCCGCGGCCGAGGTAGCCCTTCGCGATCGAGACGACGAGCCGCAGGTTGGCCTCCACCATCTGCTGCTTGGCGACCATGTCGCCGCGCTCGATGCACTTCGCGAGCTCGACCTCCTGCGCCGCCGTCAGCAGCGACACGCGGCCGATCGAGCGCAGGTACAGCCGCAGCGAGTCGAGGCTCGGCTCGACGGTGAGATCGATCTCGGGCTTCTTGCGCTGCTCGCTCTTCGTGACTCCCGCGCCCTCGCCGTTGTGCGACGCGCCGGGCGGGCCCTCGGTGATCGGCGGCGCAGGCGCCGCGATCCCGCCGCTCTCCTGGAGCAGGTCGATGCCCTGCTCCTCCAGGTGGCCGTGCAGCTCGCGCACCTGTTCCTTGGTGACGTCGACCTCTTCCAGGCAGGCCGTCACCTGCTCGATGGTCAGGTAGCCGCGTTCCTGTCCACCGGCGATCAGCAGCCGAAGCTCATCGAGCTCCCAGATCGGCGCCTCGTCTGCCAGCAGACCTTCGGGCTTCGTTGTGGTACTCACGCCCCCGCATCCCTCCTGGACTTCTCAGGATGACCCTCCCAGGTCACCCCCCTCCCCACCTACGGACCTCCTCCAGCGGTACGACGTTGCGACGGTGTCGCCGGCTGAGCCTTGATGTCCTCTCGCTCGTAGACGGAGGGGCCGCAAACCGAAAGTGCGTGATTGATAGCACAAGCTCGGTGAAGTGCCAGGTACCCTCGACTCTGCACCCTGCCGGAAGGATCACCCGCCATGGAGCCCGTCTCGCTCTCGCACTCCCCTGACGTTCAGAATCGCGCGCCGTCGGTGCAGCTGTCGCTCTCCCGCGTCGGCGTGACCGGCGTCGAGAAGGTCATCCGCATCGGCGCCCCGGGTGCCGAGCAGCTCTTCCACGCAAAGCTCGACTGTTTCGTCGACCTCGGCCCGCACCAGAAGGGCGCGCACATGTCGCGCTTCGAGGAGGTCGTCAACGAGGCGATCGGCGAGATCGTCGTCGGCGGCTCAGCCTTCCGCGCCGAGGACCTGGCCACCGCGGTCGCCGAGGCGGTCCGCGACCGCCAGGGGGCGCTCCGCGCCGAGGTGACGATCGCGGCGCGCTACCCCGAGGACAAGCCCGCCCCGGTCAGCGGCATCACGACGCAGGAGATGTACACGCTCTACGGCTCAGCGGTCGCGAGCGAGCGCGGCACGCGCCGGCTCGTCGGCGTCGCGGCGCAGGGGATCACGGCGTGCCCGTGCGCGCAGGAGCTCGTTGCCGCCTCGGCGCGCGAGCGCCTCGGCGGCGAGGGCTTCTCGGACGCCGACATCGATCGCATCCTGCAGGCCGTCCCCGGCGCGACGCACAACCAGCGGGGCCTGGGCACGCTGCACATCGGCTGCGTCGAGGGCAACACGACCGATGTCGAGGCGCGCGACCTGCTCGACATCGTCGAGGGCTCGATGTCGAGCGAGATCTACGAGCTGATGAAGCGCTCCGACGAGGCCGCGGTGGTCGAGAAGGCCCACCGGCGCCCGCGCTTCGTCGAGGACTGCGTGCGCGAAGCGGTGAACGCCGTCGTCGAGCGCTTCGGCGGGCTCGCCGACGGCACGTTCGTCATGGCCCGGCAGGAGAACCTCGAGACGATCCACCAGCACAACGTCGTCGCCGAGCGTTTCGGCCTGCTCGGCGAGCTGCGCACCGAGCTGGTCACCGGCGAGCACCTCCCGCACCACACGTCGATGCGTGACTGGCTCGACGCCGTCTAGAAGAACGTCGTCCTAGGCGTCGATGCCGTTCGCGCAGGCGAGCAGCACCTTGCGATCCGGCGTCTCGAGCGCGACGGCCGGGAAGCGGCCCGGGCTGTCGTAGACGCGCCGGCCGACGTCGCCCTGTGCCAGTGACGGGGTGTCGGAGTTCCACAGCGCGAGCACCGTGTAGTTCCCCTGCGGGCCCGCGAGCAGCACGCCCTTCGTGTGGCCCCAGTCCCAGCGGCGGCGCACCTTGAGATCCGCGGCCGAGGCGTCGACCCGCACCAGCGCGAGCGCCTGCGTGCTGCGCGCGAGGGTGAGCCCCTGCTTGCGGATGCACGCCTGCACGTCGTTGGGAACCGGGTCGCGGTTGTCGAAGACGACGTAGACGCCCACGCCGACCGCCGCCACCGCGCACAGGACGACGAGGCCGATGAGGACCTTCGTCACTGCTGAGCCTCGGCGCGGTGCGCCGCGCGGCGCGCCTCGGCCTCGCGCAGCAGCCGGCGCATCCCGAAGAAGTAGTCGATCCCGCTGATCACCGTGACGGCCACCATCGCGTAGACCAGCACGTCCACCCAGGTCGGCGCGGGGTCGAACAGGATCAGCAGGAAGATCGTGAGCATCTGGACGAGCGTCTTCGCCTTGCCCCACCAGTTCGCGGCGATCACGACGCCCTCCGCCCGCGCCTGCAGCCGGGCCACGGTCACGGCGAACTCGCGCGCGATGATCACCATCGCGACCCACGCCTCAAGCCGCCCGAGCGACACGAGCGACAGCAGCGCTGCGATCACGAGCAGCTTGTCGGCGACCGGATCCATGAGCTTGCCGAACGTGGTGACCTGCTCGCGCGAGCGGGCGATCCAGCCGTCGATCGCGTCGGTCACCGAGGCGATCCAGAACACCGCGGCTGCGAGCACGTCGCTCGCCGCGCCGCCCGCGCCGAGCAGCGCGACCACGAGCACCGGGACGAGCAGGATGCGCAGGACCGTGAGGAAGTTGGGCAGGTTGAGGCCGAACACGCCGCGGCCAGTATGGCGACACGGCGCCCCCGCGCTGCAGGTCAGGCGTCGATTGACGCGGCGGCGGTCGCCGGGGCCGCGCTGCCGCGCGTCACGCCGATGCTCGCCGCGACGACCAGCGCGATCGCGACGAGCTCCCGCGCGCCGAGCGACTGCGAGAGGATCAGGAAGCCGGCAAGCGCCGCCAGCGCGGGCTCCAGCGACATCAGCACGCCGAACACGTTGGCCGGCATGCGTCGCAGCGCCTCGGTCTCCAGCGAATAGGGGATCACGCTGCTGAGCATCGCGACGCCGAGACCGGCGAGGAGCAGGCCCGGCGAGAGGAGCGTCGTGCCCGCCTGGATGATGCCGGGGACGAGCGGGACGGCCGCAGCCCAGATCATCGCGATCGCAAGCCCTTCGCCGCCGTCGAACACGCGGCCCGCCCGCTGCGCGAGAACGATGTAGATCCCCCAGAAGACGGCCGCCGTCAGCGCGAACGCGACGCCGACGGCGTCGAGGCCCCCGCCCTGCTGCCACGGCGCCGCGAGCAGCACGATGCCGGCGGTCGCGAGCGCCACCCAGACGAGATCCAGCCGCCGCCGCGAGAGCACCGTCGCGACCGTGATCGGCCCGAGGAACTCGATCGTCACCGCGACGCCGAGCGGGATGCGATCGAGCGCCTCGTAGAACGTGAGGTTCATCAGGCCGAGCGTCACGCCGAACAGCGCCACGAGGCGCAGGTGGGCGGCGGCGTGCCTGTGGCGCCACGGGCGCCACAGGATCAGCAGCACGATCGCCGCCCACGACAGGCGCAGCGCCGACGTGCCCTCGGGGCCGGCCCGGTCGAACAGCGTCGCGGCCAGAGCCGCGCCGAACTGGATCGACGTGACGCCCGTCAGCACGAGCGCGACCGGCGGGATGGGGTCGAGCGCCGCGATCCCGCGGCCGGGCGCCTCGGTGCTCTTGGGCGCGGCGGGCACGACGAGCGAGGCTAGACCGTCAGGGACGGGCCGGCCGAGGAGTAGCGTGCCGGTGATGGATCAACGCACGCTGGGCGACGGCCTCTCCGTCAGCTGCATCGGCCTCGGCTGCATGGGCATGAGCGCCTTCTACGGCACGACCGACGAGCCGGAGGCGCTCGCCACCATCGACCGCGCGCTCGAGCTCGGCTGCACCCTGCTCGACACGGCGGAGATGTACGGCCCGTACACGAACGAGCAGCTGGTCGGCAAGGCACTCGCCGGGCGGCGTGACGCCGCCACCGTCGCGACGAAGTTCGGCATCCGCTGGGCTCCCACGGAGGACAACCCGACGCGGCGCCTGATCGACGGCTCGCCGGAGAACGTGCGGCGCTCGATCGAGGGCTCGCTGCAGCGCCTGGGCACCGACCACGTCGACCTCTACTACCAGCACCGCATCGACCCCGGCACGCCGATCGAGGAGACGGTCGGCGCGCTCGCCGAGCTCGTCGGCGAGGGGAAGGTGCGCCACATCGGGCTGAGCGAGGCGTCGCCCGAGACGATCCGCCGCGCGCACGCGGTCCACCCCATCGCCGCGGTGCAGACCGAGTACTCGCTGTGGTCACGCGACGTCGAGGCGGAGATCCTGCCGACGCTGCGCGAGCTCGGCATCGGCCTCGTCGCGTATTCGCCGCTCGGGCGCGGCTTTCTCAGCGGCCGCTTCACGTCCACCGACGAGCTCGACGAGAACGACTTCCGCCGCCACCAGCCGCGCTTCACCGGCGAGAACATCGAGCTCAACCGCCGCCTGGTCGACAAGCTCGGCGAGATCGCTCGCGAGCGCGAGTGCACGACCGGGCAGCTGGCGCTCGCGTGGGTGCTCGCCCAGGGCGCGGACATCGTCCCCATCCCGGGGACCAAGCGGCGCGCCTATCTCGAGGAGAACCTCGGCGCCGCCGACGTCGTGCTCACGAGCGACGACCTCGCACGGCTCGATGCGGAGCTGCCGCCGGCGGCCGGCGAGCGCTACGACGCGAGCGGCATGACGACGCTCAACCACTAGGGTCATCGGGATGCCTCTTGTCCCCACGGTCATCGAGCAGACCGCGCGCGGCGAGCGCGAGTACGACCTGTACTCGCGCCTGCTGAACGACCGCATCATCTTCCTCGGCCAGCAGGTCGACGAGACGATCGCGAACCTGGTCGTGGCTCAGCTCCTGCACCTCGAGTCGCAGGACCCGGACAAGGACATCTCGATCTACATCAACTCCCCCGGCGGCTCGATCCACGCGGGGATGGCGATCTACGACACGATGCAGTTCATCAAGCCGCAGATCCAGACGATCTGCTGCGGCATCGCGATGTCGATGGGGTCACTCCTGCTGACCGCGGGGGCGCCGGGCAAGCGGATGGCGCTGCCGAACAGCCGGATCCTGATCCACCAGCCGTCCGCGGGCTTCGAGGGCCAGTCGTCGGACATCGAGATCCACATGAACGAGATCCTCAAGACGCGCGCGAAGATCGACGAGCTGTACGCCCACCACACGGGCCTGTCGATCGAGCAGGTCCACCAGGACATGGAGCGCGACCGCTTCTTCACCGCCGAGCAGGCCGCCGAGTACGGCCTGATCGACCGCGTGATCAGCTCACACTGAGCTGAGGTCGTACAGCGCGCCGTACTTGGCGCGCAGGTAGTCGAGCAGCGGCGCGGGATCGAGCTCCTGCCCGGTGGCGCGAAGCAGCAGCTCCGGCGGGTCGAACAGGCGGCCGTGGCTGTGCACGTGCTCACGCAGCCAGTCGCGCACCGGGGCGCAGTCGCCGGCGGAGAGCGCGTCATCGACGCCCGCGACCTGCCCGCGGATCGCGGCCCACAGCTGAGCGCTCATGACGTTGCCGATCGCGTAGGTCGGGAAGTAGCCGAGCTCGCCGAAGGCCCAGTGGATGTCCTGGAGACAGCCGCGGGCGTCGTCGGGCACGGTCACGCCGAGCAGCTCGCGCATGCCGTCGTTCCAGGCCGCCGGAACGTCCGCGACCTGCAGCGTGCCCTCGACGAGGGCAACCTCGAGCTGGAAGCGCAGGATCACGTGGAGCACGTACGTGGCCTCGTCGGCCTCGACGCGGATCAGGGTCGGCTGCACGACGTTGACGCTGCGCAGGAAGGCGTCGAGGTCGAGGGCGCCGAGGGTCGGCAGCACCTGCTGTGCGCGCGGGAGCCAATGGCTCCAGAACTCGCTCGAGCGCCCGACCTGGTTCTCCCACAGCCGGCTCTGCGACTCGTGGACCCCGAGCGAGACCCCGGTGTCGAGCGTCGTGCGCGCGAGCGCGGGGCTCACCTGCTGCTCGTAGAGGCCATGGCCCACTTCGTGGAGGACGGCGAAGATCCCGCCGAGGTCCGCGTCGTCCCAGCGCGCGGTCACCCGCTGGTCGCCGGGGCCGATGCTCATCGAGAAGGGGTGCGTCGAGTCGTCGAGCCGCCACCCGTCGTCGTCGTAGCCGATGGCGCGTGCCATCTCGAGGCCCAGCTCGCGCTGACCGGCATGACTCAGCGGGCCCGGCAGCGGCGGCGGGACCGGGCGCTCGGCGATCTGCGCGATCAGCGGCACGAGGCCGGCGCGCAGCGTCGCGAAGACCTCGCGCACGGCGGCGGTCGTCGCGCCGGGCTCGTAGGCCTCGAGCAGCGCGTCGTAGGGGTGGGCCACGTCCGGGAAGCACGCGGCGACCTCGCGCCGCAGCGCGACCTGGCGCTCGAGGTGCGGCCGGAACGCTGCGAAGTCCGAGCCGGCGCGCGCAGCCGCCCAGACCGGCAGTGCGGCGGCGGTGGCACGCGCCATCTCGGCGGTGAGCTCCACCGGGATGCGCGCGGCGCGGTCGTGGTCGCGCCGCACGACGCGCACGATCGCGGCGTCCTGACCCTCCGGCTCGCCGGCGGTCTCCTGCGCGGCGCGGTCGAGCAGGTCGGCGAACTCCGCGCCGGCGAGGCGCTCGTGGGCCAGCTGATCGAGCGTTGCGGTGACCTCGCCGCGCGCATCGGCCCCGCGCGCGGGCATCATCGTCTCGCGGTCCCAGCCGAGCAGCGCCTCGGCGGCGTGCAGATCGGCGAGCACGGCGAGCTGCTCGCGCAGCTCGGTCACGGCGGTGCCGTGCGTCTCAGCCTCGTTTGACGATGCCATGCTCGATCTCCCCCAGTCCCTCGATCGCGATACGGACGACGTCACCGGGCTCGAGGAACCGCGGCGGGTCGAGTGCCATGCCGACGCCACTCGGCGTGCCGGTCAGGATCAGGTCCCCCGGCTCGAGCGTGATCGTCTCGCTGATGAACTCGATCAGCCGGGGAATCGAGAAGACGAGATCGCTGGTGGAGGCATCCTGCCGCAGCTCGCCGTTGACCCAGGTGCGCAGCGCGAGGTTCTCCGGATCGGCGATCTCATCGGCGGTGGTCACCCAGGGGCCGAAAGGGCAGAAGCCGTCGGAGCCCTTCGCGCGCGTCCACTGCGGCTCGCGGCGCTGGAGGTCGCGGGCGCTGACGTCATCGGCGACGGCGTAGCCCGCGACGCTCGCGTCCGGGCCCATGACGACGGCGAGCTCGCCCTCGTAGTCCAGGCGCCGCACGACCGCCGGGCACGGCACCGGGCCACTGGGCGGGGCGACCGAGGACGGCAGCTTCATGAAGACGATCGGCGTCTCGGGCAGGTCGCGGCCCTGCTCGGCCGCGTGGGCGCGGTAGTTCAGGCCGATGCCGAAGATCGCCCGCGGCACGTGCGGCGCGAGCAGCGTGACGCGCTCGAGCGGATGGGCGTCGCCGCCTGCGGGCTCGCGGTCGCCGCTGCGCAGGCGCCCCGCGACGGTCGACCCGTCGTCGAAGGCGACGACCTCGTCGCCGCGAACCTCGCCCGCGACCGGCTCGGCCGCCCCGGGAGAGAGGAAGGTGACGAGCTTCACGGCAGTGAGCCTATGGATGCGGGAGGTCGAGCAGTGCCGCGCGCACGACGCCGTCGCGGGCGTGCGCCTCGGGGTCGGTCCAGCGCCATGCGACCCCGGCGTCGATCGCGAACGTCGGGCGCTCGTGGCGGTGCACCGCGTCGACGTGGATCTCGATGCCGGTGACCGCCTCCGCCCCCGGCAGCGGGTCGGCGATGACCTGTGCGCTTCCATGCGCGGTGAACGCGAGGTCCGGGCCCGCCATCACGGTCAGGGCCACGCGGGGGTCGGCGCGCAGGCGCTGCAGCGACCCGCGCGAGCGTGCGAGCGCGAGAAGGATCCGCGTGTCCCCCGCCCGCAGCGCGGTCGACACGGGAATCGCGTGCGGGCCGCCGGCGCCGCCGGTCGCGAGCACGCAGACCGTGCCGGCGGGCCAGTCGGGCAGGGCGGCGTCGGGCATCGCCCGCGACAGTAGCCTCCTTCCCATGACCGTCCCCGGCCTGATCCTCGCCGCCGCAGGTGGCGGCTCGTCCGGCTTCGGCGGCGGTGGCGGTGGGGGCGGCGGCGGGTTCTCCGGCGGCGGTGGCGGCGGCAGCGGCGTCTATGTCGGCGGCGGCGCCGTCAACGGCTGGGTCGTCGTGATGATCCTCGGTCTCTTCCTGGCCTTCGTCCTCTTCGCGATCATCAGCACCTGGCTGACGGTTCGCCGCCTGCGCCGGCGCCTGGACGAACGCGACGCGCAGGTCCGCGCCGCCGCGGCGGAGGCCGCAGAGGACGACCAGGCGTTCGCCGCCGACCGCGTGACGCAGGACGTGACCGTCATGTTCCACGCGATCCAGGGTGCCTGGGACGCGCGTGACGAGAACGCGCTCGGCGCGCTGGTCGGCGAGGACCTGCTGATCGAGTGGCGCCGCCGGCTCGACGACTTCGCGCGCAGGGGCTGGCACAACCGCGTTCGCGTCATCAGCGGGCCCCGAGGTGCGCTACGTCGGGCTGACCAATCGCGAGCGCGACGAGGAGGACCGCATCGTCGTGCACATCTGCGCGAGGCTCGAGGACTACGTCGAGGGCGCGCGACGGCATGCGCGTCATGCACTCCGGCAGCGCCAGCACGACGACCGACCTGCGCGAGTTCTGGACGCTCGCCAAGCGCGCCGGCCGCTGGATCCTCGTCTCGATCGAGCAGGACGCCGAGGGCAGCCATCAGCTCGACGCGCCGCTCGTCGCCTCACCCTGGGCGGACGAGCGCGTGCGCGACGAGGCGCTCGTGGAGGGCGCGGTCGCCGACGCGGCGCTGCCCGGCGTCGCGATCGCCGAGCTCGTAGACGTCGACCTCGCCACCGACGCGCGCGCGCAGGCGCTCGATCTCTCGCTCGCCGATGCGCGGTTCGGCCCCGACGTGCTCGCAGCCGCCGCGCGCCGCGCCGCGGAGGCGTGGTCCGACGCGGTCGACGGCGAGGATGCGCCGCTGCTCGAGATCGCCACGCCCGACGCGGTCGACGCACTGCTCTACGGCGGCGACGCGAGCCACGACAGCCGGCTCGTCGTGCGCGGGCCGCGCATCGACGGCGTCACCATCGAGCGCCTCGACGCCTCGCCCGAGCCGGCGCACATGACGCTGGCCGTGCATGTGCGCGGGCGCCGGTACGTCGAGAACCGCGACACCGCCGCGGTCCTCTCCGGCAGCCGCGACCGCGAGTCGGCCTTCACCGAGCGCTGGACGATGGCGCTCGATGGCATGGACGCCACCCCGTGGCGGCTCGTCGGCGTCGCGGACTGACGCTGGACAGTCCGCCGCGCCACGGTGGACAATGCTCCGGGCGGACATGTGCCGCGGCGGCCCCCGGGCGGTCGCCGAGACGCACTAGGCTGCCGCAACCGTTGGACGCTCTGTCCGGCGGTGGAATGAGGTGTCGATGACGAGTGAGGAGACCCGGGACCCTGGGGCCGCCACGCATGGCGGACGCCCCATCGGTGCCCGACATCCGGCTCGTCGGCCTCGTCAAGCGGTTCGGCGACTTCGCGGCCGTCGACCACATCGACCTCGAGGTCGCGCACGGCGAGTTCTTCACGATGCTCGGCCCGTCGGGGTCGGGCAAGACGACGACGCTGCGCCTGATCGCCGGCTTCGACGTCCCCGACGCGGGGCGCGTCGAGCTCGCGGGCCAGGACGTCGCCCGGCGACCGCCGTTCGAGCGCGACGTGAACACCGTCTTCCAGGACTACGCGCTCTTCCCGCACATGAGCGTGCTCGAGAACGTCGCGTACGGCCTGAAGATCAAGAAGGTCGGCGCGCGGCGAGCGCCGCAGCCGGGCACAGGACGCGCTCGAGATGGTCCGCCTGCACGACGTCGGCGGGCGCCGGCCGAACCAGCTCTCCGGCGGCCAGCGCCAGCGCGTCGCCCTGGCCCGCGCGATCGTCAACCGCCCGCGCGTGCTGCTGCTCGACGAGCCGCTCGGCGCGCTCGACCTCAAGCTGCGCGAGGAGATGCAGGTCGAGCTCAAGCAGATCCAGCAGGACGTCGGGATCACGTTCGTCTACGTGACGCACGACCAGGACGAGGCGCTCTCGATGAGCGACCGGATCGCCGTCTTCAACCGCGGGAAGATCGAGCAGGTCGGCACGCCGGCCGACGTCTACGAGCGCCCGCTGACCGAGTTCGTCGCCGGCTTCGTCGGCGTCTCGAACATGCTGGAGCGCGATGGCCGCCGCTTCACCATCCGCCCCGAGAAGATCCGCATCCTGGCTTCCGGCGACCCCGCCGAGGGCATGCACGCCGAGCCCGGGACCGTCGTCGACGCGAGTTACGTCGGCCAGGCGACACGCTTCGAGATCGAGCTCGAGCAGGGCGGCCGCCTGCTGGCCACCCGCCTCAACCTCGAGACATCAGCTGACGAGGACCGCGATCTGCGCGGGCGTCAGGTGCAGGTCGCATGGCGCGAGGATCAGACCTTCGCCGTCGGTCGCGCACACACCCCGGAGCAGGAGGATTCATGAAGCGCCTGCTCGCGTTCGCCGCCCTGGCGATCGCCCTATCCATTGGCGTCGCCGCGTGCGGCAGCGACAGCAACAGCGGCGGCAGCTCGAGCTCGGGCGAGTTCCAGGTGCCGAACGATCCCGGTCGTGAACTCGATCGGCGCCGGCGAGGGCAAGCTCAACATGGTCGTCTGGCCCGGCTACGCCGAGGACGGCTCGACCGACAAGAGCGTCGACTGGGTCACGCCGTTCGAGAAGGAGACCCAGCTGCCAGGTCAACGCGAAGGTCGCGAGCACCTCGGACGAGATGGTCACGCTGATGCGCACCGGCCAGTACGACGGCGTGTCCGCATCGGGCAACGCCTCCGTCCGCATGATCGCCGGCGGCGACGTCGCCCCGATCGACACGAAGATCCTCACGAACTACGCCGACATCGCCCCGTTCCTGAAGGACCAGCCGTACAACTCGGTCAACGGCCAGATGTACGGCGCGCAGCACGGCTGGGGCGCGAACCTGCTCGCCGTACAACACCAAGGACGTCACGCCCGACGCCGGACAGCTGGAGCGTGATCTACGACCCCGCATACAAGGGCAAGGTCACGATCTACGACGATCCGATCACGATCGCCGACGCCGCGCTGTACCTGAAGACGACGCAGCCGGACCTGAAGATCGACAACGTCTACGAGCTCGACCAGACGCAGTTCGACGCCGCTGTCGCGCTGCTGAAGAAGCAGCGTCCGCTGATCGGCCAGTTCTGGGCCGACATGACCAAGCAGCAGCAGGGCTTCACGCAGGGCGACCTGCAGGTCGGCTCGATCTGGCAGTACACCGCCAACCTGCTCACCGCGGACAAGCAGCCGGTCAAGACGACCGTGCCGAAGGAGGGCGCGACGGGCTGGTCGGACACCTGGATGCTGTCGTCCAAGGCCGCGCACCCCAACTGCATGCTCAAGTGGATGAACTACATCCAGACGCCGAAGGTGCAGGCGCAGGTGGCGGAGTGGTTCGGCGAGGCGCCGGCCAACCTCAAGGCCTGCGACCAGACCTCGGACAAGACCCATTGCGACGACGTTCAGCGCCAAGGACCAGGCGTTCTACGACAAGGTCGCGTTCTGGGCGACGCCGACGCGCAACTGCCGCGACGGACGCGGCAACGTGTGCGTGGACTACTCCAAGTGGGTCCAGGCCTGGACCGAGATCAAGGGCTAGACCGCGGCGACGCGGGCGGGCGGAGAACGAAGGACGCGTGTCCGCCCAGCCAGCACCCGTGCCTGACGAGGGCCCGGCGAGCCACAGACCGCTCGCCGGGCTCTTCTGGCGCGTCCGAGGCCCTGCAGGTCGGCTCGCTGCTGGCCGCGCCGCTCGCGTGGCTGGGAGTCGTCTACCTCGGCTCCCTCGTCGTCCTGCTGATCACCGCGTTCTGGACGCTGAACGACTTCACCGGCCTGATCGTCAAGGGGTTCAGCCTCGACAACTTCAAGCTGATCTTCGAGGAGCCGGTCTACCGCAGGATCGTGCTGCGGACGGTGTCGCTCGCGGCGCTCGTCACCGTCACCGACATCCTGCTGGCGTTCCCGATCGCGTTCTTCATGGCGCGCGTCGTGGGCACCCGGACGAAGGGCCTGCTCGTCGTCGCGGTGCTGATGCCGCTGTGGGCGAGCTACCTCGTGAAGGTCTACTCGTGGCGCACGATGCTGTCGACGAACGGCGTCATCAACTGGTTCCTCGATCCGCTCGGGCTGCACGTGCCGACGTCCGGCTACATCCGCGTCTGGATCGTCATGGCGTACCTGTGGCTGCCGTACATGATCCTGCCGCTCTACGCCGGCCTGGAGCGGATCAACGACTCGCTGCTGGACGCGTCCGGCGACCTCGGCGCGTCGCCCATGGCGAACGTTCCGCAGCGTCGTCCTGCCGCTCGCGCTGCCCGCGATCGTCGCGGGGTCGATCTTCACCTTCTCGCTGACGCTCGGCGACTACATCACGCCGCAGCTCGTCTCGAACACGCAGTTCATCGGCAACGTCGTCTACGCCAACGTCGGCATCGCGAACAACCTGCCGCTCGCGTCCGCGTTCGCGACGGTCCCGATCGTGATCATGCTCGTGTACCTCCTGATCGCGCGCCGGCTCGGCGCGTTCGAGGCACTCTGATGCCGGTTTCCGGCGGGACGAAATGGCTGCTGCGGATCGGCTCGGCGATCACGCTCGCCTTCCTCTACCTGCCGCTGATCGTGATCGCGATCTACGCGTTCAATCCCGACGCGCTCGCAGGCGTGGCCGACCGACGGCCTCTCGACGAAGTGGTTCAGCGAGGCGTTCAACAACCCGGGCGCGCGCGACGCGCTGAAGACGAGCGTCGAGGTCGGGCTTGCCGCGACCGCGCTCGCGCTGATCCTCGGCACGCTCGCCGCGTACGCGCTCGCCCGCTACGACTTCTTCGGCAAGGAGTCGATCTCGTTCCTCGTGATCCTGCCGATCGCGCTGCCGGGCATCGTCACCGGCATGGCGCTCAACGCGACGTTCACCCAGATCCTCGGGGTGAGCCTGTCGCTCTTCACGGTGATCGTCGCGCACGTGACGTTCTGCATCGTCGTCGTCTTCAACAACGTCGTCGCGCGGCTGCGCCGGACACCCGCGTCGCTCGAGGAGGCGGGCGCCGACCTCGGGGCCGTTCCCGCCCGCACCTTCCGTGACATCACCTTCCCGCAGATGCGCTCCGCGCTGATCGCGGGCGCGCTGCTGGCGTTCGCGCTGAGCTTCGACGAGGTGATCGTCACGACGTTCACCATCGGGCCGACCCAGACGCTGCCGATCTGGATCCTCTCGAACCTCTCGCGGCCGAATCAGCTCCCGATCGTCAACGTCGTCGCCGTCGTCGTGGTGGTGCTCTCGATCATCCCCGTGTACATCGCGCAGCGCCTCTCGAACGACCCGGTCACGGCGGTGGGGACCGTGCGCGACGTCCCGACCGAACCCGGGATCTGAGAGCCCCTCCCCCGGGTGATCAGCCGGGCTGGGACGGCGGCGTTCGGCTCGATGAGCTCCAGCAGCTCGCCGATCGCATGATGCCGATCGAGCGGGTGGCGCAGCGGCAGGTCGCCGTGGACGTCGTAGTGATTGCGGCGTCCCTCACGCGTCCGGCTGATGTAGCCGGCGGCGACGAGTTCGGCGACGATGCGCTGCGCCGCGCGCTCGGTGATCTGCACCTCGGTCGCCACGTCGCGCAGGCGGATGCCCGGGTCGCGGGCGATGCACAGCAGGACGTGGGCGTGATTGGTGAGGAAGGTCCAGGAGTTCATGGCGACCGTCGCCTGTAAAGCGTAGAACGATTCACGTAGCGCGATAGACGAATCACCGGTCGCGTGCGGGACCGGTCCGCCCGCGCGAGCGGCTATCGTCGCCCGCAATGCAGGATCCCCCGGCTGCGGCCGGTGCCCCCCAATCCCTCGAGGCCGCGCGGTGACCGCGCTCGGGATCCTGGGTGTCCTCGCGCTCGTGCTGGCGAACGCGTTCTTCGTCATCGCCGAGTACGCGCTGGTGACCGCGCCGCGCACGAGCGTGAAGCAGCTTGCCGACGGCGGGAGCCGCGGTGCGCGCGTCGCGCTCACGCTCATGGACGACCCCGTCCGCTTCATCAGCACGGTGCAGGTGGGGATAACCGCCCTGGGCATCGCGCTCGGCGCGCTCGGCGAGCCCGTGTTCCGTGAGCTGTTCGACCCCGTCGTCGCCGCGTGGGCGTCCTTCGTGCTGGCGTTCGCGATCGTCACCTACGTCACCGTCGTCCTGGGCGAGCTCGTCCCGAAGGCGCTCGCGCTGCATCGGGCCGCGCCGATCGCGGCGTTCGTCGCGCGCCCGATCGCTCTGCTGCAACGGATCTCCTTCCCCGTCGTGTGGATCTTCCAGCGCTCGGCACAGCTGCTCCTGCGTCCGCTGGGCGTGCAGCCCGCCCCCGCGGGCGCCACGGTCCACACCGTCGACGAGCTGCGCGGGATCGTCGCCGAGGCCGAGGACTCGGGCCTCATCGAGGAGGCCGAGGAGGAGATGCTCTACCGGATCTTCGACTTCGCCGGCCAGGAGGTGGCCGACATCATGGTCCCGTGGTCGGAGGTCATCTCGCTCGACGCGTCGCTGAGCGTGCGGGACGCGGTGGCCCTTGCGCTCGAGGCGCCCCACAGCCGTTTCCCGGTGATCCGCGGATCGATCGACGACGTGGCCGGCGTCGTCGCACTGCGCGACCTGACGACGGCGCTCCATGCCGGCGAGGATCACACGATCGAGCCGCTCGCGCGCGAACTGCTCGTGGTGCCGGAGACCAAGGACGTCGGCTCGCTGCTGCAGGAGCTGCGCAAGGGCGGCGCCCAGATGGCGCTCGTCGTCGGCGAGTACGGCCGCACGATGGGGATCGTCACCCTCAACGACCTCGTCGAGGAGATCGTCGGCGAGATCGAGGAGGAGTACGGGCTGCCGGACGAGTCCGTCCAGGAGCTCCCCGATCAGCGGCTGCGGGTGTCCGGGACGTTCACGAGCGACGACTTCAACGAGACCTTTCACACGGCGCTCCCGACCGACGGTCAGCGCACGCTCGGCGGGCTGGTCTTCGCCGAGCTCGGGCGCGCGCCGCGGCGCGGCGACGTCGTCACCGTCGCCGGCGTCGAGCTGACGGTGGAGCAGACGGAGGGTCCGCGGATCGACAAGCTGCTCGTGCGGCTGCCCGCGGGGGACGACGCGGGCGGAGCGTGAGTCAGACGGCGGGCTCGGGCGAGTCGAACGCCGCCTGTTCCCCATCCGAGCTGACGTAGACGGTCCGCGTGGTCGGGCCGCCCGTCACCCGGATCGTGTGCGGGGTGTGCGGCGGCACGATCAGTGTGTCGCCCTCCCCCAGCTCGATCAGCTCGTCCCCGACCTGCGCCTCGGCGGCGCCCTCCAGGACGATCGCGATCACCTGACGGTCCGACGTGCGCGGCGGCCGGAAGTGCTCCGGCCCGCCCGCCCCGAGCACGACGGTGGCGAGGTGCGTCTGCGCCGCAAGCCGCAGATCACCGGCCGGCCGGTTCCCGTCGTCGAGCGACACGAGCGGCGCATCGGCTGCGCGGACGACGCGCGTGCCCTGCTCCTCCTCCGCGGCCAGGCCGAACAGGTCGGCGCCGTGCAGGTCGAGGGCCTGGACGATCCGCGTGAGCATCGCGAGACTGGGGCTCGCGAGCCCGCGCTCGATCTTGCTG
>CAWDUW010000006.1:0-83996 GCA_963805615.1 uncultured Actinomycetes bacterium | reverse complement strand
GCGGCATCGTGCTGGCCAGCCTTGAGCGGCCTGGAATCCCTGCAGTTCGCGCTGGTCGACAACGAGGCGGAATTGCCGCGAAGCCTGGCGCCGCATCGTATCGGCGCTGGCACGGGAGTACGGGCATGCGCATCGCGATCAGCGGCATTGGTGTGGCGGGGCCGACGCTGGCCTGGTGGCTGCGGCATTATGGGCATGAGCCGGTGCTCATCGAGCGCGCACCGGCGCTGCGCGGCGGCGGCTATGTCATCGACTTCTGGGGCTCGGGCTATCGGGTCGCGGAGAAGATGGGCCTGTTTCCCGCGCTGACCGACGAGGGCTATGTCGTCGAGCGCCTCAAGTCGCTGACCCTGGGCGGCCTCACCACCGGCTCGCTGCCGGTTCGCATCTTCAACGAGATTGCCGGCGGCCGCTACATCACGATCGCACGCAGCGCGCTGTCGGCTCATATCCACGCCGCCTGCGCCGGCATCGAGAGCCGTTTCGGCTGCACGATCGCGTCGGTCGAGCAGGGCGCGGACGGCGTCATGCTTGGTCTGTCCGATGGGAGCCGCGAGCAGTTCGATCTGCTGGTCGGCGCCGACGGCCTGCATTCCAACGTGCGACGCCTGGTGTTCGGCGCGCAAGAGCGCTTCGAGCGCCCGCTCGGCCTGCATGTCGCAGCGTTTGTGGCCGACGGCTACCGGCCGCGCGAAGAGCTGACCTATGTCCAGTTCACCCGGCCCGACCGGCAGATCAGCCGCCTCGCGCTGCGCGACGACAAGACGCTGTTCCTGCTGGTGTTCAACGACCGCCTCCTGAATGGCGAACCGGCGGACGAGGCCGCGCAGAAGGCGGCGCTGCGCGCGGTCTATGCCGGCATGGGATGGGAGAGCGATGCGATCCTCGCCCGGCTCGACACGGCGGACGATCTCTATTTCGATCGGGTGAGCCAGATCGAAATGCCGGGCTGGACGCAGGGGCGCGTCGCGCTGATCGGCGATGCGGCGGGCTGCATCTCGCTGCTCGGCGGCGAGGGGACGGGCCTCGCCATGACCGAGGCCTATGTGCTGGCCGGCGAACTGCACCGCGCGGGCGGCGATCATCGCGCTGCCTTCGCCGCCTATGAAGACGGATGCGGCCCTATGTCGCGGCCAAGCAGGCCGGCGCGCGCCGCTTGAAGGGCTTCTTCGCGCCGAAGAGCTGGCTTGGCCTGGCATTGCGCGAGGCGGCCTCAATCTCGCGGCGATACCGTTCCTGAGCCGCCGGCTGCTGGGCGCCGGTCTCTCGGATTCGATGGCCTTGCCGGACTACGGCAGGCACTGAACGGATCGGTAAACCTGCAGTGCGGGTGGTGCTGCGACCAGCGCGGACGCTGCGTGCGGCGGGTCTGCATTGGATCGCGGTCAATGCTCAAGTTTTCCATCGCCACGGGCTGCCCCGGTCGCCACGCGTCATTCCGCGGCATCATCAGGTTGCCGCCCGGATCGCGCCGTGTCGTTCGCTGGCATCCGGCCCAAGGCGAGCAGCGGCTCGAGCAGCGGATGGTTCGGCGCCATGCGCTGCCAGGCTGCAATCGTCGGCATCAGGCTCGAGTGCAGCAGTTGCTGCGATTCGGCATCCGCGCCCGGCGCAGCGGCATCGAGCAGGAGTTCCGACGTTCCCATGTCGCACCGAACTCACCCAGCCATCCGATCCCCTGCTGTTCATGCGGGGCTCGCCGATGCTCGCGCAATGCCGACCCGATGTCGCCGCGCCGCCGGTCCGCAGCGCCATCGAACAGGGTCAATTCGAGCCGTTCCGCGCCGACGAGGCCACTCTGGCTGACCGCATCGAGGGACAATTCGAGTTCCCGTCGCCGATCACGCGGATTCCCGCCGCGGCCACCGCGACACCGTGCAAGCCGTGGGCGACCCAGCGTTGCACATGGGCGCCGCGGTCGTTGGCGACATAGAGGCGCTCGGCTTCGGCCAAGGTGCCCCGGCGCTCTGGTCAATCCGGCGGCCAGCTCGACCCGGCCGCGAAAGGTCAGGGCCGCGGCGACCGTGACCGGGCTCGAAGTCTGGATCTCGGGCAGGGCGTGTTCGAGTCGCTGCAGGGCGAGCGGATAGTTGCTGGCATAGTAATCCAGCGTCGCATGCAAGCGCTCGGTATTGAGCGGGCTCGGATGGCTGCCCCCGGCATGTCCACCCTGGCCGAGGGACTGCTCGGCGCGGTCGAGCAGCACCGCGGCCTCGCTAAAGCGGCCGAGCTGGATCAGGCATGCCGTGCGTCCGAACTGAAGGAATCCAAGGCGCGGATGCGCCGCGCCGTATCGCGATTCGAGCAAGCCGATGCCACGCGTATAGGCGGCATCGGCTTCCTTGTATCGGCTCAGGTTGTAGAGACCGGTGCCGAGGTTGTTGTAGTCCATGGCGAGGTCGGCGCGATGGTCGCCCGGCAGCGCCTCGCGCAGGGGGATGATCTCCCGGTACCAGCGCAGCGATTCGTCGACGCGGCCCTTGAAGCTCGCCAGCTTGCCCAGGCTGGTCAATATGGCGATATGAACGTCGGCCTGCGGGGCGCCCGCTCCGAGCCAGCGCATCGCTTCCTGCAGGTGCAATTCGGCATCGTCGATGCGGCCACGCTCGATCTCGATGCTGGCCAGCTCCTGGGCGAATTCGGCGTTTTCGGCACCGCTGGATCCGGGATCGGACTGGCGCAGGGCATAGGCTTCCTCGAGCGCGGATACGGCCAGTTCGGTGCGTCCCCGATGCTTGAGGACGAGCCCGAGCTGACCGAGCACCGTGGCCCGCACGCTGGGTTCGTCGGCCAACTCGGTGCGCGCTTTTTCGACGGCGCGCTCGAGCACTTCACCCAGAGTGAAATCGCCCGAATTGGCGCTGCTGAAGCGGTCGGTCAAATCGAGCGCGGTCAGCAGGAAGTGGTTCGCCACATCGGCCCGATGTGCATGCAGGCTGGTCAGCCGCGACTCGTGTATGCCGAAAGCCCCGGCCACGGCGAGGGCGATGATTGCGATCACCGACCCGACTGCGGAGGCGCGGTGTCGGCGGACAAACTTGGCCAGGCGATAATAGGGGCTGCCGCCGCCGCTGATCGGCCGACCGCCCAGGATCGCCTCGATATCGCCGGCCAGTTCGAGCACGCTGCGATAGCGCTCAGCGGGAGCCTTCTGCATGGCGCGTCCGATCACGCGATCGAGATCGGGGTCGAGGGGTCCCTGCGGCGGGCTGCGCCCGCTGCTGCGCGCGCGTTCCTGCGCACGAACCAGCTTTTGCGGTGGCTCGCCGAGGACCGCCTTGACCAGCGAGCCACCATCGGCGCGCAGGTAGGGCGAAACATCGGTCAGCAGGCGAAACAGCAGGCCGCCCAGGGCATAGATGTCGGTCGCCGTGGACACCGGTTCGTTGAGGACCTGCTCGGGGGCCGCATAGTCGAGCGTGAAGAGCTCGCCGTGGGTCTGCGGCTGCGCATCGGTGGCCTCGTCATCGAGCAGCTTGGAAACGCCGAAATCGAGCAGCTTGACCAGGCCCTCCGGGGTGACCAGCACATTGCTCGGCTTGAGGTCGCGATGGATGACCAGCTGCCGGTGCGCGCTGGCCACGGCCTGGCAGACCTCGATGAACAGCTTCAGGCGCGAGTCGACGTCGTAGCGACGGTCACGGCAGTACGATTGCAGCGGTTCGCCGTCGATCCATTCCAGCACGAGGCAGGTGCCGACCTCGTCCGCGGAAAAGGCCTCGACGAATTTCGCGATGCGCGGGTCATCGAGGCGGCGCAGGGCGCGCTGTTCGTTCTCGGGAAACTTGGCGTAGTCGACCTGGTCGAGACCCGTGCGCAATACCTTGAGCGCGACGACCTGATCCGTTGCCAGGCTGCGCGCTTCGTAGACCTCGCCCATGCCGCCGCGACCGATCAGGGTCTCGATGCGGTAGCCGCCGATCGTTTCACCTTCGCGCCAGCGCAGCTTCTCGCGCTCCACGGTCGCGCGGACTTGCGGATGCGAGCCATCCAGGCGATGGTCGTCCGCAAGCAGCGGGCCGGCAAGGCGCAACAGGCAGCCACGGTCGTCTTCGGTCAAGGCCAGTCGATCCAGGGCCTGCACCCGATCCGTCGGCTCGAGAGAAGCCAGGTCGGCCACGTGTTCCTTCAATCGCGCCCAACGCTCTGCATCGATCGGTGGCGGCAGAGTCATGAGGGTTGCTCGGAAGGCGAAACCGCAGTGTCGACCTGCAGGCGAGGACTGTCCATCGAATTATCGCGGCACCGCGCTCCGGCTCGGAGCCCGGGCCAGTCCGCCCGATCAGGCGCCGGCCGAATGCGCGGCCCGCGCGCCCCTCTTGCGGCTCAGGGACAGTTGCCATCGTCCAGGCAGACGTTGCCGGCCATGTCGCGGACGACCGGAATCGACCATTGGGCAAGGGCGCCACCGCCGTTGTTGCCGTAGAAGCTGTTGCGTCCGACCGCGCACACTCCCGAAGGTGTTGGAAAGCACCGTATCCCGAAGTTGCCGTTGTCGGTGAAGGTATTGTCGGTGAGCGTCGAGCCGTCACCGGCGAAGACACCATTGAACTGATTGCCGGCAAAGACGGACCTCGTCACCCGAAAATTCGAATAGACGTTGTTTGAGAACGTCAATCCGTCGCCGGAGTTGCGCGAAACCGTGCAATCGCTGATTTCGATGCTCGACTTCGAGGAATCGCCGATGATGGCCACGCCATACTGGTTCTCGGTCACGAGAAGGTGGTCGAATCGGGTCCCGCTGTCGGTCGCGAATGAAACGATTCCGGCCTGACTGAAGCCCCGGATGACGCCGTTGTGCACGTGCAACACGACGGGGCCCGAGCCAGAAATCTGCATGCCGCGTCCGCCCGTGGAGCCGCTGCAACTGGTGACTGGCGTACCGGCACAACTGCCGCCACCGTTCAGCACGTGTCCGTTCAGGTCGATATTGACCATCGACACCGAAACCTCGATGCCGTTCGTCGAACTGCCGCCGGTCACGTTCAGGTCGGAGGTCAGCTCGTAGGAGCCCGGCACAGTGATGGTGACCGGGTAGCCCGGGCTGTCGCCGGTGAAGCAGCCTGCGGCGGCGCAGGCCTGATTGATTTCATAGTTTCCCTCGGTCGCCTGCACCTGCAGGCTGGCAAGCATGAGCAGGGCTGCGCCGGGCAGCCACTTCATGGCGCGCATCGTCGAATCGTGCATTGGAAAATCCTCGGGTGGTGTAGGGTCAATCAAAGTCATTGGCGAACAGAAAGTCGCTGACCGGGGCGGTGCCGAGGCCGTCCAGGTTCGCGGTCTCCCAGCGGCCGGAGAAGGTGCGCAGGGCGAAGCGCTTGCTCCAGCTGGCGTCGGCCAGATGGATCTGCAGGACATCGTCGGCAGTAAAGCCGACACCGCCGACAATGCCGGCGGTGTCGAACGAAACCAGCAGGTCCGTATTCGTGCCGATCGCATCGATGGCATCGATATTCAGGTTGGCCGCCAAGCCGAGGGCGCTGGCGTCGATCAGCTTGCTGCCGAGGCTGCCGCCATTGACGAAGATGACATCGGCAGGGCGGTAGGTGATGCCGCCTAGGCTGAAGGTCGTGTCGAACGAAAGCAGTAGGGGACCGTTGCCGTTCCAGCGCCCGACACCGTCGCAGTGCACGCCCTTCGGGATGCCCGCGGCGGCCGCATCGAAGGCCTTGATCCAGATGCCGGCATTGCTGGCGACCACGTCCGCGGGATCGAAATAGGTCCCCGAAACGCTGATGCCGGCGCCGAGCGCGAACAGGACGATGCCCGAACTGTCGATCTGGAAGTCGCCCAGGTTTGCCGTGTCGGGCAGGCCGGCGATGCGCACGCGCGCGCGCCGACCGTGGGTGTCGTCGATCACGTAGTCGCTGCGCCGGACAAGCTGGGTTGCGTCGATGAAAGTCGATCCGACGTCGGCCGAGTACTGTAGTTCGACGACCATCGGTGTCTGCGCCGTGGCCAGCGTCGATGCCAGTCCGAGCGGAAGTAGCAGCCCGGCGGCGATCAGCGCGGCAGGAGCCGTGCGGGCGATCCTCAACAGATTCAGGTCAGGCATTGCGATTCCAGGTGAAGGGGCAGGCAGGCCATCCCGGCGGTGATCGCCACGGCAGGCCGGAAAACGAAACCCTGCGCTGCCGATCTGGCGCGCGAACTGTCCCGTCGCAGCATCCAAACGCGAATGGGTTGTTAGGCTGGACATTGGGCCGCCATCCAGGATGGAGCAGGCAGGGAACCGGACCTGGAATCCGGCCGGGCGGCCGCCATGCCGGCGGCGAACGTGCCGGGACCTTCTTGCCGGCAGGGCCGATGTCCGACTGTCCCGCTCGAAGGCGTTTGAATCCGATGTGATTTCGACGGAACGCGCGATGAGAACGATCTACGCAACGGGTTGGCACGCTCTTGTCTGCGCCAGTGTCTGCGCCAGCGGAATCCTGTTCGCGTCGGCGGCCCTGGCCGACTGGCAACCCGTGTGGTCGACGCCATGGCAGCATCCCGCGCCGTTCCACAGCGCCTCGCCATGGCGCGTGCGCGTCGCGGCCGACGGTGCCACCTTTGCCGTGGTCGATGCCGTGCATGATGGCCTTGCCCATATCGCGCTGATGCGTTTCGAGGACGACGGGCAATTCGCCTGGCTGCAGGAGCATGCCGCTGCCTCGGTCGCCGGAATCGCCTTCGTCGGTGCGGACCGGGTCGCCATTGCCGGCGATGATGGAAACGTCGGCGCGCCGATCTATGTCCGCCTCCATGACGTCGCCAGCGGTGCGCTGATCTGGGCGCGCCATGCCGCCGGTGGACGCAGCGTGGCCGACGCCGGGACCGATACGCCGCAACTGGTCGTCGATGCGAGCGGCAACCTGATGGTGCTGGCCAGCGACCATGGGGACTTCGTCGTGATCAGGTTCGCCGCCGACGGCACCCCGTTGCCGACCTGGAGGCGCAGCGTCGATGCGTCGGCCGACGTACTCGCCACCGCCCTGGTTGCGCTGGCCGATGGCGGCGTCGCGATCAGTGGGCGCGGGCGCATCCTCGGTGGCGGCAACATCACGATCCGCCTCGACGCCCTCGGGCAGGAAGTTTTCACGGACGTCGAAGTCGTCGGTCCTTTCCCCTATGGTCCGGCCTTCCTCGGCGCGGACGGCGACGGCAACCTGATCGTGGCCGCGGCGCAGGAAACCATCAGCGGTTCACCGCTGGCCCAGGTCTGGAAGCTGTCGCCGTCCGGTCAGCGCTTGTGGACGCGCATCCTGCCGAATCCGCTCGGCTCGACCAGTGCCAGCAACCCGGCCGGTCTCGCCCTCGCCGCCGATGGCGACGCCCTGGTTGAGCTGGATGAGGGCGCCGGGTCGGGATTCCGCGTCGTGCGTCTGGCCGCTGCCAACGGTGAGGTCGTCTGGAATGCCCACGCGCCGATCGGCGGCACGCCGAGCGGGATGGCCCAGGCTGCAAACGGCCGCCTCCTGGTCGGCGGCTCAGCTCCGATCGGCGGCGGTCGCGTGAGGGGCCGCATTGTCGAGTTCGATGCGAGCGGCGAGCCCTGCCGCGTCAGTACCGAAACCGGTGCCTTCAGTTCGGTCGCCGTCTCCCCAGGGACCAACGGCTGGGCCATGCTCGGCGCGACGGCCTTCGTGCAAGGCCTCGGCAATGAGGCCTTCGCCAGCCGCTTCGACGCGGACGGGCCATGCAGCGCGGCTGATCCGCTGTTCGCCGACGGATTCGAGCCGATTGCAGTGCCGCAGAAGTAGCGGCTTCTTCCTCAGCCTGCCGACAATTGCATGAGCAGGAAGGCCCGCGCGCTGTCCCAGTCCCTGCGCGCGGTCTTGTCGCTGATGCCGATCAGTTCCGCGATCTCGATGAAGTTGAGACCTGAGAAGAAGTGCCATTCGACGACCTGTGCCGCGCGCGGGTCCATCTGGCGCAGCGATTCCAGCGCCTGGTCGAGGGCAAAATAGTCGATGTCCTCGCCTTCGCCGGCCAGCGGCTCGCCGACCAGTTCGACATGCGGCACCTTGCCGCCGCGCTTGGCCGCCTGCTTGTCGCGCTGGTGGTCGAGCAGGATCTGGCGCATGGCGCGTGCGGCCAGCGAATAGAAGTGCGCGCGGTCGTTGACCCGCGGCATGCCGTCGTTGAGTTTGATGAAGACTTCGCTGACCAGGCCGGTCGGACTCAGCGTGGCCGCATCGATGCCGCGTCGCATCTGGCGCTGGGCGCTGCGCCGCAATTCCGCATAGACCATCTGGAAGGCGCGATCGTTGGCGCTGCTGTCCCCTGCCAGGCCAAGGTTGAGCAAACCGGTGAGGCCGTCGGTCGAGGATGACTTGGGTTCCAGGTCCATGCGCACGAGTATGACACCAATGCCCGGGCGGGCCTCGGCCGCATCCTGCGCGCGCGAGTGGGGGTGCACCCGACGCTCGTCAGCACCAGGAACTTGCGGAAAACGGCCCTCGGTGCGCGGCATCGGACGCGGCTTTGGTCCGGCATTTCCCGCATGGAATTCGTCGTGGCCAGCCATCCGCGCGCCGGGCAAGCGAGGGCGAATGCCCCTCGTCCAGCGCTGCAGGGTACGGATTTTTCGATGCAGCAACGCAGACCCGAGCGCCGGAATCACGCCCCACATGGAGGCCACCAACACCGCTCGAGATCAGGCCGCTCGCGAACATCGTTGAGCCCGTTTTCGCGGAAAGTAGCGAAAAACGCGGGAAAAGCTTAGATTTGCCCGGCCAAACGGCCATCGCTTCACAGGGAGCGGTGCACTTAATGAGACTAGAGATAATGGCTACAAAAACCACTGCCAAGAAGAACACGAAAGCGAAAGCTGCTCCGAAGCCCGCCGCCACGGTCAAGCCGATCAAGGACGCGTTCGGCAAGTCCGCCCTGATTTCGCACCTGGCCGAGCAGGCCAGCGTCGAGGCCAAGCACGTCAAGGCTGTGCTCGCAGCGCTCGAAAACACGGTGCTCGGCGCCGTGCACAAGAAGGGTGCGGGCACTTTCACGCTGCCCGGCCTGTTCAAGATCAACGCCGTCAAGGTTGCGGCCAAGCCCAAGCGCAAGGGCAAGAACCCCTTCACCGGTGAAGAGCAGGTGTTCGCAGCCAAGCCGGCCACCGTCAAGGTCAAGGTGCGGCCGCTGAAGAAGCTCAAGGACGCCGCCATCTGAGTTGCTCCGGGGTGTTTGCGTGGCATTGCCGCGCAAACACCCGCAACGGCCTTGCCTTCCGCACGGTGTACTCGAGAGCTGTGTGCCGTGTCAGGAATTCAGCGCGCCGGCCAATTCCCGGCAACCGCCTGTACTGATGACCCCGGACCTCCTGCCGCCGATCGGGCATAGTCTCGGCATCCAGTCGTTTCGGCCCGTGCGTGACTGGAGGTAGTTCAAGCTGGAAGCGTGCCCGACGGCAGCGTAGCGGGATTCGATCCGTTGGGGTGCGCCCTTCAGTCTCGCCAAACAACGAACGCGTCTGCGGCGCAATCGGGCGACCTCGGCGCAACGGGCTATAGTGCGGCAATGATCGATTTGCGCGACCTTGTCGCAGCCGACGCCCGATTCGAAGGAATGGACCCATGAGAACTCGTCTGTGTTGACTTACGTGGTTCTGCTGCTCGTGGCGGTCATGCTCGGTGCACTGGTCGTGCAACTGAACCGGCGCGCGCGCCAGCGCAATTTCCGCACCTACGCCGCGACGGCGAACCGCACCCTGCAACTCGAGTCTTGCGGCGGCATCAAGGCGACCAGCCTGTACGAATATCTGTTGGCGCTGGCGACCGCGCTTCGCACCCAGGCCGACCTGCACAATCTCGAACTGCGCCCGGGTGAATTCAGGCAGGTCGTGACCGACGCCATCGACACCGCCTACCTGCTCAAGCGGGATAAGGCGAACAGCGAGATCGCAAGAGGGACACTTGTGCTGTTTGCATCCTGCCTGGATGCCATCATGAGCAAGTCGCTCTCCGGCGAAGTCAAAGCGGGAGACGAGGCCCACTTCGTCGGTACCTCAGGTGGGCTGACCTTGCTCGCCAGCGCGGAATGGCATCCCGAATCCAATGCGGACCTGGTGACCTGCGCGCTGTCGGAATGCGCCCCGGCCAAAGGCATGGTCGAATACTGGCGGACCGCCGACCAGGCCCATCGGGACCAGGTCGAAGCGGCCTTCGAACGCGTCGTGCGCACGGCGCTGGATCCAGCCACGGCCACCTATGTCAGGCACAGGGTGTTCGTCGACCCGCAGGAAGGTG
This sequence comes from uncultured Actinomycetes bacterium, assembly GCA_963805615.1. Taxonomy (GTDB): domain Bacteria; phylum Actinomycetota; class Thermoleophilia; order Solirubrobacterales; family Solirubrobacteraceae; genus F1-60-MAGs163. The sequence goes on along the minus strand of CAWDUW010000006.1, from coordinate 73,767 downwards.
CTCGCACGCTCGTTTGATATGGGAAGCGGTTGGACTCGTAGCCATGCGTTCTTGCGTGCCCACAATGTCACCGGCGCGAATCAAGGGGTTCAACGAGGCCGACGGGGTGGCCTCCATCGAACGATTGGCATTGTTCGAAGTAGAAACCTGATATCACGCCGGGTTCGGACGACGGGTTCGAGCTCGCAAAGCTTGACCACGGAGGGATGGCGCGCCCGGAGGGATTCGAACCCCCGACCACTGCCTTCGGAGGGCAGTACTCTATCCAGCTGAGCTACGGGCGCGTGGTGGCAGGTATTGCGGGCGCGCACCGATGCATATCGGTGGGTCCGGCCAGGCCGCGGCGGGATTATAACCCAGCTCCCGGCTCCAGCCTCCAATTGGCCGGGTCCGCACCCTGCGCCTTGCCAGCGGGGCCTCCGGACAGCGGTAATCCGGCGATGGCCCGGTAGCGGCATCGGACGCCGGGCAATCCGGCAATGTCCATGCAGTCCGGCAGTCCGCGTTTCCTTCCACTGTCGGCGATCTTCTCGCCATTTCCGCCAGACCGGACCGGAGAATACCCGTGGGCTCATCCGCTTTCATGCGTTGTGCGTTCGTCTCGCTCGTTGCCCTGCTTGGCCACGGCCCGCTCAGGGCGCAGGACAAGATCGGCGATGTCGAATCCTGGGCGGCAGAGGCGCCCGAGGGAACCATCGAAGCCCTGTACCGGGTCACCGGCGTGCGCGCTTCGTCGACCCTGGCCACCGTGATCCACTGCAGCAACAACGATGCGGTGCCGGTATCGGTGTATGTGACCTACTACGAATTCAACAACCAGTCGCCGTGCGCCCTCGATTTCCAGAACATGCCGGTGGGAACGACACGCTCGTTCACGACGGCCGATACGACCACGTTCTCCGAGGATCGCTTCTGCGCGACGCCGGCGCCGAACCTCGGCCAGGGCCGCGTCGAGATCGGCACGTTCCCGCTCCATGCAAAGGTCGTCTGCTCGGCGCAAGTCGTCAGCGTCAATGGCAATCCGCCGGCGACGCTGTCCTCGCTCGACATTTTCCCGGCCAACTGAGATGAACGGCCTGGATAGCTTCCGGTTTCGGCCAGCGCATCTGCCCGCGATACTCATGTCGCTTGCGTGCACGGCCGGTACACCTGCGTCGGCGGGAGACCTGCCACGCATTCCCTCGCCGACGACGGTGATCTGGAGTGCCTCGGGAGCACGCAGCGGTACCCAGTTGACCACGATGGCCGTCTGTTCGAACCACGGCAGCGTTGCCGGCACGATCGGCGCGCGCTTCTACGAATTCGACGGGGTGCAGAAGTGCACGATCGCCTATGGCGGTGTCCCGCCCGGCGAGACACGCACCCTGATGGTCGATCCGGTGGCCTCGATGGCCGGCGGACAGATCTGCGCGGGTGCGCCGATCCTGCATCAGGGGCGCCTCGAGCTCTACGTGAACGCCAACGAGACAAGCAGGTTCGACTGCACGGTCATGCTCGTCGACAAGACCGGCAATCCGCCCGTGAACATGACCCGGCTGACGCTCTTTTCGGGTTCCGGGGTCATTCGCAGCGACGTCATTTTCGCGGATGGCATCGATCCCTAGAGTGGCCTCGGCGAGGTGGCGAAACCGAATTGGTGCCTGCCCCGCGTGGCGCCCCTATGTGATGGACATTTTCCGGATTCATACTCCCGGCTTTGAAGTCGGGCTTGACCACGTCGTTGGACCAGGGGATTCATTCATGCCGGGCAAAAACGCACGTCTCACATGGACCGGCGCATTCCTGATCGCGCTCGGCATCGCATTCTTCCTGTTCTTCCTCTCGATCGCCTCGAAGTCCAACGATCCCGTCAAACTCATGCGCACTGTCGGGACGGTCAGCGGCGTGCTGCTTGCCATCGGGGTGTCGCTGATTCTGGTGGGCCGGCTCCGCAAGAGCGGATAGACCGGGCTCCGCGGCGCGCGCGCTCCACCGAACCGGCTCGGGCGCCAGTAGCTTGCGGGCTTGCCCGACGGTCTGTCCGAGAACTCGCGCTCGCGCCCGGCCTGGGCCTTGCGCCTGCGCTCATCTTGATCGCCCATGCAGGAGCGACTGTCGGCGCTTTATGGATCCTTGGGCGGCGAACCGGACACTTGAACGGGTTGCGCCGATGCGACTCCTTCAGCATCGTGTCGGGGTAGTGTTCGAGGTCACGTGGGGTCAGGCTGATCTTGTTTCCAGAATCCAATCCCGCGGCGGGGTGCCGCCGACAAGCCAGATCAGTCGCCGAGCAAGGCAGATGCAAGTGACGCCGCCATCCATTCCTCGTTGGTCGGTTCGACCGCGACCACGCTGGCGCTGTCGGTGCTCGAGATAACCGGCGCGTGGGCGGCATTGGCGGCGCCATCGAGGCGGATGTCGAAAAGGCCCAGTTCGGCGCAGACACGTTCGCGGATCACTGCATTGTGCTCGCCGATGCCGGCGGTGAACACGAGCAGGTCGATGCCGCCGAGCATCGCGCCGAGCGCGCCGATCTCGCGCACGATGCGGCGCACGTAGAGAGCCAGGGCCATCTTCGAGCGCGGGTTGGTCGCCTCGGTGGCGAGCAGCACGCGCGGATCGGACGAGACGCCGGAAACGCCGAGCAATCCGGATTCGCGGTACAGCAGCTGGGCCACTGCGTTGGGTGCTGAAGCGGCCGGTTTCCATCAGCGTACAGCACCACGCCCGGATCGAGCGCACCGCAGCGCGTGCCCATCATCAGGCCATCCAGCGCGGAAAAGCCCATGGTCGTTGCAACGCTGCGCAGGTCATGCATCGCGCACAGGCTGGCACCGCTGCCGAGATGGGCGACCAGGGTGCGGCCGCGGGCCAGGTCGCCATAGCGCTCGCGCAGGGCGATCGCCTGGTACTCATAGGACAGTCCGTGAAAACCGTAGCGGCGCAGGCCACGCTCCCAGGCATCGTAGGGCAGCGGCAGCATCTGCTCGACCATCGGCACGCTCTGGTGGAAGGCGGTGTCGAAGCAGGCGACCTGGGGCACTTGCGGGTGCGAGGCAAGCAGCGAATCGATCGCTTCGAGCGAGAACGGCTGGTGCAGCGGCGCGAGCGGGATTAGGCGGCGCAAGTCGGCCAGCACGCCGGCGTCGACGCGCGTCGGCTCGAAGTAGTGGCTGCCGCCATGCACGACGCGGTGCGCGACGGCATGCAGGCCACCGGCCGGGACGTGGCTTCCGATGACCTCGCGGATGTGTTCGAGCGCGGCATGGAACGGGCGTTCCTCGTCGAGGACGAGCGCGCTCGGTTGCGACTGCAGACTGTCGACATAGGTCGTCGAGGTTCCGCCGATGCCCTCGATGCGTGCCGCGCCAGTGCGGCTGCAGCGGCGGCTTGCGGTGGCCGGCATCGAACAGGGCGAACTTCAGGCTCGACGAGCCGGCATTGAGGACAAGGATGGGACGACGCGGGTCGGGTCATGGCGGATGCGCTCGGTAGTGCCGGGCGACGCAGCACGGCGACCGCGCACGAGGCGATGCGCGTTTCGCGCGAGTCGGCGCGGCTGGTCAGGATGATCGGCACGCGTGCGCCGAGCACGATGCCGGCGCTGGCCGCGCCGCCGAGGAATTCGAGCTGCTTGGCCAGCATGTTGCCGCTTTCGAGGTCGGGCACGACGAGGATGTCGGCCTGCCCGGCGACCGGCGAGACGATGCCCTTGATGCGCGCCGCGGCGATCGAGATCGGCGTTGTCGAAGGCCAGCGGGCCGTCGAGGATGGCCGCCGGTGATCTGGCCGCGGTCGGCCATCTTGCACAGCGCTGCCGCATCGAGCGTCGCCGGCATGCGCGGATTGACCGTCTCCACCGCGGCGAGGATCGCCACGCGCGGCTGCGTGCACGCCGATGATGCGGGCCAGGTCGATCGCGTTGCGCACGATGTCGGCCTTGGCATCGAGGTCGGGCGCGATGTTGATCGCCGCGTCGGTGATGATGAACGGGCGCGGATAGGCCGGGCGTCTGCATCAGGTAGCAATGCTAGATGCGGCGCGCGGTGCGCAGGCCGCGCTCGCGGTCGAGCACCGCGCCGATGAACTCGTCGGTATGCAGGCTGCCCTTCATCAGCGCATCGACCTTGCCGGAGCGGGCCAGCTCGACCGCACGCGCCGCAGCTGCGTGGCTATGCTGCGACATCCTCGATCTCGACGCCGTCCAGGTCGAGCCCGGCGGCCTTGGCGACCGCCTCGATGCGGGCCCGTGGTCCGACCAATACCGGCACGATCAGGTCCGCGTCGCGCGCCTCGAGCGCAGCCGAGAGCGATGCCTCATCGCAGGGATGGACGATAGCGCAGCGCACTGCGGGCAAGTCGCGTACCGCATCGAGCAGGCGACGCACGCCGTCGCCATCACTCAGGCGCACGTCGGGCAGGGTCGCGCGCCGGCGCACGATTTTTTCTTCGGGGGCGATCACCGCGGCCTCGCCGGCGATCACTTCGCGGCCGTCCTGGTTGATGCAGCGGCAGGCCAGGGTCAGTTCGTGGGTGGCCTCGTCGCGCGCGGTCACGTCGACCGAAATCTTGAGGGTGTCGCCGACCCGGACCGGGGCGAGGAAGCGCAGGGTCTGGCCGAGATAGATCGTGCCGGGCCCGGGCAGGCGCGTGCCAAGCACGGCCGAGATCAGCGCGCCGCCCCACATGCCGTGGGCGATGACGCCGTGGAAGCGAGTCGACGAGGCGAATTCGGCATCGACATGCTGCGGATTGTCGTCGCCGGAAATGACCGCGAACAATTGGATGTCGCTGGCGGTCAGCGTGCGTTCGATGCAGGCGCGGTCGCCGATCGCGATCTCGTCAAAGGTGCGGTTGCGCACGTAGCGCAGGTCGTCCTCGGGGAAGCGGTCCTCGACCGGCACGGGGGCTTCCGGATTGTTGGTCATGGCGCGCATACCTCCATGGGCCCGATCCTCGCCTCAATGCAGGCCGGCGTCCAGCGCGCCGCGGCCCGACCCGCTCGGCCTCAGTGGCACAACAGCACCGGCAGCGTGGCGTGCTGGAGTACATGGCGCGTCGCACCACCGACGATCCATTCGCTGAAGCGGCCACGACCGTACATGCCCATGATCAGCAAGTCGGCCGACAGCGCCGCGCATTCGTCGAGCAGGCGCACGCCGGCCTCGTCGCTGTCGGCGCTGAATGCGCGGCTTTCAAAGTCGATGCCGTGGCGGGACAGATAGCCGTCGAGATCGAGCGGCGGTTTCCAGTCGACCTCCCGCGCGGGCCGTCGCTGCTCGCCTTCGAGCACGACGACGCGCCTGGCCTGCTTGAGCAAGGGCAGCGCGGCGCGCAGCGCGCGGGTGGCCTCGGCCGATCCGTTCCAGGCGAACACGAGCGTGTCCAGTTCCACCGTTTCGACCGGCCCGGCCGGAACCATGATCGCCGGCAGGGCAGTGGCGAAGATCAGGCTGGCGATGTCGGCCGCCGAACCCCACGGGTAGTCGGGATCGTGACCGAGCACGAACAGGTCGTGCCAGGTCGCGATATCGGCCATCGCTTCGGGCAGATAGTCCTCGGCGACATGCCAGGCGGCATTGGCGACGCCGATCGAGTGCGCCCAGGACACGAAACCGTCGCCGCTCTGGCGCGCTTCCGCGGCGATTGCCTCGGCATTGGCCAGCACGGTCGAAACGAGGTCGGGCGTGCTGAAGCGCGGGATCGCCTGCAGCAGCGAGGGATAGACATAGGTGCCGGTGACTGCGGCACCGATCCGCGCCGCGAGCCGGACGCCGAACTCGACGCTGCTGGTCCGGCTGCGGCATTGGCAGGTGTTGATCAGGATATTCTGCATGGGACGCTTCCAGAGAAGTGAAACCGACTGCCCACAGGCTACGGCCGGGTCGCCGCCGCTCGCCTGATCCAGATCAACTTCGGACAGGTTCGCATGAACCCGAAGTACAAGCCCGCTGGATGATCCAGATCAATACGGCGGCCGCGCGCGGCGCCGAAAATGGCGACATCTTGCCAATGGAGGCACACCATGAGCCGTACCGAAGCCGCCACACCCACCGCTCGCGACAGCGTCGAACCCTACTGCTGGCGCGAAACCCTCGACAACGGGACCGTCGTCACTATCCGCGCGATCCGCAAGGAAGATGGCCCACTGGAACGCGACTTCATCACCGGGCTCTCGCCCGAGACGCGGCGCATGCGCTTCCTCGGCCAGATCGGCGAGCCGAGCGATGCCCTGATCAAGAGCCTTACCGATCTCGATTTCGGCCATGACATGGCCCTGATCGCGACCGTCGAGCAACGCGGCCGGCAGGTCGAGGTTGGCGTCAGTCGCTATGCGACCGGCGACGATCGCAGCGTCGGCGAATGCGCGATCGTGGTTGCCGACGACTGGCAGCATCGCGGCATCGGCACCTTGCTGATGCAGCGACTGATCGAGGTCGCCCGCGGCCGCGGCATGAAGCGCCTGTTCTCGATCGACGACGCGGAAAATGCCCAGATGCGCGAGCTCGCCGAGCACCTCGGCATCAAGCGCCACTTCGATCCGGGCAATCCGCATGAGGTCGTGCACAGTCTCGACCTCGACTGAGCGTCCGGCAAGAGGCTCCCGAGGGAGCCTCTGAACAAGTGGCACAACCGTCACGACGCCTGCCTGCGTGCAGATCGCGGCGCGCAGACGAAGACAGACTGGCCGTCTTTCGAGTCGGCGCAACAAAGAGCTGCGCGCAGGCAGGCGTCGCCCAAGCGATTGATTCAATGGAACACGGGTGGCGTCCAGAAGGCCCGCCACAGGCACCACGCGGCTCGTCAAGGCAACCAGCCTTCACGTCGCCGCACAGCACCTGTGGCGAGCCTTCTGAACGCCATGACGATTGCGCCACTTGTTCAGAGCCTCCCTAGCGGTCGCGAACGCCTGAAACATTTCTCCGGCACCCTCCTGCGGCCGCAATGTGCGGTCCGGGCGAGGGTGAGGCGTGCAGTGAAGATCCTGATGCTGTCGGATGTTTACTTTCCGCGCGTGAACGGAGTGTCGACTTCGATCCGTACGTTCTGCCGCGAACTCGTCGCGGCGGGCCATGAGGTCGCGATCGTCGCGCCGGACTACGGCGGCAGCGACAAGGCCGACGAGTTCGAGGTCGTGCGCCTGCGCGTCGCGGCGCATCGCCTTCGATCCCGAGGACCGCCTGATCAAGGCCGGGGCCTTGCGCGCCGTGCTGCCGCGACTTGGCCGAACGGCACTGGGACGTGATCCATATCCATACGCCGTTCCGGGCCCACCAGCTCGGCGTGCGTCTGGCGCGCTTGAGCGGGCGACCGACCCTCGAGAGCTACCACACCTATTTCGAGCAATACGTGGCCAATTACCTGCCATGGGTGCCGAACCGGATCGGGCGCTATGCCGTCCGCGGTTTCTCGCGGCGCCTGTGCGGCCAGGTCGACCACCTGCTTGTGCCATCGCGGCAGATGGCCGACGTGCTCGACGGTTACGGCATCACCACGCCCTCGACGATCCTGCCGACCGGGATCCGCCTCGAGGAATTCGAGGGCGGCGACGGCGCCCGCTTCCGCCGCGAACACGGCATCGGCGACGACGTACCGGTCCTGCTCACGGTCGGGCGCCTGGCCATCGAAAAGAACGTCGCTTTCCTGCTCGAAGTGCTGACCCGGCTGGTTCCGGAATTTCCGCGCCTGCAGTTCGTGATCGCCGGCGAGGGACCCGATGCCGGCCGTCTGGCCGACCTCGTCGCGGCGCGCGGCCTGTCCGCCAATGTGCGTTTCGTCGGCAACCTCGACCGTCGCGCCGGCCTGCTCGATTGCTACCGTGCCGCCGATCTGTTCGTCTTCGCCTCGAGCACCGAAACCCAGGGTCTGGTCCTGATCGAAGCCATGGCGCTCGGCCTGCCGATCGTCTCGACCGCCGTGATGGGCAGCGCGACGGTGCTGGCCGAGGCCCGCTGCGCCCGCATCAGCGCCGAGGATGTCGACGAATTCGCCGGCCATGTCGCAGCGCTGCTGCGCGATGCGGACGAGCGCCGGGCCCTGGCCGAAGCCGGACCCGGCGATGCCCGCGCATGGAGCGCGCCGGTCCTCATGCAAAAGGCCGTGGCCCTGTACCGGCGCCTCGCCGATCGTGCGGGCGGCGCCCGCGAAGCCAACCTCGCCGGCCTCGACCGGCGGGTCACGGACATGCGCCGGGACAGCCGCTGACTCCGCCTTCGAGCCGCCGAATGCCGGCCCGTTGACATGGATCAAGATGGGCGCCGCCGTCACGCGGCACGATGCGCCCATGGCTGCCCAGACCCTCATCCATCCCCAGCTCGCCCGCGCACCGGTGTTCGACGCCGAGCTGATCGCGCGCTACGACATCAACGGCCCGCGCTACACCTCGTACCCGACCGCGCCACATTTCCATGAGCGCTTTTCCGAAGACGACCTGCGTAGCATCGCGCACGCCTCGAACGAGGATCCGATTCCGCGCGCGCTCTCGGTCTACGTGCATATCCCGTTCTGCCTGAGTCCGTGCTTCTATTGCGGCTGCACGCGCATCATCACGCGCGACCGCAGTCGCGGCGGACGGCTATCTCGAGCGTCTGCTGCGCGAAATCGAGATGACCGCGCCGATGTTCGACGCCGATCGCCCGGTCAACCAGCTGCATCTCGGCGGCGGTACGCCGAACTTCCTCGATGCCGCGCAGATGCAGCGCCTGCTCGAGGCGCTGAAGAAGGGCTTCACGCTCTCCGACGCGCCGGATCGCGAGTTCGGTATCGAGGTCGATCCGCGCTACTGCGATGCGGATACCGTGCGCATGCTGGCCGGGGTCGGCTTCAACCGCATCTCGCTCGGCATCCAGGATTTCGATCATCGACGTGCAGCGCGCGGTCAACCGCGTGCAGAGCGTCGAGCAGACCCGCGCGGTGATCGAGGCCGCCCGCAAGTACGGCTTCCGCTCGGTCAGCGTCGACCTGATCCACGGCCTGCCGAAGCAGACCACGCAGAAATTCGCGCAGACGCTCGAACAGGTGATCGCCTTGCAGCCGGATCGCATCGCGACCTACTCGTATGCGCACATGCCCGAACGCTTTCGTGCGCAGAACCAGATCAATGCAGCCGACCTGCCCGATGCGGCTACGCGCCTGGCCCTGATCGGGCAGACTACCGACACGCTGATCCGGGCTGGCTACCGCTATATCGGACTCGACCATTTCGCCCTGCCCGAAGACGACCTTTCGCGGGCGCAGCGCCTCGGCACGATGCAGCGCAACTTCCAGGGCTACTCGACGCATGGCGATTGCGACCTGGTCGGCCTCGGCATGAGCTCGATCGGCCATGTCGGACGCAGCTTCCACCAGAACGCGCGCACCCTGCAGGAATACTACGCGGCCATCGACGACGGCCATTTGCCGGTCCGGCGCGGCATGTTCCTGAGCGACGACGACCTGGTCCGCGCCGATGTCATCCAGCAGCTCATGTGCCACGGCGACCTCGACATGCAGGCCTTCGAGCAGCGCTACGGCGTCGCCTTCCGCGAATACTTCGCCGCCGAAATGCTGCGCCTCGCCGACCTGCAGAAGGACGGCCTGATCGACATTCTTCCGCATGGCCTTCAGGTGACCTCCCGCGGCCGCTTCCTGCTGCGCATCATCGCCATGTGCTTCGATGCCTACCTCGGCAACGGCAGCGCAGAGGGCGGGGCCAAGCCGCCGAGCTACTCGAAGGCCCTCTAGCCTCCAGGGGCAGAAGAGCCGGAAGCCGGACCGCCAAAACAGTGCCGAAAATGCCGGCTGGCCCACACGACGCAATGGCAGCCGGCATGCGACAATGTGGCGGCCATGTCGAGCCCGAGCCCGATCGTCAATCTGCGCGAACTGCGCCAGTCCTGCGCCGACTGCGCATTGAGCCAGCTGTGCCTGCCGGCGTCGATCGGCGGCGAGGATCTCGAGCGCCTCGATCATGTGGTCAAGCAGCGTGTACCACTCGAACGCGGCGACATGGTTTTCCACGAGGGCGCCCACCATCCGGCCCTGTTCATCGTGCGCTCGGGTTCGCTGAAGACCTACACGACGCTACCCGAGGGCGACGTGCAGATCCTCGGCTTCCATATCGCCGGCGAACTGGTCGGGCTTGATGGCCTGGCCGGCAGCGGTTTTCGCTCGTCGGCCGAAGCGCTCGAACGCTCGAGCCTGTGCGAAGTCCCGTTCGAGGCGCTGAGCACGGTCGCGGCCAAGGTGCCGGGATTGCAGCATCAGCTGTTCCGGGTCATGAGCCGCGAGTTCGGTCGCGAACAGCTGCACCCGGTCATGATGGGACGCAAGCAGGCGATGTCGCGCCTGGCGATTTTCCTGCGCAGTCTTTCCGAGCGCCTGCAAGGGCTCGGCCACGATCCCTACCAGCTCACCCTGAGCATGTCGCGCCAGGAACTGGCCAACTATCTCGGTCTGGTCATCGAAACGGTCAGCCGCCTGTTCTCGCGCATGCAGACGCTCGGCATCCTCAAGGTCGATCGCCGCTACGTGCGCATCCTCGATCCGGCCGCCCTGGCCACGCTGGCCGAGAAGCCCGACGAGGATTAGCGCCAGGCACCCGCAAGCTGCCACGCTTCGCGTAGGAGCGCCTTCAGGCGCGATGCCTTCGTCGCCCTTGCCTAGAGCATCGCGCCTGAAGGCGCTCCTACGACCAAGCGTCAAGGCAACAATGTGACCCAGGGTCCGCCGCGCCCGACCAATTACGGCGCGCAATCGAACGGCAGCCAGCCGTGCAGCCACGGGGCGTGGCCGATCAGCAGCGGCGAGGCCAGGGTCAGGGCCGAACAGGCCAGCAGCACATAGCCGGCCGACTGGCGCAGGCGCGGCTTCGAGGAAAGCTGGAGCAGGCGCGGCGCACCCCAGGAGGTCGCCAGCATCGCCGGCAGGGTGCCGAGTCCGAACGCAGCCATGACCGCGGCCGACTGCAGCGGCTGCGCACTGAGCGCGGCGACGAGCAGGATCGTGTAGACGAAACCGCAGGGCATCCAGCCCCAGACTGCGCCGAAGGCCATCGCGCGCGGCAGGCTGGTGACCGGCATCAGGCGCCGCCCGAGCGGGGCCAGCTTCGGCCACAGCTTTCTGCCCAGTGACGAACCGGGATCACGCAGCACGCCGAGCATGACCAGGGCGGCCAGCAGCAGGGCCGCGGCGCTGGCGAAACGCAGGGTCAGGCGCACGTGCTCGATGTCGAGCAGGGCGATCAGGGTGCCGCCGATCGTGCCGATCAGCAGGCCGGCCAGGCTGTAGGAAAGGATCCGGCCGAGCTGGTAGCCGAGCAGCAGCGAGCGGCGCGGCCGGCCCTTGTCATCCTTCGCCGTGGCCACCCCGAGCGCCATCGAAATGCCGCCGCACATGAGCATGCAATGGCCGCTGGCGAGCAGTCCGAGTACGAGCGCGGCGAACACGGTCAGCGAGCCGCTCACGGCGCGTCCTCTTCGCGGACGGTCTCCGTATCCTCGCTGAGCGGCGTCAGCGCCGGCGTATCGAGATCATCGAACTGGGCATGGTTGACCGCCCAGAAGAAGGCCCAGACACCGACGCCGAGCAGGACCAGGCTGATCGGGATCAGCAGCAGGATGATGTTCATGCCGTGGCCTCGCGCGGCGTGCTTGCCGGTGGCCGGCGTTGCGCCAGATGCCGCAATCGACGCACGCCGGCCGATGCGCAGCGAATTGAGCACGACGACGATCGAACTGGCCGACATGCCGATCGCGGCCAGCCATGGCGGCACCCAGCCGAGCGCGGCCAGCGGCACCGCGGCCAGGTTGTAGGCCAGCGCCCAGCCGAGGTTCTGCTTCAGGCGCACGAGCATCTCGCCGGCGATCCGGCGCGCCTCGATCAGGCTGTCGAGCTGGCTCGAGGCGAGCAGGATGCCGCTCGCCGCATGTGCCATCGCGCTGCCGTTGCCGATTGCGATCGCGACATCGGCGCCGGCCAGCACCGGGGCGTCGTTGATGCCGTCGCCGACCATGGCGACGACGTGCCCGGCCTTGCGCAAGGCGTCAAGACGGGCCAGCTTGGCCGCCGGATCGGCCCTGGCCGTGTATTCGCCGATGCCGAGACGCGCGGCGATCGCGCTGACGCGGTGCTGCGCAATCGCCGCTGAGGATTTCGCAGCCGATGCCCCGGGCCGTGAGGTCGCGGATCAGGTCGATGACACCGGCGCGCGGCTGTTCGCCGACCGCGAAGCGCGCGATCTCGCCGTCTGCGTCGGCCAGGACCAGCGCATCGGTGGGCGTGGAAGTCCGGTCAGGATCAGCGCCCAAGGCGAAGTCCACGCGTCCGAGCCGATAGTGGACGCCATCGACCTCGCCCTCGACGCCGGCGCCGGCGATCTGTCGCAGTTGCCCGGCCGACTTTTCGGGCGCGGATGCCGCCATGCGCCGCAGGGCCAGGGCCAGCGGATGGGTGCTGCCCTGTTCGAGCGCGCCGACGATGCCGAGCGCGTTGTCGAGCGAGCCGCGTGCGACCTGCACGCCGGTGCGCTCGAAGCTCGGTTCGGTCAGCGTGCCGGTCTTGTCGAAGACGAAGCGATCGGCCGTGGCCAGCGCCTCGAGCGCATCGGCATCGACGACCAGCACGCCGCGCTGGGCGAGCACGGCGACGGCTCGGGTCAGCGCCGCCGGCACGGCCAGGGCGAAGGCGCAGGGACAGCTGACCACGAGCACGGCCAGCGCAGCTGGCAAGGCGCGTGCCGGATCGAACCAGGCCCAGGCCAGCGCGGTCAGCACGGTCACGCACGAGCACGCGCAGCACGAACCGCGCCGCCCGCGCATCGGCGATGCGGGCGAGGCGCGGTCGCTCGCTGGCTGCGTGGGTGACCATGCGCACGATGCCGGCCAGCACGGTGTCGGCACCGATGCGGCGGACTTCGAGTTCGATCGGACCATCGATGACGAGGCTGCCGGCGATCACCGGCTGCCCGGGGTCGCGTCGCACCGGGGTCGATTCGCCGCTGAGCAGCGACTCGTCGATGCGGCAGGCCCGATCGCGCAGGACGCCGTCGGCCGGTATCGCCGCGCCGCTGGCCACGCGGACGATGTCGCCGGGCTCGAGTTCGTGCACGGCGACGCTGACGAAGCCGAACCCTCGCGGCGCTCGGCCAGGGCCGGCTGCAGGCGCGCCAGCGCATCGACGACGTCGCCGGCGCGGTGCCGGGCGCGCATCGCGAGGTGGCGGCCGAGCAGCAGGAACAGCACGAACATGCTGACCGAATCGAAATAGATCTCGTGGCCGCCGACGAGCACGCCGACCAGGCTGGCCAGGTAGATCAGGCCGATCGCCAGGGCCACCGGGGTATCCATCGAGAGACGGCGCGAGCGCCATTCGCGCAGCGCGCCACGGAAGAACGGCTGCGCCGAATAGAGCACCACCGGCGTGGCGACGAGAAAGCCGAGCCAGCGGAAGAATTCGCGCACGGCCGGGTCGATGCCGTCGAACACGCCGGCGTAGAGGGCCACCGCCATCATCATCGCCTGCATCGTGCCGAGGCCGGCCACGGCCAGGCGCTTCATCGCGTCGCGCGATTCGCGCTGGCGCTGCGAGTCGATCATCTCGGCGGTCAGCGGGTGCGGCGTGTAGCCGAGCCGGGCCAGCGCCGCGAGCAATCCGGACAGGGCGACCTGGCGCGGATCGAAGCCGAGCACGACGCGCCGCGCCAGTGCGTTGACGCCGACCTCGAGTACGCCGGGCGTACTGCGCATGGCGCGCTCGATCAGCCAGGCGCAGGCCGAACAGCGCAGGCCTCGACGAGGACGATCACCTCGGCGCGGTCGGGCGCCGTTTCGCGCACATGCAGGCGACGCAGGGCAGGGCGGTCCCAGGCGCTGTAGTCGAAGCCGATGTCGCTGCGCAGGGCCGGTTCGCTGCGCAGCCGGTAGTAGTCGCCGAGGCCGAGCGTGTCGATCCATTCGGCGGCGGCCTGGCAACCGGGGCAGCAGACCGCCCGCTCGCGGCCCTGCACGCGGGCGAGGATCACCGGGCTCGCCGGATTCGCTTCGCCGCAGTGAAAGCAGGCCGTCGCGTTCACGACGCCTGCCCGTGCTCCGTCGGTTTCGCCGCCTCGCTGGTCGGGGCGCGCTGGATCGGCGGGATGCGGCTCGGTCGCGGCACGTCGTTCGGCACCACGATGTGCGGTGTCGGGCGTGCGGATCGCGCTCGACAGCAGGGCGAACGAGCCGATCACCATGGCGCCGAGCAGGACCAGCATCAGCCAGACCTCCGGGACCCGGTACCAGGCCATGGTCGGAGCTTCGTGCGATGCGCTGTTCATGGCGATTCCGGAGCAAAGAAGTGGGTGCTGCCGCGGACCAGCGACCTTGCCCTGTGCATCGACGACCGCGACCGCGATCGGCTGGCGACCGTGCACCGCGCCGCGCTCGGCGCGCAGGGTCAACGGCAGCGAGAATACTTCGTTCGGAGCGAGGGTGACCGACGGCTTGCCGAGCATGCGCAGCGGCAGCTCGGTCTCGGTGCGCAGCGAAAGCAGCATGTCGGCATCGGTCTTGTTGACGAGCTTGACGTTGTAGCTGTTTTCGATCGCGCCCTGGCCGATCGTGCGGAACAGCGCATTGCGGTCGTGCAGCACCTCGACGATGACCGAATCGCGCGCCGAGACCAGCCCACAGGAACGCGCCGATCACGCTGGCCAGGATGCCGGCGTAGATCAGGGTGCGCGGACGCAGGACCCGGCGCGGCTTGCCGACCAGGGCGTTCTCGGTGGTGTAGCGGATCAGCCCGCGCGGATACTCCATCTTGTCCATGACCGCATCGCAGGCGTCGATGCAGGCGGCGCAGGCGATGCATTCGATCTGCAGGCCCTTGCGGATGTCGATGCCGGTCGGGCAGACCTGCACGCAGGCCAGGCAGTCGATGCAGTCGCCGAGCACGCGCTGCTGGCCGTCCGGCACGGTGGCGTCGAGCGGATTGAACGCGACCATCGAGGCTCCCGCGGGCACGAAGCGTTCCGCCGCGCGCTTGCGATGCCCGCGCGGCTCGCCGCGCATCGGGTCGTAGCTGATGACCAGGGTGTCGCGGTCGAACATCGCGCTCTGGAAGCGCGCATACGGACACATGTACTTGCAGACCTGCTCGCGCAGGAAGCCGGCATTGCCCTAGGTGGCGAAGCCGTAGAAGCACGATCCAGAACGTTTCCCAGCCACCGAGGCCGCCATGCAGCGCCTCGCGGCCAGCTCGCGGATCGGCGTGAAGAAGCCGACGAAGGTGAAGCCGGTCCACAGCGCGAAGACGATCCAGACGAACTGCTTGCGCCGACTTGCGCAGCAGCTTCTCGGCGTTCCACGGCGCCTCGTCGAGCCGCATGCGCGCGTTGCGATCGCCCTCGATCCTGCGCTCCATCCACAGGAACACTTCGGTCCACACCGTCTGCGGACAGGCATAGCCGCACCACAGGCGTCCGGCCAGCGCGGTGAAGAAGAACAGGCTCAGCGCGGCGATGATCAGCAGCAGGGTCAGCAGGTAGAAATCCTGCGGCCAGAAGGTCAGGCCGAACACATGGAAACGCGCGCGCCGGCAGGTCGAACAGCACCGCCTGCTGGCCGCCCATGCTGATCCACGGAAACGCATAGAACATGCCGAGCAGCCAGAACACCGCCGCCGTGCGCAGGCGCTGGAAGCGCCCGTCGATCTCGCGCGGATAGACCTTGGGTTCCTTGGCGTAGAGGGAGCCGGTGGCGTCGGCGACGACGATGTCGATTTTCTTGTTCGTGTTCATCCGACGTTACCGTTGCCGTCCGATCCGCTGCGCGTCGACGCCGCGCACGGCCAGTGTGCGATGACGCCCGTATGCCCTCATCGTCGTCCCGGCGTAGGCCGGGACCCAGTGACTTTGCTGTTCGCATCTTGCCGGCATCGCTTCGCGGCGCGTTCGCTGGACTTAAGAGCAAAGCTTTCACTCGCCTTCGGCGAGCGAGTTACTTCTCTTTGCGTGGCCAAAGAAAGTAACCAAAGAGAAAGGCCACCCCGATGCAGCGGTCTCCGGGCATCCTGCCCTGCGACTTCGCGCAGCGGCTCCGGGGTTGGCTGACAGTCCATCCGTGGACTGGCAGCCAACTGGCTCGCATCCCTGCGAGCCACCCTATCCGGGCCTCTGTTTCTCCGCCGCTGCGCCACTGCATAGGGGCCCCGGTCACTGCGCATCCTGCGCAGCCAAGACGAAGCAGATTCCCGCAAGCCTGCGATGTTGTGTTGGCGTTGGCGTTGGCGTTGGCTCCGGTTCTGTCGTTTGCACTTCCTTCTCCCGCGCAGCGGGAGAAGGTGCCGACAGGCGGATGAGGGGCTCTGGCTTTGGCTTTTGCCTTAGCTGTTCGCTCTGGCGCGCAGGATGCGCGCTAACCGGGCCCCGTAAGCGGTGGCGGCTGGGCGAAGGAAAGGCCCGAAGGGTGGGCGCGAGGGATCGCGCCCAGTTCGCTGCCAGCACACGGAGGTGCTGTCAGCGAACCCCCGTAGCCCTGCCGCGCAGTCGGAGGACAGGAGCCCGGAGACCACCGCTTTGGGGTGGTCTTTCTCTTGGTTACTTCTCTTTGACCAAGCAAAGAGAAGTAACTCGCTCGCCGCAGGCGAGTGAAAGCTCTGGACTAGATCGTCACATCCAGCGCCGCGCAGCGATGTACGAAGCGAACCAGAACCAGAACCAGAACCAGAACCAGAACCAGAACCAGAACCAGAACCAGAAGCCAAGGCGCTGGGTCCCGGCCTGCGCCGGGACGACGACAGGGGGGGAGCGGGCATCGCGAGGAGAGCATCGCGCCTGAAGGCGCTCCTACGAAAAGCACGAAGCGGCGCGCTAGCCGAGGGCGAGTGAAAGCTCTGGACTAGATCGCCACATCCAGCGCCGCGCAGCGATGTACGAAGCGAAGCAGAACCAGAACCAAGCCAAGGCGCTGGGTCCCGGCCTGCGGCCGGGACGACGACAAGGGGGGAGCGGGCATCGCGAGGAAAGCATCGCGCCTGAAGGCGCTCCTGCGGGAGCCGTTGCGGAACCGGCCAGGCCGCGCCAAGCGCGGAACGTCCTCGAACACCACCCGGGAAAAATTACCCCTTCCCATCTCGACCCTTGTCCGTGTTCTTCTTGGGCAGCGGCGGCGCCACCAGCATCGCCGTGAACAGGCATGCCGACAGCGTGCACGCCCAGAACATGAAGAAGCCGATCGAGTAGCCGGTCATGCGCGAGATCTCGACATGGCGCCAGGTGATCGCGGCGAGGTCGACCGGGTCGACGATGGCGAAGAACATGATCGTCGCCACACCCGCCGCGAAGAACGAAGGCCAGACCACGGCGCCGATGCGGCGCACCATCGAGTCGTGCGGATTGTCCTCGAGCGGGCGCAGGGCGCCCGGCGGCGGGTGATAGGTGCTCATTCCTTTTCCTTCTCCTTCTCCTCGTGGCCATGCTCCGCTTCCTCGAATTCATGCTCGGATTCGGCGGCGGCCTTGCCCTGGGACAGCACCCAGGCGGCGGCAAGGCGGGCGCGATCTTCGCCGAGGATCGGTCCCCAGGCCGGCATCACGCCGGCGGCGCCGTAGAGGATCTTCTTCTTGATGCCTTCGAGGTTTGCGTCGCCGTGCAGCCAGATGTCGTCGGTCAGGTTCGGTGCGCCGAGCGCCTGGTTGCCCTTGCCGTCGACGCCGTGGCAGGCCGCGCAGATCGTCTCGAACTTGCTCTTGCCGGCGGCGGCCAGGCGATTGTCATGGGCCAACCCGGACAGGCTCAGTGCGTAGTTGGCGACCTCGTCGACACCGTCGCCGGGCAGGGTCGCGCCCATCGGCGGCATCAGGCCGTGGCGGCCGTTCATGATGCTGGCGAGCACGGTCTCGGGCTCGCCGCCGTACAGCCAGTCGCCGTCGACGAGGTTCGGATAGCCCTTCGCACCGCGCGCGTCGGAGCCATGGCAGGCTGCGCAGTTGTTGGCGAACACGTTGCGTCCGACCTTGGTCGCGGCGGGATCCGCGGCCAGGGCGGCCAGCGGCTTGCCGCGGAAGCCGGCATACAGCGATTCGAGCTTGGCGTGGGTCGCGTCGAGCTCGCTCTGGACCTGCTTCTGCGATGTCCAGCCGAGCGTGCCGGCGACGTTGCCGAGTCCGGGGTAGAACACGAGGTAGCCGAGGGCGAAGATGAAGGTCAGGATGAACAGGCCGAGCCACCAGCGCGGCAGCGGATTGTTCAGCTCCTCGAGGTCACCGTCCCAGACGTGGCCCATGGTTTCGCCGAGCGGCTTGTCGTTGACCGGCTTCGACGAGGCCGTGGCCAGCAGCAACCAGGCCAGGCCGATGATGTTGATCGCGGTCAGCGCGATCACGTACCAGCTCCATCCACCATTCATGCGTCTCGCTCCTGTTTCGGGGCGGGGAATTCTTCGAGCGGAAGATTCGCCGCCTCGTTGAAGTCGTGCTGGCGTCGGCGGCTCCAGGCCCAGGCCCAGATGCCGATGAAGGTCATCAGCAGAATTGCGGTGAGGATTCCGGAAATCATTGCGCCTTCTCCTCGCTGTCCGCCTTCGCCGGAACGCCACGCCCCTGCAGGAAGGCGATCACGGCATCAAGCTCGGTCTTGCCGACCACGCTGTCCTTGATGCTGGCGAAATCCGCCTCGGTATACGGATGGCCCATCCAGGCCAGGGTGCGCATCTTCTTCTCGACCAGGGCCGGATCGACCAGCGACTCGGTCAGCCATGGATAGCCCGGCATGTTCGACTCGGGCACCACGTTGCGCGGATTGATCAGGTGGACGCGATGCCAGTCGTCGGAATAGCGACCGCCGACCCGGGCCAGGTCCGGTCCGGTGCGCTTGGAGCCCCACAGGAACGGGCGGTCGTAGACCGACTCGCCGGCCGTCG
Source organism: uncultured Actinomycetes bacterium (assembly GCA_963805615.1). Taxonomy (GTDB): domain Bacteria; phylum Actinomycetota; class Thermoleophilia; order Solirubrobacterales; family Solirubrobacteraceae; genus F1-60-MAGs163. Next base: position 54,913 of record CAWDUW010000006.1, on the reverse strand, counting down.
AGTACGGCCCGTAGCGCTGCACTTCCGAAGCCAGGGTGCGGACCATCTGCGAATGGCAGTCGAAGCAGCCTTCGCGGATGAAGATGTCGCGACCGGCCAGCTGCAGCGGCGGGTAGGGCTTCACGCCCGGCGCCGCTTCGACGGTCTGCGCCTGGAACATCAGCGGGACGATCTCGACGAGGCCGCCGACGGCGATCACGAGGACGATCAGGATCGCCATCAGGCCGACGTTCTTTTCGAGTGTTTCATGTTTCATCGTGGGGGCTCCTCAGGCGTGGGCAGGTGCGGGGACGCGCACGATCGGAATTTCGCGGACCGGCAGGCAGGTCTTCCAGACGTTCCAGGCCATGATCAACATGCCGCTGAGGAACATCAGGCCGCCGAAGAACCGGGTCACGTAGAACGGATAGGTCTGGCGCACCGATTCGATGAAGGTGTAGGTCAGGGTGCCGTCGGGATTCGTCGCGCGCCACATCAGGCCCTGCATGACGCCGGCGATCCACATCGCGGCGATGTAGAGCACGATGCCGATCGTGGCGATCCAGAAGTGCGTGTCGATCGGCCTTGACCGAGTGCATCCGCTCGTGCCCGAACAGCCGCGGCAGCATGCTGTAGATCGCGCCGATCGAGATCAACGCGACCCAGCCGAGCGCGCCGGAATGCACGTGGCCGATGGTCCAGTCGGTGTAGTGCGAGAGCGAGTTGACGGTCTTGATCGACATCATCGGACCCTCGAAGGTCGACATGACGTAGAACGACAGCGAGACGATCATGAACTTCAGGATCGGATCGGTGCGCAGCTTATGCCAGGCGCCCGACAGGGTCATGATGCCGTTGATCATGCCGCCCCAGGACGGCGCCAGCAGGATCAGCGAGAACACCATGCCGAGCGACTGCGCCCAGTCCGGCAGCGCGGTGTAGTGCAGGTGGTGCGGGCCGGCCCACATGTAGATCGCGATCAGCGCCCAGAAGTGCACGACCGACAGGCGGTACGAGTAGATCGGCCGCTGCGCCTGCTTGGGCACGAAGTAGTACATCATGCCGAGGAAGCCGGCGGTCAGGAAGAAGCCGACCGCGTTGTGGCCGTACCACCACTGCACCATCGCATCGACCGCGCCGGAGTAGATCGGGTACGACTCGGTCCACGACGACCGGCATCGGCGAGGTTGTTGACGATGTGCAGCACCGCGATCGTGAGGATGTAGGCGCCGAAGAACCAGTTGGCGACGTAGATGTGGCTTGACCCGGCGCTTGGCGATGGTGCCGAAGAACACCACCGCGTAGGCGACCCAGACGATCGCTGATCAGGATGTCGATCGGCCAGTCAGCTCGGCGTATTCCTTGCTCTGGGTGATGCCCAGCGGCAGGGTGATCGGCGGCGGCCACGATGACCGCCTGCCAGCCCCAGAACGCGAAGGCGGCGAGCCGATCGGAGAACAGGCGCACGTGGCAGGTGCGCTGGACGACGTAGTACGAGGTCGCGAACAGGCCGCAGCCGCCGAAGGCGAAGATCACCGCATTCGTGTGCAGCGGCCGCAGGCGGCCGTAGCTCAGCCAGGCGATATCGAAGTTCAGCGCCGGCCAGGCCAGCTGGGCGGCGATGAACAGCCCGACCAGCATGCCGACGATGCCCCATACCACGGTGGCGATCGCGAACTGGCGGACGACCTTGTCGTTGTAGGTTTCCACGGTCTGCATACCATCCCCATTGTTTCTGGCATGGCGGATTGTGCAGGAGCCGCGAACACGGCCCGTTGACGTCGATCAAGTGGTTGCCATGCCGCGGCAGCTTGCCACAGGCCGCGCCGAATAGCATGGAGCTCTTGACCTGGATCAGGGCGGATTGGTCAGCAGGCGACCATGCTGGTATACAAGGTAACCACCACCCGCCAGGGGGATGAAAATGAAGCAGTCACTGTATCCGATGCTGTTGGCCGCGCTGCTGATCGCCGCGTGCTCGCCCACCACCGAGGCGCCGCCGGCCAAGGCAGAGAGCGGCCGCCGATACCGGTGGCTCCGCCCGGGGCGACTTCGGTCCGCCCCAGGGCGAGCCCGTGCACGCCGTGCTGACCAGCCCGCCGCAGGTGCCGCCGGCCACCGGCCGCACCGCGCCGGCCAAGGTCATCGTCGAACTCGAGGTGCGCGAGCTCGAACTCGAGATCTCCGAAGGCGTGCGCTACACGTTCTGGACCTTCGGCGGCACCGTGCCAGGCAGCTTCATCCGCGTGCGCGGTCTGCGCGTGGTAGACGTCGAGGCGCTTGCGGATCGTCTCGGGCCTGTCGTCGTCGCGCTGGATCAGGTCGGCGCCGTCCGCGTCGTCCTTGCCGTCCACCTGCGGAGGGTCGAACTCGACGTGGTAGACGCGCCCGGAGTTGGGGCCGACGCGGCGGCCGGAGATGCGACGGACGATCTCGTCGTCGGGCGCATCGATCAGCAGGACGCCGGTGATGTCGCGGCCGGCCCGCTCGAGCGCCTCGTCCAGCGCCTCGGCCTGGACGATCGTGCGCGGGAACCCGTCGAGCAGGAAGCCGTCGAGGGCGTCCCCGGACTCCATCCGCTCGACGATGACGCCGATGATCACGTTGTCGGGAACGAGCTCGCCGGAGTCCATGTACGACTTCGCCTCGACGCCGAGCGGCGTGCCGTCGGCGACCGCCTGGCGCAGCATGTCGCCGGTGGCGATGTACGCAAGGTCGAAGTCTTCGCGGATCCGCTCGGCCTGGGTGCCCTTGCCCGGCGCCGGGCGGCCCGAGCAGGATGAGGTTCAGCTCGGCCACGAGCACGCTCGCAGACGGCTTTCCGACATCACTTCAGGAAGCCCTCGTAGTTGCGCATCATCAGCTGCGCTTCGAGCTGTTTCATCGTGTCGAGGGCCACGCCCACGACGATCAGCAGCGATGTGCCGCCGAAGAAGAAGTTCGCCGAGGTCTGATTGATCAGGACCGTCGGGAGCGCGGCGACCGCCGCGAGGTAGAGCGCGCCGGGGAACGTCAGCCGCGCGAGGATGCGGTCGAGGAACTCCGCCGTCGGCCGGCCTGGCCGGACCCCCGGGATGAACCCGCCGTACTTCTTCAGGTTGTCCGCCTGGTCGACCGGGTTGAACGTGACCGCGGTGTAGAAGTACGTGAAGAGGATGATGAAGATCGTCTCGCCGATGATGTACGGCGCGTCCGACGGGTTGAAGAAGTTCGACACGTCCTGCGCCCACGGCTTCTGGATCAGCTGCCCGACGGTCGGCGGGAACGCCATGATCGACGCGGCGAAGATGACCGGGATGACGCCCGCCATGTTGACGCGGAGCGGCAGGTAGGTCTGGCCGCCGCCGCTCATCCGGCGCCCGATGACGCGCTTGGCGTACTGGACGGGGATCCGGCGCTGCCCCTCCTGGATGAAGACGACCGCAGCGATCACCGCAAGGGCCAGGAACGGCATCATGACCTTGAAGACCTGCGTCCGGGTTCGTCCACCACGCCTGGATGCCGTTGGGCAGGCGCGCGACGATCGACGCGAAGATCATCAGCGAGATGCCGTTGCCGATGCCGTGCTGGGTGATGAGCTCGCCGAGCCACATCACGAGGACGCAGCCGGTCGTCAGCACCATGACGATCATGAAGAGCGAGCCGACGTTGAAGTTGTCGATGATCGCCTGGCCGGCCGCCGGCTGGAACGAGCGGAAGAGGAAGACGTAGCCGATCGCCTGCGCGAACGCGAGCCCGACCGTCAGGTAGCGCGTGTACTGCGTGATGCGCGCCTGCCCGACCTCACCCTCCTTGGAGAGCTTCTCCAGCGACGGCACGACGACCGTCAGCAGCTGGAGGATGATCGAGGCCGTGATGTACGGCATGATCCCGAGCGCGAACACGGCGATCCGGGAGAGCCCGCCGCCGCTGAACGTGTTCAGCAGGTTGAGGATCCCGCCGCCGCCGAACTGCGCCTGCACGGACGCCGACGGCGTCGATGTTCACTCCCGGGACCGGGATGTGGGCGCCGACGCGGTAGATCGCGAGAAGCGCTGCGGTGAACAGCACCTTCTTGCGGATCTCCGCAACGGTGAAGGCGCTGAGAATCGTGGCGACCATGCTGCGAGATCCTGACGATTACGGCTCGAGGATGACGCAGGTCCCGCCCGCGGCCTCGATCGCCTCGCGCGCCTTGCCGCTGAACCCATGAGCCTGAACGGTCAGGGCCTTGGTGATCTCGCCCTTGGCGAGGATCTTCACCGGGATGCCGCGGCGCTTGGCCAGGTTCGCCTTCGCGAGCAGCTCGAGCGTCACCTCGGTGCCGGCGTCGAAGCGCTCCTCGAGGTCCTTGAGGTTGACCGGCTGTGTGTGCGTGCGGAAGGGCTCGAACGGCATCGACTTCTTCATGTGCGGGCCGCGCAGCTTGCGCATCCGCATGTGAATCGGCATCTGGCCGCCCTCGAACCGCGCGCGGTCCTTGGCGCCCGAGCGCGCGCCGGCGCCCTTGTGGCCGCGGCCGGAGGTCTTGCCGTGGCCCGAGCCGTGACCGCGACCCACGCGCTTGCGCGGGCGGCGGCTGCCCGGGGCGGGCTTCAGGTTGTGCAGGCCGATGATCTCCTCGGCCTTGGCCTCGGGCTCGGGCTCGACCGGCTTCTTGGCTGCGGGGCTCACGACTGGTCCTCCTCGACGACCACCAGGTGGCGGACGGTGTAGATCATGCCGCGCGACTGCGGCGTGTCGCTCACCTCGACGGTGTGCCCGATGCGGCGCAGGCCGAGCGAGCGCAGCGTGTCGAGCTGGTTCTGCTTCGAGCCGTTGCGGGACTTCACCTGCGTGACCTTCAGTGCCATCACGCAGTCACCTCCTGCGTGGCCTCGTCGCCGGCGCCTGAGACCTCGGCCGGGGCGTCGGCATCCGCGGCGGCGATGTGCTCGCCGTTCTCGCGGTGCGCGGCCAGGCCCAGGACCTCGTTGATCGACAGCCCGCGGATCGCGGCGACCTCACGCGGGGTGCGCAGCGCCTCGAGACCCTGGACGGTCGCCTTCACGAGGTTGATCGGGTTCTGCGAGCCGAGGCTCTTGCTGAGGATGTCGTGGATGCCGGCGAGCTCGAGCACCGCGCGCACGCCGCCGCCGGCGATGACGCCGGTACCGGGCGAGGCCGGCTTGAGGAAGACGCGGCTGGACCCGAAGACGCCGGTCACCGAATGGGTGATCGTCTGGCCGTGCTTCGGCACGCGGATCAGGTTCTTCTTCGCCTGCTCGACGCCCTTCTGGATCGCCACGGGGACCTCGTTGGCCTTGCCGTAGCCGACGCCGACGACGTCCTTCTCGTCGCCCACGACGACGAGAGCGGTGAAGGAGAAGCGCCGGCCGCCCTTGACGACCTTCGCAACGCGGTTGATCTCGACGACCCGCTCCTGGAGATCCAGGCCTGCGGGGCTGACGGTTCGATCGATTGCCATGGTTGCTGCTCTCTCCCTAGACGGTGAGTCCGCCCTCGCGGACTCCCTCGGCGAACGCCTTGACGCGGCCGTGGTACTGGTAGCCGCCGCGATCGAAGACCGCGGTCTCGACGCCGGCGGCCTTGGCGCGCTCGGCCAGGCGCTTGCCCAGCGTCGCAGCCTGCTCCATCGGAGCCAGCCCCCGCACGTCGGCCTCGGTCCACGAGGCGGCGGCGATGGTGTGGCCCGCCGAATCGTCGACGAGCTGCGCGGCGATGCCGCGGTTGGACCGGAACACGGAGATCCGGGGCCGCTCCGCGGTGCCGGTGATCTTCGCGCGGACGCGCCGGCGACGGCGCAGACGCTGCTTGCCCTTCGTGACGACGCTCATGCGCGCTTTCCGACCTTCCGGGCGACGTACTCGCCCTCGTAGCGAATGCCCTTGCCCTTGTAGGGCTCCGGCGGACGCTGCTTACGAATGTTGGCGGCGACCTCGCCGACGGCCTGCTTGGAGTTGCCCTTCACGATCACGCGTGTGGGCTGGGGCACCTCGAACTCGATGCCCTCCGGAGCAGGGATGGAGACCGGGTGCGAGTAGCCGAGCGCGAGCTCGAGGTCGCGGCCCTTGAGCGCGGCGCGGTACCCGACGCCCTGGATCTCCAGGGTCTTGACGTAGCCGTTGGTGACGCCTTCGACCATGTTGAACACGAGCGAGCGCGTGAGCCCGTGCAGGGCGCGGTGCTCGCCGCGGTCGGTCGGGCGCTCGACGGTCAGGGTGTCGCCGTCCTGCTTGACGGTCATGTCACGCGAGATGCGCTCGCTGAGCGCGCCACGCGGACCGGTGACGGTCACGAGCTCGGGCTCGATCTTGACTTCGACGCCGGCGGGGACGGGGATGGGCTTGCGGCCGATACGGGACATGGCGGCTACCAGACGAATGCGACGACCTCGCCCCCGACACCCGCTGCGCGGGCCTCGTGGCCGGTCATCACACCCTTGGACGTGGACATGATCGTGGTCCCCATACCGCCCTGCACCTTCGGGATGCCGCCGTTGTGCACGTAGTACCGCTGGCCGGGGCGCGATGCGCGCTTCAGGCCTGCGATCGCGCTCGAGCGGTCCTCGCCGTACTTCAGCTCCACGCGCAGGACCTGGCCCGGGTGGTCGGCGGTCGGCGCCTCGACCTCGTAGCCCGTGATGTAGCCCTGCTCCTGGAGGATGCGGGCCATCTCGCGCTTGAGTCCCGAAGCCGGGATCTCGACGATGTCGTGCTGCGCCGTGATGCCGTTGCGCACACGGGTGAGGAAGTCGGCGATCGGATCAGTCATCGACATGCGGTCACCAACTGCTCTTGGTCATGCCGGGGATGTAGCCGTTGTGCGCGAGCTCGCGCAGGCAGATGCGGCAGATCCCGAACTTGCGGTACACGGCGCGCGAGCGGCCACAGCGGCGGCAGCGCGAGTATCCGCGGGTCTTGTACTTGGGGGGGCGCGCCGCCTTGACGCGCAGGGAAGTCTTGGCCATCCGGTCTACTGCTCCTGGGAGGTCGTCTGCTCGCCCGGCCGGCCTTCGTGAACGAAGGGCATGCCGAACATCTCGAGCAGGGCGAAGCCCTCCTCGTCGGTCTTGGCGCTGGTGGTGATCGTCACGTCGAGGCCGCGGACGGCGTCCACGGCGTCGTAGTCGATCTCGGGGAAGATGATCTGCTCACGGACGCCGATGGTGTAGTTCCCGCGGCCGTCGAGCTTCGCCGGCAGGCCGCGGAAGTCGCGGATGCGCGGGATCGCGACCGACATCAGGCGGTCGAGGAACTCGTAGGCGCGCTCGCCGCGCAGCGTGACGGCGACGCCCACGGGCATCCCCTCGCGCAGCTTGAATGCGGCGATCGACTTGCGGGCGCGGCGAACGCTGGGCTTCTGGCCCGCGATCTGGCCGAGCTGCTCGGCGGCGGCGTCGAGGACCTTGGAGTCCTGCTTGCCGTCGCCGACACCCATGTTGACGGTGATCTTCTGGATCTTGGGCGCCTGCATCACGCTCGTGTAGCCGAACTTCTCGACCAGCGCAGGGCGGATCTCGTCGGCGTAACGCTGTTTCAGGCGGGCTGGTGTCTTCGTGGTTGCCATGGCGATATCAGTCGAGCTTCGTCCCGGAACGCTTGGTCACGCGGTTGCGGACCCCGTCCTCGCGGACGACGCCGACGCGTGTGTGCTTCTTGTCCTTGGGATCGAGGAGCATGACGTTGCTGATGTGAATCGGGCCTTCCTTCTCGACCACGCCGCCGACGGTCTCGGCGCGGTCAGCACCTGCGACCTGCGTCGGACGCTGGTGGCGCTTGACGATGTTCAGGCCCTCGACGTAGACCCGGGACTTCTTCGGGTCCACGCGCAGGACGCGACCGGTCTTGCCGCGGTCCTTGCCGCTGATCACGACGACCTCGTCCTCGCGACGAATGCGGATACCCATGCTAGAGCACCTCCGGAGCGAGGCTGACGATCTTCATGAAGTTGCGGTCGCGCAGCTCGCGCGCCACCGGGCCGAAGATGCGTGTGCCGCGCGGGTTGTTCTGCGCGTCGATGATGACCGCGGCGTTCTCGTCGAAGGCGATGTACGTGCCGTCCTCGCGCCCGAACTCCTTCTTCGTGCGCACGACGACGGCCTTGACGACCTCGCCCTTCTTCACGGTGCCCTGCGGAGCGGCGGTCTTCACCGTGGCGGTGATGACGTCGCCGACGCCCGCGTAGCGACGCCGCGAACCGCCCTGCACGCGAATGCAGAGGATCTCGCGGGCGCCCGTGTTGTCGGCGACCTTCAGGCGCGTCTCGTTCTGGATCACTTGGCACGCTCCAGGATCTCGTCCAGGCGCCAGCGCTTGGTGCGGGACATCGGGCGGCACTCGACCACGCGGACGGTGTCGCCCTCACGCGCGTCGTTGCGCTCGTCGTGGGCGTGGAGCGTCTTGCTCGTGCGCACGATCTTCTGGTAGCGGCGGTGCCGCTTGGCGTAGTCGATGCTCACCGTGACGGTCTTGTCCGCCTTCGATGAGACGACGATGCCCTGGCGGACCTGCGGCGTCCCGGGGACGTGCTCGGGCGTCGGCGTGCCCTCCTTGGGGCCACCGGCCGCGCGGGCCTTCTCGCGCTCCTGCTTGCGGCGGCGCGAGCGGGCGGCGTTGGCCGCCGTGCGCGCGGCTGCGCGCTCGGCCTGACGCTCCTCGATGGTGCGCGCGGGGCGTGCCTCGGAATGCGTGGACCGCTCGCGGCGCTTGCGCTCCTTGGAGTTCAGCTGCTCCTCGGGCTCGGCGGGCTCCGCGGGGGCCTCCTCGGCGACCGGCTCGTCCGCGGGGGCCTCGGCCTCCTCGGCCGGAGCGTCGGCAACGGGCTCCTCGGCCGGAGCGTCGGCAACGGGCTCCTCGGCGGCGGGCGCCTCGGCAACGGGCTCGTCGGCGGCGGGCGCCTCGGCGGCCGGCTCCTGCGGGGTGTCCTGAATCTCTGTGGTCTCGTCGTCAGCCATGTCAGCGAATGCTCTCGATGTCGATGCCGCGCTCACGCGCGACGGTCAGCGCCCGGGCGAGCTCACGCTTGGCGGCGCCCATCCCGGAGGTGTTCTCCAGCTCGCCCGTGGCGTGCTGGAAGCGGAGCCCGAAGATCTCCTTGCGGGCTGTCTTGATGTGCTCCTCGAGCTCATCGTTCTGCAGATCGCGCAGTTCCTTTGCGGCGGGCATCAGGTGTCCTCCCGCGTGACGAACTTGGTCTTCACCGGCAGCTTGCGGCCCGCGAGGCGCATGGCCTCACGTGCGAGGTCCTCCGGAACACCGGAGAGCTCGAACATGACGCGGCCGGGCTTGACCACGGCGACCCACCCCTCGGGGTTGCCCTTGCCGGAACCCATCCGGGTCTCGGCGGGCTTCTTCGTGAAGGGCTTGTCCGGGAAGATGTTGATCCAGACCTTGCCGCCACGCTTGATCTTGCGGGTCATCGCGATACGCGCGGCCTCGATCTGGCGGTTGGTCAGGTGGCCGTGCTCGAGGGTCTTCAGGCCGTACTCGCCGAACTGCACGGTCACCTGAGCGCGGGAGAACCCGCGGCTGCGACCACGCATGACCTTGCGGTGCTTGACGCGCTTCGGAGCGAGCATCAGCGGCCACCACCCTGCGGGCGGCCACCACGACCGCCGCCGCCACCACCGCGACCGCCGCCGAAGCCGGCACCGCCGCCACCGAAGCCACCGCCGCCGCCCGGGCCACCTGCGCCCGGACCGCCACCCTGGCCCCCGCGTCCGCGACCACCACGGCCGCGACCGCGGCCGTTCTTGTCACGCGCGCCCGGCCGGCGATCGTCGTCGCGAGCCTGCTGGTTCGACGGACCCTCGAGGTCGGTGAGGTCCACGCCGGTGAAGCCCTCGGGCATGATCTCGCCCTTGTTGATCCAGCACTTCACGCCGATGCGGCCGAACGTGGTGCGGGCCTCGGCGAAGCCGTAGTCGATGTCCGCACGCAGCGTGTGCAGCGGGACGCGACCGTCCGAGTAGCTCTCGGTGCGGGCCATCTCGGCGCCGCCGAGGCGACCGCCGACCTGGATCTTGCAGCCCTTGGCGCCTGAGCGCATCGCGCTCGTGAGCGCACGCTTCATCGCGCGGCGGAAGGCCACGCGGTTCTGCAGCTGCTCGGCGACGGACTGGGCGACGAGCGTCGCGTCCAGCTCCGGGCGCTTGATCTCGAGGATGTTGACCTTCACCGACTTGTTCGTCAGGCGATGGAGGTCACGACGCAGGGCGTCGACCTCGCTGCCGGACTTGCCGATGACGATGCCGGGACGCGCCGTGTGGATGTTGACCTCCACCTCGTTGGCGTCCTTGCGGATCGTGATCGCCGAGATTCCCGCGTGCGAGAGGCGGTTCTCGATGTGCGCACGGATACGGGTGTCCTCCGCCAGATAGTCGGCGAAGTGCTTCTCCGTGAACCAGTGCGACTTCCAGTCGTGGATGTACCCCACGCGCATGGACTCGGGATGGACCTTCTGTCCCATGTCTCTTCCTTACTCCTTGGGCGTGAGCGTGATCGAAAGGTGGCTGGTGCGCTTGCGGATCGCCGAGGCGCGACCCATCGCCCGCGGGCGGAAACGCTTGAGGGTCGGACCCTCGTCAGCCGTGACCGAGTTGATGCGCAGCTCTTCGCCGATCAGCTCGTGGTTGTGCTCCGCGTTGGCGACGGCCGACTCGAGCAGCTTCTGCCAGTCCTGCGCCACGTGGCGCGGGGTGTGGGCGAGGATCGCGCGAGCCTCCATCACGGACTTGCCGCGGATGTGGTCGCAGACGAGCCGCGCCTTGCGTGCGGACGTGCGGACGTACTTGGCCTGGGCGCGAACGACCGGCGCCTCGCCCGGGGCGCGGGCGGGCTTGGCCGCCTTCGGCTCCTCGGCGGGGGCGTCCTCGGCCTTCTTGCGCGTACGGCGCGGCTTCTTCGGGGCCTCGGTCTCCTCGGCCTTGGCCTCGGCGGTCTCCTCGACCTGCTCCTCGGCGACGGTTGCACGGGCCGCGGCGGCCTCCTCGGCAGCCTCGTCCTTCTTGGTCTTCTTCGGCTCGGCCACGACTAGCGGACCTTCCCCGTGCCGGCATGGCCGCGGTAGGTGCGGGTCGGAGCGAACTCGCCGAGCTTGTGCCCGACCATCGACTCGCTGCAGAAGACGGGAACGTGCTTGCGCCCGTCGTGCACGGCGATCGTGTGGCCGACCATCTCGGGGAAGATCGTGGACGTGCGCGACCAGGTGCGGACCATCTTCTTCGTGTTCTCCGCGTTCATCGCGACGATGCGCCCCATGAGGCGCTCCTCGACGAACGGGCCCTTCTTGCTCGAGCGACTCATGGTTAGCGCTTGCCCTTCCCACGGCGACGGCCGCGGACGATGTAACGATCTGACGCCTTGTTCTTCTTGCGCGTGCGGTAGCCGAGCGTCGGCTTGCCCCACGGCGTGACCGGGTGACGACCCGCGGTGGTGGAGCCCTCGCCGCCGCCGTGCGGGTGGTCGACGGGGTTCATCGCGGTGCCGCGCGTCTGCGGGCGGACGCCCATGTGACGCTTGCGCCCGGCCTTGCCGACCTTGACGTTCTGGTGGTCGGCGTTGCCGATCGTGCCGACGGTCGCGCGACATTCGGCGCGCACGAGCCGCATCTCACCGGACGGCAGGCGCAGCGTGGCCATGCCCTGGTCCTTCGCCATCAGCTGGATGCCGGTGCCGGCGGAGCGGCCCAGCTGGCCACCTCGGCCAGGCTGAAGCTCGACGTTGTGGACCACGGTGCCGACCGGCATGTTCGCCAGCGGCAGGCAGTTGCCGGTCGTGATCTCCGCGCCGGGGCCGGACATCACCATCGCGCCGACCTGCAGGCGCGCCGGAGCGAGGATGTAGGCCTTCTCGCCGTCCAGGTAGTGGAGCAGCGCGATGTAGGCGGTGCGATTGGGGTCGTACTCGATCGCGGCGACCTTCGCGGGGATCGCGTCCTTGCGACGCTTGAAGTCCACACGGCGGTACAGGCGCTTGGCGCCGCCGCCGCGATGACGCGAGGTCTTGCGACCGTTCGAGTTGCGGCCACCGGACTTCTTGAGACCCTCGACCAGCGTGCGCTCCGGCTCGGTCTTGGTGATCTCGGCGAAGTCGGGGTACGTCGAGAAGCGACGACCCGGGCTGGTGGGCTTGGGCTTACGAATGGCCATGGATCAGCCCTCCATCCCTTGCAGGCCCTGGAAGACGGGAATCGAGTCGCCGGGGCGCACCTGCACGATGGCCTTCTTCCATGCCCGGGTGCGACCGGACGTGTGGCCGCGGCGCTTGGGCTTGGAGCGAACCGAGATCGTGCGCACCTCGAGGACCTTCACGTCGAAGAGGGCCTCGACGGCCTGACGGATCTGCGTCTTGTGCGCGTCCTGATGGACCCGGAACGTGTACTTGTCGTTGGCGGCGAGCACGTAGCTCTTCTCGCTGACGACCGGGCGGATGATGACCTGTGTGTGGTCCATGATCAGGTGGTCTCTTCCGGCTCGGGGCGCTCGCCCTTGGCGCGCGCGGAGATCTCGGCCAGGGCGTCCTCGCTGACGAGCAGACGAGCGGCGCCGATGACGTCCGCGATGCCGGCCTCGCTGGCCGGGCGGATCGCGACGCGGGGCAGGTTGCGGAACGACCGCGCGACCGTCTCCTGACCCTCGGTGAGGATGATCAGGACCGACCCGCCGCCGGACCAGTCGGCGAGCAGCGCCGCGGCCTGCTTCGTCGAGGGGGTCTCAGCGAACGGCGCGACGTCGAGGACCGCGATCGAGCCGCGCTCGGCGTGCACCGACAGCGCGCTGCGCATCGCGGCGCGGCGCTCCTTGCGGTTGACCTTGAAGGTGTAGTGGCGCGGCTGCGGGCCGAACGTGACCCCGCCGCCGGTCCAGATCGGCGAGCGCGAGGACCCGGCGCGTGCGCGGCCGGTGCCCTTCTGACGCCACGGCTTGGCGCCGCCGCCGGAGACGAGGCCGCGCGTCTTGGTGGACGCGGTGCCCTGCCGGCGGGCGTTGAGCTCCGCGCGGACGGACTCGTGGACGAGCTGGCCGTTGAACCGCGCGCCGAACGCGGCGTCGTCCAGACCGAGCTTCTTCGAGCCGCCGAGGATCGGGGCGTCCCCAGCGGACTGCCCGCGTCCCTGCGGACGCTGTTGCGGGGGAACCCGCGGTGGGGTTTCAGCCATCGGTACGCACCTCCACAAGGCCGCCGCGGGCGCCGGGTACGGCGCCGCGCACGAGCAGCAGGTTCTGTGCGGCATCCACGCGCACGACCGTGAGGCCGCGCTGGGTGGCGCGCTTGTTGCCCATCTGACCCGGGCCGCGGATGCCCTTCATGACGCGCGCCGGCCAGGCCGAGGCGCCGATCGAGCCGGGAGCGCGCACGTTGTGCGAGCCGTGCGACTTGGGACCGCTGGCGTAGCCGTGGCGCTTGATCGTGCCCTGGAAGCCCTTGCCCTTCGAGACGCCCGCCACCTTGACGGTGTCACCGGCGCTGAAGGAGTCGGCCTTGACGGTGTCGCCGACGCTCAGGTCGCCGCCCTCGTCGCGGAACTCCACGAGGTGCTTGTGCGGCGCGGCGTCGGCCTTCTGGAGATGGCCGAGCTCGGGCTTGCTCAGGTGCTTCTCCTTCGTGGCTCCGAAGGCGAGCTGGACGGCGTCGTAGCCATCACGGTCGGCGGTGCGCTTGGCGGTGACCGGACAGGGGCCCGCCTCGAGGACGGTGACGCGCTCGACGCGGCCGTCTTCGAGGAAGAACTGGGTCATACCGAGCTTCTTGGCGAGGATTGCAGACATGATCGGTCAGCCGGCGAGGCGAATCTCGATGTCGACGCCGGCGGGAAGGTGGTCGAGGCGCTGGAGCGAGTCGACCGTCTTCGGCGTCGGCTGATGGATGTCGATCAGACGCTTGTGCGTGCGGATCTCGAAGTGCTCGCGCGAGTCCTTGTCCTTGAACGGCGAGCGGATCACGCAGTAGACGTTCTTCTCGGTGGGCAGAGGGACGGGACCGGTCACGGTCGCGCCGGTGCGAGACGCCGTCTCGACGATCTCCTTCGCTGCCGTCTCGATGGCCTGCGTGTCATAGGCCTTGAGGCGAATGCGGATCTTGTTTTGCGTGGCGGATGCCATGGGGCTGCTTCGTCTCGTTCCGTCTGCTGTCTGATGGAAGGTTCGTACTGCCTCACTGCGCACTGAAGGCGGATCCCCGTAAACCGGCTGGGGGCCCGCCGCTCAGGTCCTGCGTGTCGTATCTGATGCGATCGGTGCGGATGGCGGGGCCGGATGCCGGCCCCGCCGCGCGACCGGAACTACTCGATGATCTCGGTGACGACGCCCGAGCCGACCGTGCGGCCACCCTCGCGGATGGCGAAGCGCAGGCCGGCGTCCATGGCGATCGGCTGGATCAGCTCGATCGTCATCGCCACGTTGTCGCCGGGCATCACCATCTCCGTGCCCTCGGGCAGGTTGGCGACGCCGGTGACGTCCGTCGTACGGAAGTAGAACTGCGGGCGGTAGCCCGTGAAGAACGGCGTGTGCCGGCCGCCCTCCTCCTTCTTGAGGATGTAGACCTCGGACTTGAACTTGGTGTGCGGCGTGATCGAGCCGGGCTTGCACAGCACCTGGCCGCGCTCGATCTCCTCGCGCTTGGTACCGCGCAGGAGGCAACCGACGTTGTCGCCGGCCTGACCCTGGTCGAGGATCTTGCGGAACATCTCGACGCCGGTGACGACCGTGTTGGTCGTGGCGTGGACGCCGACGATCTCGACGGTGTCGCCCGTGTTGACGATGCCCTGCTCGATGCGGCCCGTGGCCACGGTCCCGCGGCCGGTGATCGAGAAGACGTCCTCGACCGGCATCAGGAACGGCTTGTCGAGGTCGCGGACCGGCTCCGGGATGTACGTGTCCAGTGCCTCGGCGAGCTCGACGATCTTCGCCTTGTACTCCTCGTCACCCTCGAGCGCCTTGAGCGCCGAGCCGGTGATGAAGGGGATGTCGTCGCCCGGAAAGTCGTAGGCGGAGAGGAGCTCGCGCACCTCGACCTCGACGAGCTCGAGGAGCTCGTCGTCGTCGACCATGTCGGCCTTGTTCAGGAACACGACGATGTACGGCACGCCGACCTGACGGGCGAGCAGGATGTGCTCACGCGTCTGCGGCATCGGGCCGTCGGCGGCCGAGACCACGAGGATCGCGCCGTCCATCTGCGCAGCACCCGTGATCATGTTCTTCACGTAGTCCGCGTGACCCGGGCAATCCACGTGGGCGTAGTGCCGGTTCTCGGTCTGATACTCGACGTGGGAGGTCGCGATCGTGATCCCGCGCTCCTTCTCCTCCGGCGCGTTGTCGATCTCGGCGAAGCTCTTGGCCTCGCCGCCCATCTTCTCTGCGAGGACGGTCGTGATCGCAGCCGTCAGCGTCGTCTTGCCGTGGTCGATGTGACCGATCGTGCCGACGTTGACATGCGGCTTGTCCCGCTCGAACTTCTCCTTGGCCACCTTGATTGCTCCTGTGTGTCTGCGTCTGTCGGGGTCTAAAGCCGCTTCCTGGGCGAACCAGGGAAAGCTAGCTCAGATCGGCCGGCGATGCCTTTAGGCAGCGACGGCCTCTCCGGTGCGGTGTTCGACGATCTTCTCGGCGATGTTCGGCGGAACCTCGTCGTACTTCTCGAACTGCATGGTGTAGTTGGCTCGGCCCTGCGTGTTCGAACGCAGGTCGGTCGCGTACCCGAACATCTCACCGAGGGGAACCTCGGCGGTGATCGCGAAGGCGTTGCCGCGCGGCTCCTGTCCTTCGAGCCGGCCGCGACGCTTGCTCAGGTCGCCGATCACGTCGCCGATGAAGTCCTCCGGCGTCACGACCTCGACCTTGAAGATGGGCTCCAGCAGGACGGGCTTGGCACGCTTGGCCGCCTCCTTGAAGGCGAGCGAGCCGGCGATCTTGAAGGCGATCTCCGACGAGTCCGTGTCGTGGTACTTGCCGTCGGTGAGACGCACGCGGACATCGACCATCGGGTAGCCGGCGCGAACGCCGGTCTGCATCGCCTCGGAACAGCCCTTCTCGACCGCGGAGATGAACTCCGACGGGATCGAGCCGCCCTTGATCTCGCTGACGAAGTCGAAACCCTCGCCGGGCGCCGGCTCCATCGTGATGTACACGACGCCGTACTGGCCAGAGCCGCCGGTCTGGCGGATGAACTTCCCCTCGATCTTCGTGGCGGTGCCGCGCACGGTCTCGCGGTAGGAGACCTGCGGCTTGCCGACGTTCGCCTCGACGTTGAACTCCCGCTTCATGCGGTCGACGAGGATCTCGAGGTGCAGCTCGCCCATGCCGGAGATCTCGGTCTGCCCGGTCTCCTCGTTGGTCTGCACGCGGAAGGTCGGGTCCTCCTCGGCCAGGCGGCCGAGCGCGACCGACATCTTCTCCTGGTCGGACTTCGTCTTGGGCTCGACGGCGACCTTGATGACGGGCTCGGGGAAGACGATCTGCTCGAGCTTGATCGGCTTGTCCGGCGCGCACAGCGTGTCGCCGGTCACGATCTGCTTGATGCCGACGCCGGCGGCGATGTCGCCCGCGTAGACCTCCTGGACCTCTTCGCGATCGTTCGCGTGCATCATCAGGATGCGGCCGATCCGCTCGGTGCGGCCGGTGCCGACGTTGAGCACGCGGGCGCCCGACTCGAGCTTGCCGGAGTAGACGCGGAAGTAGGTGAGCTTGCCGACGAACGGGTCGGTCATGATCTTGAACGCGAGGGCCGCGAACGGCTCCTCGTCGGAGGCGTTGCGAACGGCGAGCTCTTCGGTCTTCGGCTCGATGCCCTCGACCGGCGGCACGTCGAGCGGCGACGGGAGGTAGTCGAGCACGGCGTCGAGCAGCGGCTGCACGCCCTTGTTCTTGAACGACGAGCCGCAGAGGACCGGCGTGAACGCGATCTCGAGCGTCGCCTTGCGAATGGCCTGCTTGAGGCGGGCGACCGGGATGTCCTCCTCGCCGAGGATCAGGTCGACGAGCCCGTCGTCGTAGTGGCTGACCTCGTCGAGCAGGTGCTCGCGGCCCTGCGCGGCGGCCTCGGCGTACTCGTCCGGGATCTCGCCGACGATGACGTCCTTGCCGAGGTCGTCCTTGTACGTGATGGCCTTCATCTCGACGAGATCGATGATCCCGAGGAACTCGGACTCGGCGCCGATCGGAAGCTGGATCGGCACGGGGTTGGCCCCGAGCCGGTCGATCATCGTCTTGATGCCCTTGTCGAAGTCCGCCCCGATGCGGTCCATCTTGTTGATGTAGGCGATGCGCGGAACGCCGTACTTGTCCGCCTGGCGCCAGACCGTCTCGGACTGCGGCTCGACGCCGGCGACCGAGTCGAACAGCGCGATCGCGCCGTCCAGGACGCGCAGCGAGCGCTCGACCTCGACGGTGAAGTCGACGTGTCCGGGCGTGTCGATGATGTTGATGCGGTGATCGGCCCACTCGCAGGTCGTCGCGGCGGAGGTGATCGTGATGCCGCGCTCCTGCTCCTGCTCCATCCAGTCCATCGTGGCTGCGCCCTCGTGGACCTCACCGATCTTGTACGTGCGACCGGTGTAATAAAGGATGCGCTCGGTGGTCGTCGTCTTACCGGCGTCGATGTGCGCCATGATGCCGATATTGCGGGTCTTGTCGAGCGTGAACTTGCGGGGCATGGGTCTTCAGCTTCTACGAGTCAGGGCAAAGGAAACGGGCCTCTCGGGCCCGCGCGCACAGCAGGGTCTGAACCCGGTTGCGGCGCTATGTGCTCGAACGATCCATCCGTGAGCGGGGACGATTCCGGCGGTACGCGCGCATGAGCAACGCCACGCGCCGGATCGACGATGATAGCAGCCGTCAACGGGCGCAATCGCCTGTCTCACGGGGCGCCCGGGCGGCGCGTCGCGCGGCCGCCGCGGCCGTGCTCGCGGGAGCACTCGCCGCGCTCGCCGCCACGGTCCTCCCCGTGCTCCGCATCGAGATCGCCGGCCGCGTGCAGTCCTCGCTCGACCGCACCGGCTGGGAGCTCCATGGGCCTGCGCTCCTGGCGCTGGCGCTGCCGGCGGTCCTGATGCTCCCGGCTGCCGCGCGCGGTTCCGGCGTCGCAGCCGCCGTCATCGTCGTCGCGGGCCTCGCGATCGTCGGCATCACGGCCGCGACGGACCTTCCGGATGTCGGGAACACCGGCCTCGTGGGCGCGCGGCTCGTCGAGGGGACGGCGAAGGCCGGCGCCGGCGCATATGCCGAGGCGTTCTCGGGCGTCCTGCTGGTCCTCGGCGGCGGCGTGCTGGCGTTCCTGCGCGACGAGTGAGCGGCGGTCAGCCGGTGGGCCAGAGGTAGAGCGACGCCCGGGCCTCGCCCACGGCGCCGAGCTCGGCCACGGCCTCGGCGACGCCCGGGTAGCCGGGGTGGCCGTAGTCGTCGAACACGACGAGGGCGCCGGGCGCGAGGACGGGGCGCCAGGTCGCGACCTCGGCGAGCGTGGGCTCCCGCTCGTGCGAACTGTCGATGAAGAGGAGGTCGACGCCGGCGACGGCGCCGGGCCCGTCCTCGCCGAGCCCTTCGACGAACGTGATCCGCCGGCGCACGTCGGGGCCGGCGAGGTCCAGATAGCGCTCGCGCTGCATGCGCGCCACCGGATCCCAGCTCTCGATCGTGCGCTCCGGGTCCGCGATCGCGAGCGCGATCGTCGCCCACGCGGTGCCCGTCCCGAGCTCGACGACGGTTCTCCTTCCCGCCGCGGCCTCCAGCAGCACCGCGAGCTTCGCGGGCCGCAGCGCCGAGTCGAGCGAGAACACGTCGCCGTCACGCCGCGCGAGTCGCCGCGCACGAACGACGAACCGCGCTACCGGCCACGGGAGCCGGCGAAGCGCATCGACGGCAAAGCGGATCTCGTCGCGAGCGCTCATGGGTGGGCGCGCGACGCGCGCCCGGGACCTTCTACCAGCGGTAGTGGGCGAAGGCCTTGTTCGCCTGCGCCATGCGGTAGATGTCGTCCTTGCGCTTGTACGCGCCGCCCTGCTGGCTCGTTGCGTCGAGCAGCTCCATCGCGAGGCGCTGGGCCATCGTCTTCTCGCGGCGCTGACGGGCGAACTCGACGAGCCAGCGCACCGCGAGCGTGCGGGAGCGGCGGGCCGGGACCTCGACGGGCACCTGGTAGGTGGCGCCGCCGACGCGCCGGGAGCGGACCTCGAGGGCCGGGGTCAGCGACTTGATCGCGGCTTCGAGCGCCTCGACCGGGTCGTTGCCGGTCTTCTCGGAGAGGATCGCGAGGGCGTCGTAGACGATCGCCTCAGCGGTCGACTTCTTGCCGTCGAGCATCACCTTGTTGATGACCTGCTGGACGAGTCGCGAGCGATGGATCGGGTCCGGCTCGACCGGCCGGATTGTTGCCGAGTTACGACGCATGCCGGGCCCCTAGCTCTTCTTCACGCCGTACTGGCTGCGGGCCTGCTTGCGATCGCTGACGCCTGCTGCGTCGAGCGTTCCGCGAACGACCTTGTAGCGCACGCCCGGCAGGTCCTTGACACGACCGCCGCGGACGAGCACGACCGAGTGCTCCTGCAGGTTGTGCCCCTCGCCCGGAATGTAGGCGGTGACCTCCGCGCCGCCGGAGAGGCGGACGCGAGCGACCTTGCGCAGAGCCGAGTTCGGCTTCTTCGGCGTCGTGGTGTAGACGCGCGTGCAGACGCCGCGGCGCTGTGGCGCGGCGACCTTCTTCTTGCGTCCCTTGCCGGTCTTGAGACCCGGCGTGGAAAGCTTCTTCGGCTTGGGCGTGCGGCCCTTGCGGATGAGCTGGCTGGTCGTGGGCATGCGACGCAGGAGAGTAGCAGCGGCCGGACCTACGCCGCGGCGGCATCGACGAGCGCGAGCGCGTCCGCGGGGGTCGTGTACTCCAGGTCCTGGTCGAGGGCGACCGGCTCGTAGGTGACCTTTCCCGCGGCGACGTTCAGGCCCTTCATGAACCCCGGGTCGCTCGCCAGCGCCGCCCGGACCCCGTTGTCGGCGAGCTTTATGACGTAGGGCATCGTCGCGTTGGTGAGCGCCCAGGTGCTCGTGATCGGCACCGCGCCGGGCATGTTGGCCACGCAGTAGTGGGTGATCCCGTCGACGACGTAGGTCGGATCGGTGTGCGTGGTCGCGTGGCTCGTCTCGAAGCAGCCGCCCTGGTCGATCGAGACGTCGACGAGCACGGCGCCCGGCTTCATCAGCTTCAGCTGCTCGCGCGTGATGACGTGTGGCGCCTTGCCGCCCTTGACGAGCACCGCACCGATGACGAGGTCGACGTCGGGCAGGTGCTGCTCGATCTCGAGCGTCGAGGCGTAACACGTGGACGCGAGCCAGTTCATCTGGTGCTCGAGCTCGCGCAGCCGGTCGATCGAGCGGTCGTAGATGTAGACCTCGGCGCCCATCCCCAGAGCGATCTGCGCCGCGTTCTGGCCGACGACGCCGCCGCCGATCACCATCACGCGCCCGGCCGCGACGCCCGGGACGCCGCCGAGCAGGAGCCCGCGGCCGCCGAGCGGCTTCTCGAGCATGAACGCGCCCGCCTGCGTGGCGATCTTGCCTGCGATCTCGCTCATCGGCGCCAGCAGCGGGAGCCGGCCCTTGGAGTCCTCGACGGTCTCGTAGGCGATGCACGTCGCACCGGAGGCGACGAGCCCGGCGGTCTGCTCGGCGTCGGGCGCGAGGTGCAGGTACGTGAAGAGGGTCTGGCCCGGGCGCAGGCGTGCGATCTCGACCGCCTGGGGCTCCTTGACCTTGACGACCATGTCCGCGGCGGCGAACACGGCATCCGCATCCGGGAGGATCGTGGCGCCCTGCGCCTCGTAGTCGGCGTCGCTGATCGCGGACCCCTCTCCCGCGCCCTGCTGGATGACGACCTCATGGCCGTGCTGGGCCAGCTCGCGCACCCCGGACGGGGTCATCGCGACGCGGTACTCGTCGGTCTTGATCTCGGTGGGAACGCCGACCTTCATGGTGTCCTCTCAGTCTCCGGGCGATGGGCTGGTGGGTGGACGAGCTCGCTGCCGCGCAGGGCGAGCCAGAATTCGATCCTGTCGCGCGCGGACGACAGGTCACGGCCGGTGAGCTCCTCGATCCTGCGGATCCGGTAGCGCAGGGTGTGGCGGTGGCAGTAGAGGCGCCGTGCCGCGGCCTCCCACTGCCCGTTGCATTCGATGAACGCCTCGAGCGAGCGCATCAGCTCACCGCCGTAGTGACCCTCGCCGTTCTCGATCGGGCCGAGCAGCGCGTCGCAGTAGAGGCGCAGCGCGTCGGTGTCCTGCAGCGACAGCAGCAACTGGAACGAGCCCAGGTCACGGTAGGTGGCGAGCTCGGGCACCGGAAGCGGCGATCCGTTCAGCACCGGCCCGTTGCGCCCGTCCTCTCCGGTCAGCTCCCGGGCCTCGAGCGCGAACCGCGCCTCGTGCCAGCTCTCGCGCACCTGGCCCGCGGCGACGGCGCGGCCCGCGCCGGCTCCGGCGACCGCGCCCGTCTGCTCCGCGACGCGCGCGGTGATCCGGCCGGCGACCTCGATCAGCTCCTCGTCGAGGAATCCGGGGAGCAGCGCGCCGACGAACCGGCCGTACTGCGCGACGAGGCCGCTGACCGCCTCACCCCGCAGGGCCTCGCCGAGCGCCGCCTCGACCGCGCCCGCCGAGCGCTCGGCGGGCGCGAGGACGAGCGTCGTGACACGGCCTCCGAGGCCGAACGGCTGCAGCCTGCGCGTGAGCTCGGGACCTTCGAGCTCACCGGCGACGGCGGCTGAGAGGACATCGCCCGCGAGGCGGCGCTCGGTGCTGTCCGCGACGCGGCGGCGCAGCAGCTCCAGCGCGATCACGGTCACGGCCTGGTGCAGGATCAGGCGATCGATCTCAGCGAGCCCGCCGCTGTCCTTCGCAGCGATCAGCCAGGCCTGCGGGAGGAAGCCGTCGGGCGCGTCGGGGGATCCCACCGGCAGCGCGAGCGCGCGGGTGCTGAGGTCGGCGTGCGCCGGGACGAACCCGCGCGCCCTCCCCGCGGCGCGCGCGGTCACGGAGCTCCTCGCCGATCGCGGCGACGGCCTCGGGCTCGAGCGCGCGCCGGAACGTGTGCATCGCCTCGAGTTCGCCGCGGCCGTTGAAGACGAGCGCGGGGCCGCCGACGAGGGCGGCGATCGCTGCCACGATCGCCTCGAGCCCGCGCTCGCTGAGGACGATGCTCTGCAGCCGCTCCTGCGCGGCGATCGACCGGCGCAACAGCGCGTACTGCTCGTTCACCAGGCGCGTGAACGCGCGCTCGGTGACCGCTATGAACGGCGTGGCGTACGGCACCTCGAAGAGCGGGAACCCGCGCGAGCGCGCCGCCTCGACCGCCGCCTTGGGCACCTTCTCATGGGCGAACCCCGTGCCGTAGCCCAGACCCGCGAGGCCGTGGTCCGCAAGACGGTTGATGTAGTCGCGCTGAGCCTTGGCGCTGTCCAGCGCCATGCCCGTCGTCAGCAGCAGCTCACCACCGGAGAGGAACGGCGTCGGGTCCGTCAGCTCGGAGATGTGGACCCAGCGGACCGGTGCGTCGAGGCCGTCCTCGCCCGCGAGGAGCTGCACGTCGAGGTCGGTGAGGACATCCCGGACGGTGAGCATCGGCGATGACCCGGGCGCGCGCGGCGCGCGGGTCAGTGGCTCCCCATCCGTCGCGAGGCCTCTTCGAGCACCGGCCGCAGCACGGCCTCGATCTCCTCGAACTGCTCGGGCCCGGCGATCAGCGGGGGCGCGAACTGGATCACGGGGTCGCCGCGATCGTCCGCGCGGCAGATCAGGCCGCGCCGGAACAGCTCTCCGCTGAGGTAGCCGCGCAGGAGCGTTTCGGCCTCCTCGTGCCCGAAGCTCTCCTTCGTGTCGCGGTCCTTGACGAGCTCGATCGCGTGGAAGTAGCCGGCGCCGCGCACGTCGCCGACGATCGGGATGTCGCGCAGCGACTCGAGCATGCCGCGCAGGTTCGGCTCGTTCTCACGCACGTTCTCGAAGATGCCCTCCTCCTCGAACGCCGCGATGTTCGCGAGCGCGACGGCCGCCGCCATCGGGTGCCCGCCGAACGTGAATCCGTGCACGAACGAGTTGGACTCCTGCAGGAACGGCTCCATCACGCGGTCGGAGGCGATCATCGCGCCCATCGGCGCGTACGAGGATGTGAGGCCCTTCGCGGTCGTGATGATGTCCGGCTGGTAGTCGAAGCGCTGGGCGCCGAACCAGGTCCCGAGCCGGCCCCACGAGCAGATGACCTCGTCCGAGATGAGAAGGACGTCGTAGTGGTCGCAGATCTCGCGGACCCGCTGCCAGTAGCCCTCGGGCGGGACGAAGCAGCCGCCCGCGTTCTGGACCGGCTCCATGATCACCGCGGCGACGGTCTCCGGGCCCTCGAACTCGATCCGGTGCGCGACCGCCTCGGCGAGATTCTCGACGCCGTAGCCGGGCGCGAGCCGGTACATGTTCGTGTTCGCGACGTGGCAGCCGCCCGGGCGTGAACGGCTCGAACGGCTGGCGCAGACCGGTGACGCCGGTCGCGGTGAGTGCCCCGAGTGTCGTGCCGTGGTAGGCGACCTCGCGCGCGATGAACTTCGTCTTGTTCGGGTTGCCCGTGAGCTTGTGGTACTGGCGGGCGACCTTCAGGGCGGTCTCGACGGACTCCCCGCCGCCGGACGTGAAGAACACGCGGTTGAGGTCACCGGGAGCCAGTGAGGCGATCTTGGCCGCGAGCTCGATCGCCCGCGGATGGGCGTAGGACCAGGTCGTGAAGAAGCCGAGCTCCTTGGCCTGGTCGGCGCCGGCCTGCGCGATGTCGGCGCGACCGTGCCCGATGTTCACGCAGAAGAGCGCGCTGAGCGCATCGAGGTACCGGTTGCCGTGCTCGTCCCAGACGTAACAGCCGTCGCCGCGTGACGATCACGGGCACCTCGGCGCCGCGGTCGTAGGCGCCCATGCGGCTGAAGTGCAGCCAGAGGTGGCGCTTGGCCAGCTCCTGGTAGTCGATCGCCGCCGTTGTGGACGTCCCCGTCGACATCAATCCCTCGCTCTTCTCCACTTTGTCAGACCACTTGGTCGATCTGGACAACTCGTGCATGGAGCGTATCCGCGCGCGGACCTGCCGCCGCGCACCATCCGCTGCGGGCGCGTTTGGCCGCTCGCGGCGGGTGCCGGAGCGCAGGCGTCAGGCCGTGGCGGGCGCGGCGGAGCCGGCCGAGCGCGGAGCGCGGAGCCGGGGTCAGCGCCGAGGCGACGATCACGAGCAGGAAGGCCACGCCCTGGAGGGCGATGCCGACCGTGGTGGCCGGCAGCGGATCGTCGAAGACGAGGATCCCGCCGGCGATGCAGCAGACGCTCATCGACGTACCGGTCAGCGCGATCACCGTGACCGCCTCGCCGTCCTGCAGGCTGCGGGCCGAGGCGTAGAAGGCGGCGGCCGAGGCGCAGAGCGCGACGGCGGTCCAGGGGCTCGACGAGCGCGAGCACGCCCTGGTGCGCGACGAGGCCGGACAGCGCCTTCACGGAGACGTTGCAGACGCCGAAGAGAACGCCCGAGGCGATCGCGAGCGCGACGCCGTGATGCTCGGCGCGGGCGCCGGCGGCGTGCGGGCCGACGATCAGCAGGGCGCCGATCCCCAGCAGCGCGGCTTCGAAGCCGATCATCGGGGCGAGCGAGTAGGACGCGTGAGCGCCGGTGCTGCGCCGGCATCGTCACGCGCGAGCAGCACGAGCCCGGCGGCGGTCAGGCCGAGGCCCCACCACTGACGGCGGCCGACGTGCAAGCCGAAGATGCGATCCGCCATGACGGCGATCATCGCGACGCCACCTGCGACGACCGCCTGAACCGATCGACATCGGGGCGAGCGACAGCGCCACGACGTGAATGCAGCCAGGCCAGGCCGCCGACGCCCATGCCGATCGCGAACCAGCTTGACGACCAGAGCGGCGCCGGCGGTCCTCAGCGGGTGGCGGATATCCACCGACGGGCGCCGACGCACGCGCCGCGGTGCTTGAGGAAGAACGCGAAGTTGCTGCCGACAGCGCAGAGCAGCGCGAAGAGAATGCCGATTTGGAGCGTCATGCAGGGAGGTGGTCTGGACCGATCAGGTGACGGGAGCCGTGGACTGTCCTTGTCATCGGCACCCGCACCGGCGGGGTTGACCGATCCGCACGACGTAGGGTACCCGGAAGCGCCCCTCGGTTGCGCCGGTACCACCTTGTCTGCGGAAAACCCCTGCAAACCGCTACTCCTGGTTGACGTCGATGGCGTCATCTCGCTCTTCGGCTTTACGTCCAGCGACCGTCCAGCCGGAACCTGGGTGACGTGGACGGCTCGCCACACCTGATTTCGGCCGACGGCCGCCGAGCACCTGCAAGCGCTCAGCGCCGACTTCGAGCTCGTCTGGTGCACCGGCTGGGAGGAGAAGGCGAACGAGTACCTGCCCGGCGCTGCTGGGGCTCCCGGGCGAGCTGCCGTTCCTGAGCTTCGACCGCAACCCGGGGCGCGGACACGCCCACTGGAAGCTCGCGGCGATCGAGGCCTACGCGGGCCCGGACAGAGCCCTCGCCTGGGTGGATGACGCGCTCAACGAGGCGTGCCACGCGTGGGCGGCGCGAGCGGGCGGCGCCGACGCTGCTCGTGGACACGCTGCCCGAGCGTGGGCTCGCGCGATGAGCACGTCGCCCAGCTGACCGGCTGGGCGCGGGCGACTGCTGAGCGCCGGCACGGCGCGACGCCCGGCTGACGGCGAGGTCGGCCCGCCCGGCGCGCTGGGGCCGGGCGCGCTGCGCGCGGTGAAGCGGTCGAGCGGGTGGGGCGTTAGCTCAGCCTTGGGCTCGTCGGCCGGCAGGTCGAGCTCGGCGAGCTCTTCCGCGAAGCCGGTCTCGGCCGGGCCGCCTGCGCCGATCTCCTCCAGCGCCGACAGGTCCTGCTCGAACCCGGCGCCGAGACCGGAGCCGAAGTCGTCCTCGGCGAGGCCGAGCTCGGCGGCCAGGTCGTCCGAGTCCAGCAGCGCGACGTCGTCGGCGCGCGGCAGCGGCTCGGTCGGCTCGATCTCGATGCGGCGGTAGCGCTTGAGCCCCGTCGCGGCCGGGATCAGCTTGCCGATGATGACGTTCTCCTTGAGGCCGGCGAGCGAGTCCTTCTTGCCCTCGAGCGCGGCGTCCGTCAGCACCTTCGTCGTCTCCTGGAAGGAGGCGGCCGAGAGGAAGGAGTCCGTGTTCAGCGACGCCTTCGTGATGCCGAGGATGACCTCCTCGAACTGCGCGGTCTCGCCCTTCTTCTTCTTCACGTCCGCGTTCGCACGCGCGAAGTCGAAGCGATCGACGAGCGCTCCCGGCAGGTAGCCGGTGTCGCCCTTCTGATCGACGCGGACCTTCTTCATCATCTGGCGGACGATCAGCTCGATGTGCTTGTCATCGATGTCGACGCCCTGCGACTTGTAGACCTTCTGGACCTCGGCGACGAAGTACTGCTCCGTCTCCGTCCGGCCGCGCAGCGAGAGCAGGTCGTGCGGGTAGAGCGAGCCCTCGTTGAGCTGGGTCGCCCTGCTCGACCTTCTGCCCGTTCTCGACGTGCAGGCGCGTACGGCGCGGGAACGCGGTGCGGTGCTCCTCGCCGGCCTCGTCGGTGATGACGACCGTGAGGTTCTTCTCGGTCTCCTCGATCGACACCTTGCCCGACTCGGCGGCCATCTCCGCCAGGCCCTTCGGCTTGCGTGCCTCGAACAGCTCGACGACGCGCGGCAGGCCGTGCGTGATGTCCGCGCCGGCGACGCCGCCGGTGTGGAACGTGCGCATGGTCAGCTGCGTGCCCGGCTCGCCGATCGACTGCGCCGCGATGATGCCGACGGCGTCGCCGATCTGGGCGAGCTTGCCGGTCGCGAGCGCCCGGCCGTAACAGGCCTGGCACACGCCGATCGGCGCACGGCACTTGAGCGTCGAGCGAACGGGGATCTGCCCTTCGTTGGGCAGGTTGTCCGCGCTCTCGACGAGCTCGGCCAGCTCGGCCCGGTCGATCTCGTTGCCGGCCTCGACGATGACGCGACCGCGCTTGGTCTTGACCTCCACGGCGGCGACGCGGCCGACGAGGTTCGGGTTCGGCTCGCCCTGCGCGTTGAGCGTGGGCAGCGTGATGAACTCGTCGGTGCCGCAGTCGAGCTCGCGGATGATGACGTCCTGCGAGACGTCCACCAGACGCCGGGTGAGGTACCCGGAGTCGGCGGTGCGCAGGGCGGTGTCCGCGAGGCCCTTACGGGCACCGTGGGTCGAGATGAAGTACTCGAGAACCGTCAGGCCTTCCATGAAGTTGGCCTTGATCGGGCGCTCGATGATCTCGCCCTTCGGGTTGGCCATCAGGCCGCGCATGCCGGCGAGCTGACGGATCTGCTTGAACGATCCACGCGCGCCCGAGTTGGCCATCATGAAGATGGGGTTGAGCTCGTCGAAGTTCTCCTCCATGGCGTCGGCGACCTTCTCCGTCGCCTCGGTCCACTTGTCGACGACCGCCTCGTGGCGCTCCTGCTGGGTGATCAGGCCCATGTCGTACTGGCCCTGGATCTCAGCGACCTCACCCTCGTACTTCGCGAGGATCTCGCCCTTGTTCGGCGGGATGATCACGTCGTTCTTGGAGATCGTGATGCCGGCGAGCGTCGCGTAGCGGAACCCCAGGTCCTTGAACGCGTCAAGCACCTGCGAGACCGCCGGCGCCCCGTACCTCTGCACGAGCGTCGTCGATCACGCGCACGGTGTCGCGCTTGCGCACCGACTGGTTGACGAACGAGTACTCGTCCGGATCGAACGTGTCGCCGAGCGACTCCTGCAGCGCCCGCTCGATGCGGTCGTTGTAGATGATCCGCCCGACGGTCGTGAGGACGTGTCCGCCCTCGCGGCCCATCGGCCGGTACTCGGCCAGGTCCTGCAGCTTCACGAACCCGGACTCGTAGGACAGCTCGGCCTCCTGGGCCGTGCCGAACACGTGCGGGCGCGGCTCGTTCTTGGGCCACGTGTCGTTCTTCAGCGTCTCCTGGCGGGTGGACAGCTCATCCGCGTCCGGCCCGTACGTCAGGTAGTAGGCGCCGAGCACCATGTCCTGGGTCGGCGTCGCGAGCGGCGCGCCGTGTGCCGGCGAGAGGATGTTGTTCGACGACAGCATCAGGATCCGCGCCTCGGCCTGAGCCTCGGAGCTGAGCGGCACGTGGACCGCCATCTGGTCGCCGTCGAAGTCCGCGTTGAACGCGTGACAGACGAGCGGGTGAACCTGGATCGCCTTGCCCTCGACGAGCACCGGCTCGAACGCCTGGATGCCCAGGCGATGGAGCGTGGGTGCGCGGTTCAGCAGCACCGGGTGCTCGTGGATGACGTCCTCGAGCACGTCCCAGACCTCGGGGATCGCCGAGTCGACCATCTTCTTGGCGGCCTTGATGTTCTGCGCGCTCTTGCGCTCGACGAGCTGGGCCATGATGAACGGCTTGAACAGCTCGAGGGCCATGAGCTTCGGCAGCCCGCACTGGTGCAGCTTGAGGTACGGACCCGGCGACGATGACCGAGCGGCCCGAGTAGTCGACGCGCTTGCCGAGCAGGTTCTGACGGAACCGGCCCTGCTTGCCCTTGAGCATGTCCGAGAGCGACTTCAGCGGGCGGTTGCCCGGGCCCGTGACGGGCCGGCCGCGGCGGCCGTTGTCGAACAGTGCGTCGACGGCCTCCTGCAGCATCCGCTTCTCGTTGTTGACGATGATCTCCGGCGCGCCGAGGTCGAGCAGCCGCTTGAGGCGGTTGTTGCGGTTGATGACGCGGCGGTAGAGGTCGTTGAGGTCCGACGTCGCGAAGCGGCCACCGTCGAGCTGCACCATCGGGCGCAGCTCCGGCGGGATCACCGGCACGGCCTCGAGGACCATCATCTCGGGCTTGTTCTCCGAGCCCAGGAACGCCGACAGCACCTTCAGGCGCTTGACTGCGCGCGCCTGCTTCTGGCCCTTGCCGTTCTTGACGAGGTCCTCCAGGTCGACGCGCTCCTGCTCGGGCACGATGCCCGGCATGTCCGGCGGAGCGAGGTCGCTGCCGGCCATGCGCTCGGGATCGACCTTGCGCGGCGACGCCTCGCGGTCGTAGTCCGGCTTCTCGCGCAGCAGCTCGCGGATGTACTCCGCGCCCATGCCGCCGCCGAAGTACTCGCCGAAGCCGTACGGCGAGCCGAAGCGGCTCTTCAGCTCACGGAAGAACGTCTCGTCGGCGATGATCTTCTTCGGCCGGAACTCGTCCTTCTCGATCGGCTTCTCGGTGAAGCTCGACAGCGGCCACTCCTCGCCCTCGGCGGGCGGATCGTCGCTCGGCTCGTCCTTGTTGGCGAAGAGCTTCCAGACTTCGCGCAGGCGCATCCGGGCGTCCTCGTAGTACGCCTCGGTGTCGTCGATGTCCGCGTTGAACGTCTTCTTGACGTCCGCGATCATCTTCTTGCGCTCGTCGTCCGAGAGCTTCTTGACGTTGATCTCGAGCGCCTCGGCCCAGAGGTGATCCTCGTCCCGGAAGCCGGACTGGTCGGCGCTCTCGAGGTAGGCGACGCGGGCGTCGAGCGACTTCTGCAGCTCGTCGACGCGCTCCTTCTGCTCGCCGGCGTAGCGGTCGAGCTCCGCCTGCATCTGCGTCTCGAGCTCGGGCAGGTCGCGCCAGCGCGCCTCCTGGTCGACCCAGGTGACGATCGATGCGGCGAAGTAGAGGATCTTCTCGAGCTCCTTGGGAGCCATGTCGAGCAGGTACCCGATGCGGCTCGGAACGCCCTTGAAGAACCAGATGTGGCTGACCGGAGCGGCGAGGTCGATGTGACCCATGCGCTCACGGCGCACCTTGGACCGCGTCACCTCGACGCCGCAGCGCTCGCAGACGATGCCCTTGTAGCGGACGCGCTTGTACTTGCCGCAGTAGCACTCCCAGTCCTTGGTCGGACCGAAGATGCGCTCGCAGAAGAGACCGTCCTTCTCCGGCTTGAGCGTGCGGTAGTTGATCGTCTCGGGCTTGGTGACCTCGCCTGAGCTCCAGGCGCGGATCTGCTTGGACGAGGCGAGGCCGATCTCGATGGCGTCGAAGTTATTGATGTCGATCACGATGCGTGTTCCTCTCAGCGTTGGCGGAAGGCGTTGGCCGGAAGGGCCTACGCCTCCGCCCCCTTGTCCACGATGTCCTCGTCGAAGGCGAGCTCGTCGTCGGTCTCGACGCTCAGCTGCTCGTCTCCGGCCTTCTCGTCCAGGTCGATGGCCGCCTCGACGGCGTCCCCGCCCTCGGCGGCCGTCTCGCCGCCCTCGTCGGCGCCGTCCACGGCGTCCGGCTCCTCCCCGCCGACGCGCACGCCGGACAGGTCGATGCCGAGTTCCTCCGCCGCGCGGAGCAGGTCGTCGTCCTCGTCGCGCAGGTCGGCGCTCGTGCCCTCCTCGGAGACCACGTTCACGTCGAGCGACAGCGACTGCATCTCCTTGAGGAGCACCTTGAACGACTCCGGAATGCTCGGCTCGGGGATGTTCTCGCCCTTGACGATCGCCTCGTAGGCCTTCACGCGCCCGACGGTGTCGTCGGACTTGACGGTGAGCATCTCCTGCAGCGTGTAGGCCGCGCCGTACGCCTCGAGCGCCCAGACCTCCATCTCGCCGAAGCGCTGGCCGCCGAACTGCGCCTTGCCGCCGAGCGGCTGCTGGGTGACGAGCGAGTACGGCCCGGTCGAACGCGCGTGGATCTTGTCGTCCACGAGGTGGAGCAGCTTCAGGATGTACATGTAGCCGACGGTCACCTGCTGCTCGAACGGCTCGCCGGTGCGGCCGTTGAAGAGCGTGAACTTGCCCGACGCCTTCCGGCCTGCGACGCGCGAGGTGTCGACATCCATGCGGATGCGGCCCTTGTGCTCCTCCTGCCACTTGACGAGCGCGTTGTCCACGTCCTCGACGGTCGCGCCGTCGAACACCGGGGTGGAGACGTAGACGCGCTCCTTGACCCCCGGCTTGCGGGAGTTCTTGAACGCCTCGGTGCCGTCGTCGTACCAGCCCTGCGCCGCGACCCACCCGAGGTGCGTCTCCAGCAGCTGGCCGACGTTCATGCGGCTCGGAACGCCCAGCGGGTTCAGGATGACGTCGACGGGCGTGCCGTCCTCGAGGAACGGCATGTCCTGCTCGTCCACGATCTTCGAGATGACGCCCTTGTTGCCGTGGCGGCCGGCGAGCTTGTCGCCCTCGGAGATCTTGCGCTTCTTCGCGACGAAGACGCGCACGAGCTCGTTGACGCCCGGCGGCAGGTCGTCGCCGTTGTCACGCGAGAACGTGAGCACGTCGATGACGACGCCGCCCTCGCCGTGCGGCACCTTGAGCGAGGTGTCGCGGACCTCGCGCGCCTTCTCCTTGAAGATCGCGCGGATCAGCTTCTCCTCGGCGGTCAGCTCGGTCTCGCCCTTCGGCGTGACCTTGCCGACGAGCAGGTCGCCCGAGCCGACCTCGGCGCCGACGCGGACGATGCCGCGGTCGTCGAGGTTGCGCAGCGACTCCTCCGAGCGGTTCGGGATGTCGCGGGTGATCTCCTCGTCACCGAGCTTCGTGGTGCGGGCGTCGATCTCGTACTCCTCGATGTGGATCGAGGTGAGCTCGTCGTCCTTCACGAGGCGCTTGCTGAGGATGATCGCGTCCTCGAAGTTGTAGCCCTCCCAGGACATGAAGGCGACCATCAGGTTCTTGCCCAGCGCCATCTCGCCGTGGTCGGTCGATGCGCCGTCGGCGAGGACGTCGCCCTTGCTGACGGGATCGCCGGTCACGATGCGCGGCTGCTGGTGGATCAGGGTTCCCTGGTTCGAGCGCTGGAACTTGCTGAGCTCGTACTCGCGGCGCCCCTCCTTGCCCTCGACGACGATCTGCTCGGCGTCCACGTAGGCGACGCTGCCGTCGATCTCGGAGAGCAGCACGTCACCGGTGTCGTGGGCGGCGCGGCGCTCCATGCCCGTGCCGATCAGCGGCGCGTCGGCGACGAGCAGCGGCACGGCCTGGCGCTGCATGTTCGAGCCCATCAGCGCGCGATTCGCGTCGTCGTGCTCGAGGAACGGGATCATCGCCGTCGCGACGGACCAGATCTGCTGCGGGGACACGTCGACGAGGTCGACGTCCTTCGGCGCGACGGTCACGTACTGACCGGCCTGCGTACGGCAGACGACCTCGGGGCCCTTGAGCTTCCCGGTCTTCTCGTCGATCGGGTGGTTGGCCTGCGCGATCAGGCGCTCGGCCTCCTGGTTGGCGTCCAGGCGCACGATCTCGTCCGTGACCTTGCCGTCCTTGACGACGCAGTACGGGGTCGTGACGAAGCCGAACGCGCTCACCTCGGCGAAGCTCGAGAGCGAGCCGATCAGGCCGATGTTCGGGCCCTCCGGCGTCTCGATCGGGCACATGCGCCCGTAATGCGTCGGGTGGACGTCGCGGACCTCGATGGGTGCGCGCTCGCGGGTCAGGCCGCCGGCGCCGAGCGCCGAGAGGCGGCGACGGTGCGTGAGGCCGGCCAGCGAGTTCGTCTGGTCCATGAACTGGCTGAGCTGCGAGGAGCCGAAGAACTCCTTCAGCGCAGCCACGACCGGGCGGATGTTCACGATCGTCTGCGGCGTGATCGTGTCCTCGTCCTCCGTGGTGAGGCGCTCGCGGACGACGCGCTCCATGCGGTAGAGGCCGACGCGGAACGCGTCCTGGATCAGCTCGCCGACGGTGCGCAGGCGGCGGTTGCCGAAGTGCTCGTACTCGTCGAGCCGGTCGGCGACGGTGTGACCCGGCGCGTACTCGCGGTCGCGCGGCATCGAGGCGGCCTCGGCGGCGTAGTCCTTGATCTCGACCTCGCCGTCCTCGGGGATCCCGAGCCACTTCGGCAGGTTCACGAGCTCCTGGACGAGCGCGTGGATGTCGTCGTGGGTGAGCGTGCGGGTCTCGAGGTCGACGTCGAGGCTCAGGCGCGAGTTCAGCTTGTACCGGCCGACGCGCGTGAGGTCGTAGCGCTTGGGGTCGAAGAACAGCTGCTGCAGCAGCGCGTACGCCGCGTCGACGCTGGGCGGCTCGCCCGGGCGCTGCTTCTTGAAGAGCTCGATCAGCGCGCCCTTCTTCGTCTTCGTGTTCTCGGGGTCGTTCTCGATCGTGTTGCGGATGTACGCCGAGCCCGCCGAAGAGGTCGAGCAGCTCCTTGTCGAGGCGCTCGATGTCCTCGTGCGTCTCCTCGACGTCCGAGTCCGTCTCCGGGTTGTAGGTCATCGCGCGCAGCAGGACCGTGACCGGAAGCTTGCGCTTGCGGTCGATCCGGACGAAGACCTTGCCCTTCTTGTCGATCTCGAGCTCGAGCCACGAACCGCGCGCCGGCATGAGGTTCGCCGTGAACATCTGCTTCTCGCGGTCCTTCGGCTCCATCACGTAGGCGCCGGGGGAGCGGACGAGCTGCGTCACGACGACGCGCTCGGTGCCGTTGATGATGAACGTGCCGCGCTCGGTCATCCACGGGAAGTCGCCCATGAAGACCGACTGCTCGCGGATCTCGCCCGTCTCCTGGTTGATGAAGGCGACGGTGACCGTCAGCGGGCGCGCGTACGTGAGGTCCTTCTCACGGCACTCGGCGATCGATGCCGCCGGCTGGTCGAAGATGAATTCGCCGAACTGCACGGCAAGATTGCCGGTGTAGTCCTCGATCGGGGAGATGTCGTCGATGGTCTCCCGGAGCCCCCCCTTCTCGGTGTCGACCAGCCAGGCGAACGAGCGCCGCTGGATATCGATGAGGTTGGGAACTTCGAGGGCCTTGTTCAGACGCGCGAAAGTACGGCGCGTCCGGAGGGCGTCTACGCGAGGCACGGCAGGCGACTCCTGGTGGGGTCGGAGGCGGACGATATGGGGCGAGGTTCGCGCGAAAAAAACGCGAACGACCAAGATAGCACGGCGCGACGCGCACCCCGCCCGGGGGCTCGCCAGCACTCACGGACCCCGCCCCGGCCCCGCGTATGTGGCGCGGAAGCACGAACTTGGGCGGCTGCGACTATCGGCTGACGGCTGGAAGAGTAGCGCAGATACGCCGGATCGGGGCGCGCTGACGGTCAGGCGTCGCGCGGCGCGTCAGTCGCAGGCCGGCGGCGGCGCCCCAGCTGGCTGATCACGACGGCCACGACGGTGACGAGGTACATCTGGCCCACCACCGCCTGGCACGCGGCGAGCGCGCGCCCGACGTCCGTGCCGGGCACGAAGTCGCCGAACCCGACCGTGGTCTGGGTCGTGAACGAGAAGTAGATGAAGTCACCGCTCCGCACGTTCTCGGTGTGCCCCGAGAAGAACGGCGCCGAGCCGATCTCGTTCACGAGCAGGAAGAGAGCGCCGAACACCAGGCCGAGCAGCAGGTACAGCGTCAGCACCCCGGCGACGGCGTTGAGCGCGACGCCGCGGCTCCGGATGGTCTCGATCACGCCCGCGACGAGGATGAACGGGAGCACCCCGATCAGCACGACGGTGACCACGCGCAGCGCGACCGACGCGTCACCGGGGACCACGAGCGCGACCAGGGACAGCACGATCGACGCACCCGCGGTGGTCGTCACGAGGCGGACCGTCCGCGGACGCGCCTGCGAGGTCCAGACCGCGACGAGCAGGGTCGCCGCCTCGACCACGACGAGGATGAAGCGTGAGAACTCGGTGTTCGGCAGCGCGATCGTCAGAACCACGACCGCCAGCACCATGGCGAGGATCCAGCCGTAGTCGTGGTTGTCCTGGATCCGCTTCATCCGGGCGCGCAGAGTCACGGGCGGGATTCGACCACCCGTGCCGGACGAGGTGGTCCGCTTCGGGAACGACGACGGGCGCCCCATGGGGCGCCCGTCGGTGAAGCGTCGTGCGGGTGTGAGCTACTTGAGCTCGACCGACCCGCCGGCCTCCTCGAGCTCCTGCTTGAGCGCGTCGGCCTCCTCGCGCTCGATGCCCTCCTTGACCGGCTTGGGGGCCTCGTCGACGAGCGCCTTGGCCTCCTTCAGGCCCAGGCCGGTCGCCGCGCGGACGACCTTGATGACCTGGATCTTCTTGTCGCCTGCTGCGGTGAGCACGACGTCGACCGTCGAGGACTCCTCCTCGGCCGCGCCGGCGTCGCCGCCGCCGCCTGCGGGCGCCGCCGCGGCGACGGCCGTCGCCGAGACGCCGAACTCCTCTTCGAGCGCCTTGATGCGCTCAGCGAGCTCGAGCACGGAGATGCCCTTCAGCTCCTCGATCCAGTCCTGTGTGCTGGTAGCCATGTGTCTGTTCTCCTGTTGGTCGCTTCGGCGTGCTGTCCGGCCCTAGGCCGAAGCGCCCGAATCGTTCTCGTTGTCGGAAGGTGTGTCGTCCTGCGTGTCCTGGGGCTCTGCTGCCTCGGCCTCGGGCTCAGCTGCGGCCTCGGGCTCCGGCAGCGGTCTCCTCGGCCGGAGCCTCGGGTGCCACCGGCTCGGCTGCGGCGGCAGGCGGTTCGCCCGCCGGCAGCTCGCCGGACTGCTTCTTCTCCTGCACCTGGCCGAGCGCGATCGCCAGTCCGCCGAGCAGCCCGCCAAGGCTGCGTGCGAGGCCGGTGATCGGTGCCGCGACGATGCCGACGAGCTGTCCGTACAGCACCTGGCGCGAGGGCAGCTTGGCGATCGCCTGGATCTGGCCGACCTCCAGCGTCTCGCCATCCATGATCCCGCCCTTGAAGGCGAGCAGGTCGGTCTCCTTGTTGAACGTGGAGATCGCCTTGGCGGCGGTCGCCGCGTCACCGCGGACGAAGGTCAGCGCCGTCGGGCCGGTGAGGAGCTCCTTGAGCGCCTCGACCTCTGCGGCGTCAGCAGCACGCTCGGTGAGCGTGTTCTTGACGACACGGAAGGTCGCGTCGGCATCGCGCAGCTTGCCGCGGAGCTCCGCGACCTGCGTGACGCTGATTCCCCGGTAGTCGACGGCGAAGATCGCATCCGACTCCTTGATCTGCTCGGCGATCTCAGCGACCGCGGCAGCTTTCTGCTCTCTGTTCATGAGCCTCCTCGTCCGGACTTGCACCCGCCGTCGCGGGCTGCCGGAGGTCTACGGTGGCGCGATTCCTGGGCGTTACGCCGCGGCCGGCGTGGCCTCCAGGAGGTCGCGAATACGGGTGGGATCGACCTTGACGCCGGGACCCTGAGTGGATGCCAGCGTGATCGAGCGCAGGTACTTTCCCTTGGCGGCCGAGGGCCGCGCGCGGGTGATCTCGTCCATCACGGCCGAGTAGTTCTCAAGCAGTGCGCGCTCGTCGAAGCTGGTCTTGCCGATCACGAGGTGCACGATCGCGTTGCGGTCGGTGCGGTACTCGATCTTGCCGGACTTGGACTCCTCGACGGCCTTGGCGACGTCCATCGTCACCGTGCCGACCTTCGGGTTGGGCATCTTGCCCGACGGCCCGAGCACGCGGCCGAGGCGGCCGACGACGGGCATGAGGTCGGGCGTCGCGATCGCGACGTCGAAGTCGTCGAAGCCCTCCTCGACGCGCTTGGCGAGATCCTCGGCGCCGACGATGTCCGCGCCGGCCTCCTCAGCCTCGCGGGCCTTGTCGCCCTGCGCGAAGACGATGATCTTGACCTCTTTGCCGAGGCCGTTGGGAAGCGCGATCGTGCCGCGGAGCTGCTCGTCGGCGTGCCGGACGTTCAGCCCGGTGCGGATGTGCACCTCGACCGACTCGTCGAACTTCGCGCGGCCGAGCTCCTTGACGAGCTGCACGGCCTCGGCCGGCTCGTACTCGCGCTCACGGTCCACCTTCGAACGGGCCTCGATGAAGCCCTTCGTGTGCTTCGTAGCCATCCTCACACCACCTCCACGCCCATCGACCGTGCTGTCCCGGCGATGATCTTGGCCGCCTGGTCCACGTCGTGCGCGTTCAGATCCTGAAGCTTCTGCTCGGCGATCTGGCGCACCTGCGCCTGGGAGATCTGACCGACCTTGTTCCGGTTGGGCTCGCCCGAGCCCTTGGCGAGCCCGATCGCCTGCTTGATCAGCACGGCGGCGGGCGGCGTCTTCGTGATGAAGGTGAACGAGCGGTCCTCGTACACCGTGATGACGACCGGGATCGTGACACCCGCCTGGTCCTGCGTCTGGGCGTTGAACGCCTTGCAGAACTCCATGATGTTGATGCCGTGCTGACCGAGCGCGGGACCGACCGGCGGAGCCGGACTGGCGCCGCCGCCGGGAGCCTGCAGCTTGATTTGGGTGAGAACCTTCTTCGCCATGTGGAACCAGTGAGGGTAGACGGAACGGACGGACGGCCGTCGATCAGATCTTCTTGACCTGGTCGAAGCCGACCTCGACGGGGGTTTCGCGGCCGAAGATCGAGACGAGCACCTTGAGCTTGGCGGCGTCCTGGTTGATCTCGGCGATCTCACCGGAGAAGTCCGACAGCGGGCCTGAGACGACCTTGACGGATTCGCCGATCGAGAACTGGGCCTTCGTGGCGACCTTCTGCGCGACCTCGCGGTGCAGCAGGCGGTCGACCTCGGGCTGGGTGAGCGGGACCGGCTCGTTCGACGAGCCGACGAAGCCGGTGACGCCGGGCGTGCCCTTGACGAGGATCCAGGCGTCGTCGGTGAGATCCATGTTCACGAGCACGTAGCCCGGCATGGTCCGCTTCTCGACGCTGATCTTCTGCCCGTCCTTGAGCTCGGAGACGGTCTCGGTCGGCACGACGACCGAGCGCACGGCGCGGGCCTGGCCGAGCGAGACGATGCGGTGCTCGAGATTCTGCTTGACCTTCTTCTCGTGCCCGGACTTGGTGTTGACGACGTACCAGCGATACATGAGGACTTAGATGATCCGATCCACGAGCCATTTGGCGGCGGCGTCGGCGACGCCGAGATACAGGCCTGCGACCACGACGAAGCCCAGGACGACGGCCGTGGCCTGACCCACCTGACGGCGGTCCGGCCACTGGACGCGCTGAAGCTCCGACCAGGAGGCGCGCAGGAACGCGACGAAGCGGAAGCCGCCCTTCTTCGTCGGGGTGTCGGGCGAGGGCTTGGCGCGCTTGGCCCGTCGGGCGACGACGGCCTCGTCGACGTCCTCCTCGGCCTCTGAGATCGCGCCCTGGTCTCCGGACTCGATCGCCTCCTCGACCTCTTCGACCTCGTCCTCGAGCTCGGCGAACTCCTGGTCGCTCAGGCCCTCGGGGTCGGCCTCGCCGTCGGCGACGACCGAACCGTCGGGAGCCGTCTCGCCGTCGGCGCCGGCGATGAGCTGCGCCTCGAAGATGTCGATGCCGGCGGAACCGTGCTCGAACCCCTCCGGAACGTTCTCACGCTCGGGCTGATTGGGCGCGGGCAGCCCTCCCTGCTTTTCACGGCGGGCACGGCGTTGCTTCGCTCGCTGTCGATCGCGGGCCACGGCGGACAATCCCGGCTAGCGGGTTTCCTTGTGTGACTGGTGGCAGCGGCACCACTTGCAGTACTTGCGCAGGGTGATGCGATCGGGCGAGTTCCGCTTGCTCTTGTTCGTCTGGTAGTTGCGCCGCTTGCACTCCTCGCACGCGAGGGTGATGGCGATGCGCACGTCTCCGCGGGCCATGTGGCGACTCCGGTTGAGGGACCTGCTCCGACTTCGTCCCGGGACAGAAAAACGACCCGCCCGGGGCGGGTCAAGAGGCAGCAGTGTAGCGCGATCGCCAGGTGCTCTGCGGCGTGCGCACGAGGCCGAACGTCAGGCCCGCGCGCCGGTCTGGGGATCGAGCCGCGACATCGTCACGCCGGCATCCAGGCCCGATGCCCGCGGGCCGCGGAAGACGCCCTTGACCGGCGGCACGTCGGCGTAGAAACGACCGTGGCCGATCTTCACGTGGGTCTCGGTGGCGAGCCGGCGATTCGTCGGGTCGGCCCCCACCCACACCGGCTCCCCGCGCCCGCCCGTGCCCGGGAGCAGCGCCTCGAGCCACGCGTGCGTGTCCACCTCGAGCGAGTCCTGGCCGCCGTCCTGCGGCGCGGCCCACAGGTATCCCGACACGTACCGCGCGGCGATGCCCTGGCGGCGCAGCAGGACGAGCGACAGATGGACGAAGTCCTGGCAGACGCCCGCGCCGCCGTCGAGCAGGTCGCTCACGGTCGAGCCGACGTAGGTCGCCCCGCGCCGGTACTCGAAGCGGTCGGGGACGAGCTCGCTGAGCAGGCGCAGCGTCGTCAGCGGCGTGGTGGCGCGCATCGCGCCGGCGAGGTCGTCGAGCCGGGTCCCCAGGCCCTCGTCCTGCCACGGCAGCAGGTACTCGCCGGCGGCCTCGAGGTAGCCCGCGCTCGTGAGCGCGTTCCACGGGCCATCCGGCGGCACGTCCGGCTCGGAGGTCACGACGCGGGCGCGGACGTCGATCGTGAGGTGGTCGTGAGGCGTGGGCACGCCGAACTCGAGCACCTCGGTTCCGAAGTAGTCGATGTGGCGGCTGACGCGCGTCTCGGGATCGATCCGGACGTGGAACTCGTCGCAGCGCTGGTTCGACGTGGTCGCCGGGCGTACGCGCAGCGCGTTGAGGTTGTCGGAGACCGGGCCCTTGTAGGCGTAGCTCGTGAGGTGGCGGATCGAGAAGTGCATCGGGCTGGGTCTCGTCAGACGACGGTCGTGCGGCGCTCGCGGGCCGCGCCGGCGAAGTAGCGCTCGGCGAGATCCTTGTCGACGCGCTCGAGCTCCTGCTGGACGACCTCGCAGGTCGACCCGATCTCCGCGTCGTCGGGGAGCGTACGGCGCTGGAAGTCCAGGTCGGCCGCCATGCGGCTCAGGCGCAGCACCGGCTCGGAGTTGCGCGGGCTCGCGTCGGCCGCCTCGAGCGCGTCGTGGAGGGAGTCCACGCAGGCGGCGACGCTGTCCGGGTACGCGCGCTCGAACATCAGGAAGCGGGCGACCGGCCGCGCGTTCGGGGGCGCCGGCACCGCGCGGCGGAACGCCTGGAACCCGCCGACCGCCTGGAGCAGTGCCAGCGCCTGCCCGCCGGCGGCCGCGTCGTCGCCGACCGGGAACGCCACGCGCAGGATCCGCAGAACCATGTCCGCCGACTCCATGTAGCTGCCGGCGTCCAGGAAGGCCTTGGCCTCGTCGCGGAGCATCGTGCGCTCGGCGAGGCCCGAGATCAGCGCGACGCGCTCCTTGACGTACTGGCAGGAGAGGTACGGGCCGCCGGGCGCGAGCCAGCCTCCGCCGCCGTCGCCGCGCAGCGTGAGCGCCGACGTGTTGATCGCCTCCCACATGTCCGCGCTGATGACGTCGCGCACCGTCCGTGCGCCCTCGCGGGACCGCTCGATCGCCGCGCGCATCGACGCCGGGGCCGCGGGGTCGAGTGTGAGCTGCTGGAGCGCCTCCTCGCGCGTCGCGCGGATCGCGCCCGCCTCGAGCCCGCCGAGCATCGCGAGCAGTTCGCTCCACCCCAGGACGACGCCCGGAGAGGCGTCGGCCGCCGCGCCCTGGAGCTCGACCTGGAAGACGCCGTCGACCACGCGCGCAGTGAACTCGGCGCGCACGAGGTTGCGTCCCAGCCAGTACAGCTCGTGGGCGATGCGGGCTAGCACCGGCCCTGCTGCTGCTGCTGAGCCTGCCCCGTCCAGCCGCCGTAGCGCAGGTCCGGCAGCGCCGGCGGCAGCGGATCGGGAGGCCGCGACTCGGCGCGGTCGTCGGTCTCACCGTCCTCGAGGACCCAGGTGTCCTTCGACCCGCCGCCGCGCGAGGAGTTCACGATCATCGAGCCCTCCTCCAGGGCGACGCGCGTGAGGCCTCCGGGGACGATGTCGATCCGCTCACCGAAGACCGCGAACGGGCGCAGGTCCACGTGACGCGGCTCAAGGCGCCCGTCGTGCCCGGCCGTCGGGACGGTCGAGAGCTTCACGACGTCCTGCGCGATCCAGCGCTCGGGGTGCGCGCGCACCGCCTCCGCCATCCGCGCAAGCTCCTCGTCGCTCGCCGTCGGGCCGATCAGGACGCCCTTGCCGCCGGACTCCCCCGTCGGCTTGACGACGAGACGGTCGATGTTGGCCAGCACGTGCTCGAGCTGCTCGGGATCGGTGAGGAGGTAGGTCCGCACGTTCTCGAGCAGCGGCTCCTCGCCGAGGTAGTACCTGATCATCTCCGGGACGTAGTGGTAGATCGCCTTGTCGTCGGCGACGCCGGTGCCGATCGCGTTGGCGATCGCGACGGTCCCTCCGCGGTACGCGCGCACGAGCCCCGGCACGCCGAGCATCGAGTCCGGGCGAAACTCGAGCGGATCGATGAAGTCGTCGTCGAGCCGGCGGTACACCGCGTGCACGCGGACGAGGCCGCGCGTCGTGCGCATGTAGAGGACCTCGTCGCGGACCACGAGGTCGGAGGCCTCCACGAGCTCCACGCCCATCTGCCGCGCGAGGAACGCGTGCTCGAAGTAGGCGGAGTTCATCGGGCCGGGGGTCCAGACGACGACCGTCGCCTCACTGTCCGCGGACGGCGCGACCGACCGCAGGGCGGCGAGCAGGAGCTGCGGGTACTGATCCACCGGCCGCACGCGGTAGGCGTTGAAGAGGTCCGGCACGAGGCGCGCCATCGCGACGCGGTTCTCGAGCACGTACGAGATCCCGGACGGCGTGCGGACGTTGTCCTCGAGCACCTTCCAGGTGCCGTCGCTGTCACGCACGAGGTCGCAGCCGGCGACATGGCAGTAGACGCCGCCCGGCGGGCGGATCCCGTGAACCGCCCGCGCGAAATGCGAGCGGCCGGCGACGAGGCTCCACGGGACGATGCCCTCACGGACGATCTCGCGCCCGTGGTAGACGTCGTCGACGAAATGGTTGAGCGCGCGGATCCGCTGCGCGAGGCCCTGCTTCAGCGTGCGCCACTCCGGTCCCGAGAGGATCCGCGGCACGAGGTCGAGCGGGAACGGGCGCTCGCGGCTCGGGCCGTCCTCGCCGATCGTCTCGAACGTGATGCCCTGCTGCAGGAAGATCGCGTCGCGGCGGTGCCCGGCGTCACCGAGGCCTTCCGGGCCCAGGCGCTTCAGCGCCTCCAGCAGCGCGGCCGCGACGGGCCGCGGCGTGCCGTCATCCTCGAACAGCTCGTCGTGGAAGGTCGGGCGCGGCTCGTAGGCGCGCTCGGGGGGAGCGCTGCTGGCCTCGGTGGTCATCTGCATCTGATTGTCGCGCGAAACGCAAGCCCGGGCCTTTCGACGTGCGGCGAAATCGAGGGGCGGTAGCTTGGACGAGGTGGCAGGGGAGGAGCATTCGTGGCGCAGAACGTTCGCAGGAGTCTTCTCCGCGACCCTCCTCTGCTTCCTCGCGATCGGCGCGGTCCTCCCGATCCTCCCGAGGTACGTCAGTGAGGAGCTGGGCGCGGGCAACGTGGCGGTCGGCGTCGTGGTCGGCGCGTTCGCGATCTCGGCGCTCGTCGGGCGCCCCGTGGGAGGTCGGCTGGCCGACCGGCGAGGGCGCCGCACCGTCCACATGGCCGGGATGGCGATCTGCGTCGTCGCCGGCCTCCTGCTGTTCGTGCCGTTCGGGGTCCCCGGCCTGATCTTCGCGCGGCTCGTCGTCGGGCTCGGCGACGGCTGGGTCTTCACCGCCGGGGTGACCTGGATCGTCGACCTGTCCCCGGAGGAGCGCCGCGGGCAGGCGATCGGCATGTTCGGGCTCGCGATCTGGGGCGGGCTGACGTTCGGGTCCGTGCTCGGCGAGGGCGTCTACTCGCTCGGCGGTTACGACGCCGTGTGGGCATTGGCCGCGATCGCGCCCCTCCTCGGCCTGCTGGTCGCGCGCACCGTTCCGGAGGCGGCGCCGCTGCGTCAGCCGGTGAACGAGGAGCTCGCGGCGGCCGAGCTGGGCACCGCCATCTCCCTGCCGCCACTGGCGGTTGCGGGCGCCCCCTCCGCCGGCGGCGGGCTTCGAGCGCTTCGTCCCGCGCGAGGCGCTCCGGCCGGGCGCCGCGCTCGCGCTGGCCAACGTCGGCTACGGGACCATGGCCGGCTTCGTGGTGCTCCTGCTCGACCAGCAGGGGATCGGCCACGGGGCGACCGCGTTCACCGTCTTCGCCGGATCAGTGGTCGCGGCCCGGCTGCTGCTCGGGCGGCTGCCCGACGTCCTGGGGGCCCGCCGGACCGCGCTCGGCGCCGGCCTCGTCCAGGGTGTGGGCCTCGTCGCGGTCGGCCTGGCGCAGTCGCTGCCCGCGGCGCTCGCGGCAGCCGCGCTCATGGGCACCGGGATGTCGCTGCTCTTCCCGTCGCTGGCGCTGCTCGTCGTCGACCGGGTGCCCGATGAGCGCCGGGGCGCCGCGATGGGCGCGTTCACCGCGTTCTTCGACCTGGGCGTCGGGCTCGGGGCCCCGTTCGCGGGGCTCGTCGCGTCGCTCGCCGGCGGCGACTACGCCGTCGCCTTCTACGTCGGCGGCGCCTGCTGCGTCGGCGGCGCCTTCCTCGGCTGGTTCTCGACGCGCGGGATTCAGCGCGAGCCGGTGCTCGGCGTGAAGCGGATCCTCTCCATCTGCCACCCCGGCGGGGGCACGAGCGGCGTCTTCCATGCGGGCGCCGCGCGACGCCGGCTGCGTGATCGAGGAGTGGACGCCCGCCGACGAGACCCGAGCCGCCGGAACCGCTCGACGGTACGACGCGCTGATCGTGCTCGGCGGGGACCAGAACGTGTGCGAGCAGGATCGCTTCCCGTATCTCAGCGACGAGCTCGCCGTCCTGCGGGCGTGGCTCGATGGAGGCCGGCCCGTGCTCGGCGTCTGTCTGGGAGCGCAGC
Source organism: uncultured Actinomycetes bacterium (assembly GCA_963805615.1). Classification (GTDB taxonomy): domain Bacteria; phylum Actinomycetota; class Thermoleophilia; order Solirubrobacterales; family Solirubrobacteraceae; genus F1-60-MAGs163. The sequence goes on along the minus strand of CAWDUW010000006.1, from coordinate 11,265 downwards.
TGCTCGCGGAGGCGGCGGGCGGGCGGGTGGTGCGGGCGAGCTCACGCGAGCTCGGCTGGCTCGACGTCGACCTGCTCCCAGCAGCGGCCGGCGATCCGCTGCTCGGGTTCGCTCCGAAGCGGGTGACGGCGCTGCAATGGCACACCTACGCGATCGATCCGCCGGCCGGCGCGACCGTGCTCGCGAGCAGCCCGGTCTGCCCGCAGGCGTTCCGGCTCGGACGACGCGTGGGCCGTGCAGTTCCACCCCGAGGTCGACGCGTCGATCCTGCGCGGATGGCTCGGCGATCTCGACCTCGCCGTGCGCGAGCGCAGGCCGCGCGACGCGGAGGTCCTCGCAGCCGGGGTCGCGGCGCACATGGACGGCTGGAACGCCTTCGGGCGCGAGCTGTCTGCGCCGCTTCGCGGCGCGCCTGGCCTGATCCGCCCACATCGGCGCGAGCACGGAGCGTCGTCTCTCTCATAGGCTGACCCCGTTCAGGAGCCAAGAGGAGCGGTGCCATGACTGATGCGCAGACTTGCAGACCTCGGACCACGCCGGACGTGGTCAGCCGGATCGCCTACTGGGTCGTGCTGGTGCTCACGACGATCCTCGCGACCGTCGCGATCTTCGGCGTCTGGGCCAACCGCCAGCTGCTGAACAGCGACAATTGGACGGAGACGAGCACGAAGCTGCTCGAGAACCCCGCGATCCGCGCGCAGACCGCGACGTTCATCACGGACCAGATCTACGCCAACGTCGACGTCCAGAGCGAGATCCAGGGCTTCCTGCCGCCGGTGCTGCAGCCGCTCGCCGCCCCTGCGGCCGGCGCGGCCCGCGGCCTCGTCGAGCAGGTCGCGGACAAGGCGCTCCAGCACCCTGCGGTGCAGAACGCATGGGCCACCGCGAACCGTGAGGCGCAGCAAGCGCCTCGTGAACGTGATCGAGGACAAGGGCCAGTTCACCACGACCACGGGCAACGCGGTCTACCTGGACATCACCCCGATCGTCACCGCCGTCGCCGGTCGCACGGGTCTCCCGGCGAACATCCAGGCGAAGATCCCGGCCGACGCCGGTCAGATCAAGATCCTCGAGAGCGATCAGCTCTCCACCGCCCAGACGATCGCGAAGACGCTCAAGACCGGTGACTGGTTCCTGCGCGTGCTCGTCGCGCTCGGCTTCGGCCTCGCCATCTGGCTCGCGCGGGGACGGCGCTCGCAGGCGCTCGTCGCCTCCGGTGTCGGCCTCGTCATCGCCGGGTTCGCCGCACTGACGATCCGCTCGATCGCCGGCGGCAGCGTCGTCAACAGCCTGGCGGCGACCGAGGCTGTGAGGCCCGCGGCGACCGCCGCGTGGAACATCGGCACCGAACTGGTCAAGACGCTCGCGTGGTCCACGATCTTCGTCGGGATCCCGGCGATCATCGTCGGGCTCCTGCTCGGGCCGAGCCGCTGGGCCAGGGACGCCCGCGCCTGGATGGCGCCGGTGACGAACACGCGCCCGGAGATCCTCTACGGCGCCGCCGTCGCGATCGTCCTCTTCCTGATCGTGTGGGAGCCGGTTCCCGCGACGCGCAAGCTGCTGACGATCCTCGTGTTCCTCGCGGTCATCGTCGGCGGCGCGTACGCCCTGCGCAGGCTGACCCTCGAGGAGAGCCCGGAGGCCGGGCTCGCGGTGGCCGGCGGCCCGGCGATCTCCGACGAGGCGGACACGGTGGTGCAGCCTCCGAAGGGCGACGAGGCGGACACGGTCGTCAACCCGCCGAAGGACCCCGGGAGCTGACACACGGCTAGGGTCCGCGGCCGCATGAGCCCGGGCCCCCGCCACCCCGTCATCGTCGGCGTCGCCCAGGCCATCTGGCGCGGCGGCGACGCCCCCAGCCCGATCGAGATGTGCGCCGAGGTCGTGGCCGCGGCGGCCCGCGACGCGGGGGCCGGTGGGGGCGGCCCGCTGCTCGACCGCGTGCAGGCACTCGCCGTCGTCGACATCGCCTCGCGCCGCTGGAACGACCCCGGCGCGCTGATCGCGGCGCCGCCTCGGCATCCGGCCGCGCATCACGCATCCGGTCGAGTCTCGGGGGCGACAGCCCGCAGGTGCTCGTCAGTCGCCTCGCCACGCGGATCGCGCAGGGGGAGCTCGACGTCGCGATCGTCTGCGGCGCCGAAGCGCTCGCGACCGTCGGGCGCGCGCTGCGCGATGAGCGGGAGCTGCCGTGGGAGCCGGTCGATGCTGAGGGCGCCGCGCCGACCGAGATCGTCGGCAGTGACCGCGCGCCGGCCACCCCCGAGGAGACCGAGGCGAACCTGATCGCCCCGATCGTCATGTATCCGCTCTTCGAGAACGCGCTGTGGGCGCTCGAGGGCACGACCCTCGACGAGCACCGCGCGCGTCTCGGCGAGCTCTGGGCCGGGCTCTCGCGCGTCGCCGCCGCGAACCCGTACGCCTGGTCGCCGCAGGAGCGCAGCGCCGCGGAGATCGCCACGCCGTCGGCGGAGAACCGCCTCGTGACGCTGCCGTACACGAAGCTCCTGAACTCGAACATCCAGACCGACCAGGCGGCGGCGCTGATCCTCTGCTCGGACGTCGTCGCCCGCGAGCTCGGGATCGATCGCGAGCGCTGGGTCCACCCGCACGCCGGCGGGCCACGCGCACGACCACTGGTTCGTCAGCCGGCGCGAGGATCTCCACTCCTCCCCGGCGATCCGGTTCGCCGCGCGCGCGGCGCTCGAGGCCGCCGGCGCGGGCATCGACGAGGTCGCGCACCTCGACGTCTACTCGTGCTTCCCGAGCGCCGTCCAGATCGGCTGCCGGGAACTTGGAATCGATCCCTTCGCCGAGACGCGCCCACTGACGGTGACGGGCGGGCTGACGTTCGCGGGCGGCCCCGGCAACAACTACGTCACGCACGCCATCGCGACGCTCGTGGAGCGCCTGCGCGAGGACCCGGGATCGCTCGGCCTCACGACCGCCGTCGGCTGGTACCTGACGAAGCACGCGGTCGGGATCTACGGCACGGCCGAGCCGCCGACGCCGTTCACGGCGGCGGACGCGCAGGCGCAGGTCGACGCGACGCCCACGCGCGCGAGCGGCGCCGGCGTCGCCGGCACCGCGACCGGTGAGTCGGCCTCGCTCGTCTACTCGCGCGAAGGGGAGCCCACGGTCGGGGCGCTGACCGCGCTGCTCCCGGACGGGCGCCGGGCGATCGCCAAGACCACGGATCCGGGCCTGCTCGCGGAGCTCGGTGAGGCGCCGGTGACCGGCCGCGAGGTCGTCCTTGACGGCCTCGGCGGCGTGCGGCTCTGAGAGCCTGCCGCAACCCCTGGAGCTCTGGCGTGTCTCCGTAGGGCATGACCCGCCGACTCCTCCCCCGGCTCCTCACGCTGCTCGCCTTCGCGGGAGTTCTCGCCGGCCCCGCGAGCGCCGCCAACCCGGTTCCCCCCACCGCGACCTCCGGGCCGGCCACGAGCCTCACCCTGACCGGCGCGACGCTGACCGCGACCGTCGACCCGCAGGGAGCGTCCACGAGCTACCACTTCGACTACGGCACGTCGGACTCATACGGCCTGACCACGAGCGACCGTGATGCCGGCTCGGGCACCGGCGCGGTGAGCGTGAGCGTGCCGGTGACCGGCCTCACGAACGACACGACCTACCACGTGCGGATCGTCGCGACGAACGCCGCCGGCGTCACGCGCGGGACCGACATGACCTTCAGGACGCTCGCGCCCGCCAAGGCCCCCACCGTCTCGACCGGCAGTGCCCGCAGCGTCAGGGCGAACGGCGCGACGCTGACCGGCTCACTCAACCCGCGCCGGCCAGTCGACGACGTTCCACTTCGAGTACGGGACGTCCACGCGCTATGGCGTGTCGACGCCTGACGCCATCGCCGACGGGTCCGGCTCGCGCACCGTCAGCTCCGCGATCGGGGGCCTGGTCGCCTACAAGACCTACCACTACCGGCTCGTCGCGACGAACCCGTCGGGAACCGTGCGCGGCAGGGACCGCACGCTGCGCACCCTGCGCGCGCCGACCGGGGTCACCCTGACCGCGGGCGCGAGCCCCGTGAACTGGGGCGACAAGGTCACGCTCACCGGCAAGGTGCTCGGCACCGGCGTGGGCGGCACGAGCGTCGCCGTCCAGCGCAGCGACTTCCCGTTCAACCGCGGCTTCTGGATCCCGCGCTCGTTCTCGGCGAAGTCCAACGGCAGCTTCTCGGCGAGCGTCGGACCGCTCTGGGAGACGACCCGGCTCCAGCTCGTCACCCGCACCACCACCGTCGCGAGGAGCCCGATCGTCACGATCGGCGTGCGCGTGCGCGTCGGTGTACGCCGGCAGGCCGCCGGACGACGCGTCGTCGTGCTCAGCGGTGTGGTCCGGCCCGCGGCTCCGCATGGTCGCGTTTCGGTCCAGCGCCTCACCGTCGCGGGTGTCTGGGTGCCCGTCGCGCGCGCGCACTTCAGCGCGCTGCCGGGCAATCGCTCGCGCTACCGGGTCCGCGTGCCGCGCGCGCGGCGGACCGCCACGGTGCGCGTGGTCGCGGTGCCGAACGACAACGGCGGCCACCAGACCGGGGTCAGCCGGACGCTGCGGGTGCGCGGCCGCCGCTGAGACGCGGCCCGCGCGACGTCAGCCGGCGAGGCGCAGCGAGGCCGCGCCGTGAGTGAGCGGGGCCGGCACCACGCGGTCGCGCCCGGCGTCCTTGGCCTCGTAGAGCCGGGCGTCAGCGCGCTCGAAGAGCTGCTCGTAGACGACGTCCTCACCGACCGCCGCGCTGACGCCGGCGCTGATCGTGACGCTGATGCCGCCGGGGCGGCTCGCGGCGATCCGGCGGCGCACGCGCTCGGCGAGCGCGGAGGCCTCGGACTCGTCGGTGCCGGGAAGGATCAGCAGGAGCTCCTCGCCGCCGACGCGGTAGGCGAGCTCGAACGAGCGCAGCGCCTTGCGCATCTCATAGGCGACGTCCTTCAGGACGGCGTCACCCGCTTCGTGCCCGTAGGTGTCGTTGACGTCCTTGAAGCGATCCAGATCGAAGAGCACGAAGGCGACCGGCACCTGCACGAGGGCCGCCTGCTGACGCACCTCCTCGAAGCGCTGACCCAGGGTCGCGCGGTTCAGCAGGCCCGTGAGCGGGTCGAGCACCGACTCGCCGCGGTGCCGGACCTCGGCCCGCATCAGCCCGTTCACGTACAGCCCGACAGACGCGATCAGCACGATCGTCGCGGCGACGTACTCGGGGGCGGCGACGAGCGCGGAGGCGCCGGCGACCAGCGTCGAGGCGAACGCGGTGAAGACGGCCGTGGCGAGTGCCACGGCGACACCGCGGCTCGTGAAGACCGCGGTCGCTGCGACGACCGGGACGACGAGCCACGGCAGCGCGGCGCTGCGGGCGCCGCCGGTCATGACGATCGCTCCGCCGATTCCGACGATGCCGCCGAGCGTGAGCGCCATCAGCCAGTACTCGGGGGCCCGGCTGCTCGACACGCGGCGGTCGACGAGCGGCACGAGCAGCGAGACGGTGGCGAACAGGGCGAGGACCTGCCAGCCCCAGACGGCGGCGAGCACGGCGACCCCGGCGCCCATCGCGCAGAAGACGAGATTGCGCACGGGCCGCATGCGCCGCTCCATGTCCACGAAGCGGGCGCGGTCCAGCGGCTCAGGACAGAGCCATGTGCCGTGCGCGTCCATTTTGTGGTTGTCGTCTCCTGGCCGTCAACGCTTGACGGTCGGCCTCGCGCGGTGGACGGTCGATGGACGACTGCCGGGCGGCGGTTACGGCTGGAACTTCGGGCAGGGCACCTGAATCGTCTTCTGAGTGGCGAGGCCCGTTTCGTAGCCGTAGTCCGAGCGGAACGTGACCTGACCGTCGGCCGGGCAGGTCGGCTGATCGAGCCAGAACTGCTTCGTCGTCGTCTTCTTGGCCTTCACGCACCTGCCCTTGCGCTTCTTCAGGCAGGTCTTCTTCACCGTCGTCTTGGTGATCCCGGGCGCGGTGACCTTCAGCTCGGCGACGCTGATCCGCAGGCCCGAGCCGGTCGGGAGGACCATCTTGTAGCCGAACAGCCCGTCAGCGCTGGGCTGGTTGAAGAGGTCCGTGGCGAACACGAGCTTCAGGGTGCCGAGGCTGCCGAGCGCCTGGACCGCGGGATCGGCCTCGTCGAGCACCGCGAAGATCCCGAACGATGCGAAGGAGCCCTTGGTCTGCGCCTTGGACAGGTAGAGGTAGAGCTTCGCCGGGAGGGGATCGCCGATCCCGAGCGTCCGCGCGTCCACGACCACCCGGCCGACGCCGATCTGCGAGCGGATGCACGTCTGGACGAGCCTGCGGTCCTGCGGGGTGAGCCGATCCTTCACCCGCTTGTAGGTGGCGGGGAGATTGTCCAGGCGCTTGAAGAAGTACCCGCTCTCGTCAGCGGACTGCAGGGCGGCGCGCAGCTTGTTGACGTCGCACTGGTAGGTCTTCTTCAGGAACGCCGGCTTGATCTTCACCCCGGATGCGAAGCTGACCGTATTGGAGGTCAGCAGCGGCGGCGGCTCACCGGACGTGTCGAACGAGTTCGCTGTGAAGACGATCGTGTACCGGCCATCGGGCTTCACGTTCTTGAGCTGCACGTTGAACTCCTGCACCGGGTCGGCGAACGCGACCGTGGCGGGGTACAGCAGGGCGAGCAGCATGACCGGGACCAGAAACTTCTTCACAGGGGCTCCGCTGGAGTCGAGGTGGTGGCGGCGCTGAGTGCCGGGACGCTTAGTAGGTTGGCAGGCATGGGCCAGGTCACGCGCCGCACCCGGGCGGCGCTGTGAGAACGGTCGCCCGCTTCATCGTCCGCCACGCGCGGCTCGTGCTCGGCGCGTGGGCCGTGGTGCTCGTGGCGGCCCTCGTCATCGGCGCGAGCGCGACCGATCACATCGGGCAGCCGAGTCTGACGATCCCGCGCAGCGACTCGGCCCGCGCGACCGCGCTGACGCGCGACCAGTTCGGCGGCACGATCAGCATGGCGGTGCTGCTCGAGGGCCCGCCCGCCGTCGTCGAGCGCCGCGGGCCGCAGATCGTCGCCGAGCTGCAGAAGGTCAAGGGCGTCCAGGTGCTGAGCCCGTGGGCGATCGGCGGCTCGCGTGTCCTGAAGGAGCCCGCGGGCCAGGCACTGCTCGCACTGCAGGTGAGCCGGCCGTTCGACGAGATATCGCGTGAGACGACGCCGGCCGTCCAGAAGGTGCTCGCCCGCGAGGCACGCGCGCCGCTGCGAGCTGAGATCACGGGCCTCGCGCCGCTCGTGCGCGCGCTCAACCAGTCGTCGCTCGACTCGCTGCACAAGGGCGAGCTGGTGGCGCTGCCGATCCTCTTCGTGATGCTGCTGCTGATCTTCGGCAGCCCGATCGCCGCGCTGATCCCCGCGATCAGCGGCCTGCTCGTCACGCGCATCGGGATCGCCGCGCTCGGGCTCCTGGGCGAGCGGATGAGCATCGACGCGCTCGCACTGAACCTCGTGACGATGGTCGGGCTGGCGCTCGGGGTGGACTATGCGCTGCTCGTCGTGTCGCGCTTCCGCGAGGAGCTGGCGGGCGGCGCGAGCGTCGCCGAGGCGGCGGAGGAGGCCTCGGCGCGCGCCGGCCGGACGGTGCTGCTCGCGGGCTGTGCGCTGATCGCCGGCATGGGCTGCGGCATGCTCGTCGCGCCGGGCTCGCTGCTCGTCTCCTCCGGCATGGGCGTCATCGTGGCGGCCGTGCTGGCCGTCGCCGTCGCGACGCTGGCGATGCCCGCCGCCCTCGCCGTGCTGGGCACCGGGGTGAACCGCTGGCCTCTGCGCCGGCCCGGCAGCTCGGGCGCATGGCCGCGGCGGGCGGAGCGGATGCTGCGCCGGCCGGGCGCAGCCGCGCTCTTCGTCCTGCTCCCGCTGGCGCTGCTCGCGGCCCCCGCGCTCGCGCTGAAGACCGGGCCGCCGAATGTCGCGAATCTGCCGAGCAGTGACTCCGCGCGCAAGAGCTATGAGGCGTTCGAGCGCAGCCGCGGGGCCGGCTGGTCCACCCCGTACGAGGTCGTCTTCCACGCGAAGGGGCCGATCACGACGACGGAGAGGCTGCGCGCGCTCGGCCGCTTCCAGAATCGCGTCGCCAAGCTGGACGGCGTCGAGGCGGTGCTCGGACCGGCGGAGCTGCTGGACCGCACCGCCGTGCTGCGCCAGATCACGCGCGACGTCACGAGCGGCCAGAAGCAGGTCAAGCGGCTCGAAGGCGGGCTGAAGCGCACGCGCAGCGGGACAGGGCAGCTGCGGGACGGCCTTGCCTCCGGCGCCACCGGCGCGGGCAAGCTCGCCGCCGGGCTCGGCCAGGCGGCCGCGGGCTCCCAGCAGCTCGCGCAGGGCGCGACCGCGGCCGCGCCGCAGACGCGGCGTCTGGCGGACGGCGTGCAGCAGACCAAGGACGGCGCCAAGCAGCTCAGCGGCGGCCTGGGCCAGGCGCGCGACGGCACCGGGAAGCTCGAGACGAACCTCAACGTGCTCCGCGACTCGCTCGTCGAGGCCGACCGCACCTCGGAGAGCAAGCTCAACAACCCGGCTGCGGCGACCCAGTCGGCGGTGCAGTCGGCGCTGCGCGACCTCGGCGGCATCACCGACCCGACGGTCTCCGGCAACCCCGGCGTGCAGCGCGCCAAGGACGACCTGCAGCGCGCGCTGGCACAGCTCGGCCCGCTGAAGACGAACCTCGCGAGCTACACGACCGACCTGAGCGCGAACGCCACCGCCAGCAAGGATCTCGCACGCGGCGTCACCCGGCTCTCGAGTGCGCTCGCGCAGCTCGCGGCCGGCAGCGGCAAGCTCGATGACGGGATCGGTCAGACGGCCGCCGGCGCGGCCCAGCTCGCGGCCGGCGTCGACCAGCTCAGCGCGGGCACCTCCTCGCTGAGCGGCGGCCTCTCCACCCTGCTGAACGGTCCGAACGGCAACGACGGAGCGAAGGAGCTGGCGCGCCAGCTGAACCGCGCCACCTCCGGCACCAACGAGATCGGCCGCGCGCTGAACCGCATGCTCGCGAGCGTCGTGCGCGTGCGCTCGACGAACGACAAGCGACAGGCGCAGCTGAAGCGCAACGGGACCGATCTGAACCGCGCCGCGGACTCCGGCTATTTCGTCCTCGCGGCGATCGAGGGCGCCAAGCCCCAGCAGCAGACCAACGTCGCGTTCGCGACCAACGCGAAGTCCGGCGGCAACACGGCGCGGGTCATCGTCGTGCCGCGCAGGGGCCCGTTCTCCAAGGAGAGCGCGGCTCTGCGGCCGGCGCTGCAACGCGAGGCCGACCAGACGGCGCGGGCGATGCGCGCGTCCGCCGTGATCGGCGGGCCGGCGGTCGTCCTCGACGACTTCGACCGTGCGACGAGCAGCCGCTTCATCCCGCTCGTGCTGGTGCTCTCGCTCGTGACGTTCCTCGTCCTGCTCGCAGCATTCCGCTCCCCGGTGCTCGCGCTGCTCGCCGTCGCGCTCAACCTCGTCACGGTCGGCGCGGCCGTCGGCGTCCTCGTCCTCTGCTTCCAGGGCTCGAGCCCCCTGCTCGGAGGTGCGGGAGAGCTCGATGCGATAGCCCTGATGGGCATCTTCGCGATCGTGTTCGGGCTCTCGATCGACTACGAGGTGTTCTTCATGAGCCGGCTGATCGAGGGGCGGGCGCTGACGGGGACGACCGACGGGGCGATCGACTACGGGCTGCGCAAGACCGCCGGAATCATCACGGGCGCCGCCTTCATCATGGCCGCGGTGTTCCTCGCGTTCGCGGCGTCGCCCGTCATGAACACACGCCAGTTCGGCGTCGGCACGACTGTGGCGGTGCTGCTCGATGCGACGGTCGTGCGGCTCGTGCTGCTGCCCGCGCTCGTGAAGCTCCTCGGCGAGCGCACGTGGTGGGTGCCGCGCTGGCTGGCGCGGCGACCGCGGGCGGACGCCGAGCCGGCGTCGGCGTAGGCCTCAGGGCCCGCTGACGCGCACGACCCGCCAGCGGCCGGCGCGCGCGATCGTCACGCCCTGGCCGGGTGGCAGCACGGGACGGGGCCCGGCGAGCTTGGCCGGTGCGCGGAACAGCACCGCCGGCGGGTGCCAGCGGTCGCGGCGGCTCGTGCGCGACCACGTCGCGGTCACCCGGCTCAGCGGCAGGTCGAGCCGCCAGGCGAGCGCGGTGTGGACGTACGGGTTCACCACGGGCCGCCCCATCCGGCGGACGGCCGCCGCGCCTCCGGCGGCGCGGACCGCGTCGCGCAGTTCGGTGGCCTGGTCGGCCTGCTGGCGCGCGAGGCGCAGCAGCCGGTAGTCCGTGCGCGCCGGTGAGAACGCGAATGCCGCGAGGACCACGCCGATGGCGGCGAGGACGAGGCCGCGGCCCGGCGACGACAGTTCCTCCGCGAGCCACCCCGCGGCGATGCCTGCGAGCACGCACATCAGCGCCGCCGCGAGGATCAGGTAGCGGCGGCGGCCGGTGAAGCCGCCCTCCGCCATGACGGCGACCACGATCACCCAGGTGAGCGCCGCCCCCGCCATCGTGAGCACGGCGGCGTTGCGGCGCCGGTAGGCCAGTGGCGCCGCGAGCAGCGCCAGCACGAGGATCGGCAGCAGGACGGCGTCGGCGGCACGGCCGAAGACCGTGATGCCGGGGCTCGACGCGCGCGCCGCGCTCCCGAGCGGTGACGTCTGCGCGACGTGGCTCGACTCGAGCGCGCTGCCCGAGCCGAGCAGGTCGAGCCCGAGCCAGATCGCCGGAGCCGCGGCGACGAGCAGCACGACGGCGGCGCTCCAGCGCCACTCGCCCGGACTCCGTGGCCTCCCGGTGGCGATGAGCAGGTAGAGGCCGTAGAGCCCGGTCAGCAGCCAGATCTCCGGGCGCAGCAGGCCCGCGGCCCCGCCGAGCGCGAGCGCTCCGAGCCTGCGGCCGTCGAGGTGCTGCTCGATCGCCGCGAACGCGAGCGCGATCAGCAGCGGCTCGGAGTACCCGCGCAGGCCCGTCACGAAGAAGTCGGCGCTGAGGCAGAGCCCGAACGCGGCGATGACCCCCGCGGCGCGACCCGCGAAGCGCGACGCGAGCCGATAGCTGAGCGCCACGGCCGCGAACGCCGCGGCACGCGAGAGCACGAGCCAGATCGACGGCGCGAGGGCACCGAGCCACGTGAACGGAGCGATCAGGATGACGGGCAGCGGCTTCCACGACGGTCCGCCGAGCGTGTCGAGGTCGAGGCGGGTGAGCTCACGCCCCCAGACGAGCCAGGCCCACGGGTCGTAGCCCAGGCCTGACCGCACGACGAGGCTGAGC
>CAWDUW010000005.1:0-27446 GCA_963805615.1 uncultured Actinomycetes bacterium | reverse complement strand
GGTGGACGCCTGCGCCATCCTCACGGCGACCACGTGGACGATCACGTCCTCGGCGTCGACGAGCGCCACCCTGACGCCTGCGGTGCGGGCCATCCGTGCGCCGGCCACGCCGCCGACCACGTCCACGGGCCGGACTGCGGCCACGAGGCGATCCCGCACGGCGACCACGTCGACTACCTCGTCGACGGGCATCTGCACCACCAGCACGACGGCCACTGCGACGACCACGGCACGGTCGTCCTCGCCGACGGCTGAGCGGGCGCGATCTCAGCCGCGCGCCGCGCAGCGCGGACAGCGGCCGTGCAGCACCACGTCGTGTGCGTCCACCTGTCAGTCGAGCCGGCGGGCCACCGCTGCGATCGACCGTTCGAGCGCGTCGTCGTGGAACGCGGTCGTCTCGCCGCAGTCGTCGCAGACCACGTGGTGGTGGTGCTCACCGTCGGCGTGCACGAGCTCGTAGCGGCGCTCGCCCTCGCCGAGATCGAGCGCGCGGACGAGATCCGCCTCCTGCAGCGCGCCGAGCGCGCGGTAGACGCTCGCGGTTCCGACGCGGTCACCGGCGGCGAGCATCCGGCTGAGAGCTCGGCGACGGTGCAGCACCCGTCGTGCTCGGCGAGCGCGTCGATGACGGCGCTGCGCGCACCCCCCGAGCGGTGCCCGCGCGCGGCGAGCTCTCCCCGCGCACGCTCGGCCCACGCCGTTCCCCGGGCGCTCATGTTGTACTCCCCCGGCGTGCGAGTGCGAGCGTCGAGCGACCCGTCAGCAGCAGCACGAAGGCCGTGCCGAGCGCCAGCGTCACGCTGGCTCCGGCCGCGACGTCGGCGTGGTAGGAGAGCCAGAGGCCGGCGACCGACGCGAGCGCGGCGACAAGCGTCGCCACCATCATCATCGGCGCCATGCGGCGGCTGACGAGGCGCGCCGACGCCGCCGGGCCGACCAGCATCGCGACGACCAGCAGGCTGCCGAGCGCCTGCACGGCGACAAGCGTCGCGAGCGCGATCAGCAGCGCGAGGACGACGTCGAAGGCCAGCGGCGAGCGGCCGAACGCTCGGCGTCGACACGGTCGAACCCGACGAGCAGCAGGCTCGGGTGCAGCACCGCGAGCAGCCCCCTCACGGCGACCGCGAGCGCCGCGGTCAAGAGGATGTCGGCATCGCTCACGCCGAGGACGTCGCCGAAGAGGATCCCGTCGAGCCCGGCGGGCGCCGACGGCGAGAGCCCGAGCAGCACCCCGAACCCGAGCAGCGTCGTCACCACCACCGATGTCGCGGACCCGGGATCCAGCCGCGGCACGCGCGCGACGAGCGCGATCGCGACCGCGGCGACGAGCAGCCCGACGGCGCCGCCGAGCAGGATCGGCACGCCGAGGATCCCGGCCGCGACGAGCCCCGGCAGCATCCCGTGCGCGAGCGACTCGGCGCTGTACGACAGGTCCGAGAAGACGATCCAGCAGCCCAGGCCGCCGCTGACGACGCCGATCAGCACGAGCTCGGCGACGCCGCGGACGACGATGCCCTGCCGCAGGGGCTCGAGCAGCCAGCCGATCATCGCGCGGCTCCGTGGTGGTGGTGGGCCGGCAACAGCACCGGCGGCCCGTCGCCGAGCTCGACGATCTCGCCGCCGTACGTTCGCTCGATCACGGCCGGCGTCAGCGCACGCCCGGGCGGGCCGAATGCGATCTGCACCCGGTTCAGGCACAACACCCGGTCGGCCGCGCGCGCCTGGTCCAGGTCATGCGTCGCCATCAGCACCCCGCGCCCTTCGCGCGCGAGATCGCGCAGCAACGTCTCGAGCTGTTCTGCGCTCGGCAGGTCGAGCCCCGCGAACGGCTCGTCGAGCAGCAGCAGCGGCGCATCCTGGACCAGCGCGCGGGCGACGAGGACCCGCTGGCGCTGGCCGCCCGAGAGGTCGCCGAACGTCGTGTGCGCGAGCTCGCTCAGGCCGACGCGCGCCAGCGCCTCGCGGGACGCCGCGCGGTCGGCGCGGCCCGGCCGGCGCCACCACGGAAGCCTCGACACGGCGCCCATCAGCGCCACGTCGAGCGCGCTGACGGGGTAGTCGAGCCGCGAGCGCTCGGTCTGCGGCACGAGCGCGACCCGCGGCGCCGCGAGGGCGAGCGTCCCGCCCCCGACCGGCAGCTCGCCCGTCAGCACGCGGAACAGCGTCGACTTTCCGCCGCCGTTGGGCCCGAGCACCGCGATGCGCTCCCCGGCGCAGGCGCTGAACGTGACGCTCGCGATCGCCGGGACGAGCGAGCCGGGATAGGTCGCCGCGACGTCGTCGGCGGTGAGCAGCGTGGTCGTCATGCCGCGCCCGGGACGACCGCTGAGAGGACGGGCGCGGGCCTGCGCGCGAGCGCGATCGCTCGCCCGAGGGCGACCAGCGCGAAGACGGTGCCCGCGAGCACGGCGATCGCGGCCCCCGGGGGCACATCGAGCTGGAACGAGATCCACAGTCCTCCGACCCCCTCGAGCCCCGTGAGCACGACGGTCGAAAGCTGCCAGCTGCGCATCCGATCCATGACCAGCCGCGTGGTCGCGGCGGGAACAACGAGCAGCGCCGTCGCGAGCAGCGCGCCGACCGCCGCAAGCGCCGCCACCGCCACGAGCGCGACCAGCACCACGAGAACGATGTCCGTCGCGCCCTGCCGGCGCGCCCCGGGCTGCGCGCCGGCGAAGCCCGTCGCGAGCCAGCGCGGACCGATCACCAGCGCCGCGATGGCGGCCGCGGCCGCCGCGGCCGCCGCGAGCCGCAGGTCGGCCCCGTCGATCAGCAGCAGGCTGCCGAAGAGGAGGCGGTCCACGCGAGCCTGCGAGCCGAAGACGTCACTCGCGAGCACCACACCGAGCGCCAGCGTCACCGCGAGCGCCAGCGCCGTCACGCTGTCGGCGCCGGTTCCGCGGCGGCGGGTGAGCAGCCCGACGAGCGCCGCCATGATGAGCGCGGCGCCGAGCGCGCCGAGCGTCGCCGAGAAGCCGAGCCCGTCCGCGAGCACGAGGCCGGGGAACGTCGCCGTCCCGACGGCGTGCGCGAAGAACGCCATCCCGCGCAGGACGATCCACGTGCCGAGCAGGCCCGCGGCGACCGCGAGCAGGAGCACCTCGACGATGCCACGCTGGAAGAACGGCAGGGAGAACGGGTCCAGCATCGGCGCGGACCGTAGCAAGAATGAGAATCGTTCTCGACAGGCGGCCGCGGCCGCCCGGCGCCGCCTCAGCCCGCGGCGAGTCCGCCGCTCGTGGGGCCGACGCGCACGGGGATCGACTTCGCCTTGACGACCTGCCCGCTCGAGCGGGCGCTCACGACGAGCCGGTAGCTCCCGGTACGGGGGAGCCGCACGCGGATCGCGAACGCCTTGCGCCCCTTGCGGCTGACGATCGCCACGCGCCGCCAGCGGCCGGCGGAGCGCCGCTGCACGACGACCTTCAGCGTGCCGGACGGGCGCATCGAGCCGCGCAACGTCACAAGGCCCGGGCCGACGAGGGTCGCCGCGTCGGCGGTCACGCTCAGCGCGGGGACCAGCGCGACGCTCACGGGCAGCGACACCGCCTGCAGAGCGTTGGCGCGCGCAAGGCCGCCGCGGGTCCACGCGGCGCTCGCGACGAACGCACCGTCGGCGTCCGTGGTCGTGCGCGCGATCGTGACCCAGGAGCCCCCGGGCCCGCGCTTCTCGATCCGCACGGGGACGCTCGGCTGCGGCGTCTTGTCGGGCGCCAGCACGGAGCCCTCGAACTTCGCACTTCCGCCGTACCGAACGCGCGCGGCCGCCGCCAGCGTCACCTCCGGACGCACGACGGGCGCACCCGCCAGGTCGCGCGTCTTCGCGCGCAGCGACGGCAGGTCCACGTAGAGGCGGTCACCGGGGCAGTCGGTGCTGCCGACGTCGCGGTGGCCGCAGATCCGGTCGAGCGTCACCTTCACGCCGCTGCGATAGCGGCTCAGCGATCCGCCACCGGAGGTCACCGTCACCTGCCCGCTCACCGGGATGCCGGCGAGCGGGAGCCGCCAGCCGATCAGCCGCGCGACGGCGTCGACCGCGGCCGCCGGAGGCTCGACGGCCATGAACGAGCCGATGATCGAGATCCCCGTCGAGATGCTGTTGAAGCCCTGGGCATGCGCGCCGATCACGGGCTGGTCGACGCCGCCGGCGCGGCCCTCGAAGATCGTGCCGAAGCGGTCGACGAGGAAGTTGTACCCGACGTCGTTCCAGCCGCGGGTGTCGCGGTGGAACTTCGTGATCGCGAGCACGATGCCGGCGGACTGCTCGGCCGTGTACGCGTTCGCGCTCTCCGTGTGATGGACGACCGCGAGGTCGACCTCGCCGAACGACGGGAGCACGCGCGGGGGCACCAGGTCGCCTCCCCAGGCCGCGCGCGAGACGATCGCGGGCCGCACACCAAGCTGGCTGCCGTGGGCGCGCGCCGGACCTGCCGCGGCATGCGCGGCGATCAGCGCGCGGGTCGCCGGCGGAAGACTGACGAGCGCGACCTGCACGGGCCGGCGCGGCCGCCGCGAGGCGCGCAGCTGCAGCTCGTCGGACGGCCCCGTCCACAGGGGGTCGGTCGCCCCGCGCCCGGTGCCCGCGCGGTCCGGGCCGTGGGCGGCGTGCTCGCGCAGCGGGTACCAGTCCGTCCAGCGCCCGCCCGCGCGGCGGGCCCGCACGTGCAGCTCGGCATCGAGCCCGCTCGGGTCGCGGACACCGAGCAGGACGAACCGGGCGCGTGCGCGCAACGGCTTGGTCACGAGCCCGTGCGCGAAGGCGTCCGGCGGCACGCGCAGGCCGAACGAGCCGGGCGCTGCGAGGGCCGCGGCGGGACGGGCGCCGGCGCGCGCGAAGGAGGCGGCGCCGGTGAGCGCGCCGAGCGCGAGGGCGTTGCGACGTGTCAGTCCTTGCCGGGGTGCGTCATCCATCGGGGCACCGTTCGGGGGAACGGGTCGGGGGCCTTCCATGCTGGCATGAACGCGTCAGGGCCGCGGACGTTGCGGTCCGCCTTGCACGACGGTGTGCAGCGACGTCAGGCCAGCAGTGCCGCGGCGGCCGCGGGCGCGCAGCCGGCGTCGGCATCGAGCCACTGCTCGCCGAACTCCCGCATGTCCTCGATCAGCGGCAGCAGGGCACGGCCCTTCTCCGTCAGCGCGTACTCGACGCGCGGCGGCACCTCGGAGAACGTCTGGCGCTCGACGACGCCCTCCTGCTCGAGGTCACGCAGCCGCAGCGAGAGCGTGCGCGGGCTGATGCCGCTGAGCGCGCGCTCGAGCTCGCAGAATCGCGAGCGGCCCTCGGAGAGATCACGCACGATCAGGAGCGTCCACTTGGCGCAGACGATGTCAGCGGTACGGCAGACGGGACACGAGGGATCGACCGGCATCGTCCCGTTACTTTACCAACTGAAGTGGGTTCAGCCGCCGAGGATGTTGCCCATGAGCCCGCCGCCGCCCCCACCGGAGGTGGGAACGATCCGCCCCTCGGACGGCTGGACGAGCACCCAGCCCTGCCCGGAGAACGCCATCTGCAGCGACTCGCCGGAGCTGCGACCGATCAGCGCCTTGGCGTTCACGTCCGTCTTCAGCGAAGCGCTGACACCGGACGACCACGTGATCGCGGCCTGCGCATCGGCGAACGTCGGCGCCGAGGCGACGTCGAGCAGCACGGGCGGGCCGTCCGACAGCAGTGCAACCCAACCGGTGCCCTTCAGCTCCATGTTGAAGAGCCCGCCCGACATCGCCGCCGCAGCGCCGCCGCTCATCCGGTGGATGTCCCAGCTGATGTCGGCGTCGAACGCGAGCAGGTTGGGGCCGTTGATCGTGACCGAGTCGTCGTCGAGGTGGAGCAGATGGATGTCCTGGGCGGTGTCGGCGAGGAACACCTCGCCGCTGCCCGCCATCTTCATCAGCGTCGTGCCCTCGCCGCTGACGGCCTTCTTCAGCATCCGCCCCATGCCGCCGGACCCGGCATGCTCGAACTTCACCTCCCCCTGGTAGGCGACCATCGAGCCCTTCTTGGCCTGGATCTCACCGTCGCCGAGCCGCACCTTCAGCAGCTTCGAATTCTGAAGCGAGAAGGCGTCGGTCGCCGTCGTCTCGGTGTACTGCTGCAGATCGGTCTTGATGCTCATGACCGGCAGACTGTCACCGGCGTCAAGCGGATCCTGCGATCAGGCGGCGAGCGGCGGGGCGCGGCGAGTCTCGGCGTCGGCCACGTCCTCCATCGTCGTGCCCTTCTTGCCGTCGGCCGCGACGAGCAGCTTGAAGTCGTGCGGCGTCGAGGCGGCGAGCACGGCCTCCTCCATCGTCACGCGGCCGGACTTCAGGTGGCCGAACAGCGCCTGATCGAAGGTCTGCATGCCGTAGTAGCCGCCGTCGGCGATCACCTCGGGCAGCCGGCCCGTCTGCTCGTGGTCCATGATCATGTCGCGGACACGGCCGGTCATCCGCAGGATCTCGCAGGCGGCGACGCGGCCGCCGCTGGCTGACGGGACGAGGCGCTGGGAGATGATCCCCTTGAGCGTGCCGGCGAGCATCGCGCGCACCTGCTGGTGCATGTGCGGCGGGAAGAAGTCGATCAGGCGGTTGACGGTCTCGGAGGCGTCCACGGTGTGCACGGTCGAGAAGACGAGGTGGCCGGTCTCGGCGGCGGAGAGAGCCGTGTGGACGGTCTCCTCGTCGCGCATCTCGCCGATCAGGATCACGTCGGGGTCCTGGCGCAGCACGCGGCGCAGCGCGCGCTTGAACGAGGCGGTGTCCTGGCCGATCTCGCGCTGATTGATCAGCGAGCGCTTGTCCTGGTGCAGGAACTCGATCGGGTCCTCGATCGTCACCACGTGCCGGGCGCGCGTCGAGTTGATGTGGTCGATCATCGCCGCGAGCGTCGTCGACTTGCCGGAGCCGGTCGTGCCGGTGAGCAGCACGATGCCGCGCTCCTCCTCGGCGAGCGTCGCGACGACCTCGGGCAGGGCGAGGTCCTCGATCGAGCGGATGTTCATCGGGATCGCTCGAGCGACGATCGACGCGTCGCCGCGCTGGCGGAAGGCGTTGACGCGGAAGCGTGCGACGCCCTCGATCGCGTAGCTGAAGTCGACCTCGTTGTCGTCGGCGAACTCGCGCAGCTTCGCCGGGTCGTGAAGCATGTGCTGCACCGCCCCCTGGGTCTCCTCGGCTGTCAGCGGCGGAAGTCCCTCGATCGGGCGCAGAGCGCCGTCGATCCGGGTCATCGGCGGGGCGCCGGCCTTCAGATGAAGGTCGGAACCGTCGTTGTGCACGAGGTAGCGGAGGGCAGCGTCGAGATCCAGGGGCATTGCTCTTCGCATCGGCGGTTCGGGCCGGTCCGGGCAGGGGGCACTGGCCGGATGTTCTAGAACACGGCCGGTGATGGGCCGCGCGGAGTGCTGGTGCGGCTCAGCGCTCCCTCACGCCGGTCAGCTCGAGCTCGATCGACACGAGCAGGGGCGCGGGCGCGGCGCGCCGCAACGGCAGCTGCGGCGTGACCCGGCGACGGCAGGGCACGGTGACGCCGAAGGCGGTCTGCTCCTCGAGCACGACGTTCGCCGCGAGCGCCCAGGGCGCGATCATCCGCGCCCGGTAGTCGTGGCGGCGCAGCGCGCCGTCCCGCGTGAACCAGAGGACGTCGCTGTGCCCGTGCGTCGGGACGCTCGGTGGGAACCGCACGCGCAGGCCCTGCAGGTCCTCCCCGGCGATCCTGTGGGTCCCGACCGACTCGAGCTGCGCGTCCGGGCGGCGCAGCAGCACCGGGAACGTGAGGTAGTTCCACGACGCGTAGCCCGAGAACGCGATCGCGTCGAGGTCGTCCCAGCCTGTTCGCGGCCACGGGGCCCGCTGCGGGCGGACGGCGGGTGACCGCGACGCCCTGGTCGCACCTGCAGCGTCCAACAGGCGCGCCTCGCCGTGATCGAACACCCCGTGCCATCCCGGAGTGTCGCGGGAGCGCAACTCGGTCCGCGGCTCGTGCACCCAGACGACGAGATCGTCGTCGCCGACGCGGTCGAGAACGCCGGCCATCCGGAACGCGAGCCCGCCGACCCGGATGTGAACCTCGAGCGCCTCGAGCGCGTCCCAGCGCTCGGCGCCGCCGGCGTAGGCCACCGCCCGGTCCACGATCGCGCGCGTATCGCTCACGCGAGCATCATCCCAGCGGCGACGACGCCGCGTGAACTGCGTCAGGCGACGTCGCGCAGCTTCTGCGCTTCGGCGAGCGACTGCAGCTTCTTCAGCGACTGATTCTCGATCTGGCGGATGCGCTCACGCGTGACGTTGAAGGTCTTGCCGACCTCGTCCAGCGTGCGCGGGTGCTCCCCGCCCAGGCCGTAGCGCAGCTCGAGCACACGACGCTCGCGGTAGGAGAGGTTCTCCAGAGCTTCGCGCAGCGCTTCCTTCGTGAGGATCTCAGCGGCGCGCTCGTACGGCGACTCGGCGCGCTCGTCGGCGATGAACTGGCCGAACTCCGACTCCTCCTCGTCACCGACCGGCTTCTCGAGCGAGACCGGAGCCTGCGCGGAGCGCTTGATCGAATCGACCTCTTCGGGATCGATCCCGGTGACTTCGGCGATCTCGTCGGCGGTGGGCTCGCGGCCCAGCTCGGTGACGAGCTTGCGCTCGGCGCGGCCGATCTTGTTCAGCTTCTCGACCACGTGGACCGGGATGCGGATCGTGCGCGCCTTGTCGGCGAGCGCCCGCGCGATCGCCTGGCGGATCCACCAGGTCGCGTAGGTCGAGAACTTGAAGCCCTTGCGGTAGTCGAACTTCTCCGCGGCGCGCACCAGGCCGAGCGTGCCCTCCTGGATCAGGTCCAGGAACGGCAGCCCCTGGTTGCGGTAGTTCTTCGCGATCGAGACGACGAGACGCAGGTTCGACTCGACCATCTTCTGCTTCGCGTCGAGGTCACCGCGCTCGATGCGCTTGGCGAGGTCGACCTCCTCCTGAGCGGTCAGCAGACGGACCTTGCCGATGTCCTTGAGGAAGAGCTGCAGCGAGTCCGTCGTCATGTCCGGGCGCAGATCGAGCGCCGTCGACTTCTTCGCGCGACCACGGCGCTTGTCGGGCGCGCGCTCGGCCTCGGGGCCGGCGGCGGACGGGTCGTCGTCGACGAGCTCGATCTCCTGGCTCTCGATCCAGGTCGTGAGCTCTTCACGGTCGGCGTCGTCGATGTCGAGCTCGGAGGTGGCGGTCGCGATGTCGCCGTGGGACACCACGCCGGTCGCCTGGCCACGGGCCACGAGGGCCTTGATCTCTTCCAGCTCTTGAAGATCGGTCAAAGACATGAGGATCCGTTCGGTTTCCCGGCGATGGCCGCCGGACTGCTACGCGGTACCCAGGGTACTGCGGTCGGAATTCGGTCGTGAGGGCGCCGGGTCCACGGACGCGGTCGCCTGCGTGTCATACGTGGCCGGGGATGTTCGGTTTCACTTCATCGGCCGGTCCGGCCCCCCGGATCACCCCCTTGATGCGACAATGGCCGCATGTCCACCCCGGACGACCCGGCAGACCAGCGCGAGGTGCTTTCGAGCCTGCCGCGAAGCCGCCGGCAGCGGCCGAGCGCGCGCCGCGAAGCGGCCCGTGCGGGTCGAGCGACGAACGCCAAGCCGCCCCCCGGCAAGACCGCGGCGAAGCCCAAGGCAAAGGCGAAGCCGAGGGCCGCCGCGAAGCCGCGTGCGACGGCCGGCGCCGGGCCGAGCCCGCGCAAGCCCGCGCCGCGGCGCAGCGCAGGCCCCGCGATCCCGCCCGCCGGCTACGCCACGCCGACCGAGCACAAGGGCAGCGCCGATCCCGGTGCGGCACTCGTCGGGCTCGTGCGCGGCGTCCTGAAGCGCCTGCCGTTCTAGGGCGCCCACAGGGTTCGAGCGTCCTGCCGACTCCGGCGTTCGCTAGGGTTCCCCGCACTGCCGAACTCCCGCGGGCCATGCGCGCGGGGGACGGGGGACCCACTGCGGACCGTCAGGTCCGCCGGGGCGAATCGCGAGATATCGCGTAGCGCCGATCGTTCGGCGCGAGCCCGTCAGCTCACCTCGTAGGCCGTCGAACGAGAATCACCATTCGGTTCCGGATCCCCCATGTCGCCGCGGCGTGTGCCGCTCTCGTGCTCGGCGCGCTCGTGCCGGCAGCGCCTGCGCTCGCGCAGGACACCGGCGGCGTGGCCCCCGGGGGGCCGATGCTCCTCGCGGCGCCGGCGATCGTCGGCCATCTGCAGCATGTCACCGGCTCGCTCGGCACGTCCGCCGGCGGGCGCTCGGTGGAGATCGAGGCGCAGGCGACGCCTGACGCCGCCTGGACGACGATCACCACGACCCGCGCAGCGGACGACGGATCGTTCTCCGCGACCTGGCGCGCAGCCTCGACGGGTCGCTGGACGGTCCGCGCGGCGCTCTCCGCCGGCGCCGGCGCCGCCCAGGCGACCGTGACGCCGAGCGCGACGGCGACCGTCTACCGCCGCGCCACTGCCACGTGGTACAGCCAGCCGGGCCACCGCACCGCCTGCGGCGTCAGGCTGCGGCGCTCCACGATCGGCGTCGCCCATCGCACCCTCCCGTGCGGCACCCTCGTCGACGTGACCTGGGGCGGCCGCTCGCTCAGCGTCCCGGTGATCGACCGCGGTCCGTTCGTCAGGGGCGTGCACTACGACCTCACACTGGCGGCCGCAAGGACCCTCGGCTTCGTCGCCGCCGGTCGCGTCCGCGTCGGCGTCCTTCCGGCCGGCGGGACCACCGCGCCGAGCCCGATCGCAGCAGTGCTCCCCGGCGCCCCGCGGGGCGGCGGCGTGTCGTCGCGCTAGGCGAGATCGACGCCCGCCGCGCGAGCGGCGAACACGCCCTCGTCGGCGTGCGCCACCAGCGATGCCGCGTCGGTGCCGTCGTCCGGGCTGATCGCGATGCCCACGGACGCGCGGAGCGGGGTGCCGGCGACGGTTCCCGCGTTCGAGGCGGCGGTGGCGAGCCGGCGGCCGAGCGCGCGTGCGCCCTCGAGTGTCGTGCCGCCGCCCACGATCCAGAGCCGTCCGTCGCGCTCGCGCACCGCGGCGTCGCCGGGCCGCAGCTCGTCGCGCAGCGCCCGCTCGACCCGGTCGAGCACGGAGCGCGCCTCGCCATGCAGGTCAGCGGCGAGGAGCAGCTCGGCCCCGTCGATGTCGACGGCCAGCACCGCGACCGGCGAGCCGGACACGAGCAGCCGCTCCACGCGGCGCACGACGGCGGTCGCCCACGGCTCGTGACGGTCGTCCATCGCCGGTGACGCGGAGGCGGTCGGGAAGACGTCGGCGGGCACGCTCGGCGCGGGCTCGGCGACAGGCGCGGCAGCGGGCGCGGGCGTCGACGGAGCGTCGTCGGGGACCGCCGCGAGCCGCGGCGCCTCCTCGACCCCCGGCGCCGCCGGAGCGGCCGCCGGGGCACTCGCGAGCGCCGACGCCGCGACCACGTCGCACACGTGCCCGAGCCGCGCGGCGAGCGCGGAGACGAGTTCGGGATCGGGCGCCCGCAGACCGTCCGCGATCGCGTTCCAGAGCACTCCTCGGAGCGCGGCGAGCGCTCCCGCGGTTCCGGCGGGGTCGACTGCGCCGGCGACGCGCCCGGCGCGCGCGGCCAGCGGGGCGAGGTCACCGGCCGGCCGCAGCCGGTCGAGCGCCTCGCTCGAGGCGAGCGACGCCGTCATCGCCGCGCACAGCGGCGGCGCGTCACGCGCCAGCTCAGCGGCCGGGACGGCGGCCGCCTGCTGGAGCGGCGCGTCGGCGATCAGGGTGAGCAGCCAGCCCTTGGCGAGGCCGTCGGAATCCGCGAGTGCCGCCAGCGGGGCATCGGCGACCGGGCGCGGGGCCCGGGCTGGAGTTGAGCCCGCGAGCATGTGCGGTGAATACCAGCCGTTGCGGACAACCCGCGTGCGTCATGCTGCCCGGCCATGGCCGCTCCGCTGCTGAACATCGAGGAGGCACGCGAGCTCGTGCTGCACGCCGCGGCGCCGCTCGAGACCGAGGAGGTCCCGGTCGGCGAGGCGCTGGGCCGCGTCCTCGCCGAGGAGCTGCGCGCCGCCCACGACGTGCCGGGGTTCGCGAACAGCGCGATGGACGGGTACGCCGTCCGCTCAGGCAAGGCCGACCGCGACCTGGTCGTCGTCGGAGAGTCGCGCGCAGGCCGCCCTGCGGACGTTCCGGTCGGCTACGGGGAGGCGATCCGGATCTCGACCGGCGCGATGCTGCCCGAAGGCGCCGACGCCGTGCTGCAGCAGGAACTCGTCGAGGACTCGGGCGAGCGGATCAGGCTGCTCGACGACGTCGCACCCGGGCGCAACGTCCGTGAGCCCGGCGAGGACCTGCTCGCCGGCGATCACGTTCTC
This sequence comes from uncultured Actinomycetes bacterium, assembly GCA_963805615.1. Classification (GTDB taxonomy): domain Bacteria; phylum Actinomycetota; class Thermoleophilia; order Solirubrobacterales; family Solirubrobacteraceae; genus F1-60-MAGs163. The sequence goes on along the minus strand of CAWDUW010000005.1, from coordinate 15,113 downwards.
GGCGCTGGAACGCGTCTCGGGCCGGCCGACCTCGGCGTCGCGGTGAACGCGGGTCGCGCACGGATCCGCTGCGCATCGAGGCCACGCGTCGCCGTGCTGGCCACCGGCGACGAGCTGCTTCCCGCGGGTGCTCCGCTCGGCCCGGGGCAGGTCCACGACTCGAACGGCGTGACGCTGACCGCGCTCGCCGCGCGTGACGGGGCGGACGTCGTGCTCACCCGCCACGTGCCCGATCACTTCCACGCCACGCGCCGCGCGATCGAGGACGCCCTCTCCGCCGCCGACGTGGTGATCCTTTCGGGCGGCGTGTCCGTCGGCCCGCACGACCACGTCAAGCCCGCGCTGTCCGACCTCGGCGTCGAGGAGCGGTTCTGGCGCGTCGCGCTGCGGCCCGGCAAGCCCACGTGGTTCGGCGCGCGCGGGCGCACGCTCGTGTTCGGACTGCCCGGGAACCCGGTTTCGGCGATGGTCACGTTCCTGCTGTTCGTGCGGCCCGCGCTCGCGGCGCTCCAGTGGGCCGAGCCGCCGACGGGTGGTCGCGCGGTGCTGGGTGAGCGCGTGATGTGCCATCCCGACCGGGACGAGTGCGTGCGCGTGCGGCTCGAGGACGGCGCGGCGTACGTCACGGGCCCGCAGGGCTCGCACGTGCTGCGCTCGATGTCGCTCGCCGACGGGCTCGTCGTGATCCCCCGCGGTGAGGGCCGGGCGCTGGCGGCCGGCACCGAGGTCGAGCTGATCCCGGTCTGAGCCGCTCAGCCGGCTTCGAGGTAGGCGATCACGCGATTGGTCAGCGCGGTCAGCGCCGGCGCCGGCTCCTCGAGTGCCATCGGGCGGTCGGCCAGCAGCTGCTCGAGCCGCTCGCCGTACTGCGAATCGACCCGGGCTGCGAGGCGCGCCCCGACCATCGCGGCACGCCGGGTCGCGTGCGGGCAGACCGTCCAGATCGCCTCGAAGCGCCGGCTCAGGTCGCCGGGATCGCCGGGCTCGGTGATGCCGGGCTGCTCCCACGCGAGCAGGCAGGCGGCGTAGCCGGGCGCGTCGATCACGACCGCCCACTCGTTGCCCAGCGCGTCGTCCGCCCCGATCGGCAGCTCGACCGGCCCGCCGCGCGGCTTCCGCTCGGCGGCGAAGTCGGCGAACACGACCGCCGCGTCCGCGACCTGCGCGAGCCGCCGGTAGCGATGCTCGACCGCCCGGTAGAAGGGCTCGTGCTGGAAGGCGCCGATGAGCACCGGCGCGGCCGCGCGCGCAAGCGCCTCGTGCTCGATCGCGCGGCTGAGCGCGACCAGCGTGGACTTGCGCAGCACCTGCGGGCGCAGGTCGCTGCCGGCCGAGGCGACCGCGGCGTAGATCGACGGATGGTCGCTCGCACCTCCGCTCTCCTGCGCGCGCTCGATCGCCGCGGGCACCGAGAGGCCGCGATGGCGGTAGGCCTGCACCCGCCGGAGCGCCTCGACGTCGCGCTCGCAGTAGCGCCGGTACCCGCTGGCAGTGCGCTCGGGGCTCGGGAACCCGTAGCGCTGCTCCCACATGCGGATCGTCCCCGCCGCGATGCCGGTCTGCTCGGCGATGTCCTTGATGGCGAGATCACCCATAGTCTTGAACGTAAGGATGATTCAACATGGCGTTGAAGCACCCTTCCCGTCGAACGGCATACGGAGCAGTCGCCGATCGCGGTCATCGACCCGCAGGATCCCGTGCGTACCTCGGACATGCCCAGCCCCAGACGCGTCCTCCTGACCGGAGCCACCGGCGCGATCGGCGGCGGCCTCCTGCCGCTCCTGCTGGATGCCGGGCACGACGTCACCTGTCTCGTGCGGGACCCCGCGCGGGCGGATCTGCCGGCCGGCGCGACGGTCGCGCGCGGCGACGTCCTCACCGGCGAGGGTCTCGCCGAGGCGCTCGCAGGCGCGCAGGTCGCCTATTACCTCGTGCACTCGATGGGCCGGGGATCGAGCGGCGACTTCGCGGAGAACGATCGCCGTGCGGCGGCGAACTTCGCCGAGGCCGCGCGCGAAGCAGGGCTGCAGCGGCTGATCTACCTCGGCGGGCTCGAGGCGCCCGGCCCGGGCTCCGCGCACCTGCGCAGCCGCGAGGAGGTGGCCGAACTGCTCGCCGCGGGAGCGCCCGAGTTCGTGCACGCGCGCGCCGCGATGGTGATCGGATCGGACAGCGCGTCGTTCCTCATGCTGCGCCAGCTCGTCGAGCGCCTGCCCGCGATGGTCGGACCCAAGTGGATCGACACGCGCACGCAGCCGATCGCCGCGCGCGACGTGACCGCCGCCCTGGCACGGCTCGCGGAGTTCCCGGCACCGCCCGCCGAGGTCCAGCTCGGCGGCGGCGACATCGTCACCTACCGCGACATGATGCGCCGCTTCGCGGTGCTCCAGGGCCGGCGCCCACCGCTGATCGTGCCGGTGCCCGTGCTGTCACCGCGGCTGTCGTCCTACTGGATCCGCTTCGTCACGACCGTCGAGCCGGCACTGGCGCGCCCGCTCGTCGACGGACTGAGCGAGGAGCTGCTCGTGCGCACGCCTCCGCCGCGCGGGATCAACGACGACCCGCTCGGCTTCGACGACGCCGTTCGGGAGGCCCTCGGCACCGGCGCGCCCGTACCATCACCCCGAGCATGAGGCGTCTGCTGAAGCCCCTGGCGACCCTGATCGCCGCCTACGCCGTGATCTCCCGTGTCCTGAAGCACGTGCTCGGAAGCCCGACCACCGTCGGGCCGGCGACGATCGGGCCGCTCCACGACGACACGTCGATCGACCGCACCGGCGCCTGCCGCTCGGTGCAGTCCGCGGACGTGCGGATGCCGACAGCCGCGCTCGCCGCGATCTGGACGCCCAAGCACCTCGAGCGCCTCGCGCGCACCTACTGGCGTTTTCTCAGCCGCTGCACACTCGGCCTGATCCGCGTCGAGTACACCGACGGCGAGCGCTTCGTCGTCCTGCTGCGCCGCCCGTTCGTGCTGCTGGCGTTCAAGGCGCCCGAGTACGAGATGGACGCGCGGCGCGGAATCGTCCGCTGGGGCATCGAGCGCGGCGTGCTCGTCGCGCCGCCCGGGATCGGCGCCGACGGGTACCTGGAGATCGACATGCAGCGCACCCCCACCGACGACCCGGAGTGGGTCGACCTGCATGTCGAGGTCGAGGTCGCCAACTACTACCCGGCGATCGCCTCGACCTTCACGCGGTGGGCCTACGCGGCCACGCAGTCGCGTATCCACGTGCTCGTGACGTACGGGTTCCTGCGGTCGCTCGCGAAGCTCGACCTCGAGGAGTCGAAGATCGGCCGCTTCGCCGACCTGGACCAGCTGCCGGATCCCGAGGGTCCGGTCCCCAGCGAGCGGTCGGCCGGCCGGGACGCGAGCCGCGTCCCGAGCGCGACCACGCGCTGATCAGCCGTAGCGCTCGCCGATCAGGGCGCGGAGCTTGTCGCGGTTGTGCGTCGCTCGGACGCGGCGCACCGTCCCCGAGCGCGAGCGCATGACCAGCGACTCGGTCGTCGCGACGCCCTTGCCCTCGTAGCGCACACCCTGCAGCACGTCGCCGTCGGTGACGCCGGTCGCGGAGAAGAAGCAGTCGTCCCCGCGAACCAGATCGTCCTGCGTGAGCTGCAGTTCGAGGTCGTAGCCGGCGTCGAGCGCGGCCTTGCGCTCGTCGTCGTCGCGTGGCCAGAGGCGGCCGACCAGGCCGCCGCCGATCGACTTGATCGCCGCCGCGGAGATGACGCCCTCCGGGGTGCCGCCGACGCCCCAGAGCAGGTCGACCGGCGAGCGGGTGCTGACGGACAGGAGTGCGGCGCTCACGTCGCCGTCGGCGATGAGGCGCACGCGCGCGCCCGCGGACCGGATCGCCTCGATGCCCTCCTCGTGGCGCGGGCGGTCGAGCACGACGACCATCACGTCGCCGATGCTGACCCCGCGACGCTCGGCGACGAGCGCACAGGTCTCACCGATCGGCCGGTCCAGGTCGAGCAGGTCGAGCAGGTCTGTGCCGCCGGCGAGCTTCTCCATGTAGACGCACGGCCCCGGGTCGAACATCGTGCCGCGCGGTGAGATCGCGATCACCGCGAGCGCGCTCGGCATGCCCCGGGCGGTCAGCGTCGTGCCCTCGAGCGGGTCGACGGCGATGTCGACGGCGGGTGACGACCCGTCGCCCACGTGCTCGCCGTTGTAGAGCATCGGCGCCTCATCCTTCTCGCCCTCGCCGATGACGACGAGCCCATCCATCGAAACGGTCTCGAGCACGTGGCGCATCGCGTCCACGGCGGCCTGGTCGGCGGCGATCTTGTCGCCGCGGCCGACGAGGCGGGCGGCCGACAGCGCGGCGGCCTCGGTGACCCTCACGAGCTCGAGGGCGAGGTTGCGATCTGGCTTGGAGTCGGGCATGCGGCCTCCGGGTCGAAAGAGCGGCGGGGCGGTCGCGGACCCTACCGGGGGCGCGCCGTCGCGCGGGGCGTCACTCCGGCACCGACGCGGCGAGCGCCAGCAGGTCGTCGATCTCCCACGGTCCCTGAGCGGTCATCCGCAGCGCGAGGCCGTCGCGTTCCCACGACAGCTCGCGCACGGGGCGCAGCGACGGCTGGGCCTCGGAGAGCGGGTGCTCGCGCAGGCGTGCGGGCACCTCGCCGACGGTGACACCACGCTCGCTCGCGCCGAGGAGCCCGTCGCGCTGCGGGGCCGGGACGCGCCCCGCATAGAGCGCCAGCCGACCCGGCGAACCGGCGCGCGAGTCATCGAGGCTCCACACCACTTCGGCCCCTTCGCCCACCGGCGCCACGTCCACCCAGCGCGCGAGCGGGAGCGGTGCCCGGGGCAACGGGAACGGCCTCCCGAGGATCGAGTCGGCGCCCGCGATGCCGTCAAGTGGCTCGGTCACGGCGCGATCATCGCAACAGTGGACGACCGTGGATAGGGTGCGCCGCGATGATCCCCGGCCCCAGCTCACCGGAGCTCGACGTCCTTGACGAGGCCTTCCACGCGCCGGGGCCGGAGGAGCAGTGGTCGGACTCGCTCTATCTCGGTGGCGGTGACGCACGCAATGAGCTGGCGTTCTACGCGCGCGTCGGCGCCCGGCCGAACGAGGGCGTGATCGAGGGCGCGCTCGGCGTCTGGCTCCCGCCGACGCGGGCCGGACTGCCACCGCGCTTCCTCCTCGCGTTCGCCCGCGACCCCTCCCCCGCCGACCTTCAGGCCGCCCCGATCGCCGCCGGCGCACTCACGTTCACCTGTGACGTTCCGTTCGAGCAGTGGACGATCGCGATCGACGGCGAGGCCCGCCTGTGGGCGCGTGCCGAGGACCTCCGCGAGCACCCGGGCGCGCATCAGAAGGTGAGCGTCAGCGGCGAGCTGAGCTTCGGGGCCTGGGTGCCTCCCTTCCACTTCGAGTCGGGGTTGACGAGCGCGGTCGCGGGCCGTCACTACGAGCAGCCGGGCTCGGTCAGCGGCCAGGTGACCGTGAACGGCGAGCGCTTCGCGATCGACGGCGCCGGGCTGCGCGACCACTCGTGGGGCGTGCGCGACTGGCAGGGCGTCCCGTACTGGCGCTGGATGGGGATGCTCGTGGACCCGGGGCATTTCCTGCTCGTGAACAACGTGGGGCTCGAGAGCGGCGCCGAGGTCGTCGGCGGCTGCCTCATGCTCGGCGGCGAACTCGCCCCGATCGTCACGGGCCGGACCGACGGGACGCAACGGGACTTCGTCGCGCACGCGACCGACGCGCTCGGCCGCACCGCCACACTGCGGGGCGCCGCGATCAGCGTCGCCCCGCTGCGTCAGCGCCGCGAGGAGCGCCTGACGACCGTCAACGAAGGGCTGACCCGGCTGGAGTGGCTCGGGCACGAGTCCTTCGGCATCTCCGAATGGCTGGAGCAGACATGACCGACCCCCGCTGGGGCCTGACCCTCCCGTTCGCCGGCGTGCCGCTGGCCGATCACGGCCCGCACTTCAAGCTCGCCGAGGAACTCGGCTACGACGACCTGTGGACCGGCGAGACAGCCGGCGCCGACGGCTTCACGCCGCTTGCGCTCGCCGCCGTGCAGACCGAGCGCATACGCCTGGCGACCGGCATCGTCAACCCATACACGCGCGGCCGCGCGATCCTCGCCCAGCAGGTCGCGGCGCTCGCCGACGCCTCGAACGGGCGCTTCGTGCTCGGCCTCGGCGCCTCGTCGAACGTGATCGTCGAACGCTGGAACGGCATCCCGTTCGAGAAGCCGCTGTCGAAGATCCGCGCGACCGTCGAGTACCTGCGGCCCGTGCTTGCGGGTGAGCGCGGCGAGGGCGGGTTCCGGCTGGAGTCACCGCCCGCGCAGCCGGTCCCGATCGTGCTCGCGGCGCTGCGCGGCAAGATGCTGCGTCTGGCCGCCGAGATCGGCGACGGGGCGTTCACGAACTTCCTCCCGCTGAGCGGGCTGCCCCGTGTCGTCGAGGGCGTACGCGAAGGCGAGGCCGCCGCCGGCAAGGAGGCGGGGAGCAGCGAGCTCGCGTGCCGGTTCTTCTGCATCCCTCAGCCCGCGGACGAGGGGCTGCAGACCGCGAAGTTCCTCTTCACCGGCTACGCGACCGTCCCGGTCTACAGCGACTTCTTCCGCTGGCTCGGATGGGGGGAGCAGATCGATCCGATGATCGCCGCGTGGCAGGAGGGCGACCGCGCGAAGGCGCTCGAGCTCGTGCCCGAGGACCTCGTGAAGGAGATCTTCATCTTCGGCTCGTTCAGCGAGCAGCGCGCTCGGCTGCGGGAGTTCACGGACGCCGGCATCACGACTGCGATCCTCACGCCGATGTGCGGTCCGGACAGGCTCGACGAGGTCATCCGGGGGCTCGCCCCCGGGAGCACCGTCGCATGAGCTCCCGGGCGGGCCTGCTTCCCCACCCCGTCGTCGTCACCGGCTCGTCCACCGGCATCGGCCGGGCGACGGCCGAGCGCCTGGCCCGCGCCGGCACGCCGGTGATCGCCGGCGTGCGCAAGCAGGCCGACTACGACGCGCTCGCCGCGATCCCGGGCGTCGAGCCGGTCATCCTCGACGTCACCAAGGCCGATGACGTCGCGGCGCTCGCCGAGCGCGTGCGCGGCACGGCGCTGAGCGGGCTGGTCAACAACGCCGGGTCCGCGACCCCCGGGCCGCTCGAGGCGCTCCCACTCGACGAGCTGCGCGCGCAGTTCGAGCTCAACGTCTTCTCGTGCGTCGCGATGGCGCAGGCGACGATCCCCGCGTTGCGGCTCGGCCGCGGGCGGATCGTGAACATCGGCTCGATCGGCGGCCGCGTCGGCCAGGCGTACGTCGGGGCCTACTGCGGCTCGAAGGGCGCGATACACCTGATGAGCGCGTCGATGCGACAGGAACTGCGGCCGTGGAAGATCTGGGTCGCGTGCGTCGAGCCCGGGACGATCGCCACCGAGATCTGGGGCAAGGGCGAGAGCTCCGCCGAGGGCCTCATGAGCTCGATGAGCCCTGAGCATCAGACGCTCTACGCCACGCGCCTGGCGACGATGCGCGATCTCGTCGGCCGTCAGACGCAGCGAGCGCTCGCACCCGACGACGTCGCCGAGCGCATCGAGCATGCGCTCACCGCGCGGCGCCCAAAGGCGTACTACCTGATCGGACACGACGCACGGTTCCTGGACACGATGCAGCGCGTGCTGCCGGTGCGTGCGCGGGACCGGCTGCTGGCGCGACTGCTCGGGGTCTAGATGCGGACCCCTGACCGAACGTCCTGGACGTCGGATGGGGACCCGGCCCGCGACCGCTACCGTCCCCCGCCTATGGAGCACCCGCCACACGACGGGGCACTCGCCGGCTCCCCGTACCCGCCGATCGCCGACTACGCGTTCCTCTCGGACTGCGAGGTCAGCGCGCTCGTCGCCCCGAGTGGCAGCGTCGAATGGATGTGCCTGCCGCGCATGGACGGCCCGTCGATCTTCGGCGCGATGCTGGACCGCGACGCCGGGCGCTTCAACATCTCGCCCCAGGGCCAGCGCGTTCCCGCCGGCCGCCGCTACCTGCCGGGGACGAACATCCTCGAGACGACGTGGGCGACCAAGACCGGCTGGGTGACCGTCATCGATCTGCTGCTGGTCGGCCCGTGGCACCACGACAAGGACCGCTCGTCAACGCACCGCCGCTCGCCTACGGACACGGACGCCGATCACGTCCTGCTGCGGATGATCCACTGCATCAACGGGCACGTCGAGATGCACGTCGAGTGCGAGCCGCGCCTGGACTATGGCCGCCAGCCCGTGACGTGGGCCTACGGCGACGAGGGCTACGGGATCGGCATCGCCCGCGCCGAGGATCACGACATCGAACTGCGCCTGACCACGGACCTGCGCCTCGGCTTCGAGCGCGGCCGCGCCCGCGCGCGCTCGACGCTGCGCGAGGGCGAGCGCGCGTTCGTCGCCCTGAGCTGGACCGAGCACGCCCCGCCCGCGGACTTCGACGAGGCGCACAGGCGGATGAGCTTCACCGCCGACTTCTGGCACGACTGGCTCGCGCACGGTGACTTCCCCGACCATCCCTGGCGCCAGTACCTGCAGCGCAGCGCGCTGACGCTGAAGGGCCTCACGTACGCCCCGACCGGCGCGATGTGCGCGGCGTCCACGACCTCGCTCCCCGAGGCGCCGGGCGGTGAGCGCAACTGGGACTACCGCTACTCCTGGATCCGCGACTCGGCCTTCATGCTCTGGGCCCTGCACTCGCTCGGCTTCACCCAGGAGGCCGGCGACTACTACTACTTCATCGAGGATGTCGCGGCGAAGGACGACCTGCAGGTGCTCTACGGCATCGGCGGGGAACGCCACATCGAGGAGTCCGAGCTGGAGCACCTCGAGGGGTACGAGCAGTCACAGCCGGTTCGCGTGGGCAACGCCGCCTACAACCAGAACCAGCACGACGTGTGGGGCACCCTGCTGGACTCGGTCTACATCCACACCAAGAACCGTGACCAGCTGCCCGAGTCGGCCTGGCCGATCCTCGCCCGCCAGGTCGAGGTGGCGATCGAGCACTGGCGCGAGCCCGACCGCGGCATCTGGGAGGTGCGCGGCGAACCGAAGCACTTCACCTCGTCGAAGATCTTCTGCTGGCTCGCGCTCGACCGCGGCGCCCGCCTGGCCCGGCTGCGCAGCGACGCGAACACCGCGGCGCGCTGGCAGGACGTCGCAGACGAGATCCGCGCCGACGTCCTCGAGCACGGCGTCGACCAGAAGCGGATGCGCTTCGTCCAGCACTACGGGAGCGACGCGCTCGACGCGGCCCTGCTGCTGATCCCGCTGGTCCGCTTCCTCCCCGGCGACGACCCGCTGGTCCGCAACACCGTCGACGGCATCGCCGAGGAGCTCGGCGCCGACGGCCTGATCCTGCGCTACAACGTCGATGAGACCGACGACGGGCTCGAGGGCGAGGAGGGGACGTTCGCGATCTGCTCGTGGTGGCTGGTCTCGGCGTTCGTCGAGACCGGTGAGCTCGACCGCGCCCGGCAGATGTGCGAGAAGCTGCTCGCCTATGCGAGCCCGCTGCAGCTCTACGCCGAGGAGATCGACGCCGTCACCGGCCGTCACCTGGGCAATTTCCCGCAGGCGTTCACGCACCTGGCCCTGATCAATGCCGTGATGAAGCTGATCGCCGCGGAGGAGGAGATGCTCGCCGCGACGCCGTCGCCGGGGAAGGTCGTGCCGACGCACGGCGCGCTCTACCGCGAGCAATGGGAGGGCAGGCATTTCGATACCGGCCCGCACTAGCAACAGGGGCAGGCGATGAGCGTCGTCGTCGAGCGCGAGCCGGACGCCGGCGCCGCCGCGCGGCGCGCGGCGCGACTGCTCGCGGATGCGATCGCCGAGGCGCTCGCGCACCGCGGCGCCGCCCATGTGGCGCTCTCCGGCGGGAACACCCCGCGTGTCACCTACATCGCTCTCGGGCCGCTCGTCCCGGACTGGCGCGGCGTCCATCTCTGGTTCGCCGACGAGCGCTGCGTCGGCCCGGACGATCCCGAGTCGAACGCGCGGCTCGTCCGTGAGACGCTCGTCGCGGACGGCGCGGTGACGCACCGCATGCAGGGCGAGCTCGGCGCCGAAGCCGCCGCGAGCGCCTACGAGCGCGAGCTCGCCGACGTCGTGCTCGACATCGTCCTGCTCGGGATCGGCGAGGACGGCCACACCGCCTCGCTGTTCCCGGACAACCCGGTGCTCGACGCGGCCGGACGGGTCGCCCCGGTGCACGACAGCCCGAAGCCCCCGCCCGACCGCATCACGCTGACGCGTCAGACGCTCGACGGCGCCCGTCAGCGACTGCTGCTCGTCACCGGCGCGGGAAAGGCTCCGGCGCTCGCGGGCGCGCTCGGCGCGCCGTCGCGCCACGTGCCCTCGTCGCTGCTCTCACGCGACGGGCTCACCGTCGTGGCTGACGCCGCCGCGCTGGGCTGACCCTCCCACGACATCCGCGGCAGCCACTCGAGCCACCTGGGCAGGTACCAGTTGCGCTCGCCGAGCAGCTTCATCGTCGCCGGCAGGAGCACCGCCCGGACGATCGTCGCGTCGAGGAAGATCGCGACCGCCAGGCCGACGCCCATCTGCTTGAACTCGATGTAGCTCAGCGTCGCGAACACGCCGAAGACGGCGACCATCACCATCGCGGCGCTCGTGACCGTTCCCGCCGTCGCGAGGATCCCTTCGCGCACGGCGTCGTCCGTGCTCTTCCCGCGGTCGACCGCCTCGCGGACCCGGCTGAGGATGAACACGTGGTAGTCCATGCTCAGCCCGAACAGGATCACGAACAGGAACATCGGCAGCCACGAGACGACGGCCCCGTTGCCATGGAAGCCGAGCAGGCCCTGGAGGTGCCCCTCCTGGAAGACCCAGACGAGCACCCCGTAGGCGGCGCCGACGGACAGCAGGTTCAGCACGATCGCCTTGATGGGCACGACGATCGACCGGAACGTGACGAGCAGCAGCAGGAACGCGAGTGTCAGGACGAAGGCGAAGACGAACGGCGCGCGACTGGTCATCACGTCGTTGAAGTCCTTCGTGCCCGCTGCCATGCCGGTCACGTAGGCCTCGGCGCCGGGCACCCTCCCGACGGTCTGCGGGACGAGCGTGCCGCGCAGCGTGGCGAGCGCCCGCATCGAGGCGTCGTCGTTGCCGTCCCCCGCCATCGGGATCCGGATCGACGCGACCCGGCCGCCCGGGGCCACCGTCACGTCGGCGGGACCGTTGAATCGGTGTGTCGCGATCGCCCGGCGCTCGAGGCTCGCGATCGCCGCGCGCATCCGTGGGATCTGTAGGTCGCTCGAGCGCACAACCACCTCGGCGGGAATCTGCCCGCCCGGGAACGCGGCCTGCAGGCGCTCATAGACGCGCATCACCGGAAGGTCCCGCGGCAGGTCGTTCGTCCCGCTGAGCGCGGTGTGCATCGAGAGCGCTGGGATCGCGAGCGCGACGAGCAGGCCACCGGCGACCACGACGCTCAGCAGCGGGCGCCGCAGCGAGCCATCCACGACGGCGGGCCAGAATCGCCCGCCGCGATCGGCTCGTGCCGCCATGCGCCGGCCGATGAACGGCAGCCGGCCGCGGTCGACCTTCGACCCGAGCAGGGACAGCGCGGCGGGCACCGCGGTGATCGAGCCGATCATCGCCACGGCGACGACGATCATCGAGCCGATGCCGAACGAGACGAACGTGCTGTCGCCGGCGAAGAGCATGCCGGCCATCGCGGCGATCACGGTCAGGCCGGAGACGAGGATCGCTCGGCCCGAGGTCGCGGCTGCGACGTCGACGGCGTCCGCTGTCGAGGCGCCGCGGCGGCGCTCCTCGCGTTCACGGCGCAGGTAGAAGAGCGAGTAGTCAACGCCGACGGCCAGCCCGATCAGGAGGACGACCGAGCTGATCTCCTCGCCCATCGGGATCAGGTGGCTGACGACGCCGACAAGGCCGAGCGCTGCGGCGACCGCGCTGATGCCGAGCAGGAGCGGAATGCCCGCTGCCACGAGCGAGCCGAACGCGAGGAAGAGGATCAGCAGCGTGATCGGCAGCGAGAGCGTCTCGGCGGAGCGGAAGTCGTCGCCGAACGCCTTCGACAGCGCGCGCGAGGCGCTTGCATCGCCGAACTGGCCGACGAACACCCCTGGGTTCCGCGCGGCCGCGGCGGTGACGGCGCGCTCGACCGGCACGATCCTCCGCTCGGCGGCCGCCGCGTCACCGGTGACGTCGAAGGTGACGAGCGCCGAGCGCCCGTCCGCGGAGACGAGGTCGCCGCCCTGCGCCCCCAGGGCCGAGCGCACATGCCGCACGCCGGGTTCAGCGCCGACGCTGCGGGCGACGTCGCGCACGGCGGCGCGCACGCGGGCATCGGACACGGCCGTGCCCTTCGGCCCCTGGATCAGGATGGTCTCCTGGGCCTTCTGCTTGGGGAAGGCGTCCTGGAGGATGCGGTCCGCGCGACCCGAGTCGCCGGGGCCGCTCGCGCGGTCGTCACGCTTCACGAGTCCGACGCCCTGGCCGATGAAGACGGCGACGAGGACGAACGCCGCCCACAGGCCGAGGGCGGTCTTGGCATGGTGCGCGCTCCAACGGCCGGCGCGGGCGGCAAACGTGGTCTTCGGGTGCATCGCAGGTCTCCCAACAGCGTTTTCGACGGGGTCTGGACCGTCGCCGGGGAGGCTTACGGGTGAGCGGCCGCGCGCCAATGGCGGCACCTGCCGGGTGCCGGTGGGGATAACCCCCGTCCTGGATCCCCCGGCATCCCGCATGCCCGGCTGACTCCCTTTCTGCTCGAGCCGAGGGTGGCGGGCGTGTAACGTCACAGCGGGATGGGAAGACCGTCCGCTGCGATGCCCGCCGCTCCAGCGACATCCGACGTGGGGGAAGACCTGCTCGACGACCTCGCGCAGACCCGCGAACGCACGCTGGCGCTCGCCTCCGCGATCAGCGACGCCGACCTCGAGCGGCAGATCGATCCGCTGATGAGCCCGCTCGTGTGGGACCTCGCGCACATCGCGGCCTACGAGGACCTGTGGCTCGTCCACCGGCACGCGGACATGCCCCTGCTGCATGCCGATCTCGCCGCGACCTACGACGCGTTCGAGACGCCGCGCGCCGTTCGCGGGAAGATCGAGCTGCTCGACACCGCGGGGGCGCTCGAGTACCTCGCCGCCGTCCGCGAGCGCGCGCTCGCCGCCGCTCGGGCCTGCGGTGTGGACCCCGTCATCCACGAGCTCGTCCTGCAGCACGAGCAGCAGCACGTCGAGACGATGCTGCAGACCCTGACGCTCGCACGGCTCGGCGGCTTCGACCCGCCGTTCCGCGAGGCTCCGGCTCCGGCGCCGGAGCCCGGCGCACACAGCGGGCTCGAGTTCGTCCGTGTCGACGGCGGCGAGGTCGAGATCGGCGCCGGCGCAGGCCGCTTCTCCTACGACAACGAGCGCCCGCCGCACCTGGTCACCGTCGCCCCCTTCCGCATCGCCAGGACGCCCGTCACGAACGCGAGCTGGCTCGCGTTCGCCGAGGGCGGCGGCTACGAGCGCCGCGAATGGTGGAGTGACGAGGCGTGGGCCTGGAAGGAGCAGGAGGACATCACGGGCCCCTTGCATTGGGCGCGCCGGCCCGACGGGTCCTGGTGCGAGCTCACGGCCTGCGGGCCGCGCGATCTCGACCCCGACCGTCCGGCGTGCCATGTGAGCTGGTTCGAGGCCGCCGCCTTCGCTCGCGCCCATGGTGCGCGGCTCCCGACGGAGGCGGAGTGGGAGACGGCGGCGACCTGGACCCAGCGGTCATGGCCCACGGATCGCGACGCGCACGTCGGGCAGCGGGCTTTCGAGACCGCCCCGGTCGGCGCCGCCCCGCAGGCCGCCGCCGACTGCGGCGCGCTCGACCTGATCGGGAACGTCTGGGAGTGGACGCAGAGCGAGTTCGGCGGCTACCCCGGGTTCGTCGCGCATCCCTACCGCGAGTATTCCGAGGTGTTCTTCGACCGGGGCTACCGCGTGCTGCGCGGCGGCGCCTGGGCCACGCAGTCGCGCGTGGCCACCCCCACGTTTCGGAACTGGGATCTACCCCAGCGCCGGCAGATCTTCGCCGGCGTCCGCCTGGCGATCGACGAGGAGAACGCATGAACCCGATCGAGAGCGCGGTCGCGGCCGAACAGGTCATCACGATCCGGTCGTACCTGACGCCGGGGGACGAGCGCACGCTCGCCGACGACGTCCTCGACGGCCTGACCCGCCCGTTCAAGGAGCTTCCGCCCAAGCACTTCTACGACACGGTCGGCGCGGAGCTGTTCGACCGGATCTGTGAGCTGCCCGAGTACTACCCGACGCGCGCGGAGCGCTCGATCCTCGTCGCCGAGTCCTCGCGCATCGCGCAGGCCACGCGCGCGGCGGAGGTCGTCGAGCTGGGCGCCGGGACCGCGGAGAAGACGCGCGTGCTGCTCGGCGCGCTCGCGGCGGCGGGCACGCTCGAGCGGTACATCCCGGTCGACGTGACCGAGGCGATGGTCGTCCGCGTCGCCGACGAGCTGACCAGTGACTTCGACGGCCTCGCGGTGCACGGCATCGTCGGGGACTTCGAGCGCCATCTGCAGCATGTGCCGCCGCCGGGCGACGGCCCGAGGATCGTCGCCTTTCTCGGCGGCACGATCGGGAACTTCAGCCCCGGCTCGCGGCGCCGGTTCCTGCGCGGGCTCGCGCGGCTGCTGCGGCCCGGCATCGACCACCTGCTGCTCGGCACCGATCTCGTCAAGGACCCGAAGATCCTCGAGGCCGCCTACGACGACTCTGCGGGCATCACCGCGGCGTTCAACCGCAACGTGCTGAACGTCCTCAACCGCGAGCTCGGCGCCGACTTCGACGTCGACGCGTTCGAGCACATCGCGTTCTTCGACCGCGAGCGCGAGTGGATCGAGATGCGCCTGCGCGCGAGCAGGCGGATGAGCGTCCATATCGCCGCGCTCGGTCTCGACGTCGAGTTCGCCCCGCGCGAGGAGCTGCGCACGGAGATCAGCGCAAAGTTCACGCCGCAGCGCCTCGCCGACGATCTCGCGGCGGCAGGCCTCACGCTGGAGCAGGTGCTGACGGACGACGCCGGGCTGTTCGCGCTGTCGCTGTCGACGCCGCCCGGCTGAGA
>CAWDUW010000004.1:0-1163128 GCA_963805615.1 uncultured Actinomycetes bacterium | reverse complement strand
ATTTACTGGATTTGATCGTTCCCTCCAAAATGCGGAGCGCCATCGGGGAGGCTGTTCAGCAGATGGCAGCGACGGGAGAGCCTATCCCCGCCGCGGAAATGTCCCTCCTGCGTAAAGACGGCTCGCGTGTGACTGTCTTTTCGAGCCATTCGATCGTCTCGGTTCCGGGTCGTGCGCCTGAACTCTTCTGTTTCGACGTCGATCTGACAGATCGGAAGAGAGCGGAGCAGGCGCTGCGGGCGAGCGAGGAGATATTTAGGACCTCGTTCGAACATTCCCCCGTAGGTATGTGCATCACCTCCCTGGATGGAAGGCTACAGAACGTCAACCAGGCACTTATGGAGATGCTTGGTTACGCGGACGCAGAACTTGTGGGAAAACATTTCAATGACATCACGCATCCGCAGGATCTGGAAATTGGAAGAGACGCCTTTCGCAGCCTGGTGGCGGGTGAGGTGCCAAGCATTTCCTTTGAGAAGAGATACCTTCAAAAAACCGGAGAACCGGTCTGGGTGCTCGTCAGCACAGCGCTCCTGCGTACTCCCTCGGGCGAGCCTCTACACTTCATTACCCAAGTTGTGAATATCACCGATCGAATGCAGGCGGAAGGCGCACTGCGCGATAGCGAAACACGCTACCGGGCGCTGATAGAAAAATCAGTCGAGGCAATTTACGTCTATGAATCAGATACGAAACGCGTGGTTGTCGCCAACCCCGCCTTTTCGCAACTCCTGGGGTACACACCTGAAGAGATCAAAGACCTGACGCTTTACGATATTCCTGCCTATGATGGGCAAAGCATTGACCGATATTTTCAGCAGGTAGTATCTGGTGGGGGCACATCCCTGGGCGAACGTCTCTGGCGGCGAAAGAATGGCACAACTGTTCCAATGGAGGTGACCGCGAACCGCATTACTCAGCGTGAAGGCGATCTCATCTTTGTGGTTGGACGCGATGTGACCGAACGGAAGCGCGCCGAGGAGGCGTTGCGGGAAAAAGAACGTCTTCTCTCTGAAGCACAGCGCATCGGACATATCGGAAGTTGGAGTTACCAGATCCTCAGCGATACCGTGAACTTCTCCGATGAAATGTACCGCCTGCTCGATGTCCTGCCGGAAGAGTTCCAGCAGAATAGCCAGGGCTTCCTGGCGCTGGTCTATCCGTCAGACCGCCCCGAGACAGCCAAATGGATGAATGACCTGCGAGCCGGATTGCAGGCGAAGGAACTGAACTTCCGCATATTCCGCAAGAATGGCGAATTGCGTTACCTCCACTGCCGAGGTGCGGTCGATTTTGATGATGGTACACCGACCCGCTTTATCGGAACTGCGCAGGATGTAACTGACCGCAAAGTGGCCGAGATGCAAATCAATCAGCAGATCAAGCGTCTGACCGCATTGAGTGAAATCGATCGTGCCATTATCGCAAGCTCTGATCAGCACTACACACTGGGCTTCGTTCTTTCACAGATAATCTCGCAATTGCAGGTCGATGCGGCGGGCATTTTATTGTTGGATCCCGAGGGACAGATGCTGGACTACGCCGCCGGGCAGGGCTTCCGCACAAAGTTCATTGAAACTGCTCGGGTGGCCCGGGGAGAAAGCTATGCTGGACGCGTTGCAAAAGAGCAGCGGCTGATCCAGATCCCTGACCTGCGAGATCGACCCATTGATCCACTTTTCAATGCACTTACAATTGGGGAGGATTTCGTAGGCTATATTGGTATGCCCGTGATTGTCAAAGGAAGCCTCAAAGGTGTATTGGAAGTATTCCAGCGGACGCCACTACAGCCTGATCAGGAGTGGATTAATTTCCTTCATACACTGGCAGGCCAGACCGCGATCGCGATTGAGAATGTAAGCTTGTTCGGTGATCTGCAGGCGCGTAATCGGGAACTCTACCAGGCCTATGACGCCACTATCGAGGGTTGGTCACGTGCAATGGATCTACGCGACAAAGAGACCGAAGGTCATACCCAACGTGTCACGACTTTGACCCTGGAACTGGCACGCGCAATGGGGATCGAGAATCTCAATTGGTCCAGATCCGCCGCGGCACCCTCTTGCATGACATTGGCAAATTGGGGGTACCCGACCACATTCTGTTCAAGCAAGAAAATCTCTCCCCGCCAGAATGGGAGATCATGCAGAAACACCCAGAGTTGGCTTACCAAATGCTTGCTCCCATCGCGTACTTGAAACAGGCCCTGCCTATCCCCTATTGCCATCATGAACGCTGGGATGGCTCCGGCTACCCTCTTGGCTTAAAAGGGGAGCAAATCCCTTTGGAAGCTCGCATCTTTGCCGTGGTGGATGTTTGGGACGCTCTCCGCTCGGACCGCCCTTATCGCAAGGCCTGGTCCGTTGACGAGGCTCTGGAGCATATTTCTGCTCAAGCCGGAAGCCATTTCGACCCAAAAGTCGTGGAATGTTTTCTTCGAGTGGTAAAACCGTGATAAACGAAAGCCTTATTTTTTACCCTATGGATAGCAGGATTTTCATTACTGCAAGCTCCGACTCGTAACTTTTCGACAAATCTGCGTCATGTAAAGGAGAACTCGAGCGATCCTCGAATAAAAAAGAGCCGCACACGCGGCGGGATGGAGTACAACATGACGACAGCTCTCAAATGGATCTTTGGCGCCCTGTTTGCCGCATTGACATGGCTGGTTGGAATTTATGCGGATGAGTATTTCAGACCGTACAAGAAGATCCGAACCGGCACCCGGAACAAATAGAAACGAAAAGTGACAGCCACTTTAGAGGTGGCTGTCACTTTCATTTTGCCTACCTGCTCAATTCCCTTCCCACTCATAATCGTATACCGTCGTCAGGTGCTGGAACCCATACTTTGCCACAATAGGCTTACTCATGGCTCCGGTCTCAACGACCGCAAATGGATAGCCGCATTCGCGGATCTCCTGCAGCCTGGCTGCCAGCAGACCGGTGTACAGTCCCTTTTTGCGATATTCAGGGATCGTAGACCCGGCGAACAAGGTGGCGAAATGACCGCGCGGGAAATACGTCCATGCGATGGAAGCGGGCCGATCTTCCACATACGCAGCATACACACTCAAATAACCAGGTACCTGGAGGTGTGCACCAAGGCGCTCATTGACCCAGGCATGATGCCCGCCCCAAACATGATCGAGAACATAGATGACGTCCTGCAAGCCGGCGAGCGTATTGATACGCCGGATATCGGCGCTGAACGGTTCGAAGAGCGAAGCCGGTGCGTTCTTGACATCCAGCACCATCACATCAGCGGGGTCATTGTGGTGCTCAAAACCATGCGACGACAGCTCGTCTTTCAAGTTGGGGAGCAGGTCATGGTCATAGACTTTCCACGTGAAAGGTTGTTTCATTGGGGTAAAGTAATCCACTTCACGATGGATGACATCATGTAGATTTGTTTCGTTTGCAAATGTGAACGCCACGACATTCATGCCCGGTGCCCTGCGAATAATGCGTACAACATCTCGTGTGATCTCTTTGTGTGCCTCGGGGTACATGATGCGCAGTCGCAAATCCTTGTCGTACTGCACAAGTAGATTGTTTTTGTTCATACTATTCACCTTTCTGTTTACCCCTCCCCAAATGCGGCTTTGAGATTTTCTCTTTGTAGGCCAAATCTCGCCGTCATATTTTGGGAGAGTGCCCAATGGGCAGGCGCGGTCATTCATCTTTCGCCCACGCTCACGGTGACAGGCGTGTCGCCCTGCCAGAAGTCTTCCCGCATCGGGAAGCATCTCATCGGTAAATGGCAAGTATTCAACGTTCATTTTCAATCTCCAACAGCGGGCAGGATATTCTCCGACTCACTACTTACTGAGTACTGTCCACTCGTTCTTCCAGCACGATTTGCCATGGATTGCCATGAAATGCCAAGCATTTCAAAATCCAAAAATCGAACTGCTGGAAGAACGGGGCTAGTCCGCAGCCAGGGCTTCAGATTCTTCTTCTTTTGCCTGAATGCCGACTGCTTCTGCCAATCCATACTGAGTTTCCAATTGATGGCGAAATTGCTGTGTGTACAGGCGATAGTAATGTCCGCCAAGTCGCAGCAGTTCGGCATGTGTGCCCTGCTCGGCGATCTTTCCATTTTCGATCACGATAATGCGGTTGGCACGTCGAATCGTCGAGAGACGATGTGCAATCACAAATGAGGTGCGGCCCTTCATCAAGGCTTCCATGCCGCGCTGGATCAATGCTTCGGTCAATGTATCCACCGAGGAGGTGGCTTCGTCCATGATGAACAGTTCTGGTCGAGCCAGCACGGCACGCGCCAGACTGATCAACTGCTTCTGCCCAACCGAGAGCAGGTTGCCACCTTCGCCCACGTTCTGGTCGTACCCCTTTTCAAGCGTCACGATGAAGTCATGCGCGCCGGCGATCTTCGCGGCTTCGATGATTCCTCATCGCTGGCATCCAGCCGTCCATAGCGGATGTTGTCGCGGACACTGCCTGAGAAGAGATGCGGCGTCTGAAGCACGATCCCGATCCGGCTGTGGATCGAAGCCAGCGTGTAATCCATGTAATCATGCCCATTGATGCGGATCATCCCTTCACAGCGGTTCATAGAACCGGCACAGGAGATTCACGATCGTTGATTTGCCTCCACCGGTGGGGCCGACCAGGGCGATCATTTCACCCGGCTTGACCTTCAGCGAGAAGTCTGTGAGAACGGGCTTGTGATCCTCGTAATAGAAGTTCACGTGATCGAACTCGATCTCGCCCATCAGCGTCTTCGCTTCGATGGCATCGGGTCGATCATGGACCTCAGGCGGGGTATCTACTAATTTGAAGATTCGCTCTGCGGAGGCAATGGAGTGCTGCATCTCTGCATAGACACGCGCCAGGTCCTGAATCGGCCACATCATGAACGTGAGATAGGAGACGAATGCCTGAATGCCACCGATGGTCATGAGACCCAGCGTGATTTGCGTGCCGCCATACCCGATGATGAGACCCAGCGCCACTGCGGCAATGATCTGCACGGTGGGCAGGAACAGCGCCGAGAGCCACGCGGCGCGATAGGACGCCCTGTACATCGTGGAGGTCAGTTCCTGGAACTCTTTGGTGTTCTCATCCTCACGCAGTAACGCCTTCACCACGCGCACACCCTGAATGTTCTCGTTGTAGGCGCCTGTGATCTTGGAGTTCGTGCGGCGTGAGACGCGGTATTCGCACCAGGATCCTCTTACGGAATTGAATGGCGATATAGATCATCACCGGGATGATGCTGAAGACGATCAACGCCAGTTTCCAGTTGATGATCGCCATGAACGATCACCGAGGTGGTGATGTTCATGACCGCCCAGGTGATATCCACCACGCCCCAGGTCAGCAAGTCGGAGACACGCCCCGTATCGGAGGTGACGCGTGCGATCAGACGTCCCACTGCGTTCTGGGCATAATAGGAGAGCGACAGGTCCTGCAAGTGATTGAAGAGCAGCTTGCGCATGTCATATTGGACTCGCTCACCCAGCACACCCGCCAGGTAAATGAATGTGAACACAGACCCAGCTTGGAATAGCATGAAAGCGCCGTAGATCCACGCAATATGCATCAGGGCGGCTTGTTCTTCAGCGTGATGCCCACATCGACGATCTGTTTGTTGAGATACGTGAAGTACGCATCCAGCGACGGAGGTCAGCATGATGGTGATCAGAAAGCCCACCACCCATTTCCAATGCGGCTTGAGCAATCGCCAATATGCGCTTGAACACCGGCGCAGTTAGTTGTGAGGTATATTCTTCTTCTTCTAATTCGATAAGTTCGTCAGACATTTTCATTCTCCGTAGGGGCAGGTCTTGCACCTGCCCAATGGGGCGACCGCAAGGGTCGCCCCTACGTATCAATTCACAATCGAAATCTCCACTTCCAACTCTTCATCAATCCTCGTCTGGATATCATAGATCCTGCGATACACGCCATCCATTTGCGACACGAGCTCCGCGTGCGTTCCCATCTGAATGACTTCACCTTTATCCAGCACCAGGATCAGATCTGCGATCATTACAGACTGGATGCGATGGGCGATGATAAACGTTGTGCGGTTCTCCATCAGTCCATTCAACGCATCCCGGATCGATGCTTCGGTCTCTGTGTCAACTGACGAGGTCGAGTTGTCGAGGATCAGGATGCGTGGGTTCTTCAGTAGCGTTCGTGCAATAGTCACGCGCTGCTTCTGTCCGCCGGAGAGTGTCACACCCTTTTCGCCGACCAGTGTGTCATAACCGTTGGGGAAGCTCATGATCACATCATGGACTGCCGCGGCTTTGCGCGGCGCGTTCCACTTCTTCCTGCGAGACCGTCGCGCCCAACACCGTAGGCGATGTTTTCACGGATCGAGCGGCTGAAGAGGAAGGGTTCCTGCTCCACGATCCCGATCTGCTTGCGAAGGTAAGCTCGTGAATAATCAGTCAGCTCCACGCCATCGAGCAGAATGCGTCCGCTGGTGTATTCATGGAAGCGCGGCAGCAAATTTACAAGTGAGGACTTGCCCGACCCGGTGGAACCCAGCAGGGCCACGGAATGCCCAGGCTGAACGGTGAACGAGACATTCTTCAACACATCTTTCTCGCCATCCGAATACATGAACGAGACATTTTCAAAGACCAGCTCACCTTTCACCGGACCCTCCGGCTGGAACTTCCCATCAAAGAGCGGTTCGCGCGCCTGCTTGACGATGTCCATCAGGCGCCCATAGGAGACCATACCGGTGGACGCCGAAACGATAATGCGCCCCAGGTTGCGGATGGGCCAGATCAGCCAGACGACCAGGCCGACGTAGGCAATATACATGCCCACGGTGATCTCTCCGTTGATCGCCATCGTGGCAGCGAATACGAACCCGAACAACATCTGTAACCCAAGCACGATGTCCGAAAGGGGCCAGAACAGCGAGTGCATGAAGAGCAAAAGCTTGCCCTTCAAATACTTGTCCCAGTTATTCTTTTCGAATTTGCCCTTCTCATATTCCTGGCGTCCAAAGGCTTTGACCACGCGTACACCGGTCAGGTTTTCCTGCAAGGTGGTGGAGAGGGTCGGCTTCCTGCGCCTGATAGACCTCGTAGCGTTGGTCACCTTCTTGAAGAACCACAACGATACGAGCAGCATGAACGGGATCACGATGACCGACACCAATCCCAGCTTGACGTTAAGATTTAGGATCGCGATGAAGTTGATCACGAACAGCAGGATGATGCGCCCCATACCGATGCCTTGTTCGCTGAAGAAGCGGCGCAATGCATCCACATCGGATGTCACGCGTTCGATCAGGTCACCGGTGGGTGTAGTGGCGTGATACGAGAAACTCAGCCGCTGGATATGATCGAAGAGAAAGTCACGTACAGCGGCGCGTAATCCCTTCGGCAGTGTAAGCCGCTAAACGCCCGGACAGGAACGAGAATCCACCTTCGAGCGAGGCCAGCCCTACAAATCCCAGACCGATCCAGAGAAAGGTCCCTGTCAGACTGTTGCCAATATATTTGCCTTGCGTGAGCACATCATCTACAAAGTATCGCAGCAATAAATAGGTGCACGTCTTTGCCAGGGCAGAGACGGCCAATGCAGCCGTCGCGCCGAGATACGGCAAGCGGTAATCCACCATCATCTTCCAGATTCCCTTAAGGCGGTTCGCGTCGATGGCTTTGCGGAAGTCAAAAGTTAAAGTGGGCTCAATTGTGGTCATGGCATTCTCCGAAATATCCTTCAACACCAAGGGCACAACGGACACAAAAGGGTTAAAGCTTTTAAACTTTGTGCTACTTCGTGACCTTTGTGTTGAGAGGTTTAAACAAAAAGGCTGTGGTGAGTGCACCACAGCCTGAAACGTCAGACGGTAAAGACCTAATAATGGTCTATAGGCGCACTACGACAAGGTAATTTTCCAGCCATATCTGGGCTGAAAATAAAGATGGTGTAGTAGGACTTGCTCATGTAATGCGCTCCTTTCTTTGAAGATTTGCGAACGTTGCGAGTTTACATCATGCCAGCCAGATATGTCAAGGTTTATCCACACACTCCGAAGGAGCGTTGCTTCGCTTATAATCAAATTACGTCACTGCGAGCCTTCGGGAAGCAATCTCCTAATATCATGATCCAAACCTGGCACATTACCCCCACACAGAATATCAAACTGGACATGGATTCGTCCTCGCTCGATGCGATCACACGCCAACTGCCGGACGGATATTACAGCACCTTCCGCACGTTTGCAGCATGCACACGGGTGCTCGGACTGACCGCCCATTTGCAGAGGCTCTATGACCCGGTTTCTACTCCAGCTGTAGGCGTTTCCTCCCTCCGCCGGCGGCTGTTCGCGTTACTCGAACCTTATCGCGCGGACGAGGCGCGTGTCCGCACAATCATGACCAGGCCGGGACAAGTTTATGTTGCGATCGAGCCTCTCAAACTCTTGCCGCGGGAAGTATACGAAAAAGGTGTACGGGTGGAAACGACAGAGCTCGAGCGCGAGAGTCCGCGCCTGAAGTCTACAGCATTTATTAGTGCGAGTAATTCGGAAAGGCAGCACCTTGCTCACGAAGGGTTCTTCGAAGCGCTGCTGGTCAAGGAGGGGGAGATCCTGGAAGGGATGACCAGCAATTTCTTTTATGTACATCATCCTCGCGCTGAGCGGAACGAAGTGGAGACGACACTTGCGCCGGCACGCAGTGCAGGTGAGCGCGCTCAGCACGAGATAACCTTATGTACCGCCCAGCATGACATCCTGCTTGGCATCACCCGCCAAACCGTCATCGAACTCGCGCAGCAGAGCGGGCTTGACGTGCAGTATCAGCCCTTGAAACTGGATCAACTCGCGGATGTGGAGGAAGCGTTCATCACCTCGAGCTCACGCGGCATTGTGCCGGTGATCCAGATCGATACTGTGACGATCGGGCAGGGCGACCCGGCTTCGATCACAAAGCAACTCTCGGCAGCTTATAACGCCCATGTGATCGAAAAAGCAGAGTACATCTTGCCTTGAGAGACTGTGCTTGTCAGTCGAAGACTTGAATATTCGACCCTCGCTTATTCGACAACTGAAGCCACTGCATCCAACCCCTCCACATGCACAGTCAAATTGTTGATCCATTTGCGTGAGAGATAGCGATGGATGCCCAGTACCCACTTTGTCGCCTCTTCCGACATCGCACATAGATAAACAAGGTACACAGGCAGCTGGAACACGAACGCGCCGAAATAGGCCATCGGCACGCCGACGATCCAGATGATGATGCCATCCAAAAAGAGCGAGAACCGTGTATCACCGCCCGCCCGCAGGATGCCTACAACAGTCGTCATGTTATTGACGCGCACCCATAAGAATAAAGAGAGCACATTGATAATGCTGCTTGCGTCGCGGATCACTTCCGGCGACACTTTGAACAGCGAGAGAATCGGGATCTTTACCAGTTGCAGAAGCATCCCCAGCAGGATCCGCCCACAACGCCGAGGCCCAGTGATCGTCCGGCACAACGATACGCCTCCTCTTCCCGTCCCGCGCCGATACGGTTTCCCACCATTACGGAGGTCGCGTTGGAAATGCCAATGAAGATTACGAATGCCACCTGTTCGACCGTGGATACAATATTGATCGCGGCGTACGATTGCGTGCCCATGCGGCCATAGATTACATTGTAGGTTGTGATGCCGAGTGACCAGAAGAGTTCATTCAAAATCACCGGAAGCATAGGCTTGATGACCTTACTTAAAAACACCCTGTCAAAACTTGTGAGTTCGCGCAGGCTGGCCGCCACAGGGGAGTTGCGTGTGTAAATAATTGTCAGCAGCGTGACACACTCGATAAAACGGGCGATCACCGCCGCAACGGCAGCCCCTTGAATACCAAGTTCCGGCAAACCGAATTTACCGAAGATCAGCGAGTAGGAAAGGAAGGTGCTGATCAGCAGCGCGCCGACGCTGACCGTTGTGGGCGTCTTGACATCGCCGGTAGAGCGCATGACCAAGGCATAACTGAACGTAATCGCAAAGAAGAGAAACGTCCAGGAAAAGGTCCGGATGTAACTGGTTCCCAACGCGATCACGGCCGAGTTTTTTGAATAGATTTGGAGTATCTGGGCAGGCAGCAATTGCGAGAGTGCGAAAAAGATGAAACTGGCTGAGATCGCCAGCACCAGGCAGAGTCCCAGCACACGGCGCAGGTTTGGGATATCGCGCTTGCCCCAGAATTGAGCGGTGAACATGGCCGCGCCGCTGATGATCCCGAAGTGAACCAGGTTGACCAGGAAGGCAATCTGCCCCGCCAGCCCCACCGCGGCAACGGACGCGTCACCTTTTTGCCCCACAAAGACCACGCCCAGCATGTTCAAGATGGAGAACATGAGCTGCTGCATCATGATCGGGATGGCTATTTTTTGAATATTGCTGAAATATTCGGGGTCTTTATAGAATTCCACAATTCTGCGAAAAATCGACACATATCCTCCGGTGAACCTCGATTATAAGCGGCTGCCAGGAGGAGTACGTTAATTTTCAGCCTGCCATGCACCCTGCGGGTGCCTACGGGTGGGGGTAGGCGCCGAGCGGCGTCAAACAGGTATTGTGAGGGCAGTACGAAGGCATTACGAAGGGAGCCCGTCTGGACAAGTGGGAAATAGTACTCGGGTCATGCCCACCGGTGGGGGGTAGTATTTATATAAAGGATCAGGTTTTCAAGATTTGATACTCCCCAAAAATGGTGATCTGGTTCTTGCCCTGATCCTTTGAATGTTTTGCCGCCTTTTCCACAGCGGACAACAGCTCTTCCACCGTTGTGCCATTGACGGGATAAATGGAAATACCAATGGAAATCGTGATCGGGATTTCCCATGCTTTCGAATTTGCCTCCACTTCAGAGCGCAGCCTTTCCGCAACAACAAGGGCATCCGACCTGGTGGTGCACGGCAGCAATACCAGGAACTCATCTCCGACGCGCCACCGAGCAATCAAGTCACCCGGACGAAGATGGCTCGCCAGTAATTCCGCCAGGCGTTTCAACATGTTATCTCCGGCCGAATAGCTGATATCGTTGTAAAACCGCAGGTTGTCCCCATCGATGAATAGGATGGAAAACGCCTCCTTGTCCCGTTGTGCCTGTTGTATGACGCGCTTCAGTTCCCTTTCTCCGGCCATGCTATTCGGAAGCTGAGTGACCGGGTCGAGATAGGCGATCTGGTGCGTATCGTCCAGGCGGTTCGCCAGGGAAAGCAGGCGCTCTGTCAGCATGTTGATCACCCGGAGCTGGTAATTGTTGATGGCAGAAGCATGAGTGTAGGTATTGACCAGAAAGCCGCGCTCCCCGAATACCTTGGCATCGAATAAGGCATCACTGATCGCGATCCACAGATCGGCAATCTCAAGCTTTTCATTCTCGAAGTGGATCAGGATCACGGACGCCGGGTTAACCGATGTTGAATTGTTTCCCTTCCCGGTTCAACCGCTCGAACACAGCGTGCGCGATCCGGTCACATTCCTCAGAATTTTCTCCATGAAAGGCGAGCAGAAACTCATCGCTGCCGATCCGATAAACCGGTAAGCTGGTGTCTCTTAAGACAATGCCAACCCAATGCAGTACGGAATCGCCCTGGGCCCGTCCGTAGTCATTGTTGAATGCCATAAAGCTATTCAGGTCTATGACCAGAATGGAGAAGGCAGAATCAGGGGGGGCTGCCAGGCGCATGGTAAAGTCTTCCAGGAAGGATAATAGATTCGCACATCCCGTTAACGCGTCAATGCGTTCAACATGCTTTTCATTGTTCATTTGCTCTCTCATCGCTTTCAAAATTTTCTGCTGTAGTTTTATCATAAAACTTGATTTCCCCATGCAACAATTTTTCGCTGTGCTGGACACATGCGCCGCCCGTAGGGGTCAGTGCGGTGTTGCCACACCTGCCCTGCGACTGAAAGGAGTGCGGTGCCAGGGAATCCAGCACATGACCGGCGGATTTGGCAATCCGCCGGAGCATTAATTTGGGATGTACCCCTTGTCAGCAAGGCACTACTCCCGCAGCAGGGTGGTAAGCTTGTTATCCCCGGCAACCTTGGCGGTCGCAGCAGAACGTGTGTGCACATCCAGTTTTTCGAAGACTGCTTTCAGATGTCGTTTGACCGTGTTGGTCGTGATGAACAGCTTCTCCGCAATTTCCTTGTTTGTGAGTCCCTGAGCCAGCAGATCCAAGACTTCGCGCTCCCGCTCGGTCAACGCGCTCAATTCACTCAAAGAGCTCTGCGCTTGCCTTGTCTCTTCCACCACGCGGCGGAAAACAGCCCGGTCAAAGGTCTTCTTCTCGATGTAAGCAGTAATGGCATGCTCGGCGTAGATCCGCTGGATCTCTTCAGGTTCTGCAATGCCGCTCACCACGATGGAGGGGATATTTTCTGACTGTGGGCCGCTCCAGCAGTTGATAACCATCCAGGTCCGGATCGGATCGCCCTCGATATCCCAGGCACTGGTTCAGCGTCCCTTGCAACGATAAATCGATGACCGCCAGGATGTATTTTTCCCGCTGTAGATATCCGATGGCCTCGCCGAAGCTGGCACAGTCCGCACCTGGAATCCCGGCATCGCTTAACAGTTCCTCCAGGATATTCTCCATCCCGCATCATCTTCGACGATCAGTACTCTTTCCATGCGGGATCTTCAACGGCGCGGTTTGGTCCCTTCAGAAGCGAGGCGGAGACTGCCGCCGCAGCTGAAAGCAGGGGACCGGCTTCGTTAGGATCGGCGGGACTCACCAGGATCCGATACATAATGTCACGGAATTGGGCTGCGGTGAAAATTTTCCTTGCGCAGAAAGGTGAATGCGCCATGATCCGTCAGCGCGGTGACAGCCAGTTCAACGGTGGCAAAGCCGGTCAGCAGGATCGCGCGGCAATTCGGGTCAAGTCGGCGGATCGTATCCAGCATGCGCAAGCCATCATCATTATTATGGTCGTTGGGGGAAAGTGAAAGATCCACCACGGCCAGACGGTGTGGATGCGCTTTGAGACTCAGAGAGGCGGTGTCCACGCTGTTCGGCCACATCCACTTCCAACCCACACTCGGAGAGGATCTCGCTCAGGATTTGCTGCCAGGAATGATCATCTTCCACAACCAATGCGCGCAGCGGTGAAACCGTCATGACTTACGTTCCACATCTGCAGAGGGAAGGCGCAATCGAAAAGTTGTGCCGTGTTGACCATCACTTTCCACAGCGACCGAACCTCCCAGACGTGTCATCAAAGTCTTCACCCACCAAAGCCAAACCCAAGTTTCCCGGGATGCACGCCGGTCCGCCCGGAAAAGTCCAGTTCGAAAATCTCATCATGGAGTTCGGGTAATATCCCCGGCCCGCTATCTGTGACAGCGACTTCCACCCATTCCGATTGGAAGTGCCCTGGATGAGGATCACGTCCTCGCCCTTATTGCAGCCGCCGCATTTTCGATCAGGTTCCGGAAAACAAACGTGAGACTCTGTCCTCTCGCCAGCCACGATGGGCAGATCATCCAAGCCTTCCGTTTCAATTTGAATGCTGGAGGGCATTTGCGCATCCAGGATCGCACTCTGCAACGCACGGCCATCTGGATTTGTCCATACGGATGGGCCGCAAATGGGAAAGATTTTCCTGCACGATCTGCATGGCTTCCATGGCGCTATGTTCGATCTCCGCCAAGTTGTTGGCCAGATACGCATATGCCTCTTTGAGCATCTGAGCCATATTTGTCTTGAATTGTCTGCACACGCACGGGAATGGTGCCGACCTTGTTGTTCATGTTGTGCAAGTAAATTGGCCGAAATGTCGCCAACAGCCGCAAAGGTTTCCGCCGATCCAGTGCTGTTCCTGCGAAGCGCGCAGAGCCTGTCTGGCGGGATCTCGTTCTGGACAGCCAATACCGCATAGTGAGCCAGACAGGTGAGAACCTTTTCATCCCATTCCGATTCGACCGTGCGCCCGGCATCGCTCTCTGTGCTGAATACCGCGAACAGCCCCAGGATGTGCTCGACCCCGCCGGTCAACAGAGGGACGATCAGGGTCGGTCCGTCTTGACTTCGATCGGACTCGTTTATGGATTACGGATCCTTGCTGGAAATCATTCGTCCTGACGGTTTCTTCAAAGACAGCCTGACCGGTCAGATTTCTCGGCAAGCCGTCTCGGGCGGAACCATTCCGTTGGAAGCCGTCAGTGTCAATTCGTTGCCATCCAGAAGCCACACCGCACTGGAGGACGACATTCAGCAAATCATTGGCAACAGTCACCAGATGATCCAATACGCTTCTGGGAGGGTTGTGAAAGGAGTAATTGCGCCACTTCCTGCAGGGCATCCAGCAAACGCACTTCCTGAATGGCTGTCACATTGCATACGTTGCCAGCGATTGCAGCATGTGATTGTCATCTTCAGGAAAATCCTCTCAAGTTGGGACTTTCCAGATTGAGAACACCTTCGAATCGTCCGCTGGCATTGATCAAGGGCACTGCCAGTTCGGAGACGCATCTTCAAACTCGGCATCGAAGCGGATAATAAATCTGAGACCAGGGTTCATGCCTGCAGATCTGCGATCAGCAATGGCTGCCGGCTGCGCGCCACATACGCCATGATGCTGTTGCCACCGAGCGGCAATTTTTCAACCATGGGCTGCTCGAACTGAATGCCGCTCACTGCCCGCGTGATCAGAAATTCCCCGCTCTTATCCAATAAGACGGAAAGATGCCATATTGGGCATTGGTGACTCTCCAGCGCCAACTGCAAAATCGATTCAAGTGTCTCTTCCAGGCGCAAGCGGGACGAAATAATGGAAGCCCCGCGGCGGAGCCGGTTTAATTCATCTTCCTTGCGTGATAAATCCCGCTCGAATGCCAGCGAGACGGCGGGATGATAAATCGCCATGGCCGCCTGGTTGACGAAATTATCGAGCATCAGTTGTTCCAGGTGCGTGAACTGTCGCTCTTCATGCAGATAAACGAATAAAAGCCCCACCGTCTGTTCTGCAACGATCAAGGGAAAACAAGCAACCGCTTTTACACCCAAAGCGGCGTGGTAAGGATGCACGTTCAGATCAGGCTCCTCATAGGATAAAGTCCGGTGACGGCGCTGGATCGTTCGCATGCCTATTCCATGAGGGCGCGGCGCATCCTCGGGCTGTTCTGTCTCCGAAACAGACCGTCGTTCCCCCGGCTCGGCAGATACACGCGATTCCTTCTCGAACATGCCGCTGGTCTGGTTATAGGTGTAGATCACCGCCGAGGAGCCGGGAACGACACGGATGGCGCTGTCCACGATCAACTGCAGGCTCCAGTCATTCTGGTCGGCATCTTCCGCACCGAGATGGTTGATCGCATTGCTGATCTGGTTCAGGCTTGCCAGAGCTTCCAGCAGGCGGGGATCCGTTTCTTCGAAGGAGGGGTTCTTCATCTGCATCATCACTTGTCCACGAATTACCGTGACTGCTGAGGCAGTGCGTACCCTGCGGGCATAATAATCGCACCATGTTTAACAGGGGTGTCTCAAGCGAAAACCAATCCCGTTTAAGCGGTTTTATTCCAAAAGGCAGGCGCGACGCACTTACGGGTGAGCAGTTACGAATTAACGGCGATTCTCCCATCTGATTGCCATTCATGCAAGTCTTAGGCTTCACAAATTCTGGATAAGTCGCCAGCCAAGCTGGATCGCAAAGAAGCCCAGCGCCGTTCCGCAGAGCAGGTTTACCCAGCGGAAGAAGTTGGCAGTCACAAACTTACGCCCCCAGGCGATCAGCCCGGCCATAAAGAAGCACCAGAGTATGGCCCCACCCAGAAAGCCGGCAAAGAAGATGGCGAAATGGATGGGCTGGGGTCTGCCAGATATGGATGTGAATACGGAACTGCCCAGCCCCGTCCAGAAGACGATGTTGAGCGGATTGCCAAGAGATAGAAACGCACCGTTGGCGAAATCGCCGCGACTCGCAGAGCGAGCCAGGGCCGCACTTTCCAGTTCTCTACCATGGCGGGCGTCCTTGAAGGCATCTACCGCGAGTTTCAGCATCAACGCAATTCCGATCAGGCTGAGCATGCCTTTTGCCAGGCTGTTTTGCACTAGGAACGCCAGGCCCGTCAGGGCGATCATCGCCCAGGTCGTATCCCCTACAAGAGAGCCAAACTGTACGAACAACGCCGGCAGAAACCCGCGTGCAGCGCCGCGGCGGACCGTTTCGGCGGTCACAACGCCGGGCGGAGCACAGAAGGCGATGGCGAGTACAAACGATGAGATAAAAAGGGACATGTTGTTTTATGGGAAAGGCCGAGCTTGTTCTCGGCCTTTCCACTCCTCACTGTGAACGCGATAAGCAATTTCAGTAAATCACAGATTTGCTGTGCTGGATTGCCACATCTGCCCTGGCGGGCAGTGCCACCATGGTCCCCGAAGCGAAGCGAGTGGGAGGGAATCCAGCACTTTACGCATCGAAATACAGCATGAACTCATGCGGTGTCGGGCGCAGGCGGATGGCATCCACTTCATAGACGCGCTTGTACTTGATGTACGCTTCGAGCAGGTCAGCCGTGAAGACACCGCCCTCCATCAGGAACGCGTGATCCGCTTCGAGCGCATCCAGCACTTCGCTCAGGGAACTCGGCACCTGCTGGATTTTCTTCTTCTCCTCGGCGGGTAACTCATAGAGATCGCGGTCCTGTGGTCCACCCGGATCGATCTGATTGCAGACCCCATCCAGCCCCGCCATCAGGATCGCTGAGAACGCCAGGTATGGATTGCAGGTGGGGTCAGGCGCCCGGAATTCCACGCGCTTGGCCTTGGAGTTATTTGTCGCCGGGATGCGGCAGATCGCCGAGCGGTTGCGCTGAGAGTAGGCAATGTTCACCGGGGCTTCATAACCAGGTACGAGACGCCGGTAGGAGTTCGTGGTGGGCGAGGTCAGCGCCAGCAGCGCAGGGGCATGCTTGAGGATGCCGCCGATATAATACTTGGCAGTCTGTGAAAGCCCGGCATAGCCGCCTTCCTCATAGAACACATTGGTGTCGCCTTTCCACAAGGAGGAATGGACATGCATGCCTGAACCATTGTCACCGAAGAGGGGTTTGGGCATGAACGTGACCGTCTTGCCGTTCTGGCGCGCCACGTTCTTGATAATATATTTGTAGAGCAGGAGGTTATCGGCCATACGGGTCAGCGTGGTGAATGACATGCTCATCTCGCTCTGACCGGCCGTCGCAACTTCGTGATGGTGCAGGTCCATCGGGATCCCGGCTTTTTCCATGGCGAGCATAAACTTGGAGCGCAGCGTCTGCAGCGTATCGGTTGGCGGTACGGGGAAATAGCCGCGCTTCGGCGAAATCTGCCCACCGTATCTTGGGCGGTCGGAGCGCCCACTTTCCCACCAGGCTTCTTCACTGTCAATGGAATAGAACGATTTATTGGTACCCGATGCATAACGAACACCATCAAAGACGAAGAACTCCGCTTCCGGGGCAAAGTAGGCTGCATCGGCGATCCCGGTGCTCTTGAGGTAATCTTCCGCTTTGAGCGCCACATAACGTGGATCGCGGCTGTAGGCTTCGAAGGTAAGCGGGTCGAAGACGTTGCAGCTCAAGACGAGTGTGGCGATCTCCGCCGTCGGGTCGACGAACGCGGAATCAGGGTCAGGCTTGAGCAGCATGTCTGACTCGTGGATTTCCTGAAAGCCGCGGATGGAGGAGCCATCAAAAGGAATTCCATCCTCGAAAAAGTCTTCTGTCAAACGGTGGGTGGGCATGGTGAAATGCTGCCAGGTCCCGGGCAGGTCAATGAAGCGGATATCCACCACTTCGGTGCCCTGAGCCAGCTCCAGAACTTCCTGAACGGTTTTTGTCATGGCTAAACTCCTGCAAATGAATTGGTTTTATGAATGATTGCTTCTTGGATTATAGGGGTGAGGAGAAAGCCAAGTCTATTACCCAAACGGGTACATTACCCTTATCCCTCAGGCTTGCCCTTACCCAGGGCGACCACAAGGGTCGCCCCTACATTCCATTATGCATAATACATCACATACATCTTAATCAGTTGCCCCAAGAGCCTTGACCCGTTTGCCCGGAAGACCCTGCTTGAGTTCCTCCTCGATATCGTCAGGCTCCCAATCTTTGGGATAGCCAGGTGTACCCATTTCCGGCTCGTCCAGCCCCTGTAGCTCCACTTCGCGGGAAACTCGCAGCAGCTTGAGAGCAGCCAATACCTTGAAGAATACATAGGTCAAACCAAAGACGGCGACAAAGATGCTGCCGACTTCCGCAAGCTGCGCAAAGATCTGCGTCGTGCCGCCATACAACAGACCTGTCACAGCCGATTGGACGCCGTTCCAGGCGGCCGTCTCGGGGTTGCCATTCGCAAAGATACCGACCGCCAGCACGCCCCAGATGCCATTGAAGAAATGAACCGGCACCGCGCCGACCGGGATCATCGATCTTCAACTTTTCCAGCAATACGGACGCCCAGCAGACGATCACGCCCGGCGATCAAGCCGATCACCACCGCCGCCCACGAGTATCGACAAAGGCGCAGGGAGCGGTGATCGCTACCAGGCCGGCCAGGACGCCGTTGACCGACATGCCCGGGTCCGGTTTCTTGGTTGGCGCCAAATCAGCCACATAGTAGGCCATCGCCGCGACACCGCCCGCCGCGCCGGCCAGCAGGGTATTGACCGCGGCCATGACTGCCAGATTACGGAACGCACCGGTAAAGCCCAGCGACGAACCGGGGTTGAAACCGAACCAGCCAAAGAACAGGATGATCGTGCCCAGCACCCCCATGGGGATGTTGTGACCGGGAATGGTGTTGGCGGTGCCATCCTTATTGAACTTTCCAATACGTGGACCAATGACCATCGCCCCTGCCAGCGCCAATGGCGCCCCCGATCATATGCACCACGCCCGAGCCGGCGAAATCCACCGCGCCGTTGCCCAGACCCGCACTGCGTCCCAGGTTCTGCCAGCCAGCCGCCGCCCCAGACCCAGCCGCCAACGATCGGGTAAATGAACATGCTGACCCACAGGCCCATCACCACAAAGCCAATGAATTTCAAGCGTTCCGCCATCGAGCCGGTCGGGATGGTCGCGGCGGTATCCATGAAGACCATCTGGAACAGGAAGAAAGCCAGCAGCCGCCGCGTTGGCTCCAAAGCCGGCCAGCAGGAAACCGCTGCCGCCGAGAAATCCGAACTGACCAAAGCGGATTAACGGAGTGGACAGCAAGCCGGTCCAATCGCCCAGGGTGACGGGAGAATGTGCCCATGCTCCGGCCATCACACCGGCACGCACTACTTCCGGGTAGGCGGCATTTACGGCCGCCGAACTGAAAGGCAAAGCCGGTCAGCCAATAGCCGACTGCGCCGATGCAGAAGACCATCATGTTCATCATCATGGTGTGGGCAACGTTCTTGTCACGGGTGAAGCCCGTCTCCACCAGCGCAAAGCCCGCCTGCATGAAGAAAACAAGGAAGCCTCCCAGGATCATCCACATGATATTCAGGCTCAGCGTGACATCCGTAACCTGGTCAGACGGCGGTGTGCCATCCTGGGCAAACACAGGCGTCACCAGGACAAGTGTCATGATCAATGCTAATGACAAAACCAGCCCCCAGCGTTTTCTAATGTGCTTCATTTCTCTCTCCTCTAAAAGTTGTAGTTTATTGCTGTCCTGTTACACCTGCAGTTCAACTGCAGGTGTAACAGGAAGCCTAATACCAGCCAAACTGTCCCTTCAACATGACCAGCAGGGAAGCAAAGATCATGGCGAGCACGGTGGGAGGCGCCGCCACCAGAAGCCAGCGCTTCCAGCCAATCGTGCCATGGTTGCGTTCCATGAACGAATACGCCACTACATTGGCAGATGCGCCGATGGGCGTCAGATTCCCGCCGATATCAATCCCCAGAGCCAGAGACCAGACCATCAATCCCAAGGCGGGCATGCCGGGGATAGCCGCTAATCTTTGATCACGTAACTCATTGCCAGCGCCAATGGGACGTTATCCACGACGCCGCTCGCCAGGCCCGGGATCCAGTGCAGCGCCATGACCAGACCGAGTGGATTGGCTGCGGTCACCCCGGCCAGACCCTTCGCCAGCACGTTGAAAACATCGACCTTTTCCAGACCGCCGATCAGGATGAATAGCCCGGCGAAGAACAAAATGCTTTCTCCATCCACTTTGAGGATAGCTCGTTTGCGATCAGCGTTGCGGATGGCCAGCAGCGCCAGCCCCGCAGGGACCAGGGCCGCAAGCGCGGCGCTGATCGGTAATCCTGTTAAACGACTGAGCGGGAAATGAAAGATCAACAAGAAGACCGCCATTAGGAAACCGGTTACCCCCACCCGGGTGAGGTGGGCATGTAAGGGCTCACGATGAATTGCCTCGATGTCATCAACGTTTTCCTGCGTGAGCGCGTCGTGAGCTTTCATGAGCGCTTTGCGGTTGGAGAGATAGAAAACGACGAGCAGGGTCAGGGCGGCAATCGCCGAGACGGGTCCGGTATGCGTGACGAAATCGGAGAAGTTGAAGCCGAGCGTCGTCCCCAAAATCACATTGGGCGGATCGCCCACCAGCGTTGCGGCGCCGCCGGTATTGGCAGCGCAGACCTCGGCGATGACCAGCGGCACAGGATCGAGATTCAACAGATGGCAGAGCTGTAGTGTGAGCGCCGAGAGGAACAGCATCACCGTGATACTGTCCATGAACATGGCCAGGAAGGCGGCCAACCAGATCATAATAATAAAAAGGTAGACGGGGTGATAGTGGACTCTTTTCAGTGCGGACATCGCCAGCCAGGAGAAGAAACCCGCCTCCTGCAGGATGGAGACGAGCATGAACATCCCGGCCAGCAGCCCGAGCGTTTCCCAGTTGATGTAGGAGAAAGCCTCGCGCGGGCTCAGCACCCCAAATACCATGAGCAACCCGCCGCCGGTGAGGGCGATCCAGTGGCGGGGGAATTTTTCACTCGCAATGGCGATGTAGGCCAGGACAAAGATCAGGAGGGCGAAAAACATCAGTTACCTCAAATCGACAAACTCAAAAGGGACCACACTTAATTTCGTTTCATTCTATGGAAATAACCTGGAATTTCTATTACCCCAATGGAGAATATTGTGCAGACAATTTTGCACTCTGCTCGAACGTACCACGGATTTCTTTACCCAAATGGAGCATCGAGCTGCTTTTGCCCCGCTATTCTCTGTTTCATTTGTACAATACATCCCCCACCGGTGGGTAGTACTGTTGGGGGAGAGAGTTGGGTCACCAAAGACCATCCTTGCTGCATCCTTGCTAGAACTATGCTAATGACCGGCTGAAGTGACACACGGCGAACCCCCAAATATGGGATGTTGGCAAAACGTTTGTAACTTGTCCAGACTGGCTCCCTTCGTAATCCCCCCACAATACCCGCCTGGAGCCAAACCCGCAGATATGGCATTCGCCTTTTTTTGATTGATCTGCAGAAACCGGCAAGGCTGCACTTAAATGTGATCTGGCTTTTATCCGCGAATTCACATTCTGGTTTCAGCCAGTATCGTATAATTTGGAAATTGCAGACTTCGTTCAAAGGACAAACACCATGACAGACAAACAATATCTTGCTCTTCTGCGCGGTATCAATGTAGGTGGCGGGAATATCATCAAAATGACCGACTTGAAAGCGTGTTTTGAGGAATGCAAATTCGAGAATGTCTTGACCTATATTCAAAGTGGCAACGTTCTGTTTGAATCCACAGAAACCGATCATACGAAACTGGTGAGGAAATTGGAGCGCGCCCTCTCTAAAACATTCAATCCCTACAAAGCGCGGGTTGTCGTATGCTCCCATGCAAAACTAAATCAAATCGTGCGAGAGGCGCCGAAAGGTTTCGGCAGCCAGCCGGAAAAATATCGTTATGATGTGATCTTCCTAAAGGATCATCTACCTGCTGCAGAGGCGCTGAAAAGCATTATCCCTAGGCCAGGTGTGGATGAAGCCTTCGCCGGCCCGGGTGTATTGTATTTTTCCAGGTTGATCGCGAAAGCCTCGCAAAGCCGCCTGTCACGCATGATTACCCTGCCGATCTACCAGGATATGACGATCCGTAACTGGAACACCACCAGTAAACTGCTTGCTCTGATGGACGCCAGAGCCCAATGACAATTCATATTCAAAGCAGACAGCCGCGGTAACAAGTAGCATATCCGCCCATCGGTGAGTGGGACAAGATAGCGCCATTTAACAGCACAATTTGATTGTAAAACGATAATAATATATTGACAAACGATAAACAGCCTGTTAGGATATGATTATCTACTACTGAGTGAGGTGTTACTTATGAAACGAAGCTCAACAATCTTCCTGCAGATAGTCATTGTGCTCATCGGCATTAGCGCTCTTGCTCTCCTGCTTTGGGAACCTCGCATCGAGGGCAGAAATGCGCACGCCACGCTCTTTGAGATCTATTTCAAAGATCCCTTTCTGGCGTTTGTGTATGTCGGGTCTATTCCATTTTTCGTGGCACTCTATCAGGCATTCCAGGTGGTGGGATATGCCGGACAAAATAAGGTATTCTCGCCAGCGGCCATAAAAGCTCTGCGGACTATAAAATTTTGTGCGATAGCCATTATTGGTTTTGTTGTGGTAGAAGAAATTTTCATCATGTTGAACCATGTAGTGATGATGCTGCAGGTGGGGTTTTCATGGGCATCCTCATCACCTTCGGCTCGATCGTCATGGCCGCCGCGGCGGCGATGTTTGAACGGATTTTGCAGAATGCCGTGGATATAAAATCCGAGAACGACTTAACGGTGTAACGAGACCAGCATGGCAATTATCATTAACATTGACATCATGTTGGCGAAGCGGAAGATGAGCGTGACCGAACTCGCCGAGAAAGTGGGCATTACGATGGCTAATCTTTCCATACTAAAAAACGAAAAGGCAAAAGCCATTCGTTTATCAACGTTGGATGCGATTTGCAGAGCATTGGATTGTCAGCCTGGAGATATTCTGGAATATAAAAAATAACGTACCCGTTACCGAAAAGGCAGCTTGCGAAAACTTCGCAAGCTGCCTTTTGTTATTTATCGAGAATGGCACAGAGATAGATGATCACCTACTCAGTCGCAAAACGTTGTTCCTCCTGCTTTCCAATCGGAACCACACGTACAAATGTATTTTTCCAATCCACCAACAGGTTGAGGATCTTCTGAGCTCTTCGGCCTGATGATTTTGTTTGAGTTCCTCCGCATAGACTGTTAACAGATCGCGCAGGTTCCTCAGATCATTCTCACCAACTTCCTGCATCACGACCTTTGCTCCCCTTGCCAGCCTGCGCTGGATGGCAGCCTGATCGAAATTCAAATGCGGCTGCAGGCGAAGATAAAGCACGCCTCCGGTCATGCCTGCGCAGATCCAGGGACCCGGGTCACCCAATACGATCACGCGGCCCGCCGTCATATATTCGCACAGGAAACCTTTGACATTTGCGCGTGCGCCGATGAAGCCGAGACTATCATTGAGCGGCTTCGAGATTTCGCCGCCGATGATCACATCCGTTCCTGAAAGACGGATGCAGGCCCGCGAGTCGGCGTCGCCCTGCACGATGACCAAGCCTCCTGTGCCGCCGTATGCCAGACTCTTCCCAACCGAACCGTCGATCAATTTGCCATCATGGTTATAGCCTTTCATGATCACGACGCGTCCGCCGGAGATGCCCTTGGCAACGCCATCCTGTGCGCCCCCTTCCACCAGGATGCGGACGGGCTCCGCGTTGTAGGCCCCCAATCCATTGCCCGGAACGGAACTGCTGAAGAAACGCAGGTCTGTGTTGGGCACGGCGCGGTATCGATGCCATCGATGGGTTGCCGCCAGGTTTCCTGATGACCGCCGACTGCCGCCGTGCCCGGGCTGCCAGCCCCAGTTATGGCGGAAGCGGGTCAGGGCGCCGGTCAGATGCGTTCCGAGAGCGCGATCCACCGGAGTGACTTTATCATCTTCGAAGCGGATTGCATCCTGTCGATAGGCGGTAAAGCTTTCCATCACCAAATTGGAGATCACGGTCGTCAGATGATTGCGCGGACGATGCAGCGGGCCACGGTCCACCTCCAGCCATTTCGTTGATCGGCAACGAGATCGGGATGGGCTTGTCATTCAGATATTCATCCACCGGGATCAGCATTTCGCTGCAGGTCGATGCTGTGCCTGTGGGAAATCTGCAT
This sequence comes from uncultured Actinomycetes bacterium, assembly GCA_963805615.1. GTDB lineage: Bacteria > Actinomycetota > Thermoleophilia > Solirubrobacterales > Solirubrobacteraceae > F1-60-MAGs163. The sequence continues at coordinate 1,138,946 of CAWDUW010000004.1, read as the reverse complement.
CAATAGATCGGAACGGCCGACAATCTCCTGGGCGCTGCTTGAAGCCCAAGCTCGCGCAACGATTTCTGCATCGGCCTCGCCCAAGACCGTTGAACACATTGATCAATGCCTGCGTGGCCTGTTCGAGATCACGCGGGACAAAATGTTTGAGTCCCATCGCGCTGCGCTTCGTTCTGTGCTTTCGATCTGGGTGGTGATGCCCGTATGGCAGGTTCCAAGCTGACAGTCGCGGCAGATCGTGCAGCCGATCGCCACCATCGGCAGAGTCCCAAGCCGACGCGGTTCGCACCCAGGCACATCAGCTTGACCGCGTCCGCCGCAGAGCGCACGCCGCCGTCCGCCCAGATTTCCACCTTTCCGCGCAGGCCCGATTCGGTCAGCGCGCGATGCGCCTCCACCACGCCGATTTCAGCGGGCAGACCCACATAACGCAGGGAGTGCTGACGAGCCGCGCCGGTCCCGCCGTCATATCCGGTCAGATAGATAATATCTGCATCTGCCTTGGCAATGCCAATCGCGATAATGCCGATACCGGGAATGACCGGTACTTTCACGGCCACCCGCGCCTTGGGGTTGATCGTCTTTAGTTCCTCGATGAATTGCGCCAGGTCTTCGATCGAATAAATATCATGATTGTTGGAGGGCGAGATCAAATCCACACCGGGCTGGGCATGCCGCGCGGCCGCGACTTTTTTTGTCACCTTGCGGGAGGGCAGGTGACCGCCTTCACCTGGTTTGGCGCCCTGACCGACTTTAATCTCCAACAGGTTCGTGGCGTTGATGGTTTCGGCGGTGATGCCGAAACGACCGGATGCAATTTGAATGCCGCGGTTGAAAGGATATTTTCCAAAGCAGATCGGGAATTTCTCCGCCTTCGCCGTTGACCGAGAGCATGTTCAAGCGGAAGGCGGCTTCGGCATAGGCGCGGTAAGCCACCTCACCTTGCGAGCCGAAGGACATCGAGGCGATCAGGAAAGGCAATCTGGTGAGAAGTAATTCCCAGGTCAACATCGACTCAGGATCAATGCCAGAGGTTGCATCCGGGTAACGGAAATCAAGGATGTTGCGAATGGTGACCGGCGTGGCTTTGGCTGTATCTTCCACGTGCTCTTCATAGGCCTGCCAATCCACTTCGCCTTTGCCAAGTTTGCCGGCGGCTCTTCCAGATCTTCGGGTAAAAGTGATTGACGCGTGAAAGCTCGCCGCGTCCGGCGCTGTTATACACCGATGCTCGCAAAGGATATCGGCATCCAGATCTTCCCATTTCAAGCCGCCCAGTTCAGAACCGGCATAGTTGCTTGCCCCCAGCTGCCAGTGCGACGCTGCTGCTCAAACCAATGCTGGAGAACAAACGGCCGTACCCGCGCGATTCATGGATGCCCATGGTGCTGATGCATTTTTCAATGCCGGAATGCAAGGCCTTGATCGATGCTTTTCAAGCGCGTTCAGATTTTCTTCACAGGAGTTGCGCGCATCATTGAGCTGCTGCTTCGAAGATCAGATAAGGCACGACTGCGTCCGCGCCCATGCCAACGCACATGATCAGATCATGCAGGTTGCGGATGGCTGCCGCTGCGCAGCACCAGTCCGGTCTGGCGGCGCAAGTTGACTCGACGGGCGGAGGAGCCAGCAAGTCGAGATCGATCTTGCCGTTATCTCCCAGCGGGATCGGTGTGGAAGAATCTGGAAGAAGGCGTCCCTTCGACAAAACTCAGACGGAGCGCACGGTCGACGACGCCGAACACCAGGATTGGATCGAGCCAACCGTTCTGCTCCCGGAACGCTTCCGCATCATCCAGCACGAGGAGCTGGGTCCCGTTTCGAACGGCCTCTACCGCCCTTTGAGCGATACGTTCCAGTCCCTGTGGCAGTGGTTTCACCGGGAAGAGTGATCAGTCTGCAGATCGAGTGACTTGCGTGCGGGAAATTTTTCGAATTAAGTTGATCGAGCGTGCCGCGTGCAGATTGAGCTGCCATCCTGCTTGAACAATGCGTTTGAACCATCCAATAAGATGGGCATATCCAGTGTGACCGTCGTGGCGTGGCTCCAATTCATTCGGAATGAAGGGCGGGCGCGGACCGATCACCGTCTGTGTGGAGAAATGTTCCGCTTCACGTTCACGGTCGATGGCGGGATTGGTCACCACCGCCACCGCTTCCTTGAAATAATCGGAGATGTTTTGGCGCTCCTTGGAAAGCGGCGCCAACGGGCCATCGAAGCCCAGCGAACTGATTGGGTCGATGCCGTTCTTTGCCAGTTCGTGCACCCATTCGCGATCTTCGCGTCCCCAGCCAAAAGCGGACAGGCGATTGTCGAGGCTGACAGGCGGTAAAGGCGCGTTGGGTGAGTGCACTCTTCAGCGGCTGAGGGATATCTGCTTGCGGATAGCAGGCGTGGAAAGAGCGAGGCGTTTGTTGATCATCTCGAGCGAACCAAATCGGCGCAGGGACTGGTTGAGCATTCGCTGTTGAATAGCGGGATAGTCCGACCACTTCCACTGTATTGACCGCGACGGACGCGCAAGCGCATCTTCTCGCCGGGCGAGAGCGGGATGGGATCGAAACGCATGGTGTCCAGGTGGTAGACGCCCTTCTCCGACGAAAAGAAATATTCCTTTTCCGTATCGCCAAACCACAACGGACGCAGCCCCAGCGCATCCACGCTGAAGACACATTCATCGCCGAAGCGGGAAATGATGCCTGGCGGGTCCCTGGGCGAATGGACCGAAGGCCTGCCGATAGTATTTATAGACGGTCTGCAATTCGGGCGAAAGTTTCTCCACTTCGCTCAGGATGGGCGGAAAGGCCAGTTCCATGGCCTCCGCCAGGGTGAAGTGATAACGATGGATCAAAGTCGCCAGCAGCCGGTCCAGGTCCTGCGAGTCGCTGCCGCCCTCGACCAACTCGACGCCCAGCATCTGCGCCTGTTCACGCAGACGGGCAATCGTGTTGATCTCACCGTTGTGTCCGAGCAGGCTGAAAGGCTGGACGCGTTCGAAACTCGTCGCAGTGTTGGTGGAATAACGGGCATGCCCAATGGTGATGGCGGTTGTGAAATCGGGATTGCGCAATTCGGGATAATACTGGTAGAGCGTCTCGATGGAACCGCGCACCTTATAGACCACCACATTGCTGGAGAGCGAGGCAACGACGATCTTTGTCTGGCGTCTCGATCTCGAGCGCCAGGTCGAAGAGCGTGCTCTCCACATTTTCCAACGGACCGTTGCGTACCAGCCCCGCGATCTGCCAGAGGTGAGGCGCCTGCATGCGCGCCATCTTCCCAAGCGCCTGCGGGCGGGTCTGGATCGGACGCTCCAAGCAATAAATCGATCCCTTTTTCCTTGAGCATCTTGAGCACGATGGCTTGCACAGTCCGACGACATTCGGTTCCGTGTTCGGGATCATCAAATGCCCGACGAAGAAGCGGCGGTCTTCGGCCAGCCAGCCGGGTTTGCCCTCATGCTCCAGCGCCTGTGACCATAACAAGCGCGGGATGTCGGTCATCACGCCGCATCCGTCCCCTTCGCCGTTCACTTCGCCGCAGCGATGTCCCATAATGCTCAGAGCGGCAGATGGCGCGTTTCAAGATTGCCGTGTGTTGCTTCCCCGTTCTTGCGAATGGATGCCACCAGGGCGCAGGCATCGCGTTCGTCCAGCCATGTCTTCACATCGGCGGCAGTTAACCAGTTGAATGAACCGGGATGGGATGGGCTTAGGGGGTAGGGTCAGAGGGGGAGGGTAGGCTTGGTTTTCATGAGGAGCCTCGTGTGGAAAGTGGAAAGTAGATAATTCCGGGGACGATCATTTTTGGTGGGGAGACGAACCCTTAGCCGATTCGCGGTAAGGAAATTCCTCTGCATGCACTTCATCCCACCCAAAACCGTAAAGTAATAATTCCTTACATTATCCAGTGCAGAGATGGAATTACTACTACCCATATGGGTAACATGTGGGGGATCTTTGAAATACAAATGGGTAATACGGAGTTTTCGCGGTTCGATTTCGCAAGATCGGAAAACGCATTACAACTTTGAGAAGACCGTCGAAGGCATTATCAAAATCATTGACATGATTTTCATGTGTAGTAAAATACCGCCCAATACCTTATGACCTCTGTTTTCTCGTTCGAAGCCAAAGCTAAACGCATGCCCGGTCTGCAACTGCGGTTGTCGGATTTGGGCATGGTTCGGTTAAACAGAAGATAGGGTAAATGTTGTTGTAATCCTCGAGATGATTTCTGTCTACCCCAACGCCCTCCGCTACCGGAGGGCGTTTTTTGTTGTGCAGACCAGCAGAACCTTAACACAAAGGTCACTAAGGAAAAACCAATGCAGTTGCGCCTTTACTCCTTGGTGTACGTAGTGCCCTTAGTGTTTGAACGGTAGAGTCTTTCGAATAAGGAGTTAAACCATGACCCGTGTTGGATTTTTATATACCCGCTTGCGTGTGGAAGAAAAATATCTATTGGAGGAGTTGGAGAAACACAGCGATGTGGAAGTCGTCCGCATCAACGATGGTGACTCGTTCTTCGATATCCACCAGGTACCGCAACAGGTGGACGTGCTGTTCGAGCGCTCCGTCTCCTATTCGCGCGGACTGTACATCTCGCGCATCTTCGAAGCGCACGGCGTGCCGGTCGTGAACCCGTCCGTTGTGGCGGAACGCTGCGGGGACAAGTACATCACCAGCCAGATCCTGGCGAAGAACGGCATCCCAACTCCAAGGGTGCTGATGGCCTTCGACGAGGAGTCCGCCCTCAAGGCGGTCGAAGCGATGGGCTACCCATGTGTGCTGAAGCCCGTGGTGGGCTCCTGGGGACGCCTGCTTGCCAAAGTGGAGAATCGCTCGATGGCGGAGGCATTGATCGAGCACAAGGCCACGCTGGGCGTGAACCACCAGGTGTTCTATATCCAGGAATATATCGACAAGCCCGGGCGGGACATCCGCGCCTTTGTGATCGGCGAGGAAGCGATCTGCGCCATTTATCGTTCCTCCGAAAACTGGATCACGAATACAGCGCGTGGCGGCGTCGCCACGAATTGCCCCGTGACGCAGGAGCTTGCGGACCTGTGCCGTCAGGCGGCGCGTGCCATCGGCGGCGGCCTGCTGGCGCTGGACCTCTTCGAGACCGAGAATGGACTGACGATCAATGAGATCAACCACACCATGGAATTCAGGAACAGTATTGCGACAACCGGCGTGGATATCCCGCAGAAGATGGTGGAGTATGTGCTGGACTCTATCGATGCCCCTGCCGCCCTCGCACCTGGCAGAGTAGCGCCCCGACGGCGATTACCATCTTCACCCAACTCTCTAAGCCACGGATTACACAGATGAGTGCACTGGAAAAAGAGCTTTGAACCGCGAAGCCCGCTAAGAGCGCGAAGGTCTAATTCTTCCTTTGCGCTCTTAGCGCTCTTGGCGGTAAAAAATGGGCTTGTCCACCCTCAAACTATCTATGGGCATGTCAGGTAGGGAAAAACATGAGTTGTTGACAAGTTCCCTTCGGGCAGCCTTCGGGTGGCCCTCGGGGCAGTGCCTGGCGGCATAACCCCAAACACGTGGATATTGGCAGAGCCTTTGCGACTTGTCTAGGCTGGCTCCCTTCGTAATGCCTTCGTAATGCCGTTTTAAAGACTTTGGAAGCAGCTCTGCTTCCAAAACTCGATTTGCTTGGCAAATCGTGCCGGCGCAAGTGTAATCGAATGACAGGCGTGGATGTTCGTGTATTCGTGTAAAACTTGCCCTGAGCCTGTCGAGGGGTTCGTGGATGGTTGCTGCCCCCACTGCCTGCCCGATGATGTGCTATAGTATGTCTATTCCACAGCGCGCCTCAAATCGGTATTCCGAGTACAGCGAACCACATCTGAGGCGGAGGCACGTTCATGAAACCTATCACATGGAAATCGTCACACTTTCATCTCTAAAAAAGATTTATCAGGACCTCCAAGCAGGATGTGCTTCTTGTAGCAGCGCTCTCATCGACCTGAGGACCCTGTCTTCAAGGTGCACAGTTGGTGCAGGAGATCTTTGCAGAGAATGGATCGAGAAGATTGCGGGGAGCGATCATTTGGACGCCCATGCTGGCCCCTGACAATCTGGATGCTGCCGACGTAGTCTGTGAGACGCGGTTTTCGGAGGGACATGTTCAACAACTCTGGGACCAGGACCGGATTTTGGGGCAACTCCTTTCGCAGACTCTGCACCTGCACGAGTTCAATCGCCTGGGATGTGTATCTCCTCTACCCAACTGACCACGCCTGGGAGACGGAACTTCCACCTGAACCAATCTTTTGGATGCACCAGCTGGATCATGATGAACCGGCGCTCTACTGGATCCCTCGCGCTTGAAACAATATGTGCAGACTCTACTTGACAGCATGGCTTTTCAATGACCGAAACATGCTGCCTGCCTGAAACCGGAATGCTTATTGCGTTGAGATACCGTCCACGAATGCGCTCATGAACACCTGAATGGATGAATGACACCTTTGCCTGCTCTGTCCCTTTGGTACTTCTGAGCAGTTCCTAATGCGAAGCAGTCTCCTCATTGAAACAAGAGGATTGCTTCGGGAAGTCCTTCGTCTACGCTGCGCTCCGTTCAGGACGAGTGTCCTCGCAATGACAAATTAAGCTATTGACATATTTTTCACAGGTGGTAGAATACCGCCTAATATGTTCAGTCCGTTCGCTCTGCCGCGTACCCGTCGTCCGAAACCCACTTCTCCCCCAGAAGGTCGGGCTTTTTTGTTTAGGATGACGGAGTAACAAAAGCAACGTGCGCTGACGCACATAAGCTAGGTCAACCAAAACAGTCCCGCCTCTCGGCGGGGCTGTTTTTTTTATTTCACCCTCACCCTGGCCCTCTCTCCAGGGGGAGAGGGAACAACTTAAGGAGAACTCATGAAAGACAAACCGAAACCGCAAGTGAAGAAAGTCGTGCTCGCCTATTCGGGCGGGCTGGACACGTCCGTGATCGTGCCGTGGCTCAAGGAGAACTATGGCTGCGAAGTGGTCTGCTTTTGCGCGGATGTGGGGCAGGGCGATGAAGATCTGGTCGGCCTCGAACAGAAGGCGCTCAACAGCGGCGCGAGCCAGTGCATCATTGACGATTTGAAAGAGGAGTTTGCGGCGGACTATCTTTTCCCATGTTGAAGCTGGGGGCAGTCTATGAACACAAGTATTTACTGGGACATCGGTCGCCCGTCCGCTGATCGCCAAGCACCAGGTGGACGTGGCGCATGAAGTAGGCGCGGACGCGGTGGCGCACGGCGCCACGGGCAAAGGCAACGACCAGGTGCGGTTCGAACTGACTGTCATGGCGCTCGACCCGCGCCTGAAGATCATCGCTCCCTGGCGCGAATGGGAAATCCGCTCGCGCGAAGACGCAATTGACTATGCTGCCAAGCACAATGTCCCGATCACGGCGACGATCAAGTCCATCTACAGCCGGGACTCAAATCTCTGGCATCTCTCGCATGAAGGCGGCTTGCTTGAAGATCCGTGGAATGAACCCGAAGAGATCATGTACCAGATCTCCACCTCGCCCGAAAACGCGCCCGAACAAGCGCGAGTATGTCGAGATCGAATTCGAAAGCGGCCAGCCTTGTGCCGTGAACGGGCAGCCGCTCTCCCCGGCGAAGATCGTGGAAACACTGAACGCCATCGGCGGCGCGCACGGCATTGGCCGCATCGACCTGGTGGAGAACCGCCTGGTCGGCATGAAGTCACGCGGCGTGTATGAAACGCCCGGCGGCACCATCCTGCTGTATGCGCACCGCGAACTGGAGTCGCTCGTCCTGGACCGCGAGACCATGCACTTCAAAGAGATGGTCGCGGTCAAATATGCCGAGCTGGCTTACAACGGTCTGTGGTTCACGCCGCTGCGCGAAGCCATTGATGCCTTTGTCAATGCCACGCAAGGTCCCGTCACCGGCCTGGTACGCCTCAAGCTCTACAAGGGCAACATCATCTCCGCCGGGCGCAAGTCGCCGTTCAGCCTCTATCGCGAAGACTTCGCCACTTTCGGTCAGGAAGATGTCTATGACCAGAGTCTCGCCGAAGGCTTCATCCGCCTCTTTGGTCTCAGCCTGCAAGTCCGCGCGCTGAATGGACTGCCGATCTCGGGCCTCGATATGCCCAAGCCAGATTATTCGAGGTTCAAGCGCGACTAATGTCATTGCGAGCAGCGAGTTTCGACTCGTGACAATCGACATGCACCTCGGAAGGGAGCATCTATGACACTCTGGAGCGGACGATTTACCGGAACACTTGACCCCTTGGCCTGGGACCTGAATTCCTCCCTGCCGATCGACCAGCGCATGGCGGTCCAGGATGCGCAGGGCAGCCTGGCGTGGGCGGATGCATTGCACCGCGCAGGTGTCCTTTCGGATGACGAATGCGCTTCCATCTCCCTGGGGCTGGCTACCATTAAAAAGAATTCGCCTCCGGGAAGTTCCACTTCGTCCCCAGCGACGAGGATATCCACACGGCTGTTGAGCGTCGCCTGATGGACCTGATCGGCTCAGCTGCCGGAAAGCTGCATACGGGCCGCAGCCGCAACGACCAGGTTGCGACAGATTTCCGGTTATGGATGTTGGGAACCATCCCTGTGTTGAACGTGGCGCTCAGCGGTTTACAATCTGCGCTGGTGGAGCAAGCTGAATTGGCAGGGGAGGCCCTCATGCCGGGCTACACTCACCTGCAGCGCGCCCAGCCGGTGCTGCTCGCGCACTGGTGGTTGAGTCACTTCTGGTCCCTGCAGCGTGACCGGGAGCGGTTGAAGGATTTGACCCCGCGTGTATCCGTCCTGCCGCTGGGTTCCGGCGCCCTGACCGGCACAGCGTTCGAGATCGACCGCCTCGCGCTGGCTCAGGCACTTGGCTTTGCAAGCATCTCGCAAAACAGTATGGACGCGGTCTCCGACCGGGACTTTGCTGCCGAGTTCTTGTTCTGCGCGGCGCTGACCGGGGTTCACTTGAGCAAGCTTGCCGAGCAGATCGTTCTGTATACCACGGCAGAGTTCGGGTTCTTTACGCTCTCGGACGCGTTCTCCACCGGCTCCAGCCTCATGCCACAGAAAAAGAATCCGGATGTTTTTGAACTGACGCGCGGCAAGGCCGGCACGTTGATCGGCCTGCTCACAGGGCTGCTTGCCACGCTCAAAGGGTTGCCGTCCACCTACGATAAAGATCTGCAGGAAGATAAAGCGCCTGTCTTCCAGGCGAACGATATGTTACTCGCCATTCTACCCGTCCTGGCAGGCGCGCTGCGGAGCATTACCGTGAAGTCCGAACACATGCGCTCGGCGATTGACCCGACGATGATGACCACCGACGTGGCGGAGTACCTGGTGCAGAAGGGCGTGCCGTTCCGGGAAGCGCATGCCATTGCGGGCAAGGCGGTCCGTGCGGCGGAGGAGCAGAATGTCAGACTGGAGGAACTGCCGCTTGAGGCGTACCAGGCGCTGGGTCCGTTCGAAGCGGATGTGGTCCGGGTCTTTGACCCGTTGAAATCCGTCCAAAAGAGAAGTGCGGTTGGCGGCACAAGCCCACGATCGGTAAAAGAACAATTAGCCGGAGCGAAGAGGCTCCTGTCGAAATGACACTAGAAAAATCAAAGGAGAAACTATTATGTCCACTGTTACTTGTATCGAATGTGAAGCCGAACTGACTCTCGAAACTGGGACCGAAGTCGGCGAGATTATCGTCTGCTCCGATTGCGGCGTGGATCTGGAAGTGACCGCGCTCGAACCCGCTGCGATCCAGCTCGCGCCGATGGAGCAGGAAGATTGGGGGGAATAAATTTTAGGGACGGGTGTAAGGTCTGGCAGCTGCCAGACCCTACACCCGTCCCTATTCCTAACCCTAGAGCCATTATGCATAAACGATTGAAGGTTGGTGTTCTATTTTCCCGCGTGCGCGTCGAAGAGAAATGGATCTTCGGCGCGCTGGAGAAACGCGGCATCGACTATGACCGGCTCGACGACCGTGTCATCCATTTTGATCTGAGCGATCCCACGCCCTGGCAGGGATACGACGTGGTGTTGGAGCGCAGCATCAGTTACAACAGCGGACTGTATGCGCTGCGGCTGCTGAATACGTTCGGCGTGCCGACGGTCAATACCGCCTCAGTGGCGGAGATCTGCGGCGATAAGTTGATGACCAGTGCAGTGCTGGCACGCGATGGCGTCCCGCAGCCGCACAATGCCACGGCCTTCACACCCGAAGCCGCCCTGGAAGCGATTGAAGCCTTTGGTTACCCGGTGGTGCTCAAACCGGTCGTCGGTTCGTGGGGACGCTTGCTGGCGAAGGTCAATGATCGCGACGCGGCCGAGGCCGTGCTGGAGCATAAGTCGACGCTTGGCTCGGCGCAGCATTCGGTTTTTTATATCCAGGAATACATCGAGAAACCCGGGCGTGACATCCGCGCCATTGTGATCGGCGAGCGCGTGCTCACCGCCATGTACCGCAAGTCTGACCATTGGATCACGAACACGGCGCGCGGTGGGGAAGGGGAACTGTGCCCGATCACGCCCGAGATCGAAGAACTGTGCCTGCGCGCCGCCAAGTCTGTCGGCGGTGGAGTCCTGGCAGTTGACCTAGTGGAGCATCCCGAGCGCGGCTTGATTGTCAACGAGATCAACCACACCATGGAATTCCATACCATGCAGCCGTTGAGCGGGGTCGATATTGCCGGCGAGATCGTGGAATACGCGGTAAGGCAGTGTGCAGTTGCCAGTGTTCAGTAAACAGTATGTGGACTGAAGGGTGCACAAAGGGGAAGGTAAATGGGCTTTTTCCTTAGTGGCCTTCGTGTCCTTTGTGGTAAAAAGTTCTTTTGAGGAATAATTATGATCAATGTATCCATCATCGGCGGTTCCGGTTATGGCGGGGGAGAGCTACTGCGGCTTTTGCTCGATCATCCGAACGTGGAGGTCAAGCAGGTTACCTCGCGTTCGCATTTGGGTGAATACGTCTATCAAGTCCATCCAAACTTGCGCAAGCGCACGCAGCTTAAGTTCACTGACCCGGCAGGGCTTGAACCTGTCGACGCGCTTTTCCTCGCCCAGCCGCATGGACAGGCGCAGCACAACATCGAGCAGTATGCCGGGCTCGCCCCGAAGATCGTCGATCTGGCCGCAGACTTCCGTCTGCGGGACGCGGTGCTGTATGAGCAGTGGTACGGTGAGAAACACGCTGCCCCCGAGTGGCTGCGCAAATTCGTCTATGGCCTGCCCGAGCTGCACCGGGCCGAGATTGCCGGTGCCAATTACGTCAGCGGCGTGGGCTGCAATGCCACCGCCAGCAACCTGGCTTTGCTGCCGCTCGTTAAAGCCGATCTGATCGAGCGGGATGCGCAGATCATCATCGAGATCAAGGCCGGGTCGTCCGAAGGCGGCGCAGAAGGAAACTCCGGCTCGCACCACCCCGAACGCGCTTCCGTGATCCGGACGTTTTCTCCCTTTGGGCACCGCCATACAGCCGAGGTGATCCAGGAAATGTGCGTGACGCGTGTCTCGCTGACCATGACCTCCGTCGACCTGGTACGCGGTGTGCTGGCGACGGTTCATGCAAAGGTGAAAGCAGGCGTGACGACAAAAGATTTGTGGAAAGCTTATCGTGCCGCGGCGAATGAAAATCCATTCCTCCGTGTGGTAAAGGAACAGCGCGGCATCTATCGCGTCCCGGAACCGAAGATCCTGGCCGGCTCCAACTATGCTGACCTGGGCTTTGAACTGGATGAGAGCAACGGGCATGTCGTTTCGATATGCACGATCGATAACCTCATGAAAGGCGCCTCCGGCTCAGCCGTGCAGTGCCTGAATTTGATGATGGGCTGGGAAGAGACACTGGGTTTGGAGTTCGCGGGATTGCACCCAATTTAAGCAAAAGGAAAGAAGAACGATTGCACGTGGTTTCTTTCCTTTTCTTCTTTCTCGACGGGAGAGAATGATGAGTGAATCAATTATCGTAGTAAAACTTGGCGGCACGGAAGGCGTGGACTTTTCTGCAATATGCCAAGATATAAGTGAACTGCTTCAGAAAGGGCAGCAGCTCGTGTTGGTCCACGGCGGCTCTGCCGAAGCGAACGCACTGGGCGAAGCGCTGGGTGCGCCGCCGAAGATGATCACCTCCCCTTCGGGCTATACTTCGCGCTACACGGACCGCAAGACACTGGAGATCTTTGCCATGGCGGTGAACGGCAAGGTCAATACTCTATTAGTGGAGCAGTTGCAGAGGCTGGGAGTCAACACGCTGGGATTGAGCGGCGTGGACGGGAAATTGCTGCAGGCAGTGCGCAAGGATTCCATTCAAAGTGTCGAAAACGGGAAGCGCAAGATCATCCGGGATGATTACACCGGTAAGATCGATCGTGTCAACGCGCGAGTTATTGCAGACGCTGCTGGCCGGTGGCTATCTCCCGGTTATTGCCCCGATGGCCGTCAGTGAAAAGGGGGAGGCATTGAACGTGGATGCCGACCGTGCCGCCGCGATGGTCGCCTCCGCGCTCAAGGCAGAGACGCTGGTCTTGTTAACAGCTGTCCCCGGCTTGATGAAAAACTTCCCGGATAAATCTACACTTATTCGGCAACTGCCACAAAGTCAACTCGCCTCTGCGAGCGAAGCAGCGCAGGGTCGCATGAAGAAGAAAGTGCTGGGCGCGGGGGAAGCGTTGATGGGCGGTGTAAAGAGGGTTATCATTGCCGATGGTCGCATCCAAAATCCAATTTTACAAGCCCTCGCAGGCTGCGGGACGGTCATTCAATGAACACCAAGGAAATCATCGAAATCGAAAACCAATTTAGCTCGGGTGTCTATGCCAAGCAACCGATCACCTTTGTGCGCGGGCAAGGCGCCTCCCTGTTTGACGCGGACGGCGTGGAGTATCTGGATTGCTCGGCGGGACATGGCGTCGCAAATCTCGGTCATGCTCATCCGAAGATCGCCGAGGCACTCTTTAAGCGAGCTTCTACGCTGATCACTCTATTCGAGTCATTCCCGAACGATAAACGGGCGGAGCTGATGCAGAAGATCACTGCACTTGTCCCTGGACTGGACCGGGTCTTTCTCTGCAACTCCGGCACGGAAGCAGTGGAAGCGGCCTTCAAGTTCTCGCGTATTTCTACGGGACGAAAGAACTTCGTCGCGGCGATGCGGGCCTTCCATGGCAGAACGTACGGCTCGCTCTCGGCCACGTTCAACAAGAAATATCGGGATGGCTTCGAGCCCTTTCTCCCCGGGTTTTGCCACGCGCCTTATAACGACATCGCGGCGCTCGATAAGGCTGTGACCGAGGAAACGGCCGCCGTCATTCTGGAATTGATCCAGGGCGAGGGGGGGGTCTATCCTGCCAATGTTGAGTATATCCAGGCGGCGCGGCGGATCTGTGATGAGCGCGGTGCCTTCCTGATCGTAGACGAGATCCAATCGGGGTTTGGGCGGACCGGCAAGCTGTTTGCTATCGAGCATTTCGGCGTCACACCAGACCTGTTGACCTGCGCCAAGTCACTGGCCGGCGGTGTGCCGAATGGGCGCGGTCCTGATCGGCAGGAACGTAAAAGATCTGACGCCCGGCGTGCATGGCTCAACCTTTGGCGGAAATCCACTGGTCTGCGCGGCAGCCATTGCCGCACTGACCATCATCGAAGAGGAAGATCTGCCCGCGCAGGCGGCGGCGAAGGGTAAGTACTTGATGGACAAGTTGAAGGAGATCGAACTCTCCGAATATCCGTGAAGTACGCGGCCTGGGTTTGATGATCGGCATTGAGATGAAGCAGAAGGTTGCGCCGTACATCAAAGCGCTGCAGGAACGGAAGATCATTGCATTGAACGCAGGCATGATCACGATCCGCCTCCTGCCGCCGCTGGTCATCACCTACGAGCAGATCGATCACCTCGTCGATGTGTTGACAGAGGTGCTAACAACGGCCCCAGTGACTGAGTAGCCCGTTTGCCCATTACCCCCGCAGTTCAACTGCAGGGGTAACGGGCAGGTCGAATAGTCTCACTGAAGTTATTGCAAAAGGCAAGATTTAACCACTAGTCACAGAGACACCGAGCTAGAAAAACTCCGTGACCCCACACCTTTGCGCCTGCCCTCCCACTCGCTACGCTTCGGGGACACTTCGCAGTGGCGGACGGTGCCAAGAAAGAGCGCTAAGTTTTGAGCGGTAGGATCACAAGATTTACAAATTCTTATGCAGATCTTAAGGAATTCCTTTGTGTACTTCGTGCCCTTTGTGGTGAAAAGGCTTTTAAGGTAAATGACGACAGAATCAGATTTCTCAACCCTGACCGGACTGGTTTCTCAATACAGTCCCTCAGGGCACGAACGTAAGGCAGCAGAATGGCTTGTCGCACGCATGCAGGCTTTGGGATATCCCCAAGCCTTCCTTGATGAAGCTGGCAACGCGGTCGGCGTCATGGGGGAGGGGTCGAAGCAGGTTGTGCTGCTTGGGCATATCGATACGGTTCCGGGAGAGATCCCTGTTCATGTCAGTGACGGTGTATTGTATGGACGTGGTTCGGTCGATGCGAAGGGACCTCTAGCCTGCTTTACCGATGCCGTTACACAAGTCCAGGCGGTGGATGGCTGGCAATTTGTGGTCATTGGCGCGGTGGAAGAAGAACGTAATTCGGAAGGGGCGCAGTTTGTGGCAGCGCACTACCAGCCCGATTTTGCGATCATCGGTGAACCGAACCAATGGGATCGCATTGCCCTCGGCTACAAAGGCAGCGCCTGGACGAGCGTGACGGTCAGGCACACACAGACCCATACAGCCAGCGGCGAGCAAACCGCGGCAGAGGCGGCGGTGGAGGTCTGGCTGAAGATCAAAGCCTATGTGGAATTCGTTCAACGACGGTAAGCAAAGGGCCTTCGATCAATTACTGCTCACGTTGCGCGGCATGAACTCGGACTCGAATGACTTTGAGCAATGGGCGAGGTTGAAGGTCGGCGTTCGTTTGCCGGTGGATGTTTCGCCCGAAGATTGGTTCACAAACCTGAACGGAATACTGGTGGATAGCCGCGTCTCGGTGGAGCCGGTTGGTCTCCCCATCCCTGCCTGGAAATGCGAGAAGAATACGGCGCTGGTACACGCTTTCATAAGTGCGATCCGGTCACAGGAGGGGGCGCCGAGTTTCGTTTACAAAACAGGGACGGCGGATCTGAATATCGTCGCACCTGTTTGGAAATGTCCCGCACTGGTCTATGGTCCGGGGGATTCTGCGCTGGATCATACGCCAACTGAGCATGTTGAGCTCGAAGAATATGCAAAAGCCGTCCATGTCTTGCGCGCTGCCTTGAACAGATTGGCGGGTACCTGACCTGGCAATTTCAATCTGAATCCATCGCCGGTGGTCGACCGCGCAGGTGATGCTCTACTTACTAACTCACCTTACGCAAAACTACGCAAATTTACAGATCTGTCAGCAGTTCGATCTGCTGACAGAACAGGGTGGCTGCGTAAGTCAGTTCCACAACTCCGAAGGAGTGTGATGATTCTAGATTGCAAAGCGTTTTTGGATCAACCCCGGAGGGGTGGCATATCGCACATCAGCATGTCATCCCTTCGGGATTTGAATGCCTTTGCATGCCATTCTAGAATTCTGCCATCCCTTCGGGATTAGCCCGTGCGTAAGATGAGTTACGAATAATGCAAATCACCTGACAACCTTACCGTAATACTCACTTGTTCAGGTAACGCCTCAGACCGCGGCCCGCTGGATGACGACCCGATGAGAATGAGGTTCGAGCGGGATGTTTTTCCCGTTGACCTTTGCGCCTCCAATCCAATACCCCCCGTATTCCAGGCGCTGCGGGTTTTCGAAGACCACCTCAATATTCTTTCCCCCGAAGAGTGCGCTGACCTTTGACTTGCCGTCTGTGCCAAATTGAGCGGCTGTCAACTTCGGCTCGATCACCAGGTCCCCCAGTTCACCTTTTACGCCATAGACCTCATTCAGCATCGTCAACAAATACCACGAAGCGGAACCTGTCAGATAGGTATACATCCCGCGCCCGCGTCCGTTGAAGTACTCAGGGATGCCCGGGTACATGCGGCTGCGCTCGAAGTCCCGGCTTTGATGGTAGATCCCTGCCAGCACTTTCCAGCCTTCTTTGACCAGTCCGCGCTGGTACAAGGCATTCGCATACATCACGGTCATGTGGCTGAACATGGCCCCATTTTCCTTGTGCCCATACGCAAACCCAAAAGCCGCGACCCAGATTGAGCAGCACCGTCACCGAAATCGGTATTGAGCCGGTAGCCGCCCATTGATCTCATCATAAAGATATTGATCGGCTGCACAGCACGATCGCCTTTGCCTGCTCCTCTGTGCGATGCCGCACATCAGGGCAAAGACCTGCCCGGTGAGCGTCATGCGCACGCCGCTGGAGTGCAGTCCCTTCTACAGCCTGCCCGTCATCATCGTAATAGCCGTTGAACCAGCCGGTCTCCGGGCGCTCTGGATCCACTCTTGCTTGCGGATCTGTCCTTTCAGCCAGTCGGCTTTTGCCGCTCAAATCGTCTGCCAGACTCTGTGAGCGGGATTTGGATTTTCTCTCCGGAGAGAGCTGGCATGTGAGCTTCGAAATAGCTTTCCAGCCGTTTGCGCTTTTGCCGTGATGGAGTCATAATCCGATCTGTTCGCCTACGCCGTCCAGCAAAAGCCCCATTTCAGCGGCGAAGGACGTCTCTGTATCGCCGCGTTGCCTAACGCCCTGCATAAATCCGCCAGCGTCTGTAAATTGCTGGCGTAGAGGGCCGAAAAAGCCACGCTTTCACCGCGGTGCGCGCCATATCCATGCCATCGTTCCAGTCCGCGCCTTCCAGCAGCATGCACTTGTGTTCACCCACATTGAAGAATTCGGTCAGGTGCTGGATCAGGAGATGCTCCAGCATCGTGCCCTGATAAATCTCGCCTGATGCTTGTTTTGAGGCGTGCCCTGTTCGGGCGTCCAGGCACTGTCCCTGGCATGCGAGCGGTGGGCAAATTGGTCTTTGAAATAGGTCTGCTGGCGCAGCAGGAACTTCAGGTCGCCGGTTTGGTCGATATACAGTTTGGTCGTCAATAGCGGCCAGGCGCCATGGTCCATCCACACGCGCGGGATATTGTTACGGTCGGCTTTGAATTCACCCGGCTTGGAGCCGATGATCGTGGCATTCGACCGTCCATACGCACGCCCGGCGAAATTGCCGAAGAGCATCACTCGACGTTTGAACGCTGCATGATCAGCAAGGCCAGAATGTCCTGCCACAGATCACGCCAGCCGCGCCCGCCTCGGCCATAATCGTGATAAGGCAGGTACGAATTGCCCATCAGCCGCCGCAAGATCGGCTGGAGGGTGACCCAGCGCAGCCAGCCATTGAACTGCAGATCGTTTGTCTCAAAAAGCAGGGTCGAGAGCTTCGCGCACCAGAACGCTTTCGTTTTTTCCAGCTCTGCTGTGAAGCTGGCGCCGGAACCAAAGCGCTGGGATAACGCCTCTGAGCTTTGGCCGTTCTTCAAAATTCCCAGGATCAGGATGTAGGATTTTTCTGTGCCTGGGAGCAATTCAACGTCGCGGAAACGGATCCCGCCGAGAGCCTTCATACCCCTCGATCGTTCCGCCTGCCACCTGGGTCGCTGTTTTGTTCAGGATGATCGCCTCGGGCCAATCCAGTGTGCCGCCTTCGCCGATGAAGGATTCGACGTTGGCGAAGAAGCCAACTGGGGCTGTTCCATCTGCCTCTGTGCCCAATACCGCGTATGTCATCTGATTAAGGGTCTGACCGCGCTCGTCAAACGAAAGCGTTGGGCGGACAAGGACACCGTTGCACTGGCAGGTTGTCCGTTGCAATAGAGAGGTAACATGCCGGTGATCGCGCAGGTTATCGGCGGAACGCCCATAGATGGGGATGGCAGCCGTTGGCGTCAGTTTGAGAGGCGTGTCACCTGTATTGGTTAGCCTGACGCGCAGCAGTTCAACACAGTCATTTCCGCTGGGTACGAAGCTGGTCCCACGCACTCGTGCCCGTCGGCGATCAGCCTGCGGACCATGTTCGCGCCCATCCGGCCGAGGCCGATCATCCCGAGCTGCATGTCACTCCTTCGTCGTGGTGTCGTCGAGGACCGCGCCCAAGCCGTCGCGTTCGAGCACGTCCACCTTGGCACGGCGACGCACGTGACGCGGCTCATCGCTGACGCGAGCGCTCAGGAACGTCGCGACCAGTTCGCGCGCGACCTGCTCGCCGACGACCCGCGAGCCGAGGCAGATGACGTTGACGGCGTCGTGCTCGACGCCCTGATGGGCGGTGTACCCGTCGTGGATGGTCTGCGCGCGGATGCCCGGGATCTTCGACGCCGCGACGCCGACGCCCGCGCCCGACCCGCAGATCAGCACGCCACGCTCCGCCTGGCCGCTCGCGACCGCACGGCCGACGGCGAGAGCGATGTCCGGATAGTCGTCACAGGCGCCGAGGTCGAGGACCTCGTGTCCGAGATCGGCCAGGACCTCCACGATGCTGGCGTGGAGCGGTGCCCCGGCGTGATCGACCCCGATCGCGACGATCATCGCCTGCGACCCTAGATGATCGCCGCGATCGGCTCAGCGCGCGGCGCTGATGACCGCCACGCCGATCGGCAGCGCGGGAGTGAACACCGACACGTTCAGCGCCTCGCTGAGCGCGTGGGCGGCCTTCGAGGTGAGCGTCGTGGGGATGTCGCCCAGCACGAGCCGGTTCCCGCCGTCGAGCCGCTTGCCCGACGAGAGGTCGAGGTTCATCAGCGCCACCGGGCCGGCGCCGGCATCGGCGGTGAGCTGCCCGGTCGTCGTGTTGATGACGATGTCGCCGAGCGCCACGCGCAGGCGCCCGTTCGTGAGCGCGATGCCGCCGGCGTGGTGGATCGTGCCGCCGAGCGTGTCGGGCCGGACGTCGCCGCTCGTGATCGGGAAGCGGATGCCCTCGGCCGCCCGGCGGGCCGGAGGGATCGGCGCCCAGGAGATGTTGTTGTCGCTCAGGACCCCGACGGTCAGCGGGTCGAGCGCGATCGTCGTCGCGACGCCCGTCACCGCCACCGGCTGCGTCCGCGCGCCGCTCTCCGGGATCGTCGACGGGCCGCCCTGCGTGTCGCTGCCGCAGGCAGCCAGCGCCGGCAGCAGCGCCGCAAGAACGATCGTCAGAGCCAGCCGTGCGGGACGTCGCATCGGCGGACCGTACCTGCTGCACGTGCGGCGCGGGAGCGCCGCACGGTCTACTTCCTGATCTTGAAGCGCGTGTACGACGTCCGGCCGGCCGTGCCCTGGGCCTTGGCGAGGAGGCGGTAGCGGCCGGGCGCGAGCTTCTTGTCGGCGAGCCGTCCGGAGAAGTTGAACTCGTTCGGGCCGGAGATGCCGATCAGTTCGAAGCCGCCGGGGACGGCTGCCGTGCGGGTGCAGGAGCGCTTCTTGGTCTTCGCCTTGCCGGCGATGCACTTGCCGCCCACCCTCTTGCCGGGCTTCTCGCTCCTGAAGGAGAAGTCGACGTGCGCCCCGTTGAGGATGTTGAACGTCACGAGGGCGCCGCCGGACAGGACCACGGTGCTGCCGGTCGGGAGCGCCTTGAAGGTTGACGGGGTGACCTTGAGCTGCTTGACGTCGGGCGCGACCTGCGCCGCGGAGGCAGCCGAGGCGGGGACGAGAACGGCGGCGACGACGCCGGCCGCGAGAAGGGAATGACGGGAAATCATGCCGCCAACGGTAGCTGGCGAATGACGCCGATGCGCCGGTTCGGGTGGCACAAATAGGCTCTGTTCCGCATGGCGGCCTGGTGGCGATCCTCTCCGCAGATCCGCGGGCGCGAGGTCGTGCTGGTGGCGCTCGCCGCTGCGCTGCTCGCCGTCGCGCTGTTCTGGCCGCTCGCGGCGCACCTCGGGACGGACATCCCGCTCGACCTGGGCGACCCGCTCCCACAGAGCTGGCAGGTCGCCTGGGACGGCCACGCGCTCGCGACCCAGCCGCTCGACTTCTTCCAGAGCAACCAGTTCTGGCCGCTGCACGACAGCCTCGCATTCTCCGACGCGCTGATCGGCTACACGCCCGCCGGGCTGATCGGGCACGGGCCGCGCGCCGCAGTCGTCCGCTACGACCTGCTGTTCCTCTTCGCGTTCGCGCTGGCGTTCCTCGGGGCCCACCTGCTGGCGCGAGAGCTCGGAGCAGCCCCGTGGGCCGCGGCCGTCGCGGGGGCCGCATTCGCCTGTGCCCCGTGGCGGCTCGAGCAGGGCGGCCATCTGCACGTGCTGTCGAGCGGCGGGATTCCGATCGCGCTGTTCCTGCTGCTCCGCGGCTGGCGGCGGGAGCGGCCGGCGATGATCGTCGGCGGCTTCGCGGTCGCGTCCTGGCAGATGGCGCTCGGCTTCAGCCTCGGCCTGCAGCTCGGCTACCTGCTGCTCCTGCTCGGCGCGATCGGGGGGATCTGGTGGTGGCGAGCCGGCCGGCCGGCGATCCCGCGCCGGCTGCTCGTCGCGACGATCGCCGGCGGCCTGCTGCTCACCGCGGTCTCGCTCGTGCTCGCGCGCCCATACCTGCGGGTGCTCGACGCTCACCCCGAGGCCAAGCGCTCACAGGTCACGGTGTCGCGGTACTCCGGCCCGCTGCAGATGTTCGTGGCCGCGCCGGAGACGAGCCTCGTCTGGGGACGGGCCACGTCGAGCGTGCGCGACTCGCTGGACGCGGTGCCGGAACAGACGCTCTTCCCGGGCCTCGCGATCCTGCTGCTCGCGATCGCCGGCCTGGGCTGGAGGGGCTACCCGCGCCCGCTGCGCATCGGCCTGGGGATCGGCACGCTCGCGCTCGCGCTGCTGTCGCTCGGCTTCCAGGAACACGGCATCGGACGTTTCCTCCCCTACCGCCTGCTCTACGAGGCGCTGCCGGGCTGGCAGGGCATCCGCGTCCCCGGGCGCCTGAACACGCTGACGACGCTGGTGCTCGCGCTGCTCGCGGCCGGCGGCGCCGCACGCGCGGCGGCGGCGCTGCGCACCCGGCGCGGGGGTCGCGCGGCGACGGTCTGCGCGGCCGCGCTGGTGCTCATCGTGGTGATCGAGGGCTCGGGGTTCGGCATCGATCGCGGCGGCGAGGCGCTCGCCGGCTACCCGCATCCGACGGTGCCGAAGGCGCCGGCCGGCCTCGCCGGCCTGCGCGCGCCGCTGCTGCAGCTGCCCGCCGCCCGCGAGGACAACCGCCGCTACCTGCTCTGGTCCACCGACGGCTTCCCGAAGATGCTGAACGGCCGCACGAGCTTTGATCCGACGTTCTTCGACGAGACGCTGAAGGCGGTCGCCTGCTTCCCGGACCGCGCCTCGGTCGCCCTGCTGCGCCGGATCGGCGTGCGCACCGTGGTCGTGCACACCGACCTCCCGCCCGACCCCGAGGCGCCGGCCTGTAGGACGGGGTCAGCCGCCCCCGAGAAGCTCGGGCTGCAGCGCACGCGACGCGGGCCGCTCGTCGTCTACGGCCTCGGCTGACCGCGCACCCGTGCGGCGCTCGGCGCGCACGGCGAGCGCCAGCGCGATCGCGGCGGCGCCGGCGGCGATCGCGACGATCTGCCACGGCAGCCCGGTGTGGTCGACGGCGCCCCTGCGCGTCGTCCCGACGCCGGAGATCTTGCGCTCGCCGAACCCGGGCGCGATGACGAGCGCGAGCAACACCCAGCCGGCGAGCGCGACCACCGCGGTGCGCAGGTCGCGGCTGACCGGCAGCGTGCCCGTCGCGCGGGCGCCGAGCCAGGCGACCGCCAGCAACCCGAGCAGCACGGGGGCGAGCGCGAGCCACCCGTCGCCGGCTCCGAAGACCGTCGGGATCGTGTGCTGGAAGACCGCGCCCCGGATGCGGTCCCACCACTGCCACATGCTCCCCGTCCCGATCAGCGGATAGGTGAGCGTCGCGGTCATCATCACGACCGCGCCACTGACCGTCATCACGAGTGTCGTCGCGGGGAAGCGCCTCCACGCCTCGACCGTCGCGACGCCGAGGAACGGCAGGAGCGGGATCAGGAAGCGCGGGCCGGGCGATCCGCCGCCGAACGGCAGCCAGTACCCCGTGTCGTAGATGAAGAACGCGAGCGCGATCGCAGTGATCGTCACCGCCTCGGCCTTCATGCCGCGCCGGTACAGCAGCACCGTGCCGACGATGCCCATCACCACCACCGGGGTCAGCGCGAAGAGGCCCCGGGGTGAGATCAGCAGTTCGAGCGCGACGCGCGGATCGGGCCAGGTGATGCCGAAGAAGCCACCCGAGTTCAGGCCGAGCGTGTCGTGACCGGTGAAGCCCTGGCGGTCCACCGCGTTGTCGTAGGACATCGTCCCGAACGAGCCGAACGCCCAGTGGTTGTAGGCGAGCAGCGGCAGCACGCCCGCGATGACCCCCGCGGCGTAGAGCGCGGCCCGCTGCGCAAGCGGGGCCAGGCCGCGCGTCACGACCTGGGGATGCAGCACCCCGTAGATGCCGAGGATCGCCCCCGCGAGCGCGACCGGATATTCGGTGACGACCGCAAGCCCCGAGAGCGCGCCCGCCCCGAGCAGCAGCAGTGGGCGCGGCGCGGACTGCCGCTCGCGCCAGAGCAGCGTGAACACGGTGAACACGATCAGCGCCGCGAGCATGTGCCCGAAGAGGTTGACCGCGAACGTCATGACGATCGTGGCGGTGCCGACCGAGAGCGCGGTCGCGGTGCCCAGCCCTGGTCGCCAGCGGTCCGCGAGCCAGCGGATCAGGAGCAGCAGGAGGAGACTCGGGAGGACGCTGCCGAGCAGGCCGAGTGCCCAGATCATCGGCGCCTGCGCGGCGAGCAGCGCCTTCACGCGGACGGCACGCTCGGGGTCGTAGCCGTAGGCGTGCACGTTGAGGCCGCGGTAGGTCCACTGCCGCGCCCCGCCTTCGCGCGCGCGATCGGAGGCGTCGCGTGCGAGCTCGTCGGCCCCGATCGCCTTGAGCCCCTCGTAGACCGGCATCAGCAGCGCAGGCATCCCCGGCGCCTTGACGGAGTAGAAGTGGCCGTTCGTCCACGACTTGTCGCGCGTCTCCCAGTGGTAGGCGTCGATCCGGGCCGTCCCGTCGCCGAGCGACTTGACGAGCGCGAAGTACGACGTCTGCGCCCACCCGACCGACTGCATGACGCACGCCCAGCTGAGGCCCAGCACGATGATCGCCGCGAGGCCCAGGCGCCGGCGCCTGCGGTCTGTTCCGGCCGGATCGCCGGTGCGCGCGTCGTCAGTCATCGCCGGGCGCGCATGGTAGTGCCGGACCGCGCCGCGCCCGCCGCCGGAATCGGTCACGATCACGCCATGGGTCTCTTCCACGAAGGTCAGAAGGTCTGGGTCGAGCAGCCCGACGGGTCGCGGCGCGCCGGCATCTACGTCGGTGAGGCCGAGACCGCGGTCTGGTTCGGTGGGCCGCCCGTGTCGTACGTCGTCTTCCCGGAGGCGAAGGAGGGCGAGACGGTCCCGATGCAGATGATCTTCGCCCGCGACGACGACGAGTAGCGCGCCTGGTCAGGCGGCGGGTCGCCAGGGCAGCCCCACAAGCACGGGCTCCGGAACCAGCGCCACGCCGAGACGCTGCTCGACCTGCCCGGCGATCTCGCGCGCGAAGCCGACGAGCTGCTCGGCGGTCGCACCGCCGCGGTTCGTGAGCGCGAGCGCATGCTTGGACGAGAGCGCGACGGGGCCGCGCGCGTCGCCCTTCGTGAATCCGGCGCGCTCGATCAGCCATGCGGCGGACGTCTTGATGCGGCCGTCCGGCTCGGGGAAGCGCGGCGGCGCGGCGCCGGCCTGCGCCTCGAGCGCCGCGAACGCCGCGGCGTCCAGCACCGGGTTCGTGAAGAACGACCCCGCGCTCCACGTGTCGTGGTCGCCGGCGTCGAGCACCATCCCCTTCCCTCGCCGCAGCGCGAGCACGGCCGCGCGGACATCGTGGAGCGGCGCCCCCGTGCCCGGCTCGGCGCCGAGCGCCCGGGCGAGCTCGCCGTAGCGCAGCGGCCCCGATCGGGCTGAGCGCTCGAGCTCGAACGTGACCGCAAGCACGACGTGACCGGCTGAGCGCCTGAACGCGCTGGAGCGGTAGGCGAACCTGCAGGCCTCGGGCGCAAGCTCCTCGACGGCGCCGGTTCGCCGGTCGAGCACCCGCACGGACGCGATCGTCGACGCGACCTCCTGGCCGTAGGCGCCGACGTTCTGGATCGGTGTCGCGCCGGTCGAGCCCGGGATCCCGCTCAGGCATTCGATCCCCGCCAGGCCCTGCGCGACGGCGCCGGCGACGACGTCGTCCCAGGGCTCACCGGCGGCGACCGTCAGCCGCTCGCGGCCCTGCCCCGCCGGCCCGCGCACCACGCCCGCGGTCGCCACGCGCACGACCAGCCCGTCGAAGCCCGCATCCGCAATGACGACATTGCTGCCGCCCGCGAGCAGGAGCACCGGCTCGCCCGAGGCGTCCGCGCCGCGTACGGCGTCGACGAGTTCGGCCTCGGTCGCGGCCTCCACGAGAGTCCGCGCGGGACCGCCGAGCCGCAGCGTCGTGCGCGGGGCGAGCGGCTCGTCGGTGAGAACCTCGGGCACGGCGGGCAGCGTAGTGGGATGCTTGGTTCTCCGACGGAGACCGAGAGGAGACGCAAGTGGCCATGGACATCGCGATCGTCACGTTCCACGGACAGCCCGCGGCCGCGTCCGCGTTCAGCGAGCTGCGTGCCCGATCCCCCAGCGCCGAATGGACCCACGAGGCCGCGCTGGTGGAGCACCACGGCCACAGGGACCAGCTCTCCCTGCACGGGACGGTCGCCGGGCACTACGTGTCGCTCGACGAGTCCGATCACCTCTCACAGCCGGGCGCGGCAAAGGGCGCCGTCGCCGGCGGCGTCATCGGCACCGCCCTCGGCGGGCCTTTCGGCCTCGCCCCGGGGCTCGTGCTCGGGGCGCTGGTCGGCGCGGGGGCGGGGCACCCCGACGAGACCGAGGCGGGCTTCGGGACGCTCAGCGAGCAGCTCCGCGCCGCCGTCCCGAAGGGATCGTCGGCGATCGTCGTGCTCGCGGACGCCGCGCACGCGGACGAGCTCGTGGCGCTGGTGGCCGACGGCGAGGCACAGGTCACGCGCCGCACGCTCACGGCGGAGGAGCTGGCGGCGATCGAGGCGGCCGTCGCGGCCGCGCCGACGGCGTCCGCGGGGCCGAGCCGTGACGGCGACGCGCACTCGGACGGGGAGACCACCGCCGCCTGACTTGACACCCTGTCAAACAAGCCGTTACCGTCGCGTCGATGACGACCGCTCCCGCCGCAGGGCTCGCGAACCTCGACCTGAGCGACCTCGCCCTGTGGACCGGGGGACCGCCGCACGACACCTTCGAGCTGCTGCGCCGGGAAGCACCCTGCCACTGGAGCGAGCTCGGGGGATTCCCCTGGGAGACCGGGTTCTGGTCGGTCGTCCGCTTCGAGGACATCGCGCGGGTCGGGCGCGACTGGGAGACCTTCTCCTCCGAGCGCGGCGGCATCCTCGCGATGAACCGCGTCATGGAGCATCCGCCGCCCGGCGCGCCCGACGACGCGGTCGACATGCAGCGGTTCATGTTCATCGCGCAGGACCCGCCGCGACACGACCGGATGAAGGCGCTCTCGCAGCGCGCCTTCACCCCCAAGCGCGCGCTCGATCACAGCGAGCGCATCCGCGAGATCATCAACCTCGTCTACGACGACGCGCTGGAGCGTGGCGACGGGACCCGGCTGGATCTCGTCCAGGACGTCGGCGTGTTCGTGCCGGCGATGGTCATCGGCGACATGCTCGGCGTGCCGCGCGCGGACGCCGAGAAGCTCGTGGACTGGACGAACCGCACGACCGCCTTCGAGGACCCGCGCGTCGTCGGCGACATGGCCGACACGTTCACCGCGCTGATGGAGGTCTTCGCCTACGTCGACGGCATCGTCCGGGCGCGCACCGAGGACCCGCAGGACGACCTCACCACCGCCTTCGTCCAGGCCGAGGTCGACGGCGAGCGGCTCACGCACGAGGAGGTCGTGATGAGCTGGTACCTGTTGATGGTCGCAGGCAACGACTCGACGCGCGCGACCTTCTGCTCGGGGCTCAAGAGCCTGCTCGAGGACCCTGAGCAGCTCGACCTCGTGCGCTCGGGCGCGATCTCGACCGAGCAGGCCGTCGAGGAGTTCCTGCGCTGCCACCCCGCATTCGCCTACATGCGCCGCACCGCGACCAGGGACACGGAGATCGCCGGCCAGCCCGTCGCGGAGGGCGACAAGGTGCTGCTCTGGTACGTCTCGGGCAACCGCGACGAGACGGTCTTCGAGGATCCCCACCGCTTCGACGTGCGCCGGGACCCGAACCTGCACCAGGCGTTCGGCGGCGGCGGCCGGCACTTCTGCCTGGGCGCCGGGCTCGCCCGCCTGGAGATGAAGCTCTGGCTCGAGGAGACCCTGCGGCGGTTCCCGGACCTTCGCCTGGACGGCGACGCCACGCGCCTGGCCTCGACCTTCCTCAACCAGTGGCGGACGATCCCGGTCGCGACGAGCTGACCTGCCGGCCCGCGGCGAGTCGCACGAGACCGGCGACCCCGTCGCGCACGCCCGTCGGAGCGAGCGCGGACGGCGAGGCGCCCGGATGCTGCGGTGCGATGCGCGCGCGGAGCACGCCGGGGCGGATCCTGAAGCGCAGCGGCGGCTCGAGCTCGACCGTCTCCCCGTCGATTCCGGCGTGCACGGGCGCACTCGAGCGGACCTCGAACTCGGCGGCCGACCACTCGCTCCACGGGCGCCTGCCGACGCGCAGCCGGCGGTCACTCCCCGAGCCGCCTCCGGCGATCGCGATGCCGAGCAGCGCGTCGTCGATCCGGGGTCGTGTCCCCGAGCCGATCACCGCCCCGAGCCGGTAGCGGTTGTTCGAGACGAGGATCACGGCGGCCGTCCGGTGCACTCGCCCGTGGCGGCTCGTCCACTCGAGATCCAGCGCGTGCCCGTCCGGGCCGACCACGTCGGGAACCGTGTCGAGGAGCGTGCGCAGCTTCGCGCCCCGGTAGCCGTCGCGCTGCACGGCCTCGGCGTAGACGCCGAGCGAGGCGTTGTTGACGAACGTGCGCCCGTTGACCTCGGCCAGGTCGACGACGTGCTCCCCCGCGCCCGGCCCGAACGCGTCGAGCGCCCCGATGTCGTCCTCACGGTCGACGCCGAGATCGAGCGCGAAGTGGTTGCGCGTGCCCGACGGAATGCAGGCGTAGGGCAGGTCATGCTCGGCCGCGATCCGCGCGACGATCGCCTGCGAGCCGTCGCCGCCCGCCATCGCGAGGCCGTCCGCTCCGCGCCCGAGTGCCGCGACCACGAGCGTCTCGAGGTCGTCACCGGGGCTCAGCACGACGACTTCGAGTCCCCGCTCGCGCGCGGCGCCGACCAGGCCCGTGCGCTCCGCCCGCCCGTCACCCGAGCGAGGGTTGACGAAGAGCACCGGATGCAGCGGCGGGGCGGCGACCGGCAGCGGGACGCGCACGGAGTACGCGCGCCGCGCGAGGATCACCGTCACGACCCCGCCGGCGACGGCCAGCGCGGTCTCGGCGGCCAGCCCGCCGTGCTGGAACGCGACCAGCGCCGCGACCAGGAGTGCAGCGGCGAGCCCGAACGCCGCGGTGCGGCGACCGCCGCGCCGCCGCACGCCCCACCAGGCGGTCGCCGCCGCCAGCAGGGCCAGCAGCGGCGTCGCTCCGCTGACCGGCCAGTGACCCGCGAGCACGACCACGATCCATGCCAGCGTCAGCAGGCCGATGACGAGCGCGGCGCCGGCGGCCACGCGGCGGGCGCTCATGGGATGCTCCGTGGGTGACGAGCGCCGATCCCGAGGGCCCCGAGCAGGCGCGCCGGCCCACAAGCGTGCTCGACGAGGTCGAGCGCCTCGACGTCGGCGCCTACGCCGCGGTCGCCCGCACGCCGACGCCGACGCTCGACGTGGCGATGGCCCGGCTCTCGCGGGCCGCTGACTATTCGAAGATCTCGCTCGCCGCGGCCGGGCTGCTGTCGGTCGCCGGTGGACGGCGTGGACGGCGCGCCGCCGCGCTGGGCCTGGCCTCGGTCGGCGTCACGGCGACCTTCGTCAACGTCGTCGTCAAGCCACTCGGCAGCCGCCGGCGGCCGGATCGCGTCGCCCAGGACGTGCCGATCGCCCGGCACGTGCCGATGCCGATCTCGACCTCGTTCCCGTCCGGCCACTCGGCCGCCGCGTTCGCGTTCGCCACCGGCGTCGGCCACGTCATGCCGGCCGCGGGTCTTCCGCTGCGGGCGGTCGCGGCGCTGGTGGCGTACTCGCGCGTTCATACCGGCGTGCATTATCCCGGTGACGTCGTCGCCGGATCGCTGATCGGCGGCGCGCTCGCGCAGGTCACGAGCGTCGCGATCGACCGCCGCACCGGCCGCGCGGGCTGAAACGAGCAGCCTCGCGCAGATCGCCAAGCCCTCCGCCGGGCTGGTCGCCTCAGCGCGGGAGCCAGGAGCTGTCGGCCTCGAGCGCGCTGACCGCGGCGCGGCGGCCCGCGAGGCGGACGCGGTCGAGCTGGTGGAACTCGAGCATCCCCACGCCGTCGTCGGCCGGGGCGATCACGAGGTCGGCGTGGGCGCGAGCGAGCCGGTCGATGTCGGCGCTGCCGAGCAGGAGGGCGCGCGTGAGCGTCTCGCCGAGGCCGGTGAGCGAGTGCTCGTCGACCGCACGGGCGCGGAATCGCTGCGTGACGTCCACGGCCACGATCGGGCCCTCCGACTGCTCGGCCATCACGTCCACGGGAAGGTTGTTGAGGACGCCGCCGTCCACGAGCAGGCGGTCGTCCATGCGCACCGGCTCGACCAGGCCCGGCAGCGACATGCTCGCGCCGACCGCGACACACAGCTCGCCCTGGCGGTGGACCACGAGGTCCCCGCTGACCAGGTCACCGCTCACGCAGAAGAAGTCGCGCTCCAGGTCCTCCGCGAGGCCCGGGAGATTGCGCCGCAGCATCGCCTCGATCCGCGCGCCCTTGATCAGTGAGTGGCGCGGCACGCGGTAGTCGGTGAGCGGGCGGCGACGCACCCACTCCTCGTAGCAGCGCGCGTCGATCTCGTCGGGCTCCATGCCGAGCGCATGCATCGCGGCGATGAGCGCCCCCATGCTGCAGCCGCCGACGCGGTCGACCTCGATTCCGGCCGCCGCGAACTCGTCGAGCACCCCGATGTGGGCGAATGCGCGCGCGCCGCCACCGGAGAAGACGATCCCCACGGAGCGCCCGGCGATCCGCCGCGCCGCACGCGCGACGCCGCGCTGGAGGTCCCCCGGGCGCACGACGTGCAGCGCTCGCGGCTCGAGCGGCGCAAGCCATGGCGTGGCGGCGCCGACGCGGCTCGACACCACCAGCAGGTCGGCGGCGCGCAGGTCCGAGCGGGCGGCGATGTCCGCGGCCGGCTCGCCGTCGCCGACGAGCACGACGGTCCGGTCGGCCTGCCGCAACGCGAACGTCGCCCACTCGTCACCGTCGCGGCCGGCGAGGACCACGTGGTCGTGATCGCGCTCGAGCCGCTCGAGCAGCTCTGCGCGCTCGACGGGATCGGTGCGCTCGTCCGGTCCGATCAGGACCGACGGGCCCGCGGCTTGCAGCTCACCGACGATGCCGGCGACGATGTCGTCGATCGGCAGACCGTCCTGCAGCGCGACGACCGCGATCGTGGTTCCCGGGCTCGGCTCGGGTTCGACCAGTGCCCGGCTCTCCTGCAGCTGAGCACCCGTCTCGCGCAGCAGCTCGCGCGCGAACCCGGGCTGTCGGGACAACAGGGCCTCGAAGTCCTCCTGCCGGACCTCGAGCAGCCGCGCGTCCCGGCGTGCACGCACCGACGCCGACCGCCCCGAGCCGGCGAGCAGCGCCAGCTCGCCGACGACCGCGCCCGGCCCGAGCACGCGCAGCAGCGACGAGCCGCTGACGACCTCCAGCCGTCCCGCGACGACCACGAAGACACTGCCCACCGGGTCGCCCTCGCGGAACAGGTACTCCCCGGCGCGCAGCACCGTGGACTGCACGCGCTCCGCCAGCGCCCCGAGCGCGTCGGCCCCCAGATGTCTGAAGAGCGAAACCGACGCCAGCATCTCGGGGATGCCGCGCGGCCCTCCGACCGGCACCTTCGTCGGGGCGGCGACGGCGGTCACGACCGGCGGCACGATCGGCGCGGTCAGCTCGGCGTGCTCGGGCGCGTCGTCCTCGTCGACCGCCGGAACGATCCGCCCGAGAAACGGCGCGAGCAGCCCGACCGCGACGAAGCAGCCGAACGCGAACGTCCAGCCGCGGTCGAACGCGTGGGCGATCTCGGCCGGCGCGGGCCGCCCGACGATCGCCACGAGCAGCGAGATGCCCAGGACGGCGCCGAGCTGGCGGGAGACCGAGTTCAGGCCGGTGCCGGTGGCGAAGCGCCCGCCCGAGATCTCGGCCACGGCCGCGCCGCCGACGACGGGGAACGTGATCCCGGCGCCGATCCCGAGGATCACCATCGCGGGCAGCCACTCACCCACGTAGTCCGGCGTCAGGCCCACCTGCGTGATCAGCCACAGCACTCCTCCGGCCCACACGAGCCCGCCGACGAGGAGCACCCAGCGGGCGCCCGCACGCGCCGCGACGGCCGCTGCCGGACGGGCGACGGCCGCGGCGATGAACGGGCCCGGAGTGATCGCGAGACCCGCGTCGAGGACCGAGTAGCGCCACACCCCGGTGAGGTAGAGCACGTTGCACAGGACGTACGCGTAGAAGCCCGCCGCGCCGATCAGCGTGAGCACGTTCGCGACGGCGACCGAGCGGATCCGCACGAGCGCGACGTCGATCATCGGCGCGGCATGCCAGAGGCAGCGCCGGACGAACACGGTGCCCAGCGCCACGGCGGCCGCAGCGCAGCCGAGCGTCGCGGGGCTCGTCCAGCCCCACGAATCGCCCTGGACGATCGCGAGCGTGAACAGCGCCGTCGCGACGGCGAGCTCGGTCGCGCCGATCAGGTCGGGGACCGTACGGCGGCCCGGCGCGCGGCTCTCGACGAGCGTGCGGCGCGACATCAGCAGCGCGAGCGCGCCCAGCGGAATGTTCACGAGAAAGACCAGGCGCCAGCCCGAGAGGTCGACGAGCACGCCGCCGAGTGACGGACCGAGGCCTGCGGCGAGCGCGGCCGACGCGCTCCACAGCGCGACGCCGTGCGTGCGCCGCGGACCGGGCGCGGCCTGCAGCACCAGCGCGAGTGACGCGGGCACGAGGATGGCCGCGCCGAGAGCCTGGAGCACGCGCGCCGCGACCAGCAGCCCGACGCTCGGGGCCGCCGCGCAGAGGACCGACGCGAGCGCGAAGACCCAGATGCCCCACTCGAACAGCCGCTTGCGCCCGAGCAGGTCGGCGATGCGCCCGGCAGGCAGCAGGAACGCTGCGAAGACGATGTTGTAGGCGTTCAGAACCCAGGAGATCTCGCTGAGGCCGGCACCGGGGAACGACGCCCGGATGTCCGGGAACGCGACGTTGACGATGGTCGCGTCGATGAACGCCAGGGCCGCGCCCGCACTGGCGACGAGCAGCACGGCCGACGGCTGCACCGTCCGCCGTCGCACGATTTCGCGCACGGGCACGTCAGTCACTGCGGTTCCCCCGGGTCTGGTCAGCCGGCGATCGGCACACGACCACGGATCAGGTCCGCGGCGCGCTCAGCGACCATGATCGTAGGGGCGTTCGTGTTCCCGCCCGGAATCACGGGCATGACGGAGGCGTCGGCGACCCGCAGGCCCTCGACACCGCGCACCCGCAGGTCGGGGTCGACGACGGCCATATCGTCCGACCCGATCCGGCAGGTGCCGACCGGGTGGTAGAGCAGTTCCACGCGGCGGCGCAGATCGGCTTCGAGGTCCTCGTCGGTCGTCGCGCCGCTCCCGGGGAAGATCTCGCGGCCGGCGACGGCCCCGAACTGCGCGGCGATCTCGCGCCCGATCTTCATGCCCGCGACCATCGACGCGATGTCTTCGGGCTCCGTCAGCGAGTTCGTGATGATGCGCGGCTTGGCGAAGGGATCGACCGACCTCAGCCAGACGCGGCCGCGGCTCTTCGGCGTGACGAGCACCGGGCCGAAGCTCATGGCGTGACCGTCGTACTCGCCCGCGCCATGGTCGGCGAAGTACGCCGGCGCGAAGTGGAACTGCACGTCCGGCGCCGGCAGGCCGGGCCGCGTGCGCACGAACGCGAACGCCTCGGCGACCGTCGAGGTGAGCGGCCCGGTCTTCTTGAAGAGCCACTCGAGCAGGTACCTGGGGTGCTCGGCGTCGGCCAGCGACCCGCCGCCCGGGAGATCCCAGATCCCCAGCAGGTAGGGGTGGTCCTGAAGGTTCTCGCCGACGCCGGGGAGGTCGACGTGCAGCGGAACGCCGACGTCGCTCAGGTGGGCCGCCGGCCCGACCCCGGACAGCATCAGGATCTGCGGCGACCCGTACGCACCGGCAGACAGCACGATGTCCTTGCGCGCGCGGGCGATCTTCGTCTCGCCGCCGTGGCGGTAGCGCACGCCCGTGGCGCGACCGTCCTCGATGTCCACCCGCAGCACCTGGGCGCCGCGCACGACCTCGAGGTTCGGGCGCTTCATCGCCGGACGCAGGAACGCCTCGGCCGTGCTGAGGCGCTTGCCGTTCTTCTGCGTCACCTGCACGAGCGCGGCGCCGTCCTGCTCAGGCCCGTTGTAGTCGTCGATGCGCGGGATCCCCGCGGCCTCCGCGGCGACGAGGAAGGTTTCGGTGATCGCGCGCGGCGAGTTCTCGTCGGCGACGTTCAGCTCCCCACCGACGGCGTGGTACTCGGACGGGCCGCCCTCGCGGTTCTCGGACTTCAGGAAGTAGTCCTTGACGCCGTCCCAGCCCCAGCCGGTCGCGCCCTGCTGCTCCCACAGGTCGTAG
Source organism: uncultured Actinomycetes bacterium (assembly GCA_963805615.1). GTDB lineage: Bacteria > Actinomycetota > Thermoleophilia > Solirubrobacterales > Solirubrobacteraceae > F1-60-MAGs163. The sequence continues at coordinate 1,106,029 of CAWDUW010000004.1, read as the reverse complement.
TCGAGCGGCCGGCCGCGCACGTAGAGCATCGCGTTCATCGAGCTCGAGCCGCCCAGGCCCTTGCCGCGCGGGCAGTACAGCGAGCGACCGTCGCAGCCCGGCTCGGGGTCGGTGTAGAGCTCCCAGTCCAGCTTCGTCTTGAACTGCTTGGCGAACGCGGCCGGGATCGTCACGTTCATGTGCCGGCCCTTGGCGGTGCCGGCCTCGATCAGCATGACCCGCGCATCGGGGTCTTCGGAGAGGCGGTTGGCGAGGACGCAGCCGGCAGAGCCGGCGCCCACGATGACGTAGTCCGCAGAAGGCATGAGGGGATCCTCTCAGCTGGGCAGCCCGCCGCCGAAGCGCACGCGCAGGTCTTTCTTGGAGAACTTCCCGACGGAGGTCTTGGGGACCTCGTCGATCAGCTCGATGCGCTCGGGCATCCACCATTTCGGGATCAGGCCGTCGAGGTGCTCGCGGATCTCGTCGGCGGTCACCGCGCCCTCGCTGACCGGCACGATGCACGCAAGCGGTCGCTCGCCCCAGCGCTCGTCGGGCACGCCGATGACGGCGGCCTCGAGCACCTGCGGGTGGGCCATGATCTCGTTCTCGAGCTCGACCGAACTGATCCACTCACCCCCGGACTTGATGAGGTCCTTGGTGCGGTCGACGAGGCGGGTGTAGCCCTCGGCGTCGATCGTTGCGATGTCCCCGGTCTTGAGCCATCCGTCGACCGTGAACGAGTCGCCCGAGCGCTCGTCGTCGTAGTAGGAGCTGGCGATCCACGGCCCGCTCACCTGCAGTTCGCCGCGCGCCTCGCCGTCCCAGGGCAGGTCGTCACCGGTCGTCGGATCGGCGATCCGAATGTCGACGAGCGGGAACGGGATGCCCTGCGAGGCGCGCACGTCCTCGAGGCCTTCATCGTGCTGCTCGCCGAGCGTCGACTTCACTGTGCCGGCCGTGCACAGGGGACTGGTCTCGGTCATCCCCCACCCCTGCAGGATCGAGATGCCGATCTTCTCGCGGTAGGTCTCGCTGAGCGTCTTCGGGACCGCCGAGCCGCCACACGTGATCCGCGTGATCGAAGAGAAGTCGTGCTTGTCGAGTTCGGCGGCGACGCCCTGCCAGATCGTCGGAACGCCGGCCGCCATCGTCACGCGCTCAGAGGCGATCAGCGCCGCGAGGGACGGGGCGCTGAGGTCCGGACCCGGCATGACGAAGTTCGCGCCGGCCATGACGGTCGAATGGGCGAGGCCCCACGCGTTGGCATGGAACATCGGGACGATCGGGAGGATCGTGTCGCGCTCGCTCACGGCGAGCGTGTCGGCGAGCATGCACGCCATGCCGTGCAGAATCTGCGAGCGGTGGCTGTAGACGACGCCCTTGGGGTTGCCGGTCGTGCCGCTCGTGTAACACATGCCTGCGGCGCGGTGCTCATCGTGGATGTGGAACTCCGCCGGCGCGGCGGCCGCGATCAGCTCCTCGTAGTTCAGCCAGCGCTCGTCATCTGCGGGCACGTCGTGGTCGCCGCCGTCGTCCATGACGACGAGATGCTTCACCGTCGTGAACGTCGGGACGAGCGGAAGGAACACCGGCAGCAGCGACCGGTCGACGAAGATCACCTCGTCCTCGGCGTGGTTCACGGCGTACGTGATCTGCTCCGGGAAGAGGCGGATGTTCAGCGTGTGACAGACGCGTCCACCGCACGGCGCGGCGTAGTACAGCTCGAGGTGCCGCGCGGTGTTCCAGGCGAACGTGCCGACGCGCGCATCCGCGCTGAGGCCGAGCGCGTCGAGCGCGCCGCCGAGCCGGCGGGTGCGCTCGGCCCACGACGCGTACGTCGTGCGCTCGCGCCCGTCCGCCGTCACCGTGACGATCGTCTTGTTCCCGAAGAGCCGCTCCGCGCGCTGGAACACGTGGGTCAGGGACAGAGGTGCATCCGACATGAGTCCGCGCATGGCTTAAACCTACGCGGCTGCGGCGGCCACTGCCGCGCGCTCGGTCACCCAGTACGCCTCGACGTCGAAGCGCCGCGTCCACTTGCGGTAGTGCCAGGCGGACGACGGCCACAGCACGGACGGCTCGCCGCCCGGGTCCAGGTACCAGCTCGCGCAGCCGCCGGTCGCCCAGACCGTGTCCTTGGCCATCGCGTGCACGGTGCGTGCATAGGCATCCTGGGCGTCCTGCGCGACCTCGACGCTCGCCAGCCCGCGTGCGTCCATCGTGCGCAGCGCGTCGACGACGTACACGGCGGCGGACTCGATCTGCATGACCTGCGACATGTGGCCCGTGCCCGTGCCGATGCTTCCGATGCGGAAGAGGTTCGGGAAGTTGCTCGTCGTCACGCCGCGATAGGCGCGCGGTGAGTCACCCCAGGTCTCGGCCAGGGTGCGGCCGTCGCGGCCGGTGATGCGCGCGCGACACCGGCGGGTCGGTGACGTGAAATCCGGTTGCGCAGACGATCGCGTCGACCTCGTGCTCCACGCCGTCGGCGGTGACGACGGCGTGCTCGCGGATCTCGGTGATCGGCGAGGTCTCGACGTCGACGTTCGGCTGGTTCAGCGCCGGGTACCAGACGCTCGTGATCAGGATGCGCTTGCAGCCGATCTCGAAGTCGGGTGTCGAGCTTGGCGCGCAGGGCAGGATCATCGATCGTCCGGCGCATGTAGGCCTTCGACACCGCCTGCGCGACGCGCCGGACACCGCGGTGGTGCATGACCTTCAGCATCACGGCGTCGCGGTACACGAACTGGCCGCCCCGGATCAGCTTCTGCAGCGCCGGGACGGCGCGCAGGATCCGGCGCTCGATGTCGGTCACGTCGCGGTCGTTGCGCGGGATCACCCAGCCCGGTGTGCGCTGGAAGACCGTGAGCCTGTCGACCTGCTTCTGGATCTCCGGGACGATCTGGATCGCCGAGGCGCCGGTGCCGATCACGGCGACACGCTTGCCCCGCAGGTCCTGCTCGTGATCCCAGGCGGCGGAGTGGAACAGCGTCCCCCGGAAGCGGTCGAGGCCCTCGATGGCCGGGTATACCGGGTCGGTCAGCACGCCGGTGCCGTCGACGACGACGTCCGCGGTGAACTGCATCGTCGTCGTGCGGAGCGTCCAGACGGCGCGATCCGCGTCCCAGGTCGCGTCGAGCAGCTCCTCTCCGAACCGGGCCTGGTCCGAGATGCCCATGTCTCGCGCGACGCGCTGCGTGTACTCCCAGATCTGCCGGCCGCCGGAGAACGTGCGCTCCCAGTCGGGGTTCGGCGCGAACGAGAACGAGTACAGGTGCGAGGGCACGTCGCAGGCGATCCCCGGGTAGGTGTTGGACCGCCACACCCCGCCGACGTCCTGCGCGCGCTCGACCATCAGCCAGTCGTTCATGCCGGCCTTGCGCAGCGCGTGGACCATCGCGAGGCCCGTGAAGCCCGCGCCGATGATCGCGACGCGCACGTGCGGGTCGCCATCACGGGCTGCGCGGTCGTCGGTGGGCAGGACGGCGGTCGTGCTCATGGCGCGAGAGTAGACGCAGTGTCGAGAAAAGTCAACACTATGTTGATTCACGCCGCCGGAACCCGTAGGCTGACCCCGTGACCACGACCTCCCGCAGCCGCAGGACGAGCTCCCACCGCAAGGGGGACGCGAACGAGCAGGCGATCCTCGAGACCGCGGAGCGCCTGCTCGGCGAGGCCGGGTTCTCCGAGGTCTCCATCGCCGACCTCGCCGCGGGCGCGGGCATCTCGAGGTCGAGCTTCTACTTCTACTTCGGTTCCAAGGACGAGGTCCTGATGACGCTCTTCGACCGCCTCGCGGGTGAGCTCGAACCGATCGTCCGCGCAATGGCCGAAGGCATCGCGGACGACCCTCGCGCCGGTCTCACCACCGGGATCGAGGCCACCGCGCGACTCTGGCGCGAGCACGGCCGCGTGCTGGTCGCGATTTCGGAGGCCGCCGCCGTCAGCCCAGAGCTGAGCGCCGTCTGGAGCACGACCGTCCAGCGCTTCATCGATGTGAACGCGGAGATGATCCGTGCCGAGCGCCGGCGCGGGGCGGCGCCGGCAGGCGGGCCGAGCGCCCAGGACCTCGCCACGTCGCTGATCTGGCTCAACGTCCGCTCGCTGGAGGCGATCGCGACCGGCACCCAGCCCTCATCTGCCCCGGGGAACATCACCGGCGTCCTGACCGAGATCTGGCTGCGGTCGGTCTACGGGACGACGCCGTATTAGCCGGCCCGGGCGACGACCCGCAGGGCCTCGCCGCCGGCGCGCACGACATCGCCCGGGTGCAGCTGGCGGCCGCGGCGCAGTTCCACCTCGCCGTTCACGTGCACGTGCCCGGCGGTCAGCATCGCCTTGGCCTCGCCCCCGTCCTGCGCGACGCCGGCCAGCTTGAGCAGCTGGCCCAGGCGGATCATGTCGCCGCGGATCGCGACGTCCCGCTCGCCGTCGGTCATGTGGTCAGTTCTCGGGAAACGCCGTGAACCCGAGCTGCCCCAGGTCGCTCAGGCGGCTCGCGCCGATGCCGCGGTCGGAGATCGTCAGCAGGCGCCCCTGGGCGACGAGCGAGCGGCGCACCACGGCCGGGTACGGATCGGTTCCGTGGGAGACGCGGCCCGCCTCCGCGATGCCCGAGCGCTGGACGTGCAGCCCGACGGCGCCGGCGAACGGCGCCTGAGCCGCGGTGGCCGCGGGAACCGGCGGCCCGGGCGACACGGTCGTCACGCCGTACTGCTGGAGCGGCAGCACCGCGAGTTTCTCGGGCGCCCACCAGAGGAATGCATGGTGGTCCCACTCGGCCTCGGTGCTCGCACCCTGGTCGCCGAGCACCTGCTGCGCGAGCCGCCGGGGCGCCGCCGGGTCCGAGACGTCGAAGAGCGACACCTGCGGGCCCTGACGGATCCCCGCGTCGGTCGCGTCCTGGCCGACGCCGATCAGGAGCCCGTCGCCGATCGGATGCAGGTACGCGGAATACCCGGCGACCTTCAGCTCACCGACCTGCTTCGGGTGCTGCGGGTCCGACAGGTCGAGCGTGAACAGCGGGTCGACCTGGTGGAAGGTGACGAGGTAGCCGGTGTCCCCGAGGAAGCGCACGGCGTAGATCCGCTCGCCCTTCCCCAGCCCGCCGACCCGTCCGACGGTCACGAGCCTGCCGGCCTGCTCGCGCAGCACCGACACGCCGCTCGCGCTGTCCTGCTGCTGCGCCCCGTTCATCCACAGCGGGTCCTCGGTCGTCGCGACGCGCAGGACGCCCTTGTCCTCCGACAGCGCGAACTGGTTGAGGACGAAGCCCGGGACGCTGCCGCTCGAGCGGTAGGTCGTGCGGCGCGGGTCGCTCGCGTCGAAGCGGTGGATCTCCGTCGTCATGCGCGCAGGCACGTCGGCGGGGGTGTCGAGACTCGGCACGTAGCGCTGGCTCGCGATGTAGATGCTCGACGCGGAGGCGTAGACGACCTGGGCGCCCGCGATCACCGCGTCGCGGTCGACGCTGTAGAGGCCGCGATCGAGGTCGATCGTCATGACCGTGAGGAGGTCGAGGCCCGAGTAGGAGCCGGGGCGGCTCACGGCGCCGCAGCCGACGAGCGGCCGGCGGAACGTGCGCCTGGAGATGGTGCTCCTGATGACCGTCTCGGGGACGAACGCGCGCAGCCCCAGGCGGGCCGCGGCGGCGCGTGCCGGCTGGGCGACGCCGGTTCCCGTGTTCGGGGCGCTCGTGGCGACCGGCGTCAGGTCGGGCGGCGAGTTCAGGACCACGCGCGCGGTACCGCCGGTGAGGCGCGCGCTCACATACTGGCCGTCCACCGTGAGCGTGCGCGACACCGTCATCGCGGCCGGGTCCTTCACGCTCACCTCGGTGAACTGCGCCTGGCCCGGAACGGGATAGGGCCGGCTCAGGTCGGCTGCGGGGCCGCCGGGCAGCGGCACGATTCCGCCCCGGCCCGCCGCTGAGCCGAGCACGAGCACGCGATCGCCGCGCAGCAGCAGGTCCTGCGGGCTGCCCTCGATCGCCAGCGCGCCGAGCAGCCTCGGCGTGTCGGCGGTGACGTCGTAGGCGAGCAGCCGGGCGCCCGCGAGGGCGAAGACGCGCTTCCCGTCGGACTTCACGACGTCCGGCTCGTCGACGCCCTGCTCCTGGACGTTCGTGCCGGAGAACGCATCCGCCACCGTGTCACCCGCGGCGGCCGGAGCCGGAGCGGCGGTCGGCGCCATGGTCTCGTTCGTGGTGACGCTGCGCTGCGCCGCCCCGAGCGGCGCCGGGGCCTGCTGCACCGCGCGCGCAGGCACGCCACCGGCGACGCCCGGGCTGACGGCGTGGCGGCGCCCGTACGCGACGAGGCTCGAGCACGACGCGAAGGCCTTGAGCTGGGCGCGCTTGACGCGCACCGGGGCCTTGCGCTTGGCGGCCCCTGCAGGCGCCGCCACGACGATCGAGGAAAGCGCGAGCAGGACCGCCGCGCAGATGAGGCGACGCATGGGCGCGACGCTAGCGCAGACGCGCCCCGTGCAGCGCCGGAGGGGCGGCGAACGGGGGGTTCAGCCCACTTCGGGAATCATCACGATGGAGCCGCTCGGGCATTCCTGCACGCAGATGCCGCAGCCCTTGCAGTAGTCCAGGTCGAACGCGTACCCATCGCCCTCGTCGACCTTCAGCACCGCGTTGTCGGGGCACACGCCGTAACAGTTGTCGCACCCGAAGCAGTTCCCGCACGACAGGCAACGGCGCGCCTCGAAGACGGCGTTGTCCTCGGTGAGGCCGAGCTGGACCTCGTCGAACGAGGATGCCCGCCGCACCAGCGCGAGCTGCTCGCCCTCCGATCGCGGCGCATCGGCGTAGTACCAGACGTTCAGTTTGTCGAAGGTCGCGAGCTCGGGTCGGGCCGGGTGCACGTACGGCTCCCCGCGCAGCCAGCCGTCGATGCAGCGCGCGGCCTGCTTGCCGTGACCGATGCCGACCGTGACGGTCCGCTCGGCGGGGACCATGTCGCCGCCCGCGAAGATGCCGGCGTGCCCGGTCATCATGTCGGGACCGACCTGCACGACGCCGTCCTGCACCTCGATCCCCTCGACGCCCTCGAGCAGCGAGAGGTCCGCGTCCTGGCCGAGCGCGAGGACGACGGTGTCGGCCTCGAGCTCCTCGGTCTCCCCCGTCGGCTGCGGGAAGCCGGTCGCGTCGAGCTCCATCTTCTCGACCACGATGTGGTCGGCATCGACCTGCGTGATCGTCTCGAGCCAGCGCAGCAGGATGCCCTCCTCCTGCGCCTCCTCGACCTCGAAATCGTGCGCCGGCATCCGCTCGCGCGTGCGGCGGTAGACGATCACCGCCTCCTCGGCGCCGAGGCGCTTGGCGGTGCGGGCGGCGTCGATCGCAGTGTTGCCGCCGCCGTAGACGACGACGCGCCGCCCGAGCTGTGGCGGCTCCTCGCCCTCCATGCTGTGCAGCAGGCTGACCGCGTCGAGGATCTTCGCCGACTCGCCCGCGGGGATGTAGGCGCGGCGGCCGATGTGGGCGCCCACCGCGAGGAAGACCGCGTCGAAGCCGTCGCGCGTCATCTCGGTGTCGGCGCGGTCGACGTGTGTGCTGAGCTCGAGCGTCACTCCGAGGTCGAGGATCCGCTGGATCTCGGCGTCGAGCACGTCGCGCGGGAGGCGGTAGCGCGGGATGCCGAACCGCATCATCCCGCCGGCCGCGGGCCCCGCCTCGCGGATCGTGACCTCGTGTCCGGCGAGCGCCAGCTGATGCGCGGCGGAAAGGCCGGAGGGCCCGGCGCCGACGACGAGCACGCGCTTGCCGCTCGGCGGCGCGGTCACCTGCAACCGCCAGCCGCGGCGGATCGCCTCGTCTCCGAGGAACCGCTCGACCGCGTTGATGCCGACGGCCTCGTCGAGCTCCGCGCGGTTGCACGACGTCTCACACGGGTGGTAACAGACACGGCCCATCACGGCCGGCAGCGGGTTGTCGGTGACGAGCGTGCGCCACGCGGTCTCGTAGTCGCCGGCCTCCGCGTGGTAGAGCCATTTCTGGATGTCCTCGCCGGCCGGGCAGGCGTTGTTGCACGGCGGCAGGCGATGCACGTACAGCGGGCGCTCGTCGCGCCACGAGCCGGTCTTGTTGGCGAGCGACGAGCCGACGTCGAGCGTGATGGCGAAGGGCTTGTCCATCATGAGGCTCCCTCGTCCCGCACGAGCCCGAACCGCGCGATGTTGCGGTCGGCGCGGTGCTGGATCCGCTCGATGACATCGGGGTGTCCGGGGTCGCCGAACAGGTGCGCGAACCGCCGCTGCGGCCGCAGGTACTCCTCGACCGGCAGCTGACGGCGGATCTGCGAGACGCCGGTGACGACGCCGTCCTCCGCCTCGAAGACCGGGAAGATGCCGGTCTCCTTCGCCAGGCGCGCGAGCCGGACCGTGTCCTTGGAGGCGCTCCCCCAGCCGAGCGGGCATGGCACGAAGACATGCAGGTAGCGCGCGCCCCGCAGCTCCATCGCGCGTTCGACCTTCGCCTCGAGATCGCGCAGTTCGGCGACCGTCGCGGTCGCCACGTACGGGATCTCGTGCGCCATCGCGATCAGCGGCGCGCTCTTGCCCTGACCGAAGACGTTGCCCGGGTGCGGCCCGACGGCCTGCGTCGTCGCGGTGCGGGCCGCCGGAGGCGTCGCGCCGGAGCGCTGCACCCCGGTGTTCATGTAGCCCTCGTTGTCGTAACAGATGTAGAGCACGTCGTCGTTGCGCTCGAACATCCCCGACAGCGCGCCGAAGCCGATGTCGACCGTCCCGCCGTCGCCGCCCTGGCCGATGACGCGCACGTCCTCGCGGCCCTTGGCCTTCAGTGCCGCGGCGATGCCGGTCGCGACGGCCGGCGCGTTGCCGAACAGCGAGTGCAGCCACGGGATCTGCCACGACGTCTCGGGATACGGCGTCGAGAACACCTCGAGGCACCCCGTCGCATTGGCGGCGACGAGCCGGCCCTTGGTCGCGCGCACCGCGGCGTCGAGCGCGTAGCGGGCGCCGAGCGCCTCGCCGCAGCCCTGGCAGGCGCGGTGGCCGCATGTCAGCGAGTTCGTCCGCTCGTCAGCGGACTGCACCGAGCGCTGGTCCTGCTCGAGCAGCCGGCCTCCGACCGCGAAGCTGCCGGTCTGGTAGAAGCGGATCTTCGTCTTCTCGCTCGATGGCACGGCTCAGACCGCCCTGTGGGCGACGGCGCCCACGTCTCTCAGGATGTTCTCGGCGTGCGGGCCCGAGCGCTTCATCTCGCGCATCCGCCCGAGCTCGCGCTCGACGAGTTCCCAGTCCGCGTCGAGGAAGGTGAGGGCGTCCAGGCGATCGGCGTGTGCGTCCCGGAACAGCGTGCGCAGCGACGCCTGCGTGATCGCGCGCCCGCCGAGCCCGGCGATCACGGTCGAGCCGTGCAGCTTGAGTCCCGACAGTGCCATTCGCACGTCCGCGGTCACGATGCCGCCGATGCCGACCGCAAGCGCCTTCTCCAGCACCACGACGCGATCCGCGTGCTCGAGCGCCGCGCGCACCGCCTCCAGCGGGAACGGCCGGAACGAGCTGATCCCGAGCGCCCCGATCTTCATCCCGTCCTCGCGCAGTTCGTCGATCGTCTCCTCGATCGTGCCGAGCACGGACCCGAGCGCGACGACGATGGTCTCGGCGTCCTCCGTGCGGTAGGGCCGCACGAGCCCGCCGGAGCTGCGACCGAAGGCGCGCTCGAAGTCGGCCGCGATGTCGGGGATCAGGTCGAGCGCGACGGTCTGCTTGTAGTGCTGGAGCATCTTCACCTCCATGAACGCCTCGGGGCCGACCATCGCGCCGATCGAGACCGGGTCGTCCGGGTCGAGCACCTGACGCGGCTCGAACGGCGGGAGGAAGGCGTCGACCTGCTCCTGTGTGGGCATCTCGACCTCCTCGTACGCGTGCGTCAGGATGAAGCCGTCCATGCACACCATGACCGGCGTCGAGAGCTCCTCAGCGAGCCGGAACGCCTGGATGTGCAGGTCGAGCGCCTCCTGATTGTCCTCGGCGAAGAGCTGGATCCAGCCGCAGTCGCGCTGCGACATCGAGTCCGAGTGATCGTTCCAGATGTTGATCGGCGCGCCGATCGCCCGGTTGGCGATCGTCATCACGATCGGAAGGCCCAGGCCCGCGGCGTTGTAGACCGCCTCGGCCATGTAGAGGAGGCCCTGGCTCGCGGTCGCCGTGTACGCACGGGCGCCGGCGGCCGAGGCGCCGATCGCGACGGACATCGCAGCGAACTCCGACTCGACGTTCACGAACTCGCAGGGCGCGAGCTCACCCGTCTTCACGAGCTGCGAGAGCCCCTCCACGATGTGCGTCTGCGGGCTGATCGGGTAGGCGCAGATCACCTCCGGGCGGCAGAGCGCGACGGCCTCGGCGACGGCGCGGGAGCCTTCGAGCTGCCTACGCATGGGCGGGCTCCAGCTCTCGCTGCACCCAGGCGTAGGCGTCACGTGCGGCGGCGACGTTGCCCTCGACGAAGCGCGTTGCGAGCTTCTGCTCGATCGCCAGGACGACGGAGTCGAGCGAGATCAGCCCGCTGAGCGCGGCGAAGCCCGCGAGCAGGGTGGCGTTCGCGAGCGGGCGCCCCGTGTGCTCGCGGGCGAGGTCACCGGCCGGGAGCGTCATCAGGCGCTCGGCGCGAAAGCCTTTGACGAACTCCTCGAGCCCGAGCTCGGCGAGCGTGCGCGGCGTGTTGATGAGCATGTAGCCGTCCGGCATCAGGCCGGCGAAGACGTCCACCTGGTGGAGCAGGGTCGGGTCCTGGATGATCAGCGCATCCGGCGCGGAGACCGGCTCGCGCAGCCGGATGGGCCGGTCGTCGATGCGGCAGAACGACACGACGGGCGCGCCGTTGCGCTCCGAGCCGAAGCTCGGGAACGCCTGTGCGTGGCGACCTTCGTCGAACGCCGCGAGCGACAGCATCTCCGCCGCGGTGACGACACCCTGGCCTCCGCGACCGTGGATCCGTACCTGGAACATCGTCAGACCGATGCTCGCGCGGATCCGGGCGCACTACCTCGGGGATCCGACCCACGCCGGTCCGTGGAAACTACGAGTCTCCGTCAGCGCGAGCGCGATCGGGGCTTGCGCTCGCCGACCGGGTTCAGGTGCCGGAACGGCTCGCCGCCCCGGAGCTCCTTGATCACCGACGCGACCATGCCGTCGGCGTCCGCGGCCTCGCCGTCCGTGACCGCCGCGACGGTCGCTCGCTTGCGCTGGATCAGCCGCGCCATCGTCTCGTCGATCGTCTCCGCTGCCAGCAGGTACCAGGCGGTGACGGCGTCGCGCTGGCCGATCCGGTGACAACGGTCCTCGGCCTGATCGTGCATCGCGGGCGTCCACTCGAGCTCGAGAAAGGCGACGTTCGACGCCCGCGTGAGCGTGATGCCCTGCGCCGCGACGCGGGTCGCGCACACGATCAGCTGCGGGCCGGAGGGATCCTGGAACTCGGCGATCGCCCGCTCGCGCGCCGGCGCGCTGTCGGCGCCGATCAGGTGCAGCGCGTCCGGGAAGCGCTCGAGGACGGAGCGCTGGACCTCGACGTGGCGCGCGAACACCACGAGCGCCTCACCGCTCGCGAGGAAGTCGTGGATCCACGCGAGGGCACCGTGCAGCTTGCCGCGGCCCGCGAGCCGCTGGAGCGTGCCGAGCTGCGCGAGGCGCTCGGCGCGCAGCGTCGCGGCGATCTTCGCGTTGAGCTCCCGCAGGTCGAGCGGCTGCTCGCGCAGCCAGGCGATCACATCGTCCTCGGCCAGGCGGTACTCGCGCACGTTGTCGAGGGCGATCGGGACGACGACCTGGCGCTTCTCCGGGAGCTGGGGAAGCACGTCGCGCTTCAGGCGGCGGACGAAGCAGCGGCGGCGCAGGTGCCAGTGCAGGCGCTCCTCGCTCAGCTCGCCGGAGAACTGGCGGGCGAACCGCGCCCCCGAGCCGAAGTCCTCGAGCCGGCCGATCACGCGGAGCTGGGCGACGAGCTCCTCGGCATGGTTGAGCACCGGGGTTCCCGTGAGCGCGAGCTTGAGGCCGTCGTCCGGCACCGCGCCCGCCAGCCGGCGCACCGCCTGCGTGCGCTTGGCCTGCGGGTTCTTGCAGTAATGCGACTCGTCGACGATCAGCGCGCGCGGGCGGCGCCGCGCGAGCTCATCGCGGTGTGCGGCCACGATCTCGTAGTTGAGGATCGTGATGTCGGCTCGCGGCGGCACCGTGCCGCGACCCTCGACCAGCGCGATCGTGCGGTGCGGCAGCCAGCGGGCGGTCTCGCGCTGCCAGTTGAGCTTCAGCGATGCCGGGCACACGACGACCGCCGGGAAGGCGCCGTCGGCTTCGAGCGCGGCGAGCGCCTCGACCGTCTTGCCGAGGCCCTGCTCGTCGGCGAGGAACGCGCGCCGCGCGTCGAGGACGTAGCGCACGCCGGCCCACTGGAACGGCTCGAGCTCGCCGCCCAGAACGGCGGCGACCTCGGGCAGCGGCTCGGCCTCGGTCGCACGCGAGCGGCGGATCTGGATCAGCGCCTCGTCGTGTTCGGCGCGCAGCGCGGCCAGGGCCCGCGCAGCCAGCCCCTCGACCTCGACCTCGTGCAGCGCGATGAAGTGGTCGAGCTGCTCGATCACCCACGGGTCGAGCGGCATCGTGCCCTCGGTCTCCGCGGCGGGGAGGCGCTCGAAGGCCGTGCCCGCGTCCGGATCCCAGAGCACCTCGACCTTCAGCCGCCGGCCACCGACGCGCTCGACGACCGCGAGCCGGGCGGGGGGTGGTGTGTCCCCGAGCTCCGCGAGGTTCATGCAGCGCTCGGCGGGGCCGTCGATCCGCGCGGAGCTGAGCTCGCGCAGCAGGGCCGCGTTCTCCGCGGTCATCGGGACGAGCATCCGGCCGTCGTGCTCGACCGCGAGCTCGGCAAGGTCCGCCGGCAGTTTTCCCGCGCGCGTACGCATGACCCACCATCCGCGGCCGTCGTGCCGCGTGACGCTCACGCTGCCGACCCAGCGGCGGTCCACGCCCTCAAGCCACGTCACGACCTCGGCGCTCGGCGCCAGGTCCGGGAAGCGGTCGAGCACGTCGGCTACGTGCACGGCGCACCAGTCGTCGACCGGCGCCCACCACTCCTTCCTGTCCCAGTCGAACCGCCGCTGCGGGATCCCGCGGACCGCACCGACGATGTGCACGTCATAGGGGAACGAGAGCACCACGATCTCCCCGTGATCGGTCGTCCGCCGAAGCACGACGTTCGGAACCTCGGGGACGGACTGCACGGGAGCGAGGGTAGGCGTTCTCCCGTGTCGTGATGCGGATGTTGCCCACGTGGCGGGCACTATCCGCATCGAGACCGCGGCTATGTCCCGCCGACCCCGACGGCCCCGCGACTGGCCGGTCAGCCAGTTTTCTCGCTACGGTCCCGGCATGACGACCGCAGCCGCCATTCCGAGCACGCTCACCCTGACCGACGAACAGCAGCAGTTCGTCGACGCGATCCGCGACTTCAGCGCGCGCGAGGCCGGGACGCGTGAGCAGCGCGACGCGCTCACCCACGAAGGAACCGAGCAGCACAACACGGACCTCTACAAGCGGTTCGCGGCGCTCGGGTACGTCGGCGCGGCGATCCCGGAGGCCTACGGCGGCTCCGGCGGGGGGCTCGTCGACCTGTGCCTCCTGCTCGACGAATCCACCAGCGGCCTGCTCCCGATCGCCGGGATGAGCGTCAGCCTGATCGTCGCGGGCGCCTACGAGCGCTTCGGCACCGAGGCCCAGAAGCAGGACATGCTCGGCGCGATCGCCCGCGGCGAGGTGATGGCGATCGCGATGAGCGAGCCGGAGGCCGGGTCCGACGTCGGCGCGCTCAAGTGCAAGGCGGTCCGTGAAGGCGACGGCTACCGCATCACCGGCCACAAGACGTGGATCAGCGCGGCGCACGTCGCCGAGCGGATTCTGCTCATCTGCCGCACCGATGCGAGCGGCTCGAAGCACGAGGGCATCACGATGCTCGAGGTCCCGGCCGATGCCAAGGGCGTGGAGATCCGCGGCATCCAGACGATGGGCGGCAAGGAGGTCAACGACGTCTGGTTCGACGATGTCGTCGTCCCCGCCGAGAACCTGCTCGGTGAGGAGGGCAACGGCTGGATCCAGCTGATGGCCGGGCTCAACGTCGAGCGCCTGATCATCGCCGCGAACATGCTCGGGCTCGGCCGGCGCGCGTTCGACGACCTGCTCGCGTACGTGAAGGAGCGCAAGCAGTTCGGGCGCCCGATCGGCAGCTTCCAGGTGCTGCGTCACCGCATCGCCGACCTCGCGACCGAACTCGAGTGCGCGCGCCTGCTCACCTACGACGTCGCCCGCCGCGTCGACGCGAACCCCGGGGCGATGTTCCCCAAGGAGGCGTCGATGGCGAAGATCAAGGCCACCGAGGTCGCAAAGCAGGTGACGCTCGAGGGCATGCAGATGATGGGCGGCTACGGGTACGCGACCGAGTACGACATGGAGGCGTTCGTGCGCACCGCGCTCGTCTCGTCGATCTACGGCGGCACCAACGAGGTGCAGCGGGAGATCGTCAGCAAGACCCTCGGTCTCTAGTCGTCCTTCGGAGCCGGCCGGAACACGATCCGCTTCAGCTCGGCGATCGTTCCGCCGCCCAGGCGCATCGCGGTCTGGAAGCCCTCGGAGCCGACCTCGCCGGCGTCGACGGCGCGGCGCAGCTCGTTGAGGACCGCGCGATCCTCCTCGGCGACGTCGTCCCGCGCGGCCTCGAGCAGGATGAGGTGCCGCGGGCGGCGCAGCTCGGCTGCGGCGCGGACGAACGGGTCGCGCTCCTCTGCGGCGAGCCCGTCGAGCGCGACGACGACGCTCTCGCCCGCGTCCAGGCGCTTGGCGACCGTCGCGGTGAGCACGGCGGCGGCGCGCGCGTCCAGCTCGGCGTCCGGGACGCGGCCGGCGATCAGCTTGCGCACGGCCTGCGGGGAGAGGACGACGCCCTTCTCCTCGAAGACCCGCTCGGTGAAGCGGTCGCGCAGCTCCGCCGACGGGGAGACGATGACGACGAGGCTGCCCGGGGAGTAGCGCATCCGGTCGCTCGGGGAGAGGACGCGGCAGCGCGTGGTCAGGTCGCGCGGGCGCGGCGGACCGTCACCCTCGCGCCGCGGACGATCGCTCGACCACGCACCCCGCTCGTCGTTCGAGATCTTGACGCTGCGAGAGGAGGGGGTTTGGGCCATACCCCAATGGTAGGACCCAGGAGACGGCTGTCAGTCCGCGCCCGCGGCGCGGCCCGTCGCGCCGGGGGCCGGTGCGTCGGCGAACTCCGCCGGCTCCTTCGTCACCCCGGCCGTCACCGCCGCGAGCTGGTTCGGCGAGCCGATCAGGGCCGTCTGGAGCTCGGACTCGAGCAGCAGCGCCTCCGCGGGAGCCGCCAGCCACGCGTCGCGCAGCAGGCGCTTTCCGGCGCGGATCGCGTCGGGCGAGCGAGTGGCGATGTCTGCGGCGAGCTCGCGTGCCGCCGCGAGCGGATCGGGCGCGACGCGCGTGACCAGGCCGATGTCCCTGGCCTCCTCCCCGCTCAGCCGCCGACCCGTGAACACGAGGTCCTTGGCGACGTCCATCGCCACCAGACGCGGAAGCGTCTGCGTGATCGCCATGTCCGGCACCAGGCCCCAGCGGATCTCCATCACGGAGAGGCGCGCGTCGGGTGCCGCGACGCGGATGTCCGCGCCGAGCGCGATCTGCAGACCGCCGCCGAAGCACGCCCCGTGGATCGCCGCGATCACCGGGACGGGCAGCTGCGTCCAGTCGTAGGCGACGCGCTGGGCGAGGTTCGCGACGTGCTCGCCGTCGCGCGCGAGCAGGTCCCCCGTGGAGACCGGACCGGTCATGAAGCTCGCGATGTCGAGCCCCGAGCAGAAGCTCGGTCCGTCTCCGTGCAGCACCACCGCGCGCACCCCGGGCGTCACCGCGACCTGTTCGATCGCCGCGACGATGCCCTCGAACATCGCGGCGTCGAGTGCGTTGTGCTTGTCGGGGCGCGTGAGCCGGACCTCGGCGACGTGGTCGTCGACCGTGATCGCGACGCGGGTCTCGGTTGCCGTGGCGGTGGTGTCGCTCATGGGCTGGAGTCTGCCAGAGGCGCGTGTGTATGACACTTGTCATATAGGCTCCGCCGATGCGCCAGCTCGTCTACGTCGAGGCCGGACATGTCGCGTGGCGGGACGCACCCGACCCGCAGGCCACGGACCGTGAGGGCGCGATCGTGCGCCCGCTCGCGGTCGCCCGCTGCGACCTCGATCCGATCATGGCCGGCTTCGGCATCTTCCCCGGGCCGTTCGCGGTCGGGCACGAGACCGTCGCCGAGATCGTCGCCGTCGGCGACGACGTACGCGGCCGCCGAGTCGGCGAGCGCGTCCTGGTCCCGTTCCAGGTCTCGTGCGGCAGCTGCGCGGCGTGCCTCGACGGGCGCTTCGCCGCCTGTCACACGTACCGCGCGAAGGCAGGAGCCGCGTTCGGCTTCGGCGAGGCGGGCGGCGGGCACGGCGGGGCGGTCGCCGACCTGCTCGCAGTCCCCCACGCAGACCATCTGCTGATCGCGGCTCCCGCCGGGCTCGGCGCCGCGGCGCTCTGCACCCTGCCGGACAACGTCACGGACGGATACCGCGCAGTCGGACCGCAGCTCGCGGCGAGGCCGGGCGCCGAGGTCCTCGTCGTCGGCGGCGCCGCCGCGTCCATCGGCCTGTACGCCGTCGCGGCCGCCATCGCATGCGGGGCCGGCCGCGTGCGCTACGCCGACGCGGACGCGGACCGCTGCGCCGCGGCGACCGCGCTCGGCGCCGACGTGACGCAACTCGATGGTCCGTGGCCGCGGCGCCTGGACCGCGCGCCGATCGTCGTCGAGAACACGGCCGACGTCGAAGGGCTCACATGCGCGCTGCGCTCGACGGACGACTACGGCACCTGCACGAGCGTCGCGATCCACTTCGCGCCCACGACGCCGATACCGCTGCTGGAGCTCTACACGAAGGGGATCACCTACCACCTCTCGCGCGCGGACTCGCGGCGGTTCCTTCCGGAGGTCATCGACCTCGCCGCGAGCGGCGCGCTCGACCCGCTCGCGGTGCCGACGACGATCGTGCCGTGGGACGAGGCCGACGAGGCGTGGCTCGCGCCCGCGACGAAGCTCGTACTCGAGCGGGCGTAGCGACGACGCACGACGAGCGCCCCGGGCCGACCTCCCGGAGCGCTCGCGCGTGTCGTCAGTGAGGACCTAGAGCCAGGCGCCCCAGACCAGGCCACCGAGGATCCCGTAGCCGAGGTCCGTCGGGTGGATGTCGCCGCTCGCCGGGTTGAACGTGCCGCCGGGGCACATGCCGGTGAGCTTGCAGATCACTGGGATGTCGAGGCTCTCCGAAGCTCGTGGGAAGTTCGAGCTCGGGTTGAACACGGGCAGCGGGTTGGCGAACTTCGCCCCGTGCGCCGTGGCGACGCCCTTGAGCAGGCCGTTGAACTGCTTGGTCGCGGCGTCACCCGTCAGCCCGCCGATGTTGATCACGCCGGGGTACGGGTTGTAGAGACCCAGGACGACGTACTTCGCGTGCGGCGCCTCGGCCTGCAGCTTCGTCAGGATCGTGTTGAGGTTGTTCGCGGCGTTGCCGTACGTGGCGGCGAGGCCGTTCGCGATGCAGGCGCCGTCCGGGTTGGCCGTGCCGAAGCCGCAGCCCTCGAGGAACACGAGCACGTCGTTGGCGCCGATGTCGATCGAGACGGTCTTCGTCGTCCTCGGGTTGGCGTGCAGGAACGAGACGGCCGCGTCCAGCTGGCTGCCGGCGTAGTAGTGGTGGAGCCACGACTTGTTGAAGTTGGCGCCGATGCCCGCGCTGGGGCTGTCACCGCAGAACGCAGGGTTGGGGACGTACTGCCCGCCGGTCTGCGGCGCGCGGCCGCCCTTGACCAGCGAGTCGCTGGTCTCACCCGGACAACCGAGGTTGACGGTCGTGAGGTTCCGTCGCAGCTGCAGCTTCGCGAACACGTTCACGTAGCCCGTGTTGAACGAGGCTTCGTCGATGTTCGGGTACTGCGCCTGGAACTTCGCCGCCTGGTAGCCATAGGCGAGCGAGTCGCCGAGCGCCAGGTAGTTCGACGCCGAGGTCGCGTTGGCGGCCGGGGCGATGACGAACAGCGCCGCGGCGCTGACGATGAGGGCGCACGTAAGGCGCGACCTCAATGAGGTGCGTGACATCTGGGTCTCTCCTCCTACATGGAGGCGCGCGCCGGGAAACGGTGGGTCGGCCCGGGTTTCGCGCGCCTGGTTCGCCGTCGAACCTACTGCGCGCCCCGCTGGGCGACAACAGAATCCGGCGCGAAGCCGTCTATCCGTTGAGCCGGACCGGCAGCGTCTTCAGCTGGTTCACGAAGCCCGACACGACGTGGCGCGGCTCGCCCGCAAGCTCCATCTTCGGATACCGCGCGAGCGTCTCCTCGAGCAGGATCGCGCAGCTCGAGCCGCGCCAGCGCGGTGCCCAGGCAGAAGTGCCGGCCGCCCGCGCCGAACGCCTGGTGCTCCGGATTGCGCGTGACGTCGAAGTGGTCGGGGTCCTCGTAGCGCGTCTCGTCGCGGTTGGAGGAGACGTACCACATGACCACCTTGTCGCCCTCCTTGATCGGCTGGCCGAGCAGCTCGGTGTCCTTGGTCGCGGTGCGGCGGAAATGGGCGAACGCCGGGAACATCCGCAGTGCCTCCTCGACGGCGCTCGGGATCGAGCGACGGATCGTCGAGCAGCTTGCCGCCGCTGCTCGGGATCCTCGAGCAGCGCGCGCATGCGCGCTGCAGTAGGTCGCCTTCGTGCTGTCGTTGCCTGCCGCCATCAGCAGGAAGAAGCCCATGACGATCTCGTGCTCCTCGAGCTTCTCGCCGTCGACCTCTGCGTGCACGAGCACGCTGGTCAGATCGTCCGTCGGGTTCTCGCGGCGGTCGGCGATCAGCTTGCCGCAGCGCTCGAACACCTCCGGCACGTCGCGCTGCATCACCGTCTGCACGCCCTCGGGATTCACGTCGGGATCGTTCGCGCCGAGGATCGTGTTCATCAGGCGCGCCCAGACGACATCGTCGCCCTGCGGCAGGCCCATGAAGCTGCCGATCACGCGTGCGACGACCGGCTGCGCGACGTCGTCGACGAGGTCGGCGGTCTCGCGCCCCTCGAGCTGGTCCAGCACGTCACGCGTGATCGCACGGATCTCGTCCTCGTGCTCGGCGATCCGCTTCGGCGTGAAACCGCGCTGGAAGAGCGCCTTGATCCGGTCGTGCTTGGGCGGGTCCATCCCGATGAACATCGCGCGCATGAGCTCGAGCGGGAGGACCGAGTCGGTCACCGCGGTGATGCCGCCGCGCTCGGACGAGTAGGTCTCCCAGTCGCGGCTGACCTCGTACACCCCGTCGGCGGTGGTCACCGACCAGTAGCCGGCCTCCTCCGGGAACTCGACCATCCGGTCGGACCAGTGCACCGGGCACTCGGACCGCATCCGCTTGAAGAGCGCGTTCGGCGGGCCGTCCACCCACTCCTCCGGCTCGAAGGCCAGGCGCTGATCGATCGGGGTGCTTGCGTCAGTGGACAAGGCGGGCCTCCGGGAAACTTGACGGACTGTCAAACCGACCTTACCGGACACCGTCTGCGTCCGTGGTGATGATCCGCGCCGATGGTCGTCGCCGCGGTCTTCTCCGCCGTCCTGCTCGCGTACACGCTGGTGTCGCGACGGCTCGAGGGCAGCCCGGTCTCGGCGGCGCTCGTGTTCGCCGGCGCCGGCCTCGTCACCGGCATCGCCGGCGGGGCGCACCTGTCGCCGCAGGACCTCAGCACGACGGCGGGTGACGTCGTGCGCGTCCTCGCGGAGCTCGCGCTCGCGCTGATCCTCTTCGCCGACGCCTCGACGATCGGCCTGCGGCGCGCGCGGGCGGAGCTGCGCCTTCCCGATCGCCTGCTCGGCATCGGGCTGCCGCTCACGATCGGCGCCGGCGTGCTCGCGGCGACCGCGCTGCTGGGCGGGCTCGAGATCTGGCTCTGCGTGCTGCTGGCAGCGCTGCTGGCTCCGACCGATGCGGCGCTCGCCGCCGCCGTCGTCTCCGACGAGCGCGTCCCGGCGCACGTGCGGCGCGGCCTTGACATCGAGGCCGGGCTGAACGACGGAGTCTGCGTGCCGGTCGTCGTCTTCGCGCTCGCCGCCGCCGTCGCGACGGAGGGCTCGCCCGACACCACGCTCGTGCACGAGGCACTGCTGACGATCGTCGGCGGGACCGCCGTCGGCGTCGTGACCGGGAGCCTCGGCGGCCGGCTGCTCGCCCTGGCCGCCCGCCACGGCACGATCTCTGACGAGGCGCGGCCGTTCGCAGCGGCGGCCCTGGCGTTCGCGACCTTCTTCGCCGCCGACATCGTCGGGGCGAGCGGGTTCATCGCGGCGTTCGTCGCCGGCCTGTTCGCTGCGCGCTGGCTCGGCGAGAACCGCGCGGCGCTGCTGCAGTTCACCGAGCGAGACGGCACGTTGCTCTCGTTCGCGGTGTTCTTCGCGTTCGGGATCCTCGCGGCCGGCGTGCTCGGGGACCTGACCGTCGCCGAGGGCGCCTACGCCGTGCTCAGCCTGACCGTCGTGCGCATGGTGCCCGTCGCGCTCGCGCTCCTGCGCACGGGGCTGCGAGCGCCGAGCGTCGCGTTCATGGGCTGGTTCGGCCCGCGCGGGATCGCCACGATCGCGCTGCTCCTCGTCGCCGTCGGAGAGGAACCCGACCTCGCGGGGCTCGACGTCGTCACGCGCACCGTCGCGGCCACCGTGCTGCTGAGCGTCGTGCTGCACGGCACGAGCGCGCCGGCGCTCGTCGGCCGGTACGGGCGCTGGGCACGGCGGCTGCCCGAGGGCGCCCCGGAGGGCTGAGCCTCAGCCCGAGGGAGTGGTCGCCTGCAGGACTGCTGCCTCGAGCCCGGCCGTGCGCAGGTGCGTGATCTCCTGGTAGTCGGGGTCGGCGATCATCGCGAGGAACGACGTCCGCGTCGGATAGCGGACGACGAGCACCGCATCCCACTGTTCCTCGGCGGCCACGAGCGCCGTCGAGCACTCGCCGGCGTAGAGCACGGATGCGCCCGCGGCGTCGAGGAACGGCTGCACCCGCGCCGCGTACTCGCCATACGAGGCGCGGCCGGCGTCGCCCCCGTAGCGCAGGAGGTTGAGCATGACCACCGGGCCGCCGTCATCGTCGTCGCGGAACCGCCTGATCGTCTCGCCTGTCGGATCGACTGCCATCGGCCTCATCACATCACGCGCCCGCGGGCGGCCTCGTCACCCGGATGGGGTGAACGCGAACGCCGGCGGCCGATCAGAGGGGCTCGAGCAGGCCGAGGCCGCGCGCGCGCTCCACGGCCTGCGACCGCGATGACGCCTCGAGCTTGCGATAGATCGCCACGGTGTGCGTCTTGACGGTGTTACGCGACACATAGAGCCGGTCGCCGATCTCCCGCAGCGACAGGTGCGTCGGCAGGTACTGGAGCGTGCGCAGCTCCGCGGTCGTCAGCGCGTGCGCGGGCCCCGCCCCACCCCCGGCGTCCTCGATCGCCGCTGAGCTGCGCTCGATCTGCTCGCGCAGGAACGTCGATCCGGGATCCTTCTGCACCTCGCGCAGCGCCTCGGCCGCATAGGTCCTCGCGGAGTCGAGGTCGCCGAGTCGCAGCTGCGCGTCGGCCAGCACCCAGCGCGACTGCGCGCCGAGCCAGGGGACGAAGCCGCGCTGAATCGCCAGCAGCCGCGCCGCAACGAGCGCGTCGGCGTGCGCGGAGGAGCGATCACCTCGCTGTGCGCCCACGAGCGCTGAGACCGCGAACACCCCGGCCTGCGTCGCGTAGTCGCGCAGCCCGTCGCGATGCTGGAAGCTCCGCGCGCGGTGCATCAGCTCGTGGGCGTGATCCCAGCGATCGGCCTGGATGTCCAGCAGTGCAAGCTGCGCGAGGCAGAGCGTCCGCGCCGCCGGAGTGTCGTGAAGTGTCGAGACCCGAACGCCGTCGATCAGCAGTTCCCGGGCCGTCGCGTGGTCACCGGTCACGTGCGCTGCGGCGCCGAGGAGCAGCATCGAGATGCACTGCAACGGGTTGTCGGCCGGCAGCAGCTCCGAGGCCCTCGCCGCGGACGCCCGGACCTCGGCGATCCCGTGCTCGGCGATCGCCGCCTCGAGCAGGGCGACGAGCGCAGCGACGGAGGAACCGTCTGCCAGGATCATCTCTCCACCGGCGGAGGCGGCGGCGGCCATCGCCGCCCAGTCCGCAGCACGGCTCCCGTCGCCGGCGTCGAGCTCACACCAGCCGGCGGTCAGCGCCAGCGACGGGAACGTCGAGAAGTCCCGCGGCGTGAACCACGAGAGCCAGCGCTGCAGCGTCGCGGCCCGGCCCTGGCTCTCGTAGGTGATCGTGAACCGCCAGACGGTCGCGGCGGCCCACTCGGCGTCGCCCCCCTGGAGGGCATGCCGCAGCGCGCCGTCGACGTCACCGGATTCCGCGCACCACGCGCTCGCCCGACGGTGCAGCTCCGCCTCGCCGCGCGCGTCGCTGCGTCGCAGCCGCTCGAGCAGATGCTCACGAAACAGCTGGTGCACGCGGTAGCTCCCCGAACGGCGGTCGAGCTGCGCGACGAAGAGGTCCGCGGCCGCGAGCGCCCGAAGTCGCTCGTCCGAGTCGCCGCGCTCCAGCACCGCGTCGCACAGAGCCGGGCTCAGCCGATCGAGGATCGCCGTGCGCGTGAGGAACTCGAGATCCTCCGCCGAGGTCCCCGGAATCACCTCCTCGCGGAAGTAGCCCGCGATCGCGTCGTCGTCGCCGCTGACCCCCTGAGCGCCGGGACGGTGTGCAGGGTCGCGCAGGATCAGCGACGACAGGTAGACCGCGGCCGCCCAGCCCTCGGTCCGCTCGGCGACCACCTGCGCGGCGCCGTCGGTGAGGTCCACGCCGCTCGCGCGGAGCGCCAGCGCGCTCTCGTCCGGCGTCATCCGCACGTCCCCCACCGCGAACTCCGCGAGCCGGCCCTCGGCGCGCAGCCGCGCCAGCGGAACCGACGGGCGGGCGCGCCCGCAGAGCACCAGCTGCGAGCCCGCGGGAATGTGCCTGAGCAGCGTCGCGAGCACGTCGCACGCGCGGGCTGACGCGATGTGCTGGACATCGTCGAGCATCAGCACGAACGACTGCTCGGGAGCTTCGAGCGCGCGTGCGAGGCGCGGGAGCGCCAGGGGAACGACGGCGCCCTCGCCGCCGCGCAGCGCGGCGAAGACGTCTTCGGGAACGGGCGTGACGCGCTGGAGGGCGTGGGCGATCGCGGCCGCGAGCGCCACCGCGTCGTCGTCCGCGGGCTCGACCGTCAGCCACGCGACGTCGCGCGGCTCCTCGGCAGCCCACTGCGCGAGCAGGGTCGTCTTGCCGTAGCCCGCAGGGGCATGCACGACGACGACCGAACACGAGGCGGCACCGCGCAGGCGCTCGATCAGGCGCGGGCGAGCGACCAGGCGTTCCGCCGGCGCCGGCGGGGTGAGGCGAACGTCGGCGGGGGGCTCGAGCCCCGGCGCGCGCGCAGGCGGGACCGCGATGCCCATGCGCGGATCCTAGACGCAGGCGCGGCCTACGCGCGGACGCGGCGCAGCCCCCACGAGTGAGCCATCGCGGGACCGGCGCGCCGGTGTACGGTTGGCCCATGAGCACCCAGGCGCCCGAACAGGACGAGCAGCAGGATTCCTACCTCGACGTCTCGCAGCTGTCGTGGCTCGAGGGCGTCGGGATGGCGTCCGGCGCGCTGCTCTTCGTCTCCCTCTTCCTGCCCTGGTTCTCGACCGGCTCGAATCCGGACTCGGACATCGCGACCGCGGGCATCGGCCCGAACGCCAGCGCCACCGCATTCCAGACGTTCCGGATCGCCGACTGGCTGTTCGTCCTGCTGAGCACCGCGCCGTTCGTGCTCGCGTGGATCATCGCCCGCCGGCACACGCTCGACTGGCCCACCGGCGAGGTCACGATGGTGGCGGGCCTGATCGGCATCTTCCTCGTGATCTGCAACGGCCTGATCCTGGGCAAGCCCAAGCCCGCGATCGAGGTCTCGCTCGACATCGGCTGGTTCCTCGGCCTGATCGCCTGCTGCGGGATCTTCTTCGCCGGACTCATGCGCCAGCAGCAGAAGACGAGCCAGCGCGGCCGCAAGCCGCCCGGCACCGTCTGACCCGCTCACCAGGGCGCGGGCTCGTAGTCCTTGAGGAAGCAGCCGTAGAGATCCTCCCCGGCCTCCCCGCGGACGATCGGGTCGTACACGCGGGCGGCACCGTCCACGAGGTCGAGCGGCGCGTGGAACCCGGACTCCGCCAGCCGCATCTTCGTGGGGTGCGGGCGCTCGTCCGTGATCCAGCCCGTGTCGACGCTCGTCATGAGGATGCCGTCGGTGAGCAGGTCCTTGGCGCTGGTGCGCGTCAGCATGTTCAGCGCGGCCTTCGCCATGTTCGTGTGCGGGTGTCCGGGTCCCTTGTACCCCCGGCTGAACTGGCCCTCCATGGCGGAGACGTTGACGACGTAGGTGCGCCGGGCGGGTGATGCCGCGAGGGCGGCGCGCAGACGGCTCACCAGGATGAACGGCGCCGTCTGGTTGCAGAGCTGGACCTCGAGCAGTTCGACGGGGTCCACCTCGTTCACCCGGTCGGTCCAGCTGTTCTCCGGGTGAAGGTCGGGCACGAGGCCGCCGGCATCGATCGCGCGCGCCGCGGCCACGCGCTCGGGAGACGCGGAGCCCGCGGTGAGCGCGAGTGCCGTGAGCGCGTGCGGAGTCGGCGTCCAGTGCGGCCGCGCGGCGTCGGGCGCACCGGCGGGATGGGCCGTGTCCGCGGGGCCGAGGGTCAGCATCGCCGGGAGCGCACTCTCGCCGAGCGGGGCCGCCTCGGCGTCGGCGAGCAGCGCGTAGGCCGCGGCCGACCGGCGCACCGTCTGCGCCGCGTTGTTGATCAGGATGTCGAGCGGTCCCTGCGCCGCCACCGTGTCCGCGAGCGCGACGACCTGGGCCGGGTTGCGCAGGTCGATGCCGATGATCTGCAGCCGGTTCAGCCACTCATCACTGTCCGGCATCGCGGCGAATCGGCGTGCGGCGTCCCGTGGGAACCGCGTCGTGATCGTGGTGTGGGCGCCGTCGCGCAGCAGTCGCAGTGCGATGTACATGCCGATCTTCGCACGCCCGCCCGTGAGCAGCGCGCGGCGGCCGTCGAGGTCGGTGCGTGCGTCGCGGCGGGCGTGATGGCTCGCGGCGCAGTCCGGGCAGAGCTGGTGGTAGAAGCCGTCGACGTCGTGGTAGCGACGCTTGCAGACGTAGCACGCACGTGCCCGGAGCAGAGTCCCGGCGCTCGCGCCCGCCGCGGCCGGCGTCAGCGGCAGGCCCTGGGTCTCGTCATCGATCCGGCCGGGGGCGGCGGTGGCCGTCGCCGCCGTGACCGCGGCGTCGGCCTCGAGCACCGCGCGGCGGCGCTCGCTGCGGCGCCGCTCCTTGACGGTCTTGAAGAGGCGGGCGGTGGCGCGCCGCACGGCGACGGCGTCAGGATGCTCGACCGGCAGGTCGTCGAGCTGCGCGATCACGCGCAGACAGGTGTCGAGGTCCGCCGGGGCGATGGCCGTGTCCGTCATGCCCCGACTGTAGGAGCGGCGGCTAGCATCCGCGCCATGAGCACCATCCTCTACATCGTCGGCATGGTCGTCATCGCATTCGTGATCGGCGGCCTGGCCCGGCTCATCCTCCCCGGGAAGGACCCGATGGGCCCCCTCGGCACGATGATGCTGGGGTTCGCCGGCAGCGTCGGCGGGGGCGTCATCGCCCTCATCGTCTTCGGCGGCGTGAACGGGGCTGGGCTGATCGGCTCGGTCCTCTTCGCCGCGCTGCTGCTGTACGTCGTGCGCAAGCTCAACGGCGGCGGACTGATGGACCCTGGCGAGAGCTGAGGACGCCGTGGGCGGCATCCGGCCGTCGTGTGACGATCTCAGCGTCCGGTCTGCCGCCCTCTGACGACCAGCGCCATCGTCAGCGACCGTGTGCGCGCGCCCGATCCGGCGCGCACGGTGATCGGGTAGGACCCGGGGGCGGCCCCACGCGGGACTCGCACGACCACGCGAGCGCGCACGCGCTGTCCGCGGACCGTCGCGGTCGCCGGGAGCGTGACGCGCGCCCCGCGAAGCCGGGCCGACGCCGACAGCTTCACCGTCCCGCGAAACCCATGGACGGGCAGCACGGTGATCCGCGTGCCGACCTCTCCCCCGGGGTCGGCGCCCATCGCCCATCGTGACGGGACGAGCGTGAGGTCGGGAGCGCGGTCAGCCCACGTGACGGCCGCGCCGACGTCGAGTCGCCCGTGCCCGAACAGCCGGTCGGGCCCCGGCGCGCCGAGGTCCTGTGCACCCGACTCGATCGCGGCCGCCTGCCGTTCCGCCGACAGCCCGGGAAACCGGTCGAGCAGCAGCGCGAGCGCGCCGCTCACGTACGGCGCGGCCACGGACGTTCCGCTCTGCGTCACGGACAGGCCGAACAGATCGGTCGTCGTGACGTCGACGCCTGGGGCGACGACGTCCGGGTAGAGCGACGCTCCACACGCCGACGGCCCGCGGCCGCTCCCTGCGGCGAGCCTCCCGGCATCGTCCACCGCGCCGACCGCGAACGCGCTCGGATTGTTGGCCGGGCTGGCATCGTGTGTGTCGTTGCCCGCCGCGAACACCGGGAGCACCCCCGCCGCGCGCAGATGGCGCAGGTCCTGTTCGAACTCGAGATCACAACCCGATCCCGCGATGTCCCACGACGCGTTGACGACCTGGGGCGCGTCGCGCGTGCGCGGGTCGCCGTCGGGGTCGAGCGCCCACTGCAGCGCCGCGTGGATCCGCGCCGTCGTCGAGCGACCGTGGTCGTCGAAGACCTTGGCGGCGATCCAGCGGGCTCCGGGCGCCACGCCCTGCGGCGTTGCGGCGGCGCCCGACCCGACCATCACGCCGAGCGTCGCCGTCCCATGACCGCTCGCGTCGACCGGACGACGGAGATGCTCCCCGCTCGGGTCGTACCAGTCGTGCCGCCGGCCGCGGAACGACGCGGCGAGCGCGGGGTGCGACGCGTCGACGCCGCTGTCGAGGCTCGCGATCACGACGCCCTTGCCGGTGATCCCGCGGTCCCACAGCGCCGCCGCGCCGATGGTGGCTGCGGCCGTTGAGAGGGGGGTCGCCTGCGCGCGATGGGCGCGTGCAGCGGTTGACGGCGCGCGCACAACGCGGTTGGGCTCGACCGATCTGACGCCCGGAAGCGCGCGCAGCTCACGGATCACTCCCGGATCGGCGACGACCCGCAGGCCGTCGAAGACCCAGAAGCGCTGGACGACGCGGACCCGGCCCTGCGCCCTGCGGCGGTGCAGCAGACGCAGCGCTCTGCGCTGGCCGACGCTCGCCGACCTACGCAGGTCCCGCTCGAGGCGCGGCGCGCCACCGCCGGCCGGAGCCGGGTCATGGAGCTTCACGATCACATCCGACATCGCCGTCGACGCGCGCGCGGGCACGGTCGTCGCGGTGAGTGCCGCGGCGATCAGCGCAGCGGTCGCCCAGCGGCCGGCACGCACTCAGGCCGCATCCTTCCCGATCGTCCGAAGCGGGCGGCTGCCGGTGAAGGGGCGGCGCCGCACGACGAGCAGCAGAAGCAGTCCGGCGACCGCGCCGATCGCGAGGACCAGCGCGATCCGCTGCGTGATGGGTGCGAGCCGCCGCGACGAGTAGCGCACGGGAATGACCGTGTCGGCGGGCTCCACCTTCCAGCTGAGCGGCGCGGCGAGCGTCGCGCCCGGGCGGCGCACGAGCACGGTCATCCGCCACGCTCCGGCGCCGCTGAACACCGCCCCGCCGGTCCAGCGGTCCCTGCCGGCACCGATCAGCCGCAGCCTGCGGGCCGCGCCGCCCGCTTGGGGCCGGAGAACGACCGACACTCCACGGACCGGGGCTCCGTAGATGCGCCGCGTGTCCGACGTCGTGACGGTGATGACGTTCGTTCCCACGCGGTTGGGACGCGCGGTCGCGGCGACGAGCACGTCCTTCACCTGGCGCGCGAGGACGGGTTCGTGCACAGGGCGCGGCACCCCGAACTCGGGTCCCCGCGCGGGCACCGAGGCGGTCATCTGGGCCGCGGCGAGCAGCGCACCGATCCCGAGCGCGACCTCGATCGCCATCAGCCGGCTGACGCGGCCGCTGCGCACGTAGTCGCCGCCGCGCAGCAGGAGCGCCGCGTTCGCCATGCCGAAGAGCCCGGCGGCGATCATGAGCGCGCTCTTGGCGAGCAGGCTCTCGCCGTAGTCCGTCGTCAGCAGGGCGTCGATCGAGGCGATCTGGGTGCCGGCGGCGATCAGCCCGGTGAGCACCGCGACGAGTAGCGCGCCGCCTGCGAGCGCGCCGAACGGCGCACGCACGGCTCGCGCGAGCGCCGCGATGTCGCTGCGGTTCGTCCCCGCGGTGGGCCACAGCGCTATGGCGAACGCGGCGACGCCACCCAGCCAGACGCCGGCCGCCAGCAGATGGACTGCTCCCGCGAGCACGTGCGCCACGGGCCGCGAGACGTTCGCCGCGTGGCCATTCGCGACGTGCGCCACGGCGAGGCCGGCCAGCAGTGCGGCGCTCGCGATCCACGGGCCCTTCCGCTGAGGAGAGCGGCGCGCCGCGAGCCCGGCGAGCACGAGCACGCCCAGCAGCGCCTCCGACGCGAGCCAGAGCAGCCCCCAGCGCTCGCCCAGCAGGGTCCCGGTGGTCGGGACGAGCGACCCGCCACCCGGAACGCTCGCCGCCTCGCGAAGCAGCACGGCAAGCCCGAGCACGGCGGCCGCACCGGCGGCCGGAGCGAGCAGGCGCGCGAGGCGCGCCTGCACCTGAAGTTGCGTCGGCTCAGCAGGATCGGGCACGCGAACCGCGCGCAGCACCAGGCCGAAGCCGACGACGCCGGCCGAGAGCAGGACCAGTGCGAGCCACGCCCAGCGCAGCATCGCGTCCACCGTTGACGCACCGCCCGCGGGCGCCGGCAGCGGCGCCGGGCCCGACGGCGGCGCCGAGTCCGAAGACCAGCGCCCCGCCGCTCACGTGACCGTCGTCCTGCGCGAGCGCCTCCCAGGTCACCTCGTATGCACCGCGCTTCAGGCCGGCCGGGAGGCGCAGCGTCAGCTGACGCCCATCGGGTGCGGCGGCCACGGATGTGCCGGCGACGCGCCGCCCGCCGGCGTCGAGCAGGTGCACCTGATGAAACCGCGGGGAGACCGCTTCGTCGAAGCGCAGGTGGACCTCGCGCGGGACGCTCCCGAGCGACGTCGCGTCGGGGGGATCGCTTCCGACGAGCGAGACGTGCGCATCGGCCGCGGGCGCGCACAGCGACGCGGCGACGACGATGGTCACGAGTCCGGCGAGAGTCCCCCTCCCTCGCATGACGTTCAGCGCCTCACTGCACCTGGATGTGCTGGACGCGCGCGGGCCCGAGGACGGCGGAGACCCGGTCGCCGCGCTTCACGAGCCCGCCCGGATCTTCGAAGACGTAGAAGTAGGTCACGCCCGCCTTGAACGTGCCGCTGTGCGCGTGGCCCATGAGCAGCCGGCCGATGACCTGGCCGGAGTTCTCGTCGACCAGCGCGGGCGGCCACTTCTCGTCGTGAAGCGCCGCGGCCTTGTCCTCGTCGACGACCTGGTAGCGCAGGTCGAGCAGCCCGCCGTCACCGGACGCGGCGACGCGCAGGACGCGCGCACCCACCGCGTCGAGCAGACCCTGCTGCGAGACCACGGGCGGAAGCGCCTTCAGCTTTGCGTGCCCTGCGGCGTGGTTGCCCGTGAGCAGGAACAGCCCGCCCGCCGCCAGCGCGGCCCCGAGCATGATCCCGAGCACGCGCGGCCAGGCCATCCGCGGGCGGCGCCGGGGCAGTGCGGCATCCATGGCCTACGGCACCTCGATGAAGCGGATGCGCCCGCCGAGGCCGGGGGCCGAGGCGTTGAAGAGTCCCAGGTGGCGGTCGTAGATCGGGAACTTCGTCCCGGAGGACGACGACGCCGGCACCGTGACGATCGCGTCGCCGGTCGAGCCGGCGGGGAACGTCATCGCGACGAAGTCGAACGGCGCGTTCAGCGGTGATGCCCCGCGCCCGACCATCCGCGCGTCAGTCCCGAGCATCGTGGTCGTCGCCTGCTCCGAACCCGCGTTGACGTAGCGCAGGAGGACGCGGTCGCCCGCCGACGCGTTGATCGACGGGATCTGCGGGTACGCCTTGCCGTTGATCAGCCGGTAGGCCGGCTTGAAGTTGCTCACCTGCGCGTCCTGGGGCTCGTCGGTGGGGGCCGTCTTGTAGTCGTACATCTCGAACGAGCCCAGGCACGACTGGCTTCCGCAGGTCTGCGCCGCCGCGTTGTTCAGGCCCGGAACGATCTCGCTCAGGACCATCATCGATTCCTTGTCGTACGCGGTGCTGGCCGCGTTGTAGGCCCGGCCCGCGGTTGCCGGACGCACGATCAGCGCACCGGCCAGACCGACCTCGGCCTGGCGGCCCGCGTCGCCGCTGCTCTCGTAGAGGTAGGTGCCCGGGTCGTTCGCGGTGAACGTCACGGTGCGGCTGCCGCCGGCCGGGACGTCGGTCGGTCCGGCGTCGAGCCGGATGCCCGGAATGTCGAGGGCGAGGGCGTCCGGGAGCAGGTTCTCCACGTTGACCGTGACCGGATCGCCCGCGTTCACGTCAAGGACGGGCGCGGGGATCTGGGCGTCCACGCCGGGATCGGTGCACGAGCCCGCCGGCGGCTTCTTGACGAAGCCCCACGTCGGCAGGGTGGTCGAGTCCGGCAGCGTGACCGTGCCCTGCTTGGCGCACAGGTCGATGCTCACCGCTGCCGCGCGCGCGCGGCGGTGCTTGGCGCGCTTCTTCTTCTTCGCGTGCGTGACCTTCCCGTGACGCACCAGCGGCCCCTCGTAGGCCTGCCGCGCCGCCGCGACGCCGCTCAGCACGAGGCTGAGGACGAGCGCGAGCACGGTGGCCCGCAGGGCGACCCCTGTGGCGGTGCGGTGATGGCTGTGGCTCGATGCCTGCATCGTGTCTCTCCTTGAACCGCTCACGGCGCGTCGTACGTGATCTGCATGAAGTCGCCGCTGCTGAAGAAGCTCTCAGCGCCCGGCGGCGAGTCGACGCAGCGCACACCGACCCGTACCTGCCCCGCGTTCGCCCCGGAGCCGATGTACTTGCTGTCGGGACCCGCCGGCACCGGATCGGGAATCGCCACGTCCGTGCCGCCCACCGTCTGGGAGTCAAGGGACGGCGTGTTCCAGCTGTTCGTCGTCCAGTTCCAGATCCTTACGGTCTGAACGCAGCCTGATGTCCAGCCCGAGAACGGCGCCAGCACCCGGCGGTTGCGACCCGTGTAATAGACCTTCAGGTTCTGGACACCGCTCGTGGGAACGCCCGTGAACGTCGCGTACCAGTCCGTCGTCCGGGTGGTGTTCCCGGAGAACGAGATGTTGGAGACGATGTCCGCGCGCAGCCCGCCGATGGCGGCCAGCCCGTTCGGCCAGGTCACGGTGCTCGTGGTCTGCGGCGACGGTGACGTCCGCGTCACCGAATCCGGGCTGGCCGACTGAGTCGTCAGGCCGGGCGTACCGCAGCCCGTCAGCGGGTCGACGCGGAGCAGGGTCGCCATGCCGCCGAAGCCGGCGTCGTAGTTGGCGAACTCGTTCAGCGCGTGGCTGTGCCACGGGAAGAAGAAGGCGCCGCAGACGTTCTGCTGCGAGACCGTGGTGGACGGCAGCTTCCCGACGGTGCCCAGGTACGGGCTCCCGCTGTACCAGGTGTTGTTGTCCTTGAAGGTCAGGTCGCGGTAGCTCGGGAACGTCACCGGAACGGGGTTCCCCGGACCGAAACTGTCCTGGTCACGGAAACTCAGGAGGTAGTCCTGGGTCGCGCCGGACGGCACCGTTTCACCGAAATGCTCTGTGACGGCATCGTTGCCGCTGGGGGCCTTGATCTCACGCCCGTCCTGCCCGATGAACTGGAGGTTCTCACCGTGCGGGTGGAAGGGGTGGTTCGAGAGCCCGACGTTGATCATGCGGACCAGCACCGGCTTCGGGTTGAGCGTCGCGTCGTAGGGCTTGATGTGCACGAGCGACCCGTACGGCTGGTTCTCGAGCCACGGCACGTCGTTGTCCTGCAGCGTGTCCGGGAACGAGCGCCCGTTGATCGTGTAGTACCGGTCCTTCAGCGTCGCGATGTCGAAGGGCGTGCTGTTCTCGATCGCGGAGTGCAGCTCCGGGTCGATCTCGTTCAGCATGATCAGGTACTCGTCGGTGAACGACGTCGCGGCGTCGCCGTATGCACGGTCGGCGTGCCCGCTCGGGCGCACGACCAGTGCCGAGGCCAGGCCCATCTCGACCTGCTTCGACGGTTCCGTGCCGCTCTCGTAGATGAACGTGCCCGGACTGTTCGCGGTGAAGGTGTAGGTGATGTCGTCGCCGGCCGCGACCTCCCTGGCGAACAGGCCGCTCGACCCGCCGCTCGCGGTGACCCCGCCGGTCTGCCCGGGGAAGACGAGGGACGTCGGCTCGGGCAGTGCGTTGTGCAGGTGCACGGTGACGGTGTCGCCCTCGTCGACGCAGAGCACCGGTCCCGGCGTCTGGAAATGCCCGCCCGTGGGCGCGTAGCTCCACATCAGGGCGGAGTTGCCGTCCGGCGTCTCCATATGGCCCGCGCGGGCCGTCAGGTTGAACGTCGGGCCGTCGGTGCACTCCATCCCGGTCGGCGCGGCGGCCGCCGGGGCGACGATCGTGAGCGCCGCGAGCAGGCCCGCGGCGGCGACGCTGAGCGCCGTCCTGTGAACTGAAACGCGCATCAGACCGTCTCCCCCGCGGACGTCTGGTTCGGCAGGCTGCCGGCGTAGACCCGCACTTCGGTGACCATGCCGCCGAGCTGGTTCGGGACGTTCCCGTTGACGAGCTTGTTGGCACTGCGGTTGCGGAACCACCAGCGGTTGTACGGCCCGTGGGAATCCGTCCCGCCCTCGCGCGCCGAGCTGTACGGCGGCGCTGTGAAGATGACGTCCCGGGCCTCGCCGGGTCCGATGTACAGCGTTGTGGTGACGTACGAGAGGTCGTCACCACTCGGCGACCGCAGCAGCGTCGCGTCCTCCCCGACGACCTTGAGGTCGATCCCCGGCAGCTGCATCGCATGCTGCTGGTAGCCGAGGTTTGCGAGGCGCAGGAGGACCCTGTCCCCCGGCTTGCACTGGATCAGCGACGAGACCGGCTGGCCTGGCAGCGACGGATCGTTCGTCGGCAGGATCGTCTGCGGGTACACCCGGCCGTTCAGCGTGAAGTAATCCGGGTCGTAGTCGGTGTGGATCGTCTCCTGGATGTTCTCGTCGTTGTCGTGGACCGCCGTCCAGATCTCGTTGATCATGATCGGGAACTCGCGGTCGAACGCCGTCGAGCTGTCGTTGTAGGCCCAGTTCGCGTGGTTGCGCGGCCGCACGAACACGACGCCCGTCATGCCCATCTGGACGTGCTCCACGTCCTCGAAGTGGCAGTGGTACATGTACGTGCCGGGGTCGTGGGGGCGGTAGAAGTAGTTGAACTGCCGCAGCTCCGGCACGGCGATCGAAACCTCCGGCACGCCGTCGAAGACTGCGAGCGGGGTGCGGAAGCCGTGCCAGTGGATCGTGTGCGAATCGACGAGGTCGGGCCGGACCTCGAGCCCCGCATTCGTCAACTCGATCGTGATGTCGTCGCCCTCGCGGAAGCCGAGGATCGGCGCCACATGCTGGGCCTGACCCTTGTAGCCGTCGGCGTAGGCGCTGGTATGCCCGCCGACGAGGTCGTGGACGGACCGGTTCAGGTCGCTCTGCGCCACCTTCCGGAAGCCGAAGATGTAGACGTCCTGCGCTTCCGGGCGCCCGGGCAGCGTGATGTACCCGTCCGTGCCGACCAGGCCGAGATTGACCGTCGCGGCCGATGCGCTGCCGAGGAAGAGGCGTCCTGCCCCTGTCGTCGCGGCGACAGCCGCGGCGCCGTACCCGGCGGACTTCAGGAACTCACGTCGTGTGGTGCTCATCGCTCGTCAGCTCCGATGTCGGGCCGGTTCTGGTTGGTGTTCGGCCTGTTCTGGCCGTCGTAGTCAGTGGTCGGGACGGGGATGCCGCCCAGGTTCGGCAGGCCGAAGTTGATCGCCGGCGAGCCCGCGTTGATGTGGTAGTCGCCCGGCAGGTCCTGCGGCACGTTCGGGTGCACGATCGTCACCGACACGAACTGCGGGTTCGTCGCCTGGCCCGTGATGTTGAAGTCGAGCGGGAAGGACGCCGCGAACAGCGGGTCGGCGCCGATCTGGTTGTCCGCATTGGCGGGCGCGTTGCTGACCGACAGGATCGACCTGCGCGGTGCCAGCCGGGCGTTCGGGTAGCCGACCACCTCGAAGTCCTTGAAGCCCGCGTCCGTCAGCGCCGGCGGCGTCGCCGGTGGCGGCGTACCGGGCGGGATCTGGGTCGGCCCGGTGTACGTGTACGCGTGGTTGCTGTTGAAGATGTTGTTGAAGAGCGCCCGCGGCGGCGAGTAGCGGTGGCCGCCGCCGAGGTTCACCGTGCCGGACGGGTTGAAGGCCGGCTCGTTCGGCTCGACCGCGACGCCCGCCGCATGGGCCTGGCCGTCACGGCTCTCAACGGTCCCGGTCGTGGCGTTCTCGGCGATCGTGTTGTGGACGATCCGCACGTTCGAGCTGTCGTCGAGCAGGATCGCGCCGCCGGTGTCCGCCGAGCCGTTGTCGACGATCATGTTGTTGCGCACGTCGAGCTGGGCGGTGAGCGCCTGCTGGATGAACATGGCGCCGCCGTCGTCACCGGCGAAGTTGCCCTCGATGAGGTTGCGCTCGACGGTCAGGGCACCCGAGCCGGCGCTGAGGCCGCCGCCGTTGGGGATCTCGCCGGAGAGCGAGAGCGCGCCGCCGGAGCCGCCCTGCGAGTTCGCCGCCTCGTTCCAGACCAGCTTGTTGCGCGAGATCGTCCCGTTCGGGCTGAGCCCGTAGTGCGAGACGCCCCCGCCGTATTCGAAACTGAAGTTCGAGCAGATCGTGTTGTCGACGACCTGGTAGTTGTCGGCGCCGTTGAAGATGCCGACGCCGCCCGACTTCGTGCGGGCGCCGTTGCCCAGGATCCGGTTGTAGCGGATCGTGACGCCCTCGTTGTGGTTGCTGCCGATGTACGGCGTGCCGAGACCGATGCCGCCGGCGTCGCCGCCCTCGTTGCCCTCGATCTCGTTGTTCGTGATCTGCAGGTTGCGTCCGTAGGCGTTGACCTGCAGGCCGCCGGCGCCGAGACCCTGGCTCGTGATCAGCCCGATGCCGTCGATGCGGGCGTTCGTGCCGGTGTCGAAGCGGTTGCCGCCGCTCGCCGGAGCGACGACGGTGATGCCGGCGCCCTCCTGCACGTTCTGGTTGCCGCTGAAGGTCATGCCGGCGAGGGTGTTTCGCCATGCGGCTGCGTTCTGCGCGAAGTAGCGGCCGTTGATCACGGTGCCGGGCACGGGGATCAGATCCGGGCCGTTCGCGGCCGCGGCCGTGATGACGCCGCCGGGGCCCGAGCCCTGGAGCATCAGCCGCTTGTTGATGATCACGTTCTCCTGGTAGTGCCCCTTGTGCAGGATCAGGAGATCGCCGGCGCCCGCGCTGTTGATGGCGTTCTGCAGAACGTGCGGGCCGTTGTTCGGCGCCGCGACCGTCCTGACCGTCGGGGTGTAGCCGGTTCCCAGCACGTGCAGCGTGATGCCGGTCGGCGTGACCTGACCGTTGCCGGCCCGGACCAGCAGCTGCTTCTGGCCGGCCGGGAAGCTCCCGCCCGCCGTCGGGACCGAGAAGACGATCTGCGTGTCCGACCAGCTGACGATGTTGGAGGTGCTGATATTGGTCCCCGCCAGCGTCACGCCGCCGCTTCCGCGCGTGGCGCCGAAGCCCATGCCGTCGATCGTGATCCGCCGGTTCGTGCCGGTGTCGCTCGTCGTGACGTACGGCTTGGACACCTGCATCAGCTGCGGTGACGTCGCCGGAATGTCACAGCCACCGGCCGCCGCGATGCCGATCACCGGCGTGTCCAGCTGCGAGGTGGTGCCCGGCCACACCGACCACGCCGTTCCCTCGGTGATGAGGTTCGGGTTGAAGTTCTTGTTCGGGTGCCTCTTGGTGCCCGGGTCGTTGACCTGGAACCAGTACATGCCGGGGCAGATGCCCGCGGGCGTCGGGCAGTTCTGGGTCTCGGTCGACGGCAGCATCACGTCGTACTGGCCCATCTCGTCGCTCGAGATCGTCTTGATCAGGCGGCCGCCCACTGCCGGGTCGCGGTCGTAGATGCCGATCGGCACGCTCTCGGGCCGCTTGTTCAGCCACCAGAGGGACTGCTGGTCGTTGTCGATCGCGACGTCGTTCGTGACCAGGCCGATGACGCGGCCGGGAATCTGGATGTCGTTCGACGTGAAGAGGTAGAAGTCGGCGTTCGCGTTCTGACGCACCTTCAGGGTGATCAGGCGCTTGTCGCAGAGCTTGCGGTGCTTGCCGTTGGTCTTGGCGCGCGGAATCGCCCCGCTGACGACGTGGTCGGCACCCGCGCACGGGTACGCCGGAATCGTGGGCGTGAAGTCCGGCCCGTTGTCGACGTTGACGTCCTCTTCCTTGGTGATCTGGTAGAGCGCGTTCCCGTTCGAGTCCTCGGGCATGAGGACCTGCGTGACGTACTTGCCGGGCGTCAGCGGCACCTTGGCCGCGTCGTCGCACGGGTAGGTGCTGTGGCCGGCGCTGTCGTCCGGGCACCTGTCGGCGAAGGCGTAGCCGCCGTCGAACGCGCCGTCCTTCGTCTGGCCGCTGAGCAGCGGCGATTCGATGCAGTGGCTCGGGATCAGCGCGT
Source organism: uncultured Actinomycetes bacterium (assembly GCA_963805615.1). Classification (GTDB taxonomy): domain Bacteria; phylum Actinomycetota; class Thermoleophilia; order Solirubrobacterales; family Solirubrobacteraceae; genus F1-60-MAGs163. The sequence continues at coordinate 1,069,133 of CAWDUW010000004.1, read as the reverse complement.
TGAACGGCAGCGTCGGGCTCAGCGGATCCATCGACTCTGCCCTGCTGTTGCGAACCTCGCAGTTGGTCGGCGGGGCCCACTTATCCGTCGTGTAGTCGCCGAGGGTCTCCCCGTTCGGCTTCTTCAGCAGCACGGTGACGCCGGGGATGCCGGGCTCGTAGTCCTCGTGCCCCTGCTGGTAGGCGTTGACCTCGTTGCGCGTCGTGCCGTGGTAGACGACGCCGACGATCTGGCCGGTCTCGTCGCCTGAGTACGTCTGCTTGCCCCAGTCGACGTCGTGGTGATGACCGACGTTGATGATCTGGTTCGTCAGCAGTCCGCCGCCCTCGCCGTCGGTGCCGAAGGCGACCGTCGGCGGCGGGGTCGCGGTGTTGTACGCGCGGTCCGCGCGGGCCGAGGCTCCGGTCGTGAGGAAGCGCGAGAAGCCGACCTCGCCGATGAACCACTTGCCGAGCGGGCCGCCCTCGGCCTCGGTGTAGTTGTAGTGACCGTTCGCGTCGGTCATCGTGGCTTCCTTGACGGAGCCGTCGCGCCAGCGCTCGTCGACATCGGTGTTCGGGATCGGCGCTTCGCCGGGATCGCGCACACCGTTGCCGTTGGCGTCGTTGTAGACGTCACCCTCCAGCCAGCCGAACCAGCGCGGGACGCCGATGCCGTTGTCGGGGAGGCCGTCGCCGTTGCCGTCGATCGTGTTCAGATCGACCTGCTGGCCCGCCGTGACGTCGACGGTCATGAAGCGGATGATGTAGTCGAGCTGTTCGTCCCAGATCGCGAGCGTGTAGCTGCCGGCCGGGACGTGCGGGATCGTGAACGTGCCGTCCTTGTTGCCCTGGGCCGTGTAGACCTGCTCGTCGGTCGAGCCGTCGGACAGCGCGACGTAGGGCTCCGGGACGGGCTCGCCGAGCGTGACGGCCTCGTCCGGCGGCCAGCCGAGCTCGTTGCGGGCGGTGCCCTTGATGCTGCCGGTGCCGCTGTTGTTCCGCCAGTTCATCGTCTTGACGAAGCCGAACGTCGTGATCGTGCGCTTGCCCGGCGGCAGCCAGAGCTGCTCGGACGGCGTACCCGTTCCGTCGCTGCCCTCCTCGACGCCGAACGCCACCGGGAAGCCACCGTCGAACGTCGAGTCCTGGATCCAGCCCGAGCCCCTCGGCGGCGTGACCTGGATGAAGTACACCCCCGGGTGCATGTTCGGGATGTCGACGAAGCCGTCAGCGTCGGTCGTGCATGTGCCGCCGCAGAGCTTGTCCCCGTCGCCGTCGGTGACGACCTGCGCGTGGAACTCGTCGTAGACGGTGACGTGCATCCCGGAGATGCCGAGCTCGGCATCGTCCGGCGCGTTGTTGACCCACGCGTTGTCGTGGAACGCGAACACCTTGATGTGACCCGCCGGGATCGGAGTCTTCCGCAGGCTCACCCGCACCCTGCCGCTGGCGAGCGTCGCGCGCGGCAAGTCGCCGTCGTTGTCGACGATCGAGCCGTTGGACATGACTTCGATGTGCCGGCCCCACATCTTGTGGTCGGGCGAGCGCACCGTGACCAGGTAGCGCCCGGTCGGCAGCGACTTCGTCCGATCGCCGTCATCGCCGGTCGCGACGACCGGGGCGTTGCTCTCGGTCCCGCCGAAGCCGGGCCGCTGCAGCGGGTCCTCGGCGAACGGGTCACGGGCGTTGTCGACGTTCACGATGTACGTGAACGAGGAGAGCGCGGGATCGGGCGCGGAAGCGCGGTACTCGCGCGCCGACACGCGGATCGTGCCGTTGGCGAATGCGCCCGGAGACAGGCAGAGGAGCGCGATCAGCGACAGCGCGACAGCTGAAACCAGCCGCGCGATGGTCGATGCGAACCGACGACCGACTTCCCCACCCATCACAACCCCCCACTGCATTCGCGGCCCACCTCTGTGGCCGACGGTGCACTGTGTGCCAGATCCTGCGCCGGGAGTCCACTCTTATGACGAGACCGTCATCTCATCGTCATGAGTGAACGGCGAATTTTGGGTACGCCAATCCTTCTCAAACCTGCCGACGCACGGGCGCGGGTGACTCAGACGCGCGCGGGAGTGCTTGGTGCAGCCGCTGGGACGATCGCGGGCACGACCGGCGCGGGAGACCGCTCCTCGCCCACCGGGACCCGCGTGTAGCCGGGCAGCAGCAACGTGACGCGCGTGCCGCGGCCGGGAGTGCTGCGCAACCGCACCTCGCCTCCGTGCGCATCCGTGACGGCCTTGGCGATGGGCAGGCCGAGGCCTGCTCCACGACGGGTCGCGTCACCGTGTCGCGTGCTCACGAAACGCTCGAACACATGCGGCGCAAGGTCGGTGGGGATGCCCCTTCCGGTGTCGGACACCTCGAGCACCGCCCATCCGCCCTCAGCGATCGCGCGCAGCTCGATGCGGTCGCCGTCCTCGGTCGCCTCCACGGCGTTCTCGACGAGCGCGTCGATCGCCGCGTCGAGCCGCCCGCGGTCGGCCCGGACCACGCCGTCCGCCCGTGCCTCGACGGCCCATTCGCGATCCGCGGCATGACTCCAGCGCCGCGCCGCGCTCACGATGACATCCTCGATCTCGACCTGCTCGAGGAAGAGCGCCTCGGGCTGCGCGGCGGTCGCGAGCACGAGCAGGTTCTCGGCAATGCCGCTCAGGCGGCGCAGCTCGTCGTCAAGCCCGGTGAGGTCCTCGCGCGCCTGCGCGTCGGTCTCGGTGTCCAGCATCAGCTGGGTCAGCCCGCGGGAGATCGCAATCGGCGTCTTCAGCCGGTGCGAGGCGTCGCGGACGAAGTCGTGCTCGCGCTCCGCCGCGCGGCGCACCTCCTCGAGCGCGGCCTGGCGCCGGCGCGCATGCCAGACCATCGCGAGGAACATGGCCGTCATCAGCGGGATCTCGGTGAGCTCGTCGGGGTGCATCTTGCCCTCGAGCACCATCGAACCCAGCAGGACGGTGCTCAGCACGAAGACCCCGGCCAGGACCAGTGCGGTCGCGCGCAGCCCCCAGACGCGGAAGCCGTAGAGAATCGTCAGGCTCAGCCAGACGAAGTGGAACGGGACGGTCGGCCACGCCTGGAACACGTACAGCGCGGCGAACTCCGTGGCGGCGAAGATCCCCCAGGCGATCTCCGGGACGTGGCTACGTGCCCATGTACGCATAGCCGACGTTCCTCACCGTCTCGATGGTCTCCGCCCCGAGCTTCTGCCGCAGACGTGCGATGCACACGTCCACGACATTCGTCCCGGGATCGAAGGCGGAGCCCCAGACGTTCTCGCGGATCTGCTCGCGCGTGCAGGCCTCGCCGTCCCGGCGCACGAGGAACTCGAGCATCACGAACTCGCGCGTGGTGAGGGCGACGTCGCCGTCCGGCGTCTCCATCACGCGACGCTGCAGATCCAGCGTGAACCGCCCCGCCGGCAGCCGGCGCTGCTCGCTGCGGCCATCGTCGCGCGTGTGCATGCGTACGCGCGCGATCAACTCGGCGAGCTCGAACGGCTTGGTCATGTAGTCGCGCGCGCCGAGTTCGAGGCACATGACCTTCGAGCGCACGTCGCTCAGCGCCGACAGGATGAGCACCGGCAGCTCAGGATGCGTCTCGCGGGCGCTCGTCAGGACGGCGACGCCGTCCAGGTCCGGCAGTGTCAGGTCGAGCACGAGCAGCGAGAAGCCGCCGCCCCGCAGCCGCTGCAGCCCGGCTACCCCGCCCGGCTCGATGGCGGGCTGAAACCCCGCGGCATCGAGCGCGCGGGCGAGCAGCCGCGCCATCCTGTTCTCGTCCTCGACGACGAGAACATCCTTTCGCCTTCCCCCAGCAACTGCAGTTGTCACCGTTTTCCCCCCCAGGGCGAACAGTCTCGGCGCGCACAATACGGCCCAGCGACCAGAGTTGCAATACCCGATTGGTGCCTTTCACCTCGGTAGACGCTCCGGCCGGGCGCCCGGGAAAGCCGCTGGGCGCGCATTTTCGGCGCACGCCGAAATCGCCGACCGTCACATTTCTCCCGCATCGCTGTCTTGAGACCTGGGAGTTCGGCTCCCGACGTCGAAACCGGCCTGGAAGGCCCCGAAGGAGCGACCACGACATGCCCCGCATCCCCCTGGCGAGGACCCGCATCGCAACACTCGGCACACTGTTCGGTCTCGGCGTGCTCGCCGCCGTCGCGATCTCCGCGAGCAGTGGCGGCCAGCCCAAGCCCGCAACCGCGGCGACCGCCAAGCGCGCGAACGTCCGGACGATCGTGGTGCACCGCACCGTCGGCGTGCTCCCGACGGTTCCGGGTGCCGCGGCCGTAGCCGCCGCTCCCGCCGCAGGCCCGCGCGCCGCAGGAGCCGTCGCAGCCGCCGGGGCGGCACCCGCCGCCTGGAGCAGCGCCCCCCCGAAGCACCGCAGGGCGCGGGTCTACGCGACGGCACCTCGCTCGACCGGGCGCCCGCGCGTGAACTCCGGCGGCAGCCCCAAGCGTGAGTCCGCAGGCGACGACGGTGCAGCGCCCGCCCCGGGTCCTTCCGGACAGACCGAGCAGGAAGAGGCTCCGCAGCAGGCTCCGCAGCCCGCGCAGAGCACGCCGACGACCACCGCGACGCCGCCGCCGACTCCGACGCACACCGTCACGCACACGCACACGCAGGAGCCGCAGGAACCCCAGCAGCCGCAGGAGCCGCAAGAGCCGCAAGAGCCGCAGCGATGAGCGCGCGGCGCAAGCCCGGCATCATCCCGATCTACGGCGGGTCGGTGGCGATGTTCGCCGGCGTGTCCGTCTTCCTCGGCCTCCAGATGTCGGACGGCAAGGACCCGGCACTCGGCACGGGCCGATGGAGCGCGGCGGCCGCCGCCGAGCCCCAGCTCATCCGCAAGGTCATCGTGACCCGCCGCGTGAACGTCGCCGGGCTGACGGCCGCGCAGGCGAAGAAGGAGGGCGTGAAGCGCATCGTCGTGCCGGCGGGTGCAGGCGGCGGCAGCGCCACGAGCGTCCCGCTGAACTCGGCGACCGCGCGGCAGTACACGGCCGCGACCGCGCCCCCCGCGGCAGGTGGCGGGGGCGGCGGCGGTGGTGGCGGCGGAGCGGGCACCGGTGCGGGCGGCGGCAGCGTCCCGGCCGGCACGATCGTGCCGGGTGGCTCCGCTCCCACAGCAGCCGCGCCGGCTCCCGCCGCGTCCGCTCCCGCAGCCTCGGCTCCGGCGGCCTCCGCGCCTGCTGCCGCGGCGCCCGCCCCCGCTGCTGCCGCGCCCGCGCCCGCCGCGGCAGCGCCTGCCCCGGCGCCTGCGCCCGCGCCTGCGCCCGCGCCGGTCGCAACCGCCACGTCCTGAGTCCCGTGGCCACGACCGCGGATTCTTCGGTCGACCGGCACCTGCGGCTGATGGGGACGCACATCCGCATCCTCGTCGGTCCCTCGGCCCATTCCGGGCTGCCGGATCCGGCTGAGGCGACGGACCAGGTCGAGGCGTTCCTGCGCAGCTACGAGGCGGCGCTCTCACGTTTCCGGCCGGACTCGGAACTGTGCGCGCTGAACGCCGATCCCCGCAACGAGGTCCCGGCGTCCGACCTGCTTCGCAGCGCCGTGCGCGCGGCCCTCGAGGCGGCCCGCATCAGCGGCGGCCTCGTCGATCCGACGCTGCTCGGCGCACTCGAGGACGCCGGATATGTCGAGTCCTGGGACCGTGCGCGGCGGGTCGAGCTGCAGACGGCGCTGACGGAGGCGCGCGCCGAGCGTCATCCGGCATCTGCGGGCGACCCGGCGTGGGCCTCCATCCACGTGGACGACGAAGCGGGGACGATCCGGCGCCCCGCCGGGTTGCGGCTGGACACCGGCGGCAGCGGTAAGGGTCACGCTGCCGACCTCGCCGCCACGCTGCTGTTCGAGGGCTACCAGCACTGGGCCGTCGACTGCGGCGGCGATCTGCGCATCGGCGGCGCGTCCGGAGCGCCACGGGACGTCGAGCTCGAGGATCCGTTCACCGGTGAGTCGCGACCGGGTTTCCAGGTGCGCCGCGGCGCGGTCGCGACCTCCGGCCTGCGCTCGCGGCTGTGGCGCGAGCCGGACGGGGAGATCCGCCATCACCTGCTCGACCCGTCGACCGGCCTGCCGGCCTTCACCGGGCTCGTCGCCGTGACGGCGCTCGCGCCGACGGCGGTCGAGGCCGAGGCCCGAGCGAAGGCGGCGCTGCTCTCCGGGCCTGACGGCGCCTCCGCGGTGCTGCGACAGCACGGCGGCGTCGTGTTCGACGAGGGCGGCGCCTGCACGCGGATCGGCCGGCTGGAGCCGCGGCCGGTCGTGCGGCTGCGCATGGCCGCCAAGGGGACGTCATGACGCAGCCCATCGATCCCCTGGATCACAGCTGGTGGATCGCCTCGCGCTCCGCCGGGGTCGTCGCGTTCGTGGCAGTGGCCGTGTCGGTGATCCTCGGCCTGATGATGGCCAACGGCCTGCTCCGGGGACGGACCCGGCTGATCCTCGGGCTGCACGAGTACACGGCGCTCGCCGGGCTGATCGCGATCGCGATCCACGGCATCACCCTGCTCGGCGACCCGTGGATGAACCCGACGCTGACCCAGATCGCGGTCCCGTTCACCATCGACTACCGGCCACTGTGGACCAGCCTCGGCATCATCTCCGGCTGGCTCGCCGCGCTGCTGGGCCTGACGTTCTACGTCCGCAAACGGATCGGCGCAAGGCTCTGGCGGCAGGTTCACCGGGCGACGATCGTCGTCTGGGCCCTGGCGGTGGCCCACACCATCGGTGGCGGAACCGACGGGAGCGAACGCTGGATGCAGGCGATCATGGTCGCCACCGGCATTCCGATCGTGTTCCTGTTCCTGCGCAGGACGGTTCCCGGCGACGCCAAGCGCGAAGCGGCGCAGCGGGCGGCACTCTCCGACGCCGGCATCGGAGCCGTGTCGTCCACGGGTTGACCGCGCACGCCGACGCCCTCACTGCGGCCGGTGCGTGACCGCCTCGACGTTGTTGCCGTCGGGATCCAGGACGAAGGCCCCGTAGTACGACGCGTGGTAATCGGGCCGCACGCCGGGCGCGCCGTTGTCCCGTGCTCCTGCCGCGAGGGCCTCGCGGTGGAACGCGTCGACGGCGTCCCGATCCGCGCCGGCGAAGGCGATGTGCAGCGGCCCCGAAGGCGGACGATTCGAGATCCAGAAGTCGGGCTTGCCGTCCTTGCCGAAACCCACGCCGGAGATGCCCACCATCAGCAGCACATACCCGAGCGGGGCCAGCGCACGCTCGTAGAACGCCTGGCTCTCGGTCAGGTCCGAGACTCCGATGTTGATGTGGTCGATCATGGTTCGCGGGACGCTAGCGCCGCAGCGCGGGCGGCGCCAACGTCGATCCGAGCGACCCGGGAGGCGAGGCATCAGCACTCCGAACGTCGAGGCGACCGAGACCTAGGCGGCGCCGTGACGTTCGCCGGCGCGCCGTCCGGCACCGGCACCTCGGCGGCACAGCCGGTGTCCAGCTCCACGAGCGCCCAGACGAGCAGCGCGGCGCTCACGTCGAGCACCTCGTAGCGATCAGGAGGACCACCCCGGCCTCGACCGAAGGCTCGTTTGCGACCTGCGTCCACTAGGCTCGCGCCCCCGCCGGAGCACGCCCTCGGGAGACGGGTGCCGGCGGACAGGGTCGATTCATCGGAGGAGGGCGACAGTGAAGCTCGTGATCGGCATCGTGCGGCCCGAGAAGGCCAACGATGTCCTGGAATCGTTGTACCGCAGTGAGGTGCGCGGGTTCTCGCTCACCCGCGTTCAGGGTCACGGAGGCGAGCTCGACCGCGTCGAGAACTACCGCGGCACGACCGTCAAGATGGGGCTCTCGGAGAAGGTCCGCTTCGAGATCGCCGTCTCCGACGAGTTCGTGCAGCCGACGATCGACGCGCTCTGCGCGGGAGCCCAGACCGGCGAGGTCGGTGACGGCAAGATCTTCGTCGTCCCGCTCGACCGCGTCGTGCGGATCCGCACGGGCGAGACCGACGACGGCGCCGTGACGCCGGTGAGCACACCATGAGCGCGCTCGCCGCCGCGCAGGTGAACGCCGGCGACACCGCATGGATGCTCGCGGCGACCGCGCTCGTGCTGCTCATGACGCCTGCGCTCGGCCTCTTCTACGCCGGCCTCGTGCGCGCGAAGAACACGCTCAACACGTTCATGATGTGCGTCGCCGCGCTCGCCGTCGCGACGATCATGTGGGCGCTCGTCGGCTACTCGATCGCGTTCGACGCCGGCAACGGGATCATCGGGGGGCTGAAGTACGCGGGGATGCAGGACGTCGCGTTCGCCCCCAAGGCGGGGACGAGCATTCCGCACCTCGTCTTCTTCGCCTTCCAGGCGACCTTCTGCATCGTCACGACCGCGCTCGTGTCGGGCGCCGTCGTCGAGCGCATGCGCTTCGGCCCGTTCCTCGTCTTCGCCGCGCTGTGGTCCGTCCTCGTCTACGCCGTGCTCGCCCACTGGGCGTTCGGGGGCGGCTGGCTGCAGGCGCACGGCACCCTCGACTTCGCCGGCGGCGTGCCGGTCGAGATGGGCTCGGGCTTCTCCGCACTTGCGGCAGCACTCGTGGTCGGCGCGCGCAAGGACTACGGGCGGCAGGCGTTCCTGCCACACAACGCGGTCTACGTGCTGCTCGGCGCGGGCCTGCTGTGGTTCGGCTGGTTCGGGTTCAACGGCGGCAGCGGGTTCTCGACGGGGAACGCCGGAGTCCTGGCGTTCACGAACACGCTGCTGACTCCGGCCTGCACGCTGATGGTCTGGTTCGTGCTCGACCTGGCCCGCGACCGGCAGGTCACGGCGATCGGCGCGGCGACGGCGATCATCGTCGGCTGCGTCGCGATCACGCCGGCTGCCGGGTACATCAGCCCGATCTGGGCGATGGTCCTCGGCGCGGTCGCCGCACTGCCGAGTTACGCCGTGATCGTCTGGCGCCCGCGGACCCGCGTGGACGAGACGCTCGACGTGCTCGCGGCTCACGGCACGGCAGGACTCGTCGGCATCCTCTTCATCGGCCTCGTCGCCCAGTTCGCGTGGAACGACACGTCGAACGGCGCCTTCTACGGGAACCCTGCACAGCTCGGGCACCAGGCGCTCGCGGCCGTCGCCGCCCCGGCCTACGCGTTCGCGATGACCTACGGGCTGCTCCGTCTGATCGGGCTGTTCACGCCGTTGCGCGCGACCGCGCGCGAAGAGGCCCTGGGCATGGACGTCGTCGCGCACGGCGAGGAGGCGTACGCGACCGGCGAGGGCGCGATCCTCGTCGCTCCGGACGGCGACTCCGACACGCACGGGGTTCTGGCGGGCCGGACGTGATGACCAGGGCGGTGGCCTGGCCGTAGTTCACCCGCATGTGCAGACGTTTCCTCTCCGGCTACGTTTGAAGGCATGACGCAGGTCTCCGGGAGGACTGCAGCGCCCACCGGATCTGATCCGTCGGCGGATCGCCGGACCAAAGCGATCTTGGATATCGCGAACGACGCCTACATCGCCGTCGAGGACGGCGTCATCGTGGATTGGAATCCCCAGGCCGAGGTGAGCTTCGGCTGGACCCGGGGCCAGGCGATCGGGCGCGACCTCACCGAGCTCGTGATCCCCGCGCGCGACCGCGAGGCGCACCGCCGCGCGATGAGGCGGGTGTCGGTGACCGGGCACAGCCCGGTCATCGGACCGCATCGCGAGCTGGCCGCACTGCACCGCGACGGGCACGAGTTCCCGATCGAGATGACGATCTCGCGGCTGGAGACCGAGCGGGGCTACTCGTTCCACGCCTTCCTGCACGACATCACCGAGCGCCGCCGCGTGCGCGACGAACTGTCGCAGGCCCGCGACGACGCGCTCGAGGTCTCGCGGCTGAAGTCGATCTTCGTCGCCCACATGACGCACGAGATCCGCACCCCCATGAACGGCATCATCGGGATGAGCGAACTGCTCCTGGACACCGACCTCGACGATGAGCAGCGCGAGTACGCCGAGACGATCGCGTCCTCCGGAGACCTGCTCACCGAGATCATCGACGGGATCCTCGGCTTCTCCAAGATCGAGGCCGGGCGCGTCGTCCTGGAACCGATCGACTTCGAGGTGCGCGACGCGATCGAGCGGGCGTGCGGGATGTTCGCCGCGCGGGCGCACCTGAAAGGCCTCGAGCTGCTCCTCGCGGTCGACCCGAGCGTTCCCGCGGCGCTGCACGGCGACCCGACGCGGCTGCGCCAGATCATCGCGAACCTCGTCTGCAACGCGGTCAAGTTCACGGACACCGGTGAGGTCGCCGTCCGCGTCACGTCTGAGCCGGCGGCGCGCGGGGCCGAGCTTCTGCGCATCGAGGTGTCCGACACGGGGATCGGCGTCGAGGACGACGCGCTCCAAGAGATCTGGCTGCCGTTTGCGCAGGCCGACGACTCGACGACGCGCAGGTTCGGGGGCACGGGCCTGGGCCTCGCCATCTCGAAGCAACTCTGCGATCTCATGGACGGCAGGATCGGGGTCGACAGCCGGCCGGGCCTCGGCAGCCGGTTCTGGTGCGAGCTCCCGCTGCCACGGGTGCGGCGGGAGGCGCCGGCACCCGAAGCTCCCGAGCTGGCGGGCGTCCGCATCCTGCTCGTCGAGGACAACGCCACCAGCCGGACGATGCTCGAGCAGCGGCTCAGCGCCTGGCAGATGCGCTGCTTCGTCGTCGGGACCGCGGCCGCCGCACTCGATGCGCTGGACGAGGCCGCGACCGCCGGCGACCCCTACGCCCTCGCGCTGCTCGACCTCACGATGGAGGAGGTGGATGGCTATGAGCTTGCGGCCACGATCCGCGCCGACACCGCGTTCGATGGCATCCGCCTGATTCTGCTCGCACCCTCCGGCCGGCGCCTCGACATGCCCCCGCGGTCATCGCTCGACGGACTGCTGACCAAGCCGGTGCGCGAGTCGCGTCTGCGCGACGAGCTGCGCGCAGCGCTCGCCGGGAAGCGTCCGGCCCGCCGCACGAGCGGTTCTGCTCCCGCGAGTTCCGCACAGGGCGCCCCGCCGCCGGAAGGAAGGCCGGTCGTGCTCGTCGTCGAGGACACCCCGGTCAACCAGGACGTCGCCGCGCGGATGCTCGGCAAGCTCGGCTACCAGGCGCAGATCGCGGCAAACGGCCGCGAGGCGCTGGAGGCGCTGCCGCAGGGCGCCTACGCCGCGGTGCTGATGGACTGCCAGATGCCCGACCTCGACGGGTACGAGACCACCCGCGCTCTGCGCGCGCGCGAGGACGACTCGGCGCACATGCCCGTGATCGCAATGACCGCCGGCTCGATGCTCGGCGAGCGCGAGCGCTGCTTCGCGGCGGGCATGGACGACTACCTCTCGAAGCCGCTGCGCATGCGCTCGCTGAGAGAGGCACTCACGGCCGCGACCCCGCTCCTCCCCGGGCTGCTGCACGAAGCCGTGATCGCCGACCTTGACGATCTCGGCGAGGACGTCCTCGGCGGTCTCGTGACGCTGTACTTCGACGAGGCGGCGGGACACGTCGCCGAGCTCGACGGCGCGGTCGATCGCGACGAGCCGCTGACGGTCCGCCATGCGGCGCACAAGCTCGCGGGCAGCAGCCGCACCATCGGCGCGACGGGCGTCGCGGCGGTCGCCTCCGAGCTCGAGACGACGGCGCGGGCGGATGACCTCAGCGGCGCGCCGGAGCTGCTCGCGCAGCTGCGGCGGCAGCTTGACGAGACCCGGGACGCGCTCCTGGCCCGCATGGGCGGGAAGCGTGCCAAAGACCACGAAGGAGACCACTGATGGACTCGGACCACGAGAGTGTGGGCGTCGGCGACGCACGCCCGCGGCTGCTGATCGCCGACGACGATCCGGTGACGCGCGCCACGCTGCGCTCGGAGCTCACCGCCTTTCGCGTGGTCGCGCTGGCGAAGGATGCGACCGAAGCGATCGAACTGTCGAAGCTGTACAGGCCGGACCTCGCGCTGATCGACGTCGAGATGCCCGGCGGCGGCGCGCGCGAGGCGGTGCGGCAGATCGCGCTCTGCTCGCCGCGGACCTCGATGGTGATCCTGTCGGTCGACGAGACGCACAGCCAGGTCGTCGAACTCCTGAACGCGGGCGCGGTCGCCTACCGGCGAAAGGGCACGACGGCGGCTGACCTGTCGCTCGTGCTGCGCGATGCCCTGCGCGTGAAGGACGGAGCCGGCGCCGAGCTCTCGCGAACGCTCACGACGGCGCTGCGGGCGCGCGCCGCGCAGGCCGAGGGCTCCACCGTCAGTGTGCCTCGACGGGCTCCCGGACCGTCGTCCACGACTGCCAGGTGATGCGCAGGATCACGAACGTGATCGCCAGGCCGATCAGCGCGTCGGCGACGGGCAGCCCGGCCGCCACCACCACCGCGGAGGCGATGACGGCCAATGAGACGTAGGCGTCGGCACGTGCGTGGTTGCCGTCGGCGATCAGGGCGGGGCTGTCGAGCCGGCGGCCGGCACGCGTGCGGACCCGGGCGGCGAGAAGGTTCCCGGCGTAGCCGATGACTCCCGCCCCGGCGAGCGCGAGGAGATGCGTCGGCGCCTGCGGATGCACGAGCCGCGAGATCGCCTCGACGCCTGCGACGCATGCCGACACGAAGATCGCGGCGACGACGAAGAGGCCGGCGATGCGCTCCGCGCGCGGTGACCGCAGCAGGAAAGCGATCGCCAGGGGGACGGCGGTGAGCGCATCGCCGAAGTTGTGGATCAGGTCGGCGAGCAGCGCGACGCTGCCGGAGAGGGCGAACACCAGCGTCTGCGTGAGCGCCGTGATGGCGAGCACGCCGAACGAGATGAACACCGCCCGCAGCCCGGCGCGCGAGCGCTTGATCGACTCGTCGACGAGGCCGTGCGAGTGCCCATGCCCATGCGCGTGGTGGTGCGAGTGGGCGATGAGCGTCAGGCCTTCCGCACCACGCTGGACTTGAGCTGCATCGGGCCGAACCCGTCGATCCTGCAGTCGATGTCGTGGTCGCCGACGCCGCTCACGAGCCGGATGTTGCGCACCTTCGTGCCGACCTTGATCGGCGAGGAGCTGCCGCGGACCTTCAGCGCCTTGATCACCGTCACGGTGTCACCGTCGGCGAGCGGGTTTCCGACGGCGTCGCGGACCACGTCCTCCGCGTGGGCCGCGGGCTCGCCCTCGGCCGTCGTCGTCCACTCGTGGCCGCACATCGAGCAGACCTGCATCGCACCGCGCTCGTAGGTGAACTCGCTGGAGCAGTCGGGACAGGCGGGCGCGGTGTCGGGCATCACTCAACTATGGCGCAGGAAACGGTCCCGGGCTCAGACAGGGGCCGCCCCAGTCCCTGGGGGGATGGAGGCGACCCCCACGAATTGTCCCCCGCCCGGGCCACCGGTGACATCCGTTGAAAACTGTGTGGCGAACCGTGACTTCCACGGAGCCTCGTGGGTCCGCTGCCGCGCGCAGCGTCTCGCGACGTTACGAGCGTCGCGACGACGTCGTCTTGCGCTTGGGTTTCTTCGTTTTCTTCTTGACCTTGAAGGTCACCTTCTTGGTGACCGTCGTCCGCTTACCGACCGTCGAGGTGAACGTGATCTTCACGTTCGCCTTGAGGCTGCGACCCGCTTTGAGCAGGCGCTGCGCGGCCTTCGTCGGCTTCAGCGTCAGCTTGATCGTGCCAGCGCGAGTCGCCTTTGCAGAGCCCTTGGCGACCGTCACGACCTTCGCCTGCTTGCGCTTCGTTCCAGCGGCGGCACTGGCCTTGGGCAGCTTCGCCGAGGCAGTCGCCGTCAGGCGCCCCCGCCCTGGCACGCTGACGCTGATAATTGCCGCGCCCGCCCTGCCGGATGTGACGCGGCCGGCCGACAGACGGCGACGCGCGGGCTGGGCAACCACGGGTGAGCCGGTGCCCGTTGTGTTGCCGCCTGCGCCCGGACCGGGCATCCCCGGCACGACGATCGCGGTCGCGTAGAAGTCGACGGTCCGGTTCTTGCCGAGGTTGAGCCGGCAGGCTGCGCCGACGATCGTGCAGCCCGCCAGCCCATCAGGCAGGTAGGAGCCCTCGGGCAGTGCGGTGATGTCGTACGGACCGCCGCGATTGAGCGTTGCGCTGTACTTGCCGTCGGTCCCTGTGGTGGGCGCGGCGAGCTCGTTGCCGGCCGCGTTCGTGATCCGCAGCCGGGCCCCGGCGAGCGGCGCACCGTCCGGCCCGTAAACGGTGCCGCTCAGTTTGTGGGCGATTGAAGCGGGCGCCATCCAGAAGCCCATCTCGACGCCGCCGTGCTTGCCAGAGCCGACGATCATGCCGTCGTCGTTGATGTCGGTGGCGTTGGCCATCGACCAGCCGGTCGGCGCGAGCGCGTAGAGCGTCGTTGGCGCCTCATCGGGGCGCCAGAGCCAGGCGTTGCCGGTCGTACGCGGCTGGACGGACTCGAATACGCCCGCGCGGCCGACCGCCCAGTCGAAGTTGTTGACGGCGTTCGCGATCGATTGACTCTGGTCGGCACCGATCTGCTCGTACCCGGAGCCGTTCCACAGCAGCGCGCGGTAGTCCTGAGAGGTCCCGGAGCCTGAGAGGATGTCCGTGCGACCAGCGATGTGCGCCTCGTCGTTGAAGCCGTGCTTGCCGGCGTAGACGTCGTACACGGTCCCGGTCCCGGCGCCGCCGTACCAGATCCGTGACGCTCCCGGCCCGGGGTCGCCCATGATGTCCCCACGGTCATTGATGGCCGCGGCGCGGCCGCCATAGACAGTCCCGCCGGACTCAGCGGTAAGCGTGTCCGGCAGCGCCAGACGGGAGAACGTGCCGACCGTCGGAAAGACCGTGTAGCTGGGGTTCTGGTTGGGGTTGGAGAACGGGCTGATCCACTTGAACGCCGCGCCGCCGACGACCTGGCCGGGGTTGTTGATCCCGAGCAGAGCGGATCCGCGGTCCTTGTCCGCGCCCGTGGTCGTGAAGCCCTCACCGTACGTCGTGTACGGAGTCAGCGAGAGACTGCTCGTGGTCTTCGTGGTCGACCAGATCGCCCCGTTGGTCGAATAGCTCAGCGTGCAGCACGGCTGCTCGGTGCCGACCCAGCCCACCACAGTGCCGTCGTCGTTGACGTCCGTGGCGCGCGAGTAGCCGAAACCGTCGAGCGGAAGCTGGATCATCTGCCCGTCTTCCCATCGGAACGCGGTCTCGACCGACTCTCCCGGGAACCGCGCCTGCCCGACGACGACGCCGTTGCCATTCACCGCAGTCGGCTCGATGCGCGTGGTCCCAACGGGACCCGTGATCTCGCCGACCGTCCAGTCGCCGGCGCCTGCGGTCGGCGCGAGCAGTCCGAGGATTCCGGCCGCAAGTGTCAGAGTCCGAATCAGATAGCGCACGCGACGATCTTCGCATCTGGCACGAGTGGGGCGCTGCGCGACGCGCCGGGTGCCCGGAGCGTGTGCGGGAGCATCCATCCCGATTGATGCCCAGGCACTTCGCTGCGACCGACCCCAGAAAGAGCAAAACGCCCCTGGCGAGAGGGACGTTTCGCATAGCGGGGGCAGGATTCGAACCTGCGACCTTCGGGTTATGAGCCCGACGAGCTACCAGACTGCTCCACCCCGCGCCGTACCGTCCAGGGTACCAAGCCTGCCCGGCTCGGCTCAAGGCCTGAGGCGACCGCCGAGCTCACGGGCGAAGGCGCCGCCGATCGTCACGGGGTGGTTCACCAGGGTCGCCAGGCGGCCCTTCAGCGTCAGCGGGTCGTGGGCGAGCCCGAGCTGGCGCAGGATCGTCGCCGAGTCGAAGTAGACGCGCTCGCAGACGATCCCCTCGCCGCCGGGCTCGAACACGAAGATCGCCAGCGTGCGACAGGTGAACGCCTTCCCCGTCGGAGGCAGGCCGCGAAACGGGCCCAGGTGCGTTCCGAGCAGCGTGAACTCGACGATCACGGAATCGTCCGCATGGTGCATCTCGAGCAGCTCGTTGCGCTGGTCGGGGAACGCTGCGCGGCTCTCCTCGAAGTAGCCCGTCACCGCGGCCTCCCCGTCAAAGACATCGCCCGTCGGGATGATCTCGTAGCGGGGGTGCTCGAACGTCCCCATCGTGACGTCGAACTCGTGCCGGTTCTCGGACTCCATGTGCTCGACGACGACGGCTTCGCGGCGCTTGCGGAGGGTCCCGGCTGATGTGGCGCTCATGGCGCCAACGCTACCGGCGGCGCCCCGCGCGGACCTTCGCCCCGCGTTGACCGCCCGTCGCTATCGTCGGCGCGGATGGCGCAGGTCCTCGTCACCCGCCGGTTGCCCGGCTCCGCCATCGACCGGCTCGCCGCCGCGGGGCACGAGGTGATCGTCCATCCCGGCGATCTGCCGCCGACCGCCGTTGAGCTCGCCGCCGGCGTCGCCACGGCCGACGGCCTGCTGTGCCTGCTCACCGACCGCATCGACGCCGCGGTGATCCACGCGGCGCCGCGCCTGAGGGCGATCGCCAACTACGCCGTCGGCTCGGACAACATCGACCTGGCGGCGGCGACCGCTCGCGGCATCGCGGTCGGCGTCACGCCGGGCGTCCTGACGGACGCGACCGCCGACCTCACGCTGGCGCTGCTGCTGAGCGCGGCCCGGCGCCTGCCCGAGGCCCAGCGCGCGGTCGCGGACGGCCGGTGGACGACCTGGGAGCCGCGTGCGTGGCTCGGGCTCGAGCTGCGCGGAGCGCGGCTGGCGGTCGTCGGCTTCGGGCGGATCGGACGGGCCGTCGCGGAGCGCGCCGCCGCGTTCGGGATGGAGGTCGAGCCGGTGCACCGCGATGACGACCTGCATGCCGCGCTGGCCCGCGCCGACGTCGTGACGCTCCACTGCCCGCTGACGCCGAGCACCCACCACCTGATCGGCGCCGCGGCGCTCGGTGCGATGAAGCCCACCGCGATCCTCGTCAACACCGCGCGCGGCGGGATCGTCGACCAGGTCGCGCTCGCCGCGGCACTGCGTGACGGCGGCATCGCGGCAGCCGCGCTCGACGTGACCGACCCCGAGCCGCCCCCGACGGGCGACCCGCTGCTGAGCGCCCCGAACCTGATCGTGCTTCCGCACATCGGGTCGGCGACCGTCGCCGCACGCGAGCGGATGGCCGACATGGCCGTCGACAATCTGCTGGCCGCGCTGGCGGGCGACCCGATGCCGCACCCGGCGCGCGGCTAGCGTGCCCGTGATGCGCGTCGCGGTCGTCGACATCGGAACGAACTCCACACGCCTGCTCGTCGCCGACGTCGATCCCGCGACGAGCACCGTCACGGAGCTCGACCGCCGCAGCACCGTGACCCGGCTCGGCGTCGGCGTCGACCGCACCGGCGAGCTTTCGCAGGAGGGCATGGCGCGCGTCTTCGCGGCGCTCGACGAGTACGGGGCGGCGATCGACGAGCTCGGCGCCGAGCGGCGCATCGCCGTGCTGACCAGCGCGACCCGCGACGCCGCGAACGGACCGGCGTTCACCGCGCGCGTGCGCGAGGACCACGAGCTCGACGCGCGCACGATCCCGGGCGACGAGGAGGCGCGGCTGTCGTTCCTCGGCGCCACCAGCGGCCGGGATCCGAGCGACCCCCGCACCATCGTGGTGCTGGACATCGGCGGCGGATCGACGGAGTTCATCGTCGGCCGCGGCCACGACGTGCGGTTCCACGTGTCGACACAGGCCGGCGTCGTGCGCCAGACCGAGCGGCACCTGCATCACGACCCGCCGACGCCCGCCGAGCTCGAGGCGCTCGCAGCCGACGCGCGCGCGACGTTCGCGGCGGCGATCCCGGATGGGCTGCGTGCGTCGGTCGACGCGATGATCGCGGTCGCCGGGACGGCCACCTCGATGGCGTCGATCGACCAGGCGCTCGAGCCCTACGACCCCTCCCGCGTCCACGGCTACAGCGTCACGCTCGACACCTGCCGGGCGATCGGCGCGCGGCTCGCCGCGCTCCCCGAGGCCGCCCGCCGCGACGTGCCCGGCCTGCATCCCGACCGCGCGCCGAGCATCGTCGCCGGCGCGATCTTCATCACCGAGGCGATGACGATGTTCGGGCTCACAGAGGCCGAAGTCAGCGAGCACGACATCCTGTACGGCGTCGCGATCGACGCCGCGCGGTCGGCGCACGCGGCATAAGAAGAGGAAGCCACCCAGGGGCGGCTTCCTCTCTACGGACCAGCGAAACGGGCAGGGGTACATACTCGCCGGTCCGCGTCTGTCGCGGGCGAGTATCGCCGAGCATTCACACGCGGGTCAAGTCCGCGCCGCGGTTCGCCGCAGCCGACGGGTCAGGCGAGGTTGGACTTGCGCGGGTAGACGACGGTCGGGTCCTGGAGGACGTTCACGAGCGCCGGCTTCCCCGCGGCGAACGCGCGGTCCAGCGCCGGGCGCAGCTCGCCCGGCGTGGAGACGAGCTCACCGTGACAGCCGAGCGCCTCGACGAGCTGGTCGTAGCGCGTCTCGGGGCGCAGGTCCGCGACGACGGAGTACCCGTAGAGGAATTCCATCGGGTGCTTCTCCAGTGCCCAGATGCCGTTGTTGCCCATGACGCCGACGACGTTCACGCCGTGGCGCGCGAGCGTGTCGTACTCCATGCCGCTGAAGCCGAACGCGCCGTCCCCGACGAGCAGCACGACCTGGCGACCGGGGTGCGCGATCTTCGCCGCGAGCGCGTAGCCGGGACCGGAGCCCAGGCATCCGAACGGCCCCGGGTCGAGCCAGCAGCCGGGCTCGTAGGAGCGGATGACGCGGCCCGCGTAGGAGACGAAGTCGCCGCCGTCGCCGATCACGATCGCGTCGCGGTCGAGCAGCGCGTCGAGCTCGGCATAGATCCGCATCGGATGCAGCGGCGAGCGGTCGTCTGCGCGGTCGGCGTCCTCCGTCGCGAGCTTCTCGGTCTCGATGCCGCGCAGCTGCTCGACCCACGCTGCGGTCTTCAGCTCCAGGCCCGGCGTGCCCGCGCGCAGCTCATCGAGCGTCGCGCCGATTCCGCCGTAAAGCTCGGCGGCGGGCGGGCGCGGGTGGTCGCGCAGCGGCTCTGCGCGATCGATCACGACGATCTCGGTGCTGTCGCCGAACGACCCGCCGAACCCGAGGCGGAAGTCCATCGGAACGCCGATGACGAGCGCGACGTCGGCGTTCGTCAGCGCGGCGCCGCGCGCGCGGCTGAAGAACAGCTCGTCGTCCGCGGGCACGCACCCGCGCGCGAGGCCGTTCAGGAACACCGGGATCCGGCGCTCGCGCACCAGCTGCTGCAGCGCTCCCTCGCCGTGGCCCCAGTACAGATTCGTGCCGGCCATGATCACCGGGCGCTCGGCGTCGCGCAGCAGCGCGACGGCGCGGTCGAGCCCGTCCGTCGCGGCGGCCTCGGCGGAGGGATCGGGCAGCGTCGTCGTCGGCTCCTCCTCCTCGGCCTCCATGAAGACGACGTCGAGCGGGAAGTCGAGGAACGCCGGGCCGGAGTGCGGCGTGACCGCTGCGGTCAGGGCCTCGGTGACGAGCCCCGGGATGTCGGAGGTCGCCTGCGCGGTCTCGGCGAGCTTCGTGAGCGGCCGCACGAACGGGACGTGGTCGATCTCCTGCAGCGAACCCTGGCCCCAGCGCATCGCGGGGGCGCGGCCGCCCAGCACGACGAGCGGCGAGTTGTTCTGCAGCGCGGAACCCATCGCGCTCATGCCGTTGGTGACGCCCGGTCCGGCCGTCAGCGCGGCGACGCCGGGCTGACGCGTGACCTTCGCCCATCCCTCGGCCGCGAAGGTCGCCGCCTGCTCGTGGCGGGTGTCGACGAGGTCGATCCCCTCCTCACGGCAACCGTCGTAGAGCGAGAAGAGATGCCCTCCGGAAAGCGTGAAGAGCTTCGTGACGCCGTGGTGGCGCAGGCGCCGCGCGATCAGGCGGCCGCCATGGAGTTTGGTCCCGCCCACGGGCTCGGTCTCAGTGCTCATGGCCGTGACCCTACCCCTGACCGAGCGATCACGACGCAACGGTTTTGAGTTTGTGCGGCGTGCCGACCGGGTAGGGACTGATATGACCTATACCTCGTATGGCTTCCCCTCTCTGACGGACCAGCGCGGAAGGAGGCAGACCGATCTCCCCTCAACCGCCCACCAAGCGGCATCCCTATGACCAGTGGTCGCCCGACGCCCGGGCGCTCGACCTCGCAGGCGACAAGTGGACCCTGCTGATCGTGCGCGACCTCGCCGGCGGACCACGGCGCTTCGTCGAGCTTCAGCGCACCCTGCCCGGAATCTCCACGGAGCAGATGCGCTCGCGGCTGAATCGCATGGTCGCCGACGATCTCCTGACACGCGCGCGCTACCGCGAGGTCCCGCCGCGGGTCGACTACGAGCTGACCGAGCGCGGCCGCGCGCTGCTGCCGGTCGTGGGCGCACTCGCCCGCTGGGGCTACCAGTGGGCCTGGAGCCCGCCGCGTCCCGGCGAGAACATCGACATCGGCGCGATCCTGCGCGCGGCGACCGGTCTCGCGATGCCGCGGTCGCTCGACGGCGTCTTCGAGATCGTGGTCACCCACCCCGAGCGCGGCCGCTTCGCGTACACGCTGACGGTCGGCGACGGTGTCCTCGACTATGCGGAGCGCCCCGCGGATGACGCTGACGCCCGCATCACGGGACCCGAGCGCGCGTTCGTGGAGGTGTTCAGCGAGCCCGGCGCACGGACCGAGCTCGAGGTCTCCGGTGACGAGCGCCTCGCCGAGTCCCTGATCGACGTGCTGCGCGACGGCGCTCGTCGGACGGCTGCAGCGGGCGTCTAGCCCGCTTCAGCTCTCAGCGAGCAGGCGTCGCACGGCTCCCTCGTCGAGCCCGTCCACGCGCAGTGTCTTCTGCCGTCCACGCGTGCCGCGCACGAGCGTGACGCGCGACGGGGCGATCCCGAGCGCGTCTGCGACCGCGCGCTCGAGCGCGGCGTTGGCGCGGCCGTCCACCGGCGGCGCGCTGACACGCACGGCGAGCGAGCCGTCGTCCAGCAGGGTGACCTGCTCGCGCGACGCGCGGGGCGTCAGGCGCACGCGCAGCAGGCTGTGACCCCCGGTCACAGCTCCACGGTGAGCCGCACGATGCCGGTCTCCGGCGACCCGACATGGGCGCCTCGGCCGATCGTGCGGCCCAGCCCGAGCATGCGTTCGTTGTTGGCGAAGACGTCCCCGTAGAACCGGGCGATCCCGTTGGCCCGCGCCGCCCCGATCAGCTCCTCGAGCAGGATCCGGCCGAGCCCGCGGCCCTGCCACGCGTCGGCGATCGCGATGGCGAACTCCGCTGCATCCGGCTCACCCTCGACCCGCACGTAGCGCGCGATGCCGATGCCCTGACCGGTCGCGCCGTCGCTCGCGGCGAGCGCCTCGCGATCGCGATGATCCAGATCGGTGAGGTCCTCCACCCAGTGCTTGGGGAGCCGCGGGACCGCGGTCAGGAAGCGCGCGTAGCGGCTCGCGGGGCTCAGGCCCTCGAAACCCTGCAGCAGCAGCTCGGAGTCGTCCGGCTCGAGCGGGCGAATGTCCACCGCGGCGCCGTCGGGGAGCGTGAACGTGCGCAGCATGAGCCCGCGATCGTAGTCCCCCCGCGGGGCTTCCGCGGGCCGGTCCTCTAGGCTGCGGGCCCATCGCGCCGAGGACCATGAATTCCCGCGTCGCCGTGCTCGCGGCGTTGCTCGTGACGGCCCTCCTGGGCAGCGTCGCGACGACTGCCGGCGCGCAGGACGTAGGGAGCGGCGGGGCCCAGGCGCCCGGCCGCCCGAGCGTCAGCGGCGCGTCGTGCGCGACCCAGAAGGCGTGGACGTGCGCGCGCGGGCAGGTGCTCACGCTGACGGGCGACGAGCTCTCCGGTGCGAGCACGGTCGTCTTCCTCGGCCGCTCGGGCGCGCGCGACGACGTCCGCGTCCCGCTCGGGGCGCATGCCGCGAGCACGGGCGAGCTGCTCGTGGTCGTGCCGCGGCGCGCGCGCAGCGGCCCGCTGCTGCTCGTCAGCGCGATGGGAGCGCGCGCTCGGTCGCCGCGTGCGCTGAACGTCGTGCGGCGCGTGCCGGGCATCGACGACGCGACCCACACCCGCGCCTTCCTGGCCGGTGGACGGCGGGCGATCGAGTTCCGCTACGAGCTCACCGGGGAGCCGCCGACCGACGCGCGAGTCGAGGCCGTGCGGGTCGGCGGCGGGGTCGTGCGCACGTGGAGCCTGAGGCCCGACGGCGTCGTGCGATGGGACGGGTTCGCCGGCGACGAGCCCGCGCCCACAGGCACGTACGTGCTGCGGCTGAACGCCGCCGCGAGAACCGCCGCAACCGACGTCGCGGGGTCCGGCACCGCGATCCATCTGATCGAGGGCCTCTTTCCGATCCGCGGGCCGCACACTCCGCCGCAGACCGAGATGCAGCGGTTCGGCGGACCGCGCGGCCATCAGGGGACCGATCACTTCTCGCCATGCGGGACCCCGCTGGCGGCCTACACGAAGGGCGTCGTGAATACGGCCGGATTCCAGTCCGCGGCCGGCAACTACGTCGTCGTCGACATGCCCAGCGGCGAGTCGTACGCCTACATGCACCTGCGTGACCCGGCGCTCGTGTCCAAGGGCGACACGCGTCTTCGCCGGACAGCGTCTGGGGAATGTCGGACGGACGGGTGACGCATCGGGCTGCCACCTGCACATCGAGCTGTGGAGCGCCCCGGGCTACTACCGTGGCGGCAGCCCGTTCGACTCGCTGCCGCTGATGCAGCGCCTCGATCGCTTCTCGTAGCGCGCGCGGTCGTTCGTTACGGTCCATGGCCCCTCGCCCGGGTGGCGGAACTGGTAGACGCGGCCGGCTTAAACCCGGCTGTCCCGCAAGGGACGTGGGGGTTCAAGACCCTCCCCGGGCATCGAGTCGATTCGAGGAGGACCGGGAGCAGCCGGCGGCCGGAAGCCTCGACCGTGCGAATCCGTGACCACCCCGTGTTCCACGCGGCACCCCGATGCCCGGATAGCCTGTACGGATGCGGCCTCTGGAACATGCAGGTCCGCGAAACTTTCCGAGCAGATCGGTGTTGCTGTCAGTGAGGAACCGGTGGAGAGCGCTGCAATTCAACATGTCGCGGTACCAGGGATGCGCGGGCCCAGCCCGTTCCTGAAGCTGCAGTCGGACGAAAAGCTCGTCCAGCTGACGCGCCGCGGCAACCAGGCCGCGTACGAGGCGCTCGTCGCCCGCTATGACGCGCGCCTGCTCGGTTTCACGCGGCACATGCTCGGCTCGCGCGAGGATGCCGAGGACGTCGTCCAGGAGACGTTCGCCGCCGCGTTCAACGCGATGGTCTCGGATGACCGGCCGATCAACGTCAAGCCGTGGCTCTACCGGATCGCGCGCAACCGCTCGCTGAACCACCTGCGCCGCAACACGGCGATCGCGGTCGACTCGTTCGATCATCACGTCTCCGATCACGGCCAGACCACCGCCGACAAGGTCCACAAGCGTGAGGACTTCCGCCAGCTGATGGCGGACGTCCAGGATCTCCCCGAGACGCAGCGCACCGCGCTGCTCCTGCGCGAGATCGACGCGCTCTCGTACGACCAGATCGCCGAGTCGATGGAGACGACGGTCCCGAGCGTGAAGTCGCTGCTCGTCCGCGCCCGCGTCGGCCTGGCCGAAGCGGCCGAGGCGCGCAAGCTCTCGTGCGAAGAGGTCCGCGAGGAGCTCGGCGAGGTCGCCGAGGGCCTGAAGCGCATGTCGCCTCCGGTGCGCCGCCACCTGCGCGAGTGCGACCGCTGCTCGGCGTTCCGTCAGTCGATCAAGGACACGAACAGGGCGCTCGCGCTGATGCTCCCGATCGGTCCGCTCCTGCTCATCAAGAAGCTCTTCCTCGCCCAGCTCGGCACGACGGCCAGCGCCGGCGGCACCGCCGCCGCGACGACCGCCGCGGGCGCCGCTGCCGGCGGCGCCGCAGCAGCCTCGACCGGCGGGGCGATCTCCGCCGGAGCGGCCGCCGTCGCGACGAAGACCGCAGCGACCCTGGCCGCTGCCGCGATCGTCACCGCCGGCGCCGTCGAGGTCGATCAGTCCTCGACCCGGACTCCGGTGCGCGCACCCGCCGCCGCGGTGGTCGCTCAGGCGCCCGTCGTGAAACCCGCCGTGAAGCCGTTGCGCAAGGCCCCCGTCGTCAAGCCGGCCGCGCCCACCGCGGACAAGGCGAACGCCCAGGCCGACAAGACCGCTGAGCCCGCGAAGCCCACCGAGACCGACTCCGGTTCCCGCCCCGGTCCCTGTGACACCGGTCGCCACGGAGCCCGCCCAGCCGGCCACCCCGACGCCGCCGCCGACCCCGAGCGGCCCGCAGGAGCAGGTGGACGCCGTCCAGCTCCCGGCCAAGCCTCCGGCCGCCCAGGTCACGCCGCCGCCGACTCAGACCACTCCCGAGGTGGTTCCGCCCCCGGTCGCGACCGTCCCGGCGACGCCGGCAGCACCGCCTGCGACGAGCGGCGGCCAGCCGATCCAGGACATCACGCCGCCGCCGGTCAACGAGCCGGCGCCGACGCCGGTCCCGTAGCTCAGCCGACGCGGTCGCCCAGCGCCGCGCCCGGCTCCGGGCTCAGCAGCAGCACACCGGCGTCGCTGTACGTGCCCAGGACGAGCACCTCCGACCGCACCGGCCCGACCTGGCGCGGCGGGAAGTTCACGACGCCGAGCACGAGGCGACCGATGAGCTCCTCACGCGTGTAGGTCGTGATCTGCGCCGACGAACGCAGCACCCCGATGTCGTCCCCGAAGTCCACGCGCAGCTTCCAGGCCGGCTTGCGTGCCTCCGGGAAGTCCTCCACCTCGACGATCCGCCCGACCCGGATGTCGATCTTGAGGAAGTCGTCGAACGTCGCCTCCGCCGCCCTCACGGCCGCTCAGCCCCGAGTCGGAACGAGCGGTACGGCTGCTTGAGCGGGCCGTTGGACCCGACCGCGGCCACGTTCGGGATCGTCGGAGAGCGGACCGACACCAGCGTGATGTCGGCTCCCTGCCGCACGGCCGGCTCGTCCAAGAAGAGGAACGTCCGGCGCCCGAACGCCAGGCGCCCGCCCACGCGGGTCTGGAACTGGATCTGGTACCCCGGCTGCTGGTTGATCCGCGTCCGCCCCTCCGAGCGCAGGATGAAGTTCGGGTCGTCCCGGCGCATCTGGCTGATCAGCCCGCTCGCGACGACCGGCTCGACGCCCGCCGGGTCGCCCGTGTACGGCGGCAGCGTGATCGGGCGGACCGTGAAGCGCTCGGGGTCCGCGTCCGACGCGACGGTGCGCAGGAGCAGCGAGTCGCCGGCCTGAGGCGCGGCCCGGTCGAGGCGCACCGGGTCGTACTTGAGGTTGAACGTCACGGGCCCGCGGACGACGAGCACCTTCGTCCCATCGCCTCCCCCTCCCCTCAGTGATATCAGCGCGACGACGAGGACGAGCGCGACCGCCCCCAGGACGGCCGTCCCCACGCGCCCGAGCCGGCGCAGGCGCGGCCCCAGCAGCTCGGGCAGCGTCGGCCGGAACTCGGGGCGGACCGGTGGCCCTGCGTAGCCCTCAGGCACCGGGCTCCGGTGGCGCGTTGCCGACGTCGAAGAGTGCCTCGAGGTCGTGCTTGGAGAAGACCTCGAACGCGACGAGGGTCTGCGTCCGGGTCACGCCCGACATCTTGCCGATGGTGCCGGAGATGACCTCGGCGAGCTGCTCGTGGCGCGGCACCCGGACGATGCAGACGAAGTCCCATTCGCCCGTGACCGAGTACGCCTCGCCGACGCCGTCGACGTCGGCGAGCTGGCCTCCGAGCTCGGACATGACGTCGCGGTCGGCTTCGATGAGGACGACGGCGTTGAT
Source organism: uncultured Actinomycetes bacterium (assembly GCA_963805615.1). GTDB lineage: Bacteria > Actinomycetota > Thermoleophilia > Solirubrobacterales > Solirubrobacteraceae > F1-60-MAGs163. The sequence continues at coordinate 1,043,390 of CAWDUW010000004.1, read as the reverse complement.
CACCTGAGCTCCAGTTCCTGGTCCGGGTCGAGGACCACGACGCTCGCTCTGCCGGTTCCCTCGACGTCGGCGGCATATGCCGCGGCATCGGTCTCGATCGGCGGGAAGGTGTTGTAGTGGATCGGAACGATCTGCGGCGCTCCGAGCAGCTCCGCGGCGACGACGGCGTCGAAGCGATCCATCGTGTAGTGACCGCCGATCGGGACGAGCGCGAGGTCCAGCTCGTCGCGGCGCCCCGGCAGCGCCAGGTCGCTGAAGAGTGCGGTGTCGCCGAGGTGGTAGATCGTCTTCCCGCCGATGTTCACGACGATGCCCGCGGGTGTGTTGATCGTGCCCTTCGGGGTCGTGGAGGTGTGCCAGGCGGGCACCCAGCGGGCCCAGCCCCAGTCGAACTCGATCGTGCCGCCGAGGTTCGGGTCGCGCACGTCGTGGCCGTCACCGAGATCGCCGGCGAGCTCCCCGGCCAATTCGACGATCGCGGCGACGGCGGCGCCGGTGCGCGTGGCGATCGCCACGGTGTCGCCGATGTGGTCGGCGTGCCCGTGCGTCAGCAGGATCGTGTCCGCGGCGACATCGTCGGCGCTGACCGTCGCCTTCGGGTTCCCGGTCAGGAACGGGTCGATCAGGACAGTCGTGCCCTCGTACTCGAGCGCGAACGCCGAGTGCCCCAGGTACCGCACGTTCACCCTGCTCATCCGTCGCTCCCTTCGTCGCCTGTGTCCTGTGCCCGGCGGCGCAGCTCGTCGCCCAGCCCGAGCCCGACCGCAACGCCCACGAGCATCCCGATCCGCGTCTCCTCCGCCACGAGCGTGCGCACGGCGGTGAGCCGATCCGGCGGCGGGTCGAGCGCCGCGACCCGCGCGACCTCGGCCTCATGCGCCTGATCGAAGAAGCCGCCGGCGTGCAGCGCCTCCCCGAGGATCTGCTGCAGCCCGGGCGCGGCATGCGTGACGATCTCCTGCGCGTGCGCGAAGCGCTCGCCGTCCAGCGCCAGCGCGTGGACCGCGGCGTCGACCTCCTCGGCGCTGTAACGGCGCTCGCCCATCGACCGGAGGCTAGCGCCGCGCCAGCACCGCGCCCGCGAGCAGGCCGACCAGCAGCCCGGTCGCGCCGGCGGTCGGGCTGGCCTCGAGGACCACGAGCGGCATCAGCAGCAGGACGGCGGCGATCACGGCCGCCCCGACGAGGTCGGCCTCCGGCTCCTCACCGCGGCGCGTCTCGAGGACCGGCCGGACGACCCAGGCGCCGAGCAGGCCGAGCGCCGCGCCGTTGGCGCCGACGGCGAGCGGCACCGTCTCGAGCGCGGCCGCCGCCGCGATCCCGCCCATTCCCGCAGCGCAGAACACCAGCACCACGACGAGTGGGCCATGACGGCGCTCCAGCAGCGAGCCGAAGAGCACGATCGTGAAGATGCAGGCGGTCGCGTACCAGACGTTGTCGGCGAAGAAGGGCGCCGTCGCGACGCGCCACCACTCCCCGTCGACCGGCCCGACGACGGCGACCTGCGACGCGGAGTAGACCGCCAGCGCGATCGTGCCCAGAGCGCATGCCGCCGCGAGCACCACGGTCGCGACCGGCCTGTGCGCCGCGTCGGCGCGGATGCCGGGGATCTCGCCCGTCCGCAGCTTCCCCAGCCGCGGCGCGCGCGCCGGCCTGGTCCGACGCCGGCGCCCCTCGGTCAGCTCAGTGGCATCGAGCTTCGGCGCCCGCTTGCGCAGGCGGGTGCCGCAGTACGGGCACTCGGTGACGTAGCTCGAGACCTCCGAGCCACAGCTCTTGCAGACGACGAAGAGGTCTGGGGCCTGGGGCATGAACGCCCCCGATGCTACCCCTCCCCGGCGGGGCCGGTGTCACGTGCGCTCAGACGGGCGCAAGCCCCTCCGCGGTGGCCGTGACGATCTCCTTCATGACCTCGCGGAGATCGTGGTTGGCCTCGTAGACCTTCAGCTGGCGCTGGGATCCCGTGCCGTTGGCGAGCAGATCGTCGACGCCCTCGAGGGCGTCGACCGAGCCGAGCTCCTCCGCGTGCGGGCGCAGCCGGTCCAGCAGCCGCTGCGCCAGGTCGCGCGCGCTCACGCGGCCCGAGCCCGGAAGGTCGACGAGCGACGCGTCAAGGCCGTGGCGGGCCGCCAGCCACTTGTTCTCGTCGAGCATCTGCCACGGGTAGTCCGACAGCGGCACCCCCGCCGTCGTAGTGCTCGCACAGCTCCTTGACCATCGCCTGGATCAGCGCGGCGAGGCCGAGCGTGTGCTCGATCCGGGTCTGGCTGTCGCACACCCGGATCTCGACCGTGCCGAAGCGCGGATGCGGTCGCACGTCGTACCAGAGGTAGGTGTAGTCCTCCATGACACCGCTCCTGGTCATGAAGTCGATCTGGTCGGCGTAGTTCTGCCAGTTTCCGTATGCGGGCGGGACGCCCACGCGCGGGAAGGCGCGGAAGATCGGCGTGCGCGTCGAGTGCATCCCCGTCGCATCCGCGCGCCAGAACGGGGAGTTGACCGACAGCGCGAGCAGGACCGGGATGTGCACGCGGATCCCGTCCGCCACGTGGATCGCCTTGTCCGCGTCGTCGACGCCGACGTGCACGTGCATGCCGAAGATGAGCTCCTGGCGGGCGACGAAGCGCAGCGCGGAGATGAGGTCCCGGTACCGGTCGCGGCCGACGATCCGCTGGTCCTCCCACATCGCGAACGGATGGGTGCCCGCCGAGCCGATCGTCAGGCCCGCCCGGGCGGCCGTCGCCGAGACCTGCGCCCGCAGCGCGCGCAGCTGCGCCCCGGCCTCGGCGGTGCTCGTGCAGGGGTCCGTCGAGATCTCGAGGACCGATTCCATCAGCTCGGGCTTGATGTCCCCCGCGGGCGCGTCCTCGAGCAGCGTCTCGATCGCGTTCACGAGGTCATAGCCCTCGCCGTGGACGATCATCAGCTCCTCCTCGATGCCGAGGGTGTAGCTGGGACCGACGAAGCTGTGCTCCATTGCCGGGCAATGTACCCGTGGCTGCGGCCGCGCGAGCCTGAACTACGGGGTTTCCCGCACGCGCCGCGCGGGGATCGGGGGTACCGTTAGGGGAACGACACCACCGCGATCACGGGAGCACAAGCCACAGTGGCCACCGCTGAGATGACAACGACCCGCCTCGAAGAGCTTCTCGGGGACGATGCCGACAGCCTGCTGAACCACCGCTGCGAGACCATCGATGCGAGTCTTCTGCACCTGCCCGGGCCGGACTTCGTCGAGCGCGTCCATCTGCAGAGCGACCGCTCACCGCAGGTCATGCGCAACCTGCAGTCCTTCCTGGACCACGGCCGCCTCGCCGGCACCGGCTACATGTCGCTGCTGCCCGTCGACCAGGGGATCGAGCACTCCGCCGGCGCCAGCTTCGCCCCGAACCCGCTCTATTTCGATCCTGAGAACATCGTCAAGCTCGCGATCGAGGGCGGCTGCAACGGCGTCGCCTCGACCGTCGGCGTGCTCGGCTCCGTCGCCCGCCGGTACGCCCACCGGATCCCCTTCATCGTGAAGCTCAACCACAACGAGCTGCTCACGTACCCGAACGAGTTCGACCAGATCGAGTTCGCCTCCGTGGAGCGCGCGTTCGAGCTCGGCGCCGCAGGCGTCGGCGCGACGATCTACTTCGGCTCGCCCGGCTCCCACCACCAGATCGTCGACATCGCCCGCGCCTTCGAGCGCGCCCACGAGCTCGGGATGATCACGGTCCTCTGGTGCTACCTGCGCAGCAGCGCGTTCAAGGTCGACGGCGTCGACTACCACGTGTCCGCCGACCTGACCGGCCAGGCCAACCACCTGGGTGTGACGATCGAGGCCGACATCATCAAGCAGAAGCTGCCGGAGAACAACGGCGGCTACCTCGCGCTCAACAAGGACGGCGTCACCTTCGGCAAGACGAGCAAGCTCGTCTACGAAAATCTGACGACCGACCATCCGATCGACCTCACCCGCTACCAGCTCGCAAACTGTTACATGGGCCGCGCAGGTCTCATCAACTCCGGCGGCGCGTCCTCGGGTGACACCGATCTGGCCGAGGCCGTGAAGACCGCCGTGGTGAACAAACGCGCGGGCGGCATGGGCCTCATCTCCGGCCGCAAGGCGTTCCAGCGGCCGATGGACGAGGGCGCTGCCCTGCTTCACGCGATCCAGGACGTCTACCTGTCGCCTGAAGTCACGATCGCCTGAGAACGCCTGTGGCAACACGCCTACGCCAGAGCATGCGGGAGTTCGAGGAGGCGTTCCTCGAACAGACGGAGGCCGACCGGCAACGCCGCGAGGAGATCACGCGCGCCACGACGATCCGCACCCACACGCGGCGGCTCGAAAAGCAGCACAAACACGGGACGCTGCGGTTCGTGCTGCTGCTCCTGCTGCTGATCGCGACCGCCGCGGTGGTGACGATCGCGATGTTCGAGACGCTCTACATGGTCATGGGCTGACCAGGCGAGCGCGTCGGCCGGGTCAGCCGGGCTCGGACGTCGCCGCGGGCGGCGCGACGACCGTCGCGGCATCCCGCTCCTGCTGGATCTCGAGGTAGACCTCCTTGCGGAACACCGGGATGTCCCGCGGGGCCTGGATGCCGACCCTCACCTTTTCTCCCATGATCGACAACACCGAGACTTCGATGTCGTCTCCGATCATGATGCTCTGATTGGACTTCCGGGTCAGGACCAGCACAGCTGCACCGCCTCCGAGCGAGAGCGTGCCCCGAGGGCTCGCGTCCCGCCAAACTACCAACCACTGCCGCCGTGACGCAAGCGCCGATGTGCCAGGGGCGGATTTTGGAGTATCAAGCGGCCTTCGGGTGAAAGCCAGGGCGCAAGACCCGCACTGCCCGGGCTCCGCTACGCTCACGCGACCGATGGCACGACGCTCCCTGAAGCCCCAGCTCAACCAGATCCGCACCTGGGTTCGCCAGGGCCGGACAGATGCGTGGATCGCGCACCAGCTGGAGACGACCGTCCAGCAGATCCAGACCTTCAAGCGCGAGCACGAGCTCGAGCCCGACGGAGCGCCCGAGGCGGTCGCCGATCTCGACGCCGACATCGACCTTCGCGCCGAGGACGACGCGCAGATCGCGGCCGAGCTCGAGGCCGAGGCCGAGCGCAAGGCCGAGGAGGATGCGCGCGCAGCCGAGGAGGCCGCCGCACGCGCCGCCGCCGGGGATGACGAAGAGGGCGAGGACGACGAGGACGGCGCGCCGAAGCGCCGTCGCCGGGGTCGTCGCGGCGGCCGCGGCCGCGCGCGCACGGGCTCCGAGGAGCTCGAGGGCACCTTCGACCACGGCGAGGAGGGCTACGGGCTCTGGCTCGACCCGGCCGTCGCCGATGACGCCGTCTACGCCGAGCACTGGGCCGGACACCGTCCGGTCACGGTCACGATCGAGGAAGACCAGATCGTGATCCGCCGGGCCGGCAGCGACTGACCCGGCGACACTCGCCCTACCGCGGAGCCTCGAGTCTCCGCCCGCCGGCGTAGTCGAGCGCGCTGCGCACGTAACGCGCAAACGCCGCATCCGCGACACGCGCATCCCAGGCCCACGGCGCGCGCGGGGCCACCCGTGCGGCGAGGTCCAGGCACCAGCCCGTCCCATCCTCGTAGAGCGCGACGAGCTCATCGACGGTGAATGCACCCCCCAGGCGCCTGCGCAGCTCCGCGAGGATCGCCTCCTCGACGCGCTGAAGCGCCGTGAACTGTTCGGGAAGCGCCTCGTCGAGGTACAGCTCGCCCTGCCGCCACTGCTGGATCGCCGTCTCGAAGCCCACGTCGTGGAGGGTACGAAACCCTGAGGTGCCGCTCTAAGGAAGGTTCTCGATCACGTACGCCCGCTCGCCCGGGCGGACCATGCCGAGGCGCCGGGCCTCGCGCTCGAGTGCGCTGGGGCTCTGGAGGGCCTTGACGCGCCTGGTGAGGCGGTCGTGCTGGGCCTGAAGGCGTACGACCTCGGAGCGGCGCTGAGCGGCCTCGCCGCGCGTGGACCAGATCGAGAACAGCGGGTGCACGTACAGCGCCGCGACGAGCGCGAACACCATGAACACCATGAAGCGGCCGACGCGGTCCCAGCGGATCGTCCCGGCGCGCCGTCCCGCAGGCACGGGCCGCGGCCGCCGGCGGGTCGCCGGGCGCCCCGAGACCTCGGGAGCGCGGGCGGCGTTGCGGGCGGCGGCCATCGGGCGACCCTTCGACGCCCCGCCTGCGATCCCTGCCGAAGCAGCGCCGTCAGCGACTGAGCGCGCTGCGCCCCGGATAGGTCGCGTCGGCGCCCAGCGCCTCCTCGATGCGCAGCAGCTGGTTGTACTTCGCCACCCGATCGGACCGCGACGGGGCACCGGTCTTGATCTGCCCGCAGCCGGTGGCCACGGCCAGGTCGGCGATCGTCGTGTCCTCGGTCTCGCCCGAACGGTGCGACATGACGGCCGTGTAGCCCGCAGCGCGCGCCATCGCGATCGCGTCGAGTGTCTCGCTCAACGTGCCGATCTGATTGACCTTGATGAGGATCGAGTTCGCGACGCCCATGTCGATCCCGCGCTTCAGCCGCTCGGTGTTCGTGACGAACAGGTCGTCGCCGACGAGCTGGACGCTGTCGCCGACCCTCTCCGTGAGCGCCTTCCAGCCATCCCAGTCCTCCTCGGCCATCCCGTCCTCGAGCGACACGATCGGGTAACGGCCGACCATCTCGGCCCAGTAGGCGGCGAGCTCGTCGGCCGTCAGGGTGCGGCCCTCGTGCTCCAGGACGTAGTTCCCGTCCTCGTAGATCTCGCTGACGGCCGGGTCCAGCGCGATGGCGAGATCGGTGCCCGGCTGGTAGCCGGCGGCCTCCACGCCCGCGAGCAGCACCTGGATCGCCTCCTCGTTCGACCCGAGATCCGGCGCGAAGCCGCCCTCGTCGCCGACGGTGGTCGAGAGGCCGCGGTCGTGCAGTGTCTTCTTCAGCGCGTGGTAGGTCTCGACGCACATCTGCAGCGCCTGCGAGAAGCTCGAGGCGCCGACCGGCATGACCATGAACTCCTGGAAGTCGACCTTGTTGTCCGCATGCGCCCCGCCGTTCAGCACGTTCATCATCGGCACCGGGAGGACGTGCGCGGCGTCGCCGCCGAGGTAGCGCCACAGCGGCACCCCCTCCTCCGCGGCCGCCGCATGCGCCGCCGCCAGCGACACGCCGAGGATCGCGTTGGCGCCCAGGCGCGACTTGTTCGGGGTCCCGTCGAGGGCGCAGAGCCGCCCGTCGAGGCCGCGCTGGTCGTCGGCGTCGTGCCCGCTGACCGCCGCTGCGATCTCACCGTTGACGTTCGCCACGGCCTGGGTGACGCCCTTGCCGCCGAAGGCGTCGCCGCCGTCGCGCAGCTCGGTCGCCTCGAACTCACCCGTGGACGCGCCTGACGGCACCGCGGCGCGCCCGGCGGCGCCGGAGCGCAGGAGGACGTCGACCTCGACGGTCGGGTTCCCCCGGCTGTCGAGGATCTGGCGGGCGTGGACGCGATCGATCTGGCTCATGAGTCCTCCGATATGAGGCGGGCTTGGGCGTAGTAGGAAAGCTGTGCGTCGAAGCTGAGGTCGGACCAGCGCTCGCCGCCGGCTGAGGCCAGACGCTCGGCGGCCTCGACCCGGCCGCGGAAGCGGCCGGTCGCGGCCCGGAGTGCGAGTTCGGGATCCACGTGCAGCTTGCGGGCGACGTTGACGGCCGCGAAGAGGACGTCGCCGACGTCGTCGAAGAGCTCGTCACCGGGAGCCTCGGCCGTCACCGCCGACTCGAGCTGCTCCAGGCCCGCGCCGAGCCCTGCCAGCGGCAGCTCGGTGCCCGGCACGTCGAACCCGGACGATGCCGCGCGGCGCTGGACCTTGCGCGCCAGAAGCGGCGCGGGCAGGTTCTCGGGCACCTCGCCGAAGATGCCGCGCTCGCGGCCCGGCTCCTGAGACTTGATCGCATCCCAGTTGCTGAGAACGTCGCCCGCGCTCTGCGCCTCACGCAGCCCCGCCTCCTCCATCTCCTGCGGCGAGAACACGTGGGGGTGGCGGCGCACGAGCTTGTCGTGGCAGTGGTCGGCGACGCGAGCGAGGTCACCGGCGCCGCGCTCCTCGAGCAGCAGTGACAGGAAGTGCACCTGGAAGAGCACGTCGCCGAGCTCGTCGAGCAGCTTCGCGTCGTCGCCCGCGTTCGCGGCGTCGGCGAGCTCGTAGGCCTCCTCGACGGTGTGCGGCACGATCGAGCGCTCGTCCTGCTCACGGTCCCACGGACACTCGATCCGCAGGCGCCGCGTCAGGTCGTCGAGGCGGACAAGGGCCTCCTGGATCTCCGCGCGGCTCACCGCGCGGAGACTAGAGGCGTGGAGCGGGCGGCCGTCGTCAGCCCGACGGGGTCGTCGTCGCCGGGGCCGGCGTCGTGCTGGTCTGCTGCGGCACGGCACCCGGGGGCACCGTCGAGGTCGTCTTGGCCTTGGAGTTCGAGCAGTCCGGGACCACGTAGTCCTTGGCGCAGTCGGTCTTCCCGCGCCAGCGGTCCTGGTACTCCTTGCCGAACTTCGTCAGCGCGTTGCGCTGGTTCGTCGAGACGATGATCTGCTTGATCGACGCGCGGAGCTGGTTGTCCAGCGGCTGCGTCTTGGCGGGCGTCGACTTCGTCACCTTGAAGACGTAGTAGCCCTCGGTCGTCTTGACGGGACCGACGACCTTGTTGAGCGGCGCCTTGAAGACCGCGGCGTCGAACACCTTCTCGCCCTGACCCTGCGTGACGAGCAGATCTCCGCCCTTCTGCTTGGTGGTCGGGTCGGTCGAGTACTTCTTGACCACGCTCGCGATCGGCGTGCCGCTGTCGAGCGCCGCCTTGGCCGCGTTCGCCTGCGCCTCGGTCTTCGTCAGGACGACGGTGACCTGGCGGGTGGCCGGCTGCGTGAACTGCTTGGCCTTGTTCTTGTTGTAGTACGAGGTGACCTGCTCCTGGCTCACGTTCGTGGTGCCCTTGGTCAGCTTCTCGGTGATCTTCTGCTCGATCAGCTGCGTGCGCTGGCGGAACAGCAGATCCGCCTGTGTCTGACCGGACTGCTTGAGGAAGGCCGCGAACGCCGTCGCCGTCGGGAACGCCGACTTGCGCGCCTTGTCGAACGACGTCTGGACCTCCTTGTCGCTCACCTTGATGTCCTGGCGCGCGGCCTCGGAGTCGAGCCACTGAGCGCGGATCAGGAACGACATGACCTGGCCCTTCAGCTGCTCGTACTGCGTCTTGCAGGAGGCCTTGTACTGCGCATCCGTGGTCTTCGGCTGGCCCTTCACCGGCTTCGGAGCGGTCGCCTTGCGGTCGGCGATGCACTTCGTGAAGTTCGGCGGATCCGGGATGACGACCTTGGCGCCGGTCTGGCCACCGGCGGACAGCGCCGCGATGTCCAGCCAGTGGTTGTAGGTCGCCTTGGCGGTCGACGTACCGTCGACGTTGATCACGTCATCACCCGAAACGGAGTTCCCGCCGCACGCGGCGAGCCCGAGGATGAGGGCGAAAAAAACGGCGCCAAGCGCCATGAGAGCACGGAGATTCTTATTCATCGCCAGCGGAGTGTAGGGGGATGCGCGCGGCGGCGCGCCACCCATGCCGCTGTGCGGACTCACGCCGCGGCGCGGACCGCTGCGAGGAGACCATCGGCGGCGCGGACGACGGCCGGGAGCCGCTCCCCGGGCTCCTGCGGAACCTTCAGTGAGACCTGCGCACGGCCCGGCTCATAACGGGCCTCGGGCAGCTCCTCGCGCAGCCGCTCCTGGCGGATCTCATCGAGGTCCACCGGCGTGACCGACATGCGCTCGCGCGTGATCGTGACGGCTCGCGCGCCGGCCTGGCCGAGCTTGATCCGCGCCTGCTGCAGCGCGAGCAGGTTGGCGAGCGGCTCGGGCACCGGGCCGAAGCGATCCTCGAGCTCGTCGCGCAGCGCCGCGAGGTCACCCACCTCGCGGGCGGCGGCGACGCGGCGATGCACGTCGATCTTCGCCGCCTCGTAGGGGATGTAGTCGACCGGCACATAGGCGTCGACGCTGACGTCGAGGCGGACCGGCTCCGCGCCGTCTTCGTCGCCCTCCACCGGCCCGGCTGCCCGAACGGCCTCGTCGAGCATCGAGAGATAGAGCTCGAAGCCCAGCGCGGCGACGTGCCCGGACTGCTCGTCGCCGAGCAGGTTGCCGGCGCCGCGGATCTCGAGGTCGCGCATCGCGACCTTGAAGCCGGCGCCGAGCTCGGTGTAGTCGCTGAGCGCGCTGAGGCGCTTCATCGCCTCCTCGGTCAGCGCGGCGGCGCTCGGGTAGAGGAGGTACGCGTACGCGCGCTCGCGGCTGCGTCCGACGCGCCCGCGGATCTGGTAGAGCTGACTGAGCCCGAACATGTCCGAGCGTTCGACGATCAGCGTGTTCGCCTGCGGGATGTCGATGCCCGACTCGATGATGCTCGTCGCGACGAGGACATCCGCCTCGCCGCGCAGGAACGCGATCATCCGGCGCTCGAGCTCCTGCTCGTCGAGCTGGCCGTGGGCGACCTCGAACCGCATCCCGGGGCAGAGCCCGCGCAGCCGCTCGGCGGTCTCGTCGATGGTCTCGACGCGGTTGTGCAGGAAGAACGCCTGGCCCCCGCGCTCGTGCTCGCGCTCGAGCGCCTGCCGCACCAGCTGCTCGTCGTAGTCGCCGACGTAGGTCTTGACCGGGCGCCGCCCCTCGGGCGGCGTCTCGATCACGCTGATGTCGCGCATGCCGGTGAGCGACATCTGCAGTGTCCGGGGGATCGGCGTGGCGCTCATGGCGATCACGTCGACGGAGAGCTTCAGCTGCCGCAGCAGCTCCTTCTGCTTGACGCCGAAGCGCTGCTCCTCGTCCACGATCAGCAGCCCCAGATCCTTCGGCCGCGTGTCGCGTCCGAGCACCCGGTGCGTGCCGATCAGGATGTCGACCTTGCCGTCGTTGAACGCGGCCAGGACCTCGCGCTGCTCCTTCGGGGCACGGAAGCGACTGATGACGTCGATCGTGAAGGGGTAGTCCTTGAGGCGCTCGGCGAACGTCCCGAAGTGCTGCTGGGCGAGGATCGTGGTCGGGGCCAGGACGAGGACCTGCTTCCCGTCGTTCGCCGCCTTGAACGCCGCGCGCAGCGCGACCTCCGTCTTGCCGTAGCCGACGTCACCGCAGATCAGGCGGTCCATCGGCTGGGCGCGCTCCATGTCGGCCTTGACGGCCTCGATGGCCTCGGCCTGGTCAGCGGTCTCCGTCCAGGGGAACGCCTGCTCGAACTCGATCTGCCAGGCGCTGTCCTGGGGGAAGGCGTGGCCCGAGCGCCGGCGGCGCTCGGCGTAGAGGTTGAGCAGTTCGCCCGCCAGCTCCTGCGCGGCGCGGCGCGCGCGCGCCTTGAGTGCCTCCCAGGACTTGCCGCCGAGCTTCGACAGCTTGATGCCGCCGTCGCCCGCCGCGGCGGCGCCGATGTAGCGCGTGATCTTCGCCAGCTGGTCCACCGGCATGAAGACCTTGTCCGTGCCCGCGTATTCGAGCTCGAGGTAGTCGCGCGTGATGCTCGCGACCGTCTTGGTCTCGAAGCCGGCGAAGCGCGCGACGCCGTGGTCCTCGTGCACGACGATGTCGCCGGTGCGCAGCTCCGTGAACGAGCCCAGGCGACCCCGGCGGCGCTGCGATGCGCTCTGACCACCCGTCCGCTCGGCGCGGCGCCGGCGGAACAGACGGTGCTCGGGAATGATCGCGAGCTTCAGGCCGGGTGCGATGAACCCGTCGCGCAGGGTCGCGCCCGCGAAGTGCAGCGACCCGCCGTCGGACGGCGTCGCCTGGCCGGCGGGGTCCTCGTCGTCGAGCCACGGAGCACGCAGCCGCGCGAGGTTGTAGGCCGCCCGCTCGCCCTCGCCGCGGCGCGCGAAGGTGACGACGGTTCGGTACCCGGACCGCACCTGCTGCTCGAGCGCCGGCTCGGCCTCGGCCATGGAGCGCGCGCCGACGTCCGCCGTCTGAGCGCGGAACTCGATCGGCTGGTCCGAGGACAGCGACGAGAGGCGGATGCGGCAGCGCTCGTCGAGCGCCGCCGCGACCGCCGCCGGCGAGACGTAGAGCTGGTGCGCGTCCTCGTCGTGGAACGCCGCGCACACGTCCTGCCAGTGGTCGGCGAGTGCCGGCTCGATGTCCTCCTCGGCCGCGATCACCACGGCGGCGTCGGCCGGGGCGATGTCGAGCAGCGCGTGGAAGCGGTCGGTCGGGAGCAGCTCCGCGATGTCGGGACGCTCGTCGGCGTCGGACAGCGCGGCGATCTCGGCGGCCTCACGGTGTTCGGGCGACAGCTCGGCCGCGGGCGCGATCTCGACCGCCTCGAGCTCACCGAGCGACCGCTGGGTGAACGTCGAGAAGTGGCGCAGCGATTCGACCTCGATGTCGAACAGGTCCGCCCGGACCGCGTGGTCCTCGGTCGCCGGGAAGACGTCGACGATGCCGCCCCGGATCGCGAACTGGCCGCGGTCGTCGACCTGCTCGACGCGCTCATACCCGGCGTCGACGAGCGCCACCGCAAGCTCGTCCAGATCGATCAGGTCGCCCTTGGTGATCGTGAACGGGCGCGGCCGGAGCGACGGGTCGGGCACCTTCTCGCTGAGCGCCACGGCGGACACCACGACCACCGGCGGCTCCACGGGGTGGGCGGGACTGGATTCCGTGTTCGCATCCCAGCTCGTCAGCGCCTCGAGCGCGGCGACGCGCAGGCCGACGAGATGCGGGGGCGGCGCGAGGTGCGACTCATAGGCGACGCCGCGGCTCGGCGAGAACCGGACGGGACGCGGATGCAGCCAGGCCCGCAGGTCCGTGGCGAGGTCCTGGGCCTGGCGGTCGTCCCCGGCGACGACGATCGCGGGGCGCCCTGAGGCGAGCGCGTCGTCGACCCCGTCGAGCAACGCCGCGACGAGGTAGGGCCGCAGCGACAGCGAGACGAACGCGCGACCGCCCTCACGCGCGAGCCGGACACCGTCAGGGGCGTGGGAGAGCTGGCGAAGGAGCGGGCGCAGGGGCATGTGGAGGCACGGCGAACGGCCGCGCAGATGCGCGGCCGGGCCTTGCGTCCGACGATAGCGACCCGCAGCGGTCAGGCGGCGGCGTCGATGTTCAGGCGCACGTAGTCGATGGTGAGCGGCGAGTCGAGCCGCTCGAGCACGCCGGCGACGAAGCCCTCCCGCAGGTCTTCCGGGAGCTGCTGGAGATGCGCACCGAGGTTGATCTCGCGCAGGTAGGCGTGCGGGTCGTCGGGCGTCACCGGCTGCGGCTGAAGCCAGGCCCTCGCGCTGCCGAACCCGGCGGCGCGAAGCAGCTGCTCGGTCTCCCCCGGCTCGGCGAATCGCCACGGGCCGGCCCAGTCCGCGAGGTGCTCGGCGAACGGCGGCTCGCCGCCGACGGCGAGCGCCGCCGCGTGCACGGAAGCGATGTTCCCCGCGCCGCCGCACTGCGCGACGAGCAGACCGCCGTCACGCAGGCCGCGGCGCAGCCGGTCGAACAGCCGCCCGTGGTCGCTGATCCAGTGGAACGTCGCGGTCGACAGGATCGCGTCGACCGGCTCGCCGCCGAGGTGCCGATCGACGTCGAGGTCCATGAGATCGGCGACGACGAACGTCACCCGGTCATCGCCCGCGAGCCGCTCGCGCGCAGCGTCGACCATCGAGGCGGAGCCGTCGAGGCCGATCACCCGACCCTGCGGAAGGCGCTCGAGCAGCGCCTGCGTGACCCTGCCCGAGCCGCAGCCGGCGTCGACGACGGTCTCGTCGCCGCGCAGAGCAAGCCGCTCCACCACGGCGCGCCCCATGGCCTCCATCGGCGTCGCGAGGCGGTCGTAGTCGCCCCCGTTCCAGTCGCGTACGATCGTCATAGCCTGTACGTTATCACGTACATTCGTACGTCAGGACCACCGTCGTGCGGGTTCCGGGAGCGACCCGCAATAGAGCGGGTCGATGGGCCGTGTGGCGCAGGGGTGCGAGTAGGGACGACCGCGCAGCGCCTCGTACTGCGCGTGCCACGCGGAATGGTCCGCGCCCGGAGCCGTCGATGCTCCCCCGTGCGCCTGGTGAAAGGATCCCTCGCCGAGCAGGATCACCAGCCGCGAGTCGTGGAGCGCAAGGAGCCTGTCGAAGAGGTCCAGGCTTGCCAGGCCTCCACCGGGGAGGTCGAACCTCTCGTCCAGGCCGCCGACCTCGTCCCACAGGGCACGGGGCAGCAGCAGACAGCACGACTCGTTGATGGGGCCGAAGAAACCACCGGGGTTGGCGCCCGCGAGCGATGCGACCTCGAACAACCGGTATCCGTCGGCCGGCCACCCGATCCCGGCGAGAAGGGCGTCTTCCACCCGCGGGCCGTACCCCTTTGGGATCGACAGGGCCTGATGTTCGTCGCCGAGGTGCCACGCCATCGTGGTCACGATCGCCCGCTCATGGAGCCGCATCGCGCGCATTCCCATGGCCACGACACCCGGCGTCAGCATTCTGGCGCCGTCCAGGATGATGCCGACATGCCGTCCGCGAGCCATCGAAACACCGAGGTTCGCCGCGTACGCAGGTGACGGCGGCGCGGCGTCCAGTCGGTGCAGTCGAAATCGGCCGTCGAGGCCATCGAAGACCGACTCGGGGAGCGGCACCGGAGAACCGTTGTCGACGACGAGCACGTCGTACTCAAGCCGGTCGACTCGCTCCTGGTACCCGCGCGCAAGCGTCTGCAGCGTTCGCGGCACCTCGCGCGCCATGTCGTGGGCGACGACCACGAACGACAGGTCGGGTGTCTTCGACAGCAGCAAGTCCAGTAAGAAGTAGCGAGTGGTTGACGGTCCCGCAACTCCGAGTCGCGCCGCCTCGAGCGTTCGCACACCGCTTCGCGAACTCGAGCTCCCGGTAACCGACGGCTACCGCGCGCTCTCAGACAGCGACCTGAGATGGGCCGACGGCGGCGAGGAATCGATCGCTCGGATTCTGACCGCGGCCCGTGACCTTTCGTCGACGAGCGACGAGCTGGCGGCCCAGGGAGACACGTGGATTCGGCGTTACCACTTCGCCCCCGAACGGGGCAATGTGGTGCGAGGTCTGGATCTCGACGGGGCCGTGGTACTCGAGATCGGCGCCGGGTGCGGCGCCGTGACGCGCTGCCTGGGCGAGCGCGCCGGAGTGGTCGACGCGCTCGAGCCCACACCCGCCCGAGCCCGGTGCGCGGCTCTGCGGACGCGCGATCTTCCTGACGTTGAGGTCTTCTGCGGGGATCTCGACGCGGTCCCCGTCGCAGGCGTGTACGACGTCGTCGTGATCATCGGGGTCCTGGAGTACGTCGGCGGAGCCGGCGGCCCGGAGGAGCGCAGCGCGTTCCTCCGTCGAGCGGCGAAGCTCTTGCGCCCCGGAGGCGCGATCGTCTGCGCGATAGAGAACCGTCTCGGCGTGAAGTACCTTGCCGGCGCGCCGGAGGACCACGCCGATCGCCCGTTCGAAGGTCTTGAGAACTATCCGCACAGGGGACCGCACCGGACGTTCGCCCGGCGAGAACTCGAGCCGATCTTCGAGGCCGCTGGACTGCAGACCCGGGTGCTCCACGCATTTCCGGACTACAAGACGCCCCGCCTGCTGTTCTCAGACGAGCTCCTGACGAGCGACGCTGAGGCACTCGCGTGGAACGTTCCGGGGTTCCCGAGCCGGGACGCGCCATCTCCTCGAGCTCGCCTGGCCGCGGAGGGCCCGCTGTGGCGCGGGCTCGTCTCCGCGGGCCTGGGCACCGAATGCGCCAACTCGTTCGTCGTCATCGGTACACACACCCCGGCGGAGATCTGGCCGCGCGACCGGCTCGCGGTGTATTGGGCCACGGACAGGGCCGCCGCATTCCGCACGCATACGAGCGTCGAGCGGGGGCCCGACGGCCAGATCCTGCTTCGGCGCACCCGCCTCGTCGGAGGTCCCGAGGACCGCAGCGCTGGACCGCTGACGCACCGCTGCAGCGACACACCGTTCATCGCCGGCCCGACACTGACCGAAACACTCCAGCACACTGACGAGCCGGAGCGGGTGCGCCTGCTGCGCGCGTGGCGCGCACACGTGGAGGCGCTCGCCGGCGAGGGAGCGGCGGCGGCGCTCGATCCGCAGCCGGACAACATCATCGTCACGCCGGACGGGTGGCGATTCATCGACGACGAATGGCGGTACGCGGACGCCGACCCGCGCTTCATCCTCGAGCGCTGCCTGCTGAACCTCGGCGCGACACTCGCAGAGCGGTGCCCACCCGAGACGTGGGAGCCGCTGACCACGATCGGAGAGCTCGTCGTTCGACTCGGTGCGGAGGCCGGCCTCCCCGGCATCGACCTCGACCGCCTGGCCAGGCGTGAAGCGCGGTTTCAGGCAGTCGTCGCCGGTGAACCCTGGGAGCGTTCCGAGACCAGCCCCCGCAGGGCCGCGGCCGAAGCTGGGATCCAGGCGATCCTCGCACACCCCCTTTCGGCCACTCAGCTCGGCCGACGCGAACCCGAGCTCCGTGCCGACCTCGAGGCGGCCGTCGAGGGTCAGCGCCGGCTCGGCGCGGAACTCGAGCGTCAGCTGTCTGAGGCAGAGCGGTCGCTCGAAGCCCTCGATGCCGCGAATGCCACGCTGCTGGGCGAGCTCGACGCGGTCCGAGCGCAGCTTGGGAGCGAGCGTGGACGCTCAGCCTCGCTCGACGGGCAGCTTCGGCTCGTCTACGCCTCACGGACGTGGCGTCTCGGTGCCGCGCCCAGGCGTCTCGCCGCAGCGCTGCGTGCCGCGGGTCCGCGGAGGCGCAATCACGGCTCCGGCGGCTGAGCGGAAGGGGCTGCCGTCAGCGACTGGGCAGCTCGACCTCGCCGCGCACGATGCGCTCGGCGACGTCCGCCGCGTCGCGCACGAGGGTCTCCACCTCGGCCGGCGACTGGCGCCAGCGGCCGAGCACGTGAGCGGAGACGATCTCCGGGTCGGTGGAGTCTGGACGCCCGACGCCGACGCGCACGCGGCCGAAGTCCGGTGAGCCGAGCCCGCGTTTCAGCGACTTGAGGCCGTTGTGCCCCGCCAGGCCGCCGCCCAGGCGCGGGCGGACGTCCCCGAATGGCAGGTCGATCTCGTCGTGGACCACGAGCACGCGGCCGAGCTCGACCTTCAGCGCGCCACGCGCGGGCCCGACGGACGTGCCCGAGTCGTTCATGAACGTCAGCGGCTGCAGCAGCCCGACACGCGGCCCCCCGATGCCGGCGCGCCCTTCGGCGAGCAGACCGCCGAACTTCTTCTTGGGCTTCCCGAGATCCCAGCGGCGGGCGAGCTCCGCGAGCACCTGGAAGCCGACGTTGTGGGGCGTGCGCTCGTACTCGGGGCCTGGGTTGCCCAGGCCGACGACGAGCCAGTCTGCCGGCGCGGACCCGCCGAACGGGCTGCGCACGGCGGGGCTTGGCCCTTAGCTCTCGTCGCCGGAGTCGCCGGCGTCGGAGGCGTCGTCGGCGTCGGTCTCGCCGACGATCCCGGTCTCCTCCTCGATGCCCTCGTCCTCCTCCGTCTGGAGTCGCGGCGCAAGCATCGAGGCCGCCGTGGCCTCGGGGTCGTCGAGCAGCTTCACCTTGTCGGGGATGACGACGGCGGACAGCGGCAGCGAATCGCCGATGTTCAGCGCGGAGACGTCGAGCTGCACCGACTCGGGAATCTCGTTCGGGAGCGCCTCGACGTTGACCTCGCGCATCGTCTGGTCGAGGATGCCGCCCTCCTTGATGCCGGGTGCGTCGTCCGTGCCGATCAGCTCGATCGTCACGACCGCCTCGATCGGCTTCGTCAGATCGACGCGCAGGAAGTCGACGTGCGTCGTCTCACCGCGGACGGGGTGGTGCTGCGCGTCCTTGAGCACCGCTGAGGTGCTCTGCCCGTCGAGCTGCAGCTCGACGACCGCGCCGGACGCCCGCAGAGCGTGGCTCAGCTCGCGCGCATCGACGGCGAAGGGCAGCGGGTCGCCGCCGCGCCCGTACAGGATGCCGGGCACGAGACCCTGGCGACGCAGGCGGCGCGTGGCGCGCGAGCCTTCGACGTCGCGGGGCGAAATGGTGAGGACGGTGGTATCTGACGTGGCCATGAGCGACGATCGAAGGTAGCAGGACGCCGGCCCGCAGGCCGGCCGCGCGGGACCCCGGTCAGCGTGCGGCGGGCGCGATCTGGACGGTCGAACGGTAGGCCTGCTGCAGCACCGAATAGCCGGGCTTCGGCGCTCCGTCGAACGTGACGACGCCCTTCTGGTGCAGCGGCGGGCTTGCGCGCGGGTTCCCGCCGTCCCACTCGGGCCGCACGCGGAACTCCTGCAGCGCCCAGTAGATCGCGCCGGACAGCCACGGCTTCGTCGCGTAGACGCCGAGGTGATAGGTGATGAAGTCCTGCTGGAACTGATTCGTCCCGCGCACCTCCGGCTGCCCGTCACGATTGGCCTCGGCGCCGAACTCGCTGATCATGATCGCCTTGTCCGGATAGCACGCGCGGACGCTGTCGAGGTACTCCGACAGCAGGTCGCGGTCCGCGATCGTCCCGTTCGGGCCCGGGTACCAGCCGAAGTAGTCGTTCACGCCGAGGATGTCGAGCGGCGCGTACTCGGCGCGACAGCCGACGGTCGGCGCCGCCGCATAGGCGAGCGCCACAGGCCGCGTCGGGTCGAGCGACTTCGCGGTCGCGGCGGCGCGCCTGATGTACGAGGCCTGGGAGGGCCCCGGCCGCGCGCTCAGCTCGTTGCCGATCGACCACGCGATCACCGACGGATGATCGCGGTCGGCGATGATGCTCGACTCGAGCACACTCACCGCGGCGTCGCGGACCTGCGCCTTCGCGAGTTCCTCCGTGTCCACCTGGTAGACCGGCACCTCCGACCAGACCAGGATCCCGAGGCGGTCGGCCTGCTCGAGCGTGTACGGATGCAGCGGGTAGTGGGCGCGGATCATCGTCGCGCCGAGGTCGCGGACCCAGCCGAGCTGCTGGTCGCGCGTGGCGTTGTCGATCGCGAAGCCCTTGGTGCGCGAGTCCTCCTGGATGCCCACCCCGCGCACGTTCAGGGGGCGGCCGTTCAGGACGAGTCGCCCGCCCGAGACCTTGATCGAGCGCACGCCGACGCTGCGCGTGAAGGTCTGCAGGGTGTGCTTCCCGGAGATCGCCCGCAGCTTCGCGTTGTAGAGGTACGGGCGGTCGGGAGACCACAGGCGCGGCTTGGGCACGCGCAGCCGGCGGGTCAGCGTGACCGACGTCTTCGGCCGCAGCGCGACCGTTCCGAGCTTCACCCGCCGCGCGCCGAAGTTGCCGAAGACCGTGAACTTGCGGCTCTTGGTGCCGGCGTTGCGAACGCGCACGGTCCAGTTGATCGTCGCCGCGCAGGTGGCGCACGGCAGGTCGGGCCGCACGTCGACCACGTCGAAGTCGATGTCGTCGATCGCCCGCAGGTAGACCTCGCGCAGGAGCCCGCCGTAGTTCCACCAGCCGCCGAGCGGACGCCCGCGCGCGTCGAACTTCGCCGGCGGGAAGTCGCTCGCCGTGCGGCGGCTGTCGACGCGCAGGACGAGGCGATTGACGCCGGTGCGCTTGAGGAACCCCCGCGGCAGGCGCAGCTCGAACGGCAGGTAGGCGCCCTTGTGCTTCCCGACGAAGCGGCCGTTGAGCCAGATACTGACGTTGTAATTGACGGACTCGAAGCGCGCCGTCCACATCAGGCGCTTCGCTGTGGACGGCAGCCGGAAGTCCTTGCGATACCAGCCGACGGCGCCGGCGAACGAGGCCGGGCTCTCATCGGTCGCATTCCAGGCGTTGGGCACGGTCGTGACCATCCAGCCGTTCGTCGACGGGTCCCGCTGCCAGCCCTGACCGTCCCCGTTGAACGACGGGTCTGCGCGGTAGAGCCAGGGACCGTCGACGAGGAAGCGGCCGGACGGACCGTCGCGGTAGAGCGTGCGCGAGGACGGAGTCGACACGACCGACGACGCGGGGGGGCCGGCGACGGGCGCCGGCGGAGCCGGGGCGGGCTCGGGCGTCTGCCCGAGCGCGGCCGGCGCGGCCGTCAGCAGCAGGCTCGCCACCATGACCGAAGCGATGATCCGGACGCGCGTCAGCATGCGGCGTCGCCCTTGATCTGCGGGCCGATGTGGGTCAGGACGACCGGGCCGCCGAGCGCCGGGACGCCGCGGCGCTCGACCTGCACGCACTGAACGACCGGGAAGCTGTTGCCGCCGACGTCCCAGGCGACCCGCGTCGGCCCGCTCTTGGCGAGCACCGCGTGCGCGGTCGCCGAGTCGATGTTGAGGATCCGGATGCGCCCGGGCCGCTGCAGCCTTCGGGCGTCGCGCTGGGCGTCGGTGCGGCAGGTGGTGTTGGTGGAGCATCCGTCGAGCATGGAGATCATGGCGGGGGCGTCCCCGCCCGTCTGGGCGCGGAGCAGGTCGATCACCGCGTCGCGCTCACGGTTCTCCGCCGTCAGCCAGCGGGCTGCGAAGAAGGACACGAGCAGGAAGGCGGCAACGCCAAAGGCGATTGCAAGCGCACGGCGCAGCGTCACGAGCCACCAGGGTAGAACGCGGGCCGGGTGAACCGCGCCGGTCCTGGGTAGGCTGCAAGCGTGGTCGCAAAGCTCCTCTACAAGCCGTTCGGCATCGTACTGGGCATCGGCGCCGCCGCCGCGGCCCGCAAGGCCTTCGACGGTGTCTGGGAACACTCGCACGGCGCCAGGCCCCCGCACGCGACGACCGAAGAGGCCACCTGGGGTCAGGTTCTGGGCGCCGCGGCGCTGCAGGCGACGACGTTCGCGGTGACCGCCGCGGCTGTCGATCGCGCGGGCGCGAAGGCGTTCCGCTACGTCACCGGGTTCTGGCCGGGTGACAAGAGCCCCGAGCCCGTGAAAGAGATCCGGGCCCGCAACAGCTGACGCGGGATCGTCGTGGACTCCCCCGCCGTGCGGCTGATGGAGCGCCTGGGCCTGTCGGACGATGAGCTCTGCGCGACGCTCGCGGCCCCACCGATCGCCGTCATCACCGGCGAGCTGGACCATCGGCCCGAGCTCGCGATCCTGCTCGCGCTGACCGACGAGCCGCTCGTGCGCTTCGGGCCCGACGTCCTGCGGCGGTGGGTGCGGACCACCGGTCCGGCGGGCCGTCCGCTGGACCATCTGCTCGCTCGGGACTTCGCGGCCTTCGAGGCGGCGGTCGAGGCCCTGGATGAGCGCGGGCTCGTGATCGGCGGGTAGCTACCCCGCTTCGAGCGTCTGGATCCCGAGCTCGCCGGCCCAGATCCCCGCCATGGCGACGATGTCGGACCATGGCATCGCCGCCCCGCGCAGGCGGTCGGCCCCGCGCACGCCGTCGAGCCGGCAGTCGCGCAGCTCGCAGCGCGCGAGGGTCGCTCCGCGCAGGTCGAACTCGGTCATGTCGCACGAGTGAAAGCGCACGGACTCGAGCTCGGCGTCCATCACGTCCGACTGCCGCATCACGCAATCCTCGAACGTCACGCGCTTCAGCTTCGAGCCCGCGAACGACGCGAGGTTCAGCTGGGCCCCGCGGATCGTGACGTCGAGCAGCGTCGCCTGAGTCAGCGCGATCCCCGTCATCCGGCAGCCCGAGAGCGCGGCGACGCGGATGCCGGCGCGGCGTGCCTCGACGTTCGACAGGTCACCGCGCGCGACGACGACCTCAGTCAGAGCCAGTGCCTCGAGGTTCGCCCCGCCGAGCTCGACGTCGACGAGCCGGCTCGACGTGAAGGTGACACCGGAGGCGCGCATGCCCGCGAGTGCCGCGCCCTCCACGCGGACGCCGTCGAACGTGTCCTCGTGCCCCAGGGCGTCGACGTCCAGCACCGGCAGGTCCTCGTCGAGGCCGGGGAGCCGGGGCTGCTCTGCGCGCATCGACTCAGAACAGCTGGTTCTCGCCGCCGAAGACCTCGCTCACCGAGTCATCCGTGAAGATCCGGCGGACCGAGTCGGTCAGCAGATCCGCGCAGGAGAGCACGCGGATGTTGTCGGGCGCGCCGGGGCGCAGGGGGATCGTGTCGGTGACGACGATCTGCTCGAAGCCGGCGGCCGCGAGGTTCTCGTAGGCGTTGCCGCTGAACACGGGATGGGTCGCTGCAGCGAAGACGCGGGAGGCGCCCGCGTCGAGGACCGTCTGCGCGGCGGCCTTGAGCGTGCCGGCGGTGTCGATCATGTCGTCGACGATCACCGCGGTCTTCCCGCGCACGTCACCGATGACGTACCCGATCTCGGCCACCTGCTGGGCGGGCCGCTCCTTGTCGAGGATCGCCAGCTCGGCGCCCACCTTGGAGGCGAACTTCTTGTTCAGCTTCACGCGACCGGCGTCCGGTGAGACGACGACGAGGTCCTGCAGTCCGAGGTCGTCGAAGTACTGCGTCAGCATGAACATCGCCGTCATGTGGTCGACCGGGATGTTGAAGAACCCCTGGACCTGCCCTGCGTGGAGATCCATCGTGAGCACCCGGTCGGCGCCCGCCGACTCGAGCATGCGAGCGACGAGACGCGCGCTGATCGGCTCCCGCGGCGCGGACTTCTTGTCCTGGCGCGAATACCCGAACCACGGCGTGACCGCGATCACGCGATGGGCCGAGGCACCGACCGCCGCGTCGATCATCACCAGCAGCTCCATCAGCGCGTCGTTCGCCGTGACGCCGGTCCCGGGGTTGCCGCACGTCGGCTGGACGATGAAGACGTCGGCGCCCCGGATCGACTCCTCGAAGCGGCAGTAGACCTCGCCGTTGGAGAACGTCTTCAGCGTGACCGGGCCGAGATCGACGTTCAGGCGGTCGGCGATCTTGTTCGCCAGCTCCGGGTTCGCGCGGCCCGAGAACAGCATGAGCCGCTTGTCGTAGTCGATCGGGAGGCTGGTGTTCATCCGCGGGTCCGGCTTGGGCCAGTCAGCGCCGGGGAGTGTAGGCGCGAGCTCGGTCATGTCCTCTCCGGCTCGGCCTGCGCCGCCCGGCGCTCGTCGTAGCCGTCGACGTTGGACTGCCGCTCGCGGGCGATGCCGAGCGCGCCGTCGGGCACGTCGTCGGTGATGACGGAGCCTGCGGCCGTCCAGGCTCGATCCCCGACCGTGACCGGCGCGACGTAGGACACGTGCACGGAGCCGCGGACGCCGGTGCCGATCGTCGTGCGGTGCTTGCGACGCCCGTCGTAGTTGGCGGTGATCGTGCCGGCCCCGAGGTTCGAGCCGGCCCCCACGTCCGCGTCGCCGACGTACGAGAGATGCGGCACCTTCGTGCCCTCACCGATGTCGGAGTTCTTGACCTCGACGAACGTGCCGATCTTCGAGCGCTCGCGCAGCAGGGTGCCGGGGCGCAGGTAGGCGAACGGGCCCGACGCTCGCACCGTCGCGGATCTCCGCGTCGATGCCGTAGGTGTGGAGGACGGTGGCCTCGTCGCCGATCGTGACGTTCGTCAGGGTGGCGCCCGGACCAAGCCGGCAGCGCTCACCGGCGACGGTGGCTCCGCGCAGGATCGTGAACGGCTCGACAACCGTGTCCTGTCCCAGGACCACGGTCGCGTCGATCTGCGTCGACGCCGGATCGACGACATCCACACCGGCCCGCTGGTGGCCGGTGATGATGCGCCTCCGCGCCAGCTCGCGTGCCTCGCCGAGCTGGACGCGGTCGTTGATCCCGAGCACGATGGCGGGATCGTCGACGGCATGGGCGGCGACCGTCGCGCCCTCCTCGCGCAACAGCGACAGAACGTCCGGCAGGTACAGCTCGCCCTGCTCGTTGTCCGGTCGCAGCCGCGGCAGCGCGCCGAGCAGCGCGCCGCCGTCGAAGACGTAGATGCCGGTGTTGATCTCGCGGATCGAGAGCTCCTCGGTGGTCGCGTCCCCGCCCGCCTTGGTCTCGACGATCCGCTCGAGCACCCCGCCGGCGCCGCGAACGACGCGGCCGTAGCCGGTCGGGTCGTCCAGCACGGTCGTGGCGACGGTCGCCGCGGCCCGCTGGTAGGCGTGGGCCCCCACGAGCTCACGGATCGCGTCAGCCGAGACGAGCGGCACGTCCCCGCTCAGCACGACGACGGGCCGATCGGCGTCGAGCAGGTCCGCGGCCGCCGCCACCGCACCGCCGGTCCCGTTGGGCTCGGGCTGCACGGCGATCTCGACGTCGTCCTGGAGGTGTCCCTCGAGCGGCCGGGCCGGCGAGTCCACGACGATGATGCGCTCGGCGCCGGCTTCACGCGCCGCGGCGACGGGCCACGCGATCATCGGAAGCCCGCAGATGTCGTGCAGGACCTTCGGAGTCCGAGAACGCATCCGCGTTCCCTGGCCGGCCGCGAGGATGACCACGATCGGCGCGTTCACGCGGCCATCCTACCGAGACTGCGGGGCGGGGATTCGAACCCCGACTTGACGGCTCCAAAGGCCGCTGTGCTGCCAGTTACACCACCCCGCACGGGTGTGCGGGGTGCAGGATAGGTGCGACCGGGGCCGTCAGGACGGCGTTTCGTCGGACTCCGACGTGCGCTCGTGGTCCGCCTCGCCGTACTCGGCGCCGGACTGTTCCTCCGCCGGGAAGGCGTCGCGCTCGGGCGAACGCCCCTCCCAATTCTCGGCCCGCTTGATCAGTTCCTGTTCGGCGAGCTCGAAGCCCTCGGCCTCGCCGCCACCGGCCTCCTCGACCGGGCGCTTGGCCTCGCGTCGCTTCTCCATCCAATCGGTCATGGACCAGTTGTATCCGAACAACGCCGGTTTCACACCTGTATGGGCTACTGATCCGGCATACGGGGGGAACCGAGGGCGCCCAGATGCCCGAGCAGCGCCGCGGGAGCAAGCGGATCCATCACGAGTGAGCGCGCGTCGGCGGGGCTCGCGAGACGCCGCTCCGGGCGCAGCATCGCGAGCTTCAGCTCGCGCTCGGCGGCGAGCACCATCAGCGCGTCCCAGCCGTCTGCCGCGCGCTCGATCACGTCGGGGTCTGCGTGGGCCAGGGCCACGAGATAGGGCCGTGCGTCGTGCGCGGATCCGACCGCCAGCTGAACTCCCTGGGCCAGGTCGTCGAGCACCGAACGCGCATGCTCCGCCCCGAGCCCGGGGATGTCGGGAGCCACGAACACCACCGCGCCGGCGTGGTCGTGAAGCGCGATCGCGGCCGCGGCCGGCGACGTGGCTTCGAACGCGTGCCCCGGCGCGAGCTCGGCGACCCAGCGGCGCGCCACGGCTCGCAGCTCGGCGCGCAGGCGCTGCGCGGCGCCCGGGCCGACCGCGCGATCGAGCTCCGGGTCGGCTGGGGCGCCGAGGGCGTCGAGCACCACCGCGGCGAGCATGCCGCTGATCGTACGGGGCGGCTCCTAGGGCGTTGCGGGCGCGGCGAGCTCGGTCTCGTCGGGGGCAACCGTGCCCCCCGACGGATCAGCGGGAGCCGGGCCCGTCGCCGGGGGATCGGCTGCAGGTGGGGTCGGCTCGGGAGCCGGAGCAGGAGCGGGAGCGGGAGCCGGGTCGGGCTGCGCGACCGGGGTCGGCGCGGGCTGGTCGGCCGGCGGAGCGGGATCGGGCGTCGCCGGAGCGGGAGTCGCAGGGTCCGCCGGGGCCGGATCGACCGGGGCCGGATCGACCGGGGCCGCGTCGACGGGGGCCGCGTCGACGGGCGGCTGCGCGGGCTCGGCCGGCGCGGCGGGCGCAGGCTCGACGGGCTCCGGCTCAGTCAGCGGCTCCGGGGTGCCCTTCGGGTCGCCGCCCTGCTGGATGGTGACCGCGTCGGACAAGCCGTCGTTGTTGCTGTCACGGCTCCCGTCGGGAATGCCGTCACGGCTTGCGGTCTTCCGCGGATCGGTGGCCATGCGGAACTCGATGCGGTTCGGAACGCCGTCGCCGTCGCTGTCCTTCGCGCCGTCGCTGAACTTGCGCGGGTCGAGACCGTGCTTCAGCTCCCAGGCGTCCGGGATGCCGTCGTTGTCGGTGTCCGCGTTGTACGGGTTCGTTCCCAGCCGCAGCTCGTCCGCGGTGGTGATGCCGTCGCCGTCAGGATCGTCCGAGCCGCCGGCGACGGCTCCGCCGGTGCCGGGGGCGACCGCTCCGCCGGGGGAGCGAACGTTGCCGGCCGGCGTGCGGTGGGAGCCGGGGTGGCGCGGGGTCGTGCGCAGCACCGCGACGCGCTCGGCCACCGAGAACGTGACGGGCGCGTCGCCGGCGACCAGGCCACCGGAGGCGGTGAGGATCGGGGCGCTGTCGCCACGGGACGCGGTCCCCCTGCTGTGCGGGGCGTCGGGGACGATGAGGCGCTGGGCGCTGGGCGTGCTCGTCTCGGGCCAGGCGTGGAAGCCCAGGACCCAGTGGTTCAGGGCGGCGAGGCTGCCCCAGACCATGAGGCACCCGGCGGTGACGCCGAGCGCTGCGATGAGACGGGCCTGGGGACGGCCCTGGACGCGAGGATCGGCCGGCTGGGGGGATGACGGCAACATGTGGCTGCGTTCGGCAGATCTCGCCCACCCCTTGATCGAACATCCGTCCGGCGCGGCGGGCGAAAGCTCAAGGCCGCCGTACGGCGCGCCTCAGTGCCGCTCAGCGCGGTCGCGGCACGCGGCCGCCGGACGTTCCGGCCTCGCTGGCCGGGCCGCCGCGATGAGCGATGCCGAGAACGCGCATCGCCTTCAGCCCGAGACTCAGCTTCTCGCGCCCGTCGGTGGATCCGACGTCAAGGCCCGACAGCTCGCGCACCCGCTCGAGCCTGTAACGGATCGTGTGGCGGTGGGTGAACAGCCGCTGCGCGGTCCCGGCGATGTTTCCGTCCGCCTCGAGGAACGCCTCGACGGTCGTCACGAGCCCTGTCTCGTACTGCTCGTCGTAGGCGACGAGCGGCTCCACGGTCTCGGCGTAGAACCGCTGCAGCTCGGCCGGGTCCTCGGCCATCGCGGAGAGCAGGAGGCGATAGGCGCCGGTCTCGTCGAACGCCAGCACCGGCCGCTCCGCATCGCCCTCGGCGACATTCGCGGCGAGCAGCGCCTCGCTCGCGGCTCGGTGCAGCTCGGACATGTCGGTGCAGGGCCGGCTGCACCCGACCGTGAACGTGTGCCCGCTCAGCCCGGCCTGCAGCTCGCGGCGCACGCTCTCGGCCGCGCGCGCGGCCGCGTCGGGCTCACCGGACGGCAGCAGCACGAGGACCTCGTCGCCCGGCAGCTCGTGCCGCTCGGTCAGCGCGGCGATCGATCCGGCGACGCCGCCGGCGGCCCCGCGCTCGACGAGCGACAGGATCCGCGCGCGGCGCCCGTCGTCGCCCGCGACGTGGGCGTGCGCGCGCACGACGAGCATGCTGGCGCCGGCCTCGAGCTCGAGCCCGAGGTCCGCGGCGGCCGCCCCGATCGCGTCGGCGCCCGTCAGCTCGCGGGCGAGCAGCGCACGCAGGAACGCCTCGGCCGCCTGCGCCGACGCGCGCTCCGGCGCGCGAAGGCGCTCGACCTCGGAGGCGACGATCGTCGTGACGAGACGCAGAAGGATCGGATCGGGCGGGCTCCCGGCGCGCACGCGCAGGACGCCTACGGGCTCGTCGGCGACGCGCAGCTCGTGCGCCTCCACCCCGTCCCGGTCCGCCAGGATCGCCTTCTCGTCGGCACTGGAACGCGCGGCGACCGCGAGCACATGGCCCGCGCGATCGCTGAGCACGAGGCTCGCCTCGAGTGCTCGGGAGGCGGCGCGCACGACCTCGGGGATGCCCGCGCCGGACGCGACGGCGTCCGTGATGGCATCAAGGGCTTCGAGGTCGGTGTGCCCCGGCGCTCCCTGCGCCGGCGTCGACATGGGGAGCAGTGTAGGCCGGGAAAGGCGGCTCAGGCCGCCCAGAGGTACACGACCAGCGCGCCGGCCGCGACCCCGGCGCCGACGAACGCGGCGACCGCGTAGAGCGAGAGGAAGACCGCGCCGATGCGCTCCCAGACCCGCGAGTAGGACTGCCAGGCGGGAATCGCGAGCAGCCCCACCCAGGCCGCGAACCCGAAGACACCGCTGCACGCGGCCACCAGAATGATGATCGACTCATTGCTCATTGCGGCTCCGGGGCGGCATTCTGCCGCATGAAGGCGACGACCAGCGCCACGATCGCGACGAGCGAGAAGCTCATCGCCGCGACGCCCTCACCGCCCAGGACGTCGGACACCCAGTGCACCCGCAGATAGAGACGGGTCAGCCCGACGAGTGCGGCCAGCACCATCGCGGCAACCACGAGCCACCAGCGCCCCCGGAGCGCCGGAACGACGCGGACGGCGACGACCGCCAGCGCGATCCACGCCATCGCGTACGCCGCATGACCTGACGGATAGGCCGAGCCCGCCGCATCGACCAGTCCGTTCCCGGGACGGGCGCGGTCGGTCGAGTGCTTGGCGATCTGCACGAGCGCGACGGTCAGGCCCATACCGATCGCGATCACCGCCGCCTCCAGGCCGCGCCGTCGCAGCAGCAGGACGACCGCCACCACCGCGCAGAGGGGCTCCATCAGCCACGGTGCCCCGAAGGTCGTGAGCACCTTCGCGGCGTCGATGAGCGCCGGCTGCGAGATGTCCACCGCCCAGCGGTTGGCCGGGCTGTCGAGCCCGCTGGCGTTCCCCTGGGAGATGAGGATCCAGTACCCAAGGAACGCGAACGAGCCGACGGCGGCGATCGCCAGCAGCGTGGTGAGCTCGAGGCCGAGCTGCCCGGGGGTGAGCCGGCCGATGAAGAACCGCAGCGGTCCGCGCGCCCAGCGGACGAGCGGCCGCAGCATCCGCAGCACGGGACGGTCGAGCGCCGCGTCGAGGTCGCGCTCGAGCCGCGCACGGTTCTCGGCGACCTGCAGCCACCGCACGAGCCAGACGATGCCGGCGATCACGGTGATCGCGATCCCGAGCCCGAGCGCACCCTCCTTGGCGACCTTCAGCACGCGGTCGAAGCTCTGCCAGAAGACGTAGCCGATCATGATGAACGTCGTCGCCCACAGGCCGGCGCCGAGCACGTCGTACGGGATGAAGCGCCGGAACGACATGCGTCCCGAGCCGGCCAGGAACGGCGCCACGGCGCGAACGATCCCGACGAAGCGCCCGATGAAGATCGCCTTGCCGCCGTGCTTCTCGAAGAATGTCTCCACCTGCGCCAGGCGCTCGGGGCCGATCTGCACGCGCGCGCCGTGCTTCACGAGGAACTCCCGGCCGAGCCGGCGGCCGAGCGCGTAGCTCGCGCAGTCGCCCGCAACCGCCGCGATCCAGGCGACGCCGATCAGCGTGATCACGTTGATCTCGCCCTGGCCGGCGACGACGCCGCCGAGCATCATCGCCGTCTCGCCGGGCGCGACGAGGCCGATGAACGCCCCCGTCTCCAGGAACGCGAGGACCCCGACGAGCAGGTAGGTCCACTGACCGAGTGTCTGCCCGATGTCGACCAGCAGCGTCTCGAGGTTCGGCAGCTTGACCGCGCCGCTCCCGTACACGCAGAGCACGACCGCGATCAGCGCGCCGCCGACGAGCAGCGTGGGCTCGAGATGCCGCCGGCGGCGGATCAGCAGCGCGACGAGCGCCGCGGCGGCCACGAACGGCCAGATCTTCACAGCAGGTCTCCCGGCCCCAGGCCCGGGTACCACGGCTCGACCGCGACCGGGCGCGGATCCCGTCCGCTCAGGGAGACCGCAGCCGACCGGGCGCGCTCGACGTCCGCGAACAGGCCGATCACCGTCGGGCCGGACCCGCAGACGAGCGCGTGATCGGCGCCGGCCCCGCGCACGTCGTCGAGCGTCCAGGCGAGCTCGGGGAGCAGCGAGACGGCGGCCGGCTCGAGATCGTTCAGCAGGAGGTCTCCAGGCGCGAGCGGCGAGCCCGCGGCGAGCGCGGCGATCAGGTCGGCGCTGCGCGCCTCGAGTGCCGCGCCCGACCGCGGCAGCCTGAGGCGGTCGGCCTCGCGGAACACGTCCCCGGTGGAGAGCCCGTGCTGCGAGCGGACGACGAGGATCCCGAACGGCGCCGGGTCCGGCAGCCCGCGCAGGATCTCGCCGGCGCCGGTCGCGAGGTAGCGGCGCGGTCGCACCTGCGCGGGCACGTCGGCGCCGAGACCGACCGCGATCTCGCGCAGCAGGTCGTCGTCCCGGAGCCCGGCGGCGCGCGCCGCCAGGCGCAGCGCCGCCGCCGCGTCGGCTGAGCCTCCGGCCATGCCGGCTGCGACCGGGATGCGCTTGGTGATCTCGAGCCGCACCGGAGCGCCTGTCCAGCCGGTCCGCTCGCGGAACGCGCGCAGCGCGGCCGCCGCGAGGTTGTCGCCTTCGACGCCGGGGCAATGGACCTCATCGGTGGTGGCCCCGAGCTGCGTCGGGAGCAGCCGCACGCGATCGCAGAGGTCGACCGGCTGCATCACCGTGACCAGCTCGTGCCGGCCGTCCGCCCGTGACGGACCGAGCGTCAGCCCGAGGTTGATCTTCGCCGGGGCGAGCTCACCGAGCGCGTTCACGGCTGCAGCTGCTCCAGCAGGTCACGGAACTCCTCGGGAGCGAGGCGCTCGGCGCGCTCGTCGGGGGGATGGCCGATCGCCTCGAGCGCCGCCCTGGCCCGCGGGCGCAGGTCCGGTCCGGCAAGCCCGCCGGACAGCTCCAGCGAGCGTGGAAGCGCCTTGCGCCGGTGCGCGAACGCGCCGCGGATCAGGCGCCGCAGCTCGGGCGACGGAGCAGGCCCCCTGCGCTCGAGCCGCACCAGGACCGAGTCGACGTTCGGGACGGGAACGAAGACCGACCGCGAGACCGTCCGCGCGACTTCGACGTCGCAGGCGAGCTGCGCGATCGCGGACGGGACGCCGTAGAGCTCGTCGCCGGCGTGTGCGGCGAGCCGGACGCCGACCTCCTTCTGCACCATCGCCACCCAGCGCGTCACGGTCGGCAGCTCCTCGATCGTGCGCAGGATCGCGCCCGCGGCGATCCCATACGGGAGGTTGGCGACGACCTTCGTCGGGGCGGGGTCGAGCGCCGCGAGGTCGAGCGTCATCGCGTCGGCGACGTGCAGCGTCGTGTTCCCCAGTGGCGCGAGCGCCTCCTCCAGCGCGGGCACGAGAGCCGTGTCGATCTCGACGACGTGCACGTGCGCACAGCGTGGCGCGAGGTACTCGCTGAGGACCCCGAGCCCGCCGCCGACCTCCAGCACGACGTCCTGCGGCTCGAGTCCCGCGAGCCGCTCGATCACTCCGAGGATGTTGGAGTCCACGAGGAAGTTCTGGCCGAGATCGCGCCGCGGGCGCACGTCGTGCTCGCGCATCCGCCGCAGACTCGGCTGGGTCGGCATCGGCCGATCGCTCATGGCGTGCGCGGCGGCGCGGGGGCGCTCACCAGCCGAAGAGCTCGCCCGCGTTGCGCTCGACGGCGTCCTCGAGCGCCGTGTAGGTCATCCCGCGGCGCTCGGCGACGAACTGCGCGGTGTCCACCACGAACGCCGGCTGGTTGCGCTCCTTGCGGACCGCCTGCGGCGAGAGGTACGGAGCGTCGGTCTCGACCAGCAGGCGCTCGTCCGGGACGCGCTCGCACGCTGCGGCGAGGTCGCCGGCACTCGGGTACGTCACGTTCCCCGCGAACGAGATCCACCACAGCGGCTGCTCCAGGCACTCGTCGAGGCGGTCCGGCATCGAGAAGCAGTGCAGGATCACCCGCAGGCCGTCGGCCTGCTCGCGAAGCGTGCGCAGCGTGTCGTCCTCCGCGGCGCGTGTGTGCACGACGAGCGGCTTGTCGAGCTCGCGGGCCAGCGCGATCTGCGCCTCGAACGCACGCTGCTGGTCGGCGCGCGGCGCGCGGTCGCGAAAGTAGTCCAGGCCGGTCTCCCCGATCGCGCGGCAGCGCTCGTGCGCGGCGAACGACCGGATCAGCTCGGTCGTGCGGTCGTCGTAGCCCTCGGCGAGGTTCGGGTGGCGGCCCACGGCGACGAACACCTCCGGGAACCGCTCGGCGGCGGCGGTCGCCGACCGGCAGCTCTCGGCGTCCATCCCCACGGTGAGGATGCGGCGCACGCCGACCGCGCGCGCCGCAGCGACCAGCTCGTCATTCGGCGGCTCGCACGAGTCGAGGTGTGTGTGGCTGTCGATCACGCCGCGGCGGGTTCGGTCGGCTGCTTGGGGAAGAGCGGTTCGATCGGCTGCACCTCGCCGACGCGGCGCGCACCGAGCTGCGCCGCCTCGAGCGCGCAGTCGGGTGAGCCGAGCGCCGCGAGCAGCCGCTCAGCGGTCGCCGGCAGCCAGGGCTGGAGGAGCACGGTCAGCACGCGCAGGCCTTCGACGAGGCTCGCGAGCACGACGTCGAGCTCCCCCGCGCTCGCCTCGTCCTTGGCGAGCTTCCACGGTGCGCGCTCCTCGACGTACCGGTTCAGCCGCCGCACGCGCCCCCAGATCTCCTCGAGCGCCTGCGTCAGCTCGGCGCGGTCGAGCAGCTCGGCGACCGTGCCGGACAGCCCGTCGAAATCCGCGTCGAGCGCCGGGTCGTGCCGGACGTCCGGGGCGACCCCGTCGCGGTAGCGGCCGACCATGGCGAGCGTGCGGCTCGCGAGGTTGCCGTACTCGTTGGCGAGCTCGCTCTCGTAGCGCTGCTCGAACGCCGCGGGCGACACCGACCCGTCCTGCCCGAACGACACGTCGCGCAGCAGGTAGAAGCGCAGCGCGTCGGCGCCGAAGCGATCGATCACCTCGAACGGGTCGAGCACGTTGCCGAGCGACTTGCTCATCTTCTCGCCGTCCATCAGCAGGAAGCCGTGCGCGAAGACGTGCTCGGGCAGCGGCAGGTCGGCGGCCATCAGGAGCGCCGGCCAGTAGACGGTGTGGAACTTGAGGATGTCCTTGCCGACGAGATGCAGGCTCGCCGGCCAGAAGCGATCGGTCAGGTCCTCGCCGGGGCGCGCGAACGAGAGCGCCGTGTAGTAGTTGAGGAGAGCGTCCCACCACACGTAGAAGACCTGCTCGGGATCCCACGGGACCGGAACGCCCCAGCCCAGCCCGCGGCGGCTGAGGGAGACGTCCTGCAGGCCGCCCTCGATGAACGAGAGCGCCTCGTTCGCCCGCACGCGCGGCTGGACGAAGTCGGGGCGGTCGGCGAACAGCCGCTCGAGCGGCTCCTGGAAGGCGGAAAGGCGGAAGAACCAGTTCTGCTCGGTCTCCCACGTCAGCTCGATCTTGTGGATCGGGCAGGTGTTGCCCTCGGCGATCTCACGCTCGGTCTTGAAGTCGGCGCAGCGCGGGCAGTACCAGCCCTCGTACACCCCCTCGTACGCGTGGCCGTTGTCCTTCACGCGCGTGAGCACCTCCTGCACCTTGGCGACGTGATGCGGGTCGCTCGTGCGGATGAAGAAGTCGTTGCTCGCGCCGAGCTGCGGCGCGAGCGCCTGGAACCGCTCGTAGTTGCGGTCGGCCAGTTCGCCGGGTGTCACGCCCTCGCGCTCGGCGGCGAGCTTCACCGGCTCGCCGTGCTCGTCCGTGCCGGTCAGGAAGAACACGTCCTGCCCACGCTGGCGGTGGTGGCGCGCCAGCACGTCGGCCGCGATCGTCGTGTACGCGTGGCCGAGATGCGGCGCAGCGTTGACGTAGTAGATCGGCGTCGTGACGTAGAAGGTGGAGCCCGGCATGCGTGTCGAACGCTAGTGGGTCCCCTGGGAAGCTCGGGCGCGGGTGCCGGACCGCAGATGCCGCGACCGGCGACGGAGCGTCACCCCGAGACCGGCGCCGATACCCGCGACCCCCGCGCCGATCCAGGCGGCGAGCGGCAGCGACGACGCCTCCGCCATCCCGATCGGCGCCGTCGCGGGCGGCGGCACGTCCGGCCTGCGCACCCGCACGCGCAGCGGGAGCGGCGCGGGGCCGAGCGGCCCGCGGGCAGCACTGCCGATCAGCCCGAGCGGATCGCGGTATCCCCAGCGCTCGGACGCGACCCGCGCTCCGAGCCACAGCCTCCCGCGCGGCCCGAGGCTCCCGACCGGCGTCCCGGCGATCGCGATGTCGCCGCGCCGCAGACGCAGGCGCTCCAGCCCGAACTCCGTCGCCGCGAGCCGGCCGCAGCCCAGAGACACCCCGGATCCGAGCCGCGGGACCCGCCCGGCGAAGACGACGCGCCCGCTGCACGGCGCGCGCACCGTCTGCCCCGGCTCGCCGGCGAGGTGCACCCCGCGACGGCCGCCGGCGGCGAACGGCGTGCGCGCATCGAAGTCGAATCCGCCGGCTACGGCGACGGTCGGAAGCGGCGGCAGCCAACGCTCGGCGTCAGCGACGGCAGAGTGCGTCAGGGTGAACAGCAAGGTGATGAGCAGCGTGAGCGGGACCATCGTCCGAGCATCCGGCGCACGCCAAGCGCAACAGCGCGATCACGCGTCCCCCGTCGCAGACCCGGCGCGACACCGCCGCAGAGCGGGGGCCCAGCGTCAGGAGTCGCCGGCGACGACGGCGGCGTACAGCTCGTTCGCCGGCACGCCCGTCAGCCCCGCCACCACGCCCGCTGCGGCGCGCGGGCGAGCCCCCGCATCGACCAGCTTGCGCACCGCGGCCGTCGCCGCCGCGCGATCCGCCGCTCCGGCCGGGGACGGCCCGATCACGAGCACGACCTCGCCGCGCACGGCCTCGTCCGCGTAGCGCGCGCCGAGCTCCGCCGCGGTCCCGCGAACGATCTCCTCGTGGATCTTGGTCAGCTCGCGGCAGAGGGCGACGGGACGCTCCGGATCGAGCCCGGCGAGCACGGCGAGACTGGCGCCGACCCGCCGCGGCGACTCGAACGCGACCAGGGTCTCCTCGGCGCGCAGGAGGCTCTCGAGCTCCCCGCGACGACGCGGCAGGAACCCGACGAAGCGCCAGGTCTCGGCGGGCAGGCCGCTCGCCACGAGCGCGGTCAGCGCGGCGCTCGGACCCGGCAGCACCTCGACGGCGATGCCCGCCGCGACAGCCGCCTGGACGAGCACGAGCCCGGGATCGCTCACGAGCGGCATCCCGGCGTCGCTGACGAGCGCGACCGTCTCCCCCGCATTCATCCGCTCGACGAGCCGCGGCGCGGCGCGGCGCTCGGCGTGTGCGTCGTACCGGACCCGGGTGGCCGACACGCCGTAGCGGTCGAGCAGCACCTTGCTCGTGCGCGTGTCCTCACACGCGATCACGTCCGCCTCGCGCAGCGCTGCGAGCGTGCGCAGGGTGATGTCCTCGAGATTGCCGATCGGCGTCGGGCAGACGATCAACCGCCCCGCGCCGGCGCCGCTCACCGAGCGAGCTCCTCGAACGCCAGCGTGGCCGCACCGAGCAGCCCGGCGTCCGCGCCGAAGCGCGCCGGGACGATCTCCACGTCGTCGCGCAGCGACGGCATCGCACGCTCGGCCACCTCGCGGCGCGCCGGATCGAGCAGGAGATCACCGGCGGCGATGCCGCCGCCCCCGACGATGATGCGCGACGGGTTGAAGACGTTCACGAGCGTGACCATGCCCGCGCCGAGCGCGTGCCCCACCTGTTCTATCGCCGCCCGCGACGCGGCGTCGCCGTCGTGCGCGAGCTCGGTGACGAGCGCCCCGGTGACCTCGCGGCCCGCGGCGGCCTCGCGCGCCAGCGCCGAGTCCGGATGGCCCGCGACCATCGCCTGGCCCGCCCGTCCGATCGCGCTGCCCGACGCATACCACTCCAGATGGCCGCGACCGGGGCACTGGCCCTGACACGGCGGTCCGTCGAGCTGGACCACCATGTGCCCGAGCTCCCCCGCGCCGCCCGTGGAGCCGCGGACGAGCCGGCCGCCGCAGACGATCCCGCCACCGATGCCGGTGCCGACGGTCAGCATCACGACATCGTCCAGCCCGACCGCCGCGCCGTGGCGCCATTCAGCGAGCATCGCGCAGTTGGCGTCGTTGTCGACGGCGATGGGCATGCCGAGCCGCTCCTCCATCAGCGCCTGGAAGGGGATGCCCTCCAGCGGGAGATGCGGGCACGCCCCGACGAGCCCGTCCCGCCGGTCGATCACGCCCGGGATGCCGAAGCCGGCACCGAGCACCGGGCCGGGAGCCGCCTCGGCCGCCTCGGCGACGATGGCGGCGAGCGTGTCGAGAAGCTCAGCCGTCTCCAGCCCCTGCGAGCTGCGCTGAGCGCGATGATGGACGGCGAGGCCTGAGTCGACGGCGCCCGAGAGCAGCTTCGTCCCCCCGACATCCACACCGATGACGCACTCTCCGGCCATCCGCGGCACCATAGCCGGGAGATGGCTGCCGACCCGCCGCCGCCGGAGCCCGGCGGGCGTCCCCCATATCGCGTCTATCGCACGCTTCCCCGCTGGCTGAGCCGCGGGGCGCCGTCGTTCGAGCAGCTGCGGCGCCGGCCGGCCGCGCCCGGCACCGCGAGACGCACCGCCAAGCCTCGCAGGCCACCGTGGCGCCGGATCCTCAAGTGGACCGCCGTCGTACTCGTGAGCTGGATCGCACTGTCCGTGGTCCTCTTCCTCTTCTCGGCACAGTTCCTCCAGGACCGCGTGGACTCCAAGACGACGTCCGAGCTCGCGGGGGCCGGCCTGCCGATCGTCTCGGCGTCGACCGTCCTGATCCTGGGCTCCGATCAGCGCTCCAGTTCGACGAAGGAGCCGGGGGGCAGCACGTCGGGGCCGAGCCGCTCAGACTCGATCCAGCTCATGCGCGTCGGCGGCGGGCACAGCGCGAAGCTCTCGATCCCGCGCGACACGATCGTGAGCATCCCGGGTTACGGGCTGAACAAGATCAACGCGGCGTACGCGATCGGCGGGTCGTCACTTGCGGTGCGAACCGTCAAGCAGTTCCTCGGGATCGAGATCAACCACGTCGTGCTGGTGGACTTCGCGCGCTTCCCGCAGCTGATCGACGCGATGGGGGGCGTCGACTACAGCGGCGGCTGCGTCGTGTCGCGCATCAACGGCGGGTTTCGCAACGGCGGCTTCACGCTGCGGCTCAAGGCCGGGACGACGCACATCGACGGCAAGCAGGCACTGGCGCTCGCGCGCACGCGGCACAACCTCTGCAACGCTCGCGAAGACGACCTGACCCGCGAGCGGCGCCAGCAGAAGATCGTCGGCGCGATGCGCTCGCGCGTTCTCTCGCCTTCGGGCTTCATCCGCTGGCCGATGATCGCCTGGCGCGCTCCGCAGACGATTCGCAGCGACATGGGCGCCATCGGGCTTTCGGGCCTGTTCGCCACGATCGCCACCTCGGGCAGCGCGGAGACGCGGATCCTGCGGCCGACGGGCACGGCGACGCTCCCGGACGGCGGCGCGGGGCTGACGATCACGCCGCAGTCCAAGCAGCGCCAGGTCGCCCGCTTCCTGCGCGGGTGAGCCTCAGTCCGCGGACTTCGCGGCGGGCTTGGCGTCCGGCTTCTTGTCCTTCTTCTTCTCGGCCTGCTTGTCGGCCATCTTGGCGTCGTGCTTGTCGGCGCCGTCCTTGGCCGACTTCTCGAGCTCCCGGTTCCGGCGCTTGGTGCCGTAGTCGGTGTTGTGGAAGCCCTTGCCCTTGAAGTGCACCGCCACGGGATGGAAGACGCGCTCGACCGGCACGCCGGTCTCGGGATCCTTCGTCAGCGTGTCGTCGTGGATCGACTGGAGAATCTCGAAGGTCGATCCGTCGGGGCGACGGTACTCGTAGATCGGCATTGCGCGGCCCAGGATAGAGGATGGTCCGGGGGCATCGGCACTCTTCCGGGCAGAGTGCCAAGCCCTTCCGGGCGGCGCCCCGGCGCGGTAGCGTTGCCACCGTGCACGCTGCACGCACCGCATCGGTCCTCCTGGGCGTCGCGGTCGTCGCCCTGGGCGCCGCGCCCGCGTCCGCGCAGGTCGCGGACGATCTCCCGCGGGCCGCAGCCGGGGCCAAGAAGAAGAAGCCCAAAAAGCCCGTGACCTGCAAGGCGGGGCAGGTGCGCGTGAAGCTCGGGAAGCGCGTCACCTGCCGCAAGCTCACGAAGGCGGTGGCCCAACGCGATGCGCAGGCCGCGTTCCTGCTCGCAATCGTGCGGCGCGACCTGAAGCTGCGCACCCGCCGCGGACGCCGGATCACGCCGATCTGGAGCGTCGGGGGCGGTCGGCTGAAGTCCGTGCGCAAGCGCCTCGTGCGGGCGCTCCCGAAGGCGCTGGCGCTGAGCGCCGGGCGGGCCGCCCGCGCACGCGCCGCACTCACCCCGGGCGCGGCGAGCTGCGCGGACCTCGCGAACGCAAACGTCCCCGATCAGTCGTACACGATCGACGGGTTCACCATGACCACCGCAGCCACCGGGGCCGTCACGCTGGTCGTCAGCGTCCCGGGCGGCTACCGCCTCGAGGTCATCATCGACTCAACGGCGACGTGCTCGAACCTCGACCTGCCCGCCTGCCCGATGCCCGACGGAACTCTCAACGGCACCGACTCACGCAGGAGCAGGATCGGCATGCGCATCACCAAGGACGGCGCGCTCGTCAACGCGTTCTCGGTGAGTGCTCGCTCAACCCAGAAGCTCAAGGGCAGGGTCGCCGACGACGCCAAGCTGGACTCCGTCATGCTCGAAGACCTCTCACGCGAGACGGTTCGGGCCGAGGTGCCGGGCGGCTCCGCGGCGTTCAGCCTCTCGGTCCTGCGCACCGCGGAGCTCGACATGCGCAGCGGCGCGACCCGCAACGCCCGCGTGCAGGCCGGCGTCGGCGGCATCGACGCGGTGGCCGTCGGCAAGACGGTCGACGAGTACGCGCGCACCTTCCCGGACCTCATCAGTGAGGAGCGCGCGGC
Source organism: uncultured Actinomycetes bacterium (assembly GCA_963805615.1). Classification (GTDB taxonomy): domain Bacteria; phylum Actinomycetota; class Thermoleophilia; order Solirubrobacterales; family Solirubrobacteraceae; genus F1-60-MAGs163. The sequence goes on along the minus strand of CAWDUW010000004.1, from coordinate 1,004,737 downwards.
CTACAAACAGCGCGAGGAGGTCTGGCAGATCCCCGGGAAGTGCGCGAGTCTCACGTTCGACCCCGCGAGCGGCAGCACGGCGCCTCTCGCCGACGGCGCCAGCGGGACCGTGACAGGCACGATCGCGGCGAACGCCGGAGGCGCCGCGGCGAAGGCGAAGTGGACGGTCACCGCGACCGCGAACGGCGGCATCGGTCCGCCGACCGCGCAGGGCGGAACCGCGCAGTTCGCCTACGTCGTGACGAAGACGGGGAAGAACGTGCGGCTGAGCGGAAGCTTCAAGGCCACCTCGACGGCGGGCGTCGCGGAGGGCACATGGACGCAGAAGACGGTCGAGCCCGGGGCTGACGCCTACTACATCGTCGATGCCGTGCAGTACGACGCAGACCACGGCAGTTCCTCGACGAAGACCGACAACGGGATCTGCGACGTGGACGGCTCGGTGACGGAGTCGCTCGCCCTGGGCACGTCGCGTCCGTTCCAGCCGGACGTCAACAAGCTCACGTACGGGGAGGGCGCATACGCCGGCGGCATCGCGCTGGACGCGGCAGCGCCGCCGGCCCGACGCACAGGCGTCGTCCACGGCTGCGACATCAGCATGGGTTCGCCGCCGCCGGCCTGCGATGCGAACGTCAACCTGGACGTGCCCGCACCGATCGGCGTGCTCGTCGACATCCCGGCGAACAGCCCGGACGCGAAGCTGACCTGGATCCTGCCGTCCGTCTTCGTCGGGGACAACGGACCGGGGTTCCCGTGCTACGCGCCGACCCTCGCGGCGGTGCCGGATGTGGAGAAACGGACCGTCTCGGCCGACGACATCCTCAAGCCGGGCGCCCACACGGTGATGGTCACCCGGAACGTGAACTTCAGTGCCCAGTTCGGTCACGTCCAGGGCGTCACCGGCGCGAGCATCACGTTCCACCGCGTCAACGCGGACGGCTCGCCGTACACCGGCTGACTACCATCCGCCGCCATGTCAGAAGACGTCGTGACCATGGACAAGGTCGTCGCGCTGTGCAAGCGCCGCGGCTTCATCTTCCCCTCGTCGGAGATCTACGGCGGGCTCGGCTCGACGTACGACTACGGCCACTACGGCGTGCTGCTGAAGACGAACGTGAAGAACGCGTGGTGGCAGTCGATGCTCAGCCGCGACGACATCGTCGCGCTCGACTCGGCGATCCTCCAGCACCCGAAGGTCTGGGAGGCGAGCGGCCACGTCGGCGGGTTCACCGACCCGATGGTCGACTGCAAGACGTGCGGCAAGCGCTTTCGCGCAGACCATCTCGAGGACCTGCAGTGCCCGCAGAAGCCGTCGAAGCACCCCGGTGAGGGCCCGGACTGCGAGCTGACCGAGGCGCGTGAGTTCAACCTCATGTTCGAGACGACGGTGGGCCCGGTGAAGGACTCCGGCTCGGTCGCCTACCTGCGCCCGGAGACCGCGCAGGGCATCTTCATCAACTTCAAGAACGTGCTCCAGTTCGCGCGCAAGAAGCCGCCGTTCGGGATCGCCCAGGTCGGCAAGTCGTTCCGCAACGAGATCACCCCTGGCAACTTCATCTTCCGCACCCGCGAGTTCGAGCAGATGGAGATGGAGTTCTTCGTTCCGCCCGCCGAGGCGGACCAGTGGTACCGCTACTGGATCGACGAGCGTGAGCGCTGGTACACGGACCTCGGCCTGCGCCCCGACCACCTGATGGTGCGTCCCCACGAGTCCGACGAGCTGTCGCACTACTCGTCCGGCACGAGTGACATCGAGTACCTCTTCCCGATCGGCTGGAGCGAGCTCGAGGGCATCGCCAACCGCGGGAACTTCGACCTCAGCGCCCACGCCGAGCACTCGGGCGAGAAGCTCGAGTATTTCGACCAGGGCAGCGGCGAGCGCTACGTCCCGCATGTGATCGAGCCGGCGGCCGGCGCGGATCGCGCGACGCTCGCCTTCCTGGTCGACGCCTATGACGAGGAGGAGGTCGCGGGCGAGACCCGGACGCTCCTGAAGCTCCACCCGCGGCTCGCTCCGGTGAAGGCCGCGATCCTGCCGCTCGTGCGCAAGGACGGTCAGCCCGAGCTCGCGCGCGAGGTGCACGCGGCGCTCAGCCCGCTCATGCAGACCGAGTACGACGAGGGCGGCTCGATCGGCAAGCGCTACCGCCGGCAGGACGAGATCGGGACGCCGTGGTGCGTGACCATCGACCACGAGTCGCTCGAGAACCGCACGGTCACCGTCCGCGACCGTGACTCGCTCGCACAGGAGCGCATCGCGATCGACGAGCTTCCGGCGCTGCTGGCCGCGCGTCTCGCGACGCCCTGGACGAGCCCGAAGCTCGCCACGGCGTAACGGCTCTCAGCTCGGCGGCGCGTCGCCGCGGGACCCGATGCGGCGCAGCTCCGCCTCGATCCCTTCGAGGCGATCGTGGAGCGCGCTGACGCGCTCCATCACCGGGTCATCCGTGGTCTGCTGCAGCTCGCTCTGCCGCCGGGCGACGAAGCTGCTCGTGATCGTCGCCGTCACGACCGAGAGAAACGCGAGGCCGCCGAGCATCAGCAGAGTCGCGAACACGCGCCCGACGTCGCTCTGCGGGACCACGTCGCCGTAGCCCACCGTGGTCACCGTCTGGAGCGCCCACCACATCCCGAGCCAGACCGTCGGGAACGTCTGGTCGTCCACCAGATGCTCCACCACGCCCCAGATGACGACCGCGCCGAACCAGAGCGCGACGATGATGTACGCCGCGTAGCGTGGGCGCAGCCCCTTCTTCTGCTCACGCCCCTGGAGCCAGCCCTCTGCGGTCTCGCGTGGATCGGCCCTGGGCATCCAGATGCCATTCGCCGCGACGCCGGGCGCTCCTGCGACTGACCCGCCGGTCAGTACGATCCACAGCATGGTCACCGCGAACCGCACCGCCGCCGCCGATGTCGACTACGCCGACCTCTACCGGCGCTGGGAGCTCGGCAACTGGTCCGCCACCGAGATCGACTTCACCCAGGACCGGATCGACTGGCACGAGAAGCTGACCGAGGAGCAGCGCCGGGCCGCGCTCTGGTTCTACAACCTCTTCTTCCACGGCGAGGACGCCGTCACCGACGGGCTCTCGCCGTACCTCGACGCCGCGCCGCTCGAGGAGCAGAAGTACTTCATCGCCACGCAGCAGGTCGACGAGGCGCGTCACGCCGTCTTCTTCAAGCGCTTCATGGAGGAGGTCGTCGGGCTCGGCGACGGCACGATGGCCGGCGGGATGGCGGCGACCGAGGGCCTGCTGACCTGGGGCCACCGGAAGGTGTTCGACCTGCTCGAGGAGATGGCGGGGCGCCTGCGCCGCGACCGCAGTGCGCGCCAGCTCGCCGCCGCGGTGACGCTCTACCACGTCGTCATCGAGGGCACGCTCGCCCAGCCGGGACAGCACTTCATGGAGAGCTACATCGAGCAGCTCGACATCCTCCCCGGCTTCCGCGCGGGTATCCGGAACGTCGCGCTCGACGAGCAGCGGCACATCGCCTTCGGCGTGAAGCTCCTCTCCGACCTCTACGCCGAGAACCCGCGGGAGACCCAGGACGCGATCGTCGAGACGATCCGCGAGGTCGGCCCCTACACGGCGGCGATCGCGATGCCGCCCGGCTGGGACGACACGTACTACACGGCGTTCGGCTTCACCTACGACGAGCTGGCGATCGAGGGCACGCGGTCGCTGGAGCTGCGGCTGCGCGCGATCGGCCTGGACCTCGAGACGATCCCGCGCTTCCCGATCGCGATGGACCTCCCGCTGGACGAGCGCTCGCGTCGCGGACGTGTCCTACTCGAGGCGAACCTCACCGGTCCCGGCGGCCCGGTCGCGCGCGACCCGCAGGCGATCGCGGCGATGTTCGACACGCTGCGCCGCTCCGCCGAACCCGCAGCCGTGCCGCCGGGCACGGTGATCGAGTGGGACTTCACCGACCACGAGCCGTGGCACCTCACCCTCAGCAACGGCAGCACCGCCGTCGCGCCCGGGCGCGCAACCCATGCCGACCTGCGCCTGAAGCTCTCGCTGACCGACTGGGCCGACCTCTTCGCCGGGCGCCAGGACCCGCGGCGACTGCTGCTGCGCCGGCGCCTGAAGCCATCGGGCGACCTGCGCCTGCTGCTGAAGCTGCCGCGGATCTTCCCCGCCTAGGCACTGCGCCCGGGGTAGGGTCGCGCCCATGCGCGTTCTCGTGACCGGTGCCAGCGGCTTCATCGGCGGACCCACCTGTGCTGCGCTCGCCGAGCGCGGCCACGACGTCATCGCGCTCGTACGGCGGCCGGGTTCGGAGCCCGCCGACACCCGCGCGGTCGCGGGTGACCTGACCGACGAGGCATCGCTGGTCGGCGCGTTCCGCGAGGCGGCGCCGGACGCCGTCGTCCACCTGGCCGCCGAGAACGGCGCGCAGCGCAGCGAGGCCAAGCTGCGGGCGGCGAACGTCGCGGGCCTCGAGCACCTGATCGCCGCATGCCGCGCCTGCGAGCCGCCCCCGCGCGTGGTGTTCGTCTCGACCGTCGTCACCGGGGATGCGCACGGCGCACTGCTGACCGAGGACACCGAACTCCCGGTGCAGACGGCCTACGGCCGTTCGAAGCAGGAGGGCGAGCGGATGCTCGCGGAGTCCGGGCTGGACGTCGTCGTCGTGCGCCCGTGCCACGTCTACGGCGCGGGCGGATGGTTCGCCGAGGAGATCGTCGGGCGTCTGAGGCAGCCCGGCCGGTTCGCCGTCGTCGGCCGCGGCGACAACGCCTGGGACATGGTCCACGTGGACGATCTCGCCGCGGCGCTCGCGCTCGCGACCGAGGCCGGGCGCGCCGGTGAGATCTACCACTGCGCGGACGACGTCCCGACGACCTACGCCGAGGCAGCGGGTCGAGCCGCCACCGCGCTGGGCGTCGGCGATCCCCGGCACATCCCCGCGCTGGTCGCGCGGCTCGCGGCGGGGTCGGGACCGATCGTCACGGTCACCCGGTCGGCGCGCACGTCGAACGCGAAGCTGAAGGCAGAGCTCGGCTGGGCGCCGCGGTTCCCCGACTCACGCGACGGGATTCCCGCGGTCGTCGCCGAGCTCGGCTGACCGGCGACTCAGCGCGCGCCGAGGAGCGGGCGCACGGCGTCGCCGCAGGCCGCGAGCAACGGCCCGGGGTCCCGCTCCGGCTCCGCGAGCATCCGCATGGAGGCCCCGTCCCCGACCGCGAACAGGAGGTCGGCGAGGACCTCGGGCGGCGCGCCGAGCTGCACGACACCGTCGCGCTCCTTCTGCGCCAGGACGTCTCCGACCTCGCGTCGCATCCGCTCGAGCAGCGCGCTGACCTCGGTCGCGACCTCGTCGTGCCGGCGGGCGAGTGCGAACAGCTCGAGCAGCACGGTCACGAACTCCGGCTCGTCACGCACGGTCGCCGCGAGCGACGCGACCAGCAGGTCGACGATCTCGTCGGCGCTGCCGGCCCGCTCGAGGCCATCGCGCAGCAGCGGCAGCCTGAGCGCGGCGTCGCGACGGACGACCTCTGCCAGCAGGCGCTCCTTGGTCCCGAAGTAGTAGTGCAGGAGCCCGCGTGACACGCCGGCTTCCCGCGCCACGTGATCGAAGGTGGAGCCTGCGGCGCCGCGGCGGGCGACCGACGAGCGCATCGCATCGACGATCCGCTGCGCCTTCTCCCCTTCGATCGGGCGCTGTTCCCCTGATGCCGCCACCGAGCCGGATGCTAGCTGGCCGGCCAGCCATCATCTCGACGTGATTGCGGAACGAGGAAGGGCGCCCGTCGGCGCCCTTCGAGAACAAGCGTAGCCGACCGCTGAGGTCAGGCCTTGCCGGCGTCCTCCTCGACGGGCTCGGGCTCGGTGGCCTCGGCGACGACCTCGGGCTCGGGCTCGCTCACCGGCGCAGCCGGGGTCGCGACCGGCTCCGGGGGAGCGGTCGTGGAGACATAGTCGAACTCCTCCTCGGCGCCGAACAGCACGTCGAGGACCTTGTTGCGCAGGCCTTCGCTGAGCGCGAGCGCCAGCGCCGCGCCGGCGACGACGATCAGCAGCCGCCGGCCCCAGTGGGCCTTCTTCTTCGGGCGGACGAGAAGGTGCTCACGCGCGCCCGCGATGCCGCGACCCGTCGCGGCAAGCTGGCTCTGCAGCTTCGCGTCGTCGAAGAGCGCGTCGATGATGTTGTCGGAGCCCTTGGCGCGATCGAGCGCCTCACGTGCGGACAGATAGGCGACCCGGGCGTTGTCACGGATCGCATCGTCTTCGATGACGCGCCGGACGTACGGGTGAGCCAGCAGATCCTGCACGGTCTGGGCGGCCTTTCCCGCCCCGCCTGGTGCTGCCATTACGTCTTCTCCCTCGCTGGTGACTGCGAAGGTCCGAGTCTACCCCTGGCGCGCCGCCGTGACACCCTCACCCCTCGGCGCACTACAGGTCGTAGGTCGCGCCCTCGTGTGCGACCTCGACCGGAGCGCCGAACGCCTCGCACGCGCCTTCGCGCGCGTCAGCGACGTCGAGCTCATCCGAGAGGTGTGTGATGACGAGCCGGTGGGCGCCCGATCGCCGGCCGTGGTCGCCCGCCTCGTCGCACGTGAGATGACCGCGCATGCCGCTGCGCTCGGGGCGCGGGAGCGTGGCTTCGATCAGCAGCAGGTCCGTGTCCTGTGCGAACTCGACGAGCGCATCGTTCGGTGAGCAGTCGGCACCGTAGGTGAACCGCGGGCGGTCGCCGTCGGCCGGCCAGGCCTCGATCGCGAAGGTGGGGACGTAATGCGGCACCTCGCCGAAGCGCAGCCGCAGCGCCCCGACCTCGATCACCTTGTCCGGGTCGTACTCCTCCATGCGGAAGGCGTTCTCGATCAGGCGGTCGGCACCCCAGAGTTCGCCGAGTGTGCGGAGGGTCTGCGTGGCGCCCGGCGGGACGTGGAGCCATGGCCGCGCCGGCGTCTTGGTGCCCGGATGGCCGCCGACCGGGACGGGCTGCTGCCTCGGGGCGTACGTCAGGGCGTACGCGTACGGCACGAGGTCCAGGCAGTGGTCGGCATGCATGTGGCTGATGACCACCGCATCGAGGTCGACGTAGTCGACGACCGTGCGCAGCTTGGCGAACACCCCGTTGCCGCAGTCCAGCAACACGCGGGTGCCCTCGTGCTCGACGAGGTACCCGCTGCACGCGCCCCCGGCATCCTGCCACGACGGCGATTTGCCAAGGACTGTGATCCGCACGCTCGCCAATTCCTCCTACTGAACCGGCGGGACTCTATCCGCGACGCGCGCGTCGCGCCGGTCCGTCGGTTCAGGCCGCGTGCAGCGCGGCCTGCTCCTCGGCGGTCGGGAAGGCCCAGGTCGTGCGCAGCCGCCGCTCCTGGCGAAAGACCAGCCGCATCTGCTGCGGGGGGCGCAGCCCCTCGGGATGGTCCGGGCGGAACGTCGCGCACGCCTCGTCGAGGTTCAGCGCGCACAGCATGTTGCGATGGAAGAAGCAGTCCTCGCAGGACACCCTCGCTGTCGTCCGACCCCTCGCCATGCCCGCCACAGTCCCCCGCTCGTTTGCCGTCTGCCGATGTGTGAGCGGCAGAGAAGCACAGCGTCGCGAACACGTGCAACGCCGCTGTTCGCACAGCGCAGGTTTTTCGCGGGGACGGCCCGGCACGGACCTCGCAAACGCCGGGATTCGATCTGTACGGCCCGTAGTTCAAGGAGGTGTGAAGATCTCCCCACCGTCACGGCGCCGACCCCGCATCCTGCGGGAAACGGACCGGGCGCTCACCTCCACCGCCCGCCCGTGACCGATCGACGAGAGCCACCCGCCGCCTGTGACGTCGCCGTCGTCGGTGCCGGGATCCTCGGGCTGGCGGTCGCACGCGAGGCCCTCGTGCGGCGACCGGGAACGAGCGTCGTCGTGCTCGAGCGCGAGGACGACGTGGCGCGCCATCAGACGTCGCACAACAGCGGCGTGGTCCACGCGGGCCTCTACTACACGCCGGGCTCGCTGAAGGCGCGGCTGTGCGTCGAAGGAGCCCGGCGGCTCTACGCGCTGTGCGACGAGCTGGGCGTCCCCACCGAGCGCTGCGGGAAGCTCGTCGTGGCTCGGCGCGCCGATGAGCTCACGCGGCTCGACGAGCTGGAGCGCCGCGCTCGGGCGAACGGCGTACCGGTGACACGGGTCGCCGCCGCCGGCATTGAGGCGCTCGAGCCGCACGCCCGCGGCGTCGGAGCACTGCACTCGCCGGACACGGGCATCGTCGACTTCGCGCGCCTTGCGCGGGCGCTGCGGGAGGACGTCGAGGCGCGCGGGGGCCTCGTGGCGACGGGATGCGGGGTGGACGCGGTCCGCTCCGGCGGCGTCCGGCACGCGTTCGGCGTCACGCGTGCAGGAATCGACCATCTGCTGCGCCGGCCTGCAGTCGGATCGCCTCGCGCAGCGCAGCGGCGCCTCGGCGGACCCGCGGATCGTGCCCTTCCGCGGCGCCTACTTCCGGCTGCGGCGCCCGGAGCTCGTGCGCGCGCTCATCTACCCCGTGCCCGACCCGGGCCTCCCGTTCCTGGGCGTCCATCTCACGCGGCGAGTCCAGGGCGACGTCGTCGCCGGCCCGACGGCGCTCCCGGTCGCTGCGCGCGACGCCTACCGCCTTGGGCGCGTGCGACCCGCCGACGCGCGCGACACGCGTGCTGTGGCCCGGCACCTGGCGCATGGCGTGGCGCTGGCGGCGCCACGCGATGAGCGAGATCGGGTATGCGCTCTCGAAGCGCGCGTACGCCCGCGAGGCGCGCATGCTCGTGCCCGGTCTGTCGGACGACGACCTCGAGCCGGGCTTCGCCGGGATCCGCGCCCAGGCGCTCGCGCGCGACGGAACCCTGCTCGACGACTTCGCGTTCTCCGGCACCGCGGGCGTCCTGCACGTGCGCAATGCCCCGTCCCCCGCCGCCACCGCTGCGCTCGCGATCGCCGGTGAGATCGCCGACCGCGCGGCCATCTGAGCGGTGGCGCTGCCCGTACTCTCGGCGACGATGCGGATCCTGGTCACCGGCGCGAGCGGCGCCATCGGTTCGGCTCTGGCGCCCGCGCTCGCGTCCGCCGGCCACTCGGTGCGCGCGCTCGCCCGGGATCCGGCCCGCGTGCACTGCGACGGGATCGACGAGATCGTCACGGGCGACGCGCTCACCGGCGCCGGCCTGAACGCCGCGGTCGCAGGCGCGGACGTCGTCTACTACCTCATCCACTCGATGGAGCGGACGGCACCGGGGGCTGGGACGTTCGCCGACCGCGAGCGCGTATCGGCGGCGAACGTCGTCGCGGCGTGTCGCCACGCGGGCGTGCGGCGGGTCGTGTATCTCGGCGGCCTCGTCCCGCAGGGCCGCGCTCCCTCACCCCACCTGTCGAGCCGCATGGCGGTCGAGGACAGCCTGCTCGACGCCGCGCCCGAGGCGGTGGCCCTGCGAGCGTCGATCGTCATCAGCGCGGCGTCGCGCTCGTTCCGGTTCCTCGTGCGCCTCGTCGAGCGCACCCCCGTGCTGCCGCTGCCATCGTGGCGCGACAACCGCACCCAGCCGATCGACGGGCGCGACGTGATCGCCTACCTCGCGGCCGCGGGGACCTCGCCCGCCGTGCGCGGCCGGTTGTCACTCGACATCGCCGGCCCCGATGTCGTCACCTACGGCGAGCTGGTCCGCCGGATCGGCAACGAGTTGCTCCTGGATCGCCCGCCGGTCGAGCTGCCGTTCGCACTGACTCCCGTCGCGAGCGTCGTCGCCTCGGCCATCGCCGGCGAGGACATCGAGCTCGTCGGACCGCTGATGGAGGGGCTCGCCGGCGACCTCCTCCCGCGTGACGGCCGCGCACAGGAACTGCTCCCTGTCCGCCTGCATCATCTGGGTGCAGCGATCGAACGTGCACTGCGCGACTGGGAAGCCGGCGAGGAGCTACGGGCGCGATAGCGTCGAGCGGCATGGGCGAGGTCGACGTCAGCATCGAGATCGCCGCCACCCCGGCGGAGATCTGGGCCATCGCCCTGGATCCGGAGCGGCTGAAGGACTGGGTGACGATCCACCGCAGCCTCGGAACACACAGCGGCGGCCCCGCGCGTGCGGGCTACGAGATGACGCAGACGCTGACGCTGCGCGGTGCGCCGTTCAAGGTGCGCTGGCGGCTCGCGACGTGCGAGGCACCTCACGTGGCCGACTGGGTCGGACGCGGCCCGGCCGGCTCGCGGGCTGAGACGTCGTACCGCCTGGATCCGATCGACGGAGGAACGTGTTTCCTCTATCGGAACAGTTTCCACGTTCCATTTGGCGTTATCGGACGTGTAGCCCAGAATGCAGTGGCCGGCGACATTCCGAGAACCGAGGCATTGAAGTCACTTCAGCGGTTGAAGGATCTCTGCGAGAACAAGGGGAAATGAAGCGCCGTGTAGCAGATCGCGTCTCACGCGCGCCCGAATTCATAAAGTGTGAGCGTATTGATGAAAAACTCAGGTTCTCGGTGTTAGATTGGTCGGGCTGGGCCCCGACCCCTCAACACAAGGATGTTTCGTTCCGATGGCTGATTTCGTTGACGAGAAGCGCCGTGAGATGGAGTCGCGTCTCAAGGAGCTCAAGCCGCTGGTGGACGAGTACCACCGTCTTGAGGCTGCCGTGCATGCGCTTGCCGGCGTCGGCGCCTCGGCCGTCCGGACCGTGACCGCGCCGGCCCGTTCGCTGAGCCCGCGCAAGCGCTCAACGGCTCGCAAGAGCACCGGCAGCGGCAAGCGCGGCCGCCCGAAGGGCAGCGGGCAGCGCGGCAAGCAGGCACTCGAGATCGTCCGCGCCAAGCCCGGGATCACGATTCCCGAGATCGCCGAAGCGATGGGCATCAAGCAGAACTACCTCTACCGCGTCATGCCCGGCCTCCAGCAGGACGGCCTCGTCACCAAGAAGGGCAAGGGCTGGTTCGCCAAGTAGGTCCTCGCTCGGCGGATCGGTTGAGATCGAACCCGCTCAGCGGGCCGAACCTCGACCGATCCACCGGAAGCGCCTGCCCTAGATCAGCCCCAGCTCCGCGACGGCGGCACGCTCCTCGACGAGCTCACCGGTCGTCGCATCGATCTTGGCGCGGGAGAAATCGTCGATCTCGAGCCCTTGGACGATCTGGAAGTCGCCGCCCGAGCAGGTGCACGGGAACGAGGAGATGATGCCTTCGGGCACGCCGTAGGACCCGTCGGAGAACACCGACATCGACACCCAGTCGTTCTCCGGGGTCCCGAGCACCCAGTCGTGCATGTGGTCGATCGCCGCGTTGGCCGCCGACGCCGCCGACGACGCGCCGCGCGCCTCGATGATCGCCGCGCCGCGCTTGGCGACCTTCGGGATGTACTCGTTTTCGTACCAGTCCTGCTCGACCAGCTCGATCGCCGGCTGACCCTTGACCTTCGCATGGAAGAGATCCGGGTACTGCGTCGTCGAATGGTTGCCCCAGATCGTCATGTTGGTGACGTCGCCGACGGTGACACCGGTCTTCTGCGCGAGCTGCGCGATCGCGCGGTTGTGATCGAGGCGCGTCATCGCGTGGAAGCGGTCGGCCGGCACGTCGGGGGCGCTGGACTTGGCGATCAGCGCGTTGGTGTTCGCCGGATTGCCGACGACCAGGACGCGGATGTCGCTCGCGGCGCCGGCGTTGATGGCCTCACCCTGCGGACGGAAGATGCCGCCGTTCGCCTCGAGCAGGTCGGCGCGCTCCATGCCGGGGCCGCGCGGGCGCGCTCCGACGAGCAGGCCGATGTTCGTGCCGTCGAACGCGGTCTTCGGGTCGTCGTAGATGTCGATGCCGGACAACAGCGGGAACGCGCAGTCGTCGAGTTCCATCGCCGTGCCCTCGGCCGCCTTCACCGCCTGCGGGATCTCGAGCAGCTTCAGGTGAACCTGCGTGTCCGGGCCGAGCAGCTGCCCGCTGGCGATGCGGAAGAGGATGGCGTAGCCGATCTGGCCGGCGGCGCCGGTGACGGTCACGTTCACGGGGGTCATCGCTGATTCATCTCCTGAGGGGACATTCGAGGAAGGGCGCGCCGGACGCTACCGGTGCGTGTCAGGCCATGGCCTGCTGGAGGTTCTCGTCGATCGATGCAAGGAAGTCCTGGGTGGTCTGGAAGGGCTGGTCCGGCCCGATCAGCAGCGCCAGGTCCTTCGTCATCTTCCCGCTCTCGACCGTTTCGACGCAGACGCGCTCGAGGGTCTCGGCGAACCGGGTCACCTCGGGCGTGCCGTCCATGCGCCCACGCGCCGAGAGACCGCGGGTCCACGCGAAGATCGAGGCGATCGGGTTCGTCGACGTCGGGTTGCCCTGCTGATGCTGGCGGTAATGGCGGGTGACGGTGCCGTGCGCGGCCTCCGCCTCGACGGTCCTGCCGTCGGGCGTCATCAGCACGCTCGTCATCAGACCCAGCGATCCGAAGCCCTGCGCCACGGTGTCGGACTGCACGTCGCCGTCGTAGTTCTTGCAGGCCCAGACGTAGCCGCCCTCCCACTTCATCGCCGCGGCGACCATGTCGTCGATCAGGCGGTGTTCATAGGTGATCCCGGCTGCGTCGAAGTCCGTCTTGAACTCCGCCTCGAAGACCTCGGCGAAGAGATCCTTGAAGCGCCCGTCGTACTTCTTGAGAATCGTGTTCTTCGTGGACAGGTAGACGGGGAAGCCGCGGTCGAGCCCGTAGCGCAGGGACGCACGCGCGAAGTCGCGGATCGAGTCGTCGAGGTTGTACATCGCCATCGCGACCCCGCCGCCGGGGAAGTCGTAGACGTCGAGTTCGATCGGCTGCGAGCCGTCGGTCGGCGTGTAGCTCATCGTGAGCGTCCCGGGCCCCGGCACGACCAGGTCGGTTGCGCGGTACTGGTCACCGAACGCGTGGCGGCCGATCACGATCGGCTTCGTCCACCCGGGCACGAGCCGCGGAACGTTCGAGATCACGATCGGCTCGCGGAAGATGACACCCCCCAGGATGTTGCGGATCGTCCCGTTCGGCGAGCGCCACATCTGCTGCAGCCCGAACTCCTCGACGCGCGCCTCATCCGGCGTGATCGTCGCGCACTTCACCCCGACGCCGTACTGCTTGATCGCGTTCGCGGCGTCGATCGTCACCTGATCTCCGGTCGCGTCACGCTGCTCGATCCCGAGGTCGTAGTACTTCAGGTCGACGTCGAGGTACGGCAGGATCAACTGGTCCTTGATGAACTGCCAGATGATGCGGGTCATCTCGTCGCCGTCCAGCTCGACGACAGGATTCTGCACCTGGATCTTCGCCATGGTGTCCTTCGCTCGGGTGTCAGGGAGACGCCGCGATGCTAGATGATTGATTGTGCGGTGGCGTGGGGGCAGGGACGCGGGATCGTGGATGACGGGGGTGGTCCGGTGGGCGCGAGGCGTGCCGGTGGCACGGCGGCGGCCACCGGGACGCGATCCGTCGCCGCGAGACCGCGGCACTGCGCCGCGGCACCGTGCAATCAATCATCTGGCCGCCGAACGCCGCACGGCGTAGCCTGCGGGCATGGCCACGATCCGGGCGACCACCGCACCCCTCGAAACGCACGAGGTCCTCAACCAGCCCCCGCCGCTCGCCGGCCGCAACCTGTTCGAGGACAACGCACCGCTCGTCGAGGCGCTGGCCCGCGAGGGCGCGGAATGGGCCGCCGAGCGGGCGCGAGAGGTCGGTGCGTTCTGGGGCGGCGAGCCGTACGCGGTCTGGGGCGAGCGCGCGAACACGCATCCACCGGTGCTGCGCACACACGATCGCTACGGCAACCGCATCGACGAGGTCGACTTCGATCCGGCATGGCATCAGCTGATGAGCGCGAGCGTCCGCGATGAACTGCATGCGCTGCCATGGCGGACCGATCGCACGGGCGGTCACACTGCGCGAGCGGCGATGTACATCACGGCGATCCAGGCGGAGGCCGGGTTCGCCTGCCCGACGACGATGACCTACGCCGCGATTCCCGCGCTGCGCATGCAGCCCGAGATCGCTGCGGAGTGGGAACCGCTGCTCACCGCGACGACGTACGACCCGGAGCTCAGGCCCGCGGGCGAGAAGGGCTCGGCCCTCTGCGGGATGGCGATGACCGAGAAGCAGGGCGGGTCCGACGTCCGCGCCAACACGACGACCGCCACCCCGCTGAACGGCGGAGGGCCGGGAGCCGAGTACGAGATCGTCGGCCACAAGTGGTTCTGCTCGGCGCCGATGAGCGACCTCTTCCTGATCCTCGCTCAGACCGAGGAGGGCCTTTCGTGCTTCGCCCTGCCGCGGGTCCTGCCCGACGGCTCACGCAACGCGATGCGCGTCCAGCGGCTGAAGGACAAGCTGGGCAACCGCTCGAACGCCTCGAGCGAGGTCGAGTACCACGGCGCCCTCGCGAGGATGGTCGGCGAGCCGGGCCGCGGCGTGCCGACGATCATCGAGATGGTCGGCCACACGCGCCTGGACTGCATTCTCGGGACCGCCGCCGGCATGCGCCGCGGAGTGGCCGAGGCGACGTGGCACGCCGCCCACCGCAGCGCCTTCGGCAAGCTGCTGAGCGACCAGCCGCTGATGCAGAACGTGCTCGCCGACCTCGCGCTCGAGGCGGAGGCGACGACGGCGCTGGCCATGCGGATGGCGCGGGCCTACGACGCGGCGGAGAACGACCCCGCCGAGGCGCACCTGAAGCGCCTGGGAACGGCGATCGGCAAGTACTACGTCTGCAAGCGCGCTCCGCAGCACGCGTTCGAGGCGCTCGAGTGCTTCGGCGGCGTCGGCTTCGTCGAGGAGTCCGGGATGCCGCGCCTCTACCGCGAGGCGCCGCTCGCCTCGATCTGGGAGGGCTCGGGCAACGTCATGGCGCTCGACGTCCTGCGCGCGCTGTCGCGCACGCCCGAGGCGCTCGATGCCTACTTCGCGGAACTCGACCTCGCAGCCGGGGCCGACGCGCGCTTCGACGCGTTCGCCGACGACGTCCGCGCCGAGTTCGCGAACACCGATCAGGTCGAGTCCCGCGCGCGGCGGATCGTCGAGAAGATGGCGCAGGGTCTCCAGGGCTCGCTGCTCGTGCGGCACGCGCCGCCGGCGGTCGCGGATGCGTTCTGCGCCTCGCGCCTGGCGGGCGATGCGGGGCTCAACTACGGCACGCTGCCCGCGGGCATCGACGCCGCGGCGATCGTCGAGCGCCACACGCCGGTCGCCTGACGCCGCACAGGCGCGGCAGGACTACGCTCATAGCAGTGTTCGGCGACCGTTCGATCCAGCTCTTCCGGATCTCAGGGATCCGCATCGGCGCCAGCCCGAGCTGGTTCCTCGTGCTGTTCCTGATGATCTACTGGCTGTCGAGCTACTTCAGGACCGTGCTCGTGGACTCGTCGAGCACCGTCTCGTTCGGCGTCGCCGTCACGGCCACGGTCCTCTTCTTCGTCTCACTGCTCCTGCACGAGCTCGGCCACGCGATGGCCGCGCGGCGCTTCGGGATCGGCACCAGCGGCATCGACCTCTGGCTGTTCGGCGGCGTCGCCAAGCTCACGCGCGACTCGAAGACGCCGAAGGAGGAGTTCATCGTCGCCGCGGCCGGGCCGGCCGTGACCGCGATCATCGTGGGCGTCTGCATCGGCGCCGGCGCGCTCGCTTCGAAGATGACGGGCGTCGTCGACACGGCGACCTTCCAGGACGTCAGCACGACGCCGTCCATCGCACTGATCGGCTGGCTCGGGCTGATCAACCTCGTGCTGCTGATCTTCAACCTGATCCCCGCATTCCCGCTCGACGGCGGGCGGATCGCACGCGCGATCGCGTGGAAGGTCACCGGCGACCGCAGCCGCGGCACGCGGTTCTCGGCGCGTCTGGGCGAGCTGTTCTCGTGGCTCCTGATCGGGCTCGGCATCTTCGTCTTCATCCGCGGCGACGTCGTCAGCGGCATCTGGTTCGGATTCCTCGGCTGGTTCCTGGGCTCGGCGGCACGCGGCGCGGTCGCGGGCTCGCGGTTCGCGGAGGCGCTCGAGGGTGTCACCGCCGGCGACGTGATGGACGAGCAGCCGGTCACGGTCCCCGCGCTCACGACCGCGCTGGACGCGAGCGACCGCTACTTCGGGCTGTACCGCGCCCCCTGGTTCGCCGTCGTCGACGAGCTCGGGCGCTTCGAGGGCATCATCCAGTCGGCGACCGTCGACGCCGCCCTCGCCGAGGGCCGGCCCGCGCTGACCGTCCGCGAGCTGCTGGACCCGGCCGCGGAGCCGGAGGCCTGGGTGACCCGCGACACTCCCGTCGAGGCGCTGCTCAGCCTGGACGCCGTGCGGCGCCTCGGCGCCGTGATCGTGGTCGACGCCGATGACCGCCTGTGCGGCGTCGTGACCGCCGACCAGCTGCGCCGCGCGCTGGCCTCCGCCGCACCGCAGGCCTAGCCCGGCGCCGCGAATCCGACCTCCGCGCTTGGGATTGCGCCGCGCCGAAGCAGGCTGAGGCGCAGGCCGTCGGGACGGCTCCCGCGTATAGAGTCATGGCGCCGCGCAGGTTGTTCCGTGCGGCGGCAACCACCCCTCAAAGAAGCCAGATGCCAGCACATGACGTCCTGATCATCGGCGCAGGCCTCGCAGGCCAGCGCGCCGCCCTCGCCGCCGCCCAGCGCGGCGCATCGGTGGCGATCCTGAGCAAGGTCCACCCGGTGCGTTCGCATTCCGTGGCCGCGGCCGGCGGCATCAACGCCGCCGTCAATCCGGACGACGACTGGCGCTCGCACGCCTACGACACCGTCAAGGGCTCCGATTTCCTCGGGGACCAGGACGCGATCGAGATCATGTGCCGCGAGGCTCCGCACGAGGTCATGCACCTCGAGCACATCGGCCTCACCTTCCACCGCAACGAGAAGGGCGAGATCGACCTGCGCGCCTTCGGCGGCGCCTCGATGAAGCGCACCGCCTACGTCGCCGACATCACCGGCCAGGCGATGCTGCACGTCCTCTACGAGCAGCTGATGAAGTTCCACGAGGTCATCGACCGCTTCGAGGAGTGGTTCGTCACCTCGATCGTGCTCGACGACGACGGCAACTGCGTCGGCGTGGTCGCCCGCGACATCCGCAGCGGCCGCATCGAGACCTTCTCGGCCAAGAACGTGATCCTCGCGTCCGGCGGCGCGGGCCAGTGCTTCAAGCCGACGACGAACGCGCTCATCTGCACGGGTGACGGCATCGCGCAGGCCTACGAGGCCGGCGCGCCGCTGATGGACATGGAGATGATCCAGTACCACCCGACGACGCTCGCCGAGAACGGCTTCCTCATCACCGAGGGCGCCCGCGGCGAGGGCGCGCATCTCCTGAACTCCGAGGGCGAGCGCTTCATGGAGAAGTACGCGCCGAACAAGATGGAGCTGGCCTCCCGCGACGTCGTCTCGCGCGCCGAGCAGACCGAGATCCTCGAGGGCCGCGGCGTCGGTCCCGACAAGAGCGGCATCTGGCTCGACATCACCGTCGTGCCGAAGAAGCGCACGCTCGAGGCGCTGCGTGAGATCGTCAACATCGGCAAGGACTTCGCCGGCGTGGACATCACCCGCGACCCGATCATGATCCAGCCCGGGATGCACTACATCATGGGCGGGGTCAAGACCGATATCAACGGCGCGACCTCGATCCCCGGGCTCTACGCGGCCGGTGAGGTCGCCTGCGTCTCCGTCCACGGCGGCAACCGCCTCGGTGCGAACTCGCTCCTCGACACGCTGATCTTCGGTCGCCGCTCGGGCGAGCACGCCGCCGACCGCTCGCTCGGGATGGCGATGCCGACGGCGAGCCCCGAAGCGCAGAAGCGCGACGAGGCGATGATCTCCGAGATCCTCGCCCGCCCGAAGGACGGCCGCCGCATCTCCGAGATCAAGGAGGAGCTCGGAGAGACGATGAACCGCTACGTCGCGGTCTTCCGCGAGGAGGCGGGCCTGAACACGGCGCTGGAGATCGTGCGCCGGCTCAAGGAGGAGGCCACGAGCGCCTACGTCGACGACAAGGGCACCGTCTTCAACCAGGACGTCCTCGGGGCGATCGAGCTGGGCTACATGATCACCGTCGCCGAGACGATCGTGCTCGCCGCGATCGAGCGCAAGGAATCGCGCGGGGCGCAGTTCCGCACCGACTTCCCGGACCGCAACGACGCCGACTGGCTGAAGCACATCGACGTCTCCCGGAACGGCGACGCGAGCCCCCACCTCTCCTACTCCCCCGTCACGATCACCCAGTGGCAGCCCGAGGAGCGCAAGTACTAGATGGCCGAGTTCACGCTGAAGATCCGTCGCTACAACCCCGAATCCGGCGAGGCGCCGTACTGGGACGAGCACACGGTCGACCTCGCGCCGCACCGCTCGGTGCTCGAGGGCCTGCTCCAGGCCAAGGCCAGGCACGACGGCTCGATCGGCGTGCGCTGCTCGTGCCGCGCCGCGATCTGCGGGTCGTGCGGTGTGCGCATCAACGGCAAGCCGGGCCTCGCCTGCCACACGCACCTGGACTCCGCGCTCGCGGGCTCCGAGGACGGGGTCATCACCGTCGAGCCGATGGGCAACATGCCCGTCATCCGCGACCTGATCGTGGACATGGACGCGGTGCACTGGAAGAAGATCCAGCGCGTCACGCCGTGGCTCATCAACAAGGAGCCGATCCCCGAGCGCGAGTACATCGTCCCGCGCGAGTCGATGATCGACGTCACGCAGACCGCGGCCTGCATCCAGTGCGGAGCCTGCGTGTCGGACTGCCTCTCGATGGAGGTCGACCCGCTCTTCGTCGGCCCGGCCGCGCTCGCGAAGGCCTACCGCTTCGTCGGTGACCCGCGTGACGCCAAGCACGAGCAGCGGCTCAAGGACCTCACACACGACGAGCACGGCATCTACGCCTGCACGCACTGCTTCAAGTGCATCGAGGCGTGTCCCAAGGGCGTCGCGCCGATGAGCCAGATCATGCGCCTTCGCCGCATCGCCGGCGCCGACCACGGCATCAACGACCGCAACAACGGTCACCGGCACGAGAAGGCGTTCGTCTCGCTCGTCCGCGACAACGGCCTGCTGTGGGAAGCCGAGCTGCTGCCGCGCTCCTACGGCGGCGATTCCTGGTTCGGCAAGTTCGCGCCGCCGGCGGGCCTCGAGCTCGTCGCTTCCCTGCCCGCGATCACGACCGCGCTGCTGCGGCGCAAGGTCACGATCACCGGCGCGCTGAAGCCGCACAAGATCCCGTCGGCCGATCTCGCGTCCGTGAAGAAGATCTACGACATCGTCGAGGGCCGCGACCAGCGCGACGAGCTGAACCTCTACATCACCGGGACGGACGCGGACAACGCGGAGCATCCGGTGGCCGCGACGGAAGGAACACCCGCATCATGAAGGTCGCCTACTGGCCCGGCTGCGTGAGCCGCGGCTTCACTCCCGAGCTGCACGGCTCGATGGCGCAGGTGGCGCCGCTGCTCGACATCGAGCTCGTCGAGCTCGACCGCGCAAATTGCTGTGGGGCCGGCGTGATCGCCGAGCACAGCCAGGAGCTCGCCGACACGCTCAACGCGCGCACGTTCGCCCTCGCGCAGCAGGTGCCCGACGCCGACCTCATGATGAACATCTGCTCGACCTGCCAGGGCGCGCAGAGCGAGTGCCAGGAGCGGCTCGACGCGAACGCGGAGTACCGCGGGCGCGTGAACGAGACGCTCAAGGCCTCGGGCAGCCCGGAGTACAGCGAGGGCGTCGTCAACAAGAACTTCCTCTGGGTGCTCGTCGAGGACATCGGCCTCGACCACCTGAAGTCGCTCGTCAAGCGGCCGCTCACCGATCTCAAGGTCGGGCCCTTCTACGGCTGCTACATCGTGCGCCCCACGGACCGCCTCGGCATCGACGCCGAGAACCCGCGCGACACGTACCTCGCGCAGGTCATCGAGGCTCTCGGCGGCACCGTCATCGACTACGCGGGCAGCCACAAGTGCTGCGGGTTCCCGATCATCACGATGAGCAAGGAGGCGTCGCTGAAGCAGGCCGGCACGCACCTCGGCGACGCCGTCGACGCCGAAGCCGACTGCCTCGTCACGCCCTGCCCGCTCTGCCACCTGAACCTCGACCTCCAGCAGCCGCTCGCCGAGCGCGCGGTCGGCCGTGAGCTGAACATGCCGGTGCTGCATCTCCCGCAGCTCGTCGGGCTGGCACTCGGCCTCACGCCCAAGGAGATCGGCCTGCAGCGTCATGTCGTCAAGGCGACCAGCGTGATCGACTGGACCGAGGCGGTCGTCGCGGGCGTCGCTCCCGGCGGCGGCTGGTAGGACGCGGCCTGATCGTCAGCAGGCGGAGCTTGCGGGCGGAGCCGTCCGATCCGGGATCGTGTCGATGATGTCGCACGTCCCCTCGAGGACGACCCGCCAGTAGAACGCGCCGGTCAGTCCCGCCGGGGCTGCCGCGAACGTCGCCGTGTAGGTGTTCGCGGCGGGCGAGCTGAAGCTCGCGGCCGCGGCCACCGAGCCCGGCGCGGCGCAGTCGTAGACGCCCTGCCCGAGAAAGCCCGGCGGCCGCTGGCGGATGTCCAGCCAGCCCGCGCAGGGGAAGAGGTACGCCCCGGTGGGCCCGCTCGCCGGCAGGCCGCCCGCGGTGTAGAAGAACGCCTCGGGGCGGTTGTAGTCCGGGATCGGCTGGCTGGCCTGTGTGGTCACGACGATGTTGGCGCCGTCACGCAGGACCGACGCGCACAGCAGGTCGGGGAGCGGATTGATCGGGCCGGTCGCATCCTGGACGGCGTCGGAGGCTGAGTCGGTCACGCCGCCGGCGCAGCTCCCGTTCGCCGGCGCAGGCGGCGGCGCCGGCGGGAGCGGCGGCGGAGGCGGTACGGGCACCGGCGCGACCGTCAGCACCTGACCCGACGGCAGGAACGTGATCGTTCCGCCCTGACTGAGGACCTGCGGGTTCTGGATGAGGTAGTTGACGACCTGGACGGCCGTCCCGCGGAGCACCTCGACGGACGTTCCGCCGGGGCCGTCCACCAGGAGGATGACCGTGCCGCCGGCACCGACCGTGATGTGGAAGGCCGCGGACTTCGCGCCGGCGGCCTTCGTCGTCGCCGTGGCGTAGCACCCTGCGATCCGGAAGCGGCCCGAGCCCTCGAACCGCAGCCTCCGCTTCGCGGGGCCCGGCGTCCCGCCGCGCGCGCAGCGCACGCCGCCGCCGGTCAGCGTGAGCTTCACGAGCCCGCCCTTCTGGGTCACGACGAACGCGCCGCCGGAGAGGCGCGCCCTGGCCTTCCCGGAGGCGAGCAGGCCGACCTTGCCCCTGGTCGCGTCGATCCTGCTGCCCACGGGCACCGCCGACGTGCCGCGCAGCCGGATCGCCTTGGCCGCGCCCTTCTTCTTGACCGTGACCCTGCCGCCCTGGGCCTCGAGCACGACGGTTCTGCCGGCATGCGGCTTCCGGGTTGCCGCCGGCGCCGTCGCCGGGGCGGCGCACAGCCCCACCAGCACAACAGCGATCACCCGTCGCAGAGACCGACACGCCATTGGGCGACCGTATCCGCGGCCGACACAGCACGTCAACGGGACTTTTGGTCAGGCCCGCGCGCCGACCAGCCCGCGCTCGACGGCGAGCTCGGCGATCTGCACCGTGTTCAGCGCAGCGCCCTTCAGCAGGTTGTCGCCGACGACGAAGAAGTTCAGGCTCTTCGGGTCGGCGAGGTCCACGCGCACACGGCCGACGAACGTCTCGTCGCGGCCGGCGGCCTCGAGCGGTGTGGGAGCGTCCTCGACGATCAGGTTCGGGAACGCGTGGAGCACCTCGAGCGCCTCGGACCGGTCGACCTCGGTGGCGTAGGTCGCCTTGACCTCGATGGCGTGCCCGACCATGACCGGAACACGCACGCAGGTCGGCGAGACCGCGAGATCCGGCAGGCCGAGAATCTTGCGGCTCTCGTTCTGGAGCTTCATCTCCTCGTCGGTGTACCCGTTCTCACCGAGGGTTCCGAGCAGTGGCACGACGTTGTACGCCAGCGTGTTCTCGTGGATGCTGGACTCGACTCGCCGCGCGGCCTGCGCACCGTCATTGACGAGCATGTCGATGTCGTCGTGGAGGACCGGCATCTGGAATGCCAGCTCGTCGATCCCCTTCTGCCCCGCGCCGCCCGCGGCCTGGTAGCTCGTGGCGACCATCGCGGTCATCCCGAAGGCATCGTGCAGTGCCTTGGCGGGGAGCATCACGACCATCGTGGTGCAGTTCGGATTGGCGACGATGCCCTTGCGCGCGCCGTCGATCGCCTCGGGGTTGACCTCGCTGACGACCAGCGGCACGTCCGGGTCCATCCGCCACGCGGACGAGTTGTCCACGACGACGGCGCCGCCCGCGACGAAGCCCTCCGCCCACGCCTTCGACGTCGAGCCGCCCGCGGAGAAGAGCGCGAGGTCATATCCCCGCACCGTCTCGTCGGTCAGCGGCTGGATGACGCCGTAGCCGTCGAGCTCGCGGCCCGCCGAGCGCTCGCTCGCGAACGGCACGATCGCGTCGGCGGGAAACCCGCGGCGCTCGAGTGTGCGCAGCATGATCTGCCCGACCGCGCCGGTGGCGCCGACGACGGCGACCCTCATGACGCGAACTCCCCGAACGGCTGCTCGGGCCGGATCGTGTCGTCGCCCTGCAGCTCGAACGCGGTGTGCAGCGCGCGAACGGCCTCGGGCACCTTCTCGCCCGGAACCACGCAGGAGATCTTGATCGGGGACGTGGAGATCATCTCGATGTTGATCCCGTGGTCGCCGAGCACGGTGAACACCTTCGCCGCGACGCCCGGATGCGTCTTCATTCCGGCACCGACGATCGACACCTTCCCCATCGACTCGTCCGCCTGCAGTCCGCCGATTCCGAGCTCCGCGACGAGCGGCTCGAGCGCGCCGCGTGCCATCCGCAGGTCGTCACGCGGGATGGTGAACGACATGTCCGCCCGCGAGCCCTCGGAGACGGGCTCGTTCTGGATGATCATGTCGACGTTCACGTTCGCCTCGGCGAGGGCCGTCGCGATGCGGCCCGCGATGCCGGGCGTGTCCGGAACGCCGGTCAGCGTGACGCGGGCCTCCCCGGTCGAATGGGTGACGGCGGTGATCAGCGGGTGTTCCATGGTCTCCCTCTCCGAGACGACGATCGTCCCAGGGGTGTCGTCGAAGCTCGACCGGCAGTGGATGCGCACGCCGTGGTTGCGCGCGTACTCGACCGCGCGCAGCTGCAGCACGCCGGCGCCCGACGCGCTCATCTCGAGCATCTCCTCGAACGAGACGACGTCGAGCTTGCGGGCATCCGGGACGATCCGCGGATCGGCGCTGAAGACGCCCGTGCACGTCCGTGTAGATCTCGCAGACCTCGGCTCCGACGGCGGCGGCGAGCGCGACCGCGGTGGTGTCCGAGCCGCCGCGGCCGAGCGTCGTCACGTCCTTGGAGGTCGAGACGCCCTGGAAGCCGGCGACGAGCACGATCGCGTCCTCGTCGAGCGCGTCCATGATCCGGTCTGCGCGAACGTCGAGAATCCGCGCCTTGGTGTGCGAGGTGTCGGTGACGATCCCCGCCTGCGAGCCGGTCAGCGAGATCGCACGATGCCCGAGATCGTTGATCGCCATGGCGCAGAGCGCGCAGGAGACCCGCTCGCCGGTGGACAGGAGCATGTCCATCTCGCGCGGATGCGGGCTGTCGGAGACCTCGAACGCGTCCTGGATCAGGCGGTCGGTCTCCAGCCCGCGCGCACTGAGCACGGCGACCACGCGGTGGCCGTCCTCGCGCTTGGCGACGATGCGGGCGGCCGCGCGCTTGAGACGCTCCGCGTCGGCGACCGACGTGCCGCCGAACTTCATGACGATCGTGCCCAGGCTCATACTCGCCCCGGAGGATACGAGCCGAGGCCAGGAGGCCCGCTTCATGTGGGCTCCCACCCGGGCGCCGCGTAGCTCAGACGGCCCGGCGGCCCATCATCGCGCGGCCGAGCGTGACCTCGTCGGCGTACTCGAGGTCGGCGCCGACCGGCAGTCCGCTCGCAAGGCGCGTGACGGAGATGTCCGGGGAGCGCTCGTGAACCCCGCGGGCGACATGCAGCGCCGTCGCCTCGCCGGTCGTGGTCGGGTTCGTGGCGAGCACGACCTCCGTCACCCCGCCCGCGTCGAGCCGCGCGTAGAGCTCGGTGATCCGCAGATGCTCAGGGTCGATCCCGTCGATCGGCGACAGCGCTCCCCCGAGCACGTGGTAGCGCCCGCGGAACTCGTGCGTGCGCTCGATCGGGATGACGTCTCCGGGTTCCTCGACGACGCAGATCACCGCGCCGTCGCGCCGCTCGTCCTGGCAGATCGTGCAGCGCGGACCCTCGGCCAGGTTGAAGCAGATCTCGCAGAAGCCGACCTTCTCCTTCACGTCGCGGATCGCGTCAGCGAGCGCGATCGCATCCTCCGGCGAGCGGCGCAGGATGTCGAACGCCAGCCGCTGCGCCGTGCGCGGGCCGACGCCCGGCAGCTTGCCGAGCTCGGTGATCAGGCGCTGGACGGGCGGAGCGTGGATCGCGCTGCTCGCTTACATCCCCGGGAGACCGAGACCGCCGAGGCCGCCACCGAGTCCGCCGGCGATGCCCCCCATGCGGTCGGCGGCGAGCTGCTGAGCCGACCGGATCGCCTCGTTCGTCGCCGCGGTCACCATGTCCTGGAGCAGCTCCGGGTCATCGGGGTCGATCGCCTCAGGGTCGATGACGACGGCCTTCACGACGAGGTCGCCGCTGATCTTGACCGTCACCATCCCGCCGCCCGCGGAGGCCTCGACCTCCTCCAGCTTGAGCTGCTCCTGCGCCGCGAGCATGTCCTGCTGCATCTTCTGGACCTGCTTCATCATCTGGTTCATGTTCGGCTGGGGCATCAGGCAGGTCCTTGCGGCTCGGGTTCGGGAACGATCTCCTCAGCGTCGAACTCTTGCACGATGCGCGCCACGAGCTCATCGCCCGCGAGCTCGGGCGGCCGCTCCGCCTCACCGAGGTCGCGCAGCTCGTAGACCAGGCGCAGGCGTGCCCCGGTGAGCGCCACCAGCGCCTCGCCGAGCGCGCGCCGGTGCTCGGGGTTCTCCGCGGCCATTCTGCGGTTGAACGTGTCGTCGGCCGCGAACGCCAGGGTCAGCGTGCCGTCCGAGAGCTCCACCGGCCGCGCGTTGTGCAGCGCAGCGGCGAGCAGGGCGTAGTCGGCGCCGACCGTCTCGAGCGCCGCGGGCCACACCTCGTGGACCTCCGCGAGCGTGACGTCGGTGCGCGTGGCAGCGGGCGCCGGAGGCGGCGCGACGGGCGGCGGAGTCGCGTCGTCCGGGGTCGCCGGAGCGGCGGGGGCGGGTGTCGGCGCTGCGGCGATCGCGGACGGCTGCGCGGGCGCAGCCGGGGGCTCGCGCGGGACGGACTGGATCGGCGTCGGCGCTTGGAGCGGAGCATCGGGCACGGCGGTCAGCGGGGTGGCCGGTGTGCTCGCACCGCCGCCCTGCAGCGCCGCCTCGAGCCGGCCGATCCGCGCCAGCAGCGCCTTCGTCGAGGCGTCGACCTCGGGCGTCGCGGCCTGCACGAGCGCCAGCTCGAGCCGGGTTCGCGGGTCCGCGCCGTCCTTCACCGTGCGCATCGCGGTGCCGAGCAGTTCGAGCAGCCGCACGAGGTCGGGAGCCTCGATGCGCTGAGCCTGGTCGGACAGCCGCGCGTCGCGCTCGGGCGTCACGCGCAGCTCGGCGGGGACGGCGCCGAGCGTGCGCACGACGAGCAGCTCACGGGTGTGCGCCTCGATGTCGCGCATCCCGGACACGAGGTCGCGACCGGTTGCGGCGAGCGCTGCGGCGACCCGCAGCGCGACCCCCGCGTCATGTGTCGCGACAGCGTCCAGCGTGCCGAACAGGAGGTCGTCGTCGACGGCGCCCAGCACGGCCTGCACGTCGCCGACCGTGATGGTCGTCCCCGAGTAGGTGACGAGCTGCTCGAGCGTGCCGAGCGCATCGCGGAAGGAGCCGGTCGCGTGCCGCGCGAGGAGCGCAAGCGCGTCGGGCGCGATCTCGATCCCCTCCTGGCCCGCGACGCGCTGCAGCACCGACGCGAGCTGCTCCACCGTCGGCCGGCCGAAGTCGAAACGGTGGCAGCGGTCGACGACCGTCGGCAGCACCTTCTGCGCCTCGGTCGTGGCCAGCACGAAGATCGTTCCCGGCGGCGGCTCCTCGAGCGTCTTGAGGAATGCGTTCCACGCCTGCGAGGTCAGCATGTGCGCCTCGTCGAGGATGTAGATCTTCGCGCCGCCCGAGACCGGCGCGAACGCGACCTTGTCGCGCAGCTCGCGGATGTCGTCGACGGAGTTGTGCGACGCGGCGTCCATCTCGATCACGTCGAGCGACGTCGCGCTCTGGATCGCGATGCACGCCTCGCAGACCCCGCACGGCTCGATCGTCGGCCCGTTCACGCAGTTCATGCAGGCGGCGAGGATCTTCGCCATCGACGTCTTGCCGGTCCCGCGCGAGCCCACGAACAGGTAGGCGTGATGCACCTTTCCCTGCTCGACCGCGTTGCTCAGCGTGCGGACGACGTGCTCCTGTCCGACGACGTCCGCGAACGTGCGGGGACGGTGACGACGGTAGAGCGAGGGGCCGGCGGACACGAAGGCCGAGGGTACACGTCCGCGCGGCGCGGGCCGGACCCGCGCGGATAGGGTCCGGGCCATGGATCAGGCGCTGCGCGAGAACCTGCTGGACTGGCTGCGGATCCCCTCGATCTCGACCGGCGGCGGCGACCCGGCCGACCTCGAGCGCGCCGCCGAATGGGTCTGCGAGCGGGTCCGCGCAGCCGGCGGCGAGGCGGGCTCGTGAGCGATCGGCGACGGCAATCCACTGGCCGTCGGCGACCTGCGCGCCGCCGATCCGGACGCGCCGACGGTCCTGATCTACGGCCACTACGACGTGCAGGGCATCGGCGACCCGGACGCCTGGGAATCGCCGCCGTTCGAGCCCGACGCAGCGCGGCGAGCGCATCTACGCGCGCGGCGCCGCCGACGACAAGGGCAACTTCCTGCCGCTGCTGCACGCCGCCTGCGCGCTGGCCGCCGCCGGGGAGCTGCCGGTCAACGTGCGCGTGCTCGTCGAGGGCGAGGAGGAGGCGGGCGGCGCGAGCGTCGAGCAGTGGGTGCGCGACGACGAGCGCGGCGCCGACTGCGCGATCGTCTTCGACTCCGGCATGGAGGACGTGCACACGCCGGCGATCACGCTCGGGCTGCGCGGGATCATCGCCGCGTCGCTGACCGTCACCGCGCAGCCGCGCGACCTGCACTCCGGGCTCTACGGCGGCGTGACGCTGAACGCCGCGCACGTGCTGCACCGGATCCTCGGCGCGGTCCTGCCCGGCCCCGACGGCGTGCTGCGCGACGAGCTGCGCGAGGGCATCGCGCCGCCGTCGCAGACCGAGCTCGAGTCCTGGGCGGCGCTGCGGCCCTCGCGCCTCGGCGCTCGAGGAGATCGGCGCGCGGCCGGTCGTCCGCCGGCGCCGGCGACCTCTGGCGCGCGCGCACCGGCGCCGACGCGTCGCTCGACGTGAACATGCTCGCAGACCGGCGCCGAGCGGACGATCGTGCCGGCGCAGGCGCGCGCGTTCCTGACGCTCCGCCTCGCGCCGCGCCAGGACCCCGAGCGGATGCGCGACGTGCTCGACGGCCTGCTGCGCGGCGCGCTGCCGGACGGCGCCGAGCTCGAGACCGAGCTACATGCTGCGCCGCGCCGACGCTCGTCGACGCCGACCTGCCCGCCGTCAGGCTCGCGCGCGCGGCGATCGAGCGGGCGACCGGGATGACCTGCGCGCTCACGCGCTCCGGCGGCTCGATCCCCGTCGTCGGCGGCGATGGCCGCCCGTGGCTGGCCGGTGATCGTCAGCGGGTTCGGCACGGCCGAGGACGAGATCCACGCGCCGAACGAGTCCTACCGCCTCGAGAGCCTCGACCTCGGCGAGCGCGCCGCCCGCGAGCTGCTGCGCGCGCTCGCCGCGCTGCCCCGGGACTGACGGCCGGCCCGTGCCGCGCGCCGCGCGGCTGAGCGCCGGGATCGCTCGCGCTGGCGGCCGCGCTGTGGGCGCTCGTCGGCCGCGGGCTCGTCAACTACGACACGCTCTACTCGCATCGTCTGGGGCCGCGAGATCGTCCAGGGCCGCACGCCCGACCTCGACGCGCTGCTGGCCCCGACGCCGCATCCGCTGGCGACGCTCGCCGGGGTCTTCGCCTCGCCGCTGAGCATCGCGAGCGACGCCGGCGTGCACGGGGAGGCCGCGCAGACGGCGACGATCATCGTCGCCTTCCTCGCGCTCGCCGTCCTGGGCTGGGTCGTGTTCGCGCTCGGCAGCGCCTGGTTCGACCCGTGGGTCGGCGTGCTCGCCGCCGTGATCGTCCTGACGCGCCGGCCCGGTCCTCGATTTCGGCGCGCGCGCGTACGTCGACATCCCCTACGTCGCGCTCGTCCTCGGGCGCGCTGCTCGTCGAGACGCGCCGCCCGCGAGCGGGCTGCCCCGGTCCTCGCGCTGCTCGCGGTCGCCGGGCCTGATCCGGCCGGAGGCGTGGCTGTTCTCGATCGCCTACCTCGTGTACCTGGTCTGGCGCGGCGAGCGCGACATGCGCCGCCTGCTGACGCTCGCGCGGCCTCGCGGCGAGCGCCCCGGTGCTGTGGGCGCTCGACCGACTGGATCCATCGCGGGCTCCCCGCTGCACTCGCTGACCGGCACCCGCGACACCGCCGAGACGCTCGGCCGCGTGACCGGGCTCGGCGAGGTCCCGCTGACCGTCCCGCGGCGCCTCGGCGAGATCCTGCGCGAGCCGGTGCTGGTCGGCGCCGCCGGCGGGCTCGTCCTCTCGTGGCTGTGGCTGCGCGACCGCGTGCGCCCGGCGATCGTCGCCGGCGTCCTCGCGCTCGCGGCCTTCTGCGTGCTCGCCGCCGCCGGCCTGCCGATCCTCGGCCGCTACCTGCTGCTGCCGGCGTCGATCGGCGCGATCCTGTGCGGGGCCGGCGCGTTCGGCTGGCGCACCCTCCCCCCGGGCGACCCGCGCCGCCGTCCCTGGGCGTGGTTCGGCGTGCTGACCCTGCTGCTGCTGCCGTGTTCACGCCCGCGCAGGCCGGACGCATCAGCGACCTGCGCGACGCGCTGCGCATCCAGGACACGATCCAGGACGACCTGCGGGCGCTCGTGCACGTGCCCCCGGGCGCGATCGGACCCGGCTGCGCGCCGGTCGGCGTGCCGAACCACCGGCCGGTGCCGCTCCTGGCGCTCTGGCTGAACACGCCGCCGGCGCAGGTCGTCAGCCTGCAGGAGCGCACGATCGCGCGCGGGACGTATGCGCGCCCGGCGACTGCGACGGGTGGCGCGCGACTACATCCTCGACCCGCGCGACCTGCGCAAGGCGATCCCGCCGCCGCCGCAGGGCTTCAACCTCGTCGCGGGGAACCGCTCGTGGCGCGTGTTCAAACGCTGCGCGCCGGACGTCCGCGTCCTGCGCGGCGAGTAGGTCAAATGAGCGGACCGTGCACCCTGCGTCGACGTGGGCTCGCGGGCCCCGGTGCCGGGGCACGGCTCCGGCTCGGGGAATCCCGCCACGCCCGCCGATGACCGCTTAAGGCTGCTTCCTTCCGGACCTGACCTGGTTCACGGCTCGACGTCGTACGGGACCCGGGCCATCGACACCGTGCTCGGCGCGGCGACACCGCGGGCATCACCCCTCGGAAGGGAATTCAGCCCCGCTAGAGCGGATTGCGAGTACAGGGCACCGCTATCTCCCCGCCTAGCACGGTCCACGGCGAGTGTACCCGCGCGGACGGAAAGTGGGGCACGGCGCCCCGCCGGGGGGTATGGCGGGGCGCCGTGCCGGTGTGGCGGGAAGCGGCATCGTGCCGCGGAGACGCCACGTTGGGGAACAGCTACGGGGCTTGAGAGCCTCCGCTCGAGTCTGTCGTCGTCCGCGTGATCGTCGGCGTGACCGTGGTGGTCGTCGTCGTCGGCGTCGTGGCGGGCTGGGTCTGCGTCGTCGTCAGCGTCGTCGTCTGGGTCGGCACCGTCGGCGCCGTCCGCGTGATCGTCGTCGTGTTGGTCGTCTTGCTCGACCCGTCGCCGCCGCCCGTGATGAGCAGCGCGGCGATCACGCCCGCGACGATGATCGCCACGCCGGCGAGACCCAGGGCCACGGATTCGACTCGCGCGGGGGCGGCGGAGCGCCGTACCCGCCCTGCTGTGGGTAGCCGGGCTGCCCGCCGTACTGCTGCGTGGGCGGCTGCCCGGGGTCCTGGGGCGTCGACATCGCGTGCAGGCTACGTGGGCCTGCGGACGCTTCCACCGGCCCACGACCCCGCTGCGCTTGTCGCCCTACACTCGGCGCCGAATCCGAGGGCGCGTAGCTCAGCGGGAGAGCGCTCGCTTCACACGCGAGAGGTCGCTGGTTCGAAACCAGCCGTGCCCATGTCTGTCGTCTGATGTTCCGAGTTCCGCGGAGCAGGATGGGAACGAGCCGGCTGCGAAAGCGAGAAGGGCCGGTCGTTAGCATCGGCGCCGTTCGTCAGCTTCAAGGGGGAATCGGATGCGAGTGCTCAAGCGGATGACGGCGATCGGCGTCGGAGTCGGGGTTCTGGCGGTCAGCGGCGTCGCGACAGCCGCGGCGCCTGCGCCCGTCACAATCGGCAAGACCAGGTCCGGCCACGCGCCGCAGGTGCTCGTCGATTCCAAGGGCACCGTCAACGTGCTCTGGACGAACACGGATGCAGCCGGGCTCGCGTACACCCGGTACTCGCGCAAGCCGGCCGGAGCCAAGAGCTTCACGCAGGTCGACCTGCCCGGCATGCCGTCGACCTCTGGAGGGTTCCTCTACGCCCCGTCGCCGGGCGCGCTGGAGGTCATCGTGACCGTCAACGGGCCGCTGTCACTCGCCGCGTGGACGTCGAGCAACGACGGAGTCTCCTGGACCCAGCTGCCGACGACGCCCCAGATGGCGAAGTGGGGCGCCAACGGCCTGTACCTCCAAGCCCCGGGCATGTTCGAAGGCCCGGGCGGGCCGCTGGAATACGCCGGCAGCGACGGCGACACCGGCCCGATCGTGCAACTCGACGCCGCGATCAGCCAGCCCACGCCGGTGGGCACGAACCTCGTCTCGGGCGTCGTCCTCCAGCACATCGGCCGGAACGCGGCCGGCACCGTGTTCACGCTCGGCGCATCAGGCGGGGACAACGGGACCGCCGCGTCGGCGGTCTTTCCGTTTCAGGCCGGAACGGTCACGGGGTCGGTGACGTTCCCGTGCGGCGGCGCAGCGGCCGTCGCCGGAACCGACCACACCATGGCGGTGGGCACGTCGGCCGCGGTCGTCGCCTTCGCCGGCTGTGGGCACGTCTGGGCACGGACGATCAGCGCCGCAGGTGCCGTAGGCCCGCTGACGACAATCGGCGCCTCGCCCGGCGCAAGCACCGGCGCGCTCGGCGGCCGCAACGGCGCGGCCTGGGTCGGCGTCACCGCGAATCGCAACGGCAGCTTCACCGCCGCGTACACGGTTCCCGGCAACGACGTCGGCGTGGCCCGCTCCAGCGACGGTGCCCACTGGAAGGTCGCGGCGGGACTCGTGCCGACTCAGGGCAGCGCGCCGGGCTACGCCGGCGACCTGTCGCTGGCCCGGGGCAGCGCTGACTGGCTCGGCCTCGTGGGCGCAGCCGGAAACGGCAGCAGCCTGCAGCAGGTGATGCCGCTGTCGGAGACCTACCGCCGGCCGACGCCGCCGGTGGGCGGCCGCCACGCGAGCCTCGGATCGCTGGCCGTGTCGGTCCCGGCGAAGATCTCGAAGAAGACCTTCGGGAAGACCGGCAAGGCGACCGTGAAGCTCGTCGACACCCTCGGAGCGACGGTGGCCACCTCGATCTCGGTCACCCGCACGCAGGGAAACACGACGCTCCAGGTCTGCTCGGGCGGCGGCAAGGCGAAGCTCAAGGCGCGGAAGGTCAAGAAGGTCGTGCTGCCGTGCGCGAACGGGGCGATCGTGATCGGCGCGATCGTCGACACCAAGCCGCTCGTCAAGAAGGGCGACCTGGTGACGTTCGCGTTCACCGGCCGGAACGGTCAGGTGACGGTGCGGTCGAAGATCGGCTGACCGGAACCCGCAGTTCACCTCCGCAGTCCGACATGCACCAACCTTCCATAGCCTCCGGCACTCGCACGCGTCCGCCCTGATCGCTCAGGGCTGGGACACAGAAGTGGTTTCGGCGCGCCTTCAGCCAATCGACGTGCCCGACTCGGAGCCCTTTACGGCGTGCCTCTGGAAGCGCCCGTGGAAACAACGGACGGCAACGCCCTTTCACCGGGTTTGAGCGCCACCGTTGATGCCGGTCGCCCGCAGAGGGTGCCTGGTTCCTCGCCGAGGTTGACTCGGCGCTCCGAAAGGCGGACGATCGCTCGGGTGCAGGGAGGGCACCACCTCGACGGTCGTGTCGTGCGACTGTCATTTCTCGTCATCGCCTCCGCGATCCTCGCGTTGCCGGTGTCCGCGCAGGCCGCCCTGCCGGCCGGCACGCTGACGACGTTTTCGGAGTCTTGGGCCGTCCCGAGCGAGACCACACTCAGGCAGAGCCTTGCGACCATCACCGGGCAGTGCCCCGGGCGCGGCGCCGCCGCGGCTCAGCTGCCGCCCGGTGTCACGTTGCCGCCCGGCGTGACGCTGCCGCCGGGCGTCACGCTGCCGCCGAGCCTCACGCCGCCCGGCACGTCGCCGACCAAGAAGCCGGCGAAGAAGCCGGCCAAGCTGCGCAAGGTGAGCTTCGCCGTGGCGATGCGCCGCGCCCGGACGCTCGCCGGCTCCGGGAAGGCCGGGCGCCTGATGAAGCGGCTCGCCAAGCCGCTGAAGACGGAAGGCGACGCCCGGGGGCTGGCCGTCGCCGCAGTCCTGGGCGGCTCACCCCGACTGGTGCTCGGCGGGCTGCTGGTGGCGAACAGGCGCGACCGGCGCGACGCGATGAACCTGGTCAACGCCGCCGTCCCACTGACGATGCTCGGCAGGCCGGCGGAGGCGCTCGCGCTGCTGGACCGCGCCGCGGGTGGCGCACACGCGGCGGCGACCAGACCGCGGCTCGCGAACCCGATGGGACTGAGCGGTCGCGCGGTGCTCGAGAACAACCGTGGCTACGCCCTGCTGAAGCTCGGGCGCCCGGCCGACGCGGTGGCGCCGCTGCGCCACGCGATCGCCTTGGGTGGTCGCCCGCTCGCCGAGGCGCACAGCAACCTCGCACTCGCGCTCGTCTGCTCCGGTCGAGGCGTGGATGAGGCCGTCAAGCTGCTCCGCCTGAGCTACGCGCGCCGCCCGCTCGCCTACCTCCCACCTCGCACCCAGCTTCCGGGTGGCGCGCTGCCGGAGAGTCCGTGGGCGCGCGACGTCTACGACCTCACCGTTGCGACAGAGACGCCGCTGCCCCCGTTCAAGTGGCCGTCGACGCCCGAGCAGAGCGCAAACGCAGCCGAGCGCATGGGCGCGATCACCTCGGCGAGCAACGACCGCTCGAGTGCGATCTCCGCAGCGCATCAGGCCGCGATCGAACGCGTCAACGCGCTGAAGGAGCGTACGCCGGACAAGCTCGAACGGTCGGCGATCGCGAATGCCGTGAACCAGAGCCAGGACGAGCCCGAGCTCGGCGCGCTGCACGACCGCATCCTGGCGGCCTTCCGCGACGTCGACACACACACGACGGACTTCTGGGTCAGGACCGTCCCGCCCAAGCAGCAGGAATGTCTGGCATCCGCCGACTTCGACGCGTGCTTCATCCCCTGGTGCCAATCGGCGACGGTCGCCGCGCAGGGCGGCTTCAACTCGCGCATGGCGCTGCTCGACCAGCTGGTGCGCGACTACTGGCACCGCGCGGGCGGGCGTGAGACCGCGCTCGTCGCCCAGCTCGAGCAGCCGGACTGGCATGCCGCCGCGCTCAGCGACATGCAGCTGGACGGCGAGGCGCTGTGGGCTCTCCTACCGACCGCCGCGGCCGCCTGGATCGGGTCGACGACGTTCATGAAGCCTCTGTGCGTCGCCGGGCAGGAGCCGCCACCGGACTCGCCGGTCGTCGCGGCCAACGTCGCAGACCCGGGGGGATGCCCGCCGGCGCTGAGCGGCAAGACGGTGGCATACGGCGACAAGGTCGAGATCCCGCCGCTGCACGGAGACGGGAAGGCGGGTGAGCTCGGGCTGAAGCTCAGCGTCGGCTGCGACAAGATCGCAGTCGAACTCTCCGCCAAGGTCAAGGGAACCGCCGACCTGCTCAGCGTGTTCGGCTCCGGCGAGGTCGACTTCAAGAGCGAAACGTCGACCGTCGTGGTCGGGGTCAAGGGCAAGCTTCCGGAAGACCTCGCCTCCGGGCAGTCGGGCCTCTACGTGAAGATGGGCAAGGACGGCGTCAAGGACGTCGGCTGGCGCGTCGGTGCGGCGGTCGGGGCACACGGCCTCAAGGCCTTTGGAGGCACCGAGGACATCAGCCTCATCGGGGCGTTCGACAACATCCCGGTTGCGCTCAACCTGCGCTGAGTCCCGACGGGCAAGGTCTCACCGTCAGCGCACCGCGAGACTCCCGGGGTACGCCGACTTGAGCGGCGCCGGGCGGCCGAGGAAGTAGCCCTGGGCGAAGTCGACCTTCAGGTCCTTCAGGACCGACAGCGTCTCGGCGTCCTCGACGCCCTCGGCGATCGTCTGGAACCCGAAGTCGTGAGCGAGGCCTACGGTGGCTCGCACGAGGTGCTGATTGTGCGGATTCCGGGCCAGGTCGCGCACGAAGTCGATGTCGATCTTCAGGAAGTTGATCGGCAGCCGCTTCAGATAGGTGAAGCTGCCGAAGCCCGTGCCGAAGTCGTCGAGTGCGATGCCGGAGCCCATCGCGACCAGCCCCTTCACGAACTCCTCACCCGCATCGATGTTGGTCATCAGCGCGGTCTCGGTGATCTCGAACGTCACAAGCGACGCGTCGACGCCGGCGGCGCGGAAGTGCGTCTCGATCGTGCGCAGCAGCCCGACGTCGCCCAGTGACCTCGCGGACAGGTTGATCTCGACGCGGTTCCCCCCAGCGGCGCGTTCGATCGCATGGTCGATCACCCAGCGATCGATCTCGCCGATCAGCCCGTACTTCTCGGCGACGGGCAGGAAGCTCCCTGGTAGGACCAGGTCGCCCGTCTTGGAGATCATCCGGATCAGGAGCTCCTCGGACGGTGTGCCGCCGCGAAGCGGCACGATCGGCTGCGAGTAGAGCACGAGGCGGTCCTCGGCGAGCGCGTCGCGAATATGGCCGACCCAGGTCAGCGAGTCGAGCTCGCGCCTGGCTCGCGTCTCCTCGGCCTTCTCTTCGCTGATGTCGCGGAACACCAGAACCGAGCCGGTGATCGCGTGGCCGGTGCGCAGCGGCGAAGCCGAGTAGGCGACCGGGATGATCGTCCCGTCCTTCCGCGTCAGCGCGTCGTCCCGGCTCCGCACCGGGACGCCGTCGACGCGGAGAGCGGCGAGTGCGCAATCCTCGACCGGGAACGGAGATCCGTCGGCCCGCTGGTAGTGGATCGTCGCGTGCATGCGCTGCCCGCGCAGTTCCTCCTCGCGCCACCCGAGCATCTGCGTCGCCGCGTCGTTCATGTACGAGAGCAGCCCGTCCTGGTCGCAGACGATCACGCCCTCCACCATGTTGTCCATGACCACCGCGCGCAGGTCCTCCGCCTGCCGTCGCTCGGTGATGTCCACGACGATGAGGCCGATCCCGATCACCTCGGCCGCGAGCCGGACCGGATAGAAGCTCGACAGCCAGCAGCGGCGCTCCGCATTGCCGGGGCCGCGGCCGTCCACCTCGACGTTCACGATCGGCTCCCCCGTCTCGAGGACCCGCCGGCACATCGGCTCGATCTGGAGCCACAGGTCGGGCACGACCTCCTCGATCGTGCGGCCGATCTGATCCTCGACTGGAAGGCCGTGAATCTCGGCGAGCGTCTCGTTCGCGCGCACGGTCCGGAACTCGCGGTCGAGGAACCCGAGCCCGACGGGCGCCGACGACTGGAGCCTCTCGAGCAGCATCACCGTCTCCGCTCCGCGCCGCTCGGACTCCTCGAGCTCGCGGATCTTCTCGATCAGCTTGCCGTTCAGCACACGCAGGCGCTCGTGGAAGTCCTCCACCGTCATCGGCGCATCGGGCGCGTAGCCGTTGGCCAGCGCCGCGCTGACGGCCGTGTGGATGTCCTCCGGCGCGCACGGCTTGAACAGGATCTGGGAGACACCGCAGGCCGTCGCAAGCGCGCGGATCTCCTCCTCCGCGTAGACCGCGGTGCAGAACATGACGCGGGTGTGCTCGTTCCGCGGCTCCCGGCGCAGCTCGCGAACGAATTCGTAGCCGTCCATCCCGGGCATGAGCACGTTGGCGATGACGAGGTCCGGCGGGTCGGCGCGGACGAGGTCGAGCGCCTGCGGCCCGCTCGCAGCCCCGATCACCGTGTACCGGGCGCCGAGGACGGCCGACATCAGCTCGCGGTTCTCGGCGTGGTCGTCGAGGACGAGGATGGAGGTCACAGGCCCGCCTCGCGGTCTGTGGCGATCACGGAGTGCTCCGTGATCGACTCCACCACGTCACCGAGGAACTCGAGCCCGTCTTCGGCCGTTCGGAAGCCGGCCCTGTCGAACAGGCCGAGGTCCTCGGTCCGCAGGTGTCGACTCATCCTCGGACAGTTGTACCCGATTCTGCCGCGGATACACACTTTGGTCGGTAGTTTTCTTAGAGACGACAATCGTGCGTGGACGAATGTTCACGCCGCGGCCGCCCGGTACGCACACCGAGCACCGCTTCGTCCAGTCGGGCGCCGCAACCGAAACCCCGAAGTACCCTGGGTGTTCACGGATGGTGAGAGGCGCGCGAAACATCATGACGGCTGGGCTTGTCGCGGCGTGCCTCGCGGCCGTCGCCGCAGCGCCCGCCGCAGCGGCCCCCTCCGTCTATTGGGGCGCCAACATCGGCGACCACCTGACCGGCGCAAGCCCGCCCTACGACATGACCGCCGCCGACCGTTTCGAGTCCATGGTCGGCAAGCGCATGTCGCTGATGGAGTTCTCGCTGCCCTGGGCGTACTGCAACACCGACCCGTGCTCCTTCATCCCGTTCCCGACGAACCAGATGGAGGCGATCCGTCAGCGCGGCTCGATCCCGGTGTTCGGGTGGGCGTCGTACTCGCAGCCGCTGACGATGATCCAGCCCGACTTCACGCTCGCCAAGACCGCCAGCGGGGCGTACGACTCCTACATCCGTGAGTGGGCCGACGACGCTCGCGACTGGGGCCATCCGTTCTTCCTGCAGTTCGACTGGGAGATGAACATCAACGGGCTCTGGCCCTACTCGGAGTCGGTGAACGGCAACCGTCCGGGCGACTACGTGAAGACGTGGCGCCACGTGCACGACATCTTCCGGCAGGAGGGCGCCACGAACGTCACCTGGACCTGGTGCCCGACCGGTGAGTACGCCGGGTCGCTGCCCCTCAAGGCGCTGTACCCCGGCGACGACTACGTCGACTGGACCTGCATCGACGCCTACAACTGGGACTACGCCTTCAAGCCGTTCAGCGGCGTGTTCGGCCCGACCTACGACGCGATCCAGGCGATCGCGCCGTCCAAGCCGCTCCTCATCGGCGAAACCGCCTCAACCGAGAAGAACGGCAACAAGGCGACGTGGATCACCGACGCGCTCACCACGCAGATTCCCGAAACTTCCCGAACGTCAAGGGCTTCGTCTGGTTCGAGAAATACCAGGACCGGGACTGGCCGATCGAGACCTCGCCTGCGGCGAAGAGCGCGTTCGCCGCCGGCATCGCGGCGCCGTTCTATGCCGGCGCGAACTTCAGCGACGTGAAGTCCGCCGATCCCGCCGCTCTCCCCGATCGTCACGCAGCGGCGCGACCCGACAGCGCGGACCAGCCAGTCCGGCGGCCAGTCCCCGAGCGGGAACACGCCGTCCAGCCCGAGCGCGTCAAAGCGCTGCGTCGCGAAGAAGTCGAAGACCACCGGCAAACGCGTGCTCGTATGCACGGCCAAGCGCTGCGTCGCGAAGAAGTCGAAGACCACCGGCAAACGCGTGCTCGTGTGCGCGAAGCCGTCGGTGATCCGGTTCCTGTCGGCGAAGCGGCGGATCCGCTCCGGCTTCAGCCTGCCGGTCGTCGTCCCGGCGGCGAACGCGCCGGTCCGCATCACCCTGAGCAGGAAGACCAAGGTCGTGCTGCGCTTCGCGCGCCGGTCGGGCAAGCGGTACGTCTCCGTTCCGGGAACGGTCAAGCTGGCACTGCAGCGCGGCAAGCACGGGCGTCCTCTTCGCCGGGCGGGTCTCCAGGAAGCGGTCGCTGACACCTGGTCGGTACCGCCTCGCGGTCACCGCGCTCACCGCGAAGGGCGCGCGGTCGCAGACGGTGCGGCGCACGTTCACGCTGCTCAAGTAGCGGCGCCCCAGCGGCTGGACATCCGTCCGAGCCGCCTCCTGGGGATCGTCAACCTCCCCGTCGGTCGGACGTTTGAACCGCTCCCCCCAAGAGCCTGACCGAAGGGATTCGAACATGCTCCACCGTCTCCGACCCGCCCTCGCGCTCGGGGCGCTCGCGCTCCTGGCACTTCCGGCCGCCGCGTCGGCGCGCAGCTTTGAAGCGACGTATCCACGGGCGGCGCGCATCTGCTCAGCCGTCGACGCCGGGCAGCCCCCGGCGCGACTCGTCGGCAAGACCACGCAGGCGACGGCTGCCTGCGACGCGCTGAAGTCCTCGTTCGCGAATGCCAACACGACGTTCACGAACGTGGCGGCGCCGCTCGACGCGCAGATGCGCACGATCGGCGCGAACGCGCGTGCAGCCTGTGCCGCGGCACTGGCTGCTCACAACCCAAGGGCGTGCAGAGCGGCGCTCGCGGCGGCGCGCGCTGCACTGCGCCCGCTGCTCGACGCGTGGCGGATGGCCGCGCGTGCCCAGCGCACCGCGATCATCTCCGCGGGCAACACGTTCGCCGCGACGATCCGCACGCTGAGCCAGTCCCCGGCCCCCGCGACGGATCCGCCTCCGCCGCCGCCGGTGGACCCGGACCCGATCGGCATCACCTGAGCGCAGGGTGCATGTGCGGGGCCGGACAGGCCCCGCACATGTGCTCGCTCAGCCGCCGGCGCCGCCTCGCGCGCGCGAAAACAGGGCCGCCAGCTCAGGCTGGATGGAGTAGTCCGTCCCACCGTCGTCTCGGGCGGTCGTCGTGATCGGGAACTCGAGCCCGAGTTTGCTGCACCAGCGTCCGGGCCACGCGAGGATCCCCGCGAGACCATGGGCGCCCTTGTCGATCTCGAGGCGAGCGGCGATCTCGTTGCCGGACTGGCGCTCGCCGGGCGCGTCGATCAGCAGATCGAACAGTTCGCGGGCGGGGTCGGAGAGCCGCCCGTACAGCCAGCGCGCGTCGTCCAGATCGCCGGCGCCCCAGGGGCGCCGGTCCTGGTGGTGGCCCCGATGGCCGAAGCCACCGCGACGCGGACCGCCGCGCCAGGGGCGCGGCGGTCCGGAGCCCGGGGGTGATGCCAGGAAGGCCGCGAACCAGAGGTAGAACTCGGGGACGCGGTCCTCCGGGACCTCGACCGTGACGGGCTTGTCGGCCATCAGGCCGCGGGGTCCGGGCTGACGTCGGTCTCGCCGCGGGTACCGCAGCGGCCACGACCCGGGCCGTGAGGGCGGCCGCCGTGGCGATGGCGTCCGCGCCGGCCACGCGGACCGCGGAGGTCCTCGTTGCCGATCTCGGACTCCCACTGGGCCGCCATGGCGATGAACCGCTTGTAGAACCGCTCGAACTGCGCGACGCGGTGCGCCGGCACCTGAACGGTGATCTCCCGCTGCTCCTGGGCGGCGGGGTCCTTCTCGGGGGTGATGTCGTGCTCTGACATACGGTGTCCTTTCTTCTTGCTTTGTGGAAGTATAGCTAAGTATTTACTTGTGTCAAGTGAACTACGAAGCCCAGCGCGCGCGCTACGGTCCTTCGCCGATGGAGCGGATCACCCGGCGTGAGGCACTCGGACGCGGCGCCACCCTGGCCGGCGTCGCCGCGACCGGCGGGCTGCTCGCCGCGTGCGGGTCGTCCACGAGCGACGCCGCCCCGCGCGTGGTCATCGTCGGCGCCGGGCTCGCCGGGCTCACGTGCGCGCATCGCCTGCGACAGGCCGGGATCGCATCGACGATCTACGAGGCGCAGCAGCGCGTCGGCGGCCGATGCTGGTCCACCCGAACGATCGTCCCGGGGCTCGTCGGCGAACACGGCGGCGAGCTGATCGACACCGGACACCACCGCATCAGGGCCCTCGCAGCCGAGCTCGGCCTTCCGCTCGAGGACCGGCTGGCCGCCGAGCGCGCGTCCGACACGCACGACGCGGTCGTGATCGGCGGGCGCTCCCGATCAACGGCCGCCGTGGCCGCCGGGTACGCGCAGATGGTGCGCGGGCTCGAGGCCGAGGCCGCGCGAACCGGGGTCCCCCGCGCCGGCCGCGCGAGCGCCGGGGCTCGCGCGCTCGACGAGCGCTCCGCGCGCGACTGGCTCGACGCGAATCTCCCCGGCGGCTCGGGCTCCCTGCTCGGCCGTACCGTCAGCGCCGAGCTGACGGGGTCGTTCGGCCTGGACCCCCAGGACCTCAGCGCGTTCGCCCTGATCGAGAACTACACCGGGCCGGACGAGGGTCCCCAGGAGCGCTTCCACGTCCGCGGCGGCAACGACCAGATCCCGCGCAAGCTCGCCGCGGGGCTGCCGGAGACGGCACTGCGCGTCGGCTCCGCGATGCAGGGACTGCGGCGGCGCGCCGCAGGCGGGTACGAGCTGCTGCTCGACCGCTATCGCAAGCCGGTGCACGCCGACGTCATCGTCCTGACGCAGCCGCTCCCGGCTCTCCGCACCGCCGACCTCGCGGCGTCCGGCCTGCCGGCCGCCCACCGGCGGATGATCGCCGAGCTGGGCATGGGCACCAGCGCCAAGCTGCTGCTGGGTCTGCACCGCCGGCCCCCGGCGTTCGGCGGCTGGTCGGGTGACCTCCTCGCCGACGATCCGATGCTGCAGACGTGGGACAGCTCGCTCGCACAGCAGCCGTCCGTGCGACAGGGACTCCTGAGCCTCTTCACGGGCGGCGCCGCGGCGCGCGGTCTCGCGGTGACCGGGGCTCACGGACCGGCTCC
This sequence comes from uncultured Actinomycetes bacterium, assembly GCA_963805615.1. Classification (GTDB taxonomy): domain Bacteria; phylum Actinomycetota; class Thermoleophilia; order Solirubrobacterales; family Solirubrobacteraceae; genus F1-60-MAGs163. The sequence goes on along the minus strand of CAWDUW010000004.1, from coordinate 963,613 downwards.
GCAGGCGCTCGTCCGCCAGGCGCTGGCGACCATCGAGCCCATCGCCCCGGGGATCAGCCACGCGGTGACCGGCGAGGCGTGGCTCGACGCCTGGCACGGGGACCACTGGACCGGCGGCTCGTACGCAGCATTCCGTCCCGGCCAGGTCACCCGCTTCCGGGGACTGCTCGAGCGGCCCGTCGCGGGCATCGTCTTCGCCGGCGAGCACACGTCGACGCGCGCGCAGGGCCACCTCGAAGGCGCGGTCGAGAGCGGTGAGCGCGCCGCCCGCCAGGTTCGGGCGCGGCTGCGCGCCGGCGCGGGCTAGGAGCGTCTAGGCCGCGCGGGCAGGGTCGCTCGCGGCGCGCACCTTCTTCCTGGCGGCCGCCTTCTTGCGCGGTTTCGCGGCGGGGACGAGATCGAGCAGCTCGTGAAACGCATGGTCGACCTCCTCCGCCAGGAACCACACGTCCGGCACTTCCTCGCGGTCGCCGATGATCCCGAAGTCGATGCGGTCCTGGTAGCTCAGGATCGTGAGGTTCAGGCCCATCCCGTCCGTGATCACCGACAGCGGGTAGTTCGCCTCGAGCCGCGCGCCCGCGCAGTAGAGCGGCACGGGCGACCCGGGGACGTTGGAGATCACGACGTTCAGCGGCGGATTCAGCACACCGCCGGCGGCGACGTTCAGCAGCGTCTGAGCCGTCCGCGCCAGGATCATCGGCGGGATGCCCTCGTTGGCCTCCTGGATCAGCATCCGCGGCGTCGTGTTGTGCCGCGCCTTCGCCTGGTCCATCGCCTCGTGCGCAAGGCGCACGCGCTCCGCGGGCTCGTGCTCGTTCGTGGGAATCGGCACCGTCATCATCGAGACGCGGTTGCCGAAGGTGCCGAACTCCTCGGGCAGCCGGACGGAGACCGGGACCATCGCCAGGAGCGGATCGGCGGGCAGCTCGTCGTGCACGAGCAGCCACTCGCGCAGCGCTCCGGCCGTGATCGCCACGACGACGTCGTTGACGGTCACGCCGAAGTGGTTCTTGATGCGCTTGACGTCGCTGAGCGAGATCGTGGCGAACGCGCAGCGGCGGTGCGCGGAGATGCGCCGGTTCAGGCTCGTCTTCGGAGCGACCAGACGCTCGATCACGACGTCGTTGCCGGCGCCCGGCACGAGCCCGCCGACCCGGCGGGCGGTGCCGGAGATGAGGTTCACCCCGGGCACGCTGCGCAGCGTGGGCACCAGGTCGAGGTTCGGGAGCGTGCCCGGCAGCGAGCGGAGCGCGCGCGCCGTATGGCGGGGCGTGGCCGTGAGCCCGCGGGCGAGCAGCTCGAACCGGCTCGGCGCGGGGTCGGCGGCGCCGTCCCGGCTCCGGCGGCGCGATCACGCGGCCGGTGGGGGCCAGGTCCATCAGGGTGACGAGGATCTCCGCGCCGGAGAGACCGTCGAGCGCAGCATGGTGGATCTTCGTCAGCAGGCCGACCTTCGTCCCGTTCTCCACCCCGTGGATCAGGTACATCTCCCAGAGTGGGCGGCTGCGGTCCAGGCGCCGCTCGAAGATCCGTGCCGCCCTGCTCGGCGAGCTGCCGCAGTGTCCCGGGCGCGGGAAGCGCGATCTCGCGCACGTGGTACTCGAGGTCGACCTCGGCCTGCTCGACCCAGAACGGGTGGTCGAGGCTGAACGGCACCTCGACCAGGCGCCAGCGGAACGGGGTGAGCAGGTGCAGGCGCTCACTCAGCAGTGCGCGCACATCCGCGACCGTCAGCGTGCCACCCGGCGCGGTGCTCGGGTCGTAGATCGCCAGACTCCCAACGTGCCCGTGAGTCCGGTCGTTCTCGAGCGCCAGGAACTGCGCATCGAGGCTCGTCAGCTGTCGCATGGTCTCTCCAATGGGGTCCACAGGTGCGTAGACATCCCCCGCCGCGAGCCTACTCTTGCGCCGTCCGCAATGCAGGGCCACAGGAAATGACGTATCGTTCCTGAACCTGCGGTGTAGGAGTCCGTACGCCGGGTAAGCCGTCCGTCAGCATTGAGGTGCGCTTAACGACCGTACGGAAGCATCCACCGGCCAGCGGGCTTGCCCAGCCGCGACCCCTCCCCCTCGCCCGGACGAGCCCGTGACTATAGGCGCCGGTCTCGCGGGATCCAGAGCAGGATGTTGCATCCGCAACCATTCTGCGCTAAAATCCGACTCTTCAGATCGGATATCAGGTGGAACACATGGAACTCACCACGCTGACACTCTCGAAGAACCTTCCGGACGAGATCCGGGAGCCGACGACGGTCGCCGACCCGGTTGACCAGCTGCTGCGCCGTGCAGCGCAGTACCGCCTGCTGCGCCCGGCTGAAGAGCTCGAGCTCGCCAAGCGCATCGAGCGCGGCGATCTGCGCGCCAAGGAGCTGCTGATCAACTCCAACCTGCGTCTGGTCGTCTCGATCGCTCGCCGCTACCAGGGCCTCGGCCTCGGCATGGCCGACCTGGTCCAGGAGGGCATGATCGGGCTGATCCGCGCCTCGGAGAAGTTCGACTGGCGCAAGGGCTTCCGCTTCTCGACCTACGCGACGCTGTGGATTCGCCAGGCGATCCAGCGTGGCCTGGACAACACGGCCCGCACGGTTCGCCTGCCCGCGAACGTCGCTCAGCAGACCCGCAAGGTGGACCGCGTCGCGGCCGACCTCGCGGCGAAGCTCGAGCGCGACCCGACCGCTGAGGAGATCGCCGCCGAGACGGGCTTCGAGCCCGACGAGGTCGAGCGCCTGCGCAAGCTGGACTCGCGTCCGGCGAGCCTTGACGCGCGCGTCGGCGACGACGACTCCGCATCGCTCGGCGAGCTGCTCGACAGCAACGCCCTCACGCCTGAGGAGGAGGTCGGCCGCGACGACGTCGCCGATCAGCTCGACAAGGCGCTGGCGGAGCTGCCGGCGGAGGAGCGTCAGGTCATCGAGCTGCGCTTCGGCCGCAAGGGCGAGCAGCCGCACACGGTCGCGCAGACCGGTCGCAAGCTGGGCGTGAGCACCGCGGAGGCACAGCGCCTCGAGGAGCGCGCGCTGAGCAGGCTGGCCCGTCTGGACCGCGTCGCAGCACTGCGCGAGGCCGCGTAGGAACCGGCCCGCGCCCGCGCCTTCACCGGCGCGACACGCTTCACGAGAGCCCGCCACCCGGCGGGCTCTCGTCGTTTCGGGGTCAGCCGCGCACCCTGACGGTCACCGCGCGGCTGAACCCCTCGGCGAACGGATGGTCCGGCCGCGGCGCGACGCGCACCCGGAAGCGATACGTCACCGTCGCCCCGATCGTCGACGTGAACCGATAGGCCGTGTGCCAGCGTCCGGTCCGGCTCGTCCGCAGCCCCTGCGTCCGCACCGGCTGCCAGCGGCCCTTCAGCGGGTTGTAGCCCTGAAGCTCGAGCTCGCGGCCGCTGCGCGGCACGAAGCCTCCGAGCAGCTTTCCGGAGAAGCGCGCGGCCTGCCCGTTGCGCAGGCTCGTGCGGTTCACGCCGAGCGTGACGCGGGCCGGGACCGCGATCCCGAGCGTGCGGCTCGCGGCGCCGATCTCCTGCTCGTTGTCCGCGACGACGAGGCGGATGCGCCGGCTCGGGCCCTTCGGCAGCTCGGCCGCGACGCCTCCCGACGTCGTCGCTGACGCGCAGCGCGCGCACGCGCCAGTCGCCCACGCGATCCGCTCCTGGACCTCGACCCGCCGCCCGCTCACGAAGCCGCCCGTCGAGGGTCGTCACACGGCCGCGGACGAGCACGGCGGTCCCGGAGCGACGGTCACGTGGGCCACTCCCTCGCGCGGCGCCGGCCGACAGGCCGCGCGTCGATCACGACCGTCTCACGCAGCGGCAGCCGCAGCGCGCCCGTCCCCGTCGCGCCGGAGTAGGCGATGAAGCCCTCGTTGCCCGCGCAGTCGCGAATCACGGAAGCGCGCCGCATAGTCCCCGGCGGGCAGGTGGTCGTCGGGGACGAGCGCCGTGACCCCGCGCTGCTCGAGCTGCGCGGGAACGGCTGGTCCACTCGCGTGCTCCGCGGGCGAGCAGCTCGAGCGTAGCGCTGTCGATGCACTCCTCGGCGACGGACGGCGTGGAGACGGCGCGGCGCGACGGGATCGATGGCGTCGATCGTCCCGGTCGGCCTGTTGCGATCGACGCGGAAGCTCGCGCGCTGCGGGCTGCTCATGTTGCCCGCCACGTCGACGGCGCGGACGGTCACCACGTGGAGGCCGTCGCGCGGCAGGTCGATCGTCTCGCTCGCGCCGCGCACGCGGACCACCGGATCGTCATCGACCTGGTACTCGAGATGGCCGCCGTGGGTGACCGGCTCGCCTTCCGCGGCGGGCGCCATCCCGGAGAGGCCTTCCTGGTCGACGGCGCGGACCGTCGAGGCGCACCCCCTGGCGCAGCCACTCCCCCTCAGGCGCGACGAGCGGGGCGCCGTCAGTGCTGAGCTGGACGACCGGCGGCGTGCGGTCGATGCGGACGAGACCCTCGCCGACCTGGGCGGACGGAACGCCGGCGCCGCTGATCGCGCGGGCGCGCACGCGGGTCGTCCCCTCGGGCAGAGATCCGAGCGGGACGAGCACCCGGTCGCCGCGCTGCGTCGCGGCGCCGCCGGGGGCGACGTCGCCGTGGGTCACGGCGTACCCCGAGATGCCGGACGGGCCCCGGGCCGACCCGTCCGGGAAGCTCACGACGACGTTCGTCGCCGCGTCGCCGCTCGTCCACGCGGCGCCCGCATCGACGTTGGCCGCGCCCGGCGCTCCGTCGTCGAACCGCAGTGGCTGTGACCACGCACTCCGCGGCCCGTCGCGCACGCCGTCGGCCGCCCACGCCCGGACCTTCCACTCCCCCGACGCCGGCAGATCGATGACGGCGCTCGTGGGGTTGCCGTATCCCACCTTCGTGAAGCACGCCGACCCGTCGAGGCGGCAGGTCTCCCACGCGACCCAGCGCACTCCGGATGCCTGTGGGGCGTCGCGCGCGTCGAGCCCGATCTCGAAGCCGTTCTGTGAGCGCCATGCGGAACCCCCGTGGATGACGGGGACCGCGACGATCGCCGCCGTGTTGTCGACGTAGACGGTCGAGCGTTGTTCAGCGACGTTGCCGCTGGTATCCGTGACGCGGGCGACGACGGTGCTCGGGCCATCCGGCAGGCGCGTCGTGTCCATCGACGCATCGAGCGATGCGCTCCCGGGACACGGAGTCAGCAGGTGGTAGTCGCACGACAGGCCGTTGGACCCGACCGCGAGACCGCCGGCCTCGATCTGCAGCAGTCGCACGCCGGCGTTGTCGGTCGCGTCGATGCCCAGCGAAGCGTCGCCGCGCAGCCAGCCGCCGCCGCCCCAGAGCGTCCCGCGCTTCACCGACAGGTCCGGGCCGAAGTCATCGCGTACGTCGAGCGTGATGTTGCCGAGCGTCGTCGCGGCCCGCACGCGATCGCGCTGGCAGCCGCTGCTGAGCCCGCAGATCGCAGCGAGCTGCACGCTCGAGGTGAAGATCGGAAGGTCGATGCGCAGCGTCGGCGGCCCGATCCATGAGCACGCCCACTGGAAGGCGCACCACACGTCGTCCTTCCCGTTCACGCGGATCCCCGCGCGCCAGCCGTCGACGCCGGTGCTGCCCTTCTCGTCATACGCCGTCGCGTCGGCGTGGAGACCCGTGAAGACGGTGCCCGTCGGCGACACGGCCTGGAGGCCGCCGGTCGCCCCGTACGGCGCGAGCACGGGGACCTGGCCCGGCCCGCGCAGGCTGTTGCGGACCTTCATTCCGCGGCCCGGATCGGCGAGACACGAGGCGTCGGTCGCGACGAGCCCGGTGTCACCGTAGGCAGACCACGAGCGATTCACGTTCGAGCTGTCGCAGGCATGCACCTGGTAGATGCCGGCGACCGCCTGCGCCACGACGATCAGCATGAGCAGGGGCGCGAGAACAACGCACGCCCAGAGGCGCGCGCGACGGGGCACGGAAGCAGGCATGGAGACCTTCCTTGGTGGCGATGTCCCGTGGTGGGATCGGGACTCGGGCATTCATGCCCTGTAGGCGCGAGCCCGTCCGGATTCCCCCCGGCAGGCGTCGCTCGAACCGGCCGCGGCGGCAGTGCGGCCGTTCGAGCGTGTCACACTCGGCGCCGTGCCGGAACTGCCAGAAGTCGAGGTTGTGGCGCGCCGGCTGAGCACAGCGCTCAGCGGCGCGGAGATCGAGTCGGCGCTCGCGCCGGGAATCAACGCACTGAAGACGTTCGACCCGCCGCTCGACGCACTGGTGGGCCGGACGGTCGCGGGGGTACGGCGCCGCGGCAAGAACCTCGTCGTCGACGTGAGCGGTGACCTGTCGCTGCTGATGCACCTGATGTCCGCCGGGCGGCTGCAGCTCTATGACGTCCACGCGAAGCCGCGTGACCGCAGCAGCCGGTTGCTCGTGCGGCTGGCGGACGGCCGCGAACTGCGCCTGCGCGAGTTCGGCACGCGGCAGGCGGCGTGGGTCAAGCTTCTGGCGACGCCCGCCGTCGAGGAGGATGAGGCGGTGGCGAAGCTCGGCCCGGAGGCCTGGCCCGATCCGCCCGACCTGCGCGAGCTGCTTGCGCCGGAAGGGGCGCGGCCGCTCCAGGCGGTGCTGCGCGACCAGCGGGTGATCGCGGGGATCGGGCGATCATGGGTGGACGAGATCCTCTGGACCGCATGCCTGTCGCCGTTTCAGCGGGCGGGTGATCTCGATGAGGCGCAGGCCACGGCGCTGCGCGACGCGATCATCGAGCGTCTCGGCGGCGCAATCGACCACTACGAGGACGTGCTCACGCTGCCGATCCCGGACAAGCTCCCGCTCCCGCTCCAGGTGCACCGGCACGCGGGCGAGCCGTGTCCGCGCTGCGGCACGACGATCGAGGCGATCCACTACGAGAGCTACGTCCTCTGCTACTGCCCCAAGGACCAGACCGGGGGGCGAGTTCTCAAGGACCGGCGGCTCTCACGGCTGCTGAAGTGACCAACCGACCCCGAAAGGCCCCGTCATGCTCGCGACCGGCGACGCCGCACCCGACTTCACGCTCCCCGACCAGAACGGCGAGGCGACGACCCTGAGCGCCCTGCGCGGACGCTCGGTCGTCCTCTACTTCTACCCCAAGGCCTCGACCCCTGGGTGCACGACCCAGGCGTGCGGCGTCCGCGACCACCTGCCCGCCTACGAGGAGGCCGACGCGGTCGTTCTCGGCGTCTCCCCCGACCCGGTCAGAAAGGTCAAGAAGTTCCACGACGACGAGGGCCTGAACTTCACCCTGCTTGCGGACGAGGACCACGCGGTCGCCGAGGAGTACGGCGTCTGGGCGGAGAAGTCCATGTACGGACGGACCTACTGGGGGGTGGTTCGCGCGACGTTCGTCATCGACGGCGACGGTGTCGTGCGGCACGTCATCCCGAAGGTCAAGCCCGCCACGCACGACGAGCAGGTGCTCGCGGCGCTCCGGGACCTGAGCGCAGCCGTCTAGCGGGCGGCGTGGATCGGTCAGTCGGCGGTCGCTGCGGCCTCTCGCGCGACGAGAACGCCGAGTGCCGCGAACAGCATGGCCCCCACGGGACCGAGGACGGTCGCCTGTGTGCTGAGGTTGCCGCGCCGGCGCTCGTCGAACCCGCCGACGGCGTCCACGCCGTCAACCGCGGCGCCGATCGCGGCGACCGGTGCCACCGCCGAGGGCGGCGCCGCCAGGAGCGCCAGCGCCAGCGCAAGCTCGCGGGCGCCGAACAGCCGCCCGACGAACCGATTGGAGTGCGCCGGATCCATTCCGAAGGCGCGGGTGGTGAGGTCCGGCGCGACCCAGGCGCCGATGCCGATGCAGGCGCGTGTGACGCCGAGGACGGTGCGGGCGGATGTCATGAGGCGAACATACAGCGCGTGCAGGGCCAGGGCAGCGCCTCAGGCGCCAGCTTCGCGCGCCCCGCGAACGATCCCCTCGGGGGTCGTTCCCGCCAGCAGCTCGGTCGCCTCGAGCGGGACTCGTGCGGACTCGAGGAACCGGCTGACCATGTTGTAGTAGCCGACCGTCAGGATCAGCTCGGCGGCGCCTGCGTCGCCCCAGCGCTCGCGGACGAGCGCCAGCGCCTCGTCCGAGAGCCGCACGTCGCGGGTGATCTCGTCGGTCGCGCGACAGATGAGCGCGCCGTCGGCGGGAAGCACGTCACCGGGGCTCGCGGCAGTCGTGGCCTCGATCTCCGGCTCAGCCAGCCCGACCGCGCGCCCGAGCTGCTCGTGCTGCCGGCGCTCGTAGGCCGCGCCCGTGAGGTGCGCGACGCGCAGGATCGCGAGCTCGCGCTCCTGCGGGGTGAGGTGCGCGCCGCCGAGCAGCGACCCGCCGAGCTCGAGGAACGGGCGCAGGCTCGCGGGCAGCGCGGCGACGGCGCGGAAGACGTTCAGCGGCGGGAGCGCGCCCAGGATCTCTCGCGCCTCCGGCGTGAGCTCGGCGTCGGCCGGGAGCGGAAGGGCGTCGGCGGTCATGCGCCACAGTTTCGCCGATCGCCGGACCGCCACGCGTCCCCCGCCGCCCGTACCCTCGGGGCGGTGCTCAAGTACCTCGGCTCCAAGCGCGAGCTCGTCCCGCTGATCGGCGAGCTCGTGCGGCGCATTCCCGCGCGCACGGCGTGTGACCTCTTCGCGGGCACGACGCGCGTCGGCCAGGAGCTCCGCCGCTCCGGGCTCGTCGTGCACTCCAACGACACGGCGACGTACAGCGAGGCGCTCGGGCAGGCGTACATCGCCGCCGGCGAGCAGAACCTCGACCGGGTGCGCCTGCGCGGACTGCTCGCCGAGCTGTCCGCCCTCCCCGGACGCGACGGCTACGTGACGCGCACGTTCTGCGAGCAGGCGCGATTCTTCCAGCCGCGGAACGGCAGGCGAATCGACGCGATCCGCGACGCGATCGACGAGCTCGAGCTCACCGCCGTGGAACGCGGGACCGTGCTGACGAGCCTGCTCGAGGCCGCGGACCGGGTCGACTCCACGTGCGGTGTGCAGATGGCGTACGTGAAGCAGTGGGCGGCGCGCTCGCACCGCGACCTCGAGCTCCGCGAGCCCGTCGAGGTTCCCGGCCCGGTGGGCACGGTGAGCCGGCTCGACGCGCAGGAGCTGGCGCCCCAGCTGGACGCGACGGACCTCGTCTACCTCGACCCTCCGTACAACCAGCACTCCTACTACTCGAACTACCACGTGTGGGAGACCCTGGTGCGCTGGGACGCCCCGGAGACCTACGGCGTCGCCCGCAAGCGCCTTGACTGCCGGACGACGAAGAGCCCCTTCAATCGCAAGCGGGAGGCCTGGGGCGCGCTCGAGCGGCTCATCACGTCGCTGCGCTCGCCGTGGATCGTCCTGTCGTTCAGCGACGAGGGCTTCCACGCCGCCGGCGATCTCGCACAGCTGCTCGCCGACCGCGGGCACGTGCGCCCGCTGACCGTCGGCCATCCGCGCTACGTCGGCGCACGAATCGGCATCCACAACCCGGCGGGCGATCGCGTCGGGACGGTCTCGCACGTGCGCAACAGCGAGACGCTCTGGGTCGTCGGGCCGTCGGCCGCCGCCGTCGAACGCGTGATCGACGGCCTTGTCCCGGGCGCCACGCGAGCGGCGGCGTGAGCTCCCCCGGCGCCGTCATCCTCGACAACGACGGCCTCACGCTCGACAGCGAGAGCGTCTGGACGCGCGCCGAGGTGAAGCTGTTCGCGCAGCGCGGGCGGGAGTTCACCCACGCGCACAAGCTCGAGCTGGTCGGGTCGGCCGGGCCGATCGCGGCCGCCAAGCTCGAGCGGATGCTGGACACGCCCGCGGGCAGCGGAGCGGCGATCCTGCACGAACTCGGTGACCTCGTCGTCGAGGAGCTGCAGCGTGGCTGCGAACCGATGCCCGGGGCGCTCGACCTCATCGCGGCGCTCCGCGACGCCGGGATCCCCTTCGCGCTCTGCTCGAACTCTCCGCGGCGGATCGTCGACGCGGCGCTTCGGGGGTCGGGGCTGAGGAGCGCGTTCGCGGTCACGGTCGCCGGCGACGAGGTCGCGCACGGCAAGCCCGCACCGGACCCCTACCTCGCCGCCGCGACGGGGCTCGCCGCCGATCCGCGCGCGTGCACGGCGCTCGAGGACTCGCCGACCGGCGCGGCGAGTGCCCGCGCGGCCGGCATGCGGGTGCTCGGTGTGCCGTCGGTTCCCGGAGTCACGCTCGCGGGCTGCGTCGACGCGGAGTTCGCGTCGCTCGCCGAGCCGGCGCTCTGGAGCGCGCTCGGCCTATCCCGTTGACGGGTGCCGGCGGCGGAAGAGCCACCAGCACAGGCCGCCCACCGGAATCGGCAGCCAATACGAGAAGAGGCGATAGGCGAGCGTCGCCAGGACCGCGTCGCCACCCGACACGCCGGCGAGCGCGAGGAAGCCGGTGAGCCCCGCCTCGACGAACCCGAGGCCGCCCGGGGTGATCGGGATCTGGGCGAGCAGCTGCGCGGCGACGTACGAGAGCAGAACCAGCGACAGCGCGGGATTGGCGCCCGACCGCCTCCAGCGCGACGAGCAGGACCCCGAAGTCGAGCAGGGCCTTCCCCAGTGACGCGGAGAGCGCGCGCTTCCAGCGCTCACCGACGACCCGCACGATCAGGTCGCGCTCGCGCACGAGCCGGTCGGGCAGATCGGTCATCGGCGGGCGGCCTGGGCGCAGCCGGTTGCGCGTTCGCTGCGCCATCGACCCGACCCACCGCAGCGGGCTGTCGGTGACCACGAGGATGACCCCGCCCGCCACGAGCGCCAGCAGGATCATCGTGGCCCAGACCAGCAGCGAGCGGATCCCGCTGTCCACCCGCCCCTCGAGGATGGCGGGCACCGCCAGCACCGGGAGCCCGAGCAGGACGCCGAAGGTCAGCAGGTTCGCCGCGGTCAGCCCGGTCGCGGTGGTGCCGCGCGGCGCGCCCGCGTCCACGAGCATCCGGTACTGCAGCGCCCCCGCGGCGGCGCCGCCTCCGGGTACGACCCGGCCGAACGCGTTGCTCGCGAGCTGCGAGGTGCTGATCTGCCACCAGTCCGTGCGGCGAACCGCGATCCACTGGACCGCCCACATGCACGCGAAGCTGCCGACCTCCAGCACGAGCATCAGCGGGAACCACCACCAGCCGATCTCGCGCAGCCGGGGCGCGGAGGACAGCACCTCGACGAGCCCCGGACCCAGGACGTAGAGGGTCAGCAGGACCAGCGTCAGCAGCACGACGATGCGCAGCACCTGCCGCGTCGTGCGCCGCGGCACTGTGCGCTCGGCCTCCTCGAGCTCGTGCTCGGCGAGCGCCTCGAGCCGCGCCTGCTCCTCCGGGCTGACGCCCGGAGGCTCGGGCCAGGCCGGGAGCCTGCGCGTGGGAGTGGGATCGCCGCCGGAGTCGGTCACGCGGGCCGGCCGGCCTCCACGACTCGCACGGCCGCGGCGGCGGCGCGCGCCCGGCCGCGGGCCGCATCGACATCGTCCCCTGCCGCGAGCGCGACGCCCATGCGCCTGCCGGGGCGCGCATCCGGCTTGCCGAAGAGGCGCACCTGCACATCGGGGCCTACGGCCAGCGCCTGCTCGACCCCCTCGATGAGCGGCGCGTCCCCGTGGTCCTCGGCGAGGATCACGGCGCTGGCGCCGGGCGCGCCGAGCGGGATCTCGCCCGGCGGAACAGGCAGGCCGAGGATCGCGCGTACGTGCAACGCGAACTCGCTCAGGGGCTGGGTCGCCATCGTCACCATGCCGGTGTCGTGCGGTCGCGGCGAGACCTCGCTGAACAGCACCTCGTCACCGCGGATGAAGAGCTCGACGCCGAAGATCCCGGTCCCGCCGAGCCCGTCCGTCACCGCGGCAGCGATCCCCTCCGAGCGCTCGCGGGCGATCGTGCTCATCGGCTGGGGCTGCCAGCTCTCGCGGTAGTCGCCGTCCACCTGCACATGCCCGATCGGCGCGCAGAACGACGTCCCGCCGGCGTGGCGCACGGTCAGCAGCGTGATCTCGTAATCGAAGTCGACGAAGCCCTCGGCGATCACGCGGCCGGCGCCGGTGCGCCCACCGGTCTGGGCGTACTTCCACGACGTTCGCGCGTCAGCGGGCGCGCGGACGACGGACTGGCCCTTGCCACTCGACGACATCACGGGCTTGACGACGCACGGGAACCCGAGCTCGCTGACGGCCGCCTCGAGCTCGCCGAGGTGATCGCAGAAGCGGTAGGGCGAGGTGGGCAGCCCGAGCTCCTCCGCGGCGAGCCGGCGGATGCCCTCGCGGTCCATCGTCAGTCGCGCTGCGCGGGCCGTCGGTATCACGTGCAGGCCGTCCGCCTCGAGCTCCACGAGCACCGGTGTCGCGATCGCCTCGATCTCCGGAACCACGAGCAGCTCGGCGCACGGCCGCTCGCGCTCCGCCTGGAGGACGGCGCGCAGGGCCGCCGGGTCGGTCATGTCGACGACCACGGCGCGGTCGGCCACCTGCATCGCGGGCGCGCCGGCGTAGCGGTCGACGGCGACGACCTCGCAGCCCAGCCGCTTGGCCTCGAGGGCCACCTCGCGCCCGAGCTCCCCCGCGCCGAGCAGGACGAGGCGGACGGCGTCTGGCGGTCCCGGGCGTTCCGATCACGATTCCCATGAGCGCGCCAGCTTACGATGGGCGCCCCGGGTACCCTCGCCCGCGTGGCGCTCGGCTCGATCCTGGATGGCGCGGGGACGTTCTTCGACGCGATCGGAAGCTTCTTCGACAGCCTGGCGTCCGTCAGCCTCGTCCCCCTGCTGCTGGGCCTGGTCGCGTTCGTGGCCTATCTGTCGCTGCGGGCCAAGGCGCTCCACAACACGCTGAAGGCGGCCTACCCCGGCGAGCCGATTCCCTACAAGCTGATCTGGGGCGCGTACATCGCCGCGTACGGCTTCAACAACGTCGTGCCGGCGCGCGGCGGCGATGTGATCAAGCTCTTCCTCGTGAAGACCTCGGTGCCGGGCTCGCGCTACCCCGCCATCGCCGCGGCTTTCGCGGTCGAGGGCATCTTCGACCTCACGATCGCGGTGCCGGTGCTGCTGTTCGCATTCACGCAGGGCGTGTTCCCCAAGCCGCCGGACTTCTCGCAGCTGGACGCGTTCGACCTCTCCTACTTCGCCTCCCACCCGCAGTTCACGCTCTTCGTCATCACTGCACTGGCGGTGCTCGTGCTCGCACTGTTCGCGTGGCTGTCGCGCCGCGTCGTCGCGTTCTGGCTCAACGTGCGGCAGGGACTGACCGTGCTCTTCGACCGCAACCGGTACGTGCGCGAGGTCTGGCTCGTGCAGTTCGCAGGCTGGCTGCTGCGCTTCACCGCGTTCTGGCTGCTGCTTGACGCGTTCGGGGTCGGCGGGTCCGTGCGCAACGTCCTGCTCGTGCTCGGCGTGAATGCCGTCGCGGCGCTCGTCCCGTTCACGCCCGGCGGCGCCGGGGTCCAGCAGGCGCTGCTCGTCAAGGTGTTCGCGGGCGCCGCCACCGGCGCGACCGTCGCCGCCTATTCGGTCGGCCAGCAGATCGCGATCGCGTCGGTCTCGCTCGGCGTCGGGTTCGGCGCGCTGTTCTTCGTGTTCGGCTTCCGCTCGTTCCGCGACGTCGCGACGGCGGGCCGCGCGCATCGTGCGGCGGAGAAGCAGGCCGGCACGGAGCCGACCTGGGACGACTCCTAGCGCAGACCCTGGCGTGCTTCGCGAACGAGCGTCACGGCCTCCGGGAAGACCGTCGCCATCGTCGCGCGGATCTGCTCGGCCTGCTCGACCGTCGTCCCCTGCACGTTGATCCGGTTGATCGCCGCGACCGTCATGTCGACGGCGAGCTTGATCGCGTTGTCGGCCCAGGCCAGCGACTGCTGGCTCGAAAGCTGCTCGGCGAACTCCGCCATGCGCTTCTGCAGCTCCTCCGGGTCACCGAACATGTCGCCGAAACCACCCATGCCTTCCATGCTTCAATCGTACTCGTGTCACCGATCGCGGCCGGCCAGGGCGTTGACCTGGCGTACGAGGAGTACGGCGCCGGCCCGGCGGTGCTGCTCGTGCACGGGCTCGCGGGCGATCGCCTGACGCTCGACCCGGTGGCGAGTGAGGTCGCGGGCCGGGAAGCGCGGGTGATCGCCTACTCGCGGCGCGGGTATGCCGGGAGCAGCGCGCCCGAGCCCTATCTGGGGACGACCGTCGCCGAGCAGGCGGCGGATGCGGCGGCGCTCCTGCGCGCGCTCGACGCCGTGCCCGCGATCGTCTCCGGTGACGGCTTCGGCGCCCTGATCGCGCTCGACCTGCTCCTGCGGCAGAGCGACCTGGTGCGGGCCGCCGTGCTCGCCGACCCGCCGCTGTACGCGCTCGTGCCCGAGGCGACCCGCGAGCTCTCGGACGCCTACGAGGTGCTGCGCAGTGCCGTCGCCGAGGGCGGCCCCGAGGCCGGGGTGGCCAGCTGGCTCGCGGGCCGCGCCGACGACGGGACCCTCGCCCGCGCGAAGGCCGCGCACGGCGCCTTCTTCGCCGACGTCGCAGGGCTCGCGACGCTCCCCGTCACGCGCGGCGCGCTGCGCGCGGTCGACGCAACCGGTGATCGTCCTTACGGGACCCGGCTCCTCACCCGCCACCGTTGCGGCCGCCGACGCGCTCGCCGCGCTGCTGCCGAACGTGCAGCGCAGCCACGACGGCGACCTCGCGGGCGCCACCGCGGCGCTGCTCGGCTGAGCGAGCAGCCGGGCCCGGCGCCAACGCGCCGGCTGACCGCCGGCTCAGCCGCCTCGTTGGTGGAAGTAGAACTCGGGCAGGGCGCTGCGCGTGATGGTCGCCGTGAGTGAGCTCTGGAGCTCGGGATCGGCGGTGCGCACCGCGATGTCGTCGAGCGTGACGATTCCGGCGAGGCGGCCGTCCTCGAGAACCGGCAGCCGGCGGATCCCGAAGCGCGCCATCAGCGTCGCGGCCTCACGGAGGTCCATCTCGGGAGCACCGGTCACGACGGGTGAGGAGGCATGGTCCCCGGCCGCACCCGCGGCGTCGCAGCCGTCCGCGACGACGCTGACCGCGACGTCGCGGTCGGTGATGAAGCCCACCGGCATCCCGTCCGGCCCGCAGAGGATCACGGCACCGACGTTGCGCTCCCGCATGATCTCGGCGACCTCGCGCACCGGGGTGTGCGGCGCCGCGGTGACGACGCTCCGCGTCATGACGTCGCTGATCACCATCGTCCCGCGATGCTACCTCGTCGTGCGAGCCGCGCGACGGCCTGAAGGAACCGGCATCTAGACTCGTCGCCCCCCATGGCAAACCTCGTAGAGCCCACAACGCCCGAAGCGACGCTCGCCGTCGAGGCGGCGACGCGCGGCCGGACGGCGGTCCTGGCCTGGCTCGCAGCCCTCTCGACGCTCGCCGGCGCGATCATCAGCGGCCTGGCGTTCGGCAGCCTGCCGGGCTACGACAGCCGGGTCGTGACGATCACGGACGCGCTTCGCGACCTCTCGTCCGGCCAGAAGATCCCGGCGGGGCGGGCGGTCCTCCAGCTCCAGTACATCGGCGACCACCCGCTGCCCTACCTCGTGGGCCCGCTGCTGTCGGCGATCGGCGGCCTGCTGATCTTCTTCGTGCTCGCCTTCCTCTTCCGCGCGACCCGGGCGCGTGGCGGCCCGCTCGCGCAGATCGCGCTGATCGCGATCGCTGTGGGCGGCGTCTCGTACGCGATCGGAACGGCGGTCGTCGGCGTGATGCGCGTGATCGAGGGAACGAATCTCGCGTCCGACGCGACCAATGCTGATGCCCTGGACGCGATCAGCGCCGGGCCGATCGTGGCCGGCACCATCATCCAGCTGCTGGGCTCGCTGAGCCTCGGCTTCGCCTTCGTGCTCGTCGGTCTGCACGCGATGCGCGTGGGCCTGCTCACCCGCTTCATGGGGATCCTGGGCATGATCGCGGGCGCCACGTTCGTCATCCCGCTTGATCAGCAGGGGATCATCCGCTCGTTCTGGCTCGGGGCCGTGGGCTTCCTCATCGCGGGGCGCTGGCCCAGCCCGGTCCCGGCCTGGGAGACCGGCAGGGCGGAGCCGTGGCCGAGCTCGCGCCAGCCGCGTGGGCGGGGCGGGGCTGAGCCCGTCCCGGCGCCGGACACGCCCGCGCCTATGCCGCCTGACCTCACGCAGGGCCAGAGGCGCAAGAAGCGCAAGCGCTGAGCTGCGCCGTGCTGACGCTGCCGGCCACCCGGACCGACTTCACGCTGCAGGCCGAGCAGCTCGTCCGGGACCCGACGCTGTTCAAGTGGTATGCGGTCACGCTGCTCGTGATCGTGTTCGTGATCTACGCGCACGAGGTCGAGCGCGGGCGCCTGGACATCGTCGCGGCCGGGCTCGCCCTGTGGTTCGCCGACTGGTTCAACGAGATCGTCAACGCGCTGGTCCTCCAGGCCACCGATCGCGCCGCGCTGTGGACGACGACCGGCCCGACCGCCTACCAGTTCCTGATCGGCCTCAACGTCGAGATCTCGCTGATGTTCGCGATCATGGGCATCTACTACGTGAAGATCCTTCCGGCCGATCGGTCCAAGCGGATCCTCGGGATGCCGAACCGTCTGGCGATCGCGATCGGATCCTCGCTCGCGGCCGTCGCGGTCGAGCTGTTCCTGCACGAGACCGGCACGTTCCACTGGGAGTACTGGTGGTGGAACACGCCGTTCATCCCGCTGATCGTGATCTTCGGGTACCTGTGGTTCTTCCTCTTCGCCGCGTGGGTCTACGACGCCCCCGACCAGGCCGCCCGCTGGCGACGCGTCGGCGGCCTCGCCGCGATCGACGTCACGATGGGCCTCGTCTTCGGCGTCGGGCTCGGGTGGCTCTGAGCGCGCGTAGGATGCGCGCATGAGCGATGACCGCACGCTGGAGGCCGATCTCGAAGCGCTGCTGCAGCGCGAGTGGTTCGACCCGCCGCAGGAGTTCGTCGACCAGGCACTGATCAGCGACATGTCGGTGCACGACGCGGCCGAGCGTGACCCCGCCGGCTGGTGGGAGGAGCAGGCGCGCGAGCTGGAGTGGTTCGAGCCCTGGGATCACGTGCTCGAGGACGAGGCCGCGCCGTTCTATCGCTGGTTCAGCGGCGGCAAGCTGAACGTCTCGCACAACTGCCTGGACCGGCATGTCGCCGCCGGGCTCGGCGACCGCGTCGCGATCCACTGGCACGGCGAGGAGGGCGAGACGCGGGCGATCACGTACGCGCAGCTGCTCGCCGACGTGCAGCGGTGCGCGAGCGCGCTGAAGGCGCGCGGGATCGGCGCCGGCGACGTCGTCGGGATCTACCTGCCGATGATTCCCGAGGTCATCGTCGCGATGCTCGCGTGCACGCGGATCGGCGCGCCGCACAACGTCGTCTTCGGCGGGTTCAGCGCGGAGTCGGTGCACGAGCGGATGGCGTTCTCCAACGCGAGCGCGCTGATCACCGTCGACGGCGCCCGCCGCAAGGGCAGGACCGCTCCGGTGAAGAGCGAGGTCGATCGCGAGATGGGGCACCTGTCCCACCTGGAGACGATCCTCGTCGTCCGGCACACCGGTGAGCCGTGCGACATGCGCGACGGCCGCGACGTCTGGTGGCACGACGCGCTCGAGGCCGCGGACCCCGTCTGCCCCGCCGAGCCGCTCGACGCCGAGCATCCCCTGTTCATCCTCTACTCGTCCGGCTCGACCGCGAAGCCGAAGGGGATCCAGCACACCACCGGCGGCTACCTGACGGGTGTCGCGTGGACGTTCAAGAACGTCTTCGACGTGAAGCCGGACACGGACGTCTTCTGGTGCAGCGCCGACGTCGGCTGGATCACCGGTCACAGCTACATCGTCTACGGCCCGCTCGCCAACGGGGCGACGTCGGTGATGTTCGAGGGCGCTCCCGACTACCCCCACAAGGGCATCTGGTGGGAGCTGTGTGAGCGCTATGGCGTGAGCATCTTCTACACCGCGCCGACCGCGATCCGCACCTGCATGAAGTGGGGGGCGCAGGAGGTCGAGAAGGCCGATCTCTCCAAGCTGCGGCTGCTCGGCACCGTCGGCGAGCCGATCAACCCCAAGGCCTGGGTCTGGTACTGGCACGTGGTCGGCGGGGGGCGCTGTCCCGTCGTGGACACGTGGTGGCAGACCGAGACCGGCCAGATCATGATCACGACGCTGCCCGGGGCGCAGCGGATGAAGCCGGGGTCCGCGGGCACGCCGCTGCCCGGGATCGCGGCGAAGGTCGTCGACTCGGACGGGCGCGAGGTCCAGCGTGATGTGCAGGGCCTGCTGACGCTCCGGCATCCCTGGCCCGGCATGCTGCGCAACCTGTTCAAGGAGCCCGACCGCTATGTGTCCGGCTACTGGGAGCGCTTCGGCGCGCCGAACTACTTCGTCGGGGACGCCGGCAGGCACGACCACGACGGCTACTTCTGGATCATCGGGCGCGTCGACGACGTGATCAATGTCTCCGGCCACCGGATGTCGACGGCTGAGATCGAATCCGCGATCGTCAGTCACCCGAAGGTCGCCGAGGCGGCGGTCATCGGCCAGACCGACGAGGACACCGGGCAGTCGATCTGCGCCTTCGTGACGCTGCGCGGGGACCTCGACGGCGACGACGAGATGGTCGACGCGATCCGCGACCACGTCGCGCACCGGATCGGCAAGCTCGCCCGGCCGCGCCGCATCATCTGGGCGGGCGACCTGCCCAAGACGCGCTCGGGGAAGATCATGCGCCGCCTGCTCAGGGACATCGCCGAGGGCCGCGAGCTCGGCGACGTCACGACGCTCCGCGACCCCGGGGTGATGGAGCAGCTGACGGCGAGCATGGCCGGCCGCGAAGACGAAGGCTGAGCGCGCGGCCCGGACGCTGCGCTTCAGCGCGCGCTGATCGCGTCGAGCTTGGCCTGGGTGCGCATCTCGCTGAGGATGCGCTCGAGCCGTGGCTCGGTGTCGGCGTCGACATACGTCATCGCCCCGGCGACGGCCGGGTGCACCTCGCCGATCAGCCGGTGCATCTCATGGGCGACCGCGCGGTAGCTCGGGTGGCCTTCGCGGCCGGAGCGCAGTTCGATCAGCTGCATCGCCTCGCGCGCATTCATGTCGAGCACGTAGCGGATCCGGTAGCCGAGGCAGAGGGCGTAGAGCGCCTCCCCCTCGCGGCCATCGCCGGCCAGGCGCTCCCACTCCCGGCCCGAGATGTCGAGCGCGCGCTGGTACTCGTCCGCCACGCCCGCTGCGGCGAGCTCGTCCGGGACGCCGGCGCCGAGCTGCGGCCCCAGGCGCTGCCACTGGACGGTGAGCATCCGGTGGCGCTGCAGGTCCCGGAACGCGCCGTAGTCGCTGACGACCTCGAAGCGGTAGCGCAGCGCCTCGAAGCCGCGGCCGGGCCGGTGCCGCCGGTTGCGGCGCTCGCCGACGAGATCGGTCAGCAGCGACGCGCGCTCCTGCGCGGTGAGCGCGGCCAGGCGCGTTCTCGTGACCTCCTCCGGGGCTCCGGCGGCCTCGAACAGCAGCGACGCCAGCAGCGCGTCCTCGTCTCCGTCGACGTGCAGCAGCCGGACTGAAGGCCCGCCCACCCCGCCATCGGACTCCTCGCCGGGCTCGCGGTCGAGCCCGAGCCGCGCGACCCAGCGGCGCGCGGCGTCCTCACGCTGCTCGAGGAAGGAGATCCAGTCGCCGCCGCGGTCGGGGCGCTCGACGCGGGAGACGAAGCTCGGCATCACCTGCTTGAGCGTGTCCAGGATCATCCGGCCGTAGTGGCGGGCCTCCGGGAGCGGGTGCGCGAGCAGGTGCAGGACGAGCTGCTCGTAGGTCTGGCCGGTCGCGAAGATCCCCATGTGCGACAGCGACGCGGCGGGCAGCAGGCCGCGCAGCAGGTCGAGCGCCTTCGCCTGGCAGGCACGGGCGTGCGCGGCCTCCGACTCGCCTTCGGCACGGGCGAACTGGCCTTCGGCCCACGCGCTCACGCGCGGCAGCGCGGCGGCGTAGATGCCGAACACCGCGTCCATCGCCCGCTCGTATTCGGGACCGAGTGACGGGTCGCGGTGGTAGCGGTAGCCCCCGCCGGGCATCGGCGCGTCGTAGGCGATGTAGCGGGTGGACTGCTCGAGGTAGGCGCCGAGCCGGGGGCGCTGGAGCACTTTGGTGAGCACGTTGGAGACCCACTCGCAGGCGACGTGCGCCCCGCCGAGCTGCGCGACCGAGTCGTCGCCGTAGCCGACGAAGATGCGCTCGTAGAGCTGCGCGGCGCGCTCACCCTCGTCTCCGTCGAAGGCCCCGCCCTCGACCTCGGGCAGCGAGTCCGCGAACTCGTCGAGGAAGAGCCGGCGCAGCGTGCCCTGGTAGCGCGAGTAGCGGGCGAAGAGCGCGCCCTTCACGGTCTCGGGGAGGTTCACGAGCGCGAAGACCGGCTGGTCGAGGCTCGTCACATGCGGGGCGAGCCGGGCGGCCTCGGCTTCGGTGAACGTCTCGACGGGGTACTCCACGGGCGGCGGAGCGTAGCGCGGAGAGCGGCGGGTCAGCCGGAGCGTGCCGCAGCGGTTTCCCAACTGAATCGGTTGGCTTGCTAGGGTTCCCGAATACCGTATTCTTGATCCGCTTTCAGAGATTTCGATGCCCCGCCTCGTCCGCCGCTCTTCCCTTCCCTTCCTGACCGTCGCGGCCGCGCTCGCTGCGATGGCGGTCAGCGGGTGCGGCGGCGCCAGTGATTCCACATCCGCGACCGCGAGCGGAGGCTCCGCCGACGGCTCGAAGGGCTCGATCTCACTCGTCGCCTACTCGACGCCCCAGGTCGTCTACGACGAGGTCATCCCGGAGTTCCAGAAGACCGCCGCCGGCAGGGGCATCGGCGTGAAGACGTCGTTCGGCGCCGGCGGCGACCAGAGCCGCGCCGTCGAGGCGGGCCTGCCGGCCGACGTGGTCACGTTCTCGATCGAGCCGGACATCGACCGCCTCGTGCAGGCGAAGAAGGTCGCGGCCGACTGGGCGAGCGGACCGAACCGGGGCCTCATCACGACCTCCGTCGTCTCGTTCATCGTCCGCAAGGGCAACCCGAAGAACATCAGGACCTGGGACGACCTGCTGAAGCCGGGCATCCAGGTGCTGACCCCGAACCCGTTCACCTCCGGCGCGGCGAAGTGGAATCTCCTCGCCGCCTACGGGCAGGCGGCCGATGCCGGGAAGGACCCGCAGGCGGGCCTCGGCTACGTCAGCAGGCTGCTGAAGGACCACGTCAGGGTCCAGGACAAGTCGGCGCGTGAGGCGCTGCAGAGCTTCGTCGCGGGCAACGGTGACGTTCTCCTCTCGTACGAGTACGAGGCGACGACCGCGCAGAAGAAGGGCGAGGACGTCGACTTCGTGACCCCGGACGACACGATCCGGATCGACATCGACATCGCTCCCACGACGACGTCGAAGCGACCGGAGGCCGCGCAGGCGTTCATCGACTACGCGCTGTCGAAGCCGGCGCAGCAGCAGTTCGCCGCGTGGGGCTACCGCCCCGTCAACGCCGACGTGCTCGCTGCGAACGCGGCGAAGTTCCCCGAGCCGCCCGGCCTCTTCACGATCGAGGACCTCGGGGGCTGGCCTGACGTGAACAACAGGCTGTTCGACCCGGCCGACGGCTCGATCGCGAAGATCGAGGATTCCGCCGGAGTCTCGACGGAGAGATGAGCACTCCGGACCTGACCGCGCAGGACCTCACCGCAGCCCCGCGGCCCCGTGGCCGCTTCGGGTCGCGTGAGACCGCGGCCGCAGCGGGCCGGCCCGGACCGCTCGCCGCGGGCGTGGTCGTGCTGTGGCTCAGCCTGATCGTGCTGCTCCCGCTGTCCGCCGTCGTCGCGAAGTCCCTGGACGGCGGCGCGGGCGCGTTCTGGGATGCCGTGTCGAGCCGTCAGGCCGTCGACGCGCTGAAGTTCACGCTGCTCGTGTCGTTCGCGGTCGCGCTCGTCAACGCCGTCGCGGGCACGCTGATCGCCTGGGTGCTCGTGCGGGACAGCTTTCCCGGCAAGCGGATCGTGAACGCGCTCATCGACCTGCCGTTCGCGCTCCCCACGATCGTCGCGGGCATCGTGCTGCTCGCCCTCTACGGCCATGACAGCCCGGTCGGGATCGACGTCACGTTCACCCGCTCCGCCGTCGCGCTGGCGCTGCTCTTCGTCACCCTCCCGTTCGTCGTGCGCTCCGTCCAGCCCGTGCTGATCGAGCTGGACCGCGACATGGAGGAGGCCGCCGCCTCGCTCGGCGCGGGCGGATGGACGACGTTCCGCCGGATCGTGCTGCCGAACCTCGGCCCGGCGATCATCAGCGGCTGCGCGCTCGCCTTCGCACGGGCGGTCGGCGAGTTCGGCTCGATCGTCCTGATCTCCGGGAACATCCCGTTCCAGACGCAGGTCGCGTCCGTGTTCGTCTTCAAGCAGATCGAGAGCGACGCGCCGATCACGGCGGCCGCGGTGTCGGTCGTCCTGCTCGTGCTGTCGCTCGGCGTGCTGCTCGCGATCCGCGGCGTCGGCGGCTGGGGAAGCCGTCATGAGCTCTGAGCGCGTGACGCGGATCGGGCTGCGGACGGTCGCGCTGGGCTACCTGTTCGCGCTGCTGTTCGTGCCGGTCGGCATCGTGCTCTACAAGACCTTCGAGCCTGGCCTCGGCAACGTCTGGGCGTCGATCACGACGCCCGCCGCGATCCACGCCTTCTGGCTGACGATCATGGTGACCGCGATCGCCGTGCCGCTGAACACCGCACTCGGCATCCTCGCCGCGCTCGTGCTCGTGCGCGGCCGCATCCGCGGGAAGCCGCTGCTCGATGCGCTGATCGACCTCCCCTTCGCGGTCTCCCCCATCGTCGTGGGCCTGTCGCTCGTCCTCGTCTACGGCGCGAACGGCTGGTTCGGCGGCGCGCTCGCGGACGCGGGGATCCGGGTCATCTTCTCCTGGCCCGGCATCGTCCTGGCGACGATCTTCGTGACGCTGCCCTTCGTCGTGCGCGAGGTCGCGCCGGTGCTGCGCGAGGTCGGTGACGAGCAGGAACAGGCCGCCGCCACGCTCGGTGCCTCCCGCCGCCAGACCTTCCTGCGGATCACGCTGCCCGCCATCCGGTGGGGAATCGCCTACGGGGTGGTGCTCTCGACCGCGCGCGCGATCGGCGAGTTCGGCGCCGTCAGCGTCGTCAGCGGCCGGATCTCGGGGCAGACCGAGACGCTGACCCTGCTCGTCCAGAAGCGCTTTGAGAACTTCAACCTGGCCGGCGCCTATGCGGCGTCGGCGCTGCTGGCCATGATCGCCATGACGACGCTCCTGGCCCTGACCGTCATCAAGCCTCGCAAGGAGCACGAATGATCTCCGTGACCGGTGTGACGAAGCGCTTCGGCGACTTCACAGCCCTGAACGACGTGTCGCTGCAGGTGCCCGAAGGCTCGCTCAGCGCGCTGCTCGGCCCGAGCGGCTCCGGAAAGTCGACGCTCCTGCGGATCATCGCGGGGCTCGACACGGGCGACCGGGGTCAGGTCCTGATCGGCGGCGTCGACCAGACGCTCGTGCCGGCGCGCAAGCGCGAGATCGGCTTCGTCTTCCAGCACTACGCCGCGTTCAAGCACATGAGCGTGCGCGAGAACGTCGCCTTC
This sequence comes from uncultured Actinomycetes bacterium, assembly GCA_963805615.1. Taxonomy (GTDB): domain Bacteria; phylum Actinomycetota; class Thermoleophilia; order Solirubrobacterales; family Solirubrobacteraceae; genus F1-60-MAGs163. The sequence goes on along the minus strand of CAWDUW010000004.1, from coordinate 940,065 downwards.
GGCCTGAAGATCCGCAAGCGCCCGAAGCGCGAGATCGCCTCGCGGGTCGACGAACTGCTCGGGATCGTCGGGCTTTCCGGGTACCAGGACCGCTACCCCTCGCAGCTCTCCGGCGGTCAGCGCCAGCGCATGGCGCTCGCCCGCGCGCTCGCGGTCGAGCCGCGCGTCCTGCTGCTCGACGAGCCGTTCGGGGCGCTCGACGCGAACGTCCGCGCGGAGCTGCGCCGCTGGCTGCGCAAGCTGCACGAGGAGGTGCCCGTCACCACCGTGATCGTCACGCACGACCAGGAGGAGGCGATGGACATCGCCGACCGCGTCGCCGTGATGAGCCACGGGAAGATCGAGCAGATCGGCCCGCCGCGCGAGCTCTACGAGCAGCCGGCGAGCGACTTCGTCATGGGCTTCCTCGGGCCGGTCACCGAGCTCGGCGGGCAGCTCGTCCGCCCGCACGACCTGCACCTCGGCGTCGACGCACGCGACGGAGCCGTGGAGGCGATGGTCGCACGCGTCACGCACCTGGGCTTCGAGGTCCGCGTCGACCTCGTGCTCGCCGACGGCGGCGCGATCGGCGCCCAGGTGACGCGCGGCGAGGCCGAGGCGCTCGAGCTGCGCGAGGGCGATGTCGTGTGGGTCGGCCCGGACCGCGGGGCCGCCCGGCTGCCGGAGCCCGCGGGAGCGGACGAGCTCCCGCTCAGCGCTTGATCCAGGCGTCCGGCGCGTCCGCGAGCGCGCTCACCTGCGGCGGAAGCCTGCCGGCGGCGAGATCCGCGAGCGTGACGCCCTCGAGGACGATCCGCAGGCTCGCCCGCAGCGCCACCCACATCTGCGGCAGGACCTCGGCCGCGCCCGCGTAGCTCAGGCGTTCGGGCCCCGTCCCGCGGATCGACGCGAGCGGGCCCTCGACGGCGCGCAGGACGTCGGCGACCGCGATCTCGGAAGCGGGCCTGTCGAGCCAGTAGCCGCCCTCGGCGCCGCGCCGGCTCGCGACGATCCCGGCCGTCCGCAGCTCGCTGAGGATGTTCTCGAGGAACTTCAGCGGGATGTCCTGCGCGGTCGCGATCCGTTCCCCCTTGACCGGCCCGGTGCCCTCGGCGGCGGCGAGCTCCGCGGCGGCGCGGACGGCGTAATCGGCCTTCGCGGTGATGCGCACCGCGGGAAGTCTGCCCTATGCCCCGCCGGGGCGTGGCTAGCGCAGCCCGAGGATGCCCGCCGCGGCGTGCTGAACGAGGTTGAAGAGCGGCTGCGGGACGATGCCGAAGACCAGGATCGCGGCGCCCATGACGAGAGCGACGAGCTGCGTCTCCCAGCCGCCGGACGACTGGGCGCCGGTGTCCGCCTCCGGTCCCGCGCCGGCGAGCGCCGCGCGCCCGGTCGCCGGATCGATGCCGGGCCGGGCGGGCGCGGGCTGCGCCTCGTCACGCCACATCGTCGCGACCACCGGCAGGTAGTACGCGAGCGAGATCATCGAGCCGATCACGATGACGATGCCCAGCCAGGTGTAGCCGCCGTCCGCGGTCGCCTCGATCAGCCGGAACTTGCCCATGAACCCCACGGTGGCCGGGATGCCGGCGAGGCTCAGCATCGACAGCGTCATGGCGAGCGCCGCGAGCGGGCGCCGGGCGCCGAGGCCGCGCATCGCCGCGAGGTCGTCCCCCTCAGCGGTCTCGCGCTCGCGCAGCGTCACGACCGCGAACGCGGCCATGTTCGCCAGCAGGTAGGCGGCGAGGTAGAAGAGGATCGCCTGGATGCCGAGCTGCGTCACGACGACGAACCCGGCGAGGATGTACCCGGCCTGCGCGATCGACGAGTAGGCGAGCATGCGCTTCAGCGACGACTGCCCGAGCGCGCCGACGTTCCCGACGAGGATCGAGATGACCGCGATCGCGATCCAGACCGGGCGCCAATCGTCGACGGCGGGGAGCAGCGCGACGTCGAAGAGCCTGATGATCACCGCAAAGGCGGCGATCTTCGTGGCGACCGACATGTATCCGGTCACGGGCGTCGGTGCGCCCTCGTACACGTCCGGCGTCCACTGGTGGAACGGCGCGAGCGAGGCCTTGAACGCAAGGCCGACGATCGTCATGCCGATGCCGGTCAGCACGAGCACGTCGCCGCTGAGACCCTTGCGGACGAGCTGCCGGGCGATCGTCGCGTAGTCGGTCGCGCCGGTCGCTCCGTAGATCAGCGCGAAGCCGTAGAGCAACGTCGCCGACCCCACGGAGCCGATGATCAGGTACTTGAGACCCGACTCGAGTGAGCTCTCGCGCCGCACGAGTGAGGCGCAGAGGATGTACAGCGGCAGCGACAACAGCTCGAGGCCCACGAACGTCGAGACCAGGTTCTGCGCGGCGCCGAGCACGACCATGCCGGCGGCGGAGGTGAGCAGCAGGGCGAAGAAGTCGCCGTGCGCGATCTCGCGTGCCGCCTGGTCACGCCAGGCGAGCAGCGTCGTCGCGATCCCGGCGACCCCGACGATGAGGACCACGAGGAGCGTGAGCGGATCGAGCGCGAGCGCACCCTCGATCAGCGATCCGCGCTCGTCCCACTGCCAGATGGCACACCCGATCGCCGCGGCGAACGAGACGACGCTGAGGAACGGGACGAGGTGGTGGCGCGCGGCGCGCGGGCGCAGCAGCCCGGCGAGCAGGACGACCGTCGCGCCTCCGAGCAGCGCCAGGAGCGGCGAGAGCCCGGCCCAGTCGATGTGCGGGGCGTGCCCCTGAGCGACGGCGAGCAGCGGGCTCATGGCGTGCCGGCCTTCCCGGCCGGCGTCTCCGCGACGACCTGCTGCTGCTTCTGCGAGAGCTTCGCCGCCGCGAGCGAGCCCGCGACCGCGTGCTCACCGCGCTTCAGCGCGAACTGCGGGTAGAGCGCGAGCGCGACGACGGCGAGCAGCATCGGCACGAGCACGAGGCCGTCGCGCACGGTCAGCTCACGCGCCTGCACGAGCGGCCCGACGCGGTTGTGCATGGCCCGGATGTAGAGCCGCAGCGCGTAGACCGCCGCCATCACGACACCGACCGAGGCGATGATCGCGATCGCCGTCTTGGCCTGGAAGACGCCGAGCAGGATCATGAACTCGCCGACGAAGTTCGAGGTTCCGGGCATCGCGAGCAGCGCGAAGGTGAACACGAGGAAGACCGCGGCGAACGCCGGCGCCTTCGTCGCGATGCCGCCCATGTCGCGCAGGTCCTCGCTTCCGCCGGACCGTGCGGCCAGCAGCGCCACGACGAAGATCAGCGGCCCCGCGACGATCGCGTGGTTCACCGACTGGAGCAGTGCCCCGTCGGCGCCGCGCGCGTCCAGCGAGAAGATCCCGAGCACGATGAAACCGAGCTGGGCGACCGACGAGTACCCCAGGACGAGCCGAGCCTGCGTCGTCGTGAACGCCATCGCGGAGCCGTAGAGGATCGACGCGAGCGCCACGAGCAGCAGCAGCTCCTGGTACTTCACGGCCGCGTGCGGGAACAGCGGCAGCGCGATCTGCAGGAAGCCGTACGCGGCGACCTTCGAGAGGATCGCGGTGAAGACCGCGAGCGGGGCGATCGGCATCTGCATGTACCCGTCCGGCATCCAGCCGTGGAACGGGAACGACGGCATCTTGATCAGGAACGCGAGCGCGAAGACGAGGAAGATCCAGTCCTGGGAGCCGGCCCCGACGATGTTCGCCCGCAGGTCGCTGAGCACGAACGTGATCCCGCCGGGGCCCTGGCTCGCGAGCACGCCGGTGGCGATCGCGCCGACGAGCATCAGCAGCGACCCGACGAGCGTGTAGATGAACAGCTTCAGGACCGCCGGACCGCGCTTCTCGGGGTCCGTTCCCCACACCAGCGTGAGGAAGTAGAACGGCACCAGCATGAGGTCGAAGAAGATGACGAACAGCGCGAGGTCCTGCGCGAGGAACGCTCCCATGACGCCGCTCTGGGCGAGGCCCATGAGCAGCGCGTAGAGACCGGGGCGCTCGGCCGGCTCGTCTCGCAGGGCCGCCCACAACGCCGCCCCCGCGAACAGCGCCGCGGTCGTCAGCAGCAGCACGACGTTGAGGCCTGAGGCGCCGAGCTTGTAGTGGATCCCGAGCGTCTTGATCCAGACCTCGTCGGTGACGTACTGCAGGCCGCGCTGCGCGGTGTCGTAGTCCGCGGCGATGACGATCGCGTAGGCCAGCGTCAGAAGCGCGCCGAGGAGCATCACCCAGCGCGCCACGGCGCGCGGCATCAGCAGCGCGAGCAGGCCGCTCGCAAGCGGCAGCCACATGACGATGCTCAGGTGAATCGTCATCTCATGCGGCCCTCAGCAGCAGGTAGAGCAGCACGCCGGAGAGGCCGGCGAAGACGAGGCCGGCGTAGCTGCGCAGCAGGCCCGTCTGCAGCGCGCGGACGGCGGCCGAGCCGGCGCGGATGATGCCGCTCGTGCCGCCGACGAGGGCGCCGCTGATCACGACACGCTCGAACGAGTCACGGCCCCAGCGGCCGAACCATGCGACCGGGCGCACGACCGCCAGGCCGATCAGCTCGTCGAAGTACCACTTGTTCAGGAACAGGCGGTGGAGTGCCGGGAAGCGCTCCTGCCAGGCGGTCGCGCGGCCCTCGCCCACGGCCCACGTCCGGTACGCGAAGGCGATGAAGACGACGGCGATGACGGACGAGAGCACGAGCCCGAACGCCTCGAGCCCGTCGTTGGCCGGGTGCTGCACGATCGAGTCGGCGAACGTCGGCTCGAGGAAGTTCCCGAGCCAGTCGGTGATCCCGAACGGCAGGTAGACGATGCCCGCGATCACGGCGAGCACGGCGAGCACGGCCATGGCGATGCGCATCTGCCACGTCTGCTCGGCGATGTGGTGGCCCTCGCCGGGGAAGCCGACCTCGGTGTCCTCGATCTCGCCCGTCGCCGGGTTCGTGGGGTGCGGCGCGTGATAGAGGTGACCGTGCTCCAGTTCGACGGCCTCCGCGCACGGCTCGCCCCAGAACGCGCGGTAGATCATGCGCCACGTGTAGATGACGGTGAACACCGAGCCGATGTAGCCGGCCGCGTAGAGCCCGTAGTACCAGCCGCCGCGCTGGCCGATCTCGAAGAGCAGCGCGTCCTTGGAGAAGAACCCGGACATCAGCGGGAACGCGCTGAGCGCGAGGCCGCCGACGACGAAGCAGGCGAAGGTGAACGGCATCGCCTTGCGGAACCCGCGCATCCTGTCGAGCGACTGCTCGCCGCCCATCGCGGAGATGATCGAGCCGGCCGCCATGAAGAGCAGGGCCTTGAAGAAGGCGTGCGTCATCAGGTGGAAGAACCCGCCGACGTAGGCGGCGGCCGAGACGGCCATGATCATGTAGCCGATCTGGGACATCGTCGAGTAGGCGATGACGCGCTTGAGATCGGTCACCGCGAGCCCGATCGTGCCGGCGAGCAGCAGCGTCACCGCGCCGATCACCGCGCCGACGTCGGCCGCGGTCGGCGCCCACTCGAACAGCGGGTGCAGGCGGCCGATGAGGTACACGCCGGCGGTCACCATCGTCGCGGCATGGATCAGTGAGGAGACCGGCGTCGGGCCCTCCATCGCGTCCGGGAGCCACGTGTGGAGCGGGACCTGCGCGGACTTGGCGAACGCGCCGACGAGGATCAGCAGCATCCCGGCGACGAGGCTCGGGTCGTTCTTGCCGAACGCGTGCTGCACGCCGTCGAACAGCGGGCCGTAGTCGAGCACGCCCATCGTGCGGAAGATGAAGAACGTGCCCAGGACGAGGCCGACGTCGCCGACGACGTTGATCACGAACGCCTTGATGCCGGCCTGCGTCGCGGTCGCGCGCCGGTACCAGTAGGAGATGAGCATGTAGCTCGCCGCGCCGACGAACGCCCAGCCGACGATCAGCAGCGCGAGGTTCCCCGCGAGGACCAGCAGCAGCATCGAGAAGACGAAGAAGTTCAGGTAGGCGAAGAAGCGCGTGTACCCGCGGTCCGAGCTCATGTAGCCGACCGAGTACAGGTGGATCAGCGCCGACACGCCGCTGACGACGAGCGCCATGAAGACCGACAACGGGTCGACGTAGATGCCCAGCCGGATCCGCACGCCGGCGACGTTCACAAGGTCCCACAGCGACGATGTCGCGACCTTCGCGTCCTCGGGCCGGTTCTGGAGCTTGAAGAACGCGACGAGCGCGAAGACGAACGCGAGCGCGATCGCGATCGTGCCGAGCCAGCCGGCGATCCGGGGCGTCCAGACGCGGCCGCCGAGCGTGATGATCAGCGAGCCGGCCAGCGGCATCGCGAGGACGAGCCAGGCGGCGGTCTGAAGGCTCATCCGTGCAGCTCCCGCAGCTCGTCGACGTCGACCGGGAGCCGCTGGCGGTACAGCGCGACGATGATGCCGAGGCCGATCGCGACCTCGCAGGCCGCGACGACCATCACGACGATCGCGAAGATCTGCCCGTCGCCGTTCGCCCACATGCGCGCGAAGCCGAGCAGCGCCAGGTTGCCGGCGTTCAGCATCAGCTCGAGGCAGAGGAGCACGACCAGCGGGTTGCGGCGGATCAGCACGCCGACGGCGCCGAGCACGAACATCAGCGACGAGACGACGAGATACCAGGAGATGTTCAAGTTCGCAGCACCTCCTCCGACGGCTCGGGGAGCGGCTGCGTGACCCCGTAGCCGGCGACGCCCTCGGCCATCGTGCCCGCGGAGGCCGGCATCGCGCTCGGCGAGAGCCCGTGCGACGGGTCGACCGTCCGCTCCGGCGCGAGGATCTCGTCCTCCGGGATGCCGCCCCGGCGGCCGGCCAATGCGACCGCGCCGACGGCCGCGACGAGCAGCAGGAACGACGCGAGCTCGAACGGCAGCAGGAAGCGCTCCAGCAGCAGCGCGCCGATCTCACCCGGCGAGCCGTAGCCGACCGTGACGTGCGGACCGTGCGTGTCGAGCGCCTTCAGCGAGGTGCCGAGCACGGCGATCATCAGCTCGACGAAGACGGCGATGCCGAAGACGATCGCCAGCGCGCGCTGCCGCGCTGTGGCGCGCCACAGCGGCGCGGGCTTGTCTCCGCCGCCGACGTAGGCGACGACGAACACGTAGAGCACCATCACCGCACCCGCGTAGACGATGATCTGCGCGACCGCGACGAACTGCGCCTCCAGCAGCAGGAACAGCAGCGCGAGCGCGATCAGATGCACGACGAGCGCGAGCACGCAGTAGAACGGGTTGCGCAGCACGACGACGCCGACCGCTCCGGCGAGCGCCACGATCGCGAACAGGAAGAAGAAGAAGCCCATCGGTGTGCGGCTACTCGCCCTCGGCCCTGAGCGGCGTGCGCTCGGGCGGCTCGGCGAGCAGCATCTCCTTGGTGAAGATGAGGTCGGAGCGGTTGTAGTCGGACATCTCGAAGTCGTGACCCATCGTGATCGCGTCGAACGGGCAGGCGACCTCGCAGTAGCCGCAGAAGATGCAGCGGCTGAGGTTGATCTCGTAGACGGCGGCGTACCGCTCGCCGGCGGAGACCCGGTGCTCGGGCGTGTTCTCGGCGGCGACGACGCGGATGCAGTCCGACGGGCAGGCGGCCGCGCAGAGTGAGCAGCCGACGCACTTCTCGAGGCCGCTGTCCGCGAACTTGTGCAGGCGGTGACGGCCGCGGAAGCGCGGGTACACCGGGATCTTCTCCTCGGGGTACTGCACCGTGCTGACGCCCTCCGTCAGCTGGCCGAACGTCGTCTTCAGCCCGCGCAGGGTCTCGCCGAACGCGCGGTAGATGCCGCCCGCGCCGCCCGCGCGCTGCGGGCCGCGGACGACCTGGACGACGTCGGCTTCAGGATTCCAGGGCATCAGTTCGTGATCCTTCTCAGTCCCAGGCCACGACGACGATCGCCGTCACGAGCACGTTGAGGGTGGCCAGCGGCAGCAGAACCTTCCAGCCGAACGCCATCAGCTGGTCGTAGCGCAGGCGGGGCAGCGTCGCGCGGATCCAGATGAAGACGATGACGAACAGCAGCATCTTCGCGATCACCACGAACGGGTCCACCCAGGTCGGCGGGTCGATGCCGAACGGCAGCAGCCAGCCGCCGAGGAAGACGGTCGTCGCGATGCCCGAGACGACCAGCACGTTGAGGTATTCGGCGAAGTAGTAGAGGGCGAAGCGCCCGCCGCCGTACTCGGTCATGTACCCGCCGACGAGCTCGGCATCCGCCTCGACGAGGTCGAACGGGGGCCGGTTGGTCTCGGCGAAGCTCGCGACCATGAAGATCAGGAAGCCGATGAACTGCGGGATCACGTACCACATGCCCTGCTGGCCCTCGACGATCCCGGTCAGCGACAGCGTCTGCGCGGTGATGACGACGCCGATCAGCGCCATGCCCTGGGCGACCTCGTAGGAGATCAGCTGCGCCGCCGCGCGCATGGATCCGAGGAACGAGTACTTGGAGCCCGAGGACCAGCCTCCGAGCATCACGCCGTAGAACGCGATCGCCCCGAGCGCGAAGACGTACAGCGGACCGATCGTGACGTCGATCCCGTACAGCCCGACGGGCGTGCCGGCGATGTCGACGACGTTGCCGAACGGGATGATCGCGAGCCCGGCGACGGCCGCGACGATCGAGAGGATCGGGGCGAGCGTGAAGAGCCAGCCGATCGACGTCCGCGGGCGGAACGACTCCTTCGTCAGCAGCTTCACGATGTCGGCGATCGGCGTCAGCGCGCCGAACGGGCCGACGCGGTTGGGCCCGTAGCGGTTCTGGAAGCGGCCGAGGATCTTGCGCTCCATCATCAGCACGACCGGCACGAGGTTCAGGCCGACGAGGAAGATCACGAGGCACTTGAGGATCGCGATCCACCACGGCTCGGCGTAGCCGACGATCGCGAGCGGCGTCTGAAGGTTCGGGATCATGCGCGGCGCACCTCGACGAGCGGGCCGTCCAGGTGGTTGGCGCCGTCCTGCGGGATCGCGGTCTCCAGCGAGACGGTGCCCTCGAGCGCGCCCGCGCGGATGTGCGCGACGCCGCTCACGCTCTGCCCGTCAGGCCCGACGACGAGCCGCTCGCCCTGCGCGATGCCCAGGCGCGCCGCGTCTCCGGGCGCGAGCTCGACACGCTGGCGCGGGTGCAGGAACTTCAGCGCCGGCGAGGCCTCGACCTCGGGCGAGGCCCAGATCGAGCGGAACATGCCGAGGCGCAGCCGGCCGTTGGCGGCGGCGGCGGCGGGAGCGGCGTCGAGCTCGAACGGGGCCGCGGGCGCGGACGGGTACGCCGACGCCTGCTCGCGCGCGGGCCAGCGCGCGCCGCGGGCGCCGATCTCGTCGAGCGTGAGCCCCGCGTAGAACGGGACCGCGTCGAACACGCGTCCGGTGACCATGCTCGCGGTGAGCACGCCGAGGTCGTTGCCCAGGCGCGCCGAGAGCTCGGCGAGCACCTGCCACTCGGCGCGCGTCTCGCCCTGACGGCCGATCGCCCGGCGCAGGCGCTGGAGGCGCCCGTCCGGATGCACGACCGTGCCCTCCTTCTCCGCATACGACTCGGCGGGGAAGATCACGGTCGCGTGCTCGCGCAGGCCGGCCGTGAGGAACCCGGCGTGCGCGACGACCGTGGTCGCCTTCTCGAGCGCGGCGTTCCACGCGGCCGCGTCGGGCTGGTCGACGATCGGATCGGTGTGCAGCAGGTAGAGCGCGGTGACCTCGCCTGCGGCTGCCGCGTCGCGGATCGCGGCAGCGGGGCGGCCCGCCGTCTCGGCAGGCGCGAGCCCCGGCGCGGCGTCCGGCAGGACGCCGACCTCGCGCAGCCCGCGGCCGTTGGCCCCGGAGGGGATCTGCAGCAGGCCCGCGCCCTCGCGGCCGGACAGGCCGAGGCGCTCGGCGACGTTCAGCAGGGCGCGGGCGGCGTGCGCCCCGCGCGGACCGGCGGTGACACGCTCGCCCCAGAGGATCACGATGTCCGAGCCGGCGTCGCGCAGCGCGGCGGCGATGGCGCGCACCGCGTCGCCGTCAGCGCCGGCGGCGCGTGCGCGCTCGTCCACGTCGGCGTCGGCGCCGCCTGCGAGCGCGGTGTCGAGCGCGCCGAGCCAGGCCTCCCCGGTGCCCGGCGCCATCAGCGTCGCGATCTCCGCTCGTGCGGCGAGCGCGGTCGGCCGCGCGCTCGCGCTGAAGAGCCGCACGCCGTGATGCCGCACGCCCTTGCGGATGCGCAGGTCGAAGATCGGTGCATCGTCGATCGGGTCGGTGCCGACCATGAGGACGGCGTGCGCGTACTGCAGGTCCGGGACGGTCGCCTGGAGCTGCGGTGCGGCGAGCGCGACCTGCGTCTCACGGTCCAGCACCGAGCCGGCGCGCGAGTCGATGTCGGCGGAGCCGAGCGCGTCGCGCAGGAGCGACTGAACGAGGAAGCCCTCTTCGTTCGTGGTCTCACCGCCGACGAGCGCGCCGGTCCGGGTGCCGGCCCGGCGCAGGCCGTCCGCGGCCGCCGCGAGCGCGGCCTCCCACGTGACGGGACGCAGCTCGCCGCCGTCACGCACCAGCGGCTCGGTGATGCGCTCCTCCACGTGGATCGCCTGATAGGCGAAGCGGCCCTTGTCGCAGAGCCAGCCGTCGTCGACCTCGTCATGGTCGCGCTGCAGGACGCGCAGGACGCGATCGTCGCGAACAGTGAAGCTGACGTTGCACTGTGCAGGGCAGAGCGTGCAGACCGAGCCCGACTGCTCGATGTCCCACGGGCGCGCGCGGAACCGGTAGGGGCGCGAGGTGAGCGCGCCGACGGGGCACAGCTCGATGATGTTGCCGCTGAACGGCGCGACGTAGGGGTGACCGTCGAAGGTCCCGACGAACGTGTGTGAACCGCGGTCGTGGAGGACGAGCTGGTCGTCCTCGGCGACCTCCTGGCTGTAGCGCACGCAGCGGTAGCAGAGGATGCAGCGCTCGCGGTCGATCGCGATCAGCGGGCTCAGCGCGAGTGGCTTCTCGAAGTGACGCTTGGGCTCCACGAAGCGCGAGATCCCGCCGCCCCAGCCGAACGACTTGTCCTGCAGCGGGCACTCGCCGCCCTTGTCGCAGACGGGACAGTCGAGCGGATGGTTGATCAGGAGGAACTCGAGAACCGCCTCCTGCGCCTCCTTCACCCGCGGCGTGTTCGTGTGGACGACCATGCCGTCCTTGACCGGGGTCGCGCAGCCCGCCTGCAGTTTCGGCACGCCCTCGACCTCGACGAGGCACATGCGGCACGCACCCACCGGCGGGCCGATCTTCGGCTCGTAACAGAAGACCGGGATCTCGACGTCGCCGTACTGCAGGGCGGCGTCGACGAGCATCGCGTTCTGGGGAGCCGTGACCTCGCGCCCGTCGAGCGTGAAGGTCACCATCTCGAGGACGGGACGCGGCACTAGGCGACGACCTCCGCCATGAACGCGCGTTCGCGGTCGGCGCGCGCCTGCTCGATGTACTGCTCGAACTCCGGGCGGAACTTCTGGATCATCGACGCGATCGGCATCGCCATCGCGTCGCCGAGCACGCAGAGGCAGTTGCCGATGATGTGCTCCTGGACCGAGGCCATGATGTCGAGGTCCATCGGCGTCGCGCTGCCGTCCTTCACGCGGCCGAGCATCGTGTGCGTCCACGTCGTGCCCTCGCGGCAGGGCGTGCACTTGCCGCAGGACTCGTGCGCGTAGAACTTCGCGACCCAGAGCGCGACGTCGACGACGGAGTTCGAGTCGTCCACGATGATGATCGCGCCCGAGCCGAGCATCGAGCCGGCCTTCGCGAGGGTGTCGAAGTCGTAGCTGAGGTCGAGATCGTCAGCGGTCAGCACCGGGGAGGACGAGCCGCCGGGGAACCACAGCTTCACCTCGCGCCCGGGGGGCGGGCCGCCGGCGAGGTCGAAGATGATCTCGCGGCTCGAACAGCCGAGCTCGATCTCGTAGTTGCCCGGGCGCTGGACGTTCCCGCTGATCGAGACGACCTTCGTGCCCGCCGAGTTCGCGACGCCGATCTCGGCGTACGCCTCGGCGCCCATCTCGATGATGTGCGGGACGGTCGACAGCGTCTCGACGTTGTTGATCAGCGTCGGGCCCTGGAACAGGCCGGCGTTCGCCGGGAACGGCGGCTTCAGGCGCGGGTTGCCGCGCTTGCCCTCGAGCGAGTCGAGCAGGCCGGTCTCCTCACCGCAGATGTAGGCGCCCGCGCCGCGTGAGACGTGCAGCGAGAGGCTGAAGCCGGAGCCGAGGATGTCGTCACCGAGATAGCCCGCCTGGGCTGCCTCGGCGATCGCCGCGTCGAGCATGTCGGCCTGCAGCTCGTACTCGCCGCGGATGTAGATGAAGCTCTTGGTCGCCCCCACCGCGTACGCCGCGATGATCAGTCCCTCGACGAGCTGATGCGGGTTCTTCTGCATCAGCTCGCGGTCCTTGAACGTGCCCGGCTCGGACTCGTCCGCGTTGCACACGACGTACTTCTGGATGTTGCCCTTGGGCAGGAACGACGCCTTGATGCCCATGTTGAAGCCGGCGCCGCCGCGGCCGCGCAGTCCGGCGCCCTTGAGCGTGTCGATCAGGTCCTCGGGCGTCGAGGCCAGCGCCGTGCGCAGCGCCTTGTAGCCGCCGCGGCGCTCGTACACCTCGCGCGTCGCGAGGCCGGGCTCGTCGATGTCCCTGAAGAGGAGGATGTCGGTCACGAGGTGCCTCGCCGGGCCTTGGGATCCACGCTCGCGCGGCGGGCGATCTGCTTGTCCGGCAGCGGCTCGGCTCCGTCGCGCAGCTGCTGCAGGAGCGTCGGGACCTCGGCGACCTCGATCGGCCCGACGTACTGGTCGTTGACCGAGGCCATCGGCGCGATGTCGCAGGCGCCGAGGCACTCGAACGACTTGACCTGGAAGTCCGGGTCTTCGCCCGCCTGCTCCTGGAAGGCGGCGAACAGCTCGTGCGCGCCGTTGAGCGAGCAGGAGATGTTCGTGCAGACGTAGATCGAGTTGCGGCCGGCGGGCCGCATGTTGAGCATGTCGTAGAAGGAGCCCACGCCGACGAGGTCGCCCGGCGTCTGCCGCAGGACGCACGCCGCCTGCACGACGCCCTCGGGCGAGCACCAGCCGTAGCGGCGCTGGACGATCTTGAGCGCGGCGATCGTGGCCGCCCTGGGCTCCGGGTACTTCGCCATCTCCGCCTCGATCTCGGCGCGCAGGTCGTCGGGGACCGGCGTCGTCGCGGGGTCGGGGACGACGGCGGGATCCTTCTCGAGGTCGGCGGCGTCATCCCAGCCGGGGATGCGCGACCCGCCGAAGTAGCGGGCGACGGTGCTCGGATCGATCGTCACCGGTCGACGCCTCCGAGGACGGGGTCCAGCATCGCGAGCGTCGCGATCATGTCCGCGAGCAGATGGCCCTCGACCATCGGCGCGGTCGCCTGCAGGTTCACGAAGCTCGGGTCGCGCATGTGCACGCGCGCGGGCTTCGACGAGCCGTCCGCGCGGACGAAGCAGCCGAGCTCGCCGCGCGGCGCCTCGATCGGGAAGTAGACCTCGCCCGGCGGCACCCGGAACCCCTCGGTGACGAGCTTGAAGTGGTGGATCAGCGCCTCCATCGACGTGGCGAGCTCGTGGCGCGGGGGCAGCGCGACCTTGCGGTCCTCGGTGATGAACGGGCCCTCGGGAAGCCCGTCGAGCGCCTGGTCGATGATCTTGCAGGACTCCTTGATCTCCGCGAGGCGGACCGCATAGCGGTCGTAGTTGTCGCCCTGGCTGCCGACCGGGATCTTGAAGTCGAAGTCCTCGTACGAGCAGTACGGCATCGCCTTGCGCAGGTCCCACGGGTTCCCGGTCGCGCGCAGCAGCGGACCGGTCACGCCGAGGCCGAGCAGGGTCTGCTCGGGCAGCGGGCAGACGCCGCGCAGGCGCTGCAGGAAGATCTCGTTCTTGTTCAGCAGGTCGCCGTAGACGTCGGCGCGGTCGGGCATGACGGCGGTGAACCTGCGGACCATCTCGACCCAGCCCGAGGGGATGTCCTCCATCACGCCTCCGACCTGGAAGTAGCGCGTGTGCATGCGCTGGCCGGAGGACATCTCGAAGAGGTCCAGGAGCTGCTCGCGCTCGCGGAAGCAGTACCACCAGACCGAGATCGCGCCGAGGTCCAGCGCGCTGGTCCCGAGCCACACGAGGTGGCTCATGATGCGATTGAGCTCCATGTGGATGACGCGCAGGTACTGCGCGCGGCGCGGCACCTCGACCTCGAGCAGCGTCTCGACCGCGCCGCAGAACGCGTAGGCGTTGAAGTAGTAGGCGAGGTAGTCCATCCGCTCGACGACGGGGATGGCCTTCCAGTAGCTCTTCTGCTCGGCGGTCTTCTCGATGCCGGTGTGGACGTAGCCGATGATCGGCTTGACGTCCCTCAGGATCTCGCCGTCGAGCGTGACCAGCAGCCGCAGCACACCGTGCGTCGCCGGATGGTGCGGGCCGATGTTGAGCGTCAGCAGCTCGCGGCCGCCCTCGTCGACGATCGGCTGCTCGGAGAGCGTGACGCTCTCCTCCTGCCTGCGGTAGTCGGAGAGCCCCTGGTCGGTCGCAGCCATCAGGCGAACCACCGGGGCGTCGTGGTCTCGTTGTGCGTGAACAGGATCGGCTCGCCGCCGATCGGGAAGTCGCGGCGCTGCGGATGCCCCTCGTAGTCCTCGGGCATGAGGATGCGGCGCAGATCCGGGTGACCGTCGAAGATGACGCCGAACATGTCGAAGATCTCGCGCTCCTGGTGATCCGCGGTCGGCCACCCCGGTGTCACCGACGGCACATGCGGCTCGGCCACCGGCACGCGCAGCTTCACGGCGACGCGGTCGAGGGCGTCCATGTCGAGCAGCTGGTAGTGGACGGCGAGCCGCGGCTCGTGCGGATACTCGTCGGAGCCGTGCACGCTCGCGAGGAAGCGGTAGCCGCGCTCGCGCAACGACTCGAGCGTCTCGACGATCGACTCCGGCGCGGCGACGAGCGTCGCCTGACCGCGGAAGAAGACGGTGTCGAGGATGCTGCCTGAGTCGCGCTCGCGCAGATCGCGGGCGAGCAGTTCCAGCCCGGTGGCGTCAGGCACCCGGGACGACCTCCTCGGTGCCCTCGCCGCCGTAGCGCTCGCGCCAGCCGAGGCTCGGATCGTGCTGCACCATCGAGCGCAGCTGGATGATCCCGTGCATCAGCGCCTCGGGCCGCGGCGGGCAGCCCGGCACGTGCACGTCCACCGGCATGAACTTGTCCGCCGGCACGATCGCGTAATTGTTGAAGACGCCCATCGACGACGAGCAGGCGCCCATCGCGATCGCGTACTTCGGCTCGAGCATCTGGTCGTAGATGCGCCGGACGACGGGCGCCATCTTGATGCTCACGCGGCCGGAGAGGATCAGCAGGTCGGCCTGCCGCGGCGAGGCGCGGAACGCCTCGAAGCCGAAGCGGGCGATGTCGAGGCGCGCGCCGACGATCGACATCATCTCGATGGCGCAGCAGGCGAGGCCGAACGTCAGCGGGAACAGCGAGTTGCCGCGCGCCCAGTCGACGGCGCGGTCGAGCGTCGTGGTGAGGACCCGCTCCTCGACGTACTTGTCGAGGTCCTGGCCCTCGAGGTCGCCGCGCAGCATGTCGCGCGCCTTGAGCTGCCGCGCGCGGAAGTCCGCGGCCTCGGACACCGACTGCCGGACTACCTCCATGTGAGTGCTCCCCGTCGCCAGACGTAGATGAACGCGACGGTGAGCAGGACGATGAAGACGATCGTCTCGACCAGCGCGAAGGTTCCGAAGGCGCGCAGTTGCACGGCGATCGGGTAGAGGAAGAGCACCTCGATGTCGAACAGCAGGAACAGCATCGCGACGAGGTAGAAGCTGATCCCGAAACGGAACCCCTGCTTGATCTCGGACGGCATGCCCGACTCGTAGGGATCGAGCTTGTGCTCGATGTCCCGCGTGGGCCCGATCACATAGTTGAGCCACGTGAACGCCACGCCGATGACCGTTCCGAGCAGCACGAAGACGATCGCAGGGGCGTAGGTGCTCAGCACGTAATGGTTTGTATCAGCTACCAAGCACAAGCCAACGCCCGCACCGGGCTTGTGACAATGGGCTCGAAATGGCGCAGACAGCAGAGATCACGGCGATCGTCGTCGCAACGCTGAACCTCGTCGTCGCCGCGGGCGGCGGCTGGGCCTGGTGGCGCGGTGAGACCCCGCGGAGGCTGTGGTGGGCGTGGCGCGTCGCGCAGGTCTCGACCACGGCGCTCGCGATCGTCGCCGGCATCGCGGTGATCACCGGCTTCGATCCCGGGGACCAGCTGTTCTGGCTGTACCTGCTGCTCCCGATGGTCGTCTCGATCGTCGCCGAGCAGCTGCGGATCGCCGCCGCTCAGACGGTGCTCGACCAGCACGACCTCGCGGACGCCCAGGCCGTCGGGCGGCTCCCGGCTGCAGCGCAGAACGACATCGTCCACGCCATCGTCACGCGGGAGATCGGGATCATCGCGCTCGCGGGCGTCGTGATCGCGTTCCTGGCGCTGCGCGTGCTGATGACGGCGTAGGTGGCGGCGTTCTAGCCCGCGTAGTGCAGGCCGGCGAACGCGCCGCGGTGGTGCAGCAGCGGCCGGCCGCCGCCCGCGTCCGCCCCGACCCCGGTGACCGCACCGATCGCGATCGTGTGGTCCCCGCCGGGGAGCAGTTCGTGAACGTCGCACGCGAGCCAGGCGAGTGCCTCGTCGATGACGGGAACGCCGTCGTCCAGCGTGTGGGTCACGGCACTCCACTTCTCCTCCATGACGACCTTGGAGGCGAAGAGCATCGCCAGGTCCTCCTGGCCCTCGCGGAGCATGTTCACGGAGAAGCGGCCGGCGTCGCGGACCGCCGGGAGCGTGCGCGAGGTGTTGTCGAAGCAGACGAGCAGCAGCGGCGGATCGAGCGACACGGAGGTGATGGCGCTCGTCGTGAGGCCCGACGGGCCGGCCGGGCCGGCACACGCCACGACGGCGACGCCGGTGGCGAAGTGGCCCATGACCTCACGGAACTGCTGCTGGTCGACCGTCATCCCGGCTCCGGACGCTACCGGCCGGGCCCGCGGCGCCGGAAGGAGGTGTGTTGCGAATGCCGAAACCCGTTCGCGGCAGCCCGGCGTCGGCGCACGACGGTCGCACTGGTGACAACCCCGCGACCGCTCTGACACGGCGGCAACCGGCCGGCGCCGGGCGCTATTCGTACGACCACGGTGACCGGTCGACCGCGGCCCCGCTGAGCGGCTCCGATCCACACCGATCCGGTCCGCGCCGCGGAGTACCGCCGCGCCACCTCGCCCGACGAGCGGACGTTCCCCCAGCGCCTCTCGTATGATCCGCCACCGTCATGCCGCTGCGCCGACTGATCCTGCTTGCGCTCCTCCTCGTCTCCGCCGCCGGGGTCCTCTCGGCCTGCGGGTCCGAGTCGGTCGACGTGCCGAGCAACGCCTCGGCCTCGGTCCAGAACGGCGCGAAACTCTTCGCCGCGCGCTGCTCGGGCTGCCACACGATGGACGTCGCCGGCGCGCAGGGATCCGCGACGAAGGTCTCCGACCGCGAGCGGGTCGACGGCCCGAACCTGAACAAGCGCAAGGTCTGTTACGACAACGCGCTGTACGCGCTGCGCAACGGAGGAGCCTCCGGGGCGATCATGCCCGCGAACATCGTCGTCGGCCAGCAGGCGAAGGACGTCGCCGCATTCATCGACGAATACTCCGGCCAGTCCGCGTCGAACCCCGCCTCGCCGTCCGGCCCGGCGGTCACGTGCCCGCCGCCGCCCGCGGGCAGCTGAACGCCCGGCGGCGCCCGTGCTCGATCTGAAGCTGCTGCGCGGTGACCCGGCGATGGTCCGCGCCGCGCTCGCGCGCCGCGGGGACGACGGCGGCCTGGACGGCGTACTCGAGCTGGACGAGCGCCGGCGCGCGCTCCTCCCGGAGCTCGAGGCGCTCCGCGGTGAGCAGAACGCCGCGAACGACGCGATCGCCACGGCGAAGCGCGAGGGCGGGTCGGCCGACGACGCGATCGCGCGGATGCGCGAGGTCGCGGGCCGCGCGAAGGGGCTCGCGGAGGAGCTGTCCGGCATCGAGGCCGAACTGCAGGATGCACTGGCACGACTCCCGAACCTGCCCGACCCGGCCGCGCCCGCGGAGGACACCGTCCTGTACGAGCGCGGCGAGCCGCGGGCCATCGCCTCCCCGCGCGATCACCTGGAGCTCGCGGGCTCGATGATCGACATGGAGCAGGCAGCGCGGCTCTCGGGCTCGCGCTTCGCCTACCTGCGCGGGGACCTCGTCTT
The DNA here is from genome assembly GCA_963805615.1 of uncultured Actinomycetes bacterium. GTDB lineage: Bacteria > Actinomycetota > Thermoleophilia > Solirubrobacterales > Solirubrobacteraceae > F1-60-MAGs163. Next base: position 921,823 of record CAWDUW010000004.1, on the reverse strand, counting down.
CCTCGAGCTGGCGCTCGTCCGCTGGGTGCTCGAGCTCCTGCGCGGTCACGGCTTCGAGCCGGTCATCCCGCCGGTCCTCGTCCGCGAGGAGGCGCTCTTCGGCACGGGCTTCCTGCCCGACACCGAGGATCAGATCTACGCGCTCCCGCAGGACGAGCTGTTCCTCGTCGGCACGAGCGAGGTGGCACTCGCGTCGCTGCACGCCGGGGAGATCATCGACGCCGGCGATCTGCCGCTGCGCTACGCGGGCTTCTCCCCGTGCTTCCGCCGCGAGGCCGGTGCCGCGGGCCGCGACACGCGCGGGATCTTCCGCGTACACCAGTTCGACAAGGTCGAGATGTTCAGCTTCGTCGAGCCGTCCCAGTCGAAGGCCGAGCACGAGCGCCTGCTGTCGATCGAGGAGGAGATCCTCGGGGCGCTGGGACTCCCCTATCGCGTCGTCGACATCGCGATCGGCGATCTCGGGAACTCCGCGGCGCGCAAGTTCGACTGCGAGGCCTGGATCCCGAGCCAGGAGAAGCACCGCGAGCTCACCTCGACGTCGAACACGACGGACTACCAGGCGCGCCGCCTGGAGATCCGCTGGCGTCCCGCGGGCGGCAAGCCCGAGACGCTGCACACGCTGAACGGCACGGCCGTCGCGGTCGGGCGCACGATGATCGCGCTGCTCGAGAACGGCCAGCAGGCCGACGGCAGCGTCGTGCTGCCCCAGGCGCTCGTGCCGTACGGCGCGCCCGCCGCGCTCCCGCCGGCGTCCTGATCCGAGCGCCAGAACTCCGGCGGGCCGTTCTCGTACGGAGGGAGCGGGATTCGAACCCGCGGACGAGTTGCCCCGTCTCCGGCTTTCAAGGCCGGTGCATTCAACCGCTCTGCCATCCCTCCATGGCGCATCCTGACACGCGAGTCCCTAGCATCGCCGTCATGCGCCGCGCACTCTCTGCGCTGCTCGCAGTCGTCGTCGCGGCCGGTGCCGTTGCGGGCTGCGGTGACAGCGGCAGCTCAAGCACCGTTCCGACCAAGGCCGAATACAAGAAGACGTATGCCGCGCTGAACAGCGATATCAACGCGCTGGGCCTGGCCATCAGCACCGCGTTCAACAAGTCCAGCGGGAAGTCGAACAAGCAGATCGCGAAGGAGTTCAACGACCTCGCTGATCGGACACGTGCGACGAGCAAGAAGATCGACGGCGCGACGCCCCCGGCGGACCCGGCCATCCAGAAGCAGCAGGCCCTGCTCGTCACCGGCCTGAAGGTCGCCGCGGACGATCTCCAGGCCATCGCCAAGGCTTCGGGGAAGAAGGACCTCAAGGCCGCCGGCGCTGCCGCCGGCAAGTTCACGCGGGACAATCCCGGAGTTGCGAACCCGCACCTCCAGCTGAACAAGATCGTGCTCGGGCTCGTCCCGGCTCCCCCGAAGACCACGAGTACGAAGGCGAAGACGACGACGACGCCGTAGGCCGTGTCCCGACGGGACCAGCCGGTAGCGTGGCGCCGGTGCTCCGCGCCACCGCCGCCCTGCTCACCGCGATCCTCGCCGCTCTCGCCCTCGCCGCGTGCGGCGGGAGCAGCGGCGGCGACGCGCCGACGACCGCGGACTTCCGGACCGAGTACGCGCCGATCAGCGCCGTGATCCGGGGGATCGGCGACGACATCGGCGCAGCGGTGACGACCGCGAAGACGAAGACCGACGCGCAGCTTCAGTCGCAGTTCGGCGATCTCGCCAAGCGCACCGGGGACGCAGCGACGGCGCTCGCCGACACGCACCCGCCGGACGACGCGGCGATCAAGCAGGCACGCACCGAGCTCATCACCGGTGTCCGGCAGGGCGCCTCCGATCTCGCGGCGATCAGCTCGGCGGCGAGCCTCAGCGACGCAGCGGCGGCGAAGGCCGCGACGATCAAGCTCGTCGAGCACTCCGCCGGCGTGAAGACCCCGCGGCTCAAGCTCGACAAGCTCGTGCTGTCCTCGAACTGAGGGTCATGCGCTCGGCACCTGCTGCGTGATGCAGTGGACGTTGCCGCCGCCGAGCAGGATCTCGGTGCCCGGCACGCCGACGACCTCGCGCCCCGGGAACAGCCCCGTGAGGATCTCGCGGGCCTCGTCGTCGGTGCGCTCGTCGAGCAGCGGCATCACGACGCGCGTGCCTGCGATGTAGAAGTTCACGTAGGAGCCGGCGAGTCGATCGCCCGGCACGCGGGGAACCGATCCCTGCACGCGGTCGATGCCGCGCGTCTGCTCCGCGGTCAGCAGCAGCGGGCCGGGCATCGGGATCTTGTGCACCTCGAGCGACCGCCCGCGGGCATCGGTCATGCCCTCGAGCCGCCGCAGCGCGTCCGCGGAGATCGCGTGCTGAGGGTCCGACTCGTCGTCGGTCCAGTGCAGTGCGACGACGCCCGGGGCCGTGAAGCACGCGATGTTGTCGATGTGGCCGTCGGTCTCGTCGTTGGCCGTGCCGGCTCCGAGCCAGAGGACCTTCTCCGCGCCGAGGTACGCGCGCAGATGCTCCTCGATCTGCTCGCGCCCGAGCGACGGGTTGCGGTTGCGGTTCAGGAGGCACTCCTCGGTGGTGAGCACCGTGCCCTCGCCGTCGACGTGGATCGACCCGCCTTCGAGGACCAGCGGCGCGCGATAGCGGCCGGACCGCTCGATCTCGAGGACCTTGCGGGCCACGAGATCGTCGTGGTCCCACGGCCGGTAGAGCCCGCCCTCGACCCCACCCCACGCGTTGAAGATCCAGTCGACGCCGCGGCGCCCGCCCTTGCCGTCGATGACGAACGTGGGCCCCACGTCGCGCATCCAGGCGTCGTCGGTGGTCATCTCGACGACGCGGATCTCCGGCGGCAGGACGTCGCGGGCGTGCTCGAACTGCTGCTCGGAGACGGCCATCGTCACGCGGTCGCCGCCACCTGCGATCGCGGTCGCCATAGCGGCGAACGCCGCCTGCGCCGGCTTCCCCCCGAGGCGCCAGTTGTCCGGCCGCTCGGGCCAGATCATCCAGCAGCCGTCGTGCGGAGCCCACTCCGCGGGCATGTGGAAGCCGTCGGCCGCGGGGGTGCCGTCGAGGGTCGCACTCATCCCCCCATTACACTGCCTCCCCTGTCCGGAGAGGTGGCCGAGTGGCTGAAGGCACTCGCCTGCTAAGCGAGTAACGGGGTTGAACCCCGTTCGCGGGTTCGAATCCCGCCCTCTCCGCTGAAGGCGCCGGGTGGTCTGCGCGGGCGAGTCATCCGATCCGGGTGAGTCCCGCGCCCGGCGCGCTGCATAGCCTCAGGCACGTGAGCGCTGAGGAACAGTCCGGCCTTCCACCGCTGCGACGGACGGTGGCGGCCGGAATCCTGATCGGCGCGGCCAACGCGCTGGGCCTGCTCGGCTTCGAGTGGGTGGTCGACAACCTCCAGGAACTGATCTGGAATGACTGGGCCGGCAGCGATCACACGCGCTGGCTGGTCGTACCGCTGGCGATCGCGGGCAGCATCGCGCTGTCGCTGACCGTCAGGGCGACTCGTCAGACCCGGCTGATCGCGCCCCACACGGACGTGCTCGCCGAGGCCGACAAGATCCAGCCCGGGACGCTGCGCGTGATCGGGGTCCTCCTCCTCACCGGTGTGGTGAGCCTCGTGGGCGGCGCGTCACTCGGCCCGGAGGGGGCGTTGCTCCCCGCCTGCATCGCGTTCGGCGCGTGGGTCTCGGGCCGCCGGCGCACAGAGGGACCGGTGACCGAACTGCTCGTGCTGTCGAGCATCGGGGCACTGCTCGTGTCGTTCTTCGGGTCGGTGCTGCCGGCGCCGATCCCGCTCCTGATCCTGCGCCGGCAGGGGAAGCCGATCACGCGCCGCAGCGCGATTCCGCCGCTCCTCGCGGGCGCGACGGCGTGGGTCATCGTCGCCGTCGTCCGTGACAACGGGCAGGGCCGGGACATCCTGCCGATCGACAGCGGCGGGACAATCGCCGCTGTCCTGCCGGCGCTCCTCATGGGGATGCTGGCGGTCCTCGTAGGGGTGCTCCTGCGGCTCGTCGTCCGTGCAACGACGGGCTGGACCGAGCGCCTGGACCGACTGTGGAAGTGGCTCCTGGCCGCCGCCGTGTTCGGCGGCGTGATCGGCGTCCTCTACTGGGTCGGCGGAGAGTCGGTCCAGTTCAGCGGGCAGCAGGGCACCGACCAGCTCTACGCCGATCGAGCGCAGTACGGCGCCGCCGCGCTCGCAGGCCTGATGCTCGTCAAGCTCGTGGCCACCAGCTGGTCCATCTCCTCGGGATATCGAGGCGGCCCCGCCTTCCCATCCGTGTACATGGGCGTGGCCCTGAGCCTGGCGATCACCACCGCCATCCCGAGCGTCTCGGAGACCGGTGTCATGGTGGGCGCGATCGCCGGCATCCTGGCCGAGATGACCACGCCCGGCGTCGCGTTCCTCATGCTGCTGTCGGTCATGCCCCCCAACCTCCTGCCGATCGGCATCGTCGGCGCGCTCGGCGCCGTCTTCGGGCGCAAGGCCCTCGAGCGGTTCATCCCCCGGATCGCCCTGAAGCCGGGGCAGTGACGGCGGCGCCGCGGGCCGCGGCCTTCACGGCCGCCGTCAGGGTGTCGATGTCGTAGACGCCTCGGTGACGACGCCCGTTGATGAAGAACGTCGGCGTGCCGGAGACTCCGCTGGCGTCAGCGCTCTGGACGTCGTGGGCGACATGGCCGGCGTGGTGCCGGCGGCGCATGTCGTCGGAAAAGGCCTCGAGATCGAGGCCCAGGTCCGACGCGTGGCGGTAGAGGTCGAGCGGCGCGAGCTTGTCGGGGTTGCGCAGCAGCACGTCGTGCATCTCCCAGAACCTGCCCTGGGCGCCTGCGGCCTCGGCGGCCTCCGACGCGCTCTGCGCGTTCGGATGGACGTCGTTGAGCGGCAGGTGCCGGAACACGTACCGCAGCTCGTCGCTGAAGTGCCCGAGCAGCTTGTCGATGACGGGAGCCGCGTGGCCGCAGTACGGACACTCGAAATCGCCGTATTCGAGCAGCGTGACGGGAGCATCGACCCGCCCGCGGATGTGGTCGCGCTCGGGATCGACGTCGTCGGCGAGGTCGACGATCGTCTCGGCTGTCGCGCCGAGCTGGCGGGCGCGCCGCTCGGCGGGGATCCGCCGGATCACGACGGTGGCGAGCCAGACGAGCACCGGCGCGAGCACGGCCGCGGCGAGCACGCCGATCTTGGCCTGGTCGAGGAGCGCGCCGTCGAACGCGAGCGTCGCGATCAGAACGGACACGGTGAACGGGGCTCCGGCCGCCGCCGCGCCTCCGGCGAGTGCGGGGAACGTCACGGTGACAGGGGCGCCCCCGAACACCGGGCGGCTCGCGACCCACGCGGCGCCCATGATGCCCAGCGGCTTGCCGATCACGAACGCCGCCAGAATGCCGAGGGTGACCGGGGACGTCGCGGCGTCCGACAGCAGGCCGCCGCTGATGTGGATGCCGGCGTTGGCGAGCGCGAAGAGCGGCACGATCACGCGGCTCGTCCACGGGTGCAGGCGGTACTGGAGCCGCTCGTTCGGTGAGATCGCCGAGATCAGACCCGCCCTGGCCGAGTAGGCGAGCTCGGGCGTCGGCTGCTCGCGGAAGGAGCGGGTCAGCTCGGTGCCCCGCTCCAGGCTGTCGCGCGAGGGCGGGTACGCGCTCGTGACGAGGCCGATCGCGAGGCCGGCGATCACGGGGTCGATGCCCGACTGCTCGAGGGCCAGCCACATCCCGACGCCCGCCAGGACCGCGGCGGGTCCGCGCCAGGACCCCGCCCAGCGCAGCGCGAGCAGCACGCCGAACAGGCCCAGGGCGATCGCGAGCGCATCCATCGAGACGTGTTCGGTGTACGCCAGCGCGATGATCAGGAGCGCCACGAGGTCGTCGATGACGACGAGCGTCAGCAGGAACACGCGCAGCCGGATCGCCCGGCCGCGCGTGACGAGTGCGAGCGTGCCGAGCGCCAGCGCGGTGTCGGTCGACACCGCCGCACCCCATCCGTGGGCGGCGTCGCCGCCCGCGTTGATGACGAGGTAGAGCGCCGCAGCGGCTGCGATGCCGCCGAGCGCGGCGACGACGGGAACCGCCAGCCGCGTGCGTTCGCGCAGCTCGCCGAGGTCGAGCTCGCGCTTGGCCTCCAGGCCGACGACGAGGAAGAAGAGCGTCATCAGCCCCTGGTTGACCCAGTCGCGCAGGCTCAGCGCCAGGTCGTGCCCGCCCAGCGAGATCGCCAGCTCGGTGTTCCAGACGGAGGCGTAGGTGCTCGGCGAGACGTTGGCCCAGAGCAGCGCCGCGGCCGCGGCGACGACGAGCGCCACGGCGCCGCCCGACTCGGCGTGCAGGAACCCGCGGACCGGTGAGGCCAGGTTGCGCGTCCACGCGGTGCCGCCCGCGGTGGCGGAGCGCAGCCGGCCGCGAGAGCCGGTCGGTGTGGCGGGCGTGTCCGTCATCGCGCGGACACAAGCATCGCAAGCTGCGCGATCGCGCAAGCGATGTGGCGACAACCGATCCGTTTCACCGTCAAGATGTGTTCCAGCATGCGGATGTCGCTACGGACGGCCATTTTCGCGCGCGGGCCTCGATCCGCCCTTTGCGTTGCTCTGCTCTGCTGCGCTGCGTTGATCGCTGCGCTTCCTGCCGCGACGCCGGCCGCGATCCCGACCGCAGCGCCCGCCCTCAAGAAGGGCTCGAAGAAGACCGGCATCTGCGTCGCGCAGACCGTGAAGAAGGGCAAGCTGGTCCCGCTGCGCCAGTCGCTCTACCGGTACCGCTACGTCAAGATCAAGAAGGGTCGCCACAAGGGGCGCTTCCGCCGCAAGATCATTCTGGTCAAGGCGCAGGTCAAGACCTCGTGCCTCACGCAGTGCGTCCAGCTGCGCAAGAAGGGCAAGTCCCTCGTCCCGGTGTTCCGCACCAAGCGGGTCTGGGTGCGCGAGCCGCATCATCACCGGCTGGTGAACGTCAAGCGCCTGCGCCGCGTCTGGCTGCTGGGCCCGTGCGCCTCGCTGCCCTCGATCGAGACGCTCGGCACCCCGGTGACGGTGACGCTGCTCGCCGACAGCCTGATGACGTTCGACTTCTCCGCGTTCAAGCGCCAGGGCCCGCTCACCGGTGCGCTGCGCGGGTACGTACCCGGGAAGATCCTCCCCGACACCGACAACCAGGTCATCCTGACCTCCGGCTCGTTCGACCTCGCGAAGACGACGATGTTCTCCGACAAGGTCTGCGGCGGTGCCGTCTCCGACTCGATCCGCACCGCGGAGCCGACGACGGTGCAGCTGGACCCCGGCAAGCAGAGCACCCTGATCCTCGGGAAGAACGGCACGCTGAACGCGAAGACGTTCCTCGTCCTGCAAATCCCGCTGGAACTGCGCAACGGCGACGACGGATGCACGAAGCCCTACATCACGACCGGCTACTCGAGGGCGAGCCAGACGGTGAACCTCAGCGGCAAGATCGGCGCCGCGGGCCTCGCTCAGGTGCCCGTGTCGATGCCGGCCACCGACCTCGACCTCGTCGGGTGCCTGACCCCGGGGCTCGCGACCCAGGAGTGCAACGGCTTCCAGCTGCCGCTGCCCTCGACGGTCAGCATGAGCCTGATGGTCTCGGTCGTCGCCGGGACCACCTGAGCTCAGGCGTCAGCTATCCCGCCGAGCACGGCGTAGGGGTGCGTGGCGCGCCAGGCGTCGGCGGCCGTGCCCTCGACGACGATGTTCTCGGCTCCCAGCGACTCGCCGCGCAGACGGTCGGCCAGGGCGTTCGCGGCGTCCTCCGTCGCGGCCGACAGGAAGACGTGCTTCCAGCGCCGCAGCGGGGCGAGGCCCTCGCCCTCGAGCCGGTCGGCGACGGCGAGCGCCTCCGCGTGCGAGGCGAGGTCGACGCGGACCTCCCACTGCGCACCGCGCTCGGCGGACTCGCGCGCCTCGCGCTCCTCGAGCGCGGCGTGCTCGGCGGCCTGCTGCTCCGGCGTGAGCGGCAGCGGCTCGTCGGGATCCTTCCAGGCCTCCTCGACCGGATGCCACTGCGCGATCAGGACGACGCCGTGCAGGTCGTGATGCTCGAGCACCTCGGCGACCACGGCAGCGGCCGTCTCGGCCTGCGAGCGGTCGGCCGTGTAGACGAACACGTGGCTGCCCTCCGCCGTCACGGGCAGCCGGCTGTCGAGGTGGTCATGGAGCTCCTTCGCGATCTCGCGCTCGTGCATCCCCTTCAGCAGATGGCCCGCGCCGATCTCGCTCTCCAGCTCCGCGTGAACCCGCCAGTCATCACTCATGGCGCAAGGGTATCCCGCCCAGGCTGGCGCTGGTACACGCGGCCGGATGGTCTGGGTGGGGCTCGGCGTCCGTTCGGTCGTGATCTGAGACTCGGCGGTGTTCCGGTTTCGTGCCGGTGGTACGAGGCCTGACGCCGACGGGGCTCAGGCGCGAGTGAACGTCGCCGAGCTCCCCAGAACTTCCGGCCGCTTGTACTAGCATGGCCAGTCGCTGCGCCCGTAGCTCAGCTGGATAGAGCGTCGGTCTACGGAACCGAAGGTCAGAGGTTCGAATCCTCTCGGGCGCACTGCTGGAAGCCCCGTGACGACGGGGCTTTCGTCGTTCTCACCGCGACAGGCCCGGGAGTTGGGGGGCAATTAGGGGGGCATTTCGGCGCGAGCGATGCTGGTGCCGTTGTCGAAGGACGGCGCGATCCCCCGGCGGCGTGCGGCTGCCGCCGGTACGGTGTCTCGCGTGACGGCGGTGATCGGCAGACGATGCGCGGCAGCGCTCGCAGCGTCACTGGCGATGATGCTCGTGTGCGGCGCTCCGGCAGGCGCAGCCAGTGCGACGTCCTGGGGGTTTGTCTGCAGCCCGGACAACCACTGGGTGCGCGCCAACTGGCCGACGATCACCACTGACAGCGACGAACTGACTCCCGTGTACTTCCGGGCCTTCCTGGATCGCTACGCGTCGAAGCGGTGGAAGCGTGTTGGGACGACTCGTTGGTACATCGGCGTCTCCGATCGCTGGGGCCGTCATCAGATCGACGACTCGCTCGGGGTCCTGCCCGAACCCTTCTTTGGGGTGCTCGGCCATCTGTTCGCTTACGCCACGGACCACGGGAGTTACGCCGGCCCACAGCTCGGCCCGTTCTTCAGCAATCTGCGCAGTGGTCGGTACCGGACCAGGGAGCAGTACTCGGTGAACGGGACGCGGTGGAAGGCGGGTGCCACCCAGAATCCGACGAATGCGCGCTTCTGCCGGATGTAGGGGACGTCAGCGCACAGTTGTAGTCCTACGGCCGCCGGAACCAGCTTCCACACGGACCCATGTTTGTCACCAAGGCACGGTGCTCGCGCCGGCCGCGCCGGGCGCGCCGCGCAACCGCCCCTCGAGATCTCCCTCGAGATCCTCGACCAGTCGCCGGAGCGCCTTCGCGCGGCGCGCATCGTCACCGTCGCGGGCGGACGCGGTCTCGGCATCCGCGTGATTTCGCGCCTCGGCGAGAACGTCTGCCATCAGCACCTCGTACATCACGGGGTCGGCGATTCCGATCTCCATACGGTTCCTTTCGCCGTGGGTTGCCTGCCTCAGTCGCACGCTAACCGGCGACCTTTCCCCGCTCTAAGTCTTGGCCGGCGGAGGGCGGCGTTCCGCGATCTTGGGGGTGGCACGACGACCAGTGGCGTGGAGCGTGCGCCGTGCAGCAGTACTCTCCTCGCGGCTGTCCGCCAGGCCCGGCGCGCCCTCTCGATCGACACACGATGTCTGACGCCACCACACAAACAGAACCGCAGTCATCCGGCCACGCCCCAGCGGGCGGGCGATCCACGCGGCACGATCGCCAGATTGAGCTGCTCGTCACGATCCTGCTGGCGATCGCGACAGTCGCCACCGCATGGAGCTCGTACCAGTCGGCCCGCTGGAGCGGCGTGCAGACGATCAACTTCAGCCGGGCGAACGCGGCGCGCGTCGATTCCACGGCGCAGTCGACCCTCGCCGGGCAGCAGACGCAGCTCGACGTCGCGACGTTCATCGCGTGGGTCGACGCGTACCAGTCCAAGGACACGACGCTCAGCGACTTCTACTTCAAGCGGTTCCGGGCCGAGTTCAAGCCCGCCGTCGACGCTTGGGTCGCGACCAAGCCACTGAAGAACCCCTCCGCCCCGCTCACCCCGTTCGCCATGCCGCAATACAAGCTGGCCGCTCAGGAGAACGCCAAGGCGCTCGCCCGAACGGCCGAAAGGGCGACCGCCCAGGCGAAGGTCGACAACCAGCGCTCGGACAACTACGTCCTCGCCGTCGTCCTGTTCGCCTCCGCGCTGTTCTTCGCCGGCATCAGCACCAAGCTCGACGCCGTTCGGTCCCGCGTGACGATCGTCGCCCTGGGCTACGTGCTCTTCTTCGGCACACTGATCTGGCTGGCGACCTTCCCGGTATCCATCTCGGTCTGACCACGCCGGCGGGCAGCCGGGACTGGAACTCCTGCTCCTTCGCACGTCGACTACCTCGCTCGGCGTCTGGCCTCAATGTTGCCGGCGAAGTCGATGCTCGAAAAGCGCAGGTGCTTGATCTCAGCCGCAGTGAGCGTGAGTGGTCGCCGGTACCGCTTGGCTTTCGCCTTGCCGATTTGAACCCAGGTCGCCGCGACGCCGCTGCCGGCGTCCCGGGCCTTGAGCGTGACCACCCTGCGCTTGCCCTTGCGGCGGACCTTCGCCGCGGTCTTCGGCGCGGTGGTGTCTGCGCGCCCTGGCTTGAGCAGCTTTCCGTTGGCCCTGACACGGCCGGTCTGGTCGAGGGTGACGGTCCCGCTCTTGGCCGCATAGGTGTGCGCCGCGCCCATGCGCTCGCCTTTGAAGCTCTGCGCCGTCAAGGCGGCTCCGTGGAGTGGCACCGCGATCGAGACCGGGTGGTTGGCGTCGGTGACGATCAGCGTCGTCTTCCCGAGTGTCGTGACGTCGGCCAGGCCCCCGCGCTTGGCCTGCGCGGGGGTGATGGCTCCCCGGGTCTTCGTGACGGCCGAGGTGTGCACCACCGCGTTGGTGTCGTAGTACTTGTAGACGGTGCCCGTGTCCGCGCAGAGCCCCTCGGAACCGGGCAGGTCCGCACCGGTGAGCAGGAAGCCCTTGATTCGCTGTTGCAGCGCGGCGCTACCGGTCTCGCTGCCGTGCCCGACGCCGCACATGTAGTGCAGGGGAATCCCGTTACTGGCAGCCCCGTCCGCGGCACCCTGGGCTTGGGAGACCCGCGGCACGGTGCCGTCGCCGTTGCCGATCGCGGCGACGCCGACGGAAAGAACGCCGCCGAGGCCGGTCATCAGCGACAGGTGCGTGATCGTCGGGACGCCCGTGCCGATCACCGCCGTGTAGTCGACGCCGTTCGTCCTGAAGCCGTCGATCTGGCGGTGACCCGCCTGCGCCTTCGCCAGCAGCGCCGGCGTCGCGCCCAGCGACGCCGCGAACCTCTCGACGCCCTGCTCGCTGAGCTCGTGCCCATCAACCTTCAGCCACGAGCCGAAGGGCGCAGACGGATACAGCCAGAACAGGCCCTCGTAGTTGCGGGCCCCGAGCTGCAGGTCGCGGGAGTTGACCAACGCGTCCATCTCGCCGCCGGCGGGCGTGTCGGTATCGCCCTCGAGCAGCGCGAACACGGACTTCGGCGCCCCGTTGTACGGCGTGCCGACGGTGATCAGCCGTGCGACCCTCTTGGCCCGGTTGGCGTCATCGATGTAGTAGCGCGAGACAAGGCCACCCATCGAGTGCGCCCAGAGCACGACTTTCTGCGCGCTGCTGTCCTGGAGCGCCTGCGTGATCGTCTGGTCAAGGCCCGTGATCGACCGTTCCACGCCGGTGCGCCAGTCGTACGGGTAGGCGTACGCCCGCCGCGGCAGGATGTTCGAAATGAACTCCAGTGCCGTGCCGTAGGCGTCGAACCCCGCCACCGATTGCACCACGCCCTCGAAGCCCGGCAGCGTGGTGGCGTTGGCGTTGCACGATCCCCGAGCACCGGCGTTCGTGTAGCCGTCCGCCTTCAGCGCCATGTGGCTGAAATACGAATGCGGCACCTTCGGCCAGAGCCAGTCGCCGGAGCACTGGATGACCGAGCCGAGGATTCCTGGCACGAAGATGATCGGGCAGCCGGTGGGCTGCTTGTCCGCGGGGAGGTCGTTGGCGGCGCCGCACGGTGTGTAGGTGAAGTTCGCGCTCGCGGGCGCGCTGCCGGTCACGTGACCCAACGAGCAACTCGTGCCCGGGCCCGGAACGGAACCGGAGCACTGGACCGCGGCCCACGCACCACCAAGCTGCTGAGGCGGATCGCCGGTCGCCTCCACCGCGTACTTGCCGGGTGCGACCCGCGCGCTGTAGTTGCCCGCCGCATCGCTCACCACGGTCTGCGCGACCGTGCCGCCGTTGTCGTCCGTGCCGCTGACCCTGACCTTCACGCCGGACAGTCCCTCGTCCGTCCGGGTCACCACCTTCCCGCTCACGGTGGCCGGGCCCGCCCCGGCCACCAGCCAGGTGTGCGGCACGCCGCTGAGCGTGCCGAAGCCCAGCATCCAGCCGGTGTCGTTGATGTCGTACGCGGCGGTCAGATGCCACGGGGACCCGGCCGGGAGGCGAGCGTCGAGCAGCGAGATCTGGCCGGCGTCCCAGATCACCGCACCGCTGGCCTGGCTCGCACCGACGATCGTTCCCGCATTGTTGATCGCCTGCGGCCAGGCATCTCCGACGCCGGCACCTGGCAGCTCCGGCAGCAGGTCCTCGGCGCCACTGGCGTGGCGAATGACCGCGCCGTACGTCCCCGATGAGATCTGGCCGACGATGTCGTCCTGGTCGTTGATCGTGCGGTTTGCCGTCAGCGACCCAGGACCGGGGTTCACGTTCGTCGTGATGACCGAGGCGCCGTCGTAGTAGGTGCTGGGCCCGGCGAGGTGGCCGTGGTCGTTGATGGCCGTGACGCCCGCCGACACGTTGACCGGAAACGCCCACCCTGGCGCGGTCGTGAAGGCGTAGACGTGCCCCCCGGTGTACCAGGCGCCGGTCGCGTGACCGTCGGGGCTGGCGCCGTGGTAGCCGCCGGCCGCGCTGCCGGGGTAGGTGTGGTCAACCGTCCCGGCGTTTGACGCGCCGTTCCAGAGGGCGGGGTAGCGGAATGTGCCGGAGCTGTCGGTGAATTCCTGGTAGCCGAAGACGTTGCCGCCGTCGTCGATCGCCACACCACGCGAGCGGTTGCTACCGAGCGGAGTGGTCACCCCGTCCTGCCACCGCACCGCTGTCTGGTCAGCGCCGGTGCCGAACTGTACGCCGGCGATCTGCCCGCTGTTGTTGACAGAAAAGTAATAGCCCGCCGAGGTCGGACCCAGGTCGATCACGTCGAGCGTGGGAGCCGCGGCGTGGGCGAGGCCGGTGGATGCCAGGAACAGGAGCCCTGACCCCACCAGCAGCGCGATCCGTGACATCGACCGACCCTACTTGTCGGTTGATCGTGCAACAAGCCGAGCGACCCCGCCGGGAGAGATTTCCCTGAATACAGGTGTGTCTTGCATCGGCATGAGAGACTGCGCGCCGTGAGGAGCTCGTTGGAGAAGTCGGGTCGCGGGAGGGCGGCGCGCAGACGGTTCGTGGCCGCGATCCTCCTGGGCGGCCTGACCGTGCTGGCGCTCCCCGGCGGCGCGTCGGCGGCCGAGCCGGGCCTCGTGGGCCAGTGGCACCTCGACGAGTACGCCGGCAGCGGGGTGACCGCGACCACGCCCGATTCCTCGGGCTACGGCGGCACGGGTCACTTCGCCAACACGCCGACGCTCGCGCCCGGCCGCTTCGCCTCGGCCTTCAACGGTCCGCTCGCGGCCGAGCCGATGACCGTTCCCGGAACGTCGGGCAACGGGAGCTGGGCGCTCGAGCCGGGCGGCACCGTGTCGCTGACCGCCTGGGTCAAGTACACCGGCAACCCCGGGGTGCTGAAGTACATCGCCTCCAAGGGCGACTTCCGCTACCTCCCCAACGGAACCGACTGTGCGGGCGGCTCCTACGCGCTCTACACGGGGTACAACGGTCGCGCCGGCCTGACCTTCTACGTGACCACGACCGATGGGACCAGCCGGTCGTCACCCAACCTCACCGACAACACGAAGGTGTTCGACGGTCAGTGGCATGCCGTCACCGGCACCTACGACGGGTCGGACGCCCGGCTCTACGTCGACGGCGCCCTGGTGCCCGGTGCCGAAGGCGGGACCGGCTCCGGCGCGATCAGATACGGGGGGAGCCTCCAGCAGCACGCCGACTTCGGTGTCGGCGCCTACCCCGACGCAGGGACGTGCCCGGACAACTCAAGGTTCCCGGGCTCGATCGACGAAGTTCGCGTCCACAACCGGGCGCTGTCGGCCGATGAGATCGCCAAGCTGCACGACTCCACGCGCGACCACGCCCCCCGACCTGACGCCCGCGGGCGGTGGCGGGACCCCGGGCGGCGGGACGCCCGGCGGCGGCGGGACACCGGGCAAGCCGACGGCGAGCTTCTCCCTGCTGACCACGGCCACGAAGTTTCCAGGTGGCGCTGTGCTCGACGCGGGCGCGACGACGGGCGCAAGCCGCCTGCTGTGGGACCTCAACAACGACGGCAGGATCGACTTCGACCTGCCGGCTTCTCAGCCCTTCCTCTCGCTGACGCTGCCGTCGTCCAAGGGGACGACCGTGAAGCTGACCGCCGTCGGCGCGGGCGGGACCAGCTCGTTCACCGGGACGATCAACCCCGCCGGAAAGGCGCTCTCGTCTTCCCTGCTCTCGCAGATCAAGCTGCCCGTGGTCGCTGCCAGCAGCGCCAGCCGAGTCACGTTCACGGACGCCGGGCTGGGGCTCTTGATCCCCTGCTCGGACACCACCGTGGTGTTCTCCCTCGTCGAGGCGCAGAGTTGCTTCAGCCGCGTCAACGACGTCACGCTCGTCCCCAGCGCCGAGCGGAGCGTCGTCCAGGCGCACTACGCGAGCGAGAAGGTCAACGCCGTGGTCACGTCCATCTGCAACCAGGCTGCGGCTGGCACGCTGCCGCAGTCCAAGTGCGACGAGGCCAAGAAATTCTTCCCCGACCGGGAGCTCGACGTCTACGTCGCGGACCGCACCGTCAAGCTCAACGGCCTGCAGATCACGCCGACGGGTGGACGCCACGTCGTCGTCTACCCGAGCCTCGAGCGGGTGATCTCCAGCAACGCCACGATCAAGTGGGGCGGCTTCACGATTCAGTCGGGGACGATCGATCTCGACCTGCGCAACAGCACGGTCAAGATCAGCGGGAAGGCGAAGGGCGGGGTCAACGCCGCGATCCCGGACGGCCTGGCCCGCCTGCTCTACTTCGACGCCGCGAAGAGCGTGCCCTCGATCGGCGGGTTCCGGCTCAACGGCACCGTCGAGCTCGATCTCCAGGGTGTCAACGGCCGGCGCTCGTCTGTCGGGAGCGTGCACCTGCAGCTTCCGCCGGTGTTCTCGATCTTCGGCGGCAGCCCGCCGACGGCTGACGTCCAGCTCGTGGCCGACAACACGAACGGCGGGCCGGTGCTCAACAACCTCGACATGCGCGTGCCCGAGGCGTACCTGGGTGCCGTCTGGTTCACCGGCCTGCGCTTCGCCTACTCGCTCAACGGCCACATCGACGGCGACTACAACGAGGGCACGAGCTGCAGTTCCAAGGAGTGGAAGGCTCAGGGCAACATGTACATCGCCGGCGGCAACCCCACGACGGGCAACGCCGGCTTCGTGCTCACGCCGCCGCCGAGCCAGAACGGCGTCGGATTCTGCGCCGGGAACTTCAAGCACGCCGGCGGCTCGATCGTGTTCGGCGGGCCGATCCCGCAGCCGCAGATCTTCCCCGGCGTCTTCCTGACCGACGTCAACGCCGCGGTGCAGCTCAACCCGACGCTGGTGCGAGGCGGCGCAGGGGTGGATGTCGGCAAGGTGGCCCACATCAGCGGCGCCTTCCTGCTCGCCTTCGCCACCCCCGGCCAGCCGTACCGGCTGACCACGCAGGACGCGGGCGGGGAGTTCCAGCCGCTGGCCGGCACGCTGTTCAAGTCGACGACCATCGCCGTGGGCGGCGACGTGACGATCAGGACGTGCCGGTCTATGGCGACCTGCGGATGGGCAGCGCCGCGGCGATGTACTCCTACCCCGACTTCATGGCGTTCGCCGGCTCGGTCAGGGTGCCCGTTCCGGGCATGTCGATCGAGGGCGGCGTGAACGGGTGGTCGCAGGTCGGCGCCCGCAAGTTCGAGGCCGCCGGGCACGTGACCGCCTGCATCGCGGGGCTCAAGCCGTTCTGCATCGGCGCCGAGGGCATGGTCGGCAGTCGCGGGATGTCCGCCTGCGGCTCGTTCGCCGGCCTGCACCCGGGTGGCGGCCTGCTGTGGGGGCACTGGCCGACGGTCTGGCTGGTCGACGGCTGCAAGCCCAGCCGCTTCTGGGAGGTCTACACCGCAAAGGCCTCGGCCGACCGCGTCACCTTCAAGCTGGCCAAGGGCGAGAAGGTCAAGCAGCTCAAGATCCCGGGCACCGGGGGCGCTCCGGACATCAGGATCACGGGGCCGGGCGGGGAGGTGCTCTCGACCGCGGGTACGACCTACGCGCGTACCACCCACCTGGTCGCCCTCCGCCAGGACGAGGGCAAGGTCACGTGGGCGGGCGTCACGGACGGCAAGCCCGGCACCTACACGATCGAGCGCCTGCCGGGCTCGGTGCCGATCGGCCGCCTCGGCCAGAGCCGTGCCGGGTACGACACGGACTTCACCGCGCGCGTCACCGGCAAGGGCGCCGTGCGCACGCTCCACTACGACGCGCGTAAGATCGGCGGCCAGACGGTGACGTTCGTCGAACGCGGCGCCGTGGAGTCGAAGATCCTCAAGACGGTGCACGGCGGCCGCGGCTCGTTCCGCTTCCGGCCGGCCCCCGGCGGGGCCACAGCGCGCCGGATCGTGGCGCTGGCCTCGGTCGACGGCGCGCCGATCCCTGCGCAGACGCTCGCCCGCTACAGCGTCGCGCGCGTCCCCAAGACCGCCAGGCCGGGCCGGGTCAGCCTCACCCGCAGGGGAGGCTCGCTGATCGTCCGCTGGACGAAGGCAGCCGGCGCTGTGCGCTACGGGATCAAGCTCAAGGGTGGCAACGCCAAGTCGCGGACCGCCACGGTCCCCGCCGGCCGCCGCTCGGTCGTCCTCAAGAACGTCCCGCTGACCTACGGCGGCGCGGTCTCGGTCAGCGCCCGGGGCGTGGCCGGCGACTGGGGCAAGCCGCGCACCGCGACGTTCAAGCGGCGCAGGCTGCCCTTCACGGTGCTGCAGACGAACTCCCGCAACGAGAAGAAGGCGAGTAGCGTCTCGGGCGGCCGGAGGTAGGCTTCCGCCCTCATCCGCAAGCGGCAAAGGGCGGTGGCGAATGTTCGGACGTGGTTGGGAACCGGCGCGGGCGACCGTCATCGCACGCGAGGTCGGTCAGGGGCGGCTGGGCGCGAAGTCCCGCGTGGGCTCGTCCGGCGGCGCTGCCGGATCGGTCTCCTACGACTACGTCGTCGACGTGCAGCCCTCCGGCGGCGGCCCGGTCTTCCGGGCGACGTTCGAGGGGCCGTGGGATCAGCACACCGTCGGCGGATTCCAGGCGCCCGAGGTCGGCCAGGTCGTCGGCGTGAAGGTCCACGCCAAGAGCGGCGAGGTGAAGTTCGACACCGACGACCGGTCGGTCTACCGAAAGGGTCGCGACGTGCGCGCCACCGAGCGCGCGGCGTTCGAGGCCGCCGCGGCGGGTGCGCCCGCCGGCACGTCGCCCGCGCTGGCGGCGGCACGCGCGACCGCCACGTCCGCGCCGGCGACCGACGCGGAGATGACGGCCACCGACGCGGCGTACAACGCAGCGAACCTCGCCGCGCTTGACGCGCTGGCGGCCTGGAAGCGCGCCGGCGAGGCGGGCGACGCCAAGGCGACGGGCCGGGCCAAGGCCGCAGCGATGGCGAGCAAGCAGGAAGCCGATCTCCTCCGAGAGGAGTTCCTGCGCCTGGCGAGTCAGCGGCCGGACTGGCGCAGCGCGGAGCGGAGCACCTAGGCTCCCGACGCACGCCCGCCGGTCAGACGATCCCAGGGCGTCGGCGCCTTCGAGGATCGGCATCGCTAGGTTCGCCGGATGCGTGCACAGCATCAGAACGGATCCATCACCTCTCGGCGTTGCATCGCCGCGGTCCTGGTCTGCGGGGCCTTCCTCGTGGCCGGCGTCTCCGCAGCCTCCGCGGCCAAGCTGAAGCTGACGACCGAGAACGCTCCGTCGAAGCGGGTCAGCGGCGGCGGTCGAAACGTGCCCTACGGCAGCGGCGAGACCGTATGGGCGGGGTGCAAGAGCAAGGGAACTCCATTGATGCTGGGCTGGAGCGGCGTTCGCGCACCGGTCGCGATCATGTACTCGAACAACCTCAAGGTCGCGAACATCCTCGGCTTTGCGATTCGCAACCCGCTTGACCGCTCCGCCACCGTCCGCACCAAGGTCCTCTGTGCCCGGGGTGCCGTCAAGGCCAAGATCAAGGACGGCACATCTGGGCGGGTGTCGTGCAGCGCAGGCAGGATCGCGATCGGCGTTCCGATCGACGGCGGCCCGTATTGGACGGAGAGCGTCTACTCGGTTCCGGATGGCACGCGTGGCTGGCGCACCAGTTCAGGCAAGAGCGGACGCGCGAAGGTGATCTGCGTCGCCGCGAGCGCCTTCCGGAGCGTCAAGGTCGTGAGGAAGCGAAGCCAGTTCAGGGTCGGCGCCACCGAGACGCGGGTAACGGCGAAGTGCCGCAGTGGCAGCCGGCCGATCAGCTGGGGCTTCGAGGCCGGCGTGCAGACGGGCAACGCCTGGAACACGCCAGCTACCGGTCCGACGATCTCGGTGCCGTTCATCACGAGCAGCAAGTCAACGGGCAAGACCGGCTGGTCGCTCGTCTTCTCGACACCCGACGGCAAGCCCGCGACCGGGCACACCGAGATCGGCCTGGCGATCACCTGCGCGAAGCCGCGCTGAAACCGAGCCGGCCGACGTCGGCGGGTAATTTTGTGAACGGCCCCGCCGACACGGGCCTGTTCCTGTTCCAGGTCACTTGCGCTTGAGCTTCTGCCCGACTCCGGCGGATCATGCGTTTTTTCTTCGGTGCGTTCACGGATCCCGTCCGTGCGCGGAAGTGGAGCGTGTGCGTGAAATCCAACCAGACCGGCGTCCGAGACGGCGATTCTTGGATACGTCGGGGGTGACGTACCTGCCCCTTCAGCGCACCGACTCCCGCATATAGTCTCGCCATGCCGCTCACTCGAATCGCCCTCGCCGCGATGCTGATCGCCATCGCGGCACCCGCCGTCGCGTCCGCCGACCGGCTCGTCACCCCGCCCGCGCCGCCGGTTCCGACCTTCCAGAGCACCGGACTCGAGATGGTGGCCTTCGACGGCTACGTCTACTTCGCCGCGAACGACGGCGTGGTCGGCAACGAGCTGTGGCGCACGGACGGCACCCCCGCGGGCACGACGCTGGTCATGGACTTCAACGTCGGCAACGCGTCGTCGAACGGCAACCCGCGCCAGCTGACCGTGGTCGGAACCCGCATGTTCCTGATCGCCAGCACCGCGGCCAGCCCGTACGCCGCCTTTACGATCGATGCGGGCGGTGCCGGCACGCCGCAGGCCACCTCGGTCACCGGCGGCGAGGCCGGGTCGCAGGCGACGGGAGGCACGCTGATGGGCTCGGTCAACGGCAAGGGGCTGCTGTTTCACTACGACGGCGTTGGTGGCAGCAACAAGCTCTATGGGCTCGGCTCAAGCGGGTCGGTCTTCTCCCCGATCACCGTCGGCAGTCTCAACGTCGATGGGAACAGCCCGGCCGCCACCGTGGGGGGCTACGCCTACTACGGGCAGACCAGCGCCAACAACAGCGCCACCGAGCCTTGGCGCACGAACGGCACGACCACGGCGCAGGTCAAGGACATCGTTGCGGGCGTCAACGGCAGCGGGCCGACCGACTTCATCGCAACGGGCAACCGCGCCTACTTCACAGCAGATGACGGCGTCCACGGCCGCGAGCTCTGGGTCACGGACGGGACCGATGGGGGCACCCAGATCGTGCATGAGCACCATCCGCTCAACGTCAGCACGTCGATCACCGCGTGGACGACCAACGGCAACGTCCTCTACTACGTGCCCAACGATCCGACCACGGGTGGGGAGGTCTGGCGCACGGAGGGCACGGAGGCCACGACGCGGGTGGTCAAGGACATCACGCCGGGAGTCGGCGGGAATACCGGCCCACAGCTGTTCCCCTTCAAGGACGGCTTCGGGATGCTGCGCGGGTCCGAGATCTACGTGTCCGACGGCACCGACGCGGGCACGAGGCTGCTGGGCACGGTCGACGGCGACGGCTACGGCCCCTTGTACCCGACGGCGGTCGGATCGCGGTTCTACTTCCGCGGTGGGTTCACGCCCTACGGGAGCGCCCTCTGGCGCTCGGATGGCACCCTCGCGGGCACCTTCGCCCTCACGGCCGGCGCTTTCGACGGCGCCACGACGGGAAATCCCGATGCCGGTCCGCCCGTCCAGCTGGGCGACAAGATCATCTTCACCGCGCGGTACCCGCATGCGGCCGGCGACCCCGTCCCGTCGAGCGCGCGCCGGATCTACGTCCTCGACACGAGCCAGGCCGACGAGACGCGCAGCGCCACGACCGCGCCGTCGATCTCCGGCACGCCGGCGGTCGGGCAGAAGCTGACGGGCGACAAGGGCACCTGGACGCTCGAGCCGAACCGCTACGCCTACGCGTGGCTGCGCAACGGGACGCCGATCCCGAACGCGACCGGCACGACCTACACACCGAACACCGCAGACGCAGGAACGCAGATCAGCTTCCGCGTCACCGCCTCCGGGATCGGCGGGCCCAACGTCGTGACCGCGGACAGCGCCGCGGTCTCGTTGGGCGGAGCGGTGGCGACCCCGAGCGCCGCGCCACCGCCCGCCACGCCCGCCAAGCCCGCCAAGCACGCGAAGCCCGCGCTCAAGGTGAGCAAGAAGGCCAAGCTGACCGGCACGGCCCGGGTCGGCCGGCGCATCAAGCTGAAGCTGCCGAAGTTCGTCCAGCCCCGGGTCAAGCTCTCGTTCCGCTGGTACGTCAACGGCAAGCGCATCAAGAAGCAGACCAAGTCCTCGCTCAAGCTCGGGAAGGCCTTCAAGGGCAAGCGCATCACCGCCAAGATCACGGTGACGAAGGCGGGGTACAAGACGCTCACGCTCACGGTCGGCCCGACCGGGAAGGTCAGGAGCGCGAAGCGCTGACGGGTCCCGGCGACCTCGACCGAGCCGGTAGGAACGATCAAGCCGCTGTCGGGAGGGGCCGCGGGCCTCGTGGACCGTGTGGGCGACGGCCTCGCCTACGGGCCCTGGATCGCGTTCTCAGCCCTCAAGACGGCGGTCTGCGCGTCCTCGAGCGTGCGGTGGGCGAACACGGTGGCGTCCGAGTACTGCTGGGCGGTGACGAGCTTGAGGTCGTAGGCCTTCCAGTCGTTGAAGGCCTTCTGCCATGCCGCCTCCGACTCGATGAGTCCGTTCAGTGAGTTGTTGATCGCGTTCTGGCGCGCCGTGCCCTGGACGATGCCGTATGTCTGCCACCAGCTCAGGAACTCGTCCTGGGTATCGAGCGCGTCCGGGTAGCGCGCCCAGTCGACCCCGGCATAGGCGCCGTACACCCAGAAGTTGAGGAAGCCCGCGACGCGGTAGGTCGAGAGGCCCGTCTGGCCCCGCACGGGGTCCCAGGCCGTGCGCAGCGGGTCGATCACGCCGGCGGCGATCGACGGCGCAATCGGCTGCTTCGTGCGGTGATGCTGATAGAGCAGGACGAACGTGACGGCGTCCGCCATATCGAAGAACGTGTGGTTGGTCATCGCGTTGGCCACTTCGGCGCACATGTCGCTGCGCCACCCCGGCTCCTGGCAGGACCCTGGCTGCGGCGCCTGTCCCGTCCCGGGGGCCGGCGTGGTCCCGGCGGCCGGCGTGGTGCCGGGAGCGGTGGCTTTCACCTGAAATCGCCGGCTCGCGCGGCAGTTGTTGCTCTCCCTGCGCTCGCGAACGCGCCGCGTGATGTCGGCGCACGCGATCAGTCGATATCGCCCCGGCGCGACGCCGTTGAGCGAGAGCCGTGCCCGGGAGCGGCGCTGGCGCCGGCGGGCGATCGCCTTGACCCATGCTCGGCCGGCTGTGTGGTCCTTACGATCGTGGCGGGCGTCCTTGGACAGGAAGAAGCCCGTCCTGGCTCGGCCCGCGCCACGACTCCCCCGGTTCACGATCCGTGCCGAGACCGTCAGCCGCACACCGCACCCGGTCCCGGCGCAGCTCCCCGCGACCACCTTGACCCCCGCCACTGAAACGCGCGTGACCGTGAGGTCAGGTCGACCCCGTGCGCCCGCGGGCGCAGCCAGCCCCAGGACGGCGACCATCGCGAGCGACGTGCCGAGCGCTGACCGGAGAACTCTCAGGTCGAGTGAGGTCGTGTTCTGCTCCTCTCGCTCCTCTCATGGTCAACCGTAACAGGAGCGCCGCCGCCCACAAAGGACGACGCGCAGGGTTGGACCCAGGAGCCGAACGGCGGGTCGGCACGGGGCCGGGCGTCCTGCCCGGCCCCGTGTCCCCGTACCTCTCGCTACCTCAGTGAGATGCGCGTCGTGTAGCTCGCGCCGTCATCGAGCGTGATCTTCAGCGACCACGTACCGGTCGACAGCGTCTTGCTGTCGAGGTTGTAGTGGTACTGGCCGGCTCCGTCCTGGGAGAAGATGTTCCCAGTGCTGGAGTTGCCCTTCGCGTCAGCCTCGACGAACGTTCCCTCGATCGCGTTGGTGACCTTGGCGGCGCTCAGCTTCGCCACCGCGCCGGAGATCGGCAGGCCGATTGCGTCGGTCAGCTTGAACTTCAGCGGCACCGCCGAGTTGAGCTTGAAGATGCTCGACCCGTCGATGTTCACCGGCTGCTGCAACCCGCCGTACACGTAACGCACGTCGTACGAGCACGAGCGCGTTGCGGTGTTGCCGGCGCGGTCCTGAATCTCGACCGTGCTCGAGTTTGCGTTGATCGCTGAGGTATCCAGCGCCGCGCTGCCGTTGGGGTCGGAGTCGAACCCGGACAGGTTGTCCGCCGCGTTCGCGATCGTCGCGGTCGCCGGGCCGTTCAGCAGCACCGGCGTGGTGCACGAGTAGTCGAACGTCGGAGAGGTCCGGTCGATCTTGATCAGATCGGTCTTGGACGCCTCGATGTTGCCGTTGACGTCAACCGAGCGGGCAGTGAGCTCGGTCTGACCCTCAGTCGTGATCGTGACCGGGCCCGTGTACTTCGTCCACGGCTGGTCGACCTCGCCGGTGAGCTTGTAGAAGAACTCGCTCCCGTTGTAGTCGGCGTCATCGCTCGAGAGCGTCACCGTGACGTCGTTGCGGTACCAGTCGTCGATCCCGTCGGCGCCGCGATCACGCGCGATCGTGGTCGTCGGAGCGGTCAGGTCGGCGTAGTTCGGTCCCGCAGCCCATGCCGCGGCGGCCGCCTTCGCCTGCCCGTTCGTGTTCGGATGGAAATAGTCGTTCGTACCGACATCCGACGCCAGGAAGTTGATGTTGAACGCAGCGTCGTCGTCGTAGCGGCAGTGGATGTACTGCGCGCACGTGTTCTTCAGGATCGTGTTGAAGTCGATGTTGCGCTGCTTGACGGTCTGGCGACGAGCCTCCGCCGTGGCGCCCAGGTCGGTCGGGCTTGCGAGCATCGACTGGCAGATCCCTCCGAGCCCCCAGATCAGGCGCGCCGACGCGTTGCTGTCAGCACGTTCCACAGGTTGTAGATGTTCGGGATCGAGTCGACCTGGTTCCGCGCGTCCGGCAGCTGCGTCGTGAGCCGGTCCAGTGCAGTCGGTCAGGTTCGCCTGGAAGCTCGACAGCGACGTCAACGTCGCCACGCTGGACGTGCACACGTCGTTTGCGCCGATCTCGATCAGGACGAGGTCGGGGTTCCCAGCGACCGCTGTCTGCGCCTGACCGGTCGGGCCTGCGAGTCCGGCCATCTTCGCTCCGGTGATCGCATCGTTGCCGCGCACCGGGTTGGACTGCACCGCGCTCGGGTTCAGAACCTTCACGCGTGTCAGATAGCTGTTGACCGCGACGTTCGTCCCGGTCGCCCACGAGTTCGCCGGACAATCAGCGAACGCGGAACACCCGACGCCCTGCGAGTTGTAGCCGCGCGTGATCGAATCACCCAGCGCGGTGACCCGCGACGGCGGACCGACCTTCTCTGGCTGGCGACGGCGGACGCGGCAGTCGCAGCGAGCGACAGGCCGAGGACCGCGACGAGCGCACGAGCCACAGGCGCGCGCGTGTCGAGCGGGTTGGTGACATCAGGGGTTCCTCCTAGGAGATGTGGAAGTCCGCGCGAAGGAGCGGACTCAGGGATGAGGGCGGACGACCTCCACCTGGATGGGTGCAGGGCGCGCCTCAGAACTGACCCTGCCGTCAGTATGCCGTCTGGCCAATGGCCCAGATGGGCCATCTGTGCGTAAGCTGCGGCTTGAGGGGAGATGGCAAGGCAAGACATGGGGAAGGATTCCGACGCGCCCGATCCGCCGGTCAGCCTCGTCCTGATCGATGATCATGCGCGCTTTCGCCATGGCATCGGCGAGCGGCTGACTCGCGCTGGGGCGCGCGTCCTCGTCGAGCCCGCTACGGCCTGGCGGGTGTGACGATCGCCTGTCAGCACCGTCCGGACGTCGTGCTGATGGACCTCAACATGCCCGGGATCAGTGGCATCGAGGCAACCCGCGCGCTCCTGCGCGAGCTTCCCGACGCACGCGTCGTCATGCTCACGATCTCCGCCGAAGACGACAGCGTCTCGGAAGCGATGCTTGCCGGGGCCTGCGGCTACGTGGTCAAGAGCGCCTCAGTCAGCGAGCTGATGGAGGCCATCCGGGCGGCGCGGGCGGGCGAAACCTTCCTCTCCCCGCCGGTCGCCTCCAAGCTGCTGGCCAAGTGGCGGGCACTCGAGACGGCCTCGCGCAGTGCGACCGCCCCAGGCGCAGCGCTTTCCGACCGCGAGATCGAGGTCCTCCGGCTCATCGCCGCCGGGAGCGAGAACACCGACATCGCAGACGCGCTGACGATCAGCCCGAACACCGTCAAGCGGCATGTCGCGGCGATCCTGACCAAGCTGCGCTCCGGCAACCGCACGCAGGCTGCCGTGCAAGCGGTGCGCGACGGACTCGATCTCAGGAATCCGCGCCTCGACGACGGTCCGTCCGGTTCGCGATCTGACGACGAGCGTCCCGCCGGCCAGCTGCGCCCGCTCGCGCATGCTCACAAGGCCGAAGCCGTCACCGTCCGAAGCCTCGCCGTCCACGCTGAAGCCGCGACCGTCGTCTGCCACCTGGAGTACCAGCGTCTCACCGTCGGTGAGGGTCACCACCACCGACCCGGCGCCGCTGTGGCGCAATGCGTTCGTCACCGCCTCACGCGTGATCCCCAGGATGGCCTCACGGGCCTGCCGCGGCGCGTCCAGATCCCCCGGCACCTGCACCGAATCTCGACTCCGGCGCGCAGCGCGAGCGCCGTCGCGACCCGGTTCACCGTCGCGCCGAGCGGCTCCTCGGACAGCGCCAGAACCTCGACCGCCTGGCGGGCTTCGGCCAGCGCATGATCGGCCGCCTCCAGTAGCGGAGCCGTATCCCGCGCATCCAGCACCCCGTCGCCGCCCGAGCGCAGGCCACCGGCGATGAACGCGAGCTCCTGCGTGAGCCCTCGTGCAGATCACGAGCGATCCGACGCCGCTCGTCGGCGACTGCAGCCGCAGCAAGCCGCGGCTTAGCTCGCGATCTCCCGCAGCACCGCCACCATGATCAGGACGTAGTAGGCCAGGCGAAAGCGTCGCCGGTGTTCAGCCACTGCGAATACAGGGACGGGAACAGGAAGTAGTGCACGCGCGAGAACGCGCCGACAACCGCAGCGACCGCAAGCCATCGGCGCAGCTCGTCACCTCGGCGCGCGCCTGACGAGCGAATCCGACCGCCGCGCACCCCAGCGCAAGCGCGATCATCAGCTGCCGGCCTGCGCCACAGGGCTGCCGGCCACCCGGGGGTCGTGTCGAGTCAGCAGGCGAGAGCGCCGGGTCGATCGCGGGCGGCAACCCGCGAGCGGTCAGCGCGGTCACGCGATCAGCCGAGCAGCCCAGCGGTCGCCGACAACGCTCGGCGCTCGGCGACCCGCGGCCGAGGGAGGGGCCGCGCCGGCAGGAACGCCGAGGCGGCGAACGCTCCGGCGCCGACGAGATCACCCGCGGCGCGCGCCCACGTCCAGCGCACATCAGGCACACCGGAGACGACCTCCGGGAGCACCGCAAAGAACAGGTTGCTGCCCGCGAGGATCAGCAGCCCGACCGCGAGCACAAGGTCATCGAGCCCGGCGCCCTGGCGAAACCGGGTCATGACGAGCGCACCGGCGAACAGCGCGACGACGCTGGCGCCGGTCTCGAGCGCCAGATGGCCGTCACGGCTTGCGTAGGCGAACGCGACCCCGGTGAAACTCACAACGACCGTGATCGCGGCGCAGAACCAGCGCTATGGCAGCCAAGAACCCCATGCCGTCCCACCGATCGTCCGCCGTGAGCCGCGACACACGGCAACCGTACGTCCTGGCGGGGTGCGGATGTCGCCGAGAGATCGCAAGCAGCAGCCAGAAGCGGCTCTGCTTCGCCCGGACGGACCGGGCCGCGGACACCGCGCCCAGACAGGATCGCCGCCGGTGTGCCGGGAAGACTGGTCGGCGACTCATCGTCGACCCCGGAGACAGATGGACATCCTAGCACAATCCGCCGCGCGGCTGCGAAACCACCGCCGTTCCTCAGCTCCAGCGGACCGACAGCAGCTCTTCGTCGCACTTGCGCTCCTGATGTGCGCCAAGCCCGCAGGCGCACTGGCAGCACCGGGTTCCAGCGCCGCCCTCAAGCTCTCCTCACGCAACGTGACGGGCGGCCTCCTGGTGACCGCGAGCACGAACTCCAGGACGGCGACCGTGACGGCGAAGGGCATCCTGCGCGTGCGCCACGCCGGCGTGCGCCTGGTCGTCCTGCGCTGCGCGCACTCCCGCTGTGGGGCGCCGAGCGAGGGTGAGCGTGCGAGCCGGCTGCTGGCGCGGGGCACCGCGACCCTCCGCCAGAGTCTGCACGTCAGCCGGGCTCCCGCCGTCAGCGTGCAGGTCCGCGTCAACGGGCGTGCGGTGGCGACGCGCGTCCTCGTCCCGGCGCTCGAGCAGGCCCCCGCGCCCGTGGTGAACCCGAGCCCGGCCCCGGGGGCTCCTGGCGCCGGCCGCCGCGGATCCGGTGCCGACCACGCTTGCGGTGACCACCGACCCGGCGCTCACCCCGGCCTACGACCGCCAGACCACCGACTACGCCGTGCGGTGCGAGCCCCCGACGCCGGTGACGATCAGCGCGCAGGTTCCCAGCCGGGACGACGGTGAGGGTCAACGGGGTGTTGCAGTCCGGGCCCGCTCTGCGCACCGGTGTTCAGCTCGACGTGGGCGAGCGCATGACGATCAGCGTGAGCGACACCCACGGATCACACACGGCGAATGTCCGCTGCGTGCCGTCCGACATGGCGAGCTGGAGCGCTCAGCGCGATGGCGTGCCGCAGAACCCGTACATCGTCTTCTCGCCGACGTTGACGGCCGCCGGCCCGTACTCCGTGATCGCCGATGACCACGGGGTGCCGGTGTGGTGGATACGCGCGCCCCAGGGATCCCCGCTCGACACCAAGGTGATCGGCGACAGCGTCATCTGGGCGCGCGGCTCCGGCGGCGGCTTCGGCGAGACCGTGTACGACCGCGTCGGGCTGGACGGCTCCGCCGCACGCCCGTCCTCGCGCAGGGGATCGACGGTCTGGACCACCACGACCTGATCCCCGACGGGGGCGGTGGCTGGTACGGGATCGCCTACGTGCCGCGCGAGCACGTTGACATGACCGAGCTCGGCGGTCCCGCCGACGCGACGGTGCTGGATGCGCAGATCGTGCACCTGACCTCGGCCGGTGTGGTGGACTGGCGCTGGAGGAGCCAGGACCACATCTCGCTCGGTGAGACCGCCGCCTGGGACCAGGCGCCGGCGACGCTCTCGTCATACCAGGGCGAGCCGGCCTACGACATCGTTCACATGAACTCGATCGAGCTCGACGGGGACGGGATCGTGTTCTCCGCGCGTCACCTGGACGCGGTCTACCGCATCCGAGCTGGCGGACGGATCGATCGACTGGAAGCTCGGCGGCACCTCGCGGCCGGAGAGCCTGACGATCCGTGGGCGACGAGCTTCGGCGCGTCGAGCTTCGGCGGTCAGCACGACGCGCGCCTCCTGGCCGACGGGACGCTGACGGTGCACGACAACGGCACGAGGCGGGCTCGCCCGCCCGCGCGCCGTGCGTTTCGCCCTCGATACCGGCACGCGAACGGCGACGCTGCTCGAGCAGGTGGCGGACGGTCGCGTGCCCGGGTCGGGCTGCTGCGGATCAGCTCGACGCCTGAGCGGCGGCGACTGGCTCGTGGATTGGGGTGGCACCGGCGTGATCGGAGAGCTCACGCCGGATGGACGCCCGGTGCTCACGCTGACGCATCGCCGCGCCGGTCTTCACCTACCGCGCGGTGCCGTGGGAAGGCCCGGCGGGAGGCATCGGCCAGCTGCGACGCGCCATGGACGCCGTCGCAGACCAGGGCAAGGCCGGGTAGCGGAACTCGGGCCCGACCCGTCAGGCGCCGGCCTGGTCCCAGACCGGCTCGGCGCCCGGGGCATCATGCGCGTGGCCGACCTGCTCGCCGGGTCGCAGCACCGTGACCGTGACGAGGATCGCCAGGACCGCGAGTCCGGCGCCGACGAGGAACGCGAGGTGGTAGCCGCTCGTCAGCGCGGCGGCCTCGCTGCTCCCCGTCGCCGATCAGCCGGTCGCTGCGGGTCGCCGAGAGCGTCGCCAGCAGCGCGAGCCCCAGCGCGCCGCCGACCTGCGCCGAGGTGTTGACGAGGCCCGAGCGAGGCCGGCGTCGGCCGTGCGTGGCGCCCGACATCGCGAGGTTCATCAGCGCCGGGAACGCGAGGCCGGCGCCGCAGCCCGAGCAGGATCATCACCGGCAGCACGTCGATCCAGTAGTTGCCGTCCACCGGTGCGAGGGCTGAAGAGGACGAGCGCCGACGGCGATCAGCACCAGCCCGGGGATCAGCGTCCGCCGCGCGCCGAAACGCATGACCAGCCGCTCGGAGTAGCGCAGCGACAGTGTCCCCATGGCGATGGTCGTCGGCAGGAACGCGAATCCGATCTGCAGCGGCGTCGTAGCCCGAGCACGCGCTCGAGGTACAGCGCGCCGAGGAAGAACAGCGCCGAACATGCCCGGGCACCGACAGGATCTGGATCACGTTCGCGCCGACGACATTGCGCGAGCGGAAGATCCGCAGCGGGATGAGCGGGTTGCGCCGCGTGTGCTTCGCGCACGAGGAACAGGGCGAGCAGCACGAGCGAGCCGGCGCCGAGGCCGAGCGCGGCTCCCGGAGCCCCAGCCGTGGTCGGCCGCCGGCTCGACGATCGTGTAGACGCCGAGCATGAGCGCGCCGGTGATCAGGACGGCCCCGGGAACGTCGGCGCCCTCGCCGAAGCCGATGCCGGGTCGCGCTCGAGCAGCCGCCGGGCCAGCACGGCCGTCGCGATGCCGATCGGGATGTTGATGAAGAAGATCCAGTGCCAGTTGAGCGCCTGGGTCAGCACGCCGCCGGCGAGCAGGCCGACCGACCCGCCGGCGGAGGCGACGAAGGCGTACACGCCGATCGCCTTGGCCTGCTCCCGCGGCTCGGGGAACATCGTCACGATCATGCCGAGGATGACCGCCGAGGTCATCGCGCCGCCGACGCCCTGGACGAAGCGCGCGCCGACCAGCATCTCCTGGCTCTGCGCGACGCCGCAGAGCAAGGAGGCGACGCGTGAAGACGACCAGGCCGGCGAGGAAGATCGTGCGGCGCCCGATGAGATCGCCGAGGCGGCCGGCGAGCAGCAGCAGACCGCCGAAGGCGATCAGGTAGGCGTTGACGACCCAGGCGAGGCTCGACTGCGAGAAGCCCAGGTCGTCCTGGATCGAGGGCAGCGCGACGTTCACGACGGTGACGTCGAGCACGATCATCAGCATGCCCGTGCAGAGGACGTAGAGCGCGACCCAGCGGCTGCGGTCGGTTGTGCGTGGCGGGCTATCGGTCATGTGGGTGGAGACTCGCAACGTCGCGAGATCTCATCGGAGGCACGCCTTCAGCGCGCGACCCTGCCGCTGTAGTGGCGTCGCTGGGGCGTGCCGGCGTCGGTCCAGCTGACGTCGTCCCCCTTCAGCTTGAGCGACCGCAGGTCGCCGTCGGTGGCCTGCGCGCCGAGCTGAATCGTCTGCTGGAGCACGTTGGGAGGCAGGATCGGATCGAGCTGGATCGCGCGCGCGCCGCTCACCGAGCGGTAGGCGACCCCGAGCAGGCAGGTCGAGGACAACGCGGTCCTGACGATCGTCGCTCCGGGTGCCGCGAAATCGATCTGGCGTACGGACGCGGAACCACCCGCACCCGCGATCTGGCGCATGTCCACCGTCGGGACGCTCGGATAGCCGCCCTTGCCCGGCCGCAGCTCCAGCGCCACGCACCTCCCGGGCCTGGCGCGCAGCCGCACGCCCCTGTTGCGCTGGCCGTTGAAATCGAAGTTGAACGTCTTGAAGCGCCGCTTGGGACCGGCCTTGGCGTCGCAGAACGTCCAGGTCCCGCCGCGGAAGCCGAAGGCGAAGTACTGCCCGGACCGCAGCTTCTGCTTCTGCACGCCGTTCGAATGCAGGACCTTGCGGGCTGCGGCGTTCGTGCACGCGCCCGCCTTCGCGGCCACGGCGGGTGAAGCGCCGGCTGCCAGCGCGAGGATCGTCATGCCTGCTGCGAGCGCGGGGCGGTACATGGCGCGCATCATGCCATCCGGATTGCCGCCGGTGCCGACGGTCGGCAACCCAGGGGCAAGGCTCCGGCAACGTCCGGGCGGCACCTTGTCGGCCATGCCCGCCATGACCACACGCCTCGCCGCCGCGCTCCTCCTGCTCGCCCTGCTGCTCGCCGTCCCGGCGGCCGCGGGCGCAAAGGCCGCGCCGGACCTGCGCGCGGTGCGCGCGACCGCGCCCACCAGCGCCCACGCCGGAGGGCCGCTCCCGGTGCGCCTGGTCGTCGCGAGCACCACACGCCTGCGACGCGCCACCGGTGTGCGGGTCTACCTCTCCAAGGACCGCCGACGCTCGAAGGACGACCTGCGCCTCCCCGGCAGCGCGCGCCTGCGGGCGATGCGTGCGGGCCGCGCAACCGTGAGCGTGACGGCCCATGTGCCCGCCGGACGGACCGGGACGCTCCGCGTCCTGGCCTGCGCCGACGACCCCGGGCGGGTGCGCGAGCGCCGCGAGACGAACAACTGCGTCGCGGCGCGGGCGGCCGTCGTGATCACTGCAAAGGCCGACCCGTCGCGGTCGAGTGCCGCGCTCATCGCGGCCGATCGCGCCGCCGGGCGGATCTCCGTGGAGAAGGCGCTGCTCTACCGCGTGTACGCGGTCTTCGGCGACGAGCGCCTGCCGTCGCGGTACGCGGGCGACGCAGGCGCCGCACCGGACGACCTCGTGCTGCGCGACGTCGCCGACCACTGGCGCGGGCTCTCCAGCCGCACGCGTCGGAGCCTGATGCCCTTCCTGCGTCCGCCGGCCGCGCGCGGTTCGTGGTTCAGTCGGCTCTCCGGCCCCAGCGCGCGCGCCGCCGAACCCGGCGACGCATACGACCCGTGCACATCGCAGCAGTTCTCGGATCCCGGCTGGAAGAACGTCGCCGCCGCCGGGGGCAAGGTCCGCATCTGGTGGTGGAAGGACAACGCCGGCGACCAGGCGCTCGCCTCCACCCTCGCGACGACGGTGAACGCGGCGTGGCCGGTCTACCGGAAGCTGATGATCCGCACCCCGCTCAGCGACGCGAAGGAGAAGCTCTGCTATCACGGCCCCGACGGTGCGCTCGACATCTACCTCGTCGACAGCATCCCGCGCGCGACCGGCCTCACCATCCCGTCGTGGCTGACCAGATGGGCCGACGCCGAGTGCAACGCCTCCCCGGCCTTCATCGTCATGAAGAACACGTCAGGCACGTTCACGCGCCCGTTCACCATCGCGCACGAGCTCTTCCACGCCTTTCAGTTCGCGTTCACCCACAAGGGCGGGTGCTCCAGCGACGGGTGGTTCGACGAGGGGTCCGCGAACTGGGCCGCCAACACGATCCTGCCCCAGGACGACGGCGAGCACTTCTTCACCCGCGCGCTCGACGATCCCCGCTCCCCCATCGACGGCATGGACTACGCCAGCTGGCCGTTCATGCTCTGGATGGAGAAGACCCTGGGCGCACAGACCATCCGCAAGACCTACGAGCAGTTCGAGAAGCAGCCCGGGATGCTCGCCGTCGACGCCGCCATCGGCGGGCTGCGCCAGCACGCCCTCGACTTCGCACGACACGCCTGGAACCAGAAGCCGCTCGACCCGTCGTTCGTCGCCTGGGACCACTTCCCGGTGACGCCGAAGGTCGATGACCACGAGATCGTGCAGACGCACCTGTACCTCGCAGGCGAGCACGAGCGCACCGCGAACGTCCCGGTCGACATCGGCGCCCACGCCCGCGACTACCGCAGCTTCACGATCACCGACGACAAGCTGCGCCAGGTGACGTTCCGCAACCCGCTCGCCGCCGACCCCGATGCCCGGATCGGCGCGATCCTCACGCTGCGCAGCGGCGCGACACGGTTCGAGGACTGGTCGGGCAAGGACACGGTGCGCCTGTGCCGCGATCAGCCCGAGCAGGACGTCGCCGACCTGGTGATCGTCTACGCGGCGAGTGACCCGAGGCCCGAGGGCGGAAAGCGGATGACGGGCAACCCCGAACTCGGGCTGAAGGACGAGTGCGAGGGCCTGCCGTGGCGCTACAAGATCCTCAGCCTGTCCTTCACCTCCCACGCCGATGGCACGAAGAGCCCGGGCGCGGACACGTATTGCGGGCTCGTCGCGGGCCGGGCGATTCACGGGATCACCGACTTCCAGGGCGGCACGAGCACCCCGGAGTTCGACCCCGACAACCAGATCAAGCTCGGCTACGGCGGCGCGCTCACGGGCGATATCGGCCTGCGGGCGCCCGCGACCTTCGCCTACACGCTGTCCGGGTGCGATGACGAGAAGCAGTTCTGCACGACCGCCTTCGACCGGCCCGTCCTCGGGGACGGCAACTGGTCCTTCGGGTTCTCGATGGAGGCCGAGAGCCGGACCGCCAAGGATGCGACGCTCAGCTGGGTGCTCTCGGACCCGTCGGTCGGCTTCGTCGACTACGACCCGACGGTGTGCAACGTCGAGGAGATCTGGAAGGGCCTGGCGAACGAGGACAAACAGCAGACGGTGCCGCTCGCGACGCTCGAGGACACCAAGCCGTTCACCCTCCGCTTCCAGGGCGACAAGGCCTGGCCCGGCGACCAGGCCGGCCACGCCGCGGTCATCACCTATGACTGGACCTACGAGGTGCGACTCCAGCGCGTCGACGAGCAGGGGCGGCCGCTGTAAATGTGGGGTACGTTGCACACGTGCTCACACGCGGCGTGCTCCTCGTCAGCCTCCTCACAGCACTCGTGCCCGCGGCCGCGCACGCCGACGGCTGGGTCACCGTCCACTACAGCGGCACGCAGGACGAGTCGTTCATCTACCAGCCGAAGGACCCGGCGGTCTGGCAGGAGTCACTGCACTTCACCTGGGACGAGCGCCAGATCTTCCACCTGACGGCGCCCGACAAGGTGACGCCGGAGCGTCCACAGGTCACCGTCGGCGGCAGGTTCACCGCAACCCACGCACCGCCGAACACCCACCTGGACTGCAGCTTCGGGATCGGGCCTCGTCCCGGCGCCCCCTCGCCGATGCACATCTACTGGCCCGGGAGCGGATCGGTCGGCGCAACGGCGACCATGCCGATCATCGGCACCTACATCCAGGCGCTGTCGCCGACGCTGGCATCTCCTGCCTGCACGGTCAACGAGACCGGCGGGGCCGGCGTCTCCGGAACTGCTCCGGACGCGGCGATCCAGTACCACGAGCAGGCGCTGATCGTGAACATCACGGCGAAACTCGGCGGTCCGACGGTCACACGCACCTTCCCAACCAGGACGTACGCGTCCCCGGACGGCGGGTACACGCAGCGCCTCAACGCGACGATGACGGTGTCCAACAGTGCGCGCAGGCCGCCGGACAGCCCCGCGGCACCCAACGACGTGACGCAGGCGCGCAAGCAGGCCAAGCTCGCCGCACTCGACGCGCTCAAGGACACGTTCCAGCGCGCCCTCTACCCCTGCGGCGTCGGAGCCGGGGTCGGCACGGCGCTGATCGCGGCCGGGCCGGTCGGCGCCGCCGTCGGCGGCACGATGAGCGCGCTCGGCACGCCGCTCTGCATCGCGTACCTGAAGACCATCTACGACGAGGTCAACACGGTCAGGGACCCCCCGCAGCCCGGGTACCGGAAGGCCACGCGGATCAAGCCGGTCCGCGCCGGCGCGGTGCGCCTCCCCGCCTGCCCTGCGCCGGGCGCTTCCGGCTCGCCCGGCGACGTCTGCCGCCGGCTCGCCCCCGCAGCCCAGAAGCTGCTGCGCACAACCCGTGAGACCGCCGCCGCGGCCGCCGCGATCGACATCACGATCTCCCGCGGAACGGCCGCGCTGAAGGCGCATGACCGTGCAGCGAGCGCGCTCCAGGACCGCACGCTCACCACACTCGGCCGCAGCTTCTCCGCGCGCCGGCGTGCGGAGAAGGCGGCCGCCCGGAACGTCGCGCAGATCCTGCGCGCGGCGGGGCTGAGCGTGTCGCTCGATGGACCCGCAGCCGCCACCGCGCTGCAGCGCCTCCGGTCGCGCCTGATCGCCGGCAGAGTGCCGGCGGCGAAGCTGACCGCCGCGCTCGGCGGCGCGCCGCAGGTGACCGCGCGCGATCTCCTGACGGCGCTCGACGGCTGAGTCAGCGCAGCACGAGCGTCACGCTCGACCGCTTCGAACCCTGAGTCACGCGCACCGTCAGCTTCACGCCGCGAAGCTTCTTCAGTCTGCGGAGCGCCTTCTTCGTGAGCTTCAGCTTCAGCGTCACGGACTTCCCGGCGCTCCTGGCGGTGACGCTCCCGCGCCCGATGGTCGTCGGGATCTTCAGGCGCTTGGCGACGGCCTTCGACACCGTCACCACGCCGCTGATGCGGCCCGCGGCGACCGGCAGCACCTTCAGCTTGAGTCCCTTTCCGAGCGTGGACGCCTTCTGGGTCTTCGGCGGCGTCAGCTTGAGTCCGGCGGCGACCGGAGCCGGCCCCGCGCCCGGGGCCGCCGGCGCCGGCGTCGGCGTCGGCGTCGCTCACGGGCGCCGCAGCGCGCGCCGCGAGGATCGCCCCGACGTCGGCGCCGCCGAAGCTCGGGCCGACCGTCGTCAGGTAGACGTTGGTCTTCGAATCGGGGCTGTCCTTGGCCGCGACGCCGCTGATGAGGACCGGCGGCGACGTGAACGTGCAGGGTGCGGCAGCCGGCCATGGCAGGACCGGCGCGCCGGCGACCTTCAGACCCTGGTCGTCGCGCCAGGCGATCTGCGACCCGTCGGGCGACCACGCGACGCTGTGCGCGTTTCCGCTCGCGGGGAGATCGCAGCCGTTGGCGAAGTCGATCGTGCCGGTTCCGGCGTCGCCGCTGTAGGACGCGACCGACACGGTGTTCTGCGGCGTTCCGCCGCTCTGGTAGATCTCCAGCGCGAGCTTGCCGCCACTCGCCGGGATGTCGGCACGCTCGAAGGCATAGCCGGACGGCGGCGAGATCCACAGGTCGCTGTCCTGCCCGCCCGGCGCGGCCGCTGCCTTCTGGACACTGATCGCGCTGCCGTCGGAGAACACGAGCCGGTTGCCGAAGAACGTCATCTGGCGCGCGCTGCTGATCTCGAGCGGGTCGAGCAGGTTGATCTGGGTCGTGAGGGTCAGCCAGGCGCCGTGCGGCAGCGAAAGACAGTTGTAGAAGATGTTCCCGGAGTAGCCGCCCTGGCAGTAGCTCCACTCGTTCACCGTCCAGTCGCCGTCATCGCTGATCTCGAACGACAGCGGCCGGTTGACGAACGTGCCGACGTTCTTCGACTGCAGCGGCAGGTCCTTGATCTCGTTCCCGTTGCGATCCCACACCTTGAACCACTGCAGGCGCGAGTTCGCGTTGCCGCTCGGGTCGTTGTTGTACACCGCGGCGGTCCGCCCGTCCGGCGCCTGGGCGACCCCCAGCCACGGCTTCGCCGGCGTCCCGGTCGTCGTCAGCTGCACCTTCTTCGACCCGTCGGGGGACGAGAGCCAGACGTTGCCCGCCTCGATGTAGGCGACGCTCGCCGCACCGGCGGAGGAGACGAGAAGCGCGAACATCGCGCAGACCGCCGCGACGAGAACGGCGCCGCCGCGGCGGCTCATGGTGCCCTTCGTGAGATGCAAGACCGTTCTCCCGTCCGTGGTGGGGGACGGAGCCTACGGTGGCCGGCCCGCGAAGACCAGCGTGGTTCGCGCGCGCCCCTGAGCGGCAGGGCACGCTCACGCCGACCCCGTACGCTCGCACCGTGGCCTCGATCGCCGACCACGTGCTGGCCGTCAGCGGGCTCACGATCTACCTCATCGTCGGCGGGCTCGTGTTCGCCGAGGACGCGCTGTTCGTCGGGTTCGTGCTGCCCGGCGAGACCGCGGCGATCCTCGGCGGCGTCGCCGCGCACGACGGCCGCGCGTCGCTCGGCGCGATGATCGCCGTGGTCGTCATCGCCGCGATCGTCGGCGACTCGGTCGGCTACGAGATCGGCAAGCACGCCGGCCCGCGGATGCTGATGACGAAGCCGCTGCGGCGCCACGCCCACCGGCTCGACGATGCGCGCAGCCTGCTCGCGCGGCGGGGCGGTTGGGCCGTGTTCCTGGGTCGCTTCACGGCGTTCTTTCGCGCGGTCATGCCGGCGCTCGCGGGCCTGTCGCACATGCCCTACGGGCGCTTCCTGCCCTACAACGCATTCGGCGGGATCGTGTGGGGTACCGGCGTGGTGCTCATCGGGTACTGGGCCGGCCACGCGTACCAGAGGATCGCCCAGGACTTCGGCCGTGCATCGGCCGCGGTCGTGCTCCTGCTCGTGCTCGGCGGGCTTGCCACGTGGCACCTGCGGCGGCGACGACGGGAACGCGAGGAGGAGGCCGAGGGCGGCCCCGACGCGCTCTAGATGAGCGGGCGCTCGTACACGTACATCACGGGCCCGTCCGGCGAGCGCTCGCGATTCGTGAAGCCCGCGCTCGCGTAGAGCGCGCGGGCGGCGACGTCGTCCTCGCTCGTCCCCAGGTCCATGTGGTCCGCTCCGCGCTCGCGTGCCAGCGCCATCGCGGCGTCGAGCAGCGCGCGTCCGATCCCCTGCCCGCGCAGCGGCGGCACGACGTACAGCTCGGCGAGGTAGCACTCGAGCGCGCTGCTCCAGAGCGACGGGCGAAAGCGCAGCAGCGCGAGGCCGTCCGGGCCGCTGCCCGCCACGAGCACGGCCGTGTCGCCGCCGGCCAGCAACTCGCGGACGCGCGCGGTGAGCTGCTCGGGGCCTGGTGTCGGCTCGTCGTACTCGCGATTGAACTCGTCGAGCAGGCGGCCGACCGGCTCGAGGTCCTCAGCGCCGGCGGCTCGCACGAGCGGCCCCGGCTCGGCGCTGCGCGTCGTCGCCATGGCTCCGAGACTACCGGCGGCGGTTTCCACGGTCGCCGTGGCACCGTGCCCACCAAGATCAGTTCGTGGCTGCTGCTCGTTCGCGCGTCCCGCGGGCGCTGAGCCGTGCGGGCGTGTCATCGTCGAGCGTGGCGAAGATCCCCCCGACCGCGTCGACGAGGTGGGTCATCGAGTCCGCGGCGAAGAGAACCGGCTGGTACCTCGTGATGTCGTACGGCAGCGTGGCCATCGCTTCGAGATCCAGCGGGCGGATCTCCATGTCGCGGAACTCCTCGATTTCACCGTAGGAGGAGAGGATCCCGGCGCCGTAGGCACGCAGTTCGCCGTCCTCGTGCACGACGCCGAACTCGATCGTGAACCAGAAGACGTCCGCGACGAGCTGCAGACCGGCCGGGGTCTCAGCTCGCCGCGCGGCCTCCCCCGCAAGGCGGTTCAGCTCGGCGAACTGCGGGTCGGCGAGCAGGTGCCCGTGTCCCACGACCTCGTGGATCAGGTCCGGCTCGGGCGTGTAGAGCGGCGCTGCCGCGTGACGGATGTACTGGGTGGAGTGGAAGGTGC
Source organism: uncultured Actinomycetes bacterium (assembly GCA_963805615.1). Taxonomy (GTDB): domain Bacteria; phylum Actinomycetota; class Thermoleophilia; order Solirubrobacterales; family Solirubrobacteraceae; genus F1-60-MAGs163. Next base: position 883,479 of record CAWDUW010000004.1, on the reverse strand, counting down.
GCTCGGCCAGCGAGCCGTAGAACTCCTCGATGCCGACGATGCCCGCAGCCGGCGCATAGCGGAAGCGCGTCAGCTCGCGCAGCCGCGTCGTGATGTCCTCGAGCTGCGGGATCTCGTCGCGCGGGAGGTCGAGCGCGATCACCGCCTCACGAAACGCGCGGCAGGCGTAGCGCTCGTGGCGCGGGGCGAGCTCGCGCCAGATCGTGCGCCAGACCTCCTGCTCAGTCTCGCTGTAGTCGATCCGCGGTGCGGGCGTGCCCGGTGTCCAGGCGAGCGCTGCCGCCGCGATCTCGTTGCGCCTCGCGCGATACTCCGGGTCATCCGCGCCGGGGTGGGTGGCGGCAAGGTGGACGGTGACCGCGCCGTCGCCGGCCCGCGTGACGGGCGAGTAGAGCTGCCCCTCCTCGAACACGGCTCAGGCCTCCACGGACGCGCGGGACCACGAGAGTGCGTAGCCCGGCTGATCGAGCTCCCGCGCGAGCGCGGTGAGCTTGAGCGGGTGGAAGGTGTCCCACATGACGGCGAGCTCGTCGGTGCGGCGCACGCCCAGCGACTGCTCGACGAGGCCGGGCTGCGGCCCGTGCGGCAGGCCGCTCGGATGCAGTGTGATCATGCCGACGTCGACACCGCGCCGGGAGCCGAACTGCCCCTCGACGTAGTAGATCGCCTCCTCCGACTGCACGTTGGAGTGGTGGTAGGGCAGCGCGATCGCCTGCGGATCCCAGTCCAGTTCGCGCGGGCAGAACGAGCAGATGACGAAGTTCTGGCCCTGGAACGTCTGGTGCACCGGCGGCGGCTGGTGAATGCGGCCGGACACCGGCTCGAAGTCGTCCGTGTTGAACGTGTACGGGTAGACGTAGCCGTCCCAGCCGACGACGTCGAACGGGTGGTGGTCGAGCGTGAACTCCTGCAGCCCGCCGCGGACGCGCACGGTCAGCCGGTGCTCCTCGCCGGAGTCGTCCACCCGCGGCAGTGCGCGCGGCGGGTGGAAGTCGCGATGGCTGAACGGCGCGCCCTCGAGCAGCTGGCCGTAGCGGTTGCGATGACGCTTGGGCGTCTCGATCTCACCCGGCGTCATGAAGCACAGCCAGACCTGCTCCCCCGGGTCGGGCAGCACCCGGTACGTCGTTCCGCGCGGGATCACGACGTAGTCGTGCGGGCGATACGGGACCTCGCCGAAGATCGTCTCCACGACGCCGCCGCCGTGGTGGATGAAGAGCACCTCGTCGCCCTCGCCGTTGCGATGGAAGCCGTCGTAGGACTCCGTCGGCTTGCAGATCGACACCTCGATGTCGGCGTTGAACTGCAGCAGCCGCCGGCCGGTGAGCCAGTCGCCGCCCGGTTCCATCGTGTTCGTGTCCGTGAGGCGGTGGACGTGCGTCTCGGGAACCCACTCCTCGGTCACGATCGGCGTGAACTCCCCGACCTCCTTGACCCGGCACGGGTTGTGGCGGTGGTAGAGGATCGACTCGTTGCCGCTGAACCCCTCGAAGCCGAGGACCTCCTCGGTCATGAGTCGGCCGTCCTCGTCATGGAACTGGACGTGACGCTTGGCGGGAACCTCGCCGAGGCGGACGTAGCGCATCAGAGGTTCCCCCGCTTGTCCTGCTCGCGTTCGATCGCCTCGAACAGCGCCTTGAAGTTCCCCTCCCCGAAGCCTCGAGCGCCATGGCGTTCGATCACCTCGAAGAAGACGGTCGGCCGGTCGCCGACCGGCCTGGTGAAGATCTGCAGCAGGTACCCCTCGTCGTCGTGGTCGACGAGGATCCCCTGTGCGCGCAGGTCGGCGAGCTGATCGGCCACGGCGGGAACGCGCTCGGCGACATCGTCGTAGTAGGCGTCGGGGATCGGCAGGAAGCCGACGCCGCGGCTGCGCAGCTCGGCGACCGTGGCGACGATGTCGCGCGTCGCGACGGCGATGTGCTGTGCACCCGCGCCCTCGTAGAAGTCGAGGTACTCGTCGATCTGCGACTTGCGCCGGCCTTCGGCGGGCTCGTTGATCGGGAACTTGATGCGCCCGTTCCCGCTCGTCACCACCTTCGACATCAGCGCCGAGTACTCCGTCGAGATCGCCTCGTCGGAGAAGTGGATCATCTCGGTCATCCCGAAGACGCGCTCATAGAAGCCGACCCACTCCTGCATGTGCCCGAGCTCGACGTTGCCGACGATGTGATCGATCGCCAGCAGGAGGTCGGGGGCGGCGCCCGGCGCCGTCGCCGTGTACCCCGGAAGGAACGGGCCGTCGTAGCCGGAGCGGTCGATGAAGGTGTGGAGCGTGTCGCCGTATGTCGCGATGCTCGCGCGGCGGACGGTGCCGTGCTCGTCCCGCAGCTCCTCGGGCGCGGTCACCCCTCGCGCGCCGCGGGCGAGCGCCTCGGCATACGCATGGTCGACGTCGGGGACCGACAGCGCGATCGCGCGCACGCCGTCACCGTGCAGCGCATGGTGCCGCGCGATCTCCGAGCCGGAGCCGAGCGCGCCCGTCAGCACGAGGCGGATCCGGCCCTGCTCGAGCACGTGCGAGGTGAACCCGCGCTGCCCGGTTTCGAGCCCGGCGTACGCGGTCCGGCGGAACCCGAAGGCGTGCTCGTAGAAGTAGGCGGCCTGGGCCGCGTTGCCGACCCAGAGCTCGACGTGATCGATGCCGTGCAGCGGCATGCGGTCCTCGAGCTCGGTGTGTGTCGGGTGGGGGGCGATCGCGGCCTGAGGAGTCATGACCTAATGGTTCCCCGGTCTGGCCTGTGCAACAACATCGGTTTGTTGCGTGTGGGACGCTGTACCGATGGAACTGGACGACATCGACCAACAGATCGTTGCGTTGCTGCGCGAGAATGCCAGGCGCTCGTTCCAGGACATCGGGGGGCACGTGTCGCTGAGCGCACCGGCCGTCAAGCGGCGCGTCGACCGGCTCGAGACCGCCGGCGTCATCCGCGGCTACAGCGCCACGCTCGATCACGGCGCGCTCGGCTGGACGACACACGCCGTGGTGTCGCTGTTCTGCGAGGGCCGGATGTCCGGCGCCGAGATCCTCGCGACCTGCGCGCGGCACCCCGAGGTGTCCGGCGCGTACACGGTCGCGGGCGAGGCGAGCGCGATCCTGCACCTGCACGCGCGCGACACCGAGCACCTCGAGGAGGCGCTCGAGCGGCTGCGCGACGCCCCCGGCATCCGGCGCACCCACACCCAGGTCGTGCTCTCGACGCTGTTCGAGCGGCCGGTGGCATGAACGCGATCGGCTTGCGCGAGTCGTGCCTCGCCCAGGCGGGGGCGATCGAGGACTTCCCCTTCGGCCCCGAGCACTCGGTCTTCAAGGTGGCAGGGAAGATGTTCGCCCTGAGCACGCTTGACCGCGCACCGCTGGAGGTCAGCGTCAAGTGCGAGCCGGAGCTCGCCGCCGATCTGCGGGCGAGCCACTCCGCGATCCGTCCCGGCCACCACCTCAACAAGCGTCACTGGATCACGATCACGCTCGACGGCAGTCTGCCCGACAAGGTGGTGCGTGACCTGATCGAGGACTCCTACGACCTCGTCGTGAGCGCGCTGCCCAAGCGCACGCGCACGGCACTGGGTTGGCAGTCGCGATGAGTTCCGGCGACGGACCGGGTCTGAGTGTCAGTGCAGATCGGAGAGGAGCCGAGCACATGCTGCGAGAATTCTCCGCCCGCCTTCAGCGAGGCGAGAACAAGGGGGCGTGGACCTACGTGGTGATGGAGGACTCCGCGGAGTTCTTCGGGACCAGGGGGCTCGTGAAGGTGCGCGGCAGCATCGATGGCGAGCCGTTCGAGAGCGCGTTCATGGCCCTCGGCGACGGCACGCACAAGCTTCCGGTCAAGGCCGGCCTCCGCAAGGCCATCGGCAAGGCCGCCGGCGACACCGTGCTGGTGCGGCTCGACCAGCGGGTCGGCTAGCACGAAGCGGCTGCGGTCCCCGATATGGTTGCGCTTGCTCATGGGTGCACGTCGACTTGCGTTCCTCGCCGCGCTTGGGGTGGCGGTGCTGGCTCCCGCTTCCGCTGAGGCCAAGCTCGAGTTCAACCTCCCGGCCCAGGTCTTCCTGCAGACCGACCAGTCGGGTCGCAGCGCCGCTGATCCCGACCGCTGCACGGTGATCGCGTTCGCGGAGTTCCCGAAGATCACGAACGCGAAGGGCTACGAGATCACCGTCAGGCAGAAGTCGACCGGCCGGCTGACGCGGCGTATGGCCCCGCCGTTCCAGACCGGCGGGTTTGTCGCCCGCTATCCCCCGCCACCGGGCTTTGCGCGCTTCTACCTGTCCTTCTACAACACGGGCCGGGGATGCCCCGACGCGATCGCGCACATCGACGGCAAGTGGTCGATCGCCAGCGCGAAGGTCAGCCTCAGCAAGGCCTTCGAGAAGCGGTTTCGCGAGGTCGACAAAGGCCCGCTGATGTGTGCGTACGCTCCCGGCTCCCGGACGGTCAAGCTCGGAGGGGGCGATGGTGGACGCAAGATCATCATCCGCAAGGGGGGAACGGTGACGACGACAGAGGAGGGCTCAAACCAGCCCATCAACCTCTCGACCAACCGCTTCGCCGCAGTCGGGACGACCGTCACGACCGGCCCCCACGAGTCGGTCGTGAAGATCGGGGCCGCCGGCGGACAATCGGTGCTCGTCGGCCCGTACACCACCATCCGCCTGACCGACGAGGGCTTCGACATCCTCAAGCAGCCGAAGCACCCGGCCTGGAAGGTGAAGCACCGACCGGACTCCGACTACAAGGTCCGCACCTGCAACGCCGTTCTGTCCGGCCGCGGCTGAACCGCCCGCAACACCCACGAAGGTGACTCAGACGATCGGCGTCGTGAGCTCGCCGAGACCGGGAGCGGAAAGGGTGACGGCGTCGCCGGGCTCGAGCCAGCGCCCCCCGTCGACGATCGGTCCGAGCTCGAGCAGGCAGCCGCCGTTGAGCGTGCCGGAGCCGAGCACGTCGCCGGGCCGCAGGCGCGTGTCGCGGCCGGCGTGCGCGACCAGTTCCGGCCACGAGAAGTGCTGCGCGGCGGCGCTTGAGCGCGTCAGCTCGACGCCGTTGACGGTGACGGTCGCCTCGAGCTGCAGCCGGCCATCGGCGATCGGGACCTCATCGGGCGTCAGGAGCCAGGGGCCGAGCGCGGTGGCGAAGTCCTTGCCCTTCGCCGGCCCGAGCCCGACCGTCATCTCAGCCCGCTGGACGTCGCGCGCGCTGAAGTCGTTCAACAGCGTGAACCCTGCGATGACGCCTCCGGCGCCGATGACCGCGGCGATCTCCAGCTCGAAGTCGAGCTCGCGCGTCGACTGCGGGCGCGTGACCGGCTCGCCGGGGCCGCAGATCGACGCCGGGTTCGAGAAGTAGAAGACGGGGCCCTCGTACCAGGCCGGCGGTATCTCCCCTCCCCGCCGCCTCCACCCCGCGGCTACGTGACCCTCGAACGCGAAGAAGTCGCGCACGCTGGGGGGGTCGGGAACCGGCGCGGCGAGCGTCACGTCAGACAGGGGGTGCGTCGCGGCGGTGTCGGCATGACCCGCGCCGCGCAGCCAGTCGAGCATGGTCGGAGCCTCCAGCACGACGATGCGTTCGCCGTCGAGACGGCCGACGCGCGGGGTTCCCGATGGATCGCGGAACGAGACGAGGCGCACGGTCGCAACCGTAGCGGCGCCCCTGCCGGGTGCGCGAAGATCCGACGATGCACAGTCACGCCGATGCCCACCGCCGCAGCCTCGAGGATCCGGAGGGCTTCTGGGGTGAGGCCGCGGCCGCCATCGACTGGGTGACGCCGCCCGCGCGCATCCTTGACCGTGACGCCGCGCCGCTCTACCGCTGGTTCACCGGCGGCGAGCTGAACACGTGTCACAACGCGCTTGACCGCCACGCCGACGGCGGGCGCGCTGACCAACCGGCGCTGATCCACGACAGCCCGGTCACGGACACGCTGACGGTCTTCACCTACGCCGAACTGCGCGAGCAGGTCTCGCGGCTCGCGGGTGCCCTGCGCAACCTCGGCGTGCATCACGGCGATCGCGTGGTCATCTACATGCCGATGGTCCCCGAGGCCGTCATGGCGATGCTCGCCTGCGCCCGGCTCGGAGCCGTCCATTCGGTCGTCTTCGGCGGGTTCGCGCCGCACGAGCTCGCGCTGCGGATCGACGACGCCCGGCCCCACGTCGTGCTGTCCGCGTCATGCGGAGTCGAGGGCTCGAAGATCCTTCCGTACAAGCCGCTCCTCGACCGCGCGATCCAGCTCGCCGAGCACGAGCCCACGCACACGGTGATCCTGCAGCGCCCGCAGGCCGAGGCGGAGATGATCGACGGGCGCGACCACGACTGGGCGAACCTGATCGCGGGCGCGTCAGAGATCCCCTGCGTCCCGGTCGCCGCGACCGATCCGCTCTACGTCCTCTACACGTCGGGGACGACCGGCAAGCCGAAGGGCGTCGTGCGCGACAACGGCGGTCATGCCGTCGCGCTGCGCTGGTCGATGGAGGCGATCTACGACACCGGCCCCGGCGACGTGTTCTGGGCGGCGTCCGACGTCGGCTGGGTCGTCGGCCACTCCTACATCGTCTACGCGCCGCTGCTCGCCGGCGCGACCACCGTGCTCTACGAGGGCAAGCCCGTCGGCACGCCCGACCCCGGCGCGTTCTGGCGGGTGATCGAGCAGCACCGCGTGAAGACGCTCTTCACCGCGCCGACGGCCTTCCGCGCCATCCGCAAGGAGGACCCCCAGGCAGAGCATCTGCAGCGGCATGACATCTCATCGCTCGCCGCGCTGTTCCTCGCCGGCGAGCGCCTTGACCCCGACACCTACCAGTGGGCCAAGCAGCTGCTCGGCGAGCGCCCCGTCGTGGACCACTGGTGGCAGACCGAGACCGGCTGGCCGATCGCGGCGAACTGCCTGGGGCTCGAGCGCCTGCCGGAGAAGGCCGGCTCGCCGACCAAGCCGGTTCCGGGCTACGACGTGCGCGTCGTCGACTCAGGCGGCGAGGATCAGCCGCCGGGCGCCGAGGGCACGATCGTGATGCGCCTGCCGCTGCCGCCCGGAACGCTGCCGACGCTGTGGAACGACGACGCGCGCTTCATCCGCTCCTACCTCGGCCACCTCGACGGCCACTACCTCACGGGTGACGGCGGTCGCTTCGACGAGGACGGCTACCTCTACGTCATGGGCCGCATCGACGACGTGATCAACGTCGCCGGGCACCGGCTCTCGACCGGCGAGATGGAGGAGATCGTCGCGACGCACCCCGACGTCGCCGAGTGCGTGGTGATCGGCGTTCCGGACGAGCTGCGCGGGCAGATGCCGTTCGGGCTCGTCGTGCTCCAGGACGGGCAGATCCGCAATCCCGAGCAGCTCGAGGCCGAGCTCGTCGCGCTCGTGCGACAGGAGATCGGCGCGGTCGCGTGCTTCCGCAGCGCGAAGGTCGTGACGCGCCTGCCGAAGACGCGCTCGGGCAAGATCCTGCGCAAGACGCTGCGTGAGATCGCGGAGGGCAAGCAGCCGCAGGTGCCCTCAACGATCGAGGATCCGGCGGTGCTCGACGAGCTCGCGCCGCTGCTGCGGGGGTAGCGCGAACGCCGCGTTGCAGCGACGTTGCCGCCCCGGGCAACGTCAGAGCAACCGCGCTGCAAGGTCGTGGGCGGATGGTGCGGTCATCAACTGACCGAGAGGAACCCGCAATGACCATCCGGATCCCGATCGCGCTGGCGGCTGCCGCGCTCCTGTGCATCGCCCCGAGCGCCGGCGCCGCCACACTGGACCGCGCGCCCGACGGCACACTCGTCTACCAGGGCGGTGCCCAGGGCACGAGCCTGAGCGTCCAGGCGGGGTATGACGGGACGAGCGCCGTGTTCTACGGCGCCTCGACGGACGTGGTCAGCTCCTACCCGGCGGACTGCACGGCCGACTACGACGGGGCGATGATCACGTGTGCCCGGCCGCCCGCAGTTCGCGTCGACATGGGCGACGGCGACGATCGCGTGACGATGAGCTCGGACGTGAGCTTCCCCGTGACGATCATGGGTGGCCCGGGTCGCGACCAGCTGGAGGGCAACGGCGAGCCGAACACGCTCGACGGCGGCGCCGGCGACGACACGGTGACCGGCGGCGGCGGTGACGACACGGTCATCGGCGGTGACGGGAATGACGAACTGAGCGGCGGCGCCGGGCGCGACACCCTCGACGGCGGCGCCGGCGACGATCTCCTCCACCCCGACGGCTACGAGGAGCCCTCCGCCGACGTCGTCGACGGAGGGCCGGGGCGGGACACCGTCGACGGCGACTACTCGAGCCGCTTCGCGAGCACGGTCAGCCCCGTGGCGATCACGCTGGCCGGCGGTGCCGACGACGGGCGCCCCGGCGAGGCGGACGACCTGCGCGGAGTCGAGCGGATCGTGCTGCGGACGCCGGGGCGCGTCGTCGGCAGCGACGGCCCGGACGAGATCGTCTTCAGCCAGGTGGGGAGTGACAACGAGCTCATCGGCGGCGGCGGCGACGACCGGCTGCGCGGTGGCGACGGAGCCGACCGCCTGGACGGCGGCGCCGGTGACGACACCATCGACGGCGGCTTCGGCGACGACACGATCACCGGCGGCCCCGGGCGTGACGTCATCTCCGCAGACCTGGCCGGCGGGGATTGCGGGCCGCTGTGGTGCAAGTACCCGTACGGCAACGACACGATCGACGTGCGCGACGGCGAGGTCGACTCCGTCACCTGCGGAGCCGGAACAGACCGGGTGATGGCCGACGCCGCCGACATCATCGCGCCCGACTGCGAACAGGTGACCCGGACGGGCGGCGGAGCCGCTGCGGGCGACTCGGTGGCCGGAGGCTCAGGCGGAGTGCGGCTGGCCTCGGCGAAGCGGCCGCGTCTGCGTCGGGCGCTCGCGGGCGGAGTCGTCCTGCGGGTCACGGGCGTCACGGGCCGGCGGATCACCCTCGTCGCGCGCGCGGGCGGCCGTGTCGTGGCGACCGGCAGCGGGAAGGCTCACGGGCGCTCGGCGACGATCCGGCTGCGGTTCACCGCCGCGGCGCGCAGGCGCCTGGCGAAGCGGCGCGCCCGGCTGCGGCTCGCGATCACCGGCGGCGGGCTGCGGGCTGCCGTGACGCTTCGGCCCTAGTCCGCGAGGGCGAGCGCGAACGGGCTGCCCTCGGAGTCCCTGCAGATCGCCCAGCGCTCGCCGGGGTGCACGACGCTGCCGCCCAGGGCGACCACCCGCTCCTGGGCGGCGGTGAGGTCGCCGACGGCGAAGTACGGCAGCGAGAACGAGTCCCCGGGGCCGGCGCCGCGGGCGTGGATGCCGATCGCGGGGCCTTCCGCCCGCGTCTGCCACCCAGCGCCTTCGGCGTCGCGCCGCTCTGCGATCTCGATGTCGAGCAGGCCGGACCAGAAGCGCAGCGCACGCGCGGGGTCGTCCGCGGGGAACTCCACCAGCGAGAGATGGGCCGTGGTCACGGACTGGACTCCGCCGGCGGCTCGTGCGGGGCGTAGCGGTGGTGGATCGCCAGGAGATTGCCGTCGGGGTCCTCGAAGAAGGCCTGGTTGCACACGCCTGAGTCGATCGTCTCGCCCCTGAACGTGACCCCGCGCGCCTCGAGCTCCGCATGCGCGGCTGCGAAGTCGGCGACGCGCAGCTCGATCGGGTGCGTGTGGGCCTGGAACGTCATCCCGAAGGCGTCCGACTGCATGACGGCGATCGTGAGGTTGCCGGTCTCGAACTCGCCGGCGGGCATCGTGCCCCACCGCTTCGACAGCGGCAGCCCCAGCACGTCGCCGTAGAACGCGGCGGCGACGTCGAAGTCCCGCGTGGGAACGGTGACGAAGTCCGTCCCGGTGATGAGCGGGGTCGCGGAGCTCACGGCGTGCCCGGGCGTGCGTTCATCCGGGCCACGCTAGCCGGGCCGACCTGGGTGGTCAACGTCCCGGGCGGCCGATGCCGGCATGTCCGGATGCCACGAGCGGCGTGCCATCCTGGGCGCGTGCGCCGTCCCGCGTCCCTGCTCGCCCTGCTCGTCCTCACGCTCGTGGCCGTCGGGTCCGGCATCGCCGCGCCCGTCGCCGGCCCGCGCATCGGCGGCTGCGCCGTCTTCCCGGCGGACAACGCGTGGAACCGCGACGTCTCCCGCGACCCGGTCGACCCGCGCTCGGCCGCCTATCTGCGGTCGATGGGCAGCGGCGCGCGGCTGCATCCGGACTTCGGCTCCGGGCGCTACGGGAACTACGGCATCCCGATCACCGTCGCGTCCAAGACGCAGACCGCCCGGCGGCTGCGCTTCACGGGCTATCCCGACGAGAGCGACCGGGCCGCCTACCCGATCCCCGCGCGGGCGCGCGTGGAAGGCGGGTCCGACCGGCACGTGCTCGTCGTCCAGCGAGGACGCTGCAGGCTGTACGAGCTCTTCGGCGCGCGCCGAGTCGGCGGGCGCTGGGTCGCCTCGAACGGCGCGGCCTGGAACCTGCGGTCGAACCGCCTGCGACCGAAGGGCTGGACGTCCGCCGACGCCGCCGGCCTCCCGATCGCGCCCGGCCTCGCGCGGCCCGACGAGGCGAGCACCGGCACGATCCGCCATGCGCTGCGCTTCACGGCCGCGCGCACCCAGCGTGCGTACGTCGCTCCGGCCCGCCACTTCGCGAGCTCGGACCGCGATCCCGGCCTCCCCCCGATGGGGACGCGCGTACGGCTGAAGGCCTCGTTCGATCTGCGCGGCTACCGCGGGCAGTCGCTCGCGATCCTGCGAGCGCTCAAGACGTACGGGATGCTGCTCGCCGACAACGGGTCGAACTGGTACGTGAGCGGTGCGGCGGACCGGCGCTGGAACGACCGGGACATCGAGCAGCTGAAGCGCGTTCCCGCGGCGGCCTTCGAGGTCGTGAAAAGCGGCCCGCTGACCCGCTGACTCAGCGCAGCCGCCCGGGCGGCAGGCCGGGCAGCCAATGGCGGCCCTTCGGCACGACGAACGTGCCGACGTGGCCGGTCGGCAGCGCCTCCGGGTCGAAGGTGCCGTCGTTGCGGTCGACCGTCGGCCTGCGCGTCTCGTCGATGTCAACGACGTAGATCCCGCTCGCGGGCCGCGCCTGCGCGAACGGCGTGATGCGGCGCTTCAGCCGGCCGCATGGTGCGGCCGGCGCCCCGAGCCGGATGTCCCTGCGACCGAGCCGCTTCGAGCGGCGGCTGTAGGCGAACCGCGTGACGTGCAGCCAGAGCGGCGTGAGCTCCGTGGCCCCGTCGACGACGTACGTGACCCGGCGGCGCGGGCCGCCGTAGATCGTCGTCATCCGCGCGTTGAAGCCCTGCACGACCTGCGCGGTCGTGATCGCCTCAGTGACGGTGTTCTCCCCTGCGTCGCTCGGGACGGTCCCCTGCGCGCGCAGCTCGAAGGTTGCGCGCGGCACCAGTTCGTCCTCGAGCGCCGGCGCCCGCAGCGGGAACGTGCCGTCGCCGAGGGACTGGCCGTCGGCGGTGCCGTCGACGTTCAGCAGGCCACCTCCGCGCAGTGAGAGCCCGGTGCCGCGTACGGTCCAGATCGTCTGCGACCCCGCCGGGAACCCGCTCGCAGTCACCCGCATGCGCTGGCCGGTGCGGTAGCACGCATGGTCGGCGGTGATCGTCGCGGCCTCGGCTGCCTGGGTCGTGAACGCGAGCAGCGAGGCTACGACGACGAGCCGTGCGAGCGCCGCCGCAGCGGTGCCCTGCTTGATGCGCTCCCCCACGCGATGGAGTCTCCGTCTCTGGGACGCCCGGCGCAAGGACGTGAACGCGTCCGGCGCGCTTGTGCGCCGCCTGAGCCGCAAGTAGGGTCGCCGTCCAGCGACGACCGAAGACCGGGGGCAGGATGCGGGCGGGACGCAGGACGCGGAGTGTCGCGATGGTCGCGGTGTCCGCGGTGGTGGCGCTCGGCAGCGCCTCGGCAAGCGCTGAGGTGCAGCTGATCTCGCGCGCGCCCGGCGGCGCGTACGGGAACGGCGAGTCGCTCCTGCCGTCGATCTCGGCGGACGGCGGGCGCGTCGCATTCCAGTCCAAGGCGAAGAACCTCGGCCCGGCGACCGGTCAGTTCGCGACCGACAACGTGTTCGTGTGGGACGGCGCGACGAGCTCCGTCCTGCTCGGCGGCAAGGCGAACGCCCCAGGCCCGCCCGACGACTCGACGCTCGGGCCCTCCCTGACCGCCGACGGGCGCCAGGTCGCCTTCACGTCGAGCGCCACCAACATCCTCTCCATGGTCGACACGTCGCTGGGGGGCACGTTCCGCAGCGTCATCGACGCGGGTGGGCTCACGTACCTCGTCGGCCGCAAGTACGGCACGAGCCTGCCGCCCGCGAGCGGCAGCTACGGCGCGGCGATCAGCGGTGACGGCACCTGGGCCACGGTGCTGAGCGGAGACCCGAACGAGATGCTCGGGCTGACGAGCCTCCCGAGCGGTTTCGGGCTCTTCCGCACCCCGATCTGCTGCCACCAGGGCGTGGTCACCAACCAGCTCATCAACCACATTCCGGGCGGGCTGAACGGCAACCTGACCGATGACGGGATTTCCTCGCCACGACACGTGGCCCTGAGCGCCGACGGCCGCCGCATCGTCTTCCAGTCGACCGCCGATGACCTCGTCCCCGGGTCGGTCGCGCCGTACAACGTCTATGCCTGGGACGCGGGGACGAACGCCGTCGAGCTGGTCAGCCGCGCCTCGGGCGCCGGCGGAGCCCCCGGCGACCGCAACTCGATCAATCCTGCGGTCAGCGCGGACGGGCGCTACGTGAGCTTCGAGTCGGCGGCGACGAACATCGAGCCGGCGGTCACCAAGCTCTACGACGACCCCGACCAGCCGGTCGTCCAGGAGACCTACGTCCGCGACCTCGACACGCAGACGACGACGCTCGTCAGCCGCAAGGACGGCGCAGACGGCGCCCCTGCCGACTCGCCCGGATCGGCCATCGACGCGTTCGGCTCAACGTCGATCAGCGGTGACGGGCGATACGTCGCGTTCTCGTCGCTCGCGACCAACCTGACGAGCGAGGACTGCTCGCACGCCTACGCCGACGTCTTCGTCCGCGACCGCCTCGCGAACACGACGAAGCTCATCAGCCGGGCCTCCCACCGCGAGGATTTCTGCGCCAACGACACCGGCGCCGAAGGCGACTCGGACACGCCGTCGATCAGCGCCGACGGCACGAAGGTCGCATTCATCTCCTCGGCCACGAACATCGGCCCGCTGAACAACGCGGCGAAGGTCCGGCAGGCCTACCTCGCGGACACCGGCGCGACGAACGCCCCGCCGGTCACGCCGGTCGCCGCCCCGGCCGTGCCGCCCGTGCCCGCGCCCGCGCCGGCGCCCGCGGCCTCCCCGAAGGACACAAAGCCGCCCAAGCTCACCGGGCTGAAGCTGACGCCGTCGGTCTTCGCCGCCCAGAGCGCGAAGGGCGCCGCCTCCAGGAAGCGGGCGCGGCCACACCGCGGCTCGACGATCAGCTTCACCGCGAGCGAGGGCGCGACCGTGCGCTTCGACGTGTTCACGCGCCCGGCGGCCGCGAAGCGCGCCGCCGGAAAGAAGCAGCCGAAGAAGCGCAAGCCGCGCAGGCTCGGCTCGCTGAAGCGCCGGGCGACGAGCGGGCGAAACCGCGTGCCGTTCACCGGCGCGGTCGGCGGCAGGACGCTCAAGCCGGGCAGGTACACGCTGAAGGCGACCGCCACCGACGCCGCCGGCAACGTGTCGCGCGTCGCCACGGCGACGTTCCAGATCGTCTCCAGGCGCTAGGAGTCCGCACAGGTCGCGACAGCGCGGGCGGCACCTGCAGGCTGGTCCCACCCTTGACAAGATTGTCCAACAATTGTCTACTACGGGCCATGCGCCGCCTGATCCCCGCAGGAGCAGCCATCGTCTACGGCGTCGCCGCATTCCCGGCGGCCCTCGCCGATCAGCTCGCCGGCGGCGTCGACGTGGCGCTGCTGGTCGTCCCGTTCTGCGCGGTCTTCGCGCTCGCCTTCCTCCCCTGGGGCAGGCTCGCCGACCGGATCGGCGCCGTCCCGGTGCTCGTCGCGTCGACGGCCGGCCTGGGGCTGACCGGCATCCTGCTCGCGATCGCCTCGGACCCGCTCGCGATCGGCGTTTCGCGCGGGCTCCAGGGCGCGCTCGCCGCCGGCTTCCCGCCCGCGGCCCAGGCCCTCCTGACGCGCTCTCGCGGCCGCCGGTGCCGGCCGCGCCGTCGGCGGAATGATGATCGGCGTCGGGTGCGGCACGCTCGGGGCGCCGTTGCTCGCGCTCGCGCTCGGTGCGACGGCCGCGCTGTGGATTCTCGGCGTCGCCGCGCCACTCGCGCTGGCCGCCACGATCGCGGTCCTCGCGCGCGACGCCGGCACGCAGGCGCGCGGACCGCGGCCCGCGCGCCTGCGCCCCACATCCGGCCTCCTGGCGGGCTGGGCGGTCAGCGCACTCGTGCTGAGCGCCTACTGGACGCTGCTGACACGCGTCGACGACCTGCTCGGACACGATGGCGCGGGCCTCGGCTCCGGCGCCGCCCGCACGCTGACCCTGCTCGCCGGAGCGACGGGGCTCGCACTCGTCACCTTCGCCGCGCACGCGACCGACCGCCGTGGACCGCGCCTGCCGATGGTCACGGTGCTCGTGGCGGGCGGCGGCGCGCTGCTCGCCGCGGCGCTGGCACCCGCGGGCGTCGCCGTCGCCGGGCTGCTCCTGCTGCTGACCCTCTACTGGAGCTATCTCCCCGTCGTGAGCGTGCAGGTCGCGCGCAGCGCTCCAGCCGACCTGCGGGCCACCGCCATCGCCGGCCTGTACAGCGCGATGTGGCTCGGCGCCGCGGCCGGCGGGGTCGCGGGCGCGCTCCTCCCCGGCTGGCGCAGCGTCCTCCTCCTCGGCGCCGTCGCGTGGCTCGGGGCCGCCGCGATCGCTGCCCGGCACTTCGAGTCCGAGCCGGCCGCGATGATGGCCGCTCCCGCATGAGCACCCGCCCACTCCACGCCGTCACCGCCGTCGACGCCCTCACCGCCGCGCTGCGCGAGCGGATTCTCGAGGGTGAGCTCCAGCCCGGCACGCGGCTCGTCGAGCGCGAGCTGACCGAGGCGTACGACGTCGCGCGCCACACCCTGCGCGTGGCACTGCGCGCCCTCGCCGGCGAGGGCCTCGTGACGCTCGAGCGGCACCGCGGCGCCCGCGTCGCCGGCCTCGACGCGGAGACCCTGCGCGGCCTGTTCGACCTGCGTGCCGCGCTCGAGCTTGAGGCGGCGCATCGGATGCTGGAGGACCACGGCGGCCACGTCGCGCCGGAGGTCGTGCGCGCCGTGGACCGGCTCGACGCCGTCTGCGCGCGTCGCAGGCCGCCATGGCGCGCCGTGGTCGACGCGCACGACGCCGTGCACACCGCGATCGTCGCTGCCGGCGGGAGCCCGCGGATCAGCGCCGCGTACGCGAGCCTCGCCGGCGAGCTGCGGCTGTTCGTGATCGCGCTGCAGCCGGTGTTCGGCACGGACCGCATGGCGGAGCACCACCGCGAGTTGCTGGCGGGGCTCGAGGACGAGGGCACCGAGGCCCTGCGGCGGCACCTCGACGAGGGTCGCGTCGCGGTCGAGCAGACGCTCGGCGGTAGCACCGAGCCGAGCGCCGGACCGTGACCGCGCGCACCGGCTACGGTGCGCGCCATGAGCAACGAGAAGCCACATGTCGACGTCCCCGTCGGCGCAGACCCCTCCTACCAGCTCGAGCTGGAGGACATCGTCGTCGGCGACGGCGACGAGGCCGTCAGCGGCAGCACCGTCGAGGTGCACTACGTCGGCGTGTCCTGGTCGACGGGCAAGCAGTTCGACGCCTCATGGGACCGCGGCGACACGTTCAAGTTCGGCCTCGGCCAGGGCCAGGTCATCGCCGGCTGGGACCAGGGCGTGGCCGGCATGAAGGTCGGCGGCAGGCGGCGCATCACGATCCCGCCGATGCTGGCGTACGGCAAGCGCGGCGCCGGCGGCGTGATCGGCCCGGACGAGACGCTCGTCTTCGTGGTCGACCTCATCGGCGTGCGCTGAGCCGACCGCCTGATCGGGGCCCTTGTACACCCGGTCCAACCGGGATCGCCCAAAGGCTGAAATTCCCGCAGGTTGCGGAGTTCAGGCGTAGCCTGGGCCGACGATGCGCTCAAGGACGCCGCAGATCGTCGCGTTCGGTGGTGGCGGCTTCTCGATGGAGGCCGGCAACCCGCTCCTCGACTCCTATGTGCTCGGCCTCGTCGGCAAGGAACGCCCGCGGGTCTGCTTCATCCCGACCGCATCGGGTGACGCCGACCACTACATCGTGCGGTTCTACCGCGCGTTCTCCGCCGCCAGCTGCGAGCCGAGCCACGTCTCGCTGTTCCGCCGCGACCGCGGCGCCGGCCAGGTCGAGGGCGACCTCGAGGCGCACCTCCTCAGCCAGGACCTGATCTACGTCGGTGGCGGCTCGGTGATCAGCCTGCTCGGCGCGTGGCGCGCGCACGGGATCGACGAGATCCTGCGGCGCGCATGGCTCAGCGGCGTGATCCTCTGCGGGCTCAGCGCCGGCTCGCTGTGCTGGTTCGCCGAGGCGGTCACCGCCTTCCACGGGCGCCCGCAGCGCGTCGACGGCCTCGGGCTCCTGCCGTGGTCCAACTGCGTCCACTACGACGGCGAGCCGGAGCGGCGCGTGGAGTACCGCCGCTTCGTCGGCGACGGGATGCGCGGCGGCTACGCGGCAGACGACTGCGCCGCGCTCCACTTCGCCGGCCAGGAGCTGAAGGCGGTCGTCAGTTCGCGGCGCGACCGGCGCGCGTACCGCGTCGAGGTGCACGACGACGAGGTCGTCGAGACGCCGCTCGAGGCGCGCTACCTCGGCCTCGACGAGCCCGTCCTGGCCGCGGCGTGAGCGGCTCGCGGACGCGCACCCTGCTCGCCCTCGGCGGCGGCGGGTTCAGCTCGCAGCCCGGCGACCCGGCGCTCGACGACCTCGTGCTCGACCTGACCGAGCGGCCCGAGCCGCGCGTCCTCTTCCTGCCGACGGCGAGCGGCGACGCCGGGCATCAGGTCGCGAGCTTCCACTCGGCGTTCGGCGGGCGACCGGTGCGGCGCGAGGTGCTGTCGCTCTTTCGCCTGCGCGACCTGCGCGTCCCGCTGCGTGAGCTCGTGCTCTCGCAGGACGCGATCTATGTCGGCGGTGGGTCGCTGCGCAACCTGCTGGCACTCTGGCGTGAGCACGACCTGCACGAGCTGCTGCGCGAGGCGTGGGAGTCGGGGGTCGTGCTCGCGGGACTCAGCGCCGGCGCGATGTGCTGGTTTCAGGCAGGCGTGACCATGTCCGGCGGACGCCCCGAGGCGGTGCCCGGGATCGGGATGATCCCCGGTTCCCTGTCGGTCCATCGCGACAGCGAGCCCGAGCGACTGCCGTTCTATCTGGGCCAGGTCGCGGCCGGCACGCTGCCCGGCGGCTGGGCCGTCGACGACGGCGCCGCGCTGCTCGTGCGCGACCTCACCGTCGCCCGCGTCGTCGCGTCGCGGCCCGGCGCGGGCGCCGAGCGGGTCGCGCGCGAGGGCGCCAAGGCCACGTCCGCCGAGGAGCAGGTCGAGCTCCTCGCAGGCGTCACGCACGTGCCGGCCGACCCGGCCGTGGACGAACTGCGCGCGCTGCGTGAGCTGCGCCGCGGGCTCAGCGCCCCCCGCTGAAGCTGCGAGCATGGGGGCGCGCGCCGGCTGACGGCGACCGACGATGCTTCCCCTGGCCGCCGAACATACGACGCATTTCGAGGACGCCGCGCTGGTGTTCGGCGCCCTGCTGGTCGTGGGAGCGCTCGGATCCGGCGTGACGAAGCGGAGCTTCCTCGCGATGGCGCCGGTGTTCCTGTTCGCCGGGTTCGTGCTCGGCGAAGGCGGGCTCGGCGTGCTCGACTTCGGCGCCCGCTCGCACTTCGTCACGCAGCTGGCCGAGGTCGCGCTGATCGTGATCCTCTTCCGCGACGGGCTGGAGGTCGACGGCGAGATGCTCCAGCGCTCGTGGCGGCTGCCCGCGCGGAAGCTCGTGATCGCGATGCCGATCACCGCCTGCATCGTCGCGCTCGCGACCCACGTCATCGTCGGCCTCGACTGGACGGAAGCGTTCCTCGTCGGTGCGCTGCTGTCCCCGACCGACCCCATCCTCTCGTCCGGCGTCGTCACGAACCCGCGCGTCCCGCGTCTTGTGCGCCATTCGCTGAACCTCGAGTCCGGCCTCAACGACGGTCTCGCGCTCGCGCCGGTGCTGGCGCTGACCGCCGCGCTGTCGATCGGCGAGACCGACTTCGTCTGGTGGCGGTTCGTGCTGCAGGACGTCGGCTTCGGGCTCATCTACGGGCTCGTGATCGGCTACGCCGCGTCGTGGCTCCTCCCGCGGGGCGTCTATACACGCGACCTCATGCCCGCCCATCAGCGCTCGCTCTACGCGCTCGGCATCGCGTTCCTCACGTTCGGTCTCGCCGATGTGCTGCTGCACGGAAACGGCTTCATCGCCGTGTTCGTCTGCGCGATCACGCTCGGCGTCCGGCGCCCCGACGTCCGCGACGTCGTCGCCGATCGCGCGGCCGACATCGTCGAGGTGGTGAAGCTCGGCGTGTTCGTCGTCTTCGGCTCGCTGCTGACCCTGCACGGGCTCTTCACCGACGGCTGGGCGGCTGTCGCGCTCGTGCTCGTGACGCTGCTGCTCGCGCGTCCGGTCGCCGTCTGGATCGCGCTCGCCGGCACGCATGTGGACTGGGGGACGAAGGCGTTCATGTCGTGGTTCGGCCCCAAGGGCATCGCGACCGTGACGTTCTCGCTGATCGTGCTCGGCGAGACGATCCCCCAAGGTGGGCGGATCTTCAACCTCGCCGCCCTCGTCGTCGTCTGCTCGGTCTTCGTCCACAGCTTCACCGACACCCCCGGCACGGAGTGGATCGTGAAGCGCAGCGAGGAGCGGGCGGAGACCTGATCAGGCTGCGGATGAGCGCCGCCGCGCCGTGAACGGGCTGTGACCGCGCGTGACAGCCGGGCGCGGATGGAGTATCTGTCACGTGCTGCCCGGGGCAGCGGACCATGGACCAGCGTGTCTCCAGCTCCTCTGCACCGGCGCCCGCGCGTGCCGATTCGCTGCTGCGCCTGCCGCTCGGCGACGGGCGGACGACGACCGCGCACGTCGCCCGCTGGGACCTCGCGCGGACACGCGTGCGCATCGAGCGACTGGCGACGCAGCAGCGCGTGGTCGACTGGTGCATCGAGACCGGCTGCGCGGACGCCGTCGTCGGAGGCTTCTACACCCGGCCCGAAGGGTCGCCGCTCGGCGAGCTGCGGCTCGGCGGACAGGCGGTCCCGCACATCGCGTTCACCGCGCCCTGGCACACCCTGCGGGCGAGCCTGCACGTCGACGGCTCCACCCTGCGGATCGACCACCGTGAGGAGCTGGCCGCCGACGCCGGCGACCTGCTGCAGGCCGGCCCGCTGCTGGTCCGCGACGGCGAGATCGTCTACCGCGACGGCATCGACAGTGAGGGATTCTCCGCCGCGGACGGCCAGTTCGACTCCGACATCACCGAGGGACGCCACCCGCGCGCGGCGATCGGGCTCACCGGCGGCGCGGTCATCGCCCTGGTCGCCGACGGCCGCTCGGACGAGGACGCGGGTCTCACGCTCGGGGAGCTGGCGACGGCCATGGCGGACCTGGGCGCGACCGCCGCGATGAATCTGGACGGCGGAGGCTCCGCTAGCCTCGTCTGTGACGGTCGGCTGCGGAACCGTCCCCGGGAGAGCCACGGCATGGAGCTCGCCGGGGGACGCGCGGTCACCACCGTGATCGCGTTCGACGCAGACTGATCCGCCGCGCCTCGCGCCCCGCCCGGGCGCGCACATCGAGAGGAGACGCATGACTGACCGACGACGGGTCGTCAGCGGCATCCTCTTCTCACCCCGTGGCGGCTCCGCGCATGCCGCGCGCGCGCTGAACGCCCGCCTCCCTCGCGAGGGCTGGGAGACGTCGCTCGTCGCCGGGTCGCGCCGCGACGCCGGCCCGGCGCAGGACGCGCGCGCCTTCTACGGCGAGCTGGACGACCTCAGCGTCGTGGACTTCACCGCGGCGCTCGCAGGTGCCGACCCGATGTCGCCTCCGCCCGGCATCCCGCCGATGCATCCCTCGTTCGAGGACCGCCCGGGCGCGCCCGACCGCGTCTTCGCGTCGCTCGGCGACGCGGCGTTCGAGCGGCAGGTCGATGCCTGGAGCGCGGCCCTGCAGGACGTCGACGCCGCGACCGCCGACGTCCTGCATCTCCACCACCTCACGCCGATCGACGCCGCGGCCGCCCGCGTCGCCCCCGGCGTTCCCGTGGTCACCCACCTCCACGGCACCGAGCTGCTGATGCTCGAGGCGATCGATGCCGGGCTCGGCGCGCGCTGGCGCCACGCCGACGCCTGGGCCGAGCGCCTGCGGGGCTGGGCCGCGCGCTCCTCGCGACTCATCGTCGCGACGCCAGGCGGCCGCGGGCGCGCCCACGAGGTGCTCGGCGTCGAACCGGGCCGCCTCGAGGTCGTTCCCAACGGCGTCGATGCCACGCGCTTCTCGGCCGGGGCGGTGGACCGCGCCGACCTCTGGCATCGCGTCCTCGCCGACTTGCCCCTCGGATGGCGGCCGGGCGAGCCGCCGGGCAGCTGGCGTGCGGCGCCCGCCGCGATCGATGCGCTCGCGCGTGACGTGACCTTCCTGTACGTCGGGCGGTTCACCGAGGTCAAGCGCGTGCCGCTGCTGATCGAAGCGTTCACCCGCGCCCGTGCCCTTATGGGCGGCGGGATCTCGCTCGTGATCGTCGGCGGCCACCCCGGCGAGTGGGAGGGCGAGCATCCCGCCGACGCGATCGACCGGCTCGGCGCCGAGGGCGTCCTGCTCGCCGGCTGGCACGAGCAGGCCGAACTGCCCAACCTCCTGCGCGCGAGCGACGCCGTCGTCCTGCCGTCCGTCAACGAGAGCTTCGGCCAGGTGCTCGTCGAGGGCATGGCCTGCGAGCTGCCGGCGATCGCCGTCGATCGCGGCGGACCTGCTGAGATCGTCGATGACGGGGAGACCGGCTGGCTCGTCCCGCCCGACGACGTCGCGGCGCTCGCAGGCGCCATGACCCGGGCCGCGACCGACGGCGCGGAGCGCCGGCGCCGGGGGGCGCGCGCTCGCCGCGACGTGCTCGACCGCTACACGTGGGGCGCCGCGACCCGCGAGCTGAGCGGCGTGCTCGAGGCCGCCGCCTGCGAGCGCGGCGGCTTGAACCGCGACGAGCCGATCGCCGTCTGACGGGGCAGAAAACACCCGCACCGGGCGTTCACCACTCAGATACCCTCGCCACGTGTCCCGCCCGTTGCTCACGGCGCTGCTGACGGCCGCGGCGCTCGCCGCGCTCCCGCAGGCCGCTTCGGCTCAGCAGCCGGTCCTCGCGACGAACGGCAGCGCGCTCGCCGCGACCCCGAACCTCGTGCTCCCGGGCGGGGCGAACCAGTGCCAGGCGCGCCCGTACATCGGCCTGGACGCGGGTCAGATCACGTTCCTGAACACCAACCAGACCAGCTGCATGTGGTGGTCCTCGCAGTACGGCGCGGACGGGTCGGTGATCGCGAACACCTACGTCCCGCGCGGCGCGGGAGCGGTGACGAAGGTCCGCGTGCGCAGCGGGGGAACCCCCGCGCCGCTGCGCTTCGCGATCCTCGGCTCCGGCAGCGGCCTGTGCTGCACGACGCGGCAGGTCTCCCCGCAGGTGCAGCCTGCGGCGAATCAGGTGAACGAGTTCGCGGTGAACCTGCCCGCCGGGTCCGGCGTCGGCGACACCGACGGATCGCAGTACAACGACATCCTCGTCGTCGTCGCGACCGGCCCGGGCTCGCTGCCGGTGAGCGACCGCGGCGCGCACGGCTTCATCTTCGGCTCCCCCGCCGGGCAGGCGCGTGCGAGCTTCCTGCACCCGGCGCTCGCGCTCGGCGAGTCGAGCACGGACGTGGGGATCATGGACGGCTACGAGGTGCTCCTCCAGTACGACTGGTGCGGCGTGCCGATGACCGGCTCGAACCTGCGGCCGGTCGCGCCGGCCGATCCGCAGACGGCATGTGCCGGGCAGGCGCCCGGCGCGGCGCCTCCGGGCACGGCGCCCGCGACCCCGACGCCGGCGGGTGCCCGCGTGTCACCGCTGCGTCTCCTCGCCGCCCTCGCGTCCGTGCGCAACGGCGCAGCCCGGCTGCGGCTGCGCTGCGCGCTCACGAAGACGTGCGCCGGCACGCTGCTGCTGCGTCCGCGCGGCAGCGGCGCAGCCAGGAGCGCCGCGGCGCCGAAGAGCTACGGCAGGGCGCGCTTCCGGATCGCCGCGAAGCACTCCGCCACACTGAAGCTGCGGCTCTCGAAGACGGGGCGCAGCGCGCTGCGCCGACACTCGCGCGTCCGGGTCGAGGCGCTCGTGACCTCCGGCGGCGCGACGTCGATCCTGAAGCTGACGCTGAAGCGCCCGAAGGGTGCGTGAGGCCGGAAGCCTTCAGGCCGCGGGGTGCGCCTGAGCCCAGGCGACGATCCGCTGGGAATCGCCGATCACCTCGCCGTCGTCGGTGACGAGCAGCGGCACCCACGACTCGCCGCTGAGCCGCTTGACCTCGCGGCGGCCCTTCGTGATGTCGGGAAGCTGGGCGGCCCCGTAGACCTTCACGAGCTCGGGCTCGTGGCCCGCCTCCTGCAGCGCGCGGTAGGCATTGCGGCACGGGTGGGAGCGCATGAGCGGGACCTGGAAGGTGCCGTAACAGACGTAGAGCTTCATGGGCGGCGACGGTACACGCCGCGCCGAGCAGCCGCTCAGCTCTTCCAGATCACGAAGGCCTTGCGAACCGTCGCGCGAACATGCCACGTCCCGCGCCAGCCGTCGGGCGTGAACAGCAGCGCTCCCGGCCCGATCTCGTGGAGCGCGCCGTCGTCGCCGACGATGGTCGCCTCGCCGGAGACGAACTGCATGACCTCGGAGATCCCGTCCTTCGCGGACGGGAACGAGCCGGGCGTGCACTCCCAGACGCCGATCTCCATGCGCTCGTCCTCGTGGACGACCAGCGCGGACTCCACGGGCGACCCGGCGAACGCGCCGGGCTTGGGGCCGATGAGCTCGAGCGGGACCGACCGGGCGTCGAGGCCGTGACCGGCGATCAGGTCATCCATCGGCTCAGGCCGAGGCCGCGGCCGGCGACGCCGCGATCGCGGGCTGCGCCGAGTCCTCGGCGTGGTACTGCTCGAGCAACTCCTCCTCGCCCTCCTTGCCGGGGAACTTGAGGAAGATCAGCGCCGCTCCGATCAGGATCGCGACGATGCCGGCGGTATAGGCCCACTTGTCGCCCTGGAGGAACGACTGCTTGGCGCCGGCGATGATCTGCGTCGAGTACTGGGGGTACTGCTGGGCGACGGCCTCGGCGCTCGAAAACGACTTCGTCAGCTCGCTCTGCACGCTGTCGGTGACCTTGCTGCTGTTGGGCGCGGCGGAGATGGCCGAGTTGACGGCGCTCGCGTAGCCGGCGGTGAGCAGCGCGCCGAGGATCGACTGCATCAGCGCGCCGCCCAGATCGCGCTGGAGATCGGCGGTGCCGGACGCCATGCCGGCGCGCTTGACCGGCACGGAGCCCGTCAGCGAGCGCGAGGCCGGGGTGCCCGCGAAGCCGACGCCTGCGCCGACGAACGCGTAGGCCAGCGCGACCTTCCAGTAGGGGATGCCCTCGTCCCACAGCAGCAGCATGGTGAGGAACCCGAGCAGGCAGAACGCGTATCCCACGAGCAGCGTGAAGCGCGAGCCGCGGGCGTCGATGAGCTTCGCCGAACGCGGGGCGACGATGACCATGATCACCGCGGCCGGAAGGATCGATGCGCCCGAGTCGAGCGTCGAATAGCCGAGCACGTTCTGCAGGAACTGCTGGCCGACGAACGCGGCGGCCATCAGCGAGCCGAACACGATGATGCCCGCGACGGCCGCCACCCAGAAGGTCGTGCGCGCCGCGACGTGCAGGTCGTAGAGCGGGTTCTTCACGCGCCGCTGCCGGATCACGAACGCGATCCCGGCGAACAGGGACAGGACGGCCAGGCCGATGGCGGCGGTGCCGGCGTTCGGCACGGCGGCGAAGTTGATCGCCAGCACCAGCGCTCCGACGAGCACCACCGAGAGGATGCCGCCGAGGTTGTCGACCGGCTCCGTCGTCTCGTTCACGTGCGCGGGGACGAGCCGCACCGCCGCCAGCAGGGCGAGCAGCGCGAGCGGCAGCGTCACGAGGAAGACCGAGCCCCAGTCGAACTGCTCGAGCAGCGCGCCTGAGACGAGCGGGCCGAGCGCGGAGATCGCGCCGCCGATACCGGACCAGAGCGCGATCGCCTTCGTCCTCGGCGTCCCGGAGGCCCAGAGCGCCGTGATCAGCGCCAGGGTGGTCGGGTATGCCATGCCCGCGGCGACGCCGCCGAGCAGGCGCGCCCCGAACAGGATCCCGATCGAGCCGGCCGTCCCGGCGATGATGCTGGCGGGGATCGACAGCGCCATGCCCAGGACGAGCAGCAGCTTGCGCCCGTAGCGGTCGCCGACGGCCCCGAGGTAGAGCACCGACCCGGCGAGCCCGAGCGAGTAGCCGACGGCGACGAGGTTCAGCTCCGTCTGGCTCGCGTCGAACGCCTTGCCGATGTCGGGCAGCGCGACGTTCGCGACCGACAGGTTCAGGTTCGCCACGGCGGCGACGAGGATCAGGGTCCCGAGGACCAGGCCCTGGCGTGCGGGTGTGCCCGACGGCACCGCGGCGCCTCCTGCGGAAGCATTCATGGGCGCCACCCTACGCGACGCGAGGCGGCAGGAACCGCTAGGCCGCGAGCCGCGTGAACGCCGCGCCGGGCGGAGGCGGCGTTCCGAGAATCGTGCCCGGCGCGATCGCCCCGGCGGGGCCGGCCGCGGCGAACAGGAACCCCTGCGCGGCGTCGCAGCCGAGGTCGGCGAGGCGCGCGCGCGTCGTCTCGTCCTCGACGCCCTCGGCGACGATGCGCAGGCCGAGCTCGCGGCCAAGCTGGATCGTCGAGCGGACGATCGCGTCCTCGGGCGAGCCGGGACGCATGGCGCGCACGAACGAACGATCGATCTTCAGCTCGTCGAACGGCAGCTCGTTGAGCTGCCCGAGCGAGGACCATCCGGTCCCGAAGTCGTCGAGCGCAAAGCTCACGCCCATCTCGCGCAGCGGCTGGAGCACCTTGTTCGCCCCGTCCGGATCGTCGACGAGCATGCTCTCGGTCAGCTCCAGCTGGAGCAGTGACCCCGGGAGCCGCCACTCGCGCAGCAGGCCGCGAATCTGTTCGATGATGCGCCCGTCGATCAGCGAGCGCGCGGAGACGTTGACCGCGAAGCGGATGCTGACGCCCTCGTCGTGCCAGGCGCGGCACTCGCGCATCGCCGCCTCGAGCGCGATCGTGGTGACCGGGACGATCAGGCCGCAGTCCTCGGCGATCGGGATGAACTCCTCGGGCGAGACGATCCCGCGCTCGGCGTGCGGCCAGCGCATCAGCACCTCCATGGCCTCGATCCGGCCGTCGCTGAGGCGGACCTTCGGCTGGAAGTGCGCCTCGAGGCCCCCGGCCCGGACCGCCTGGTGCAGGTCCGAGGCGAGCTGAAGGCGCTCCGGCGAGTGCGGGTCCTCAGCGGCGTCGTAGAGCCGGTAGCGCTCACGTGCGTGCTTGGCGCGGTACATCGCGACGTCGGCGCGGCGCAGCAGCGTGCGGGCGTCGTCGCCGTCGGCCGGGTATCGCGCAACGCCGATGCTCGCGCCGATCTGCAGCACCCGCTCGCCGCGTCCCAGCGGCTGCTCGATGGCGCCGGCGAGCTTCTGGGCGAGCGCCACGACCGCCTCCTCGTCCGCAAGCTGGGGCAGCAGGATCACGAACTCGTCGCCGCCGAAGCGCGCGACCGTGTCGCTGTCGCGCAGCGCATCGACGAGGCGCCCCGCCACCGACTGCAGGACCGCGTCGCCTTCGTGATGCCCGAGGGTGTCGTTTATCTCCTTGAACCGGTCGAGATCGATCAGCATCACGGTGAGACCCTCGTCCCCCCGCCGCGCGAGTCGCAGCGCCTGGTCGAGCCGTTCCTCGAACAGCGTCCGGTTCGGCAGCTTCGTGAGGGCGTCCTGGAGCGCCTGGCGCTGATTGACGATGGCCTGGCGGCCGGCGGCATGGACGGCGAAGAGCGGGAGGCCGAGCAGCGGCAGCGCCGCGACCGAGAACTCGGCGGTGATCACGACGACCGGCGCGAGCCCCAGCAGGATGCCGACGGTCGAGGTCTGCAGCGCGAGGTCGCGGCGCAGGTAGCCCCAGAACGCGGCCCCCTCGGCGAGCGTCACCGCGCGGGCGACGAGCATCGAGTTCACGAGGAAGAAGACGACGGCGGCCGCGGCCATCGCCGGAAGCAGCGACGGCACGAGGTCGTGCGGCGCCCAGAACGACGAGCCGGAGAGCAGCGCCAGCACGGCGGCGCCGGCGGCGACCGAGATCTCGTACTGGCCGACGTTGAACGCCATGCGCTGCGCGGGCTTGCGCCGCGACGCGTCCGAGCAGAGCGCGCCGATCGCGATCGCGATCATCGCCGCGGACGCGCCGCCGACGACCAGCAGCGCGAGCGCAAAGGTGGATGACATCGTGATCTCGCCCTCGCTGGCGTCGTGCAGGAGACGCATCGGGAGGCATTCGGCCGCGATCAGCGCCGCAGCGAAGATCACGACCATCGTGACGTCCGTTCCCGGAGGGAGCGCTCCGTGCGCGACGGCGAACGCGAGCAGCACGAACCCCGCGGACGCGACGGCGGTGACGTAGCGGTCGAGCAGGGTCATCTGGGGGGGGGTTGTGTGGCGCGGGGCGGGCGACCTCGCAGGCGGGGGCGCCCGGCCGGTCAGTGTGTGTGCGTCACCACGTCTGCCCTTCGGCGGGCAGGGGACGCGATTCGCGACTCCTCACCAGCGCCGCCCGGCGCCGAGGGCCTCGACGAACACCGCGATCGATGCGGCGGCGAGGCAGAGCCTGACGAGCTTGTGATGCACCTGGGACTTCACGAGATCTCCTTCGCAGCGGTCCTCCCCATGGGACCGTTGAGCGCAATATCGGCACCGCTGACCCCGATCTTTGCCCCTCTCGACCATCCGTCCAGGACGTCGGGCGCTCAGGCGCTCCGCGGCCGCGCCGCGCCGATGCAGACCACCGTGCTCATCGCCGTGCTTCTGATCGCCTCGATCGTCTCCGTCCCGCTGCTCGGCGGGCGCCTGAGCGCACTCGCGGATCTGCGGCTGCGCCTGGTGCCGCTGGTCGTCGGCGCGCTCGCGGTACAGATCCTCGTGGTGAACGTGCTGCCGGGAGGGAACCACGCGCTGCATGCCGCCGTCCTCGTCGCGACCTATCTCGTGATCGCGGCGGCGCTGGTCGCCAACCGGCACGTTCCCGGTGTGAAGCTCATCGCCGCGGGCGGCCTTGCCAACTTCCTCGCGATCGTCGCGAACGGAGGTGTCATGCCCGCGTCGCACTCGGCGCTGCGCACCGCGGGCCTCGCACCGGACCCAGCCGGCTACACGAACTCCGGCTTCGTCGAGCACGCCCACCTGGCGTTCCTCGGTGACGTCTTCGCGCTGCCGGCATCGTGGCCCGCGGCGAACGTCTTCAGCATCGGCGACCTGCTGCTCGCGGCCGGCGCCTTCGTGCTGGTGCACGCCGTGTGCGGGTCGCGGCTCGGGCGGCTGCGCGCCGCCGGCGAGCCCGCCTAGGCGAACACGACGGTCTTGTTGCCGTCGACGAGCACGCGATCCTCGAGGTGCCAGCGCACTGCTCTGGCGAGCACGAGGCGCTCGATGTCGGCTCCCATCCGCGTCAGCTCGGCGACGCCGGCCCGATGCGAGACGCGCACCACGTCCTGCTCGATGATCGGCCCGCCGTCGAGGTCCTCGGTGACGTAGTGCGCCGTCGCACCGATGATCTTCACGCCGCGCTCCATCGCACGGCGGTAGGGGTCCGCGCCGGCGAACGCGGGCAGGAACGAATGGTGGATGTTGATCACCGGCACGCCGAGGCGTTCGAGCAGCGCGGCGCTGAGGATCTGCATGTAGCGGGCGAGCACGACCGTGTCGCAGCGGGCCTCGGCCACGGCATTCGCGATCGCCGCCTCGGATGCCGGCTTCGTCTCCGGGATCACGGGCACATGACGGAACGGAACGCCGAACGCCTCGACCGCCCGCCGTGCCGTCTCATGGTTCGAGATGACCACGGCGACCTGCGCGTCCAGTTCCCCGCGGCTGGCGCGCCACAGCACATCGAGCAGGCAGTGGTCCTCGCGCGAGGCGAGCACGGCGAGCCGCCGCGGACCGCTCACGCGCGCGAGCCGCCACTCCATCCCGCGCGGCTCTGCGACGGCCTGGGCGAACTCACGCTCGAGCGCAGCCCAGCCGTCGTCGTCCAGGTCGAGCGTGAACTCCATCCGCATGAAGAACCGCCCACCCGACGGGTCGGTCGAGTGCTGGTCGGAGGTGACGATGTTCGCCCCCTGCCCGAACAGGAACGCCGACACCGCGGCGACGATGCCGGGGCCGTCGGGGCACGAGATCAGCAGGCGGGCGGCGGCGGGATGGGTCATCGGCGTGGATTGGAGCAGATTCGCCGCCGGCCCTCCGGTTCCGAGTTGCAGACGACACGGATCGTCCGCGAGGATGAGCGGCACCGCGCCACCCTCGAAAGGACACCCGCCGTCATGACCTCCACGAGCGCCGCCCTGCCCGAGCTCGTCCGCCCCGCCGACCCGGCCTACGACGAGGCGCGCCGCGCATGGAACCTCGCCGTCGACCTGCGCCCGGCCGCCGTCGCCGTCGCGACGAGCGCCGAGCAGGTCACCGCCGTCGTGCGCCACGCGGCCGACGAGGGGCTGCGCGTCGTGCCTCAGGGCACCGGCCACCTCGCCGCGTCGCTGGGCGACCTCTCGGACGCGATCATCCTGCGGACGGCGCTGCCGCGGGATGTCGTCGTGAACGCGGGCGCGCAGACCGCGCGGGTGAGCGCGGGCACGGTCTGGCAGGAGGTCCTGGACGCGCTCGCGCCCCACGGCCTCGCCCCGCTCTCCGGTTCCTCCCATGACGTCGGCGTCGTCGGCTACACCCTCGGCGGCGGCGTCAGCTGGCTCGCCCGCTCGAAGGGCCTCGCGGCCGACCACGTCACCGCCATCGACGTCGTGACGGCCGACGGCGAGCTCGTCCACGCCACCGCGGAGAGCGAGCCCGACCTGTTCTGGGCGCTGCGCGGCGGCGGCGGGAACTTCGGCGTCGTCACGAGCATCGAGTTCCGCGTCTTCCCGATTCCCGAGCTGGCGGGCGGGATCGCGATCTGGGACGGGGCCCACGCGGCCGCGATCATGAACGCCTGGCAGGCCTACACGCGCGCGGCACCGGAGACCGTCACGAGCTGCGCGCGGATCCTCCAGCTGCCCCCGCTGCCGGACATCCCGGAGCCGCTGCGTGCGCGCCCGCTCGTCGCGATCGACGGGGCCGCGCTCGGCGGCATCGAGGAGGCGGACGAGCTGCTCGCCCCGCTGCGCGCGATCGCAGAGCCGATCATGGACACCTGGGCGATGATGCCGGCGTCCGCGATGGCGACGATCCACATGGACCCGCCCGAGCCCGTCCCGGGGGTCGCTCATCACGCCGTCCTCCACGACTTCCCACAGGAGGCGGTCGAGGCCCTGCTGCGGACGGCGGGGCCGGGAACCGACTCACCGCTGCTGTCCGTCGAGGTGCGCCACGTCGGCGGCGCCGCCGGACGAGTGACCGAGGCCTCAGGCGCGGCGCGCCTGCAGGGTGACTACCTGATGTTCGGCGTCGGCATGGCGATGGACCAGGCGATGGCCCAGGCGATCGACGAGCGCCTGGACCGCGTGACGGACGCGATGGGCCCCTGGTCCAGCGGCCGCCAGTTCGTCAACTTCGCGGATCGCGGCGGCTCCGCCGAGGCGGCCTACGACCCGGAGACGTACGGGCGACTGCGCGAGGTGCGCCGGGTGTACGACCCGGGCGAGCGGTTCGTCGGGAGCATGCGCATCGAGGTGGCCGCCTGAAGGGCGGCCCGACCGTGGCGGGCGCTACTCGGTGAAGCGCCCGCTGCGGATCCGCTCGGCCTCCATGAGCACGATCTCCTGGGCGGCGGGCACGACCACCTCGGAGTCCGGCACGAAGTCGATCTCCGGGTCGCGGCCCACGTAGTCGACGCTGTTGAGGATCACGCGCATCGCGTTGAGGCGGGCGACGTGCTTGTCGCGGGAGCGCACGATCGTCCACGGCGCGTGGGTCGTGCTCGTGCGCTTGAGCATCGCGTACTTCACCTCGGTGAACTCATCCCAGTGCTCCTGTGCCTGCACGTCGATCTCGCTCAGCTTCCACTGCCGCAGCGGGTCGTCGCGTCGCCGATCGAACCGGCGCGCCTGCTCCTCCTTCGTCACGGAGAAGTAGAGCTTCACGAGAGTGGTCCCCTGGCGCACGAGGTCCTTCTCGAACCCGACGACGCCGCGCATGAAGTTGCGGTACTCCTCGTCGGTGCAGAAGCCGAAGACCGGCTCCACCATGGCGCGGTTGTACCAGGAGCGGTCGAACAGGACCATCTCTCCGCCGTGCGGGAACTCGGCGACGTAGCGCTGGAAGTACCACTGCCCGAGCTGCTCCTGCGTCGGCTTGCCGAGCGCGACCACGCGGTAGTGCTTGGGGTTCATGTAGCGCGTGACCCGCCGGATCGTCCCGCCCTTGCCGGCGGCGTCGCGGCCCTCGAAGAGGATGATCATCCGCCGCTGCTCGGCCTCGAGGTGCGCCTGGAGCTTCAGCAGCTCCGCCTGGAACGGCTTCAGCGACGCCTCCTCGCGGCGCTTGCGCAGAGCCTTGTGCTCGTTTCGCGCGGGCTCCGAGGCCCGGCCGTTCGCGGCCTGCGTGTGCTCCGTGTCCATCACACCAACGGTAGGGGTGAAGGGCCGTTTCCGCCATCCGTGGGCGGCCGCGCCCGTCAACCGGCCACTTTGCGGGAAACCCGCGAACGCTCCGTGGGTATGGATGGGTACCCTTGCGGGGGCCGCTGCGCCGCCGCCCGACCCCTCGCGGCGCTCTTCCATGTCCGATCATTCCCAGTTCGCCATCGGCTTCGACCTGCGCGACCGCGCCCGTCTCCACGACCTCTGGGACGGGGTGATCGACTCGCAGCGCTGGTCGGAGGGCGACCTCACCGCCGAGTTCGAGCGCACCTGGGCGGCCTGGAACGGCGCCGGCTCCGTCGCGTTCTCCGGCTGGACCGGTGCGGCGCTCGCGGCCCTGGAGTACGCGGGCGTGCGCGGGGAGACCGTGCTCTGCCCGTCCAACACCTTCATGGCGACGCCGCTCGCCGCGCTGAACAGCGGCGCGAACGTCCAGTTCGTCGACTGCCGGCGCGACGACCTGTGCATGTCGTTCGAGGACTTCGAGCGCAAGGTCGCCGAGCACAGGCCGCAAGGCCGCGATCCTCGTCCACATCGGCGGTCACATCGCCTTCGACGTCGAGCGCATCGCCGCGCTCTGCAAGGCCGAGGGCATCTTCCTGATCGAGGACTGCGCGCATGCGCACGGGGCCTCGTGGAATGGTGCGAAGCCCGGGACGTACGGGGATGCGGGCGTCTACTCGTTCTATGCGACGAAGACCGTCTCGACCGGCGAGGGTGGCATGCTCGTCAGCCATGACGAGGGGCTCCTCGACTTCGCCCGCGCGTTTCGCAACTACGGCAAGCCGGACTACGGTGTCCACGGGCTGAACTTCCGCATGAGCGAGTTCACCGCCGCCATCGGCCTCGTCCAGGCCGAGCGCCTCGAGGAGATCGTCGCCTGGAAGAACCGGGTCGCCCGCGAGCAGCTCGACCCGGTGCATGCCGCGCGCCTCGAGCTTCCCGACGGGATGGTCTCCGGTCTCTACAAGTACATCGTGTTCGACCCGATCGAGAAGTCCACCGGCAAGGTGTACGACGAGCCCTGCCACCGGATCCTCGGCCACCAGGTCGACCTTCCCAACAGCGACTGGGTCACCACGCACCACTGGTGCGTGCCGCTCTACTACCGGCCTGCGACTGACTCAGAGCCGCTGACGACGACGGAGGTTCTCGGATGAAGGTTCTCGTGACGGGCGGATCCGGTTTCATCGGCTCGCATGTCGTGGACAAACTGATCGACGCCGGCCACGAGCCCGTCATCTACGACCGCATCCCCTCCCGCTGGCACGAGAACGTGCCGACCGTCGTCGGCGAGCTCGACGACCTTCAGGCGCTGACGCACGCGATGCAGGGTTGCGGGTCGGTCATGCACCTCGCCGCCGCCGCCGACGTCAACGAGGTCGCCAAGGAGCCGGTGGGCGCCGAGGCGTGCAACGCCCGTGGCACGCTGATGGTGCTCGAGGCGGCCCGCGCCGCCGAGGTCGCCCGCGTCATCTACGCCAGCACGATCTGGGTCTACACGGGCGAGTCCGGCGAGAAGGTCGACGAGGATTCCCCGCTGCGGATGCCCGCCCACCTCTACACCGCCTCGAAGCTCGCGGGCGAGATGTACTGCACGAGCTACGGCGAGCTGTACGGCGTCGAGACGACGATCCTGCGCTTCGGGATCCCCTACGGTCCGCGCGCGCGGCCGGCCGCGGTCGTCCCGGCGTTCGTCGGCAAGGCGCTGGCCGGCGACCCGCTGACCGTCGCCGGCAGCGGCGACCAGTCGCGGCGCTTCGTCTACGTCGAGGACCTGGCCGACGGTTGCGTGAAGGCGCTTGCCCCTGTCGCAGCCGACCGCATCTACAACCTCGTCAGCGACGAGTCGGTGACGATCCTTCAGATCGCCGAGACGGTGCAGGACCTCGTCGGCCCCGTCGGCATCGAGCACACCGATGCGCGGACGGCCGACTTCGTCGGCGTCGAGGTCAGCGGCGTCCGTGCCAAGCGCGAGCTCGACTGGGTCGCCACGACCCCCTTCCGCGAAGGCACCTCTCGCTACGTCGCCTGGCGGCGCGGCGAGCTCGAGGCGCCGGTGGCCGTTCCCGCTCCGGCAAAGGCCAGGGCACGGACCGCCGCCCCGGTCGCCGTCCGCGAGGCGGTCCAGCCGCGCACGTGGGCCGCGTTCTGCGGTGTCTTCGTCCTCGCCTCCGCCGCGATGCTGATCGCCTACCTCATGGCCGTCCACTCGACCGGGCTCTCGTCCGGCGAGGCGCGCACCGTCGGCACGACGATGTTCCTCAGCCTCGGCGCGTACCTGGTCATCGAGCTGCTGTGGCCCGAGCCGGAACTGCACCGCAGCGCGCAGATCGCGAGCGGCGTGCTGGCAGCGCTCTTCATCGTCTTCGTGATGACCCCGTGGGGGCGCCACATCGCGCACCTCGCGGAGCCGAGCGCCGCAGCGATCGTCCTCTCCATCGCAGGTGCAGGCCTGGCGATCGCGCTCGCCGCGACCGCGCTGTGGCTGGCGCGGGCCGGCGGGCTCCTGCGCGAGAGCCGCGCGGGCGCCGGCGCCTAGCGCGCGACGTCCACCGGCAGCCCTGCCCCGCCGATCCGGTCGAGCACGCGCGGCAGCGCGCCGACCGTCCCGCGCCAGGAGCCCGGGTCGCTGTACCAGTCGGCATCGTGCAGCAGCAGCACGTCGCCCGCGGCGAGGTCGCGCGGCGAGCCGCGCCGCGATCGCCTGCGCGGACTCGCGGGTCGACCAGTCGCGGCCCCAGCGTGACCACAGCAGGGGCCGCCAGCCGCGGCCGCGGACGAGCGTGAGGCCCGTGTACGAGTAGATGCCGTAGGGCGGGCGGTGCAGCGTCGGCGCAGCGCCCGTGGCCTCGCCGATCGTGGCGGCGGCGCGGTCCAGGTCGTCCGCGAGCCCCTGCGGCGTGAGTCGCAGCAGGTTGCGATGGCGGTCTCCGTGGATCGCCACGGCGTGACCCGCGGCGACGATCTCGGCTGCGAGCGCCGGATGCGCACGGACCTGCTCGCCGACGAGGAAGAACGTCGCGTGCGCGCCGGCGCCGGCGAGGATCTCGAGTATCGCGGGCGTGCCCTGCGGATGCGGGCCGTCGTCGAACGTCAGCGAGACACCCGCCGAGTCCGGGCGGCGCAGCGGCACGCGCAGGACGCCGGCCACCGCCGGCACGATCGGCGCGAGCGCCGGCAGCGACCATGCGGCGCCCACGGCGAGGCCGGCGCCGAGCGCGGCGCGCGCGCTCACGCCGCCGTGCCCTTCAGTGCCAGGACCTCCGCGGCCGCCGACGGCCGCTGCGCGTAGGCCTCGGTGCCGGTGACGCGCGGCTCGGCGAGCGCTGCCCGCAGCGCGTCGTGCAGCCCGGGAGCATCCGTCACGACACGCGCCAGGCCGAAGCGCTGGTAGGCCGTGTTGTTCAGCCGGATGTGCGCGACACCCCAGCCGTAGGAGATGACCCGGCAACCGCGCAGGCGCGCCTCGAAGACCGTCAGGCCCGCCGTCGAGTGGATCAGCACGTCGGCGGCGGCGAAGAGCGCCGGCATCCGGTCGGTGAAGCCGAGCGTGCGCAGGCGCGGCTCGCCGGCGAACTGCCGGGCCAGCGCCCGCGCGCTTGTCGTCGCTGCGTCCGCAGAGCACGACGACGGTCGCGCCCGCATCCGCATCGAGCGCCGCCCGCGCCGCGCCGCGCAGATCGCCGACCGCCCAGCCGCCGCCGCTCACCACGATGAGGCCGCCGTCCTGCGGGAGCCCGAGCGATTCCCGCGCGTCGGCCTGCGCGACGACCTCCTCGAACCCGGCGGACGTCAGGCCGCGCACGCAGACGACGCGCGTTCCGGGCGCGATCGCGCGGACCTCCTCCACCGACTCGGGCTCGGTGATGAGGTGCAGGTCCACACCCGGGTGAACCCAGTAGCGCAGGCCCGCGAGGTCGGTGATCGCCGAGACGACCGGCACGACGATGCGGCCCTTGGCGCGCAGGTGCCCGAGCACCTCGGTGACACCCGGGTACGTCGACACGATGACGTCGGGCCGCCACTCGGCGATCAGGCGCGTGAGGCCGCGACTGCCGAGCCGGTGCGTCAGCCAGCGCGCGAACGCTCGCGTCGGCGGGAAGCGCGCGAGCAGCAGGTAGGAGAGGTCGAAGAGCCAGTTGGCCTTCTCGAACATGAAGTCCGAGCCGTCGTCCGCGAGCAGGGTGGACATCTTCCCCATCGCCGCGAGCCCGTCGACCACGGGCGCGTCGATGCCCGGCTCGAGCTGCAGCAGGCCGTCGGACAGCATCCTGGCGGGCAGGTCGTGCCCTTCCCCGATCCCCGCACTGAGGATGAGCACCCGCGTCGGCATCCGACACGATCGTAGACTCGCCGGGCCGTGAGTGACTCCGTCCTAGGCATCCTGCTCGCCGCGGCGGCCTCCTCGTGCTTCAACCTCGCCATCGTCGTGCAGGCGCACGAGGCGCGCGCGGTCGGCCGCGAGCACAGCATGCGGCTGTCGCTGCTGACCCAGCTGGCGCGGCGGCGCCGCTGGCTCGCGGGGCTCGCGCTGTCTGCGGTCGCGGTGCCGCTGCAGACGCTCGCGCTCACGCTCGCGCCGCTGTCGGTCGTCCAGCCCGCGGATGCGGTCGGCCTGATCGTCCTGCTCGTCGCCGGCTCGCGCATGCTCGGGGAGCGCGTGGGGAGGCGTGAGGTCCTGTGCGTGGGCGCGATCGCGGCCGGGGTCGTCTTCGTGACGCTGGCCGGCGCGAAGCACGCGGATTCGAGTGCGAGCGCGCTCACCCTGGCACTCGTGCTCGGCCCGCTCGCGTTGCTTGCCGTCGCGCCCTACCTGCTGGGGGACCGCCGCGTGCCGAGCTGGGCGATGGTCGTCGGCGCCGGTCTCGCGTTCGCGATCGGCGCGTTCTCGCTCAAGCTGATCGCGGACGCGGTCAGCGCGAGCGAGTGGATCGCGCTGGCGGCGGCCGGCGCCCTCGCGGGCGCCATGGCCCTGCTGGGCATGAGCGGCGAGATGAGCGCGCTCCAGGTGCGCCCCGTCGCCGCCGTCGCGCCCGTGATCTTCGCGATCGAACTCGGGGTCCCCGTCGTCCTGGGCCCGCTCGTCGGCGGGGAGAGCTGGCCGACCGACCCGGCGCGCCTCGCCTCGCTGCTCTGCGGCCTGGCGCTCACGATCGGCGGCGCGGTGATGCTGATGCGCTCGCGAACGGTCGTGGCCGTCATGGAGGCCGAGCACGCCGCGGGCGCGGCGACGTAGCGCGGTCAGCGGGCTGCCGGCGCGGCGGACGGTCGCGCGGGCTCCGGCGGAGCGGTGTCGTGCGCGAGCCCGCGGCCCTCGTCCTCAGGCGTCCAGCCCGGCCCCGCGAACATGTAGCCGAGGCGTTCGCGCCAGCTTCTCGCGCCGCGCACGTCGCGCACGACGTCCTTCCATTCGTGCGTCGCGACCGTCACGGGATGGTTCGTCTCGAGGTTCTTGGTGAGGCCGTAGCGCACGCGCTCGCCCTCCGGCTCGAAGGTGCCGAAGAGGCGGTCCCAGATGATCAGGATGCCGCCGTAGTTCCGGTCGAGGTACTGCTGCTGCGCACCGTGGTGCACGCGGTGGTGCGACGGCGTGTTGAAGAGGAACTCGATCGGCGCCCAGAGCCGCCCGATGCGCTCGGTGTGCAGACCGAACTGGTAGATCAGGCTGACCGACTGCATCCCGAAGATCATCCACGGCGGGAAGAACAGCGCGCCCGGGGCCCAGAACGGCAGCGCCGTCATCGGGAAGATCGGCTGACGCAGCGCAGTCGACAGGTTGAAGTGCTGCGAGGAGTGGTGGACGACGTGCGCCGCCCAGAAGACGCGCACCTCGTGCCCGACCCGGTGGTACCAGTAGAACGCGAGGTCGTCGGCGAGGAACAGCAGCGCGTAGGTCCACCACTCGTCGGTCGGCAGGTGCCACGGGCTGACCGTGTAGATCCCGGCGTAGACGGCGATCGCGACGAGCCCCCAGATGGCGCCGACGACGACGCTGGTCAGGCCCATCGTCAGGCTGGTCGCGGTGTCCCCGGGCTCGTAGCCGATCAGGTCGTCGTCCTCGTGGATGTGGCGGAAGGAGAGGATCTCCAGCACGAGGAAGAGGATGAAGAACGGGATCGCGGGGAGGACGAGATCGTGCATCAGGCGAGTGCCTCCAGGGCGACGGTCAGGGAGCGGGAGAGCAGCGTGTCGGCGAGGTTCGCGGCGAGGTCGCCGTCGCCTGCCGCGATCGCGGCGACGAGGTCGGCGTGGCCGTCCAGGTCCCGCGCCTCGCCTTCGAACACCTGCTGCGAGGCCTCCTGGGCCGCGGCGCCGGCCGCGAGCAGGCTGTTGTAGGCGAGCAGGTAGGCGAGGTTGTCGGCCGCGTCCACGATCGCGCGCCACAGGCCCTCGTAGCGGAGGGAGAGCGTCTCGAGGTCGTCGGCCGCGTCAGCCCCGTCGTCGACGAGGTGCTCGAGAGCGTCGACCTGGACAGCGGTCGCGCGCGCAGCGGCGAGCCGCGCGACGTCGATGCCGATCCAGCGTCGCGCCTCGACGACCGAGCGCAGCAGCTCGGGGCTCGCAGCGCGGTCGCCGGCGAACGGCACGTGCGCGAGCAGGTCGAGCCCGCCCTCCTCGCGCCAGTCGAGCACGCGGGTCGAGCCGCCGTGGCGCACCTCGACGAGCCCGGACTGCTGCAGGCGCTTCAGCGCCTCGCGCACCGCGTGACGGTTCACGGCGAACGCCTCGGCGAGCAGGCGCTCCGCGGGAAGCGGCTCGCCGGCGGCGTAGCGGCCGCTCAGGATCGCGGCACGCAGCTCCTCGAAGACGGCCTCGGAGACCGGGCGGCGCGGGACGGGCTGGAAGGCCATGATGTCGGAGGATAACTGATTGGACCAGTTAGCCCAACGTACCAATGACCGCTAGGCTCGGTGACGATGCCGGTACGCGCAAAGCTCCATCCTGCACGCCGCGTCCGCGTCATCGGAGCCGGCGGAACGATCGGGATGAACGGCTCCGGCGGAGCGCGCCCCGAGCTCGAGGCCGAGGCGCTCGTCGCCTCCGTCCCCGGCCTCGCAGGGCACGAGGGTCTGGAGACCAGCACGGTCGCCAACCTGCCGAGCGCGCACCTGACGCTCGGCCAGCAGCTCGACATCTGCCGCGCCGCGCGCGACGCGGCGCGCCGCGGGATCGGCGTCGTCGTCACGCACGGCACCGACACGCTCGAAGAGACCGCGATGCTCTGCGACATCATCAATGACGCCGAGGCGCCGGTCGTCTTCACCGGCGCGATCCGCCCCGCGTCCGCGCCGGGGGCCGACGGGCCCGCGAACCTCGTCGACGCCGTCGCGGTCGCCGCGAGCGACGACGCGACCGGGCTCGGCGTGCTCGTCGTCTTCGGTGGTGAGATCCACCACGCCCGTGTCGTGCGCAAGACGGACACGACGTCGCTGACCGCCTTCTCATCGCCGCAGATGGGCCCGCTCGGCCGCGTCACCGAGGGCCATCCGACGATCTGGTCGCGGATCCCGCGCAATCCGACGCTGGACCCGCAGGACCTCGAGCGCCGCGTCTTCATCATCCCGACCGCCGCGGGAGACGACGGCTCGCTCGCTCGCGCAGCGCTCGACACAGAGCCCGACGGTGTCGTGATCGGAACGCTCGGTGCGGGCCATATGACGCCCGATCTGCTCGCGCTCTGGGCCGAGGCCGCCGAGCGCATCCCCGTCGTCGCCTACTGCCGCCCCGAGCGCGGCGTGATCCTCAACTCGACCTACGGCTACGCGGGCTCCGAGATGGACCTGCGGCTGACCGGCCTGATCCCGGCGGGCTTCCTCTCGCCGCAGGCTGCGCGCATGAAGCTGCTCGCGTGCGTCGCGAGCAATCTGTCGATCGACGAGACCCGCTGGGCCTTCAGCCAGGACGACGGCTGACATGGACCGCGGAGGCGTCGACGAGACCCGCGGCGAGGTCCTTCGCCGGCGGCTGCGCACCGTGCCGATGATGCTGCTGGGTGCGCTCGTCGTGACCGCGCTGCTCCCGGCGCTCGTGGTGCTCGCGCTGCTCGTCGACCTGGTGCGGTTCGCCACCCGCCGCGTGCCGTTCATGACGATTCGCATGGTCGGCGTGCTCTGGGTCTACCTGATCGGCGAGGCGCTCGCGATCACGGTCTTCGGGCTCGTATGGCTGCTGGCGTGGGGGCCACGCCGGCGCGAGTGGCTCGAGTCGAGCACCTGGCACGTCCAGCAGGCCTGGGCGGGGTCGATCATCGCGGCGACGCGCATGCTGCTCGGTCTCTCGGTCCACGTCGAAGGTGACGAGGTGGTCGAGCCCGGGCCCGTGATCGTGCTGGTCCGCCACGCGAGCATCCTCGACAACCTGCTGCCCTCGGTCTTCATCGCGCGGCCACACAAGGTGCGCCTGCGCTACCTGCTCAAGCGCGAACTCCTCAGCGACCCCGGCCTCGACATCGGTGGCAAGCGGCTCCCGAACTACTTCGTGCGCCGCGGCACCGGCGCGGAGATCGAGCGCGAGAACGTGCGCCGGCTCGCCGAGGACCTCAGCGCCGACGAGGGAATGCTGATCTTCCCCGAGGGCACCCGCTTCACCGAGGAGCGCCGCCTCGCCATGGTCGCGAAGATCGCCGAGCGCGACCCGGCGCTCGCCGCTCGCGCGGAGCAGATCCGGCACCTGCTGCCGCCGAAGATCGGCGGGGTGCTCGCAATCCTCGAGGGCGCGCCCGACGCCGACATCCTCGTCGTCGGCCACACCGGGTTCGACGGCCTGCGGCGCATGTCCGAGATCTGGGACGGCGTGCTCGTCGGCCGTGAGATCCGCGTCCGCATCCGCCGGATCCCGCGCACGGACGTGCCGCTCGACGCCGACGGCCGCGTGGCGTGGCTGTTCGACGCATGGCTCGAGCTCGACGGCTGGATCGGCGCGCAGCTCGGCGCGCCCGCGCACACGACGACCGCCTGAGCCGCGCCGCTCTTCAGGCGTCCTTCGCGGGCACGAGCGCGATCGCGCGCTCGGCGAGCGCCGTGATCGTGAGGCTCGGGTTGACCCCCGGGTTCGCCGGCATCACCGAGCCGTCGCAGATCAGCAGGTTCGCGTAGCCGAAGACGCGCTGGCGGGCATCGACCACGCCCGTCCCGGCGTCCGCGCCGATGACCGCGCCGCCGAGGATG
Organism: uncultured Actinomycetes bacterium; assembly: GCA_963805615.1. Classification (GTDB taxonomy): domain Bacteria; phylum Actinomycetota; class Thermoleophilia; order Solirubrobacterales; family Solirubrobacteraceae; genus F1-60-MAGs163. Next base: position 843,328 of record CAWDUW010000004.1, on the reverse strand, counting down.
TGCGCCGTCGATGGGACGCCGCGCGCGACGTCGAGGATCGTGCTCTGCGGATAGCCGCCCATGCGCCGCGCCGCCAGTTCCGCCGCCGCGTTGGCGATGGGCAGGAAGCTCGCCGGCGGCGTCCCGGTGCCGGCGGTCGTGTCCATCACCGCTCCGGCCCACAGCCTGCGCCGGCGCAGGCCCAGGCTGAGCGAGGAGTCGACGCTCTGCATCGTCGTGAACATGATCGTGCGCCGCGACCAGCCGACCGGGTTCAGCGACCGCAGACCACGGAGCGGGCGTCGCGCGTAGGCGCCGAGCAGCTTCAGGACCCGCGCGCCGCGTGAACCCCCGCCCACGAGCGGGACGAACAGGAGGGCGTTGCCGTCACCCGCGGCGCCGTACGTGTTGTTCGTGATGTGCGTGTGCTCGTCCGGGTAGATCGACGCGGTGATGGTCACGGCACCGGTGTAGTCGGCGTCGGGAGCCAGCGCGGTCGCCGCCGTGATCGACTCGCTGTTCGTGCGCACGAGCCGGCCGACCCGCGGCGAGAGCCGGCGGAGCGAGCCGCGGCTGCGGCAGCGCAGCAGCAGGTCGTTCGTGCCGAGGGTCCCTCCCGCGATCACGACGCCGCGGGCCCGGACCGTGGTCGCGCGCCCGCGCAGCGCCGGGGGCGTGGCGCGATGCTCCACGACCCATCCGTCGGAGCCGTCACCGCCGCCCAGCGGGCGCAGGTCGACGACCTTGCGGTCGGCCTGCACCCGCACCCCGCGGCGCTCGGCAAGCCAGAGGTAGTTCTTGACCAGCGTGTTCTTCGCGCCCACGCGGCAGCCGAGGATGCACTGTCCGCAGCGGATGCAGCCGGTGCGCCGCGGGCCCGCCCCGCCGAAGTACGGATCGTCGACCTCGACCCCCGGCTCGCCCATGAACACGGCCACCGGCGTCGTGCGGTAGCCGCCGGGCACGCCGAGATCCTCCGCGAGCCCCTGCATGAGCCGCTCGCTCGGCCCGTCGAACGGTGGCTCGGTGACCCCGAGCATCCGCTGCGCGGTCGCGTAGTGCGGCGCCAGTTCGCCCCGCCAGTCAGCGAGCGCGGCCCACTGCGGGTGCTGATAGAAGTCGCCTGAGTGCGGCACGTACGACGTGTTCGCCCAGGTCAGGGACCCGCCGCCCACGCCGACGCCGCTGAGCACGTTCACGTCACGGAACGGCGTGATCCGCATGATCCCGCGCATGCCGAGCCATGGCGCCCACTGCGCCTTCGCCGTCTCCCAGGCGGACGCCGCGAAGTCCTCGTCGCTCCAGCGGCGGCCCTGCTCGAGCACCAGCACGGAGTGACCCTTCTCGGCGAGCCGCAGCGCGCTCACGCTCCCTCCGAATCCGGAGCCGATCACCACCCAGTCGACGTCGAAGGACGCGGGTCGCCCGAACACGCGGCGGACCCTAGTCCAGCGACGGCTCGCGGCATACGATCGCGCCGTGCCCGCGCCGCAGCTCGCCCAGCTCAACATCGCCCGCGCCGTCGCGCCGCTCGACGGTCCGGAGCTCCAGTCGTTCATGGACGCGATCGACGGCGTGAACGCCATCGCCGACGCGGCGCCCGGCTTCGTCTGGCGCCTGGACGAGGACGACGACGAGCACCCGGGGGCGACCGGGATCCGCGCCTACGACGACCCGTGGCTGATCGTGAACCTCAGCGTCTGGGAGTCACGCGAGGCGCTGTGGGACTTCGCCTACGGCGGCGGCCACCTCGACGTCATGCGCCGCCGCCGCGAGTGGTTCAGCGCGCTGCCCGAGTCGCACCTCGTGCTCTGGTGGGTGCCGGCCGGCACGATCCCCCCGGTCGAGGACGCCGTCGCTCGCCTGGACCATCTGCGCGAGCACGGCCCCACGCCACGGGCGTTCACGTTCAAGCAGGCGTTCGAGCCGGGGGATTGAGCGGACGGGCCGTCGGGCTACTCCGCCCAGGGGATCGACACGTCGGCGCGCAGCGCCGTGCTGGCGCGCGCCCCCGAGTGGCTGCACACCATGGCGACCGCAGGGGCGACGGAGCGGTTGATCAGCTGCCGCTCTGCGCGCGCCGGGAGAACCTTCGCGGCGTCCGGTCCCAGCTCAGTCGTGTCCCCGTCCAGCTCCAGCTGCAGTTCGCCCTGGAGCAGGACGAGCACCTGCTCGACGTCGACGGAGTGGACCGGGCCGGCCGATCCCGGCGCCATCTCGACACGCCAGAGGGCGAGGTCCGTTCCATTGAGGCCGCGGCTGGCGTACGTGTGCATCACCGCGTTGGGCGTCTCGTGACGCCTGGTCGCCGGCTCGGCATCGCTCATGAGGGTCCCTTCGAGATAGACAACATGGTTGTCGAACCCTACCACAGGTCAACCAGGTTGTCTAAACTGCCGCGGGTGCCCGAACCGTTGCCCCTGGCCCGGCTGCTCAGCGCGGCGACGCAGGTGACCGTGCGGCGTCTCAATGAGATGCTCGCGGCCCGCGGCTATCCGGATCTGCGGCCCGCCCACGGCTACGCCGTGCTCGCACTGGGGCCGGACGGCGCCACCACCTCGCAGCTCGGCACACGGCTTGGAATCACCAAGCAGGCCGCAGCCAAGCTCGTCTCGCAGCTGGAACGGGATGGTTACCTGCGGCGCGCCGACCACCCCAGCGACGGCCGCGCCCAGCTCCTGCAGCGGACCGCCCGCGGCAACGCGCTGCTTCGGGCCGCCGCCGACGTCCAGGAGCAGATCGAGGGAGACTGGGCGCAGACGGTCGGCGAACGGAAGGTCGCCGCCATGCGCGCCGCATTGGAGACCGTGCTTGAGCAGACGCCCGAAGACGTGCCGCTCACGCGCCTCTGGTAGCGACCCGGCCCGCGCTACGGCACGTACCAGCGATCCATGTACTGCTCGAGGAAGCCGCTGATCAGCGTGCGGTCGGGGACCGACGCGGCCAGGCCGTAGATCGGCGCCATCCCCCCTTCCGCCTGCGGCGCGGCGCGCACCGCGTCGACGGCGTCGCGCAGATCGGCCGCGAACCGCGCCGGGAGCTCCGGCTGGGTGTGGCGCAGCGTCACGCAGAGGTGCACGCAGGCGGGCCGGTGCAGCCCGTTGAGGCTCCATCCGCGCGCCGTCATCTCGTCCATGACGCGGTAGACGTCGAGCCCCTCCTCGGTGGTGCGGAAGGCCAGGACGTAGAGCGGGTCGCCGAGCAGCTCGAGACCGTCGATCGCGCGGATGCCCTCCTTCATCTCAGCGGCCGCGGCGAGAATCCGGCGCGAGGCGTTCAGGTAGCCCGACTCGCCGAACGCGACCATCGCGGCCCAGCACGCGGCGCTCAGGCCGCCGGGGCGCGAGCCGGCGAAGGTCGGGGTCGCGTACAGCCCGCCGGGCCAGTCGGTGAACGTGAAGTACTGGTGGTGGCGCAGGTCGTCGCCCCGATAGAGCACGACCGAGGTTCCCTTCGCGGCGTAGCCGAACTTGTGCGTGTCCGCGCTCATCGACGTGACGCCGGGCAGGCGGAAATCGAACGACGGCACGTCGTACCCCAGGCGCGCGGCCCACGGCAGGATGAACCCGCCGAGACAGCCGTCGGTGTGGAACCCGACGCCCCGCTCGCGCGCGATCTCGCTGAGCTCCTCGATCGGGTCGATCAGCCCGTGGGGGAACGCGGGCGCGGAGCCGACGACGACGACGGTGCGCTCGTCGATGGCGGCCGCGACGGCGGCGGGATCGACGACGAACGCGTCCGTGACGGGCAGCTTGCGCTGCTCGATGCCGAACGCCTGCGCGGCCTTGTCGAACGCGGCGTGCGCGGTCTCCGGCAGCACCATCACAGGATGCTCGATCCCCGCGGCGCGCCCGCGTCCCTGGTAGGCGCGCATTGCGAGCATGATCGACTCGGTGCCGCCGGAGGTCACCGTGCCGACGACGTCGTCGTCCCCCGCCAGGTCGGCGCCGAGCATCCCAGCGGTCATCGAGACGATCTCGGCCTCCATCTTCGCGGCGCTCGGCCAGACGTCGAGGTGCAGCGGGTTGCTCTGGGAGTGCAGCGCGTAGGCGGCGTTCAGGAAGGCGATGTGATCGGGCTCGCCCTCGTAGACGGCGCCGGACACCTGCCCGCTCTGCCAGCGCTCGCGCTCGGCGTCCGCCATCAGCTCCAGGTCGGCGAGCACCTGCTCACGCGGGACGCCCTCCTGCGGCAGCCGGGCGTGGGTCGCGAGCCGCCCGCGGTAGGGCTTCAGCGCCCGTTCCAGATCGGCCAGCGGGTCATCGCTCATGTGCTGCTCCTCCTTCCCCGGTTCAGACGGGCGTAGATCGGCTTCGTCGCCTTGTAGATCTTCACGAACTCCGCGAACAGGCCGTCATAGAGCGCGGCGCGACCCGCGTCCGGGACGTACGCCTCGACGACCGGCACGCGCGCCGGAACGTCCTCGGCGGTGAGCTCGCCGAGCGCGATCCCCGCCAGGAAAGCCGCGCCGCGCACGTTCGCGTGGACGGGATCGGCGACGACGCGGATCTCGCGCTGGAGCACGTCGGCGAACGTCTGCGCCCACAGCGGCGACAGGGCGCCGCCGCCGATGAACGCGACCGGGTCCAGGCGCCGGCCACAGAAGCGCTCGACCGGCTGCTGCATCCAGCGCGCGTTCAGCGCGACGCCCTCGAGCACGCTGCGCACGAGCTGGGCCTGTGTCGTGTCGAGCGAGAGGCCGAGCCACCCGCCGCGCACGAGGTGGTCGTCCACCGGCGTGCGCTCGCCGTTGAGCCACGGGCAGAACAGCACGCCGCCGCTGCCCGCCGGGGCCTGCGCGGCGAGCTCCGTCAGCGACTCGTACCCGCCGTCGGCGGCGGGCGTGCCCGCCAGCCAGCGGTCGCGCACCATCGCGAGCGATGCGCCCGCGGTCTGCTGCTCGCACGAGACGAGATACCGCCCCGGGAGCGCCGACGGAAGCGCGGCGATGGCATGGAACGGGTCGGTCTTCCTGCGCGCCACGTGGCACGAGAGCCACGACGACGTGCCGACATAGAGATGCGCGTCGTACTCGCCGACGGCACCGGAGCCGACCGCCGCGCTCATCGTGTCGGGCGTCGCGGTGACGACGAGCGCCTGCGCGCCGACTCCGAGCTCGGCGGCGGCGGCCGCGCTGACCGGGCCGACGACGCTCGCGCTCGGCCGCAGCTCCGGGAGCCGCGCCGCGTCCAGGCCCGCGAGCTTCAGCAGGCGGGGGTCGTAGCGCACGTTCAGCGGATCGCGCGTGTCGGTGACCCAGTGCAGCGTCGCGGTGTCGTACGACGCCGAGCGAACGCCGGTGAGCTTCAGGTTGAGCCAGTCCACCGGCTCGAGGAACGTGGTCGCCGCCGCCCAGATCTCCGGGCGCTGGTCGCGCAGGAACTGCAGGTGGGCGAACGGGTCGCGGCCCGAGAGCGACGGCGCGCCGCCGGTGAGCCGGATCCAGCGCGCGATCCGCTGCGGCGCGTAGCCCTCCACGCGCACGCCTCCCGCTCCGGCGCCCGCGATGCCCCGCGCCTGCTCGGCGCCGCGGCTGTCGAGCCAGGTGAGCGCCGGCGCCAGCGGCTCACCGTCGGCGCTGACGGCGACCGTCCCGGCCCACTGCCCCGTGACCGCGACGGCCGCGACGCTCCGAAGCTCACCGGGGCGCTGAGCGGCGACGCGCCGCGTACACGCGAGGATCGCGTTCCACCAATCCTGCGGCCGCTGCTCTGCGGCGCCGCCTGCGCCGAGCAGCATCTCCACGGGCTCGAACGCCGCAGCCCGCACGGTGCCGCCCAGATCGACGAGCGCGACCTTCGGCCCGCCCGTCCCCAGGTCGATCGCGAGCACATGCGGCACGTGCGCCAGACTACGGTGAACCACGGACTCAGGACCCTTCGCGAGCGGTTACGCGTGCGCGCCCCGGGGCCGCGGCCCACAGCCACACTCACGACCGCCGAAAGCCCATGACTCCGCTCACCTCCGCCAACGTTCCACCGCTCCCGCCGGCCCGCTTCCAGGAGGTGCTCGACGACGGGCAATGGAAGATCCTGGAGGCGGCGAACCACCAGGCCGGTTTCATCCTCGGCGACCGCCGGATCTGGAGCATCAACTCGACGCTCACGGGCGGCGGCGTCGCCGAGATGCTGCAGTCGCTGGTGTCGTACGCCCGCGGCGCGAGCGTCGACGCGCGCTGGAGCGTCATCGACGGCGAGCCGGACTTCTTCGTCCTGACGAAGCGGATCCACCACAAGCTGCACGGGAGCCCCGGGGACGGCGGCCCGCTCGGGCCGGCCGAGCGCGAGGTCTATGAGCGCGTCACCCGCGCGAACGCCGAGCGACTCAAGGAGGAGCTGCGCGAAGGCGACGTCATCCTGCTCCACGACCCGCAGACCGCCGGCATGGCACCCGCCCTGGCCGGGACCGGCGTCCACCTCGTGTGGCGCTCGCACATCGGCATCGACACGCCGAACGAACACGTCCGCGATGCCTGGGAGTTCCTGCTCCCCTATCTCGACGACGTCCAGGCGTTCATCTTCACGCGCCGCGAGTACGCCCCGCCCGAACTGCAGAGCCGCGACCTCACGATCATCCCGCCGTCGATCGACGTCTTCGGCCCGAAGAACCAGACGATGGCCGATGACGTCGTCATCTCGATCCTCGCCACCTCCGGCGTCCTCGACGCGCCGGTCGTCGCGAACCCGACGTACCTCCACCACGACGGCCGCGCCGACTTCGTCGCGCGGCAGGTCCAGATGGACGAGGACGAGCGCCTCACGCTGGACGACCGCCTCGTCGTCCAGGTCTCCCGCTGGGATCCGCTGAAGGACCCGGTCGGCGTGATGCTCGGCTTCGCCGAGCACGTCGCCCCGCACGTGGAGGACGCACGGCTCGTGCTCGCCGGCCCCTCGCCCGAAGGCGTGCTCGACGACCCGGAGGGCGCGATCGTGCTCGAGCAGGTTCGCGCCGCCCGCCTCGCGCTGCCGCCCGAGATCCGCCGGCGCGTGCACCTCGCCTGCCTGCCGATGCAGGACCGCAGCGAGAACGCGGCGATCGTCAACGCCATCCAGCGCCGCGCGACGATCGTCGTGCAGAAGAGCCTCGCGGAGGGCTTCGGCCTGACCGTCGCCGAGGCGATGTGGAAGCACCGCCCCGTCGTCGCGAGTCGCGTGGGCGGCATCCAGGACCAGATCGTCGACGGCGAGAGCGGCGTGCTGCTCGACGATCCCAGCGATCTCGCGGAGTACGGCGCCAAGGTCACCGCGCTGCTCGCGGACCCGGATGGGATGCGACGGATGGGCGACGAGGCGGGCGAGCGCGTGCGCCGTGCGTTCCTCGGGTCACGGCACCTGATCCAGTACCTCGCCCTCTGCTCGCGCCTGATCGAGCACGACGGGCATCGGTGGGACCCCACCGGGGACACCGCGCAGTAGCCGCATCCGGCGAAGGGATCGCGCGGTGGCCGTCGAAGGCCGCGCTGGGCCGTCCACCGGCCCGACCACGCCCGCATGCCTCCCCCACAGCCCCAGCCAGACGCCGCGGTCGTGCTCCTCGGGGAGCGCGACGACGAGCGGATGCTCCCATCGACGCGCTCGGTCCTGCGCGTCGTCCTGATCGTTCTCGCGGTCGTCGGCGTCCTGCTGCTGATCCGCATGCTCTGGGTGCCGATCGCCTGGATCATCCTCGCGACCTTCCTCGCGATCGCGCTGTCGGGCCCGGTCAACATCCTCGCCCGCCGCATGCGCCGGGGCGTTGCGATCACGATCGTCTACCTGACGGTCCTGCTCGTCCCGATCGGCCTGGCGGGACTGATCGTGCCGCCGCTGGTGCGCCAGGGCGTGGACTTCGTCGAGAAGCTGCCGCAGTACTCGAACGACCTTCAGGACTACGTCCACAAGAACAAGAAGCTGCGCACGCTCAACAACGACCTCGGCCTCACCGACCGCGTGAACAAGCTCGCGAACGACGCGCCGAACCGGGTCGGCGCGGCCGCGGGCGTCCTGCGCGACCTCGGCAGCGGTCTCGTGAGCTCGATCTTCGCCGGCTTCACGATCTTCGTCCTCAGCATCTTCATGGTCGCGCGAGGGCGGCGCTGGATGGACGCCGCCATCGACCTGCGCGGCACCGAACACGCCGACAAGGTCAAGGCGGCGGTCGACCGGATCGCGGCCGCCGTGGGCAACTACGTCGGCGGCGCGATCGTGCAGGCGACGATCGCCGGGATCAGCTCGTTCGTCGTGCTCAGCATCCTCGGCGTCCCGTTCGCCGGCGCGCTCGCGGTGATCGTCGGCGTGCTCGACCTGATCCCGCTGATCGGTGCGACCGTCGCCGGCGTCGGCGTCGGCGTCGTGACCCTGTTCGCGGACTTCCCGACCGCGACGATCGTCTGGGTGCTCTTCACCCTCGCCTACCAGCAGTTCGAGAACTACGTGATCCAGCCGCAGATCCAGAAGCGCGCGGTCGAGCTCGAGCCGTTCATCGTGCTCGTCTCCGTGCTCTTCGGCGGCGCGCTGTTCGGGATCATCGGCGCGCTGCTGGCGATCCCGGTCGCAGCGACGATCCAGATCTCGATCCAGGAGTGGTGGCGCTACCGGATCGCCGCGCAGGCCGAGCAGCTCGGCACCGCGGTCCCCGCTCCCGCGCCCGCGGCGGACGACGGCGACGTGTCGCCGGCACCCACGTGATCACCGAGTTGCGCGGCGTGCGAGCATCAGCCGCATGACGCGCATCGGCATTCTCACCGGCGGCGGCGACTGCCCCGGGCTCAACGCAGTGATCCGCGGCATCGTCCGCAAGGGCGTGAAGACCCACGGACACGAGTTCGTCGGCTTCCGCTACGGCTGGGCGGGCGTGCTCGACGGCGCGACGATCGACCTCTCGATCGACGCGACCTCGGGCCTGCTCCCGCGCGGCGGGACGATCCTCGGAACCTCACGCACCAACCCGTACAAGGACGGCGCGGACGGCACCGCGCTCGTGCGCGAGGGAATGGCGAAGGCCGGCGTCGAGGCGCTGATCCCGATCGGCGGCGAGGACACGCTCGGCGTCGCCGGGCGCCTGGCCCTGGACGGCGTCCCCGTCGTCGGGGTGCCCAAGACGATCGACAACGACCTCGCCGGCACCGACGTGACGTTCGGCTTCGACACCGCGGTGCAGGTCGCGACCGATGCGATCGACCGCCTGCACACCACCGCCGAGTCGCACAACCGCGTGCTCGTCGTCGAGGTCATGGGCCGCCACGCCGGCTGGATCGCCTGCGAGTCGGGGATGGCGGGCGGGGCCGACGCGATCCTCGTGCCCGAGATCCCGTTCGACATCGACGACGTCTGCGCCCATATCCGCGCACGCCACGCGCGCGGCCGCTCCTTCTCGATCGTCGTCGCCAGCGAGGGCGCGCAGCCCAAGGACGGCGCGATGGCGACCAAGAACGCCGAGGTCGACGAGTTCGGCCACGTGCGCCTCGGCGGCATCGCAGCCTGGCTCGAGCAGGAGATCGAGTCGCGCACGGGGTATGAGACCCGCATGGTGGTGCTCGGGCATGTCCAGCGCGGCGGGACGCCGACGGCCTTCGACCGGGTGCTCGCGACGCGCTACGGCGTCGAGGCGATCGACGCGCTGACCCGCGGCGAGTCCGGCGTGATGGTGTCGCTGCACGGCACCGACGTCACGACCGTGCCGCTCGCCGAGGCGCTCGCCGAGCCCAAGCTGCTCGACCCGGCGCTGTTCGCGACGGCCGAGGTGTTCTTCGGATGAGGGCGGACCGTCACCCGGCCCGCCGGCTGCTCACAGCCGGCGCGGTCGTCCTCGCCGTCGCCCTCGGCGCCGCCGGCTGCGGCGGGAGCGTCGAGAAGAGCAACACCTACGTGGAGCAGGTGAACCTCGCGCAGACCCAGTTCGCGTCGAGCTTCACGCGGCTCTCGCGGGAGATCACCGCGTCGAGCACCCCCGCCCACGACCGCAAGACCCTGCGCGCGATCCGGGGCTCGATCGCCAAGACCGTCACCGACCTGCGGGCGATCCACCCGCCCGACAAGGTCAAGTCGCTGCACGCCGACCTCGTCGACGCGATCGCGGGCTACGGCGACGCGGTCGGCACCGCCGAGGAGAACCTGTCGGGCACGGTTGCACAGGCCAGCCGGGCCCAGGCGCGGCTGGCGACCGACACCGGCCGGGCGAGCACACAGGTGACCGCGGCCATCTCCGCGATCAATCAGAAGCTGCGGGAGTAGCCGGCCCGCCGGGCTGCGCCCCGGCCTCGCCGGCGAGCCGCTCGATCGCCGCGCTCAGGTCATCCAGGTGCCGGTGCGCGCGCTCGACGCGCAGCGACACGTCGCCTGCGGCGTCCAGCAGGCGTGCAGGCGCGGTGGGGTCGCGCGGCGGCGGGCCCGCGGGCGGGCTGTCGGCGGCCATCGCGCAGCGATGCTACGGACCGCCGCGGACCGTACCCTCAGGGCATGTCCCCCTTCTGGATCTGGACGCAGGCCGCGGTCGTCGTGTTCGTGCTGATCGGGATCGTCATCGCGATCACGAAGCTCGCATAGGATCGCGCTGACCTGACGAGGGAGGGGCGATGTTCAGCACGATCGTTGTGGGAACCGATGGATCGGAGACGGCCACGGAGGCCGTCCGGCAGGCGGTGGAGCTCGCGTCGACCGTCGGCGGGCGGCTCGAGATCGTCAGCGCGTACGAGCCGGTGCCCGGCTCGCGGCTGCGCAACGAGGCCCAGCACGTCCCGCCGGACGTGCAGTGGACGATCAACCCGCGCGAGGATGTCGACGCGACCCTCGCAGGCGCCGCCGCGGTCGCAGAGGCCGCCGGAGTTCCGGTGGCCGTGCATGCGCGCCAGGGCGATCCGGCGGACGCGATCCTCGACGTCGCCGAGGAGACCGGCGCCGACCTCGTCGTCGTCGGCAACAAGGGCATGACCGGCGCCAAGCGCTTCCTGCTCGGCTCGGTGCCGAACAAGATCAGCCATCACGCCCCCTGCGGCGTGCTGATCATCCGGACGAGCTAGCGCTCGTCGCAGCCTGAAGCTACGGCTTGGTGGGCACGACCGGCGTGGCGCCGGCGCCGCCCGTGCCGGTGCCGTTCGGAGCGGTGGCCGCCGCCGCGTCCACGAGGCCCCAGCCGTACTTCGTGTCGTAGCCCTTGGCGCCGAGGTCACGGGTCGTCGTCTCGAGCCGGTGCTCGATGCGTGCCGGTGACGGGTTTGATCCCAGGACGCCGCTCGCCACCACGAGCGCCGCGGTGGCTGCGACGTGTGGCACCGCCATCGACGTGCCCTCGTAGCTGCCCGGGATGCCGAACTTGCCGACCGCGCGGCCGAGCAGGGTGACCTGGGAGATGTTGCGGCCCGGTGTGTCGCCGACCCGGCAGTTGACGTCCCCGGTGAGCGGCGCGTCGGCCCCGCCTCCGGGAGCCACGATGTCCAGGCCGCTGCCGCCGTTGGAGAACTCTGAGAGGCACGCGTGCTCGGTCGTCGCGCCGACCGAGAGGACGCCGCTCGCGCGCGCCGGGTAGGCCACGCGAGCGCGACCCTCGTTGCCGGAGGCCGCGACGACCAGCGACCCGCGGGCGCGGGCGTACGCGACAGCCGCCAGGATCTGCGGGATGTCACCGGCGGTCACGTCGGTGTCGAACTCGAGGCTGAGGTTGATGATCTTCGCGCCGCGCCGCGCTGCGTAGCGGATGCCCGCTGCGATGTCGCTCGCGTTGCCCTCGCCCGCCGCGTCGAGCACGCGGACCGGCAGCAGCCTGACGCCGTAGGCCAGGCCGGTCAGGCCGACGCCGTTGTCGGTCGCCTCGGCGAGCGTGCCGGCGACGTGCGTTCCGTGCCCGTTGCGATCGAGCGGGTAGGGGTCGCGGTCGACGAAGTCGAAGCCGCGCACGAACTGTGAGCGGGTGAAGTCGGGGGACATCCGGTACGGCGGGCGATTGCTGTAGGCGACGCCGGTGTCCAGCACCGCGACGGTCACGCCGCGGCCGCCCGGGTGCCCGTCGGCGATGAGGTTCGCCCAGGCCTGCGGGGCATTCACGCCCGCCGGGCCGGCGAAATTCCACTGCACGTCCTCCCACGCGCCGCTCCTGTTGTCGCGCCCGGGGTCGTTGGGGACGTAGCCGGTGCCGGTCTGCGAGGCGTGGGCGCGCACGTTCGGCACGGCGTAGGCGACATCGGAGCGCGAGCGCAGCCCCTTCAGGGCTGCGTGCACGTTCGCGACCTTGAGCACCTTCGGCGCGCTTCCGCCGGCCTGCGCGCTGTGCGCCGTCGAGCCGGGCTCGAACTTCACCACGACCTCCCCGGGCACGGCGTCGAGCGCGAACGCTGCGCCGGGCAGGGCGAACACCACGACGAGCGCGGCGAGTGCGGCGAGCAGGGAGCGAACGGGGCGTGAGGGCATATCGGGGTGGAGCACGCGAGCGACGAGGCGCGGGCGTCCATACACGGAACACCGCAGGCGCACCGAAGTTCCGTGTGTCCAGGCATGATGCCGCACGATGGAGTCAATGACGCCTCCGGCGGACGAGCAGTGGATGGGCGCGCGCGCTCGCGCAGGCGCGCGAGGCCCTGGAGCACGGGGACGTGCCGATCGGCGCGGTCGTCGTGCACGGCGGTCGCGTGATCGGCAGCGGGCACAACGAGCGCGAGCGGCTCCAGGACCCGACGGCGCACGCCGAGGTGCTGGCGCTGCGCGAGGCTGCGGCGGCGCTCGGGTCCTGGAGGGTGCTCGACAGCACGCTGTACGTGACCCTCGAGCCGTGCGCGATGTGTGCGGGCGCGATCGTCCTGTCCCGGGTCCCCCGGGTCGTCTACGGGACGACGGATCCCAAGGCGGGCGCCGCCGGGAGCGTCCTCGACGTGACGGGCGACCCCCGTCTGAACCACCGCCCGCAGGTCGTCGGCGGCGTCCTCGCCGGCGAGTGCGGCGACCTGCTGCGCGCCTTCTTCGCCGACCGGCGCGGCTAGAAGATCACGTAGGCCTTGGTCAGCGGCTCGTGGATGTCCCACGTGCCCGACCAGCCCCTGGGGAAGACCGCGAGGTCGCCCGCGCCGACCTTCACCGGTTCCCCGCCGTCCGCGGTCACGGTCATCGAGCCGTCGAGGACGTGGATGAACTCGGCGACCGCGTCGAAGCTCCAGCGCGACGGGCCGGGCGTGCAGCGCCAGATCCCCGCGGACTGGTCGCCGTCGCTCCACAGTTCGCTCCCCGACGTCCGCATCTCCTGTCCTGTCGCCTCCTCGAGCGGCCCCCAGTCCTCGAGCTGGTCCGGCACGATCGTGACCTGCTGCAGGAACGTGACGGCGGGGCTGGACATCGGGCGGGCCTCAGTTCGTGCGGGGGATGGGCGATGCATTTCGGGAGACTACGGATCACGCCGACGCGCGGAGGCCTAGCATCCATGCGGTGATTTCTCCGTCCCAGGACGTTGATCCGCAGGGCTCCGGCTCGCTGCTCGTCCGCGCCATGCGCGGTGAGGTGGTCGAGCGCACGCCCGTGTGGTTCATGCGCCAGGCCGGGCGCTCGCTGCCCGAGTACCGCGCGCTGCGCCGCTCCGGGGGCCTGCTCGAGCTCTGTCACGACCCCGCGCTCGCCGCCGAGGTGACGATGCAGCCGGTGCGCCGGCATGGGGTCGACGCCGCGATCCTCTTCTCGGACATCGTGTTCCCGCTGCACGCGATCGGCGTCGGTGTCGAGATCCGGCCCGGCGTCGGCCCGGTCCTCGACCAGCCCGTGCGCACGCGCGGCGACCTCGAGCGGCTGCGCCCGTTCGAGCCGGACGTCGACGCGCCGGAGGTCGGCGAGACCGTCCGGCTCGTGCGCGAGGGCCTCTCGGTGCCGGTCATCGGCTTCGCGGGCGCGCCGTTCACCGTTGCGAGCTACCTCGTCGAAGGCGGCCCGTCGAAGGTGCAGGCGCGGACGCGCGCGCTGATGCTCTCCGACCCCGGGCTGTGGACGGCACTCTGCGAGCGGCTCGCGGATCACGCCGTCAGCTCACTGGAGGCACAGGTCCGCGCGGGTGCCGCGGCCGTGCAGCTCTTCGACAGCTGGGCCGGCTCGCTCTCCGCCGCGCGCTACGAGGCACAGGTGCTCCCGGTCATGCGCTCGATCATCGAGCGGCTGCGCCCGCTGGGCGTACCGGTCGTCTCGTTCGCGCTCGGCGGCAACCACCTGCTCGAGCTGCTTGCGGCCGCCGGCCCCGACGTCGTCGGCTGCGACTGGCGCACGCCGCTCTCACAGGCGCGGGCGCGCCTCGGTGACGGCGTCGCGCTCCAGGGCAACCTCGATCCCGCCTCGTGTCTCGCGGAGTGGCCGATCACGCGCGAGAACGCCGACGCCGTCCTCGACGACGCCCCGGAGCGGGGCCATGTGTTCAACCTCGGCCATGGCGTGTTCCCGGAGACCGATCCCGGCATCCTGACCGCGCTCGTCGAGCACGTGCGCGAGCGCACGACCGTCAGCCCCCAGGCCCCGGCGGGCGCTCATGTCAGCTAGCTCGCCCGGCGTCATCGGCGTGCTCGTGATGGCGTACGGCACGCCGGAGAGTCCCGCGGACGTCGAGCGCTACTACACCCACATCCGCCGCGGACGCGCCCCGGACCCCGAGCTCCTCGTCGAGCTGCAGGATCGCTACAACGCGATCGGCGGGATCTCGCCGCTGCTCGCGATCACGCGCGCGCAGGTCGAGGGCATCGGCGCGGCGCTCGAGGACGCCGAGCCCGGCCGCTTCGTGACGGCGCTCGGCCAGAAGCACAGCGCGCCGTTCATCGAGGACGGCGTGGCAGAGCTGCTCGGCCGCGGCGTCGAGCGCATCGTCGGCATCGTCCTCGCCCCCCACTTCTCGACCATGAGCATCGCCCAGTACGCCGCGCGCGCCGTGACCGCCGCCGGCGATCAGGTGCCCGTCGACGTCGTGCGCTCCTGGCACCTGGAGCCCGGCTACCTCGACCTGCTCACCGGGTACCTCGCCGACGCGATCGCACGGGTCGGCGGAGCCGACGGCTGCGAGGTTCTCTTCACCGCGCACAGCCTGCCGCAGAAGATCCTCGAAGCCGGGGACCCGTACCCGGACCAGCTCGCCGAGACCGCCGCCGCGCTCGCAGAGCGGGCCGCCATCGACGTGTGGTCGGTGGCCTGGCAGAGCGCCGGGCGCACCGCCGATCCGTGGATCGGGCCGGACGTCCTGGACGTCGTGCGGGAGCGGGCCGAGCGCGGCACCCGCGCCATCGTGGTCTGCTCGTGCGGCTTCGTCGCCGACCACCTGGAAGTCCTCTACGACCTCGACATCGAGACGAAGGCCCTGGCGGACGAGCTGGGCGTGGCGTTCGCCCGCACCGCGTCCCCGGACGCGGACGCGTCGTTCACGCGGACGCTCGCAGGCGTCGTGCAGGCCCAGGCGAGCCTCCCACCCGGCGAGACGGTGGCGGGATGAGCCGCCGCGTCGTCATCGTCGGCGCAGGCGTCGCCGGGCTCGCCGCGGCGCAGGCGCTGAGCAGCGCGCAGGACGGCCCGCAGGTCACGCTGCTCGAGGGCTCTGAGCGCGTCGGCGGGCGCATCCGCACGGTGCCGTTCGGCGGGGTGAGCCTTGACGTCGGACCCGACGCGCTGCTGAGCCGCGCCCCCGGCGGTGTCGAGCTGTGTCACTCGCTCGGCCTCGGCGACGACCTCGTCCCGTGCGCGGACGGCGGCGCCTACATCTGGTCGCGCGGGAAGCTGCGCCGGCTCCCCGCCGGCCTGCTGGCCGGGCTCCCCGCCGGTCCCGGCGACCTGCTGCGCTCGCGGATCCTGTCCCCCGCCGGCATCGCCCGCGCGGGCCTCGACTTCGTCCTGCCGGCGAATGGTCCACAGGGTGATGAGGCGATCGGCGCGCTCGTGCGCCGGCGCCTGGGCGCGCAGGTGCTCGACCGGCTGATCGACCCGCTGCTCGGCGGGATCAACGCCGGGCACTGCGACGACCTGAGCGTCGCCGCCGGAGCGCCCTACCTGGCCACCGCTGCGGGCGCACACCGCAGCCTCGTGCGCGGGCTGCGCGCGACCATGCCTTCCCCGCCGGCCGGCGCGACGCGGCCGCCGGTGTTCCTCAGCCTGCGCGGCGGCCTCGAAACGCTCGTCCGCGCTCTGACGGATGCTCTCGACGGCACCGACGTGCGCGTGAACACCGCGGTGCGTGCCATCGAGCGATCCGGCGACGGGCTGGTCGTCGTCCTGGCCTCCGGGGAGCGACTCGACGCCGACGGCGTCGTCCTCGCCACACCCGCGGCGAGCGCCGCGGAGGTCTACGCAGCGCGGCTCCCGCGGCAGCCGACGAGCTCGCGGGCATCGACACGGCCTCGGTCGCGCTCGTCGCGCTCGCCTACCCGCACGCCGCGGTGCCCCCGCTGAGCGGGACCGGCTTCCTCGTCGCGCGTGACGAGGAGCTCGAGATCACCGCCTGCACCTGGGCGACCGCCAAGTGGCCGCACCTCGCGGAGGGGGCCACGCACACGATCCTCAAGTGCTCGATCGGCCGTGCCGGCGAGGATGCCGTGGTCGATGAGCGGGACGACCAGTTGATCGCCCGCGCGCGCCGCGCCCTCGAGCGCACGATGGCGCTCGCCGACGTGCCCGACGACGCGCTCGTCGTGCGCCACCACAACGCGTTCCCGCAGTACGCCGTGGGCCACCTGGACCGCGTCGCCCGTATCCAGGACGAGCTCGCAGCCGCGCTTCCCGGGCTCGAGATCGCCGGCAACAGCTATCGCGGCGTCGGCGTGCCGAGCTGCATCACGAGCGGGCGGGCCGCCGCGCAGCGCCTGTTGCACGCGGAGCCCGCCCCCGCACCCCATCCCCAGGAGCTGAACAGCAGATGACGACCGCCTCGAGCGAAGGCCACCACTACACGGTCTACGCGGCCTACCAGGCCCCTGCGGCCGCGGGGACGCCGGGCGGCGACGCCGCCGCCGGCGCCGAGGCCGAGGCCGTGTTGACCGGCACAGCGGACCTGACCCTGCGCGGCGCCTACCACCTGACCGCCTTCCGCGCCGAGGCCGACCTCCTCATCTGGCTGACCGGAACGAGCGCGGACGCGATGCAGGACGCGATCGGCGCCTTTCGCCGCACGCCGTTCGGCCGCAGCCTCGTCCCGTACTGGAGTGCGATCGGCGTGCACCGCGACGCCGAGTTCAACCGCGCCCACATCCCCGCCTTCCTCGCCGGCGAGGACCCGCACAAGTACGTCTGCGTCTACCCGTACGTGCGCTCGCTCGAGTGGTACCTCCTGCCGGCGGAGGAGCGCCGCGAGATGCTCGCCGAGCACGGCATCATGGGCCGCGAGTACCCCGATGTGCGTGCGAACACCGTCAGCTCGTTCGCCCTGGGCGACTACGAGTGGCTGCTGGCCTTCGAGGCGGAGGACCTCGGCCGCATCGTCGACGTGATGCGTCACCTGCGCGGGGCGAAGGCGCGGGCGCATACGCGCGAGGAGCTGCCGTTCCTCACCGGGATCCGCAAGCCGCTCGCAGAGATCGCGGCGGCGTTCGGCTAGCCCGGTCCGCGGGCGCCCAGGACGCAGACCCCCGCGCTCAGCCGCTACCGTTGACGCCCCTGGAGGGGTGCCGGAGTGGTTGAACGGGGCGGTCTCGAAAACCGTTGTAGGGGTAACCCCTCTACCGAGAGTTCGAATCTCTCCCCCTCCGCTTGTAGAAGGGAAAGGCCCGCTCTGCGGGCCTTTCGCGTTCCCACGGTAGTCCGCCCGGCGGGCCGGGACCACTTGACGGGGCCGTCCCGGTCACGCTTTACTGCGCTCGTGCGCCGCGGCCGCATCCTGTTCTGTGCGTGCTTCGGCGCGATGGCGCTGCTCGCGACGCCGAGCGGCGCGGCGGTCGGTGATCTCACCGCGCTCGAGCATCACGTCGGCGATGCCGGGATGGCCGGCGCTCGTGGCGTGGTCGTGTCGCCCGACGGACGGAACGTGTACGTCGCCGGCTCAACCGCCGGGGCCGTCGTCACCTACACGCGCTCTCCGGACGGAACTCTGACCTACCTGGGGTGCGTCAGGGACGTCGGCGCAGCGGTGGTCTGCGCCACTGAGGCCGAGGGGCTCTCGTCGCCCCAGTACCTCGCCGTGTCCCCTGACGGCAAGAACGTCTATGCCGGCGGCGGGGGCGCGGACAATGCGGTCGTCACCCTCAACCGCGACCCGGTGACCGGCGCGCTGTCGGCCGGCGGCTGCTGGCGTGACACCGGGTCGGCCGCGAACTGCGGAGGGAACAACGCGCCGGCACTGCAGGGAGCGGAGGGGGTGACCGTCTCTTCGGACGGCAGAAACGTCTACGCCGTGGCGCAGGGGGACAGCAGCATCAACACCTTCGCTCGCGATGCCGGAACCGGCGCGCTCACATATGTGTCGTGCATCTCGGTCGCGCCGATCGGCTGCGGCTCAGCGTTCACCACCAGCTTCTCCGCACCGCGGGCGTTGACCTCCACGCCCGACGGCAAGGGCGTCTACGCGGGCGTCGCGAACAGCGGCGTCGTGGCGTTCCTGCGCGATCCCGCCACCGGCGCGATCAGCTACGCAGACACGGTCGCCAGCCTCGCCCCCGCGCTGATCGTCGGGGTCGCGGTCTCCCCCGACGACAAGCACGTGTACGCGGGATCGGTGAACCGCAGCGCGGTCTACACGATGGCGAGAGATGCCTCCACCGCAGGGCTCACGCTCCTGGGCTGCGTCAAGGACATCGGCGCGATCTCCGTCTGCGACCAGGAGACCCAGGGCCTGCTGGGAAGCGAAGGCGTGGTCGTTCCGGGCGACGGCGCGAGCGTCTACTCGACGGGCTTCTACGAATCGACGCTGGTCTCGTTCCTGCGCTCATCGACGTCCGGGCTGCTGACGCCGACCGGCTGCTTCCGTGATCTGCCGGGTCCCGCCGACGGCTGTGCCGGGCAGATCAACGGCCTCGCCTCCGCTCGCGACGTGGCGGCCTCGCGCGACGCCAGGAGCGTCTACGCGACCGGCCAGGGCGACGCCGGCATCGCCGTGTTCGCGCGTGAGGCGGTGCCGGGCTTCGTCCCGGGGACCGGCGTGTTCCCTTCGGACGCCGCGCCGGTCGTGCCGCCCGTCGTGCCGCCGCCCGCGCCGGCGCCGGACCCGCCCGTGCCGGACCGTTGCATCAATCCGGCGACGCTCCTCGTGACGTGCGCCGACTCGACCGGAGCCGCGGGCAACTGTCCCAATGCGAGCAGCGGCTTTCCGCAGTGCCAGCGGCCATACGCACTGGTCACCGTGTGCACCACGGGCAAGGAGCTCGTCTGCTCGCTGCCGCAGCCTCCGGCGGTGACTGCGTGCGGCAGCTTCGGCCTCGCCCTGCCGGAATGCACCACGCCGAAGCGCGAGGTCCCCGGCCTCTGCCGGCCCCAGGGGCTCGGCACCGCAGCAGCGCCGGTCTGCGCCATCGACATGGCGCCCGTCACCGTCTGCCCACCGCCCGCGGGCACGGTGGTTCCGGCCTGCAACTTCACCACGACCATCACACCCGCCCCCCTGACCGGCGCGAGCCGCAGGGCACGGGCGGCCGCGCGGAGATCTACGGTCCGGGTGACCCTGAGCTGTCCGAGGTCGCTCGCCTCACGCGGCTGCCGCGGTCACGTCGTCGCCGGCGCGCTGCGAGCGGCGCTGCGCAGGGCCCTCGGGAGCCAGGCGCGCACCACGGCTGACGTCTACCGCTACTACGTGAGCGGCGGGGCCGCGTTCGCGAGCCCGTTCGGCAGGGCCGCCTCGAAGGCCGCCGATCGCGCGCTGGCGGGAACCCGGATCCCCAAGGTGATCGACCGCCGGGGGGTCGTGCGCGGCCTCGGCCGGGACGACGCGCTGACGAACAGCTTTGCGGGAAGCCTGCGACGCGCGGTCAACGAGTACCGGGCACTCGCGACGGGCAAGCGGCCGAGCAGCTCGGCGACCGGCGCCCGCGCAGCCGCGACGAGCGGCACGGCGACCATCCCCTTCCGGATCGCCAAGGGCCGGCGACGGGACACGGTCAACGTGCCCTTCTCGAGCGCCGCGCTGCGGCGGCTCGTAGCCGACGCCGGCGGCCGGCGGCGCACACCGATGCGCATCGTCGTGGCGTTCCGCAACGGCGATCGACCGATCGCGCGCTTCGCCGATGTCGCGCTGGCTCTCCCGCGGTCCCAGACGCTGTCCCAACGACGGCTCGACCGGCAGTAATCTCCAGTGTTCATGGGCATCCGGCGCACCTCTGCCGTGCTCGGAAACCGTCTCTCCCCCTCCGCTTGAAGCAGGGAAAGGCCCGCTGATGCGGGCCTTTCCCGTTTCTGTGCAGCGCCGCGACCGGCGCTGAGCGAGGTCGGGCGGGCGGTCCCGGGACCTCCCTCAGGGCTTCAGCGAGAACGGCGGGTAGCGGTCCGTGGTGAGCAGGAAGGCATACGCACCGACGCGCAGTGCCCAGCGCCCGACGCCGACGACGTAGTCGAACAGGCCGCGCGGGTAGCGCCCGGTGAAGAGGATCGCGAACCAGGCGATCACGACGCTGACGAAGGCGCCGATCCCGAGGAACGCCAGCACGATGTAGTGCGGGATCGCAAGGAACCACTTGACGAGCGGGAGCCAGCGGTTCAGATCCTGCGGCACGTCGGGGTAGTCGATGTTCAGGTGCAGCGACTGCTGCTCGTCGGTGGACGGGTACTGGTCGTCGAGCAGTGCCGCATAGACCGTGACGCGCGAGGAGAACCGCGTGAGCTCGAGGTTCCAGTCGAACCACCACCGCGGAAACTTCTGGCGGAACAGGATCATCAGCAGCGGCCCGGCGAACAGCAGGCCGCCGGCGGCGATGACCACGGTCTTGCCCGATCCCGCACCGCCGGAGTAGATGTCGGTCGACCCGGAGACGGTGCCGAGCACGATGGCGATCGGGATGATCGTGAAGATGCGGAAGAACGTCGTGAGCCGGTTGAGTGGACGGTCGGGGTAGTCGACCTCGAGCATCGCGGGATAGGTGGGTGCAGCCTGGGGGGTGTCCATCGTCGTCCTTCGCTGTTCGTTCGCGGTCGGGGCCGGTGATGACCCTGAGTATCAGCTTGCCTCGCCCGTCGGTCGGATGCGAGGGCGATGGTCAGGAAGAATCCTCGACATGCCCGTGAGTCCCGGTTTGCCCGCGCCCGACCCGACCTGCCTGCACCCCGTCGCCGGCCAGGACCGCGTCGTGTTCCTGAAGCCGCTCGTACAGCTGCCGAACGTCGAGGTCGGCGACTACACCTACTACGACCACCCGACGCGCGCGCTGCACTTCGAGGAGGACGCGGTCCTCTACGCGTTCGGGCCGGAGCGCCTGGTCATCGGCAGCTTCTGCGCGATCGCTGCCGGCGTCCGCTTCCTCATGGGCGGTGCCAACCACGCAGACCTGGGCCCGTCGACCTATCCGTTCGGAATCTTCGGACCGCCGTGGGACGGGACGATGGATCTCGTGATGAGCGCGCCGAGCCGCGGGGACACGGTCGTCGGGCACGACGTCTGGTTCGGGTACCAGGCGCTCATCATGCCCGGGGTCACGGTCGGCAGCGGCGCCGTCGTCGCCGCCGGGAGTCTCGTCAGCGCCGACGTTCCGCCCTATGCGATCGTCGCCGGCAATCCCGCGCGCGTCGTCCGCCGCCGCTACGACGACGAGAACGTCGAGCGGCTGCTGCGCGCGGCCTGGTGGCACTGGCCGGTCGCGACGATCACCGAGCACGCACGAGCGATCATGACGGGCACCCCCGAAGAGCTGGAGCGCCTCGCGGGAACGCTTCGCTGAACGGTGCCCGCACCGCCGGCGAGGCCGTCCGTCAACGCGCGTCGGCGGCGATGCGCTCGCCCAGGCTGCGCAGCACGTTGCGGGCGATCGACGGCTGATCCATCACGAGGTCGCGGAAGTCGAGGTCGGTGATCGTCAGCAGCACGAGGTCCGTGCGCGCGATCACGGTGGCGGTGCGCGGGACCTCGGCGACGAGCGCGATCTCCCCGAAGAACTCGCCCTGTCCCATCGTCGCCACCTTGCGCCCGTCCCGGCGAACCTCGGCCTCACCCTCGGCGATCACGAAGAAGTCGAAACCCGGCTCGCCCTCGCGGATGATCTCGTCGCCCGGGGCGAAGGACTCCTCCCCGGTCGCGCCCGCCACCCAGCGCAGCTCCGCCTTCGAGCAGCCGGCGAACAGCGGCACGCCCCCGAGCAGCTGGACCCTGGCATCGCGCTTGACCTTTCCCCGGCGCACGTGGACACCCTACGACGAGGACCGATGCCGCGTCATCAGACCCGGCACCTCATCGAGGATCGCCTCGTCACCCGCGTACCAGCTGTCCGGTCGCGGCCAGTGCGTGATCACGTCGGTGAACCCGAGGGCGGCGGCGCGCCCGACGGCGTCGGTGAACGCCCCGATGCTCGACAGGGAGAAGACCGGTGCGGCGTCGAGCAGCAGGTATCGCGCGACGGAGTCCTGAGCCCGTCCGCGAGCGTCGAGCGCGTCACCGAACTGCTCCGCCCGCTCGGCGACGGCGCGCCACCAGGCCTCGAGGTCGTCCGACTGCGCGCCCGTCGTGATCCAGCCCTGCCCGTACTCGGCCGCGAGCGCGATCGACCGCGGCGCGTTCGCGGCGACCACGAACGGCACGCGCGGCTGCTGCACCGTGCCCGGAGTGTTGCGCGCATCGACGGCGTCGAAGTAGGTGCCGTGCCATGTCGTCGGCCCCGGCGACAGCAGCTGGTCGAGCAGCTCGACGAACTCGCCGAAGCGCTCGACCCGCTCCTTCCCGGGCAGCTCCTCCCCGCCGAGCACCGCGGAGTCGAAGCCGAGGCCGCCGGCGCCCAGGCCGAGCAGGAACCGGCCACCGGAGATGTCGTCGAGCGCCGTGATCTCGCGCGTGAACGGCACCGGATGGCGGAAGTTCGCCGAGGCCACAAGCGTGCCGAGCCGGATTCGCGAGGTCACCATCGCAGCGGCCGTCAGCGTCGGGACCGCATCGAACCAGGGACCGTCGACGAGATCGCGCCAGCCGATGTGGTCGTACGTCCACGCGTGGTCGAACCCGAGCTCCTCCGCCCGCCGCCAGCGATGCTGGGCCTCGGCCCAGCGGAACTCGGGGAGGATCACGATGCCGAACCGCACGAGGACCCGACCCTACCCCAGCGACTATGGTCGGCCGATGACCGGCGGCGAGGCGGACCCGAGGCTCACGGCGATCGCGACGCAGACGCTGTCGCTCGACGCGCTCCGGGCGACGGACGAGGAGGTCGCGCTCGTGGAGATGCTCCACGCGATCCTCGGGCCGCGCCTCCAGGCGCTCGCAAGCTGCGACATCTCCGCCCTCGCAGCGGAACCGAACCTCGACCCCGGCCGTGCGCCGCAGGCGCCGTGAGCGGCGCCGAGCATCCGCAGGACCTGAGCCTGCGCGAGCAGGCCGCACGCATCGCGTCCGGCGAGCTCGACCCGAGCGAGCTGCTCGCCGCGACGCTCGAGCGCATCGACGAGCGCGAGGACGAGCTCAACTCAACGCCGGTGACCTTCGGCCCCGAGGCCGAGGCGATGCTGGCGGCGGCGCCCCCCGGCCCGCTGAAGGGTGTGCCGCTGACGGTGAAGGACATGTTCAGCATGCCCTGGCACGGTGCCCGCAGCGCGACCGCTGATGCGCTGCTGCCGCCCGGCGAGTCGGGCATGTTCCGCCGGCTGCGCGACGGCGGAGCGATCGTCGCCGGGCTCGCCAACCAGCACGCGCTCGGCTGGGGCACCACCGGTCACATCTCGGCGTACGGCGCGCACGGGAACCCGTGGGATCCGCGGCGCAGCCCGGGGGGCTCCAGCGGCGGGTCGGCCGCGGCGGTCTCCGCGCGCCTGGTCGCAGGTTCAGTGGGGAGCGACAGCGGCGGCTCCGCGCGCATCCCGGCGGCCTACTGCGGCGTGGTGGGGCTGAAGCTCACCTACGGCGGCGTGCCGCGCGACGGCTACACGGGCGCGGCGACGAGTCTCTCGGCATGGGGAGCGCTTGCTCGGGACGCCGCCGACACGCGGCTGCTGACGGAGGTGCTGCTCGGCCGCACGCTGGAGCGCGCTGACGGCGCGGGCCTGCGCGTCGGCATCGTGCGCACGCCGTACTGGGACGACTGTGACCCGGGCGTCGTGACGAGCTGCGACCAGGCGCTCGCGGCGGCCGGCTGGGCGATCGAGGACGTCGAGCTGTCGGCCGGCGAACTGCTCCCGGCGGCGGGGATCGTGCGCACGATGTGCGAGCTCGTGCCCGCGACGCCCGCGCACGTGCTCGCGACCGCCGACCCGCTCGTGCGCGCCTACGCGCTCTATGCGCGACTGTGGCCGGCGATGCTCGTCGCGCGCGCCGACCGCATCCGCGCGCAGCTGCGCGTCGACCTCGTCCGCGCGTTCGAGCGGGTCGACGTCATCGCCTGGCCGACGGTCCCGGCCCCCGCGCCGCCGCTCGAGGCGCCGGCGGTGGAGCTGCCGTCGGGAACGGTGCCCGCGGATGCCGCAAACGTTCGGCAGGCGACCGCCGCGAACCTCGCCGGCGTGCCCGGCATCTCGATCCCGGTCGCGCCCCACCCCAGCGGGCTCCCGGTCGGACTGCAGCTGCTCGCGCCGTGGGGCTCCGAGGCACGCCTGCTCGACGCCGCAGAGCACCTCGAGGACGCGACCGGGCGCGCGTTCGCCGACGCGCGGCCGCCACTCGCCCGCTGAGTCAGGTGCGCGACTTCGGCGGCATCAGGGCGCCGATGATCCAGAACAGGGGGATGAAGATCCCGATGATGAACATCACCCAGTGGCCCTTGCGGATCGACATGATCCCGAGCGTGACGAGGAGCACGAAGTAGATCGCCCCGAGCAGGACGACGCCACCGGTGGACGCTGCGAGCGGTACGAGCATGAAGTCTCCGATCTCGAGGGCTGAACGCCGCGGATACTAGGCTGCGCGCGTGGCACATGACCTTGCAGCCATCGCCGCGGAGCACGCCGCCTCGGGCGCCGCCGAACGGCGGCTCGCCGAGCCCGTCGTGGAGGCGCTGCGAGAGGCCGGGCTGTTCCGGGCGCTCGTGCCCGCCGCGCTGGGCGGCCTCGAGCTCGAGCCGCAGGCATTCCTGGACCGTGTGCGCGCCCTCGCGGAGGGTGATGCGGCGGCCGCCTGGATCGTCGCCGTCTGCGGCACCGGCGGCATGCTGTCCGCATATCTCGAGCCGGGTCCGGCGCGCGAGGTCTACGGTGACGGCGCGATCGCGGCCGGCGTCTTCGCGCCGCGTGGCCGCGCGGTTCCCGACGGCGACGACCTCCTCGTCACCGGTCGCTGGTCGTTCGCGAGCGGCAGTGCGCATGCCGACTGGCTCATGGTCGGCTGCCTGGTCGGCGAGGGCGACCAGGTCGAGCGCACTGCGGCTGGTGCGCCCGACGTGCGTCTCGTCCTCTTCCCGCGTGAGGCGTTCCAGGTCCACGACACCTGGGACGTCGCCGGGCTGCGCGGCACCGGAAGCAACGACATCTCGCTCGACGGCGCCCGCGCGCCGAGGGCGCGCTCGGCGTCGCTGATCACCCAGCGGCCGGTCATCGCGACGCCGCTCCATGCATTCCCCGCATTCGGCCTGCTCGCACTCTCGATCGCGTCCGTCACGCTCGGCATCGCGCGCGGCGCGACCGCCGACCTGATCGAGCTTGCGGGCGGCAAGACGCCGACCGGGTCGGCGCGGCCACTCGCGGCCCGGCCGGACACGCAGGCGCGGGTCGCCCGCGCTCAGGCGGACGTCGACGCGGCGCAGGCGCTCGTCGAGGCGGCCGTCGCGGCCGCGTGGGCGACGGCGCGGGCCGGGGCGCCCATCAGCGTGGGCGAGCGCGCGGCGCTGCGGCGCGCCGCGACCCACGCGACCGAGGTCTCGGCGCGGGTCACGAGCGACATGTACGCGCTCGGCGGCGGCACGTCCGTCTATGCGTCGAGCCCGCTGCAGCGCCGTCACCTCGACGTGCACGTCGCCACGCAGCACGCCCTCGTCTCACCCGCGACGTGGGAGCTGGCCGGCCGACTCGCGCTCGGGCTGGAGACCGACGTCGGACAGCTGTAGGTCAGCCGCCCGCCGCGCGGTAGGCATCGGCCGCCGCGAGGTGGCGATCGAACGAGCGCTCGACCGCCGCCAGGTCACGCGAGGGCAGGTACCAGACGACACGGGTGACGCCGGCTGCCGCGAGCCGCTCGAGCCGCTCCGGCTCGGTGGGGGCGATCTGCAGCGTCGAGGGCAGCGCTCCGCGGCCCGCCTCCTCCCCCAGCGCGCGCAGCTTCTCGAGGCGCGCGATCATCCTGTCGTCGTCGCCGAGGAAATTCGGATACCAGGCGTCGCCGTACCTCACGACGCGCTCGAGCACGCGCTTGCCGTTGCCGCCGAGGAGCACGGGCGGCCCGCCGGGCTGCAGCGGCTTGGGCCAGCTCCAGGTCGGCTCGAACGCGATGTGGTCACCCGCGTACGACGCCTCGTCCTGCGTCCACAGCGCGCGCATCGCCTCGACGCTCTCGCGCACGCGGCCGAAGCGGCGTGACGGGTCGACCCCGTGGTCCTCCATCTCCTCGATGTTCCACCCCGCCCCCACGCCGAGCAGCACGCGGCCCCCGCTGAGCACGTCGAGGCTCGCGATCGCCTTCGCCGTGACGATCGGGTCGCGCTGGGCGAGCAGCATGATCCCGGGCGCGAGCTTGAGCGTCGTCGTCGCAGCCGCCGCGAACGCGAGCGCGACAAGCGGATCGTGCGTCCGCGAGTACTCGCGCGGCAGCTCCCCGCCCGGCGGGTACGGCGTGCGGCGGCTGACCGGGATGTGCGTGTGCTCGGGGAAGAACAGCGACTCGAAGCCCCGCTCTTCGGCCATCCGCGCCAGCGTGGCCGGGTCCGGCGTCTCATCGGTGGGGAAGATGGCGACGCCGAAGTCCATACCCGGATGTAAGCAAACCTTTGCCGTGGGTTTGCCGCGGCCGAATTAGCGTCGCGGCAATGTCATCACTCATGAGCCGCCCCGCGGCGATCGCCGGTGCCGCCGCCCTCCTCGTCCTGGCCGCCGCCGGCCTCAGCGCCTGCGGCAGCAGCTCGAGCACCAGCTCGGCCGCGACCAGCACGCCGGCGAGCACCACCGCCCCAGCCACCGCCGCGTCCACAACCGGCGCCACGTCGGTTCCGGTGACGCTCACCGAGTACAAGATCAAGCCCGCGGTGGCCTCAGCGCCCGCCGGCCACGTCAGCTTCAACGTCACGAACTCCGGTCAGATGAAGCATCAGTTCACGATCATCCGCACCAACAAGCCGGCGGCGACCGTGCTTTCGAAGCAGAACCCGGATGACGACATCCCGGGTGCGCGCGGCGAGATCGCCTCGATCGCCCCCGGCGCGAGCAAGACGCTCGTCATCAAGAACCTGAAGGCGGGGCACTACGCGATCGTCTGCGCCCTCCCCGGCCACTACCAGGCGGGCATGTACACCGACTTCACCGTGAACTGACAGCGATGATCAGGACGGTGCGGGAAGCGTGCTGAGCCCGTTCAGGCCCGCGTACTGGCTTCCCTTGTAGCGCGAGTCGGCGATCCCGGCCTTGAAGGCGGCGGTCGCCGACGCGCTGGTCTCGATCGGCCAGTCCATGCCGTCGTCGAACTTGTCGAAGTACAGGAGGCCGCGGACGTTCGGGAAGCTGTGCGGGAGCGCCGTGAACATGTCGGTGATCCACTGCGCCTTGGAGCCGCCGGCCTCGGTCGACGCGGTCTCGCCGATGATCATCGGCTTGCCCGGGGCGATCGTGGTGGTGATCGTGTCGTAGGTCGTCTTGAAGGTGTCCTTGAACGACGCCCGGGGCTGGTTGAAGTTGTAGCCGTCGAGGCAGGTCCAGTCGACGTAGGCGTCGCCGGGGTAGAGACCCTGGAGATTGCGCATCACGTGGTTGGGGTCCACGTTCGGGCACCAGACCCACGTCGTGTTCGTCGCACCGACGCGCGTGAAGATGTCGTGGACGTGACGCCAGGCCGCGACGTACTCGCCGGTCTGGTTGCCGTTCACGCCTTCGCTCCACGGGAACCAGCTGCCGTTCATCTCCCAGTTGAAGCGCAGGAAGAACGGATGGCCCCAGGCCTTTGCGGCGGTCGCCCACGCGGTGATGTAACTGTCGTGGCGGCCGGCGATGACGTCGGACAGCTGGTAGGCGGACTGGTCGCCGCTGACCGGCAGCGCGTCGTTGGCCCAGGAGAAGAAGGGGATCGCACCGTGGCCGTGGATCGTGTTGAACTCACCGGCGGGGAAGTTGTACGGCTTGCAGGGTGACGAGTAGCAGTTGGCGAACGGGTTCGAGAAGTTCACGAGCGAGACGCCCTTGCCGGCGTGCTGCTCGAACTGGTTGATCGCGCCGATGTCCCACGGCGCCTCGGTGCCGGTGAGGTGCGAGCCGATCCACGCGCCCCAGTAGACCGGGCCGGCGGTCGCCGAGAGGTCGGGGTCCGGAGCGGGAACCGGGGGTGGGCTGGTGACCGGCGGGGTCGTCACCGGCGCCGGCGGGGCCGGGGCGGGGGCGGGGGTGGCCACCGGCGTCGTGACGGGTGTCGTCACCGGGCTCGTGACCGGCCGCTTGACGGGCGGCTTCGCGGACTTTGCCGACCGCTTCGGCTGCGACTTACGGACGACCCGGAAGCTTGAGCGGAACCCGACCGTCAGCATCTGCCGTGTGCCGAAGGCTCCGTGGCGAACCACGCGCCGAATCTTGCAACGACGGGCCAGGCGGGGGCTCTTCTTGGCGTGCGTTGACGTCTTGCAGACGACTGGGGCGCGGTGGCGGGCGGGTGAGCTGGAGGCCTGCGCGGCGGCCGGGACGGCGCACGCCACGAGCGAGACGGTCAGTGCCAGTGCGGCGATTCTGGGGCTTGAGAGCGAGGATTCCACTACTCCTCTCGTCGGCCCGTGCCACGCGGGGTGCCAGTGTCGTCCGCCCCACTAGCCGGATGTTCTGATGGCTGCGGTGAGCGGTGCTACTCGTGCGCTCGGAGGTGGCGGAGCATGTCCTCGAGCCCCCGCCCCAGCCGGTCCTCCACGGCCTCGATCGACATGCCGCAGCGGATCGCGATGTCGCCGACGCTGAGGGCGTCGAAGTAGGTCAGCTCGAGGCACTCGCGCTCTTCCGGCGTGACGGCCTTGAGGGCGCTGAAGACATGGCGCTCGTAGAGGTCGGCGCAGTCGGTCATGCGTGTCGCGGGCTGCCCTCGCTCTCCGGGACCCGGCAGGACGGCGACCTGCGACTGCACGACGACGTCCTGCCCCAGCCGCTGCAGCAGGCGGTCCAGGCGCGCGATCATGGCGCGACCTGGAAGCGCGTCCGGTGCCCCGGACGGGAACGCATAAGCACGTGGCATAGGGACTCCCCACTGGCGGTGTACGGCGGGTCAGCGGACCAATACGGCAATGGGTCCGCTGTCTCTGACAACTGTACGCCCAGTGTCAACTCTGGGCTAACGGCCGCGCGCGGGGTCCGGCTCTACCGCCTGATGGTGAGCGGGACGCCGCCGCTGATGCGCCTGGCGAGCCAGGTGATGGCCGCAGGGCTGAGTCGGACGCACCCGTGCGATACCGCCGTCCCGAGACCACCCGAGAGCCCACGGGTTCCGTGAATGCCGACCTGGCCGGGTCCGCCACCGAACTCCTGGAACACGTTCGACCGCGCGCTCGTCGCGAGGCCGTACGGACCGCCGACCTCACCGGCGGGCGTCCGGATGACCTCTTCGACGAAGAACGCACCACGCGGCGTCGGCGTCGAGGGCTTGCCCACCACCACCCGGAAACGCCGGGCGCGCGCGCCATCGTGGTACACGCTGATCTGGCGGGCGGAGAGGTCGATGATCAGTCGCCAGGCGGTGGCGGACGGCACGGTCCGTGCCGCGGGAATCCACCCCGACTGTCCGTTCGGCCGGCCGGGCAGTCGCACATGCAGCCACCGCAGTCCGCCGGTCGTCGCGTGGCCGAGCACCGGGAGCACGGTTCGCACGTGTGACAGCGGACGACGCGCCGCCACGGACTTCAGCCGGTGTGCGTGGGCGCTCGGCCGCGTCCGCGCGACGTGGTTGCGCGTCAGGGTCACGAGCGCCTGGCTCGCCGGCATGCTCGAAGCGACCGCGCGCTCGGGCGTGCCGAGCGCGCAGGTCGCGGCGAGCGCGACGGCGAGCCCGAGCGCGCAGGCCCCCGGCCGGAGCCGGGGGGTCGGGTGCAAGCGAGCCGTGGTGGCGGTCATCCGGTGAAGCTCGACGGGGCGCGGCGCGGGCTGAGCGATCCCGCCGCGCAGACCACGTAGCGGAAGCGCATGGTCCGCGCCCTCGTGAGGTCCGTGAACGCCACCCAGGCGGTCACCGTGTGGCGCCCGGGGGCATTCGTCACCACGTACTTCCGGAATGGGCGGCTTGTCTGGTTGGAGATCCGCCGGCCGTCGAGCCGGAAGACGACACGCGCGATGTGGCTGCCGCGCACCGTTGCGGTGAACCCGTCGGTGCAGTCCTCACGGGAGGTGCGCCTGAGCGACGACGAGCCGCGATGGGTCGCCGGCCGCGGGGCGGGCGTCGTGGGGCTGCCCGGGGCACCGGGAGTCCCGGGCGTGGCCGGCGTGGCCGGCGTGCCCGGAGTCCCTGGCGTGCCGGGGACTCCGCCCGGGGTCCCGGGCGCGACCGGCGTGCTCGTGACGGCGCCGCATACCGCGGCGTTCAGCACGTCGTTGATGAGCGTGACCGCGCCGTTGCGCGCGAGCAGCCGCCCGACCACGGTCGCCCCGTTGTTCACTGAGATGCTGGAGAGCGCGAGCACGTTGCCCTGGAAGGCCGTGGTCGTGCCGATCGTGGCCGAGCTGCCGACCTGCCAGAAGATCTGGCAGGGGTTCGCCCCGTTCATCAGCACGACGGAGCTGGCGGATGCCGTCGTCAGCGTCGAAGCGATCTCGAACACGAACTGCGCATCGGGGTCGCCCTGCGCATTGAGCGTGAGCGGCCCGGTGAGCTGTGCGGAAGACGTGAACCGGTAGGCCCCGGGCAGCAGCGTGCGGTTGCCGAGGTTGGTGCCCGAGAGGTCGGCGGACGGAGCGACGGGCTGCCCGGCCGCCACGTTGTACGCGGTGGTCAGATCGTTCTGCGCGATCCGAGCGACGCCGTCGGTGGCATGGGTCGCGCCGTTGACCACGGCGGGCGCGCCGAAGCCGGTGAGGGCCGTCCCCGGGTAGACCCCGAGCTGGCCGTTGAGGACCGATGGGCCGGTGTTGGTGGCGGTGGAGCCGGCGAGGACGACGAACGGCTTGGTCGTCCCGAGATTGACGGTTGAGGCCGTCGCGATCGCGGGCGCGGCCAGGAGGGCGGCTCCTGCGAGCAGGCCGGTGATGACGCGCGCGGCGCGTCGGAGATCGATGGGGCGGACCATGCGGTCCTCCTTGTGAGGAGCAGCCGTGACAACCGGCCCCCCGCCGCGGCGATCGCTCGTTTCAGCTCTCGGTGGCGGCGATCCGGGGGCAGGCGAGGTCCGGTTGGGGGGAACCTGCGTCAGGGCGACGTGCTCTGTGAATGTGTTTCATATCAGTGTACGTAGCCCAATTCACTCGTCACAATGGCGGGAATTACGGTTCCCGGCTGCCGGAAACCACGCGCACGGCGGTCGGCTCGAAGACGCCATAGAGCAGGTCACCGCGCCGTGGCCGAACGCCCGGGTCGGCATCGACGTCGAGTGATCCGACGCGAACGCGCAGCCGGCCCGATTCCGGCGTGACGCTCGTGACGACCCCTCGGATCGCGTTCAGGCGCGGATCGGCGGGCAGTGTGTCCGAGAGCGTGATGCGCCACGGGTGCACCGCAAGTCCCACCCGTCCGCTCGCGGCGCCCGGGGCGGCGACGCGCGTGCCGTCGTCGAGCACGACCGTCGCGCCGCCCGCCGGATCCGGCTCCGCCTCGCCGAAGAGCACGTTGGCGCCGGCGAAGCGGGCGACGAACGCGTCCGCGGGCGCGTCCATGAGCTCCTCCGGCGTGCCGAGCTGCCGCAGCGTCCCGTTGACCAGGACACCCACGCGGTCCGCGAGCGCGGCGGCGTCGCGGAAGTCGTGCGTCACCAGCAGCGTCGGCAGATCGAGCTCCGCGAACAGGTCCTGCAGCTCGCCGCGGACCTCGGCGCGGGTCTGCGCGTCGAGCGCCGCCAGCGGCTCGTCGAGCAGCAGGACCGCAGGGTCGCGCGCCAGCGCGCGGGCCAGGGCCACCCGCTGCCGTTCGCCGCCCGAGATCGCCCCGGGCCGGTCCTCCGCCAGGTGCGCGACGCCGAACCGCTCGAGCAGCTCGGCGGCCCGCGCACGGCCGCCGAACTCGACGTTGCGCCGAACCGACAGGTGCGGGAAGAGCGCATAGTCCTGGAAGACGAGGCCGACGGAGCGCTCCTCCGGGGCGAGCGCGGTCCCGGCCGCCCCGTCGAACCATGCCTCGTCGCCGAGCGCGATCCGGCCGGCGTCGGGATCCAGCAGCCCGGCGATCGCGCGCAGCACGGTCGTCTTGCCGGCGCCGGACGGGCCCACCAGCGCGATCGTCTCGCGCCCGACCTCGAGCGCCACCCTCAGCGTGTAGGAGCGAAGGCCGACGACGATGTCGGCTCGGAGCTTTTCCATGCGGAGAGCAGCTTGTAGGAGAGCAGGACGCCCGCACTGAGGACCACGAGCAGGATCGAGATGGCGAGGGCGACGTCGAAGTCGTTGTCGAGCTGCTCGTAGATCGCGAGCGTGAGCGTCTGCGTGTGCCCCTGGACGTTGCCGGCGAAGATGATGGTGGCGCCGAACTCGCCGATGCCACGGGCGAAGGCGAGCACCCATCCGGCGATCAGGCCGCTCGCGGCGAGCGGCAGCGCCACCCGCGCGAAGACGCGCGCCGGGCCCGCGCCGAGTGTCCTCGCCGCGTCGGGCAGGCTCGGGTCCACGCTCTCGAATGCCGCGATCCCCTGCCGGAGGTAGAACGGCGCGGCGACGAACGTGACGGCGATGATCACCGCCCACTCGGTGAAGGGCAGGACGATGCCGGCGTGAGCGAGGCGGTCGCCGAGCAGCCCCGTCGCCCCGAACGCGGCGAGCATCGCGATCCCCGCGACCGCCGGCGGCAGGACGAGCGGCAGTTCGGTCAGCGTGACCACGAGCGCCCGGCCACGGAAGCGCCGCGTCGCGAGGAAGTAGGCCGCGGGCGTGCCGAACATCAGGATCAGGAGGTTGGCGACGAGGTTGGCGCGGAACGTGACCTTCAGCGCGTCGCGAACGACCTGGTCGTCGAGCAGCGACGGAAGGCGGCTCAGCGGCACTGCGGTGAAGAGGGCGACGAGCGGGAGCGCGAGAAACGCGACCACGATGCCGAGCGCGAGCGCGAGCATCGCCGTGAACCAGGCCCGGCCGCGCATGCGTTCAGCGCCGCGGCAGCCCGAAGCCCGCGGCGTCGAGCAGCCTGCGCCCGCGCGCCGAGCGGACCTTGTTCACGAAGCGCTGCGCGCCCGCGCGGTCGCCGCCCGCGCGCCGGACGATGCAGAACTCGTAGCGGATCGGCGGCTGTGCCCAGGCCGGCAGGCGGATCGCCCGCAGCCGGCCCGACGCGATCTTCGCGTCGGTCGCGTAGACGAAGCCCGCGACGGCGGACCCGAGGGCCACCTTCGTCACGACGCCGCCGACGTTCGACTCGTTGCTGACCACGTTCCGCGTGAGCGCGCTTGAGAGGCGCATCCGCGCCAGGAGCCGGCGTGTGTAGCTGCCGACCGGGACGCCCGCAGCGCCGACGGCGATCCGCTTCGGCGAGCCCCGCCTGAGGTCATACACCGATGTGATGCCGGCCGGGTTGCGCTTCGGGACGATCAGCACGAGAACGTTGGTGGCGAACACCGCCGGGCGACCGCACTTCTTCGCCCTGTAGAGCGCCTGCGGCTCCCGCGGACCGGCCGACGCGAACACGTCGGCGGGTGCCCCACGCTCGATCTGCAGTTGCAGCGTGTTCGAACCGCCGAAGCCGAACGTCATGCCGCCATCGATGCGCGGGAACGCATCACGCAGCGATGTGGCCGCATACACCGTCGTCGCCTGCGCGACGCACGGGACCGCCGCGGCGGCGCTCACGGCGGCACACGCGGCGAGCGCGCCGGCGATCACGCGGCGCAGGGACGTCGCGCGGCCGAGAGCGCCCGCGGGCGATCCCCTCACGCCCCGCCCTCCACCATCACCGATGTCGCCTTCACGACCGCCGTCGCCCGCATGCCCGCGGCGAGGCCGAGCTCCTCGACGGAGTCGCGCGTGATCGCCGCCGTCACGAGAAACGGGCCGGCTTCGATCTCGACGAGCGCCATCACGCCGTCGGCCTCGACCGACCGCACCACGCCCGCAAACCGGTTGCGCGCCGACCCCGGATGCCCGGACCGGTGCCGCTGTGGTCGCGACGTCAGGCGCTCGACCTCGGCGGCCGGAACCCGCCGGCGATTGCGCTCGTCACGCGTCGTGCGCAGCTTGCCGTCGCGGTCCCAGCGGCGCAGCGTGTCCACACTGACGCCGATCGCGCGCGCCGCGTCGCCCATCGAGAGGCCATCCATGTTGCCTATGTATCACATAGGCAACCTCGGGCGGGTCAACGACCGGTGCGCGCCGCCCCCCGACGGCGCGCACCGGCAGGACGCCTTTCAGCGCCCGGTGACCCGCTGGAGCTTGGTCTTGAGCTTGGCCGGCGCGCCGGCGCCGGTGGTGCCCGCCGTCAGGCGCGGCTTGCTCTTCAGCAGCCGCGCGCCGGGGTGGTAGAGCGTGACCTCGACGATCCCGGTTCCCTCAGGCAGGTCACGGACGGTGATCGTGCGCCCGCTGACGAGCACCGACGGAGACCCTGCCGCCGAAGACGCGAGCAGCACGCCCTTCGGCGCCCCCGGTGCGCCGAGCTGGAGGATGGTCCGCGCCCCGCCGCTCTGCACGATGCGCAGGCGGCCGAGCCCCTTCGCCGGCTTCAGCGCGCCGCGCTGTGCGAGCACGGCCGGCAGCGGGAAGGTCACCGACGCGAGAGCGGTGCGGCTGTCGACGCGCAGACGCAGGCCCGTGCCGACCTTCGTCCGCCACTGGCCCGCGGTGTAGCGCGTGGCGCAGGCGGCCGTCCTGATCGTCTCGGACATCGTGCGCACCCGGCCCTTGCGCGGCTTCACGGTGATGAGCATGGTGTGGATGTCGCCGTCGGCGAAGGCTGCCGGCAGCACCGAGGCCGTCCAGCGACCGCGGGCCGCCTTCGTCCGCAACGCGTGCCCGTCGAGCGTGAGCTTGACCGACCGGACCTTGTGCGCCGAGGCACTCAGCGCGAGGCCGAGCGGCGCGTCCGGAGCGACGGCCCCGTCGGCCTTCATGCGCAGGCGGACCGCGCCGAGGCCCTTGGCGTTGAGACGGCGGAACCCGAGGCCCGTGACGACCTGGCGGCACGTCCTGGGCGTCAGCAGCCCGCCGGCGATCACGCCGAGGTCGTCGGCGCTCGGTGGTACGGGCGAAGGTGCCGACGGCGCGGCGTCGGGCGGCGGGATGACCGATGTCGTCGGCGTCCTGGGCGTGACCGGCGCAGCCTGGATGACCGGGGTCACCGGCGACGTCGCGGCCGACGGGCCGGCCGTGTTGGTCGCGGTGACGATGACGCGCAGCGTGTGGCCGACGTCGGTCGCCGTCAGGTCGTACGTCGCGCCCGTGGCCCCCACGATGTCGGCGCAGTGCGTACCGTCGGCGTCGCAGCGCTGCCACTGGTAGGTGTAGGTGATCGGGCCCGAACCGGTCCAGATCCCGTGGCCGGCGGTGAGCGTGTGACCCTCGGTGTCGACCCCGGTGATGACCGGCGTCCCCGTGTTCGCCGTCGGGATCGCGGCGACCACGGCGCTCACGGCCGAGTTCGCGGGCGTGTCGCCGCCGCCATTGGAGCCGGTGACCACGACGCGCAGCGTGTGGCCGACGTCGGCGGGCCGTCACGTCGTGCGTGGCGTTCGTGGCGCCGGTGATGTCGGCGCAGCCGGCGCCGGCCGCGTCACAGCGCTGCCACTGGTAGGCGTACGTGATCGTCGGCGAGCCGGTCCAGGTGCCGTGACCGGCGCTCACCGTCTGACCGTCGGTCGTCGTGCCGGTGATCGCCGGGACCACCGTGTTGGCCGGAGGAATCGCGGTGACGACATCGCTCGCAGGCGACGTGGCGGGCACGTCGCCGCCCGCGTTGCTCGCGGTGACGACCACGCGGAGGGTCGAGCCGATGTCGGCGGGCGTCAGGTCGAACGTCGCGGCCGTCGCGCCGGAGACGTCCGCGCAGCTCGAGCCGGCCGCGTCGCAGCGGCGCCACTGGTACGTGTAGGTGATCGTCGGAGTCCCGCTCCAGCTGCCGTGTTCTGCGGTCAGGGTCTGACCGTCCCTGGCCGTGCCCGTGATCGACGGGGAACCGGCGTTCGACGGGGCGGCGGGTGACACGGTGCTCGTCGGGGCGGAGTCGGCGCTCGCGTCGCCGCCGGCGTTGGTCGCGGTCACCCGCACCCGGATCGTGCCGTCGACGTCGGCGGGCTGCAGGTCGTAGGTCGACCCCGTCGCGCCGGAGATGTCGGAGCAGTTGTCACCGGCCGCGTCGCAGCGCAGCCACTGACGCTCGTAGGAGATCGTCGGCGTCCCGGTCCACGTCCCGACCGTCGAGCTCAACGTCTGCCCGTCACGCTCGGTGCCCGCGACGACCGGCAGGACGGTGTTCACCGGCGGGTCCGCGACGACCACGCCCGAGGGCTCGGAGTCGGCGCTCGCGTCGCCGCCCGCGTTCGTCGCGGTCACCCGCACGCGGATCGTGCCGTCGACGTCGGCGGGCTGCAGGTCGTAGGTCGACCCCGTCGCGCCGGAGATGTCGGAGCAGTTGTCACCGGCCGCGTCGCAGCGCAGCCACTGACGCTCGTAGGAGATCGCCGGCGTCCCGGTCCACGTCCCGACCGTCGAGCTCAACGTCTGCCCGTCACGCACCGTGCCCGCGATCGACCGGCAGGCACGGTGTTCACCGGCGGGTCCGCGACGACCGCGGCCGTGGGCTCGGAGTCGGCGCTCGCGTCGCCGCCGGCGTTGGTCGCGGTCACCCGCACCCGGATCGTGCCGTCGACATCGGCCGCGGTCAGGTCGTAGCGTCGCGCCCGTCGCGCCGGCGATGTCGGCGCAGTTGTCACCGGCCGCGTCACAACGCAGCCACTGACGCTCGTAGGAGATCGCCGGCGTCCCGGTCCACGTCCCGACCGTCGAGCTCAACGTCTGCCCGTCACGAACCGTGCCCGCGATCGACCGGCAGGACGGTGTTCACCGGCGGATCCGCGACGACCACGCCGGAGGGCTCGGAGTCGGCGCTCGCGTCGCCGCCGGCGTTCGTCGCGGTCACCCGCACCCGGATCGTGCCGTCGACGTCGGCGGGCTGCAGGTCGTAGGTCGACGCCCGTCGCGCCCGACGATGTCGGCAGCAGTTGTCACCGGCCGCGTCGCAGCGCAGCCACTGACGCTCGTAGGAGATCGCCGGCGTCCCGGTCCACGTCCCGACCGTCGAGCTCAACGTCTGCCCGTCACGCACCGTGCCCGCGATCGACCGGCAGCGACGGTGTTCACCGGCGGGTCCGCGACGACCACGCCCGAGGGCTCGGAGTCGGCGCTCGCGTCGCCGCCGGCGTTGGTCGCGGTCACCCGCACCCGGATCGTGCCGTCGACATCCGCCGCGGTCAGGTCGTAGCGTCGCGCCCGTCGCACCCGCGATGTCGGCAGCAGTTGTCACCGGCCGCGTCGCAGCGCAGCCACTGACGCTCGTAGGAGATCGCCGGCGTCCCGGTCCACGTCCCGACCGTCGAGCTCAACGTCTGCCCGTCACGAACCGTGCCCGCGATCGACGGAACCACCGTGTTCACCGGCGGATCCGGAACGATGGCGGAGGTGGCGGCGGACGTCGCGGCTGCAGTGCCGCCGTCGTTCGTCGCGGTGACGACGACGCGCAGCGTCTGGTCGACGTCCGCCGGCGTGAGCCCGTAGTCGGATCCGGTCGCGCCCGCGATGTCGGCGCAGTTGTCACCGGCGGCGTCACAGCGCTGCCACTGGTAGGTGAAGTCGAGCACCGGACTGCCGGTCCAGACGCCGGCGCCGGCGGTCAGCGTCTGGCCGTCACGCGTGGTGCCGGAGGTCGTCGGCAGGTCGACGTTCGCCGGCGGGTCCGGAACGACCGGGGCGGACGGCAGCGAGGAGGCGGGGGTCGAGCCGCCGGCGTTCGTCGCGACGACGCGCACGCGGATCGTCGCGCCGATGTCATCCGGCGTCAGGTCGTAGGTGACGCCCGTCTCGCCCGCGATGTCGACGCAGGCCGAGCCGGCGCTGTCGCAGCGGCGCCACTGGCGCGCGTACGTGATCGTCGGGGTCCCGGTCCATGCGCCGACCGTCGAGGTCAGCGTCTGCCCGTCGCGCACGGTGCCGGTGATCGTCCGGCAGGTCGACGAGCACCGGGGCCTGGGCGGCGACGGTGGCCGTCGGCGCCGAGGAGGCGCTCGAGTTGCCGCCGGCGTTGGTACCGGTGACGCGCACGCGGATCGTCGCGCCGACGTCCGCCGGGGTCATGTCGTAGCTGGCGCCCGTCGCGCCCGCGATGTCGACGCAGCTGGCGCCCGCGGCGTCGCAGCGACGCCACTGAGACGTGTAGGTGATCGTCGGAGTGCCGGTCCACGTGCCGACCGTCCGCGTCAGCGTCAGGCCGTCACGCGCGGTGCCGGAGATCGTCGGCAGGACGGTGTTCACGGGCGGGTCCGGGGCGATCACAGCGGTCACCGCGGAGTTCGCAGCAGAGCTGCCGCCCGCGTTCGTGCCCGTGACGTTGACGCGGATCGTCCCGCCGACGTCCGCCGGGGTCAGTGCGTACGTGGTGCCGGTCGCGCCTGCGATGTCGACGCAGCTCGCGCCCGCCGCGTTGCAGCGCTGCCACTGGCGCGCGTAGGTGATCGTCGCGGTACCCGTCCAGGTGCCCACGGCCGACGTCAGGGTCTGCCCGTCACGCGTGGTGCCGGAGATCGTCGGGACCGCGGTGTTGACGGGTGGGTCGGCGACGACGACGGCGCTCTGGCTCGAGGTGGCCTGCGCGCTGCCGGCGACGTTGGTGGCGGTGACGCGCACGCGCAGCGTCGAGCCGACGTCGGCGGAGGTCAGCGTGCGGGTCACCGCGGTCGAGCCCGCGATGTCGGCGCACGAGGCGCCCGCGGCGTTGCAGCGCTGCCACTGGTAGGTGTAGGTGAGCGGCGCCGAGCCGGTCCAGGTGCCGTTCGTCGCCGTAAGGGTCTGGGTGTCGCGCGTCGTGCCGGAGATCGTCGGGATCGCCGTGTTGGCCGGCGCGCCCGGGTTGCCGGTCGCAGCGGACGACGTGGCGTTCGACGAGCCACCGGCGTTGGTCCCGGTGACGACGACGCGGAGCGTGCTGCCGACGTCCGCCGCGACCAGCGTGTAGGTCGATGCGGTTGCGCCTCCGATGTCGGAGCAGCTGTTGCCGGCAGGGTTGCAGCGGCGCCACTGGTAGGTGTAGGTGATCGTCGGCGTCCCGGTCCAGGTGCCGGTCGAGGCCGACGCGGTCGAGCCCTCGGTCAGCGCGCCGCTGATGACGGGGAGCACCGTGTTCACGGGCGGGGTCGCGACGATGACGGCGGACGCCGCGGCGGTCGCCGACGAGCTGCCGGCGGCGTTCGTGCCGGTCACGACGACGCGGGCGGTGCCGCCGACGTCGGTCCAGGTCAGCGTGTACGTGGAGGAGGTTGCGCCCACGATCGGCTGGCACGCGCCGCCGAGCACGTCGCAGCGCTGCCACTGGTAGGTGTACGTGATCGTCGGCGTGCCGGTCCAGGTGCCGGTCGTGGCGCTGAGGGTCTGCGTGTCACGAGCGGTGCCGGAGATGACCGGCAGCACCGTGTTCACCGGCGGCGCCGCAGCGACGACGCCGGTGACGACCGAGAACGCGGACGAACTGCCCGCCGTGTTCGTGCCGGTGACCTTCGAGCGCAGCGTGTTGCCGACGTCGGCCGACACGAGCGTGTACGTCGAGGACGTCGCCCCCGCGACGTCCGCGCAGGAGGCACCCGCGGCGTTGCAGCGCTGCCACTGGTACGCGTACGTGATCGTCGGGGTGCCGGTCCATGTGCCCGTCCCGGAACTGAGCGTGAGCCCGTCGGTGGCGGTGCCCGAGACGACCGGGACGACCGTGTTCACGGGCGGCGCCGCGGCGACCACAACGGTCACGACCGAGAAGGCCGAGGAGTTGCCGCCCGCATTCGTGCCGGTGACCTTCGAGCGCAGCGTGTTGCCGACGTCCGCGGAGACCGCGGTGTACGTCGACGCAGTCGCGGAGGCGATATCCACGCACGAGGCGCCCGCCGCGTTGCAGCGCTGCCACTGGTACGCGTACGTGATCGTCGGCGTACCCGTCCACGTGCCCGTCGTCGACGACAGCACAAGACCGTCACGCGCCGTCCCCGAGACCACCGGGACGACCGTGTTCACGGGCGGCGCCGCGGCGACCACACCGGTCACGACCGAGAAGGCCGAGGAGTTGCCGCCCGCATTCGTGCCGGTGACCTTCGAGCGCAGCGTGTTGCCGACGTCCGCGGAGACCGCGGTGTACGTCGACGCAGTCGCAGCCGCGATGTCCACGCACGAGGCGCCCGCGGCGTTGCAGCGCTGCCACTGGTACGCGTACGTGATCGTCGGCGTACCCGTCCACGTGCCCGTGGTCGACGACAGCACAAGACCATCACGCGCCGTCCCCGAAACCACCGGGACGACCGTGTTCACCGGCGGCGCCGCAGCGACCACACCGGTCACGACCGAGAAGGCCGAGGAGTTGCCGCCCGCATTCGTGCCGGTGACCTTCGAGCGCAGCGTGTTGCCGACGTCCGCGGAGACCGCGGTGTACGTCGACGCAGTCGCGGAGGCGATATCCGCGCACGAGGCGCCCGCCGCGTTGCAGCGCTGCCACTGGTACGCGTACGTGATCGTCGGCGTGCCCGTCCACGTGCCCGTGGTCGACGACAGCACAAGACCGTCGGTGGCGGTGCCCGAGACGACCGGGACGACCGTGTTCACCGGCGGCGCCGCGGTGACGACCGCGCTCTGCGTCGTGGTGGACTGCGTCGAGCCGCCGCCGTTGGTCGCCGTGACGACCCCGCGGATGGTCGAGCCGACGTCGGCGCTGGTCAGCGTGTAGGTCGTGCCGGTCTGGCCGGCGATCGCCACGCAGCTTGCGCCCGCGGCGTTGCAGCGCTGCCACGAACGGGTGTAGGTGATCGTCGGGGTGCCGTCCCAGGTGCCCTGGCTGAGCGTGAGGACCTGCGCGTCCTGGGCGGTGCCGGACAGTACGGGCGGCGTCACCACGAACGGGGCGAGCGCCGTGACGACCGCGGTCTGCGCGGACGTCGCGGTCGCGTTGCCGGCCGGGCTCGTGCCCGTCACCACGACCTTGATCGTGGCGCCGACGTCCGTGGTCGTCAGCGTGTAGGTCGATGCGGTCGCGCCGGCGATGTCGACGCACGAGGCGCCCGCAGCGTTGCAGCGACGCCACTGATACGTGTAGGTCGGCGCGGGCGAGCCGGTCCAGGTACCGGGGTTCGCCGTCAGAACGGAGCGGTCGGTCGCGGTGCCGGAGATCGTCGGCAGCCCCGTGTTCGCCGGCGACACGAGGTAGGTGTCGTTGACCAGGGTCACGACGCCGGGCACGTACATGTCCTGAGTGGTCCCGAGCGCGAGCGTCGTCGACGTTGCGCTGTTCCCGATGAAGCCGTTCGCCGTGATCTGGTCGGCGTCGAGGCCGAGCTGGTTCACGTAGTTGGGGTTCTTCGCGGTGACGGACGCGCCGCCGCGCGAGATCGAGGAGTTGAACTGGTTCGTCGCCGGGTTCGCGGCGTCGGTCAGCGAGGAGCCGTTGAGCGTCGCGGTCTCGCTTGAGATGTCGTTGTCCCCCTCCCATACGACCAGGCCGACCTTCGCCTTGACCGTGCCGCTGGCCGGGGTCAGGAAGCTGTCGAGCGGGATGCTCACCGAGGGGCGCGTGCCCGAGACGAGCGAGGTCAGACCGTCGTACACGCCGACCTGCTGGATCGACTTGGCGGGATCCTTGTAGACGACGGCGAGCGCCCAGCCCGCGTAGCGGTCGTTGCCGGTGCCGGCCTGCACGTTCGCGCCCCAGTAGGTGCCGGCGCCGCCGGCCTGCACGAGCGAGGTCACGTCGGCGAAGCCCTGAAAACGGGTGGCGCGCTGGGAGTCGGTGTCCACCACGGAGGCAGTGACCGGCGTATAGCCCCCGAGCGCGGGAGTCTTGAAGCTCATGACGTCGTCGGCGGCGGCGTTCGGTGCCGCGCTGCCGCCGGTCCCGGCGCTCGTGTCGGCGCCCCAGTAGAGCCCGGCGAACACGATCGTCGCGCCCGCGGGCAGCACGAGGTCGGCGCTGCTCGAGCTGAAGGTCGTCCCGTCGGAGTCGGCGTCGACGTTGACCTCGTTGAAGTCGCCGTTGCCGTTGAACGTGTTGGTTCCCGCGCGCACGTTGGCACAGCTGCCGCCGAGCGGACACGTCATCAGGGTGTTCGCGACGAAGACGGAGTCCGCGCGGTCGACGGTCTGGTACCGCAGCGAGAACGTGCGATCGGCGCTCGCAAGCGGGGCGAGCGCGAGCAGGACCAGTGCGGCGGTGAAGCTCGCGAGGACGAGTCGGCGGACGGGAATCATGTTGGAAGGCACTCCAGTTCTGCGGGGCGGCGGACCGGCTCAGGGCTCTGGGGCCCTGAGCCCGGCTATCGACCGCGTTTCCCGCGCCCTTGATCGGAGGGAGGAGTGCGCCAGACGGGGATTTCCGTCACCGCTATGGGGTCAGGACCCCAGAACGCCGGTCCAGAGCGAAATCCGGGAATCCGGTGGGGCAACCCGGCCCACGTGGAACGGCGCGCCGGCGTCCACCGGCCCTGGACGCGCACGCGGCGTTCGCCGCCTGCGCGGGCCTCCGCCTAGGCCGCCGGCGTGACGGGCGCGGAGGCCACGCCGGTCCCGATCGGGCAGCTCACGCCCGTGCCGCCCAGGCCGCAGTAGCCGTGCGGGACCTTGTGGAGGTACTGCTGGTGGTAGTCCTCGGCGTAGTAGAACGGGTGGGCGGCGTCGATCTCCGCGATCTCCGTCGTGATCTCGCCGCGGCCCGCCGCGGTGAGCGCCGCCTGGTAGGCGTCGCGCGACGCCAGCAGCTGC
Source organism: uncultured Actinomycetes bacterium (assembly GCA_963805615.1). GTDB lineage: Bacteria > Actinomycetota > Thermoleophilia > Solirubrobacterales > Solirubrobacteraceae > F1-60-MAGs163. The sequence continues at coordinate 800,117 of CAWDUW010000004.1, read as the reverse complement.
GCGTGCTGGTCCTCGCCGTCCCAGTAGGCGGCCGAGCGGTACTGCGTGCCGACGTCGTTGCCCTGCCGCATGCCCTGGGTCGGGTCGTGACCCTCCCAGAAGACCCGCAGCAGCTCCTCGTACGACACCTTGGAGGGGTCGTAGGCGACGAGCACGGCCTCGGTGTGGCCGGTCCGGCCGGAGCACGTCTCCTCGTACGTCGGGTTCGGCGTGCTGCCGCCGGCGTACCCGACCGCGGTGGAGTACACGCCCGGGGTCTGCCAGAAAAGCCGCTCCGCGCCCCAGAAGCAGCCGAGGCCGAAGACCGCGGTGCGGATGCCCTCCGGGAACGGGGGGCGGATCGGCGTGCCGAGCACCGCGTGCGTGTCCGGAATACCGGGGAGTTCGTGGTCGCGGCCCGCCAGCGTCTCGCCTGGTGCGGGAACCTGCAGCTTGGTGGAGAAACGATCGAGAAAGCTCATGAACACCAGTCTCCTGAGATGCCCGAACGTGACACTCAGCGGCTGTTGCCGAAGATCCTCAGGAAGAACAGGAAGATGTTGAAGACGTCAAGGAAGATCCCGGCCGCGAGCGGGATGACCTCCTGCTGGCCGGCGCGCCGCAGGCGGTTGAAGTCGAGCAGCGTGTAGAGGCCGAAGATGCCGAGGCCGAGGATCGCGTAGATCAGCGAACCGCCCGGCATGTTCACGAAGATCAGGACGATCCCGAAGACGATCAGCCCGAGCAGCAGCCAGAACGCGAGCCGGTAGAGCCCCGACAGGTCGCGCCGGATCGCGTAGCCGCCCGCGCCGAGCGCCGCCACGAACAGCCCGGTCGCGGCAGCTGCCTGGTACAGCGCGCTGGGGTTCGTCGTCGCGTAGTAGTTGAGCATGTTGCCGACGGCGACCCCGAGCAGGAGCCCGAACGCGAACAGCAGCACGAGCGCGAGCTGACGGTTGCCACGGGCGTTCGCGACGTTGAGCCCGACGATGCAGCCGAGGGCCACGAGCCACGGCACGAGCACCGTGAGACCGGTGAGGTCCTTGCCGATGTACGCGCCGGCCGCAGCGAACAGGCAGGTGATCGCGACGAGCCCCATGGTCTCCCCGAAAATGGAGAGCGCGCGGTCGCGGTCGGAGACGGTCGGAAGTCCGAGGCTGGTGGTCGACATTTGGTGAATCATGAACGATCGGACAGCTATCTTGACCCGATGAGCTCCGCGACCGGGTTCGATGACATCACGCTGCGCCGCTTCGCCGACCTGCTCGTCGGCTTCGGAGCGAACGTCCAGCCCGGGCAGATCGTCGCCATCGGCGGCGACATCGGCAAGGAGGACGTCGTTCGGGCGCTCGCCGAGAGCGCCTACCGGCACGGCGCGAAATTCGTCGACGCCGCCTACTTCGACCTCCACCTCAAGCGTGCCCGGCTCACCTACGCCGCGGAGGACACGCTCGACTTCGTGCCCTCCTGGTACGGCGAGCGGGTCATCGCCCTCGGAGACCAGCGGGCCGCGCGCATCGGGCTCAGCGGGCCGATCGCGCCCGGGCTGCTCGATGACATCGACCCCGCGAAGATCGGCCGTGACCAGCTCCCGTTCCTCAAGGAGAGCGGCAAGGTCGTGAACGACGCGACGACGAACTGGACGATCGGGCCGTGCCCGAGCCGGCCCTGGGCCACGCTCGTGCATCCGGATCTGGAGGAGGACGCGGCGCTCGCGAAGCTCGTCGAGGAGCTCGTGCGTGTTCTGCGCCTCGACGAGGAGGACCCCGTCGCGGCCTGGACGACGCGCGCCGACCATCTCGTCGCAGCGGCCGCGCGCGTCACCGAGCAGCGCTTCGACGCGCTGCACTTCGAGGGGCCGGGGACCGATCTCCAGGTCGGCCTGCTCCCGACGAGTCGCTTCAAGGCCGCCCGCTTCGAGACGGTCGGCGGCATCGTTCACATGCCGAACCTGCCGACCGAGGAGGTCTTCAGCACGCCGGATCCGACGCGCACGAGCGGGGTCGTGCGCTCGACCAAGCCGCTCGTCGTGGGCGGCTCGATCATCCGGGGGCTCGAGGTCGAGTTCAAGGACGGTCACGCGGTCCGCATCGACGCACAGGAGAACGCCGACGTGCTGCGCGGGTACACCTCCAAGGACGAGGGAGCCTCACGGCTCGGCGAGGTCGCGCTCGTCGACCGGGAGGGGCGCATCGGCAAGCTCGGCACGACGTTCTTCGACACCCTGCTCGACGAGAACGCGGCAAGCCATATCGCGCTCGGCTCGGCCTACGCGGAATGCGTGGAAGGCGCCGACGACCGCAAGCGGATGAACGAGAGCCAGATCCACATCGACTTCATGATCGGCGCCGACGACGTCTCCGTCACGGGCCTGACCGCGGCGGGCGAGCGCGTCCCCGTGCTCGCCGGCGGCGACTGGCAGATCTGAGCGGCGCTACCCTCCGCCTCCCCAGGAGAGGTGCCGGAGCGGTTGAACGGGCACGACTGGAAATCGTGTGTGGGCTTTACGGTCCACCGAGGGTTCGAATCCCTCCCTCTCCGTCGCGGCGCTAGCTGACCGGGACCGGCTCCGCCGCGACCTCGACGCGCTCAGCGCCGCGCATCAGAGGGCCGAGTGCCTCGAGGACCACGGACGCCAGATGCGGCCCGTCCCCCGGGTGCTCGGGGGCGACCGTGATTCGCATCACGACCTCGTCGCGATCGATCGCTTCGAGCCCGACGACCGGCCGATCCCGCAGCGGCACGTCGACGTGCTCGTCCAGGAGGTGCTGCACGTGTGCCGGGGTGGTCCCGGGAACCAGGCTCGCCCGGAGGTCGAGTGCGGCCGGCTGCCGGAGCGGGACGACCGCGACGCTGAGGACGACGCTGTTGGGGACCATGATCTGGTCCTCGCCCTGGGCGAAGGTCGTGTAGAGCAGCCCCAGCGAGCTCACCACCCCTTCGAGCGTGCCCGCCAGCGGGCCGCCCTGCAGGCGCACGCGGTCGCCGACCCGGAAGGGCCGGGCGCTCAGGAGCACCGTTCCGGCGAAGAGGTTGCCGATCGTCTGCTGGGCGGCGAGACCGAGGACCACCGCGGTGAAGGCGCCGCCGAGCGCGAGCTGCTGCGGCGTCAGGCCGGCGACGCGCAGCGCCAGGATCGTCGCAGCGACCACGAAGACCAGCCGCACGAGGAAGCCGACGGTTCCAGCCGTCGCCGGGTCGAGCCGCCGATAGAGCAGCGGCGCCGCGACGCGGCCCGCGTCCCGTGCGAACTGCCAGCCGAGCGCGACGAGCGACGCGGCGGCCAGGATCGAGACGGGCGTGTCGAACTGGCGACCGAAGAGCACCTCTCGCTCCTGATACACGGCGATCACCGCTGCGAGGAGGCCGAGCAGCAGCAGCGCCTCGATGCGGGCGCGTTTGACCGCGCGGCGAGTGAGCTGGCGGGCCAGCCCAACTTCGCGCCAGGAGTGGCTTCGGGTGTCGAACATCGCGGGCATGGGGGAACGCGGGCGCCGGGCGGGCATCGGGATGCAGGGTGCCCGCCGCGCCAGAGGGGTAAACGGGGACGACTGAAGCAGCGCATGTTCAAGGGTTCCTGAAGGTCCCTCGCGGGCCTCCGCCTCAGGTCGTGAACGAGATCAGCGCGGCGACGGCGAAGCCGAGCGTCGTGAAGAGCCCGGCCGGCTCGCCTAGGCGAAGCCCGCAGCGCCGGCCGACTCGGCCTCCTCGAGAACCGGCGCACCGTCGCTCTCCGGGATCACGAGGACGATGTGGTGACGTGAGACGGCGATGACCTCGTGGCGCGTGCCCTGGCCCTTGTGCCCGATGAGCTCAACGACCGCATCGGTCATGGGGACGAACTCGCGCTCGGTGGCGTTCAGCACGTCGCTGACGCGGCTGCGATACCCGTCGCGGGCGAGGGTGATCCAGCCGGAGATCCGGTGGCGCTCGGTCTCCAGGTACACACGTTCACGGCGCTGCTCCATGGAGCGCAGCCTAGTCGGCGGGCTGGAGCGACTGGACGAGCGCACGATCGTGCGCGTAGCTCAGCAGGCGCCCTGCGCGATCCAGGGTGACCCAGCGCAGCTCGTCAACCTCGTCGTTCGGCTGGAAGTCGCCGGAGACGGCGACCATCCGCCAGTAGCGCACGACCTTCGAGCGGCCCTTCTGGTCGTGGTAGTGCACCGGTTCGAGCTCGTCGCCCAGCTCGCAGACGAACCCCGTCTCCTCCTCGACCTCGCGCAGCGCGGCCTGCTCGAACGTCTCACCGGAGTCGAGCTTGCCCTTCGGCAGTGACCAGTCGTCGTAGCGCGGGCGATGGACCACGATGATCCGCCCGTCGCGCTCGATGATCCCGCCCGCCGCCTCGACTCTGCGCGCCACCCCGCTCACCGCATCGCCTCGAGCTCGCGCGGCCGCAGCAGCACGATCAGCTCGCCGTGCGCGCCGTCGAGCCGGACGCCCGCGATGCCGCCCTTCTTCATGTCGATCCGAGCGCCCGTGAGGTCGTGGACGACCGTGCTGAAGTCCGGCTCGTGGCCGACGACGACGACGCGCCCGTCGCCGTCCTCGTCGGACTCCGCGAGCACGAGCGCCTCCGCAGCGTCGAAGCCGCTCGTCAGCGGCCGGTGCTCGACGGGCTCGACGCCGAGCGCCTCACAGGCGAGCAGCGCGGTGTCGCGCGCCCGCACCTTCGGGCTCGTGTAGACGAGCGCCGGCTGCACGCCGAGCGCCTTCAGCGCGAGTCCGGCGCTGCGCGCCTGCTCCTCGCCGCGCTCGGTCAGGCGCCGCTCGCTGTCCGAGCGCGTGCCGTGCGGCTCGGCGTCGCCGTGTCGCAGGAGCCAGAGCTGCCGTGCCATCCGGCGCGGAGGGTAGACGAGTCCGGGGCTCGCGTCAGTCCCCGTCGCGGGCGGGAACCGGAGGCCCGAAAGCCTCGCGCTCGGCGAGCTCGAGCCGCGCGACCGCGCGCAGGTGCACCTCGTCGGGGCCGTCGGCGAGCCGCAGCGCCCGGGCGCCGGCGTAGAGCGCCGCGAGCGGGAAGTCACCGGACACGCCCGCCCCGCCGAACGCCTGGATCGCCCGGTCGGTCACGCGGCACGCGAGGCGGGCGGCGATCACCTTGATCGCCGCGATCTCCTTCTGCGCGTGCTTGTTGCCGACGGTGTCCATCATCCACGCGGTCTTCAGCACGAGCAGGCGGGCCTGCTCGATCTCGATCCGCGACTCGGCGATCCACTCGCGCACGACGCCCTGGGCGGCGAGCGGCCGGCCGAAGGCGACGCGATGCCGGACGCGGTCGACCATCAGCTCGAGCGCGCGCTCGCTCATCCCGATCGCGCGCATGCAGTGATGGATGCGCCCGGGACCGAGGCGCGCCTGGGCGATCGCGAACCCCATCCCCTCCTGGCCGATCATGTTCTCCTTCGGCACGCGCACGTCCGTGTAGCTGACCTCGGGGTGACCGTGCTGGTCGTAGTAGCCGAAGACCGACAGGTCGCGCTCGACCTTCACCCCGGGGGTGTCGAGCGGGACGAGGATCATCGAGTGCTGCGCGTAGCGCGGGCCGTCCGGGTTCGAGACGCCCATCACGATCGCGATCTTGCAGCGCGGGTCCATCGCGCCGCTGCTCCACCACTTGCTGCCGTTGATCACGTAGTCGTCGCCGTCGCGGACGATCGTCGTCGCCATGTTCGTCGCGTCGCTGGAGGCCACGTCCGGCTCGGTCATCCCGAAGCACGAGCGGATCTCGCCCTCGAGCAGCGGCAGCAGCCAGCGCTCCTGCTGCTCGGGCGTGCCGAACGTCGCCAGCACCTCCATGTTGCCGGTGTCCGGCGCCGCGCAGTTGATCGCCTCGGGGGCGATCTCGATGCTGCGGCCGGTGATCTCCGCGAGCGGTGCGTACTCGAGGTTCGTCAGGCCGGCGCCGTGCCTGTCGTCCGGCAGGAAGAGGTTCCACAGGCCCTGCGCGCGGGCGATGCGTCTTCAGCTCCTCGACGATCGGCGGCACGACGTGCGGATCGCCCTCGCGCGCGCTGGCGCGCATAGACCGGCTCGGCGGGGTAGACATGCTCGTCCATGAAGCGCGTCAGCTGCTCCTGCAGCGCGAGCGCGCGTTCAGCGTGCGCGAAGTCCATCGTTGGAGCCTCCAGGCCAGTCGGGGGCGGCGGGAAGGGCGGACGCTACCGCGCGACGGGCGCGCGCTAGGTTTCGCCTCCTGTGAGCATTCACGAGATCGCCTCCGACGACGTCGTCCGCAGCCACGCGGAGGGCGCCCTGAACGAGCGGCCGCCGCTGCTCGTGATCGAGCCGCTGCTGGCCTTCCTCGACGGCTCGGCCTCGGCGACGGCGAGCCGGAGTTCGAGCCGGTCGGCGACGGGCACTCGAACGTCACCTACCTCGTCGGCCGCGGGCGACGCCGAGTTCGTGCTGCGCCGGCCGCCGCGCGGCCCGCTCCCGCCGAGCGCCCACGACGTCCTGCGCGAGGCGCGGGTGCTGCGCGCCCTCGAGGGCCGCGCGCGGGTGCCGAAGGTGCTCGGCGTCTGCGACGACGCGGCGGTGATCGGCGCGCCCTTCTACCTGATGGAGAAGGTCGAGGGGCTCGTCGTGACGACCGACGTCCCGCCCGCGCTCGACACGCTCGAGGACCGCCGGCGGATGGGCGAGGAGCTCGTCGACGCGCTCGTCGAGCTGCACGCCGTGACTGGCAGGCGGCCGGCCTCGAGGGGTTCGGCAAGCCGACCGGCTACCTCGAGCGGCAGCTGCGCCGCTTCCTCGGCCTGTGGGAGATCAACCGCACGCGCGACATCCCGGCGGTCGAGACCGTCGGCGCGCTGGCTCGCGGACACGATGCCCGCAGCCGGAGCCCGCGACGATCGTGCACGGCGACTACCGCCTCGGCAACACGATGTTCGGCCCGCAGGCGCCGGCGAGCCTCGTCGCGATCTTCGACTGGGAGATGTCGACGATCGGCGACCCGCAAGGCCGACCTCGGCTACCTCTGCACGCTGTGGACCGACCGCGACGACCCGCCCGCCGGCATGTTCGAGCTGACCGGCGTGACGCGCGAGCCCGGCTTCATCACGCGCGACGAGATCGTCGCGCGCTACGAGGAGCGCTCGGGCCGCGCGATGAGCGACATCCGCTGGTACCAGACGCTCGCGCTGTGGAAGTCGATCGTCTTCATGGAGGGCAACTACAAGCGCTCGATGGCCGGAGCGACCGACGACCCGTTCCTCAAGCGCTTCGGCGACGGCGTGATCGAGCTGGCGCGCCGGGCCGAGGAGCTGACGCACGATGACTGACGAGGCCGAGTACCCCGAGGACGTCGTCCCGCGCGGCCTGCTGGTCGACTGGGGCGGCGTGCTCACGACCGACGTCTTCACCTCGTTCCAGCACTTCTGCCGCAACGAGGGGCTCGACCAGACGCTCGTGCGCGACACGTTCCGCTCCGACCCCGAGGGCCGGCGCACCCTGTTCGCGCTCGAGACCGGCGAGCTGACCGAGCCCGAGTTCGAGGACAAGTTCGCCCGCCTGCTCGGCCTGCGCGAGGACCGCGCGCCCGGCCTGATCGACCGGATGTTCGGCGGCATGAAGGCCGACATCGTGATGTTCGACGCGGTCCGCGCCGCCAAGCGGCAGGGCCTGCGGACCGGGCTGCTCTCGAACTCGTGGGGCGTCGACCGCTACGACCGCACGCACTTCCCGGACCTCTTCGACGTCGTCGTCATCAGCGGCGAGGAGGGCATCCGCAAGCCCGACCGCGGGATCTACGAGCTCGCCGTCGAGCGCATGGAGCTCCCGGCCGCCGAGATCGTCTTCGTCGACGACCTCGCCGGGAACCTCAAGCCGGCGCGCGCCCTCGGCATGGCGACGGTGCACCACGAGAGCGGGCTGCACACGGTGTCGCAGCTCGAGCACCTGTTCGCGCTGCGGCTGCGCTAGGTACGGCCCCCTGGCAGGACAGACGGCGCCGCAGGCGCGGCCTGACGGTTCTCGATCCGCTCCCGCAGCTCGTCCCCGCGGCCGGCCGCCACCGCGCGCCCGGCGCGCTCTTCGTCCAGCTCGACGCCATGCTCGGCGGCGAACTCGATCAGGTCCTGCCGCTCGTCGGTCTGGCGCGCGGCGCGCAGGAACAGCCAGCAGAACAGCCCGATCGTGACCAGTGACCCCTCGACCATCATGATCCCGCCGGCCGCGACCTGATCGCCGCCGGGCGAGATGTTCCAGGCGCGCTCGCCCGGCGCGTACACGTCGTAGAGCGCGCCGCCGCCGAAGACGAAGACGTTCCCGAGAACGCCGGCGGTGAGCCGCACGGCGATGATGTAGCCGAGGCGGGCGGCGTTGCCGAACCACGCGGGCTTCGGCAGCGGGCCGAGCAGCGCCATCCACATGTTCATCCCGAGCGCGAGGAAGAGCATGTGCTGCAGCGCGTGCAGGTCGTCGTGGCGGACGGCGCCCTCGTGCAGCACGCGCAGATGCCACGCGTAGAGGTTCACCGCCCACAGCGTGAAGGCGACGACCGGATGGACGAGGACGCGCAGCGCACCCATCCCCGGCAGCCTCAGGACGGGCGCGATCAGCGGACCGGTGAGGCCGAGCACGAGCAGCAGCGCCGCGAGGTCCCCGATCATCAGGTGCTCGACCATGTGCGCCCAGAAGACCTCGTCCGCGGCCCCCGCGATCGGGGTGACGAGCGCGCCCAGCAGCACGAGCATCCCGCCCGCGAAGCAGGCGATCCGCCAGCCCGGGCACAGCCCGCGTGGTGCCGCGCAGGCGCCGTACGCCGACGACGTAGAGCACGGCGTAGCCGAGCACCGCCAGCACGATCGGGAGCGGCTTCGGCGGCGCCCGGCCAGGAGATGTCGCCGGCGGCGATCGGCACGACTGGAGCGTACGCGCCGGGGCGCTCAGCCTGCCGCAATCAAGGCGACGCCGGTCAGCGCGAGGCCGACGCCGACCGCCTGGATCGTCCGCAGCCGCTCCCCCAGGAAGCCGCGCGCCAGCAGCACCGTGGTCACCGGATAGAGCGCGCCGACGACCGAGACGATGCTGAGCGCGCCGAGCGTCTGAGCGACGCCGTAGAGACCCGTGGCGGACACGTCCAGGACGCCCGCGCCCGCGACGAGCCCGCGGTCACGGCCGGCCGGGAGCTGCGTGCGGCGCACGAGCGCCAGCCCGGCCAGCACGATCACCCCGAGGATCCGGACGAAGAAGAGCAGCCACAGGACGCTGAAGTCCGCTGCCGGATCGGACAGTGAGAAGTAGCCGCCGAACCCGAGCGCCGCGAGCAGCGCGAACCCGATGCTCATGCGCGAGGTGCGCGTGTGCTCGCGCGTCTCCTCCTCCACGGTGGCCTCCAGCGACGCGAGGATGACGCCCGCCATCGTCACGACCAGCCCCACGGCGACGAGCAGCCGACAGCGCGTCCCCGGTGATCACCCCGACGAGCACCGGAAGCGCCGCGCCGCTCGCCGAGATCGGGGCGACGATGCTCATCGTCCCGATCGCGAGGCCGCTGTAGAAGAACCCGAGCGCGCTGACCCCGCAGACCCCCGCGGCCAGCGCGTAGAGGACTGCGTCGGTCGGCGGCAGGGCCTCTCCGGAGATCAGCAGCGCCGCGACCACGAGGACGAGCCCGACACCCTCCACGCACAGCAGCACGCCGATCACCGATGAGCGCTTCGTGACCAGGCCGCCCGCGAAGTCCGCCGAGCCCCAGCAGGCCGAGGCGACGAGGGAGAGGGCTATGGCGAGCACCCGGGCAGCGTAGGGCCCGGGGCTCGTGGTTCCTTACTTCTTCCCGCGATTGATCAGCTTGAGCATGGTCCCGATCCGGTTCGTGCCCTTCGCCGTGTACGGGAACATGTGCAGGTCCCGCTTGGGGAAGCTGCGCGCGACGAGGATCGTCTGCGGCTCGCAGTACTTGCGGATGCCGCCGGCGCCGTGACGCGCACCGACGCCGGACTCCTTGGCGCCGCCCATCGGCAGCTCCAGGGCGACGTAGTTGATCTGGGCGTCGTTGACGCAGACGGCCCCGCTGTGGACGCGCCGGGCGACGGCCTCGCCCTTCGCGAGATCCTTCGTGAACACCGACCCGCCGAGCCCGTAGATCGAGTCGTTCGCGAGGCGGATCGCCTCCTCGGCGTCCTCGACCTTCATGATCGGCAGCGTCGGGCCGAACGTCTCCTCGGTCATCGCCTCCATCGTGTGGTCGACGTCGGTGATGACGGTGGGCTCGAAGAAGATCCCCGGGCCCTCACGGCGCTTGCCGCCGACGAGCACCTTGGCGCCCTTGGCGACCGCGTCCGTCACGTGCTGCTCGACGACGTCGAGCTGCGGCGGGAACGTCATCGAGCCGACCTCGACGGAGCCCGGGCCCGACGTGCGGCCCTGGCGCAGCGCGGTGACCTTCTGCGTGACCTTCTGGACGAACTCGTCGTAGACCGGCGCCTCGACGTAGACCCGCTCGACCGAGATGCACGTCTGGCCGGAGTTCTGCATCGAGTAGTAGACGGCGGCGTTCGACGCACGCTCGAGGTCGGCGTCGCGCAGGACGATCATCGGGTCCTTGCCGCCGAGCTCCAGCGAGTACGGGATCAGGCGCTCGGCGGCCGCGACCGCGACCTTCTTGCCGGTGCGGGTCGAGCCGGTGAACATCACCATGTCGACCTCGTCGATCAGCGCGCGCCCGGTCTCGCCGCGGCCGGTGGCGACCTGGTAGACGCCCTCGGGCAGCCCGCACTCCTCCAGGCACTCGGCCATCAGCAGTGAGGTGAGCGGGGTGATCTCGCTCGGCTTGAGGATCACGGCGTTGCCGGCGGCGAGCGCCGGGATGCAGTCCCCGAACGAGTTGGTGAGCGGGTAGTTCCACGGGCCGATGACGCCGATGACGCCGAGCGGGCGCCAGCGCACGGTGAGCTTCTTGCCCTTGACGAAGAGGTTCGACGAGCTGACCTTCTCGTCGGCGAGGTACTTCGGCGCGTTCTTGGCCCAGAAGCCGAATGCGGCGGCGCCGTAGGAGATCTCGGCGAGCTGTGCGTCCTCGTAGGTCTTGCCGGTCTCCGACACGATCGTGTCGATGACGCGGTCCTTGTTCTCCATGATCCACTTCTGCGCGCGCTTGAGGATCCGCGCGCGACCCTCGAAGCCGAGCGCGTCCCAGCCGGGCTGCACCTGGCGCGCCTTTGCGGCCATCGCACGCACCTCGTCGGACGTGCGATCGGGAACCGTGGCGATGACCTCGCCGGTGGCCGGGTTCTCGACCGGGATGCTCCCGGCGCTGCCGTTGACGGCCGCCTCGTCGGGGGCCTGCTGCTCGACGCTCGCCATGTCCCTCTCCTACCGCTTGACGCTGTGTCAGGCCAGCCTAACGTACGTCCCCCGCGCGGGGGACAGAGCGCCGCCCGGCGATCAGACGATCGTGACGCTCACGATCCCCACCGGCTCGACCGGCGCGTCGCGCGCGTCCGTCGGCACGGCCTCGAGCGCCTCGACGACCTCGGAGCCCTCGGTGACCTGACCGAACACGGTGTGCTTTCCGTCGAGCCAGGGGCACGCGTCGGCGGTGACGATGAAGAACTGTGACCCGTTCGTGTTCGGGCCGGCGTTGGCCATCGCGAGCGCGCCGCGGACGACCTTGTGGTCGTTGAACTCGTCGTCGAACTTGTAGCCGGGATCGCCGGTGCCGTCACCGCGCGGACAGCCGCCCTGGATCATGAAGTCGGGAATGATCCGGTGGAAGCTGAGGCCGTCGTAGAAGCCGTCGGCGGCGAGCTTTGTGAAGTTTTCGACGGTCTTCGGCGCATCGTCGTCGAACAGCTCGATCGTGATGTCGCCTTCGCTGGTCTTCATCGTCGCGACGGACATGCCGGCGGTCCTTTCGTTGCGGGGGTGGGGTGCTCCGCCTGTGCTGAACGCGGACTCGAGCGGGGTGGGCGTCCTCGTTCAGGTGTACAGGCGAATCTCATTGAAGCGGACGGTCGTGTCCGCGGCCGGGGGCGTGGTCACCCACAGCATCACCCAGCGGTACGTCTCGGTCCCCGGGTCGAGCGGCAGGTCGAGCTCACCGTCGCCGGCCTTGTCGCCTTCGGCCGGCGGGCTGGTCGACGCCGACCCGGCCGGACCGTCGCCGTCGACGGACCCGGCCTCGCCGAGCCGCTTCCAGTCGGGGCTGTCCGCGGCGGCCGGCGCCTTGTCCTTCGACGAGCCGAACACCTGCAGCGTGAAGCCGGGCGTCTTCGTGAGGAGCCGCAGCTTCTGCACGGAGACGGCGTTCTCGAGGTCCACGAGGTAGCCGACGTCCATGTCGCCGCCGGCGGGCGTCGTGGCGAACCACGAGGTGTTGGGATCCCCGTCGAGCGCGCGTGACGGCGCGCCGGAGGCCGTGGCCCGTGCCGACGGGTCGTAGAGCGACCCGGCGGTCAGCGCGACGAAGATCGGGACGGTCCCGGGCTTCGGCGGCGGCTTGGGCGTCGTCGTGGTCGTCGTGGTGGGCGTGGGCGTCGGGGTGACCGGCGTCACGGGCGTGACCGGCGTCACGGGCGTCACGGGCACCACCGGCGTCGTGTCGACCGGCAGCGGGTTCGTGGTCGGCACCGGGGTCGCGGTCGTCGTGGGCTGGACGACCGGCGCGGGCGTGAGCTTGGCGAGCGTCTGGACCTTCACCTGCTGCGGCGGCGGATCGTCGTTCAGCGCCGCGTAGCTCGCGGCGACGGCGCCGCCGGCCAGCACGAGCGCGAGCGATCCGGCGAGCGCGACGGCGCGCAGACCCGGCGTCCGCCGCGGCGGAGCGGTCGCTGCGCCACACGTGAGGCACCACTCCTCGCCCTCGGCGAGCGGGCTCCCGCAGGTCCGGCAGCGCGGCAGCGCGTCGTCCACCGCGACGTCGATCGCCCCGGCGGCGAGCAGGTCGTCGGGGAGCGGTGTGGGCTCCCCGCCGCCCTCGGGCGGCGGCTCGGCGTCGAGCATCGTCATCGCGGTCAGCTTGCCATACCGGCAGGCGGGCGACAAAGGCGAACCGTCACGACTGGACCGGCTCCAGGGCCAGGCGCGTGCCGTTGACCTGCTCGCCCCCGACCTTCTCGATCACGTGGTCCGCCTCGGACTGCGGGACCGACAGGAACGAGAACTGCTCGAGCACGAGAACGTCCTTGACGGCCTCGCCGTCGACGCCCGCGGCGTGCGTGACGGCATGCACCAGATCGGCGGGCTCGAGCCCGGAGGCGCGTCCGGCGCTCACGATCAGGCGCGTCCACGGCTCGTCCCCGGTGCGCTTGATCTTCGGCTTCTCGTGGCGCTTGGGCCGCTCCTCGACCGGCGCGGGCGTCACCTTGGCGCCTGCCGACCACGGAGTGATCGTCGTGCCGACGTGCTGCTCGATCGCCTCGAGCTCACGCTGCTGGCGCGGCTCGACGAACGTGATCGCACGGCCGGAGCGCCCGACCCGGCCGGTGCGGCCGATGCGGTGGACGTAGACGTCCGGCGAGGTGGGCACATCGAAGTTCACGACGTGGGTGACCGTCGAGATGTCGAGCCCGCGGGCCGCGACGTCGGTCGCGACGAGGATCGGCAGCCGCCCGCTCTTGAACGACAGCATCACGCCGTCGCGCGAGCCCTGCGACATGTCGCCGTGGAGCGCCTTCACGTTGATGCCCTTGTCGCGCAGCGTGCGGTAGAGCTGATCGCAGCGGATCTTGGTGCGGCAGAAGACGATCGCCTGCGTCGGCTTCTCCGCCTGGAGGAGTTCGACCAGCTTGGCCGCCTTGTCCTTCGCGCCGACCTCGACGCGGAACTGCTCGACCGTGTCGACGGTGAGGTTCTTCGACTCGACCTTCACCATCACCGGGTCGTAGAGGTAGCGATCGGCGAGCTTGCGGATCGGGGGCGGCATCGTCGCGCTGAAGAGCGCCGTCTGCCGGCTGTTGGGCGTCAGCGACAGGATCTTCTCGACGTCCTCGAGGAAGCCCAGGTCGAGCATCTCGTCGGCCTCGTCGAGCACGACGAAGCGGCAGGAGTGCAGGATCAGCGACGCGCGCGACATGAGGTCCATCACGCGGCCGACCGTGCCGACGACGACGTGGCCGCCCGCACGAAGCTGGGCCTGCTGGGTGCGGATCGGCGCTCCGCCGAAGACGGCGACGACGTCGACCCCCTTCGGCTGCCCGTACGCGCGCAGCGCCTGAGTCACCTGGATGCACAGCTCACGTGTCGGGGTGAGGACGAGCGCCTGGACATCGCTGTCCGACGGATCGACGTATTCCATGATCGGCAGGCCGAAGGCCGCGGTCTTGCCGGAACCCGTCTGCGCCTGTCCGATGATGTCGTTGCCCTGGAGCAGCGGCGGAATCGCCTGCTCCTGGATCGGGCTCGGCTCCTTGTACCCCACATCCTCCAGAGCCTGGAGCGTGGGTGCGGAAAGGCCGAGATCGGCGAATGAAGTCACGCGCTGCAGAGTAGAGCCACCCGTGGCCGACGGTCCTCGCCGGCCTCCCGTAATCGAACGCGGCGTTCGACACCTCAGGCGTGGGGAAACGCCGGGCACCCGCCGAAAGGAACGGCGAGACGGGCATTGACCCCGAGCCCACAGGCGCCCCGCGCGCCGTTCACGACGCGCTACGAGGCCCGCATGTCGAGGAGCAGCTTGCCGGTGGTGCGGCGCTCGGTGAGGTCGATCTGCGCCTGCGCGGCGTCGCTCAGCGGGTAGGTCGCCCCCACCACCACTCGCAGCTCCCCGCGCGCCGCCCGCTGCAGGAGGTCGGCGACGGGGCCGTCGAGCAGCTCTCCGGGCCGGTCCAGGCAGTGGCGAAACCAGAACCCGGTGACCGTGCGTGACGCGCGCATGAGCTTGCGCGTGTTGACGGTGTTCGTCTTCCCGCCGGACACGCCGTAGGTGACGAGCCGCCCGAACGGCGCGAGCGCCTCCAGCGACGCGTCGAAGATCTCCCCGCCGATCGCGTCGAGGACGACGTCGACCGGCAGCCCCGCGTTCGCAGCCACCAGGCGCTCGGTCAGGTCCTCGGGCGTGGAGTCGATCGCCGCGTCCGCGCCGAGCTCGCGCGCCAGCGCGCGCTTCTCGGGGGTCGAGGCCGTCGCGATCACCCGCCCGGCGCCCGTGAGCGGCGCGGCGAGCTGCACCGCGAGCGAGCCCGTGCCGCCCGCGGCCGCGTGCACGACGACGCTCTCGCCCGCGGCGACCCGCCCACTGGTGCGCAGCAGGTGCCACGCCGTCAGGCCCTGGAGCAACAGCGCGAGCGCCGTCGCGTCGTCCACCCCGTCCGGGATCGCAAAGACGTGATCGGCCGGGACCGCGGCGACCTCGGCGTAGCCGCCCTTCCCGCCGGTCAGCGCCACGACGCGCTCCCCGGTGTCGCGCCGGACCCCGGCGACCTCCGCTCCGGGCACCAGCGGCAGCTCACTCGCGGCCAGGTACTCGTTGCGCCGCTGGTGCGTGTCGGCGAAGTTCACGCCGGCGACGGTCACGTCCACGAGCACCTGGCCCGGGCCGCATTCGGGCTCGGCGAGTTCGACGAGCCGCAGCACCTCGGGCCCTCCGAATTCCTGTTGCTCGATCGCGCGCACCGCACTCCGAACGCTACCCTCGCCGCCGCATGAGCCTCACTGTCGTCGGATCCATCGCCTATGACGCCGTCATCACCCCGTCCGGGTCGCGTGACCGGATGCTGGGCGGCGCCGCCACCCACTTCGCCCTCTCCGCGTCGTTCTTCGACGAGGTGCGCGTGATCGGCCCGGTCGGCGAGGACTTCGACGACGCCTCGTGGGAGGCGCTGCGCACACGCGGGACGATCACCGACGACGTCGAGCGCATCGAGGGCGGCAAGACCTTCTTCTGGAAGGGCGAGTACCACTCGGGTCTCAACACCCGTGACACGCACACCACCGACCTGAACGTCTTCGAGCACTTCCAGCCCAAGCTCTCCGCTGCCGCGCAGCAGTGCGACGTGCTCTTCCTCGCGAACATCCAGCCCGATCTCCAGCGCGGCGTGCGCGAGCAGTGCACGGACGCGCGGTTCGTCGCGATGGACTCGATGGACCTGTGGATCAACATCGCCCGCGACGGGCTCGTCGAGACGATCAAGGGCGTGGACTGCCTGATCCTCAACGACGAGGAGCTCGAGCTGCTGACCGAGGCGCCGAACTTCGTCAGCGCCGCGCGCGAGATCCTGAACTGGGGCCCGACCGCCCCGACCGCGGTGATCGCCAAGCAGGGCAAGTACGGCGCCGCGCTCTTCACGAAGGACGGCTACTTCGCGCTGCCGGCCTACCCGCTGGAGGACGTCGTCGACCCGACCGGCGCCGGCGACAGCTTCGCGGGCGGCTTCGTGGGGTACGTCGCGGCGCACCCCGACCACGCGGTCGACCACGACCTGCTCGTGCGGGCCATGGTCTACGGCACCGCGCTGGCCTCGTTCAACGTTGAGGCGTTCGGGACCGAGCGGATGCTCGACCTGCGTCCCGACGAGGTCACCGCCCGCGTCGGCGAGCTCCAGCGGATGACGACGTTCGAGCATCTGCCGATCGCGCTGCGCGGCTGATCGCGCTCCTCCGCGCCGAAAACCCCGGAGTCAGTAGTCACCACTGACCGGGGCGGGTAGCATCGGCGGACGGTGAACGGGTGGACCTTCATGTACCTGATGCTCGTGCTGAAGATCCCGATCGCGCTGCTGCTGTACATCGTCTGGTGGGCCGTGCATCAGGTGCCGGACGACGAGACCGAACAGCAGCATGGCGACGGTGGAGCACGACGGGCCCTGCATCCGCGGGGTCCGCTCCCGCGCAGCCCGCGCCGCGGACCCCACGGCGGGTCGGCCCCAAAGCCGCCCGCGCGCACGCGCAGCGTCGTCGCCAGGGCGCGGCACGTCAGCCGCGACTAGCTTCTTCAGAAGCCCGCTCGTTGCGGAATCGCGCCGCCCGCCGGCCGCGCTCCCGCCCGGCCGGCGTGCCAGACTGGCCGCGATGAGCCCGACCTCTGTTCTCTCCGACGGAACCATCCGCCAGCTGGTCCAGGACGGCCGGATCGTGATCGAGCCCTGGGACGAGACGATGGTGCAGCCCGCCAGCGTGGACCTGCGGCTCGGCAACTCGTTCCGCGTGTTCCACAACCACCGCGTCACGGCGATCGACCTGAAGAACCCGCCGAGCGACCTGACCGAGCAGGTCATCGCCCGGGAGGACGAGCCGTTCGTCATCCACCCCGGCGAGTTCTGCCTCGGGCGCACCGAGGAGTGGGTCGAGCTTCCGGACGACATCGTCGCGCGGATCGAGGGCAAGTCGTCGCTCGGGCGGCTCGGGTTGATCGTCCACGCGACCGCCGGCTTCTGCGACCCGGGCTGGAAGGGCACGCTGACGCTGGAGCTCAACAACCTCACGCGGGTGCCGATCAAGCTGTGGCCCGGCCTGCCGATCGCACAGCTCAGCTTCATGACGCTCGACCGGCCCGCGGAGCGACCGTACGGCCACCCGGAGCTCGGCAGCCACTACCACGGCCAGGTCGAGGCGACCGAGTCGCGCTTCGACCCCGGCCATCGCCCGCGCGGCGCCCAGATGGCGTCCGGCGGAGCGGTCGGGTAGCGTCCGCGACCCATGGTGAACGCGTTCCTGGTGCTCGCCGCCGAACAGGCGGAGAAGAGCGAGACCATCTTCTTCGTGCTGGGCTGCCTGTTCGCGGCCTGGGCGATCCTGATCGGGACCCTCGGCATGCGCTCGGAGACCTTCCCGAAGGACCGTGGCGCCACCACCGCCGTCATCGGCGTCTCCGTGATCCTCGCGGCCGCGACGATGGCCGCGATCATCTACGTCCTGAACTGACATCGCCGCCGGAGGTCCGGCGCCCCGTAGGATGCGCTGCGTGAGCGATTCCCGACGGGAGGACAGGCGATGAGCACCGAGACGCAGGCCGGCGAGACCGGAGCGGTCGCGGCCGGAGCGCAGACTCTGACGGTCACCGACAACCGGACGGGCCAGACATACGAGCTCCCGATCACCGACGGGACGATTCGCGGCCTGGACCTGCGGCAGATCAAGACCGACGACCAGGACTTCGGCCTGCTGTCCTACGACCCGGCGTTCATGAACACCGCATCGTGCCGGTCCGCGGTCACGTTCATCGACGGCGACAAGGGCATCCTCGAGTACCGCGGCTACCCGATCGAGCAGCTCGCGGAGCAG
Organism: uncultured Actinomycetes bacterium; assembly: GCA_963805615.1. Classification (GTDB taxonomy): domain Bacteria; phylum Actinomycetota; class Thermoleophilia; order Solirubrobacterales; family Solirubrobacteraceae; genus F1-60-MAGs163. Next base: position 781,973 of record CAWDUW010000004.1, on the reverse strand, counting down.
TCCACCTACCTCGAGGTCGCCTACCTGCTCGTCCACGGCGAGCTGCCCACGCAGCCGCAGCTCGAGGTGTGGACCAGCGAGATCACGACCCACACGTTCGTGCACGAGAACGTCAAGGGCTTCATGCAGGGCTTCCGCCATGACGCGCACCCGATGGGGATGCTGCTCGGCTCGGTCGGCGCGCTCTCGACGTTCTACCCGGACGCCAAGGACATCAACGACGCCGACAGCCGCCGGCTCCAGACGATCCGCCTGATCGCGAAGATGCCCACGCTCGCCGCGTTCTCCTTCCGGCACATGCGCGGCCAGCCGTACGTCTATCCCGACAACGACCTGTCGTACGCGGGCAACTTCCTCGGGATGCTGAACAAGATGACCGAGCTCAAGTACGAGCCCGACCCGCGGCTCGAGCGCGCGCTCGACATCCTCTTCATCCTCCACGCCGACCACGAGCAGAACTGCTCCACCAGCTCGGTGCGGACGGTCGGCTCCTCCGGCGTCGACCCCTACTCGGCCGTCGCCGCCGGCATCGCCGCGCTGTACGGCCCATCGCACGGCGGCGCCAACGAGGCGGTGCTGAAGATGCTGAAGCGCATCGGCACGGCGAGTGAGGTTCCCGCGTTCATCGAGGGCGTCAAGGCGGGCAACGAGCGGCTCATGGGCTTCGGCCACCGCGTGTACAAGAACCACGACCCGCGCGCGACGATCATCAAGAAGGCCTGCGACGACGTCTTCGAGGTGACGGGGGTCAACCCGCTTCTGAGCATCGCCACCGAGCTCGAGAAGATCGCGCTCGAGGACGAGTACTTCATCAAGCGCAAGCTCTACCCGAACGTCGACTTCTACTCGGGCCTGATCTACGAGGCGCTGGGGCTGCCGGTCGAGATCTTCCCCGTCATGTTCGCGATCGGGCGCACGAGCGGCTGGATCGCCCAGTGGCTCGAGATGCTGGACGACCCGGACCTCAAGATCGCGCGCCCGCGGCAGATCTACACGGGCGACCGCAGCCTCGACTACGTGCCGATGTCCGCCCGCGGCTGATGTGAAGGTTCCGTTGCTGTGTGCGGCTCGTCACGGACGAGCCGATGCGGCGGCGTACCGTCAGCTTCGTGGAGTTTCGCCTCAACAACGGCACCGACGTCGTCATCCGGCCGATCCGGCCCGATGACAAGGATCGCCTCGCGGTGGCCGTCGCACGCCTGTCCGATGAGAGCGTGCGCAAGCGCTTCCTCAGCCCCAAGCCGCGCCTGAGCGGCACTGAGCTGCGCTACCTCACCGCGATCGACTACGTCGATCACTGGGCCGAGGTCGCGGTGCTCAAGCAGGACCCCGAGGCGATCATCGGTGTCGCGCGCTGGATCCGCGATGAGCAGGACCCGCAGGCCGCGGAGGCCGCGATCGTGATCGGCGACACCTTCCAGGGCCAGGGCCTCGGCCGCCGGCTCGGGCTGAACATCGCCGATGCCGCACGGCTGCGCGACGTTCGCCGGTTCACCGCGACGATGCTGTCGGACAACGTCGCCGCGCAGCGCCTCTTCGCCGCAATCTCCGAGCGTCTCGAGGTCGAGCACGAAGGCGCGACCGACGAGATCACCGCAACGCTCGCCGCCTGACCGCGGCCGCCGCTAGCCTCGCCGCCGTGGCGGGGAGATACAAGCTGAGGATGAGCCGTGAGGGAACGGTCGGCAAGGAGCGGTTCGAAACGCTCGCCGACGCCTTCGACGCGCTCGAGCAGGAGGCGCGTGCCTTCGCGAACACCGAGCGGCGCGCGGCGACGCACGCGCTGCTGCGCGACTACGAGCCGGAGGAGCTCGTCGCGCTGCGCGTCGAGATCGCCGGCGGCGGCGTCCACGCGGGCGTCGACGTGCGCGGCGACGGGGCCGCGGAGGCGTTCACCGGGCGATTCCAGCGGCGGCTCGTCGAGCGCCGGCCCGGGGAAGATGCCTATGCCGCTCTACGGCGCGTCCTAGGCTGTCTGCCGTGACTGATCCACCCGCCATTGAAGCCGTCGGTCTCGTCAAGCGCTACGGCGCGCAGCGAGCCCTCGACGGTGTCGACCTCGATGTCCCCCGCGGCGCCGTCTGCGCGATGCTCGGCCCCAACGGCGCCGGCAAGACCACGGCCGTCCGCGTCCTGACGACGCTCACCAGGCCCGACGAGGGCTCGGCGCGCGTCGCCGGCCACGACGTCCTGCGCGACCCCGTGTCCGTGCGCCGCAGCCTCGGCCTCGCGGCGCAGGACGCGACCGTCGACGGGCTCCTGACCGGCCGCGAGAACCTCGAGATGATCGGTGAGCTGCATCACCTCGGCCGCCGTCCGGCGCGCGAGCGCGCGGCGACGCTGCTCGAGCAGTTCTCGCTCGTGGACGCCGCCGGGAAGCTCGCGAAGGAGTACTCCGGCGGCATGCGCCGGCGGCTCGACCTCGCCGCGACCCTCGTCGCCCGGCCGGAAGTGCTGTTCCTCGACGAGCCGACGACCGGCCTGGACCCGCGTGCCCGCAACGAGCTGTGGGCCGTGCTCGACACGCTCGTCGGCCAGGGCACGACCGTCCTGCTGACGACGCAGTACCTCGAGGAGGCCGAGCGCCTCGCCGACGACATCGTCGTGGTCGACCACGGTCGCGTCATCGCCCGCGGCGATGCACGTGAGCTCAAGCGCCAGATCGGCGGCGATCAGCTGCACGTCGTCGTCGCGGACCCCGCGGACCTCGACACCGTGACGCGCATCGTCGGCGAGATCGCCGGCGCGCGGCCGTCCGTGGACGTGGCCGAGCGCTCCGTCACCGCGCCGACGGACGGCGGCGCCGCGGCCATCAGCGCGCTCGCGAGCGCGCTGGTCGGCTCCGGCATCGAGGTCGACGACCTCGGCCTGCGCCAGCCGACCCTCGACGACGTCTTCCTCACCCTGACCGGAGCCTCACCCGAATACGACGACGACGCGCTGCCCACAGGGCTCGCGCTGGAGGACGCACGATGACCACCGTGGAGAGCACGGCCCCCAGGCAGCGGTCCACGGTGGTGAGCGACAGCTTCGTCATCGCCCGCCGCGGCCTGAAGCACATCCGCCGCCAGCCGGAGGCGCTGACCGACGCGACCATCCAGCCGATCATGTTCGTGCTGCTGTTCGCGTTCGTCTTCGGCGGCGCGATCCGCGTGCCCGGCGGCGGCAGCTACCGCGAGTTCCTGATGGGCGGGATCTTCGCCCAGACGATCGTGTTCGGGTGCTTCGGCGTCGCGATGGCGCTGGCCTACGACCGCACCAACGGCTCCATCGACCGGTTCCACTCACTCCCGATCGCGCGCAGCGCGGTGCTCGCCGGGCATTCGCTGGCGAGCCTCCTGCGCTCCCTCCTGCCGATCATCCTGATGTCGATCACCGGCCTGATCATCGGCTGGCGGATCCACGGCGGCGTGCTCGACGCGCTCGCCGGCTTCGGCGTGATGATCGGGTTCTCGTTCGCGATGATCTGGGTGGGCATCATGCTCGGCAGCGTCATGAAGTCGCCCGAGGGCGTGCAGGGCATCGCCTTCGTCGTGATCTTCCCGATCACGTTCATCGCCAGCACGTTCGTCCCCACGAGCACGCTTCCCGAGCCGCTGAAGACGTTCGCGGAGTGGAACCCGGTCAGCTCGCTGGCGGGGTCGCTGCGCCACCTGTTCGGCAACCCCGGCGGTGTCGCGCTGCCCGGCGACCCGTGGCCGCTGCAGCACCCGGTGGCCTACACCCTGTTCTGGATCGTCGCGATCGTGCTGATCTGCGCGCCGCTCGCGGTGAGGCTGTATCAGCGGTCGATCGCCTCGTAGGGGCCGCGGCCCGTCAGGCAGAGGGCGCCGCGGCGCGCACCGAGCGCCGCGGCCTCGGCGACCGGCATGCCGGCCCCGAGCCCGTACGTGAGGCCTGCGGCGAAGGCGTCACCGGACCCGTAGGAATCGACGGGCGGCCCGGGCAGCGGCTCGGCCGCCCAGGCGCCCGGCTCGCCGTCTGCGCTCGACCAGGAGCCGCCCGCGGCGCCGCTGGTGCGGACCACGAGCCGCGGGGCGGGCTCGAGCGCCCCGGCGTCGATCTGCTCACCGGGGTCGTCGGCGCTCGACACGAGCACGTCGAGCTGCACGCCGCTCTCGGCGATGACGTCCGCCGCGCGCGGGGTTGCGACGAGGACGCGGGCGGCGCGGGCGGCGCGCAGGGCACCGGCGTCGCCGCCGGTGAAGTACACGGCGTCCAGATCGGCGAGCAGCCCCCAGGGCAGATCGTCGGCGGCGTGCGGGACGAGCCGCGGATCGAGCACCGTGATCGTCCGCTCATGGTCGTCGTCGAGGTGGGTCAGGCCGCGGCGCGTCGTCGCCCCCGAGCGGACCGCCGCGTGCAGCGTGACGCCGCGCGCGACCAGCTCGTCGCAGGACCGGGCGCCGTGGTCGTCATCGCCGACCGCCGTGAGGAACGTGGCGGTGCCCGCGAGCCTTGCGAGATGCGCCGCGGCGACCGCGCCGCCCCCGGCGGCGACCTCGAAGGCCGCGGTCGCGTGCGCGATCTCACCCTGCGCCGGCACCCGCGGCACGACGGCGAACTGGATCCACTCGATGTGGCCGACGACGCCGACCCGCGGCCGCCCGCTCACAGCGTCAGCGCCGGAGCGCTGCGGCGCAGCCAGTCGCGCGGCTGCTCGTAGCCGGGCACGTGGCGCGCGAGCAGGGCCCAGAAGCGTGGCGAATGGTCCATCACCGCCAGGTGGCAGGCCTCGTGCCAGATCACGTAGTCGAGGACGTCCTCCGGGCCGAGGAGCAGCCGCCAGTTGATCGCGATCGCCCCTGTCGCCGAGCACGATCCCCAGCGGGTCTTCTGATCGCGGATCGTCAGGCGCGTGTACCGCCTGCCCACGGCCGCCGCAGCCGCGTCGAGGCGTGGAAGGACCTCGCTGCGGGCCGCACGCCGGAACCAGCGCTCGATCGCCGCGCGCTGATCGGCGCCGGCGCCGGGAACGAGCAGCAGGTCGCCGCGGCGGTGTGCGCGGGTCCGCCCGCTCTGCTCGACCAGTCGCAGCGTGCCACCGAGGTAGGGGACCGTCCCGGGCTCGCGCGGGATCGCCGAGCGCGCAGCGGCGGCGTCGGCGACGCGGCGGTCGATCCAGGGGCGCAGCTCGCGCACGGCGGCGGCCGCCTCCCGGTCGCGGGCGCGCCGCGGAAGCGTCACCGTCACCTCGCCGTCGTGCTCGACGCGGACACGCACCGACCGGGCGCGGTCGGAGCGGCGAACGGTGTAGCTGAGGTCGTCGGACACCGCCTCGCAGGCTACGCGGCGAGGCGGCTCTACAGGACTCGGAGCGTCGTCAACGAGGTGTCGCGGGCCACGATCGATCCACCCTCGTCGCGAGCGGCGAGCAGGTAGTCGACGGCGTCGGCGCTGACGCGGAAGCCCTCGAGGATCAGCGGCACGCCGGGCGGGTAGACCTCGACCGACTCCGCGGCGACGTGCCCGACCGCCTCGCGGATCGGCACCTCGCGGCCGACCGACTTGGCGTAGCGGCGCGCCGCGTACGGGTGCATCACGGGGCGGTCGTCCATCGCGCGGAACGGGTTGGCCGGCGGGCGCCGCCTGCCACCGTCGGGGCGCACGCGCGGGCCGAGGATCTCGACGAGCGCCGCGACCGTGTCGTCGACGGCCGTCGGGCCGAGCTGGAAGGTCGTGATCAGCGTGAGCGTGTTCACGCCGGCCTTCTCAGCGACGATCGCGCGCTCGATCAGCGCCTGCGCGACGTCGTAGCCCGACAGCTCGTAGCGCGCGAGCCCGACCGTGGTCTTGACGAGGTCGGTGCCCTCGACGTGGTCGGTCATCCGGGTCAGCCACGCCGGGTCGTCGAGCATCTCCAGGTCGGGAAGCTGCTCGCGCAGCGCGGCCTTGAGCTCGCGGGTCCGCGCGATCGCGGTGCCCAGCGCGTCCTCGCCCTTGGCGACCAGCGTCCGCACGGCGGCGTCCGCGCTCGCGAGCAGGTGGTAGCTCGGCGAGGTCGTGACGTACTCGCGGTACGCCTCCTCCATCAGCTCGGAGTCCACGCGCTGCTCGCGCCAATGGATCAGCCCGGTCTGCTGCAGGCCGCCGGCGAGCTTGTGCGTGGACTGCACCGCGACGTCGGCGCCGGACTCCATCGCGCTCCAGGGCAGGTCGTCGTGGAAGTGCAGGTGCCCGCCCCATGCCTCGTCGACGATCACCATCGCGTGGCGAGAGGTGTCGTGCACCGCTTCGGCGATCGCGCGGGTGTTCGCGGCGAGACCCTCGTAGGTCGGGCTCGTGAAGATCACCGCGAGCGCCTCGGGGTACCGGCGCAGCCCCTCGCTGATCTCCTCGACGCTCGGTGGCAGGAGCGCCTCGAACCGCGGCTCGTACGGCGTGGGCAGGAAGCGGAAATCGAGACCGAACGCCTTCAGCCCGTTGGTGATCGAATGATGGATGTTGCGTGCGACGAGCACGAGGGCGTCGGAGCGCTCCAGCGCCAGCATCCGCAGCACGATCCAGTTCGACCCGCTCGTGCCGTGCACCGAGAACATCGTGCGGTCGGCGCCCTGCGCCTGCGCGGCGAACCGCTCCGCCTCCTCGAACACCCCGGTGTGATCGACGAGCGTGCCGAAGAACCCGGCGGAGATCGACACGTCCGAGGCGTAGAAGTCGATGACCCGTTCCTGGTCCTCGAGGATCGACGGCGTGCACCACCGGTGATACCGCGCTACGTCCTGGTTGAGGACCCTGACGATCGGGGAAGGAGTCGGCTCGGCCATGCGCGTGGGATCATCCCCCACCGTGGCCAAGTCGGTGGTTCCCCTCCCGAGCGACGTGCGCTCCCCGTTCATCGTGTACCTCAACGGGGTGCGCCAGGAGCCCGGCGTGGATTTCCAGGTGCAGGACGGCGCGCTCGTCTTCCCGAAGGCGCTGCGCAAGGACAAGGTCAGCGGCAGGCGCTGGCTGCTCGGCGCCTGGGGCGTCGGGACCTACCGGCAGGACGACTCGATCGACGTGAGCTGGACGAAGGCGGACGGTCAGCCGGCAGTGGCCGAGCGGCTGGAGATCTCCGAGTCGCGGGAGTGACGGCTACGCCGCCCACGGCCGCGACAGCTTCAGCGCGCTGAGGATCGCGCGCGTCGCGGGCGAGCGGTTCAGCGTGATGAAGTGGATGCCCGGCGCCCCGGCCGCGAGCAGCTCGGCGCACTGGAGCGTGGCGTATGCGACCCCGAACTCGGCGACCGCCTCGTCGTCGCCCCGGCGTGCCTCGAGTTCCCGCTCGAGGCCTTCCGGCAGAGCGGCGGCCGACAGCTCGGTCATCCGCTTGATCCCGTCGAGGCTGAGGATCGGCATCACGCCGGGAATGATCGGGACGTCGATGCCGATCGCCCGCGCGCGCTCGACGAAGTCGAAGTAGAAGCGGTTGTCGAAGAACATCTGCGTGATCAGGAACTGCGCGCCGGCGTCGACCTTGGCCCTGAGGAAGCGCAGGTCGTCCTCGGCGGAGGTCGCATGGATGTGCGTCTCGGGGAAGGCGGCGCCGCCGATCGCGAACTCGTACTCGTCGCGGATGATGCTGACGAGCTCGTGCGAGTACTCGAGGCCGCCGTCGGTCTTCGTCCAGCGCTCCTGGCCCTGCGGCGGGTCGCCGCGGAGCGCGAGGACGTTGTCGATCCCGGCGTCGCGCATCTGGTCGAGCGTCGCGCGCAGTTCGTCGACCGTGGCGTTGACGCAGGTCAGGTGCGCCATCGCCTCGAGCCCGTAGTCCGCTCTGATCCTCGAGACGATGTCGATCGTCTTGCCCCGGGTCGACCCGCCGGCGCCGTAGGTGACCGATACGTAGGCGGGGTCGAGCGGACCGAGCGCGCGCAGGGACTCCTCGAGGTTCTCCTCGCCGGCGGGCGTCTTGGGCGGGAAGAACTCGAACGAGAAGACCGGCTCCTCGCTGCCCCGCAGGATGTCGTCGATGCGCACGAGCAGAAGCTTAGGACGCGAGCTTCCAGCGCTCGGGCTCGCCCTCGAGCTCGGCCGCCGCGCGGCATGCGCGGCCGGTGACCTCCAGATGCGTGAGGTAGCACAGCGTCTCGCTGAGCCACCAGTTCGCGTTGGCCGCCGTGATCGCCTCGCCGTAGACGAGCGGGACGGCCTCGAACGCGGTGATCGGCCCGTTCTCGCGCAGCACGCGCAGGCATGCCTCCAGGCGCTCGGCGACGATCACGCGGTTCGCGGTGATGTGCGCCTGCACATCGGTGAACGGCCGCGCGTGCCCGGCGAGGCAGAGCCGCATGTCGAGGTCCTCGACGCGGCTGAGCGATTCGAGGAACTCGCCCGCCGGGTCGGGGGACCAGCCGTAGTCGTAGTAGATCGACACGCGCCCGAGCAGGTGGTCGCCGGAGATCAGGATCCGTCGCTCCTCCTGGTAGAGGCAGACGTGCGACGGGGCGTGCCCGGGCGTCTCGATCACCTGGAACGTCCCGAGATCCGTGACGATCTCCACGCCCGGAAGCAGATCGCGGTCCGGCTCGACGATGCCGGCGATGCCGAACCCCTGACCCTTGCGGGCCTCCTGGTAGGCGCGCAGCGGGGCGTCCGGCACGCCGCTCTGCCGCGCGATCTCGATTCGGCGCTCGAGCGCGGCGTCGGGATCCTGCGCCGCGGCGGTCATGTGCTCGTGGTTGGGATGCATCCACAGCTCACAGCCCGTGCGGTCGATGATCGTCGCGGCCTGCCCGTAATGGTCGGAGTGGGCGTGCGTGCAGACGAGGAGCTTCACGTTCTCCACGCGCAGATTCACCTGGCCGAGCGCACGCTCCAGGTGCGCGAACGAGCCCGGCTCGTGCATCCCGGTGTCGAACAGGACGATGCCGTCGCCCGCCGCGATCGCCCAGGCGTTGCAGTGCGGGACGCCGGGCCAGGGGAGCGGCAGGCGCAGACGCCAGACGCCCGGCAGCACGCGCTCGCCGCGGCCGAGCTCGCGCTTGCGTGTGGGCTCCGGCATCGAGGTCCAACCTAGCGGTAGCCTGCGCCGGAGACGACGTTCGACCAGGAGCCAGGCATGACCGACGTGAAGCCCGCCAGCGTGATCGACGGCGCAGTTGACGCCGAGGAGACCGAGCGCGTCGCGGACGCGTACTTCGCCGCGATCAGTGCCCATGACGTCGAAGCGGCGGTCGCCATGTGGAGGCCGGGGGGTCGTGAGAACGTTCGCGGCCAGGTCGATGCGCTCGCCCCCGACGGCGTGCGCGACTTCCTGAACGGGATCATCGGGCCGTTCCCCGACCTCGTCTTCACCATCGTCGAGAAGACCGTGCAGGACGACCGCGCCGCCTACCGCTGGGAGGCGACCGGCACGTTCACCGGGACGACGTTCCAGGGCGTCGAGCCCACTGGCGCGCGGCTCGACCTCGAGGGCACCGACGTCCTGATCGTCCGCGACGGCCTCATCGTCGAGAACAACGCGTACGCCGACGCGATGACCGTCGCGCGTCAGCTCGGCCTGATGCCCCCCGAGGGCTCAAGGCAGGAGCTCGGGATGAAGCGCGCGTTCAACGCGAAGACGAAGGCCGCGACGAAACTCGGTTCGAGCGGGCCCGACCAGGTCGCCGAGGGCGTCTGGCTCCTGCGCGGCGGCTTCCCGGGCAAGACGATGAACATCTACTTCGTGAAGGACCGCGACGGCGTGATGCTGTTCGACGCGGGCGTGAAGTCGATGACCAACGCGGCGCGGGTCGCGGGCGCGCAGCTCGGCGGCATCACGCGCGTCGTGCTCGGCCACGGTCACGCCGACCATCGCGGCGTCGCGCCGGCGCTCGGTGTGCCGGTGCTGTGCCACCCCGCGGAGAAGGCCGACGCCGAGGGCGACGGCGGCGAGCACTACTTCCACTACGAGCGGCTGAACCCGGTCGGAAAGCTGCTGCTTCCGCGGCTGCTTCCGAGCTGGGACGGCGGCCCCGTGACGATCTCCGAGACGCTCGAGGAGGGCGACGAGATCGCCGGCTTCAAGGTCATCCACCTCCCCGGCCACGCGCCGGGGATGATCGGCCTGTGGCGCGAGTCCGACCGCGTCGCGCTCACCAGCGACTGCTTCTACACGCTCGATCCCCAGACCGGGCTGAAGGGCAGGCCCCGCGTCCCGCACGCCGCGTTCAACGTGGACACCGAGCAGGCGCGAGCGTCCATCCGCAAGCTCGCGGCGCTCGAGCCGGCGGCGGCGTTCCCGGGCCACACGGACGGCCTCACCGGGAACGTCCGCGCGCAGCTCGAGACCGCCGCGGCGACCACGTAGCCGTGGGCTGCTGATGGGCAAGCGCTCGCGCCGCCGAGAGCGCGCGCCGGACGCCCCGGCGGCGCTGCCCGACGCACCGACGGCGAACTACGCGGGCGCCGACGACCAGATTCTGACGCTGCGCTGCGTGCTGACCGCCAAGACGCGCCAGCAGTACGCGGGCGTGCTGCACGGCAACACGCTCTCGCGCGAGGACGCCTGGCACCGCGCCGTCGAGTTCCTCTTCGAGCGCCTTGCCGTCCGCTGGACGATCAGCGGCGTGGCGACCGAGGGACAGAAGGATCTGCTGCTGCGGCTGCGTGCCGCGACGCCCGACGAGCGGGGCTTCGTGCGCGGCGCGCTGCGCGAGCACTGCACCGAATGGTTCCCCGACGTGGAGGCTCCCTAATGACGACGCTGAGCGCGGACGAGGCGCATGCCGTCGTCGCCGAGGCGCTCGACGCGTCCCCGATGGCAGAGCTGCTCGCGGGCTACTGCCTGGACGTGCAGCCGCGCCAGAAGATCGTCGTGCGGTCGAGCGTGCTCGCGACGCCGCTCCTGCTCGAGCTGCAGCGCGCGATCCTGGAGCGCGACGCCTGGGTGCGCTTCGACATCGAGCTGCCGGGCCAGTCGCGCAGCTTCTACGAGCACGCGCGCGACCTGCACCTCGACGATTTCGACGACCTCGCCATGGCCGAGGCCAAGGGCCTCGACGCCGTTCTGGGGATCCAGGCTCCGTACGACCCGCGCGACCTGGCCGGCGTGGATCCGGCGCGAATGGCGCGGGTCGCCCGCGCCCGGCGCCCGGTGCGCGAGCGCACGCTGAAGAAGCGCTGGTGCTCGACGCTGTGGCCGACCCCCGCCGGAGCGGCCGCCGCCGGCATGGAGCTGCAGGACTTCGCGGCGTTCGTGCGGCGGGCGATGTTCCTCGACCAGGCCGACCCCGTCCGCGCGTGGGCCGGGCTCGGCACGTTCCAGGAGTCCCTGATCGAGCGGCTTCGCGGCGCCTCGGAGCTGCGCATCGAGGCGGAGGGCACCGACCTCACACTGAGCGTCAAGGGCCGAATCTGGGTGAACTCCGACGGGCAGCGCAACATGCCCAGCGGCGAGGTCTTCACCGGCCCGCACGAGACCTCGGCGAACGGACGGATCCGGTTCAGCATCCGCTCCGCCCCGTCGGGCGTGGACGTCGACGGCGTGGAGCTCACGTTCAAGGACGGCGAGGTGGTGCAGGCGCGCGCGGAGTCCGGCCAGGAGTTCCTGCTGCAGGCGATCGCGACGGACGAGGGCGCGCGCCGGCTCGGCGAGATCGGCATCGGGACGAACTTCGGCATCCAGCGACCGGTCGGGGCGATCCTCTTCGACGAGAAGATCGGCGGCACCGTGCACCTCGCGCTCGGCCGCTCCTACCCCGAGACGCGAGGACGCAACGAGAGCGCGCTGCACTGGGACATGATCTGCGACCTGCGCGCCGGCGGGCGGCTCACAGCCGACGGCGAGGTCGTCCTGCAGGACGGGCGCTTCGCCGGCCTGCCCGGCCGCGCTTGACCACCGCGCCGAGGACTGCGAGCGTCCGCGCCATGCACCCCTTCCGCGCAGCCGTCGAAGCCCGTGACCCCGACGCCATGACCGCATGCATGGCCCCGGACATCCGCTTCTACTCCCCCGTCGCCTTCAAGCCGTTCGCCGGGCGCGAGGCCGTGAACGAGCTCTTCTGGAACCTCTTCGAGGTGTTCGAGGACTTCCGCTACACCGATGAGCTCGAGGGCGAGGGCACCCACGCGCTGATCTTCCGTGCGAGCGTGAACGGCAAGGAGCTCGAGGGGCTCGACCACCTCGTCATCGGCGATGACGGCCTCGTCACCGAGTTCACGGTGATGATCCGCCCGCTCTCGGCGCTGATGGCGATGGGCGAGGCGATGGGCCCGCGCGTCGGTCACCTGGAGAAGGACGCCGCGGCGAAGATGGCCTAGGCGAAGCCGACGGCGGCATGGCGGCCCGGGACGGTACCGTCACAACGTGTCCATGGAACGCCGCACGAAGATCGTCGCGACGATCGGCCCCGCCACGCGGGATCCCGAGGTGCTCGCCCGCCTGGTCGAGGCGGGCATGGACGTCGCCAGGCTGAACTTCAGCCACGGCACCCACGACGAGCATGCGGAGACCGCTCGCCTGGTGCGCGAGGCCTCGAGCCGCGCGGGTCGTCCGGTGGCGATCCTGCAGGATCTGCCCGGGCCGAAGATGCGGATCGGCCCGCTCGAGGGCGACAAGGCGATGCTGCGCGGCGGGGACTCCCTCACCTTCACCACCGACGTCGAGGGCACGCAGACGGGGACCGCGGAGCGGATGACCGTGAGCTGGCCCGGCCTCGCCTCCGCGCTGGAGCCGGGTGAGTCCGTCTACCTCGCCGACGGGTCGGTCCGGCTGCGCGTGACCGGCGTGCGCGCGGGTGACGGCGAGTTCGACTGCGACGTCGAGCTCGGCGGCGTCGTCGCCTCGCGCCAGGGCCTCAACATCCCCGGCGGCGCCGAGGAGCTGCCCGCGGTGCCGGAGGAGGATCTCGTCCACCTGGCCGCAGGCATGGCGATCGGGGTGGACCTCGTCGCGCTGAGCTTCGTCCGCCGCCCCGAAGACATCCTCTTCGTGCGCGAGCACACGCGCATCCCGCTGATCGCGAAGATCGAGAAGCCTCAGGCGGTCGCGCGCGCCGAGGACGTCGTCCGCGTCAGCGACGGCATCATGGTCGCCCGCGGCGACCTCGGCATCGAGTTGCCGATCCAGGAGGTGCCGCTCGTCCAGAAGCGCCTGCTGCGCCTCTCCGGCGAGCATGCGCGGATCTCGATCACCGCGACGCAGATGCTCGACTCGATGATCCGCAGCGCCCGGCCGACGCGCGCCGAGGTGGCCGACGTGGCGAACGCGATCCTCGACGGGACGGACGCCGTGATGCTCTCGCAGGAGACGGCAGTCGGCGCGTTCCCGGTCGAGGCGGTCGCGATGATGGACTCGATCGCTCGCACGACCGAGCGCGAGGCGCCCTACTCGCGCTGGAACGAGCACCGTGTCCGCCGCACCGGCCGCGATCCCGGCTACACGATCGCCCACAGCGTCGTCGAGGCTGCGCGCGAGCTCGAGCTCGACGCGATCGTCGTGCCGACGCTGTCCGGGCGCTCGGCGCGGCTCGTCTCCGCGCACCGGCCGACCGTGCCGATCCTCGCGCTCTCCCCCGGCAAGGAGACCGTCCGGCGCTGCGGCCTCATGTGGGGCGTGCGCGCCGCGTCGATGCGCAAGCACGACGTCACCGAGGAGCTCATCGCCGACGCCGCTCGCCGCGTCGTCGAACTCGGGTGGTGCCGCGCCGGGCAACGCGTCGGCATCACCGCCGGGCTGCCGAGCGGGCGACCCGGCACGACCAGCATGTTCCAGGTGCAGGTGCTCGACGATCCGGGCCGCTCGGGTGATTCGCAGCCGGCGCGCCGGGACGACGCCGCGAGCTGACCGGAAGCCCGACGCGCCACCCGACCATGGGCGCCCACGACCACGAGCATCACGAGGGGGCCGGACACGCCCACGGGGTGAGCGCGAGCAGCGACGCGCGCTGGCTCCTCGCCGCACTGCTGATCAACGTCGGCTTCATGCTGGTCGAGGTCGCTGTGGGCATCGCGGCCAACTCGCTGGCGCTGCTCAGCGACGCGGCCCACATGCTCACGGACGCCGCCGCCATCGGCCTCGCGATCCTCGCGCTGCGGCTGGCCCAGCGTCCGCCGAAGGGCGTGTTCACGTTCGGGCTCAAGCGCGGCGAGATCCTGAGCGCGCAGATCAACGGCGTGCTGCTGTTCGTGCTCGCGGGGATCATCGGGATCGAGTCGATCAGCCGGATCGTCAGCCCGCCCGACGTCGACGGCGCGTTCGTCCTCTACACCGGCCTGCTCGGGGCGCTCGTCAACGGCGCCGCGGCCTGGGCGCTGGGCAGGGCCAACCGCGAGAGCCTCAACGTGCAGGGCGCGTTCCTGCACAACCTCTTCGACATGCTCTCGTCGATCGCGGCAGCGGTCGCCGGCCTCGTGATCGTGCTGTCGGGTTGGGGACAGGCCGACGGCATCGCCGCGCTCACGGTCTCGGCGCTGATGCTCTACGGCGGCTGGGGGCTGATCCGCGACTCCGGGCGCATCCTCCTCGAGGGCGCGCCGAAGGGGCTCAGCCCGAGCGAGATCGGCCAGGCCATGGCCGCCGAGCCCGGGATCGTCGAGGTCCACGACCTGCACGTCTGGGAGGTGACGTCAGGCTTCCCGGCGCTCGCCGCGCACGTCCTCGTCGCACCCGGTGACGACTGCCACGCCCGCCGCCGCGAGCTGCAGACGATGCTCGTCAGGCGCTTCGACATCACCCACGCGACGTTGCAGGTGGATCACGAGCGGACCAGCGAGCTACTCGACATCGGGGGCCCGTAGGCCGTCGTCCTGTCGCGGCGCGGCCGCGCGCGAGGCGCGCTCCCGCAGCAGGTCGCGCCGGATCAGCGCCAGGCCGATCAGGCCCATGCCGACGATGATCACGAGCGCGATGATCGCCGCGGGTGACGAGAAGTCACCGAACGAGCCGCCGAGCGCGACGTACGCGAAGGTGCGCGGCGCCGTCCCGATCGCGGTCGCCGCGGCGACGATGGGGATCGGGATCGTCGTGAGGCCGCAGGCGTAGTTGACGACGTTGTAGGGCATCGCCGGCGCGACGCGCGCGGTCAGCACGGACGTGAACCCACGCGCGCCGACCCAGGTCGCGAGCGCCCGGATCCGCGGGCCGCCGAGCTCCTCGACCGCATCGCCCGCGACGAAGCGGCCGATGATGCAGGCGAGGCTCGCGCCGAGCGTCGCGGAGACGAGCGCCACCGGCGTGCCGAGCGCGGTGCCGAACAGGAGCCCGGCCGCACCGGCCAGAATCGGCCCGGGGCACATGGCGCAGGTGAGGATCACCGAGACGACGACGAAGACGAACGGGCCGGCCCAGCCGTACTGGTCCACGCGCTCGCTGACCGTCTCCGGCGAGAGCGCCCCGGTCACCGCGAGCACGATGAAGAGCGACGCCAGCGCGATCGCGAGCATCGCGAGGCGCACGCGCGGGCCGGGGCCGCGGCGCCGGATCGAGCGCGCCTCGCGGGAGGGCCCGCTCGGCTTGATCCCGGGACTCATCGCCGGCGGGCGTAGTAGGCGGCCTCGAGGAGGCCCAGGTCGGTCTGCGGCGCGTCGTCGTACAGCCATTCGCGCGCGATCCGGTACCAGTTGCCCTGCGGCCGCAGCTGGCTCATGACGGCGAGGGTCATCATCTCCAGGCGCCGGCCGAAGAGGTGCTCGGCAGGCAGCGTCTCGCGGCGGATCTCGTGGAAGGCGCTGTGCGTGGGGTCCGAGAAGTCCAGGACGATCCGCGTCGCCATCCCCGGGTCGAGCTCGAGCACCTCGTCCCGGGTGAACCACCACGTGTAGCGCCGGAACTGGTCGAGGATCGACTGCGGCGTCGCGCGGGTGTCGTCCGGCAGCATCCCGGCCTCGCGCATCCGCTCGATCATGTCCTCGCCGCGACCCTCGACGCCGAGCCGCTGGATCACGAGCTCGCGCTCGGCGGCCGCCGCCGAGATCCGCTTGAAGAGGCCGAAGTCCAGGAACGCCATGCGGCCGTCCGCGAGCAGCAGCGAGTTCCCGGGATGCGGGTCGCCGGAGAACGCGTGGTGGCGGTACATCGCGCCGAAGTAGAAGCGGAAGATGATCTCGGCGACGCGGTCGCGGGTCACCTGATCGCGGCGCGCGACCTCGTCGTGCCCGACGCCGTCGATGAAGTCCATGACGATCACGCGCGGGCGGCAGAGGTCCGTGACGACCTCGGGGATCACGATGAACGGATGCCCGCGGTGGGCGCGGGCGACCGCGCGCGTGTTCTGCGCCTCGAGCTCGTAGTCGAGCTCCTCGTGGATCCGCTCGCGCACCTCCTCGGCGAGACCCTGGACATCGAGGTTCGGGGCGATCTGCTTGGCGATCCGCAGCATCGGCACGAGGTTCTGCAGGTCGGCCCGCACCGCGGCGGCGATCCCCGGGTACTGCACCTTGACGGCCACCTCGCGCCCGTCCTCGAGCGTCGCGCGGTAGACCTGCCCGATCG
The DNA here is from genome assembly GCA_963805615.1 of uncultured Actinomycetes bacterium. Taxonomy (GTDB): domain Bacteria; phylum Actinomycetota; class Thermoleophilia; order Solirubrobacterales; family Solirubrobacteraceae; genus F1-60-MAGs163. Next base: position 765,577 of record CAWDUW010000004.1, on the reverse strand, counting down.
ACGCCGCGGCGATCGGCTCCTCGTCGAAGGTCGCGAAGACCCGGTCCAGGCGCTCGCCGTATTCGCGCTCGAGGACGCGCCGCATCTCGCTCCACGAGACGCTCGGCGCGGAGTCGCGCAGCTCCGCCAGCGTCGCCCGGACCTCGTCCCGGTAGGCGGCCGGCACCGCATCGACGTCGACGACCGACAGCACCTGGCCGGCCTTCATCGCGACGCCCTTCATCGACCCCAGAACGCGCACGATCTGACGCGCCGCGTCGAGCTGCCGGCGCCCGAGCGCATCGGCCGCCTCGTCCGGTGTGCGGCCCAGGTTCGCGGCCGACGTCGCGGCGTACTTCGCCGCCTCGGTGGCGGCGAGCCGCCCGATTGCGGCGGTGCGCCGCAGCCGCCCGCCCAGCTCCTCGCCGTCGCCGGGGTCGTCCCCGCCGGGCTGGTCCTCCTCGCGTGGCGTTGACACGGGCCCTCCGGTCAGCCCTGGCGCTGGACCTGCGAGCCGGGAACGATGTCGTCGCGCCCGTCGGGCCAGCGGACCCAGGCCTTGTGCCCGCCGTCGTAGTCGTCGCCGAACAGGACGAGCGTCGCGGGCTCGCCGAGCGCGGTGCAGGCCTCGGCGCCCTCGGGGTCCAGTCCACGCCAGACGCGGATGAACGCGTTGTGCTCGAGCTCGGCGCCGATCGTCGAGGGGTCGGAGTGGCCGGGCTGCACGATCGTCTCCGGAGGGAGCTTCACGAGCGTGTCCATGATCGATGACCTGAGGTCCTCGTAGCTCGTGCTGCCGGGCGCGCGCACCCCGCCGACGGAGCCCTTGAACAGCGTGTCCCCCGTGAAGACCTGCCCCTCGACGAGCAGTGCGACCATGCCGGCCGTGTGGCCGGGCGTGTGCAGCAGCTCGATCGTCTTGTCGCCGATCGTCAGCGCCTGACCCGGGACGAGGTCACCGGTGGCTGCGTCGACGAGCTCCCGCTCGGCGGGATGGATGAGCACCTCGAGGTCCGGCCAGCGCTCCAGCAGCTCGGGAAGCGCCAGCACGTGGTCGTAGTGGTGGTGGGTCAGCAGCACGTGCGTCGGGGTCATGCGCTCGCGCTCGACGATCTCGATCAGCGGCGCGACCGGTCCGCCGGCGTCGACGAAGAACGCCGTCCCGCCGGGTTCGCCCACGACGTACGTGTTGGTCAGGAAGTCCGGCAGCTGCGCGTGCTCGACGATCATGCGCCCAGGCTACGGCAGATCGGTTTTGGCGGGTATACCCTGCGGCCATGCCCGAGCTGATCCACACCTGTTACCGCATCGGCGACATCGACCGGTCGGTCGCCTTCTACCAGGCTCTCGGATTCGAGGAGGTCGGCCGGATGCCGATCCGCGACGAGGCGATCAACGTCTTCATGGGCCTCCCCGGCGACGGCCCGCGCCTGGAGCTCACCTACAACTTCGGCGTCGACTCGTACGAGCTGGGCACCGGCTACAACCACATCGCGGTGTCGGCCTCCGACCTCGACGAGACGCTGGGTCGCCTGCGCGAGCAGGGAATCGAGGCCGAGAAGCCGCCCTACACGGTGAGCGAGAACGGTCCGCGGCTCTGCTTCGTGCGCGACCCCGACGGGTACCGGATCGAGCTCATCGAACGTGCCTGAGCGCCTCGCGGTCGTCGACCTCGGGTCCAACTCCTTTCGCCTCGTCGTCTTCGAGATCCACGCGGGGCGGCCGGGCGAGCTCGGCGGCTGGTGGAAGCGGACCGACGAGATCTACGAGCCGGTGCGGATCGGCGCCGGCGTGGACGAGACCGGTGCCCTCGGCGAGGAGGGCATGGCCCGCGCCAGCGCGGCGATCGAGGTCTTCGCGCACTTCTGCGACGCGGCGGGCCTCGGCTCGGGCGAGATCGACGTGGTGGCGACGAGCGCGATCCGCGAGGCGACGAACTCCGAGGACTTCCTGACGCGGGCGCGCGAGGCGAGCGGGCTCGCGATCCGCGTGCTCTCCCGCGATGAGGAGGCGCGCTACGGGTACCTCGCGGCGGTCAACTCGACCGACCTGCACGACGGCGCCGTGCTCGACATCGGCGGGGGCTCGCTGCAGCTCGTGCGGGTGCGCGACCGCATCGCCGGTGACCTGGACTCCTGGCGCCTGGGCGCGGTGCGGATGACCGAGCGCTTCCTGCCCGACGACGGCCCGGCCACCGGCAAGCAGCTGACCCGCCTGCGCGAGCACGTCGCACGCAAGCTCGAGCGCGCCGAGTGGCTCGCGGACGCCGAGCACGTCGTCGGGCTGGGCGGGACCATCCGCAACCTCGCGGCCGCGTTGCAGCGTGCGCTCGTCGTGCCCGAGTTCGGCGTGCAGGGCTACCGCATCGAGCGCGCCGCGCTCGACGACCTCGTCGACCGGCTGGCGGGCCTCTCCATCGCCGAACGCCGTCGCGTCCCGGGCATCAAGCCGGTGCGCGGGGACATCGTGCTGGCGGGCGCGGTCGTCGTGCAGCAGGTGCTCGACTCGGGCGGCTTCGACGCGCTCGAGACGACGGAGGCCGGGCTGCGCGAAGGGATCTTCTTCGCGCAGGCGCTCGCCGGCCGCCCGGACCCGCTGTTCGATGACGTGCGCCGTGCGAGCGTGCTGAACCTCGCCGCGCAGTTCGACCCGCACGCCGCCCACACCCGTCACGTCGCCGAGCTCGCGCTGACCCTGTTCGACGAGCTGGCGGCCGCGAAGCTGCATCCCGGCGACCCGGTCGAGCGCGGGCTGCTGTGGGCCGCCGCCCACCTGCACGACGTCGGCGTCGCGGTCGACTACGACGACCACCACAAGCACTCGCGCTACCTCATCCTCAGTGCGGGCCTGCCCGGGTTCAGCCCGCGCGAGGTCGCACTGATCGGGCAGGCCGTGCGGTACCACCGCAAGGGCATGCCCGACCCCGGCCCGTTCGCCGCGCTCATGACGAGTGGCGACGCACAGCTGCTCGATCGCTGCGCAGTGCTGCTGCGGCTCGCCGAGGACCTCGAGCGCAGCCGCGACCAGGCGGTCCGCGAGGCGCACGTGACGGCGGACGGGAAGGAGATCGTCCGGCTCGACCTCGTCGCCGACGGCGAGGCGCGGGTCCCGCGCTGGGCCGCCTCGCGCGAGAAGGAACTGTTCGCGCGGGCCTTCGGGCGCGAGCTTCAGGTCGCCTGAGCTACGGCAGCTCGTCCTCGCGTGCGGGTCCCGGCCCGACGGGCATGACCACCGGCACCACCACCGGCTGCTCGCGTGAGACGGCGTCCGCGAACTCGTCCTCGATGCCGAACGCCGAGCCGTCGCACTGGATCCGCACGCGCTTGGTGGGCACGCGCTCGTCGGCGAGGACCGGCAGACCCCACAGCTCGTCGAAGTCGATCAGCGCGTGATCGACCGGGTTCAGCAGGATCGCGTTCGCCGGAACGGGGCACTCCGCGTTGTGCTGGTCGACGGCCGCCTTGATCGCACCCAGGTTCTTCGCGGCGAACGAGCTCACGGGCCGGAGGGTAGCGGCCCTCCGGCCCATGAATCCAGTGTGTCCCTGAGGTTTCAGCTCATGCGGCGGCGTGCGCCTCGCGCCGCACGGGCGCCTGCTCCGGCGCCGTGCGCTCGATGCCGGGCACGAGCAGCGCGACCAGGGCGCCGACGGCCAGCACGGCCGCGCCGACGGGCAGCGCGGCGGTCATGCCGTCCACGTAGTTCTGCGGCGAGGCGTAGCCGCCGGCGCTCGAGAACACTGTGGCCAGCACCGCGACGCCGAGCACCCCGCCGAGCTCGCGAATCGTGTTCGTCGCGCCCGAGGCCTGTCCGATCTCGCTCGGCCTCACCGAGCCGAGGACCGCGTTGGCCGACGGCGCGAAGACGAGTGCCATCCCGGCCCCGCCGGCGACGAACGCCGGGAGCAGCGTCGTGTACGCCACGCCCACGTCGGACACCGCGGCGAGCCACGAGATCGCGAACGCCTGCAGCGCGAGACCGGTCGCCATCAGCGGCCGCGCCCCGATCCGGTCGCTGAGGATGCCCGCGACCGGCGCGATGAAGATCGGCATGACCGTCCACGGCAGGATCCGGATGCCCGACTGGAGCGGCGTGAGCCCCTCCACCGTCTGGAAGAACTGCGACAGGAAGAAGATCGAGCCGAAGACGCCGAAGAACATCGAGAACGACACGACGTTCGTCGCCGAGAACGTGCGGCTGCGGAAGAAGCGCAGCGGCAGCATCGGCTGCGGGGCGCGGCCCTCCCAGAACAGGAAGAGCCCGAGCAGCACGAGACCGCCGGCGATCCCTCCCAGCACGATCGGGCTGGTCCAGCCGAGCGCGTCCGCGCGCACGATCCCGTAGGTCAGCCCGAGCAGGCCGGTGCCCGCGAGGACGAGGCCGCGCGGGTCGAGCGCGCTGTTCGGACCGCGGCTCTCGGCGAGCACGCGCCGGGAGAGCGGGAGCATCGCGAGGGCGATCGGGACGTTGACCCAGAAGATCCAGTGCCAGGACAGGCCGTCGACGATCGCGCCGCCGATGACGGGGCCCAGCGCGACGCCGAGCCCGGCGACGCCGGACCATGCGCCGATCGCGAGACCGCGACGGTGCTCCGGCACGGCGTCGGACAGGAGCGTCAGCGAGAGCGGGGTCACGAACGCTGCGCCGAGGCCCTGGATGGCGCGGGCGACGATCAGGGCGCCCGCGGTCGGCGCGAGGGCGGCCGCGGCGGAGGCCGAGGCGAACAGCGCGACGCCGAGGATGAACATGCGGCGGCGGCCGAAGCGGTCGCCGAGCGCGGCGCCCGTGAGGAGGAAGACGGCGTAGGCGAGGGTGTACGCGTTGACCGTCCACTGGAGCGACTCGATGTTCGCCCCGAGGTCGACGCGGATGACGGGGAGCGCGGTGGACACGACGAGGTTGTCGAGCGTGACCATGAAGAGGGCGATCGACGTGACGACGAACGTCCAGCCGGCACGCCCGCGGGTGGCGGGTGTCATGAGGTTCTCCGGATGAGGGTGGTGATGCTGGCCGATTGTGGTTGTGAGCGGTCACACACTATGTGCGACTGGTCACTCACAGTGAGGGGAAACGAGGTCGGGGGCACGGCACGCATCTCCAGCCCCCTCAGGTGTCCTGGTCGCACATGAGCGCCCGGGCCCACGGTTCGTCGAGCTCGTGCGCGCCCGTGGCGGCGAGGGTGTTCAGCAACATGCCCTTGGCGAAGAAGCGCTGGATCTCCTCGTCGGGCGCCCCGCTGAGGTGCTGGACGAGTTCCACGAGCTCCTTGTACCCCTGGCGCACGGCGATGCGGATCGCCGGCTCCTGACATGCGGCATACCCGTGCAGCTGGCAGAGCAGCATGTCGGTGTTGAGCAGCAGGTCGTCGTAGGCGTCGCCCATCGCCGAGAGCGCCGCCTCGGGATCCCCGGGAGTCGGGGCCGCGGCACGGGTGAAGGCGCCGACGACGTCGGCGTAGGTGCGCTGCACGCAGCCCACGAACAGCTCCTCCTTGGTCGGGAAGAGCCGGAACAGGTAGGCCTGGGAGATCCCCGCGGCCTTCGCGATGTCCGTCGTGGGCGTGCCGTAGTAGCCCCGGCGCGCGAACTCCTGCCGCGCTGCGGCGAGCACGTCCTCGCGGCGTTCCTCGGCCGTCTGGAGCTTGCGCTGGGTGGTGGCGGTGGGGGTCATCAAGGTGTGAGTATGCACTCACACACACCTTGTGTCAAGCCCCTACGCGTCGTCGCGCCGGCCGAGCCCGAGCAGGAGCCCGAGGCTCACCCCGTACACGACCCCGAGCGCGATCCCGGCTGCCGCAAGGCCCGCGGCGATCAGCGCTCCCGCCCCGAGCGCGAACAGCACGACCTCGACCGCGAGCCGCGCCGGGTCGCGCAGGCGCCGCTGCGCCTTCGGCGCGACCCAGGCGCCCCAGATCGCCGCGGCGAGAACGGGCAGCCCGACGGCGAGCAGGAGGCCCGCGATCCCATCCGCGAGCCGCGCACCCGCGATCGCGAGCCCCGCGAGCAGCGTGAGCTCGAGCAGAAACCGCAGCGCGAGGCTGAACGCGCGCATCAGTCCACGAGCACGCCGGGGTTCATCACGCCCGCGGGGTCGACCGCGGCCTTGGCCCCCCGCAGCGCCGCGGCGAACGCGTCCGGGCGCTGCGCGTCGTACCAGGGACGGTGGTCGCGCCCGACCGCGTGGTGGTGGGTGATCGTGCCCCCGCCACTGATGATCGCGTCGCCCGCGGCCTGCTTCATCTCGTGCCACTGCGCGATCTCGTCGCCGCGCCGCGCCGGGGCGATCACCGTGATGTACGGCGCCGGCCCGTCGGGGTAGACGTGCGTGAACCGACAGGTGACGCGGCACGGCTCGCCGAGCGCCTCACGGACCGCGCCCATCACGGTCCGGTGGAACTCCGGGAAGCGATCCCAGGTCACGGCGGTCTCGAACGTGTCGGAGAGGACGCCGAGCCGCAGCAGCAGGTCGCGCAGATAGGGCATCCGGATGAACGCCTCGCGCCACGCGCCGACCGAGCCGCCCTCACCCGCCGGGTCGTCCCAGGCGCCGCCGTGCTCGCGGCAGATGCGCAGGCCCTGCCCGAGGTCCTCGTCGACGGCGTGGTCGGTGGACTCGAAGCCGAGCACCAGCACCGCGGAGGTCCCGTCGCCGGCGCCTGTCTGGAACGCCTCGAGCTCGTCGATCAGACGGCAGTTCGCCGGGTCGAGACCCGACTGGGAGAGCGCGCGGACGGCCTCGGCGCCGCGCGCGAAGGTGTCGAAGCGAACGGCGCGCGAGGCGCGATGCTCAGGTCGCGGCTGCACCCGCACCCACGCGCTCGTGATCACGCCGAGCGCACCCTCCGAGCCCAGCAGCATCCGGTCGGGTGACGGCCCGGCGCCCGATCCCGGCAGGCGGCGGGACTCCCACTCCCCGCTGGGCGTGATCGCGCGGACGCTCTCGACGAGGTCGTCAACGTGGGTGAGCCTGGTCGCGAAGTGCCCGCCCGCACGGGTCGCGATCCAGCCGCCGAGCGTCGAGAGCTCGAAGGACTGCGGGAAGAAGCGCATCGTCAGGCCGTGCGCACCGAGCAGCTCCTCGACGCGCGGGCCCGCAGCGCCTGCGCCGATCCGCGCCGCGCGCGAGACCTCGTCCAGCTCGAGCAGCGCGTCGAACGCGCCGAGGTCGAGCGACAGAGCGCCGTTCAGCCGCGCCGGGATCCGCGGCTCGACACCGCCGACGACGCTCGTCCCGCCGCCGTACGGAATGACCGCCACGTTCGCGCCCGCCGCCCATTCGAGCAGCGCCTCGACCTCGACCTCGTCGCGCGGGCGCGCGACGAGGTCGGGCACGTGCTCGTAGGTGCCGCGGAACGCGCGGACCGTGTCGAGATACGACTTGCCGTAGGCGTGGGTCGCGCGATCGCGGTGCTCCTGCGAGCAGATCGCCGCAAGCGCCCCGCCGGGCGGCGCGACCCGCGGCTGCGGCAGCACGGCCGCCTCGAGCGCCACGGGCTCCTCGATCGCGGCCGCCTCGATGCCGAGCAGCGCGGGCAGTCCGGGCGCCGCCTCCAGCGCCTGGTCGGCGGTGAACGCTGCATCCTCGAAGCCCCAGCCCCAGCTGCTGCGCGTGCGCCCGGCCATCGTCCGGACCGTACCCTGTGGCAGATGGAGACGGTGCCCGGCCTCCTCGCGCGCGGACCCTGGTCGACCGACCGGGTCGCCGCCCGCTGGACCGAGGAGCCCTACGAGCCCCCGGCCGAGACCACCGCCGCCGCCGACGCGGCCGTCGCCGCCCTCGCCGAGCGCGGCTCCCCGAGCCATGACGGCCTCGCCGGGCGGCTCGCCGGCCACAGCGTCGGGGACGACGGCTCGCTCACGATCGAGCTGCAGCCCGCACGCTGGGCGCTGCGTCTCGTGGACGGCGACGCGTCCTCGTCGATCGCCGCTCTCTGCGTCGTGCGCGACAGCGAGGGCCGCTGGCTCGCCGGCCGCCGCGCGGCGTGGGTCGCCTCGTGGGCGGGCAGGTGGGCCCTGGGCGCGGGCGGCGCCGTCGACGTCGGCGAGAGCCCCGTCGACACGCTGATCCGCGAGCTCGACGAGGAATGGTCCGTCGAACCCGAGCTCGTGCAGGCCGAGGCGCTCGTCCTGCTGCCGCACGCGATGGTCATGTTCATCGGCCAGGCCTGGCTCCCCGCGGGCGCCGAGGTGACCATCGACCACGAGCACGACACCTACGCGTGGTGGCCGCCCGACGTCGCCGACTGGCCGGCCGAGGCCGACGAGCCGTTGCGACGCATGGCGGCGCTGCTCGGCGGGCCGGCCACGTGAACGACGCGCCGCACAGCCTGTCGTTCCCGACGCTGAAGGCGCTCTCGTTCACCCACTCGACGATCTACGCGTGTCTGCTCGTGGTCTGGCTCATCCCCGGGCTCGCCCCCGAGGAGATGGTCTTCGGGTTCGCGCACGGGATCGGCTGGATCTGCATGGTGCTGCTGATCCTGGCGGCGCTCCGGGCGCGCGTGGTCCCGATGCGCACGGCGTTCGCGGTCACCGTCCTCGGCGGTCTCGCCCCGTTCTTCGGGAGCTGGGAGTTCGTCCGCGAGGGTCGCCGGCGCGACGGGGCCGATGGGCGCGCCGATGCAGCGCCAGCGGCACCGCAGCAGGCGCGCTAGGGTAGAAGCGAGTCCCAGAATGGCCGTTTCCACCACAGTTCAGGTCACGTTGCCGGCAATGGGCGAGTCGGTCACCGAGGGCACCGTCCTCGAGTGGCACAAGGCCGAGGGCGACCGCATCGAGGCCGACGAGACGCTCGTCGAGATCTCGACGGACAAGGTCGACGCCGAGGTGCCCTCGCCGGTCTCCGGAACGGTCGTGAAGGTGTACTCCGCCGAGGGCGACACGGTCACCGTCGGCGCGGTGCTCGCCGAGATCATGCCGGACGTCGAATCGGGCAACGGCGCGAGCGGCAACGGCGCCGTCACGGCGCCGCCCCCGGCCGAGGCTGCGCCCGCGGACGATGCCGGCGAGGTCATCGACATCGTCACCCCGGGCGCCGGCGAGTCCGTCACCGAGGGCACGCTGCTCGAGTGGCACGTCGAGGTCGGCTCGAGCATCGCCGACGGCGACACGATCGTCGAGATCTCGACCGACAAGGTGGACGTCGAGCTTCCCGCTCCAGCCGCCGGCGAGATCACCGAACTGCTGGCCGCCGAGGGAGAGACGGTCACGGTCGGACAGGTCATCGCGCGCATGCGCGTCGGCGCCGGCCAGGCACCGCCCGCGCCCACGCCGGCCTCCGCCGACGGCGCGACGCCCGCGCCCGCCGCGACGACGACCGCCGCCGCCGCGCCCGACGGGATGAAGGTCTCCCCGGTCGCCGCGCGCGTCGCCGCCGCCGAGGGTGTCGACCTCACCGCGGTCAAGGGCTCGGGTCCCGGCGGCCGCGTGACGAAGGCCGACGTGCTCGCCGCCGGCGATGCACCCGCCTCGAGCGCGACCGCCTCACCGATCCGCGGCGGCGCGGCGATGCTCGCGAAGTACATGGACGAGAGCCGGTCGATCCCGACCGCCACCTCGTTCCGCACCCTCACCGTCACGCAGATGGACGGGCGCCGCAAGCAGCTCAAGGACGCCGGCCACAAGGTGTCGTTCACGCACCTGATCGCGTGGGCGATCGCGAAGGCCGCGACCGACGACATGCCCGTCATGGCGCACCACTTCGAGGAGCGGGACGGCAAGCCCGTCCGCCTCGACGACGGCGGCGTGATGCTCGGCATCGCCGTCGACGTCGAGAAGAAGGACGGCTCCCGCACGCTGATGGTCCCCGTGATCCGCGACGCCGGACGGCTCTCGTTCAGCGAGTTCAAGGCCGCCTTCGACGCGCTGATCGACAAGGCCCGCACGAACACGCTCTCCGCCGACGACCTCGTCGGCGCCAACATCACGCTCACCAATCCCGGCGGCATCGGCACCGTCGCCTCGGTCCCGCGCCTGATGGTCGGCCAGGGCACGATCGTCGCCACCGGCTCGATCTCGTACCCCGTGGGCCTGGGCGGCGTCGGCGCACTGGTCGGCGCCGAGAAGGTCATGTCGATGACCTCGACGTACGACCACCGGATCATCCAGGGGGCCGAGTCCGGGCGATTCCTGAAGACGATCGAGAGCTATCTCCAGGGCGAGAACGGGTTCTACGAGGCGGTCTTCGGGTCTCTCGGCGCGACGCTGGGCCCGCCGATCGAGGCGCCGCAGCCGGAGTTCGGCGCGGGCACCGCTCCCGCCGTCGTGCCGTCCGAGGCCCCGCGACCCGAGGGCGACGACCTCGAGCTGATGCAGGCCGTCCAGGCCGCGACCGCGCTCGTCAAGGCGTACCGCACGCATGGCCACCTCGCCGCGCGCCTGGATCCGCTCGGCACGGAGCCGACGGGTGATCCGGCGCTCGACCCGGACACCGTGCACCTCACGCCGGAGCTCATGCGCCGGATCCCGTCGAGCATCCTGCGGATCTACGTCGACGGCGCGAACCTCGAGGAGGCGCTCCCGCACCTGCGCGAGGTCTACACGGGCACGATCGCGTACGAGATCGAGCACATCGCGAGCCACCGCCAGCGACTGTGGCTGCGCGAGCGGATCGAGGGCGGCGCGTACCGCACCAAGCTGGAGGCCGAAGACGCGCGCCGGGTCCTGCGCCGCCTGATCGCCGTCGACGGGCTCGAGCGCTTCCTGCACAAGGCCTACCTCGGGCAGAAGCAGTTCTCGATCGAGGGCCTCGACATGACGGTCCCGATGATCGACGAGGCGATCGAGCTGTCGGCGAGCGCCGGGGCCCGCGAGGTCGTCATCGGCATGGCCCACCGCGGGCGGCTGAGCGTGCTTGCACACAACCTCGGCCGGCCCTACGAGACCATCTTCGGCGAGTTCGAGGGCAGCTCCAGCGTCAGCGTCGTCAAGGCCGTCACCGAGATCCCGCAGGGCGGCACCGGCGACGTCAAGTACCACCACGGGTACCAGCGCGACTACGACCTGCGCAGCGGCGAGACGATCCTCGTCAACCTCGAGTCGAACCCGTCGCACCTCGAGTTCGTCGACCCGGTCGTGCTCGGCGCCACGCGCGCGGCCCAGACGAGCCGTGAGGGCGCGCACGCCGACCGCCGCCCGAATGCCGCCGTCCCGATCATCCTGCACGGCGACGCCGCGTTCCCCGGCCAGGGCGTCGTCGCGGAGACGCTGAACCTGCAGGCGCTCGACGGGTACCAGGTCGGCGGCGCACTGCACCTGGTCCAGAACAACCAGGTCGGCTTCACGACCGACTTCGAGGACTCGCGGTCCACGCAGTGGGCCTCGGACCTCGCCAAGGGCTTCGACGTCCCGATCATCCACGTGAACGCCGACGACGTCGAGGCGTCGGTCAGCGCCGTGCGCCTCGCGATGGCGTTCCGCGAGGAGTTCGGCCACGACGTCCTGATCGACCTGATCGGATACCGCCGCTTCGGTCACAACGAGGCCGACGAGCCCGCGTACACGCAGCCCGAGATGTACGCGCAGATCAAGCGGCACGAGCGCGCGGCGAACCTCTACGCGGCGAAACTGATCAAGGACGGCGTCGCCACGAAGGATGAGGTCGACGGCTGGCAGCAGGACATCTGGGACGAGCTGACGCGCCTGCATCAGGGCCTCAAGGTCCAGATCAAGGAGGCGCAGGAGGCCGGGTCCGTCGAGCAGCCGACCGGCGAGTACCAGCTCGATCGCACGCCCAGCCCGACCGTCGAGACGGCGGTCCCGGCGGACGAGCTGCGCGCGCTCAACGAGGAGCTGCTGACCGCGCCCGAGGGTTTCACCGTTCACCCCAAGCTCGTCAAGCAGCTCGAGAAGAAGCGCGAGGCGGTCGGCGCCGAGGGCGGCATCGACTGGTCCCAGGGCGAGGCGCTCGCGTTCGCCTCCCTGCTCGTCGACGGCGTGCCGATCCGCATGACCGGCCAGGACGTCGAGCGCGGCACGTTCAGCCAGCGACACATGGTGCTGCACGACGCGAAGACCGGCCAGACCTTCTCCCCGATTCAGCACCTCGGGGGCGCGCAGGCCCCGATGGAGCTGCACAACAGCCCGCTCTCTGAGACCGCATGCCTGGGCTTCGAGTTCGGCTACTCCCAGGAGGCGCCCGAGGTCCTCGTGCTCTGGGAGGCGCAGTTCGGCGACTTCGCCAACGGCGCGCAGGTGATCATCGACCAGTTCATCGCGAGCGGGCTCGCCAAGTGGGGCCAGTCGTCGCGGCTGACGCTGCTGCTCCCGCACGGCTATGAGGGCTCCGGTCCCGAGCACTCCTCCGCTCGGCTCGAGCGCTTCCTGCAGCTCGCCGCCGAGGGCAACATCCGCGTCGCGAACCTCACGACGCCGGCGCAGTACTTCCACCTCATCCGCCGCCAGGCGCTGATCGCAAAGCAGCGGCCGCTCGTCGTGATGACACCGAAGAAGCTGCTGCGCCTGCCGCAGGCCACGAACCGGATCGAGCATCTCTCCGAGACGCGCTTCTTCCCGGTCCTCGGCGAGCCGCGCGTACCGATCGAGAAGATCAAGCGCCTGATCCTCTGCACCGGCAAGATCTACTACGACCTCGTCGGGCACGAGCGGCGGCCGAACAACGAGACCGTCGCGATCGGCCGCGTCGAGCTGCTCTACCCGTTCCCCGAGCACGACATCCGCGATCTGATCAACACCTACCCGAACCTCGAAGAGGTCCTGTGGGTCCAGGAGGAGCCGCGCAACATGGGCGCGCGTGCGTACATGTCGCCCCGCCTCCTGCAGATCCTCCCGGACCACCTGGAGTTCGGCTACGTCGGCCGGCCCGAGCGCGCCTCACCGGGCGAGGGCTATCCCGCTGCACACAACGCCGAGCAGCACCGCATCCTCTCGACCGCGCTCGACGTCTCCGTGCCGGCGAGCGCCTACCCGAAGAAGACTCCGGGCGAGCGCTAGGCAGCAGCGAGCGTCGGCGTCGCCTGCCTGACGAGCGTCACGAGCTGCGCCGTGAGCGCCTCCCGCACGTCGTCGTCGACCAGCCCGCCGGCCTCGTCGAACTGCTCGTGGGCGGACACGACCGGCAGCTCCGCATCGATGACGCGCGCGCCGACCGCTCCGAACACCTTGCGGGCCTCGGCCTGCGCCCAGACGGCGCCGAACATGCCGGTGCTCGCGCCGACCACGGCGACGGTCTTGCCGTTGAACGGGCTCTCCGCGATCGGCCGTGAGAGCCAGTCGATCGCGTTCTTCAGCGCGCCCGGGAGCGAGTGGTTGTACTCGGGTGTGGAGACGAGGACGGCGTCCGCATGTGCGACCGCCTCACGCACCGAAGCGACCGTGAACGGCTCGCCCTGCTCGCGCAGATCCTCGTCGTAGTGGGGAATGGCACGAAGCGCCTCGGGATCGAGCACCACGAGCTCGGCCCCGGGCGGCAGCAGGTCGGCCGCCGCCCGGAGGAGCTTCGTGTTGTGCGAGTCCCGGCGCAGCGAGCCGGAGATGGCCAAGATCCGCATCGCGATCAGCCCTGGACCGGAACGAGCTCGAGGTGAACGCTGAGCTTCACGTCGTCGGCGAGCGCCACGCCGCCCTTGGGGAGCGGGGCGTTCCAGTTCAGCCCGAACGCGGTGCGGTCGATCGTCGTCGTCGATGTCCACGCCGATGCGCGGGTTGCCCGTGCATGTCGGCGTCGATCTCCAGCCATGTGCCCTTCGCGGTGACCCGGCTGGGTCGTGCCCTTGATCGTCAGGTCGCCCTCGATGGTGACGTCGTCGCCGTCGCGGCTCACGGTCGTTGACTCGAACGTGATCTTCGGCGTGTTCGCCGTGTCGAAGAAGTCCGGGCTCTGGAGGTGGCCGTGGAGGTTCTGGTCCTTGACCTGGATGCTCGGGACGTCGACTTCACCGGTGAGGCGCGGGGCGCCCGACAGGTCGAGCGTGCCGGTGACGTCGTCGAAGCTGCCGCGGAACGTCGCGACGCCTGAATGCTTCACGGCGAAGCCCGCGGTCGAGTGGACCGTGTCGGCGGTCCAGGTGGTGGCTGCGGCGGTGGTGGTCATGACGGGCTCGCTTTCGAGGAGGTTGGACTCTTAATGGTTGAGTGCACAATCTTTGTGCGTGCAACCACTGTAGCACAGATAATTGCATACGCAACCATCTACTCCTCCTGGCGTGTTCCCGCTCGCCTACTCCCCGTCCAGTGCCTCCAGCACCGCCGCCGCGCTCGGCGCGATGTCGGGCTGCAGGCGGCGCAGCAGGTCCGCCCACGCGGGCCGCAGCTCGATCGCCCGCCTGACCCGCTCGAGCGCGAGCGGCATGTCGCCCGCCTGCGCGGCGCCCAGACCCGCCCAGAACGCGAGCTCGTGGTTGTCCGGGGCGAGCGCGCTGGCACGCGTGTACGCGTCGCCGGCTTCGTCGTGGCGGCCCTCACCCGTCAGGTCGTCCCCGAGCGTCGCGAGGTCGTAGGCGTCGTGCAGGTCGAGCAGGCGGTCGAGCGCGACGAGCGGCTCGGGATCGTCGTCGACGCGCAGATCGACGCTCGTCTTCCAGGCGTCGCCCTCGGCCGGTACGACGAGCAGCGCCGCCGACTGGCGGCCGCGCACGTCCCCGCCGTGGGCCTCGGCCGCGTGAAGTGCCGCGAGCAGCCGGCGGGCGAGCGGCCCGGCCGCTCCGTCGAAGGCGGCGGCCATCGCCGGCCAGACCTCGGGCGCGGCCATCATGTTCGCCTGCGCGCTGAAGCCGTCACCGCGCTCGTCCCCGGCGAAGGCGATGCACCCGTCCCCCGTGTGCACGGCGGCACGCCCCTCGGCGTCGACCAGCGCGACCTGGCGGTAGCGGGCCTGCGGGTCAGCTGCGAGCTCGGCTGCGAGCGCCTCCTGCGGGTGCTCCCCGTCGGCCAGGCGGTCCAGCAGCCGCGGGCCGTAGGCCGGCTCGGCCACGGACTGGGTCGCGACGGCGCCGACGCCCGCGCGAGCCCACGGGACGATCGGCCCCACGGCGAACCAGTGCGACTGGACGGCGACCCCGAGCTCCCCGGTGGCGGAGTCGCGGGCGACGATCGAGTAGGTGCCGCGGCGCATGCCTGCGAATCTACCCGTCGCCGTGCGCCGCCCACCCGATCTCACGACCGACCGCGCCCGCGCCGTGCTCGACCGAGCGCGCGCCGTGCCCGCCGGGCAGGTCGCCGCCTACTCCGACCTGGACCCGGCCGCGCCCCGGTTTGCGGGCACGGTGCTGTCGGCGAGCACCGACCGCTCGGTCCCGTGGCATCGGATCGTGCGATCCGACGGCTCGCTCACCCAGGGCGAGCGCCAGGCGAAACTGCTCGCCGCCGAGGGGGTCGCGCTCACCGGTGACCCGCCGCGCGTCGACGTCCGGCTGGCACGATGGTGGAGCGATGTGGACCCAGCGTGAGATCGTCCTCGAGCCGCGGCCGCGCGGCTTTCATCTCGTGACGGCGGAGATCCTCGGCGCGCTGCCCGAGCTCGAGGAGCTGCGGGTCGGCCTGTGCAACCTGCTGCTCCAGCACACGAGCGCCGGCCTGACCCTGAACGAGAACGCCTCGCCGGACGTGCGGCGGGACATGCGCACGTGGTTCGACGCAGTGGTCCCGGAACAGTTCGCCTGGACCCACACGCTCGAGGGCGCCGACGACATGCCGGCGCACGTGAAGGCCTCGCTCACCGGGCCCGAGCTCACGTTGCCGATCCGGGGCGGCCGCCTGGCCCTCGGCACCTGGCAGGGCATCTACCTCTGCGAGCACCGCGACCACGGCGGGGCGCGCCGGGTCCTCGCCACGCTGTCCGGCGAGGCCTAGCGGCCCTTCCAGACCGGGTCGCGCTTCTCCTTGAAGGCCACCGCGCCCTCACGCGCGTCCTCGGAGATCAGAACCGGACCCGAGATCTCGCCCTGGCGGTGCCAGAAGTCCGCTTCGGCCCAGTCCCACTGCTGCGTGAGGATCGTCTTCGTCGCCGCGACGGCGAGCGGGCCGTTGCGCGCGATCCCGCCGGCGAGCTCGAGCGCGACGGCGACCGCGGTCCCGGGCTCGGCGACGCGGTTGACGAGGCCGAGCTCGAACCCGCGCTCGGCGCTGATCGGATCGCCGGTCAGCGCCAGCTCCATCGCGATGCCCGACGGCAGCCGGCGCGGCAGCCGCAGCAGCGCGCCGCCTGCTGCGACGAGCGAGCGCTTGACCTCCGGGATCCCGAGCTTCGCGCCCGCCGAGGCGACGATCAGGTCGCAGGCCAGCGCGACCTCGAGACCGCCCGCGACGGCGAAGCCCTCGATCGCGGCGATGATCGGCTTGCGCGGCGGCTGCTGCACGATCCCGGCGAACCCGCGCTCGGCGTGCCACGGGCGCTCGCCCGCCGCGAACGCACCGAGGTCCATGCCGGAGCAGAAGCCCTTCCCGGCGCCGGTGAGCACGGCGATCGCCAGCTCGTCGTCGCCGTCGAGCGTGTCGAGCGCGGCGGCGACGCCGTCCGCGAGCGCGCCGTTGACGGCATTGCGCTGGTCGGGCCGGTTGAGCGTGATCAGCAGGACGTTGTCGCGGCGCTCGGTGAGGACCGGCGCGTCAGTGGCTGTGTCGGGCATGGCGCCGGACATTAGTGTCCACGCGATGAACAAGGTCGCCGAAGACGTCTGGCAGATCCCGCTCACGCCGCGCAACGGTGTCAACGCCTATCTCGTGGGCGACATCCTCGTCGACGCCGGCTACATCCTCCACGGCAGGAAGGTGGTCTCGGCGGTCCGCGGGCACGAAGTGCGCACGCACGCGCTGACGCATGTCCACAACGACCATGCGGGTGGCTCGAGGCACGTGCACGAGGCGCTGGGTGTGCCGGTCTGGATCGGCGTCGCCGACGCGCCGTACCTGCGCGACGGCACCGCTCCGATCCCGCCGCGCAGCAACGCGGTCGTGCGGCAGATCGGCCGCTTCGCCGGAGCCCCCGCCGTCGAGCCCGCACGCGAGCTGCGCGAGGGCGACGACCTCGGCCACGGCTTCGTCGTGCTCGACACACCGGGCCACAGCCCTGGGCATCTGTCCTTCTGGCGCGAGCGCGACCGCACGCTGATCTGCGGCGACGTCTTCTTCAACATGAACATCCTCACGACCGCCTACGGCCTGCGGCAGCCGCCCGCGATCTTCACGTACGACGTCCCGGTGAACCAGGCGAGCGAGCGCCGGCTCGCCGAGCTCGAGCCGGCCGTCGCATGCTTCGGGCACGGGCCGCCGCTGCGCGACCCGGCACGGATCAGATCCTTCGTCGCAGGGCTGCCGGCGGGCTGAGCCCCGCCGCGGCGGTCAGCCGAACAGCACGAGGTCGGGCTCGCGCTCGCCGCGCACCACCGCGAGGTCGACCTCGACGCAGGCGATCCCGCGCGCCTCGGCGAGCGTGCGCGCCTGCGGCTTGATCTGCTGCGCCACGAGCACGCCGCGGCAGCCCTGCATCGCCGGATCGAGGCGGATGCGCTCGAGGTAGCGGGCGAGCTGCTCCACGGCGTCGATCGTCGCGATCCGCTTGATCTCCACGGCGATCCACCCGTCGGCCTCGTCGCGGCACATGAGGTCGACGGGGCCGATGTCCGTCGGCCACTCGCGGCGCACGAGCCTGAAGCCCTCGCCGCAGAACTGCGGCGCGTCCGCGAGCGCCTCCTGGAGATGGCGCTCGACGCCGTCCTTCTCGAGCTCCGCCGCCTCGCCCATGTCGTGCGTCACGTCGGAGAGGACCTCGACGATCCGGATGTCGAGCCGATCCTCCGTCGCCCCTGCGCGCTTGCGCACGACGATCAGCCCGTCCTGCTCCTCGATCACCGTCGGCGGGGTCATCCAGTTCTGCGGCTTCACCGAGCTGCCCCCGTCGTGCCAGATGGAGAAGCCGCCGTCCGCCTTGATCATGATCAGGCGCACCGCCTCCGGGAGGTGCGTGGTGAGGCGGCCCGTGTAGTCCACGGAACATCGGGCGACGATCAGGCGCACGTTCTGCACCGTACTTCGCGCGGGTTCGACAGCAGCGTGCGTCGGTCCGGCCCTCGCTGGGTACGTTCACGCCCATGGAGACGAAATCCACACTCTTGGAGCAGGAGCGAGCGTTCTGGCGTGCCGCGGGAGACCGTGATCGGTACGCGTCCGGGCTGACGGACGACGCTGTCCACGTCCTTCCCGGCCTGGGCGTGGCCGACCGTGGGTCGGTGCTGGACGGCGTCGGTGCCGCCAGCCCCTGGGACGCGTTTGCTCTCGAGCAACCCGAGCTGCTCCGGGTCGGCGACGGCGCGGCGGCACTCGTCTACACCGCGCGAGCAACGCGTGACGGCGTCGGCACGTACGTCGCGGCCGTCACCAGCGTCTACCGGCGGACACCCGACGGATGGAAGCTGGTCGTCCATCAGCAGACCCCGCTCGGCCCGGGCTAGCAGCCGCGTCATCCAGTTCTGCGGCTCGAATCCGCCCGTGTCGGCGTGCACCATCACCGAGCCGTCGGACTTGATCATCAGCAGCCGCAGCGCTTCGGGGAGCACGGCGTTCAGGCGACCGGTGTAGGTGACCTCGCAGCGGGCGACGATCAGGCGCATCGAGTGGGCGAGGCTACTACGACGTCCCGAGGGACCGTCGTCGGCTCAGCGGGCGCGGAAGGTGACGCGCCGGGACTGCGCCGCCTTGAACGGCGGTGCGCCCTTGTAGCGGGCGATCACCCGCCAGCGACCGGGCTTCTTCAGGCGCTGCGCGTAGGTGAACGGGCGGTTGGCGTTCTTGCTGCGCTTGTGCAGCGTGACCCAGCGGCCCTTGCGCCTGTACTGCCACTCGATGATGACCTTGCCGCCGGGCAGGAACGCCGCGCCGGCCGCGCGGACCTGGCCGCGGACCTTGCGCCGCAGGCCCTTGCCCGTGAGGCGGAGCTTCACCACGGGGCGCTGGGCGGGCATCGACGCCGGGTTGACGCGCCGGACGTCGACCTCGCGGTTCGTCGTGTTCCCGAACGCGTCGAGCGCCTCGACCCTGACCTTGACGGGGCCGTAGGGCAGTGCGCGTGCGCCCATCCAGTCGATGCTGACGGGGCGCCCGTTGCGGAGGGCGCTGCCGGTGAAGCTGCGGATCTTCTGGTCGTTCGCGTAGAACGAGATCCGGCCGAGCTGGCTCGAATCGTCCCTGGCGACGGCCGAGACGCTCAGTGAGCGGTCATACACCGCGTCGGTCGCCGGCGAGATCACGTTGAGGCTGGGCGCCGTGAAGTCGCCGCAGCTGTCGTTTCCGAGATTGCCATGGCCGACTGCGGCGAGCGCGTCGAACGCTGGGCGCCGCGACCCGTCGTCCCGCTGGAGGCCGTAGCGCGTGAACTCGGTGTCGGCCGCGCCCGTGTCGCCGAGCGTGAACCAGAGCGCCGCGCGGACGTAGGGGTAGAAGCTGAGGCAGCGATAGGCGAGCTTGAGATAGGCGGCCTGCTGGGCTTCGGTGACGCCCGCGGCCTTCTTGCCCGCCGACGCCCCGCGCGAGCAGTGCGTCTTCGTCGTGGACCAGCCGAGCTCGGTCATGACGATCGGGCGGTCGCCGTCCCCGTGCTGCTCGAGCACGTTGTGCACTTCGCGGAACCCGAGGAAGCTGAAGCGCCCCACCCGGCCGTCGGCCTCGCGGTAGTAGCTGTCGGGCGGCGTGATGAGGCAGGCCGTGTCGGTGTGCACGGCCACGCCGTCGAACGACCCGCCGGCCCCGGCGCCGTACAGGCCTTCCAGGAAGGGATAGTCGTTGCCCGTCGAGGCCCCGGCGAGCACCAGAGCCGAGGGATCGGCCTCGTGGATCGCCGAGTGGGCGGCGTTGAGAAGCGGGGCGTACTGCGCCGCGCCGACCTGCCCGTGCCAGAAGTCCTTCTCGTCCGGCTCGTTCCAGATCTCCCACGCAGCGACCTTCCCCCGCTCACGCGCGGCGAGCGATCCGAGGACGCGACCGAAGTCCGCCGGGTCGCGCGGAGGAACGAGGGGATCGGTCGAGCCGTTCGCCCACTGCGGGGCGCCGAGCACGACGACGACGACCTTGATGCCGCGGAACTGGGCGATCGACGTGTACTGCTCGACGCCCGCGAGCGCGGCCGGGTCCCACCGGCCCGGCCCGTTGGGCTCGAGCTGGTCCCAGCGCAGGAACGCGCGCACCCACGTGGCCCCGAGCGCGCCCATCGCGTCGGTGGACTGGGGCGCGTTCTGACCGATCGGGTTGATCCCGACCTCGGCCGCCGGAACGGCGGCAGGCGAGGCGGCCATCACGGCGGTGGCAACCGAGACCACGATGGCGGCGAGTGTGCAGCGGCGAAGCATGTCCACGACACACATCGGCCGCCTTCGCCGAGGACTGAAGTGCCGTCCACGGACGGCCATGGACGGGTGTATGAGAGGCCGGTCAGGCGGCCGGGAGCACGCGCGGGACCTGACCGCGCAGCCGCGTGAGCAGGTCCGTGACCTCGGCGTTCTCGGCGTCCAGCGCGAGTGCGTGCTCGCAGGCGGTGATCGCGTCGCCCACACGGTCGGTGCGCGCCAGCGCGTGCGCGTACCGCGCCCACGCCCCGGGCGACTGCCGGTCGAGCAGCGTCGCCTGCTCGCAGGCGGTCACCTCGCCGCCGACGTCCCCCTGCAGATGCAGCACGAGCGCGAGATCGAGCAGCCCGTCCACGCTCGGCCCGAGCCGTCGCGCAAGCTCCAGCGCCTCGCGCGCGCCCGCGCGATCCATCAGCCGCAGGCGCAGCCGGCCCACCCGCTCCCAGGCGTCGGCGTCCTGCGGCGCGCGCTCGGCGACGCGCATCGCCGCCTCCTCCGCCAGGGCGATCGCGCCCATGTCCTCGTAGATCCGGGCGGCGAAGCGGTGCGGCGCGGGACGGTCTCCCTCCACGCGCGCCCAGTCACGGACCGCTCGGCCTGCCGCCGGGAGGTCACCTGCCTGCCAGAACGCGAGCGTCATCAGCCGCAGCACCGACGCGTTGCGCGGATCGGCGTCGCGGGCATAGATGAGGCGCCGCGCCGCGAGCGCGAAGTCCCCCTCCGCGAGCGCATGCTGGGCGGCGGTCACGAAGCGCTGCACGCGCTCGGCGCCGGGGTCCGGCGTGCTGAAGTCGACGAACTGGAGCGAGTCGGCGGGCACGGTCCGCACACCCGGCTGGAAGCGGACGCGCGCCCATTGCTGGATGTCGTCGCCGGCCCCGGTGAAGTAGATGCCCGCGACCTCGCCGACGCCCCACTCGGGATACGAGAGGCAGCGTGCGTAGCGGTGCACGACGGAGTGGTCGGGCACCTGCGAGCCGAACGGGTCATGCTGGGCGCGGTCGGTCTCGGCGGCCCGGCGGCGCTGCTCCTCCTCGTACGCGCGGCGGCCCTCCTCCTCGCGCGCCTTGCGCGCCGCGGCGGCGCTGACCTTGACCGCGTTGCGGCTGACGGTTCCGCCACGCGAGGTCTCGGCGATGCGCTCGAGCTGGTCCGCCGCCTCGTTGATCGCCTTGAGATGCCGCTCGTGCGCCACGCGCTTGCCGGGCGGTGCCAGATCGGGGTGCCAGACCTTCGCCTGGCGACGTCGCGCGAGCTGCACGCCGCGCTTGTCGAACGGCGGTTCGAGCTCCAGCAGGAGCAGCGACTGCTCGATGTCCAGCACCGTGGGCATGAAACCTCGAGGCTACCGCGAGCCGGGGGCCGGCTCGACGATCCGGGCGCGGGAAAGCCCGCTCAGTCGATCAGCTTGCGCGTCATCGCGACGATCGCGAGGCGCCACATCGCGAGGCCGAAGACGACGATGTACGCGAGGTTCCAGACGTCCACCCAGCCGTGCAGCCCGAAGACCGCGTGGCGGACGAGCTGGACGCAGTGGAAGAGCGGGTTGAGCTCGGCCAGCAGCTGCGCCCAGTCGGGCAGCCCGGCGATCGGGAAGAAGGAACCCGCGAACAGGAACAGCGGCGTGATCACCGCACTCGTGACGTAGTTGAAGTTCTCGATCCCCTTGAGGAAGCCGGCGATCGCGACGCCGGCGCACGCCCAGCCGTAGCCCGCGATGAAGTTGATGAACGGGACGAGCAGCATCCCCCAGCTCGGGTCCAGGCCGAAGATCATGGCCACGACCATCGGCGCGCAGCCATAGACCGACGCGCGCATCGCGAGCCAGAGCGCCTCGCCGGTGACGAGCTCCTCGACGTCGACCGGGGCGGCGAGGATCGCGTCGTACGTGCGCTGGAACTTGTACTTCACGAACGTGCCGAACATCGCGGGCAGGACGCTCGAGAAGAGCACCGCCGTCGCGACCGTGCCGGTGCCGACGAAGTCGACGTAGTCGTACCCGCCGACGTGCGACACGAGCGACCCGAAGCCGAAGCCGAACGCGATCAGGTAGATCGTCGGCTCGACCGTCGACGAGAAGGTCGTCGAGCGCCAGTACGAGCTGAAGTTGATGATCTCGCGGACGAGCACGCCCGCCAGCGCGGGCCGGTCGAGCCGCCCGGGGGCCGCCTCCGGTCGCGCAACCGCCTCGGTCGCCATCAGCCGATCTCCTCTCCGGTGAGCAGCACGAACACGTCTTCGAGGTTGGCCGTCCGGCGCTCGCCCGCGGGTGCGCGGCCGCTGCCGTCGTTGATGCGCAGCACCGCGATCGAGGTTCCGGTGCGCCGCGTGGGAAAGCCCTCGCGCGCCATCTCCGCCTCGGTCTCCGCCAGCCGCGCCGGCGATCCGTAGACCTCGATCGCCTGGCCCCCGGCGTGCTCTGCGACCAGGTCGGCGGGCGAGCCGACGGCGACCGCCCGGCCGTGCGAGACGATCGTCACCGTGTCGCAGAGGCGCTCGGCCTCCTCGATGTAGTGCGTCGACATCAGGATCGACGTGCCTTCGTTGCGCAGCCGGTCGATCAGCGACCACAGCTCCTGCCGGACCTGAGGATCCAGGCCGACGGTCGGCTCGTCGAGCAGCACGAGCGGCGGGCGGTGGATCAGCGCGCGGCCGATCAGGAGGCGCCGGCGCATGCCCCCGGAGAGCTCGTCCACCTTCGCGTCGCGGCGGTCGCCGAGCTTGGCGATGTCGAGCACCCGCTCGATCGCCGCGGCGCGCTCGCCCTTCGGCACGCGGTAGAGGTAGCTGAACACGACGAGGTTCTGCTCAACCGTCAGGGTCGTGTCGAGGTTGTCGAGCTGCGGCACCACGCCCATCGCCGCGCGCGCCCGCTTCGACTGACCCGGGAGCTCGTGCCCGAGCACCTGGACCTGGCCCTCGTCGGCGATCGTCTGCGCCGTCAGGATCCGCATCGTGGTCGACTTCCCGGCGCCGTTGGGCCCGAGCAGGCCGACGCACGTGCCCGCGGGCACGTCGAGGTCCAGTCCGTCCACGGCGGTGATGGCGCCGTAGCGCTTGACCACGCCGCGCAGGCGGATCGCGAGTCCGTCAGCGGGCACACGGCCAGCATCGCACAGGCCCCCACCCGCCCCTCCGCGCGCCCCGCTCTACCCTCCATCGCCATGTCGAGTCAGTACGTCTTCACCATGCATCGCCTGACGAAGGCGTATCCGCCGGACAAGACCGTCCTCAGCGACATCACGCTGGCGTTCTATCCGGGCGCCAAGATCGGCGTGCTGGGCTACAACGGCTCGGGCAAGTCGAGCCTGCTGAAGATCATGGCCGGAATCGACCCGGACTTCCGCGGCGACGCGCAGCTCGGCATCGGCGCAAGCGTCGGACTGCTCGAGCAGGAGCCCCAGCTCGTCGCCGGCAAGACGGTGCGCGAGTCCGTCGAGGAGGGCGTCGCCGAGACGAAGGCGCTGCTGGACCGCTTCAACGAACTCGCCGCCAACTACTCCGACGAGACGGCCGAGGAGTTCTCCGACCTGCAGGCGAAGATCGACGCGGCCGACGCGTGGAACCTCGACACGGCGCTCGACTACGCGATGGACGCGCTGCGCTGTCCGCCGTCCGACCAGGTCGTCGACGAGCTCTCCGGCGGTGAGCGCCGCCGCGTCGCGCTCTGCCGGCTGCTGCTCGGCAAGCCCGATCTGCTGCTGCTCGACGAGCCCACCAACCACCTCGACGCCGAGTCGGTCGCGTGGCTCGAGCGCCACCTCGCCGAGTACGACGGCGCCGTCGTCGCGGTGACCCACGATCGCTACTTCCTCGACAACGTCGCGGGCTGGATCCTCGAGCTCGACCGTGGCAAGGGCATCCCGTACGAGGGCAACTACTCGAGCTGGCTCGAGCAGAAGCAGGCCCGCCTCCAGCAGGAGGAGAAGGGCGAGAAGAATCGCCAGAAGGCGATCGCCGAAGAGCTCGAGTGGGTGCGCCAGAACCCCAAGGGCCGCCAGAAGAAGCAGAAGGCGCGCCTGAACAACTACGAGGAGCTCGTCGCAGCCGAGCGCAACGTGAAGCTCGACCAGGTGCAGATCCACATTCCCGCGGGCCCGCGCCTCGGCGACCTCGTGGTCGAGGCCGACGGGCTGCGCAAGGGCTTCGGCGACAAGCTCCTGATCGAGGATCTGTCGTTCTCGCTGCCGCGCGGCGGGATCGTCGGCGTGATCGGCGCGAACGGCGCCGGCAAGACGACGCTCTTCCGCATGATCACCGGCCAGGAGCAGCCCGACGCGGGGGCGCTCCGCGTCGGCGACACCGTCGAGCTCGCGTACGTCGACCAGAGCCGCGACGCGCTCGACGGCGAGAAGACCGTCTGGGAGGAGATCTCGGACGGCAAGGACCAGGTGCAGGTCGGCGACCAGTGGATGAACAGCCGGCAGTACACGGCCGGGTTCAACTTCAAGGGCTCCGACCAGCAGAAGAAGGTCGGCAAGCTCTCCGGCGGCGAGCGCAACCGCCTGCACCTCGCCAAGCTGCTGAAGAGCGGCGGCAACGTCCTCCTGCTCGACGAGCCGACGAACGACCTGGACGTCGACACCCTGCGCGCGCTCGAAGAGGCGCTGCTCGGCTTCCCAGGCTGCGCGGTGATCATCTCGCACGATCGCTGGTTCCTGGACCGCGTCGCGACGCACGTGCTCGCGTTCGAAGGCGACTCGCAGGTGACGTGGTTCGAGGGCAACTTCGAGGCCTACGAGGAGCGTCGCCACGAGCTGCTCGGCGCCGAGGCCGACAGGCCGCACCGCATCAGCTACAAGCGGCTCACGCGCAGCTGAGCACCATGGGAGGCGACGCCGACGTCGTGATCTTCGAGTTCACGGACCCGGGCTGCCCGTGGGCGTACTCGGCCGAGCCGTTCCGCCGGCGCATCAACTGGCTCTACGGGGAGAGCGTCACCTGGCGGACGGTCATGGTCGGCCTCGCCGCCGACCCGCAGGAGTACCTCGACAAGGGCCTCACGCCGGAGAAGCAGGCTGCGGCGTTCAAACGGATCTCACACGAGCACGGGATGCCGATCGACACGACGCCGCGGCCCCGCCTGAGCGCGACGATCCCGGCCTGCCGCGCCGTGATCGCCGTCCGCCTGCACGCGCCGCACGCCGAGCGCACGCTGCTGCGGCGTCTGCGCGTGCGCACGTTCTCCGGTGAGCTGCTCGACGAACCGGCGACGATCGCGGCCGCGGCGATCGACGCGGGGCTCGATGCCGCGCAGCTGGCGGCATGGGCCGGCGGCGACGACGTCAGCACGGCGCTCGCGGCCGACATGGCCCGCGCGCGCGAGCCGATGCCCGCCGCGCGCCTGCTCGACGAGAAGCTCGCGAACTGGTCCGGCGGCCGACGCTACACCTGCCCGTCGTACGAGATCTGCCGCACGTCGGACAGGGTCCGGATCGCGGTGCCCGGCTTCCAGCCGTTCGCCGCCTACGACGTGCTGCTCGCCAATCTCGTCCCGGGAACCGATCGCCGTGACGCGCCGCACGACGTCGAGGAGGTGCTGGCGTGGACGGGCACGCCACTGGCGACGCAGGAGGTCGCGGTGGTGTGCGACATCTCGCGTGAGGAGGCGCGCGAGCGACTCGGTCACGTCGCGGTCGAGCAGCACGTCGGCTTCGACGGTTTCTGGTCCCCGGCCTGAGCGCCGGTCAGCCGTCCGCGAGCCCGGCGAGCGCCGCCGGCAGCTCGTGGAGCGAGCCGATCAGGACGTCGGCGCCGCCGAGGTCCTCTGCGTCGAACGGCCCGGTCGGGACCGCCACGACGCGAACGCCGTCGGCGCGGGCGCACGCGATGTCGCGCGGCGTGTCGCCGATCACGACGGTGCGCTGCCGCGGCCACGGCGCTGTGCCGCCGTCGGCGCGGCCCGCGCGGGCGCGCGCGACCGGCGGAAGGTCCGCGCGGTCGGGGGAGTCGGAGCCGAACCCGCCCTGGCCCTGCTCGAAGTAGGTGCCGATGCCGGCCGCGCGGAGCTTCAGCCGCGCCACGCCCTCGACGTTGCCGGTCACGAGCGAGAGCCGCATCGCGGGGTCGGCGTCGAGGGCTGCGAGCGCATCCATCGCGCCTGGCGCCAGCCGCGGCGAGAGGTCGTCCGGGACGAGCTGCGCGTAGCGCGCGACGAGCACCTCCTGGAACGGTGCGAGCGCGTCGTCGATCGCCCGCGCGTCGACACCGCCGGCCGTGAGGATCTCGCGTGCGATGTCCGGATCCGTGCGGCCGCCGGTCTCGACCCGGACCTCGCGCAGGTCGACGCTCCAGACCTCCTCGATGGCGTCGTGCAGGGCCATCGCATGCTCCCGCGCGCCGCGGATCAGCAGCGTGCCGTCGATGTCGAACAGCAGGAGCACGAGATGACCCGAGCCCCTCAGCGCTCGAGCACGACGTCCACCGGCAGCCGCCGCGCGAAGGCGGCGATCAGCTTCGCGGTGTTCTCCACGTCGTCGAGCTGCACCATCTCGACCGGTGAGTGCATGTAGCGCAGCGGGATCGACACGAGGCCCGTCGCGACGCCGCCGCGCGAGGTGTGGATCGAGTCGGCGTCCGTCCCCGTGCCGCGCGATGACGCCGACAGCGTGTAGGGGATGCCCTCGGCCTCGGCCGTCTCGATCAGCAGGTCGCTCACGGCAGGGTGCAGCGTCGTGCCGCGCTGGATGACGGGGCCGGAGCCGAGGTGGTGCTTGCCCAGCTCCTGCTCCGAGATCCCGGGAGTGTCGGTGGCGAACGTGACGTCCACGGCGATCGCGATGTCGGGGCGCAGGCTGTGCGCGGTCGTCAGCGCGCCGCTGAGCCCGGTCTCCTCCTGCACAGCCGCGACGGCGACGACCTCTCCGGGCGCTCCTCCGTCCGCGGCGACGAGTCGCGCGACCTCATAGGCGACGAAGCAGCCGAGCCGGTTGTCCATCGAGCGCGAGACGGCGCGGCCGTTCGGCAGCTCGACCGGCTCGCCGGTGATCACCGCCACGTCGCCGATCCGCACGAGCTCACGCGCGCCGTCGCCGTCGGCGGCGCCGATGTCGATGTGGAGGTCCTTGAGCTCGGGCGCCTTGGTGCGCTCCTCCGCCTTGATCAGGTGGATCGGCTTCTTGCCGACGACGCCCGGCACGATGCCGCTCTTCGTCGCCAGCTCGATGCGCTGGCCGATCAGCACCTGCGGGTCCCAGCCCCCGACTCCGATGAAGCGCAGGAAGCCGGTGTCCTCGATGTGGGTGATGATCAGCCCGATCTCGTCGATGTGGCCGACGACGGCGAGCGTGCGCCCCGACCCCGTGCCGGGCACATGAGCGGTCGAGCTGCCCATGACGTCGCTGCGCACGTCTTCCGTGAAGCCGCCCGCGGCCTCACGGAAGGCCGCGGCCGCGGTCGTCTCGTAGCCCGATGGGCCGGGAGCGGTCAGCAGGGTGCGCAGGACGGGAGGGATCGGCATGACGCCGGACCCTACCCCGCCGCGCAGAGCGCGTGACCCTGTGACCGGGCTACGCGGCCGCCGCCGGGGACCGCAGCACGGAGATGCCGGAGTGCGCGGCAGGGCCGTCGTCGGCCTGGATCGACACGTCCATGATCGGGTAGTCGGCCGGGCTGACGGTCACCGGCAGCGTCACCGTCGCCCGGCCGCCGGGACCGACCTTGAAGCGCCCCAGGCCGATCATGTGCTTCCCGTCGCGGATCATCCAGACCTCGTAGCTCGACCCGGGCCGGCTCGGCCTCAGCCCGCGGGTGTCGATCGTGAGCTCCGTGACGCCGGCGACCTGCGAGACGGTCGCGCGGCCGCTCGCGCCGGCCGGCCCCGAGCCGAAGCGGTCCAGCGCGACGACCTGACCGGCGGGGGCAGACCCGCCACCGCCATCGTCGGCGGCGAGCAGGCCGGCACCGACACCGATGCCCAGCAGCACGACCGCGCAGGCGGCGGCAAATGCCGGGCGGATGTTGAAGCCGGAGCCCAGCCGGTCGCGCAGGCTCGCAATCCAGGAGCCGCGCTGCCGCGCAGCGGACGTATTCGGGCTCAGCGTCGCGGCGTCGACGCGCAGCGGCGGGGGGCCGGCCTGGTCCCACTCGCCGGCCTCGAGCGCGTTCAGCCGCGCACCGACGCCGGTCAGCGCGCGGACCTCGGCGGCGAACGCGGGATCGCTCGCCTCGAGCCGCCGCGCCTCGGTCAGGTCGGCGCCCACCAGCAGGCCGAGCGCGTACTCGGCGGGATCGATGCGCGAGGTCATGCCGGCACCCCCTCCTCCGCCTCGATCAGCTCACGCAGGCGACGCAGCCCGCGCACCATGCGGGCCTTCACCGTGCCGAGGGCGATGCCGGTCCGCTCGGTGATCTCCGTCTGGCTCAGCTCCTCGTAGAAGCGCATGCGCAGCAGGACCCGCTCGTCCTCGGGGAGGCTAGCGAGGTGGTGCGCCATCCGCCAGCGATCGGCCAGCGCGTCGCTCTCCGCAGCCGTGTCCTGGCCCGCCTCGATCGTGCGCGCCGCGACGTCGGGGTCGCGCGGCTCGGGGATGCGGCGGCGAAGGTGGTCGATCGCGCGGCTGCGCGTGATCGTCATCGTCCAGGTCAGCAGGCCGGCGCGCTCGGGGTCGTACTCGGCGGCGCGCCGCCAGACCTCGGTGTAGACCTGCTGCTGGACGTCCTCGGCGGCCTGACGGTCCCGCAGCGCCCGCAGGAGGTAGCCGAACGTCGTCGCCCCGTATTCGCGATAGATCTCCGCCAGCGCGTCGGGATCTCCGTCACCGAGCCGCGCGGCGAGTCGCTGCTCGACCCGGGTGGGGCGCCGGGCAGCGGCGGATTCCGCTGCTCGTGCGGCGGTGTGCGGCACGGGTCGCGCGAGGGCCTGTGTCGTCATCTCACCCATCCATACGTGGTACGGGGCAGTGCCGGTTGTGGCGCATCGGCAGCCGGGGATCGGCACTTTTCCCGATCCAGATTCGGCTATTTTGTCCGCAACCGACTTGCGACCAAGGGAGCCGACCCCCCGATGAGCGACCAGCAGCCCCGCCCCGAGACGATCGCCCTGCACGGCGGGCAGGAGCCGGATCCCACGACCAACGCTCGTGCGGTGCCGATCTACCAGACCACGTCGTTCGTCTTCGACGATGCCCAGCACGCGGCCGATCTCTTCGCGCTCGCGGTCCCCGGCAACATCTACTCCCGGATCATGAACCCGACCTGGGGCGTGCTCGAGCAGCGCCTCACCGACCTCGAGGGCGGCATCGGCGCCGTCGTCACCGCGTCGGGCCAGGCAGCGGTCACCTACTCGGTGCTGAACCTCGCGCGCGCCGGCGACAACATCATCTCCGTCAGCCAGCTCTACGGCGGCACCTACAACCTCTTCGCGCACACGCTGCCCCAGTACGGCATCGAGGTTCGCTGGGCCGACGGCGACGACCCGGGCGCGGTCGCCAGGCTCACCGACGAGAACACGAAGCTCGTGTTCGGTGAGACGATCGGCAACCCGCGCCTGAACGTCCTCGACATCCCCGCCTGGGCGGAGGCCGCACACGCCGCCGGCCTGCCGCTGATCCTCGACAACACCGTCGCAACGCCGGTCGGCACGCGAGCATTCGAGCTCGGCGCCGACATCGTCGTGCATTCGCTGACGAAGTTCATCGGCGGCCACGGCACGTCGATCGGCGGCGCGGTCGTCGACTCCGGGAAGTTCGACTGGGTCGCGCACAAGGACCGCTACCCGGGCCTCACCGAGCCGGACCCGAGCTATCACGGCGTCGTCTGGAGCGACGCCCTCGGCCCGGCCGCCTACATCGGCCGTGTCCGCACCGTGCTGCTGCGCAACACCGGAGCGGCGCTGTCCCCGTTCAACGCGTTCCTCTTCCTCCAGGGCATCGAGACGCTGCCGCTGCGGATGGAGCGCCACAACGCGAACGGGCTCGCCGTCGCGGAGTACCTCGACGGCCGCGACGACGTCGAGTGGGTCTACTACCCCGGCCTCGACTCGAGCCCGTACAAGGAGGTCGCCGACCGCGTCCTCGACGGCGGTTACGGCGCGCTCGTCACGTTCGGGATCAAGGGCGGCGCCGAGGCGGGCAAGCGCTTCATCGAGTCGCTGAAGCTGTTCAGCCACCTGGCGAACATCGGGGACGCGAAGTCGCTCGCGATCCACAACGCGTCCACGACCCACTCGCAGCTGAGCGCGGATGAGCTCGCCGCGGCCGGCGTGACCCAGGAGACGGTCCGCCTGTCCGTCGGGATCGAGCACATCGACGACATCCTCGCCGACCTCGAGCAGGCGCTCGCGGCCACGCAGCAGGCCGTCGCCACGGCATGACGGACGGCGGCCTGGGCCGCATCGAGACGCAGCGGGTCGTCCTCTTCAGCGCGGACGACCCGCTCGTCCTGGAGTCGGGCGCCACGCTCGGCCCGGTCGAGGTTGCGTACGAGACCTACGGAACGCTGGACGAGGAGCGCGCGAACGCGGTCTTCGTCCATCACGCCCTGACGGGGGACGCCCACGCCGCCGGCCACCATGGCGACCCCGCGCGGCGCGGCTGGTGGGATCGCCTCATCGGTCCCGGCCGCCCGATCGACACCGACCGCTTCTTCGTCATCTCACCGAACCTGCTGGGCGGCTGCCGGGGCACGACGGGCCCGAGCTCCGTGGACCCGGCGACCGGCCGGCGGCGCGGGCTCGAGTTCCCGATGTTCAGCGTGCGCGACCTGAACACCGTGCACCGGCGCCTGCTGGAGCATCTCGGGATCGGCCGGCTGCACGCCGCGCTGGGCGGGTCGCTCGGGGGCATGCAGGCGCTGCAGTGGGCGATCGACGACCCGGGGGCGATGACGCGCTGCGCGGCGATCTGCGCCAGCGCCGAGCTCAGCGCGATGAACATCGCCTTCTCGACCGTGGCGCGCGAGGCGATCATGCGCGACCCGGGCTTCCAGGGCGGCAGCTACCACGACAGCGGCACCGGCCCGAACATCGGCCTCGCCGTCGCGCGGATGATGGCGCACATCACCTATCTCTCGGAGGAGTCCTTCGCGCACAAGTTCGGTCGCGCGCGCCGGGTCGAGGGCGCGGAGCCGGGGCTCGGCCCGGACTTCGAGGTGGAGCACTACCTGCACCACCAGGGCGCGAGCTTCCTCTCACGCTTCGACGCGCTGAGCTACCTGTACCTCACGCGCACCATGGACTACTTCACGCCGTTCGAGGAGCACGGCGTGCACGACCGCCTGCGTGGCAACCCGACGCGCTTCCTCGCCATCTCGTTCGACAGCGACTGGCGTTTCTCCAGCACACACTCGGCGCACATCGTGCGTGAGCTGCGGTCGGCGGGATGCACCGCCGAGCACATCGACATCCCCTCACCGTGGGGACACGACTCGTTCCTGCTGGACGTGCCCGAGTACCACGCGGCACTCGGGCACTTCCTGCAGTAGGCCTCAGGCTCCGGAGAGCGCCTTCGACTTGATGTGGTCGAACTCGCTCTGCGAGATCGTGCCGGCGTCGAGCAGCTTCTGCGCGGTCTCGATCTCACCGGCCGGGCCGCCCTTGCCGGCGGCCTCCTTGACCTGCTGATCGAACGCGGCCTGTGCGGCCTCGGCGCCCTTGATGTTCCGCTCGGCGATGCCGTTGTGGTACGCGATCAGGTAGACGAGCACGCCCAGCAGCGGGATGAAGATGATGAAGATGATCCAGATGGCCTTCGCGAAACCACCGATGTCCTGGCGGCGGAAGATGTCCATGAAGATCATGATCGCGAGCCAGATCCACATGATGAAACCCACGAAGATCAGCATCGACCAGAGGATGTTGAGGAAGGGATAGTCGGCAGCAATTGGCATGCCGCGCATCATTCCAGAGTTGTGCCCCCCTCCGTCACCCGGTATGGGTGATTTTCCGCAGTCCGCGGGTCAGTCGAACGTCAGGACGGTGCGAATGCCGTCCTGGTCGTGCATCAGCTCGAACGCGTCGTTGACGCGATCCAGCGGCAGGTGGTGGCTGATGAACGCGTCGAGCGGCAGTTTGCCGTCGAGGTAGAGCTGCGCGAGCGCCGGGACGTCGTCACGGCCGCGCGCGCCGCCGAACGAGGCCCCGGCGATCCTCCGGCCCGTGATCAGGTAGCGCGGGATGACGTTCAGCGTCTCGCCCTTGCCGGCTACGCCGGCGATGACGCACTGGCCCCAACCCATGCGCGCCGCCTCGACGGCCTGCCGCATGACGGCGACGAGCCCCGTGGCCTCGAAGGTGTAGTCCGTGCCGAAACCGCCGGTCAGCTCGAGGATCTGCTCGACGACGTCATCCCCACCGGCCAGCTCGTCGGTGGCGCCCAGCTCGACCGCCTTGGCGCGCCGTTCGGCGCTCGGATCGACGATCAGGATGCGCTCGGCGCCGGCGAGCTTCGCGCCCGCCACGGCGCCCAGGCCGACGAGGCCCGCGCCGAAGACGGCGACGGTGCTGCCCTGCTCCACCTTCGCGATGTAGAGCGCTGCGCCGATGCCGGTCGTGGCCCCGCAGGCGAGCGTGCACAGGACGTCGAGCGGCGCCTCCTCGGGCACCTTCGCGAGCGCGATCTCCGGCATCACCGTCGCCTCGGCGAACGTGCTCGTCCCCATGAAGTGGCGGATGCGCTCGTCCCCGCGGTGGAGCCTGGTCGTGTGGTCGGGGAGGTAGCCCTGCCCCTGCTCGTCGCGGATCGCCAGGCAGATGTTCGTCTTGCCGGACGTGCAGTGCGTGCACTCGCGGCACTGCGGCGAGAACAGTGTGAGCACGTGGTCGCCCGGCCTCAGCGAGGTCACGCCCTCGCCGACCGCCTCGACGACGCCCGCGCCCTCGTGCCCGAGAACCGTGGGGGCGTAGCCCGTCGGATCGACACCACTGGCCGTGTACATGTCGGTGTGGCACACGCCGCAGGCCTGCACTCGGACCAGGACCTCACCCGCCTTGGGCCCGTCGAGCCCGATCTCCTGCACGACGAGCGGCTTCCCGAATTCCTCGAGGACGGCGGCGCGGATCTGCATGGGCGCGACGCTATCGCACGCGGCCGCGCTCGAGTCCGACCGCGCGCGTAGCCTGACCGGCGTGCCACGGGGCCCGGCCATCGTCGTCCGCGGCCTGCGCGTTGAGCGGGGCGGTCGCGACGTGCTCCCGGGCATCGACCTCGACGTCACGGCCGGGCGCGTCACCGGCCTGGTCGGGCCGAGCGGCAGCGGGAAATCGACCTTGATGCGCGCGATCGTCGGCGTCCAGGTGGTGGCCGCCGGATCATTGACCGTGCTCGGTGAGCCGGCGGGCACGCCCGCACTGCGCGAGCGCGTCGCCTACGTGACGCAGTCCGGGTCGGTCTACGGGGACCTGACCGCGTGGGAGAACGTGCGCTACCTCGCGCGCATCATGGGCGTCGGCGACGACGACGTGCGCCGGGTGATCGAGATCGTGGGTCTGCGCGGCAGCGAGCACCGCCCCGTCGCGCGGCTGTCCGGCGGGCAGCAGCATCGCGTGGCGCTCGCGGGCGCGCTGCTCGGCCGGCCGGAGCTGCTCGTCCTCGACGAGCCGACCGTCGGGCTGGACCCGCTGCTGCGCCGCGACCTGTGGGCGCTCTTCGAGCGCCTGCGGGACGACGGAGCGACGCTCCTCGTGTCCACGCACGTGCTCGACGAGGCGGGTCGCTGCGACGACGTCCTGCTGCTGCGCGACGGACGGCTGCTGGCGGCCACGACGGCCGCGGGCCTGCGCGCCGACACCGGCACTGACGATCTCGACGAGGCGTTCGTGCGCCTGATCGAGCGCAGCGAGGGCGACGCGTGAGCGCGCGCGCCACAGGCGCCACGGCGAGCCGGCTCGTCGCCCAGCTCCGCCACGACCCGCGCACGATCGCCCTGATCATGCTCGTGCCCCTGCTGCTGCTCGGGCTGCTGAAGCTGCTGTTCTCCGGCAACGAGCAGCAGTTCCAGCAGGTCGGGCCGCCGCTGCTCGGGATCTTCCCGCTCGTGGTGATGTTCCTCGTCACCTCCGTGACGATGCTGCGGGAGCGCACGTCGGGGACGCTCGAGCGCCTGATGACGCTGCCGATGAGCCGCGGCGACCTCGTCGCGGGCTACGCGCTCGCGTTCGCGGTGCTCGCGGCGGTGCAGGCGATCGTCGCGTCCGTGTGGGCGATCGGCGTGCTCGGGCTCGACGTGCAGGGCTCGAGCGTCGCGCTCGTCGCGGTCGCGATCCTCAACGCGGTGCTGGGCATGGCCTGCGGCCTGGGGCTCAGCTCGCTCGCGACGACCGAGTTCCAGGCCGTGCAGTTCATGCCCGCGTTCATCCTGCCCCAGTTCCTGCTCTGCGGACTGCTCGTCCCGCGCGACCAGATGGCGGGCGCGCTCGACGCGCTCGCCGGCATCCTGCCGATGACCTACGCCTACGAGGCGCTCGCCGACATCGCCTCGGGAGACGGGTCCGCGGCGGCCGTGGCGGCGGCCGTCACGCTCGGCTTCTGCGTCCTCGCGCTCGGCCTCGGGACCCTCACGCTCCGCCGCCGGACCCCTTGACCAGCTGCCGCAGCACGTACGGCAGGATCCCGCCGTGGCGGAAGTACTCCGCCTCCTTGGGGGTGTCGATCCGGACGCGCGCCTGGAACTCGACGTTGCCTGCGTTCACGGTCGCGTGGCGCGGGAGCTCACCGGCGTTCAGCGGCCCGGCGACACCGGTGATCTGGAAGAGCTCCTGGCCGGAGAGGCCGAGCGTCTTCGCGCTCTGGCCCTCGCAGAACTGGAGCGGCAGCACCCCCATCCCGACGAGGTTCGAGCGGTGGATCCGCTCGAAGCTCTCGGCGATCACGGCGCGCACGCCGAGCAGCCTCGTGCCCTTCGCGGCCCAGTCGCGCGACGAGCCCGAGCCGTACTCCTTGCCGCCCAGGACGATCAGCGCCGTGCCCTCGCGCTCGTAGCGCATCGCCGCGTCGAAGATGCTCATCTCCTCCCCGCGCGGGAGGTGCCGCGTGACGCCGCCCTCCGTCCCGGGCGCGAGCAGGTTGCGCAGGCGGATGTTCGCGAACGTGCCGCGCACCATCACCTCGTGGTTGCCGCGCCGCGAGCCGTAGGAGTTGAAGTCCTTGGGATCGACGCCGTGGGGGCCGCGCATCATCGACTCCGGCCCTCCCGCCGTGGCGTCGTCGCCCTCGCCGCCGCCCGTCACCCCGAAGTTCATGAGGTAGTGGCCGGCCGGTGAGTCCCGCTTGATCGCGCCGGCGGGCGAGATGTGGTCGGTCGTGACGCTGTCGCCGAGCTTCGCGAGCACACGCGCGCCGAGGATGTCCTCCACCTGCGACGGCTCCGCCTGCATGCCCTCGAAGTAGGGCGGGTTGCGCACGTAGGTGGAGTCCTCGCTCCAGGCATAGCGGTCGCCGTCCGGCACGTCGAGCCCGGACCAGTTGACGTCGCCGTCGTAGACCTGCGCGTAGCTCTTGCGGAACATGTCCTGCTGCACCGCCTGCTCGACCGTCTCCGCGATCTCCTGCGTGCTCGGCCAGATGTCGCGGAGGAAGACGTCGGTCCCGTCCGCCCCCTGCCCGATCGGATCGTTCAGGAGGTCGATGTCCATCGTCCCCGCGAGCGCGTAGGCCACGACGAGCGGTGGCGAGGCCAGGTAGTTCATCTTCACGTCCGGGTTGATGCGGCCCTCGAAGTTGCGGTTGCCCGAGAGCACCGAGCAGACGGTGAGGTCGTGCGCCTGAACGGCTGCCGAGACCTCCTCCGGGAGCGGGCCGGAGTTCCCGATGCACGTCGTGCAGCCGTACCCGACGAGGTTGAACCCGAGCGCGTCGAGGCTGTCCTGCAGGTCGGCCCGCAGCAGGTAGTCGGTCACCACCTTGGAGCCCGGGGCGAGCGACGTCTTGACCCACGGCTTCGTCTTGAGGCCCCTCGCCAGCGCGTTGCGGGCGAGCAGGCCGGAGGCGAGCATCACGGACGGGTTCGACGTGTTCGTGCAGCTCGTGATCGCAGCGATCACGACGTGGCCGTGATCGAGCCGGCAGCCCGTGCCGTCGGCGAGCGTCACCGGCACCGCGGTGTGGTCACGGACGGGCGACGCGAGCGACGTGCGGTCCTCGGCGGTGAGGATCTGCGGCTCCGTCGCGCCGGGCGTCTGGCTCGCGGGCGGGTCGCTCGACGGGAAGCTCTCCGCGTCCGCCTCGTCCTGGGCGTCCATCTCGGCGACGTAGCCCTTCAGCTCCTCGCGGAACATCTCCTGGGAGCTGCGCAGCGGCACGCGGTCCTGCGGGCGCCGCGGCCCGGCGAGCGACGGCTCGACGGTGCCGAGGTCCAGCGTGAGCTTGCTGGTGAACGTCGGGTCCTCGGCATGCTCGTCGTGCCAGAGCCCCTGCTCCTTGGCGTAGGCCTCGACGAGCGCGACCTGCTCGGCCGGACGGCCGGTGAACTCCAGGTAGCGCAACGTCTCCGCGTCGATCGGGAAGATCGCGCAGGTGGACCCGAACTCCGGGCTCATGTTGCCGAGCGTGGCACGGTCGGCGAGCGGGAGCCGCGAGATGCCGGGGCCGTAGAACTCGACGAACTTGCCGACGACGCCGGTCTTGCGCAGCAGCTCGGTCACCGTCAGCACGAGGTCGGTCGCGGTCGCCCCCTCGGGCAGTTCGCCGTCGAGCCGCACGCCGATCACCTGCGGGATCAGCATCGACATCGGCTGGCCGAGCATCGCGGCCTCGGCCTCGATCCCGCCGACGCCCCAGCCGAGCAGGCCCAGGCCGTTGACCATCGTCGTGTGCGAGTCGGTGCCGACGAGGGTGTCGGGATAGGCACGGCTGGTCCGATCGTCCACGAAGACGACGCGCGCGAGGTACTCGAGGTTCACCTGGTGCACGATGCCCGTGTCCGGCGGGACGACCTTGAAGGTCTCGAACGCCTGCTGGCCCCACTTGAGGAACTGGTAGCGCTCGCGGTTGCGCTCGAACTCGCGCTGCGCGTTGATCGCGAAGGCGCCGGAGGAGCCGAAGGCGTCCACCTGGACCGAGTGGTCGATGACGAGCTCGGCCGGCACGAGCGGCTCGATCTTCGCCGGGTCGCCGCCGAGCGCCGCCATCGCGTCGCGCATCGCCGCGAGGTCGACCACCGCGGGCACCCCGGTGAAGTCCTGCATCACGACGCGCGCCGGCGTGAAGGCGATCTCGAGGCTCGGCTCGGCCTTCGCATCCCAGCTCGCGAGTGCCTCGATGTCGGAGGCGGTGACGGCGCCGTTGCCCTCGGTGCGCAGCAGGTTCTCGAGCAGGATCTTCAGCGAGAACGGGAGCCGCGCGACGTCGAACCGGGACTGCAGGGCGTCGAGCCGGAAGATCTCGAGCTCGCGGCCGCCGACGGTGATGGTGGCCTTGGCGTCGAAGCTGTTGGTGGACATTGGGTCGGGGCTCCTGGCGTGTCGAGTTCAGCTGGTGTCGCCGGGCAGCAGCACGAACGGCGCGCCGGCGGTGTCGGTCAGTGGTCGGAAGTGACGGTGGTCGAAGGTGGCGATGCGGTTCGTGTTCATCCGGCCGGCGAGTGCCACGAGCGAGGCGTCGGTCATGCCGAGCTCCGGTCGTGCCCGCACCAGGCGGAGCGACTCGGCGAGCGCGTCGGCCCACCATCGCACAACGTACGCGCCGCGTTCCAGATCCCCCCGGAACGCGTCCTGCGCGCCGACGGCGGCCGCGAAGTGATCCATCTCGGCGACGGCGAGCGGCGTCGTGACGAGGTCGTCGTCGAGGGTCTCGAGCCAGCGCGCGGCAGCGGCGTGATGGGCGTCGTCCCGGTCCATGACCGCGACGACGACGCCGGTGTCGAGCACGATCGTCACCGGCCGAAGCCCGTCTCCTCGAGGAACGCGTCGACGTCGTCGGAGACGCCGGGGCGACCGCTGGCGACGACACCGACGGCGGTGGGCTTCACGCGGCGCGGGCGGTCCGCGACGCCGCGGAGCGAGCGGCGGATCAGCTCCGCCTTCGTGATGCCCTCCTCAGCGGCGCGGAGGGCGAGCGCCTGGTCGAGGTCGTCCTCGAGGTAGATGCTCGTCTTCTTCACGGCACGTAGGGTATCACCCTACGTGCCGTCACACCCAGTGCTTTACGGCTTCAGCAGCTCGTCGATCGCGGCCTTGAACGCTTCCGGGTCCGCCAGATCCACGTCGAACTTCGTCTGCGGCTTGCCGGTCTGCCCGATCAGGAACGTCGGCGTGCTGACCACGCCGTACTTCTCGGCGCCCTTCTGCGCCGCCACGACGGGCGCCAGCGACGCCTGGCTGTCGGCGAACTTGCGCGCGGTCGGGACGTCCACGCCCGCGGCCTTCCAGAGCTTCTCGACGAACGCGTCGGTCGCGTAGCCGGAGTTCTCCTGGCCCTGGTTGAAGTACCAGAGCTGCGTGAAGTACGCCTCGCGCTTCTGCTGGCCGGCAGCCGCGGCGGCGCGCGCCGCCTTCTCGGAGTCCGGGCCGATGAACGTCAGCGTCTTGAACTCGACGCGCAGCTTGCCGGTGGCGACGTACTTGTTGACGATGATCGGATACGTCGTCAGCGCGAACTGGCGGCAGAACGGGCACTGCAGGTCGGCGAACTCCGTCATCGTGACCGGCGCGTCCTTCTTGCCGAGGGAGCCCGCCTCCTGGGGGATGCCCTTGAGGAGCGCGTTGGTCTCGGGAAGCCCGGCGACCGTGCCGCCGGACGCGGCGGTGTTCTTCTTGTCGCTCCCGCCGCCCGCGATCAACACGACGGCGACCGCGATCACGGCCAGGCCGACCACGGACGCGATGATGATGTTGCGCCGCTTGCGGGCCTGCTCGGCCTGCGAGATCTTGGACTGGGGGGCGGTGCCGCGCTTGGGGGACTTGGAGCTCATGGCGCGTGATTCTGGCAGCACGGGCGCGATCCTGGCGTCGCACGTGGACTTTCACGAGGCGTCCGTGCGGCCCCGCCACCCGTATCCGGTGCATGGAGAACGTCTGGGAGTACCCGCGTCCACCCGCGCTCGAGCCCTGTGGGCGGCGCGTGCGCGTGCGGCTCGGCGGGGTCACGATCGCCGACTCGACGCGCGCGCTGCGCGTTCTGGAGACGAGCCACCCGCCCGGCATCTACGTGCCGCCGCAGGACATCGCCCCAGGGGCACTGACGCCGTCGGCCACCCGCTCCACCCTCTGCGAGTTCAAGGGGGCGGCGGTCTACTTCGATGTCCGCGGCGGCGACGCGGTCGTCGCCGCGGCCGCCTGGGCCTACCCGGAGCCGGTCGCCGCCTACGCCGCGCTGCGCGATCACGTCTCGTTCTACCCGGGCCGCATGGACGAGTGCCTGCTCGACGACGAGGTCGTGCAGCCGCAGGAGGGCGCGTTCTACGGCGGCTGGATCACCGCGGACATCGCCGGCCCGTTCAAGGGCGGCGCCGGAACGCTCGGGTGGTGAGTCAGCCGGCGAGGGCCAGCAGCTCCGCGATGCCGTGCTCGATCCCGTCGCAGAGCACGTCGATGTCGGGCACCGCATCGTGGTCGCCAGTGACCCCGAAGGCGAGGTGCCCGTCATACGAGAAGATCGCGACGACGATCCGCACCGCGCCCGCGACCGGCACGTACGGATACGAGACGACCATGCGACGCCCGGCGGCGTAGAGCGGACGCTGGGGCCCGGGCACGTTCGTGGTGACGGTCTCGAACGTCATCTGCGGTGAGCGAGCCGCGGCGCGCATGCCGAGCGCCAGCAGCATCGACGGCGCGAACCCCGAGAGCGAGGTCAGCACCTCGCCCGCGACCGCCTTCTGCGAGGACTTCAGCTCCGCCATCTGCGCGCCGACGTCAGCCAGGCGCTCCAGCGGATCGGCCACGCCGACGGGCATGTCCACGAACACGGCGGAGACACGGTTGTTATAGGTCCCCTTCTCCGAGCCGGTCCGCACCGACACCGGAACCATCGTGCGGACGGTCCGGCCCTCGAGCGGCTCGTCGCGCGACTCGAGCAGGTCGCGGAATCCGCGCGAGATCGCCGCGAGCACCACATCGTTCACGGTGCCGCCGAGCCCTGCGCGGATCGCCTTGACGTCCTGCATGCTCGCCTGTGCCCAGCTCCAGCGCCGATGCGGGCCGACCGGCCCGGTCAGCGACGAGCTGACAGGCCGCAGGAACCCGCGCGCCGCGACCAGGGCGCCGGCGGCGGCGCGCATCTCGCCGAAGATCCTGCGCGGGGCGCGCGCGGCCTCGGCCACCCCCGCGAGCGCCTCACGCGGGTGCAGCGAGTCGGTGACGCTCTGGGCCAGCACCTCGAAGTCGCTGGGCTCCGGCGCGGCGGTCCAGTCGTCCGGCGCGCCGGGCGGCGTGCCCGGATCCGGATCGAGCATGACGGAGAGCAGGTCGGTCGCGGAGACACCGTCGACCATGCAGTGATGGACC
Source organism: uncultured Actinomycetes bacterium (assembly GCA_963805615.1). GTDB lineage: Bacteria > Actinomycetota > Thermoleophilia > Solirubrobacterales > Solirubrobacteraceae > F1-60-MAGs163. The sequence continues at coordinate 724,931 of CAWDUW010000004.1, read as the reverse complement.
TTGTTGACCAGCGCCCAGCGCCCGCCGCCGAGGCCCTCGACGATCCACATCTCCCACAGCGGCTTGGCGCGGTCGAGCTGCTGAGCCATCACGCGGCCGGTCAGGTTGCGCAGCTCCGCCTCACCGCCGGGGGCCGGCAGCGCGGTGTGCCGCAGGTGGTAGCTCAGCTTGAAGTGCGGGTCGTCCACCCACACCGGCCGGCTGAGCCCGAGCGGCGTGAAGCGGACCTTCTGCCGGTAGCGCGGCACGGCCGCGAGCTTGCCGACGACCATCGCGGCGATGTCCTCATAGGGCGGCGCCGGCCCCTCGAAGATCGAGACGCCGCCGATGTGCATCTGCGTGTTGCCCGTCTCGATGTGCAGGAACGACGCGTCCTGCACGCTCAGCGTGTTCATGCTGCCTGCGCGAACCGGTGGAGGGCGCCCGCGACGGCGCGGTAGCTCTCACGGTTCACCGCCATCCCGACGTGGCTCGCCTCGATCGCGACGTGCTCGGCGTCCGTGTGCAGGCACGCCCGCCAGTCGACGATGCCGTCGCGGCGGCTGTAGAGCGAGACGAACGGCATGCCTTCGGGCATCGGCGCCAGCATGTCGTCGCGGACGTCCGCGCAGCACTCGCCGTCCAGGCACGAGAGGCGCAGCAGCCCGGGGAAGCCGGCGCTTCCGGCGGCGCCCATCCAGGCGAGCGTGCCGAGCACGACGGGGTGCGCGGCGAGCGGATCCAGGTGCGGGGTGCCCATGGTCACGAGGCCGGCGACGAGATCGGGGCGGCGGAACGCGACGACCCGCGAGAGGGTGCCCCCGCGGCTCTGCCCGACCAGCGTGACCTTCTGGCCGGCCTGCTCGGCGAGCTGCTCGGTGCGCTGCTCGAGTGCCGTCACCGTCCGCTCGGTGCAGTCGGCGTTCACGCGGATCCCGGCCGGGGTCGCGTCGTACCCGATGCGCTTCAGCCAGCCGCGCAGGCGGTCGAGTGAGCGGTCGCCGGCGAGCAGACCCGGAACGAGCAGCACCGGCTCGCCGCGCCCATGCTCGACGCCTTCGCCCGCGTACAGGCGGTCGAGGACGAGCCGCGCATGCTCCTGCGCGAAGCTCCCCTCGCGCCACAGCGGGATCCGCAGGCCGCTGACGGCCCGGCCCGGCAGACTCAGCACCGCGCTCATCACCCACATAGTCTCTCACCCATGGGACACGTTGAGCCGGAGCAGTGGGCCGCGGAGGCCATCGACGCGATCGGTGACATCTACGGCCGGCACGCCGCCAGGCGCGCGACGCACGCCAAGGGCACCCTGTGCGCCGCCACCTTCACCGCGACGCCCGCGGCGGCCGGGCTCAGCCGCGCAGGCCACCTTCAGGGCGGTCCGATCGACGCGCGGGTGCGCTTCTCCAACGGCAGCGGCAACCCGGACGCGCCGGACGCCGAGGTCGACGGACGCGGGATGGCGGTCACCTTCGACCTGCCGGACGGCACCGCGACCGACATCGTCGCGCTCACGCTGCCCGTCTTCTTCGTGCGCACGCCCGAGGACTTCCTCGAGTTCACGCGCGTGCGCAAGCCGGACCCGGAGACGGGACAGCCCGACTTCGGGAAGGTCGGCCCGTTCATCGAGGCCCACCCCGAAGTGCTGCCCGCGATCCAGGCCGCGCTCGGCGCGAAGGCGCCCGCCAGCTACCTCGAGTGCTCCTACAACGCTCTCCACGCGTTCCGGCTCGTGAACGCGGCCGGCGACGGCACGTGGGTCCGCTGGATCTTCGAGCCGGACGCCCCGGGCGCCGGGCTCGAGCAGAGCGACGCAGCCGCCCGCGAGCCCGACTACCTGCAGACCGATCTCGTGGAGCGCCTGGGCGAGGGGCCCGCGGGCTTCACGCTCGTGGCGGTGCTCGCACAGGAGGGTGACCCGCTGGACGACCCGACGGCAGCCTGGCCGCAGGATCGCGAGCGCGTCGCGATCGGGCGCCTCGAGGTGACCGGCCTCGCGTTCGACCGCGAGCAGGACGGCGACATCCTCGTGTTCGACCCGACACGGGTCGTCGACGGCATCGAGTGCTCCGACGACCCCATCCTGCACGCGCGCTCCTGGGCGTATTCGGAGTCCGTGCTGCGGCGAACCGGGGTCGAGCGCGGGTTCTGACGCGGCCGCTCAGCGCTTGCGCTTGTGCTTGTGCTTCGGCGGCTTCACGTAACGCACTCGGACCTGCTTGCGCGTGACGGTCGTCGGCCTGGCGGGACCGGTCGTCGTGACGGTCACCGTGAGCGTGACGTTGCGGCGCGCCCGCAGGAGCGCGGCTCCGGCGCGCGTCACGGTCAGCCTCAGCGGCCGGCTGCTGTCGGCCGGGACCACCATGTGGCCACGCCCGACCACGATGACCTTCGCCTTCTTCTTCTTCGCCTTCTTCTTCTTCTTCGCAGCGGTGATGGCGGCGCCGGAAGCCGGGGCGACGCCCTTGGCGGTCCCGACGGAATTGACCGAGCAGACGGGACCGCCGCATCCGTACGAGGCCACGTAGATGGGGCGCCCCGGGGTCCACGGGATCCGCTTGGTGATCCAGACGACCGTGGGCTTCTGAACCGGCCCGGGCACGGCCGCCCCGGAGGGGGGACCGGGCGCCGCAGGACCCGGCGGCGTCAGGATCGGCGCGAACCCGCTGCGCGCCGGGTCCGGCCGCCACGCGGGGTCGTAGTCCTTGCCGCCCGTCGTGACCGCCCGGACCGTGCCCGACCCGTCCGTGGCGGCGACGTAGATCTCGTTGGTCAGCACCGAGGGGTCGTAGCGGTATCCCTGGAACGCGACGCGCGTGCCCTCCGGCGACCAGGTCGGGGCGTAGTCGTTCTCCTGGGCCGCGGAGGCGAGCGGGATGTCCTGCGTGCCGTCGGCATGCACGACGCGGATGTGCCCGTCGGTGCCGGTCGAGGACCGGTACGCGATCTTCGTCGCATCCGGGGACCACGCCGCGAACGTCCACTGCGAATAGGGGATCGGCGTGATGACGGGCGTGCCGCCGCCCCCGGCGTTCACGACATGCAGATCGACGAACGGATCAGTCGCGTTGATCGTGTCGAAGGCGATCTTCGTGCCATCCGGGGACCACTCCGGGGAGTGCCCTCCGCCGTTCTCGAGCGGCGCAGGAGACCCTGTCCCGTCGGCCTTCGTGACATAGACCTGCTGCTCCCTGGAGAACGCGATCGTCGTTCCGTCGGGTGACCACGCCGGATGAGCCGCGGCAGAGGTCGGCGTCGCAGCCGCGATCGTCACCGGCGTCACGGTCGTCCCATCGGCGGCCACCACGAACACGCCCGTCTTTGCGCCGTAGCTCGCGCTGAAGTCATACGCCACGCGCGTGCCGTCCCGCGACCATTCGATGTTGTTGATCGTGCCGCTGCCGTTCGGATAGTGCGTGAGCTGGGTGGCGAGGTTGATCGCATCCCCCGGGGCGTCGGGCTGCATCACGAAGATGTTCTGCCCGCCGCCGCCGAAGGTGCTGACGAAGGCGACGCTCGTCCCGTCGGGCGACCATGAGGGGGAGCCGTCGAGGCTCGTGGTTCCGTTGTCGGTCAGGTTCGTGACCCCGCCCGGAACGTCCGGCTGGACGAGGCAGATGTCGACGTCACACCGGTAGGCGATCTCGTCGGTCAGCGCGACGGCGGGCGCGGCGCTCAAGGCGACGAGGCCCGCGGTGACCGCGAACGTGATGAGGAGCCTGAGCCGAGGCGACATCGAGCGGGAGCGACGGGACTCGAACCCGCGACCTCCGGCGTGACAGGCCGGCGCTCTAACCAACTGAGCTACGCCCCCGGGCGCCGCGCCAGTATGACAAGTCCGGCCTCGGCGACGACCTGACGCCGCGTGAACGATCTCTCCCAGCCGCAACTCCTCGCGAGGGGTCGTGTTCCGGGGGGCGGACCCTCACCCCCCGCACACTTCCTGGGAGGAAGCACATGCGAAAGCCGAGACGTACCCGCACCATCACAGCCATTTTCGGTGTTCTTGCCCTGTTCGTGGCCAGCGCAGCGGTCGCGATGGCCGCCACCGTGCCCGGCACGCCGAACAACGACCGGCTGATCGGCACCCCCGGCGACGACCAGATCACCGCCCTCGCGGGCAACGACAAGGTTCGCGGCCTGGCGGGCAACGACACGATCGACCTCGGCCCGGGCTTCGACCTCGCGCTCGGCGGCCGCGGCAACGACACGATCAACGGCGGCGACGGCGCCGACTTCATCGCCGGCGGCCAGGGCGACGACACGATCAACGGCGACGCCGGTCGCGACCGGCTCTGGGGCCAGGGTGGGAACGACACCATCAAGGGCCTCGCGGGCGACGACCGCATCTGGGGCGGCGATGGCAATGACACCCTGATCGGCGACACCCCCGGGGTCGGCGACCTCCACTCCAACGACCGCATCTGGGGCGGCCGCGGCGACGACCAGATCTCGGGCGGCGACGCGCGTGACCGGCTCTCCGGCGGCGACGGCAACGACACCATCAGGGGCGACGGCGGCAACGACCGCATGAGCGGCGGCTCCGGTGACGACACCCAGTACGGCGGTGACGGCAACGACCTGATCTACGCGAACGTCGGCGTCGACACCACGTACGGCGAGGCCGGCAACGACAACCTCTGGGCACTGGCCCGCGCCGACGTCACTCCCGGCCCGAACGGTGAGACCGACACGATCGGCGACACCCTCGACGGCGGCCCCGGCAACGACACGTTCCACACCCGCGACGGTGAGGTCGACCACATCACCTGTGGCGAGGGCAACGACACCGCGCTGCTCGACAACGTCGACGTGATCACCGACGCGACCGCCGACAACCCCAAGGGCTCGTGCGAGAAGGTGGTGCGCAAGGACGTCAAGGCGAAGAACGGCAAGGCCCGCGGCACCGACCGCAGCGAGGACCAGAGCCAGGCCGACAGCCAGAAGGGCGAGCGGCAGCGCGCGCGCACGTTCTGACCTTCAGAGCTCCCGGGCGCTCATTTCCCCCGGCGCCCGCCGGACACGAGAGGCCCCGCGCGATGCGGGGCCTCTCGGCGTTTCACGGGTAGGCTGCGGCCGTGCTCCAGCGTCCTTCGCAGGCTCCGTCAGCCAATCCGCTGGCGGTCATGTGGAGTGACCTCGCGGCGGAGCGTGCCCGGACCGTCCCCTATCCGCCGGGGGAGCACCGGTTCAGCATGCGGCGCACGAACCGCTTCATCGAGCACCCGATGCGCGTGCTCGTCGACGGCTACGAGCGCTTCGGACCGATCTACACACTGCGGATCTTCCATCACAACGTCGTCTTCATGCTCGGCCCGGAGGCCAACCACCACGTCCTCGTCTCGGGCGCGGAGAACCTCTCCTGGCGCGGCGGCGAACTGCGCGCGCTGATCCCCCTGCTCGGCGACGGGCTGCTGACGACCGACGGCGCCTACCACCGCGCGCACCGGAAGATGATGCTCCCGGCCTTCCACCGCGAGCGGATCGCGACGGCCATCCGGGTGATGCAGGACGAGGTCGAGCGCGCCGCCGCGACGTTCGTCCCGGGGGCCGTGATCGACCTCTACGCGTGGACGCGGGATCTGGCGCTGCGGGCCGCGCTGCGCGCGCTGTTCGGCCTCGACCCCGACACCGCGCGGAGTGGTGACGTCGACGCCGCTGAGGAATTCGAGGTCGCCCTCTCCTTCCACGCCCGGAGCGTCGCGGGCCAGGTCGCGCGCGGGCCCGGCTCGCCGTACGCGCGGGTGCTGCGTGCGCGCCGGCGGCTCGACGCGCTGCTGTTCGCCGAGATCGACCGCCGCCGCGCCGGTGACGGGCTCGGCGAGGACCTGCTCTCGCTGCTCGTCGAGGCGCGCGACGAGGACGGCGACCCGCTCCCGCGCGAGCAGATCCGGGACGAGGTGATGACGCTGCTCTTCGCCGGGCACGACACGACCACCTCGACGGTGGCGTTCCTCTTCTATGAGCTCGCGCGGAACCCGGAGATCGCCGAGGACCCGGCGATCACGATGGACATGCTGATCGACGAGACCCTGCGCAAGTACCCGCCGGCCTACATCGGGCCGCGCCGGTCGATCGACGCGTTCGAGTTCCAGGGGATGCCGGTTCCGGCCGGCGCTCATGTGCAGTACTGCTCGTGGGCGAGCCACCACCTTCCCGACGTATGGCCGGACCCCGATCGCTTCGACCCGTACCGCTTCACGCCCGGGCGCAGGGCGGCGCTCACGAAGGGCGCCTACGTTCCGTTCGGCGGCGGCTCACGCACCTGCATCGGGATGCGCTTCGGCCAGGCCGAGATCGCCGCGATCACGCGGACGATCCTCGAGCGCTCACGGCTCGAGCTCGTCCCCGGCTACGAACTCGGCATCCGCCACGCGCCGACGATCTCACCGCGCGGCGGCATGCCGATGACGGTGCGCCCGGCAGCGCCGGCGGCGCTGCTGGGCGGGCGCACCCTCACGGCTGCGTAGCCGTCGCTACTTCTTCGACGCGGTCACGGTGAGAACGGAGCTCCCGTCGCCCGCACGCAGCTCGTCGCCGGGCCACTGCGCGACGAACCGGTTCGTGCCCTTGCGGACCTTCCACGACGTGGTGAACGAGCCGGTCGAGGCGGTCTTCACCGCGGTCCGCTGCCAGGTGCGCGACCCTCCCGGCAGGAACGACACCGTCACGACGCGCCCGGCCTGAGCCGGAGACAGCTTGCCGGTGACGGTGATCGTCGCCGCCTTCCTGAGCTTCGTCTTCGACGTCTTGATCTTCAGCGTCGAGGCCGAGCCGGTCCCGCCGCCCGTCGTCGTGAACAGGAGATCCGTCGTCCCCGCGAGCAGGTAGTCGGTCGCGTCCGGCCCGGCCGCAATGCCCCCGGCGGCGATCGGATCGCTGACGACGACCTGCGGAGCCCATGTGGCGCCGCTGTCGCTCGTCCGCAGGATCGTGCTCGGCCCACGGCCCTCGCGGCTGATCAGATACCCCTTCGTCGCCGACCCGAACGCGAGGTCCGCGATGCGCGTGGTCCCCGCGCTGAACAGCTCCTTCCACGACCTGCCGGTGTTGGCGGTGCGGAACAGCCGGCCGCCGTCACCCTCCAGGTAGCCGGTCTTCGCGTTCACGAAGTCGACCTGGTCGATGAAGAACGCGTTGACCTTCTTCCCGTTGCGCAGCTTCACGATGCGCCTGGGGACCTTGACGGACGTCCACCTCTTGCCCTTGTCGGTCGTGCGCCAGAGCGAGTCGCCGCCCCAGGCGAAGATCGTCGAGCCGCCGGCGCCGTCGAGCTGGTTGACCGACTTCTTGGCGATCTTGCCGCTCGCCGCGGTGAACGACGTGCCGCCGTCGACCGAGCGCCGGACGCTGCGCGGGCCGGCCACGAAGACGGTCGTCGACGTCGGGGCGAGCACGGAGCGCGGGGTCGACGTCGTGCCGATGTCGAGTGTGCGCCAGGTGGCGCCGGCGTCCGCGGTCGCGAAGAGACCGCCGCTGACGTCGAGCGCGAAGCCCGCGCCGGGCGTCGGGAACGAGACGCCGCTGAGCATCTCCGAGGTCGGCACGCTCGCCTGGGACCAGGCCGCGCCGCCGTTGACGGTCTTGGCGATCGCCCCGTTGTCACCGAAGGCGAACGCCGTCTTCGCCGGCCCCGCGACGACGCCGTTGAACGAGCCCGGAAGCTTGCTGCCCACCTGGGTGAAGGTCCTGCCGGCATCGGCCGACAGCGCTGTCACGCCGGCGTTGCCCGCTGCCACGACGTTCGATCCCGCGGCGAATGCGGCGGCTGCGATCGGCGTTCCCGAGGGCGTCACCTGGCTCGTCGACGGCGCCCCCGAGGACGTGCCCGCGGGTGCCTCGTAGCGGATCAGGTCGTTCCCGGGCTGGCCGTTGGCTCCCGCCGTCGTCATGACGCAGAGCAGCGCGCTCGCGCAGCTCACGCCGGAGAGATTGACCGCGCCGATCGCGGCCTTGTCGACGCCGGTCCAGTTCTCGCCGCCGTCGTTGCTGGAGCGCAGGAGCCCCTGGTCGCCCGCGGCGATCACGGACGTGCCGGCGAGCGCGAAGGACTGCACGGTGCGCCCGTAGTCGACGGCGAGTGTCCACGTGTTCGCCGCGTCGGTCGTGCGGTAGACCTTGCCGCCGGTGGTGGCGGCAAGCCCCGTGTCGGCGCCTGTGAAGACGATGTCGGTGGGCTTGGCCGAGCCGCCTGCCGCGCCGGTGCCCGGGATCGGCGTCTTCGACGCGAAGCTCTGCCCGTCGTTGTCGGTGCGGATCGTGGTCCCGTCGGCCAGCACGATGTAGCCGATCTGCTCGGTCGCGAACCAGGCCGCGGCGAGCGGCTGGCGGCAGTTCGTCTCGACCGGCGTGAAGGCGACGCGCGTGAACGTCTTGCCACCGTCGTCGGAGCGCCGTCCGACGCAGCCGCCGCCGGCGAAGAGGGAGTTGCCGTCGATCGCCTGGACCTCGCGCAGGTTCTCCAGCGTGCCGGACACCAGTCCGCGCCACGTGGCGCCGCTGTCGTCCGACGCGAGGACGGTGCCGAAGTCGCCGACCGCGTAGCCGCTGGCGCCGCTGAAGGCGATGCTTCGCACGGTGTTGCCCTGCGGGAGCGGGCTGCCCCACTTCCAGCCGGCGGAGCCGACCTGGACGCTGTCTGCGCCCGCGGGTGCCGCGAGCCCGAGCACGAGTGCGACCAGAACGCCGGCGGGCACGATGAGACGGGTCAGGCGTGACATGCGGAGGTCCTTTCGGGGACTGATGGACCGAGTCGTCCTTGCGAACGACCGTGGCACACCTGGAACGACGTGCCACTGTGAAAGTTCCGCGTGAAGGCGCGGGTTCCTACGACGTTACGGAGAGGCGGCAGGCGGCGCGCCGGGTGGCGACGGCTGCGGATTCCCGAACGCGTCGGTCCCCGGAGCCATCACGGGGGCCTGCGGCGGCGCGAACGCGCCGGTCACCGGGTCCGTCTGGACCGGCTGTCCCTGCGCCCGGCGCAGGGCGAAGTAGAGGACCGCCGCGGCGAGCGCGAAGATCGGCGCGAGCGCCACGTTCAGCATGAGCTGGACGAGGAAGATGAGGACGAACGAGTCGCCGATCGCCCCGATCGAACCGATCACGATGCTGACGACGAGGATGATCGCGAACACGGAGGCGATCACCCCGAAGACCTGCCAGCCGTTCCCGCGGACGAGCTCGCGGCTGCGGCCCAGCGCCTCGAAGACCCCGGTGTCCTCGACGACGACCACCGGCGAGGCGACGGACCAGAGCGTGAGGATGATCAGGCCCGGAACGATCAGCAGGATCAGGCCGAAGACGACGCAGATGCCGACGACGAGGCCGACCAGGATGAGCCTCATCGAGCACGTGGGTGACGGACGAGAAGAGCTGCCCGATCGAGGCGTCGACACGCCCGTCCTGCACGTCCTGGACCGTCCGCACGACCATCCCGGTGTACCAGGCGGACGCGACCAGGGCCACGATGCTCGCGAGCAGTCCGCCGGCCGGGCTGTCGGACGTGATCGCCGCGATCAGCGCCACCGGCGTGTAGACGATCAGCGCCGCCGGGATCAGGACGGCGAAGGTCTTGCCATAGGTGTCGACGACCCCCTGCAGGACGGCGCCGACGTCGATCCTCTGCTGAGCGGGCGATCCTGTGGACATCGGCGGATGCTCCCGTCCGGCCCGGTCAGATCGCCGGGACGCCGTCCGGCAGGGCTGCGATCGCGCGATCCATCTCCGTCTGTGAGAACTCCGGGTCCTCGAGCGTTCCCGCGAGGTAGGCGTCGTAGGCCGAGAGGTCGAAGTGCCCGTGCCCGCAGAGCCCGAACAGGATCACGCGCTCGTCCCCGGCCTCCTTGGCCGCCTGCGCCTCCTCGATGACCGCGCGGATCGCGTGTGTGGGCTCGGGCGCCGGGATGATGCCCTCGGTCCGTGCGAACTGCACACCCGCGGCGAACGTCTCCGTCTGGCGATAGGCGCGCGCCTCGACGAGTCCCTGGTGCACGAGCGCGGAGACCAGCGGCGAATCACCGTGGTAGCGCAGGCCGCCGGCATGGACGGGCGGGGGCACGAAGTCGTGACCGAGCGTGTACATCGGCATCAGCGGCGTGAACCCCGCCGTGTCGCCGAAGTCGTAGGCGTAGACGCCCTTGGTGAGTGTCGGGCAGGCCGCGGGCTCGGCGCCGATGTAGCGCGTCGTCGCGCCCTCGCGCAGGTTGCGCCGCAGCCACGGGATGACGAGACCGCCGAAGTTCGAGCCGCCGCCCACGCAGGCGATGACCACGTCGGGCTCCTCGCCGGCCATCTCCATCTGGGCGATCGATTCCTGCCCGATCACCGTCTGGTGCAGCAGCACATGGTTCAGGACCGAACCGAGCGCGTAATTGATGTCCTCGTTCTGGGCGGCGATCTCGACCGCCTCGGAGATCGCGATGCCGAGCGACCCGGTGTCGTGCGCGGCGTTCGCCCGCCCGGACTCCGTCAGCTGTGACGGGGAGCGATGCACCGTCGCGCCCCAGGTCTCCATCATCGAGCGGCGGTAGGGCTTCTGGTCGTACGAGGAGCCGACCATGAAGACCTCGCACTCCAGCCCGAACATGCCGCACGCGAACGCGAGCGACGAGCCCCACTGCCCGGCGCCCGTCTCGGTCGTGATCTTGCGGATGCCCGCGCGCGCATTCTCGTACGCCTGCGGGATGGCGGTGTTCGGCTTGTGCGAGCCCGAAGGCGAGCCACCCTCGTACTTGTAGTAGATGTGCGCCGGCGTACCGAGCGCCTGCTCGAGGCGGCGCGCGCGGTGGAGCGGCGTGGGGCGCCAGAGCTTGTACGCCTCGCGCACCTCCTCCGGGATCTCGACCTCCGGCTCGGCGGAGACCTCCTGAAGAATGAGCGACTCGGGGAAGATCGCGAGCAGGTCGGGCGGTCCGGCCGGCTCCTTCGTCTGCGGGTTCAGCGGCGGAAGCGGCTCCCCCGGCAGATCGGCCATGAGGTTGACCCAGTGTGTCGGGATGCGGTCCTCGGTGAGCAGGTACTTCGTGGTGTCGCGGGACATGCCGCGATCCTATGCGCGGTTGACTAGATCGCGCACTCGCCTTCGCCGCGGATGACCTCGAACGGGCCCGAACGGTTCCAGTCGATGAACATGTTCATCGAGTCGATCCCGAACTCGACCGGCATGGCGAGGTCGCGCACGAGGTCCTCGAACGCCGTCGATCCGACGCGATCGGCGAAGTCGTTGAACGTCTCCTCGCCTTCGCGGCCGTCCGTGTAGAAGGTGATGAAGCGCTCCACCGCATCCGGCACGCGCTTGGCCGGGAGGCGCACCTTGAGGCGCGTGCCCATGGCGATCTCGCCGCCCTCGTAGCGCCCGCCGATGTGCGTGACGTACGCGGGGATCGTGTGCTCGCCGACCTTGATCGACGCGCCGTAGAACCCGATGTTCGCGATGTGATGCTGGCTGCAGCCGTTGGGGCAGCCGCTCATCTTGATGTGGATGCGCCGCGCCAGCGGATCCTCGATCGCCAGCGACTCGACGCGCTCCTGCACGGCCTTGTTGAGCCCCATCGAGGCGGTGATCCCGAGCTTGCAGCTGTCGGTGCCGGGGCAGCTCACGACGTCCGTGATCTGGTCGGCGCCGGCGTCGCCCAGGCCCAGCTCGAGCAGGCGCTGCCAGACCGCGAAGACGGCCTCGTTGCGCACCCAGCGCAGCACGAGGTTCTGCTGCACCGTCGTGCGGGCGTAGCCGCCGGTGAAGTCGCGCATGATCTGCCCGAGGCCGCGGTACTGCTCCGGCGTCAGGTCACCGCGGGTGATCTTCACGGTGACTGCGGAGAAGCCGCTCTGGCGCTGGCGCACGACGTTCGCAGCGGCGAAGCGCTCGAAGGCCGCCGCGTCGCCGTTGGGACTCGCCTCACCCTCGTAGGGGCCCGGGGCGCCGAGCGCCTCGTCGTGCTCGAAGAGATCCGGGGTGAAGTCGCGCTCGGCGACCCAGTCCCCCTTCAGCTCCTCCTCGACCATCGCGCGAACGGCGTCGATGCCGTCGCGATCGACGAGCACCTTGATGCGGGCGCGAGCGCGGTTGACGCGCAGCCAGTCCTGCTTGTCGAAGATGCGGAAGCAGGCCTCCGCGATCTTCATGTACTCGCCGTCGTCGGCGGTGACGAAGTCCACGAGCGTGGGGGCGACGCGGGGCATGATCGACGTGCCGCCGCCGAGGCGCACCTCGAACCCGCGCACGCCGTCGCGCTCACGCGCGAGGAAGGCGATGTCGTGGATGCCGGAGATCGCGCGCTCGTGCGGCGTGCCGTCGAACGCGGTCTTGACCTTGCGCGGCATCAGCTGCGTCGTCGGGTGGCGCACGAAGTAGCGCACGTACGCGCCGACGTACGGCGTCGGATCGAAGACCTCGTCCTCGCAGATGCCGGCGAGCGGATCGGCGGTGACGTTGCGCACCGTGTTGCCGCAGCCCTCGCGCGAGGACAGGCCGACCGCCGAGATCTCGCGGATCAGCTGCGTCATCTGGTCCAGCGGCACGTGGTGGATCTGGATGTTCTGGCGCGTCGTGATGTGCGACTTGTTCAGCGGCGCATAGCGCTCGGTCACGTCCGCGAACGCATCCATCTGCTCGGGGTTGATGCCGCCGAACGGCAGCTTCACGCGCACCATCTGCACGTTCGCCTGGCGCTGGCCGTAGACGCCCTGCTTCAGGCGAAAGCCGATGAACTGGTCCTCGGGCGTCTCTCCCGCCAGGAACTTGCCGGCCTCGCTGTCGAAGTCGTCGAACTCGTGCTCGAGGATCGGGATGACGTGGCCCGGGACGTTCTCGACGACCTCCGGATTGGTCAGCGATCCGGCGCGGCCGTGGGCACGGGGCTCCGTGGAGGACGGTTCCATGGATGGAAATATACAAATCCCGGTCGGGATTTGTGATATTCGGCCTCGGGGCCGCGGAAACGACGCGGGGCCCCCGATCGGGGGCCCCGCACCGCAATCTGTGCGCCGGACGCTCCGGCGCCCGCCCGGCTAGCCGATTCCGACGATCAGCCCGGCGTGGTCCGAGGGCCAGAGCCCACCGGGAGTCCGGTTGGCCGGATCCGTGCCGACCACCTTGTTCGTCAGGTGACTGGTGAACCAACCGGGACGGAACATGATGTGGTCGATGCGCTCGCTGAACACGTTCGACGGGAACTCGTTCACGTTCGCGTTGTGACCGAACGTGTTCGTCGTGTTGCCCGAGTCGACGAACCCGGCGTCGGCGATGATGCCGAATGCCGCGCCGTCCGAGAGCCCGGACGCCGGATCACCCGTGGGGATGATGCTCGGATCCGAGTTCAGGTCCCCGGCGATGATTGCTGGGAAGCTCGGGTTGAGCAGCGGGCCGGTGCCGAACGCGCCGACGAGTTCGGCAGCCTGCGCCTGGCGGTATCCGGTCGCAGCCGACTCCAGGTGCGTGTCCACGAACCGTGCGACGGGGTGGCCGAGGAGCTTGATGTCGATGGACGCCCAGCCGCGCTTGAAGTCGATCGGGCCGTAGGTCGAGCCCGTCGGGACCGAGATGTAGTTCGCGTAATTCGCGCTCTGCGGATTCGAGAACGAGACGATGACCTTCGGCAGGTCGGTGCGCACGAGGATGACATCGCGCATCGTCAGGCGACGGTCCTTCGCGTCAGCGAACGTCGGGGCGCTCCCGGAGGGGCTCTCGATGTCGGCCTCCTGCTGCGTGACAGCCGCCTTGTAGTGGGTGCCGCGCGCGTTGAGCTCACTCAGCAGGCTCGCGAGGAAGTCGTACTCGACCGTCGTCGCGTCCTTGACGCCGTTGACCGGGCCGCTGCGCCAGAGCGCGACCTCCTGCAGAGCGACGAGGTAGGGATCGTTGTCGTCGATCTCCTTCGCAAGCCGCTTGGCGCGCGCCGGGAAGTCCGTTGCGACGACCTGGTTCCAGATCCCCTGATTCGTCGACAGCGTGCAGTACGGCGCCGGCGTGCAGCCGAGGGATGCCAGCGCCGGGTTGAGATCAGCGCCCAGGTACAGGTTGCGCGTCATGACATTCGGCAGCGAGAGGTTGCTCCCTCGGTTCGCCTGGGCGGCGGCGGGTACGACGCCGACCGCGCCGGCGACAAGCGCCACCGCCAACAGGGCGCGCCGTTGGGCACGCCGAGACTTGAACAACATGTAGCTCACACTCCTCCTTGAACAAGGACCGAATTGACCGCGTCGCCGCAGGCCGACCCCCCAGGTGACAGGTCGACCCTCGCAGTCCGGGCGGGGGCGAGTCAAGCCCACGCGCGCCCGCCGGGCTACGCTCGGCGCCCATGGGCGCCATCGCCGTCAGCGATCTGTCGTACGCCCACCCTGGCGGCGACCTGCTGTTCTCCGGCGTCTCATTTCGCCTCACGTCCGGGCGGCACGCGGGCTTCGTCGGGGCCAACGGCGTCGGGAAGAGCACGCTCATGCGGATCGCCGCCGGGCTGCTGGAACCGCTCGAGGGCGCGGTCGCGATCGACGGGCACATGCTCTACATGGCGCAGGACGTCGGGACCGGTGAAGGCAGCGTCCGTGAGCTGCTGCTCGGCTCTGCCCCGGCGCGCCTTGCCGACGCCGGACGCGCCGTGCTGACCGCCGAGCGGGAGCTCGCCGAAGGCGACGACAGCGCGGGCCTGCGGCTCGGCGAGGCGATCGGCACCTGGTCCGGGCTCGGCGGCTATGAGCTCGAGGGTGCGTGGGACGCCGCCTGCCGGCGGATCGTCGGAGGCGGGCTCACAGAGGTCGGCGACCGGCGGGCGGTGACGCTGTCGGGCGGCGAGCGCAAGCAGCTCGTCCTCGAGGTGCTCTTCGCGTCGGACGCCGAGGTCCTGCTGCTGGACGAGCCCGACAACTTCCTCGACGTCCCCGCGAAGCAGGCGCTGGAGGAGCGGATCCGCGCGACGAAGAAGACCGTGCTGCTGATCAGCCACGACCGCGCGCTGCTGAGCGCGGCCTGCGACGCGATCATCACGCTCGAGGGCGACGGCTGCTGGGTGCACGGCGCGTCGTACGCGACCTACCGCGAGGCACGCGAGCATCGCCAGGCGCTGATGGGCGATCGTCTTCAGCGCTGGAAGGACGAGGAGCTGCGACTGCGCGACCTGGTCCGGATCTTCAAGGAGCGGGCAAAGTACTCGCCGGCCTGGGCGAAGAAGGCCGACGCCGCGGAGAGCCGCTGGCAGCGCTGGGTCGACGACGGTCCCCCGCCACCGCCGGTCGTCGACCACTCGATCAGGGTGCGGCTGCGCGGAGGCGACTCTGCGCGCCGCGTCGTCGCGTTTCACGACGTCGGGATCGACGGGCTCGTCGAGCCGTTCGAGGACGAGATCCACTTCGGCGAGCGGGTCGGGCTGATCGGGCCGAACGGCACCGGCAAAACGCACGTCATGCGGCTGCTCGCGGGTGAGGACATCCCGCACGAGGGACGCGTCGTCCTGGGGCCGCGCGTCTCACCCGGCCTCTTCACCCAGCTCGGCTCGCGCGAGGACCTCACCGGCGCACCGCTGCTCGACCTCGTCATCGAGCGCGTGAACTCGACCGAACGCGCGATGAACGCGCTCGCGCGGTACGGCCTGCAGGACGCCGCGCGACGCACGCCGGAGACGCTGTCCGGCGGGCAGCGCGCGCGCCTGGAGATCCTCTGCCTCGAGGTCGAGGGCCACAACCTGCTGCTGCTCGACGAGCCCACCGACAACCTCGACATCGAGTCCTCCGAGGCGCTCGAGCATGCGATGGACGGGTTCGAGGGCACCATCGTCGCGGTCTCGCACGACCGCGCGTTCCTCACCCGGCTCGACCGCTTCCTGCTGATCGGCGCCGACGGCGTGGTGACGGCGGTCCCAGATGCCGGGAGGGCCCTGGCGGCGCTGGGCGGGTAACTACCGTCGCGCGCGCGAGCAGGCGGCCCGATACGGAGGGGGAGGGGCTTCCGCCCCCCGAACGGTGATGCCCATGGCCGACCGAACCCTCTGCACTCTGCTCCGCTCCCCCCTGCCGGTCGTTGCGACCACCGGCTGCGACCCCGCGAGCGCGGATGGTCAGGCGGTGGCACTCCATGCGCGGGCGTTCTTCCGGTAACTGCCGGACACGTGTCGCCGGCGACGCCGGCTTCTCGATGATCGAACTGTTGGTCGCCTCGACACTGTCGCTGGTCATCGCCTTCGCCGCCCTGGGACTGATGGACGCGACGACGTCCGTCTCAACCCAGGAGCTTCAGCGTCAGGCCGCGCTCGGAGAGGCGCGCGCGGGTCTGCAGCGCATGGTGCGCGAGCTGCGCGGCGCGACGAGCGTGAATTCGACGGCGGGCAACCTGCTGGACTTCAACGCGACCACTCCGAGCGGGACGAAGCGGATCCTGTACGCGTGCAACGACATCGGCAGCGTCCCGGGGCTGCGCTCGTGCACGCGGTACAGCGGCCCCACCGGAGGCACCGTGAGCGGTGGACAGATCATCATCGATCGCCTCGTCAACGGGACGACGTCGAGCCCCGTCTTCCGGTATCTGCCCGACCGCATCCGGCCGACCGAGGTGCAGGTGCAGGTCGTGCTGCCGGCGAAGGGCGACGCGTCCGCCGGGTACGCGCACTCGATCGTCATCAACGATGCCGCGTTCCTGCGCAACATCGATCTGACGGGAACCTGATGCGCAGCGCGGAGCGCATCCGCCTGAGCTGCGAGCGGGGCATGACCATCGTCGAGGTGTGCATGGCGATGCTCGTGCTCGTCGTCGGCATCATCGGATCGCTCGGGGCGCTCGACGGCCTCCGCACCCTCGGAGGCGTTGACGAGAAGAAGCAGCAGGCCGCCCGCTACGCCACCCGGGAGATCGAGCACCTGCGCAGCCTCGGCTGGTCCTCTCTGCAGCTGAGCGCAGCGCCCCCGGCGATGAGCGACAGCCGCGGAACCGTCTCCGGAGCGACGTACACCCCTCCGAGCGGCGGGACGACCGGAGGGCTGATCATCGCCTCCAGTTGCGCGACGAGCACGTCGTGCGTTGACCCCGGCCCGACGGCCTGGAGCGCGGGGAACGCCAGCGGGTCGGTCTACCGGTTCGTCACCAGCGACCACGACACGGCCTGTGGAGCACCGTGTGCGGCGTCGATCGACCGCAAGCGCGTGACCGTCGCGGTCACGCTCAACGCCCCCAACAACCTCAAGCGCGCGATCGCCGTGTCGACGCTCGTGATCGACCCGGCCGCGCGACCCAGCGGCACGACGGCGCCGACGAATCCCGTGACGTCCACCGGCGGCTCTTCGATCGGCGGCGCGACCGGCACGACGTACTACCTCACGGACACCCGCGTCGGCTCGACCTACGCGGCACCGATGTCCAACCACGCGGTGCACGACACGGTCACCGCGACCGGCGTGCCGGACCAGGCGCGCCTGGCCACACCCGCGGCGCCCACCGACAACCAGGCCACCGCCCGCAACTACTCCACAGACGTCGCGCCCGGAAGCGCCGAAGGACTCTCCGTCGCGGGCTCAGCGACCTGCGGCGGGATCACGCGGCAGACCGCGCACGAATGGGTCACGCCCGTGATCAGCTCGAGCGGAGCGGTCACGGCGACCGGCAATGCGGCGATCACGCTCCCGACATCGACCCAGGCCGCGGCAGCCTCCGGCGGACGGGTCTGCGTATCGGTCTACAACGTGGCGCTCGACGCGTCCAACCACCTTGCGACGAACACCCTGCTCGGCGCCTCGACGTACACCCTTCCCGTGTGGCCGTCGACGCCGGACGTCATCGCCTTCCCGTTCCGCTACCTGCCGAGCGGGTCCACGGCGAGCCTTGCCCTGGGACACCGCCTGGGAGTGCGAATCACGGTTGACGGCGGGTTCGCCCCGGGCCTCACGTTCGTGTACGACCATCCGAACGATCTCGCGTCGGTCCAGCTGGAGACGCAGTGATCTCGCGCACGACATCACGCTGCGCTGTGACCGATGACGGCTTCGCGATGGCCTCCGTGATCATCGCGATGGCGGTGGTGCTCACCGTGATCGGCGCCGTCGCCGCCGGAGCACTCTCGACGAGCAGCGGCGTGAACCGGGACGAGTCATCACTGCGAGCCTTCCAAGCCGCGGAAGCCGGGGCGCAGACTGCGCTCCACCGGATCAACATGATCCAGCCGGCCACGACGAAGTGCGTCACGACCACCGCGACGAGCCCGCAGACCCACAGCAACTGGTGCTCGCCGACAGCGCCCGAGACGGTCGGCAACGGTGAGACGTTCACGTATCAGACGTCGGTCGAGATCGCCTCGGGCTGCACCGGCACGACGTTCGGAAGCGGCACCTCTGAGCGCTGCATCCTGGCGACGGGCACCGCCGACGGCGTCAGCGCGCGGGTGATCATGCGGCTCGTCTCCTCCTCGGGCGGCTCGCCGTTCCCGGTCGCCGGCATCCTCGGCGTACTCGGCGTGACGATCGGCAACAACGCCGACGTCAACCTCGAGATCGGGAGCAACGGGCAGATCACCGCGGGCAACAACTCGACGCTCGGGAACATCGCGCTCTGGACGAACGCACCGAACCCCAGCATCAGCGGGACCGCCGGCACCATCACGCGGGTCCCGCAATACATCCTCAGCCCGCCGAACATGCTCAACCCCACCAACCTCCAGGACTCCGCCGCGAGCAACGACAACGGCAGGCTCCTCGCCGGAGCCAACCCGGCGGACAGCTGCTCCGGCGGCAACGGCACAGGCGGCACGTGCTACAAGAACACCTCAGGATCACGGCGCACGCTGACCTTCGGCAACAACGGCTCCGTGACGCTCGGCGGCGGCGTCTACAACTTCTGCGCGATCAAGTTCGGCAACAACGGCCAGCTCAACGTCGCGACCGGCGCCAAGCTCCTCATCTACCTGGACTCACCCGACCGCGCCGGCTCCGGCTGCAAGTCGGGTCAAGGCGGCATGACCCTCGGGAACAACACGTCGGTCTCAAACCCCTCCGGCGACCCGACGGCGTTCCAACTCGTCGTCTACGGATCGACGGCCAACCCCAAGATCGACTGGAACAACAACATCGACCTCGTCGGCGCGATCTACGCCCCGAACACCGACATCAACTTCAAGAACAACGCCGGGTTCAGGGGCGGCGTCACCGCCAGGCAGGTCGAAATCAAGAACAACGGGGTGTGGGATTCCCGCGTCAGCGCCCTGCACTTCGCCACCACGCTCGTCTACTTCCGCGGTGCATGGCAGCAGTGCAGCTCCGCGCCACAACCCACGACCGCCCCGGCAACCGGCTGCCTGTGAGGATCGGGCAGGGCAAGCGTTTCCCCCGGTCGTGACACCGTGTTGGCTGGTTGCTTCGCCCACCGGCGCGGCGTGGACAGCGGTCAGGACGACGTGGCGTGCGACAACGCGGTGTACGGCGGGACGGTTGCCACGGCCCCAAGCCTCCCCGCAACGGCTACGGGGGGCTCACGCCGTACGCGGATGGGGCGGGCCGTGCGGCCCGCCCCATCGCTGCGGTTCCTTCGCTCGGCGTCTCGCAGCCCGTTGCTACGAGCTGGGGAACGTCTGCAGCTGCGGTGCGAACGAGCCGTCGAAGAAGCTGCCGACGGCATAGACGACGGTGGTGGTGCCCGCTGCGAACGTCAGGTCTGCGGGGCCGAAGGCGCTGATCGTGTTGTCGGCGTCGGCGACGACCTGGATCGGGTAGGTGCCGGCGGGAACCACGGCTGCCGCGGAGCCCGGGTTGGCGAGCGCGTTGATCAGCGTCCCGCCTCCGGCGAGCACATCGACGGCGGGGGCGTCGGCGAGGTGGCGGACGATGACGCGCGCTTTGCCGGCACCGGGGGACGAGACGTCGTTCGTGAAGATCCCGAGTTGCGGCGCCGGCTTGCCGGCGGGGTTCCCGAGCCGCCCGGAGTCGGTGAGGTAGGCGACGGCCGAGACGTTCTCGCCGGGGGAGATGTAGGTCCAGCGGGTCAGGACGAGCGGCGTCCCCGTGACGCGCACCTGGATGCGGTAGATGCCGGGCTTCACGCTCAGCGGACCGGCGACGGTCGGGAAGGTCACGCCGTCGAAGACCTTGGTGCCGTCGAACAGCCGGTAGACGCGGACCTGCACGGGCAGCTCGCGGCTCGCGCCGAGCGAGTCGCCGGGGATGCCGTGGACGAGGGTCAGCGAGGCAGTGCGATTCTTGCTCCAGCGGCCGTCCGCCTGGGCGGCGGGGGCGAGCGCGGCGGCGGCCAGCGCGACGATCGCGATGAGCACGGCGAACAGGCGCCTGGGACGTCGGTTTGCTGATGTCACGAAGATCCTCCAGTGGGGGTCGATTGCCATCGCCACCGACTACGCGCCGATCCCCGGCGCCGGTTGCGCCGGCCATCGGATCGGCTCACACCTGGCGCCGAGCCACTCGGCCCGCTCGGTCGCGGGCGTCGTGTCGTCGCTCGGGACGCGGGACGCGGACCCGCGACAGAGGTGCGGCATCGTTCTCGCTGCCGGCAGCAGCATGCATGGGCACTCCCGGACTCGAACCGAGGACTTCCGCCGTGTAAAGGCGGCGCTCTGACCAACTGAGCTAAGCGCCCCGTCCCGATCATGGCATGGGTAGGCTGAACGACGATGCGTATCGACACGAACCTCGGCATGCGCGCCGCGCTCGCGCAGGCCGGCGCCGTCCTGGTGCTGGGCCTCGCGACCGGGCTGACGCTCAGCCACAGCTTCTTCGAGGACTGGGGCTGGCTCGTCGGCCCCGGCGCCTGGATGCTCGCCGCGGTCGGCGACCGCGCTGATCCTGAAGCTGCCGCTTCCGGCGACGCTCCTCGGTGCGGCGCTCGCCGGCATCCCGAGCGCGATCGCGACGGTCGCTCGGGCTGCACTGGCTCGGCGCGATCCTCGCGATCGTCCTCTTCGCCCTCTGGTGCGGCGGCATGGGCGCACGCGGCCTGACGGCGAGGGCCGCCTGATGGACCTCGGACTGCAGGGGCGCGTGGCGCTCGTCACCGGCGCCTCGAAGGGGCTGGGCTTCGCGATCGCGCAGGCGCTCGCCGCCGAGGGCGTGAAGGTCGCGATCACCTCGCGCGACGAGGAACGCGTTCAGGCCGCGGCGAAGACGATCGACGCGACCGGCTTCGTCCACGACAGCGCGAACCTCGAGGGCGTGCCGATCCTCGTGCACGAGGTCGAGCACTTCCTCGGTCCGATCGACATCCTCGTCACGAACACGGGCGGGCCGCCCGGCGATCCCGATGCACTCGGGTTCACGCGGGAGCAGTGGCAGACCGCGTACGACGCGCTCGTGCTCTCTCCGATGGCCTTCGTCGAGGCCGTCATGCCGAGCATGCGCAAGCGCCTGTGGGGCCGCATCGTGAACGTCGGCTCGATGGCCGTGCGCGAGCCGATCCCGAACCTCATGCTCAGCAACGCCAACCGCGCGGCGACGCTCGCGGCGTTCAAGACGATCGCGCGGCAGGTCGCTCCCGACGGCGTGACGCTGAACACGCTGCTGCCCGGGCGCATCTCGACCGACCGGCTGTACGAGCTCTACGGCTCGCGCGACACCGCCGACGAGGTGGCGATCCAGGAGATCCCGGCGCTGCCGACTCGGCAGCCCCGAGGAGTTCGCGGCCGCCGCGGCGTTCCTGTGCTCGGCGAAGGCCAGCTACATCACCGGCGTCGCCCTCGCGGTCGACGGCGGGATGATGCGCTCGATCTGAGCGGCGCCGTCTAGTCGACGGTCATCGTCGAAGCTTGTGCTTCTTGTAGCACTCCTTCACGGACTTGCTTCTTGGCCTGGCCCTTCTTCACGCAGGACGTCAGCGCGCGGCGGCCGTTGAACGTGGCGGAGATCGTGCCGTCGTCGTTGAGCGCCATCCGCCACAGGCCGTTGTAGCGGTACTTCTTCTTGTCCGTCCACGAGGCCGAGCAGACGACCGCGAGGATGCTGCCCGAGCTGCGGCGGGTGCACGTGCGCTTGAGCCCGCGCGCCGACTTGCGTTCTTGACCTTCAGCACGGCCGGCGCGATGGCGGCGCGCGCCTGCGCGATCGTGAGCAGCTCGCCGTTCTCCTGCTGGATCGACGTCGGTCGTGCCGCTCGTCGTCGTCTGCCCGATGACCTGGATGAAGACCGGCAGCGAGGCCCACGGGATCGACGAGTCGCCCTCGCACTGCGCGACCGCCCGCACCTGCCAGAAGTACTGGCCCGCCTGCTGGAGCCACGTGCCCTGCGGCGTCCCCTCGTAGTCCCTGAGGCGAAGCTCGTCTCCGGCATCGGGAACTGGTCCTGGACGTCACCGGCGAGGAACGCGCCGTCACCGTCGACGGTGTCTGCTGCGGCTGATGTAGGCCTGCAGGCCCATGCCCTTGCACGTCGAGACGACCTGGAACGTCGGGGAGCCGCCGACGTTGATGACCGCGTTCTGCGCCGGCGTCAGCCCGGTGATGTACGTGTTCAGATTGCCCGACGTCGCGAACGCGGGCACGGCGATCGGCAGTGCGACCAGCGCAGCCGCTGCCGATCCATGGCGAACGATGCGTGAAAAGACCCTCACTCGCGATCCGAAGGTACTCCGGCACGGCGCCAGAAGGCAAACGACAACCGCGCGGGTTGACGTGCGTCCGCCGGATCGGAGAGGGTGGGCCCTGTCCTGGCGACGGTCCAGCGTCGTCGTATCCTGAACCACGCTTTTCTTGGAGGAGACGTGAACCACCTCGCTGAGGCGCGCCGTTCTGCGCGCCTTCCCGGTCGTGCTGCGCTCGCTGTGCTGGCCGCCTGTCTGATCTCCACCGCGCTGTCGGTCCCGGCGGCGCTCGCTGACGGTCCGGGAGTCGGCACCCCCTGGGTCGTGTCCGTCGGCGACTCGTACATCTCCGGCGAAGCCGGACGCTGGGCCGGCAACACCAACGAAAGCTCGAACAAGACCGACGCGCTCGGCTCGACCGCCTACTACGACAACGCCTCGAACACCGGCGAGATCGATCAGCCGCTGCCACCGCTCCAAGGCGGCCGAGATCATCATCGGCGGCGGCATCAACGGCAAGAACCTCGCCTGCTCCGGCGCGAAGACGGCGACCACGACGGGCGGTGACTTCAAGCCCGGCCTGGACTTCTACAACGGCTCCGCCGGTCAGGGCCAGGCGCTCGCGCTGCAGAGCTTCGCAGCGGGCAACAACGTGAAGATGATCAACCTCTCGATCGGCGGCAACGACTTCAACTTCGCCTCGATCGTGCAGAGCTGCGTCCAGGACTGGCTGCTGTCGCCGTCCTGGTGGAAGGACTACTGCAACGACGACTCGTCGGTGAAGGCGAACTTCACGAGCATCGAACGTCAGCGCGAAGACGACGCTGATCAAGAACGCGATCCTGAACATCAACACGGCGATGGCGAACGCCGGCTACTCGTCCTCGCAGTTCTCGATCGTCGTGCAGGACTACCCGTCGCCGCTCCCGACCAGCTCGGGCTTCCGCTACGGCGAGACGGGCTACACGCGTCAGAACACCGGCGGCTGCGGCTTCTGGAACAACGACGCCAACTGGGCGAACGACACGGCGCTGCCGACGATCAACAACGCGGTGAAGAACGCGGCCGCGCAGACCGGGCTCTCCAACATCAAGGTGATGGAGCTGCAGGCCACGTTCAACGGCCGCCGCCTGTGTGAGAACACGGTCGGACTGCTGGAGGAGAAGGGCCTTGCGACCTGGCAGAGCGCGGGCGCCGTTGACAAGAGCGAGTGGATCGAGCAGATCCGCACGGTGTCGACGGTCTTCGGCCCGTACTTCGTGCAGGAGTCGCTGCACCCCAACTACTGGGGCGAGAAGGCGCTGCGCAACTGCGTGCGGCAGGCCTACAACGGCGGCACGCCGCGCGGCGGCACGTGCACCCGCACGGCCAACGGGCTCAACGGCAACGGCGAGCCGAACATGACGCTGCAGTAGCCACTGGACGTTCCGCCTTCGCGGGGCCGTCACCCGGCATGGGTGGCGGCCCCGCGGTCGTTCCCGGATGCGTTGCGGCATGCTCCGCGGCGATGAGCCTCTCCGGAAAGACCCTGTTCATCTCGGGCGCCAGCCGCGGCATCGGCCTCGCGATCGCGCTGCGCGCCGCGCGCGACGGCGCGAACGTCGCGCTGATCGCGAAGACCGCCGAGCCGCACCCCAAGCTCGAGGGCACGGTCTACACGGCGGCCGAGCAGATCGACGCCGCCGGCGGCGCGGCGCTGCCGATCGTCGGCGACATCCGCGACGACGCGCAGGTCGAGGCGGCCGTCGCGCAGACCGTCGAGCGCTTCGGCGGGATCGACATCTGCGTGAACAACGCCTCGGCGATCAACCTGGCGCGCACCGAGGCGCTCGACATGAAGCGCTACGACCTCATGCAGGACATCAACGTGCGCGGGACGTTCGCCGTCAGCCGCGCGTGCATCCCCCACCTGCGCGGCGCCGAGAACCCGCACATCCTCACGCTGTCGCCGCCGATCACGATCGAGGACCGCTGGCTCGGCCCGCACATCGGCTACACGCTCGCCAAGTACGGGATGAGCCTGTGCGCGCTCGGCTTCGCCGCGGAGCTGCGCGAGGACGGCATCGCGTCGAACGCGCTCTGGCCGCGCACGCTGATCGCGACCGCCGCGGTGCAGAACCTGCTCGGCGGCGAGGCCGCGATGGAGCGCTCGCGCAAGCCCGAGCTGTACGCCGACGCCGCCTACGCGGTCGTCACCCGGCCGAGCCGCGAGTGCACCGGCAACACGTTCCTCTGCGAGGACGTCCTGCGCGAGGAGGGCGTCACCGACTTCGACGCCTACGGCTACGTGCCCGGCGCCGAGCCGCAGGTGGACCTGTTCGTCGACCACGTGTAGGGCGAGCGGGCCTCAGGCCGCGGCCGCCGCGACCTGCATCAGCGCGAGCGGCTCGTCACGGAAGCGCGGCTTGGCGAGCAGCATCTGCACGTCGTGGATCCGGCGCTCCGCGAACCCGGCCTCGCAGTACGCGAGGTAGAGCGTCCACAGCCGGCGGAAGCGCTCGTCGTAGCCGAGGTTCGCGACCTCGCCCTCGGCCGCGTGGAAGTTCGCGCGCCAGGCACGCAGCGTGCGGACGTAGTGGCCGGTGATGTCCTCGAGCTGCACCACGCGCAGGTCGGTCTCGCGCCGGACCGACCGCGCGATCACCTCCTGCGAGGGAAGGCAGCCGCCGGGGAAGATGAGCTGGTTGATGAAGCTCTTCGAGGCCTTCTCGACCTCGTAGGAGCGCTCGTCGATGGTGATCGCCTGGAGCAGCATCAGCCCATCGGGTTCGAGCAGCTCCGAGCAGGCCTCGAAGTAGGTGCCGAAGTCGCGCCAGCCGACCGCCTCGATCATCTCGATCGAGACGAGCTTGTCGTACGTGCCGGTGAGGTGGCGGTAGTCCTCGAGCAGGACCGTCACGCGCTCCTCGAGGCCCGCGTCGCGCACCCGCTCCAGCGCGACTGCGTGCTGCTCCGCGCTGATCGTCGTGGTGGTGACGCGGCACCCGTACTCGCGCGCGGCGTGCACCGCCATCGCCCCCCAGCCGGTGCCGATCTCGAGCAGGTGATCGCCGGGGTGGAGCTGGAGTTTCTGACAGATGCGGTCGAGCTTGGCGAGCTGCGCCTGGTACAGGGTCGTCTCGGGCCCGTCGAAGACGGCGGCGGAATACATGAGGGTCTCATCGAGGAACAGCCGGTAGAGGTCGTTCCCGAGGTCGTAGTGCGCGGCGATCTGGCGCCGGCTGCGGCCCGGCGTGTTGCGGCGCGCCCACGACGTGAGCCCGCGAACGGGGGTCAGCACCGGGCGCGCGCGGCGGCGGAGCGTGTCGAACTGGGTGGCGTTGCGCGCCGCGAGCCGGATCAGGCTCACGAGGTCGGGGGATGACCAGGCGCCGGCGGCATAGGTCTCGCCGAGCCCGAGACTGCCGCGCAGCAGCCCGCGCCAGATCGCGGCATCGTGGACATCCAGCCGCGCGCGCAGCGGCGCGTGGGGATCGATGGCGCCGAACCGATGCACGGTTCCCCCCGGCTCGTGGAGCTCGAGCTCGCCGTGCCGGGTGCGGCGCTCGAGCACCGCGAGGATGGTGGTCCGGGCGAGCGCTTCGGGAATCATCGGGTGGGCTCCGGGCTGCCGGCGTCGGGGTGTGGGAAGTAGGGCGCGCCCTTGAGCTTCAGCCGCAGCGCCTGCGCGTAGATGCGCGCGAGCGTCAGGACGCCCGCCGCCGGATGGCGGACGAGCACGCGCGTGAGGGCTGCGCGGTCGAGCGGCGCTCGCTGGAGCCGCAGGCCTGCGTCGAAGACGCGGGCGCCCTCGCGGTCGGAGGCGATCGTGATCGCGATCGCGGAGCCCGGAGGGGTGAGGCGCCACGTGTAGCGGTGGTCCATTCCCATGAAGGGCGAGACGTGGAACAGCTTCTCCGAGCCACCCCCCGTCGGGTCCATGACGTACGCGTGCCGCTCACCCCACGGGGTGTTCGTCACCTCCGCGAGGACCGCCTCGACCTGCTCGCCGTCCTCCCCGAAGCAGTAGTAGAAGCTGACCGGGTTGAACGCGTGCCCGTACGTGCGCGGGGTCGTCAGCAGCCGGATCGGTCCGGCCGGGCGCGCGCCCGTCTGCCGCTCCACCTCGCCGCGGACGGCGTCCGTGACCGGCACTGCGGGATCCCCGATCAGGTCAGCGCGGCGGATGCGCCCGGGCGCCGCGCGCGTCAAGGACCAGAGCGGGTGCTGCGCGAGCACCCGAGGCAGCTCGTCGAGATCGAGGTAGAGCATGCAGACCGGGTAGGAGAAGGCGTGATCGACGGGCGTCCGCCGCCGGTGCGTGACGCTGCCCTCGTAGAGGAAGCTGTGCTCGGCGACCCGGGTCATGCGGCGAGCTCCGCGAGCGGCTCAGGCGCGCGGCCCGCGAGCGCCGGCACCTCGAGGTCGCGGATCGCGCGCAGCGCGCTCCAGACCCCGTCCTCGTGGAAGCCCCAGCGCCAGTACGCGCCGCAGTAGCGCGTGCGGCGCACGCCGGAGATCTCGCCGTGCCGCGCCTGCGCGGCGATACCGCCCGGCGTGAAGACCGGGTGCGTGTAGGCGATCTTCCGCACGATCTGGGCGGGGTCGATGCGGTCCGTGAGGTTCAGCGTCACGCAGTAGTCGCGCGGGGTCGGCAGCCGCTGCAGGTGGTTCATCCAATACGTGACCGTCGTGCGGTCGCGCGGCTCTGCGAGGAGGTGGAAGTTCCACGCCTGCCGCGCCTGCCGGCGGCGCGGCAGGAGCGACGCGTCGGTGTGCAGGACCGCCTCGTTCTCCTGGTAGGGGATGGCTCCGAGAAGCTCGCGCTCGGCGGGGCTCGGGTCGGCGAGCAGCGCGAGCGCCTGGTCGCTGTGACACGCCAGGATCACCTCGTCGAACCGCTCGGCGATACGGCTCCCCTCCGGGACGACCTCGACGTGCGTCGCGTGGCGGGTGACGCTCGCGACGGGTGTGCCTGTGCGGACCGGCCGGCGCAGGCGACGCTCGATGGCGGCGACGTACGTGTTCGACCCACCGGTGACCGTCTGCCACTGCGGCCGGTCGCGCACGCTCAGCATGCCGTGGTTGTGGAAGAACTGCGCGAGGAAGCCCGCGGGGAACGTCCACATCTGATCGGGGTCCGCCGACCAGACCGCGCTGACCTGGGGGACGATCAGGCGATCGATGAAGAGCCCGCTGTAGCGGCCCTCGTCGAGCATCGCCCCGAGCGTGCGGGTTCCGCCGCTGAGGCGTTCGCGCTCGAGCTCGCGATTGAAGCGCAGCAGCTCTCCGACCATCCGGTGGAACGCAGGGCGCACGAGGTTGCGCGGCTGGCAGAACAGCCCGCGCGGAGTTCCCGCGTACTCGAAGTCGTCGAGCCCCTGCTCGGTCGACACCGAGAAGCCCATGTGCGTCGGCTGCGTGGCGACGCCGAGATCATCCAGCAGGCCCGTGAAATTCGGGTAGGTGCGGTCATTCAGGACGATGAAGCCCGTGTCGACCGCGAGCGCCCCGGCGTGCGGGTCGTCGACGGTGATGGTGTTCGTGTGACCGCCCGCGTACGGAGCGGCCTCGAACACCGTGACGTCGTGTACCGGGTCGAGGCGATGCGCGGCCGTGAGGCCTGCGACACCCGCTCCGATGATGGCGATTCGCATACTCACGATCACCTACGGAACGAACGGGCGGGGGGTTGTGGATCAATCGCGGCCGGCGCTCAGCGCGCGCGGGGCTGCCAGACTCGGCGCGTGATCCGGGGCGGCAGACGTGGAGGAGTGGTCGCGTGGCGGCGCTGTGTGACGGGCGCCGCGGTCGCGGCGCTTCTCAGCGCCGGCGCGGGCGCCGCATCGGCGGAGCCCGTGCAGCAGTTCGGCATCCAGCTCAAGGACGTCACGGCCGACGGCCGCTACTCCGTCGTCTACACCTCGAACGCGTTCGACACGACCGGTGATCCGCCGCCCGCACTCAGCGAGGCCTCGCTCCGGATGGCCGGCGGGATGGCCATCAAGAAGGAGTTCCTGAGGCCCGGACGGCTCTGCGACATCACGGCGTTCAGCCGGTCCCTCCTCCTGAAGCGACCGAAGGGGACCACGTATGCGCAGGCGATCGATGCCTTCCCGAAGACGGCCGCCCGCCTCGAGCGACGGCTTTCGGGCCGGGCGCGCTCGACCGTGTCCACCTGTCGCGCCACGTTCCTCGGGCGCGGTACCGCCGTCGTCGACGCCCGGCAGCCGGGCGCGGCCACACCGGTGCCCAAGGCGTTCTCGCCGTCCGCACCGCTCCCGGCGCGGTTCTCCCTCTTCCTGGCCAGGCCGACCTCCAAGGGCGCGATCGCCGGGATCGGCGTGCTCGCGCACTACGACAAGTCCTCGCCGATCGCCGTGAGCGAGCCGTGGTACACGGTGCTCCAGCGGATCTTCACGCTGAACATCTTCGATGACCCGACACCCGACGGCATGTACGGCTACCGGATCAGTCTGCCGACGGAGCGCACCGCCGGCTTTCGCTTCAGCATCGCCGAGCTGCGCGTCGAGAGCGCGGGGCTCGTCCGGAGAACCGCGCGGGGCCCGCGCGACTTCTGGGCCACCGCGCCGCGATGCCCCGCATCCGGTCAGGTGCCGTTCCGGGCCGACTACCGCTACGTCACCGGCCTGACGGCCAGCACCGTCGTGAGCGTGCCGTGCCCGCGCTTCCGGCCCTGAGGGCCTCCGGGTTCAGGCCACCTCTGAGCCGGCCTACGGCGCTGAGATCCGCTCGAGGATCCCGTTCAGGGTCTCGAGGTCGTGTGCGTCCAGTGCGCTGAGCGCGGGCGGCGGGGTTCCGAGGATCTCGTCGGCCTGACGCGCGAGGGTCTTGCCCTTGCGGGTGGCTTCGACGACCTTGGCGCGGCGATCGGTCGGATGTGGGCGGCGGCGCACGAGGCCCTGCTCCTCGAGGCTGTCGACGAGCGTGGTGGCGTTCGGGCGGTCGATTCCGAGTGCCTCGGCGAGCTCGCTCATGAGCATCGGGCGCCGCGCGACCCGGCGGACCGCTCGGGTCCGCCCGAAGCTCATGCCGAGCGTCTCGACGACGGCGCGCCGGCGCTGGTGGTCGAGCACGAGGTTGGACATGCGCAGCCAGGCCTGGCGTGCCACGTCGCTGCTGGGTTCGGGCGTGGAATGTGCGGTCATCGTCATTTCGACCCTACGACGCCGGCAGCGCCTCGGGGTTGAGCACCGCGGCCGCCCTGCGCGCCGAGGCGTCAGCGCGACCGCTCGTGGCGACCAGGCCCAGGACGAGCACCGCTCCGCCGCAGGCGGTGAGCAACCACCACGCCGGGTGACTGGCGGTGGTCGTCTGGGCGGCGGCGTTCCCGGTCGCGTGGGCGACGGCGATCGCGCCGACGACGGCGACGCCGAGCGCCTGGCCGACCTGGCGGGAGGTGGTGGCGATCGCGGCGGCCACACCGGCCTGCGCACGCGGCATCCCGGACACCGCGGCGTTCGTGATCGGGGCGTTGACCAGACCGAAGCCGAAGCCGAAGACCACGTACGCGCCGATCAGCTGGGCGAACGGTGTGGAAGGCGAGATGTCGGTGAGCATCGCGCACCCGATCAGCGTCGCCGCCCCGGACGTGACGAGCGGGATCCGCGGACCGCGACGCCCGACGATGCGACCGGAGATCGGGGACATGACGATCGTCATCAGCGCCATCGGCAACACGGCGAGCCCCGCCTGCACCGGGGTCAGGCCGCGAACCTGCTGCAGGTACAGGGTGTTCAGGAACAGGAACCCGCCGAACGCGGCGAACGCGGCGATGGAGATCACGATCGACGCGGAGAACGGCGTGGAGCGGAAGAACCGCAGGTCGATCAGCGGCTCATCCCTCCGCGGCTCGTAGGCGAGGAGCCCGGCCAGCGCGCCGGCGGCTGCGCCGAGGGTGACCACGATCAGCGGTGAGGTCCAGCCGCGCGCCGGCGCCTCGATGATGCCGAACGTCAGTGAGGAGAGCAGGACGAACACGAGCACCTGGCCGACCGGGTCGAAGCGGCGCACACGCGGCGCCCTCGACTCGGGAATGAAGCGCAGGGTCAGCAGGATCGCCGCCAGCCCGATCGGAAGGTTCAGCAGGAAGATCGCCTCCCAGCCGGCCGCCGAGACCAGCCCGCCGCCCACGATCGGCCCGAGCGCCATCGAGATCCCGAAGACCGCGCCCCACACGCCGACCGCCTGCGCGCGCTCCCGGGGATCGGTGAAGGTGTTGGCGATGATCGACATGGCGACCGGGTTGAGCATCGACGCCCCCACGCCCTGAAGGGCCCGGGCGGCGATCAGCAGCTCCACGGTCGGAGCGACCGCGCACAGGACGGAGGCCGCCGAGAACAGCACCAGTCCACTCACGAAGACGCGCCGGCGACCCAGGCGGTCTCCCATCGACCCGGCGAACATCAGCAGGCTCGCCATCACGACGATGTAGGCATCCACGATCCACTGAAGGCCGGAGATGCCGGCGTCGAGATCCTGCCCGATCACGGGCAGCGCGACGTTCAGGGCGGTGATGTCGAGGCCCACGATCAGCAGGCTCAGGCAGCAGATCGCGAGGATGCCCAGCCGCCGGTTGCGGGAGAGCTCGTCGATGGCGACAGGAGTGGCATCGGACTGGGCTGCTCGCGTAGTTGCTTGCATTTTCATAATCATTATGATTTCACAACTAACTCCCTGTTGTCAAGGCCCCCGCGGACCGCGCCGATGACGAGCGTTAGGCTGGCCGCGTGAGCGAGGACACGATGAGGGTCTGCATCGTCGGGGCCTCCGGGAAGCTCGGGCGGTACCTGGTCCAGCATGCGCTTGATCGCGGCTACGAGGTGGTCGGCGTGTGCCGCGAGCGCAGCGTCGGGAAACTCGATGCGTTCAAGGGGCGGATGACCGTCGTTCCCGGAGCGACGGATGACCGCGACGTCATCAGGCGCGCAGTGGCGGGATGCGACGGGGTGCTCGTCGTCCTCGTGCCCGCGGGGGGTCCACGGGTACTCGACGGGAACCGCCCAGGCCGTGCTCGAGCACGCGCCCGCGGGTGCGCGCCTCATTTTTTCGTGCGGGTGGCACATCACGCGCGACGGCCAGGACGTGTACTCGTGGAAGCTGAAAGCGATTGTGAGGGTCTTCGGCCCGCTCGCGCGCCTGGCCCGCTTCGCCGATCTCGATGACCAGGTGGAAGCGTGCCGACGTGTGTTCGAGAGCGACACCCGGTGGACCGTGGTGCGTGGGAGCGACCTCGAGGAGGGCGAGAGTCAGGGGCTGCCTGTCTGGAGCCGGCACGTCGGTGACCCGATCCTTGAGAGCAACATCACGCGCCGCGTGGACTTCGCGCTGTTCATGGTCGAGGCTCTCAGGAACGACGCGCTGGTCCATGAGGCCCCGGCGATCGTCGGCCGCCAGACGCCCTCAGCGCTCGCGCACGCCTCCAGTGAATGAACTGTTCAGTGCGACGGCGTTCGGGAACCTCGCCTTTCGCTCCGACACGTACGAACAGCAGCAGCGACCACGTCCCCTCGCCGAGACGATGTGCCACGGCCAAACAGCTCCAGTAGGACTGCTCTACAAACTCATGGGCCCTGTCGGGACCTGCGGGTCTGAGTCGGGGGTGGCGCGTCTTGTACACGCGCCCCGCGGACTTCTGTACACCCCCGCTCTGGACTGCTGCCGGCGCCGGCGGAGTTAGACGAGGGAGATCGTCTTGCCGGATGCGGTCTTGGCGACCACGGTCATCCCGAGGGCGCTCATGAGCCGGAAGACGTTCTCGGTGGTGGGGTTCGCCGTCTGCGAGGTCAGGAGCTTGCGAACAGCGGAGGGCTCCAGACCGGCCCTGTCCGCGAGCGCCTTCTTCGTGAGGCGGACCTCTTCCCGAGTCTGCTCGAGCGCCTCGAGCAGCGCGTTCTTGGCGAGCAGCGCCTTGACTCGCACCTCGAAGTCGCAGGCCCGTGATACCTGCGCGACCTTGGGGCCCTTGCAGCTGACAATGGACCGTGCCGGACCTCGAGCGGTACCGCTCCCGACGGCCGAGAGCCGAGCAGTGTTGCCCGGCTCTCGACCTCCGATAGCTGCTGATCGTTAGGCAGGCTCGGCGGCGCGTTCGATCTCACGCCTCACACCCGAGGCCTCCACGCGCAGGAGTCGCGCCGGGCGCTGCGGCAGCCACCAGTTCCAGCGTCCGAGCAGCGCGACCGCGGCCGGTGCCAGCACGCCGCGGATGATTGTGGCGTCGAGCAGGATCCCGCCGCCGAGCGCGGTGGCGAACATCTTGGCCTCGGTGCCCGGCCCGGCGCTCATGGCGACGAACGCGAGGGCGAGGATCAGCGCCGCGCTGGTCACGAGGCGTCCGGTGCGACCGATCCCCTCGATGACGGCCGCCTCGGTCGAGCCGGTGCGGTCGTAGGACTCGCGCATCCGGCTGAGGATGAACACCTGGTAGTCCATCGAGATGCCGAACAGGAAGGCGAAGACGACGATCGGCATCTCGACGTTGATCGAGCCCGTCGCGCCGATGCCCCAGATCGCCTCGGATCCGAAGCCGTGCTGCCAGACCAGGACCATGAGCCCCCATGCGGCCCCGACCGACAGCAGGTTCAGCAGGACGGCCTTCAGCGGCAGGATCAGCGAGCGGAACGCACGCGCCAGGAGGAGGAACGTGAGCAGGGAGATCAGCGCGATCACCAAGGGGAAGTTGCCGTAGACGGCGGTGAGGAAGTCGGCGCTCTGAGCCGCTTCGCCGCCCGTGACGGCATCCCCCGGCATCTCGTGGGTCGCGGCGCGGATGCGGTCGAGCGTCTCGCGGCCCTCAGGCGAGTTGCCGTCATGGGCCGGGATGGCCGAGACAATCGCCGTCCCCTCGCGGCGCCACTCCTGCGGTGCCACGACGGCGCGAACCCCGGCGACATGGGCCAGTGCGCGCGCGACGGCCTCCGCGTCGCCCGAGCGGACGAGGGTGTCGAACGGCGACAGCGGACCCGTGCCGATTCCCGAGCTGACGAGCTGGTCGAGACCGGCTCGGGCCGGGCCGGCCTGGGCCAGCGAGTCGGCGCGCGGGTTGCCGAGCTGGATCGTCGACGCCGCCACGACGAGCGCGACGAGCACGGCGGTCGAGGCGACGGCGGCCACCCAGCGGTGCCGCACGACGATGCGGGCCCAGGCCGACCAACCGCGGCTGGCGCGATCCGTTCGCCCGGTGTGACGCCGGTCGAGCCTGGGGCCGATCGTGGCGAGGACGACCGGCAGCAGGGTGACGGCGACCGCAACGCTGACGAGCGGGATGAGCATTCCGGCGATCCCGAGGCTGCGCAGGAACGGCACGGGCAGCACGACGAGCGCGAGCAGGGAGATGGCGACGGTGCTGCCGCTGAAGACGACGGCGCGGCCGGCGTGCTCCATGGCCTTGACGACGGCAGCCTCGTTGCTCGTGTTCTCGTGCAGGCGCTCTTCGCGCCAGCGCACCACGACCAGGAGCGCGTAGTCGATGGCGACGGCCAGACCGACCAGCGCCGCCAGGAACTTGACGATCACCGACACGTCGGTGGCTGCCGCGAGCGGCCAGATCAGCAGGAAGGTCGTCGGGATGGCAACGATCGCCATCAGCAGCGGGACGATCGCCATCCATGACGCGAAGACGAATGCCAGGACGAGGAGGGCGCCGACGCCGGCGACGAGCGCCTCGATGACGAGGCTCGCTCCGCCGGCCTTGTCGCCGTGAGCGGCAGCTTCGCGGAGCGCGTCGAGGCCGGTGACGCGGACCGGGGCGCCGGCCACGGTCACGCCCGCGACTGCGTCCTGAGCCGCGCGAGCCTCAGCCTGCCCGGGATTGACGCCGCCGCGCGCAGGGATCGAGACCAGCGCGAACGTCGTCCGGCCGTCCTTCGAGACGAAGGCCCGGTCATGCGTCGAAGCGTAGGACGCGACGCGGGAGCCGGGCACGGCCGCCTTGATCTTGGCCGTGGCCGCCGCGAGTTGACCGGCGACGCCGGCCGAGTCGACCGTCGTGCCCTTCGGCAGCGTGACGACCGGCACGATCGGTGCCGCGTCCCCGCCGCTGCCATAGATCTGCGCGATCCGGCTGTTGGCCTGGAACGCCTCGCTCCCGGGAATGTCGAACGAGGTGGACAGGGCGTCCCCGGCGGGCTTCATCGCGCCGAACCCGACGATCGCCAGGACGATCCAGAGCCCGGCCACGAGCAGCTTGTGGCGCAGCACCCACTCGGTCAGTGCGGACATTGCATTGCGCTTGGTCATCTCGTCGCCTCCGTCGTCTCAATACTTACGTTGTAAGTTGCCGGGGGGAGTTATACACTTACAGCGTAAGTCCGTCAAGACCGCCGATCACATCGGCGGCGCGAAGGAGCCGGAGATGGCTGCGAAGACCACGAAGAGCCCACCGAAGCGCACGCCGCTCACCCGCGAGCGCGTCCTCCGTGCAGCGATCGCGCTGGCCGACGAGCGCGGCGCGCAGGAGCTGACGATGCGCAAGCTCGCCCAGCAGCTCGGCGTGGAGGCGATGTCGCTCTACAACCACGTCGCCAACAAGGACGACCTCCTGGACGGCATGATCGACATCGTCTTCAGCGAGATCGACGCGCCCGCGGCCGGCGGGGACTGGAAGGCCGAGCTGCGCAAACGCGCGGTATCAACGCGCGAGGCGCTCAACCGCCACCGCTGGGCTATCGGCGAGATGGAAGGCCGCGGCAACCACGGGCCGAACAACCTGCGCCTCCACGACGCCGTGCTCGGATGCCTGCGCGCCGCCGGCTTCTCCGTAGAGATGACGGTCCACGCCTACTCCGTCCAGGACTCCTACATCTACGGGTTCGCCCTCCAGCAGAGCGACATGACGCCCGAGTCCCCAGAGGACTTCGCGGCCGCGGCCCAGCAGCAGATGGTCGACTACGCCGACGCCCTGCCCGACTACCCCAACCTCGTAGAGGTCGTCGGCGGCCACGTCGCCGAGGCCGGCTACGACTACGAGACCGAGTTCCTGTTCGGGCTCGACGTGATCCTCGACCGCCTGGAGCAACTCCTCGACGAAAGCTGATGTCCGGCAGGGCGCAGGCTGGGAGCCGTCCGTGCCGCGCGAGGAATGGGTACACCCAGTCCGCCGGCGCCGGCGTCCCGCCTGAACGGGGAGCCGCGGCGTTCGCGGGTCGCTTGGCGCGGTCTTCGATGACTTAAGAGAACTGAACCGCTAGTTCTCCCAGTACCCCCAGGGGGAATCGAACCCCCGCTACCAGCGTGAAAGGCTGGCGTGCTAACCGCTACACCATGGGGGCGAGCAGGGCGGGCTGGATTGTAGTTGCGACCGGCGCGCCGGCTGGCGATGATCGGGGCATGAGCGCGCACGGTCGTTCCAGGAGGCGGTCCCTCAAGGTGACGAAGGTCGACGGGGCTCGCGCTGGCGTCGGGTCGCTCGGGGCGGGTTCAGCCGGAGCCGTTGCGATCGGCGCCGCGGCCGGGGGAGCGGTGACGATCGGGGCGCTCGCCATCGGGCGGCTCGCCATCGGGCGGCTCGCCATCGGGCGGCTCGCGATCAATCGGGCGGCGATCAGGCACCTGCGGATCGAGGAGCTCGAGGTCGGGCGCCTGCGGGTGCGCGAGCTGAACGTCGAGCCCTGAACGGGCCCGGAACGCGGCTACGATCGCTCCGCTGGGCCGCTAGCTTAATGGTTCAAAGTTCGCGCCTTTTAAGCGTGGAGATCCGGGTTCGAATCCCGGGCGGCCCATGGAATCGTCCGGAGCAGATGCGAACATGTGTTCGTGTCGCGACCTCGTCCTGAACCTCCGTCCCGCCTCGTCGAGCGGACCGGGCGCCCGCCCAGCGACCCGGTGACCGTCTACCGCGGATGTTCTCTCCACGGGCCGGGACCACACAGTGTGTACGGTCGCCCCCCGAAACGTGTGCGGGTGGTCTGCAAGCGCTGCTCGTCGGACTCCGTCACACGGCGGCACCGCAAGGTGCGAGCCACGCTCGTCGCGGAGAACGGTGGCTGCTGCGCCGTCTGTGGGTACCGGCGGGCCACGATCAATCTGCATTTCCATCACGTGGATCCAGGGTTGAAGGAGTTCACGCTCGCGGCGTCGACTGGAAAGGGCATCGCGAAACTGCGGGCGGAGGCCCTGAAGTGCGTCCTCGTCTGCGCCAACTGCCACGGGGAGATCGAGACCGGACTGATCCCGTCACCTCCGCCTCAGGCGAGGTGGCCAGGGACCCCCAGATCGGACTCGCCGGGGAAATAGCCGAAACCCCGACCGGTATTTGGTAGTTTCCGGGTGTGCCGCAGCTGACCACGGATGCGCTGGACCCCGCAAATCCGCCGGATCTTGAGGATCTGAGCGCCGAGGAGGTCGTCCGCTGGGCGCTCGATC
This sequence comes from uncultured Actinomycetes bacterium, assembly GCA_963805615.1. Taxonomy (GTDB): domain Bacteria; phylum Actinomycetota; class Thermoleophilia; order Solirubrobacterales; family Solirubrobacteraceae; genus F1-60-MAGs163. The sequence continues at coordinate 688,101 of CAWDUW010000004.1, read as the reverse complement.
GCTTCCATCCGCAGATCGCGCTCGCGTGTTCCTTCCAGCAGGAGGAGAGCGTGCTGCTCGACCTGCTGTTCGCCGATCGTCCTCACGCCCGCGTCTTCGCGCTCGACACGCACGTCCTCTTCCCCGCGACCTACGCGCTCTGGGCCTCGACCGAAGAGCGCTACGGCACGACGATCGAGCGCTTCGAGGGCCCGTCGCTCGCCGAGCAGGCCGCTGAGCACGGCGACGAGCTCTGGGCGCGCGACCCGAACAAGTGCTGCGCGATCCGCAAGGTCGAGCCGCTCAGCCGCGCGCTCTCCGGCCTCGATGCATGGATCACGGGCGTGCGCCGCGAGCAGTCGCCGACCCGCGCCGGCACCCGCAAGATCGAGTGGGACGCCCGCCACGGCCTCTGGAAGATCAGCCCGCTCGCCGACTGGTCGGACCGCGACGTGTGGCGCCGGATCAACGAGCGCGACCTTCCCTACAACCCGCTGCACGACGAGGGCTACGCCTCGATCGGCTGCACGCACTGCACCCTTCCGGGTGCCGGCCGCGCCGGTCGCTGGGCGGGCGACGACAAGACCGAATGCGGGCTCCACGCATGACGATCACCGCTCTCGGCGCCCCACCGCTCAGCGCGCTCGACGCGCTCGAGGCCGAGGCGATCCACGTGATGCGTGAGATCGCCGGCGAGCGCGAGCGGCCCGCGCTGCTCTTCTCCGGCGGCAAGGACTCGATCGTCCTGCTGCGCCTCGCCGAGAAGGCGTTCCGTCCCGGCAGTTCCCGTTCCCGGTGATGCACGTCGACACCGGGCACAACTTCCCCGAGGTCACCGAGTACCGCGACCGCCGTCATCGCCGAACTGGGCGAGCGCCTGATCGTCGCCTCCGTGCAGGACTCGATCGACGCCGGGCGCGTCGCCGATGTGACCGGACCGCGCTCCTCGCGCAACCGCCTGCAGACCGTCACCCTGCTCGACGCGATCGCCGAGCACAGGCTCGACGCCTGCATCGGCGGCGCCCGCCGCGACGAGGAGCGCTCGCGCGCGAAGGAGCGCATCGTCAGCCTGCGCGACGACTTCGGCGGCTGGGATCCGCGTGCGCAGCGCCCTGAGGTCTGGGACCTCTACAACGCTCGCGTCCGTCCGGGCGAGCACGTGCGCGTCTTCCCGATCTCCAACTGGACCGAGCTCGACGTCTGGCGCTACGTCGCCCGCGAGGGCCTCGAGCTGCCGTCGATCTACTTCGCCCACGAGCGCTCGGTGTTCGAGCGCGACGGGATGCTCTACGCCGACGACCCGCTGATCGAGCGCCTGCCGGGGGAGGAGCCGTTCACGACGAGCGTGCGCTACCGCACCGTCGGTGACATGACCTGCACCGGCGCGGTTCGCAGCGAAGCCGTGACGATGGAGCAGGTGGTGGAGGAGATCGCCGCGACCCGCATCACCGAGCGCGGCGAGACGCGGGCGGACGACCGCGCGACGGAGGCTGCGATGGAGGACCGCAAGCGCGAGGGCTACTTCTAGTGGAGGCCGCAGCGCTCCTCGACCATGATGCACCCGCCCTGCTGCGTCTCGCCACGCTCGGCTCGGTCGACGACGGAAAGTCGACGCTGATCGGCCGGCTGCTGCACGACACGCGCCAGATCGCCGACGACCAGCTGGAGCACGTCCGGGACGTCTCCTCGCGGCGCGGCGGCGGGACCCTCGACCTCGCCCTGCTGACCGACGGGCTGCGCGCCGAGCGCGAGCAGGGCATCACGATCGACGTCGCCTACCGCTCGTTCCTCACCCCGCGGCGGCGGTTCATCCTGGCCGACTGCCCCGGCCACGAGCAGTACACGCGCAACATGGTCACCGGCGCCTCGACAGCGGACGCGACCGTCCTGCTCGTCGATGCGCGCCAGGGTGTCGTCGCCCAGACCCGCCGGCACCTCGCGATCGCCGAGCTCCTGCGCGTGCCGCACGTCCTCGTCGCCGTGAACAAGATGGATCTCGTCGACTGGAGCGAGGCGCGCTTCAACGAGATCGCTGACGAGCTGCGCTCGCTCGCCGACGGCCTCGGCCTGCCCGACCTCGTCTGCGTCCCGATCAGCGCGCTCGACGGCACCGGCGTCGTCGAGCCGGCAGGCGTCGCCGCGCCCTGGCACGAGGGCCCGTCACTCGTGACCCGCCTCGAGGATCTGCCGATCGACGGCGCCGACGCGCACGGGCCACTGCGACTGCCCGTGCAGTGGGTCATCCGCCCCGAGGGCAAGCACGGCGGCGGTCGCCGCTACGCCGGCCGCATCGCCCGCGGAACCGTCCGCGCCGGCGACGAGGTCGTGGCGCTCCCGTCCGGCCAGGAGGCGGTCGTGACGGCCGTGGAACTGCTCGGCGAGGACCTCGATGCCGCCGCCGCACCGCGATCGGTCTCGATCGGCCTGGACCGCGAGCTCGACCTCTCGCGCGGCGACGTGCTGTGCCGTGTCGGCGAGGCGCCCGCGCCCGCGCGCGAGCTGACGGCGACGCTCTGCTGGATGCACGAGCGCCCGCTGCGCCCCGGCGCCCGGCTGCTGCTCAAGCACGGGGCCCGCACGACCCGCGCGATCGTCGGCGAGATTCGTGAGCGTCTCGAGCTCGAGACGCTGACCCCGGTGGCCGCGCCCGACGGGCTGGCTCTCAATGACATCGGGCACGTGACGCTGCGGGTCGCCGACCCGCTGGTCGCCGACCCCTACGGCGAGTGCCGCGAGACCGGCGCGTTCGTCCTGATCGACGGCCAGGACCACGCCACCCTCGCTGCGGGCATGATCCTCAGCGCCGGCTGAGGCGCTTCGTCAGCGCCTGCAGCAGCAGCTCACACGAGCTGCTCGAGCTGCTCGAGCGTCGCGTCCTCGACCCGCACCACGCCGGTCTCCCGGTTCAGCCAGCCGTTGATCTCCGCATGGGTGCGGCGGTCGCGGCGTGACAGCTCCCCGACGAGGCGCCGGCGCTTGTCGCGCAGCAGCTTGCGCCGCTCGAATGCGGGCATGCGCGCCGTGTCCGCGCGGCGGCGGGACCGCTGAGGGGAACGACCGGCGGGGCGCGGGGGTGATGACGGGCCGTGCCGCCGCCGAACAGCGCCATCTGCGACTGCAGGCTCACGTCCGCGGCCACGGGGACGAACTCGAGCGGGGCGTCCGGCTCCGTCTGCGCGCTGGACGCGCAGCTCGTCGAGCGCCTCGGGGTCCTCCTCGGACGGTGGCCGCAGCACATGCCGCAGCTCGGTCTCGACCTCGGCCGCGTGGACGCGCAGCACCGGGTCCGCGGGCAGGTACATCCAGCTTGACTCCACCGGCCGGCTTCGGGATCGTGCGCACGAAGCGTCCGACGATCTGGCGGAAGATCAGCGGCGTCTTCGCCGCGGTCGCGTAGACGCCCACCCGCAGCCGGGGGATGTCCACGCCCTCGCTGACCATGTTCACGGCGACGATCCACGGATCGCGCGAGGCCGTGAAGCGCGTCAGCTTCTCCGACGCGCGTGCGTCGGTGTGCACGACGACCAGCGGCGGCGCACCGGTCACCTCGCGCAGCACCTTCGCGATCGCGCGGGCGTGCTCACCGTCCGCGGCGACCACGAGGCCGGCCGCGTCACGGTGCCCGCCCGAGCGCAGGCGCTCGAGCCGCTCATTCGCCTGCTGGAGGATCCGCGGCAGGCCGTCGGGCAGCTCGACGCTGATCGCCGTGCGGTAGCGGCGCCCCGCCTCGCGTCCCGTGAGCACGTCACCGAAGGACGCCTCGACGACGTCGTCCCCGCTGCGCCACTGCAGCCGCCCGTCGTAGGGAATGAACGTGACCGGGCGGCAGACGCCGTCGCGCACCGCGTCGGCGTACGTGTAGGAGATGTCCGCCTCGGCCACGCCCCCGTCGTAGCGCACGCCCGGAATCGCCGCCTGGTCGGAGCGGAACGGCGTGCCCGACAGGAGCAGCCAGCGGTCCTTCGCAGGGCCGAACGCCGCCTCGAAGCCCTCACCCCACGCGAGCTCGTCGCCCAGGTGATGTGCCTCGTCGGCGATCACGAGCGTGTCCAGGCCCGACGTGGCGGGCCCAGCGCAGGCCCGCCTGGGCCACGCGCGCATACGTGACCGCGATGCCATGGAAGTCGCCCGGCGGCCGCGGCGTCGCGGCGCCCGGCTGCAGGTGGACGCCGGCGGCCGCGGCGGCGGCCGCCCACTGGCGCGTCAGCGGACCGGTCGGGCAGACCACGACGACGCGGTTGATGCGGCCGGCGAGCAGCAGCTCGCGTGCGAGCTCGAGGGCGGGGCGGGTCTTCCCCGAACCCGGCGCCGCCGCGATGAGGAACGGCGGGCGGTCCGGCGCAGCGTCCCACGTGCGCATCGCCACGAGTGCCCGCTGCTGCCAGCCCCGCAGCGAAGAAGGGGCATGGCGGGGCGAGGACGACGGCATCCGGGCGCGGGATCCTGCGGCATGCGCCGGACGGACCGGCGCCCGCCCAGCAGCCAGGCGGCTTCCAGCGGCGTCAGCCCGGCGCGACGACCGCCTCGGCCTCGATCTCCACCAGCATGCGCGGATCGATCAGCGCCGACACCTGCACCATCGAGCTGACCGGCGGATGTGCGCCGAACGCCTCACCGTGCGCCCTCGCCACCTCGTCCCAGCGGGAGATGTCGGTCACGTAGATGCGCGTCCGCACGACGTCCGCCAGCGAGGCCCCGGCGCGCTCGAGCGCTCCCCGGATGTTCGCGATCGCCTGCCGCGCCTGGGCGCCCGGATCCCCCAGCCCCGCGATCTCACCGTCCGGCAACGTCGCCGTGGTTCCGGCGACGAGCACGCGATCCCCGACGCGGACGGTGCGGGAGTAGCCCGCCACGGCCTCCCAGGGGGCGCCGGAGCCGAGCCGCTCGATCAATGGCGGAAGTGGCGGCGCCGCGTGAGGACCATCGCGCCGCCGCGCTCGTTCACCGCGTCCACGACCTCCTGGTCGCGGATCGAGCCTCCGGGCTGAATCAGCGCGCCGACGCCGCCGTCCATCGCCTCGAGCGGGCCGTCGGGGAACGGGAAGAACGCGTCCGACGCGAGCACGAGGCCGTCGCGGCCCTGAACCCACTCGCGGCTCATCGCGATCTTCACCGAGTCCACGCGGCTCATCTGGCCGGCGCCGATGCCGAGCGTCGCCTCGCCCTGCGCGACGACGATGGCGTTCGATTTCACATGCCGGCAGACGGCCCACGCGAACAGCAGGTCACGCCACTCCGCGTCAGTCGGTTCGCGCGCGGTGACGACCTCCAGCTGGGAGCGGTCGACGACGACGATGTCGCGGTCCTGCACCAGCATCCCGCCGTCGACCTGGCGGATGTCGAACTCCACGTTGCGCTCGCGGCGGCGCTCCTCGTCCTCCAGGATCCGCACGTTCGGCTTCTCGGTCAGCAGCGCGAGCGCGTCCTCGTCGTACGCGGGCGCGATCAGCACCTCGATGAATTGCTTCGACAGCGCCTCCGCGAGGGGCATGTCGACGGTGCGGTTGAGGGCGATGATCCCGCCGAACGCACTGACGGGATCCCCGGCGAACGCCTTGCGGTACGCGTCGAGGCCGTCATCGCCAAGGCCCGCCCCGCACGGGTTGTTGTGTTTGACGATCACGCACGCCGGTCGCTCATCGCCGATCTCGGTGAGCACCGCGCGCGCGCCGTCGAGGTCGAGGATGTTGTTGAACGACAGCTGCTTGCCGTGCAGCTGTCGCACGCGCGTGAGGACGCCGCGGCGCGCGCCGACCTGCGTGTAGAAGGCGGCGCGCTGATGCGGGTTCTCGCCGTACGGGAGGTCCATCGCCTTCTCGTAGGCGCGAACGTAGAGATCGGGGAAATCGTCACGGCGCTCGGAGAACCAGCGCGCGATCGCGGTGTCGTAGCGGGCCGTGTAGGAGAACGCCTCCGCGGCGAGCGACTCGCGGGTCTCGGGCGACAGCGTGCCGCCGGTGGCGTTCAGCTCCTCGAGGACCGCGTCGTAGGACTCGGGGCTCGTGACGACGGCGGCGAACCCGTGGTTCTTGGCGGCCGCGCGGATCATCGTCGGACCGCCGATGTCGATGTTCTCGATCGCGTCCGCATCGGCCACGTCGGCGCGCGCGACGGTGCGCTCGAACGGGTAGAGGTTGACGCACACCAGGTCGACGAACTCGATGTCGTGCTCCGAGGCCTGGGCGAGGTGCTCGGGGTTGTCCCGCAGCGCCAGCAGGCCCGCATAGAGCCGCGGGTTCAGCGTCTTGACGCGGCCATCCATGATCTCCGGGAAGCCGGTGAGATCGTCGATCGCCCGCACCTCGAGGCCCGCGTCGCGCAGTGCGGTGGCGGTCCCGCCGGTCGAGACGAGCTCGACGCCGAGGTCCGTCAGGCCGCGTGCGAAGTCGACGACGCCGGTCTTGTCGGAGACCGACAGCAGCGCACGGCGAACCCGGACGTCGCCGGGCCGGGTCAGCGGCTCGTTCGTGGCGGGAGCGTGCTCGGCGATGCGTCGACCCTACCGAACGGACCGGGCGGTTCGGGCCTCCCATGAGCGCCCCGCGAGTGACATGATGGAAGCCCCGGACTTGGACGGAGCGATGACCGAGAACGAGCAGCACGGCGAGGACGCCCCGAAGCGCGCCGCGGACGACGTCGCCGCGGACATGGAGCATCGCCTGGGTGAGCTCGACCATGACATCGAGGATGCCCGCCGCAAGGCGGGCGCGATCGAGCCGGACGCCGCCGCCGGTCTCGCGGGCGACGCGACGGCGGTCCCGGAGGGCCCGCTGTCGAGGGGCGGCGTCGCCGGAGCCGGCGACGACCGGTCCCACGACGACGCCGGTTAGCGCCACGCTCGCGTGATGTCCGCTCCCGGGCACGAGCCGCACATCCCGCACGAGCACCGGCCGCGCGACACCCCGCACGAGCGCCCGCTCTCACGCGATCAGCTCGACGAGGAGGTCTGGTTCGAGGAGCAGGAGGAGGAGATGGAGGAGCGGCTTGCCGACCTGGAGGTGGAGATCGAGGACGCCGACCGCGAGGCCCACAGACCGATCCACGATCCGCTGACGGAGTCGCACTCCGCCGACGACGAGATCGCCGGCGGCCACCATCACTGACGATCGGGGCTAGGGCGTGATCAGCACGCGCTGAGGGGCGTCCGGGTCGCGGCGCACCCTTCCGGCCGCCAGCAGCCGCACCGCCTCCGGCAGCAGCTCGTGCTCGAGCGGCTGGAGCGCGGCGTGGACGAGCGCCGGGTCGCGCGTGTCCGGCATGGCGATCGCGCGCTGGAGCAGGATCGCGCCCGTGTCGACCCCGTCGTCGACGAGGTGCACGGTCACGCCCACGACCCTCACGCCGTAGTCGATCGCCTGCTGGATCGAGTGGATGCCCGCGAATGCCGGCAGCAGCGAGGGGTGCACGTTGACGATGCGGTCCGGGAACCGTGCGATGAAGCCGGGGGTCAGGAGCGCCATGTAGCCCGCCAGGACCACGAGTTCGACGCCGAGCGCGGACAGCCAGTCCGCGACCGCGGCGTCTCGCGCGGCACGGTCGTCGTAGTTCGCCCGCGGGAAGACCCGCGCGGGGACGCCGGGCGGCGCGCTGCGCGCTCGAGGGCGCCGGCGTCCGCGCGATCGGACGCGACGGCGACGATCTCGACCTCGTGCCCGTGGACGCTGTCGAGCAGCGCCTGGAGGTTGGATCCCTGGCCGGAGGCGAGGACGGCGGCGCGCACGGGCGAAACGCTACGCCGTCGCCGCGAGCTTCGGGAAGCGCCCGCCGGTCGAGGCGAGCCGCCCCTCGGCGATCAGCTCGTCCACGCGTGCGAGCACGTCGTCGGCGCGGGCGCCTGCGAAGGCGCCGTAGGCGGGGAGCCCGTCGTAGCCGTGCTGGGCGACGACCTTCGAGCGACCGCCGCGGAGGATCTCGACTGCGCGCGTGCGGCCGACCGCAGGGTGGGCGCGCTCGACGACGTCGAGGATCGCCGCGTCGAGATCGCCGAGGTCGGCCGGCGGGATGTTGGCCGAGCGGCCGGGCCTGTGCCCTCCGCCCCCGCCGCGCGCGCCGCGCGAGACCGTGATCGATGTGACGTCCGCGACCGACTCCGGCGCGCAGACGTCACAGCAGGGGACCACCGGGCTCGGTGTGGCCCCATCGCCGAAGTGGCGCAGGATCGCTTTGCGCCGGCAGCCGTCGCCTTCGACGAACGACCAGATCGAGCGGTACTGCGCCCAGCGCGCACGGATGCCGTCCGCCGCCGACGTGCGGCACGTCGCGCGAGCCCGGCCGTCGTACGGCGCCTCGAGCCGCCCGCGCACACGGTCCATCGGCGCGGGGGATGGCCGCAGCACGCCCGCGCGCACGAGGTGGCCCACGATCGCGCGGACCTGCTCGGGATCGGCGCCGAGCGAGCGCGCGTCCGCGTCGATCCGCCCGTCCGTCGCCGTCGCGAGCAGCCGCTCGGCGACGCGGTCGATCTCGTCGCCGGAGAGCTCGGCGCGCTCGATGAAGAACACGTGCAGGCCCTTGTCCTTGGCCTGGGCCAGCAGCAGCGCGCGCGCCGGTTGTCCGTCCCGGCCGGCGCGGCCGGCCTCCTGGTACCAGGCCTCGAGCGAGGGCGGGACGCTCACGTGGGCGACCGTCCGCACGTCCGCCTTGTCCACGCCCATGCCGAACGCGTTGGTGGCGACCACGACATCGAGGGCGCCGTCCATGAACCGCCGCTGGACCGTCGCACGGCGCTCCCGGGCCAGACCCGCGTGGTACGGCGCGACCTCGATCCCGAGCGCGGCCCCGAGGTCGGTCGCGACGTGCTCGCACTGCGCCCGGGTGCCGGCGTAGACGATCGCGGGCCGCGCGGCGGGGTCCGCGAGTGCCCCGGCGAGCCGTGCGGCGACGTCAGCCTGCGCGCGGCATGGCACGACGGCGAAGGTCAGGTTGGGACGGTCGAAGCCGGTCGCGACGCGAACCGGCTCGCGCAGGCCCAGCCGGCGCTCGATGTCGGCCGCGACCTGTGGCGTCGCCGTCGCCGTCGACGCCACGACGGCCTGCGCGCCGAGCCAGCGGGCCGCGTCGGCGAGGCGGAAGTAGTCGGGCCGGAAGTCGTGGCCCCATTGCGACACGCAGTGGGCCTCGTCCACCACGAAGAGCCCGATCGGCACCTCGCGCAGGGCCTCGAGGAACCCGGGCGAGGAGAACCGCTCCGGCGCGACGTAGAGCAGGCGCAGTTCGCCGGCGCGCGCGCGATCCAGCACGGCGCGGTTGGCGTCCGCGTCCTGCTGGGCGTTCACGAGCGCGACCGCGCCCCCGACGCGCCGCTCGAGCGCCTCGACCTGATCCTGCATCAGCGAGACGAGCGGCGAGACCACGATCGTGAGGTCCGGGCGCATGAGCGCGGGCAGCTGGTAGCAGAGTGACTTCCCGGCGCCCGTCGGCATGACGACGAGCACGTCGCGACCGGCGAGCGCGCCCGCGACCGCCTCCGCCTGACCGGGGCGGAAGTCGTCGAAGCCGAAGAACTCGCGCAGGGCGCGGCGGGGTTCATCCATCACGGCCGTCCACCGTAGCGACGGGTCCGGCGAGCATGCACGTGGTGATGCGAAGACCGCTCACAGATGCGGCAATGTCGGCGCGAACCGCGTGCGCGGTCAGGCGGGAGCCGGGGTCGGCGCCATCGGCAGCGTCCCCTCGAGCGAGAACTTGCCCTGCGCCTCCTCGGTGCCCTTGAGCGGGTAGTCGCCGGAGAAGCAGGCGTCGCAGTGACCGCCGCGGTCACCGCGGATGGCCTCGTAGACGCCCGCCAGCGACAGGTAGGCGAGCGAGTCGGCGCCGAGATGCTCGGCGACCTCGGCGACCGTCCGCCCGTGGGCGACCATCTCCTCGCGCGTGTGCATGTCGATGCCGTAGTGACAGGGGTTGCGGATCGGCGGCGCCGAGATCCGCAGGTGCACCTCGCGCGCGCCCGCGTCACGCAGCATCTGCACGATCTGACGGGTCGTGTTGCCGCGCACGATCGAGTCGTCCACGACCACGAGGCGCCGGCCGCCGACGATCTCAGGCAGCGGGTTGAACTTCAGCCGCAGGCCGTGCTTGCGCAGCTCCTGGCCGGGCTGGATGAACGTGCGCGCGACGTAGCGGTTCTTGACGAAGCCGTCGTCCTGCGGGAGTGAGGCCGCGCGCGCGAAGCCGCGCGCCGCGGGGTTGCCGGAGTCCGGGACGGCGATCACGAGGTCGGCGCTCGGCGCAGGGCTCTCGCGGGCGAGGATCTCGCCCATCCGCCCACGGGCGGCCTGCAGGACGGTGCCGCCCATCTTCGAGTCCGGGCGAGCGAAGTAGATGTGCTCGAAGACGCAGAAGGCCTGGCGCTCGCCCTCGACGATCTTTCGCGTGGTGAGGCCGTCCTCGCCGATGCTGACCATCTCGCCGGGCTCGACGTCGCGCAGCAGTCTCGCGCCGATGATGTCGAGCGCACACGACTCGCTCGCGACGCAGTAGCGCTCGCCCAGCTGGCCGATCACGAGCGGGCGCACGCCTGCGGGATCACGGAATGCGTAGACGCGGTCCTTGCTCATGACGACGGTGCTGAACGCGCCCTGGAGCCGCGGGAGCACGTCGGCGATCGCATCCTCGATCGTCGGCCCCGGGTGGGTCGCGAGCAGCGCCGCGATGATCTCGCTGTCGCTCGTGGACGAGAAGCCCACGCCCTGCTCGCGCAGCTCCGCGTGCAGCTCGACGGCGTTGATCAGGTTCCCGTTGTGGGCCAGCGCGAGCTCGCGGCGATTCCCGTTCGAGCCCGCCGAGCGGTGGACCGGCTGCGAGTTCTCCCACTCGTTCGAGCCGGTCGTCGAGTAGCGCACGTGCCCGATCGCCAGCTCGCCGCCCAGCGCGCGCAGGTCGTGCTCCTTGAAGACCTGGCTGACGAGCCCGAGTGCACGCTGCGTGATGATGTAGCCGTCACGGTCGGCGGCGGCGATGCCGGCCGACTCCTGCCCGCGGTGCTGCAGCGCGTACAGCGCGAAGTAGGCGAGGCGTGAGACATCGTGGCCGGGAGCGAATATCCCGAAAACCCCGCACTCGTCGCGCGGGCCTTCACGATCGTCGAAGGGCTCGGATGCCGTCATCGAAGGGCCTCTCTCGGACAGCAGCAGAGGCTCGAGCGAGCGTAGCAGCGGGCGCGGCGCGCTAGGGGAAGAACCGGCGCAGGGCGTCATGCGCCTCGCGCAGCTCGTCGAGCGGCACGTCGAGCTGTTCGTCGGCGATCGTGATGTGCAGGGCGTCGCCGCCGACGGCGCCGAAGACGTCGAGCGTCACCCGCTCGGCCAGCTGGGCGATCGCGGTCGGATGGCCCGACACGACGAATCCGCCCGGCCCTTCCCCGAAGAGGTGCGTCCACGGGTCCTCGGAGGGGCCGAGGGCCACCGTCGCCCCGATTCCGCCGGCCAGGCAGCACTCGGCCAGCGCGACGGCGAAACCGCCCTCGGCGATGTCGTGGGCGCTGGAGAGGAGGCCCTCCCGCACGGCCTCGCGGATCGCCTCCTGCGCGGCGATGACCTGCTCGATCTCGAACGGCGGAAGCCCGTCGGGGAGCGCCTCGCCGCGCAGCTTCGCGAGCTCGCTCGCAGCGAGTGAGGGCGCGAAGTGGCCGGCGATCGCGACGGCGTCACCCTCCTGCGCGAACCCGAGACGCCCTGCGCGTTCGGCGTCCGGAAGGCGCCCGACCATGCCGATGACCGGCGTCGGATAGATCGGCCCGGCCGCGGCACCCTCGTTGTACAGCGAGACGTTCCCGCCGATGATCGGGGCCTCCAGGGCGCGGCAGGCATCGCCGATCCCGCGCACCGCCTCGGTGAGCTGCCAGGCGATGTGCGGCTTCTCGGGGTTGCCGAAGTTGAGGTTGTTCGTCGTCCCGAGCGCCTGAGCGCCCGCGCACGCGAGGTTCGACGCGCACTCGAGCACGACCGCGACGGTGCCCCAGTACGGGTCCGCTGCGACGCGCCGGCCGTTGCCGTCGATGCTCGCCGCGAGCGCCGCTCCCCCGGGAGCGCGAGCACCGCGGCGTCGCACTCCTCCGGCCGGCGCACCGTGCGCGACTGCACGATCGGGTCGTACTGCTCGAACAGCGGGCGGCGCGAGGCGATGTTCGGGCTCGAGATCAGCTCGAGCAGCGCGACGCGCGTCGAGGCGCCCGCCGACAGCGTCGCGCCTGGCGCGGGATACAGCGGCGCGGACGGCTTCGCGGGCGCGAGGTCGTAGATCGGGCAGTCGTCGACGAGCGCCGCGACGGGCATGTCCCCGACGAGCGCGCCGCCGTCGTAGATCCGCATGTGCCCGCTGCCGGTCACCTCGCCGATGACGGTGCCGTGGACCTCCCACATGTCGGTCAGCGCGATCACCTCGTCGACCCGCCCCGGCTCGACGACGCAGAGCATGCGCTCCTGCGACTCGCTGACCATGATCTCGAACGGCTCCATGTCCGCCTCGCGGAGCGGCACACGGTCGACATGGAGGTCGATGCCGACGCCGCCCTTGGAAGCCATCTCGCTCGCACTCGACGTGATGCCCGCGGCGCCGAGGTCCTGGAGCGCGACGATCAGCCCCTGTTCGAGCAGCGCGAGCGAGCACTCGACGAGCTTGCTCTCCTCGAACGGATCGCCGACCTGCACGGTCGGGCGCTTGTCCTCGTCGGCCTCGCCGAGCTCCGCGCTCGCAAGCACCGACGCGCCGCCGATCCCGTCCCGACCGGTCGACGCGCCGTAGAGCACGATCTGGTTGCCGATCCCGACCGCCGCGCTGAGCACGAGCTTGTCGTGCTCGGCAAGGCCGAGCGCCATCGCGTTGACCAGGCAGTTCTGCTCGTACGGCCCCTCGAAGTAGACCTCGCCGCCGATCGTCGGAACGCCGATCGAGTTCCCGTAGTGGCCGATGCCGCGCACGGCGCCGTCGAGCAGGTAGCGCGAGCGCTCGCTCGTCGCCGGCTCGCCGAACCGCAGCGAGTCGAGCACGGCCACGGGCCGGGCGCCCAGCGCGAAGATGTCGCGCAGGATCCCGCCGACGCCGGTCGCGGCGCCCTGGAACGGCTCGACGGCGCTCGGGTGGTTGTGCGACTCGACCTTGAAGGCGCAGGCCAGCCCGTCCCCGGCGTCGACGACACCGGCGTTCTCGCCCGGCCCGACGAGCACGTGCTCCCCCTCGGTCGGCAACGTCCGCAGGAGCTTCTTCGAGTGCTTGTAGGCGCAGTGCTCGCTCCACAGCAGCGAGAACATCGCGAGCTCGACCTGGTTCGGGACGCGGCCGAGCTTGTCGACGATCAGCGCGTACTCGTCGCGCGTGAGGCCGAGCGCCACGGCCTCCTCGACGGTCGGCGCCGCCGCCGCCTCAGGCATGTGCGCCCTGGACGCTGAGTGCCATCGACTCGAAGATCCGCAGGCCGTCGGTCGAACCGGTCAGCGCGTCGACCGCGTGCTCCGGATGCGGCATCAGCCCGAAGACGTTTCCCCGCTCGTTCGTCACGCCCGCGATGTCGCGCAGCGAGCCGTTGAAGTTCTGCCCCGCTGCATAGCGCAGGATCACCTGCCCGGACGCCTCGAGCGCGTCGAGCTGGTCGTCGGGCGCGTAGTACCGGCCCCAGGAGTGCTTCGCGGGAATGCTCAGGCGCTCGTCGGGATCACACGCGCGTGTGAACGCCGTCTCCGCGTTCACCACGTCGAGGTCCACCTGCCGGAAGGTGAAGCGGCGGTTGGCGTTCGGCAGCAGCGCACCGGGCAGGAGCCCCGCCTCGCAGAGCACCTGGAAGCCGTTGCAGATCCCGAGCACGAGCCCGCCCCCCTCGGCGAACTCGATGACCGACTCCATCACCGGCGAGAAGCGCGCGATCGCCCCGGCGCGCAGGTAGTCGCCGTAGGAGAAGCCGCCGGGCACGACGACCGCGTCGCAGCCCTGAAGGTCGCGATCACGGTGCCAGAGCAGGACCGCGTCGCCGACCCGCCCCGCCGCGAGCTGGGCGTCGACCTCGTCGCAGGATCCGGGGAACTGGAGGACGCCGAACTTCACGGAGTGGCGTGGCCGTCGTCGCCGAGGAGCTGGACCTCGTAGTCCTCGACCAGCGGGTTGGCGAGCAGCCGGCGACACATCTCGTCGAGCTGCGCGGCGTCCTCGACGTCGAGCTCGACGATCCGCCCGACGTGGACGTTCTGCACGCCGGCGAAGCCGAGCGCGGGCAGCGCCTGCTCGACCGCGACGCCCTGCGGATCCAGGATCCCGGCCTTCGGGCGGATGAGCACGCGAGCGCGCATCACGCGGCCGCCCGATCGAGCCAGCGCTGGAAGGGCTCCCCGGTGATGCGCTCGTAGGCCTCGATGTAGCGCGCGCGGGTTCCCGCAACCACGTCGGTCGGGATCGACGGCGCCGGCGGCGACTTGTCCCAGCCGCTCTGCGAGGCCCAGTCACGCACGTACTGCTTGTCGAAGCTCGGCTGGCCGCGCCCGACCTCGTAGTCCTCGGCCGGCCAGTAGCGCGAGGAGTCGGGCGTCAGCACCTCGTCGCCGAGCACGAGCTCGTCGCCGTCCAGGCCGAACTCGAACTTCGTGTCGGCGAGGATCACGCCGTTCTCCCGTGCGTGCTCGGCGGCGGCGGAGTAGAGGGCGATCGACACGTCGCGCACCCGCTCCATCAGCGCACGGTCGCCGACGAGCGCGGCGGCCTGCTCGAAGTCGATCGCCTCGTCGTGGCCGATCTCCGCCTTCGTACTCGGCGTGAAGATCGGATCGGGCAGCTGCTCCGACTCGCGCAGGCCCGGGGGCAGGGCGATGCCGGACACCGCGCCGGTCGCCTGGTAGTCCTTCCAGCCGGAGCCGGTGATGTACCCGCGCACGACGCACTCGACGGGCAGCATCTCGAGCCGACGCACGCTGAGCGCGCGCCCGCGCGCCTCCTCCGGCACGCCGTCCGTGAACGAGATCAGGTGGTTCGGCGAGATGTCCGCCAGGCGGTCGAACCAGAAGACGGACAGTCCGGTGAGCACCTTTCCCTTGTCGGGGATCGGCGTCGGGTGGACCGAGTCGTACGTGGAGATCCGGTCGCTCGCGACCATCAGCAGACGGTCCCCGAGCTCGTACATCTCACGGACCTTCCCACTGGCGACGAGGGGGAGATCGGCGAGGCGGGTGGTCACGCGCTGGACGCTAGCAATCGTGGTGGCGGCGCGGCCTATTGCTTGCGCTGCGTCCCGATCGCCTTGATCCCCGCCGGCGGATCGGTCGCGTACAGCCGCCGCAGCCCGGCGATCAGCCGCGCCTTCTCCGGCCCCGAGAGCCGAGCCTTCGCGTGGTTCGGCAGCACGCGGTACTTCAGCGGCGGCATCTGCCCGCGCGAGATCACGTCGACCAGCTTCGCCAGCGCCGGCTGCGGCGTGTCCCATTCGGAGAAGTTGAGGATCTTGCGGCCGCCGTCGACGTCGGACTGCACGAACCACGATGCGGGCGCGACGCTCGCGTACCAGGGCCAGCGGGTCAGGTTGCTGTGACAGTCGGCGCAGGTCTCCGCGACGATCTGCCGCGTCCCGGCGTCCAACGCGGCCGCCTTCGTGACCGGCGGGTTGTTGTGGTCGCGGCCGTACGGGACGAGCTGGATCACGAGCAGCAGCGCGACCAGGCCGCCGCCGAGGAACAGAGCCGGCCGGCGCAGCGACGGTCGCGGTGGGCGCTCGGCGGCCATGCCCCGATGCTACGGCTGACCGGCGGCGGTGGCTCAGCCCCCGCCACCCCGGCGAATCGCCACAGGGGGCTGTGTCGCGTAGAGCTGCGTGAAGCCCGCGATCAGCTCCTTCTTCTGCTTGGAGGACAGCCGCGCCTTGCTGTGGTTCGGCATGGCCTTGTACTGCAGCGGCGGCATCTCCCCGCTCTGGATCTTGTCGACGATCTCACTCAGTGGCGGCTGCGGCTTGTCCCACTCGGACAGGTTCAGGTTCTCCCGCCCGCCGTTGACGTCGTTCGTGACGAGCCACGAGACCGGTGCGACGCTCGTGTACCAGGGCCACTTCGTCAGGTTCGAGTGGCAGTCCGCGCACGAGTCCGTGACGATCTGGTTCACCGTCGAACTGTGAAACACGGCGGCCTGCCTCGCCGGGGGGTTCGTGTGATCGCGGCCGTATGGCACGAGCTGGATCAGCAGGAACAGGCCCAGTCCGCCGAGGACCACCCACAGGGCGAGCTTCTTCTTCGACGGCCGCTCACGCGCAGGCGTGGGCGTGGGTACGACGGGCGGGTCGGGCATTCATGAATCCTAGGTTCGGGTGCGGGTTCCTCCCAGCGCCCGAATTGCGGATGCCCCGGTGGTAACCACTGACCTGCGCGACCCTAGGAACCGCCCCGGAAAGAGACGGCAAACGGCCTTTCCCGGCGCTTTGCGCTCAGGCGACGGCGTCGAGCCGCGCGACGATCTCGTGCGCGTGCCGTGTGTACTGCGCCAGGTCGAACACCACGTCGAGGTCGAGGCCGAGGTCGCGCGCCGCAAGGAGGTCGCGCAGCGGGGTCCCCGTGTCCCATGCCTCCTGCGCCGACTCCTGCGCGATCCGATACGCCTCGTCGCGCGTGCGGCCCTGTGCCACGAGCGCGAGCAGCACCCGCTGGCTGAAGAGCGCTCCGTGCGTGAGGTCGATGTTGGCCCGCATCCGTTCCGCGTCGACGACGAGCCCGCTCACGACCCGGATCGCGAGATGGTGGAGGTAGTCGAGCAGGATCAGCGAGTCGGGGATGATCACGCGCTCGGCGCCGGAGTGGCTGATGTCGCGCTCGTGCCAGAGGGCGACGTTCTCGACCGCCGCCTGCGAGTTCCCGCGCAGCACGCGGGCCAGCCCGGTGATGCGCTCGGTGGTGATCGGGTTGCGCTTGTGCGGCATCGCGCTCGATCCCTTCTGCTGCCCGGACCGGAAGGGCTCGCGCGCCTCGAGCACCTCCGTGCGCTGGAGGTGACGGACCTCCGTCGCGAGGCGCTCGAGCCCGGCGCCCGCGAGCGCCACCGCCTGCAGCAGCTGGGCGTGGCGATCGCGCGGGACGACCTGCGTGGAGACCGGCTCGGCCTGCAGCTCGAGGCGCTGCAGGACGCGGCGCTCGAAGTCGGGATCGGTCGCCGAGTACGTCCCGACGGCGCCGCTGATCGCGCCGAACGCGACCTCGTCGAACGCGCGCCGGAGCCGGTCGCGGTTGCGCGCGGCCTCCATCGCGAAGCCCGCGAGCTTGATGCCGAAGGTCGTCGGCTCGGCATGCACGCCGTGCGTGCGCCCGACGCAGATCGTGTCCACGTGCGTCCGCGCCTGCTCGACGAGCGCGTCGACCAGCGCCTGCGCTCCCGAGAGGACGATCTCGCCGGCGAGCCGAAGCTGGACGGCGAGCGCCGTGTCGAGCACGTCGCTCGAGGTCAGGCCGTAGTGGATCCAGCGGCCCGAGGCGCCGGCGCTCTCGCTGAGAACATCGACGAACGCGGCGACGTCGTGATCGGTGATGGCTTCGCGCTCCTGCACCGCCTCGACGGTGAACGTCGCGGCGCGGATCGCCTCAAGGTCGTCGGCGGTCGGACCGTCCATCTCCTCGCAGGCGGCGACCTCGACGGCGCGCCAGGCCTCCATGCGCGCATGGTCGGTCCACAGTGCGCCCATCTCCGGGCGGGTGTAGCGGTCGATCACGCCTTCAAGAGTCGCACGGCCAGATGGCCGGCGTTCTTCGCGTTGTCGAGCCCGACACACGCGACCGGGACGCCCGGTGGCATCTGCACGACCGAGAGGATCGCGTCGAGGCCCCCCGCGGCGCTGAGCCGGCTCGACAGCGGGACGCCGATCACGGGCAGGTCGCTGTGCGCCGCGGCGACGCCGGGAAGGGCCGCCGACAGGCCGGCGCCCGCGATGATCACCCGGAGCCCGCGCATGCGGGCGTTGCGGCAGTAGTCGGCGACGGTCTCGGGGTCGCGGTGTGCGGACATGACGCGGATCTCGAACGAGATGCCGGCCTCCTGGAGCACGACTCCGGCCTTCTCCATCTCGGGCATGTCGGACTTCGAGCCCATGATGATCCCGACGCGGGGCGCGGCGACCTCGAGGTCGTCGAACGCGGTCTCGGGGTCCGTCTGCGTCAGTTCCTGTGGCTGATCGGTCATGTCGTGCGCTCCTCGGCGCGCAGGGCGATGTCGCGCCGGAGCTGCCGGCCGTCGAACGTGATCGCGTCGGCGGCAGCATAGGCGGCCGCGCGCGCCGCCGCCGGTGTCGTGCCGAGCGCGGTGACGTTCAGCACCCGGCCGCCGGCGGTCACGAGCCCCCCGTCCGCGAGCGCTGTGCCCGCGTGCGTGATCTGGACGTCCGGAGCGACGGCGCCCAGGCCGGTGATCACGTCGCCGCTGCGAGGGGCGTCCGGATAACCGGCGGACGCGAGTACCAGCGTCACCGCGGTGCGTGGGTCGAAGTCGAGCCGAGTGCCGTTGAGGCCGCCGGGACGGGCTGCCGCGGCCGCCAGCTCGACGAGATCGCTGCGCAGGCGCGGCAGGACCGCCTGGGTCTCGGGATCGCCGAAGCGGACGTTGTACTCGAGCACCCGCGGGCCGTCCGCCGTGAGCATGATCCCGGCGTAGAGGACACCGTGGAACGGGGTGCCGCGCCGCGCGAGCTCGTCCACGATCGGCTGGTGCACCACGGCCGACAGCTCGAGTGCGCGCGCCGCGTCGACGCCCGGGACCGGCGAGTACGAGCCCATGCCGCCGGTGTTCGGGCCCTCGTCGCCGTCGAAGATTCGCTTGTAGTCCTGTGCGGGCGACATCGGGATCGCGCGCACCCCGTCGCAGAGCGCGAGCAGCGACACCTCCTCGCCCTCGAGATGCTCCTCGACGACCACCCGCCCGGCTCCGAAGCGACGCTCCTCGAGGAACTCGGCGAGCGCCGCCCGCGCCTGCGCCGCGTCCTGCGCGATCACGACGCCCTTCCCGGCGGCGAGGCCATCGAACTTCAGCACCACGGGGTAGCGCTCGATCGCCGCCATTCCGGCTGCGACGTCGTCGACCGTGGTCCACGCGGCGGTGGGCACACCGGCCGCCTCCATCACCTCCTTGGCGAAGGCCTTCGAGCCCTCGAGCCGGGCCGCCTCGCGCCCCGGGCCGAACACGGGGATGCCCGCGTCGGTCAGCGCATCGACGACTCCCGCCACGAGCGGCGCCTCCGGCCCGACCAGGACGAGCCCGACCTCTTCGTCCCGCGCGAGCGCGACGATCCCCGCCACGTCATCGGCGGCGACGGGGAACAGCTGCGCGTCCGCTCCGATGCCCGGGTTCCCGGGCGCGCACAGGACCTGGGGTGCCGCGGGCGACCGCAGCAGGGCGCGCACGATCGCATGCTCGCGGCCGCCTGAGCCGACGACGAGGACCTTCACGCGGCGGTCACAGACTGGCGATGAAGTCGTCCACCGGGATCGCGCAGAGCGTCTCGTACTGCGCGGTGCCGCGCGAGCCGAGCTCCAGCGACACGCGCGCCATCGTGACGTCGTCCGGCGCCTCGACGACGTTGATGAAGTCGAACCGGCCGAGCGTCGACCACTGCGCCTTCACGCTCGCGCCGAGCTGCTCGAGCTCCTTGTTGACCTCGCGGATGCGCTGCGGGTTGTTCTTGATCGTTGCGACGCCTTCGGGCGTCAACTTGCTGAGCATGATGTACGTCGGCATCGGGGCTCCTTGATCGCTTGCGCCGGGTTGTATCTGATTCCGCTCAAGGCGTGATCGGCGCGCGTCGAAACGCTATCCGTCATCCTTGGAGGGGATGAGGTTCAGCGCGGCTCGGGTGAGCCTTCTCGGCAGTGTGATCGCGGCGCTCCTGGTCGCCCCCGCGGCGGCGAGCGCGGCGACGGCGAGCGTCGACCGCACGTGTTACCCGGGTGACGGCAGCTCCCAGATCATCGTGACCGGGAGCGGATACACGGCGAACGAGGCGGTCAACCTGATGGTCGGCGGCGGCATCGTCGGCGTCACGACCGCGGATGCGTCGGGCAACGTGAGGACCCCCTTCCCGGTCCCCGCCCCGCCGCTGACGGGCAGGTCGAAGAACGATCAGGGCTACGAGATGTCGCTCGTCCAGGACGGTCTGACGGCGACCACCGCCTTCCGCACCGCGCGCGTCCTGGGGGACTTCAGCCCGAGCAACGGGCGCCCCGCGACCCTGCGGGTCCGCTTCTCCGCGTTCGGCTTCGGCGTCGCGACACCCGCCGGGCGGCCGATGCCCAAGGTCTACGTCCATTACGTCGATCCCAGGCACAAGGTGCGCAGGACGATCTCCCTCGGCGCCGGCAAGGCCCCGTGCGGCACGATCGCCAAGACGAAGCTGCGCAAGCTCTTCCCGTTCAACCCGCGCCGGGGCAAGTGGACGCTGCAGTTCGACACGAACCGGGTCTACCACCGGGGCACCGGCGTCAGCCGCTTCGTCTTCTACACGATCGGGCTGACCATCTCGGGCTGAGCCGGGGGGCGTAGGCTGCCGCGATGCGTGAACCTGCGCTCGCCGCGGCAATCGACGCCTATCCCGACTTTCCGACGCCCGGAATCCTCTTCCGGGACATCACGCCGCTGCTGGCGGCCGAGCACTACGGGAACGTGCTCGACGCGCTCGTGGCACGCGCGGCGGACCTCGACGTGACGCACGTCGTCGGCGCCGAGAGCCGCGGTTTCCTGTTCGGACCCGCGCTCGCTGCGGCGCTGGGAGCCTCGTTCGTCCCGGCACGCAAGCCCGGGAGGCTCCCGGGGAGGACGACCAGCGCGTCCTATGACCTCGAGTACGGCTGCGCGACGCTGGAAGTCCAGCAGGACGCGCTCGCGGGCGCCGCGCGACCGTCGGTCCTCGTCCACGACGACCTCCTGGCGACCGGCGGCACCTCCGGGGCCATGGCGGAGCTGGCGCGGAGCCTCGGCGCCGCCCTCGCAGGCTTCTCCTTCATCGTCGAACTCCCGCCGCTGGGCGGTCGCGACCGCTTGGCCGCCGCCTACAACCGGCCGATCGGCGCAGTCGTCGCGTTCGACGGGTAGCCCGCTCAGCCGGAGACCGCCAGGTCACCGGCGCGCTGCAGCGCGAGCTCGCCGTCGTGCGCCTCGGCGACGACCGTGTCGCCGGCGGCGAACGTCCCGTCCAGGATCCGCAGCGCGAGCGGGTCGACCAGCCGCTTCTGGATCACGCGCTTCAGTGGCCGGGCACCGTAGACCGGGTCGTACCCGAGGTTGCCGATCAGGGTCCGCGCGTCGTCCGTCAGCTCGACGGCGATGCCGCGCTCGGCGACCCGGGTCACGAGCCGCGCGACCTGCAGGTCGACGATCGCACCGATCTGCTCGCGGTCGAGCCGGTCGAACACGACGATGTCGTCGAGCCGGTTGATGAACTCCGGCTTGAACGACTGGCGGATCGCCTCCTCGTAGTCGCCGGTCTGTGAGCCGACGTTCGAGGTCATGATCAGTACGGTGTTCTTGAAGTCCACGGTGCGGCCCTGACCATCCGTGAGGCGGCCGTCGTCGAGCACCTGGAGCAGCGTGTTGAAGACATCAGGGTGCGCCTTCTCGAGTTCGTCGAGCAGGACGACGGAGTACGGGCGCCGGCGCACGGCCTCGGTGAGCTGGCCGCCCTCCTCGTAGCCGACGTACCCGGGAGGCGCGCCGACGAGCCGCGAGACCGTGTGCTTCTCGCCGTACTCGCTCATGTCGATGCGGACCATCGCGTCCTGGCTGTCGAACATGAACTCGGCGAGCGCGCGAGCCAGCTCCGTCTTGCCGACGCCGGTCGGGCCCGCGAAGAGGAACGAGCCGATCGGACGGTCCGGGTCCTGCAGGCCCGCGCGTGAGCGGCGGATCGCGTTCGCGACGGCGCTGACGGCCTCGTCCTGGCCGATCACGCGCTCGTGCAGGCGCTCCTCGAGGTGGACGAGCTTGGCCGACTCGGACTCCTCGATGCGGCTGACGGGAATGCCCGTCCAGCGCGCGACGATCTCGGCGATGTCCTCAGCGTCGACCTGCTCCTTGAAGAAGCGGTGCTCGTGCGGGTGGGCGGCCGCGTCCTCGGCCGCCTGGGCCTGCTCGAGCTGCTGCTCGAGCTGCGGGATCGTTCCGTGGCGCAGCTCGGCTGCCCGCCCGAGGTTGCCCTCGCGCGAGGCGATCTCGAGCTCGCGCTCGGCGACGGACAGCTGCTCGCGCAGGTTGCCGACGCCCTTCAGCTTGTCCTTCTCCGCCTGCCACTCGGCCTTCATGCCGGCCGCGCGCTCGCCGAGGTCGGCGAGCTCGCGCTCCAGCGCCTCCAGGCGCTCGGCGGTGGCCTTGTCGTCCTTCTCGCGCTCGAGCGAGGTGCGCTCGATCTCGAGCTGCAGGATCCGCCGCTCGACCTCGTCGATCTCCTCGGGGACCGAGTCCATCTCGATGTTGACGCGGGAGGCCGCCTCGTCGATCAGGTCGATCGCCTTGTCCGGCAGGAAGCGGTCGGCGATGTAGCGGTCCGACAGCGTCGCGGCGGCGATCAGCGCGGAGTCCTGGATCGTGACGTTGTGGTGACCCTCGTAGTGCTTGCGCAGGCCGCGCAGGATCGCGATCGTGTCCGCGACGCTCGGCTCGCCGACCATCACCGGCTGGAAGCGGCGCTCGAGCGCGGCGTCCTTCTCGATGTGCTTGCGGTACTCGTCGAGCGTGGTGGCGCCGACCGCGCGCAGCTCGCCGCGGGCGAGCATCGGCTTCAGCAGGTTGGCGGCGTCGACGGCGCCCTCGGCGGCGCCCGCGCCGACGATCGTGTGCAGCTCGTCGATGAAGAGGATGACCTCGCCCTGGGCCTCGGCGATCTCCTTGAGAACGGCCTTCAGCCGATCCTCGAACTCGCCGCGGTACTTGGCCCCGGCGATCAGCGCGCCGATGTCGAGCGACATCAGGCGGCGGTCCTGCGAGCGAGCCGGGGACGTCGCCGGAGACGATGCGCTGGGCGAGCCCCTCGGCGATCGCGGTCTTGCCGACGCCGGGCTCCCCGATCAGCACGGGGTTGTTCTTCGTGCGACGGCCGAGCACCTGGATGACCCGGCGGATCTCCTCGTCGCGGCCGATGACGGGATCGAGCTTGCCCTGCTCGGCGCGCTCGGTCAGGTCGACCGCGTAGCGCTGCAGCGCCTCGAAGCGCTCCTCGGCGTTCTGGTCGCTGACCCCGTGCGGGCCGACCGCTTCGACCACGGCGGCGCGCAGGGTCTGCGGCGTCGCGCCGAGCTCGCGCAGGATGCGCGCGACCGCCCCGTCCTGCTCGGACAGCGCGAGCAGCACGTGATGCACGGACACGTAGGCGTGCCCGAGATCCCGCATGACGGCCTCCGCCTTCTGCAGCGCCTGGACCAGTTCGCTCGACGCCTGCGAGGCCTCGCCGCCGTCGCCGAGGGTCGGGAGCGCGGTGATCTCGCGCTCAGCGGCGGCGCGGACGTCCTGCGGCTCGATGCCCACCTTGCGCAGGACGCCGGCTGCGGCGGCGCCCTCCTGGTCGAGCAGCGCGGCGAAGAGGTGCACGGGCAGCGCCTGCGGATTGCGGTGCTGCGCAGCCAGCGAAACTGCGGCCTGCACGGCCTCCTGGGTCTTGACGGTGAAGCGATCGGCGTTCATGTAGATCTAAGTCTACTCGACTTAGATCTAGCGTTCAAGCCGCACGCCCGCCGGGAGGGCGGGCAGGCGGTCAGACGCCGCGCCCGGGAGGTCGCGCGTCGGCCGCGCGCACCAGCGCGGTGGACGAGCGGCGCACCGGGACGAGCTCCGCCCGGAACGAGCGGCGCACCGACTCCATCTCCGCCTCCAGCTCGGCGCGCATCTGCGCGCTGCGCTGCTCGAACTGACGCAGGCGCTCCTGCGCGAGCTCGAGCTGACGCTCGAGCTCGAGGACGCGCTCGACGCCGGCGAGGTTCAGGCCCAGCTCACACGTCATCTCCTGGATCCGGCGCAGCCGCTCGACGTCCTCCTGCGAGTACAGGCGCGTTCCCTTCGGCGAGCGCTGCGGCTCGATCAGCCCGCGCGCCTCGTACATGCGCAGCGTCTGCGGATGCATCTCCGCCAGCTCCGCGGCGACCGAGATCATGAAGACCCCGCGCTGCGTGTCGACGGTGATCGTCGTGCGCCGGCGCGTGGCCATCAGCTCTCGCTCCCCGCCGGAGCCGGCGCGGCGAACAGGCCCGCGCGCGGATCCGTTCCGTTCATCGTCTGCGAGAGCTTGTCGACCAGGTCGGACTGCTCGGGCGTGAGCTCCTTCGGGATGTCGATCAGGAAGCGGTAGTGGATGTCGCCGGGCGTCTTGCCCCCCAGCCGCGGCGGGCCCTCGCCGCGCAGCCGCAGCAGCGTGCCGTGCGTGGTGCCCGGCGCGACGCGCAGGGTCTTGCGGCCGCCCAGCGTCGGCACCTCGATCTCGGCCCCGAGCAGGGCCTCGGAGATCGTGAGCGGAACGTCGACCTCGACGTTGTCGCCCTTGCGCCGGAAGATGCGCGAGGGGGCGACGCGCGTGATCACGTAGAGGTCGCCGGGCGGGCCGCCGTTGCGACCCGGCTCGCCCTTGCCCGCGATCCGCACGCGCGAGCCGTTCTTGACTCCCGCCGGGATGTTGACCCGCAGCCGCCGTGCCTGCTGGGTCTGCCCGGCGCCCGCGCAGGTCGGGCACGGGTGCTCGATGATCGCCCCGCTGCCGCCGCAGCGCGAGCACGGCTGCGAGATCGAGAAGAGCCCCTGGCCCTCGGACTCCACGCCGCGCCCCTGGCACTGCGGGCACACCTTGGGCGACGTGCCCGGCTTTGCGCCGGTGCCGTGACAGGTCGGGCAGGGCGCGGCCATCGTGAGCGTGAGCGGCACCTGGACGCCGGCGAGCGACTGGTCGAACGTGAGGCTGACCTCGGCCTCGAGATCGCGGCCGCGGTCCGGGCGCGGGCGCCCGCGCTGCGGGCCGCCGCCTCCCCCACCGCCGAACAGGTTGGAGAAGATGTCGCCGAAGCTCGAGGCGTCGAAGCCCTGCCCGCCGGGCGCGCCCTGGCCGCCGGAGAAGCCGCCGAAGAGCTTGCCCTGGTCGTACTCCTTGCGCTTGTCCGCGTCGCCGAGCACGTCGTACGCGGCGGAGACCTCCTTGAAGCGCTCCTCCGCCCGGGCGTCACCCGGGTTGCGATCCGGGTGGAACTCGCGCGCGAGATTGCGGTAGGCCTTCTTGATCGCCTCGGGCGAGGCCTTCTTGTCGACGCCGAGCGTCTTGTAGAGATCGGTCTGGGCCATCGCTCCGAGCCCCTAGGAGGACACGACGACCTTGGCGGCGCGCAGCACCTCGTCGCCGAGCCGGTAGCCGGCCTGGAAGACCTCGGTGACGATGCCGGGCTCGACGCCGTCGGCGGGCTGCTGAGCCACGGCCTCGTGCACGTGCGGGTCGAACGACTTGCCGATGGGCGCGTCGGGCGTGATCCCGACCCGCTCGAGCGCGCCGAGGAGCTCGGCCTGCACGAGCCGGATCCCGTCCGTCAGATGGTGGTCGGCGTTCTCGGGCTGGTTCTCGGCGGCAGCGAGCGCACGGTCGAGGTTGTCGAGCGCGGGCAGCAGCTCGCGCGCAAGGCGCGCGACGCCGCGGCTGTCGGCGAGCGCGACGTCCCGGCGAGCGCGCCGGCGCACGTTCTCCAGATCCGCGGCCGACCGCAGCCAGCGGTCCTTGTAGTCGGGCTCGGGCTCGGCGGGCCCGTCCGGGACGACGGCCGCGTCGGCGGCGGCCTCCTCGGCCACCGCCTCCGGCTCGACGATCTCGGGGGCCTCGTCCTGCGCCTCGGTGTCGGGGGCGTGATCCATCACTTGCCCTCGTCCACGACCTCGGCGTCGACGACCTCCTCCTCCTGCGCGCCCTCGGAGGACGCGCCGTTCTCGGACGCCGCCGCCTGCTCGGCCTGGGCGCGCTCGTAGATCTGCTCGGACACCTTGTGGAAGGCGGCCTGCAGCGCCTCGGCCTTGGCGTTGATGGCCGTGGCGTCGTCGCCCTCGAGCGTCTCGCGGACCGCGGCGATCGCAGCCTCGATCTCGGTCTTGGACTCCTCCTGGACCTGGTCGCCCAGATCCTTGAGCTGACGCTCGGCCTGGTAGGCGGCGCTCTCGGCGTTGTTGCGTGCCTCGGCGAGCTCGCGCGCGGCCTTGTCGTCGTCGGCGTGCGCCTCGGCGTCCTGCACCATCCGCTTGATCTCGTCGTCGGCCAGGCCGGAGCCCGCCTTGATCTCGATCTTCTGCTCCTTGCCGGTGCCCAGGTCCTTGGCGCTCACGGCGAGGATGCCGTTGGCGTCGATGTCGAAGGTGACCTCGACCTGCGGGATGCCGCGCGGGGCCGGCGGAATGCCGGTGAGCTGGAACTTGCCGAGCGACTTGTTGTTCTGCGCCATCTCGCGCTCGCCCTGGAGGACGTGGATCTCGACCGAGGGCTGGTTGTCCTCAGCGGTCGAGAAGACCTCCGACTTCTTCGTCGGGATCGTCGTGTTGCGCTCGATCAGACGGGTCATGATGCCGCCCTTGGTCTCGATCCCCAGGGTCAGCGGCGTCACGTCGAGCAGCAGCACGTCCTTGACGTCACCGGCGAGCACGCCGGCCTGGATCGCGGCGCCGACGGCGACGACCTCGTCCGGGTTGACGCCGCGGTGCGGCTCCTTGCCGGTGAGCTCCTTGACCTTCTCCTGCACGGCGGGCATGCGGGTCATGCCGCCGACGAGGACGACGTGGTCGATGTTGGCAGCGCCCTTGTCCTTGGCGTCGTCGAGCGCCTGGCGCACCGGAGCGACGACGCGGTCCAGGAGGTCCGCCGTCAGCTCGCTGAGCTTGCTGCGCGTGAGACGCGTGTCGAGATGCTTCGGGCCGGACTGGTCAGCCGTGATGAAGGGCAGGTTGATCTGGGTCTCCTGCGCGGTGGACAACTCGATCTTCGCCTTCTCCGCGGCCTCGTAGAGCCGCTGGAGAGCCATCGGGTCCTGCGTCAGGTCGATCGCCTGGTCCTTCTTGAACTCGCTCGCGAGCCAGTCCACGATCGTCTTGTCGAAGTTGTCGCCGCCGAGGTGGTTGTCACCCGCGGTCGCCTTGACCTCGAAGACGCCGTCGCCGATCTCGAGCACCGACACGTCGAACGTGCCGCCGCCGAGGTCGAACACGAGGATCGTCTGATCCTCGTCCTTGTCGAGGCCGTACGCGAGCGACGCCGCGGTCGGCTCGTTGATGATGCGCTTGACGTCGAGGCCCGCGACCTTGCCCGCGTCGGCGGTCGCCTGACGCTGGTCGTCGTTGAAGTACGCGGGGACCGTGATGACGACCCCGTCGACGGTGTCGCCCAGGTAGGCCTCGGCGTCCGCCTTCAGCTTCGCGAGGATCATCGCGCTGATCTCCGGCGGGTTGTACTGCTTGCCGGCGGCCTCGACGCGCGCGTCGCCGTTCGGGCCCGCGACGACCTTGTACGGGACGATCGACTCCTCCTCGTGCACCTCGGCCTCCTTGCGGCCCATGAAGCGCTTGATCGAGAAGATCGTGTTCGTCGGGTTGGTCACCGCCTGGCGCTTGGCGACCGTGCCGACGAGGCGCTCACCGGACGGGGTGAAGGCGACGACGGACGGGGTGGTGCGCCCGCCCTCGGAGTTCTCGATGACGGTCGGCTCACCGCCTTCGAGGACGGCCATGCACGAGTTCGTCGTGCCGAGGTCGATGCCGATGATCTTGCCCATGTGGAGGGGACTCCTTCTGCGTGTGCGAATGCGAGGGGTATGAAAATCTAAGTGCGAGGCTAGCAGATCTGTTGTGCCAGCGAAGCGGCCAGGCGGTCGGCCGCTTCGGGCGCAGTGCCGAGGAACAGCGAGGGCTCGGCGAGCTCGCACTCGAGCACGACGGGCGAGCCGTCCGGGCCTGGTACGACGTCGATCCGCGCATAGGCGAGCGCGCCGAAACGCTCGCCGAGCCACGCGATGACGCGCTCGCCCACGGCCAGCTCGGCCGGCGTCGGCTCGCGGGCGCTGATGCTCTCCGGCTGGAACATCCCGTACGGGCGGACGATCCCGACCTCGGGCAGCATCGGACCCTTGTGGATCGCGTGCGAGTAGACGCCCGCGAAGAAGATCAGCGCGGTCTCGCCGCGCTCGGCGATCAACGGGAGGAACGGCTGCACCATCGCCGCGCGTCCCGCCGCGAGAAGCTCGGCGACGTGAGCCTCGGCGCTGCCGCGATCGGCGTGCCGGCCGGCGTCGACCGAGCCGACGCCGATCGCCGGCTTGACGACGACCCCGGCGGGGCCCGGGACGGGCACGTCAGCCGGACGCTCGGCGAAGACCGTGTGGACCACCGGCAGCCCGGCCGCCTCGAGCTCGACGAGGTAGCGCTTGTCGGTCGTCCAGCGAAGCACCTGCGGCGGGTTGACGATCCGCGGCGTCCGCTCGGCCCAGTTGAGGAACTCCTCGCGCCGGGCCGGGTAGTCCCAGGTGTTGCGCACGGCGACGAGGTCGAACGCGTTCCAGTCGGCGCCGGGATCGTCCCAGCGGACCGGCTCGGCAGCGATCCCGATGGCTGCGAGCGCGGGCGCCAGGAGCCGGTCGTCCGGGTCCAGGGCCGGCAGCTCCTCGCAGGTGGCGAGCGCGATCCGCCGGGCGCTCATGCCTCGCGCCCGGGACACATGCGGCGCAGCGCGCACGCCCTGCACGCGGGCTTGCGCGCGTGGCACGTGCGCCGGCCGTGGCGCAGCAGGTTCACATGCAGCTCGAGCTCGGCCCCTTCCGGCGTCAGCCGCAGCATCTCGTCGTGCAGCTCATCGAACGGCGCGCCCGGTCGCAGCAGCCCGAGCCGCATGCCGACGCGGCTCACGTGCGTGTCCACCGGCACGTCGCGCAGGCCGTAGGCGAAGAGCAGCACGCAGGCCGCGGTCTTGCGGCCGACGCCGGGGAGCGCGCACAGCGCGGCGCGCGACTCGGGGACGGGCGCGTCACGCATCCACGAGAGGTCCAGGTCATCGGGAAGCGACTCAAGAATTTCCTTGATCCGCCGAGACTTCTGGACATGGAGCCCGCCCGGCTGAATGGCCGCCTCGATGTCCGCGACCGGCGCGGCGCGCACGGCCTCCCAGGACGGGAAGCGCTCGCGCAGCCGCAGGTACGCGACGTCGCGATTGCGATCGTTGGTGGACTGCGACAGGACCGTCAGGACGAGTTCGGCGAGCGGATCCTCGTGCGGCTCCATCGTCGGCACGCCGTAGATCGCACGCAGGCGCTCGCGAATGCGTGAGACACGGGCGGCAACGGGTCGGCGCCACTGGCCTCGCGGAATGAGGGCGATCTCGCCGTGCACGGGTTCTGACGGTATCCGGCGGCAATATCGCAACTGCGACCGGACACCCGCTACGGCCGCTACCCTGCCGCGGATGTCACGGCTCCCCCACGTGCTGGTCTTCGCATGCCTTGCCCTGGCTGCGCTCGCCCCGGCCTCCCAGGCGCGCACCGCGCAGGTGCCCTACCCGCCTTCCACTCCTTCGGTCCCCACCTCCCCGACCAAGCCGGCACCCGGCACGTCGGGGCTCGTCACCACCACCGTGGGCGTCGCCGACCAGAGCGGCGCGACCTTCGATGACCCGCTCTTCGAGGCGCTCGGCGTTCACACCGCGCGCCTGAACCTCGCGTGGGATGCCATGGACTACGACTGGCAGCTCGCCGAGCTCGACACCTGGATGGCCTCCGCGCACGCCGCCGGCGTGCAGCCCCTCGTGATCTTCAGCCAGTCGCGTGTACCGGGCAGGACCAGGCTGCTCCCGAGCTCCGCGCAGTTCAGCCAGGTGGTCGACAAGCTGCGGGCGCGGTACCCGTTCGTGACCGACTTCGCCGCCTGGAACGAGGCGAACCACGCCGGTCAGCCGAGCTACAGGCGCCCGGCCTCCGTGGCGCGGTTCTACAAGATCCTGAAGACGAAGTGCCCGACCTGCAACGTGCTGCCGGCATCACTGCTCGACAACCCGAACCTCGTGCCGTGGACCCTGCGGCTGCGCAAGGCGATCCGGAAGCTCAGGATGCCCGAGCCGACCATCTGGGGCCTGCACAACTACTCCGACGTCAACCGGCTGAAGGACACCTCGACGCGCGCCCTGCTGGCAGCGGTCAAGGGCAAGGTGTGGATCACGGAGACCGGTGGCGTCGTGTACGCGACCAGCCCGACGGCGTCGAAGTTCCCGCAGGGCGCCTCCTACGCCGGCAAGGTGGCGAAGTTCATCCTGGGGCCGCTGCTCCGGGCCAACCCGCGCATCGAGCGCGAGTACTTCTACAACTGGAAGCCGGGCGGCACCTCGCAGAGCTGGGACTCCGGGCTGGTCTCGTCGCTCGGCGAGCCGCGCCCCGCCTACCAGGCCATCAAGAGCGCCGTCCGCGACGGAGTCGTGCGCAACAAGCCGCTCAAGCGGAAGAAGCTGAAGCGCAGCGCCAAGCGCACGACCAAGCGCGGCGCCAAGCGCACGACCAAGCGGCGCTGATCGGTCCCCGGCGGGCCGCCGGTACAGTGCCCGCCGGCCATGGCCCCGCTCGAGGAGCACACCGAACAGCTCGACGGCCAGCCGGTCTTCTGGCGCAGCGCGCCCGCTGACGACGGCACCGGCGCGGTGCCCGTGCTCTACCTCCACGGCGTTCCGACGAGCAGCGACGACTGGGTTCCGTTCCTCGAGCGCACGGGCGGCCTGGCTCCCGACCTCCCGGGGTTCGGGCGCAGCGGCAAGCGCGGCGATCTGCAGTTCACGATGTCCGGCTACGCGCACTTCGTGGAGCGCTTCCTCGAGCACACGCGGACCGAGCGGGTGCGGCTGGTCGTGCACGACTGGGGCGTCGTCGGACTGCTGTGGGCGATGCGCAACCCCGAGCGCGTCGAGCGGCTCGTCGTCATGAACGCCGTGGCGATCCTTCCCGGGTACCGCTGGCATCGCGCGGCGCGCGCCTGGCGCACCAAGGGCATCGGCGAGGTGCTGATGGGCGCGACCAACCGGATGACCCTGAAGATCGCGACGCGCGAGGCGTACGGCAAGGCCGGGCCGATGCCCGACGCGTTCCTGGACTCGGTGATGGCGCACTTCGACCCGGGCACCCAGCGCGCGATCCTGCAGCTCTACCGGACGAGCCCCGAGCAGGTGCTCGCGGTCGCGGGCGAGCGGCTCGGCGAGCTGCGCTGCCCGGCGCTCGTCGTCTGGGGCGACCGCGATCCGTACATCCCGCATGCGTTCGCGGAGCGCTTTGCGGAGGCGCTCGGCGGCCCGGTGAGCGTCCGGCACCTCGCAGAAGCCGGCCACTGGCCGTGGCTCGAGCAGCCGGAACTGATCGACGAGGTCGCCGAGTTCCTGTCCGACGCGCCGTCGTGATCGAGGCCGGGCAGCCGGCGGCGTCACGGCCCCCGTGGCCCCGCTGGTGGCTGCTCACCGCGGCGCTGAGCGTCATCTGGCTGATCTGGGCGCCGCCCGTGCGCGACCTGGCGGCGCAGGACTACCGCGGCGGCCTCGCGGAGCACAATCCGTTCGCGATCTGGGAGCAGGGCTGGTTCGCCGGCCACTAC
Organism: uncultured Actinomycetes bacterium; assembly: GCA_963805615.1. Lineage (GTDB taxonomy): Bacteria > Actinomycetota > Thermoleophilia > Solirubrobacterales > Solirubrobacteraceae > F1-60-MAGs163. The sequence continues at coordinate 656,583 of CAWDUW010000004.1, read as the reverse complement.
CTGCCGGGCTACAGCGTCATCGTCCCGCCGCTGGCCGCGCTGACCGGGCCGCGGCTCGTCGGGATCGCCGGCGCGCTGCTCGCCGCCTGGTGCTTCGAGCGGCTCGCGCGCCGGCACTGGGCGCCCGTGCCGGCGCGGGCCGCCTCGATCGCGTTCGCCGTCGGCGTCGTCGCGACGCTCGTCGCCGGGCAGATGGCGTTCGCGCTCGGGCTCGGCATCGGGCTCGCAGCGCTCGTGGCCTGCGCCGGCGACCGACGCGCGCTCGCGGCGGTGCTCGGCGCCGCGACGACCCTCTCCAGCCCGGTCGCCGGCGCGTTCCTCGTCCTCGCGTGCGCGGCCTGGTGGCTTGCCGCGCGCGCACGCATCGCGCTGCTCTGCGCGGGCGGCGCCATCCTGCCGGGCCTCGCGATCCTGCTCGCGTTCCCCGACAAGGGCGTGCAGCCGTTCAGCACACGGTCCGCACTGATCTCGTTCGTCCTCTGCGTGGCCGTCGCACTGGCGCCCCCGCGCAGTGAGCGGGCGATCCGCATCGGCGGCGCGCTGGCCGCGGCCGCGGTCGCGGCGGCGTGGGCGATCGACACCCCGCTGGGCAGCAACATCCTGCGGCTCTCGTCGGTCTTCGCGCTCCCGCTGCTCGTCGGCACGCTGTGGCAGACGCGCCGGCTGCTGCTGCTCGCCCTGGCCACCATCGCGATCGCGTGGCAGTGGAGCGCCGACGCGGCACTGTCGGTGTATGACGCGTCGCCCACCCTGCACGCGCAGTCGTTCTATCTCCCGCTCGTGGAGGAGCTGAACCGCCGCAAGGCGGTCGACGGACCGTTTCGCACCGAGGTCGTCCCGCTGCGCGAGCACTGGGAGACGCGCTGGATCCCGCCGGGGCTGCCGATCGCGCGCGGCTGGGAGCGCCAGCTCGACGTCGCCCTGAACCCAGCGTTCTACGACGACCGGCGCCTGACGCCGGCTGCCTACCGCCGCTGGCTGCGTGAGCAGGCCGTCGCCTACGTCGCGGTCGCCCGCGCGCCGTTCGACAAGGGCGGGCGCAAGGAGGCAGCGCTCCTGCACCGGGGCCCGGTTGCGGGTTTGCCGCTGGTCTGGCGCTCGAAGCACTGGAAGCTCTACGCCGTCCAGGACGCGTGGCCCCTCGCGACCCCTCCCGCGCGGGTCACCGCGCTCGGCCCGCACACGGTGACGCTCACGACCCCCAAACCCACCACCACGGTGGTGCGCGTGCGCTTCACGCCCTATTGGAAGCTCGTGCAGGGACGCGGCTGCGTGGGGCCCGCCCCGGGTGACTGGACGCGCGTGCGACTCGACCGGCCGGGGATCGCGAAGCTGTCGATCCGCTTCTCGCTGCGCCGGATTCGCGCAACGAGCGACCGCTGCTCCAGCTGAACTTCCCGCCGGCGACCTGCCGCCACGTTAAGATCCTGGTCTCTCGATGCGCGCCCGAGTTTCCTCACTCACCGGGCGCTTCCTTCCGAACGGCGTTCTCGACGTGTTCGTTCAGGTCGCGCTCATGGAGGCCACCTACATGGCCTACCGCCTCGTGCGCGGGTGGATCGACGACCCCACGGGCGCCGCCGTCGCGTTCCAGAACGGGCGCTCGGTGATCGGCATCGAGCAGTCGCTGGGAATCTTCGTCGAGCCCAAGGTGCAGGCGCTGCTCGGGCCGACGAGCTTCGTGGGCGACGCCGCGTCGTGGATGTACCTCAATGCCCAGGTGACGGTGACGCTCGGCGCGCTCACCTACCTGTACCTGCGCCACAACCGCAGCTTCTACTTCGTGCGGAACATGTTCATCGTGGCGTGGTTCATCGCACTCGTGGGCTACATGGTGTTCCCGACCGCACCGCCGCGCTTCTTCCCCGAGTGGGGGTTCGTGGACAGCGTCGCCGACTTCACCGGGGTCGATCCGCTGAGCACGACCGGGGCCAACGCCCTCTTCAACCCCTATGCCGCGGTGCCCTCGATGCACGTCGCGTTCGCGCTGATGATCGGGGTACCGCTCGCCGTGCTCGCCAAGCACAGGGCGGTGCGCTGGTTCTGGACCGCGTACCCGCTGCTCGTGACGTTCGTCATCGTCATGACCGCCAACCACTTCGTCTTCGACGCGATCCTCGGCGCCCTGACCGCCGGCTGCGCGTACGCCGCCGCCTTCCAGCTCGCTCGCGCCCGACCGGTCTGGGGCTTCCGCGCAGCACCTGCCGGCGCAACCGCCTGATGACCGACACGCGGGTGCCCGGCGAGCGCCGTGAAGCGGTGCGCAGCGCGCTGATCGAGTCGCGCCTGACGCCGAACGCCATCTCGATCACCGGGCTCGTCCTCGTGGTCATCGGCGCCGGGCTGATCTGGGCCGGCTCACTCGTGCTCGGCGGGGCCGCGTTCGCGATCGGCTCGATCTGCGACACGCTGGACGGGCGCTACTCGCGGATGTCCGGCAAGGGCACGCAGTTCGGCGCGTTCCTGGACTCGACGCTCGACCGCGTCGGCGAGGGCCTCGCGCTGTTCGCGGCCTGCTACCTCTTCGCCGACCAGGGCCAGCCCGTGAACGCAGCGCTGTGCGCGTTCGCGATCCTCGCCTCCGTGATGGTGAGCTACACCCGCGCACGTGCCGAGGCGCTCGACGCCGACGCGAGCGTGGGCTTCGGGAGCCGCGCGACCCGCGTGGTCATCCTGTCCGCGGGCCTCATCCTCGGCGGCATCTTCGGCTACGACGATCCGGTCAGCGCCCTCTCGATCTCCGTATGGGTGCTCGCCGCGATCAGCACCATCACCACCGTCCAGCGCATCGCACACGTGCGCAAGGCGTTGCTTCAGCCCGTGTCGGCGGGCGGCACGCCTTCCGAAGATCTGTAACCCGGCGTCCGCGCCGGTGTGCTTCCCCCCGGAACTATCGTGAAGAAGGGAACCTCTGTGAGCACCAACGGCAAGGCGGCCCCCGCCGCCTCGAACGGCAAGGCCCGCTACCAGCGCGACAAGGTGCGCGTGGCGATCATCGGCGTCGGCAACTGCGCGAACAGCTTCGTGCAGGGCGTCGAGCACTACAAGAACGCCAGCCCGAAGGAGCCCGTGCCGGGTCTCATGCACGTGGACCTCGGCGGCTACCACGTCAGCGACATCGAGTTCACCTGCGCGTTCGACGTCAACGCGACGAAGGTCGGCAAGGACCTGGGCCAGGCGATCTGGGCCAAGCCGAACAACACGATCAAGTTCGCGAGCGTGCCGAAGAACCTCGGCGCCCCCGTGCACCGCGGCATGACGCTCGACGGCATCGGCAAGTACGCCAAGGAGGTCATCACCAAGGCCCCCGGCGAGACCGCCGACATCGCGGCGATCCTCAAGGCCACGAACACGGACGTCGTCGTCTCCTACCTGCCGGTGGGATCCGAGGACGCGACCCGCTGGTACGTCGAGCAGATCCTCGAGGCCGGCTGCGCGTTCGTGAACTGCATTCCCGTCTTCATCGCCAGCTCGGACTACTGGGACAAGAAGTTCAAGAAGGCCGGCGTCCCGATCATCGGCGACGACATCAAGAGCCAGGTCGGCGCGACGATCGTGCACCGCACGCTCGCCCGCCTGTTCCATGAGCGCGGCGTGAAGATGCTGCGCACCTCGCAGCTGAACGTCGGCGGCAACATGGACTTCTACAACATGCTCGAGCGCGAGCGCCTGGAGTCGAAGAAGATCTCCAAGACGCAGGCCGTGACCTCGATCATGGGTCACGAGCTGCCCAAGGACGACGTCTACATCGGGCCGTCGGACTACGTGCCGTGGCTCACCGACCGCAAGTGGGCGCACATCCGCGTCGAGGGCCAGGCCTTCGGCGACGTGCCGCTCAACCTCGAGATGAAGCTCGAGGTCTGGGACTCGCCGAACTCGGCCGGCATCGTGATCGACGCCGTCCGCCTGTGCAAGCTCGGGCTGAACCACGGCGTCAGCGGGCAGCTCGACGGACCGAGCTCCTACCTCATGAAGTCGCCGAAGAACCAGCGCCCGGACGACGACGCACGTCAGGACACGGACGCGTTCATCGCGAAGTACGCCGGCAAGGGCGGACCGACGAGCCGTCCCAAGGGCCGCACGGCGCCGCGCAAGGCGGCGGCGAAGAAGCCCGCCGCCAAGAAGGCCGCCGCGAAGAAGGCCACAGCCAAGCGCTGAGGGCCGCGCTTCAACGCCTGCCACGGCCCGCCTCCGGCGGGCCGTCGGTCGGTCTGAGCGCACCTATCCTGCGAAGAGCTCGTGTCCGACCGCTTCTCCATCGCCCAGGTCACGCCGTACGAGTGGGAGGCCCCGCACGAGGTCAACACCCACGTGCGCGAGGTCAGCGCCGAGCTCGCCTCACGCGGGCATCGTGTCCTGATCGTCGCGCCGTCGTCGTCGGCGAAGCTCGTCGCGCGACGGCCGCAAGCTCGTGCGCGCGCCCGGCGCAGGACTGCTCGAGCAGGCGCACGGCGAGCCGCTGCTGCTGCCCGTCGGCGAGGCGGCGCTGCCTCCGCTGCCGGGCCGCCGCCGCTCCGCCACGCTGCCGATGGACGTCACGCGCACGCTGACCGACCTCTTCGAGCAGACGCCGCTCGACATCGTCCACGTGCACGAGCCGTTCGCGCCGAGCATCGCGAGCGCAGCGCTGCGCGCGAGCGTCGCACTGAACGTCGGCTCGTTCCATGCGCCGACCGAGCGCATCGTCTCCACGCAGGTCGCGCGCAAGGTCGTGCAGCTCGTCTTCGGCCGCCTCGACGCGCGGACCGCGAGCTACCCCTCGACCGCGGAGATCATGGCGCGGCACTTCCCGGCGACCTACCGCCCGCTGCCGCCCGGCGCTCCGGCGCTCGAGCGCGCGGCGCGCCGCGCGGACGCGCCGCTGCGCATCGCCTTCGTCGAGGACGAGGAGCGCCAGGCCCTCCGGCTGCTGCTGCGATCGCTGCGGCACGTCGAGCTCCGAGCGCCCATGGGAAGTGGTCGTGCTGAGCTCGCGCGGCCCGTCGTCCACGCCGCTGCGCGCGGATCTGCGCGAGCACGTGCGCTACGTCTCGGCCGAGGAGACGAACGAGGACGAGCTCCTCCAGAACGCGGACATCCTCGTCGCGGCCTCGACCGGTGCGACGCCGCAGCCGGCGCTCCTCGCGCGGGCGATCGCCGCCGGCGCCGTCCCGCTCGCCAGCGGGCTCGACGTCTACGCCGACGTCGTCGGCGAGGGCGAGCGCGGGCTGTTGTTCCAGGCGCGCGACCCGGCGGCCCTCGGCGAGCAGCTGACGCGCCTGCTCGGCGACGACGCGCTGCGCGAGCGGCTGCGCGCGAACGCGGTCCCGCGCCCGTGGAGCGCGGTGGCCGACGACGTCGAGGCGCTGTACACGGAGATCGCGGCGCGCCGCAAGGACCCGCGCGGCGATCCGCAGGCTGCGGCGCCGGCTGGAGAAGCGCGCGCTGATCGACGTCGACCTGCACATGCACACCGATCACAGCCACGACTGCGCGACCCCGGTCGAGGTGCTGATGGCGACGGCGCGCGAGAAAGGGCTCGGCGCGATCGCCGTCACCGAGCACAACGAGATCTCCGGCGCCGAGGCCGCCGCCGCCCTCTCCGACGAATACGGCGTCAAGGTCATCCTCGCCGAGGAGGTCAAGACCGCCAGCCAGGGCGAGGTCATCGGCCTCTTCATCAAGGAGAAGATCCCGCGCGGGATGACGCTCGCCGAGACCGTGGCGGAGATCAAGCGCCAGGGTGGCCTCGTCTACGTCCCGCATCCGTTCGACCGCATGCACGCGGTCCCCGACTACGAGCACCTGCTCGACATCATCGAGGACGTCGACGCGATCGAGGTCTTCAACCCGCGGGTCGCGTTCAGCGCCTTCAACGAGGAGGCGGTCCGCTTCGCCGCCAAGTACCGCATCCCCGCCGGCGCCGGCTCGGACGCCCACGTGGCGCAGGGTCTCGGCACCGCGCGCGTACGGATGCGCGACTTCGACGGGCCGCAGGAGTTCCTCGAATCGCTGCGCGGGGGGGAGATCGTGACCCTGCCGACGAACTACGTGTACGTGCAGGCGCTCAAGTTCCTGCAGACGAAGGCGACGCCCGAGGGGGCCCGCCGGTCGGTCAAGCAGCGACGCGTACGGCGGGCGACCCGCAAGGGCTGATGCACGGCGAGGGAGACGCGCGCAGGCCGTCGAATCCCAGTCCAGCCGTGCCCGCCACCGACGACGAGATCCGCGAGAAGTACCTCGAGCGCGCCATCCGCGAGATGAACTCGCTGACGCGTGACATCCAGGCCTGCCGCCACTGTCCGCGCGGCAGCCTGATGCCCGTGCTCGGCTCAGGGCACCCGCAGGCGGACGTGCTGCTGCTGAAGTACGCGCCGCAGGTCGCCGAGATCGAAGAGGGCGTCGCGTTCTACGGCCGTTCCGGCAACGCGCTGCGCAAGTCGCTCGGCCGCCTCGGCGTCGATCCGCTGGCCGTCTACGGCACGCTCTGCGTGAAGTGCCCGGTCGGCGACGGCTCGCTCGCGGACCCGATCTGCCTCGCTCGCGTCACCGAGGAGATCGCGATCGTGCAGCCACGGATCATCGTGGTCATGGGCGAGGACGCCCTGCAGGTGCTGAACGACCTCGAACTGCCGCTCAGCCGTCCCGTCGCCTGGGAGCCCGGCGTGCTGCAGCAGCTGACGCCGTCCGTCGAGGTGCTGGTCACGCCGAACATCGACGAGTCGCTCGACGAGGAGGACGCCAAGCGCGCCTTCTGGGCGGCGTTCCGCACGCTCGGTGACTGGTGGGCCGACCTTCCGCCGTACTGAGCGTCGCGGGTTTCCCCGGGTTGCGCGGCCGCCCAACGGGAGTAGCCTCGGCGACATGGAACTCGAGGAGCGAACGATCGAGCAGATCGGGGATCGCTGCGAGGTCTGCGGGACGCGCCTGACGACGCAGGAGCTCGAGGCGATTCTGGAAAGCGGTGGCCCGGTGCTCTGCCAGGTCCACCTCGACGAGCTGGTGCCGGTGGCCGAGGAGGACGATGCCGCCTAGAGCTCCAGCACGATCTTCCCGAGCTTGCCGCCGGCCGCGAAGCGATCGTAGGCTTCGGCGACCGCGTCGAGCGGGAAGCTCTCAGCGACCGGCACCTTCAGCGCGCCGCGCTCGAACAGCGGCAGCACCTCGCGCTCCATCGCGCGGGCGGTCTCGGCCTTCTCCTCGAGCGGGCGGGCGCGCAGCGTCGAACCGCCGATCCGCAGCCGCTGGCCCATCACCGCCAGCAGGTTGACCTCGGCCTTGAAGCCGGCGCCGACACCGATCACGACGACGCGGCCCAGGCGGCGCATCGCACGCAGGTTGTCCTGCAGGTCGGGCGCGCCGACCAGCTCGAGCAGAACGTCGTAGGGCCCGCCCTCGGCGGACTCCGACGGGTCGAGCACCACGTCCGCGCCGAGGCCTGCGACCGCGCCGCGCAGCCCCTCGTTGCGAACCGACGCAGTCACGTGCGCGCCAGCCGCAGCGGCCAGCTGGATCGCGGCGGTGCCGACGCCCCCCGCGGCGCCGCTGATCAGGACACGCTCCCCCATCCGCAGGCCCGCCTGCGAGAAGAGCGCGTCGTGCGCGGTCGTGAAGACCTCGGGCAGCCCACCCGCGGGGAGCGGATCGACGCCGTCGGGAACCGGCATCGCCTGACGCTCGTGGACGGCGCACAGCTCGCCCTGGCCGCCGCCGCCGACGATCGCCATCACGCGGGCGCCGACGGCGAACCGCTCGGCGCCCGGGCCGAGCGCGACGACGTCACCGGCGAGCTCGAGCCCGGGAATGTCGGGCGGCGAGCCGGGCGGAGCCGGGTATGCGCCGCGGCGCTGGAGCATGTCCGCGCCGTTGAGGCCGGCGGCCCGCACGCGGACGAGCACCTCGCCGTGCCCGGGCTCGGGGTCGGGATGGTCTGCGACGAGCACCTCGCCGTCGCGGATCGTCGCGGCACGCATGGCGGCGAGACTAGCTCGCCGTGCCCGTCGCCGGGCCGCGGGCGTGCCGCGTCGATCTCGCCGTCGATCCCGGCCTCGGCGATCGCCTCGGCGGAGATCCGGGCGCGGCGCTCCTCGTCCTCGTCGGCGGCGGCGCGGATGTCCGCGCGCGCCTCGTCGAGCGAGAGCCCGCTCGCGCGCAGGATGTCGTGGGCGGTCATGCGCGCCTGCCCGACCACGAGGCTCACGGAGAGGTTGCGCGTCTCGTCGAGCCCCGCGGTCGCCGCCGCGGCGGCCTGAAGCGCCGCCCGCTGCGCGGCGTCGCGCTCAGCGGGGTCGGCGAACGCCATCGACAGGTGCCGCGCCGCATCCGCGAGCTCGCGGAGGCCTGCGATCACGGAGGGCGGGACGCGGTCCCCGCGCAGCACCGCACGCTCGGCACCGCGCGCGAGCCCTGCGACGTCGCGCTGGGCCCTGGCGACCTGGTTCAGGGCGCGGGTGTAGCGCGCGACGGTGTCGCGCTGACCGCGGCGGATGAGGGCCAGGCGGGCGGTCTCGCCGCTGGTGTCGATCGCGACGCGCATCTCGGCGAGGTGCGCTTCCAGGCCGCGGGCCCGCCGCAGCGCCTCGGTCGCCGCGCCGTCGTCGTCGGACTCCAGGGCATCCGCGACGGCGTCGATCACCTCCCCGAGCCGGGAGACCGCCGGTTCCAGCGCCCCGGCCGCCAGTTTCACGGGGTTGACCGGGAAGAGCACGAGGTTGAAGAAGAGCGCCATGCTCGCGCCGATCAGGACGTCGACGAAGCGCGAGAGCCCGCGCGCGTCGCCGGGGATCGCCAGCACCGCGATCAGCACGGCGGCGTTGGCCGCCTGGGTCACGACGAGCTGATCACCGCCGAGGAAGACGACGACGACGATCCCCACGAAGAGGATCACCGCGAGTTGCCACGCCCCGGTGCCGATGAGCTGCACGGCGAGGTCGGCCACGAGGATCCCCAGAGCCACGCCGACCGCGATCTGAACCGCCCGCCGCGTGCGCTGGCCGAGGGTGATGCCGAGCACCGTGATCGCGGCGATCGGCGAGAAGAACGGCCGCAGATGGCCGACCGCGTAGCGGGCGAGCACGTACGAGGCCGTCGCCGCCGCCGCGACCAGCGCCACGCGCGGCGCCATGCGGCGCACGCGCAGCACGCGCTCGCGCAGTGAGACGCGGTCGAGTGCGGGATCCAGCAGCTCCTCGCGCCAGCTCGCGATCGTCGTGCGGTCGGTCGTCGGGTGCCGCGCCATCCCGGCCAGCGTACGGCGCTCGTGCGGCAGCCCCGGGCGTCGTAGGCTTGCAGTCGTGGATCTCACCCTGCCCGAGCAGCGCGTCCTGGGCGTCCTCCTGGAGAAGCAGCGGACGACGCCCGACCAGTACCCGCTCACGCTCAACGCCCTGCGGCTCGGCTGCAACCAGGCGACGAACCGCGAGCCCGTGGTCGACTTCGACGAGGAGACGCTGCGCGACGCGCTCGAGCGGCTTCACCGGCGTCGCTGGACCCGCTACGCAAGCTCCTCGGGCAGCCGCGCATCGAAGTACCGGCACCTGCTCGACGAGGCACTGTCGGTCACCCCCGACGAGCAGGCGGTCCTCGCCGTGCTGCTGCTGCGCGGCCCCCAGACCCCGGGCGAGCTGCGCGCGCGGACCGAGCGCCTGCACCGCTTCACGAGCGGCGACGAGCTGCTCGAGACGCTCGGCGGCCTGATGGACCGCGACCTCGTCCGCGAGATCGGAAGGCGCCCCGGCCAGAAGGAGGACCGCTGGCAGCACATGCTCGGTGGGGATGTCCCGCTCGATCAGGGCGCACTGCCGCCCTACCAGGAGGGACCGCCGGCGGCCTCGCCCGCGGCGACCGCGGCTGCTCGCGACGACGACATCGGGCGGGCGGGCACGGGTTCGGGCCGGATCGCCGCCGTCGAGGCGGAGGTCCGGGTGCTGCGCGACGAGATCGGTGCGCTGCGCACGCGTCTCGACGCACTGGAGCGCGACGACGGGTAGTCGCCTTCCCCAGCTCGCGCCGCAGTCCGGACCGTGCGTATACTCCTATGAAACATGGTCCAAAAAGATAAATGGGCTACCAGGATCGTCGAGTCGGCGCGGGACGCGATTCTCATCTTGGACGCGGGTGGCCTCGTCCTGCAGGCGAACGACGCGGCGGACGCACTCCTAGGTCTCACACGCCCGCGCCTCGTGGGCTCGCGGCTGCCGGACCTGATCACGTCAGGCCCGCCGAGCCCCGGCGGCCGGCGGCGGGCGACCGTCACCAGCAACAAGGAGCGCGGAGCCTTCGAGGTCGAGCTGACCCAGATCGAGTGTCAGGGGCATCCGGCCCTGGGCGCCGCGTTCCTGCGCGAGATCCCGCCCGCGCCGGCGGCCACAGGCCCCGACTACGCTCGGCTCGGGCTCGACGGACGCTCACTCGACGGCACCTTCTCGGACGAGTTCTTCCCGGTCCTCGGCGTGGGCAACGGCGCGGGCCCGCTCGGCTCCGACATCATCCGCGGACTGATCCATCCCGCTGAAGGGCAGGCCGTGCGGGAGCTCCTGGCCGCGCTCAAGGGACAGCCCGGGAACAGCGCGTCGGCGGGCATCGAGACCGAGACACGGCTGCAGCGGCCGGACGGCACGATGCGCGAGATCCGGCTCCGCGGGCGGGTCGACCGGGACGAAACGGGCGAGCTGGCCTTCGCGGTCGGAGTGGTGCAGGACGTGAGCGGGCCGCGCAACACCGAGCGCCTGCATGAGGGGCGGGCGGCGCTGACGCACGCGCTGGACGACTGGCCGAGCCTCGCCGACGGCGTCGTCGTCCTGCTGCACCGGTTCGGCAGCGCACTCGGACTGCCCGTCGGATCTCTTTGGACCTGGTCGGAGCCGGCGGCCCACCTCGCGTGCCGCGCGACGTGGAACGATCCGGACGTGAACGCCGCGGGCTTCCGGGCGGCGACCCGGGACATGACGTTCCCGCCACACTCGGGCGCGATCAGCCTGGCCTGGGACTCGGGCAGGCCGGTGATCGCCTCCGAGCTCAGCGCGGACCTCGCCGCGTATCCGGCGCAGGCGATCACACCACTCCGCCTGGCGGCGGGGCTCGCGTTCCCGGCGGTCGGCGCGGACGGCACGATCGCGGTCGCCGCCTTCTACGGCGCCGAGCATCTGGAGACCAGCGAGCGCCTCATGCAGACACTCGAAAGCATGGGCCATGAGCTCGGGCACTTCCTCGAGCTGCGGCGCGGCCAGATCGAACGGCGCGGCCTGACGGCCCGCGAGCTCGAGATCGTGCGCCATGCGGCCGACGGGAGACGCGGCCCGGAGATCGCCCGGCTGCTCGTGATCAGCCCGTCGACCGTCAAGACCCACTTCGAGAACATCTACGACAAGCTCGGCGTCTCCGACCGCGCGGCCGCGGTCGCGCAGGCGCTCCGAAGCGGGCTGATCGCGTAGGTCCCCGTGACCGTGCCCACCAAAAGGCGGAGGGCGGAGGGAAGGATCCGCCATCGGGCGGATGTTGCCTACCGCCCAACGCACCGACAATCGTAGGAGATGCTGCTGTCGCGCCCGGAAACGCAGCCTGAGGAACGCGGGCTCGAGCCTGGATCGCCCGAGCGCCTCGCCCGAGCCCTCGCCCGGGCCGTCCCGCATGGGATCTGCGTCATCGACGCCGGCGGCATGATCACCGACCTGAACGACGCGTTCGTCGAGATGACGGGCTTCGACCGGGACACCCTGCTCGGCTCGGACCCGCCGCTCCCCCACTGGCCGCAGGACGATCGCGAGGCCTGCGCGGCGATCCTCCGCGACGGGCTCGCCGGCCACGTCGTCGAGGCGGACGTCGTGCTGCGGCGCCGTGACGGCTCACGGTTCCCCGCGAGCCTCACGATGTCGCCGCTGGCGGAGGACGGCGGCGGCAGCGAGGGCATCGTGGCCGTCGTGCGCGAGACGAGCCGCGAGACCGACGAGCACGCGCTTCTGCAGGAGGCGCACCGGGTGGCCCGGCTCGTGAGCTGGGAGTACGACCCGGGCTCGGGAACCGTCGAGCTCTCCCGGGACCTCGAGCCCGCGGCCGGCGGCCGCGTGCCGCGCATCACGACGCTCGACCGTGTGCTCGAGCTGCTGGCCCCGCACGATGCGCAGGCGATGCGCGAGCGGCTCGCGAGCGTGGGTGCGGGCGACGGGGGAACGATCATGGAGAGCGAGCTCGTTCAGCCGCAGCGCGACCTCGACTGGGCGCTCCCGCTGCCGACCCCGCGCTGGGTCGAAACACGGATGCGCAGCATCCGAGACCCGTCGGGGGCCTTCACCGGCGGAGTCCACGGAACGACCCAGGACATCACGGCGCGCAAGCTCGCGGACCTTGCCGGCCGCGAGAGCGAGCAGCGACTGCGCGAGGCCCAGCACGTCGGCGAGGTCGGGAGCTTCGAGATCGACTGCCGGACCCGGATGGTGACGTGGTCCCCGCAGCTCTACCGCCTGTTCGACGTCCAGGCCGGCAGCTGCAGCGGCGACCTCGACTTCCTGTTCGGCATGATCCCCGCGGAGGACGTCTCGGACCTCGCCCAGCTCGCCGACGCGATCGCGCAGGACGGCCGGCCGCGGGAGCTCGAACACCGGTACCTGCGCGGCACGGAGCTGCGGCACGCCGAGACGCGGCTCGAGCGGCTGGACAGGGGGCTCGTGCGCGGCGTCCGCGGCACGCTGCGCGACGTCACCGCCCGCAGGCTCGCCGAAGACGAGGCCCGGATCCGCGGCCAGCTGCTCGACGCGGTCGACGCCGCGGTCGTCGCCACCGATCTCCATGCGATCGTCACGCACTGGAGCCGCGGCGCGGAACAGCTCTACGGATGGACGCGCGCCGAGACGGTCGGCAGGCCGCTCAGGCCCATGACGCTGGATCCCGGAGACCCCGACGACGAGCGGCGGCTGATCGAGCGCGTCATCGCGACCGGGCCCGCGGAGGTCGCGCAGGAGCTGGTCCGCAGGGACGGGACGCGGTTCCACGGGCAGGTGCGGACCTCGCTGCTGAAGGACGCGCGCGGGGGGCCGGCCGGCGTGATGGCCGTCACCGTGGACCGCGACCGGGCGTCAGGCGGCTCCCCGGCGGCCCGCGAACGAGCCACCCGCGACTACCGGCGCGCGATCACCGAGAGCATGGACCAGGGCGTGTACACCCTCGACGCCGAGGGCCGCCTGATCCACATGAACCAGGCGGCGCAGCGACTCCTCGGCTGGACCTTCGCGGAGGTCGGCGGGCGCCGCATGCACGAGGTGACGCACCCTGGCAAGGGGTGTCCGTTCCGTCCCGCCTACGAGTCCGGCGTCCCCGTGCGCATCGACGACGACACCCTGATCCGCAAGGACGGGAGTGCGCTGCGGGTGGCGATCAGCGCCTCACCGTTCCGCACCGACGACGGGGGGCTCGAGGCGCTCGTGGTCTTCACCGACATCGGGGACCGCAAGCAGAGCGAGCGCCGGCTGCTCGGGGAGGTCGAGCGCGTCTCCTGGGTCGGTCGCATCCGTGACGCGCTCGACGCCGAGCGGTTCGTCGTGTACGCGCAGCCGCTCCAGGATCTCGCAACGGGGGCGAGCGCCGGCCACGAGCTGCTCGTCCGGATGCTCGGCGCAGGCGGGGAGCTGATCCCCCCGGCGCGATTCCTCCCCGCGGCGGAGCAGTACGGGCTCGTCACCGACATCGACCGCTGGATGGTCGGGCAGGCCGCGGCTCTGGCCGCCCGGGGGCACGCGGTCGCCGTCAACCTGTCGCCGCGGACCGTCGGCGCCGGCAGGCTCATCGAGGAACTGCAGGACGCGCTGGCCGGCGCGGGAGCGGACCCGGCGCTGCTCGTGATCGAGCTCACCGAAGCCGCCGTGTCAGTGCACGGCCCGGCGTCCGCGCAGCTCATCGTCGGGATCCGGGAGCTTGGCTGCCGGCTCGCGCTGGATCACTTCGGCACCGGGCAGGGAGGCTTCACCTACCTCCGGCGTGTGCCCTTCGACTACCTCAAGATCGACCGGGAGTTCGTACGCGACCTGCCCGAGAACGCGGCCAGCCAGGACGTGGTCCGCGCGATCGTCCAGCTCGCCCGCGAGTTCGGGCAGCGCACCGTCGCGCAAGGCGTCGAGAGCGAGGACACGCTGGACGTCCTGCGCGACCTCGGCGTCGATCTCGCGCAGGGCTTTGCGATCGGCCGCCCGGGGCCTGCAGCAGACGTGTTCGGCACCGGTCCCGCCGCCCGGCGACGTCGGTCGACCGTTTAGACACCGCCGCTCGACCCGCCCTGCACGTCCGCCGGACGGCGGATGTTCCACGAGGGTCCACCGATCGGGGGATGTCAGCTCCGAGTGGACAGGCCGAAGCATCGAATATGCCGGCCACCCGACAGCCACACCGCATGGTCCGCAGGATCCTGGCGCTGCCGCTGTCCGTCGCCGTGGCCGCCGTCGCGATGCTGGGCGTCATCGTCTTCACCGGCCCGGTCGGCACGACCGCCGGCATCACCCACGCACGCGGCACGACCTCCATCGTGCGGCCGCATGTGCGCGCGCACGCCGCCCAGGCCGGAGGGCAGCTCGACGGGCTGCACGCCGTCTGGACCCAGCCGGGGATGGTCCCCGCGCTCGGCGGCAGTGGCGCGGTCGTCGCGATCGTGGACAGCGGCGCCGACCTCGGGCACGCAAGCCTTCTGACACATCTCTGGACGAACCCCGGCGAGGTTCCCGGCAACGGCCTCGACGACGACGGCAACGGCTACGTCGATGACGTCCACGGCGCGAACATCCTCGCGCCGAACAGCCCCCCGGACGACGGATACGGCCACGGCACGGCCGTGGCCGGCCTCGTCGCCGCCGGCGACGACGAGGCGGCCGGCGTGACCGGCGCCGCCCCCGGCGCCCGGCTGATGATCGTGCGCGTGCTCGGCGACGACGGTGAGGGCGACACGGAACAGCTCGCCGCCGGGATCACCTACGCGGTGCGCAACCACGCATCCGTCATCAACTGCTCGGTCAACTCCGAGTTCGACTCGCCCGCGGTCGACGCAGCGATCGCGCGCGCCAACGACGCCGGCATCCCCGTCGTGGCCGCGGCCGGGAACGACGGCGTGGACCTGGACGAGAACCAGACCTACCCGGCGAGCACGGACAGCGCCGCCGTGGTGTCGGTCGCCGCAACGCAGGCCCCCGGCACGATCGCCGGGTTCTCGAACTACGGACGCAGGTCCGTCGACCTCGCGGCTCCGGGGGTCGACCTCGTGACGACGTACACCGACGACTCGTTCACCACCCTCAGCGGCACCTCGGCCGCCGCGCCGCTCGTCAGCGCGACGCTGGCCGATGCGCGAACCGCCCGGCCCCAGGCGACGCTCACCCAGGTCCGCGCGGCCCTCATGGTCAGCGCGACCCATCGCGACGTCGCCGTGATCAGCGGCGAGCTCGATGCCCCTGCGGCGATGGAGACCATCACGGGCGGCGCGGCCGCCGATCAGGTCACCCCGGCGCTCAGGGTCGCCCCCACGTACGTCCGGCGCGGGACACGCATCGTCGTCCGCGCGCGCTGGAGCCTCAAGACCCGGCTGATCGTCCCGCTCGACGTCGTGCTGCGGGTCCGCTCCGGGTCGGCGCGCGGCAAGGTTCTCTCGAGGCGGCATGTCCTCCTGCGCGGAACACACGGAACGCTCAGTGCTGCATCGGTCTCGCGCACACGACACGGCACGCGACGCCTCTGGCTCGACGTGCGGACCACCGGGAGCGCCAGCGCAGCGAGCGTGCGCATCGCCGCGCGCATCAGCTCCCGCTAGAGGGGTTGAGCAGCGTGCCCGGCGGGTACCCCCCAGGTGCTGTGCCAACATCCGTTCGCCGCTGGCGATTCCCCGCGACCGCGCAGTACGTCGCGCACGCCCGCTACGTCGTCTCGGCCCACGCCCGCTGGCTGGGGGCCGACGGCGGCGCCGTGGCGCTCGCGGTGTCGGAGGCCTTCACGACGGCCGTGGTGCATGCCTCGACGGACGCCGCCCACCCCGGTGACGTCGAGGTCACCGTGCTTCGCCGGCCCGGCGAGCTGGAGATCTGCGTCTGGGAGGACGGCCCCGGACCGGAGCCCGTCAACGACGACGACCGGACGCCGACCTCGGCCTGAGGATGATCGAGCGGATCACGAGCAGCCTCGAGCTCACGCGGCCGGCGCGGGGCGGCACGCAGCTGCGGATGAGCTTTCCCGTGGCCTGACGCCCACCCGCAGGCCTTGGTCGTCCGGTGTCAGGCGACGCGCTCGAGCAACGCCACACACTCGATGTGCGGCGTCTGCGGGAACTGGTCGACCGGGCGTACGCGGACGAGCTTGTAGCCGGCCTCGACGAGCTGCGCGGCGTTCGGCGCGAGCGTCGTCGGGTTGCAGGAGACGTAGACGATCCGCTTGGGGTTCGACTCGGCGATCCGTGCGACGACCTTCTTCGAGAGCCCGGCCCGTGGCGGGTCCACGACGATGACGTCCGGCCGGACGCCCTCGGCGATCAGGTTCTTCAGCACGACCCGCACGTCGCCCGCGATGAAGTGGGCGTTGGTGATCTCGTTGACGCGAGCGTTGAACGCCGCATCCTCGACCGCCTCGGGAACGATCTCGACGCCGACGACCTCCGCGGCCCGCGACGCCAGCGTGAGGCCGATCGTGCCGATGCCGCAGCAGAGGTCGTAGACCCGCTCGAAGCCCTTCAGCGCGGCGTACTCCGCGGCGACGGCGTAGAGCTGCTCGGCCATCTCGGTGTTCGTCTGGAAGAACGCCTCGGAGCTGAGCGCGAAGCGCAGTCCGCCGAGCTCCTCCTCGATCCGGGGCGTGCCGGTGATCAGTTCGTCCTGACCGCCCTGCGTCGTCTCGGCGACACCGGCCGCCTGCGTCCAGATGAGACTCTGCACCGGCCCGAGCGCGGTGGCGAACGCGTCGACGTCGAACTCTCCGGGTGAGGTGACGAGACGAACCTGCTCCTGCCCCGTGCGCCGGCCCTCGCGCACGACGAGGTTGCGCAGGAAGCCGATCTGGGAGCGGCGATCGTAGGCGCCGAGATTCTGCGCGCGCAGCGCATCGAGCGCCAGGCGGCGCAGCTCGTTGCCGCGCTCGGAGGCGAGCAGGCAGTCCTCGATGTGGTCGATCTGCTCCCACGAACCGGCGGCGTGAAAGCCGCAGATCAGCTGCCCGTCCGGACCGGTCCCGTACGAGTACTCGAGCTTGTTGCGGTAGCGCCACTGCTCGGTGGCGGGGACGATCGGCTCGAGCTCGAAGCCGTCGAGGCGACCGAGCCGGCGAAGGGCCTCATCGACCTGCTGCTGCTTGATCTCCAGCTGGCGCTCGTAGGGCAGGATCTGCCACGGCGCACCGGCGTGATCGGCGACCGGGTCGATGCGGTCCGGCCCGCGCTCGAGGACCTCGAGCGTCCGCGCCTCGCCGTAATCGCGCTTGCGCTTGGTGACGACGGCGCGCACGAGGTCGCCGGGGACCGCGCCGCGAACGAACAGCACGTAGCCGCGATCGCCGAGCTTCAGCCGGGCGACGCCGTTACCGCCGAACGCGAGCGCGTCGACGCGCAGCTCGAGCTCGTCGCCGCGCTCGGGCTTGCGGATGGTGGGCGCTGCCGGGTCGGTGGTCACCCCGTTCACGATAGGGCGACGCCGCTGACCTGGGCCCGGCCTCAGCGACCGAGGCGGCGCTCGAGGTCGCTGAGCAACTCGTCGAGCTGCCGGCGGCCGCTGCTCTTCAGGCGATCGGCAAGCTCCTGGGCGTCGGTCGGCAGCATGCGCCCCCGGCGGACGGCGTCGTCGAGCGTGTCCTGCAGGCGCTCGGCACTGAAGACGAGATGCTCGGCGAGCAGCGCCCGGACCGTGCCGAGGTTGTCGAACAGCGCGACGTCGCGCGCGGCCTCGGTACCGGAGCGGGCTGCGGCCGTGCGCTTGCTTCGGCGCTGCGCGGGCTTCGACGTGACGCGCGGCGCCGCCTTCGCCGCCTTCGCGGTGCGCGGGCCCGGGGGCGCGCTCTTCGCCGGCCGCCTGCCGGCGGGCTTCTTGGCCGGCGCCTTCTTTGCGGCGGCTTCGCCGCTTCTTCGCCGGAGCGCGCTTCTTGGCGGGCGCCTTCTTCGCGGCGGGCTTCTTCGGCTGCGGCATCGTGCGATCTCTCCGTCAGTCAGCGGCGAGGAGCCATTCCAGCAGCGCCTTCTGCGCGTGCCGGCGGTTCTCGGCCTGGTCCCAGATCCGTTGGCGGTCCCCATAGAGGACGTCGGCGGTGATCTCCTCGCCCGGGTGCGCGGGAAGGCAGTGCAGTGCGATCGCGCCGTGCGCCGCGCGGTCCAGCAGCGCGTCGTCGATCCGGTAGGGCGCGAGCGCGGCGCGACGCTCGTCGGCCGTGCCCTCGTCACCCATCGAGACCCAGACGTCGGTGTACACGGCGTGTGCACCGTCCACCGCCTCGGCGGCGTCGCGCGTCCGCGTGCCGCCCGCCTCGGGCTCGAGCTCGTAGCCCGCGGGCGACGCGACGGCCACCTCCATGCCGGCGACCCCGCCCAGCAGCGCGAGCGACCGTGCGACGTTGTTCCCGTCACCCACGTACGCGAGCTTCAGCTCGTCGAGCGGCGTTCCGGGGAACGCCTCCTGGAGCGTCATCAGGTCGGCGAGCACCTGCGAGGGGTGATGGCCCTCGGTCAGCATGTTGAAGACGGGGATGGTGCCCTCGGCGGCGAGCGTCTCGAGGTCCGCGTCGGGACCGGTGCGCACGCCGATCGCCTGGACGTGGCGCGACAGGATCCGCGCGGTGTCGCCGACGGACTCGCCGCGCGAGAGCTGCATCTCCCCCGGCCGCAGCACGAGCGGGTGACCGCCCAGCTCGACCACGCCCGCCTCGTAGGAGAGGCGCGTGCGCGTGCTCGGCTTCTCGAACAGCAGGGCGATCACGGTGCCCTCGAGCGCGCGTGAGGAACGCGGCGCGGCCTTCAGCTCGTGCGCGCGGCCGAGCAGCGCGAGCAGTTCGTCGCGCGTCAGTTCGGTGCCGGTGAGGAAGTGTCGCGGCAGGCGCGGGAAGATAGCGACGTCGTGCGGATCCTCACCTGGAACCTCTTCCACGGGCGCGCCGTGCCCGACCGCGCCCGCCCGCTCGGCGGCGCGTTCGCCACCTGCCTGCGCGAGTGGGAGTGGGACGCCGCGCTGCTGCAGGAGGTGCCGCCCTGGTGGCCGCCGCACCTCGCCGCGGCGTGCGGCGCGCAGTCGTTCACGGCGCGCACCTCGCGCAACCAGGTGCTGCCGCTCGCACGCGTGTTCGCCGCGCGTCGGCCAGACATCGTGAAGTCGTGGGGCGGCGGGTCCAACGCAATCCTGGTCCGCGGCCATCGCGTCACGGCCCACGCGCAGCTGCGCCTCCGGCTGCGGCCCGAGCGCCGGGTCGTCCACGCTGTGCGGCGGGACGACGGCCTGTGGCTCGCCAACCTGCACGCCAGCGCCCACGACCGCGCCGAGGCGCAGGTGGACATCACGCGCGCGGCAGCGGCGGTGCGCGGCTGGGCCGGCGACGAACCGGCGATCTTCGGCGGCGACATGAACACGCGCCGCCCGCAGGTCCCCGGGTTCGCGCATGCCGGCGGGCACGTGATCGACCACGTCTTCGGACGCGGCCACGTCGTCGCGGGGCCCGTGCAGACGCTCGACGCGGGCGGCCTCTCCGATCACGAGCCGGTGCTCGCGACGCTGAAGCCGGCGTGACGGTCAGCGCGTCGCGGGCGGGCCGCCCTCGACCTCGCCGGACCCGCCCCGCCGCACGCCGAAGCCGCGCACGACGAGCATGGCCCGTTCGGCGAACGACCCGCGCTTGGGCAGCACGCCCATCTGCACGGCGGCGTCGTAGCCGTCGAGGAAGACGCGCACCCGCCACAGGCGCTCGCGCGGCGGGTCGAGCTCGCAGTAGAGGACAGCGTGGACCGCGACCTGACGGCCGGTCGGCGGGAGGCTCGGCAGCTCGCCGGCATGCGTGCCGGTGATGCGGATCGGCGCGGCGATGAAGTGCCCGTCGCCGAGCCGCTGCCCGGAGGCCTCCACCCGCGCGTCGGGGAACGCCTCCCACAGCAGGGACGCGTGGTCGCCGATCGCCTCGGGCCCGTAGATCGGCTCCTCGCAGAACGGGTCCGTCCAGTGCACGTCGACCGCGAGCATGTCGCGGAACGCGCCGCGCCGGCGGCCCTGCCAGGCCTCCTGGAGCGCGTCGACGAGCTCGTCCGCGGTCACGTGGTCGCCGGCAGGTCGGCGGACTGCAGGTCGGCCAGCCCGTCCATCGGCGAGGACGCCTGTGCGTGCGTCCGCCGTGGAATCCGTCCCGCGAGCCGGGCGAGCCGGCCACCCTCGACACCGGCGCGGATCGCCCGCGCCATCGCGACGGGATCGACGGCGCGCGAGATCGCACTGGCGCAGAGCACCGCGTCGCAGCCGAGCTCCATCGCGCGCGCAGCGTCCGACGCCGTTCCGACGCCCGCGTCGAGCACCACCGGCACGCTCGCCTGCTCCACGATCAGCGTGAGGTTGTACGGGTTGAGGATCCCCATGCCGGACCCGATCGGGGAGCCGAGCGGCATGACCGCCGCGCAGCCCGCGTCCTCGAGCCGGCGTGCGAGCACCGGGTCGTCGGTCGTGTACGGAAGCACCACGAAGCCGTCCGCGACGAGCTGCTCCGCTGCGACCAGCAGCTCCGGCGCGTCGGGCAGCAGCGTGCGCTCGTCGCCGATCACCTCGAGCTTGACCCAGTTGGTCTCGAACGCCTCGCGTGCAAGCTGCGCGGTCAAGACCGCGTCACGGGCGGTGAAGCAGCCGGCGGTGTTCGGCAGGACCTTCACGCCGCAGCGCTGGAGCACATCGATCAGCGAGTGGCGCGCCTGCGGGTCGACGCGCCGCACCGCGACGGTGACCATCCCACTGCCCGTCGCAGCGATCGCGTCCGCGAGCGTCTCCATTCGCGGGAAGCCGCCCGTGCCGAGGATCAGCCGCGAGCCGAGGTCGGCGCCTGCGACGACGAACGGATCGCTCATCCGCCCTGCACCGCCGTGACCGCCTCGACGCGCGCGCCCTCGGCGACCGTGAACGTCGGCCAATCGCCGCGCGGGACGACCTCGCCATCGACCGCCACAGCGACGCCGCGCGCGTCCGGCTCGACGCCGAGATCGACGAGCAGCTCGGCGATCGTCGCCCCGTCGCGCTCCCAGACCTCGCGCCCGTTGAGCCGGATCATGCGGGCACCTCGGAGAAGCGGTCGGGCGAGAATTCCGCCGCGCCGCCCGGCTCGCCGGCGAGCTCCGCCGCAAGCACCTCCGCCGTCATGGGCGCGAGCAGCACGCCGCTGCGATGGTGACCGGTCGCCCAGAACAGGCCGGGGAGCACGCCGCTGGCGCCGAGCACCGGGGCGTTGTCGGGGGTACCGGGCCGCAGGCCTGCGAGCACCTCCTCGACCTCGAGCTCGAGCACGCCCGGCACGAGCTCGCCCGCATCACGCAGGAGCTCGTGCAGCGCGAGCGCGGTGACGCTCGTGTCGAAGCCGCGCTCCTCGGTCGTCGCGCCGAGGACGTAGCGCCCGTCGCCCCGCGGGACGATGTAGCCGCCCTCGTACCGGACGACGCGGTCCAGCAGCGGGGCACGTGAGTCGTGGCCCGGGTCACGCAGGCGCAGCAGCTGCCCCTTCACGGGGCGCACGGGGACGCGCGCCTCCCCCGGCACGCCGTCGAGCGCGTCCGACCAGGGCCCGGCGGCGATGACCACCTGCCGCGCCTGCAGGACCTCACCGCCCCCGAGCGCGACGCCCCTCGCCCGGCCCTGCTCGACGAGCAGCCGCGTCACCGGGGTGTTCGGCCGCAGCGTCACGCCGGCGCGCTCGGCGGCGACCGCGAGCGCCGCGGCGACCAGGCGCGGATCGACGGCGTGGTCGCCGGGGATGTCGAGCGCGGCGCGCAGACCGGGGGCCAGCGCCGGCTCGAGGCTGCGCGCCTGCGAGGGCAGCAGCTCACGGGCGGCCAGGCCGAGCTGCCTGCGCAGCGCGAGCTCGCGGCCGAGACCCTCCGCCTCGTCACGGTCACGCGCGACGACCAGCGTTCCGCACTCGCGATACCCCACGTCGATGCCGCTCACGTCGGCGAGCTCGGCGGCGAAGGCGGGCCAGCGCCTGGCGCTCTCGAGCCCGAGGCGGGTGAGCGCGCGCTCCTGAGCGTCAGCCTCGCTGACCGGCGCGAGCATCCCCGCGGCGACCGCGGTCGTCTGTGCGCCGAGTGCTCCGCGGTCGAGCAGGACGACGGTCAGGCCGCGCGCCCGCGCTCGCCATGCCACGGCAAGACCGCACACTCCACCGCCGACGACGGCGACATCCCAGCTCCTGTGCTCTGTGGGTGACAGAACGGCCTCCTCGCTTCGCCGGCATGACCCGGATCAGCTGTTGACGGTCGGCGCCGAACCGGCGCCCTCTCAGCCCCGTCGCGGGGCTCCCGTTCCTGCCGTCCATGCTACCCCTCGTCAGGAAGCCGGCACGATCGAGAGCGGCTTGACGATCGACGGCACCGTGCCCGCCTCGTGCGCGGGGTACGCGTTCGACACCGAGCTCGAGCTCGTCGTGCAGCCGCTCGCGGTGCGGTAGGACAGGTAGGTGAAGCTCTCGGCCGAGGCGGCCGGCGACATCACGTAGATCTTGGAACCGGGCGCGGGCGGGCCGTCGAGGATGATCGCGGTCTGGATCGGGTAGCCGGAGACCGAGCCGTACGCCTGCCCGGCGCAGGCGGCCTGCTTGTAGACGATCGGGCCGCTGGAGTAGATCGTCGGGTAGGCCGGCGGGGAGGTCGAGTCGTAGACCAGCAGCGCGCCCTCCGCCGTGTAGGCCGTCATGTAGCTGCCGCTTTGGAACCCGGCGAACACGCCGATGACCTTGCCGGTGGCGTCGACGACGTTGAGCGCGCCGGCGGGGCCGCGCGCGCCGGTGTCGCCCTTCGCTCCCGCGGCGCCGTTCGCGCCGCTGGCGCCCGCCGCGCCGCTGGCGCCGGCTGCGCCGTTGGCGCCGTTCGCGCCCTTCGCGCCCTTCAGGGACTTGCGCAGGCTCTTGGAGAGCTTGCTCGCCGTGACGGAGCCGTTGGCGATCGCCTTGGTCGTGATCGCGTTCGGCGCGACCTGGTTCTTGGTGACGAGCTTGCCGGCGGTGGCCGGACCACCTGAGACGACGAAGATCGTTGCTCCGACGGCGAGCAGCGTGAGCGCCGTCCGTCCCCTGGTCCTGAACATGCGAGTGCCTCCAGATCGGCGATGATGACCAGGCGGCAGTGTGCCAGCGGGCCCCGACGTCACCGGACGAGCGCCTGCTTGCGAGACTCCCCTGCGTGAGCGTCCTCTCCGACCGCCGTGACCGCCTCGACGGCGCACGCCTCTACCTCGTCTGCGGCGCGCGGCCGGGCGGCCGGGCGCTGGCCGAGGTGCTCGAGCCCGCACTCGCCGGCGGCGTCGACGTGTTCCAGCTGCGCGAGAAGGACGCCGCCGATGAGGACCTGCTCGCAGCCGCGGAGATCGCGCGTGAGCTGTGCGCCGCAGCGGGGTCGCTCTTCATCCTCAACGACCGGCCCGAGCTCGTCACGCGGGTGGGTGCGGACGGCGCGCACGTCGGGCAGGACGACATGACGGTGCAGCGCGCCCGCGAGCTCGCGGGGCCGCACGCGCTGATCGGGCGCTCGACCCACACGGAGGCGCAGGTGGACGACGCGGTCGCCACGGGCGCCGACTACCTCGGAGTCGGCCCCGTGCACGCCACGCCGACGAAGCCGGGGCGCCCGGCGGTCGGCCTCGAGCTCGTGACGTACGCGGCGCGCACGGCGGCGCGGCCCTGGTTCGCGATCGGCGGCATCGACGCCGGGACGATCGGGCCCGTGACCGCAGCCGGCGCGGGGCGCGCGGCGGTCGTGCGGGCGATCACCGATGCCGCCGACCCGTCCGCGGTCGCGACGAGCCTGCGCGCGGCGCTCTCGCAGGTGCCGCTGCCCGGGGTGGCCGGAGCCTCCCATGGGTAGGCGCAGCCGCAAGCGCCCGATCAGCGAGCGCCCGGCGCCCGCGCCCGCGGAGGCCGTCGAGGCGGACGCCGCGCCACCTCGCCGGGCACGCAGCGAGGAGCGCGACGCGGCAGCGCGCGCCGGGCTCACGCCGCTGCAGCCGGGCGAGCGCCCGCTCCCGCTGAAGATCGCCGCGATCACCTCGGTCGTGCTGGCGATCTCGAACGTCGCGTTCTACGCCGCGGGCGTGGACGTCCAGGGCAAGCCGCCACAGCTGACGGGTGTGCTCGCGTTCGCCGGGATCATGCTCGTCGCCGCGTGGGGATTGTGGACGCAGCGCTACTGGGCCGTCCTCGGGTTCCAGGCGCTGCTCGCCATCACCGTCGTCGTCGCCGCGCTGTCGCTCCTCGTGGCCTCGAACATCCCGGCGGTGATCCTCTGCCTGGCGATCCTCGCGGCCGGCGGGTGGCTCTTCCTCAAGCTCGTGCGCGTACTCGGGCGCATGAAGGTGCCACGGCTCGGTGAATAGACTCGAAATATGGCCACCACCGCCCAGTACGACTGCATCGTCATCGGCTCCGGTCCCGGCGGATACGTCGCCGCCATCCGCGCCGCCCAGCTCGGTCTGAAGACCGCCGTGATCGAGAAGGACC
Source organism: uncultured Actinomycetes bacterium (assembly GCA_963805615.1). Classification (GTDB taxonomy): domain Bacteria; phylum Actinomycetota; class Thermoleophilia; order Solirubrobacterales; family Solirubrobacteraceae; genus F1-60-MAGs163. The sequence continues at coordinate 631,944 of CAWDUW010000004.1, read as the reverse complement.
GCATCGGCGGACGCTGCCTGAACTACGCGTGCATCCCGGCGAAGGCCGTCCTACGCTCCGCGGACGTCGCGCAGGAGGTCCGCGAGGCGGGCGAGTTCGGCGTGAACGTCGGCGAGCCGACCATCGACTTCGGCAAGGTCATGGAGCGCCGCGGCGAGGTCGTCGCCACGCTCACCGGCGGCGTCGGGATGCTGCTCAAGAAGCACAAGGTCGACGTGTACGAAGGGCACGGCACGCTGACCGCTGCGGGCACCGTGACGGTCGGGGGTCAGGAGCTCGAGGCGAGCAAGGCGATCGTCATCGCATCCGGTTCGGTGAAGAAGCCGATCCCGGGAACGAGCTTCGCGGGCCGCGTGATCGGAACGGAGGAGGCCTGGGCGCTCGAGGAGCTGCCCAAGACGCTCGCCGTGGTCGGCGCGGGCGCCTCGGGCACCGAGATCGCGAGCGCCTATGTGCGCCTGGGCTCGAAGGTCCAGCTGTTCGAAGGGCTGGACCGCGTGCTGCCCGTCGAGGACGCCGACATCAGCAAGGCGGCCGCGCGCGGCTTCAAGAAGCAGGGCATCGACGTCCACACGAAGACGTTCGTGACAGACGTGGAGTCGGGCGAGTCGTCCGTGACCTTCACGTACGGCGACGATCAGGGCGAGGCGGACTGGCTCGTCATCGCCGCGGGCCGCGGACCGGACGTCGAGGGCCTGGGGCTCGACGCGGCGGGCGTCAAGCTCGACGAGGGCGGCCTGATCGCCGTCGACGGGATGATGCGCACGAACGTCGCGAAGGTCTACGCGATCGGCGACCTCGTGCACGGGCCTGCGCTCGCGCACAAGTCGATGGAGGAGGGCATCATCGCGGTCGAGCACGCCGCCGGCATGGACCCCGAAGCCGCTGGAGTACGAGGACATCCCGGGTGCCACCTTCTGCTCGCCGAACGTCGCGAGCTTCGGGCTGACCGAGCAGCAGGCCAAGGACGCGGGCCACGACGTCGTCGTCGGCAAGGTGCCCTACGGCGTCGCGGGTGCGACCACGCTCTACGGCGACCGCACCGGCATGGTCAAGCTCGTCGGCGACAAGCGCTACGGCGAGATCCTCGGCGCGTCGATCATCGGCGCCAAGGCCGCCGACATGGTGCAGGAGATCCTGACCGCGAAGCTGCTCGAGGGCGGGTACCCCGAGCTCGCGCGGATGATCCACGGCCACCCGACGTTCAGCGAGGCGGTCCTCGAGGCCGCGCGCGCCGCCGACGGCTGGCTCATCCACGGCTGACCCGCCGTGGCGCAGGACCCCATCACGGTCCGGCAGCCGGAGCCGGAGGCGGCCGCGCCGGCGTTCTACTTCGACCTCGGCAGCCCTGAGGCGTACCTCGCCGCCGAGCGCGTCCTGCAGGTGATGCCCGTCGCGACGCCGTGGGTGCCCGTGCTCGAGCGCGACCTCGGCCGACCGGTCGTCCGCGATCGACCGCGACGACTTCACCGCGCGTGCCGCCGATGCCGGCGTGCAGCCCGTCCGCTGGCCCGACCCCTTCCCGTTCGACAGCGAGCCGGCGATGCTCGCCGCGACGTACGCGCGCCTGATCGGCCGCGTCGTCCCGTTCTCGCTCGCCGCGTTTCGCCAGGCGTTCGCCGGCGGCCGGGCCCTGTCGAGCGACGACGCCATCGTGATCGCCGGCTCCGGCTGCGAGATGCACCCGAAGGCGCTGCTCACGGGTGCTCGTACGCGCGGCACGCGCGACGCGCTGACCCGCGAGACGGCGCTCGCGGCGTCACGCGGCGTCACGCGGGTCCCGGCCGTCTGGGTGCCGGGCACAGGTGGGGACGAAGGCCGGGTCTTCGACGGGGCGGACGGCCTCGAGCGCGCGGCCGAGGCCTGCGAGGTCATCGCATGATGAGAGCGAAGGCGGCCTACGAGCTGACCGTCACGCGCACCGGCCGAGCGCCCGGGCGGCTCGCCGCGCCCGACCGCGTCGACCACATCGAGGTCGTCAGCCTCGACGACCTGGAGGTCGTCCTCTTCTGGGACGTCCATGCTCGCGACACCGGCAGGATGGAGGCCGCGCTGCGCGCCGATCTCGAGCGCCTGGAGGCCGACGAGTTCCTGGCCCGCTGGGCGACCGTGGAGTCTGCGGACGAGGTCTAACCGCCCGCGATCTCGGTCTCGAGCGCCGTCTGCGCCAGGCGCTCCAGCAGCCCGCGCATGACCGGGCCGTAGGTGCGCGCCAGCACCGCCTCGAGCGGCGCGGGCGCGTCGATCGTCACCGCGACGACGGTGCCCTCGCCGTCGGCGAGCGGCTCGACCAGGTGGTCGATCGTCACGAGGCCGACCTGCCACGCCCACGACTCGCCCGGGTTCACCCGCGAGATCCGCGCGGGGACCGGCACGAACCCGAACAACCGCACCGCGCCGACCGCGCCCTCGCGCACCTGTGGCCACCCGAGACCCCAGGCTCCGCCGACGTGCGGCGCCCACGCGTTCCACCGCGTCGGGCACGCGAGCAGGGCCCAGACCGTGTCCGGCGCTGCGTCCGCGTGGGCTTCGTAGCGAAGCACCGTCAGCCGGCTCCGGAAGCGACCGGGACAGCGCTCATCGTCACCCGCGCCGCGCCCGGCAGGGTGCGCACTGCGACGCGGTCGGCGGTCCGCCGCACGACGGTCGCGCCCGTGAGGGTCAGCTCGCGCGGAGGTCGGTGCGCGGCCTGAGCGACGGCGGTGGACGGGACGGCCACCGCGGCCGACGCCAGCGCGAGCAGGAACAGGCGACGCACCGCGCCGACGCTAGTGACGCGTGTGGCCGGAAGAGGGGTTCAGCCCTGCGCTAGTGTCCGACGCGATGGCTGACCGCCCCCTTCCTGATCCTGCAGTCGCGAAGGAATGGCTCACCACGATGCTGCTCATCCGCCGGTTCGAGGAGCGCGCCGGCGAGCAGTACGCCGCGCGCCAAGATCGGCGGTTTCCTGCATCTCGCGATCGGCGAGGAGGCGACGATCGTCGGCGCGCGTCCGCGCGATGCGCGACACCGACTACCTGATCGGCACCTACCGCACGCACGGCCATGCGCTCGCTGCGCGGCAGCGAGCCGCAGCGCGTCATGGCCGAGCTGTTCGGCCGCGTCGACGGCTCTCTGCCACGGTCGCGGCGGCTCGATGCACATGTTCGACCTGCCGCGGCGCTTCATGGGCGGCTACGGCATCGTCGGCGGCAACCTGCCGATCGCCGCGGGGTTCGGCCTCGCCTCCGACTACAGCGGCACGCGACGACGCGACCCTCTGCCAGTTCGGCGACGGCGCCTCCAACCAGGGCACCTTCGGCGAGACGATGAACCTCGCCGCGCTGTGGCGCCTGCCGGTCGTCTTCATGGTCACCAACAACCGCTTCGGCATGGGCACGTCGCTGGAGCGGCCACTCGGCCGAGACCGACCTGCAGAGCAAGGGCGAGGGCTTCGGCGTCCCGGGCATGGAGTGCGACGGGATGGACATCGTCGACACCTACAACGTGACGATCGAGGCGCTGCGCATCGCGCGCGAGGAGCGCCGCCCGGTGCTCGTCGAGGCGCTGACCTACCGCTTCCGCGGCCACTCGATGGCCGACCCCGAGGAGTACCGGACAAAGGAGGAGGTCGACGAGTGGCGCCGCCGCGACCCGATCGTCACCTTCGGCGACCGGCTCGTCGCGCGAGGGCGTGCTCGACGAGGACGAGCGCGCGGAGATCGACGCTGCGGCGGTCTCGCGCGCCGACGATGCCGTGGCGTTCGCCGACGCCTCGCCGATGCCCGACGCCGGGGTCGCTCTACGACGACGTCTACGTGCTGGGCGGCGAGCTGCAGGGCTGGTACTCGGTCGACGAGCGCGGCGCCGGCGTGCGCAAGGGCGAGGACATCCACTGATGGCGACCATGCGCTACCGCGAGGCGCTGAACGCAGGCGCTGCGCGAGGAACTGCTGCGCGACGAGAGCGTGCTTCCTGATGGGCGAGGACATCGGCGTGTTCAACGGCGCCTACAAGGTCACCGCGGGGCTGCTCGAGGAGTTCGGCGAGAAGCGCGTGCGCGACACGCCGATCTCCGAGAACACCATCGTCGGCATGGGCGTCGGCGCGGCGATGCTCGGCCTGCGCCCGGTCGTCGAGCTGATGACGATCAACTTCTCGCTGCTCGCGCTGGACCAGATCGTCAACCACGCCGCGCACATCCACTACATGTTCGGCGGCCAGGTGAAGCGTGCCGCTGGTGGTGCGCATGCCCCAGGGCGCGGGCCACCAGCTCGGGCCGACGCACTCGCACTCGCTGGGAGTCGATCTACGTCCACGTCCCCGGCCTGCTCGTCGCCGTGCCCGAGCACCGCCGCGGACGCCAAGGGCCTGCTGAAGGCGGCGATCCGCGACGACAACCCGGTCGTCTTCATCGAGCACGAGTTCCTCTACGGCCAGCGCGGCGACGTGCCCGACGACGAGGACCACGTCATCCCGTTCGGCAAGGCGGCGATCCGCCGCGAGGGCCAGGACGTGACGATCATCGGCATCTCGCGGATGGCGATCACCGCGGAGCGCGCCGCCGAGCAGCTCGCGGAGCGCCACGAGATCGACGCCGAGGTGATCGACCCGCGCACGCTGCGCCCGCTCGACCTCGACACGATCCTCGCGAGCGTGCGCAAGACGAACCGCTGCGTCATCGTCGAGGAGGGCTGGCCGCACGGCGGCGTCGGCGCGAACCTCGCGGCGCTGATCCAGGAGCAGGCCTTCGACCATCTCGACGCGCCCGATCCGCCGCGTCACCGGCGCCGACGTGCCGATGCCCTACGCCAAGAACCTCGAGCAGATCGCCTTCCCCCACGAGCCCGAAGTCATCGACGCCGTGCTCTCGACCTTCGGCCCGGGACCTCTGACCATGGCCGAGATCGTCATGCCACGCCTGTCGGACTCGATGGAGGAGGGCACGATCATCCGCTGGCTCAAGGCGCGAGGGCGAGGAGGTCGCGCGCGGCGAGGAGCTCGTGGAGATCGAGACCGACAAGGCGACGATGACCTACGAGTCCGACGCCGCCGGCGCGCTGGACATCGTCGCGCAGGAGGGGACGACGCTCCCGTCGGCGAGGTCATCGCGCGTATCGGCGAGGGCGCCGCGCCCGCGCCGCGCCGCCGAGCCGGAGCCGCCGGAGACCTTGCCCACCGATGTCGGTCCGGTGCAGGGCGTGCCGCCGGTCGAGGAGGCACGCCGCACGACGCGCGCGCCGCACGGCGGCGGAGTGCAGGAGCGGGTCCTCGCGTCACCGGTCGCGCGGCGGATCGCTCGCGAGCTCGGCGTCGAGCTGACCGGCGTGACCGGCACCGGGCCCGGCGGGCGGATCGTCAAGGCCGACGTCGAGGCGCGCCGCCGCGGCGGCGCCCGCGCACAGGCCAGGAGGCGACCGCGCCGTGCTCGGCCGCGGGCCGCGAGCCGCGCGCCGGCGGTTACGTCCGAGCGAGCGCCGGCAGCGCGAAGGGCGAGGTCACGATCACCGAGCCGACGCGCACGCAGTCGCTCATCGCCCGGCGCATGGCCGAGTCGCGCGCGACGATCCCGACGTTCACGCTCCGCGCCACGGTCGACATGACGCAGTGCGTCGAGCTGCGCGCAGAGCTGAAGGCGAGCGGCGCGGAGGTGCTGCCGTCGTTCAACGATCTCGTCGTGAAGGCCTGCGCGATCGCGCTGCCGAGCATCCGAACGCCAACGGCGCCTACCGCGACGGCAGGTTCGAGCGCTACGCCCGCGTGAACGTCGGCGTCGCCGTCGCCGCGAAGGCTCGCTCGTCGTGCCGACGATCTTCGACGCCGACCGCAAGGCCCTCGGCGCAGATCGCATCGCGAGACGCGCGCGCTCGCCGAGCGCGTCCGCGCGAGCGCGATCACCCCGCCCGAGCTCTGCGGGGGCACGTTCACCGTCAGCAACCTCGGCATGTACGGCGTGCGCTCGTTCGAAGCCATCATCAACCCGCCGCAGGCGGCGATCCTCAGCGTCGGCGCGCTCGAGCCCCGGCCGTCGTGCGCGACGGCGACATCGTCGTGCGCCAGCAGATGGACATCGAGCTGGCCTGCGACCACCGCATCCTCTACGGCGCCCAGGCAGCGGAGTTCCTGGCGCGCGTGCGCGGGATCCTGGAAGCGCCGCTGAGCCTCGCGCTCTGAGCCCCGGTCCCGCGGAGGGCACGACGTGGTCTCCAGCATGAATCGCCATCGGACAGACGGTCTGTCCGCGGGCGGATTCACCCGGAGCACGTGCTCGTCCGCCCGCCCGCCCGCCCGCCTACGGCTCGACCACGTTCGCGGGGTTCGGCTGCTCGTCCGCCGGCGCCTGCGAGTAGTCGCCGAACGGGCCGTCGCGCTCGGTGACGACGGCGCCGACGCCCTCGTTCTCGGCGAGCTCGATGAAGCGCCTGGCGTCCGGCGTGTTGCGCATCAGCCCGTCGAGGATCGGCCCGAGCGTCTGCGTGGCGGCGAGGCCCATGTTCTCGTACGCCTGGTTCACGATCAGCTTCATCGCGGCGAGCTGCGACAGCGGGATCCGGGCGAGCTGCTCCGCCTGCTCGCGGACGACCGCCTCGAGGTCGGCGAACGGCACGGCGCGATTGATCAGGCCGATCTCCGCGGCCTCCACGCCGGACAGCGGCTTCCCCGTCAGCGCGTACTCCTTCGCCTTCGTGAGCCCCAGCCGGTAGAGCCACATGCCGGACAGGTAGGCGCCCCACATCCGCGCGTACGGCGTGCCGATCCGGGCGTCCTCGCTGGCGATGACGAGGTCGGCGCAGAGCGCGAAGTCACTGCCGCCGCCGACGCACCAGCCGTGCACCTGAGCGATCACGGGCTTCGGTGAGCGCCAGACGCTCATGAACTTCTGGGTCGGCGAGATGCTCGGCGCCGTCGCCATCACGAAGTCCTTGCCCGGGTCCCACGCGCCGTCGGTCGTGATCTCGGAGTCCCAGTGATGGAAGCCGCCCGCGAAGTCGTAGCCCGCGCAGAACGAGCGCCCGGCGCCGCGCAGGACGATGACCTTGATCTGGTCGTCCGCGACCGCCGCGCCGACCGCGGCCTGCACCTCGTCGGGCATCGGCGGGACGATCGTGTTGAGGCTCTCCGGGCGGTTCAGCGTGATCGTCGCGATCGCGCCATCCGTCCGGTAGAGCAGCGTCCGGAAGTCCGGCATCGTGGGCCTCAGAAGCTCCGTGAGGCCTGGACGGCGGCCGCGATGGCCCCCGCTCCCTCGGCCTCACCGTGCGCGGCGAGGAAGCGCTCGTCACCGATCTCGAGGATCCCGGAGCCGTGCCGGCCGTCGTCCGGGAACGGGTACCAGGCGGCGAACGTCGCATTCAGCGGCGCCGCGCCCCACGCGCCCGTGCGCGCGTCGACCTGGTCGTCGCCGTGCTCCTCCGTGGTGAAGCGGTACAGCGTTCCCACGCCGGCGACGACGAGCGTCGTCTCGAGCAGGTGCGCCGCCTGGACGAACGACTCGCCCGTGGTCTGGCCGTGCGGCGACAGGCCCTCCTCGCTCGTCGCCTGCTCGATCGAGAACGGCGTTCCGGCGACCGGCGCCTCGAGATCGCCCGTGACCGTCGCCTCGCGGATGCGGCGGGTGAGCGCCGCGGCACGCGGCTCGTCGCCCTCCTCCAGCAGCCCCAGGGCAAGCACCCCTTCGAGCAGTCTGCGTCGCTGTTCCGTCGGATCAAGGCTCATGCCGCGATCCTACGACGCGGCGGTCAGGCGCGTGCGGATGCGACGAGCGCGCCGAGCTCGCGGCGGACCTCGTCCAGGGGCGTGACGCTGCGCCCCGCGCGGCACTGGATCACGGCGCCCTCCATCGCTGCGACCGTCAGTGTGGCGATCCTCCCCGCACGCGCGCGCGGGATGCCGGACCGCTTCAGCGTCTGCGCGAACAGCGCCTCCCAGCGCTCGAACGCCGCCGCAGCGGCGGCCGCCACCTCGGGCGTCGCGTCCGCCTCGACGGCGACGGCGACCACAGGGCAGCCGGCGCGGAAGTCGCTGCGCTCGAGCTGCCGGCGCCACCCGCCGGCGAACGCGTCGAGCATCGCCTGCGGATCGCCGTCGGCGGCGGCGCGCTCGATCCGGCGGGCCGTCACGTCCGAGGCGAGCGCCACGACCTCCTGTGCGAGCTGCGCCTTCCCGCCCGGGAAGTGATGGTAGATCGAGCCGCGCGGGGCGCCGCTGTGCTCGACGACGTCGCGAAACCCGGTCGCGCTGTAGCCCTGCTCGCGGAACAGCTGCGCCGCGCTGGCGATCATCCGGCTGCGGCTGTCGGGTGGCGCGGCGTCGGTCACGGTGCTCCTATGACGCTCATCATAGGGCGCGCCCTCAACGAATCAGCACGACCTCACCCAGCGGGCCGGCGACCTCGCGGTTGGGCTCCTGGCTCCTGTCGCGCGTGACGCCCGGCGGTGACTGATCGGTCTTCACGATGACGCACAGGCTGCGTGCCGGATCCGGACCCGGCACGCACGTGCGGTAGAGACCGGGACCCGGCTTCCACGTGTCCATGCGATCGAGGTTCCGGCGATAGGCGGCCGGCGCCTGGTGCGCGAAGTAGGCCCGCGCGGCGAGCGCCTGGGCGCGCAGCGCGTCCTGCTCGTCGCGCACCGCACCGCGATGCGCGAGGCCGCCCGCGACGAGCACGACGCTCAGGCCGCACAGCGCGAACACGGCGGCGCGGTCGCGGGCGGCGAACGGGGGCAGCCGCGGGTCGCGGCGGCGCAGCCAGAGCCCGATCAGCGGACCCACGACGGCGACCATCACGAGGTTCAGGAAGCCCGCGACGAGCAGTGCCCCGACCAGCCGCGTTCCGCGGTCGCCGGAGAACGGCATCAGGCGAAGCACCAGCGCGTCGGCGATCGTCAGCAGCACGAAGGTGGGAGCCGCCCAGGACCCTCGAAGACGCCAGCGCAGGCGCCGGAGCCAGACGAGCCGGTCCTCGTGCGCCTCCACGACAAGCAGGGTAAACGCGATCCTGCGGGCCGGCGCACCCACGGGAGTACGCTGGGCGCATGGCCGCTGAGCGCGAGCTGTGGGTGGTGCAGCTGGGCCGGCTCCCCTACGCCGAGGGGCTGGCACTGCAGGAGCGCGTACGCGACGCGCGCGAGCGCGATCTCCTTCCCGACACGCTGCTGCTGCTGGAGCACGACCCCGTCTACACCCGCGGTCGCCGGACGGCCGCGGGTGAGCTGCCGATGCCGGCCCTCTGGTACGCGGAGCGCGGGATCGAGATCGTCGAGGTGGACCGTGGAGGGCGCGCCACCTACCACGGGCCCGGGCAGCTCGTCGGATACCCGATCGTGCGCACCGCGGACGTGCTCGATCACGTACGCGGCTTGGAGCGGGTGATCGCCGCGGCGCTCGCCCACGAGGGCATCACCGCCGCGGGCCGGACCGACGATGGACCCGACTACACGGGTGTCTGGGTCGGCGGCGAACGCAAGATCGCGTCGCTCGGTGTGCACGTGCGCCGCGGCATCACGACGCACGGCTTCGCCGTCAACGTCGACAACGACCTTCGGCCGTTCGAGTGGATCGTCCCGTGCGGGCTCGACGGCGTCGCGATGACATCCGTCGCGCGTGAGACGGGCCGTGAGGGGCCGCTCCTCCCCTGCGTGAGCCGGCGCGTCGCCCACGCCTACGCGAGCGACCGTGGGCTGCGCCAGCGGCTCGTCACGCCGGCCGCGCTCGACCGCGTCCTGAGCGCCCCAGCGCCCGCGCTAGTGTGAACCGGGTGAGCTCCACGCCTCCCGAGCGCGAGCACAAGACCCGCTCCCGGTCGAACCCCGGCGGCATGAACGTGCTGGACGTGCTCGGCTCCGACGTCCAGCCGATCCGCGCCCGCAAGCCCCCGTGGTTCAAGGTGCCGGCGCCCGGCGGCGTGAAGTACCGCGAGCTCTCGAAGCTGATCAGCGACGAGAACCTCCACACGGTCTGCCAGGAGGCCGCCTGCCCGAACGTCGGCGAATGCTGGGAGCGCGGCACCGCCACCTTCATGATCCTCGGCGACACGTGCACGCGCCGCTGCGGCTTCTGCAACGTCACGACCGGCAAGCCGACCTGGAACGACCCGCTCGAGCCCGCCCGCGTCGCCCGGTCGATCGCGAAGATGGGCCTTCGTCACGCCGTCATCACGAGCGTCGACCGCGACGACCTGCCGGACCTCGGGTCGCGCATCTGGGCCGCGACGATCCGCCAGTGCCGCCGCCAGGCGCCCGAGTGCCAGGTCGAGGTGCTGACGCCGGACTTCCGTGGTGAGGAGATGCCGCTCGCGACCGTGCTCGCCGAGCGCCCCGACGTCTTCAACCACAACGTCGAGGTCGTGCCGCGCCTCTATCCCGTCGCGCGCCGCGGCTCGCGCTGGGAGCGCTCGCTGCGGGTGCTGCGCAACGCGAAGGCGATCGCCGGCGCGGACGTCGTGACGAAGTCCGGCCTGATGGTCGGCCTCGGCGAGACGCACGACGAGATGGTCGCGGCGTTCGCCGACCTGCGCGCCGCGGGCGTCCAGGTGCTCACCGTCGGCCAGTACCTGCGGCCGACCGAGCGCCACCTGCCCGTCGTCCGCTACTGGCACCCCGACGAGTTCGCCGCGCTCGAGGTCGCCGCGTACGACCTCGGCTTCGACCACATCGCCGCCGGCCCGCTCGTCCGGTCGAGCTACCACGCCGACCAGCACGTGCCGCAGCCCAGGCCCGGCGTCGGGCCGCTGGCTGCCAGCGCCTAGCAGCTTGATCCCGCTGCGCGACGACACCGAGCGCGAACGTGCGTCGCGCGTGGCGCTCCTCGCTGCGCCGGCGCTGCTGGTGCTTGCCGTCATCGTCCTCGTCAGCGGGTCGGGCGGCTGGGCGGCGCTGCTGATCGCGGTGAACGCCGGCTTCGTGTGGATCTTCGGCGCGGGCGCCGAGGCCGTCGCCGGTCGCATCTGGCTCGGCGCCGCGCTCCTGCTCGGCGCGGCGGGCGGGGCGATGCTCGCGGTGGTCGCGGGCGCGACCGGTCTCGGCCCCGTCGGCGCTGCGGCAGCGACCGGCGCAGCGCTCGAAGCGATCGCCATCCACCTCACGCGCTGCCGCGGCTCGCGCATCATGAGCATCGTGGCCGTCCCCTGGTTCGGCGGTTTCGCCGAGGTGCCGGCCACGATCTGGGCACTCGTCTGGGCTGCGCTGGTCATCGTGCTCGGGGCGCTCGGGGCGTTCGGCGGCTGACCATGCGGAAGACCCTCCTGGTGACGACGGTGCTGTTCCTCGGCGGGTTCGCCGCGCTCACGATCCATGCCGCGATCGACCAGGGCTTCACGATCCTGTCGGTGATCTCGCTGCTGATCATCGGACTGCTCGCCGTCGGCATCCTCGGCGCGATCTGGGAGGAACCGCCGGACGACGAGTGAGCGCGTATCATCAGCTTGACGTTCACCGACTGGCTAGTCAGCCAAAGGAGATGAGGGTGGATCTCAACGACACCCCAGAGCAGGCCGCGTACCGGGAGCAGATCCGGTCCTGGCTTGATGAGCACAAGTCGCAGGCGCCTGTGCTGCAGGGCCCCGACGCCCTCACCGACCCCGACGAGATCCTCGCCGCACGGCGCGCGTGGCAGGGCAAGCTGGCCGCGGGCGGCCTCGCCGGCGCGACCTGGCCGAAGGAGTACGGCGGGCAGGGCGTGAGCCCCGTCGACGGCGTCATCATCAGCCAGGAGATGCGCAAGGCGCGGGTGCCCGGCATCCTCGACGTGATCGGGGTCGGCATGCTCGGCCCGACGATCATCGCCCACGGCAGCGACGAGCAGAAGAGCCGCTACCTCGGCCCCATGCTCCACGGCGACGAGGTCTGGTGTCAGCTCTTCAGCGAGCCGGCAGCCGGCTCCGACCTGGCGGCTGTGCAGACGCGCGCCAAGCTGAACGACGACGGGTCGTGGACGCTGAACGGGCAGAAGGTGTGGACCACGAACGCGCAGTTCGCCGCCTACGGCCTGCTGCTCGCCCGCACGAACGTCGACATCCCCAAGCACAAGGGCATGACGATGTTCATCGTCCCGATGGACGGCGAGGGCGTGACCGTCCGCGGCCTGCGCCAGATCTCCGGTGAGGCCGAGTTCAACGAGGTCTTCTTCGACGACGTGACGATCCCCGGCGACAGCGTCGTCGGCGGCGTCGACAACGGCTGGGGCGTCGGCCTGACGACGCTCATGTTCGAGCGCCTCACGATCGGCCTGGGCAGCGAGGGCTTCGGCTACAACGGCGACCGCTTCGCGCGGGCGATCGCAGGCGACCCCGCGGCCGTCAAGGACAGCGACGTGCGGCACCAGCTCGGTGAGATCGCGGCTGAGCTCGAGGCGATCCGCTGGACGGGCTACCGCTCGATCAGTGACCTCCAGGGCGGGCAGATCCCCGGCCCGGAGTTCGGCCTGGCGAAGGTCACCACCGTCAACAACGCCGTGAAGGCGGGGGACCTGATCGCCGACGTGCTCGGCCCGCAGGCGCTGGCGGAGGACAACGAGTGGGCGTACATGATCTCGTTCCTGCCGGGGCTCAAGAGCGCCGGCGGCACCGAGGAGATCCTGCGCAACACGATCGGCGAGCGCGTGCTCGGGTTGCCGCCTGAACCCCGCCTCGACAAGGGCATCCCGTTCAGCGAGCTGCGGGCCAAGGAGAAGGAAGGGGCCACGGCATGAACCTGAGCCTGTCAGATGAGCAGGAGTTCCTCCGCGAGGCGGCGCGCGGTGCGCTGTCGCGCGTGAAGACCGTCGAGGCCGCACGCGAGGCGCTCGAGGACGAGTCGGCGCTCCCCGACCTGTGGCCGATGGCGATCGAGGCCGGCTGGCCCGGCCTGCTGGTCTCCGACGAGCGCGGCGGCGCAGGCCTCGGCGCCTACGACGCCATGCTCGTGGCTCAGGAGGCAGGCCGCGTGCTGGCTCCCGCTCCCCTGCTCGGCCCGCTTCCGGCGTCGCTGCTGCTGGACCGTGGCGCAGCCGATGTGACCGAGGCCGTGGCGTCCGGCGAGCTGAAGGCGGCCTGGCTGCCCGCACGCCCGCCGAGCACGTACGAGCCGAATTGGACCGTCGACCCCGTGGCCGGGAAGGCTCGTGCCGCGGCGCCGACGGCGACCGTGCAGGGTGACGCCGTCACCTTCGACGGCGTCGTCGCGTGGGCGCCGGATGCCGGCCAGGCCGACGTCCTCGTCGTGATCGGCCAGGACGCAGCGGGCGCGGCAGTCGCCGCTGTGGTCGAGGCGGGCGCAGATGGCGTCAGCATCGATCACACGTGGCGCTACGACGTCTCGCGGCGCCTGGGCACCGTGACGCTGAAGGGCGCCGAAGGCACGAAGCTCGCCGTTTCGGACGAGGACATCGCCGAGGCCTGGTACCTCACGCAGGCCCTGATCGCGGCCGAGTCGCTCGGCACGGTCGAGGCGGCGCTCGAGGTCTCGGTCGCGTACGCGAAGGAGCGGTTCACGTTCGGCCGCGCGATCGGCAGCTACCAGGCGATGAAGCACGGGCTCGTGGAGATCCTGCGCCGTCAGGAGAACACCCGCTCGCTGCTGATCTACGCGGGCTTCGCGTTCAGCGACGTCCCGGCGGAGATCGCCTACGCATCGAGCGCGGCGCGCTCGGTCGCCGGCGGCGCGCTGGACTTCGCCGCGCGCCAGCAGATCGCCGTGCACGGCGGCATCGGGGCGACATGGGAGCACGACGCTCCGCTCACGTTCCGCCGCGCGCAGCTCAGCCGCCGCCTCGTCGGCGGCACGGGTGACGCGACGGACCGCGTCGCCGACGAGCTGTTCGCCGGTCGCGGCCCGTCCGCGCAGGCGGCGTAGGCCCAGGAGTACTCAGCGGACCCGGACGGTCAGCACACGGCTTGCGCCTGTGCTGGTCGTCCCGGCGATCCGCAGCACGCGCGCGGTGCGCAGCGCCCGTGCGCGCCGCGGGAGCCGCAGGTGCACCGTGACCCACCGGCCCGCGCGCAGGACCACCGTGCGGCGCACCAGCGGGTGTGCGCCGTCGCGGCGCGTGCCGGCGCGCAGCGCGAGACGCCCCGCCGCCGACGAGCGCACCCGCAGGACCACCGGCCCGCGCCGCAGCCCCGCCCGCGTGAGGCGGGAGCTGCGAAGGCGGAGATCCAGCGACGGCTTGGGCTTGATGACGACGCCGGCCGGCGGATCCGCCGGCGTGCTCACGGCGATCGTCGCCCGTGCCTCGGCGACCGCGCCGCCGCTGTCGGTCAGCTGCACCCCGACGGTCTGCGCGCCGGCGGCCGCGAAGGTCGTCGTGGCCCACGCGTTCGCGCCGGTGTCGAGCTCGAACCCGGGCAGGCCGTCGAGATCCCAGCGGTACCGGGCGACCGGCCGGTGGTCCGCGTCGCTCGCGGTGAGCAGCACCTCGCTGCCGGCCACGGCGGCGCTCGGCGCGCTGATGCGAGCCGAGGGTGGACGATTCGTGACGGTCACGGGCACGATCGCGCGGGTGAGGTTCCCGTCGCTGTCGGTGAGGTAGATACCGACGTTCTGCACGCCCGGGTGATCCCAGGTGGCTGTGAGGACGTGACCGTCGGCCGACGTCGAAGCCTCGAGCGCCTCCGGAACGTCCCATTCGATCCTCGGCGCGGGGCCGTCGTCGGTGACGGCGCTCGCGTCGATCGTCACCGGCTCGTAGAGATCCGGCGCAGCGCTCGCGGGGACGGGGGCGACCGTCGGCGGGTGCAGCGTCGCGAAGCACGAGGAGGCGGCGCACAGGAACGGGCTGAAGGCGACGTTCCAGTGACCGGCGAGCCAGGAGCCGGGCGTGGGGTCGACGTTGAAGTAGTCGTCACCACCGCAGTCGTAGACCTCGGCTGACGGGCTGCCGGCGCACGACAGGGTGAGCGCGCTGCCGTCGAGCGGGTTCGTGGGCGAGCCGTCCGCGTAGCACATGATGTCCCACTCGTCGGTGCAGTGACCGGCCTTCGAGCTGTGGGGCGCACCGTTCTGGACGGCGCCCAGCGTGTGGGTCAGCTCGTGCAGGGCGACCGACGCCGGCTGCCAGGCGGATGCCGGCGCGTCATCGAAGAAGTAGGTCTTGCCGCGGCCGATGATGAGCGCGTCGCGGCCGCCGTAGTTGTTGACGTTGACGTTCCCCGCGCGGTCGTCGAGGTAGGTCTGCCCGACGCCGAGAGGCTGCTGGCCCGTCCCGATCTCATCGGCCCAGACGACCATGTTGACCTCGCCCACCGGCAGTCCCAGCTGTGCGCGGATCGCCGCGGTGTCCACCTGCTGATGCTCCTGGTACCAGGCCTTCGTCTCCGGCAGGGTGACGCTCGCGATGTCGAGGTACTGGTTCCCGCAACTGCTCCCCATGTCGAACCGCACGGTGCGTGACCCGCCGGCGCGCGCCTCGACGACCTCAGCCGCCGTCCGCGATGCCGCCTGGATGAGGTCGCCGTAGGCCGCGAGCCGCGACGGGACGTCGGACGGATGCGCGTAGACGACCTTGATCTGCGGCGCGGTGTTGAGCGTGTTGGGGCGGTCGGTCGGCGTCTCCTCACCACACCAGGTGGCGGCCATGTCGGCTCCGACGGTGGAGGCGCGGGCGCCGAGCGGGCGCCGCGGGAGGCGGGCGACGTGCCGGTCGAGGTGCGCCTCGACTCGGACGCGGCGCCCGGCACGGCGGACGGTCGTGAGCGCCCGGGCGTGCCAGCTCACGACGCCGCGCTGCAGCAGCCGGTCGGCGGTGGTGGAATGGCGCGCGTGCGCCGGCCTGCCGTGCGCGAGCGCCGCCGGCGCGGGAAGCGCGAGCGCGAGGAGCAGGGGCACGACCAGCCACAGACGACCCCGCGGCTTGCCGCGGACGAGATCGGCCGGACGCACGGGCTGAATGGTGACACGATTGCGGCGCAGACTCGGCACTTGATCCGGGTGGTGCCGTCACCCGGCGCTCGACAGGCTGGCGGCATGCGCATCGTCACCGCCGGCGGGACCGAGGTCTGCTCGCGGTGCACCCACGCCCGCACGCCGCTGCGGCGGCTGCGCGGGCTGCTCGGCCGACCGGCGCTCGCGCCTGGAGCGGGACTGCTCCTGCAGCCGTGCGCGAGCGTGCACACGCTGTTTCTCCGCCAGGCGATCGAGGTGGTGTTCCTCGGCGCCGATGGCGCGATCCTGCGCGTCGTGCCAGCCCTGCTTCCATGGCGGCTCGCCGCGCGCAGAGGCGCACGGTCGGTCCTCGAACTCCCGCCGGGCACCTGCGCACGGCTCGGCGTCGGCGTCGGCGATCTGCTGCTCGCCGCCGTCGCTGCCCCCCCGATGGTCCAGTACGAGATCCCGGACCACCCTCTACCTTCGTTGCGGGGGGACCGACCAGGAGTGAACGGGATTCAGGGATCGAGCAAGGGCCGCAGGATGCGGCGCGCAGCAGTCGCCGCGGTCTGCCTGGTGGCCGCGGCGACGGGCGCCGCCTCGCTCAGTTCGTGCGCGAGCGACACGAAGGACCAGGCGAAGGCCGCCGCGACCGTGCCGATCCGGCGTGGCGACATGCTCGTGGTCGGGCTCGACCGCAGCACGCCCAGGACGTATGGCAACGCCGCCGTCGTCCCGGCCGCGGATCCGCAGGCGACGCGGCGCCTCACCGCGCTGAAGTGCAAGCGGGTCGCCTACGCGGCCGGCACCGGCATCTGCCTCGCGGAGCGACTTCCGGCGAAGGCCGTCCCCGCATTCAAGGCGACCTTCTTCGACGCGCAGCAGCAGGTGACCGGATCGGTGAACGTGGTCGGCGACCCGAGCCGCGCGCGCGTCTCCCCCGGCGGGCGCTACGCCGCCGCGACGACCTTCGTCGGAGGTGACTCCTACGCGCCCGAGGGCAAGTTCTCCACGCGAACCGTCATCTTCGACGCGAAGAACCCGCGCGTCCTCGCCGACATCGAGGACTTCGCCGTCACCAAGGATGGACGCCGGATCAAAAACAAGGACTTCAACTACTGGGGCGTGACGTTCGACGGGGACTCCGGGCGGTTCTACGCGACGCTCGCGACCGGCGCGCACCACTACCTCGTCAAGGGGGACCTCGCCGGCAGGCGCGCGACCGTCCTGCGTGACGGGGTCGAGTGTCCGTCGCTCTCGCCCGACGGCGGCAGGATCGCCTTCAAGGCGCGGGTCGGCAAGCCCTGGCAGTGGCGCTTCCACATCCTCGACCTGACGACCGGAAAGGTCACGGCGCTGCCCGAGGAGCGCTCGGTCGACGATCAGATCGAGTGGCTGGACGAGCAGCGACTCGTGTACGACCGCGACGAGGTCGTCATGCAGGTCGCCGCCGACGGGAAGAGCGCTCCGCAGTTGTTCCTCCCGTCGGCGAACTCGCCCGCGCTGGTGCGCTGAAGTTCTCGCGATCAGCTGCTGCCGAACGCGGAGAGCGGGCAGTCGTTGTAGACCGCTCCCGGCGTCCACGTCGCCGGGAGCGCCGTCAGCGTGGTCTGTGAGCTCGTCTCGCTCTTGCACGTGCCGCTGCGGTCCCTGAAGCGGAGCGTCCCTGTGCTCGTCCCGAGAACGGCGATCCAGTAGCGGGTGCCCGCGTTGACGGCCCCGCCCGGGAAGGCGACGTCGTTCCACGCGCCGGCTGCGGGAGACGTGATCGAGCCCTGCGCTACGAGCGTGCCCGGGTGCGTGCCGGTGTCGCTGTAGAGGCCGACGACGAGCTTCGGCGCGTTCGACCCGGCGTCGACGTAGACCCGCATCTTTGACAGCGTGCCCGCCGCGGTCGCCGTGGACTGGAACGCCTCGGCCTGACCCGCCGGGGTGTGGTCGGCCTGCGGCTCGACGTTCTGGTCACCGAGCAGCACCTGGCCCGGCGGCGGCGGTGGTGGCGGCGTGGCGCCGGGGCGGAAGGCCGAGAGCCGGCCCGCAGAGGCGAACGTGAACCCGGCCCAGGTGCCCGTGTACAGAGCACCGCGCGCGACGATCGGCGCCGCGTACGCGGCCGCGCCGACCGCTGGGCTCGTCCAGAGCGGCGTGCCGGTCTGCGCGTCGAACGCGCGGAAGATCCCGCTGCCGCCCTCGCCGATGTAGACGACGCCGCCCGCGACCGTCGGCGTGGAGTTCGGGCTGCCGCCCGCGCCGACCGCCCGGCTCCAGGTGACCGATGCTCGGCACTGTGCGTCGATCGACAGCGCAACGATCCCCGCCGCCGTGGTGCCGAAGCCGGGACCCGCGTCGCCGACGAAGAGCTTGCGGCCCGCCGCCCAGTAGGCGTCTACCGAATCGTCACCGGGCGCGACGCGCGCGAGGCGGTCGTGAACCTGCCGGTCGAGAGGCGGACCTTCTTCGGGACGAAGCGGGCGACCGCCCTCAGCTTGAGCACGTGCTTCCTGCTCGCGGCCAGTCGCCGCGCGCCGCTCTTCGAGAGCCTCACGGTGACATGCGCGATCCCGGCCCGCTTCAGCGTGCGCTTCGTGCCGCGGACGCCCGAGCCGGTCACCGTCAGCCTGCCTGCGGAGGGCGTCCTGATCGTGAGCAGTGCGCGGCGACCCTTCAGGCTGCGCGCACGCGTGACGACCACCGGGCAGTCCTCGACCTTGAGCCGCACGATCTGGACGCGGACGCGACCGTCCTGGCCGGTGTAGTTCACAGGCATCGAGTAGCGCCGGTTGCAGATGCTCCCGGCGATGCCGAGCAGCGCATGCGCACCCTGCGGGACGTTGATCCGGAAGCTGCTCACCGGCACGTCGGGGACCTGCCCGAACGTCGACGCGTAGCCCGTGCCGTACTTGATGATCGCCGACTGCCGCAGCTCGACGCCGGAGCCGTTCAGCCGCACCTCGAGTGTGGGCAGGCGCGCGTTGTGACCGACGAGCCAGGCGTTGCCGGTCAGCGGCGTGGGAAGCGTCGGGCTGGTCGCCTCGGCGGTGCCGACCTTGGACACGGCCCCGCACCTGTCCGGGTCGACGTTGTAGACGCTGTCGAGACACGCCAGCGCAGTGGTCCTGCCCTGAGCCGAGAACGGCTTGGGCAGCTGGACCGAGACACGCTTCATGTTCATCTGGCCCGACGGCTGCCTGAGCGTCACGAGCAGGCTCCCGCCGCGGTTGCGCGTGGGCCTGCCGGACGTCGATGCGGTGATCGTCGGAGTGAACTTCAACCTGTCGCAGCCGGCGATCGTGAACCGGCTGCCGGGCGTCGCGATCCCGCCGTCGACCGAGCGCAGGTTCGAGTCGATGTCGTGGGGCCCGCAGGCCGTCGGGTTGAGCAGGAAGCCCTGCCGGTCGATCGTCACATTGACGTGACGCAGCCGCAGCGGGATCCCCTTGAGGATCGTCGGCAGCGGGTCGGAGTCCACGATCAGATGCGCGTCATTGCGGTCGACCCGGATCGCCGCGCGGACGACGACGGTGCCGAGGTCGTAGGGCCCGGCGATCGCGCGGACGACGACCGACAGCCCGTACGGGGCGCCCTTGTAGGGACCGGTCAGGTAGACGGGCCCGGACACCTTGAACGGGTCGGAGCCCGCGCCCGCGGACACGGTCGTCGTGCCGATCCGGGACTCGTCGGGGCAGGTGCCCGCGGCCGCCTGCGCCTCGGCGCACCGCGGAACCGCCGGGATCCGGCCGGTGAACCCGGGCGGCTCGGTGATCTGAATCGCGCCGAGCGTCCTCTGCCCGTCGTCCCGGCCGACGTCGACGGTGAACCCGGTGTCGCCGCCGGCCTGCAGCGATGTCGTCGTGGCGGAGAACGCCGGGGTGAACGGTGTCTCCGGGGGACACGCGCCCCCGGCCCCGTCGGCATCGACGGTGAACGTCGACGTGGACGTCCCGGGCGCCCCGCCACGGTAGGGGGTGAGGGAGCTGCTGGTGACCGCGGGGCCGCAGGCCAGCGGCGTCGCGAGTGTGGCGTGTGGCCCGCCGTCGAGCGTCAGCTTGAAGTCCGTGAACGGGACCTGCGGGGTGTCGGCGAAGGTCGCCGTGAGCCGCCCGGTCGCCGGGTCGGGAACGACCGAGCCCTTGAGCCGCACGTCGAGCCCCATCGGGCCTGTCGCCTGGAGGAAGATCCGGTACGGGTCGTCGGCGAGCTGTGAACCCACCCAGACCGAGCCCGTGAGCGGCGCGGACAGTGCGGGCGAGGTGATCTCGACGGTGCCGATCTTCGACGCCTCCGGGCAGCCGACCGGATCGTGCGTGCCCTTTGCGAGCTGCGCGTCGTTGCAGGCCTGGAGGCCGTTCGCCGCAGACGGGTTGATCGTCGCGCCGTCGGGCAGCGTGACATGGGTGTCCTTCACGTGGGACGACTCGATCCCGTCCGGGTCGAGGAACTGCGGGACGTGGATGTCGACGCTGCCGCCCGTCGGGCTGTCGCGCCTGGTCGTGCCCGGGCTCACCGTCACGGTCGGGTCGAACGGGACCTGGTCGCAGCCGGTGGCGCCGGTGGGCGTCGTGTCCGAGGCCGTCGCGGTGTTGCCGCTGTGGTCCTCGATCGTGAGGTAGGTGGTGTAGGGCGGGCCGCAGAACGTCGGGTTCGTCAGGAACGGCTTGCGTGGCGCACCGGTGCCGTGGTCGGCGGGGACGCCCCAGAAGGTGAGCGTGTTGCCGAGCACCGAGGGAGTCGCCGCGAGGTCGCTGATGGTGAAGTAGACGCCGTAGTCGCTCGTGTCGCGGACGCCGCCGATGATGTCGACGCGCGGGTTCACGAGCGGGATCCCGAACGCGAAGTCCGAGACCTTCCCGGCCGGCGGCGTCATGTTGTAGACCGGCAGCGGCGGGAGCGCGAGCGGCGTCGGGAGCGGGCGCAGCACCGCGACGATGTCGACGGTGCCGACCTGGGTGTCCGGCGGACAGAGGCTCGGCATCGGCTGCGTGCACTTCGGCACGGCCTCGGGGTTCGGGATCAGGCCGGCGGGGACGTCCACCCGGACGTTCTTGAGATCGCCGTCAGGCAGGCCGGCGGTGGAGTTCAGCGAAAAGCTCGTCACGCCGTAGTACGGATGGGCGCCGGCCTGCGTGGCGAGCGTCGTGCCGTCGGAGTTCAGCGTCTCGGCGCGAAAGCTCGCGACGCCGAAGGCCTGCGCGGCGCTCGGCAGCAGTGCCGCCAGCACGACCGCGGCGCCGCACATGGTGCGCAACGCCCTGAAGTTCCGACGCCTGATCGTCCGCTGTCCGATCACTGAAGACTCCTCCACCTGGGACACACCGTGATCACGCTCCACTACCCCGTGTTCGTCTGTGGCCAAACGTTGGATGCGGTAGAACCGCCTGATGGACGGTGAACTGACGGTCAGCGCGACGGAGTGCGCGCGGCTGACCGGCATCTCGCGGGAGCGCCTGCGGACCTGGGAGCGCCGTCACGGCTTCCCGGTGCCTGCGCGGACCGCGGGCGGTCGCCGCCGCTACGCGCTCGCGGACGTCGCGGCGATGATCAGCGTCCGTCGCGCGGTGGACGGCGGGGTGCCCGTCGCCGACGCGATCGCGCGGATCGGTGAGCAGGGCACCGGCGCACCGGACGCGGCCGCGCTCGCCGCAGGCCTCGACGAGGCGCCGCTTCCCACGCTCGTGATCGCGGGGCCACGTCCGCTCACGATCGTGTTCGCCAATCGCGCGGCCCGCAGCCGCGGCGAGACGCCGCCGGCCGGCTCGCAACTCGGCGGGGACCTCGCGGAGCAGGTCGCGCGGGCGTTCGCCGCGAGCGGCCCGGTGCGGTTCGAGCGCTCCCCGTGGAGCGCGGACGGTGTTCCCGTCGCATGCGTCGCCGCGGCGATCGACGGCGGCGGGCGCGGCGCTGGTCGCCGTGTACGACATCGAGACGGCGACGACCCAGGAGGCGCGCGCCGCCGCCGCGGCCGCGCAGTCCGAGCTCGAGCGCGTTGAGACGGATCTCGCCGAGCGCGACGCGGCGCTCGACCTGAGCGACGAGGTCGCCCGTGCCCTGCGTGCCTACGCGGGCGTCGAGGCGATCGTCGCCAGCGTCGAGCTCGTGCTCCGCCGCCTCGGCGCCGTCGACGTCGCGCTCGCCCCGTACATGGCGGGACAGGTCGTTCTCGGGCGGTCGGCGCGCGGGCTGCTCGGGCCGGACATGCTCACGGTCGCCGCGCACCCGGACCTCGCGACCGCGGTGCGCGATGGCGAGATCGCCACGCTCGCGCCGGACGCGGCGGCCGGGCTCGAGATCCCCGAGGGTCTCGGAGCGCTGGTGGTCCCCGCCACCTGTGCGGGCGAGCCGCTCGGCGTGCTGCTCGTGGTCTTCGACGGCGAGCCCGCGCTCGGGAGCGGCGCCCTGCGCGCGCTCGCGACGCTCGGAACGGCGCTCGGGCTGGCCCTCATGCAGGAGCGGCTGCTGACCGACGAGCCGGGCGGCGGACGCTAGTCGCCGCGGGCGACGCGCACGGCATCCTCGCGCGCAGCCTCGACCGCGAGCAGGTGGTCCAGGCCCGTGATCGCGAGGGTCTTGGCGATCGACGTGCGGTCGTTGACCAGCACGAGCCGCCCACTCCGGATCCGGAGCGCCTTCATCGCCGCGATGATCACCCCGAGCGCCGTGGAATCCAGGAACGTCGTCTCGCGCAGGTCGAGGACGACGGCGCTGCGCCCTTCCTGAATCGCGCCGAGCAGCAGCGAGCGCAGGTCCGGTGCGGTGTAGAGGTCGAGCTCACCGCGCACGGCGACGATCAGGACCTCGTCCTCGATCGTCTGGTGGATCTCGAGACCGGTCGTCATCGCGGCGGAGCGAAGGTCACGACGAGGGACTCGCCCTCGCGCGAGGACGAGCGGACGGCCACGCCGTCCGCCGCGACGGCGAGCAGCCGTGCGAGGCCGCCATGGCGCACATCGGAGAGGAGCGATCGTGCGGTGCCGTGGTCCAGCCCGCACGCTGAGAGCTGCAGCCCCTCACCGCCGCGCTCGACGCGCGCCGCGAGCGTGATCCGGTCACCGGGCAGGGAGTCGGCCATCGCCTGCAGTATGTCCGCGATGTCGTTGATGCGGTCCACCGGCAGACTGGTCCGCGCAGCGAACGCCCCGACCGAGCGCACGAGCACGGGAGCCGTGAGCGGTCCGCGGCCGACGCTGAGGCGCATCCGGGGCGCCCCGAACCCGGGGCCCGCGGGCTCCTGATCGCTCACGCGGCCGCCGCGCGGCGGAAGAGCATGCGCACGTCGGTCGCGCCGTCGGCCGCTTCGGCGAACTCCACCGCGTCGGCCAGCGCGCCGATCAGCGGGAGCCCGAGCCCGAGGCCAGGGCTGTCTGGCCGCGGGCGAATGCCGGCGCCCCAGTCGCGCACGACGAACTGCAGGTCGTCGGGTGTGACGTACACGAAGAGCGCGAACGAGCCGGGGCTCGAGTCGTATGCGTGGACGACGACGTTCGCCGAGGCCTCACCCACCGCGAGCGCGACATCGTCGACGCGCGCCGGCTCGAGGCCCGATGCCTCGGCCACCGCGACCGCCGCCTGGCGCATCACACCCACGTGTTCACTCCGCGCATCCATGACGAGCTCGACCATCGCGTCGTGTGCGTCAGATTCCCCGAGCATCGTTCCGCGCGCCGCCTGCCGGTCGGCGGCCGCCGGACGGAACGCTACCGGCCACGGCGAACGCGTCCCGGGGCGGGGCCTGGTCGTGATCACGCGAGGTCGGCATCAGGCGTCACGGCGACGGTATGTCCAGGCGCCGGAGCATCCAAACCTGGCGGTGTCAGGCCGTGACCACCCTTGACCACCTTTCTCCCCGCGCTTCCTGGCACACCCGGACCATGACCGGCTCTGTCCACCTTGGGCTCCCCGGCGTCGTCGGCGCACGATGACCTTCCCGGCAAAAGGAGAACCCCCGTGCCGACCACCCTGCCGCTCATGGACGAGTCGCATCTGCTGCACCGCTACCACGTCGACGGAGACCTGAGCGCCCGTCAGGAGCTCGTCGAGCGGATGCTCCCGTTCGTGCGCTACGTCGCACGCCGCTACGCCAATCGTGGCGAGCCGCTCGAGGATCTCGTCCAGGTCGGCTGCATCGGCCTGCTCAAGGCGATCGACCGCTTCGACGTGTCGCGCGGCGTCCGCCTCAGCTCGTTCGCCGAGCCGAACGTCGCCGGCGAGATCAAGCGCCACTTCCGCGATCGCGGCTGGTCGGTTCGCATGCCGCGTGACCTCCAGGAACTGAACGCGGCGATCATCCGCGAGGGCGACCAGCTCGCAGGCACGCTCGGCCGTTCGCCGAGCGCGCCGGAGCTTGCGGAGCGCCTGCAGACCTCGCCGGAGCGCATCGTCGAGGCGATGCTCGCCGGCCGCAACTACAACGCGTCCTCGCTTGACGAGCCCGACGACAGCGGCGACGGGCGGATCTCGAGCCTCGGCGGCGCCGACCCGCAGTTCGCGCGGGCGGACCTGCTGCTGCTCGTACGCGCCGGGTCCAAGGTGCTCGCCCCCCGCGAGCGCAAGATCGTCTACCTGCGCTTCTTCCACGACCTCTCGCAGCACGAGATCGCGCAGCGTCTGGGGATCTCCCAGATGCACGTCTCGCGCCTGCTGCGCCAGTCGCTCGACCGCATGCGGGACACACTCGAAGAGCAGCTGCCGGCGGAGGAGACCCGGAGAGCGCTCCGCGCGGCCTGACGGTCAGCCGTCGCTGAGATCGAGGCGGTCCTCGACCTGCGCGAGCCGCATCACGTGCCGGACCTGGCCGTGTCCCGGGACCACGATGAGCCGGCGACCCTCGTCGGCGGCGGAGCGGCCTGCGACGAGCACCACGCGCAGGCCGGAGGAGTCGATGAACGTCACGCCTCGAAGGTCGAGGACGATGTCCGTGGCGGCCTGCTCCAGCTGCGCCTCGAGCGCCCGCTCGAGCTCAGGCCCGGTCGCGATGTCAAGCTCACCGGTCAGGACGATGCGCGTGGTTCCCTCCTGCGACGTCGTGGTGATCTGCAGCGCCGTCATCAAAGAACCGAGGCGACGACGATAGCGATGTCGTCCCGTGCCTCGGCGCGAACGCGCTCGAGCGTCGTCTCGATCGTTTCGAGGATCTCGGCGGCCGGGGCGCCCGCCGCCTGAGGCAGCGCGGCGCTGAGACCGTCGAGCCCGAACAGCGACCCGTCCGGCAGCCGCGCCTCCGTCACGCCGTCGGTGAAGAGCACCAGCGCGTCGCCCGCGGCGAGCCGCACCGGCGCACTCTGCGACTCGATCTCCGGGAAGAAGCCCAGCAGCGTTCCCGTCGCCTCGAGCATCTCCAGCCCACCTCCCGCGCGAAGCACGAACGGTGGCGGATGACCCGCGCACGCGACGCGACCGGTGACGACGCCGTCAGCGTCCGCGGCCTCGAGCGCGGCCCAGGCGAGCGTGCAGAACTGCTCCCCGGGCGAGTCTTCGAGGATCGCCTGGTTCACGGTCTGAATCCGGCGCTCAGGTTCGGCGCTGCGCCCGGCGACCCGCACGACGTGGCGGACGAGCGCCGTCGTCGCGGCGGCCTCCACGCCCTTCCCCGACACGTCCCCGATCACGATCATGCGTTCGTCGCGAGCCTCGAACAGGTCGAAGAAGTCACCGCCGACATCCGCGGCGCCGCGGGCCGGCCGGTAGAGCGTCGCCAGATCGAACCCCGGCCAGTCGGGGAGCGAATGCGGGAGCAGGTCGCGCTGGAGCGCCGTCGCCACGCGGTGCTGCTCGGCGTAGAGCCGGCTGTTCTCGAGCGCGAGCGCAACGCGCCGGGCGACCAGCTCGATGATCTGCACGTCACGCGGGTCGTAGCTGCGCGGGCTCCGCGTGGCGAGCGCGATCGAGCCGTGCACGTTCTGCGCGTGCACGATCGGCACCACCAGCGCCGTCGCGAAGCCGGCCGACGCGAGCCAGTCGTTCGGGAGGTCGAGGATCAGCGTGCGCTGGGTGTCCACGGAGACGGAGGCCGGGTGGTCGCCGGCGATCGGCCCGGTCTCAGGCTCTGGCGCGTCGCCGTCACGGGCCACCGCCATGCTCGACGTGATCGAGCCGTCGGCCCCGACGAGGTAGACGAATCCAGCGTCGGCCAGTTCGCCGACGAGCAGTCTCACGATCTCCTCGACCCGGGCCTCCGCCGACGTCGGCCGGTCGAGCAGGCGCCCCACCTCCGCGAGCCAGCGCAGCGCGCGGCGGTCACGAACCTGGTCGCTGACATCGTCGAAGACGCTCACGACGCCGTCGATGCGTCCCTCCTCGTCGCGGATCGGTCCCGAGTTGACGCGCGCCACCGCCCAGCCGCCATCGCGAAGCTCGAACTCGTACTCCTCGCCGTGCACGACCTCGCCGCTGCGCAGCGACCGCTCATGCGGCCAGTCCTCCGGCCCGACCGGCGTGCCGTCCAGGCGCCGGCCCGGGTGGTCGGCGAACCACGTCTGGGCGTCGATGTCTCCGGCCGCGCGGCGCTGGATCTCCTTCGCGCGAGGATTCGTGATGACCGGAATGCCGTCGCGGTCACGCAGCGTGACCGCGGCCGGCATCTGGTCGATCACCGTGCGCAGACGCAGGCGCTCGGCGTCGACCCGCCCGGCAAGCTCGCGACTCGCCGCGAGGAGCGCCGAGTTCTCGAGCGCGAGCGCCACGCGCTCGGCCAGCCGGTCGAAGAGCCCGGTGTCGGCGGGGTGGAAGCGGCGGCCGGCGCGGTGGACGTCGATCGAGCCGACGACCCGCTCGCCGATGCGCAGCTGGCCGGAGAGCGTCCAGCCGTAGCCGCGCTCGCGCCGGATGGTGGCGCGGTCCTGGTCGGCCCCCGGGCCGACCGGCACCGGGCAGCCCGCCTCCGCGAGCAGCTGCGGGGATCCTTCAACCGTCAGCATCTCGACGCGTGCGCCGTCCGCGAAGCCCGGCACGAGTGATCCGGCGATGTCGTGGACGAGTTGCTCGGGCGACCGCATCGTCGAGCCGATCAGCTCGCCGAGCATGCGCTCGAGCCGGCGCTCGCGCTCCAGGCGCCAGCGGACCAGTGCGATCAGCATCGCGAGGATCGAACCCGCCAGGACGAGCCCGACGCGCACGAGCTCCTGTGCCCCGGTCGTGGGGTTCCAGCTGACGCTGACGACGGCGATGAGGAGCGCCGCGACTCCGACCACGGCCACCGAGCGGGGACGCAGCCGGATGCTGGCGAACAGCGGGGCGAGGACGACGAGACTCGTCAGGACGACGCCGGAGATCACGAGATCCGCGATCGTGACCGCGGCGAGGATGGCGACGGAACCAAGCCACCACGCCCCATCGGGCAGGGTCCTGGGTCGCTGCGATGTCGTCAGCGGCACGCTGTTCGAGCTCGGCGGGACGTCAGCCGAGCCTAGCGCGGGGTGCTGCCCGCGACACCGGTCGCCGCCGGTGCCGCGAAGCAGCTGCGCCGGATCAGGCGCGGGAAGCCTTGTCCTTGAGGCTGTCGATCCCGTCCTTCACCTTGTCCGCTGCGTCGTTGACGGCGCCCTTGGCCTCGCCCTTGCGCTCGTCACGCTCGCCCTCGCGGCGCGTCTCGTCGTCGCCGGTGACGGCGCCGGCGGCCTGCTTGGCACGGCCTGTGGCCTTGTCGGTGAGTTCGCCCATCTGGTTTCAACTCCTCAGTCGTGAACAGTCGCAGGCGGTATGCCCGCGGGGGCGCGCCCGAAACACCGTTCGCCGGACCCGGCGCGTTTGAGCGCCGGTCGCGGGGGCGATACGGGAACGCGTGGATCTCCTCGCTCCCGTCCGATCGTTCGACCGCGTCCAGCGTCGTCACCGGGGCCTCGCCGTCCCCGTGGCCGTCGTCAAGAAGTTCGGCGAGGACGAGGGCGGCAATCTCGCCGCGGTGATCGCCTACTACGGGTTCTTCAGCCTGTTCCCGTTGCTGATGGTCTTCGTGTCGGTGCTCGGCTTCGTGCTCCAGGGCGATCCCGAGACACGCCGGCGTGTGCTCGATTCGGCGCTCAGCCAGTTCCCCGTGGTGGGCGACCAGCTCCAGACCGGATCGCTGACCGGCAGCGGCGTTGCGCTCGTCATCGGCGCGATCGGCGCGATTCTCGGAGGGCTCGGGGTCACGCTGGCGACCCAGGCCGCGTTCAACCGCGTCCACGGAGTCGCCCGCAAGGAGCGGCCGGGCTTCGTGAGCTCGCGGCTGCGCGGTCTGGCACTGCTCGCCGCGCTGGGCACGCTGCTGATCGCGTCAACGCTCGCGGCGGGCCTCGTCAGCGGCGGCCTCGGGGGGCCGACGCTGGCGGTCGCCGGGATCGCGCTGTCGCTCGTGCTGAACGGAGCGCTCTTCTTCGCGGCCTTCAGGCTGCTGACCGACGACTCGGTCCCGACGCGTTCGCTCTGGCCGGGCTGCGTCAGTGCAACGCTGCTGTGGACCCTGCTGCAGGCGGTCGGCGGGGCCTATGTGGGGCACGTCGTCAAGGGCGCCGGCCCCGCGTACGGAACCTTCGCGACGGTGATCGGCCTGCTGACCTGGCTCTTCCTCGGGGCGCGGGTGGTCGTGTACTCGGCAGAGCTGAGCAGTGTGCTCGCCGGCGGGCTGTGGCCCCGCGCGCTCCTCGAAGGCCCCTCCCCGCCCAGCGGCGATCACGGAATGTTTGGCGCGCAGCGGGCGCGGGCATCGGATGACTACGGATCCTCAAGATAGGAGCAATCGTGCTCGGCATCATCATCACCGTCCTGGTCGCAGCCCTCGTCTATGCACTGTGCGTGGCGCTCGGCCTTCCCAGCATCATCGCGATCATCGCCGCGATCCTGGTTCTCCTGTCGGGCTTCCCGACGGGCATCTACGGCTCACGCGGCAGGGTCTAGGCGGCCCCGGATTGCGTCCTCGCAGCCGCTCCGCATGTCGTTCTTCACCGGATTCATCCTCGGCGTCATCGGCCTGCTGCTTCTGCTGGTTCTCGTGGGCATCCTGCTCGGGCCTCGTGATGAGGCCCGAGCAGAGGACCCGCCGTCAGACGGGCAGGGACGCATGCGCCGGAAGCGCCGCATCCCGCGCCGCGGCTCGGTGGCCGCGCGGCGGGGCAGGGCGATGAATGCGGCTCAGGCACAGCATGTGGCCGAGCTCAGCGGCGCGGCCGAGACGGCAAGGCCACCCGGCCAGGAGCGGCGTCCATGACGCCTCGCGCCGAAGTGCCGCAGGCGCCGGAGCCGGGGCCTGAGCTCCCGGCCGACCCTGCGCCTGCGCCCGAGATCACGCCCGACCGCGCTCCGGAGCTCCCGGTCACCGAGCCCGTCGGACCGACCGTTCCCGCGGGTCCGCCCAGCCCCGAGGTCCCCGCGCCGCAGGACCCCGAGACTCCCGCCCCGGCCTGAACACCCTCCGAACGCATCCGGTTCCGTGTGACGGGGTCGGTACGTTGCGAGCGTCCAGTGAGGAGGGGCGCCGTGCTCCGCAGGTCCGGGAATCACCGAGGGAAGGTGGGCGCGTTCGGCGTCGCCATGGTCGTGCTGTCCTTCGCGACGGTCGCCGCGGGCGCTCCGCCGACCAGACGCGATGACGAGTACCGGGCCCGCGTCTGCCGCGAGGCGCCCCCGCGGGCCTCGTGCCGTGCCGGGCTCGGCCGCCGCACGCCGGGCGGGCCGGGGACCGGCAACGTGAGTCACCGTCACTGGCCGGCGATCACCGGCGTGTTCCTGACCTTCCCCGGCTTCGGCGGCGGCCGGCTCATCGGAGGCGAGCGGGCGGACGAGCTGCTCGGCCACCATCGCTCGGACTGGATCTCCGGCGGCGCCGGCAGCGACGTCATCTGGGGCGACTCGGACCCGGTGGGGAACACCACCCGGCAGCACGATCGCCTGAGCGGCGGCGCCGGGTCGGACTTCATCTACACGAGCCACGGTCGCAACACGGTGCGCGGCGGGACGGGTGACGACTTCATCTGGGCCTCGCAGGGCCACGGCACGATCGACTGCGGACCCGGGATCGACACGGTGCGGGTGCGCAAGCACGGATCGGCCTACCGGCTTCGGCACTGCGAGCTGCGCGGGCGGTTCTGAGGACGGACCGGCGCAGTCGCCTAGGCCGGGCCGCCGGACCGCTCGCCCAGCCCGCGCTCGAGCAGCTCCTCGCGGCGGGTGAGCTTGACGCGCGGGCGGCCCTGGGCCTCGCCCGAGGCGCGCTCGTGCTCGTCGATCCGCTCCCACGCCGCGTAGTCCACGAGCGTCGCGCCGCGGTCTGCGAGCAGCGCGTCGAGCTCGGCCGCGCCGTATGGCGGCTGCGGGAGCCGTCCCGCCTCGTGGTCCTCGAGCAGGTGCTGCACCGTCTCGTGGGCGCACTTCTTGTTCGTCCCGATGACGCCGGACGGGCCGCGCTTGATCCAGCCGGCGGTGTAGACGCCCGGCAGCGGCGGGCCACCCGCCTCGGTCAGGACCCGGCCGTCGTCGTTGACGATCGTGCCGGAACGCTCGTCGAACGGGAGGCCCTCGATGCCGACGCCGCGGTAGCCGACCGAGCGCAGCACCAGCGTGCACTCGATGACCTCCTCGTCCTGCGTGTGATGCGCGCGGATGTTGCCGCTGTCGTCCGCGATCAGCTCGTTCCGCACGACGCGCACGCCGGTCACGTGGTCCTCGCCGAGGATCTCCACCGGCGAGCGCAGGAACCGCAGCGCGATGCGCCGGCCATGGCCGTGCGGCTCGCGGGCCGCGTAGTCGCGGACGATGTCGATGTTGTCGCGCGCCGCGCGGTCGGCCTCGTCGCTCGCAAGCCAGGCTGCGCTGGCGGCGTCGAGCTCGACGTCCGCCGGGTCGACGAACACGTCCGCGTCCCGCATCTCGCCGAGCTCGCGCAGCTCCGGTGTGGTGTATGCGGCCTGTGCCGGGCCGCGGCGGCCGAGCACGACGACCTCCGTGATGCCGCTGGCGCCGAACGCCTCGATCGCCTCGTCAGCGGTGTCGGTGACCGCCAGCTCATGCTGGGTGAGCATCAGCATGCGCGCGACGTCGACGGCCACGTTGCCGTTGCCGATCACCACGGCGCGCGGCCCCGCGAGATCGAACTCGTGGTGCACGGCGTCGGGGTGGCCGTTGTACCAGGCCACGAACTCCGTCGCGGGAACACTCCCGGGCAGGTCCTCCCCGGGGATCCCGAGCCGGCGGTCCTTCGCCGCGCCGTAGGTGTAGATCACCGCGTGGTGGTGACCGAGCAGCTCGTCATGCGTGATGTCGGCGCCGACCTCGACGTTGCCGTGGAAGCGGAATCCTTCGAGCTTCGCCGTCTTCTCGAAGACGCGCGTGACCGACTTGATCTTCGGATGGTCGGGTGCGACGCCCGCCCGGACCAGGCCCCAGGGCGTGGGCAGCCGGTCGAACAGCTCCACCTCGACCTCGCCGGAGCGCAGCAGGCGATCGGTCGCGTAGAAGCCGGCCGGGCCCGCGCCGACCACGGCGACGCGGATCTTCGGGTCTTCAGCCATAGGACCCCATGATCGCAATCTTCGAAGCGGCAGGCTCGGGGGTGGCCCGTGACGTTTTCGCGCCGTGGCTGTTCTGAGGGGTGACTCCCCCCAGAGCGGACGCCCGCTTCTCCCCACCATCAGCCTCCTGCCAAGGCTGCGGAGCGGGCGTCCGTCGGACTTTTCCGCGGTACGGTGACGGCGATGGGCGAGCCGGCCGGCAGAGGACGCACGCTGGGCCGTCGGCTGCGTCCGGCGGGAGTCGTCGCCGTGGTCCTCCTCGCCTGCGCGGTCGGCGGGATGCTCGCCGTATGGTCGTACAGCGACACGTCCAAGCTGTCCGTCGGCCGGATAACGCTGTCGGTGAGCCCGTTCCACGACGGTGCGCTCGACGCCTACGTGCCGCTGGTCGACTGGGGCGTGCGGTTCGACGGCGTGCGGGCCCCCGCGCGCCTGCAGGTGCAGCTCGAGACGATCGACCGCAGATCCGTCGAGGGGGTGGCGACGACCGGGCGCTCCGCGGCGGGCGCGGTCCGCGGCGAGGCACGCGACGCGATCGCGGGGTTCCTGCGCCGCCTCGCACTGCTCTCCGCGGCCGGCGCGCTGGCCCTCGGGTCGCTCGCCGCCGTGGCGCTGCGATCAGACCGGCCGCGGCTGCGGTGGCGCCTTGCCGTCGCGGCGCTCGGCGCGGCGCTGTGGATGGTCGGCATCGCGGTCCTGCTCGCGCCGCGCGGGGCCCTCGACAAGCCCGTGTACTACGCACACGGGAGCGACATCCCGGTCGCGCTGCGCGCGGTCGAGGCGGCGTCACAGGCGCAGGGGAAGCTCGGCGCCGAGGTCGACGACCAGCTGCTCGGGCTCGCGCGCCTGGTGACGAGCCCGGGGCGGCGGGCGGCGCTGACACGGCTCCCGCGCCTGACCGTCGCGTCCGACCTGCACAACAACGTCGTCGCGATCGGAACGATCCGGCGCGCCGCCGCCGGCGGGCCGGTCGTCTTCCCCGGTGATCTCTCCGATCGCGGAACGCCGCTGGAGACCAGCGCACTGCGATCGGTGCTGCGGTCCGGCCATCCCTTCGTCTTCGTCGGCGGCAACCACGACTCGGACCGCTCCTCGCAGCGGCTCGCGCGAGCAGGCGCGATCGTGCTCACGCGGCGCGGGCGGCTCCTCCCCCGTGGCGGATACGGGCCCCTCATCACGACCGTGAACGGCCTGCGGATGGCGGGCTACGAGAGCCCGAACCTGCGGCTGGCATCACAGGACTACCGCGATCGCGGGGCGGAGGTCACCGCGGCTGAGCAGGCTGCATTCAGCGCGTGGCTGAAGCCGCTCGTCGGGCGCGTCGACGTCGTCGTGGTGCATGAGCCAGCGCTCGCCGAGCCCGCGATCCAGGCACTCCGCAGGACGGTTCCGGCGGCGCCACTGCTCGTCCTCGAGGGACACACGCACCAGCAGGCTGTCGTGTCGCGCGCCGATGTGATTCAGGTGAACGGCGGAACGGTCGGTGCGGGCGGGACCGGAAACCTTGCCGACGGCCAGCCGATCGGGCTCGCGGTGGTCACCTTCCGCGCGCCCCGGCCCGGCGGATTCGAGCCGCTCGCCGTCGATCTCGTGCAGGTCGCGCCCGGGACCGGCGAGGGTTCGGCGAGGCGGATCCGGCTCGATCAGGGGCCGGTCACCGTCGGGGACGCGCTGGCGCCGTCACCGGAGCCGGCTTCGTCGCGCTGACTGCGCCGGACGATCCGCACCCCGGGGCGGAGAAACACCATCGACTCGTGGTTCTCATCCCAGCACACCTGGAAGTGCTCGCGCCCCGGGCCGCCGAGAAGCTCGACGATCTGGCCGGACCTGAGCAGCGTGCCGTCCGATCCGTGGACCTCGACCCAGTCACCCACCCGAGCTTCCGTCTCGATGCTCTGACCGCGCGCCATGGAGGCATTGAACGGGTCCGCGGGCCTCGCGGCATCGGGGTGCGCGCGGAGAGGGGCGCGGTCTTCTACCTCCGCAGCTTCAGCGGAGGATTCCCGTGTGGCCGATCGAGTAGCGCCCCGGCTGCGGCCAGACGGCCATGCCGTGCGGTCCGCTGCCGACGCGGATCTTGTGCAGCAGCCTCCCCGTGCGGGTGCTGATCCCATAGACGACCCCGTCGTAACGCCCGGTCAGCCACAGCACGTCGCCGTTTGCGGACACGCCGCCCATGTCGGGGCTGCCGCCTCCCGGGATCCGCCACTTCTTGACCGGCCGGCGCGTACGGAACGAGATGACACTCACCGACCCCTCGCCGCGATTGGACACGTAGAGGCTCTTCGCATCGCGACTGGGATAGAGACCGTGCGCGCCCTTGCCGGTCGGCTGGAACCGGACCTTGCGCAGTGTCCGCGCATCGATCAGCCAGACGCCCCCCGACATCATGTCGGCGACGTAGAACGTTCGGCCGTCGGGTGAGATCTTGACGTCCTGCGGCATCGCGAGCGGGCGCAGCGCAATCGTCTTGACGACCCGCTCGCGGCGCAGGTTCACGACGATCACGCGCCCGCCGAACTCGCAGGAGACGAGCGCGAGCCGGCCGCTCGCCGTGTAGTCCATGTGGTCGATGCCCGGACACATCGGCGTGTGCAGCGTGTGACGCAGGCGCATCGTGTGCGGGCTGCGGAAGTCAAGCTGGCGGTGTGCTTCGGCGACGACGATCGCGCGACGGCCGTCGGGCGTGAAGTAGAGGTTGTACGGATCGAGGACCGGCACCGGCTTCCCCGGGCGACCGGTCCTGGGGTCGATCGGGGTGAGGCTGTTGCCCAGGTCGTTCGTGACCCAGAGCGTGCGCAGATCCCAGGAGGGCGTGACGTGCTGCGGCAGCCGGCCGACATCGAAGTGGTCGACGATCCGCCCGGTGCGCTGCGAGATCACGTCCACCGTGTTCGAGACGGAGTTGGGCACGTACAGCCGGGCCGGATCGCCGCGCACGGCGGGACTGAGCCGGCCCCTTGCGGCCGCGGCGTAGACGTTGACGTGGGCCGCGGCCGTCCGCGCCGGCGCCGCGGCCGGCGACGTCGCCGAGGGCGCGCGTGTGCTCGTGGCGGCAGGCCTGGAGCCGCCGCCGCAGCCCGCGAGCAGCGCGGCGCCCGTCACTGTGACGATGACTGTGAGACGTCGCCCGCTCATGCGCCGGGTGTCAGCGCCAGGATCGCGTCGTGGACGCCGCCCGTGGCGTCACGGCCTCCGAGCACGAGGATGCGGCCCGGCAGGGACGCAGCTCCGGTGTCGGAGAGGGCCACCGGGAGCCTGCCCGCGCGCACGACCGACCCGGTCTGCGGGTCCACCGACCAGATCGTCGCGCGTTGGGACGTGAGGTCGGGCCCGCGGCCGCCGATCACGTAGAAGCGCCCGCCGAGAGATGCGCCGGCCGCATGGGTCAGGGGCGCGGGGAGCATCCCGATCCGGCGGGTGGCACCCGTCGCGGGATCGAACCTCAGGATCGCTCGCTCGGCCGTCGTGCCGGAGGTTCCTCCGGCGATCAGGACGGACGAGCCGACGGCGGCGACGGCCGGATAGCGGAGCGGGACCGGGAGGCGGCCGACGCGACGGGCGCCGCGGCCCGGCGTGAAAGCGACGATCGAGCGCAGCGGGACCGTGCCGGTGTAGCCGCCGACGACGTACCCGGTGTGCCCGATCCCTGCGGCCGCGACGTCGGAGGACGGGGCGGGCAGCGACCCGGCCGGGCGCGTGCCTCCGGTCGCGAGGACCCGCAGGATTCCGGGGAAGCCGGCGCCCGCGTCGCCGCCGCCGAAGACATACGCGGTGCCGGCGACGGTCGCCGTCGCCGCGTCGTGCATCGCCCGCGGCAGCGCGCCGATGCGCGTGGCGGTCGCGCCGCTGACGCGAACGATGTCGGCCACCGAACCGTCCGCGGCGTTCAGGCCACCGATCGCAAGCGCCCCGTCACCATGTGCCGTGACGGCCGGGAGCTGGACGGGAGCCGGCAGCCGCCCGACCCTGCGAGCGCGCAGGCCGACGGCCGGCGCCGGAGTGCGGGGCGCCGCCGACTTCACAGCCGTCGTCGCCGCCGCGGCCTTGGGCGCCGACGTCGTCGTCCCGCCGCCCGCTCCGCATCCGGCGACGAATGGGAGCGATGCGGCGCAGGCGCAGCCCAGGACGGTGGTGACCCTCACGGCTCGCGACGCTAGGCGGGACAAGGCAAGCAGCAGGCAAAGCCCGGTTCAGGCAGCGGACGTGATCGTGCCGCCGGAGAGGACGCCGCCGTCCGACGAGTCCCAGCGGGCGCGGACGGTGTGCTGTGGGCCGGCGCCGATCCTGCAGTGCGCGACGAACCCGAGGCCGCCGTCCGTGATTCTCAGGACGCGGCCGCGGCAGTGCGCGCCGCTCGGCAGGTACTCCATCTGGAATGCGGTGTCCAGCAGCTTGGCAGGGGCGATCAGCAGGTCGGCGCGGACGAGTACGTGCTGGGATCCCGTGCCCTCTCCCGCCATCGACACGATGCCGCGGGTCGCCCCGTCCTGCTGCACGATCCGGCCGTCGAGCGCATCCGTGAAGCGCGCCGGATTCCATGGGCGGGGCTTGAACGCGAGCGGCCCGAGGACGAGCGCCACGGCGGCCGCGGCGACCAGCGCCGCTCCGCCTGCGACCGCCGCGAGGCGTCCCGGCGTGAGCTCGTCGCGGACGCGCAGGACCCGCCAGCCCGTCGCCGTCAGGACCGCGACGATCGCCGTCGCCTCGATCGCGACGAGCCAGGGGGTGCCGCGATCGGTGCCGCTCCCCAGCCCGTGAACCGTCGCCGTGCCCCAGACCGCGAAGTTCAGGTAGTGCAGCCGTCGCCAGGCGGCGTACGGCAACGTGTCACGCAGCCTGTTCGTGACCGCCAGGGCGAGCAGCAGCTCAGCGCCGATGATCCCGAGCCCGACGAACACGGGGCGGTAGGAGCTCGTGAAAGGGACCACGAGCGACGTCAGCGAGAACGGCAGGTACGCGTCGATCGCGATCGTGACGATGTGGATCACGAGGAACGTGCCCGTCAGCAGACCCGCGAAGCGGTGGACGTCCTTCAGAGCGAAGCGCGGCCAGCGCTCCACACGCGCACCGCTCGACATCGCGATCCCCAGCAGGACCACGAGTGTGAGCAGCACGTAGGCGACGACACCGCCGGCCCGGGCGGCGTACCAGTCGATCGGGCTCGATGTCAGGTGCACGGGATCAGGAGCTCGAGGTCTGCACGGCCGCCGGCGCCTGTTGCGGCGCAAGGACGCCTGCCTGAAGCAGGTTCTCGCGGACGATCCGCTCGAACCGCGGCGGCACGCTGAGCGGCCTTGAGGCCTGCCGCGGGTGGCTCGCGTAGGAACTGCGGGAGAGGCCGAACGCCGCAGTGAACAGCAGCGGCGTGATCAGCAGCACCGCGACCTTCGCCCGGTCGGCGCGGCGACGGCCGGCACGCACGAGCGGCCGCGGGGCGCCGGGCGGGCGCGGTGGCCGGGACGGTTGGGCAGGCGGAGACATGGCGCGGAACTGGGCTCCCATCAGAGTCGCGGCCGGCGGGCAAAGCGTCGGTAAAGTCGGTGGCGAACACGGCCTGTCGTTCGGTGGCATGGGGACTGCCACCCATTGGCAGCGTGTCACACGGACGCCATCGTTCCCGCCCATGCCAGGGGGAACCATCAGCGTGCTTGTCGTCGACGACCATCCGGCGGTGCGCGCGGGCCTCCGCGCGCTGATCGACACCGAGCAGGACATGCGTGCCGTCGGCGAGGCGTCGGACGAGTTCACGCTCCTCCCGGCCGTCCACCGATTCGAGCCGGACGTCGTGCTGCTCGACTACCAGCTGCCGGGAACGAACGGCATCGCGCTCTGCCGCCGCCTGAAGAGCGGACGGAATGCCCCGCGGATCGTGATCTACTCATCGTTCGTCGCGGCGTCGATGGCGGTGCCCGCACGCCTCGCCGGAGCCGATGCGCTCGTCGACAAGGCCGTTCCGCCACGGGAGCTCACCGGCACGATCCGCCGGGTCGCGTCCGGTGCCGCCGAGGTTCCGGAGGTGACGCCCGAGGCCATGTCGCTCGCCGGTGAGCTGCTGCGAGGCCGACGACCTGCCTATCCTCGGGATGCTCGGCGAACAGCGTCACGCCGCGGGACATCGCAGCGACGCTCGACATCACCGTGGAGGAACTGGATCACCGTACGCGACGAATCCTCGAAGTCCTCGCCTAGCACCATCGGCGTCGACCTCCAGCTGCCCGCCTCCCGGGCTCGCGGATACTGGCGGAACGGGGCCGCGATGCCGCGCCAGACCCTGCTCTGGCGCGTCTTCTCGGCCAACGCGATCGTGCTTGTGACCGCCGTGGCGCTGCTCGCGCTGCTTCCGATCACGGTGAGCTGGCCGGTCAGTCTCGGCGAGGTCTTGGTGCTGGCCGGCGGCCTGCTGGTCATGCTCGTCGCGAACCTCGTCCTGCTGCGGCGCATCCTCACGCCGCTCCGGCGCCTTCGCAGCGCGATGTCGACGATGGATCCACAACGTCTCGGTGAGCCGGTGGACGTCGGCGCGCGCAGCGTCGAGGTCGCCCAGCTGACGTCGGCGTTCAACGACATGCTGGATCGCCTGGACCATGAGCGGCGCGAGAGTTCCAGGCGGACCCAGGCTGCGCAGGAGCAGGAGCGCCGCAGCCTCTCGCTGGAGCTGCACGACGAGGTCGGCCAGAACCTCACGGCACTTCTTCTGCAGCTCGACGTCGTCTCGCGATCCGCCGCGAATCCAGGTCAGGAGGCGGCGCTCGCGACGTCGATCGGCACCGTCCGCGACTGCCTGGAGCAGGTCCGCACCATCGTGCGGCGCCTGCGCCCCGAGGCGCTCGACGATCTGGGCCTGGTCAGCGCGCTGGAGCACCTGTGCGACCGGGTCGGGAACGATACGGGCATGATCGTCGACCACTCACTCGACCCAGAAGTTCCACGGCTCACCCCCGACGCCCAGCTCGTGGTCTACCGGGTCACCCAGGAGAGCCTCACCAACGCCGTCCGCCACTCCGGCGCGCGGCGGGTGCTGGTGAAACTGCAGCCCGCTGACGGCGGGCTGCGACTGACGGTCACCGACGACGGAGTCGGCGTCCCGGAGGGCCGCGCGGAAGGCTCCGGCATCCGGGGTATGCGCGAGCGCGCGCTGATGGTCGGCGCGGCGCTGCGGGTCGCGCCGCGAAGTCCGTCTGGAACATCGGTGACGCTGGAGATCCCGGCCACGGAGGCATGTGCATGACGACCCCGCTGCAAACACGGATCCTGCTGGCCGATGACCACGACCTCGTGCGGGCCGGCCTGCGGATGGTGCTCGATCTCGAGCCCGACCTCGAGGTGGTCGCCGAGGCCGCCGACGGCCCGGACGCGATCGCGCTCGCCCTGAAGGGCGGCGTCGACCTCGCGATCCTCGACATCAGCATGCCGCGGCTCACCGGCCTGCAGGCTGCGCGGCAGATCCAGGCCCACCGTCCCGAGCTGCGCGTGCTGCTGCTCTCGATGCACGACAACGAGCAGTACCTCTTCCAGGCGCTCGCGGCGGGTGCCTCCGGCTATGTCCTGAAGTCCTCCGCCGACCGCGATCTGGTCCACGCCTGCCGCGCGGCGATGCGCGGGGAGCCGTTCGTGACCCCGACTGCCATGAGCGCGATCGTCCGCGACCGGCTCGCCCGCGCGACGCGCGGGGAGGCGGTCGACGCCGATCCGCTCACGCCACGCGAGACGGAGGTGGTGAAGCTCGTCGCCGAGGGCCACAGCTCCAAGGAGATCGGAGAGGTCCTCTCGATCAGCGAGAAGACCGTCGAGCGGCACCGCGCGAACGTGCTCGAGAAGCTCGGGCTCAAGGATCGGGTCGCGCTCACCCGCTACGCGGTCCGCAGTGGCCTGATCGAGGCCTGAACGGAGAGGACACGGCAGGGCGGTGTGCTCGATGGTGGCCCCCACCCATGGTGTGGGACGGCCGCCCCGTCCACCATGAGGAGCATGGGCCGACCGTCCGCGAATGCGGGGATTCCTCGCCGCTTTCGCCGTGCCGTCCTGGTGTTCCTGGTCCTCGCGATCGTGGCTCCGAGCCCGGCGGGCGCCTCCCGCGGGCTCGTCATCGGGATCGCCGATGACGGCGTGACCCAGCGAGATCCCGCCCTGACCGCGTCGCTCGTCCCACGCTGGAAGGCGGCCGGCGTCGAGGTGGCACGAGTGCTCGTGATCTGGCGCTACGCCGCGCCGAACCCGTACCGGATGCACGCGCCCGCGGGCTTCGACGCGTCCGATCCCGATGACGCGCGGTACTCCTGGGGCCCTGTCGACAACGCGATCGCTGCGCTGCGCGCGCAGGGAATCGAGCCGATCATCTCGGTGACCGGACCGGGGCCCGTCTGGGGGAGCAGGGCGCCCGCCCGGCGAAGCGGGCAGTACAAGCCCGACCCGCGGAAGTTCGCCGCGTTCGCCGCGGCCGTCGCCCACCGCTACGGGAATGCGGTGCGCCAGTACATCGTCTGGAATGAGCCGAACCTTCCCGCATGGCTCCAGCCACAGTTCACCTGCCGGCGACGGCACTGCACGCCGGCCTCCCCGGCGCTCTACCGGGACATCTACCGGCAGGCAAGCTCCGCGATCAAGCGCGCCGACCACGGAGCCCGCGTGTATGCCGGAGCACTCTCGTCGCGAGGCCAGCGCGCGCGCTCAGCCAACGCCGTCATGAAGCCGCTGACCTTCCTGCGCGCGCTCGGCTGCGTCGACCGGCACCTGCGCCGGGACCGGCGCTCGCCCACCTGCCGGAAGGGTTTCCACCCGATCTCGACCGACGGCATCGCCTACCACCCCCACAGCGGCCTCGTCTCACCGACGACACCGAGTCCCGACCCGGATGACGCCGCGATCGCAGACACCGCGCGGCTGCTGCGGACGATCGACGCGA
Source organism: uncultured Actinomycetes bacterium (assembly GCA_963805615.1). GTDB lineage: Bacteria > Actinomycetota > Thermoleophilia > Solirubrobacterales > Solirubrobacteraceae > F1-60-MAGs163. Next base: position 591,742 of record CAWDUW010000004.1, on the reverse strand, counting down.
TCCAGCATCGGCATGGACTGCGTCATTCCGGGAGCTTCCGACGGCCTCTCAGTCTCTACTTCGATGAATACGGCTATCAGACCAATCCGCCCGACCGCCTGCTCGGCGTCTCACTCGCCCATCAGGCGGCGTGGATCCAGGAGGCCGCCTACCTGGCCTGGCGACAGCCGCGCGTGAGGATGCTGGTCCAGTACCTCTGGCGTGATGACCCGGTCGGCCCGCACACCGCCGGAACCACGAGTTCGTCGGGGTGGCAGTCGGGGCTGACAGACGCCCGCGGACGCCCGAAGCCGGCGCTGCGCGCGTTCGCCAATCCGTTCTGGGCGAGCCTGCCGCGCGGCCGGCACAGGGCGACCCTGTGGGGCCAGGCGCGGCCGGCGCCGGGGACGACCGTCGCCGTCCAGCGCCGCACCCGGCACGCGCGCAGCTACACGACGATCAGGCGGCTCGTGACCGACCGGCGAGGCTTCTTCAGCCTGCACACGACCGTGCGCTCGCGCACCTCGTACCGCTTCCGCTACCGCCACCGCACCGGTTCCCGGGGGGACGTGACGACCGTGACCTCGCCCTCGACGACGGTCGAGCCGCGAGCCATCCGGCAACGGTGATGGCGAGCTGCGCGGCACAATGAGGGGCAGCACCCATGGCGCGGTCGTCCACCGGCATGGACGCTTCCATGGTGAGATGCATCCCGCCCCGCGGCATGTCCGAGCTCAGGCTGCCGTGTCGACGGTTCCGTGGCCCGGCGCGGCTCGTCATCCCTGTGCTCGCAGTGGGCGCGCTCCTCGCGGTTCCCGCCACGGCGGGCGCCACCGCCAGGGTGCTCGCGAGCGCGGCGACGCGTGCGAGCCTTCCCGGCCAGCCGTCGTTCATCACCGAGCTGGCGCCCGGCCTGCGCGTCTACGCGCTCGCGACCCCGCCGGGCATGAGCGCCGCGGACTATGCCGACGAGCTCGCTCGGCGGCCGGGGGTGCTCGCGACGCAGGTCGATCGCCGGATGAAGGGCACCGGGCTGGCCCAGGCGTGCGCGGACACCCCTGACGCGAACCAGTCCCAGTCGCTGGTGAGCGCCGTCGCCGCGGCGGCGATCGTGGCGCCGCCGACGACCAAGCCGATCGCGATTCTCGACACGGGCGTGGACCCGAACACCGCCGAGCTCCGGGGTCGCGTCCTGCCGGGTTACAACGCTGCGACAGGGAGCAACGACACCTCGGACGTCGACTCGCACGGCACAGAGGTCGCGTCGGTCGCCGCCGCACGCGCGGGCCGTTTCCAGGGTGTCTCGCCGACGAGCCCGATCCTCCCGATCTCGATCTACAACCGCTCGTCGGAGACGACGGTGAGCTGGGTCGTTCGCGGCATCGAGGAGGCCGCCAGGCGCGGCGCGGGCGTCATCAACCTCTCGAGCAGCAACCCGGCCGCCGACGTCGATCCCAAGGACGCGGCGGTCCTTGACCAGGCGATCACCGCCGCGTTCGCCAAGGGCACCATCACTGTCGTCTCCGCGGGCAACGAGGGCAAGATCAACCCGGCGGTCCCCGGGAACCTCACGCGCGTTCTGACCGTGGGCTCTGCGACGGCGGACGGCACGCGCGACGCGTTCTCGAACTTCGGGCCGTGGATCGACCTCGTCAGCCCGGGCGCGAACATGATCCTTCCCGCCCCGCTGGACGTGTGCACGACGGGCTACGGCGTCGCTTCCGGCACCTCGTTCTCCGCTCCAGCGGTCGCCGGCGCAGCGGCGCTGATCTGGTCGCAGCGCCCGAAGCTCAACGCACAGGGCATCTACGACGTCATGCGCATGGGCGCGGTCAAGGACATCTACCAGAACGGCCGCGACGACGATTCCGGCTTCGGGCTGCTGGACGTGGCGACCGGGATCAGCAGCGGCGCCCCGCCCAGGCAGACCCACGAGGTCGACGACGACGTCTTCTGGCTCAAGCAGAACCCCAGGCTTCACCCGACCTATCTGCGGAAGACCAGGAACGTGAAGCTGAAGAGCGCGGTCGAGGTCGGCAAGGACCCACAGGACGTCTACCCGGTCCGCGTGAAGCGCGGGCAGACGCTGACGGCGAGCGCGGAGGCCAAGGGCGGCGACCTCGCCATGGGGATCTGGCGCCCCACGACCGGCTCGTTCGACATCGGCGCGGGCCGCGACACCTACCTCGACGGACGACACCGGGGGCCTCACGCCATCCCCGCGCACGAGCGCTGCGCGTCACCAAGACCGGCACCTACTACGTGAGTGTCGAGGCACCCGACCTCCCGGACCCGAAGGACGACCTGACCGCCGGGAACAAGGTCGACCCGCAGACCACGTACACGCTGAAGCTGCACACCTCCAGGACCCCGAAGAAGAAGGCGAAGAAGAAGTAGATGACACGACGATTTCCCGTGCTCACGGCGGCAGCCACGACCCTGATCGCGCTTGTGGCGGTCGCGCCCGCGTGGGCCACGCCGTCGGTGACGGCCCAGGCCCCCGCGACCGTGACACGCGGCGCGCCATTCGACGTCGTCTACTCGGGTGTCGCGGACACCGCCGGAACCGCCGAACTCACCGGTGTGGGCCAGAACATGATGCTCCGCACGTTCTACGAGCGAAACGCTGCGTCCTGTGCGCCCACAGCGGCCGCGCAGCGTGGTCGCTCGGAGTCGACGTTCAACGGGAACGCGTACATCGAGTCACCGTCGACGTTCAGCGTGTCCTCACCCGTGCAGCTCGTGACTGACGGTGCCTACCGGTTCTGCGCCTATCTCGAGATCGGGCAGACCGCCGACACGTCTCCGCCGGCCGCGCGCGCCGAGGTGGTCGTGCGCGTCGGAGACCCGCCGATCCCGTGCACCGTGCCGGCGCTGCGCGGGCTCTCACAGGCCGCCGCGACCAGGAAGCTCGCCGTTGACGGCTGCGCGGTGGGCAAGGTGACCCGCCCGAAGAACTCGGCGGGGAAGAAGCTCGTGGTGCGGTCGCAGAGCCGCTCCTCCGGAACGCGCCTTCCGGCCGGAGCCACCGTCGACATCGTCATGAGAGCCCTGCCCCCCTGCAAGGTGCCCAAGCTGAAGGGCCTCACGCAGACGGCCGCGAAGAAGAAGCTCACGGCCGCAGGGTGCAGCATCGGGAAGGTGCGCAAGCCCAAGAAGGCCGGAAAGCGAAGCCTGCGCGTCAGGTCACAGAGCAAGGCGCCGGGGAAGCGCCTCGCTCCTCGCGCGAAGATCAACGTCGTCATGAAGTGACGGCGCCGGGAGCGACGACCTTCCCTCCGGATCGCTGACGCCGCCGGCGCTCACGTCGGCGGCTCGCAGCGACGCTCGATGTCGTTGTTCCCCTCTTCGGCCTCCGCGACCTCGGAGCGCACGTCGACGCTGAATCGGACGATCGTCCCGCGCTCGCAGCGCGGTGCCTGGATCGCCACCCACACCGCCTTGCCGGGGGCCAGCGGGCCCGTGCGCTGCGCCGGCTGCGCGACCGCGTTCACCGCCAGGACGACATCGAACGGCTGTGCCGTGCCGCGCCCTCTGTTCCGCACGAGCGTCCGGTAGATCAGGACGTCGGGACGCGGGCCCGCCTCGATCAGCATCGTCTGCGGGCGGAGGTCAGGCGCGGTACTGGGTTGCACACAAGCCCGCGTTCGCACCCGCTTGCCCTTCACGATCCTGCCCTGGTCGTTGCGCCAACGGAAGTGCACCAGCGCCCGGTACGAGTATCCCGCGACGAGACCGGACACCCGCTTCTTGACCACAAAGCCTGAGACGTCCGGATCCGAGAGGTCCCATTCACCGAAGCCGTCGACGTCCACCAGGGTCCACGCACCGCGTGTGCCGGACCGTTCGAAGAGATCGAACCTCATCTCCATGCGCGACCTCGTGTGGCGCAGCTTCGGCATCGCGCCCCGGAAGACGACCGAACGCGAGGACCCAGTCGTCCTGCACCGCTCGGCCCGCGCCGACACGCCCGCCGACTTCTTACTCGCGAGTGCTGCTGCCCCAGCCTCCGTCGCCGGAAGGTGGGACAGCCCCGTCAGGAGGAGTCCGATGGCCGCCGCAGAGGCGATCAGCGTCGTTCGCAAGCCTCGCATCATCACCTATGAGAACACGCGCCCGCAGCCGTCGATGCGCCGGAATCATGCCGATCTCGCGGTGATCGGGGATCAGCGCGCCGGAGCGAGCGGCAGCGCATAGCGCCTGCCGGCCGCCTGCAGCAGCGCGATGAAGTGCTCCACCGACGGAGCGAGATACCGGGTCGCGAGGCGCACGGCGACGATTCGCCGCACCGGCGCCTCGGGGCCGAGCGGTTTGATGGCGACGCCCGGATCCGCACCCTTCAGCATCAGCCGCGGGAGCAATGCGATTCCTTCGCCGGCTGCCACCATCGCCTGCGTCATCTGACAGTCATTGATGCGAAAGGCGACCCGCGGCTCGAACCCGGCTTTCCGGCAGGCCCGGCTGATGAGCTGGTAACTGGGGCTCTGCGGCCCGAAATCCGGGAGCAGCCAGTCCTCAGCGGCGAGGTCGGCGAAACCGACGGTCCGCCGTTTCGCCAGTCGATGCCCCCGCGGCACGACGAGATCCATCGGATCGTCCAGCAGCTCGTGCAGCTCGAGACCGTCGGCCGCAACGCTGCTGACGCCCGGGTAGTCGAACGTGACGACGAGATCGAAATCGCAGTCGCGCAGCGCCCGTACGGCGGCCGAGGGCATGCTGCGCTCTGCGATCGCCACCGCGATGCCCGGGTGGTTGCGCCGCATGGCGCTGAGCGCGTCGACGACGAGCGCCGCCCCTGCGCTTGAGAACGTCGCGACACTCAGCGAACCGCGGTCGAGCTTGCGGATCGCCTCGACCTCGATCCTCGCGGCCGCCACCTGCTCAAGTGCGATCCTGCCGCCGAGTGCGAGGGCCGTGCCGGCCTCGGTCAGGCGCAGGGGCCGCGAGCCGCGGTCGACGAGGGTGGCGCCGAGCTCTCGCTCGAGCGCCGCCACGATCTTCGAGACCGCGGGCTGCGTGTAGTCGAGCTCGTCGGCTGCGGCCGAGAACGACCCCGCCTCACCGACAGCGCACAGCACCCGCAACTGCTTCAGATCCGCCATGCCAGCAAAGCATACTTCCGATGACAACTCTTCCTTGCCGGAATACAGGCGGACCGTCATGGTGACGGCGCACAAGTGCCCACCGCTCGAAAGGAGCTCACCGTGACAACAACAAGCACCACGACCGCGCCCACCATCCTCGCCAGGGACGAGGGCGTCGACGACCTCTGGTGGCCGTATGGGCCCTGCGTGGGGCGCTACACGATCAAGACGACTGCGCAGCAGACCGAGGGGAGCCTGCTTCAGCTGCTGATTCGCGACTCGCGCGGCGCCGCGACCCCGCTGCACGTCCATCACGACGCAGATGAGACCTTCTACGTGCTCGACGGCGAAGTGACGATCGTCGTCGGCGACGAGCGACTCGAGGCCCGCGCCGGCGACTTCGTCCTGGGACCGCGGGGTGTCCCGCACGCGTTCGTCGTGACCTCCGACGAGGCCGAGCTGCTCGTGACCTACGGTCCCGCCGGGCGGCCCGGCCCGATGGGCTCAGGGGTCGACGGGTTCTTCCGCGAGGTCGGCATCCCGGTCGCCTGCGACAAGCCCCGGCCGATGGTGCCTGACCCCGAGCACTTCGCGCGCCTGATGGAGCTCTATGGCATCGAGCTCCTCGGCCCGCCACCCGCGATCGCGTGACGGGCGGCCGGGCCGGGTCCTCGTCACGGATGGCAGCTGCGCAATCCCGCGCAGCTGCCATCGTTCCGTGACTACCGCTTCGAGGACTTCTTCGACTTCTTCGACTTCTTGGCCTTCTTGGCGCTCTTGCACGGCACGGAGCCTTCGACGGTCTGTGTGCTTTCGATCGCACTGTCGAAGGTGGTGGTGTAGTCGGCGACGTACTTGAACTTCCAGCCGCCCTTGGGACAGCTCGTGCTGGCGATCAGCGGGATCTTGGTCTTGACCTTGACCTTGCGCTTCTTGCCCTTGACCTTCTTGGTCTTCGTCTTGGTCCTGGTGACGTACTGCTTGGGAATCTTGGAGTTGAACTTCATGACGGCGGCGATGACGCCCGGCGCCGGGGACTGCAGATTCCGCGGCACCGAGAACGACAGCTTGTACGAGAAGTCCTTGTCGCCGCTCAGCTTGGTGAGCGTCGCGGGGACGATCTCGCGGATGATCAGCGGACTCTCGCCCGTGACCAGCAGGGTCGCGCCCTTGCCGCCCTTGATGTTGAAGAACTGGCCCTTGACCGCCTCGTCGAGTCCGAGGCCCAGGCCGCGTCCGTCGGCGGTGCCGACGCGCGAGCCCTTCGGGCAGTTCGTCTCGTCCTGGAAGACGGTCGCCGGCGAGCAGTACTTGAAGTACTTGCCGTTGTAGACGCCGGCCTTGGGGAAGTACAGGGTCGCGTTCACCGTCGCGAACTGCACCTGGCGGTCGAGGTCCGGTGCGATCGTGTCGAAGTACGGGTTCGCCGAGATCGACACCGCCTGCGGCTTGGACTTCGTGCCCGCCCTGCTCGGCGAGACCTTGGCGCTGAACTTCTGCACCGATTGGATCGCGAACGCCGACGGCGACACGACGAGCATCGCGAGTGCGACGGCAGCGAGTGCGAGCAACGCTCCGCGGAGCGGAGCGGCCCGCTCGCGCCTTCGCCTGAGGTTGAGTGTGGTCGTTCGATGCATGGAGGTGCCTTTCATCTGTGAATCCTTGTCCAGATCCTCGCCGAGCGACGTCGCCGCCTCCATGGGTGCTGCCACGGACTGCTGTCGCGCCCGCCGATCGCCGTCTGCCTCACGGGCGGCGGCCGGCTGGTATACACGCCGTGTGGTCTGGTCCGCGAGAAGCTGCGCTCGGTTGCTGTCGCTGCTCGTCGCGCTCGGACTGGGTTTCGGCACGATGGGGGCGGACACGGTGCAGGCTTCCGGCGGCCCCGAGGTGCTGGTCGCGTCCACGGCTGAGGCTGCGCTCCCTGCGGACGCACGACCCGTCACCCGAATCGCGGGGCTGCGATTCGCCACCGTGCCCGTTCCCGCGGGCCGGACCGCCGACGCATTCGCGGCGGAGCTCCGCGGTCGCGCGGGAATCTCGGCTGCGCAGCCGAACAGCTCCATTCCCCGTGCGGCGATCGCCGGGACGTGCGTGGACGCGCCGACCTCGCCGCAGCTCGAGACCGCGGTCATCACGAACGCGCGCAGCAGAACCCTTCCCGTCACGAGACGTCCGATCGCGGTGCTGGACACCGGCGTGGATCCGGGAGTGCGTGAGCTCGCGGGGCGCGTGCTCCCCGCGTCGGATGCGCTCGGCGGCCCTGCCACAGGGCTCGCAGATGATGATGGTCACGGGACGCAGATCGCGGCCGCGGCGGCCGGCGCCCCGGGTCTCGTCGCGGGGATCTCGCCGACCAGCCTGATCATGCCGATCCGCGTCGCTGCCGCGAGCGTGCTGGCGACGCCTGAATCGATCGCGAAGGGATTGGCGATCGCAGTGACGCGCCGGGCGCGTGTCGCGGTCCTTCCCTCTTCGTCCCCTCTCGCACAGGTCCCGGAGGGGACGGTCACGGCGGTGGGCCTGGCCGTGAACGCGGCGTTCTCGCAGGGCGTGATCGTCGTGGTTCCGGCGGGGAACGAGGGCAAGGATCAGGAGGTCTTCCCCGGCGGGCTCGCGCATGTGCTGACCGTCGGGTCGGCCGGGCGGCTGGCGGTGCGGGACGCGTTCTCGAACTTCGGGCGCTGGGTCGACCTGGTCGCGCCTGGCGCGGACCTCGTGCTTCCGGCCCCGTCGGCGATCTGCAGCAGCGGCTACGCGCGCGCCTCGGGCACCTCCTTCTCCGCCGCCGAGGTCGCTGGAGCAGTCGCGCTGATCGCCGCTGCGCGGCCGAAGCTCACGACAGCGCAGCTGTATGACGTCACCCGCCGCATGGCCTCACGCGACGCGGGGCTGCAGGGCTACGACGTGAACACGGGATTCGGCATCCTCGACGTCGGCGCGGGTCTCACGGCCGCGCCCGCGACGGACGACCCCCGGCCACGCGAGGTCAACGACAACGTGTACTGGCTCAAGCGACGCCCCAAGGCGTTCCCGACCTACCTTCGCCGCACCCGCCGAACCACGACCCACGGGTCGGTGAGCCCCGGAAAGGATCCACAGGACGCGTTCAGGGTGGACCTGCACAAGAACGACGTCCTGCACGCCCGCTTCACGAACCCCGACTCCGCGGCGGTGCTCTACGCGACCATCTGGAACCGGACGACCGGCCCGTTCGACATGCGCCTGGCATCGCCCAGCAGCGAACTGCGCGACAGCTCGGGGTTCACCCAGAATCCGGCCGTCAGCTACCGCGCCACGCGAACGGGCACGTACTACATCGCGATCTTCGCGCCCGACCCGGCAGCTCCGGGCGACCCCGGAAAAGCCGGCGACGAACTGGTGACGGGCTCCCCACCGCGCACCGCCTACACCCTGAAGATGGACAAGCACTGTTCCAGCACCCGCACGCTCAGCGTTCCGCTCTCACGGCTGCGGCGGCCCGGTCACGGGATGACGACGCTCGTCGTCTACGACAACGGCATCGAGCGGACTCGCCGCAGTCGCGGCGGGATCGGCCGGCGCATAACGCTGCGCGGACTGCGCAACGGGCGCCATCGCATCGTCTTCAAGGCCCGCTTCAGCGGGCAGCCCAGGACCAGCCGCGCCACCCGGATCCGCACGAGCTGCAAGCTCAGCCTCTCACGCTGAGGCGTCTCAGAATCAGTTCAGGGGCGCGTAGTCGGGGCGGAGCGGCTCGATCGTGCAGGTCCCTGCGGGAACGGGCGGGTCGCCTTGGCAGTCGGCGACCCCGGTCGTGTCGCGCAGCACCCACGTCACACCCTGGTCCCGCTCGTGCGACAGCACGAAGTTGGGCGACTGCGCACGCAGCTGCTGCACCGGGTCCGCGGTGTAGTCGGCCTTCACGAAGCTGCGGCGCAGGTGGATGCATCCGCCCGTGTCCGCGAAACAGGAGCGCGTCCAATAGATGCGTCCATCCTCGAAGCTCGGCCAGCCGAGGATCAGCACCGTCAGCCCGCCGCCACCGCCCGCATCAAGGCGCCGGTGGCCGCCGCCGAGCGTGTCGAGGCGGATCTCGTACTGCGGGCTCTCGCCGTTGCCCTGGTAGCGCCAGGCGAACCCGAGCCGCGTGCCGTACAGCTCGAGCTCGGCGGGCGTTGACTTCGTGTCGTCCGAGCAGGTCGTGTGACCGCCGACGCTGCTGCACTCACTGCGCTGGCCGCCCGGCATCCGCGACGACGACGACGCGCTCATGATCGTCTTGACGTACAGATACGGATACCTGGGCTTTCGGTCGTAGACGCGCGCGAACGCGACACGGCCCTTCCAGTAGGACGGCCAGTACTCCGTGGCGTCGGTCGCGCTGACCTCGCGGTAGCGGTTCTCCGCAAGCGTCCGGAGGTCGAGCCGGTAGATGTCGCAGCGTTTTCCCGTCTGGTAGTCGGGAGTGCCGAAGAAGGTCGCGGGCGGATCGACGCGGCACCGCGAGTACACGGCCACGAGCCGCCCGTCGGACGCGGGGCCGATGTCGACGTCGAACGGCACGCCGCGCGAGGGGATCCCGAACTGCGTCACGGGCCCGTTCCCCACGCGCTCGACGAGCCGATACCGGCCGCGGCTGTCCTGCCGGCTCCAGAGCGCGACGCCGTGGTACACGGCGATGGGCGTGGCCCGTGGGATCGGTGTGACGGCGGTCGGGGCCGTCTGCGCGACGGCCCCAGGCGCCGTCGCCGCGAGCGCGGCGACGGCGAGGAGCATGGATCGTCGCCGGACCGTCACGCCCCGCCACGTTGCGCACGCAGCCGCGCGAGTTCCTCCTCGACGAGGCGCTCGTGTGCTGCCTCGTCCGCTCGCGCCGCCCGCGGGCTCCAGCGACCCGAGAGGACGAAGATGAACGGGAGGAACAGCAGCTGCCCGGCGAAGGCGATCCACCAGTAGGTCTGCCACTGGCCGGGCGCATCCTTCTGCGCGTCGGCGACGTCCTGCGCATGCGCCGACAGGTATTGCAGGTCGGCGGGCGGCACCTGCGAGATCGACGCCAGCCGGGTCGCGGCATCCTGCACCTGCGGCCCCGTCTTCAGCAGGAACGCCGTATCCGCGGGCGGCACCTTCCCGAGCGCCGCGAGACGCGCTGTCGCCTGCGGCACCGAGACGCCGAACTTCTTGACGATGTCCGCGACGGCTCGCGCCGCCGCCTGTGCGTTCGCCGGCGCCGCGCTGAGCGTCGCCAGGGTCGTCGGGTCGATGGCCTGGGCGGTGGCCAGCTCGGTCTTGTAGCGCGAACTCAGCGTGACCGCCCGCGTGACCTGGGCTGCGGGCAGACCGCTCAGCTGCGTGAGCGCCTGCACCTGCGCCTGCTGATCACCGGCGTCGCGCTGCAGCGCCGCGAGCACCGCGGGATCCACCTGCTGCAGAACCTGGACCTGCTGAGGATGCGCCTTGACGATCTGCGCCACACGAGCGCCGGAGTCCACGAGCGTGGACGTCGCCGGCACCACGATCAGCAGGGATGCGAAGGCGAGCGTCACGACCGTTCGGACCGTCATTCCCCACACGGCGAGGCCCGTCGCCGTCGCCGCGGGGTTGTGCTTCTCGACCGTCTCGGTGTAGGCGGCCATCCAGGCGACGTATGCCAGCCCGCCGCCGAACGCCGCGATCGCGAGGTAGAGCTTGAACGTCCCGGCGCTGGTCCCGGCGTCCGTCGTCGTCGCCGCGAAGAGGCCCACGCCGACCAGGCTGATGCACGCGCCCACGAGCATGAACGGCTTGCGAACGCGCACGAGGTCCGACAGCACGCCTGCCACGACGAGCGCGATCGCGTTCGTCGCCCAGTACCAGTTGACGATCGAGTTCGCCTTCTGCTCGGAGAAGCCGAACACCGTGGCGAAATAGACGACGATGAACGCGACGAGGGCGTAGTACAGGAGCAGGAACAGGCTGATCGCCAGCGCCGGGCCGATGATGTCGAAGCGCAGCATCTGACGCCAGTGCCCCCGCAGCGCCTCCTCTGGATCAAGGCCGGCGGCGCGGGCCTCCACGAGGGTCCGGTCGCGCATGCTCACCATGAGCTGATCGCGCAGCCGGGGAGAGAGCTCGCGCAGGCCGAAGAACGAGATCAGCGCGACCCCGAGGCCGACGGCCCCGCAGACGTGGAACTGGAACTGCCAGTCCGGATGACTGTCGAGCGTGTTCGTCGCGATCATCGTCACGATGAGGCTTCCGAGCACGGGCCCGAGCGTCCAGAAGCCCATCGCCACACCGCGGCCGACCTGCGGCGAGAAGTCGCGAATCAGTGCCGGAGTGGCGACGAGCGCCGCGCCCTCGACGATGCTGAGGAGCGCGAACAGCACGCCGTACATCGTGGTGCTCCCCGCGTTCGGCAGGCCGAACGCGATGATCAGGCCGGTGATGAACAGCCCGGTCACGACGATGTTCGCGCGGCCATAGCGATCGGCCAGGCCGGCCGCCAGCGACGCGACCGCGCCGACCGCGTTGCCGATCACGAGGATGAGAACGAAGCCGGTCCAGGTGAAATTCAGATCCTGGATGATCTTCGTCGCCACCGAGCCCTGGACGTAGAGCTCGTAGTAGAGCGCGATGGTGCCCAGGACCGTGATGCCGAGGTACAGCGCGCGCGGCCCGGCATCCGGATAGTGATCGAGTTGTCTGTGCCAGGGGCGGCGGGGGCGGCCCGCCGCCGCCTGGTCGACGGCGGCGGAGCTCATGAGCTGTGTCCCTTCATGGTCGTTTCCTTCTGACGGGCCGCGCCCCCTGCGATCAGCAGGTCACGAGCAGGTGGAACGGCAGGTCTGCCGGGGCGCCCCCGACGCTGTTGGTGCGGACCTCGATGGTCGTCGCGCTGGTGGGGAGGACGGCTGCGGCGCCGGCGTCCTCGATGATGGTCTCGGTGGCCTGGTAGGCGCACTTCGACAGGTCGCTCTTGAACGTGACGAGGTATGTCCCGGTCGCCGTTTTGGCGGAGCTTTCCGCGTCGCGGCCCGCTGCAAGGCCTCCGGTCGTCCCGACCGCTGCGAAGCGGTTCAGCGACTGCGCCTCGGTCACGATGTCCGTGGCGTTCTTGCCGTCCACCTTGTCTGCGTTGAAGCCGGTGGCGACACCCTGCGCGTTGGTGGTCAGCGGGGCGGCGTTCGTGTTCTGCGCCGTGATCGTTCCGACCTCGGTCGCGTTCTTCCCGCTGGAGGCGAACTCGAACGCACGCCCGTCCTGCAGGTTGTTGCCGCGCAGGCACGGCTCGTTGTTCTTCTCCGACCCGCCCAGACCGGAACGGCACCCGTAGATCGCGCCGCCGCCGTTGTCGGACTTGTTCGACTGGCGCGTGCCGTAGGTCGACGTGTTGGCGATGATCTCCGTCTCCTTGGTGTACGCCTGGCGCTGATCGCTCGACGGGTTGCGCGCGCCGCCCTTCACGCTCGAACCGTTGAGGCTCGACTGCGCGACGGCGAACGGCGTGACGAGGAGCGCGAGCACGAGCGCGCTGGCGAGGATCCATGGACCCTGGGGTATTCCGCGGAGGCGGTCGAGGACGGTGCTGAGCATTCGTTGCTCCTTCGGGTGGAGTGCAGGGGCTTACCCGCGGCGGCCGATGCCGAAACGCCGGGCGTCCGCATCGTGTCTCTCCTCGCCGCCCGGCGCCATGGGTGTCGGCCCTCATCGCGCCGGCAGCGTGGGACTGGTGAATCAGGTCGCTGGCAGCGACACGGCCGGCGGTTCTCCCTCGCCGGCCTCCCAGCAGTCAGCGACGTCCATGGGCATCCCGACCAGCTGACCGCCGGCGCAGTCCTCGGCCGCGACCTCGCGGCGCGGGTTGACGATGCCGATGAGCCCGAGCAGTCCGCCGAGGAAGACCAGCGAGGCGGAGATCCCGATGCCGGTGTGGAAGGCGCTCACCGAGGCGCCCTGCACGGCCGACGCGACGGCGCGCGCCTCCCGCGGTGGCAGGCCCGTCGTATCCGCCTGCGCCAGCGTCTGGCTTTTCGCCTGTGACACGGCGGAGCGCGCGGCGGGCGTCAGCGGCACGCCCGCAAGCGCGTTGTCGATCGATGAGGTGAACGTGCCGGCGACGACCGCGCCGAGCGCCGCTATCGCGAGCAGCCCGGCGACGCGGGCGGTTGCGTTGTTGATGCCGGAGGCGATGCCGGCATTGGACTCGTCGGCGTCGGCGAGGACCGTCGCGGTCAGCGGTGCGACCGTCATCGCCAGGCCGAGCGAGAAGACGAGCAGCCCCGGCAGCACGTCGGTCACGTAGTCCACATGGGCCGGCATTCGCGTGAACCAGGTGAGGCCGACCGCCGCGACCATCGGGCCGCCACCCATGAACGCGCGCGGGCCGAACCGGTCGGCGAGACGGCCGAAGCGCTTGGACAGCACGAACATCATGCCCGTCGAGGGCAGCATGGCAAGCCCGGCCTGCAGCGCGTCGTAGCCCGCGACCTGCTGGAGGAAGAGGACGAGGAAGAAGAACGTGATCGACAGGCCGCCGTACATCGACAGGGTCTGGAGGTTCCCGACCGCGAAATTGCGGCGACGGAAGAGCCCGAGCGGCAGCATCGGATCGGCGGTGTGGGCCTCACGCCAGAGGAACGCGGAGAAGACGGCCACGCCGCCGACCAGGCCGACGAGGACCTGCGGCGAGCCCCAGCCCTCCTGCGGCTGGCGGATCAGCGCGAACACCGGTCCCGCCAGCCCGACCGCGCAGAGCGCCGCGCCCGCCCAGTCGACATGGCGGCGCGTAGGCCCCGGAACCCGCTGCGGAATCGCGATCCGGACGAGCACCAGGGTCGCGAGCACGAACGGCAGGTTGACGAGGAAGATCCAGCGCCACGAAGCCGTGTCGATCAGCCAGCCGCCGATGAACGGACCCACGACGGTCGCGATCCCCGCCCACGCGGTCCACGACCCGATCGCCCCGCCGCGCTCGCTCGGCCCGAACGCCATCACGATCACCGCGAGCGCGCTCGGCGTCAGCAGCGCGCCGAAGATCCCCTGCAGCGCGCGAGCGGCGACGAGCGTCTCGATCGTCGGCGCGATCGCACAGAGGAGCGACGCCGCACCGAAGCCCGCGACCCCGAGCGAGAAGACACGCCGTTCGCCGTACACGTCGCCGAGCGATCCGCCGACCAGGATCAGCGAGCCGAGCGTCAGCAGGTAGGCGTTCGACACCCACTGCTGGCCTGCAAGGCCGCCGCCCAGGTCACGCTCGATCGCCGGGAGCGCGACGTTGACGACCGTCGCGTCGAGCCCCGCCACGAACGAGCCCATGATCGCCGCGAGCAGCACGAGACGCTTGCGCCCGGGATCGAGAACGTCGGTCGGCGCCGAGCTCACCGCGCGATCATCGCACGGGGGCGCGGCGGTCCATGTCGCGGAGGCGAGAACGCACGCGGTTCTTAGACTGCGCACGATGCACCAACGTGAGTTCGATGTCGTCCTGATCGGCGCGGGCCCCGCGGGCGAGGTCGCCGCAGGGCGCCTGGCCGACGGCGGCCTGAGCGTCGCGATCGTGGAGCAGCACCTGATCGGTGGGGAATGCTCGTTCTACGCCTGCATGCCGTCGAAGGCGCTGCTGCGGCCGGCGCAGGCGGTCGCCGAGGCACGTCGCGTCCCAGGGGCCCGCGAGGCGGTCACGGGTGAGCTCGACGTGCGCGCCGCGCTGGAGCGCCGTGACGAGGTCATCCACGAGCTGGACGACAGCTCGCAGCTGCCCTGGCTCGAGCAGCGCGGCATCACGCTCGTGCGCGGCCGCGGCGAGCTCGACGGCCGGCGGCGCGTGCGCGTGGGCGACGAGGTCCTGGCCGCGCGTCGCGCCGTCATCGTCGCCAGCGGCAGCACGGCCGCGCTGCCGCCCGTCCCCGGGCTGGTCGAGGCGCAGCCGTGGACGAACCACGAGGCGACCGTCACCCACGACGTGCCGGACCGGCTGCTCGTGCTCGGGGGAGGCGTCGCCGGATGCGAGCTCTCGCAGGCGTTCCGCTCGCTTGGGAGCACCGTCGTGCTGGTCGAGCCGGAGCAGCGGCTGATGGGCCGTGAGGAGCCGTTCGCCGCCGAGCAGGTCGAGGCGGCGCTGCGGTCGGCCGGGGTCGACGTGCGGCTCGGCACGGGGGCCGCGAGCGTCTCGCGGTCGGGCGGCGAGATCACCGTGGACCTCTCGGACGGCGACGCCGTGCGCGCCGACGAGATTCTCGTCGCAGCCGGGCGGCGCCTGAACACCGGTGGCCTCGGACTTGAGAGCGTCGGCCTGGCCGGCGACGGCCCGCTCGGGACCGACGAGCACCTGCGCGTCACCGGTGCCGCGGACTGGCTCTACGCGATCGGCGACGTCAACGGCCGCGCCCTGCTGACCCACGAGGGCAAGTACCAGGCGCGCATCGCCGCCGACCACATCCTGGGGAATCCCGCCGACGCGATCGTCCACGGCGGTCCGCTGTCCCCGCGCGTCGTCTTCACCGAGCCGCAGATCGCGGCCGTCGGGCACACGCTGGCCTCCGCCCTTGACGCCGGCATCAACGCGCGCGCCGTGGACGCGGACATGAACTCGACCGCCGGCGCGTCATTCGTCGGCCGGAAGGTCCCCGGGACCGCGCGCATCGTCGTGGACGAGGACCGGCGCGTCCTCGTCGGCGCGACGTTCACCGGCGCGGACGTCGCCGAGTTCGTCCACGCGGCGACGATCGCGATCGTCGGCGACGTGCCGCTCGACCGGCTGTGGCACGCCGTCCCGAGCTTTCCGACCCGCAGCGAGATCTGGCTGAAGCTGCTGGAGGGCTACGGGCTCTGAGGCTCGCTCAGCCTCCGGCCAGCGCGCCGGCGTAGACCTGCCACGCAAGCGCGCTCTTGGCGACGAGGCTGAGGATCAGGTAGACGCGCTCGGCGAACGCCGGGTCGGCCCAGCGCCCGCGACCGCGGTACTGCAGCCACATGTTCACCGCGAACGTGTTGAAGAGGAGGAAGAGGGTGATGAAGATCGCCACGACGAAGCCGGGCACACCATTCCCGTCGGTGGTCGAGACGATGAGCTGCGCGGTGATCGCGATCCACGGGACGGCGCCGATGACGCACCCGTAGACGAACGGCCGCCAGTCGACGTCGTCGCGGCCGACGTTCACCTGCTCCTGCACGAGACCGAAGAGGATCATCGCCGCGTTCGCCCCGAACAGCGCGATCAGTGCGACGAGTTCGCTGACCCCGGCGAGCATCGCGATGAGCACGATCATCAGCGACGCGCTGACCGAGTACTCCCACCAGCGCGCGGGATTGATCCCGCGCGCGACGTTCACCTCATACCATCGGCGCGGTCGCCCGACGCTCACGGTGAGGTGGTCCACGGCGGCGAGCAACAGGAACGCCGCGACCAGCCAGTCGATCCGGACGCTCCCGAGGCTCGCGGCGCCGTAGTCGCCGGCGCCGGGCGGGCCGGTCAGGAACGACGCCGTGATCGGGAGCGAGGCGGCCGTCGCGATCGCGAGCAGGACGACCGCCTGCAGCGCATGGACCGAGCCGACGATCACGTTCAGGCGACGCAGCCGGAAGGCCGCCGCCGGGTCGAGCGGGAGTGGCGCGGAATCGGACATGTGCTCAAGGTACGGGCGCGGGAGCGGAGCGGACGTCCTTCGGAGTACGGGCCGCTCGCAGGACCTGGCGCGGGGGCGCTCGACCAGGCAACCGCGCGGGCGTCGGGCGCGTAGGACCGTGCATCACCGTTCCCGAGAAGGAGTCCCGATGAAGAAGCGCATGACCCTCGCCGTCCTGTGTCTCGCGGCCCTGGCGCTCGTCGCCGCCGGCTGCGGCAGCGACAACAAGGACACGACGACCACCACGGCACCGGCCACGACGACCGCGCAGGCCGCCTCGGCCGACATCGTCGCCCTGGCCGGCGACACGCCCGACCTGTCGACCCTCGTCGCCGCCGTCACCGCGGGCGATCTTGCGACGACCCTGCAGGGCAAGGGGCCGTTCACCGTCTTCGCGCCGACGAACCAGGCGTTCTCGGACATCCAGAGCACGGTCGACACGCTGCTGAAGCCGGAGAACAAGGCCGACCTCCAGAAGGTCCTCACGTACCACGTCGTCCCCGGCACGTACACGGCCGCCGATCTGAAGGACGGCCAGGAACTCACGACGGTGGAGGGTCAGAAGCTGACCGTCTCGGTCAACGGCGACACGGTGAAGGTGAACGACGCGACCGTCAAGACGGCCGACGTCGACGCCGCCAACGGCGTCGTCCACGTCGTCGACAAGGTGCTCGTCCCGCCGGCCAGCTAGCGCGGCTGACCGCACCGACGCACGAAACCGGGGCGGAGTCGCGCGAGACTCCGCCCCGTCGCTGCGTGAGCGACGGAACGCGACGCGCTAGACGAGCTGGGTCAGGAGGAAGACGATCGCGACCGTCATCGTCACGAACATCCACACCAGGGACCAGTCCACGTCAGGCTGATGATTCTGTGGAGTGGTGGGCTGCATGGATACAACTATGCAGCCTCCGGCCTCGGCGCAACAGCGCAGAAGACCTCACCCGGCTGCGGCAAACGTGCAGGGACGACGCGTCGTCGTCCTCTTCGGAATACGGACGTGGCTCCACGGCGATCCGGCCGAGGCGTGCGGTCGCGTCAGCCGTCGACCTGCTTGCCGGTCTGTTCGCCGCGCAGGTTGCGCGGTTCGTAGCCGGTGAACTGGATGGAGAGCTGGCCGCCCTTCGCTGCGTCGGCCGGCAGCTGCTGGTCGAGCTTCCACGTGCCCTTGCTGATGGCGGCGTTCTTGTACAGGAACGCGCTCGTGCAGTCGGGCTTGTCGTAGCCCAGGCGGATCCGCACCACACCGCGCGCCTGGCCGGTGATCGTGCCGGTGACGATCAGCCGGCCGTTCTGGATCTTCGTGGTACCGCGCCTCAGCCGCGACTTGCCGGTCGCGGCACGCAGCCTGACGCTGTCCGGCTGCACGGTGTCGCTGCCGGCGTACGTCAGCTCGACGATCCCGGTGTTCTTGCTGCGCTGGGCGGCGGGCAGCGGCTTGCGGATCTTGATGCTGTTCAGGCCGGAGGCCCGGGTGGCGCTGGGGATCGGCACGCTGAACTTCGTCGTGCGCCCGCTCGACCGGTAGCTCAGTGACAGCTTTGCGCCCGGGACCGCGGCACGGCCGGTCATCTCGACCAGCATGTCGAGGACGCCCCCCGTGACACCCGCGCGCAACACGCGGATCTTCGCCGGCGTCTTGGGAGTGCACTGACCGGCCGCGGTGACCGCAGCCGGCTCATCGGCGACCCCGGTCCAGTCGAAGCGCACGCTCGTTGACGCACCGGCGAACGCGTTGTCGCCGCCGGGGCCGGCGTCGGGGAAGGTCACGCCGATGCGGTAGGTGTGCCCCTGACGCGGCGCGAAGCTCCCCAGGTCACGCCCCGTGAAGTCCCCGAGCGGCCCGGTCCACAGCGTCAGCATCGCGCCGGGGTTCGTGATGTCGAGGACCTGGAGAAGCAGGCGATCGCGCAACTGCCCGCCGCCGGCGCCTGGCTGCTCGGTGACGATCGACGAGGTGAGGCGGAAGGCCCCCGCGAGCTCTCCGGTGTTCGTGATCGTGACGTCCCCGGAGACGACATCGCCGGGGCGCATCGCGGTGGCGCTGAGGATCGCCGCTCCGTCGCGCGAGTTGGACTGCGTGAAGGCGCCGGAGACGAAGGCGGTCTGCGCGGCCGCCGCGCGCGGGGTGCGGAGCGCAAACGAGCCGCTGACCGCCAGCGCCGCCGCGGCGCAGGCGGCGAGCGTGAGCAGCGCGCCGATCGCGGCGGCGATGAGCCGGCGCCTAGTCAACGGAGTACCCCACGTCGAGGCGGAAGAGATCGTGCAGCGTGCGGCCCGCGCTGGAGGTGCGGACGTACATCCGGATGATCGCGCCGTTCACGCGCGCGGCGGTGTTCAGCGCGGGCGTCGGGATCGTGTTCGTCGTGTACGCCGCGCCGGTCGCGCAGAACGGCGACGCCGCGCTGCCATACGTCGCGATCACGGTCGCGCCCGAGAGGACGTCGAAGTAGTAGCACGCGGTCGTCGACGAGTTCGCCGGGCGGAACGTGTGCACGAGCTGCGCGGAGGTGACCGTCGCCGACGCGGGGAGATAGTCGGGGAAGGTGATCTTCAGATACCGCGCGGAGCTGAAGGCCGTCTGCCAGTTCGAGGCGCTCTGATAGGCGTCGGCGTCGGCCGTGGCGAGCGTCCAGGGCGTCGTCGCGGGACTGCCGTCCGCGGCGTCGGTGTAGCTCGTCTCGTAGAGCGTGAACGGGTCGACGGTGGTGCTCCCGCTGATGACCGCGCGATCGATGCGCATCTCGCGCGAGCTTGAGTGCCGGCCGTAGACCTTGATCTGCAGGTCGTTGGCGGTGTCGCTGCTCGTGACCTCGGGGAGCGGCGTCGAGGTCTGCAGGACCGTCCGTGTCGCCTGGCACGCGATCGGACTCGCAGCGCTGCCGTGCGTGCCGATGACGGTGCTCGTCGAGCGCCTGATGACCTCGAAGTAGAAGCACACCTGATCGCCGGCGCCGTTGCGGTTGTCGGCGAAGTCGAAGTCGAACGTCACGCCCGTCGTCGCCACGCCCGCAGGGAGCGGATCGTTCATGTCAAAGCTCACGTAGCGCGTCGTCGACCAGGTGGACGCCCATCGCGCAGTGGTCGTCGTCGTCCCGACGAAGGAGAGCGGATCCGACACGTCGGCCTCGGAGCCATCGGCGGCGTCGCCCAGCGTCCACGCCGACCACGAACGCGTCGCCGGGAAGACCGCCTTGGCGGACATCGTCCCCTGCGTCGCCGTGGTCGCGCTGAAGGCGGCGAAGGTCGAGCCGGCAACCTGCCCGATCGCGGCGCAGACGGCGATCGCCGCAACCGCCGCGAGCAGCACCCGTGCCCTCATGCCGGGACCTCCTGCGGCCGGCGCCAGATCCGGCGGAGCTCGAGGATGCCCAGCAGCAGGGCCGGCAGCACGACGAGCAGAAGCTTCCCGGGCGCGGAGCGCGTGAACGCCAGCGCGTAGCCGACGTGGGCGACGCGGTACCGAACGCGTCCGACCTGGCCGGTGACGGGGATCGTCCAGCGCTCGACGGTGTTGTTCGCGTCGCCCTTGGTGACGACGCTGACGACGCCGTCGTGCTCGCGGGTGCTGCGCACCCGGTGGGTGATCATCCGGCCCCGCACCTCCGGGTCCTGGAAGGTCACGATGTCGCCGCTGCGCATCCGGCGTGGCGTGATGCGCTCCTCGGCGACGACGTCGCCGGTGTGGATCCGCGGC
Source organism: uncultured Actinomycetes bacterium (assembly GCA_963805615.1). GTDB lineage: Bacteria > Actinomycetota > Thermoleophilia > Solirubrobacterales > Solirubrobacteraceae > F1-60-MAGs163. Next base: position 571,397 of record CAWDUW010000004.1, on the reverse strand, counting down.
TCCATGCTGCCCGACATGACGGTGTAGCTGCGCCCGCCGATCGCGTACGGGAGGACGACCGCGCCGATCGCGACCGCGAGTGCGCCGATCGCCGCGAAGCACAGCAGTGCTGTCAGGTGGCGCCTCACAGGTTTCGCGCCTCCCACGTGAAGCCGGCGGTCTGGGACCTGCCCTGGGCGTTGTCGTCGTTCGCCAGCGTCACGCTGAAGCGATAGACGTGGCGCTCGCCCGTCGTCCACGTCTCGGGCGTTGCGGTGACCGGGTCGACGATCCCGGCGGCGTAGGTCGCCGGGAACGCCGACAGCAGGCCGTTGTAGAGCACGCCGGCGCCAAGCCCGAGGTAGTTCGTCGCGTCCGCGGTGAAGCCCGCGCACGAGGCGAAGGCGGGGCTCGGGTCGCTGCCGCGAGTGACGGTCAGCGTGAGGTACGGGCCCAGCGTGCCGGCGAGGGCCGCGTAGAGCCGCACGCCGGCATCCAGCGAGCCGGTGTACGTGACGGCTATGCAACCGGTGCTGGTCGCTCCGGGGGCGGCGGCCGTCAGCGAGACGACCGAGGCGCCGGCGTCGTTGTCCCCGATCGCGACCGTGCCGGCGGTGAAGCCGTTGCCGGAGCTCGCCGTCGTCCCGGAGAACGCGGCGAACGTGCCCCCACCGACGCATGCCGCGACGATCGCCAGGACGACGATCGACCGCAGGATCTTGCGCGTCAGGCTCACGGGGAGGGTTCCGCGGGAGTGGAGGTCAGCTCGAGTGCGGCGTCATCCCTGCGGCCCTGCGCCCTGCCCGCCTCGCCTGGGTTCAGGGAGACGGCGAGGCCCAGCCGGCGGGCCTGGCCCGGCTGCACGACGACGCGCCGCGTGCCGCTGCGGAGCCCGCCGAGCGTGCCGTCGAACAGCGTCGCGGCGCCGGCGGTGATGCGCAGGCGAGCGCCTGAGTCGAGGTCGCCGGACATCGGCCTGGCGCGCAGTCGCACGTCGAGCGGGATGCCGGTCTGGTTGCGAACCACGAACGAGCCGCGGACGGGCGGAACGCCCGGCTGCAGGTTGCGGGCCGCGAGGACGGTGCCCGCGGGCGTCACGCCGAGCTCCCCGGTCGGGGCGCTGGTCAGCGTGAGGGCGGAGTCGAGCGCGCCTGCCGGCCGGCCGATGTGCGTCCCCACGAGCAGGGCGGCGCAGGCCGCGGCGCCGAGCAGGAGCCCGACGACCCTGGTGATGGTGAGAAGGGGCACAGTCGTCGCCGGAACGGGCGCCGCGGCGGAGCGGGGACTGGATACCCCGCTCCACCGTGATGGCGTCGTCCACTCTCAGACGGATCTACTGGTTGCGTGCCTCCCAGGTGAAGGAGTGCGTGCCGGTGGTGGCGCCCTGTGCGCCGTTGACGTCCTGGACACTCGTGCTGAAGCGGTAGACGACGCTGTCGCCGGTCGCCCACTTCGTCGCGACGGTGCCCGGGTTGTCGGCGATGCCGGTCGCGTAGCTGGTCGGGAAGCCCGACGCGACGCCGTTGTAGAGCGGTGCGCCCGCATCGGCGGTGAAGCCGGTGCAGCTCGGGAAGGCGGGTGCGCCGCCCATGGTGCCCGGGGTGACCGTGAGGTTGATCAGGTTCGAGCCGGAGCCCGCGATCGCCGAGCTGTACAGCTTGACGTCCGCGTCGAGCGAGCCGCTGTACGTGACCTTGATGCAGCGGTCGGTGGTGACGCCCGGCTTCTGGTTGGTCAACGCGTAGAGCGCCGCGCCGGCGTCGTTGTCGGCGATCGTCACCGTACCCGCGGTGAAGTTGTTGTTGTCGTTCGAGGTCGTGCTCGAGAACGCCGAGAAGGCGCCGAGCGCGACGACGCTGCCGATCGCGCCCACGACGAGCAACGACAGCAGGACCTTGCGAGAGGTATGCACAGAGAACTCCTGGTGAGAGGGACGGAACAGACGCGTCGGAGAGCGTCTTTCGTCCGTATCGGCAGCCCAGGAGCTTCTACCAAATTCTTCTTGGGTACCCGCTTGCAGCCGCGTTTCCCCTCAGCTGTCACCCGGCCGGGACCTCGGCGGGGCCGCCCGCCCGCGCCGCCTAGTTCTTGGGCATCGGCATCTCTGGCGCTCCCGTCGTGGTCATCGTCGCTGCACTCGACGCTAGGTCACCGTGAGGGCGCGGACATCCGTACGTCCCCGCGCCGTGGCCGGTCCGATGTGCTGCCGCCGGTCGGCGGTTCCTACGGGTCCGTGGGATCGCCGCCCGGAATGCTGTACCCCTGGGGCGCGCCCGCGTCATGCACCGGGCGCTCGTACACGTACTCCGGCATCCCCTCGCCGTCGGCGAAGCTCACCAGCCGCAGCTCGTGGCGGGTCCCGTCGACCTCGACGACCGGGCGCAGATCCACGCCCTCAGCGGTGACGCCGACTTCGATGTCCCGTTCCCCGAGCGGATTCTCAGGGCCGTGACGCAGTCGTGCCGTGCTCCTGCTCGCTTCCATCGTTCCGCGCTCCTCGCGTCGTGCCCGCCGGGTTCACCACCAGTATCGCCCCGGCTGAATCCTTGAGCATCCGCAGTCCTCCGAAGCCCGTCGTCGGCCGTGTTGCGGGACGACCGCATCTTTCGCGGAGGTCGTCGGTTAGGCAGGGTATGCGACTGCTCCCCGCCTGTCCGCCAGCGCCCATCGACGGGGGTTCTCCGCTCCGCCGCTGTGTGGCCGGGTACGCGGTGCTGCTCTGTGCGGTCGCGCTGATCGGCGGGTTCGTGCCCGCGCCACCCGCGCAGGCTGCGAAGCCGCTGGAGATCGCCGTTGAGGACGACGGCCTGTTGCTGCGCGGCAGCGATGCGCTGCGCGGGCAGGCCTGGCAGCGCATCCGTCAGCTGCACGCGAGCTACGTGCGCGTGTTCGTCCAGTGGAACGACGTCGTGTCGAACCCCACGGCGAAGAAGCGCCCGAAGCGGATCCGCTACTCGCTCGGGCAGTACGACCGCCTCGTCCGCGAGGCGCGCGCGAGCAAGGTGCGCGTGCAGATGACGCTCGCGCTTTCCGCGCCCGCATGGGCCACAGGCAACCACAAGGTCGGCAAGACCAACCCGAGCGCAAAGCTGTTCGCGGCGTTCGCGCGCGACATGGCCAAGCACTACAAGGGCAAGGTTGCGCGCTACTCGATCCTCAACGAGTCCAACCTCGTCGTCTGGCTCAAGCCGGCGAGGACGAGCGCCAAGCAATATCGGCGGATCTACGCGCTCTCGTACAGCGCGATCAAGCGCGCCGACCGCAAGGCCAAGGTCTTCTTCGGCGAGACCGCGCCGTTCGCCCGCTACCGCCGCAGCGGGACACAGCCGCTCGCGTGGATCAAGCAGGTCCTCAAGGGCGCGCGGCTGAAGACCGACGGGTTCGCCCACCATCCGTACTCGTTCCGGGTACCACCGAAGAAGGGCTGGCCCGCCAGGGGCGCCGTCAGCATCGGGTCGCTGAATCGGCTGGTGAAAGCGCTGAAGGGCTACGCCAAGAGCGGCCAGCTGCGCACCCCGGGCGGCAGGCAGCCCGGCATCTACCTGACCGAGCACGGCTACATGGTCCACAGCCCCGGCGCCCCGGCGTATCGCCGTACCCAGGCACTGCCGCAGAAGAAGCGCGCGAGCTACTGGACGCAGTCGCTGAACATCGCCCGCAGGACCCCGACGGTGCGCCAGCTCCTGACCTACCAGCTCCTGCCCTCGCCGCCGACGGCGACGTGGGACACGAGCATTCTCGACGAGCGAGGCAACCCCGCCGCGCCGTTCAACGCGATCGTCAACTGGATCAGGCGCGCACCCCGCGGAACCGTCGTACAGCCCCGCTGAGAGCCGGTGTCAGGCGGTGCGCAGCGCTTCGGTCGGCGAGAGGCGGGCGGCGCGGGCGGCCGGGTAGATGCCCGCGATCATGCCGATCAGGATTGCGGCGAGGATTCCGCCGAGCAGGGCGTAGAGGGGAACGACCGTGGGCTGGTTCTTGGAGGCGTCGTAGGCGGCGGTGACTGCTGCCCCGAGCAGCGAGCCGACGAGTCCGCCGACGCCCGCGAGCAGCAGGGACTCGGTGAGGAACTGTGCCGAGATGTGGCGCCTGGTCGCGCCGAGCGCACGCCGCAGGCCGATCTCCGAGCGGCGCTCAAGAACGGAGATGACCATGACGTTGGCGATGCCGACCCCACCGACGAGCAGGGCGACGGCGCCGAGACCCAGGAGCAGCGAGGTGAAGGCGCCCTTGGCGGCGGCACGCGCTTCGAGCGCATCGGACGGGCGGCTGACCTGCACCTCGTCCGAGTGCTCAGGGTTCGCGGTCGGGGCGATGAGTGCTCGTACGCCGGCGAGCTTCGCGCCGTCGGTGCGCACGAACATCGTCGACGGGTTGGTGCTCAGGCCGTACAGCTTCTTTGCGATCGGCACGCCGATGATCGCCTGGGTGTCGACGTCGGGGCTGAGAAGGACCGGATCCAGGATGCCCACGACGGTGAACCAGGTCCCGCTGAGGTAGACCTGCGTCTTGGCCGAGGCGTGATCGAGACCGAGCCGCGCCGCTGACGTCGCGCCGAGGACGACCGTGGGGAAATGCGCGTTGGCCGCCGTCAGGAAGTGTCCGCTCGCCACCTCTCCGCTGACGGCGGAGAGCAGGTCACGGTCGGCGGCGACGACGGAGATCCCCGACGTCTGAGCCGTCGGGACGTAGGACGTGCGTCGCACGGTCACGCCGCTGATGCCGTATCTGGCGGCGACCGTGTTGACCCCGGGGATCGCCCGTACCTTGCTCGCCGCGGTCTGCGGCAGCAGGGCATCGTCGCCGAAGAACGACTGGCCAGGAGTCACGGTGAGCAGGTTCGTGCCGAGCCGGTCGATCGTGCTGAGCAGGTCGGCCTGGCTGGACGCCGACAGGCCGAGCACCGCGACCATCGCGGCGATCCCGATTGCGACACCGAGCGCAGAGAGCATCGCGCGCAGCCGGCGGGTGCGCAGGCCGGCGCTCCCGACGGCGAGCAGATCTCCTGAGAGCAGGCGGCTCGGCTCCAGCGGCTCGTCCGTCACGGCTGCGCGCTCCGCGTGAGGGGCGCGGAGCCGACCGGCCGGTCGTCCGCGTCGGTGACGATCCGCCCGTCGCGCATCTCGATCCTGCGCGGCATGGACGCCGCGACGTCGACGTCGTGCGTGATCACGACCACGGTCGCGCCGTCGCGGTTCAGGTCCAGCAGGAGTTCGAGGATCCCGGCTCCGCTCCGCGAGTCGAGATTTCCCGTCGGCTCGTCGGCGAAGATGATCGCGGGAGCGCCCACGATTGCTCGGGCTATCGCGACCCGCTGCCGCTCGCCGCCGGAGAGTTCGTTCGGCGCATGCTCGGTGCGGCCGGCGAGGCCCACGCGCTCGAGCGCATGAAGCGCCCGGGCGCGTCGCTCACGTGGGCTGACCCCGGAGTAGAGCAACCCTCCGGCCACGTTGTCCACGGCGCGCATCCCGTCGAGCAGATAGAACTGCTGGAAGACGAATCCGATCAGTCGCGCGCGGATCGCGGCGAGCTGATCGTCGGTCGCGGTCGATGTGTCGTAGCCGGCGACCTCGACGTCACCGCGCGTCGGCCGGTCGAGCGTGCCCATGATCTGCAGCAGCGTGGTCTTTCCCGATCCCGATGGGCCGACGATCGCGACGAGCTCGCCCTGATCGATCCGGAGGCTCACCTCCTGGAGCGCCTGCACGTCCCGCCCGTAGCTCTTGGTGACGTCATGGAGCACGAGGGCTGGGCGCTGTCGGTCGCCGGCCATCAGTCGGCGGCGTTCGTGACGAGCATCCCGGGCCGCAGGCCGGCGCCGGAGAGCTGCACATACCCGCTGGTGTACACCCCCGGGGAGACCGCCAGCAGGCGACGGGTACCGCCCTCGACCACCTCGACCGCGAACCTCCCACCCGGCTGGGCGATGAGAGCCGTCACCGGGACGGCGAGCACGTCGCGTGCGCGACTCTGCTCGAAGCTCACTGACACCGGAGCCTGATCGAGCCCGCCGGCGCTCGTCCGGTTCAGCCGGATCGACACCGGGATCGTGGCACTGCTCGACGTGCTCGACCCGCCTGATCCGCCGGATCCGCCGCTCGAGCTGGTGGCCGCCGTGGCCACCTTTCCGACGGACACGATGCGGCCGTGGACGAAGCTGCCCGCCGGCATCTGCACCGTGACCCTCGCACCGACCTTGGCCACCGACTGCTTCCCGGTGTCCAGGGCGACGGTCACCTCCTGGCGTGTGGCCGTCGTGGTCATCACCGTGGTCGCCGTCCCACCGGAGGCGGCGGCTGCGGACCCGCCGCCGGCCGATGCCGCGGAGCCGGACGCGGACCCGCCGCCGGACCTGCCCACGGCGGCCGCGGCGGCGCCGGAGCTCGCCGGCCCCCGGCTCCCCGTGGGTGTCGCCCGCCCGGTCGTCGTCTTCTGCTTCGGCTTGGTCTTCGCGGGCTTCGGGCTGCTCTTCGTCGTGGGGCACGGGGTCGTCGGAGCCCCCCCGTCCGTCGGCGTCCCGCCTGATGTGCCGGGAGCCGGGCAGCCCGTCGTGCTCTGGCTGACGATGGCGGCGAGCGCCGCGGGGCCCGCGGGTTCGCTCTGCCCGGTCGTCCGCAGGTCCGCCTGGACCAGCCGCGCGCCGCCGCCGTAACTCGCTCCCGCGGTCCCGGCGGTCCCGCTGCCCGAGCCCGAGCCACCGGCCGAGCCCGTGCCGCCGAGCGTGGCCTGCACGGCCGAAACCCGCCGCGCGGTTCCCGGCTGGAACACCACACCGCCGAGCGGGATCGATCCCGTGACAGACAGCCCGTGCGCCGTCTGCCAGCGCTCGACTGCGGCCGTCGTTGCGCCATCCCACGTGCCGTTCACCGTCATCGGGGCACCCGTGTCGTACCCGAGCGCGTGCAGGTTGCGTTCCAGTTCGCGGACGTCCGGCCCATCCGACACTCCAGCCTGAAGCGCGCGATACGCAGGGGTGGCGCCGTTGAGCAGCACGATCGGCTGGTCATCGACCTTGAACAGCGTGTGATCGATGTGGATGACCCTGCCCGGGGCGGGCAGCCAGGTGATCGTGCCCGAGGTCCTGTTGACCACCGGCCGCGGATCCGCATAGCCGAGCGTTCCCGTCTCGGTGTCGCGTTCGACGAGGTCCCGGCGCTCGACCTTGACCGTTGCGAGCGAGGTCGACCCTGACGTACCCGCCGCACCGGACCCGCCGCCGGCGGTGACCGCGACGATCAGCACCGCGGCAGCGACCACCGCGATGAGCCCTATGACGATTCTGCGCCTGCGTGAGATCCCTGGCCGCCCGCCCGGCGCAGCCGGGTCGGCGGCGTCCCCCGCAACGCCCACCTGGTCATCCGCCCCGTTCATGTCAGGCGCCCGGTGCAGGGGCCCCGGGACCCGCGCCTCCGCCGGGCCGCTGCGGCAGGCTCGCCTGGCATGCCTTCATCGCCGCCTGCGTCTTCGGATCGTTGCGATCCAGTCCTCGCAGGAATCCGCCGGGGCCGCCTCCACCGTCGCCGGGCGGGCGCGACGTCGGCGAGCCACTCGCGTTGAACTGCGGGTCCTGAACGTTGAGCCCCTGCGACCGCAGGCACTGCGCGAACTTCAGCATCGCCGCCTGGAACTGCTGTCGCTGAGCAGGCGTCACGTTCCCGAACGCGCCGCGCAGGTTCTTCCCGCAGACCTTGATCGCCGCCTGGAACTGCGGGCTGTTGCGGTCGATCCCGCCCGCGCCCGGCGGCGGCCCACCGTTGCCGGTCGGGTCGGGGATGTTGACCCCGTGCTGGCGCATGCACTGGGCAAACTTCAGGCGCCCTGAATCATTTCCGCCCGAGCCACTCCCGGAACTCGCCGCAGCGGCGGCCGACGAAGCTGAGCCTCCCCCGCACGCGGACAGGCCGAGTGCCGCGAGCAGCGCGAGCAGCACCACAAGAGCAGGCCCGCCGCGCCGCGGGCCGGGACGTGAGAGACGGGGAGCGATGCTGGACACGTGAAGCCTCCGGAATCGAGCTCCGAGCGGGCGCCCGGCAGCCCGGTGACTCAAGCGGCCGACCGTGAGGTTTCCTGAGAACGCGGCCCATATGCATCGGCTTCTGGTGGCTTGCGGGCGGCGGATGTGTGCGAGCATCATCGGAACCTCCGCAACTTCCGTCTGGTGGTGTCGTCCATGCAGCTGATGCGCCCTTTGGTCAGGACCTGCTCGCTCCCGTGTAGCTGGACCGTCGTGAATGCGGAGCTGCTGGGCGTGGGCTGATGCGTTGCGCTCGCCTGCTGCCGGTGGTGACGGTGAGCGCGGTGCTCGCGGCTCCTGCTGTGGCGTGGGGGGCGGGCGATGGTGTGTTGGCGACGGCTGCGAGCCGTGCGGCGCTTCCCGGCGATCCCGCGCTCGTGACCCAGCTCGCTCCCGGCCTGCGGGTGTACGCCCTGCCGACGCCCGTGGGCACGAGCGCCGCCGCGTACGCCGGACGGCTCGCAGCGCGTCCTGGTGTGTTCGCGACGCAGGTTGACCGGCGGATGAAGGCGAGCGGGCTTGCGCAGGCGTGTGCTGATGTGCCGGATGCGAACCAGGCGCAGAACCTCGTCAACGCCGTCGACGCCGCTGCGATCGTGCCGCCCCCGACGACCAAGCCGATCGCGATCCTCGATACCGGTGTCGATCCGAACACCGCCGAACTTCGCGGGCGTGTGCTGCCCGGTTTCAACGCCGCGACCGGGTCCTCGGACACGTCGGACATCGACTCGCACGGCACGGAGGTCGCGGCCGTCGCCGCAGCGTCCGGCGGGCGCTTTCAGGGGACGTCGCGAACGAGCCCGATCCTCCCGATCTCGATCTACAACCGCTCGTCGGAGACGACTGCGGCCTGGGTCGTGCGAGGTATTCAGGAAGCTGCCACGCGCGGTGCGGGCGTGATCAACCTGTCGAGCAGCAACCCCGCGGCGGACGTGGATCCCAAGGACGCCGCCGTGCTGCAGCAGGCGATCACGGCTGCGTTCGCGCGGGGCACGATCACCGTCGTCTCCGCCGGCAACGAGGGCAAGATCGATCCCGCTGTCCCGGGTGATCTGACGCGGGTGCTCACGGTCGGCTCGGCGACGGCGGACGGTACGCGCGATGCGTTCTCGAACTTCGGGCCGTGGGTCGATCTCGTGAGTCCCGGCGCGAACATGATCCTTCCCGCTCCGCTCGACGTGTGCACGAGCGGCTACGGGGTCGCCAACGGCACCTCGTTCTCAGCGCCCGCCGTCGCCGGGGCGGCCGCGCTGATCTGGTCCCAGCGACCGAAGCTCAACGCGCAGGGCATCTACGACGTGATGCGCATGGGCGCCGTCAAGGACATCTACCAGAACGGCCGGGACGACGACTCCGGATTCGGCCTGCTCGACGTCGCGGCCGGGATCAGCAGCGCCGCCCCGATCAAACAGACCCACGAGGTCGACGACGACGTCTTCTGGCTCAAACAGGACCCCAAGAAGCACCCGACCTATCTCAAGAAGACCCGCAACGTGAAGCTCAAGAGCGCAGTCGAAGTCGGCAAGGACCCGCAGGACGTCTACCCCGTCTACCTCAAGCGCGGCCAGACGCTGACGGCGAGCGCCGCGGCGAAGGGCGGTGACCTGGGCATGGGGATCTGGCGCCCGACGACAGGCTCGTTCGACATCGGGGCAGGCCGCACGACCTACCTGATCGATGATGCCGGCGGGCTCTCACCATCACCGCAGGTCAGCGCACGCATCACGAAGACGGGCACGTACTACGTCAGCGTCGAGGCGCCCGACCTCCCCGACCCCAAGGACGACCTGACCGCCGCGAACAAGGTCGACCCGCAGACCACGTACACGCTCACCCTGCACACCACCAAGATCGCCACGACGAAGAAGAAGAAGACGACGAAGAAGAAGTAGCCGACGATCTCTGCCGGCCGCGGTTCGGCACGTCACAACCCTGGCGACCCGCTCAGCGGCGCCTGACGGATTCGCCGGTGCGGCTCGGGCCGAACGTCCCGTACGAGCGCCGCAGGAGCGAGCCGGCGTATCTGATCTCCATCAGGACGCGCAGCCGTGCGGGCGCGCGCACCACCACCGTGAGCTGCGATCGGACGAGCACGATTGCGTAGGCCTTTGTGACCCGCTCCCGCTTGCCGACCCTCTTCAGGCCGTCGCAGCCGCCCGCCTGGTGCAGACGCAGCCGACGGGATGCATGCGTCGGCCTCTTGCCACCCCGCGCGTAGTAGACGATCAGGTCGGCGGCGTCGTGTGCGGCCCGCGACGGCGCCGGGCAGTTCAGGAATCCGGTCAGCGCTGCGTCGCCGGTCGCGTTGGGCCGGGTCGGCCGGCGCGTCGTGTGGAAGTAGGGCTTCGGCCGCTCGCCCGGCAGCGCCTCGAACTGGGACGGCGGCGTCGTGATGTCCGCGTAGGTCGAGCCGCCGCCGTTGCCGCACGTCAGCTCCCGCCAGGTGGCGGTCACCGAATAGCGGCCGACCTTGGGAGGCGTGTAGCGCGCTCCGAAGTACCTGTCGCTTCGCGGGCTCGCCGTGCCACCGCCCGGGGCGACCACGAGATAGCGCAGGGAACCGGGCACGACCTCGCCGGCGCCTCGCAGTTCGAGGCTTGCGACGTGCGTTGCGTAGACCGGCTGGTGGACGTCGACCGTGGCGCCGCTCGACACCGGGTACGGCACGCCGCCGCGCGCAGAGCACTCGTCGACCTGCGCCGACGAGCTGCCGCCCGGCAGCAGCGCGAGCGCGCCGACCACAGCGAGCGGTAGCAGACGCCGTCCCACAGCGTGACCGTACACCCGTGGTCCGGAGCCGCGTCAGCGTCGCTCCGTGGCCGTGGCCGCTCTCAGCCGAGGGACTGGCCGCCGTGCCAGTTCGTGATCGTGCCCAGCAACGCGAGGGCGAGCGCGAGTCCGCCGCCCAGCGAGGCCGCCAGGAGCATTGCTCGTGAACCTGCACCGGGCGTTCTCCCGCTCCCCGACATACGCCAGCCGTCCACGACTGAGCGCAGCATCCGCTGGAGGTAGACCAGGAAGTGAATCCCGAACGTCGCACCCCAGACGATGAAGCTCGCCTTGTGCAACAGCAGGACGGTGTCCGAACGATGGCCGAGCAGGAGCAGCCACACTCCGGTCGCGAACACGCCGATCGTCGCGAGCACAAGGACCGGCGCGAGCATTCGCATCGGCAGCGCCGGCGGACCCTTGTGGCGGTACGCCGACGAGCCGGCGTAGTACCGGACCATTCTGTAGCCGACGCTGACGAGCTTGAGAAGGACCGGCGGGATCAGCACGAGCCCGATGAACATGTGCAGGCTGCGCAGGCCGTCGAGGCGCAGAATCGTGACACCCTCGGCGAGCAGCAGCAGCGTCAACGCGGCGGCAGTCGTCGCGGTCAGGATCTGATTCCCCTCGGTGCCGCCGAGGCGGTCGATGACACCGATGCGGCGGACGTGGGTGGGCCGTTCTGCGATCACGAGCGGCAAGAATCGCGGGCGCTCGGCAAGGACTTGGTAAAGACCGGAGCGAGAGAACGCGGACTGCGTGGGGCGCTCCGGGTGGTACCCCCGGAGACCGCATGTGCCGAGCGGAGCGGGTCACCGTCGCAGGGAGCCGCGGGGGTTCTCAGCGCGGGCGCGCGCATCACTCCGTGGTAGGCCCAGGTCGGGTAGCGTCAGCGTGACCACTCCGAGGAGGCTCCTGATGTACGACTACGTCATCGTCGGTGCGGGCTCGGCCGGCGCCGTGCTCGCCGCGCGTCTGTCTGAGGATCCGACCGTCAGCGTCGCCCTGCTCGAGGCCGGGGGTGCCGACACGGACGACGAGATCCACATCCCAGCGGCGTTCGGGGCACTGTTCAAGGGACGCCGCGACTGGGACTTCTCGACCGAACCCGAGCCGGGGCTCGGCGGGCGGCGGGCGTACCTCCCGCGCGGAAAGATGCTCGGTGGCTGCAGCTCCATCAACGCGATGGTCTACATCCGCGGCAACCGGGCGGACTTCGACGAGTGGGCCGCGATGGGCGCTGACGGGTGGGGTTACGACGACGTGCTGCCCTACTTCAAGCGCTCGGAGGACAACGAGCGCGGCGAGGATGCGTTCCATGGCGCGGGCGGCCCCCTGCCCGTGCGCGAGAGCCGCGCGATGTCTCCGATCGCCGACGTGTTCGTCGAGGCGGCCGCCCAGGCCGGCCACGAGCGCAACCCGGACTTCAACGGGGCGCGGCAGGAGGGCTTCGGCCGCTACCAGACCACCCAGCGCAACGGCATGCGCGCGAGCACGTCGGTCGCCTACCTGCATCCCAACATGGAGCGTCCGAACCTGACCGTCATCACCGACGCGATGGCACTGCAGATCCTGTTCGACGGCGACCGCGCGAGCGGCGTCGAGATCGATCACGCAGGCACCGTCGAGGAGGTCCATGCGTCGCGCGAGGTGATCCTGTCGGCCGGCGCCTACCAGTCGCCGCAGCTGCTGATGCTGTCCGGCATCGGCCCAGGGGAGACCCTGCCGCTGCTCGGGCTCGATGTGCGGCAGGACCTGCCCGTCGGCGAGGGCCTGCAGGACCACTGCATGACCCTCATCAACTGGAGGGCCGAGCACGAGTCGCTGATGACGGCGCTGACGCCGGAGAACGTCGAGCTGCTGCAGACCGAGGGGCGCGGGCCCGCTGTCCTCGAACATCGCCGAGGCGGGCGGCTTCATCCGCACCCGGCCGGGGCTCGACGCTCCGGACTGCCAGTTCCACTGCGCACCCGTGCTGTTTCACGAGGAGGGCCTCGGCGCGGCCACCGAGCACGGCGTCGCGTTCGGCCCCGGCGTGGTCAAGCCGACGAGCCGGGGATCGGTGACGCTCCGCACGGCGAGCCCGTACGTCAAGCCGCGCATTCAGCACAACTACCTGACGAGCGAGGAGGACCGCGCGACCATCCTCGCCGGGACGAAGGTCGCGCTTCAGATCGCCGAGCAGGATGCGTTCAAGGGCGTCATCACCGGCCCATTCGTCGCCCCTGATCCGGACGCGAGCGATGAAGAGCTGTGGGACTACATCGAGGACCAGACGATGACCATCTACCACCCGACCTCGAGCTGCGCGATCGGCCCGGTCGTCGATGCGCGACTGAAGGTTCACGGGGTCGACGGTCTACGCGTCGTCGACGCCTCGGTGATGCCGACGATCGTCCGCGGGAACACGAACGCCGCGACGATCATGATCGCCGAGAAGGCCGCCGACCTGATCCGGGAGGACGCGGCGGCCCGCTAGGCGCTCCCAGTGATCACGTGGACTGTCCAGCCTGCGGCCATCCCAACCCGGCGGAGGCGCGTTTCTGCGGAAGCTGCGCGACGTCGCTGCTCGCCGCCGTGCCCTGCCAGGGCTGCGGGGTCGAGAACCCCGGCGGCCAGCGATTCTGCAATGGCTGTGGGCAGGCGCTGACGCCGGCCGGCGACGGGGCGCCGATCGCCGCCGGGCACGCGCGCCCGGACATCCCTGATCACCTGGCCGAGCGGATCCGTGCCGGCCGCGACGCGGTCGAGGGCGAGCGCAAGCACGTCACCGTGCTGTTCGCCGACGTCATGGGCTCGATGGATCTCGCCGAGTCACAGGATCCCGAGGCGTGGCGGCAGATCATGGACCGGTTCTTCGCGATCCTCTGCGAGGGCGTCCACAAGTTCGAGGGCACGGTGGACAAGTTCACCGGCGACGGCATCATGGCGCTGTTCGGCGCGCCGATCGCCCATGAGGACCATGCCCAGCGCGCGTGCTACGCGGCGCTGCATCTTCAGGAGCAGCTCTCGGAGTACGCGGCGGACCTCCGGCGCGAGCAGGGGCTGAGCTTCTCCGTTCGGATCGGCATCAACTCGGGCGAGGTCGTCGTCGGGACGATCGGCGAGGACCTCGGTATGAGCTACACCGCGATCGGCCACACGGTCGGCCTGGCCCAGCGGATGGAGCAGCTCGCCGAGCCCGGGAAGGCGTACCTCACCGCGAACACCGGGACGCTGGTGGACGGATACCTCGCGCTCAACGATCTCGGTGAGTTTCAGGTCAAGGGCTCCGCCGAGCCGCTGCGCGTGTACGAGCTGACCGGGGTCGGAGCCGCGCGGGGGCGCCTCGACGTCTCGCGCGCCCGCGGCTTCTCGCGGTTCGTCGGCCGGGACGACGAGTTGCGCGTGCTGCAGGGCGCCCTCGAGGAGGCCGCCGCCGGACGGCCGCACGTGATCGGGATCGTCGCTGACGCCGGGGTCGGGAAGAGCCGCCTGTGCGACACGTTCGCCAGCCGCTGCCGCGCGCGCGGGATCCCCGTGTACCACGCATCCGGGCAGGCGCACGCGACTTCGATCCCGCTGCTGCCGGTGCTCGAGATCATGCGCACGTACTTCGACGTCACCGAACTGGACAGCGACCAGACGGCGCGTGAGCGGATCGCCGGGAAGCTCCTGCTCCTGGATGCGGGCTTCGCCGATGACCTGCCGCTGATGTTCGACTTCCTTGCGGTGCCCGACCCCGAGCGCCCGCCACCACGGATGGACCCCGAAGCGCGCCAGCGACTGCTGCTGGAGATCGCGAAGCGCCTCATCCACGCGCAGAGCGCCCGCGAACCGGGCGTCACGGTGTTCGAGGATCTCCACTGGTGGGACCCCGCCAGCGAGGTGTTCCTCGCCAACCACATCGAGGCCTCGCAGGGCACCCGCGGCCTGACGATCGTCAACTTCCGTCCCGAGTACCACGCGGCATGGATGTCGAAGTCCTACTACCACCAGATCCCGCTGGCCCCGCTCGGGCCGACGGAGATCCAGGCGCTGCTGCGTGACCTGCTCGGCACCGATTCGTCACTCGATGGCCTCGAGGACATCATCCGGGAGCGGACCGCGGGTAACCCGTTCTTCATCGAGGAGGTCGTCCGGTCGCTGGTCGACGCCGGGAACCTCGACGGCGAACGCGGCGCCCATCGGCTCGTGAGGCCGGTGGAGGAGGCCGCGGTGCCCGCGAGCGTGCAGGGGGTCCTGGCGGCGCGGATCGACCGGCTCGGCGAGCGCGAGAAGATGGTCCTCCAGGCGGCGGCGGTGATCGGCAAGGAGTTTTCGGGCCCCGTCCTCTCAAGCGTCGTGGAGCTGGAGGCGGCGACGCTGGAAGGTGCGCTCCGCGACCTCGTCACCGGCGAGTTCATCTTCGAGCAGGAGCTCTACCCGGAGGCGATCTTCGCGTTCACGCATCCACTGACCCAGGAGGTCGCCTACCGCTCGCAGCTCGGGGAGCGCCGGGCCGCGATGCACGCGGCGGTCGCCCGCGCGCTGATCGCCGAGCACCCCGAGCGTCTCGACGAGCTGGCCGCGCTGCTGGCCCAGCACTGGGAGGGCGCGGGCGAGGCGCTCGATGCGGCGCGCTGGCATGCGCGCGCCGGCGCATGGGCGGGGACGCGTGACCCGACCGCGTCACTGCGCCACTGGCGCAAGGTGCGCGAGCTGACGGACGCGCTCACGGAGTCCGACGAGGCGCTCGCGCTCGGTCTGTCGGCGCGCATCTTCTCGCTCAACTACGGCTGGCGGCTGGGCATGTCGCAGGAGGAGACGCAGTCGCTGTTCAGCGAGGCCGAGCGCATGGCCTCACGCAGCCAGGACATGTGGTCGCGAGCGATCCTCCTCGGCGTCTACAGCACCATCAGGTGCGTCGCCGACGGGAGCTTCGAGGAGGCGGCCACGCTCGGGCGCCAGGCGATCGCGCTCGCCGAGGAGTCCGGCGACCCCGCGCTCTACGTGGTCGTGTCGGGCGCGCAGTATCCGATCTTCATCATCGGAGCACTCGAGGAGTCCCAGGCCATCCTCGACCGTGCCATCGAGCTGGCGGACGGTGACCCGTCCGTCGGAGCGGGCATCAGCGCCGATTGCCCGCTCGCGTACCTCTATGTGTTCAAGGGCGGCCTCCTGGCGAACATGGGCCGGTTGCGGGAGGGACGCGAGCTGATCGAGCGCGGCATGAAGCTCGCAGCCGAGCGGGATGCCATCGAGACGGTCGGGTGGGGGCACCTGTGGTCGGTCATCCATGCAGGGCTCTGTGGTGACTCGGAGAGAGCACTCGCGCACGCCCTGCAGGCGCTGGAAAGCACTGAGCGGATCGGCGACTCGTTCTCGCGCGCGTGGGCGTGGGACCGAATGGGGGTCGCCGCCTGCCTGCAGGGGGACTGGCGCGGCGCAATCGAGGCGGTGGAACGCTCGCAGACGCTCGCCGCCGAGCACCGGACGACAGCGGATGCGGGCATCTGGCACCTCATGACGCTGGGCGAGGCGCATCTCGGGCTGGGAGACGCGGCGCGGGCCACGGGGCTGGTCCGTGAGGCGGTGGAGCTTGCGGATCGTCAAGGTGCGCTCATGCACGCGGGGACCGCCAACGTCGTGCTCGCCAGGGTCCTCCTGGCCACGGAGGGCGTGACCGCACGCGAGGAGATCGAGGCGGCGCTCACGCGCGCGCGCCGGCTGACCGACCGTGTCGGAACGCGAGCGACCGTTCCGACGATCCACGTCGAGCTCGCCGAGCTGGCCCGCCAGTCGGGCGACGCCGCCGCGCACGAACGCGAGCTGCGCGAGGCGCACCGCCTGTTCACCGAAATGGACGCGACCGGACACGCCGACCGCCTGGCCGCCGCGCTGGCGGCGCTCGGTGAGCAGGTGCGGTAGCGATCCCGACGATGACCCGCATCAATTCCGTAACATCTGCCGGCGTGAGGCGTTTCAGTCGCGAAGACTGACAGCGAGGGACGGAGGGATCGTGCGGGGAGGATGGGTGGCAGTTGCGGTCGCCGCGACCACCATGCTGTTCGCAGCCGGACCGGCCCGGGCGAGCACGACCTGGGAGACGGGCAACACGCTGTATTACGTCGCGGCCCCTGGCGAACTCAATCTGCTGACCGCGATCCTTCAGGGACGTCTGGCGACGGTTCAGGACGGCGGGTACCCCCCGATGGGGATGGTCGATCCGTGCCGCCCGTGGGACGACCTCCTCCCGCGCAACACGGGGGCGCTGTGTCCTGCGGACTCGGTCGAGCGGCTCGTCGTCGACCTCGGCGACCACTCCGACACGCTGACTGCGGGCGTCGTCACCATGCAGCGACTGCCGACCCTGGCGCTCGGGGGCCCCGGCAACGATGACCTCTTGACGGGCCCCGCCGACGACGACCTGACCGGAGGCCCGGGCCGGGATGTGATCCACTCAGCCGGGGGGAACGACCTCGTCGACGTGCGCGACGGCGAGCCCGACACCGTCGACTGCGGCGACGGGAACGACATCGCGATCGTCGATGCCGAAGACAGCGTCACAAGCTGCGAGACGCTGCTCTCCGAGCGGCCTGCCGATTCGCCGGCTCCGGTGATTCCGACGCCTCCGCAGCCGACCGTCACGAGCACGTGGGAGCCGCCTCCGCCCGCGCCGGTCTCTCCCCCTGTCGTCGAAGTGCCTGTCGTCGACGTGCCGGCTGTGGCGCCGCCCGAGGTCCGCCTGCGCCTCGTGGTCTCTGCGGTGAGCCTGCGCACGGCGCGGACCGCCGGCCTGCCGGTGCGGGCGAGCTGCGGCGCCGGTTGCCGCGTGCACGCGGTCGTGCGCGTCAGCCGCGAGCGGGCCCGCCGGCTGGGAGTGCCGCGAACCCTCGCCCGCGGCGCGAAGACCGGTGCGGCAGGCGGGACTGCGGCGCTCCGGATGCGCCTACGCGGAGGCCGCCTGGCAAAGGTCCGGACCCTGCACGTCACGATCCACGCCGACGCCGTCACCGCCGCGGGTCAGCACCTCGTCCAGGATGTCGAGCTGACGCTCCGCCGCTGAGCGCGGGCGGCGGCCGCACGGCCGCGTGCTCCCAAGGACTGGCGCGCCCAGACGCCCCAGTGGTTGCAGGTCGCGCTGGCCACGGCTATCGCCGTCTGCGCGATCTGGGACAGCGGCACATCGCTCCTGCTTCGCATGCAAAGCGGGCGGGTTGGCGTCGCTGGTGCGTCGCGCGGCGATGAGGTGGGGGTCAGGGCGTCCAGTTCTCCGCGAGCGGGGTGAGCTGAAGTTCGTGGGTCGCAGCGCGTGCGTCCTGGTCGGCGAGGAACAGGACGGCATCGGCGAGCCTTCTCGGGTCAGCCAGTGCCTCAGTCGGGATGCCGGCACGCGCAGACCCGTCGAGCGGCTGAATGCCCGCGTCGACGATCAGCAACGCGACGTGGATGCCGTGGGGGCGCAGCTCGAGCGCGGCCGCGTTGGTGATGGCGCGCACGCCGAACGCTCCGGCCGACCACAGCCCGCGTCCCGCCGTCGCGCGGCGCGCCGAGCCGCCGGTGACCTGCACGAGGGTCGCCGCCCCACCCTGTTCCAGCGCAAACCGACCGGAGGCGGACAGGAACGAAAAGGCCGCGCGTGCCGGCGCCGCGGCCCACGAGTCAAAGCCGTCGAGGTCGGCCTCGGCGATCAGGCCACCCCCAAACGGGCCGCTGCGCGTGCCGCCGTACGCAGACGCCGCGTTCAGCACGAGCTGCACTCCTCCATGCGCGGCAGCCGCCTGCTCCAGCGCCCCGTACACGCTCACGGGGTCCGTCACATCGGCCTTGAGCGCGAGCGCCCCGCTCGCGCGAACCCCGTCGAGGGTTTCCTGCGAACGCGCCACACCCGTCACCGCCCAGCCATCGCCGACCAGCGCCTCGATGACCGCGCGGCCCAGGTTGCGCGCCCCGAACACGACCGCACTGCGCCGCTCAGCCTCTGTCTCGGCCATCGAATCGCTCCACTCCGGTCGGGCACGCCAGCTCACCGCAACCGTACGGGCGCGCGCGACGTTCCGCCAGGCGGCGTCCTCCTCGCTCGCTGCTGCTTTGCATGGGAAGCGGCAGCGAGGGTGCGGCGTGCGAGAGCTGCCGCTGCTCGCCCGGCGCTGTGGTCAGCGCGAGCGTCGGACGCGGCAGCATGCGCTCCCAGTCGACCGACGAGCCGCGACAGATCAGCGGTTGACCGTCGCCATGCCGTTCCCGTCGTAGCGCTGACCCGCAGCCTCGGGCAGCTCGGCGTCGATCCTGGCCAGATCCTCTGCCGACAGCTCGACAGCTACCGCGCCCGCGTTCTGCTCCAGGTACCGGCGCTGTCTCGTCCCGGGGATCGGCACCAGATCGTCGCCCTGCGCGAGCACCCAAGCGATCGCCAGCTGCGCGGGGGTGATGCCCTTTGTCGGCCGCGAGCTCTTCGACCTTCGCGGCGAGCTTCAGGTTCGCCTCGAGGTTGTCGCCGGTGAAGCGAGGGCCGGTGCGTCGGAAGTCCCCGGCGTCGAGCTCCTCCGGCGACTTGAAGCGGCCGGACAGAAAGCCGCGCCCGAGCGGCGAATATGGGACGAAGCCGATACCGAGCTCGCGGCAGGTCGGGAGGATCTCCGCCTCGGGATCGCGGGACCAGAGCGAGTACTCGGTCTGGATCGCGGTGATCGGGTGCACCGCGTGGGCGCGGCGGATCGTCTCCGGAGCGGCTTCGCTGAGCCCGATGTGGAGCACCTTGCCCTCCTCGACCAGCTCCGCCAGCGCGCCGACGGTCTCCTCGATCGGGGTGTTGGGATCGACGCGATGCTGGAAATAGAGGTCGATGTGGTCCGTCCCCAGGCGCCTCAGCGATCCCTCGATCGAGGCGCGGACGTGCTCGGCCGAGCCGTCGGCCGGCCCGACCGTGGACATGTCCCCCGGCGTCGCGTCGTCCATCCGGAGCGAGAACTTGGTTGCGATCACGTACTCGTCGCGGTTGCCCTTGATCGCCCGGCCGACCAGCTGCTCGTTGGTGAGCGGCCCGTAGAGCTGGGCGGTGTCGAGGAAGGTGATCCCGAGCTCGAGCGCCCGCTGGATGGTCCGGATCGACTCGTCCTCGTCGCTCGAGCCGTAGAAGGCCGACATCCCCATGCATCCGAGCCCGAGCGCGGAGACCTCGAGGTCCGCCAGCTTGCGCTGCTTCATGCGATCAATCCTCTCCGAGCACCTGAAAGAAGTTTGTCATGCCCGGCAACTATAGCAGATCGCTACTATCTGGCACCGCTATCATTTGCCCCATGGCAGCTGCCCGACCGCGACCGCCGTCGCTGCTTGCGCTCCCCTCCTACACCACCGCGCAGGTGTCCAAGTACGGGCGCCGGCGCCTGGAGGACGTCCTGCGCGAGCACGGCCTGCTCCTCGGCCACCTCGCCACCCTGACCGCGTTGGGCGACTTCGGCCCAATGTCACAGCAGCAACTCGCCGACTCGCTGGACTTCGACAAGAGCCACCTCGTCGGCCGGATCGACGCCCTCGAGGAGCGGGACCTCGTCACCCGGACCCAGGACCCTGAGGATCGACGCCGCCATCGAGTGGCGCTGACTCCCGCGGGTCGGACCCTGCTCGAGCGGCTCGGGCCCGAAGCGAAGCAGTCGCAGAAGGGCTTCCTCGACACGCTGACCGCCGCAGAGCAGAGGACGCTGATCTCGCTGCTGCGCCGAGTGTTGTCCGCCAACGACTCCGTCCGGCACGAACAGAGGTCGCAGCAATAGTGATGACTGCTCCACCGCAGGCTGTTCTTGTTCGCGAGACAGCAACAATGCCCATCGCAGGACGGACGCGCGCTAAGCGCCCGGAGGCGCAGCGCCTGACGCTGTGGGGACGCTTCTGTTTCGGACTGCGATGAAAGGTGGACCTCCTCGGTGGGACGCTTCGCGTGACACCGAGAAACGAGTCGAGGAGGCCCGTACTCATGATGCACGCTGGGCTGGATCTCAGTCGCAAGAAGATCGATGTGTGCTTGTTGAGCGACGAGGGGGAGGTGGCCGGCGAGCTGGCGGTGCCGGCCGACGCTGACGGGTTGCGCGGCCTGAATCGGCGGGTGATGGACCTGGGCGTGCCGATTCGCGCGGTGATCGAGTCGATGACCGGCGCCAGGTTTGTGCACGACACGTTGGAGCAGCTCGGATGGGATGTGCTGATCGCCGACGCGCAGAAGGTCAAAGGCCTTGCGCCGCTCGCGTGCAAGACCGACCGGATCGACGCGCGTGTCTTGGCGGTGTTGTCGCAGCGTGATCTGATTCCGGAGATCTGGCTGCCCGATCCGCGCGTTCGCAAGGAGCGTGAGCAGGCTCGCTTCAGGTTGCACCTGGTCAAGCACAAGTCGATGCTCAAGGCGCGCATCCACTCGACGCTGATGACGTTCGGGCGTCCGTGCACGGTCACCGATCTGTTCGGCGTCGCCGGGCGCACCATGCTCGCCGGGCTCGACATCCCGCAGCCTTGGCGCGGAACGGTTGATGCGAGCGTGCTGCTGATCGACGACCTCGAGCGACAGATCGCGCTGATCAACACGCAGTTGCGCGCCGATGGCGCTGATCACCCATACGTGCCGCTGCTGATGAGCGCGCCCGGTGTCGGCTGGGTGCTCGCGTTCACGATCGCTGCGGAGATCGGCGAGATCGAGCGGTTCAGCTCACCGACCAAGCTCGTCGGCTACACCGGTTTGTGTCCGCGCGTCTACCAATCCGGTGAGAAGGACCGCCGCGGCCCGCTGACCAAACAGGGACCGAAGTATCTGCGCTGGGCGATGCTCGAAGCCACGATGCACGCCCTGCGCCACCCGGTCTACGCGGAGCGCTACCAGCGCAACAAGCGCCGGCTAGCAAGCAGCGCGGCGCGAAGGTCGCGCAGATCGACATCGCCCGCAAACTCACCGAAGCGATCTGGCACATGCTCACCAAACAGCAACCGTTCAACCCAACTCCCGTTACGGGAGGCGCCGCTTTTCGTCTGGCCGCCTGACGGCCCTTTCGGACTTGCGCCCCCGCAGCCGGCCTCCCATCTCACCTGGTCCCCGCACCGACGGGGCGATAGAGACATGAGCGCCGCTCCACCCACAACACCAAGGAGACCCATCACCACAAACCACCATTGACAACCGGTCCTCTTTCATAGAGACGAAAAGTAGGAGCGGCCTACTTCTCGACCGCGAAGATCCGCCAGGGTCCGGGGACACCTTTGAGGTCGTGCTCACCGTGGTCCGTCAGCGCCAGGCCCGAGCCGATACTGAGGTCGCGGACGGTGCTGCTGACGAGCACCTCGCCCGGTCCGGCGAGGCTGCTGATGCGGGCCCCGATGTGGACCGCCAAGCCGCCGACGTCGCCGGGGGATAGTTCACATTCGCCGGTGTGCAGGCCGGCGCGGATCTCCAGGCCGAGATCGCGGACGCCGTCGCGGATGGCGAGCGCGCTGTCGATAGCGCGGCTCGGGCCATCGAACGTAGCGAGTGCCCCGTCCCCGAGCGACTTCACGAAACGTCCGCGATGCCGCTCGACCTGCTCGCGCACGAGCGCGTCGTGGCGCCTCAGCAGCAACTGCCAGGCGCCGTCGCCGAGCTCCGCCGCACGCTGGGTGGAGCCGACGATGTCGGTGAACAGCACGGTGGCGAGCACACGGTCGCTGACGAGCGGCCTGCGGACGCCCGTCAGGAACTGCCGGATCTCATCGTCGACATCGTCGCTGTCACCGAGCCACACCGGGCCGTCCCCGGGGAGCTGGACGTACTTCGCGTTCGGGATGTGGTCGGCGGCATAGCGCGAGTGGCGCTCGTCGATGAGCGCCTCGTCAGCGCGGCGCAGCACGAGCGTTGGACATTGCACGCTCGGCAGCACGTGGCGCACGTCAACCTCGCCGGCCATCGTCTGCGCCGCAGCGACGGCTCCGGGACTCATCGAGAGCCGCTGGATCCGTGCCATCTCCCGGCGTGTACGTTCGCTGGTACCCCACCAGCGGTTCCAGGGGTTCAGGGGCGATTCGGTGCCCCAGTGCTCGACCAGCGCGGCGACGAACGCCGCACGCTCCTCGGGCGAGTGCGCCCACTCATACCCCGGTCCGCGCACCAGTCGCAGCGTCGGAGCCATCAACACGAGAGCGCGCACCGAGGCCGGGTACAAGGCCGCGAACAGCGCCGCCAGGGCACACCCCTCCAGCAGCGAGAGCAGGACCGGCTGTTCGGAGTCGACCGCCGCCAGAACGGCGCGCACATCATCGACCTGGTCCTCCAGCGACGCGACGCCCGGCATCCCGTCTGACATCCCCGACCCACGCCGATCGAACACGATCAGCCGCGAGAACGACGCGAGCCGCTGAAGCAACCGCGCCATTTCTGAGACGCCCCACATCGCCTCGATGCTCGCCGCAAACAGCGGCACGAGTACAACATCGAGCGGCCCCTCGCCGACGACCTGGTAGGCGATCCGCAGATCGCCACTGCGCGCATACCGCGTCTCTGGAACCTCCACCGGGCAACACTAACCTGCGGCCGGGGGCCGACACCCGCGACAGTCGCTTTGGACGAAAAGAAGCACTGCAGCTCCGCATGGAGGCTGTCGCACAAAGCCGCGAAAGTTGGTTACTTCGTACATGGTGGGAGAGGGCTGCGCGGAATCGCGTGGACTGATGGTGCTGTCCGGGCGCCGCACCGGCGCCCTCCCGGAAGCTCGCCCCGGTGGATGTACAGGCGGGCCTGCCCGAACGGGATCGTCCCGGAAATCCAGAGACAGGGGATCGACGTCGCGCGTCCCGAGTTCTGGTGCGCCCAGCCGACCGCGTGTACGATCGACCGCAGCACGAGGTGTCTTCAAACGCTACGGCCCCACTGACAGCTTGCCAAGGAGAAACATGAAGGTCCGAATCATCGGCCTCGCGGCCATCGCCCTTCTCGCGACCGCGGCCGTCGCGTCCGCCAAGACCAACGTGCTCACCGGCACGGTGACGAAGCAACCGGGAAGTACGGTCAAGGTCGGGGTCAAGCTGTCCAAGCAGGGCGTGGCCAGCAAGGTCATGACGTTCAGCCTGACCAACGTCACGTCGACCTGTTCGAACCGCCGCGGCGACCGGATTCCAGGCAAGACCGTGACCAGCGCGACTCTCGGGACCTTCAAGGTCAACAAGACGAAGCCCGCAGGCGCCAAGACGTACTACTACGCGGTGTTCAAGAGCGTGAACGTTGACGGCAACCAGTGGAACGTGGAGGCGACCTTCAGTTCGAAGACGGGCCGCAAGCTCGCCGGCACGGCCAGCTTCAACTACCCGGACCCCGACCCCAACGGGGGCGGGACGTGCGAGGGCGGCGGCAAGTTCTCGGTCAAGGTGAAGTAGCGCGACCACGAGGTAGGACGGCCATCGCATGCAGCACCCCGCGGTTGTGCGGTAGAGACGGTCACGAAACAGAAGGAACCCTCCGCACCGGCCCGAGGCAGACCCCGGGCAGAACGCGCACCCATGCCAGCAGTGAGCGGCCGCCGAGGATCACGACCGTTGCCCCTTCGGCGGCCCCAATCGGGGGACTCGGGCCTCCCCTTCGATATTGGCGCTCACGAACCGCTCATCGGCTGCCGTTCACATCGGCTAAACGCGGCGGCTAGTGGCCCCTCCTTCCCATGGGAAGCGAGCTGCTCGGGACGACGGCGAACCCGCGCACGACGCTCAGGGGGCCACGACGTTCACGGCCTCCGCAGAGCGCTCCTCCGGCGGGCCGACCAGGCCGCCCTCCGGATGGACCGCCGCGATGTTCACGCGGTACTGCTCCTCGGTCCCGCCAGGCCACAAGTGCGTCATCGCATGTCCGGTGGCGCGTGGAGCACCCGGCAGGCAAGTGGCGCATCGAAACCCCAGGGCCTGGTAAGGATCAGACGATGTCCTTCCTGAAGGTTCTGTTCGCCTCGATGCTTTGCGGCGCCCTGCTCCTATCGGTGCCCACCGCCGGCGCCAAGAGCAAGAAGACGACACCGAAGGTGAAGGTCTTCACGATGAAGACCAAGGCGACCAGGGTCGTGGCCGCGAAGGCGCTCGGTGAATACTTCCAGGCCAGCGCGCTCGTCAAGGCCGACTGCGGCAAGAACTACCAGCCGCTGGCGATCGGCATCTCATCGGCCACCAACCCGCTGGCAGCCCAGGATCTCGGCTTTGTCGGCATGAGCGCATACGCATCCGGCCAAGCGGGCACCGCCAGGACCAAGCTGCAGGCACTCTGCGTGCGCGGCGGTCGTCCTCCCTTCTACACCGGTCGGGCGGTCAAGCTGGGCGCCAACGGCATGGGGACCTTGGTGAAGGCCACTGTCTCCTGCAACAAGGGCTACGTTGCGCTCGGCGCGGCGCTGGCGCATGGTCATGCGCCCGCATTCGGCTCATACACGTCGATGCCCGACGGCAAGCGCCGCTGGAGCTACAGCGCACAGCTCCCATCGTCGGTCGCTGGGCAGCTTGGCGACAAGGCCTCCCAGCTTGGCTACCCGCGTGTCGCCTGCGTCAAGGCAACGGCCGTCACAACGAAGGAGTTCAAGGGCGAGGTCACGCCCGCGTCAAAGGCGCAGGGCAAGGTCACCTGCAAGAGCGGCCGCGTGCTCGGCTGGGGCGTCGAGATGGGTGCGAGCAGCAGCCGGCCGGGCAGCGACGGCGGCTGGGCGATCCCGACGATCGAGCGCGCCAAGTTCACCAGCTCGCGGTCGATGTCCTTCAGCTTCAAGCGTGACGCCGGCGGCTACACCAGTCCCACCCAGGTCCGCGCCGAGGTCATCTGCGGCAAGCTGCCCAAGGGCTAGCAGGGGACGCCACATGGACCGCCACAAGCCGATCACCAGAAACGCCCTGGTGCCTCACTAGCGCGCCCCTCCGGCGCAGCCCAGTGTGGCGTCACCGATGGCAACTCGACGCGAGAACACGGTCGTCAACTCCGCCGGCTTGGTGCAGGGCATCACCCTGGTCACCTTCCCGGCTGCGAGTTCGATCCTGACTGAAAGCAGCGGGTACGCACTCTCAAACAGCCAGTACGGCGAGATGTTCCTGCCTCAAGTCGCAACCGCGATTGCAGCCTCGTTGCTCGGCTCCAGGTTGGCTCGCCGGATCACCAGCAAGCGGGTGTTGCTGCTCGGCCTGGGCGCGAACCTCGTCTCGATGGGACTGCTGATCGCCAGCTCGGCGGTCAAGTCCGATCAGAGCGTGGCGTATCCGATGCTGCTGCTCGCCACGGCTTTCCTTGGACTCGGGTTCGGTCTGACCGTGCCTGTGTTGAACACCTATGTCGCCGTGTTCAACCCGGACCGCGTCGACCACGCGGTGCTGGTGCTCAACGCGCTGCTGGGACTGGGCACAGCGCTCGCGCCGGCGTTCGTGGCCGTGTTCGTCGGCCTCGGTTTCTGGTGGGGTCTTCCCGTCATGTCCGCGGCGCTGTTGACCGCGCTGCTGCTGGTGGCGTCCCGACTGCCGCTCGAGGGAGGGAGGCGTGACGCCACCGGTCGGCGTGACGGTCGCGCGGGTATTCCGCGGCGCTTCTGGTTCTTTGCCGCGTTCGCGCTGCTGTACGGCATCTGCGAGACGATGAACGGCAACTGGTCGTAACTGCAGATGACGACGAGCTTCGGGGCCTCGGCGACTCAGGCATCGCTGGCGCTGACCGCGTTTTGGGCGATGGTCACGATCGGGCGCGTCGCCCTCGCGGCGGCGGGGCCCAGAATTCCGTCCCGGGTCGCGTACCACGGACTGCCATTGGTGCTCGTCGGGACGTTCACGCTGGTGTCCGTGCTTCCCGAGAACAGCCCAGAGCTCGGCATTCTGGTGTTCGGGCTGGCTGGCCTCGGATGCTCGGCGCTGTTGCCGCTCACGATCAGCTTCGGCCAGGAGGACCTGACGAGCATGTCGGCCGCGCTGGCGGGTGGCGTGATCGCCTTCTACCAGGTGGGATATGGGCTCGCTGCGTTCGGGGTCGGGCCGCTGCAGTCCTCCGGTCTCAGCCTGTCGTCGATCTTCGGTGTGACGGCGATCGTGGCGGGCGCGATGTGGACGCTGTCATTCGTCGTCGCGCGCCGGCGCCCTTCGCCCATGCGGTTGCATCCCCGCCCGCTGGAGTGACGCGCTGCTCAGCCGAGTCGTTCGAGCAGGTGGTCGCCGACGCGCAGCGCGTTGGCCATCGCGGTGAGCGCGGGGTTGACCGCACCGATGCTCGGGAAGAAGCTCGTGTCGACGACGTAGAGATTGTCGACCTCGTGGGCGCGGCAGTTGGTGTCGAGTACCGAGCTGGCTGGTTCTGCGCCGAAGCGGCACGTTCCCGCCTGGTGTGCAACGCCGGCGACGGGTATGTCGTTCTTGAGGTAGGCATCACGGTGCAGCAGGTGTTCGTCGTGCATGCCCAGGCGTCCCAGCATCGACTTCAGCTGACGGTAGAGGCGCTCCTTCGACGCGTCGTTGGTCGGCGTGTACGTCAGCGTCACGTCGCCCTCCGCGTTGAGGGTGACGCGGTTCTCGGACCGCGGGAGGTCCTCGGTGGAGAGCCAGAAGTCGACGGCATGCTTGGCGATCTTGTCCAGTGACCAGAACGGCGCGAGTGCGGTCTCGATCGGCTTCTCGCCCACGAAACATGGGCGCCTGGGACTTGCCGACCATCTGGATGTTCCCCATTGGGTACCCGTAGTCGTCGGTCCCGAAGTAGAAAAGTCGTTGACGCCCAGTGTCTTCTGGTAGACGGTCGGGTTCTCCTCCAGCGACAGCGCAAGAACCGCGCGGCTGTCGTGGGACATGTAGTTGCGCCCGACCTGATCGGAGCTGTTTGCTCAGTCCATTCGGGTGGGGTGTCGTTTGCCGATGCGAGCAGCAGCTTGGCGCTCTGTTCGCAGCGCCGCAGGCCACGACGACGATGGCTGCGGAGAGACGCTCGATCGCTGCGTCACGCTCGACCTCGACCTCCGTGATGCTCCGGCCGCTCGGATCGGCGTGGAATCGCATGGCCTCGGCGCCCTGGTCATGAGCTCGACGTTCGCGTGCCCGAGCGCCGGTCGCACGCCGAGCACGTCGGCATCGGACTTGCCGTGGACGAGGCAGGGGGAAACCGTCGCAGTCGATGCAGCGCACGCAGGCGCTGAACGGCATGCGCGCCTCGTTCAGACGGATGCCGTAGGGCGCGTGCAAAGGGGTGCAGCCGCTCCTTCTGCCAGGTCCGTCTCCGAGAGCTGCTGGATCCGCGGCTGCGTGAGAGACCGGAGGGAAACCGGCACAAGTCGGCGCTGCCCGGCGGGTCGGTCGGCATCAACGCCGTGGCGGCCGTGCACCTCGTAGAGCCTGCCTCGGCCTCGGTGTAGAACGGCTCCAGTCCTCGTCGAACGAGATCGGCCATGCGGCGAGAGCCGCCGTGGGCGCCGGAGCTCGCCGAAGTCCTCCGCACGCAGCTGGTACAAGCGCCGCCCCAACAGCTTCTGTGGCTTCCGCCCACGCAGTAGTGCACCTGAGGCTGCAAGGTCTCTGCCGTCGCTGTCGTACCACGTGTCGGGCGACACGTAGCGGTTGTCGACGAAGACTGCTTCGCGCACCAGTTCTCGGGTCGACGAGGCAGCCAGTCGCCACGCTCCAAGGATCAGGACCGCTCGCCTGATGGCGCCAGGCGTCGGGCTGAGCGTGCCGCCTCCGGCGCCGCTGCCGGATGATGACTACGTCTGGGGCGCCCCCAGGCATGGTCTAGATCCCGCGCTCTGCTTGGAACGATGCCGCCGTCGACGGTGATGGTGGTCGCGGTCATGTAGCTCGCACCGTCACCGGCGAGGAATGCGACTCGACGTTGGCGATCTCCAGGGCGTGGCTATTCGGCCGAGCGGGACGGCTGTCTCGGCTGCCGATGATCACCGGGTCGTTCATCTCGGGACGTTGATCGGAAGAACGCGATGCGCCGGGGCGACGTCGCCGCGACGACCGTCACGCCGTGCGGCCCCGAGCCCTCGACACCCGCGGTGCGCGTGAGCATCCGCACACCGCCCTTGCAGAGCCCGTACGGAGCGTTGCTGGTACGGCCTGGTCCTCGTGGATCGAGGAGATGTTGATGATGCGCCCCCCACCGCCCTGAGCAGCGATCATCTGCTTGTGCTGCGAGCCGCGTTCCGAAGAACGCGTACTCTTCATGTTCGATGTTGATGACCTTGTGGAAGTCCTCCTCGGTCGACTCAATTGACGTGCGCGTCTGAGCACTGGCGTCGTCGACCATCACATCCAGGCGCCGGAAAGCGGAGACGGCGGCGTCGATGAGCTTCTGCAGATCGGCCACGTTGCTGACGTCCGCCTCCACGCCTGGATCGACTGCTCGCCGAGCGCCGCGAGCTGCTGCTCCAGCGCTTCGGTCGCCTCCTGCAATGGCGATGCAGTCGATCACGTCCTCGCCCCCGCGCGGCGAGCGCGATCACGATCGCCTGGCCGATATCGTCGTTGCCGCCGGTGACGATCGCCACCTTGCCGTCGAGATTCATGATGCTCTCCTGTGTCATTGAAGGCCTCGGTCTCGGTCGCGATGATGTGCGTCGCGGCGTCGATCAGGGCGAGATGGTCAAAGGCCTGCGGGACGTTCCCGAGATGGCGTGCGGTCTATGTCTCCTCGAACTCCTCGGCGTAGACGCCCAGCGGCTGAGCTGATCGCCAGCAGACGCTCCATCAGGTCGCGCGCCTCCTGGGTCTCACCGACGATCGCGAGCGCGAGTACGAGCCAGAACGAGCAGATCAGGAACGTGCCCACTCGCCGACAGGCCATCGTCGGTTTCGCCGTGCGGGTACGTAGGACGAACCCGTTCTCGGTCAGGTCGTCCGCGATTGCCCGCACGCTCGAGTGCAGGCGCGGATCGTCGTGGGGAAGGAAGCCGAAGATCGCCGCCAGCAGCGTCGAAGCGTCCAGGGCCTCCGTGTCGTAGTGCTGGCGCAGCACGCCGTCCTTCAGGCCATGCTCGAGGATGTCGGCGTGCACCTCGTCGGCCAGGGCGCGCCACGCGCCGACGAGCTCCGGCGCGCCGCGGATCTCGGCCAGGCGGGCGGCGCGGTCGAACGCGACCCAGCACATGAGCTTGGAGCTCACGTAGTGCTGCGGCGCGCCGCGGGCCTCCCAGATGCCCTGGTCGGTCCGCGCCAGACCTTCTCCGCACACGCGACCTGGCTCTCGACCAGGGGCCACAGCCGGTCGGGCAGGCGCTCGCTGTGGACCGTGTGGCTGTGCAGCGAGTCGAGGACCGCGCCGTATACGTCGTTCTGCCGCTGGTCGAAGGCGCCGTTGCCGATTCGCACAGGGCGGGCGCCGTCGTAACCGGAGAGGTGGTCCAGCGTGCTTTCGCTGAGGTCACGACGACCGTCGATGCCGTACATGATCTGCAGCGCCCCGTCGTCGTCCGGCTCGAGGTCGGCCACGAACTGCATGAAGTCCTCAGCCTCCCAGTCGAGGCCGAGCTGATGCAGAGCGCGCAGCGTGAACGTCGCGTCGCGCATCCACGTGTACCGATAGTCCCAATTGCGCTACCGCCCGGAGTCTCGGGCAGCGACGTCGTCAGCGCCGCGACGAGCGACCCGGTCGGCATGTACGTGAGGCCCTTGATCGCCAGCGCCGACCGGGAGATCGCCTCGCGCCACGGGTGGTCAGGAATGCTCAGCTCGCGCAGCCAGCGGCGCCACAGGTGCGCGGTGAACGCGACCTGCTTGGAGGCCGACTCGTGATCGGCGGGGCCATCGAGGTCCGCCGCCCATGAGACCGAGCAGAACGCGGTCTCGCCCTCCTGCAGCATGTGCCGTCCGCGTATGCGGTCGCCCTCGATGCCCAGTGCGAGATCGGTGCGGAGCCGGAAGACCTTCTCATCACCTGCCGCCACGTCGGCGACGTGGCGCGAGCCGTCGACGAGCGCCCACTCGGGGGCAACTCGCCCGTAGTCGGGGGCGGGCTCGCATACGAGCTCGAGTTCGACCTGTCCCGCAACGCACTCGGCGGTGCGCACGAGCACGTGCTCAGCGTCGTAGTCCTGCGGTGGGCGCGTGTGCGGCGTGACCGTGTCCTCGATCTCCGACGGGCCGAACGTCAGGGCGTCACGCACGACGAGCCAGCCGCTCGGCGTCATCCAGGTCGTGACGAGGATGTTCGTGCCTGTGTCGTAGGTCCGGTCGGCCGGGACGCTCACGCCGAACGGGGCGAACCGAAACATGCCGGCACCGCGGTCCAGCAGCGCCCCGAAGACGCTGGGGGAATCGAAGCGCGGTACGCACATCCAGTCGATCGCACCATCCGGCGCGACCAGCGCGCCGGTGTGGCAGTTCGAGATGAACCCGTAGCTCGCGATCGGCGGAAACGGCGACCGGGTGCCCGGCGTCGCGGCCACCGGTTCCGCAGGCCCGGGGGAATTTGCACTCATTCTGCTCCTCGTTTCCTATGTTCGTGCCGTCTCGGCCATTCTGTGGATCGTCACGCTGACTCGCTGAGCCGCAGGCGCCTGCCCGCCGGTCACCTCGGAGGCTCCCCGGACGCCCTCGGCCCGAGCGCGTCGATCGGGCTGCCTGGGTCCTTGCCCTGGATGCGGGCGCGGAAGACGTGGTAGGTCCACGCCTGGTAGAGCAGGATGATCGGCAGCAGGACGAGCCGCGGCGAAGGTGATCACCTGAGCGTGTAGTGCGCCGAGGACGCGTTGTCGACGGTGAGGCTGTTGGCGAAGTTCGGCGCCGAGACCATCACCCGCGGGAACAGGCTCGACGAACAGCGTGGCGATGGTTGCGGCGACGGCGATGCTCGTGGCGATGAATGCCCGGCCCTCGTGGCCGCGCCGCGCCCAGAGGATCGCGCACGAGGATGGCGACGACCGTGATCGCGGCAGCGATCACCGGCGGGAGTACCCGCGCTCGTTGTGTGTCGTGGGCGACCATGACCGTCCAGATCAGGAACGCCAGCCCCGACGCCGCGGCGGCGAGGCCGAGCGGCCAAGCCGCGTCCGCGGGCGCAGGCGCAGCTCGCCGGTCGTGCGCAGCCCGAGGAAGACGGCGCCGTGGAAGGCGAAGAGGCCACGAGGGCCACGCCGGCGAGCACGGTGTAGCGGGCTGAAGAGGTCACCAGAAGTTCCCGGCGAAGTCCTGGCTGCTGTTGATCGGGACGCCGTGCAGCAGGTTGGCGAACACGATCCCCCAGAGCAGCGGCGCCGCCACCGAGCCGAGGTGTTCGCCCAGGTCAGCGCGCCGCGCCCGCGGGCCGTTCGACGCGCTCACGCCACTCGAACGACACCACCGCGCAGGATCAGCACGAGCAGCAGCAGAAGGAGCAGATGTAGAAGCCGGAGAACATCGTCGCGTACCAGACGGGGAACGCCGCGAAGGTCGCGCCGATGGCGGTGATCAGCCAGACCTCGTTGCCGTCCCAGACCGGGCCGATCGTCTCGAACATCGCGTCGCGATCGGCTTCGTCGCGGCCGAGCACCGGGAGCAGCATCCCCACGCCGAAGTCGAAGCCCTCGAGCACGAAGTAGCCGGTCCACAGGACCGCGATCAGCCAGAACCAGAGATCGGGCAGGCTCATCTCAGTACCCCAGCGCCGGCGTCGGTGCCGGGGTCTGCGCGTCGGCTCGCCGTCGTCGTCGAGCTCCGGCGGGTCGAGCCGCGCGTAGCGGCGCATCAGGATGAAGTCGATCGTCGCCGAGGCGCGATGTAGAGCACGACGAACGCGCCCAGGCTGAGCGACGACCGTGCCGACAGCTGACCGACGGCGAAACGGCGTCCGTCGGTCTTCAGCAGGCCCCATGCGACCCACGGCTGGCGACCCGCCTCGGTCAGCACCCAGCCGGCGAAGCCGACAGGAACGGGAGCGCGATCCCGGCGACGGCCGCACGCTGGAACCACGTGTGGCCGGCGAGGCCGCCGCGCCGGCGCAGCAGATAGAACGCCCCACGCGGCGAGCATCGCCGACAGCGTCGCCGAGGTAGGCCATCACGCGCATGCTCCAGTACGTCAGCCGCACGTTGGGTATGTAGTTGCCCGGTCCGTACTCTTGGACTCGTTGGCCTGGTTCTGGTTCAGGCCGACGACGGTGCCCTTGAAGCTGTTGGTGGCCAGGAACGACAGCAGCCCGGGGATCTCGATCGAGAACGACGGCGTCGGGTCACTCGCCGTGAACCCTCCGATCTGGATGATCGAGAAGGGCGCCGAAGTGAGTCGTGTTCCACTGCGCCTCGACCGAGGCGATCTTCATCGGCTGAGCCTTCGTCACCTCGACACCGAACTCGCTGCCCCACCCGAGCTGGACGACCGACACGGGCAGCACGATCATGATCGCGAGCTTCGCCGCCGACGACATCAGGTCGAGGTTGCGGCCCTTCAGCAGGTGCCACGAGCGACGCCGAGCACGAGGAACCCGCCGGCCATCAGCCCGGCGAGGATCACGTGCACGTATGCGACGATCGCGAAGCGCTGGAACAGGATCTGCCCGATGTCGGTCGCCTGTGCCCGGTCGGTCGTGGTGTTGATCGTGTACCCGACCGGATGCTGCATCCATGAGTTCGCAGCGATGATGAAGTACGCCGACATCCACGTCCCGGCCCACCGAGGTAGATCGTCACGAGGTGCAGCTTCGGGCTCAGGCGGTTCCAGCCGAAGATCCACAGCCCGATGAACGTCGACTCCAGGAAGAACGCCCCCAGGCCCTCCATCGCCAGCGGCGAGCCGAACACGTCGCCGACGTAGCTGGAGAAGTGCGACCAGTTCATCCCGAACTGAAACTCCTGCACGAGCCCGGTCGCAGCGCCGATCGCGAAGTTGATCAGGAAGAGCGCGCCGAAGAACCGCACGAGCCGCAGCCAGCGCACGTCGCCGGTGCGATACCAGCGCGTCTGCATGATCGCCAGGAATGGGGCGAGCCCGAGCGTCAACGGGACGAACGTGAAATGAAACAGCGTCGTGATCGCGAACTGCCAGCGTGCAAGATCCAGTGCGCTGGCCGCCGAGTGGATCATGAGCCCTCCACCCCGCCGATCAGAGCCCGCTGCGACCGGCCGCGGCCGAGGAAGCTCAGCGACCAGGACAGCAGCGTCGTGAAGCGATTCTTGAAACCGGTCATGAAGGTGACGTGGACGACGAGCCACATGACCCAGCCCGGGAACCCGGACAGCCGAAGTCCATGGAAGCTGACGATCGCGCGGCGGCGCGACACCGCGGCCATGCTTCCGAGATCCCGGTAGCGGAACGCCGGCGGGGTGTCCGCGCTCATGCCGTTCGACGCGCGGGTCTTGATGATGCGGGCAACATGGATGCCCGTCTGCATCGCGACCTCCGCCACCCCCGGAAGCCCGTTCAGCGCCATCATGTCCCCGACCGCGAACACCTCCGGATGCCCCGGGAGCGAACAGTCGGGCAGCACCGCGATCCGCCCTGCGCGATCGGTCTCGGCGCCGGTGGCGCTCGCCAACATCGCCGCCAGCGGAGACGCGGAAACGCCGGCAGCCCAGATCTTCGTCCGAGCCTCATACCGCCGGACCTCGCCGTCCGCGCCCTTGACCTCGACACCGCCGGCATCGACATGGGTGACGACGGACTGAACGTGGATCTCAACGCCGGTGCGCTGCAGCTCGCGTGTGCCGCGAGCGGACAGGTTGTCGCCGAACGTCGCGAGGATCTCCGTGCCGCCGTCGAACAGGATCACGCGCACATCACGCGGATCGAACCGCCGGAACTTGCCAACCAGCGCCCGTCGCGAGAGCTCCGCGATCTGACCGGCGATCTCAACCCCCGTCGGCCCGCCACCGACGACGACGAAGGTGAGCAGCGCCTTGCGCGCGTCGTCGTCCTCCTCGATCTCCGCCGCCTCGAACGCACCGAAGATCCGCTCACGCTGCGCCAGCGCGTCCGCGAGGGTCTTCATCCCCGGCGCCCACTGCGCGAACTCGTCGTGCCCGAAATACGACTGCCCCACCCCGGCCGCGACGATCAGGCTGTCGTAGCCGATCGTGACGACCTGACCATCAGGCCGACGCGCCGCGACCGTCCGAGCTTCCAGGTCAAACCCCTCGACCTCGCCCAGCTCGATCGTCACGTTCTTGTGGCGGTGCAGGATGTCCCGCGTCGCAGGCGCGACCTCCCCCGACGACAGAATGCCCGTCGCGACCTGGTAGAGCAACGGCTGGAACAGATGATGGTTGCTCCGGTCGACCACGAGCACCTCAACGGGCGCCCGCCGCAGGAACTTGGCCGCGAACAACCCGCCGAAGCCCGCCCCCACGATCACGACCCGATGCGGCGCCCTGTCCGCCACTCAGGCCTCGGAGGCCGCCTGGGGGCGGAAGCTCGCAGGCGAAGGCGGGGCCCACATCGTCGTTCCTCGATCGTCGGCGGGCTCCTCGAACGTTCGGGGCCTCATGGACATCCTCTCGGGGCTGCGGCTTTCAACCTCCAGGCGAGCGGGGACGCTATCACCAAGAGCAGGCGCGCGGACGCCGTGTTCCCTGCGTTCATTTGGGCACCGGGTGGTGGGTATTCGCCGGGACCTTGTTGCTGATCGTCGGTGTCCTGAACATCATCTGGGGCATCGGCGCCATCGGTGACGCGAAGTTCCTGGTGAACGATCAGAAGTTCATCGTCAGCAGCCTGCACACCTGGGGCTGGGTCACCCTGATCCTCGGCGTGATTGAGCTGGCCGCCGGATTCTCGCTGTTCTCCGGCGGCGGCTTCGGCCGCTGGGTGGGCATGTTCGCGGCCGCTCTGACCTCAATCAGTGCGCTGCTGTCGATCCCCGCCTACCCGTTCTGGTCACTGTGCATCTTCGCACTGGCGATCATCATTCTCTACGAGCTCGCCAAGGCCCCCGAGCGCTACGGCGTCGACTGAACACCGTTCCGGCTGCTCCCTTCCTCTTCGAAGGCTCCGCACGGCGGAGCCTTCGTCGTTCTGGAGCTCGCGGATGTCAGCCGGCGGACGCGCCATGGGTCATCGACCCAGGTGTCTCAGCCGCCCGGTCGGGTACCGCCCGCGCCAGGGCACCGGTGAGCGCCGGCTCGAGAGCATCTACGTACTGGCGGTTCGTCCACCCGCATTGCTCCACGAGGCGCAGATAGGGCGCCTCGCTTCCCGCGAGCGCGTAGAGGATGTCGGCGGCGCGCCGTGCCGAGAGACCGCGGCGGATGACGCCCGCGCGCTTCAGCGCGCGAGCCACGAGAAGCATGTCCGCGCGAGTCGCAGCCCGTCCCCGCTCACGGGCCTCGGTGAGGAGCGGATCGTCCGACCCTGCCGATTCGCCAACCGCGAGGAGGCCGGCGGCGCGTGCGAAGAGCGCCGCCGACCGCTCCGCCACCGCCCGCATCATCAGCTCGGGCGGTGCGTCGAACATCGCCCGGGACTCCGGACGCTCGAGCAGCGGCATACCGTCGTCACTGCCCCGGACCGCCACCTGGATGCACTCCGACAGCAGCGCGGCCTTGGACGGAAACACCAGGTACACCGTGCGCTCGGAGACCGCAGCGTCCGCCGCGATCG
Organism: uncultured Actinomycetes bacterium; assembly: GCA_963805615.1. Classification (GTDB taxonomy): domain Bacteria; phylum Actinomycetota; class Thermoleophilia; order Solirubrobacterales; family Solirubrobacteraceae; genus F1-60-MAGs163. The sequence continues at coordinate 535,168 of CAWDUW010000004.1, read as the reverse complement.
CCTTCATGCTCGCGGCCGCGAACCCCTCGCGCACGAACCGCTTCGCTGCTGCCGCGCGGATCCGCCTGCGGGTCTCGAGCGCCGTGCGCTCCCGAGCCGGGGAGTTGTACGCGCGCTTGACAGGACGTTTCGACATTCGCTACAGTTGGAGTGTAGTCAAGTCAGTCCAAGGCCGGGAGGAATGCCGTGTTGGCTCGTGTCGCCACTTTCGATGCCCTGCCGGACGGTGTCGCCGAGGACGCCGTCAGTTTGCTGCGAGCGACGATCCGCGGCGTCCCCGGATACGTCGGCGGGTTCCACCTGATCGATCCGCGAACGCGCAAGGCGCTCTCGATCGTCGTCTTCGAGGACATGGCCGCCGCCAAGCGCGCCGGCGCGGCGCTCGACGCCCGTCACGACGACCAGAAGGTCGGCATCGAACCCGACCGCGTCGAGTACTTCGACGCCTCTGCGTTCTGACGAAGCGCCATGCGACCCGCAGTCGCGACAGTCCACCGACGTGCCCGTCCAGCGCGGGAGTCTCGAATGCGGTCGCGGGGTCGCGGCGAGGGGAAGGGCCAACTCATGTCCATCGCGACGAGGGCGCTGCTGGTCACGATGGTCGTCGCCACCGCCGGCGCGTCGCCCGCCGTCGCCGCCGACCCAGGCCTGCGCGCGCAGTGGCACATGGACGGCCTCATCGGAGGCGGAGCGCTGGTCGACGACAGCTCGGGGCTGGCCAACCTGCTGTTCGCATCGCCGATCGTCACGCCGATCTCCGGGGGGCGGTTCGGCGGCGCGCTGTCGTTCGCGGGCGGCGGCACGCTGAGCCGGCCCGCGACCGCCGCGCTCGAGCCGCAGAACATCACGCTCATGGCATGGGTCCGTGCGTCCGGCTCGCCCGGCGTCGCGAGGTACCTCGTCACCAAGGGGCAGGACAGCGCCTGCACGGGCAGCTCGTACGCTCTGGAGACCGACTACGGCGGAGGCCTCGTCTTCTACATCTGGGACGGCTCGGGCCTCGTCGTCAAATCGCCGGACGCGGGCACCGGTATCTGGGACGGTGCGTGGCATGCGGTCGCCGGCACGTTCGACGGCTCCTACGTCCGCCTCTACGTCGACGGCGTGAAGGTCGCCGGCGAGGTCACCACCAGGAAGCAGATCGGCTACGCCCTTAGCGGCGGTACCGGCCCTGACGATCGCGGGCACACCCTGCTCTTCGGACCTGCACTACGGCGGAGACCTCGACGAGGTCCGCATCTACGACCACGCACTGAGCGCCGACGAGCTCGCGAAGCTTCAGACCGCGACAGGCCCCGACCCGCCCGAGCTCGGCGACGCCGGCGGCACGGGCACGACGGCGACGACGCCGACGCCGACGCCGACAGCGGACGGGCTTCCGGCACCGCCGCCGACGAGGAACGTCGTGCGGCCGGTGATCACCTATGCCGGGCAGGCCGGCGGCCGTGCGCAATACCGCTGCCGGCCGGGGATCTGGGAGAACGGACCGGCGATCCCGCGGTACCGCTACAGCTGGTGGGTCAGAACGCTCGCGACGACGATATCGACGGGCCTGGCGCGCGCCAGCGTGGCCGACCCGCTGCGCCGCCAGGTCGCGACCGGACAGGTCCTGACACTGGCGCCCGGCGACGTCGGCCGCACGTTCTTCTGCCAGGTCGACCTGGTCATGGGCGCCGCCACGTACACGGCCTACAGCGGCGCCAAGGTACTGACCGGTCGGTTCGAGTTCGTCCCGCCGCCGATACCGCGCGCCTACGGCGACTTCCGGGTGCGCGGGATCGACGTCTTCCAGACCGTCCAGCCCAACAGCGGCGCGCCGAACTTCGAGGCGCCCGACGTGCCGTTCGCGAAACTCTGCGGAGCGGGAACACCGACCAGCTACCGCCCGTCGCTGGCCGTCGGCGGCCCGACGTCCGCGACGATCAGCACCTGCACCGCCGGTGACCGTGACCCGGCGCGCACCGGCTACCTTGGCGTCCCGCTCGATCAGCGCAAGCCGGCGACAGCGGTCGCCTACGTGAGCATGGTCCACGGCGCCGCCTCCGACGGGGCACAGCCCCTGAACGTCACGCTCCGTGCCTGGCTTGACGGGCGTCCGCTCGGGACGCCCGTCGTCAAGCAGGTCGCCTACGTGCCCACCGCGCCGACGCCCTGGGTCCCGGCCGCCGAGCGCGGCGACAAGGACGGACGGTTCGGCGTGCAGTTCCCGCTGCCGGCGTCATGGCTCGCATCCGCCGTGCTGAGCCGCGGCCGGCTCGATCTCCAGGTCGACGTCGCGCTGCCACTCGACGCGACCGCTGCCGGCCTCACGGAGTGCGACCTGTTCGGGACCTCGATCGCGACGGCCGTCCCGGCAGCCGCGGGCGCATCGGCCTGCAGTGTCGCCGACGACCGCTTCCGTCTCGATGGCCTGCCGGTCTATGACGACCTGGCGGACGTGACCGTGCGGAGCCTGCCGCTCACCATCACGGGCCAGACGGCTGCGAGCTTCGCCCCGCCCGAGAAGGTGCTCGGCCGCGTCGTCGACCTCTTCCCCGGCGGCGAGCGGCTCACGATCCTGCCCTACGACGCCGCGCTCGACATCACCGAGCAGGCCAAGGCCAAGATCACGGACGACGCGTGCAAGCCGTTCCGGGCCGATCCGACGGCGAACCCGCCGACGAGCGACGATCTCCGCGGCTGCCGCTCCGCACAGATCGGCGCCGCCGTCTTCGCATGGAAGTCAAGCACCTACCGCAACGTGCGCGGCTACAGTCTGCTGCTCGGCGTCCACCGCTATCCCGACGGGAACGGGAGCGAGATCGAGCCAGGGTGGACGCCGGGCGGTTCGAGACTGATCGACCCGCTGAGCGGCCCGGAGATCTACGTCAACGACGGCAGCCTCAAGCGGCCGCTGAGGGCCGCCGCGCACGAGTTCGGCCACCTGCTCGGTGCGCCCCACGCCGATCGCGACCCGACGTGCGGCGGAAACGCGAACGGCCAGGTGGGCGAGCCCTGGCCGCCAGACGATCGCGGTCGCCTGCAGGGCACGGCCTTCGGGCAGAACGCGGGCGGCCCCCGGAACAGCACGCCCGTGATCGATACCGACGCGAAGCCGCTCTACGACCTCATGTCGTACTGCGGCGACGAGTCGTCCGCGTGGCTCTCGCCGTACAACTGGAACCGCTTCTTCGCGGCGATGCGCGCGATCCGCAAGGCGAACGCGGCGACCGCGCGCACAGCCCGAGCGACTGTGCGTGCGAGCGTGTCCGGAGCGGCGTTCGTCGTCGGCACCGTTGGGCCCGCTGGGGGCACGATCACGAAGGTGGTCCCCCCCGATGCGGCCAACCGCGTACCGGCACCGGATGCCGGATCTGCGGTCCGAGTGCGTGCGCGCGATGCTGCCGACGCGCAGCTCGCCGAGATCGGCGCGACGGTGCAAACGGCCCCGGACGCGTCCTCCGGCGCGGCGACGTTCGTCGCGCCGCTGCCGGCGCGGACCGCGTCGATCGACGTGATCGCCTCGGGCGTCGTGACCGATCACCGGGTCCGCAGCGCGCCGCCGAGCGTCCGGCTGCTCACGCCTCGCGCCGGGACGAGCGTCGGCGGACGCAGCGGAGATCGTCTGGACGTCCGCTGGCAGGGGACCGACGCGGACAGCCCGAGCCTCGAGGCGACAGTCGACTACTCACCCGATGGGCGCGCCTGGCGTCACGTGCACGAGGGCCCCGACACCGGCGGCGTGCGGATCCCCGGAAGCTTCCTGCAGGGCGCATCGAGCGCGCGCGTCCGTGTGACCGTCAGCGACGGCTTCAGCAGCGCCCGGGCGATCTCGCCGCCATTCCGAGCCGCCGGGCGCTCGCCGTCGCCACGGATCGTGCTGCCCGCGGCGGGCGGACGCCCGCTCACGGCCGGGACGCCCGTTCAGCTGGCCGGCGCGGCCAACGACGACGCCGGCATGCTGCTCAGCGGCCGGTCGCTGACGTGGTTCGCAGATCAGCGGCGGCTCGGCAGCGGCGTCCAGCTTGCCGCGAAGCTCCCGGCCGGGACCACGACGCTGCGCCTGCGGGCGCGCGACCGCCGCGGCCGGGTTGGCAGCGTCGCACGCAGGGTCACGATCCGGTCGTCGCTGCTGCAGCTCACGACGCTGAAGGTCCCCGAGTACGTACCGGCGGCCGCGCGCAAGCTCAACGTCCGCGTCGCCGCCAGCCGGGCGGCGATCGCGCGGCTGGGCGGGCGCTCGTATCGGATCGGAGCCGCGGTGAAGACGATCAGCATCGCGATACCACGCGGCAAGGCACGCAGCACACTGCGGCTGCGGCTCGCCATTCGCGGCCTCGGCGACCGTCGCGACGCGGTGCGCCGCACGCTCGCGTTGCCCAGGATCTGACCCCTGGGGGCGAAGAGCCCTGAACCGCACGACGCAGCAGATCGGGCTCAACGAGCGTCGCTGCCCTCGCCCATTCGGCACCAACCGGTGCCGTCAGGCACAAGAACCCGAGGACTTCCAGGCGGTCCGAACCCGTGACGTAGCGTCGAGCACGGGATTGTCAGCGGTTGGGGTAGTACACCTGCCCGGTGGCATTCAGGGCCGTGCGCCGGCTGTTGACGGCATACGCGTAGGCAAGGTTGCCCGCGACGTTCGGGTGGAAGGTCGCGGGCGCAACCGGCCAGGTCGTGAGTGAGGGGACGATCGCGTTGATCCATTCGTTGCTGTGCGTTGCACAGACCTCGTGTCCGGCAAACTGCTGCTCAACTTCGGTCGTTGATGAGATGACACCCGCAGCGGCCGCCGCTTGGTCGATCGTGTCGTTCAGCAATGCTCCCCACTGACGGATCTTCACGCGCTCGGCCTTGGTGAAGGCAGCGTCCAGGGCGGCGATTCGCGCGGCGCGTACAGCTGGGGGCAGGAGGAGGTCCCAGAGCGTCGGTTCGTCCCAGGACGCGCAGTGCGCGTCCGCGGTCACGAGAAGCGGGTAGCCCACGGCGACGATGTCCGCGCCCGGTGCGGCGGCGCGGAGCTGGCGATAGGTGGTGATGAGGCGCGACTGGCGCGCAGAGCAGGCCATGCTCGGGGCAAGTTGGTCGAGGGTCGAGCTCGGCGCATCGCCGAGCTGAGGTTGCGCTGCTCGCTTCTCGCGACGTTTGCCGGTGCTCCGAGTCGGCAAACGCCGATAGTGTGGCGCGATGCGCTTTCTGCTGACGGCACTTGCTGCCGCTGCCCTGGTGATGTCGATCGGCGCGGCGGGCGTCTCCGCGGCGAAGGTCAAGCTGGTCACCGAGAAGGTGCCGTCGCGGCAGATCACCAAGACGGACAGCCAGTATGCGTACAGCACCGCCGAGACCGTTTGGGCCGAATGCAAGGCGGGCGGCACTCCGCTGATGCTCGGCTTCAGTGGACCGCGCGCGCCGGTCTCGATCATCTACTCGAACAACTTCAACAGCAACCACATCCTCGGCATGGCGATGCGGCGCTCGCTCGGACCGAGTGGCGCGTTGAAGGCGACGGTGCTCTGCGCCCGCGGACGGATCAAGGCGACCGCCAAGGACAGCGCCACCGGCACGGTCAGCTGTAGCCGCGGCTACGTCGCGATCGGAGTCCCGATCGACGGAGGTCCCTACTGGACCGGTCCGGTCACGTCGGTTCCGGTCGGCGTGCGCGGCTGGAAGTCTGATGAGCACAGCAAGTACGCGCGGGCGAAGGTGATCTGCGTGGGCTCGAGCGCGTTCGCCAACGTCAAGGTCATCACCAAGAGCGCGTCGTTCAAGACCGGCGCCGACACGACGACGGTCACCGCCGGGTGCCGCAAGGGCAGCCGGCCGATCAGCTGGGGTTACGAGTCCGGCGAGATGGTCGGCAATCGCTGGCAGTCCCCGGACTCGGGGCCGGCGATCGCGATGACGGTCCCGTTCGTGTTCGAGGCGGTCGCCAAGGGCAAGTCTGGCTGGTCGCTGGGATTCGCCACGCCCGACGGCAAGCCGGCGACGAGTGCGGCGCCGCTGAAGGTCGCGATCACCTGCGCCAAGCCGCGCTGAGAGCCTCAGGATCGCGGTGACGGCGCCGGCCGTAGGTCGCGTCGGTACCTTGCTCGGATGACCAACCGACCCCACGGAGCCAGAGTGCTCGGCCTCTTCCTCTTCGCGAGCCTGGCGCTTGGAGGCACGCTTGAGACAGCAGCCACCAGCGCGAAGTCCAAGGGGCCGACCAAGTACAGGCAGCCCTCCTGCGGCAAGCTGAAGGCGAAGGCGAAGTCGAAGAAGGGCTCCAAGGACAGCAGGCGCTTGGCGAAGTTCAAGTACGAGGAGTGCCGCGACAACCGCAACGCCTACAACCAGATCCGCGATTCGCACTTCGTCGGTGTTCGCTCCGACGGAGTGGAGATCGACACGATCTACTGCTCCAACGGCAAGGTTCAGGACGACGTCTCGACCACACACGCGCAGACGTACACCAAGGGCTGGCGGGTGGTCGGCGCGACGTTCGCCAGGAACGGCAAGGACTTCACCGCAGCCGCTGAGGCACTGGAGAGCGTCAGCACGCGCCAGATCTCGACCTTCAAGCTGGCCTTCGCGAAGACCAGAGGGCAATGGCAGGTCGGCTACGCCGACACGAACAACGAGCCACGCAATAACGGCGACGTCGTCAAGACCAGCGCCAAGGCAGCCTGCTCGAAGCTGTAGCAGGAGCGCGTCAGCGGATGCGAGCCAGTGCGTCGCGCGTTCTGGTGGCGAGTGTCTCGGCCTGGCAGGACTCTTCGAGGGTGAGGGCGTCGGTGTAGTGCGTGAGCGCGCGGTCGTGCTCGCCAAGTGTTTCGGCAAGCTGGCCGAGGGTGAACGCCGCGCTCGCGGGGAGAAAGTTGAGCACGAACAGCAGGAACTGCCCGTCGTACGGAGCAACGTGGTCGTAGAGGTGGCGGGCGGCGTCGCGGTCCCCGGTGGCCAGCGCACACTGCGTGATGCCCCAGAGCCACCCCGAGCGCATGATGTCGGCTGGGAGTGGGCGTCCGGCGGCGTGCCAGTCACTCAGCACCCTTCGCGTCGTGTCGAGGTCTCCTTGCGCCGCTGCGACCGCGCCGGTCAGGTGTGCGGTTGCGATCACCGGATTGGTGGCGATCAGGTCGGCGATCGGCCGCGCTTCGTCGGCACGCCCGGAGCTGAGCAGCCGCGAGATGGTGAGCAGCCCGTAGCCAAGCTGGAACGAGAGCTGCTCGGGGTTGCTGGCGAGCACCTGCTCAGTGGCGACGTGCGCGTCGTCGAAGCGCCCGCGAGCAAGCGCTTCCAGTGCCTCTTGGATGCGGGCGTTTCCGAGCATCAGGCGGTCGCCGGTCTGGTCGGCCAGGAGGTCCATCTGGCGGGTGTGGGACCGCAGGTCGTCCAGGCGCCCGAGCCGGGCCAGTGCGAGCCCGACTTGGATCCATCCGCCGCCGCCGATCGTGTACCCGTTCCCGATCGTGCGCTGCCCCTCGAGCAGCAGGGACTCTGCGTCGGGCGTTCCCAGGAACGCCCACGCACGCAAGAAGCGCGTCTCGTCCGTGATTTCGGCGTCGGTGCTCTCGCCTGCCGCGAGCAACGCCTCGTCGGCGAGCGTGAGCGCATCGGCCAGCTGCAAGCGGTCGGCCAGCGGAATGCCGATCGCAATGGCTGTGGAGACTCGCCCGAGGAGCATCGCGCGTAGGCCAGGCGGGTCGGTCTCGCACCACGTGCCGTGCAGCGTGAAGCGGCGGGGCCCGGCCAGGGTGAGCTTCGACGGATCGACGTGCAGGGCGTCGGAGAGGACATCCAGCTCCGCAGGCTCGGGAACCCGACGCCACAGCCACGACCAGACCAACCACGATGAGGCATTTACCAACATGACATCGTCGCGAAGCGCGCGTCCGAGAGCGAGCCACCCGCCGATCACGTCCTCCAGGTGCTGCAGCTCGAACAGCGTCCACCAGCACGATGTGAGCTGCGCGTACAGGCGGTCGCGTCGAAGGCCGTCGGGGTCAACATCGGGAGGGAGGAGGTCGAGCGCGCGCTGGAAGAGGTCGGCGGCCTGTTCGGGGGCTCCCCGGTCGATGGCCTGGACGGCGGCGCGTTCGGCGTAGTGGGCTGCGCGCTCCCCCTCGCCGGCGACTGCGGCCTCCGCGAAGTGGTGAGCGAGTTCGGCGACGGCGCTCTCGGGGGCGCCGAAGCGCGCCTCGGTCGCGAGCGCGAGGTCGCGGTGCAGGTGCACCCGCCGCAGCGTCGTCAGCTCGTCCTCGAGCGTTTGGCGCACCAGTGCGTGCGCGAAGCGCAGCCGGCCGGGCACGTCGGTCTCGAGCACCAGCCGCGAACCGACCGCCTCGTCGAACCCGTCGAGTGCCTCGCTGACCGGATGTCCGGCCACCTGGGCGACGATCGACGTGTCGAATTGCGGCCCGGCGACCGCCGCGACGGTGAGCAGCTCCCCGGCCAGCTGGGAGAGGCGCGATATGCGCCTGCCGACGACCTCACGAACCCCCTCCGGCACGACGAACCCGTCGGCGGTCTCCGTGCGCACCCAGCGCCCGTCAACCTCCTGCACCGCCCCGGACTCGGCCAGGTGCCGCAGGACCTGCCCGACGAAGAACGGATTGCCCTGCGTCTGCTCCGTCAGCAACTCGGCCAACTCGCGCGCGCCATCATCCAGCGCGTCGCCGCGGGCGGCCTGCACGAACGCCTCGACCCCCACGGTGTCAAGCCCACGAATCGCCAGACGCTCAACACCCTCCTCACGGCGCAGGTCCGCGAGCGCCTCCGCGAGCGGGTGCCTGCGATCCAGTTCGGTGTCGCGGTAGGTGCCCACGATGAGGATCCGCTGAAGGCGCTCGCTGCGCACAAGGTGCATCAGCGCGCCGAGCGTCGCCTTCGCCGCCCAATGGATGTCATCCAGGACGAGCACGACCGGGCGCTGCGCCGCCTCCCCGGACAGCCAGTCGACAAGGCCCTCGTAGATCGCCCACGCCTCGACCTGCCCCTGCGGCTGCTCGTCCACCAGCTCCGGCACCAGGCGCGCGAGCACCCCGCCACGCAACGCGAGAACATGCTCGCGCGTGGTCTCATCGACGCTTGCGAGGTAGTGGCGCAGTGCCTCGGCGAACGGCTGGTAGGCGACCGCCAGATCCTCATCGACTCGGCCGAACAGCACCAGCGCACCCCGCTCGTGCGCGTGCACCGCGACCTCACGGGCCAGGCGCGTCTTACCCGCACCGGGCTCGCCACCGAGCAGCGCGACCCGCAACGCCCCGCCGACCGCCTCCGCCCACAGTGCGTCGATCCGTTCCACCTCGCGAGAGCGGCCGACGAACGTCCACGAAGACTCAAACGCCAACCGGGGAGGCAGCGGCACGGGAGCGACAGCGCCTCCCTCGGCAACCGGCGCCCACCCGACCTCAACCAGCGACACCGGTTCGGCCAGCCCCTTGAGCTCCACAGGCCCGAGCGGCGTGAACACATGCCCGCCGCGCGAACCCGCGACCAGCTTCACCGTCTCGCTCGCCAGCACCTGCCCGCCGCCGGCCACGGCGCACACGCGCGCGGCCTCAACAACCGCCGTCCCATGACAGTCCCCATCGTCCGCGACATCCACGTCGCCCAGAGCGACACCGACGCGCAACGCGAGCCCTTCCTCGCCACGCCGCGCCGCGGCCTCCACCGCCTGCTGCATCGCGACCGCGCACGCCAACGCGTCCGAGGCACCGCCGAACGTGACCATCAGGCCATCGCCCAAGCTCTTGACCTCCCGGCCCTCATGCGCCGCGACCGCGGTCCGCAACAGATCCAAGTGGACTCGCTGCACCACCCCGAACCGCTCGTCCCCGAGCCGCGCAAGCGCCTCCGTCGACGCCACCGCATCAGTGAAAAGGACCGTCAGCGTCGCCTGCACACGCCGACACTACCCTCGCACCAGCTCCCGCGGCGCCGGGAGTGGTGGCGGGCCGCGGCGTAGGGCAAGGGCGGCCTCGCAGCCCGGCCACTGGGCACCGGGCCGACCCCGGGGTCGCCTGACGCGTCGGCGGTCCATCTGGCTACTGCTCGCCCGCGGCCTGCACGAGCAGGGCGATCTGGACGCGGTTGTCGACGTCGAGCTTGTCGAGGAGGCGGGAGACGTGGGCCTTGACCGTGGCGACGGAGAGGTGCAGCGCCGCGGCGATCTCGGCGTTGGTCTCGCCCCGGCCGACGGCGAGGGCGACATCCCGCTCGCGTGGGCTGAGCGTCGCCAGCCGGTCGCGGGCGTGCTCGGCGCGGGCGCCGGCGTCCGAGTCGCCCGCCACCATCGAGATGAGCCGGCGGGTCACCGTGGGGGAGAGCATGCCGTCGCCGGCATGGACGAGCTCGATCGCGCGGACGATCTCGGCCGGCGGGGTGTCCTTGAGCAGGAAGCCGGCGGCGCCGGCCTGCAGCGCGCGGAGGACGAGCTCGTCGGCGTCGAAGGTGGTGAGCACGACGACGGCGGGCGGGTCGGGCTGCGCGGCGAGCAGGCGGGTGGCCGCGATTCCATCGAGCTGCGGCATGCGGATGTCCATGAGGACGACGTCGGGGCGGTGGAGGTCGACCGCGCCGAGCACCTCGCGGCCGTCGGCGGCCTCGGCCACGACCTCGAGGCTCGGCGCGCCGGCGAGCATCATCCGCAGACCGGAGCGCACGAGCGCGTCATCGTCGACGAGCAGGACTCGGATCATCGCGGCAGGCGCGCGCGTAGAACGAAGGCGCCCTCGCGGTCGACGCCGTACTCGAGCTGACCGCCGGCGAGCGTGACGCGTTCGGTGAGCCCGATCAGGCCGGTCCCGGCCCCGGGCAGCGGCGACCCCGAGGCGACGGCCACGGGGGCGAGGCTGCGGATCTCGACCTCCAGGTCCTCGTCGGGCGCTTGCACGGTGAGCGTCACGGCGGCGCCCGGCGCGTGCTTGCGCGCGTTGGTCAGTCCCTCCTGAACGATGCGGTAGGCGGTGCGGCCGACTGCGGCGGACGTCGCCGCGTCGCCCAGCCCGATCCGGGCGGTGATCCGCATCCCGGCCGACCGCGACTCCTCGACGAGGTCGGCGAGGTCGGCCAGCGTGGGTTGAGGTGGCCGCACCGGGCTCTCGCCGCTGTCCTCGCGCAGGACGCCGATCACGCCGCGCAGCTCGTCGAGCGCGGCCCGCGCGCTCTCGCGGATCACGCGGGCCGCTTCCGCGACCTCGTCGGCCGGAGCATCGGGGTTGAACTCGAGCGCGCCGGCGTGGACCGACAGCAGCGACAGGCGGTGGGCGAGCACGTCATGCATCTCGCGCGCGATCCGTTGCCGCTCGGCCGCGCGGGCCTCGTCCGCGGCGCGGTCGGCCTGCTCGCGCAGCGATCGCACGAGCTCTCGCCGCGCGCGTACGAAGAGTCCCCAGCCGAGCACGACGCCCGTCACCAGTACGCAGGCCCCTGCGTTGGCCCAGTAGCTACCAGCGCGTGGGTAGAGCAGCGGGCTCGCGAAGGCCCAGGCGATCAGGAGCCCGGCGATGATGGCCAGATCGCGGCCGCGAGCCCGGATCGCGGCGTTGAAGGTGGCGGCGAGGTTCGCGCCGGAGGCCGGAAGGACCACGAGCGAGACCGCCCCGATGCCGATCCCGACGGCGGCTGGATGGGTGCGCCGCCAGTGCAGCGAGACGAGCGTCGCGATCCCGATCACGATGGCCACGACGCGCAGCCAGGGCGGGTGCATCTGCCAAGTGCCCGCGAGGGTGGCGGCGCTGATCGCGAACGCAACCAGGTAGATCGTCGCGTCGACGAGGTGGTCGCGGCGGCCACGCTCCTCGTCGGGGGCGTCGGGCACGACGTCGGGCAGCGCGGAGCGCATCCAGCCGGACAGGCGGTCAGTGACGCGTGCTGTCCCCTGGAGTGCCATCGCTCGAGGATGAAGGCTAGGCGCGCGGCGCCGCCGCGACCCCCTACCAAAGTCGCTCGTCGCCACCGCCGCAGGGCTCGGCGAGCGTAGCCCGCGGACCGTGGTTGCAAACCCGGCGGGCCGCGAGTCTGCCGGCATGATCCAAACCAACGGACTCACCAAGCGGCTCGGCGGGCGCACCGTCGTCTCGGACGTCACATTCCGCTGCGAGCCGGGCACCGTCACGGGCTTTCTCGGCCCCAACGGGGCCGGCAAGACCACCACGATGCGGATGCTCGTCGGCCTCTCCGAGCCCGACAGCGGCCACGCCCAGATCCTCGGCGGGCGCTACCGCGACCTGCCGAACCCGGGCCGGCGCGTCGGCATCCTGCTCGACGCGTCCGCCCAGCACAGCGGGCGCCGCGGCCGCGAGGCGCTCGCCGTCTCCGCTCACACCATGGGCGTGCCGGCGCAGCGCGTCGACGCGCTGCTGGAGCTCGTCGGCCTCGACGAGACGGCGGCCCGGCAGCGTGTCGGCAAGTACTCGCTCGGCATGCGCCAGCGCCTGGGCTTCGCCCACGCACTGCTCGGCGACCCCGAGGTCCTGATCCTCGACGAGCCCGCCAACGGCCTCGACCCGGAGGGCATGCGCTGGATGCGGGGCCTGCTGCGCAACTTCGCCGACCGCGGCGGCACCGTGCTGCTCTCCTCGCACCTGCTGGCCGAGGTCGAGGCCGTCGCCGACCGGATGATGATCATCGGCGGCGGACGGATCCAGGCGCAGGGCACCCGCGCCGAGCTGCTGACCGAGTCGGGGACCATCGTCGAGGCGGACGACCTCGCCGGCCTCGATGCCGCGCTTCACCGCGCCGGCCTGGCGACCCACCCGGCAGACGGCGATCGGCGTCTGGTCGAGGCCGAGCCCGAGGTCGTCGCCCGCGCGGCGATGGCCAACGGCGTCGCACTGCGCCGGCTCACCCCAGCCGAGGACGCCGGCCTCGAACGCCTCTTCTTCGAACTGACCACGCCCGGCGCAAGCACTCCGTCAACGCAGACCGATTCGATCCATCCCGAGCTGTCAGGAGCAAACGCATGAGCACCACCGCCCTCGCCGCACCGATCCGCGTGAACACCGCCGGCGTCCACGCGCGCCCCGGCCTCGGCCGCCTCGTCGCCGTCGAGCTGCGCAAGATGGTCGACACCCGGGCCGGCTTCTGGCTCCAGGTCGCCATGGTGGCGCTCACCGTGGTCGTCGTGGTCGTCCGCCTGCTCGTCGGCGATGCGGCGGACCACACGTTCCAGTCCGTCCTCGACGCCGGGCTGCAGCCGGCGGCCGTCCTGCTGCCGGTTCTCGGCATCCTGCTCGTCACCTCCGAGTGGTCCCAGCGCACCGGGCTGATCACATTCGCGCTCGTCCCGGTGCGCTCGCGCGTCCTCGGCGCCAAGCTCATCGCAGGCCTCCTGCTCGCCGTCGCGATGCTGGCGATCTCCGTCGCCGTCGTCGCCGCCGGGGTGTTCGTCTCGTCGCCCGAGGTCGAAGGGACCTGGTCAGACGCCGCGCCGCTCATCGGCCAGTCGGCCGTCAACCTAACGGCCGGGATGCTCTTTGGCGTCGCGCTCGGCGCGATCCTGCTCGCCCCCGCGCCCGCCATCGTCCTCCTCTTCGCGCTGCCGGTGTCGTGGATGGCGGTCGTCTCGCTGCCCGTGTTCTCCGGCGTCGCCCCGTGGGTGGACTACGCGAGCGCCCTCGGCCAGGTGACCGAGTACGTCATGAGCGCGACCCAGTGGGCGCACACCGGCACCTCGCTCGTCATCTGGATGGTGCTCCCGCTCCTGATCGGCGCCCGGCGGATCACGCGATACGACGTCACCGCCTGACCGCTCGCCCCGCATGACAACCCCGCGCCCTCAGTAGCGGCGGCCGCCCGGCGGTTGCGACCTGCCGTCAGATGTGACCCGCTCCTGCCTCGGACGAAAGCAGGAGCGGGCAGGTGCGAGTAGCCGAACTCAACGCGGCCTCGCAACCCACCCATCGGGCACGAATGGGCACCAGGCCGACCCCTGGGGTGCCTGACGACGACCGCCAACACGGCTAAGAAACCGCTGATTTCCAGGCGATTCCTACATGGAGCCAAGGGGGATCGAACCCCTGACCTCTTGCTTGCAAAGCCAGAACGCGCACCGCTCTACGACTGGGAATTCCTGGCCCCGACGGGGAATCGCGCGAAACGGATGCGCCCGGATGTGCTCGGATGTGGGCACCAGAAACGGTTTGGTGCCCAATGGCCGAAGCTCGGGTCGAACGGCGAGCGGCTGTCCGACGCACGCCTGCTTGTCGTTCCACGTGGGAGCGGTCCGTCGCGCTCATGCAGTCCCGGGTCGGTCACCTGCGATCGGCGGGACAGCCTCGGGGTGGCGCATCCGTGCAGGACGGGTTTCATGCGACGCCGAACGAGAAAGCGGCGGATGCTCAGCGCCACAACGGTTGCCCGGTCCCGAGGGCAGACTCAGGCCATCGTGTGGGCAAGGTCATGGCCGAGTGAACGTCGCGATCGGCTCTCCCACCTCGACGATGTAGGTCGAGAGCATCTGGCCGGTCTCGGGGCCGAGGTCGAGTGCGTTGTGCGGGGTGCGTGGCGGAATGAGGAAGCCGTCGCCGGCGTTGAGGGTGAGCGTGGGCCGGCCCTCGATCTCCATGCGCACCGTGCCGGCGACGAGGTATCCGACCTCCTCGCCGGGGTGCTGGTGCCAACCTGATTCGACGCCCGCCGGGATCTCGGTGAGGGTCTGGACGATTTCGCGGCCAGGGATCGAGGACGCAGCGTGCTGGATCTCGGTGCGCTTGAGTTTGCCGGCGAGGTCGTCGCGCGGCTGGCGGTCGGTACTGGCGTCGGCAGGCATGGCGTGGGCCTCCTGATCGGTGTTTGTCACGAGTGATCGAGCGCGAGGGTGTGGTGCTCGAGAAAGGCGGCAAGTTCGTCTGCGACCTCCTCCGGGCGGTCCTCGACGAGGAAGTGGGTGGCGTCGAGGCCGTGACCCCTCACCTCCCGCGCCCACGGTCGCCAGACCTCGAGCACGTCGCCGTAGAGGCGAGGCAGCGCGCCCCGCGCGCCCCGCGCGCTCCAGCGCGCGAGCAGCAGGCAGGCGAGACGCCGCTTCCCGCGGTCCGCGTCGTCATGCTCACGGTCGATCGTCGCGCCGGCGCGGTAGTCCTCGCAGATCGCCTGCACGGTGCTCGGGTCGTCGAGCAGACGCTGGTAGACGTCCATCAGATCCGGCGGGTAGCGATCTGGCGCGTACCCAAGCCCGAGGCCGCGCACGTGGAGGTCGAAGAACGCGCCCGGGTCGCCGGCGATCAGCCGGCCGGCGGCAGCGTGCCACATGAGGTGCGTCTGCGGGTAGCCGTGCAGCAACAGGAGCGGCGGCCCCTTTCCGCCGACTCGGGCGAAGACCGCCCCCCGGTCAGTCTGGAGCCGGTGCTCACCGAAGCGCTCGAACACCGCTCCGCCCTCACGGATTCAGCCGCCGGTGCCGACCGGCGCCGTCTCGCGCAGGAACGCCAGCAACGCGCGGTTGATCTCGTCCGCATGCGTGACGCACCCCACGTGCGGACCGCCTTCGATTTCGACGTAACGCGCGTCGGGAAGCGCCGCGTGCAGGCGTCGTCCCTGACCCCCGATGGGCAGGATCCGGTCGGCGGTGCCATGCACGATGAGTGTCGGGATGTCGATCCGCGCGATGTCCTTGTCGAAGTCGTCGAGCCATCCCGGCGGGCACGCCCACGTCGCCACGGGCGACGCCTCGGCCCCCGCGTTCCACATGCTGCGCACGGTCTCCTCGCTGACGCGCGTCCCGAGGTAGTCGTCGAGGTTGAGGAAGTCGCCGAGCGCCCCGGTCAGCCAGGCGAAGCGGTCGTCGAGGATCGCCTGCTGCACGTCCGCCACGCCCGCCTGATCGACGCCTTCGGGGTTGGCCTCTGACTTCGCGAACGACGGGGCCAGACTCTCGATGAAGACGCATGACCGGAGCCGCTCGGTGCCGTAGGTGCCGATGTAGCGCGCCAGTTCCCCGGTGCCGAGTGAGAACCCGATCACGGTCGCGTCGCGCAGGTCGAGCGCCGTGAGGACCTTGTCGAGGTCGTCGGCGAGTGTGTCGAAGTCGTAGCCCTCGGTGGGTCGACTCGAGCGGCCGAACCCGCGCCGGTCGTAGAGGACGACGCGGTGGCCGGCCTCGAGCAATGGGTGCAGCTGCGGCTCCCAGGACCGGCTGTCCAGCGGCCAACCGTGCAGCAGGACGACCGGGTCGCCGCTCCCGTGATCCTCGTAGTACAGATCGATCGGGGTGGTGTTCTCCTGCCCGACGGTGACGGTGCCCATGCGAATCCTCCAGGTTGCTCGGTGATGCCGAGCACCTTGCAGCAGTTCTTGAGCCAGCACCAGACCGCTGACCCGAGAGTGCATTCCGGTTAGCCCTACCGTCTTCCGGGCGGAACGCTGCGAGCATGACGAGGTGACTCGCTCGGTCCTCCTAGTCGACGACGATGGCTCCTTCCGTGACCTCGCGGCCGGGGTCCTCGCGAGTTGGGGACACACGGTTGTCGGCGGGGCCGGAACCGTCGAGGAGGCGATGACGGTCGCGGCTCGGGAGCGTCCGGACACAGCGCTGGTGGACATCGGACTGCCCGACGGGGACGGCTTTCTCCTGGCGCTGCGCCTGCGCGCACTGCCATGGCCGGTGCGGGTCGTGCTCACCTCGGTCGACGCGGACCGCGCGAGCGAGGCCGCCGCCAGGCGCGCCGGTGCCGCCGGGTTCGTGCCCAAGGACGAGCTCACAGGACCGGGGCTGCGACGACTCATCGAGGATGGGGAAGCCTCCTGACGCAGCGCCGCTCGCAACGACCCGCAGCGACGTGAGATCGTGCGTCTCGTGGGCGCCGAGCACGACCACCTCGCGGAGGAGCAGGCCGCACTGCGGCGCGTCGCCGACGTCGTCGCGCGCGGCGCGCCGCCCTCGGAGGTCTTCGCCGCCGTCGCGACCGAGGCGTCGCGCCTTGTTGCCGAGCAGGCCATGACGCTCGTTCGCTTCGAAGGGGAGGACGAACTTGTCGTCGTCGCGAGTCACGGTGGTCCCGCCGGCCCGGGTGAGCGGATCCGGTTTGAGCGGGCGACGCTGCCGGATCGCGTGCGGCGCGAGGCTCGCGTCGAGCGCGTGGACGACTACACCGACGAGCCGGACAGCTCACTTGCCGCTCGCTACGGGCTGGCTTCGGCAGTCGCCGCGCCGATCTCCGTTCACGCGAAGGTCTGGGGCATGCTGACCACCACCTCCAGTGGCCGGCCGCTGCCCGTCGGCACCGAGGAGCGCCTGCAGCCGTTCGCCGAGCTCGTCGCCGCGGCGGTCGCGAACAGTCAGGCACGCGACGACCTGCGGGCGCTCGCCGACGAGCAGACCGCGCTTCGTCGCATCGCACAGCTCACCGCACAGGAGGCGCCGACGAAGTCCGTGCTGCACGCCGTCGCGGTGCAGGCTTCCCGGTTGGCCAGCGTCGAATTCGGGATGGTCCTGTGCTTCGAGCCGGATGGCTCGACCGAGATCGTGGCGGTCGATGGAGCCCCGTCCAACTTCCAGGTCGGGATGCGCGCGCCCGCCGCCGGCGACGGATCCGTCCACCGCGTCTGGCGGACGCGCCGCGCCGCGCGCGTCGACGACCTTGCCGCGATGTCGGGGCAGTGGCCGCGAATGGCGGCGGAGTACAGGTTCACGACCAGCGCCGGCGTCCCGGTCTTCCTGCAGGAGGGGCGTCTCTGGGGCGCGATCATCGTCGTCGGTCGGGACCACCCCATGCCGCCGGGACTCGAGACGCACCTGGCCGACTTCGCCGAGCTGGTCGGCACCGCGATCACCGCCGCGCAGGCGCGGGCGGAGCTGCGCGTTCTCGCGGCGGAGCACGCCGCCGTCGGGAGTATCGCCGAACTCGTCGCTCGCGGCGCGGACCTCGAGGCGGTGTTTGCCGCGGCCGCCGCCGAGGCATCCAGGCTGCTCGGCGACCTGGCGGCGGTCCTGTTGCGTTACGAGGATGGTGACGTCGCCGTGGCGGTCGCCACCTGCAACAGCCCCGCCCCCGTCGGACTGCGCGTCCCGTCGGGTCCGGAGACCGCCACCGGAGAGGTGCTTCGCAGCGGCCGCGCTGTCCGCGTCGAGGACTTTCAGGGAACGCCCCTGGCCGAACTCGCGCGGGAGCTGGACGTGCGCGCAGGCGTCGCCGTCCCCATCACGGTCGAAGGGAGCGTCTGGGGCGCGCTGACGACCAGCACCGCCGGGCCGCCACTGCCTGCGGACACGGAGCAGCGTCTGGCGCAGTTCGCCGACCTCGTCGCCGTCGCAATCGCCAATGCCCAGAACAAGGACAAGCTGACGGCCTCACGGGCCCGCGTGATCGCCGCCGCCGACGACGCCCGTCGCCAGCTGCAGCGTGACCTGCACGACGGGGCCCAGCAGCGACTCGTCCACACGCTCATCTCGCTCAAGCTCGCCAAGGAGGCCGCCCCGGACCGGCGCTCGACTGCTGCGCTGATCGACGAGGCGCTGGCGCACGCCGGACGAGCCAACCAGGATCTGCGCGACCTGGCGCGCGGAATCCTGCCGGCCTCGCTGACCCGCGGCGGCCTGCACGCCGGCCTGGAGTCGCTCGCGGCCGACCTCAGTCTGCCCCTCGATGTGCGCGTCGCCGTTCCGCGTCTCGGCGCCCACCTGGAGACCACCGCGTACTTCATCGCCGCGGAGGCGCTCACGAACGTCGTCAAACATGCCAACGCCACGCACGCCGGCGTCGAGGTCACCTGGGACGGCGACCAGCTCTCGATCCTCGTGAGCGACGATGGCATCGGCGGGGCCGATCCCACCCTCGGCAGCGGCCTGACCGGCTTGTCCGACCGGGTCGAGGCCGCGGAGGGCACGCTCACCATCACGAGCCCGCGCGGCCGCGGGACCACCGTTCACGCCGTCCTCAAGGCGCCCCGTGAACCCCCGGCCGCGACGTAGCTCAGACCCCGGGGCTTCAGGAGGTCCCCAGAGCCTGGCGGAGCGATGCGGTCGCCTGCCCGATGGCGGCACGCGTCGCGTTGGCCTCGCTCATCGCGTTGAGCAGCATGAAGTCATGGACGACACCGTCGTAGCGCACGGTCGTGACGGAGACACCCGCCATCCGCAGCTTCGCGGCGTAGGCCTCACCTTCGTCGCGCAGCGGGTCCACCTCGTCGACGAGCAGCAGCGTCGGCGGCAAGCCCTTGAGCTGCTCGGTCGTGGCCCGGTTGGGCGACGCGGTGATCTCCGCCCGCTGGTCAGCGTCAGTGGTGTAGGCGTCCCAGAACCACTCCATCGCCCTGCGGGTGAGGTAGTAGCCCTCGGCGAACTCGTCGTAGGACGCGGTGTCCATTGCGGCGTCGGTGACCGGGTAGTACATCGACGTCTGCACGAACTTCACGTCGCCGCGTTGCTTGGCCATCAAGGTCAGCGCGGCGGCCATGTTGCCGCCGACCGACTCGCCGGCGACGGCCATACGCGCGGCATCCAGGCCCCTGGTGGCCCCTTCGCGAACGACCCACTGCGCCGTCGCGTAGCCCTGCTCGATCGCCACCGGGTAGCGCGCCTCGGGGCTGTTGGGGTACTCGACGAACAGCAGCGCGGCGCGGGCGCCGACGGCGAGCTCCCGCACCAGCCGGTCGTGCGTGGCGGCGTTGCCGAGGATCCAGCCTCCGCCATGCATGTAGACGATGACGGGCAGCGTTCCGGAGCTGTCGATGGGCTTGATGATCCGCACACGAGCGTCGCCGAAGTCGGTCGGGACCGTGATCCACCCCTCCTGCACGGGGAGCTTGTCGATCGGCGCTGCCTGCAGGTCGTCGAGCACCTTGCGCGCCGCGACGGGCTCGAGCTCATAGATGAACGGCGGCTTTGAGGTCGCGTCGACGATCGTCTGCGCGGACGGCTCGAGGACGATGCGGGACTGCACGGCCATGGTGAATCTCCTTGAATCGTTGGGACCCCGTGAGCGGTCAGCCTGCGACGCCGGGATGCCGACACGCTCCAGCACCCGAACGGCAGGCGCCAGACCCATTGGCCAGACAGTGCCGTCCGGCTAGCCCTACCACCAGCCACCGACGGGCTGCGACAATGCGCCGGTGCCCGGATCGATGCCCGCCGGCGATGACGGCGCCCTAGAGAACACGTGATCGGTCATGGCCTCCGCCGGCGAGCCCGCAGTGCTGCGTGTCGCGATCGGCGAGGATGACGTCCTCCTTCGTGAGGGCATCGCTCGCCTCCTGATCGAGGCCGGCCTGGATGTCGTCGCTCAAGCCGGCGATGCCGAGCACCTGCTGCGCCGGACGCTTGCTCACCGACCCGATGTGGCGATCGTTGACGTCCAGATGCCACCCAATCGCGAGGACGACGGCCTCGTCGCCGCCATCGAGCTGCGCAGCCGCCTACCGCAGGTCGGCGTGCTGGTGCTATCGCAGTTCTGCGAGCCGTCGTTCGCGCTCGAACTGATCGGCGACCGCCCCGAAGGCGTCGGGTACCTGCTCAAGGAGCGCGTCGGCGACGTGTCGACGTTCGTGGACGCCGTCGCCCGCGTCGCCGCCGGTGGAAGCGTCCTCGACCCCGAGGTCGTCGGCCGGATGCTGGGGCTCCGGACGCCGGACGATCCGCTGAACGCGCTCACGCCACGCGAGCATGCCGTGCTCGCAGCGATGGCCGAAGGGAAGTCCAATCGCGGGATCGCGGAGACGCTGTTCGTGAGCGAGGCGGCCGTCGAAAAGCACGTGACCGCGATCTTCCGCAAGCTCGCCATCGCCCCCGCCACCACGGAGCACCGCCGTGTCCACGCCGTCCTCTTGTACCTCCAGGGCACAAGCCGCCGCCCCCGACCCGGCGTTGCGTGATCAACGCACGCTCTCAGCACCACGGCGAAACCGCTCAAACGCGTCCCTGCGCCGCAAACATCCAGGCGTGCTGTTCGAGTTCCCCGATCACCTCGTTCAGCAGGTCCTGCGTCACGGGGTCGTACTCGGCCGCGTGCACGCTCGCCCGGCGACTCGTGTTCCCGGCGGCCACCAGCAGCGCAGTGACCACCTTGATGGCCTCACCCGCGGGCACTTCGCCGTCGGGCACGGCGGGAAGCGACGACCCGTCGGCAACGCGCACGGTGCGTGCATCCGGTGCCCAGCCGAGCGCGCGGGCCCGCTCGGCGACCCGGTCGGTCAGGTCTCGCACGGTCTCCACGAGCTCGTCGAGCTGCAGGTGCAGGGCGCGAAACCCCGGACCGACAACGTTCCAGTGCAGCTGCTTCCCAGCGGCGGCGAGGTCGACGAGGTCGAGCAGCACCGGCTGAAGCGCGGTGCCGACGGCGTCACGCTCCTCGTGGCGCAGAGTCGCATGATGATCGGTGGCGGTGATGCCCATAGCGGTCTCCTCAGATCTGGTGCGCCGCGAGCCGCGGCGACCGGTTGAACGTGGCCGCCTCGCGGATCAGCTCGACGACCGTGGCCGCTTCGGGAATCGCGACGGTGTGCGACCCGCCGGCGAGCTCCACCGTTCGCTGAGCGCCGGCTCGTTCGGCCATGAAGCGGTGCACGGCGGCCGGGATGTTCTTGTCCTCGCTGCCGAACAGGAACCACGACGGAAGCGTCTTCCAGGTCGGCTCGCCGGGCGCCGCCTCGTTGAGCGCGGCCTCGACGATCGGTCGCTGCGTGACGGCAAGGACCGCCGCGTCCTCTCGGGAGGAGTCGGCGGCGAACTGCGCGTGATAGCGATCCTGGCGGATGTAGAGGTCCGTATTGCCATCTGGAAGCGCAAAGCCGGCCAGGGTCTCGCCGAGCGTTCCGCCCTCGTAGCGGCCGGCGAGCTGCGCGGCGCTCTCGCCGGCGTCGGGGGCAAACGCGCCCACGTAGACCAAGGCCTTGACGCGCTCGTTGTCGATGGCGGCGTTGCTGATCAGCATCCCGCCATAGGAGTGCCCGACCAGCACCAGATCGCCTTCGATCCCGCCCAGCACACTGGCGAGATACGCCGAGTCGCTCTTGACCGAACGGAGTGGCACGGCAACCGCGACGGCCGGGAACCCGTCGGCCAGCAGCAGCCTCACGACTGGGTCCCAACTCGAGGACTCGGCGAAAGCGCCGTGCGCGAGCACGATCGTCGGCTTGGTCGTGGACGAGGGTTGGACGCTCATGACTTGTTCCCTTCCTTGTGCCCCGGGGGGCCGAGACGTGGGCGAGAGCCGGACGAGCGATCGATGATCTCAGCCAGCTTTCGGCCTCGAGGTAGGGCTAGCCGGAGATCGCGTTCCTGCCAGCGGGTCCAGCGCGCGGCGCCGGGTCGACGGGCGGACGCTGTCGCCTCGGCTCGGAGTTGAGGGCCGACCGGCCTGAGGAACATCCCGAGGCCCCTCCAAGGGAGCGCGAACGGGGCCGAGCGCAGCTAGCCGGCCGTGGCTGCCAGCTGGCCGACCGTGGCCGCCGCGGTCCGGATCACGTCGGCGACAGCGTCGGGCTGCGAGATCATGATCAGGTGTGCGCCCTCGACGTCGGTGATCGCCGCTCCGGCACGCTCTGCCATCGAGCGTACGAGGTCGGTGCCGGCCGCCTTGTCGCCGGTCGCGACGATCGCCCACGAGGGCAAGGCTCGCCACGCGGGCGGGCCACAGGGCTCCGAGAACGCACGCTCCGAGACCGGGCGTTGCGTCGCGGCGGCGACGGCGGCCTGCTCAGCCGGGAGGTCGGCGGCGAATGCATCGCGGAACTTCGCCGGGTCGACCGCGAGCTCCACGGCCGTCCGCGCTCCGTCCCCGGAGGGATAGTGCAGCGGGACCAGGGCAGACGACAGGACGGAGTCCTTGGACGTGCTGGAAACCTCGCCCAGGCGCTCGCCGTCGTCGGGCGCGAACGCGGCGACGAAGACGAGGCCGACGACGTTCTCGGCGTCGGTGGCGGCGTTCGAGATCACCGCGCCCGCGTAGGAGTGGCCGACCGCGAGAACCGGTCCCGGGATCTGCTGGATGAACGACGCGATGTAGGCCGAGTCCGCTGAGAGGCCGCGCAGCGGATTGGGGGGCGCCGTGACCCGGGCTCCGGAGGCCTGAAGGCGCTCGATCACGCCGTTCCAGCTCGAGGCGTCGGCGAAGGCGCCGTGGATCACGACGATGGTGACCGGAGCATCGTCGGAGGCTGTCTGTGACATGTGAGCTCCTTCGTTAGTGGGTATCGACGTCAAGTACAGCCCTGGCGAACGCTTCAGGGGCTTCTTGCGGGAGGTTGTGTCCCACGCCGCCGTCGATCGTCCGGTGCGAGTAGCGGCCCGCGAACTTCCCGGCGTAGATGCCGGGCTCCGGATGTGGCGCGCCGTTCGCGTCACCCTCGAGCGTGATGGCAGGCACGGTGATGACCGGCGCTTCGGCGAGCCGCTGCTCCAGCTCCCCGTGCTGCGCCTCACCATCAGCGAGCCCGAGCCGCCAGCGGTAGTTGTGGATCACGACGTCGACGTGATCCGGGTTGTCGAACGAGGCCGCGCTGCGGTCGAAGGTGGCGTCGTCGAAGTTCCACTTCGGTGACGCGATCCGCCAGATGAGCTTCGCGAAATCGTGCCGGTTCCTGTCGTAGCCGGCCCGGCCACGCTCGGTCGCGAAGTAGAACTGGTACCACCACTGCAGCTCGGCCTCCGGCGACAGCGGCAGCCTGCCGGCGCCCTGGTTGCCGATCAGGTAGCCGCTGACCGAGACGAGCCCTCTGCAGCGCTCGGGCCAGAGCGCCGCGACGATGGCTGCGGTGCGCGCCCCCCAGTCGAACCCGGCGACGATCGCCCCGTCGATGTCGAGCGCGTCCATGAGCGCGAGGGCGTCGACGGCCACAGCCGCCTGCTGTCCGTTGCGCACCGCCTCGTCTGAGCGAAAGCGCGTGGTCCCGTAGCCGCGCAGGTAGGGGATGATCGACCGGTAGCCCTGTGCCGCCAGCAACGGGGCCACCTCGGCGTAGCTGTGAATGTCGTAGGGCCAGCCGTGCAGGAGCAGCACCGCCGGCCCATCGGCAGGGCCGACGTCGGCGTAGCCGACGTTCAGCACCCCCGCGTCGACATGCTTCAGCGGGCCGAGCGACGCGCTGATCTCCAGGGTGCGTTTCGCCGCGGCGGCGGCGCTCGTCATGCCGTCGCTCCCTCACCGCGAAGCGGGCGGAACGCGTCCCGCATCTCGCTCGAGAAGAGTGCCGGCTCCTCCCAGGCAGCGAAGTGGCCGCCGCGTTCGAGCTCGTTGAAATGGATCAGGTTCTCGGGGTAGGCACGCTCGGCCCAGCTCCGCGGCGCCTGGTACAGCTCGTCCGGGAAGACGCTGATCGCGTAGGGGATCGAGATCGGCTTGGCCTCGAAGAAGCCGGCCTTGTTCTCCCAGTAGAAGCGTGACGCCGAAACCCCGGTGTTCGTCAGCCAGTAGAGCGTGATGTTGTCGAGGACGTCGTCTCGGGTGAGGTCGCCCGGCAGGCGTCCTTCGACGACCTCCCCGATGCGCCCGGGCTGCCCGGTTCCGTCGCCGTGGTCGATCGCGAACGCCGCGAGATCGATCGGCGAGTCCGCGAGCCCGTACATCGTCTGCGGGCGCGTCGACATGATCTGCGCGTAGGCGACGTGCTTGCCGTAGAAGGCGACCAACTGGTCGTATGCGCGCTGCTCATCTCCGGAGAGCCCGGATGGCGCCGGGTCGCCGCGCAGGAACGCCTCGGCGATCTCGGGCGGCGCGGTGCCGGGCATGTTGGAGTGGATGCCGAGCAGTTCCGGCGCCGCCTGAATGCCCATCCACTGGGTGACGGCCGCGCCCCAGTCGCCGCCCTGCGCCACGAACCGGTCGTATCCCAGGCGCTTCATCAGCACGACCCACGCGCGTGCGGTGCGGACCGGATCCCAGCCCGTCGTGACCGGCTTGGCGGAGAACCCGTGGCCGGGCAGCGAGGGAATCACCAGGTGGAAGGCGTCCGCGGCACTCGCGCCGTGCGCCGTGGGATTCGTGAGTGGATCGATGATCTTCAGCTGCTCGATGATCGAGCCGGGCCACCCGTGGGTGACGATCAGCGGCAGGGCGTCCTCGTGCCCCGAGCGGACGTGGATGAAGTGGATGTCCAGCCCGTCGATCTCGGTCATGAAGTTCGGCAGTGCGTTCAGCTTCGCCTCGCACGCACTCCAGTCGTAGTCGCTGCCCCAGTAGCGCGCGAGCTCCTGCATCGTGGCGAGGGGCACGCCCTGCGAGTCGTCGGTGACCGTCTCGCGCTCGGGCCACCTGGTCGTGTTGATGCGCCGGCGCAGATCTGCCAGCGCGTCGTCCGGGAACCCGACCTGGAACGGGCGAACCGCGCCCTTGTCCGTACTCGTCTCTCCTCGAACGTCGGTCGTGGACACCTGGTCCTCCATGTCGGCGGGTCGTTCGTCATCTGCGACCCGCACGCTCCTCGCGCGCGCGGGTCGTCGCGCCCGTGAAACCCCGGGCTTCAGCCCGGGGTCCCGGGGTCCCCGGGGGCAACACCAGGGAACGCACGGGCGCGAATGCACCCCGGCTGCCCGAAGATCACGTCGTGTCCCTTCCCCGGTGGTGGTGATGTGCTCCAAGGCGTGCGCATGCCCTCGTTCCGCGGCGCGACCGCGTGGCTCTACTCGGAGCCGCCGGACAGCGCCGGGCTGCGCGGCCGGACCGTCCTCGTGAACTTCTGGACGCTGACCTGCATCAACTGGCTGCGCACGGCGCCCTACGTTCGTGCGTGGTCGCGCGCGTATCGCGACGACGGGCTGGTCGTCATCGGCGTCCACACGCCGGAGTTCACGTTCGAGCACGACATCGACCGCGTGCGCCGGGCGATCGACGTCAGGGAGATCGAGTATCCGGTCGCCGTGGACAACGGCTACGAGATCTGGGACGCCTTCACCAACCGCTACTGGCCCGCGCTCTACTTCGTCGACGCGGACGGGATCATCCGTGACCACCACTTCGGCGAAGGCCGCTACGAGCGGTCGGAGCGACTCATCCAGGAACTGCTCGGCGTTCAGCGCGAGCCGGTCTCCGTCCAAGCGTTCGGCGTCGAGGCCGAGGCTGACTGGGACCACCTGCGAACACCCGAGACGTATCTCGGCTACGGGCGTGGAGAGCACTTCGCGTCACCGGACGGCGCCGCTGCCGACGAACGCCGCTCCTACAGGCTGCCCGAGCGTCTTGACCTGAACCACTGGGCGCTCGCCGGCGAGTGGACCGTCGGGCGTGAGAATGTCGTGCTCGGTCAGGCCGGTGGGAGCATCGCGTACCGGTTCGACGCGCGCGACGCGCACCTCGTGCTCTCCCAGCAGGCGCGGGAGCCGATTCCCTTCCGCGTGCTGCTTGACGGAGAGGCTCCGGGCGTGTCGCATGGCGCGGACATCGACGAGGACGGCAATGGGGTGCTCCAGGACGGCCGCCTCTACCAGCTCGTCCGCGAGCGCGACACGGTCCGCGAGCGGACCCTCGAGATCACGTTCCTGCAGCCGGGCGTCGAGGCGTACGTGTTCACGTTCGGGTGACGGCTGGCCGAAGCAGGGGCGGGGGTCTAGTGTTGGCGCATGGCCACCGCCGAGGGCCAGCGAGCACTGCTGGGCAGAGCCGGAGAACGAGTTGTGCTCGCCCAGCTCCTCGAGAGCCTGCGCGGGGGTCAGAGCGCGGTCCTCGTCATCCGCGGCGAGGCCGGCATCGGCAAGACGGCGCTGCTGCAGGAGGTCGCCCGGGAGGCCTCGGGTTTCCGCGTCGAGCGAACGGCGGGCGTCGAATCCGAGATGGAGCTGCCGTTCGCAGGGTTGCACCAGCTGTGCGCCCCGATGCTCGGCAGACTCGGCGCGCTCCCGGACCCGCAGCAGAACGCGCTGCGGGTCGCCCTCGGTCTCGCCTCGGGAGATGCTCCTGACCGCTTCCTGGTCGCGTTGGCCGTGCTCACGCTGCTGGCGGAGGTCGCGGCGGAGCGACCGCTGCTGTGCGTCGTCGACGATGCGCAGTGGCTCGATCGCGCCTCGGCCCAGGTTCTCGGCTTCGTTGCGCGACGCCTGCTCGCGGAGTCGGTGGCGCTGGTGTTCGCGGTACGAGCCCCGGGTGACCAGCGCGACCTCGTGGGGGTGCCGGAGCTGAACGTCGAAGGACTCGCCGACGAGGATGCGCGCGCTCTGCTCGCGACCGTCATCCCGGGTCGGATCGACGACCGCGTCAGGGACCGGTTCGTGGCCGAGACGCGCGGCAATCCGCTTGCGCTGCTGGAACTCCCGCGAGGCCTCTCCACCGCCCAGATCGCGGGCGGGTTCGGCGTGCCGGGGCAGCGACCGCTGTCGGGGCGGATCGAGGAGAGCTTCTCGCGTCGCCTCGAGGAGCTGCCGCAGCAGACGCAGCTGCTGCTCCTGGTCGCGGCGGCCGAGCCGCTCGGCGATCCGGCGCTGATGTGGGGTGCGGCCGCGCGGCTCGGGGTCGCCGGAACGGCGCTCGAGCCGGCGATACGGGCCGGCCTGCTGGACGTCAGCGCGCGGGTGCGCTTCCGTCACCCGCTCGTGCGCTCGGCGGTCTACCGGTCGGCCCCGGAGCGCGAGCGTCAGATCGCACACCGAGCGCTGGCCGACACGATCGATGCGAACCTCGAGCCGGAACGGCGGGCGTGGCACCGCGCGCAGGCGACGGTGGACCCGGACGAGGAGATCGCGACCGAGCTCGAGGCTTCGGCGGGCCGGGCGCAGTCCCGCGGGGGCCTCGCCGCCGCGGCCGCGTTTCTTGGCCGGGCCGCCGATCTGACCGGCGAGCCGGCGCTCCGCGCGGAGCGCCTTCTGGCCGCGGCCCAGGCCAACCTGCAGGCCGGCTCCTTCGAAGCAGCGCTCGCGCTGCTGGCGAGCGCCAAGGCCGGGCCGCTCGACGAGCTCGGCCAGGCCCGGGTGGACCTCCTGCAGGCGGAGGTCGCCTACGCGCAGAACCGCGGCGGCGATGCTCCACCGCTGCTGCTCCGGGCGGCGAGCACACTCGAGCCGCTCGACGTGCGGCTCTCACGCGACACCTATCTCGACGCGTGGGGCGCAGCGCTGTTCGCCGGGCGCCTTGCGCGTACCGGCAGCCTCTTGGAGGTCTCCCTGGCGGTGGGCAACGCGCCCGAAGCCGCAGGCCCACCGCGTCCGTGCGATCAGCTGCTGGACGGCTTTGCGCTGGTGTTCACGGAGGGGCGCGCGGCGGCGGCGTCGCCGCTGCGACGCGCCGCCGCGGGGTTCGCCGGGAGCGAGGCCTCCGTCGAGGAGGTGCTGCGGTGGGGCTGGCTCGCGACCGCGGGTGCGGTCTACCTCTGGGACTTCGATACCTGTCTCGCCGTCGCCGGCCGTGGCGTCGAGCTCGCCCGCGAATCCGGCGCGCTCGAGGTCCTCGCCGTGAGCGTCAACGTCCTCGCGCAGTCCGTCGCCCTGGCGGGCGACTTCGCCGCGGCTGCGCTGCTGATCGCCGAGGCGGAGGCGGTCAGAGATGCCACGGGCACCCGCGTCGGTCCGTACGGGGCGCTCGTCCTCGCGGCGCTCCGCGGGCACGACGACGAGGCCGCCGATCTCATCCGGACCACCATCGAGGACGCCGCCGCGGGTGGTCAGGGGGCCGCGGTCCAGTATGCGCACTGGGCCAGGGCAGTGGTCATGAACGGCGCCGGGCGCTACGACGAGGCGCTCGCAGCGGCCACGGAGGCGAGCGACGACACCCCGGAGCTCTTCGTCTCCATGTGGTCGCTGAGCGAGCTGGTCGAAGCGGCGTCCAGGACACGGAACACGCCGGTCGCGGCGCGTGGCCTGGAGCGGCTGCGCGAGCACACGTGTTCAACCGGCTCCGACTGGGCGCTGGGCCTCACCGCCCGCGCCGGCGCGCTGCTCGCCGAAGGCGCGGCGGCCGAGGAGCTGTACCGCGAGGCGATCGACCGCCTGGGAGGTACGCGGCTGCGCCCCGAACTCGCGCGCGGCCACCTTGTCTTCGGCGAGTGGCTGCGTCGAGCCGGTCGCCGCGTCGACGCGCGCGGGCACCTTCAGGCTGCGCACGAGGCATTCGACTCCATGGGCGCGCACGGGTTCGCCGAGCGCGCACGGAATGAGCTGCTCGCGACCGGCGCGAAGGTGCGCAAGCGCACCGCCGAGGCTCGCGATGAGCTCACGCCGAGGGAACTGCTGGTCGCCAGGCTGGCCCGCGAGGGCCGGACGAACGCCCAGATCGGCTCGGAGCTCTACCTCAGTCCCCGCACAGTCGAGTGGCACCTGAACAAGGTGTTCACCAAGCTCGGGATCAGCTCGCGCCGAGCTCTCCCCGACGCCCTGCCCAGCTCACATCAGGAAGCCACGCCCGCCTGATCGAACAGCTCGCCTGCGGTGCGACGACCACCGCTCGTGAGACGTAGACGGTATGGCGGCGGCTCGCTCCCGGAATACATCCCCGGACGGCAGGGACATGACGATCAGCTCCGGCTGCGTCGTGTGGACCGCGGGGTTGCCGCGTGGCCGAGGGTCATGGGGGTAGCTGGCAACGTCCCGTCGGCGTTCTACGACGCGGCCCGGGTGCTGACGTCATGCCGGGGGTGCCTGCACCAGGTTGCGGACCTCGCGCACGCCGACCGCGAGCGACGTCAGATCGAACACGAGGCGGCGCTGGATGTCCGCGAGCGTCTCCAGGCAGCGCTCGGCCGCGGGGTTGTCGCTGATCCACGCTTCGATGCGCGGTCCGACCTCACCGGCGGCCGGACTGCTGCGAAGAACGTCGGCGGTCAGCGCGCGGTGCAGATTGTTGAGGTCTTCGCGCAGCGCGGCGCGCGCCAGCGCGCTCCAGCGGTCGTCACGCGGCAGCTCGTGGACGCGTGCTCGCAGCCAGTGGATGTGCAGTCGGGCGCCGAGGCGGAGGTGGACCGCAGCGACGTCCTCGACCTCGAGCCCGGTATCGCGCGCCACGTCGACGACGTCGAGCGCCGAGAACATCGAGCCCAGGCTGGCCGAGCGCTGAGCGACCGCGCTCGGGACGCCGGCCTCGCACAACGCGTCGCGCTGCTGCGCGAGCTCCGCTGCCTCAGCCGGATCGAGCAGCTGTGCAAGCGACACGTACATGGCAGCGGCCCCGGGCGCGAAGAGCTCGACCGTCGCGGCGATCGGGAGCGGCCGGCGACGGTTGCGCAGCAGCCACCGCGTCGCGCGCTCGACGAGCTTGCGGCCGTCGAGCAGCATGCCGGCCTGCGTGCGAGCGTCGACGCGGTTGTCGAGGTCCTCGATCTGCGACCACAGCGGCCGCATCTCGAACACGTCGCGCGCCACCGCGTAGGCCCGCGCCGTGTCCGGGGCCGCGGCGCCCAGCTCCTCGCTCAGACGGAACGCGAATGTCGTGCCCCCGCCGTGGAGCATGTTGTTGACGACCTGCGTGGTTGTGATCTCGCGCCGCAGCCGGTGTTCGCGCATCTGCGCGCCGAAGCGCTCCGAGAGCAGGGCAGGGAAGTAGCGCTGCAGCTCGCCGGAAAGGTGCTCGTCCTCGGGGACGTCGGAGTTGATGAGCTCGTCGTTCAGCTCGAGCTTGCCGTAGGCGATCAGGGTCGCCAGCTCGGGCCGGGCAAGCCCGCGGCCGGCCGCCTTGCGCTCGGCGATCGCGTCGTCGCTCGGCAGCTCCTCAAGCTCGCGGTCCAGGCGTCCCGACTGCTCGAGGCTGCGGATGAACCGCGCGTGGACGTCGATCATGCTCGCGGCCTGCGCCTCCGCCAGGCTCAGCGTCTCACCCTGCTCGTAGTTGTCGGTGAGGACGAGTTCGGCGACGTCGTCGGTCATCTGGACGAGCAGCTCGTTGCGCTGCTTCTCGGTCAGGTCGCCGGCGTCGACCACGGCGTCGAGCAGGATCTTGATGTTGACCTCGTGATCGGAGCAGTCGACCCCGGCGGAGTTGTCGATCGCGTCCGTGTTGACGCGTCCTCCGCCGAGCCCGTACTCGATCCGCGCGCGCTGCGTCAGGCCCAGGTTGCCGCCCTCGCCCACGACGCGGCTGCGCAGGTCGGCGGCATCGACGCGCACCGCATCGTTGGTCTTGTCGCGGACGTCGGCATGCGTCTCGGACGCGCTCTTGACGTAGGTCCCGATGCCGCCGTTCCACAGCAGGTCGGCAGGAGCCTTGAGCAGCGCGCGGATCAGGTCGTTGGGTGCCAGCTCGTCGGCGTCGGTACCCAGGGCGGCGCGCGCCTGCGGCGTCAGCGCGATCGACTTGCCGGTGCGTTCGTAGACGCCGCCGCCCGCGGAGATCCGCTCGGGGTCGTAGTCCGCCCACGAGGAGCGCGGGAGCTCGAACAGGCGCTGTCGCTCCGCGAAGCTCGCTTCGGGGTCGGGCTCGGGGTCGATGAAGATTTCGCGGTGGTTGAAGGCGCCGATCAGGTGGATGTGAGGCGAGAGCAGCATCCCGTTGCCGAACACGTCGCCGGACATGTCGCCGATGCCGATGACCGCGAAGTCTTCCTCGGCGACGTTGTGGCCGAGCTCGCGGAAATGGCGCTCGACCGACTCCCAGGCGCCGCGCGCGGTGATGCCCATTCGCTTGTGGTCGTAGCCGGACGAGCCGCCGGAGGCGAATGCGTCGCCGAGCCAGAAGCCCGATTCCTTGGAGATGGCGTTGGCGATGTCCGAGAACGTCGCGGTGCCCTTGTCCGCTGCGACGACGAGGTACGGATCGTCGCCGTCGTAGCGCACGACGTCTGCGGGAGGCACGATCTCGCCGCCGACGATGTTGTCGGTGAGGTCGAGCAGGCCGCGGATGAAGGTCTGGTAACAGGCGGCGCCCTCGGCGAGCAGCGCGTCGCGTCCGTGACCGTCGGGCGCGCGCTTGACGAAGAACCCGCCCTTGGCCCCGACCGGAACGATCACGGCGTTCTTGACCATCTGCGCCTTCATCAGGCCGAGCACCTCGGTGCGGAAGTCCTCACGCCGGTCTGACCAGCGCAGCCCGCCACGCGCGACCTTGCCGCCCCGCAGGTGCACGCCCTCGACGCGCGGTGAGTAGACAAAGATCTCGAACTGCGGGCGCGGCAGGGGCAGCCATGGCAGCTGTGAGGGGTCGAGCTTGAACGAGACGTACGCCTTCGGGTCCGACGGCTGCTGGAAGTAGTTGGTCCGCAGCATCGCCTGGATCACCGCCAGGAACTGGCGCAGGATGCGGTCCTGGTCGAGCCCCTCGACCGCGTCGATCTCCGCCTCGATGCGCGCGACCGTGCCTGCCGCGGCTTCGGCGCCGGCGCCGGCGCCGGCGCCGGCGGGATCGAAGCGTGCGCCGAACAGCTCGACGAGCATCGCGGCGATCTGAGGGTGGGCGAAGAGCGCCTCCTCGACGTAGTGGTCGCTGAACGTCGTGCCCGCCTGGCGCAGGTACCTGGCCACCGCGCGCAGCACACTGACCTCGCGCCAGGTCAGGTGTGCCAGGAGGATCAGGCGGTTGTAGCCGTCGTTCTCCGCGTCTCCGTGCCAGGTGCGGGTGAATGCGTCCTGGAACATCTGCGCGGCCTCGTCGGGGAGCTCACCGCCCGCGCCGTGTTCCAACCCGAAATCGTAGATCCACGCCGGCGGACGGTCGGCAGGCGACACCTCGTAGGGACGCTCGTCGTTGACCTTGACGCCGAGGTTCTCGAACACCGGCAGCATGTCGGACAGCGCAAGCGGCGCCCCGGCGCGGAAGATCTTGGCGCGCATGGCGCCGGCCGGCGCCTCGAGCGGGTGATAGAGGCTCATCGCCAGGTCGTCGGAGCCGGCCAGCTCCTCGATCCGCTTGATATCGCCCAGCGCTGCGCGTGCCACCCAGTCGGCGCGGTACGCCGTGGGGAAGGCCTCGCCGTAGCGCACGTGCAGGTCGTTGCCGTGCTCCTCGCCGTGCTCGTGGACGAGCGCCTCCTCGAGGTCGTCGGCCCACGACCGCGTCGCGGCGACGATTCGCGCCTCGATCGCGGCGGCGTCGAACTCCGGCGGCTGGTCGAGCGCGATGTAGAGGGTGTAGTGGAGCCGCACGAGCGAGGACTCCGAGACGCGCGTCGCATAGTCGCTGCTCGACGCGTCGAACGCCTCGACGAGGATCCGCTCGATGCGTCTGCGGTTCTCGGTGTTGAAGCGATCGCGCGGCACGAAGACGAGGCACGAGAGGAAGCGGCCGAAGACGTCCGGGCGCACCAGCAGGCGAACGCGCTGGCGCTCGCCGAGGTGGAGGATCGCCATCGCGACGTCGAACAGCTCGTCGTCGGAGGCCTGGAGCAGTTCGTCGCGCGGGTGGGTCTCGAGGATCGTGATGAGGGCCTTCTCGCTGTGACTGTGGTGCGGGAAGTCGGCACGATCGAGCACGGAGTCGAACTTGCGGCGCAGGACCGGGACTTCACGCGGGCTGGCGCGGTAGGCACTGGTCGTGTACAGGCCCAGAAAGCGCCGCTCGCCGGTCACCGCGCCGGTGTCGTCGAAGCGCTTGACACCGACGTAGTCCAAATAGGCCGGCCGGTGCACGGTCGCGCGCGAGTTGGCCTTCGTCAGGTTCAGCAGGAACGGTTGCCGGGCGAGTGCCCGCACGCGCTTCGGGAGCTGTTCGAACCTGCGTGATCGGTCCTCGCCCGTGCTCTCGCGCAGTATCCCGAGCCCCGAGCCGGCGACGGCGCGGAGCGAGACGTCGCCGTCCTCGTCGGTGAGGTCGTACTCGCGGCAACCGAGGAAGGTGAAGTGGTCGTCGGCGAGCCAGTCGAGGAATGCGGCGCCCTCCGCGATCTCCCCGGCGTCCAGCGGCGAGGGGCTCCCGGCGAGGTCCGCACCAAGCTGCAGCGCAAGGCCACGCATGGCCTCCCAGTCCTCGACCGCAGCCCGCACCTCGCCGATCACGCGCAACAGGTGGCCGCGCAGCTGCTCGAGCTCGGCCGCGTCGGTCTCACGGTCGACTTCAGCGTGGATCACCGACTCGACCGCGAACTCCCCGCTCGGCTCCGCACCGGGCGCGAGGACCTCGACGAGCCGGCCATCGTCGTCGCGGCGGACGCTGATGACCGGATGGATGATCACGTGCACGCCGAATCCGCGCAGGTTGAGCTCCATCGTCACCGAGTCGATCAGGAACGGCATGTCATCGGTGACGATTTCGACCGCGGTGTGCGTCGACTTCCAGCCATGCTTCTGGAAGTCCGGGTTGTAGACGCGGACCTTCGGTGAGCGCGGCCGCCGCTCGCGAGCGAAGTTGAAGTGCGCGAGGGATGCGCCGTACACGTCGAGTTCGCTGCGCTGCGCGATGTCGTCAGGTGACACCCACAGGTAGTACTGGCGCACGAACCGCGTGGCCTGCTCAGCGTCGTCCTCCGACAGGTGCTCGCGAAGCCGCTCGCAGAGCGAATCGACCAGCGCCTCGTCAACCTTCCGGACCTTCACCGGCCGCCTCCTCCTCGCGCGTCCAGGCCGAAAGGAGTCTACGGCGCGCCGGAACCCTAGGCTTGCGCTATGGCCGACCTCATCGCTCCCGCCGCCCAGGACTACGCCGAGACCCATACGACGCCGCCCGCCGGCGACCTCGCCGCGGTCGCCGAATGGACGAGCAGTTCGACCTCGGCGCCGCAGATGATGAGCGGCGTGCCCGAGGCACGACTGCTCGAGGGGCTGATAGTTGCGTCGGGAGCCATGCACGTCCTCGAGATCGGAACGTTCACGGGATTCGGCGCCCTCGCGATGGCCGCGGCGCTCCCGCCCGGCGGGACGGTGATCACGCTCGAGGTCGACACCGACATCGCGGCGCAGGCACGCCGCCACATCGATGCGAGCCCGGTCGGAGAGCGCGTCGATCTGCGCGTGGGCGACGCGCTCGAGGCGCTCGCCGAGCTTGAGGGCCCGTTCGACCTCGTCTACATCGACGCGTGGAAGTCCGACTATCCCGCGTACTACGACCTGGTCATGCCCAAGCTCGCGGCTCGCGGCGTCATCGTCGCTGACAACCTCTTTCGCGGCGGCGCGGCGCTCGACCCGACGGACACCGATCAGAGCACCGTCGGCATCCGCGAGTTCGCCGAGCGGGTGCAGGCCGATCCGCGCGTGCACAACGTCCTGCTCAGCGTCGGCGACGGGCTGATGCTCGCCTGGCGGGCGCCGGAAACGGACTGACGCCGCAGGGGATCGTCAGAGCAGGATGCGCCTGAGGTCACTGAGCACGGCGGCGAGGCGAGCGCAGAAGCGGGCGGCGAGCGCGCCGTCGATGACGCGGTGACGTAGCCCAGCGACAGCGGCAGGATCAGGCGCGGGGTGAACGCCGCGCCGTCCCAGACCGGCCGCGTCGCCGACCGGACGACGCCGAGGATCGCGACCTGCGGGGGATTGACGATCGGCGTGAAGCCATGCCGCCGATCCGGCCGAGCGAGGAGATGGTGAAGACGGCGCCGCTCATCTCACCGGGACGACGAGCCCGCCGGGCGTGTCCGTCGCGAAGCCGAGGTGGCGCTCGCGCTTCAGGACGCTCGTCGCCTTCGAGTGAGCTCGCAAAGCGCGGATAACTGTCGAGTGCCGCGGCGCAGGCCTTGAGCAGCAGCGCGACCATCGTGACCTTGACGTCCGACTGCTCCGTGTTGAGCTGCTTGCGGAACGCCTCGAGGTCGGTGATGTCCGCGTCCTCGTGATGGGTGACGTGCGGGATCGTCTGCCACGCGGTCGTATTAGCAGGCGTTCCGCCGATGGAGCCAAGGGGGATCGAACCCCTGACCTCCTGCCTGCAAACGCGGCGCGCTCTGCTGCCGTCTGCTGCCGTTTGTCGCTTCCATAAAGCTTCCACGAGTGTTCGCGCGCCCAGGCGCAGTCGCGCTCAGTTTGTGCGCGCCGTCACCCCCGACGTCGGGCGGCCCGGATCGCTGCGCAGCATCATCAGCCCGGCCCAGGTGAACCACACGATCAGGCCAAGTCCGAACAGCCCGCCGATCGCCTCAAGCGAAGGGACGACCGTGACGACACCGGCGACGCCGGCGATCACCCCGAGATAGCTGAGCCCCCTGGGGAGTGACTCGCCACGCAGCGCGACCCAGCTCACGAGCAGCACCCATAGGCCACCGACTATCTCTATGCCCCCGCCGAGCCCGTTCTGCACGGCGTCGAGCGACGACCAGACGGGCAGCGCCCGTCCCGGGTCCGCGTCGTTCAGATCGACGACCGTGCCGACAGAGATATTGCCGATCATGCCGGCCGCGACCACCAGGCCGGCCCAGATGAGACCGAGCGCGGTCGTGGTCTGGGCCAGCAGGGGCGAGCCGGTCCTTTCGCGCGCATGCAGCGAGAGGACGAGCGGCACGAGCGCCACCCCGAAGACGATAAAGATCACCGTGTTCCAGACGTACAGCGACGACTGGTGTTCCCTTAGGAACGCCACCGATTCTGCGGGACTCGGATCCCCGGTCGTGTAATCGGAAAGCACCGTTACGGCCATCGCGATGCCGAACACGAAGGTCGCCGCTGCGACCAACGCCGCCCAACCCCCGAGCTTCTGCTCGGGACCGATGCTCTGCGCGCTGCCGGCAGATCGGGCGCGCGCGAGCCTCGGAGCCCCGTGCTTGCCGCTGACCTTGACGTTCACAGGTCCTCCTCACTTCGTGGCGGTACAGATCGAGCGCCAGGAATCGTCGCGCCACTCCTTCCGCTGCGGTATGGGTGCCAGCCCCAATTTCCGCGCCAGCTCCCATCGTCGGTCGCTGGGCAGCTCGGCGGCAAGGCCTCCCAGCTTGGCTATCCGCGTGTCGCCTGTGTCAAGGCAACGGGGGTCACCACCAGGGAGTTCAAGGGCGAGGTCACGCCCGACTCAAAGGCGCAGGGCAAGGTCACATGCAAGAGCGGCCGCGTGCTCGGCTGGGGCGTCGAGATGGGTGCGAGCAGCAGCCGGCCGGGCAGCGACGGCGGCTGGGCGCTCCCGACGATCGAGCGCGCCAAGTTCACCAGCTCGCGTTCGATGTCCTTCAGCTTCAAGCGTGACGCCGGCGGCTACACCAGTCCCACCCAGGTCCGCGCCGAGGTCATCTGCGGCAAGCTGCCCAAGGGCTGATAAGGAACGCCTGATGGACCGCAACACGGCGGAGATGTGTCGCGGCCGTCCGATGGAGCCAAGGGGGATCGAACCCCTGACCTCCTGCTTGCAAAGCCGGAACGAGCACCGCTCTACCGACTGGGAATTTCGAGGCCCTGACGGGGAATCGGGCCAAACGGATGTGCTCGGATGTGCTCGGATGTAGGCGGATGCGGGCACCAGAAACGCGCTGGTGCCCAGCATCCCCTGCCCCGCCCGTGACCGCGACTGCTTCTCCCTCGTCCGCGCTCAGCTCTCCTCGCGCCCGAGGGCGCGCCTGAGGAAGCCGATCGCCTGCGCTGTGGCAGCCTTGGCGGTGCTCGTGTCGCGCAGCGGTTGAGCATCATGAAGTCGTGGATCGTCGCCTCGTAGCGCGTCGCCGTGACGTCGACGCCGGCTGAGCGGAGGTTGCGCGCGTACGCTTCGCCCTCGTCACGCAGGACGTCGGCCTCGGCGGTGATCACCAGTGCTGGGGGCAGGTCGGTGAGCTCCTCACGGGTCGCCCGCAGCGGTGAGGCTGTGATCTCCTCGCGGCTGGCCGAGTCGGGTGCGTACTGGTCCCAGAACCACTGCATCGCGCCGCGTCGCAGGTGGAACCCGGTCGCGAACTCCCGGTACGACGAGGTGTCGAAGTTCGCGTCGGTGACCGGATGAAGAGTGCCTGAGCGGCGAGCTCGGCCCCTCCGCCGCACTGGCGAGCTGGGTGACCCCGGCGGCCAGATTGCCGCCGACCGAGTCGCCCGCGACGGCGATTCGCTGCCGGTCGAGGTGGGCCTCGTACCCGTACTCGTGGATCCATTCGGCGACGTGGAAGCACTCCTCCAGCGCCACGGGGTAGCGCGCCTCCGGCGAGCGGGTGTATTCGACGAAGACGACTGCCGCGTCGGTTCCAACCGCGATCTCACGGACCAGGCGCTCGTGCGTCTCGAACTCGCCGAAGACCCAGCCGGCGCCGTGGATGTAGAGCACGGCCGGGAGGTCGGCGCGAACACCAGCCGGCCGGACGATGCGAACGGACACCGAACCGG
The DNA here is from genome assembly GCA_963805615.1 of uncultured Actinomycetes bacterium. GTDB lineage: Bacteria > Actinomycetota > Thermoleophilia > Solirubrobacterales > Solirubrobacteraceae > F1-60-MAGs163. Next base: position 497,208 of record CAWDUW010000004.1, on the reverse strand, counting down.
TCGGCCCGCCGGGGATGTCGAGCCTCGTGATGTCCGCCGGGGGCATCTCGATATCGCCGCCCTGCACATCGCGGAGCGCGCGGCGGCCTTCTTCGGGCCCCAGGTCGGCGAGAAACGGCGCGGTCGCGGCCGCGTCGGCGAATGCCTGCGCGGCGGGCTCGAGGTTGACATGAGTGGTGGTGCTCATCTGCATGCTCCTTGTTCGGAGGGTGGTGGTCGTTATGGAAGAGTCAGTGGGCCGAACTTCTGCGTCGCCGCGCGGTGCCCAGGAGTCCAGCCGGCGGCAGGTCCGCTCGCAGGGCGGGCTTGGCACCCGTCAGCACGTATGAGGTGACGGCGCCGACGAGCTCGCAGAACGCGGCTGGTCGGGCGGTCCGCGAGAGAGGCCGGCAGGAGAGCCAGGCGGCGTATTCGGACGCCAGGTCGAACCCGAGGCCGAGTGCCGCGTGGCCGAGGACATCGTGAACCACGCGCAGCTGGTCGAGGGTCCCTGCGGCCAGTACCGGGTGGGGAGGGTCGACGGCCGCCGCCCGAAGCTGCAGCGTCCCGCTCCGACGCAGCTCGCCACAGAGCTCGGCAGCGCAGGCGTACGGCTCGTCGGGGTCTGCAGGAGTGTCACCCGGACGCCGAGCCCGCCCTGCGAGCGCGATGCGGTGACGGCGTGGGCGAGCGCGGCGACCTCATCGGCCAGCGCGGCGTATGCGAGCTCGACGGCACGTGCATCCGCCACCGGCGGCCCCGTGTACCACTCGGCGATGCGCGTGGCACGCCCGTCGCCGAGGAATCCACGCGTGCGCAGCGCCGTGATCGACGGCAGCGGCGCGGTGGCGCGACGCCGGGCGATGCGCTGGGCGAGCGGCCACGCCGGTAGGACCTCAAGGTGCCGTGGCGGTTGGATCCGGGTCGGCGAGTCGACACGCATGAAGGCGCTCCTCTCACGCCGCTGCAGCTTCGTGGCCGTACCGGCGCGCCCAATCGGAGAGCCGAACCGCTCCGATGCGAGCTCCAGGACCAGGAAGCAGGGCGTCATCGCGGACGGGTGCTCCCAGGTAGCGGGCGGATCGGTCCACGACGACGCGGCGCTCATGGCCCGATGCCGTCAGCGCCCGCGTGATCGCGTGCTCGAACGTCAACGCCTCGGGCCCTGCGATCTCGACCACACCGTTCGCCGGAGGATCCGCTGCCGCTGAGGCAACGAAGCCGGCCAGCTCGATCGAGGTGATCGGCTGCACCCGGGCGTCGGGAACGCGCACCACATCGTCCCGGCTCGACGCTTCAGCCATCCGAGCGAGGGCCTCCATCGACGGAGTCGCGCGCACGATCGTGAACGGGACCCGTGCAGTTCGGATCAGCTCCTCCTGTGCGAGCTTCGCGATCATGTAGGCACTGCCCCTGAGGCGGTCGCACCCGAGTGCGGAGAGCGCCACCCAGTGCCGAGCGCCGGCGCGCCGACCGGCGCGCAGCACGTGCCGGGTCACGGTGGTGAGGTACACATAGGCCTTCTCGCCGTCCCAGGCCGGGACGTCCGAGACATCGACGACGGCGTCCGCTCCGGCCATCGCCTCGGCGAGCCCTTCTCCCGTGAACGCGTCCATCTCGAAGGCCGGGGACGCCGCGACGGCCGTGTGACCGGCGTTATGAAGAGCAGTCATGACGTGGTTCTCAACCACGTCACTGCCGCCCACGACAACGATTCTCATGATCCGTCTCCTTTCAGAACGACGCGAGCCGCTCGTTGGCCTCGGCGAGCGCGCGCGCCAGGCTCGTGGTGTCCACCAGCCACGGCCGCTGATCGTGGCGCGCGTCGATGCGCAGGTGCAGCCGTCCGTCGTGCAGGACCGTGAAGCCCAGGAGCTCCCCTGTGCACCAGAACTCGGCCTCGTTGTTGTAGGCCTCCTCCGGCCCGGTCACGATCACCTCGACGGCGTTCATGCCCGCACCTCCTCTTGGTGCGCGGCGAACCAGGCATCGAAGTCGATCGTCCCGATGCGGACGCCTGCCCCGGTCGTCAGCACGCCGCCGTCCAGCTCGGTGCCGAAGTAGCGTGCGTGGGGGTCGGCGATGACGGTCCGCGTGTCGCCGGTCGCGGCAAAGAGGCGCCGGGCCCAGGCGTCGAGGCTCAGCGTCTCGGGCCCGCCGAGCTCCACACGGCCGGCTTTCGGCGCGCCGGTCGCGAGATCCGCGACGGTCGATGCGACATCGTCGGCGGCGACGAGCTGCATCAGCCCGGTGGACAGCCGGACGGCGCCGTCCTCGGCACCTGATTCGACGATCTGCGGCAGGAACTCGAAGAACTGCGTCGCGCGAAGGATGGTGTGCGGCACGCCGCCCGCCTCGATCACCGTTTCCTGCGCGACCTTGGCACGCAGGTACCCGCTGTCGGGCAGATGGTCGGCGCCGACGATCGTGACCGCCAGGTGGTGACCGACGCCGGCCGCGACCTCAGCCTCGACGAGGTTGCGCGTCGAGGTCGTGAAGAACTCCAGGACCGCGTCGTCGTCCCAGACCGGGGAGTTGGAGACGTCGACCACCACGTCGGCGCCCGCCATCACCTCGGCGAGACCCTCGCCGCTGATGGTGTCGACTCCCGTGTCCGGCGACGCGGGCACCGGATCGTGCCCCTGTGCGATCAGCCGGCGGACGACGTTGCTGCCGACACGCCCGCTCCCACCGATGACGACGATTCTCATGATGTGGTCCTTCCTGTTGACGTTGACGTGGCGACGATCGCTCACGGCGCGTGACTGTCGCGTCCGTCTCACACCCCAGTCGCACCCCTAGCCCCGACCCGCGTGACAACGCGGCAGTGGGCCAGTACAGTCGATTCCCCCAGCCCACTCCGCCAGAGGAACCCGCCCTGCCGACCCCGCCCACGACCCAAGCCGTGCCGCTGAAGGGGCGCGACCGTGAGCTCGCCGAGCTCGACGCGCTGGTGAGCCGGGCCCGCGCGCGGACGCAGCGGCGCGCTGGTCGTCTCCGGCGAGGCCGGCGTCGGCAAGACCGCGCTGCTCGATCGCATCGGCGGCGCGGGCGGCGGCGCACATCCGCGGTCGAGCGCATCGTCGCGTCGGAGTCCGAGATGGAGCTGGCCTACGCCGGGCTGCAGCATGCTCTGCGGCCACATGATGGGCTCGGTCGAGCAGCTCCCGGAGCCGCAGCGCGAGGCGCTCGAGGCGGCGTTCGGGCTGCGGGACGCCGCCGCGCCGAGCCCGTTCCTCGTCGGGCTGGCGGTGCTCGGGCTGCTCACCGAGGTCGCCGGCGACCGAGCCGCTGCTGTGCATCGTCGACGACGCGCAGTGGCTCGACGAGGCCTCGGCGCAGGCGCGTCGCGTTCGTCGCCCGCCGCCTCGATGCCGAGGGGATCGCGATCGTGCTCGGCGATGCGCACCGTCGATGCGACCGTTCGCCGGCCTGCCGCAGCTCGTCGTCGAGGGGCTTGGCGACGACGACGCGCGCGAGCTGTTCCGCCGCGCGGTCCCCGGTGCCGATCGACCACCGGGTGCGCGACCAGCTCATCGCCGAGGCGCGCGGCAACCCGCTCGCGCTGCAGGAGCTGCCCCGCGCGCTGAGCCCGGCCGAGATCGCCGGCGGGTTCGCGCTGACCAGCTCGATGCCGCTGCGAGAGCCGCATCGAGGAGAGCCTGCTCGCGCAGCTCGAGCCGCTGCCGGAGTCGACGCGTCTCCTGCTGCTGCTCGCGGCCGCCGACCCGACCGGCGACCCCGGCTGCTGTGGCGGGCGAGCGCGATGCTCGGTCTCGGCCCGGAGAACCTCGACCTCGCCGAGCAGGCCGATGCGCTCGTCGTCGGCACGCGCGTCGGCTTCCGTCATCCGCTCGTGCGCTCGGCGGTCTACCGCGCGGCGTCGCCGGAGGACCGGCGCCGCGTCCACGCCGCGCTCGCCGACGCCACCGATGTCGAGCGTGATCCCGACCGCGGGCGTGGCACCGGGCCAGCGCGACGCTGCGTCCCGACGAGGAGGTCGCCGCCGACCTCGAGCGGTCCGCGGCCGGGCGCGGACACGCGGCGGCGCGGCGGCCGCCGCGGCGTTCCTCGAGCGGGCGGCCGAGCTGACGCCCGACACCGTTCGACCGCGCGCAGCGGCTCATCGCCGCGGCCGAGGCCAAGCACGACGCGGGCGCACCCGAGGCGGCGCTGCGCCTGCTCGACACCGCCCAGCGACCAGCCGCTCACCCCGCTGCAGGAGGCGCTCGTCGCCCGGCTGCGCGCCCGCGCCGGCTACGCGCTGCGCCGCGACAGCAGCGGGCACGCGGCAGCTCCTCGCCGCCGCGCAGGGGCTCGAGGCGCTCGACCCGGTGCTCGCCCGCGACACCTACATCGAAGCGCTGGCGGCCGCGATCTACGGCGGCCGGCTCGGCGATGCCGACGTGGTCGCCGACGTCGCGCAGCGCGATCCTCGAGGCGACCGCCGACGACGAGTCCGAGCGCGCCCGCGACCTGATCCTGCGCGGCCAGGCGCTGCTCGCCGCCGAAGGGCAGGCGGCGGCGATCCCGACGCTGCGCCGGGCGCTGCGCGCGTTCCTCGATCAGCCGCCGGACGCGCTCGAGCTGCACTGGATGTGGTTCGCCTCGCGCGCCGCGCAGGACCTCTGGGACGCCGACGCGCTCCGCGCGCTCGCCGACCGGCAGGTCGAGCTCGCCCGCGCCGAGGGCGTCCTGACCGTGCTGCCGATCGCCTGAGCCTCCTGATGCTCGCGCAGACCGTCGACGGCGACCTCGACGCGGCCGACGCGTCGTGCGACGAGATCGACGCGATCAAGCACGTCACCGGCCATCCGCTGCCGCCGTACGGCCGGATGTTCCTCGCGGCCTATCGCGGGCAGGCCGAAGAGGTGGAGCGGCGGGCCGAGCAGATCCGCGCCGACGGCGAGGCCCGCGGCGAGGGCTACGCGCTGAGCGCCGCGAACTTCGCCGAGGCGATCCTCTACAACGGCCTCGGGCGCTACGACGAGGCGGTCGCCGCCGCGCGGCGCGAACTGCCGTACACCCACGAGCTGAGCCACGCGATGCGGTCGCTGCTCGAACTCGTCGAGGCGGCGACGCGCACCGGCGAGCGCGAGCTCGGCCGAGGAGGCGTTCGAGCAGCTGGCGAGCGTGACCGAGCCGCTGGGGAACGACTGGGCGCTCGGCGTGCTGGCCATGGCGAGGCGCAGCTGCACGAGGGCGACGAGGCCGAGGCCCTCTTCCTCGAGGCGATCGAGCGCTTCGAGCGCGGGCGGATCCCGATCATGGTCGGACGCACGCCGGCTGCTCTACGGCGAGATGCTGCGCCGCCAGCACCGACGAGTCGACGCCCGCGAACAGCTCCGGGCCGCGCACGAGCTGCTCTCCGAGCTGGGCCTGAACGGCTTCGCCGACGCGCCGCCCGTGAGCTGAGGCGCCACCGGCGAGACGCGTGCGCGCCCGCACGGCCGAGACCGATCGACCAGCTGACCGATCAGGAGCTCAACGTCGCGCGCCTCGCGCGCGAAGGGCTCACCAACCGCGACATCGGCGGCCGCCTCTTCATCAGCGCGCGCACCGCCGAGTACCACCTGCGCAAGGTGTTCATGAAGCTCGGCGATCAGCTCACGCGCCGAGCTCAAGTCGGCGCTCGCCAACCTCGACTGAGTGCCGATGGGGCACGCCGATCGGGCCGGCCGACGGGCGCGAGGATGTCGGCCAGCCCGAAGGCGCCTGCGCGCCGGGCCGGGAGCTGTCGGAGTCCACTCGGGCTCGACGGATCGGAAGGACTCGGGATCGGCATCGATGAGTCCCACCAGGACCTCGCCGACGATCCGCCCGCCGACTGGACCGAGCTGATCGCCGTCGTGCAGGACGTCGGCCTCCCTGAGGATGCAGAACCAGAGCGGGTCTCGCCGGTCCAGCCGCGCTCGGATAGGCCTACCTCTTCGGCGCTCAGCACGCGGACCGCGAGGAGGCGCGCGATGGCCTCGCCGGAGGCGAGGCCCACGGCCTGGCTGCGTTGCAGATCACGGGTGGCAAGCGACGCATAGTCGGTGCCGGCGCTGACCCTGAGACCCGGGCGGCAGAGCGATCAGCGATGGGAGCCGGATATCGATCCGCTTGGACCGCTGCGCGGCGTGTGGCCTGCGACGTCGATCTGAAGGCCCAGTCGACCACGGCTCGGCGGGACCGGCCGATCCCATGAGGTCCGGAACACCGGAACAGGCCCGAAGGCTCGTTGACCTGGTAGCGGTCGCGGATCTGGCGTGGCCGTAGCGGTACGCAGCGTCGGCGAACTCGAGGGGATGTACGCGCCCCGTTCGGCGCTGTAAGACGGTCCCTCATCGAGCAGCTCCGCGTCAGCGACGCCCCGACGAGCCCGGTAGGAACTCGCGCAGGATCACGTGCTGGTAGGCCAGTGCGAGTCGGCGCGCCTCCGCGAAGACGGCGTCCTCGGTGACCCCTTCCCGTCGTAGGCGCTCGACCAGCCGGTTGTGGAGATGATGAAGGCGACCGTCATCTGACTGCTGAACAGATGCACGTCGTTCCGGGTCTCCAATGAGCGCGACGCTTCGTGTTCCTCGGACGTCGCTCCCCACCGGAGCCAGAGCAACTCGGCGGATCGTCCTCCGGGTCAAATACAGCAGCCCACCGGGCCCTCGCCGTACACGCTTTCCAGGTTCGGCCTTCGAGGCCCGGACGTTCGAGAGCCCCGTCGGGTCGGCCTCGTGCACCACCGGTGAACGATCGGCGGTGACGTCGTGCGCGACGAACTGCCCGAAGAACGGCCAGACCGCTGCAACCTCGGGAGTCGACGTTCGCGACGGTGCCGGCGCCGCGGTCACAGGCACCGCCCGGACCGCCGAGCGCGTGCAGCGCGTCCTCGTCGACGCGAAGCGCTGGCAGGTCACCGAACAACGCGCGGCAGGACCCGCCGGTGCTCGGTACGTCGACGAGACCCGCCGCGTGCTGCCGGCCCGCCGCGGGACATGCGGCAGGCCGGGTCACGCTGTGCAGCGGAGCGCGGGTCATCGCGGCGCAGTGATCGATTCGACGAACTGCATGTGATCCAGCCGTGGGTCGGTCGCGCTGAGGTCATCGGCGAACAGCAGCGCCACGTGAAGGATCACGCGCGCCGCGTCCGGGTTCTGCTCGGCGTCCGCGACCTCATGTGCGCGGTGCAGCACATCGGCGATGAACCGCGCGAGGGCGTCGGTGATCTCCCGCGCCAGCGCGACGGGCTCCCCGATCCGCGTGTCGCACATGTGGGTGACGTCGGCCATGGTCGGGCCCCTTTCCACGTGAGACGGGACTCACGCCGCCACGCGCGCGACCGTGGCCGCGAGGATCAGGTCCGCCGTCGCCGCGGGCTGCGCTACGGAGATCGCGTGCGAGGCACCCGGGATCTCCACCACGCTCTGCGCGTCGGCGCGATCTGCCATGAAGCGCTGCACCTCGGGCGGGATGTTCCGGTCCTCGTCGCCTATCAGGAACCAGGAGGGCACGTCCTTCCACAGCGGGCGGGCCCCGGAGGGCTCCTGAAGTGCTTCGAGCGTGACGGGCCGCTGCGTGACGGCCATCAGCGCCCCCTGCGATGCCGGCACCTCCGCCACGAACTGCTCGTGGAACCGCTCCTTGGTGATGTACAGGTCGGTGGTGCCGTCCTTGCGCGGGACCGGACGAAGCGCCTCGCCGAGCGTGCTGCCCGGGAACATCTCGGACAATGCGAACGCGCTCTCGCCGGCGTCCGGCGCGAAGGCGCAGGCGTACACGAGACCCACGATGTCACCGGCGTCGGCATCGACGTTCGAGATCACCATGCCGCCGTAGGAGTGGCCGACGAGCACGACGGGGCCGTCGATGGCGTGGACCAGGTCGCTGACCGAGGCCGCATCCGCAGCGAGCCCCCGCAGGGGTTGGCTGCGGCGATGACAGTGTGGCCCGCGTTCGTGAGCGGGTCGATGACACCGTCCCAGCTCGCGGACTCGGCGAAGGCGCCGTGGACGAGAACGATTGTTGACCGCATGGTGAGACTCCTTTGATTGGTGGTGTGCACCCGCACGACCGGACGGCGGCGCCGGACGTGACAAAGAGCGGCGGGACGTCCGTCATGCGCGAGCCAGAACACCCGCGCTGGGCAGTGCCTGATCGGGAGCGCGCCATGCCGCAGTCCAGTGCGCTGCGATCGGGGTCGGCGGCAGCTGTTCGGGGGCCGGCAGCGCGGCGAGTCCGTCGCGACGACGACGGAGGACCCGGTACGGAACAGCGACGGCCGCACCTGCGAGCCCGGCGAGGCTCGCCACAGCTGCGACCACGGCCGCCAGCGTGACGATGAGGGTTAGCGCCCCGATGACCATGAGGGCGAGCAGCGCCAGCAGGGCGCCGCTGACGAGAACGGGCGGCCCAGCGACGAAGACGACGCCGACGATCGGGAGGACTTCGTCGAACACGTCGCCGACAGTCAGTTCGGTTGTGGGCCGGGCCGGAGCGTGAGGGAGCGAGATCGAGGTGGTGGTCTGCATGCTCGGAGCTTCCGTCTCGGGACGCCCCGTTCGCGTCCGGGCATCCCCCGCGTCAGGTCCCCAGTCATCGCCCCAGCGCAGGGTCCTCCGCTGGTGTCACGGATTCGACGGCCGGCTCAAACAGCCCGCGAGGGCGTAGCGTTGATGGGCGCGACGGGCCCTGGACCTGCACGGGAGGCTGCCCGGCCCCGGGAATGGTCCCGCGCAGCTCTCCTCGGGAGCTGATGCCGAGTTTCTTGAAGACCTTGTGGAGGTGGTACTCAACGGTTCGCGGGCTGATGAAGAGCTGAGCGCCGATTTCAGGGTTCGACCGACCCTCAGCGGCGAGCCGGGCGATCTGAGCCTCCTGCGGCACGGGCGGCCTTCGTCGCAGCTCCAGACGATCCAGAGCGACGCGAACGACGCGATCAGCTCGGCCAGGAGCGACTTCCCCACCGAGACCAGCGCGGTGAAGACCAACGTCGAGCAACTCAAGACGGCCGTTGCAGGCCTGCCGGCCGGCCCATCGGCCACCCAGGTCGCCGCGATCGCGGTGAACGCTTCCGCGGTCGTCGACGCCGCAGAAGGCCTACACGAACGCCACGAAGTCCAACTGCCAGTAGCCGAGGCCGGGTGACGGCCCGCGTCAGTCGACGGCGGGCGACCACGATGATGGAGCCAGACGGGATCGAACCGTCGACCTCCTGCTTGCAAAGCCGGAACGAGCATCCCTCTAACACTCGGCATTCCAGGCCCCACGGGGAATCGGGCGAAACGGATGTGCTCGGATGTGCTCGGATGTAGGCGGATATGGGCACCAGAAACGCTCTGGTGCCCAATGACTTCGGCGCTCCGGGTGACCCGCGAGCATCAGCCGTCGCCCTCCTGCCTTTCGTCCAAGGCGACCGCGGCGGCGTGAAGCGTCGCGATGTACGGTCCGGTGATGGACCTCGTCGGTCCCGAGACCTGTCCGCTGCCGGATGATCCGGTCCTCGCCGAAGCGGCGACGGCGTTGAACGATGCGGGCTACTGGGCCGAGATCCTCGACCCCGGGTGGCGGGGGGTTTACCTGACCGATGATGCGCGGCGGATCTACGGCAGCCGGCTGGAACTGGCTCCCTATCCGCTCGGCGTGCACCTTTTCGGCCCGCAGCGCGTCAGCTTGATGATGGACTGGCGCGCTGGTCAGTTTCCGATTGAGATCACGCGCATGCTGTTCACCGCCTACGGGCCGCTGCTCCTCGCCGATACCCCAGGGGGCCGGGATGAGCTGCGCGAACTGGTTGACCCGAGGCTCCAGGACATCGTCGATCAGCTTGAGCCCGGAGAGCCGCTCAACATCGCGAGGACGTGGAAGACCGGTGGGATCTATACCGGTGGCGGCACGGGAGTCGAAGTCGAGAACACCGTGGTGCGTCTGCGCGACGCCGCGGGCAGACTCGCCGGAACGGCCGTGACCGCAAAGCCCCCGGTCGGGATGGCGGTCCTCACGCGCATCAGCGCGCTCGGCGATCTGCGCCACTTTGAGCGGACCGAGCATGTTGCGAAGCCCGGGCGACGGTCGGCGGCCGTGTTGTTCGCGGACCTTGAGTCCTCAACGCAGCTGTCACGACGGCTGTCCACCGCGAGCTACTTCGCGCTCGTGCGTCGGCTGGCCCGCGCCGCTGACCAGTGCGTCATCGATGCCGGCGGGCTGGTCGGCAGCCACGCCGGCGACGGCGTCGTCGCGTTCTTCCTGGCCGAGACCTCAGGATCGGAGTCCGCGGCCGCACGGGCGTGCATCCATGCCGCCAGGGCCCTCCGCGAAGCGGTCGGCGAGGTGACCGCCCGGAGCGACCTGGGGCCGCACGACGTCGTGCTGCGGTTCGGACTGCACTGGGGGGCAAACCTCTTCGTCGGCCAGATCGCGACCCGTGGTCGGACCGAGGTCACCGCTCTCGGCGACCAGGTCAACGAGACCGCGCGGGTCGAAGCGTGCGCCACCGGCGGCCACATGCTTGCCTCCAAGGACCTCATCGAACGCCTCGCGCCCGACGACGCCACGGCGCTGAACATCGACCCCGACACACTCACCTACACCCCGCTGAGCGACCTGCCGACCGCGACGGAAAAGGCCCGCCGCGATGCCCCCGCCATCGCCGTCTGCGAGGTGTAAGTCGCGTCGCCTGTGTCACGACCCATGATCGACACCACATTGACCGGCCAGTTGCCGACGTGTTCGCCTACGTCTGCGACGCCAGCCAACTCCCGACCTGGCAAACCAACACCGTCTCAGCAGTCCAGGAGCACGGCGCCCCGCTCGGGCGAGGCACGCGGTTCCATGAGGTCCACCGCGCTCCCGGCGGCTAGCAACTCACCTCCCTGGTCGAAGTGTCCGAGTTCGAGCCAACCGGACACTCGCACTGCGCGTCCTAGAGGGCACCCCAGCGACTCCTCAAAACCAGCCCTCAGACGCCAGCTCACACAACACTGCGCCATGCTCAAGCGCGTGCCCGTAACCGCGACACGCAGACCGCGCCCGTCTCGCTCGCTTCGCAGGCGAACAGAGTGCGAGGGCTGGTCTGCCGAGCGCCGGCTAGCGCGTGCCGACCGGTTGGTCTGACTTTGGTCGCACGAGCAGCCGAACATCGGCGAGCTCGGAATGCACCTCACCTTGAACGCGATACGTGTCGGCGCTGCTCTGGGCGAGTTGCGAGGCGCGGAAGTCCATGAATGCCTGCTCGGATTCCCACACATACACGGCACCGAACTCGGCGGTGTCCCTGAAGTGCAGATAGGCCTTCTCGACAAGGCCGGGTTCCGTGGTCAGCCGTTGCAGTCGGGGCTGGGAGGGCTCCCGACTATGCTGCCCGCCGATTGACCGCGATCAACAAGCGGACACGGGGAAGGTCGCGCCGCAATGGCCGCTCGCCCATGGGTGCCAACACCTAATTCACCCCTCGGGGCCCCGTCAGCCGAACCAGATCAGCGAGCAGGGCCACCGCTGCCGAACCACGAGGCCTTCGCGTCGGGTGCGGAGCGTCAATGCGGGGCAACCCGCGCGCACTCACCCCGATCCAGAGGCCCAACACGGGAGCGAGAATGGGGGGCGGCGCCCATTGTCCGCTGCCCGCTCGCTCCTAGCGTCCCTGGGAGAGCCAACGCGCAAGCCGGAGGACTACGATGGCGACCGAGCAGACTGACCAGCAGCGGCAACCGCTTTACGAGATTGCGGAGGCGATCGCGCCGGATGGGAGCGCCGCGTGCTGAGATCGAGGCAATCTCGTCCCCAGTAGCCGACTGGATGATCGGTGAGCTCGCGCCGCGGGCGGGGGACACCGTGCTCGAACTCGCGGCCGGTGCGGGCGACACCGGATTTCGGGTGAGTGAAATCGTGGGTGCGAGTGGACGGCTGATCACGAGCGACTTATCGCCCGCGATGCTCGCGGTCGCTCGACGCCGCGCCGCCGAGCGCGGCGTCGACCACGTGGAGTACCGGCAGATGGACGCTGAGAGCATCGAGATGGAGGCCGACTCGGTCGATGGTGTGCTCTGCCGGTTCGGATACATGCTGATGCTCGACGTCGGCGCGGCGCTCGCCGAAACTCGCCGCGTCCTGCGTCCCGGCGGCCGGCTGGCGCTCGCGGTTTGGGGAGCACCGGAGCGCAACCCGTTCTTCACGATCGTCGCGAGCACCCTGGTCCGCTCTGGGCACATTCCGGCGCCCGAGCCGCCGCCCGCCCCTGGGATCTTCAGCATGGCGAGCTCAGAGCGCACGACCTCTCTTCTCAAGGGCGCCGGCTTCGATGCGGTGCGCACGGAGGAAGTAGCGGTTCGCGTCTCGTTGCCGGACGCCGAAGAGTATGTCGACATCATCGCCGACACCGCTGGTCCGATCGGACTCGCCCTCCAGGGTCTGTCAGCGGCCGAACGTGCGCTCGTCCGGACACAGGTCGAGCCTGCGTTGGAGCCTTTCGCGACGACGGGTGGCTATGAGCTCCCGGGTGCAGCCCGATGTGCGATCGCTAGTTGAGGGTGAAGGTGGACGGCCGCTGACCCGCAGCGAGGTCGTCTAGCGCAGGCACCGGCGATTGGCGTGCGCCGGATCAGCGTCGGCCGCACGCTCGCGCGGACCGCCTGGTTGTCGCGCGCGGCTCCTTACGCGTCATCCACTTGTGGGCGCCCTTTGCCTCGTCTACCGTCGTTTTGCCATGGGTGCTGTGTTCGACCCGGTCACCGATGAGCTCGTGGAGCAGTCCCGAGCGGGGTATCGGATGCTCCGTGAGGGCGATGCGTCGTTCCTGGATCTGCTTGATCCGGACGTGGAGTGGCATGTTCCCGACTCGGTTCCCGGTGGTGGCGCGTTGCGCGGGCACTGGGAGGTGCTCGCGTTCTTCGATGCCATCGGTAAGAAATGGGAGGACCCACGCGCGGAGCCCGCAGAGTTTCTCCCGTCCGGGGACAAGCTGATCGTTCTGGGCAAGTGGTGTGGGCGGGCCAGGGCGACCGGCATCGAGATGGCCGTGCCGTTCGCTCATATCATGCAGTTCCGTGGCGGGAAGGTCGTCTACTTTCGCAACTACATTGACGCGGTGGAGGTCATGAAGTCTCTGGAGGTGCCGTCGTCGGGGTAGAGGACCTCGACCGCGGCCACGGAGCGAGGGCTCGCTGTGGAACCGGAGTTCGCGTACGCGAAGAGCCGTGGCCTCAGCGTCGCGTATGCGGTGCTGGGAGAGGGGCCGCTGGACCTCGTGGTGGTTCCGGGTTTTGTCTCGCACCTCGAAGCAGCGCTCGAGCACCCGGTGATCGCCAGCTCGTTGAGCAGGCTGGCCTCGTTTGCCCGGGTGATCACCTTCGACAAGCCCGGGACCGGCCTGTCTGATCCGGTCGAGGGCGTGCCGACACTTGAACAGCGGATGGACGACCTGACCGCGGTCCTGGACGACGCCGGTGTCGAGCGTGGTGCGCTGTTCGGGTTCTCAGAGGGGGCGCTCATGTGCGCGCTATTCGCGGCCACCCACCCAGCCAGGACTCGTGCGCTCATCATGTATGGGTGCTACGCCAGAGGGCTGGCCGCCGACGACTACCCATGGGCGCCAACGCCGGAGCAGGTGGACCTGGCGGTGCAGATGATCGAGGCCGATTGGGGGCATGGCGCGTTCCTGGACCTGTACGCGCCCAGCGCGGCGGGCAATCCGAATTTTGCCAGGTGGTGGGCGCACTACGAGCGCGTTTCAGCGAGCCCTGCCATGGCAACCGCAGTCGTTCGGCAAGCTGCGGAGACCGACATCCGTGGGGTGCTCCCCGCAATCTCGGTGCCGACCCTGATCCTGCACCGCCGGGGTGACCAGCTCCTGCCGATCGAAGGTGCGCGCTACGCCGCCGCGCACATCCCCGGCGCCCACCTCGTCGAGCTTGACGGCATAGATCATTTCCCGTTCGCCGGGGACACCGAGGCGCTGCTCGACGAGGTCGAGTCGTTTCTGACCGGGACGCGCCACGCGCCCGACCTCAATCGCCAGCTACTGACGGTGTTGTTCACCGACATCGTCGGCTCCACCGAGCGGGCCGCCGAACTTGGCGACCGCTGCTGGCGAGCACTGCTTGAGACCCACGACCAGGTCGTACGCCAGCAACTCAAACGCTTTCGCGGCGAGGAGATCAAGACGATTGGCGACGGCTTCCTCGCAACCTTCGACGGCCCCGCCCGCGGAGTCCAATGCGCACAAGCGATCACGCTCGCTGCCCGCCAGCTCGGGATCGACATACGCGCCGGGCTTCATACCGGGGAGTGCGAGATCCGGGAATCCGACATCACGGGCATGGCCGTCAACATCGGCGCTCGCGTGTGCGCACTCGCCGACTCAGGCGAGGTCCTCGTTTCCAACACCGTCAAAGACCTCGTCGTGGGCTCGGCCATCACGTTCGAGCCACGCGGCTCCCGCCCATTGAAGGGCGTGCCCGGGGAATGGCCGCTCTTCGCGGCCGCGGGAACGTGAACGAACTCTGCCTGCAAAAAGCGGATGCGTTCCTGATCGCCGCCATGGTCGGCTATGGCTCACCCGGATCGACTTTTCCCTGTCCCCGCTCTTGGCTCCGGTTGTCGTGAGCAGGACGAGCGGCGTGACCACGATGGTCGAGACGCGTCCACGACTGACGCGGAGAAGGGTCGGATCGAGACGCCGCGAAACGTTCATGATCGCCCACCGACCCGGCTCGCTGCGAGCTGCTCGGCCCACCATCCGCTTCAGCGGGCCGCCAGCGGTGGGGCTCACTTCCGGAATCGGCACGGCGCAAGGCGGACATGCTCGCGGCCCGCGCCGGCGCTATCTCCATCAACGGACCCTCCGTTCGACCCCGGCCTCCGCCACGCTCCTGCTTCGGACTGCGATGAAAGGTGGACCTCCTCGGTGGGACGCTTCGCGTGACACCGAGAAACGAGTCGAGGAGGCCCGTACTCATGATGCACGCTGGGCTGGATCTCAGTCGCAAGAAGATCGACGTTTGCTTGTTGAGCGACGAGGGGGAGGTGGCCGGCGAGCTGGCGGTGCCGGCCGACGCTGACGGGTTGCGCGGCCTGAATCGGCGGGTGATGGACCTGGGCGTGCCGATTCGCGCGGTGATCGAGTCGATGACCGGCGCCAGGTTTGTGCACGACACGTTGGAGCAGCTCGGATGGGATGTGCTGATCGCCGACGCGCAGAAGGTCAAAGGCCTTGCGCCGCTCGCGTGCAAGACCGACCGGATCGACGCGCGTGTCTTGGCGGTGTTGTCGCAGCGCGACCTGATCCCGGAGATCTGGCTGCCCGATCCGCGCGTTCGCAAGGAGCGTGAGCAGGCGCGCTTCAGGTTGCACCTGGTCAAGCACAAGTCGATGCTCAAGGCGCGCATCCACTCGACGCTGATGACGTTCGGGCGTCCGTGCACCGTGACCGATCTGTTCGGCGTCGCCGGGCGCACCATGCTCGCCGAGCTCGACATCCCGCAGCCTTGGCGCGGAACGGTTGATGCGAGCGTGCTGCTGATCGACGACCTCGAGCGACAGATCGCGCTGATCACCACGCAGCTGCGCGCGGGCGGCGCTGATCACCCATACGTGCCGCTGCTGATGAGCGCGCCCGGTGTCGGCTGGGTGCTGGCGTTCACGATCGCTGCGGAGATCGGCGAGATCGAGCGGTTCAGCTCACCGACCAAGCTCGTCGGCTACACCGGTTTGTGTCCGCGCGTCTACCAATCCGGTGAGAAGGACCGCCGCGGCCCGCTGACCAAACAGGGACCGAAGTATCTGCGCTGGGCGATGCTCGAAGCGACGATGCACGCCCTGCGCCACCCGGTCTACGCGGAGCGCTACCAGCGCAACAAGCGCCGGCTAGGCAAGCAGCGCGGCGCGAAGGTCGCGCAGATCGACATCGCCCGCAAACTCACCGAAGCGCTCTGGCACATGCTCACCAAACAGCAATCCTTCAACCCAACTCCTGCTACGGGAGGCGCCGCTTTTCGTCTGGCCGCCTGACGGCCCTTTCGGACTTGCGCCCCCGCAGCCGGCCTCCCATCTCGCCTGGTCCCCGCACCGACGGGGCGATAGAGACATGAGCGCCGCTCCACCCACAACACCAAGGAGACCCATCACCACAAACCACCGTTGACAACCCGTCCTCTTTCATAGAGACAAAAACAGGAGCCGTCTCGCTCGCTAGCTTCCCATCCATGACCTTTCCATCGCCCGTCGGAGGCTGCGTCGAACTAGCCTCGGATAGACCAAAGCCCCGCTTCCGCGCGGCCTTTGTCCGATGGAGCCAAGGGGGATCGAACCCCTGACCTCCTGCTTGCAAAGCAGGCGCTCTCCCAGCTGAGCTATGGCCCCGCGAGGCGCGATTGTAGCCCGCAGCGGACGCTCACCGGCAGGTCCCGCTGCGGCGCACGGCGGCGGCGGGTGCGCCCCCGGCGCGTTGGCGGTCGGTAGCGCACCCGCAGCGTCCTTGCCCTCCAGAGGCAAGTGCCGTGTGGCGCGCCGTCGTTCCCCGACGGTGCGGCGCGCGCTCGTGATGCGAGGAATGCGTCGGCCGCGCGGGCCCCCACCTAAAGAGCGCGAAGCCGTCGCTGGACGCTCGTTAGGGCCGCATTGACGCTTCAGACCGGAAGCCGGACCTCGCCGACGGCGAGGATCACGACATCGCCGGCGACGCGAATGCGGTCCAGGTCGACCTGCGCCTCGAGCCGGCTCGGTCGCCCCATCATCGTCCCCTGGTCGACGATCACGCGGTCGCAGCCGGTGCGTTCATGGAGGTACGCGCAGAGCGGGCCTGCGGCCGACCCGGTTCCCGGATCCTCGGCGACGGAGCGGCCGACCTCGCAGAAGAACGCGCGCGCCTGCGCGTATCCGAGCTCCGGATCGAACGCAGCGAGGTAGAGGACGCCGCAACCGCGTGGCGCGAGCAGCGGCTCGAGCGCCGCGTACGTCGGTGTGCAGCGCGCCAGCACGTCGGCGTTGCGGACCATCGCGATCAGGTGGCGGTACCCGGTCGAGACCTCCTGCGGCGGCAGCTCCGGGTGTCCGTCGTCCGCGGAGAGCCCCGCTGCTGCGAACACCGGCCCCGGGTCGGCCTCCGCGCCGAACTGCACGGGCTCCTGGAGCATCGACGCGCGCGCTGCGCTTCCGTCCTCGGCGAGCTCGACCTCGACGAGCTGCCGGCCTGCCTGCGTCTCCTGCATGTAGCGGGCGCGCGGTTCACCGCGGCGATGCGCCACGGCGACGGCGGTGCCGAGCGACGGATGCCCGGCGAACGGCAGCTCGCGGCGCGTGTCGAAGATGCGGTTGCGGTAGTCCGCGCCCACGGCCGACGGATGCTGCACGAATGACGTCTCCGACATCCGCGTCTCGCGCGCGAAGCGCTGCATCGTCTCGTCGCTCAGCTCGTCGGCGTCGTGGACGACCGCGAGCGGGTTGCCGGCCAGGGGCTCAGCCGTGAAGACGTCGAGCCAGGTCAGCGGAAGCGGGACGTGGGTCAGAAGTCGAAGTCCTTCGGCGGCTTCTGCTCGAACCAGAGCCGGTCGTGCTCGGGTGTCTCCTGGAGGAAGTCCGGCGTCTCCTCGAGCTCGTCGACCTCACCCTCCTCGGGGGCGGGTGCCGGCGCGGGCGGCTCAGCGTGCTGTTCGGCGTCCTCGAGCTCCTCGAGCGTGAACTGGCGCGTCGGCTGCTCCACGGGCTCCGGCTCGACGGGAGGAGCAGGTTCCGGCTCGGGCTCCGCCGCGACGGGCGGGTCCGGAGCCGGAGCGGGCGCCTCGGCCGCAGCCGGCTCCGCGGCGACCGGCTGGTCCTCCGCCACAGGCGCGGGCGGCGGCGCCTCGTCGCCGAATGCGGTGCGTTCCAGGCGAGCGATCTCGGCTGCGTCAGCGCCGGCGCGGCGCTTGAGCTCGAGATGCTCGCGAATCGCGTCGTCGAGGATTCCCATGTGCCCGCGGAGCCTACTCCGCAGGCAGGGCGGCAGGCGCGTGCGCGAACCGCACGCGGTTCTTGCCCTCGCGCTTGGCCTCGTACAGCGCATCGTCCGCCGCGGCCACGAGGCCGGGTGGATCGTCGGCGGGACGGCCGAAGGCCGCCACTCCGGCGCTGACGGTCACGCGCAGCGGCTCGCCGCTCGTGTCCGTCAGCTTGAAGTCCATCTGCTCGACCGCCGAGCGGATGCGCTCGGCCGCCTGCGCCGCGCCCTGAAGGTCGGCGCCGGGGAGGATCAGCGCGAGTTCCTCGCCGCCGTACCGCGCGGCGAGATCCGCGTCGCGCCGGCCGTCGTGCGCGGCTGCGGCGACGGCGCGCAGCACCTCGTCGCCGGCGACGTGCCCGAGGCGGTCGTTGACGCCCTTGAAGTCGTCGATGTCGATCATCACGAGTGTGAGCGGCTGACCGGGGAAGCGGCGGGCGCGCTCGACCTCGCCGGCGAGGCGCTCCTCGAAGCGGCGGCGGTTCGCGAGACCCGTCAGCGCGTCCTCGATCGCCTGGCGCTCGACGACCTCGTGCAGGTCCACGTTCTCGAGCGATTGCGCGGCCTGCTGCGCGAGATAGCCGAGCAGCTCGCGCTCGCCCTCGCTGAAGGGGCGGCCCCGGCGGGCGATCGACACGAAGCCGGCGAGCTCACCGGCAGGGGTGCGCAGCGGGAGCGCGATCGCCGCGCGATGATCGACGAGGCCGCGGGCGGCGGTGCCGTTCTCGAATGCGCGCTGCTCGACGCCGGCGAGCGAGACCTCCGCCGCAGCCACGTCGCCGCTCGTCACGATGACCTCGAGCGCCCCGCTCTTTCCCGTGCGTGCCCATGCGCGGCCGGCATCGGCGGCGACGCCCTCGCACATCGCGGCGACCGCGACGTCGAGCAGGCGCCGGCGGTCCAGATTCGACGCGAACGCCTCACCGAGGCGGCCGAGCGCGCGGCGCAGCCGCTGGCGTTCGACGACGAGGTCGTGCTCGCGCGCCTCGAGCTCGGCGGACATCTTGTTGAACTCCTCGCCGAGCGCGGAGAAGTCGTCGCGGCCGACCGTCGGCACGCGCGAGGAGTAGTCGCCCGAGCCGATCCGGCGCGCGGCGTAGAGGAAGCTGCCGAGCTGGCCGTGCAGTGAGCGCGCGACGAACCAGGCGAGGGTGAGCGCCACGAGCATGAAGCCGAGCAGCAGCACGATGATGAGGGAGCGGCTCTGGTTCTGATCGCCGGCGGCGAGCGATGCCGGCTCGAGCACCGTGACGCGCGACGGCTGCGAGTCGAAGCCCGGCGCCGCGTAGCTGGCCCCGCGATAGTCGACGCCCGACGCGGTGACGGGGCCGCGGCTCGCGGGGACCTTCATGCCCGGGCTGTTGCCGACGGTCGACCCGAGCACCTGATCACCCGCGGACACCACCGCCTCGAGGCTTGTGACGCGCGCGACGCGACGGGCGAACGGAACGGCGTGCGCGACCGCGACCTGCAGCGTGCCCTGCACCCGGCCGTTGCCGTCGACGAGCTCGCGGAACGCCGGGAAGATCGAGCCGGTCCCGCCGGTGTCGGCCAGCGCGACGCGGCGGCGCACGATCGCGATGCGGGTCGCGCCGGTGCGATTGCGCAGGACGATCAGACGAGCGTTCAGCGCCTTCCCGTCGTGTGTTCGCAGAGCAGCCGCGACGGCGGCGTCCCCTCCGACCTGTTCGGCGACGCGGTTCGCGCTCACGCGCAGCTCGCGCGTGAGGTTGACCGCGACCTCCTGGCGACTCGCAAGGCGCGCGTCGGCCTTGCTCGTCTCGTTGTTGTCGACGAGTCGCAGCAGCACGAAGCCGACCGAGACCATCGGGACGACGACGACGAGGACGAAGAAGATCGCGAGCTTGCCGCGGAAGCTCATGGCCTCACGCCGCCGGATACACTGAGCCGTCCTGCGGGGCTATAGCTCAGTTGGGAGAGCGCCTGGATCGCACCCAGGAGGTCGGGGGTTCGAGTCCCCCTAGCTCCATCGCCCGGGGCCCGCGTCGCGGGCCCCGTGTCGTTCCAGCCGCGCATGCGAGTCGTATCGGCAGATGTATGAGGAATCCGTAGCGTTCCTCGCGGAAAAGCCGCTGGTTGCCGAAGGACCGGGCCGCGACCCCATGCACCGTGCGCCGAACGGCGCCTTTTCGGAGACGAGCGGCGGGCGTTTCAGCCCAGCAGCTCGCGCACGCGGCCGGCCACCGCGTCGGCGGTGATGCCGAGCTTCTCGAGCACGAGCGGCCCCGGCGCCGAGGCGCCGAAGCGGTCGATGCCGACGGCGCTGTCGACCCAGCGCTCCCAGCCCATCGTGATCGCGGCCTCGACGGAGACCGACACGAGCTCCACCGGGATCGTCTCCTCCTGGTAGGCCATGTCCTGCGCGTCGAAGAGCTCCCAGCTGGGCATCGAGACGACACGCGTGGGGATGCCGTCCGCCGTGAGCAGGTCGGCAGCGGCGACCGCGACCGACACCTCGGTGCCCGTCCCGACGACGGTCGCGCGGGCATCTTCGACGTCGCGCAGCACGTAGGCCCCGCGCGCCAGGCCGGAGGCGTCGGCGACGCCGCCGTCTCCGCGGCCGAGGGACGGCACGCCCTGGCGCGAGAGCGCCATCGCCGCAGGTCCATCGACCTCCTCGAGGATCACCCGCCAGGCCTCGGCGGTCTCCGCGGCGTCGGCGGGGCGGATCACCGTGAGCTCCGGGATCGCGCGGAGCGCGGCGAGATGCTCGACCGGCTGGTGGGTCGGACCGTCCTCGCCGAGCCCGACCGAGTCGTGCGTGAAGACCCACGCCACCGGCAGGCGCATCAGCGCCGACAGGCGGATCGCGCCGCGCATGTAGTCGGCGAACTGCAGGAAGGTCGAGCCGTACGGGCGCACCATGCCGCCGTGCGCCGCCATGCCGTTGACGGCCGCGCCCATCGCGTGCTCGCGGACGCCGAAGTAGAGGTTCCGTCCGGCCTGCCGCTCGGTGTAGTGGGCGCTCTCGCCGCCCGGGAACATCGTGTTCGTCGACCCGCTGAGGTCGGCCGCCCCGCCGATCATCGTCGGAGTGAACGGCGCCATCGCCGCCATCGACTCCTTGCCGGCGACGCGAGTCGCCAGCGAGTCCTTGCTGAAGGAGACCGATCGCAGCGCCTCGGAGACACCGGGCAACGGGCGGCCCGCCCAGGCCGCGTCCCACTCCTCGGCAAGGCCGGGATCGCGCTCGCGCCACGCGCGCTCCTGCGACGCCCACTCGGCCTGCAGCGCGGCCCCGCGCGCGACCTGGCTCATGTGCTCGGCCACGTCCGCGGGGATGTCGAACTGCTTGTCCGGATCGAGGCCCATCGCCTCCTTCGTCAGGCGCACCTCGTCCTCGCCGAGCGGCGAGCCGTGAGCGCCGCTCGTGCCCTGCTTGTTCGGCGACGGGTACCCGATGATCGAGCGCACCCGGACGAGCGACGGGCGCTCGTCCTCGCGCACGGCGGCGTCGATCGCGCGCTCGAGCGCGACGAGGTCGTTCACGTCGGCGACCTCTTCGACGTGCCAGCCGTAGGCCTCGAAGCGCCCCGTCACGTCCTCCTTGAAGCTGAGCGATGTCGGCCCGTCGAGCGAGATGTCGTTGTCGTCGTAGAGGTACACGAGGCGGCTCAGCCGCAGATGCCCGGCGAGCGAGGCGGCCTCCGACGCGACGCCCTCCATCAGATCTCCGTCGGACACGATCGCGAAGACGTTGTGGTGCTGGACGTCGCGGCCGTAGCGCTCACGCAGGAAGCGCTCGGCGAGCGCCATCCCGACGCCGTTGCCGAAGCCCTGTCCGAGCGGGCCGGTCGTGACCTCGACGCCCGGTGTGACATTGACCGTGTCGCGTTCGGGATGCCCCGGGGTGATCGACTCCCACTGGCGGAAGCTCTTCAGGTCGTCGAGCGACACGTCGTAGCCGCTCAGGTGCAGCATCACGTAGAGCAGCGCCGATCCGTGCCCGGCGCTGAGCACGAAGCGGTCACGATCGGGCCACTGCGGATCGCGCGGGTTGAACCGCATGATCCGCTGGAACAGGAGGTAGGCGGCCGGCGCCATCCCCATCGGCAGGCCCGGGTGCCCCGAGTTCGCCTTCTGCACGGTGTCCATGGACAGCGCGCGGATGGTGTCGATTGAGCGGCGGGCGAGATCGTCGGTCACAGGTGCGTAGTATCGCGACTCCTCATGACTCACTGCTTCGTGGAGATCCCCAAGGGGTCGCGCAACAAGTACGAATGGGACGAGGAACTGCAGGCGATCAAGCTCGATCGCTTCCTCTTCTCGTCCGTCGTCTACCCCACCGACTACGGGTTCATTCCCCAGACGCTCGGCGAGGACGGCGACCCGCTGGACGCCATGGTCTGCGTGAGTGAGCCGACGTTCCCGGGGTGCGTGATCCCGGTGAAGGTGATCGCGCTCTTCCGCATGCGCGACGACAAGGGCGTCGACGACAAGGTCTGCTGCGTCCCCCTCGAGGACCCCAACTGGAACCAGATGGAGACGCTGGACGACCTCCCGCAGTTCCTGCGTGACGAGATCAGCCACTTCTACTCGATCTACAAGCAGCCCGAGGGCAAGCACGTGATGGTCGACGGCTGGTACTCCCGCGAGGAGGCGCTCGTCGCGATCGAGGAGGCTCAGCAGCGCTGGGCCGCCCTCCAGCCGAAGGAGTGACCGCATGACCGACGTGGTACGCACACCCGACGAGCGCTTCGAGGGCCTGCCGGACTTCCCCTGGTCCCCGCTCTACCACGAGTGGGACGGCATCCGGCTCGCGCGCGTCGAGGCCGGCGAGGGGCCCGACGTCGTCTTCTTCCACGGCGAGCCGACCTGGTCGTTCCTGTGGCGGCACGTGCTGCCGCCGGTGCTCGCGGCGGGCCATCGCTGCATCGCCCCGGATCTCCCGGGCTTCGGCCGCTCCGACAAGCCGACGGACTTCGCCTGGTACACGTACGACCGCCAGGCCGCGGCCGCGGCGTCCTTCCTGGAGGCCGCCGACGTGCGCGACGCGACCGTCGTCGTGCACGACTGGGGCGGCCCGTGCGGCCTGCGCGCCGCAGTGGAGCACCCGGACCGGATCAGCCGGATCGTGATCATGGACACCGGCCTGTTCACCGGACATCAGCCGATGAGCGATGCCTGGAACGCGTTCCGCGATTTCGTCGAGCGCACCGAGGATCTGCCGATATCGATGCTCGTGAACGGCGCGACGCTGCGTGACCTCTCACCCGAGGAGGTCGCCGCGTACGACGCGCCATACCCGGATCCGGCCTCGAAGGCCGGCGCCCGCGCCTTCCCGCTGATGATCCCGCTGACGCCCGACGCCCCGGGGGCGGCAGCAGGTCAGCGCGTGCTCGAAGCGCTCGCCGCCGACACGCGCCCGACGCTGATGCTCTGGGCCGACCAGGATCCGATCCTCTCGCCGGAGACGGGGCGCCGCTTTGCGAAGGCGATCAACCGCCCCGAGCCGGAGGAGATCGCGAACGCCAGTCACTTCCTGCAGGAGGACCAGGGAGCGCAGATCGGGCGGCGGATCGCCGAATGGCTGGGACCTGTCCGATAGTCTGGACTTTCGCCCCAAAGCGTCCCGCAGAGCCTCTCGACGGCTTACGCTCGCGGAACTCATGGGGCTTCGCAACACCGTCAGCGGCGGACTGTCGCTCGTGCACTCGGCGTCCGCGTCCGATTCGCCCGCGCTGCGGCCGAAGGTCGTGTACCTGATCGGCGCGCGCTCGCACGTGCCGCGGCTCGCGCCGGTGATGGCCGCGCTCGAGCGGCGCGGGGTCTTCCACCAGGTGCTCGTCGATGCCGACGACCACGCGGGCGGCTACATCTGGCCGACCGTCACGGCGGACTTCGACCTCGAGCCGCCGGACCACGCGATCCACAGCGGCCAGGGGACCGAGACCCAGCGCACCGCGCGCCTCCTCACCGCCTGCGAGGAGGTGCTCACCACGGAGCGTCCCGATCTCGTCGTCGTCGTCGGGGACCACATGTCCTCGCTCGCCTGCTCACTCGTCGCGGGCAAGCTCGGGGTGCCGATCGCGCACATCGAGTCCGGCCTGCGCGTGTGGGACTGGAGCCTCTCCGACGAGATCAACCGCACGCTCACCGACCGGCTGTCGGACACGCTCTTCACGCACTCGACGGGCGCAGCGGCGAACCTGACCGCCGAGGGCGTCGTCGACGGGCGGGTGCACGCGGTGGGGAACACGCTCGTCGATGCGCTACGCCAGGCCCTGGGCCGCGGGCGCCGCCGCACGCCGTGGAGCGCGTTCGGCGTCGAGGCGCACGCCTACGTGCTGGTCGCGCTCAACCGGTCCGCGAACGTGCGCGACAACCCGAAGCGGCTGCGCGAGATCGCCGCCGCGATCCGGTCCCTCGCCGCCGAGACCCCGGTGATCCTCTCGCTCAAGCCCGACGCGCACGGTGGCATCCACCGGAGCGAGATCGTCGCTGACCTCGTCGCGGCCGGCGTGCACATGGTCGAGCCGATGGGCTACACCGACTTCGTGGCGCTCGAGGCGGGCGCAGGCGCGATCGTGACGGACTCCGGCAGCGTGCAGGAGGAGGCCTCGGCGCTCGGCGTCTCGTGCTTCACCCTGCGCGAGACCTCAGAGCGCCCGATCACGCTCACGCACGGGACGAACGTGCTGCTCGGTGAGGACCCTGCCGAGATCGCGGCGGTGCGCCCGTCGAACCGGCCGCCCACGCCGGCGGCGATCCCGCTGTGGGACGGCCATGCCGGCGAGCGCGTCGCCGACGTCCTCGTCGCGAACTACGCGCTGCTCTCGACCGCGACCTGACCCCGCGCGGCGCCGCCGGCGCAGGCCTGAAGGACCTCGGAGAGCTCCTGCGCGAGCCGGCTGCGCTCGAACGCCTCGAGGCCCGGGCGCGGAGCGTCGGGCAGTCTGCCCTGCGCAGCCTTCGCCGCGGCGGCCTCGCGGAGCGCCGTCGTCATCGCCGCGACGTCGGCCGGACGGCACACGCAGGCGTCGGGATACCGGCTCACGAGGTCGCGCGCATCGCCGTCCGGCACCGCCGCGAGCAGCGGCCGGCCGGACGCGAGGTACTCGTAGGTCTTCCCCGGTACGAGGCGAGCGCGGCGGCCGGCAGGCAGGCCGTGCATCGGCAGGAAGAGCAGGTCGGCCGACCGCACCAGCGCGACGCTCGCATCGTGATCGAGGTAGCCGTGAATCTCCACTCCGGGCGCGTCGGCGACCCGCAGGTCCGCGTCGGTCAGCGTTCCGGCCAGGTGCAGCTCGATCTCGGCGCCCTCGTCCTGCGCGCGCACGGCGCGCAGCGCCTCCATCAGGTGAACGTGCGAGCGCGAGAGGATGTCGACGGGCTCCTGACCGCGCAGCAGCCGGACCAGCCGGCCGCTGCCGCTCTGGCGCAGGCCGAGCTCGGTGTGCAGCGAGCCGGTGTGGACGACGCGCAGCGGGCCGCGCTCTCCCGCGGGCGGCGCGTCGCCGGTGAAGTCGCGCGCGTCCCAGCCGTTCGGGATCGAGGTGACGGGTGCGGCGAGCCGGGGGAACGCCGCCCGCGTCGCCGCAGCCGCCTCGGGGGTGTTCATGACGACGGTGGCCGCCGTCGAGAGCGAACGGCGCATCCGGGCGACGTCGAGCCGGCGGTGCAGCCGGGTCGGGGAGACGCGCATCTCGTCGAGTGCCCAGGGGTCGCGCAGGTCGGCGACCCACGGCACACCGGCCTCCGCGGCGATCGCCGCCGCGGCATCCGCCGTCTCGTAGGGCGCCATCGATGCGCAGATGACGTCGGCGTCGCGCGCCGGGGAGCGTCCGGCGCGCGTCGCCCCCGCGACCCACCAGCGTGAGAACGGCGACGGTCGATCGAGCCAGCGGCCCAGGCGGCCGCGGTCCCCGGGAACCGGCCCCTCGACCCGATGCACGCGCAGGCCGCTCGGCACGTCACCGCCGAGCGTCGCGTCCGGCGGGTCCCAGCGGCCGGTGGAGGCGCCCGGACCGGTCAGCACGACGACCTCGTGCCCCAGCGCGGTGAGGTCGCGGACGAACTTCGCCGAGCGCTGGGTGCCCGGTCCACCGAGCGGCGGGAAGTAGTAGGCGATGAAGAGGACGCGCGCCATCAGCGCGTCGCGGGCGCGGCAGCGCCGACCACGCGCGCCGGCGCGCCCACCGCCACCGCGCCGTCCGGCACATCGCGCGTGACGACGCTGTTGGCGCCGACGACGGCGCGCGCGCCGATCGTCACCCCGGGGCACACGACGACGTTCTCCCCGAGCCACGCGCCGTCACCGATCGCGACGGGCGCGACGCCGTCGACGCCCTGGTCCAGCACCGCTCGTCCCGCGTCCCCGCGGCCATGGGAGTGGTCGGAGATGTAGACGCCGCGCGCCAGCAGGACCCGCTCGCCCAGCCGGACCGACCGCACCGCCGACAGCACGCAGTGGCCGACGATGCTCGTGCCGTCACCGACCTCGATGGCGACGGGCCCGTCCGCGTCGCCGACGACGTGGAGCCAGCAGTCCGAGCCGATGAAGACGTCGCTGCCCAGTCGCATCCGGCGCTCGCCCTCGATTCGCAGCGGCGTCTGCACGACGGTGCGCGCGCCGAACGCGTCGAAGCTGCCGCCGGCCAGGACCGAGAAGGCCTTCGAACGGGCGCGGATCCACACCCGGTAGGCGCCCAGGAACCGTTGCGATGCGGTGCGCCGCAGCGGAGTCATGCCGCGGACGATACGCACGGCGAGGACGCTGCGTGCTCCCCGAAGGTCCAGCGGGCGAGGCTCGTCAGCCGATCAGCACGCGCGACCGGGTGCGGCTCGCCAGCGGCTTGGATCGCGTCGACGACGAGTAGCGGGCGACGAGCCGGTAGTGCTTGCCGCGGCGCAGCCTGACGCTGAGCGCGAACCGCCCCGTCTTCGACACGCGAGCCGAGCGGCGCGTGACCGTGCGCCACACGCGGCCCGCGCGGTGCTGGGCCGCGAAGCGGACGATCCCGGCGCTGCGACACGGGACCGTGCCCGCGATGCGGTGCCTGCGCAGGTGCGCGCCGGACCTCGCGATCACGTCGGTGAAGCGGATGCGCCGCGAGGCGGACGCCCCCAGACGGGTCAGGCACTGCCGCGTCACGGCGACGCCGGCGGCGCCGCTGCTGAGGATGCCGATCCCGGTCGTCGGGTTGGTCTCCTGGACGGAGGTGCTCCCTCCGCCGCCTCCGCTCCCGCCACTCCCGGCGCCCCCGGCCACCGTGCAGCCGCAGCCCGACGGAGTGCCGCCGCCGCCCGGGACGATCGGCGGGGGCGCGGGCGCGCCCGTGCGCTGATCGGCGCCGGCATCCGAGCGGGTGCCGGTCGGGCGGAAGTCGCCGTCGATGTCCACGGAGGGGAACTCGTTGGGGTCACCGGCGAGCAGTGCCGGTGAGCCCGCCGCCAGGTGGAAGTCGTAGTTCGCCGGATCGACGAAGCCGGACGCGGCCTGCTTGTCGGTCGCGCTGCACGTCTTGCTCGTCCAGACGTTGTACCGGAACGTGATGCCCGCGCCGCAGGCGGTCTGCGGCCCGACGTTGGCGACCACGCGCGTATTCGTGAACGACCCCGTGAAGGCGATCGGGTCGTAGAACGAGTTGTACCGAATCACGACGTCGGCGACCGTGCCGATGACCTCATTGAATTTGATCGCGTAGTAGCCCTTCGACAGCGCGCCCCCATGGCTGCCGGTGCGATCGAAGAAGTTGTTCTCGATCGTGATCCCGCGCGGGTCGACACCGGACAACTTCGTGAAGAAGAGGTCCATGACCGCGCAGTTGCGGAACTGCGAGTTGCGGACGGTGAAGTTCTGCACGTCGGCGGCGTAGACGCACTCGAGGTGGGCGCCGTCGACGGTGCGCACGGCGTCGTGGAAGACGACGCCGTCGAACGTGATGCCGTCCGGCGCCGGCGATCCCTGCACCTTGACGGGCGACACGTTCGGGTCGCCCGCGCCGAACGAACCACCGAGGAACGCGACGTCGCGCGAGCCTCCGCCGATGAAGATGCCGGTGCCGGCGCCGTTGCGGACCGTGAGGTCGGAGGCTCCGTTCTCGACGTCCACGAACCCGGTGGCGATGTCGCGCACGTCGACGTGGCTGCCGAACACGTTGAGGGAGCCGATCGTGACCGCGCCGCCCGCAGGCTGAAAGACGACGGCGGGCGCGCTCTTCGCGACACCCGCGGGAATCTGCTGGGAGCCGTAGGAGCCTGCGGCGACCTGGACGACCTCACCGGGCGCGGCGGCACGGTAGGCCGCGTCGAACGTGCCGCACGGGGCCTGCGCCGTGCAGGCGCCGCCCCCGCCGCCCGGGGCGACGAAGCGGTCGGCTGATGCGACGGCCGGGGCGGCGAGCACCAGCATGAGGCTGCTCGCGAGTACGGGAAGTGCGCGCGTGAATCGGGGCATGAGCACCGTGGGCGCCTGGGGGTGGCGCGGGGGGATCGGGGGCGGGGATCGCGGCTGAGGCGGCAAGGCCTGTTTTGCAGCCCTGCCCCGGCCAGCGCGACGAAACGCGACCCCATTGAAGCAGCCCGGCCGGACTCAGACGCCGGGTCCCGCGCCCGCCACCCCGTGCGGCCGGCGCACGAGCCATAACAGGAGCAGCTCCGATGCCAGCTCACCGTTTTCTCGCGTTATGTCTTCCTGGTAGAGGCCGACGCGACCGATCACGTCGCTTCCGGGCACTCCGCCCGCGAGCGTGTTCAGCACGGTCTCGCTGGTGAACAGCAGCCGGTATCCCGCCTCACGCGCCGCACCCACTGCTCCCCCGTCGACGCTCCCGTGCGGGAAGGACATCGTGGCGGGCGATTCGCCGAGAACCTGCGCGAGCGTGTCCCGCGGGACGACCAGCTCACGCGCGAGGTCGTCGTGCCCGCCGAGCGGCTGGTGGCGCTGCCCATGGGCGCCGATCGCCACCCCGCTCGCCTGCAGTCCGCGCAGCTGCTCGGGCGACGCCCAGACCGGCCCGAGCACGCCCTCGGTGAGCGCCGGCCAGTGCGCGAGCAGGTCGTCGCGCTGCGGGGACGGCAGCTTCGTCAGCGCGCTGATCGCGTCGCGCGCGACGGACAGGGGCTCGGTGCCGGCAGGCTCCGCGCCTGCGGTGGTCGCGAGCCGGCGCAGGTCGTCGAGGCCCAGCCGTCCGCCGCGCGCCGCGGCGACGATCTGCTCCGGCCAGAACGGCAGCTCCCGCCCCAGGATCTCGCCGGTGACGAAAAGGAGCGCGGGCAGGCCGAGCCGCGCGAGCACGGGCCCCGCGTAGTCGGCGTTGTCGGCCCAGCCGTCGTCGAGCGTGATCAGCAGGGCGCGCGCAGGCAGGGCGCGCCCTCCCGCACGTGCGGCGAGCACGTCGTCGACGGAGACGACGGCGTACTCGCGGTCGAGCACGGTCAGGCAGTCCTCGAACAGCCCCGCGTCGATCGTGTACCGCGGGTCGGCCTCGGCGAGGCGCGCGTCCCCTGCGCCGAGAACGCGGTGGAACGTGACGACGGTCAGCGTGTCCGCGTTGCGGGCGCGGTGCAGTGCTGACAGCGCCCCCGAGCGCCGGGCTGCGCGTTTGGCGAGGCCACGCGCGCCCATGTCAGCGCCCTCGCCCCGAGAAGCGCTCGACGACGACGCGCGGCTCGGCCCGCAGGCTTCGCGCCGCCTCCGCTGCGAACGCGCCGAGCCGGCGCTCACGCCAGCTCAGGCGCGACGCCCGCCAGTGCGCGGTCGCGAGGCGGTGTCGCAGCTCCCCGCGCTCGGCCGCCGTCAGCGACCTGCCGAAGCGATCGAGCACGTCGCGGTAGAGCAGCACGGTGTTCGCCCAGTAGCGCGGCGAGTCGGTCGCGGAAGCGGTCGCCGTGAGGCGGTCCGCACCCGCCTGGGTCGTGACCTGCGCGCCGATGCCGCGCACGGCGCAGAGCGCGCCCGACAGCCCGAGCACGAGGAAGAGGTGCGTGTCCTCCCGGCACCACAGGCGCTCGTCCATGCCACCGGCCGCGAGGTAGGCGTCTCGCCCGACGACCACGGCCGGCGTCATCAGCGGCTGCCGGGCCATCAGCGCCCACGGGGTGCCGCGTTCACGCAGCTCCAGGTCACCGTCCGGCGCGAAACCGGCGTTGGCCCAGAGCGTGTCGCCGCCCTGCTGCGCGGGCAGCGCGGCGTCGTCGAAGTAGGCGAGCGCACGACCCCCGGTCTCGGTGATCGCGCCCGCGATGCGCTCCAGATGCCCGGGCAGCCAGACGTCGTCGTCGTCCAGGAACGCGATCCAGTCGCCGCGCGCCTCCCGCGCGCCGAGGTTGCGCGCGGCCGCGGCGCCGTTCCCGCGCGCGCGCACGATGCGGACCGCGTCGCCGAACGCCTCCGCCACCGCATCCGGCGTCCCGTCATGCGAGCCGTCGTCCACCACGACCACCTCGAACGGCGCGGGATCCTGTGCGAGAGCGCTCCGGGCCGCGGCCAGGACGAGTGCCCGCCGGTCACGGGTCGGGATGACGGCGCTGATCCTCGGCACGCCTGGGTTCTACCGAGCGCGGAGGCGGGACGCGCGGAACCTAGACCGGCGGATAGGCCCGCAATTTGCGTCCCGCTCTACCGTTCGATGGCGATGCAGAGCACCCCAACCGAGCGCGGTTCGGCGACCCGCGAGCGAGTCGACGCGCCACGACTGCACCCGTCGGCGGGTGAGCGGGTGCACGCGGTGATCGTCGCGTACAACAGCGCACCGACGATCCGCGCCTGCGTCACGCCGCTGCTCGCCGCGGGCGCGCACGTGACGGTCGTCGACAACGCGTCGCCCGACGACACCGCCGGGGCGCTCGCGGGGCTGGCCGTCGACCTGGTCCTGGCGGACGGGAACGACGGCTTCGCGGCCGGATGCAACCTCGGCGCGCCGCGCGGCGACGCCCCCTACGTGCTGTTCCTCAACCCGGACGCCGCGATCGGCGCCGAGGGACTGGAGCAGCTGGTCGACGTGCTCGAGCAGGACCCGCGCGCCGGGCTCGCCGCTCCGCGCATCATCGAGGACGACGGCACCCTCGCC
Organism: uncultured Actinomycetes bacterium; assembly: GCA_963805615.1. Classification (GTDB taxonomy): domain Bacteria; phylum Actinomycetota; class Thermoleophilia; order Solirubrobacterales; family Solirubrobacteraceae; genus F1-60-MAGs163. The sequence goes on along the minus strand of CAWDUW010000004.1, from coordinate 466,251 downwards.
TTCAGTCAGCGCCGCTTCCCGCGGCTGCGATCGACCTACGCACAGGCGCTCTTCGCGCACCGGCTCTGGCCCGGAGCCCCATGGACGGACGAGGTCATCCGCGACGAGGCCGCCTACGCGACGGCCGGCTCGCCCGACTGGGTGTCGGGCGCGTGCATCCTGATCCGCCGCAGCGTGCTCGAACGGCTCGGCGGCCTGGACGACGCCTTCTTCCTCTACAGCGAGGACATCGACCTCTGCGCCCGCGTGCGCGAAGCGGGCTGGGACGTGCGCTTCGCCCCCGCTGCGATCGCGCGCCACACCGGCGGGGCGTCGCGCCCGTCGGAGGAGCTGCTGCCCGTCCTCGCTGCGAGCCGGGTGCTCTACGCGCGCAAGCACCCGCGCAGCCGGCTCGCCGTCGCGCTGGAGACCGCCGGCATCGCGCTGGGGCATGCGACCCACATGATCACGTCGATCCGGCGGCCCGCAGCACGTCGTGGCCACCTCGCAGCGATGAAGGCGGCGCTCGGAGCGCCCGCCGATCCGCGCACGAGGCGAGGCGCCTGACATGTGCGGGATCTGCGGAGCCTTCAGGATCGACGGCGGGGCCGAGCCGCCGCTCTCGGCCGAGGTCCTGCGCTCGATGACCGACGCTGATCGACTACCGCGGCCCGGACGACGCGGGCTTCGTGCTCCGCGACGGAGCTGCTCGCTCGGCGCCCGGCGCCTCTCGATCATCGACGTCGACGGCGGCCATCAGCCGTTCGTCGACGAGTCGCGGCCGACGTGTGGGCGGCGCAGAACGGCGAGATCTACAACCACGAGCGAGCTGCGCGAGCAGCTCGCGGCGCGACGGTCACACGCTGCACAGCCGCTGCGACACGGAGGTCCTGCCGCACCTCTACGAGGAGCACGGGCCGGGCCTCGCCGAGCACCTGCGCGGCATGTTCGCCGTGGCCGTCTGGGACGCCGCGACGCGCGCCGCGGCGTGCTGATCCGCGACCGTCTCGGCGTCAAGCCGCTCTATTACGCGATCGTCGACGGCGTCGTCGTCTTCGGCTCGGAGCTCAAGTGCGTCATCGCCAGCGGCCTGGTCGACGACACGCTCGACCCGGAGGCGATCGCCGCCTACCTCACGCTCGGCTTCGTCCCGGCGCCGCTGACGCCGCTGAAGCAGGTCCGCAAGCTGCAGCCGGGCGAGCGGCTCGTCGTCGATGACGGCATGGCGCGCACTCGAGCGCTGGTGGAGCGTACCCCGCGCCGGCCGCCGACCGCACGGTCGCGCTCGGCCGAGGAGTGGGCCGAGATCGTGCTCGCACAAGCTCGACGAGTCCGTGCGGATGCGGCTGATGAGCGACGTGCCGCTCGGGCGCGATGCTCAGCGGCGGCCTCGACTCGAGCCTGATCGTCGCGCTGATGGCGCGCCAGATGGACCGAGCCGGTCGAGACCTTCGCGGTCGGCTTCGCCGGCGAGGACTCCGAGCTGCCCGACGCGCGCAGCTCGTCGCCGACGCTGGGCGCCGACCACCACGAGCTCGAGGTCGACGCTGCAGACCGACGCCGGACGACCTGCGACGCCTGGTCTGGCACCTCGACGAGCCGCTCGCCGACCTGTCGTCGGTCGGGTTCCTCGCGCTCTGCGAGCTCGCGCGCCGAGCACGTCACCGTGGCGCTCTCGGGCCAGGGCGCCGACGAGCTGTTCGGCGGCTACCGCAAGCACCGCGTCGCGTCGCTCGCCGAGACGCTGGCGACCGCGTCCCCGGCCCCGCGCGAGCGCTCGGCCGCCGGCGCTGCGGCCGCGGGCCCGGCCGCGCCGGCCGGCTCGTCGAGGCGCTGCAGGCGCCGCGACCCCGTCGCGCGCCTGCTCGCCTCGAGCGCCGCTCGTGCGACCCGACCTGCGCGACGGGCTGTTCGGCGGCGCGCTGGCCGAGCAGCACGACGCCGCCGAGCGCGTGCTGCGCGGGCACCTCGCGGGCGCGCCCGGCGCGGCGCCGCTCGAGGCGGCGCTCTACCTCGACGCGCAGCTCGGCCTCGTCGACGACATGCTCACGTACTTCGACCGCGCGCTCGATGGCGTGCTCGCTCGAGGTGCGCGTGCCGTTCCTCGACCACGAGTTCGTCGAGCTGTGCGCGACGATCCCGACCCGCCACAAGGTGCACCGGCTCCAGGGCAAGCACGTCCTGCGGCTCGGCGGCCAAGGGGCTCGTCCCCGACTACGTGCTGACGCAAGCGCAAGCGCGGCTTCTTCAACGAGGCGGTCGGCCCGTGGCTCGCGCGCCGACGGCGGCGCCGTCGTCGGACCGATCCTGCTGCGCGCCCGGACCCGCGCTACGCCGCGGTCATCGACCGGCGCCGTGGTCGACGCGGCGGTGCGCGAGTGGCGCGCCGGCGACGCGAGCCACGCGCCGCTGCTGCTGGCGCTGATCATGCTCGAGCTGTGGCTCGAGCGAGTACCTGCCGCGCGCGTTCGCCATGGCGCCGCAGGCACCCTCGAGGAGCCGCATGAGCCGCTCACGCTACGCGGTCGTCACGCCGGCGCGCAACGAGGAGGACAACCTCGCCGCGCCTCGCGCGCGGCGCTGGTCGCCCAGACCCGGACGCCGCTCGAGTGGATCGTCGTCGACGACGGCTCGACCGACCGGACGCCCGGAGCTCGCTGCGCCGAGCTCGGCCGCCGAGCATCCGTGGATCCGGCTCCGCTGCGAGGCGCAGCGCGAGGCCGGCGCGGGCTCGCAGACGGGCCGCCGCCAGGGCGCGCGCTCGACGGCTTCCGCGCGGCGTCACCGAGCTCTCGGTCGCGCCGGACGTCGTCGTCAAGGTCGATGCCGACGTCGACTTCGAGCCGGACTACTTCGAGCAGCTGCTCGCGCGCTTCGCCGCCGACCCGCTGCTCGGCATCGCCAGCGGCACCTGCTACGAGCTCGAGGACGGCGATTGGGTGCGCCGGACGAAGGCCGAGGGCACCGTCTGGGGCGCGTCCCGGGCCTACCGCTGGGACTGCGTGCCGGACGTCATGGCGCTCGAGCCGCGCATGGGCTGGGACGGGCTCGACGAGCTGCAGCGTCCAGCTGCGCGGCATGCGCACCCAGTACGTTCATCGACCTGCCGTTCCGCCACCACCGCCCGGAGGGCGGGCGCGAGCTGACCTCGCTGCACCAGGGCGCGGCCCTCGGCCGCGCCTCCTGGTACATGGGCTACCGCCCGAGCTACCTCGTGCTGCGCGCGGTGTACCGCGCGCGCGAGCGAGCCGGCCGCGCTGGCGATGATCTGGGGCTACGCCGCCGCCGCGCGCTGGCGCGCAGCCCGCGCTGCCCCGACGCGCACATCGTGCGTGAGCTGCGCGAGCGGCAGCGGCTCGGCGTCGCGCTCCGGCGTGGCGCCCCGTCGTCCTGAGCCCCGCGCGTGAGACACCGGAGACCGGTCACCCGCATCGTCGTGGTCGTGGTCGCCATCGTCGCGATCGCGGCGATCCTGGCGACCACGCTGCATGACGGCGGAGGGCGCAACGGCGGCGCCGCGGTGCACGTCGCGGCGTCCGGCGTCGACGGGCCGCAGTGCGGCTCCGCGTCCGCGCCCTGCGCGTCGCTGGCGGCAGCGTACGCCGCCGCCCGACCCGGGCAGCGAGTGGCGATCGCGGCCGGCCGCTACCCCGCGCAGGCGGTGCCGGCCGACGGGCGCGCCGCGTCGGGCGCGCGGGTGATCCTCGAACCGGACGGCGGCGATGTCGTGATCGCCGGGGAGCTCACGATCCTCGCCCGCGCGATCGAGATCCGGCGCCTCGCCGCCCGCGGCGTGACGGTCGGCCCCGGCGCACGCAACGTGCGACTGCGGAACATCACCGACACCGCCGGGCTGTTCATCACCTCAGCCGACGATGTCGACGTGATCGGCGGCAGTGTCGGGCCCGGGCACGACTTCAGCTCGGAGATCAAGGCGGTGGAGGGCTCGGCGCGCCCGCCCAGGCGGATCCTGATCGAAGGGGTCACGTTCCACGACTGGACGCGCCGCGATCCGGCGAGCCACGTGGACTGCCTCCACGTGATCGCCGTCAGGGGCTTCGTTCTGCGCGGGAATCGATTCGTCAACTGCGAGGCGTTCGACGTCCTCTTCACCTCGAGCGGTGACGCTCCGACGCCGCGGGACGTCGTGGTCGAGAACAATTTCTTCTCGTGCTGCCGAACGGGGTATTACGCGCTCGCCCTCGCGGACACTCCGGGCGCCACCTATCGCGACTTCCTCATCCGTCACAACAGCAGCGACAACAGCTACAGCGTCGGCGAGGGGAGCACGGCCGCGGATTCGAACGTCCGCTTCATCTCCAACGTCGGGCCGTCGTTCAACCCCGCGCTCTGCGGCATCCCCGGTGTCACCTGGGACCACAACGTCTGGGCCTCGGGAACACCATGCGGCCCGCACGACGTGATCGCCCCATCGGGCTTCTCAGACCCTGCGCGACACGACTTCCACCTCACGGCCCGCGCCGCGGCGATCGGCCGCGGCGACCCGGCGAACACGCCGTCACGCGACATCGACGGTGATGAGCGGCCCGCCGGCGGGGCGCCCGACGCCGGCGCCGATCAGTACCGGCCCTAGCGCGCCTTGCGCTTCGGCACAGGCCGGCGCAGCAGGATCTGCTTGCGGCCGCCGAGGTCGCGGCCGGTCGTGTCGCGCGCACGGATCGTGATCACCGCGCGGACGCTGCGGACGGTGCGAAGGCGCAGGCGCGCCGCGCGCGAGATCCGCACGCCGACGAAGCCGACGCGCGCGACGCGGATCGGCTTGATCCGAGCGGTGCCCACACGGCGGATGACGAGCTTGCGCTTCACCCTGATCCGCGCCTGGAGCACGACGCTGCCGGAGCACGAGCCGACCGCGTCGGCGGGGCACAGCAGGTGCAGCACCGCGGTGCGCCCGCGCAGGTAGGCGGTGAGGCCGCGGACGCGCATCCGCTTGCGACGCGGCGCGCCCGCGGTCACGTCCGGGGGCTCGCAGTCGGACGCGAGTGCGTCCACGCTGTCCCCGTCGACCGCGTCGCGTCCTGCACCGCACGTCACGGTGTCGGTGATCCCATCGCGGCTGAGCATCTTGTCGGCGCCGTCACCGCCGAGGAGCTCGTCACGTCCCCCGCGGCCCTCGATCGTGTCGTCACCCGCCCCACCGTCGATGCGGTTGGCGCCGTCGTCACCGGTCAGCGCGTCGGCGAAGGCGCTGCCCATGAGGCGCTCCATGCCGTTCAGCACGTCGTTCCCCGACGCGCCGCTGCTCGAGCCCGGGGCGCCGAGCCGTGCGGCGACCCCGGCCGCGGACGACGCGTAGCTCGCCGTGTCGGACCCGTCGCCCCCGGTCAGAATGTCGTTGCCGGCGTCGCCGGCGAGCGTGTCGTCCCCCGGGCCGCCGGTGAGCGAATCGTCCCCGCCGCCCCCGGAGAGAACGTCCGCGCCATCCCCGCCCGCAAGATGATTCGTGCCGTCGTTCCCGATCAGCGTGTCGCCGAGCGGCGAGCCGGTCACGGCCTCGACGCCGGCGATCACGTCATGCCCGGCGGAGCCCGTGTCCTGGCGTGCGGTGTTCGAGAGGTCGAGGCGCAGCCCGGCCGCGGGCGCTCCGGCTCCCGAGTACAGCGTGTCGACCGACACGGTGTCCCAGCCGGGCCCGCCGTCGAGCACGTCATCGCCGAGCTCGTCCCGGATGAGGTCGTCGCCTTCACCGCCGTAGAGCTCGTCGTCGCCACCGCCGCCCTGCAGCGTGTCGCTGCCGGCGCTGCCGTAGAGCTGGTCGTTCCCGGCCCCACCGATCAGCAGGTCCGGGCCGGTGCCCCCGGAGTAGAGCCCGCCGTCGTCGCCGGCCCGCGTCGTCATCGCGTACGACACGGGGCCGTCGACACCCTCCCGGCCACCGCCGGAGATGAGATCGCGACCGCCCTCGCTCATGAGCTCCGCCCGGTCCGCGCCGTCGAGCTGCAGCTCCCCGCCGCAGCCCGAGTACGCGTCGAGATCAGCGCCGCTCGCCCCGAGCATGATCTGCTCGTAGCCGGCGGTCCCGCGAATCTGGAGGGTGTCCTCGCCGGTGCCCAGGTGGGCCTCGAAGGACACCTGGTGGCAGGGGGTCCCCGGGTCCCCGAACCGCCCGGTCCGCATGTCGAGCGCCAGCGTCGTGCCGCCGGACGAATCGTCGTAGACCTTCACGACCGGCGCCTGGGCGACCGTGCGTGCGGTTCCCGTGATCGACGACGCCCTCGACGGCGATGTCAGAACCCGAGCGGTAGAGGTGGGCGACGTCCCCCGGCGCGGACATGCGGACGGTCAGCGTCCCGCTGCTCCACGCCGCGGTGACGGACGCGCTCGCGGCCGGCGCGAGCGCGAGGACGGCTCCGAGGCCGGCGAGCAGCACCGCCATGTGCGACCGGCCGGACACGTCAGATCGTCGCGCCCGCCGGGCGCTGCGGGTCGATGGTGCGCACGGGCCGTGCGGCCTGCGGAAGGCGGGCGACGGCCGGCTTGCGCGCGGGTTCGAGCATCAGCTCCGAGGCGGCGAGGCCGAGCAGGATGAAGACCAGGAACGTGACCTGGATGAACGAGAAGGCGTCGTAGGTCGCCATGCCGACCGCGAACGCGACGATCGAGGCCGCGAGGCCGGCTGTCAGCCACCCGCCTGGGGAGTCGTCGCGCCGCGCGGATCTGCCGAGTCTGCGCGTCGCCCTGACGAACAGCCACATCAGTGCGAGGAACCCGGCCGCCCCCGTCTCGAGGAGCGTGCCGAGCCACTCGTCGTCGAGGATCGGAGCGTTCACGAGCGGGTCCGCCTGGTCGGTGACGCGCGTCCCGAAGCCCTGTCCGAGAATCGGCGTGCGCTTCCACTCGCGGATGCCCGGCTGCAGGTCCGCGAGGCGGCCGCTGCCATAGGTGCCCGCGCCGGCCGACTGCTGCGCGACGATCCCGCCCTTCGGGAAGAACGCGTCCTTGAAGGCCCCGATCGTTCCGGGCGCAGCGATGTGCGCGACGACCGCGAGCGGCAGCAGCAGCGGCCACATCCGCTTCATGCTCGCGGGCTTGAGCACGACGAACACGATGGCCTCGGCCAGCAGCATCAGCATCGCGGTGCGCGACACCGTCGCCATGGTCCCGAGCACCAGCAGCCCTGCTGCGATCCACCAGCCGCCGTGACGCGTTCGCATGCCCTGATAGACCGCCAGCGGCAGGATCATCGCGAGCGCCGCGCCGAGTGCGATCGCGTGCTGCGCCGAGCCGTAGGCGCGGACGCGACCGCCACGCTCCCCGGTCCACTTCGGGACGAGTGAGGCATCGAAGTGCAGCACCGGAATGACGCGCTGGAGGTGATCGAAGATGTTGAAGCCGGTCCGGGACTCGACGATCGCCAGGGCCGCGATGATCGCGCCGCCGACCACCAGCAGACCGACCAGCCAGTCGATGTCCAGACGGGTCCGCACGACGCTCGCGACCATGTACATCACAGCCGCGAACGAGATGAAGAACGTCACCTTCTTGAGCACGAACTGGTTGACGTCGAGCCCCTGGATGCGCCCCCCGTTCGAGAGGATCCCCAGCAGGACGGCGCCGGCGAACGCGAGCAGCGGGCCCTCGAATCCGGTCTTGCGGATTCGCAGATCGGACTGGACGAGCGCGGATGCCAGCCAGGCGAGCGCGACCAGGCCGACGATCAGGCGGTAGGGCTCCAGGTTGACCGGCAGCGCCGCCGGGAGCTGGTATCGGCGGATCGGGATGAAGAGGATGCACAGGACGATCAGCGAGACGAGCGTGCGCCACTCGAAGAGCCAGCGGTGCGTCGCGACCAGGACGAGCGTCGCGGCGACGAGGCCGATCGGGATCGCCGGGTGCACGCCCCACCCGAACGTGAGCGCCGAGACCACGAGCACGAGCAGCGAGAGCGCCGCGCACATGGCGAGGGCCCACGAGCGATCGCCGGCCGGGATCGCAGCCACGGTGATGGCCTCAGCCGCGTCCCGCGGCCGTGCGCGGAGGTGCCGGGGCCTCGGCCGGCGGGCCGCCCCATGAGACGTCCACCGGGTCAGCCGCGAGAGCGGGACCGGTGACGTCCGGCGCCGCGTGGCCGTCCTCGGCCGCCGCCTGTGCGGGCGTGCGCGGGCGCAGGTTCTCGAGGATGTAGGCGAGCGCGACGGCGCCGATCACGCAGAGCAGGAACACCACGATCGCGCCGGTCATCGACCGGGGCTTGGCGACGACGCCCGCGCTCGGCGGGTTGAGCACCTGGATCACCGCGCGCTGCGCGTCTGCGGTCTTCGACGCGCGCTGCTGACGGGCGATGTAGGTCGTGAGCGCCTTGATCGAGGCTGCGTTGAGCTGCTGCGCGGCGAGCGGCGTCTTCCCCAGCGTCACAAGGCCGATCAGCGGAAGCGTGTCACCGTTGCCGTTGGTCGCCGACACGAACGGCTCGGCGGCGATCTGCGAGTCGCTCGGATGACCCGGGATCAGCGTCCGCACCTCTTCGCCGCGCACGAGGAACGAGTAGATCGAGGCCAGGCCGGCGAAGCGCGCGGGCTCGGCGAAGTTCTGGTCCGGCGCGGTCGCCGACGCCGAGGCCCCGTCATTCGCCGTCGGGAGATTGGCGCGGCCCCACGGGAAGCCCGGCTGCGTGACGAACAACGTCGAGGAACTCTTGTACTCCAGTGCCTGCCGCCACTGCAGGCCCGACGAGGAGACGCTGAACAACGTGCCGATCGCCAGGACGAGCCCCGCGAGCACCCCGGCGACGATGATCACACGGAAGCGCCAGAGGACCTGTGCGTGCCGGGAAAGTTCCATGGCTTGGAGCGTAGGCGACCCCTCGGGAACTGCCCTATCCATTCGGGTAGTCGTGCACGACCTTCCGGCCCGCCGTCGGGCGTCCGTCCACCCACCCCGATCGGAGCGCACACCTAGCCGTTCGGATGGGTGAAGCGCGCACGCAAGACGGGATCATCCACATGTGTCCGACGCGCCCGAAGAACGCCCGCTGCTGCTCGTGTGCTCCTGCGGCGGGCACCTGCTCCAGCTGCTGGCGCTCGAGGACGCCTGGCGCCCCTTTCCGCACACCTGGGTGACGCTCGACCGGTCCGACGCGCGCTCGCTCCTGGAGGGTGAGGACGTGCAGTGGGCGTTCGGGCCGACGAACCGCAGCATCAAGAACCTCCTTCGCAATCTCCGGCTCGCGCGGCGCGTCCTGCGGGACACAAGGCCGTTCGCGGTCCTCACCACCGGCGCCGGCGTCGCGGTCCCGTTCGCCTGGCTCGCCCGCCTGTACGGCGCACGCGTCGTCTACGTCGAGAGCGTGACGCGGATCGAGCGCCTCTCCCTCAGCGGGCGTCTGATCCACCCGGTCGCGAGCCGGATGTACGTGCAGTGGCCCGAGCTCGCCGAGCCGGTGATCGGCGCCCGGTACCGCGGAACGGTCCTCTCAGCACCGTGATCTTCGTCTCCGTCGGAACCAACGAGACGCGCTTCGACCGGATGGTCGAAGCGGTGGTCACGCTGCCGCAGGGCTCGGACCTGTTCGTCCAGTACGGGTCGAGCCTGATCACCGAGGGCGACGGGGAGTGGCGTGACTTCCTCAGTTTCGAGGAGATGGAGCAGGCGATGCGCGCGGCCGACGTCGTGGTCTGCCACGCCGGAGCGGGCTCGATCCTGCTCGCCCGCCGCTGCGGGCACCGCCCGATCGTGATGGCCCGCCTCGGCGAGCTCGGCGAGGCCGTCGACGACCACCAGCTGATCATGGCCCGACGGCTCCACGCCTCGGGCGTCGTGACGCTCGTCGCAGACGCCGCGGAGCTGCGGGCGGCGGTCGCCGCCGCGGCGCTCCCCGGTGGCGCCGGCGGCGACGACACGGAGACCGCCCGTCTCGCTGCCGATGTGCGCGCCGCGCTCGACAGCTTCGCGGCGCCGCGGCCGCGACGGGCACTCCGCAGGCGCGCCGCGCGCGCGGGGGCCTGAGGCCGTGGCCGACAACTCACTCGCCGGGCAGGTCCGGCGGGGTATGGGCTGGAAGGCCGCGTCGCAGATCCTGCGGCAGCTCACGCGGCTGGCCGTCATCGTCGTGCTCGCCCGTGAGCTCACGCCCGGGGAGTACGGCCTTGCGGGCATGGTCCTCGTGTTCTCCACGCTGGTGCTGGTCTTCGCCGACCTCGCGCTCGGCGCCGCCCTCGTCCAGCGCGACAAGCTCACCGAGCAGGACCGCTCGACCGTCTTCTGGGCCAGCGCCGGAGCCGGCCTGTTCTTCACGATCCTCGCCTACGCAGGCGCCGGGCTGGTCGCCGGCTTCTTCGGCGCGCCCGACGTCAAGCCCCTGCTCCAGGCGTTCTCGCTGACGTTCGTGCTCACCTCACTCGGGACGATCCAGTTCGCCCTTCTCACCCGTGAGCTCGCCTTCCGCCAGCTCGAGCTGCGGGCGATGGCCGCCTCGATGATCGGCGCGGTGACCGGGATCACGCTCGCCGTCAACGGCGCGGGCGCCTGGGCGATCATCGGGCAGCAGCTCGCGATCGCCGGCGTCTCGACCGTGCTGCTGTGGATCACGTGCCCCTGGCACCCGCGGTTCATGTTCTCGTGGATGCGCCTGCGCGACCTGGGCGGTTTCGGCCTGCGGGTCTTCGGCACGCGCGTCGTCTTCTATCTCGAGCGCAACGTCGACACCGTGCTGGTCGCGCGCTTCCTCGGCCCGGCCGCGACCGGGCTCTACACGCTGTCGTACAACGTGATGCTCGTCCCGCTCGAGCAGATCGGCGGGCCGATGGCGGAGGTGCTGTTCCCCGCCTTCTCGAAGATGCAGGACGACCTCGCCCGCCTGCGCGCCGCCTGGCTGCGCGCGGTTCGCGTGCTCGCCGCGATCGTCGCGCCGGCGATGGCCCTGCTGATCGCGCTTGCGCCGGACATCATCCCGGTCGTCTTCGGCGAGAAGTGGAAGTCGGCTGTGCCGATCGTCCAGCTGCTCGCGTTCGTCGGGCTCCAGCAGTCGCTCATGCGCTTCAACTCCAGCGTGCTGCAGGCTGTCGGCCGCGCGGATTTTCTTCTGCGGTACGCGATCATCAGCGCGACGGTCTGCATCACCGGCTTCGCGTTCGGCCTGCAGTGGGGCGTCACCGGCGTGGCGATCAGCTACACGATCACCGCCACGCTGGTCGCCCCCGTCTACCTGCTCTTCACGACCCGGTCGATCGAGATGCGCGTGCGCGAGTTCGTCGCCAACGTCTCCGGCATCCTGGGCGCAGCCGTGATCGTCGCGCTGCTCGCGGCGCTCGCGCGGGTCGGTCTGGAGACCGCGGTGCCCGAGCCCGCGCTGCGGCTCGTGCTGATCCTTCCCGTGAGCGGTCTGCTCTACGTCCTGCTCGCGCTGCGCCTCTCGCCGAGCCTCGCCGACGATGTCATGAGCGTGCTGCCGGCGTCGGTGAAGGGCCGGATGCTGCGGCTGCGGCCGGCGCTGCGCCCGGCCGGCGACCCGACATAGGCGCAGGCGGCCCGAACCAGCGGGTGAGCGCGCCGGCGAGCTCCTCGTCCTCGGTGTCCCCCACCCAGGCGACGTAGCCGTCGGGCCGGATCAGCAGCGCAGTGGGAGCGGTGACCGCGCCGAGTACCGGGAGCTCCCACGCATCCGTGTAGGTCGCGTCGATCAGCTGGACCCGCTCGTCCCATGGCGTGATGTCGAAGCCGCGGGGCTCACCGAGGTTGAGCAGCACGGGCCGCGCGTCGTGCAGGAGCTCGAACGTTCGACGCGGCCCGTCGGCGGTCACGAGGTCCAGATCCGGCATCCGGCGGCCGAGCAGCGGATGTCCCTCGCCGAGGTCGTACCGGATGTCCAGCCCGGAGATGACGCCGGCGAGCCGTCTGCGGGGCTCGTCCATCACCACCAGGTCCGACAGGACATCGGACAGCGCCCGGATGCGGTCGTCCGGGCGCTGGAGTGCGGTCTGGGCCATCGTGTGCTGAAGCGCGCGGGCGGCGACCGGGTGGCGCTCGTCGTGGTAGGTGTCCAGGAGGCTCTCCGGGGATGTCCCGCTGACGACCTGGGCCAGCTTCCATCCCAGATTCACGGCATCCTGCACGCCGAGGCCGAGGCCCTGTCCACCCGCCGGGGAATGCACGTGGGCGGAGTCCCCGGCGAGGAGGACGCGTCCTGCGCGGTAGGCCGCCGCCTGACGCGTCATGTCGGTGAACCTGGAGATCCACGTGGGACTGTGGATCCCGAAGTCCGTGCCGTACACCGTGATCAGCGCCTCGCTGAGATCGCGCAGGGTGGGCTCATCGGTGGATCCCAGGTGCCGTTCGGTGACCATCACCCGAATCGGCCCACCATCCTTGTAGACCACCTCGCCGTCGTGGATCTCGTACTCAAGCCTCCCGAGGCCATGGATGCCGATGTCATCGCGGCGGATGCCCAGCTCCGGCTCGTCGGTCATCTCCACCTCGGCGATCAGGTTGCTCCTCGTCGGGTCCCACCCCGGGAACTCGATGCCCGCGGCCTTGCGGATGACGCTGCGTCCTCCGTCGCATCCGACGAGGTACTGCGCTCGCAGCCGGTGGCCGCCGGACAGCTCGATGTCGACGCCGGTGTCGTCCTGGGTGAAGCCCGTCACCTCGCGTCCATGATGGATCCGCACCGGCAGCTCGGTCAGCCAGGCGGCGAGGATCCGCTCGATCCGGTTCTGCCAGATCCCGAGCGAGTACGGGTGACGGGTCGGGAAGTCGCTCATGTCGAGCGTGGCCGTGCCGAACGTGGCGACCTGAGCCACCTGCCCTTCCGCGAGGAAGCGATCGGCGACCCCGCGCTGATCGAGCACCTCGATCGTGCGGGAGTGAAAGCCACCGGCGCGTGAGCCCGCGAGCTCGTGATCGGGACGGCGCTCGACGACCGCGACGTCGACCTTCGCGAGCGCCAGCTCGGCCGCCAGCATCATCCCCGCCGGACCCCCTCCGGCGATCACCACTGCGTGCTCGGTCATGCCCACGTCGCTGCCCCCATTCCGTAGCTCCCGCCTTGCGGCCGACGATTATGGGGCACCACCCGGGGCTTGTTACAAGCCCCCCAGGGCGGTATAAATTGGAAGTGGAGAGGGGCGGTCGCCGCCCCTCTCGTCGTTTTCCGGGAGCGCTACACGGCGGCCGAGGCGCCCTGCGGCGCGCCGACCGCGGCCTCTGACGGCGCATGCTCGCGCCGCATCACGAGCGGGACGAACAGCGCGACGTTCAGCGCGGTCGCGATCAGGAATGCGATCGCGACGCGGTGGACCGCGTCGCCGGTCGCGGACAGCTCGACCGCGACGAAGACGATCGCCGACAGCGCCCAGACGAGGCCGGCGCGCGCCGTGGCTCCCCGGGCGAGCGCGACCTGCGAGAAGGTCGACCCCGCGAGGTAGCAGCCGACGCCTGCGGCGAGCATGCCGAGATCGCCGCGCGTGACCTCGAAGCCGGCGCCGTAGAAGGCGCGCATCAGCTCGGGGCCGATGGCGAGCATCGCAAGCGTCAGCAGCACGGCGAACGCGCTCAGCACCGCGATCGTGCGCCAGACAGCGCGGCGGAAACGCCCGCCGTCACCGATCGCGCGAAGCGTCGTCAGGCTCGGCAGCAGCGCCGCGGCGAAGCCCTGGAAGAGGAAGACCGGTGCGCGCACGAGCATCGTCGCCGCGAACACCGTGCCGGCGGCCAGGTGCGAGCCCGGCCCGCCGGCGAGCACGACGAGCAGCGGGCCGCCGCTCACGAGAATCTGATCGGACGCCGCGACCACCATCACGGGAGCGCCGAAGCGGCCGGCCTGGCTGGGCGTGTACGGCTCGCTCGCGCCCGGCTGGCGAACCTCGCGCAGGCGCCGGCGGCCGTGGAACAGCAGCGGCACGAGCGCGCCGCCGAGCGCCGCGCCTGCGACCGCTGCGCCGGCCACGGCGGGTGAGGCCACGAAGAGCAGCGGCAGCGCAATGATGACGCGGACGACGCCGTCGGCCAGCAGCAGCGCCCCGTAACCACCGAACCAGCGCACCCCGCCGAGCAGGCCGCGCAGGGTGAACGACGCGGCGTAGCCGACGATGCCGGCGATCAGGGCGACGGTCAGCGCGGGCTCGCCGTCGAAGAGCCCGTCGGTCAGCGGCTGCCACGCGACGATGCAGGCGAGCACGGAGACGAAGACGAGGCATACGACCAGAAGCACGCTGCTGCGCACGACCGCCGTCGCGTCACGGCCACGCGCGAGGCGGTCGGAGATCCCACGCGACAGCGTCTGCTCCGCCGGGCGGAACAGCACGATCGACACGAGGAAGACCGAGGCCCAGAGGATCGCGACCGGCCCGTAGGCCTCGGCCCCCAGCGTGCGCGCCGCGAGGATGTTGAACACGTACGCCAGCACGCCGGACGCGAGCGTCCCGATCGAGAGCACGGCGGCGCCGCGGCGCCCGCGGAGCACCGCCGCCATCCCGTCTGCGCGCTGACGCAGGTTCACTACTGGACCACCGCGTCCACGAGGTAGCTGGACGAGGACCAGCTGCTGGTCGGGAAGACCCCGGCCGATCCGGCGAAGACCCCGTTGGCGCTGCTGGTGACGCTCTGCAGCGGTCCGTTGGTGATCTGGCTCCCGAGGCCGCTCTGCGTCATCGCGAAGAACGCGTTGGCGCCGTACGACACGACGTATGTCTGCCCCGGCGTGAGCGCGATCGGCGACGACAGCGACTGCTGCTGCCAGCCGGAGGCGCTCTCACCGGTGAACGTCACCTGCGCGAGCTGGGTGCCGGCCGAGTTCCAGACACGACCGACGTGCGTGCCCGTCTCACCCGGGCTCTTGTAGAACTTCAGCGCGGTCAGCTGGCTCGCAGATGTGACCTGGATCTTCGTTCCGAGCTCGTAGGTGAACGGTCCGGTGCCGGAGCGCCCGTCCCGCGTGTCCAGCCCGGTCAGGGCCGGGGTGGCACTCGGGCCGTAGAGCGAGCACGGGCACGCCGCGGTGGTGAAGCCGAAGCTCACCGGCGCGGCGAGCGCGACGTTCGCCGCGCTCTTCACGCCGGTCCCGATCTGAACCGTGTAGGCCGTCCCGCCCGCCAGCTGGGCCGCCGGGGTGACCGTGACGGTCTGCGTACCGCTGTTGTAGGAGACCGACGCGGCGACCGCGCCGCCCGGACCCGAGAGGGTCACCGTCGAGCTCGTGAGCGTCGCTGCGTTCATCGCGACCGAGAAGGTGGCGGTCGGCGCCACCCCGGTGCTGACGCCGCTGCTGCCGGCCGCCGGCGAGGTCGCCGACACCGTCGGCGCGGACGGTGTCAGGGTTGAGAACGTCCAGGTGTAGGCCGCCGTGAGCGCCGTCCCGAGCGACGACTTCACGCCGGTCGACACGCGCGCCGTGTACGACGTGCCGTACGCGAGCGCCGCCGACGGCTGGAGCGTCACCGTGTTCGTGTTCGGGTCGTACGACACCGCCGCGCTGACCGCCGAGCCACCGGACGGCGTGAGCGTGACGTTCGCGGACGTCAGCGTGCTGGCATCCATCCCCTGGTCGAAGGTCGCCGTGACGGCGGCCGCCGGGTCGACGCCGGTGGCGCCTGCGAGCGGCGTCGTGGAGAGGACCTGCGGCGCCGGGGTGCTCCCCGTCGGCGTCGTGACCACCACGTCGGCGAAGTAGTTCGCCTGGTGGTAGGAGAGCGTCGGGAAGGTGCCTGCGGCGTTCGCGTACAGGCCGTTGCTGCCGACGATGCTGCGCAGCGGGCCGTTGGACTTCGCCGTCTGCAGCCCGAGGTCGGTGAACGAGTAGAACGCGTTCAGGCCGACGGAGGAGACATAGGTCTGCCCCGCGGTCAGCGTGATCGGCGAGGCCAGCGCCTGCTGCTGCCACCCGGACGCCGTCTCCCCGGCATAGGTGACCTGGGCGAGCTGCGTCCCCGCTGAGCTCCAGACGCGGCCGATGTGCGTACCGCTCTCACCGGGGCTCTTGTAGTACCGCACGGCCGTCAGCTTCATCGTCTGATCGACGGTGAAGCTCGTGCCGAGCTCGTAGGTCCACGGCCCTGTTCCGCCGCGACCGTCGCGGACGGGGTTGCCGGTCGACGCCGGCGTGAGGGTCGAGGGCATGAGCTGGCACGGGCAGTCCATGGTCGTGAACGACCAGCTGACCGTCGAGGCCACAGGGGTTCCGAGCGACGAGCGGATGCCGCCCGCCGGGATCGTCGCGGTGTAGACCGTGCCCGCGAGCAGCGGTGCCGACGGTGTCAGCGTCACGCTCGTGGTGGCCGAGTCGTAGCTCACCGTGGCCGAGGCCGCGGAGCCGCCGGCCGGCGTCACCGTGATGTTCTGCGTCGTCACCGACGTCGGGTCGAGCGCGCGGTCGAAGCTCGCCTTCACCGTGCTCGCGAGCGGGACGCCCGTCACCCCGGAGGCCGGGGTGAGCGTCGTCGCCACGGGCGGCGGCGGCGGAGCCGCGGCCGTCGTGAACGTCCAGCTGACCGCGGCGGCGAGCGAGCCGCCGTCCGCGGCGCGGACGCCTGTGCCGATCGTCGCCGTGTACGTCGTGCTGACGAGCAGCGAGGCGTTCGGGGTGAGCGTCGCCGTCAGGGTGTTCGGGTCATACGTGACGGTGGCCGGGACGGCATTTCCCGCGCGGCTGAGCGTCACGTTCGCCGAGGTGACCGTGCTCGCGTTCATGGCCCGTGAGAACGTGCCGCGGACGACGGCGCTCGGGGCGATGCCGCTCGCGAACGGCGCCGGCGTCTGACCACTCACGGCGAGGGCGGGCTGGGTCGTGAACGTCCAGCTGACCGCCGCCGCGAGTGCCGCGCCGTCGGTGGCGGTGACGCCCGTCCCGAGCCGCGCGGTGTACAGCTTGTTCGGCAGGAGCAGCGCGCTCGGCGTGAGCGTGATCTGCTGCGCCGAGGCGTTGTAGCTCACCGTGGCCGTGACCGCGGCTCCGCCGGACGGGGTGAGCGTGACGTTCGCGGTCGTGACCGTCGCGGGGTTGAGCGCCCGATCGAAGGACGCCGTGACGTTGGTCCCGATCGAGATGCCCGTCGCCCCGGGCGCGGGGCTCTGAGCGGTGACCGCCGGGGGCGGTCCGGCGACCGTCGTGAAGTTCCACGTCGCGGCCGTGGCGAGGCCCTGGCCGGACCAGGCCTTGGCCGTCGTCGCGAGGCGCGCCGTGTACACGGTGCCGGTGCTCAGCTGTGAGTCCGGGACCATCGTGGCGGTCCTCGTCGTCTCGTCGTAACTGACGGAACCGCTGACGCTCGCTCCACCGGGGCCTGTGAGCGTGAGGCTCGTGTCGTCGACCGTCGACGGATCGAGCGTGCGGTCCAGAGTCACCGTGATCGAAGCCGTGCGGCTGACCCCGGTCGCGTTCACGGCCGGCGTGCGGCTCGTGATGACGGGCGGGCCGGGCGGATCGACGACCAGGCCGCTGGTCGGAGTCGTCGGAGCGGCCCCCATGTCACCGAGCATGTTCATCGTCGCCTGCTCGACGATGCTGTTCGGCTCGCCCTGCCCGAGCTCGTTCAGGCCGAGGCCGCGGGTCCAGTGGTTCGTGCCGGTCGCCCAGACGTAGGCGCCGCTCGCGGCCTTGTAGACCGTGGAGTTCGTGGTCGCGGCGCCCTGCGTGTAGACGCGGCCGGCGTCCGTCAGAAGGTTGCCGGTGACCGGCGTCGACGACAGCGACTGCAGGCCGGACGGCTCCAGGCCGTTCGCGACGCGCGCATCCCACTCCCAGCCGACGAGATACTGGCCGAGCGTGTCCGACGTGCCGGGGGCGAGCGAACTGAAGCCGGTGTGGCGCCAGAAGCGGTTCTGCCCCTCTGCCGCAGAGACCTTCAGCGGGAACCAGGCGCCCTCGTTGTCGCCGATGTACTGCACGCCGATGAGGGCGTTCTCGGGCGCGTTCGCGCCGGCGGGATCACGATACGTCCCGGTCGGGCTGACCGGGTCCGTGGCGCCGCTCTGGGTGGTCTTGTAGATCGCCTGCGTGCGGTTCGCGGCACCCGTGACCGGGCTGCTCTCGAAGCGGACACGCCAGTAGACCGCGTTTGCGCCGAGGAAGGCCAGCGACGTGCCCGCGTTGCGGGCGCTGGTCATCGCGTTGCGCACGGACTGCGAGCACGTACTCGTCGTGCGCGCCGGAGATGGCGACCTTGTGGTCGCTCAGGACCGCCTGCCCGTTCTCGACGTCGAGGGTGGACGCGTAGTCCACGTCGTAGCCCTGCTTCTCGAGCCAGGACACGCCCTCGACGTCGGTGAAGGTGTAGAAGTCGCGCTGGGTCGTGAACACCTGCCTGTACGGGCGGTTGAACGACACCTTGACCGACCGCGAGGTGGTGGACACCGTCGGGTCTCCGGAGGAGTTCCAGTCGTACGAGGAACGACCGCCGTAGTTGTTGTAGGACTGGTAGGTCGTGTCCGGCACGCGGTAGATGACGGCCGCGTGCCCGCCGTCATGGCGCACGACGAACAGGATCTGCGACTCCGTGTTGTTGTCCTCACGCACGAGCTTCGCGAGGTAGACGCCCGTCGGCCACGAGGCCGACGTCGTGACGGTCGCCGAGGTGGACCAGGCGCCGCAGTCGATCAGGCCGGTGTCGAACGTATTCGTGCAACCCGGCTGCTGGCATGCCGGTGAGGCCGCGGATCGAGCCCATGAGCCGGCCCTGCGTCCCCCCGTAGTAGCCGCTGCGGTAGATGTCGACGTGGTACGGAGCGCCGGTGTCCGCGTTGATCTTCAGATCCAGGCTGCCTCCGGGGTTGACGCTCGTCGAGGTCGCGTAGCCCTCGATGCCGCCGTTGACCGCCTGCTCACGGTTCGTGACCTTCCACGCGGTGCTTCCGGGGAAGCAATTCTCCTTGGCGATCGTGTTCCCGGTGGTGCACGTCACCGCGCGCGGAACCGCGGAGGTGATGTTCGACAGCTGCGTGTCCCCCGTCGCGCGGACGCGGTAGTAGTAGGTCGTGTTGTTGCTGACCGTGCTGTCCGCGAACGTCGTCCCGACGACATTCGACGCGACGACGGTGGTGATCGTGGCGGCAGACGTGCCACGCAGCACCTGGTAGCTGGCCGCGCCGGCGCCCGGCTGCCAGGACACCTCGACCTTGGCGCTCATCGCGAGCGCCGTGGCGCCCGAGGGCGGGCTCACCGCGGCGGTCGCAGTGCCGAGCACGATCGACATGGCGACGAGCGCAGCGAGCGCGACCGCTCCCCAGACTCGCGGGTGGTGACCTGTCCAATTGCGCTTGCGCTGCACCATCATGTCTGCCGATCTCTCGTGTCTTCTGCGGTTACGTGGTGGGGCTAGGCGACGCCGGCGACGACGGCGCCCTCACGACGGGCCTGGTGCCATGCGACGGTCGACGCGAGCCCCTCTTCGAGGCCGATGTGGGCGCTGTAGCCGAGCAGCCGCGCGGCCTTGCTGGTGTCCGGGATCCGGCAGCGCACGTCCTGGTAGCGCCCGCCGATGTCCTCGTACGGCACGAAGCGCGCACGCAGCGGCCCGGTCATCCCGAGGGCCTCCTGGACCTTGCCGGCGAGCCGGACGATGGTCGTCGGATCCGACGCGCCGATATTGAGCACCTCGCCCTCGGCATCCGGGGTGTCGAGCGCGCGGACGAAGCCGTCGACCGTGTCCGTCACGTAGGTGAACGTGCGGATCTGGCGGCCGTCGCCGTGGATGTCCATGAGCTTGCCGTCGAGCAGGATCTCGGTGAACGCCGCCTGCGGGCCGCCCCACCAGCTCGGGTGGTTCCGGGGGCCGTAGGAGCCGAACAGTCGCAGGATCGTGACGCGGAGCTGACGCTCCTCCACGAGGGCGAGCGCGACGTGCTCGTCGTACAGCTTGGAGACGGCGTACGCCCAGCGGCGCGTCGTCGACGGGCCGAGCGTCAGGTTGTCGTCCTCGGCGAACGGCGGCTGCGAGTTGCCGTAGACGTCCGACGTGGAGGCGATGACCGCGTGGGCCCCGGTGGCCAGGGCGACGTCGTACACGGCGTTGGCGCCGGCGACGTTGGCCTCGAGCGTCTTCACCGCTCCGCCATAGCGCGGGATCTTCTCCGCGGCCAGATGCACGATTGCGTCGCAGTCCCCGAACACGCGCTTCAGCGCCCGCCGGTCACGGCAGTCCTGCTCGTGGAAGCGGAATGCGTCGAAGGCGAACGACGACTCGATGTTCGACAGCGCGCCGTGCGACAGGTCGTCGACACCGACGACCTCGCGGCCCTCGGCCAGCAGACGCTCACACAGGTGTGAGCCGATGAACCCGGCCGCCCCAGTAACGCCGATCCTCGTGGGCTTACTCATGGTGCTGCACTCCTTTGCCAGATATCCAGCGTTGTTTGAGGTGATGTCCCGACGCCCCCCGGCGCCTGTGTGTGGGAGAAGTTCGTGCGCAGCCAGCCGCCGATCAGGCGGTCGTAGCCGGTGCCGAAGGCGCCCGCTCCGTACTCGGAGAGCGCGTCGCGGCTCGTGACGGCGAACTGGACCGCGCGCATGCGCGAGATCGCCTGCCGCTGCTCGGGAGAGCCCGCCAGGGCGCCCGGAAGCAACGAGATCTCCGGCAGCGGGTTGCTGCGCTGCGAGATCACGTAGAGCGCCGACATCTGCGGCGCGAGCAGGATGGGGTCGCCCGGGCCGGTGGTGGCGGTGATCGCCCGCAGCGCGGCCTGGTAGGCGGGGCCGTCCTGCGGCGTCGCGGTCAGCGCGCCGCCGGGGCCCCGAACGGTCACCGTCTCCCTGCGCGCATCGCCGACGCTGAGGACGATGCCCGCGGTCACGAGCAACGCGAGCCAGCCGAGGCCGAGGATCCGGACGCCGGGATGGCGCGCCGGCAGGGCGACGTGCAGCCAGGCGAGGAAGATCGCCGCCAGCGGCATCGCGTACTCGGCGGCCTGCGGCGCGACGGGATTGGGGTGCGGGAAGAACGCGGCGTAGGTCTTCAGCGAGACGACCGACAGCGCGGCGAGCAGCACGAGCGCGACCTGTTCGGCGGAGCTGAGCGAGCGGCGGCGCCATGCGCGGGCGGCGAGGAAGCCTGTCGCGATCACGGCGCCGGCGGGGATCCAGCCGTAGACGAACTGCAGGCCGTGCCGCATCAGCTCCGGGCGGACGGCGAGGACGCCGAGGAAGAGAACGGCGCCCGCGGCCGCGGTGAGCGCGGCGGCGCGGCGCAGACGCGGCCGCTCGAGCGCGACGCCCAGACCGACGAGCGCCCCCGCAGCGGCGGCGTAGAGGGCGAGGCGTCCGAGCAGCTCGGCGAACGACGACGCCGTCAGCGGCGCCGAGATCTTCAGCACGTGGCCCGCGCCCTCGCGGAGCGGTCCGACCGGGAAGAGGTTGCGGTTCAGCAGATCGTGGAGCGAGACCTGCGTCAGCAGTCCGCCGTAGACGAGCGCGGGGATCAGCAGCGCCGGACCGGCGATGCGCGCTGCGTCACCGGCTGCGCGACGGAGGCCTGCGGGGCGCCCGATGACGAGTTGCAGCGCGACCCAGGCCGCGGCCGCGACGCTGCCCGCGAGGAGGAACTCGGGGCGCGTCAGCGCGAGGCCGCCGAGCGCCGCGCCGCCGACCGGCAGCCATGCGCGCGACCCGCCGCGCGACCGGCGGCCCAGCGCGCCGACGAGCGCGAGGGTGAGCAGGATCGCGAGCGGCGCCGACAGCGAGTGGGGCATCACGAACGAGTTGTTGTCCGCGCCGAACGCGGGGACCGCGGCGAGCCCCGCGGCGACCATGGCGCCCACCGGCGGCACGAGCATGCGTGCCACGGCGTAGGTCAGGCCGACGATCGCGGTGGCGACGCCGAGCCCGAACGCCATCGCGACGCCGATCGACGTGCCGAAGACGGCGTAGAACGCGCCGAGGAGCGCCGGTCCGAGCGGCCCGTAGTAGTAGATGAAGTCCGAGTAGGGAACCTCGCCGTGCGCGACCCGTGTGGCGGCGACGAGCTCGTAGCCCGTGTCCTGGGTCAGGTCGCCCCAGGTGCCCCAGGTGAGCGCGACGAGCAGGCCGCAGATGCCGGCCAGCACGACGAGCGCGGCGCGGTCGGAGACGTGCCAGATCGCCTCGGCGCGCGGGCGGGCATGCGGTCGCGCGGGCACGGGCACGCTGCGCGGCACCGTGCTCGGAGCGGGCTGTCGCGTCGCGGTCGTCATGCCGCCGCCTGGACCTCCGGGAGACGCTCGTCGAGGCGCTCGAGCAGGCCGTCGACGAGGCGCTCGGCGACGCCGAGGACCGCCTGGCCGTTGACGAGCTCGGGGTAGACGTGCGCCGTCGAGGCGACCGCGAGACCCGGCGGCCGGGAAGATGTTCGTGGTCCCGCCGCGCCGCCGAGCACGTGGACCGGCTCGGCGACGCGTGCGCGGGCGACCTGCGTCGCCGAGGACGTCCTCCTCGCGCAGGGCCGGGAACAGCGTCCGCACGTGCTCGATGTAGGAGCGGCGGATGTCGGGCGCGGAGCGCTCGAGCTCGGGGCTGTCCGGGTTGACGTACTTCGGGGCGTAGATGAGGGTGCCGCCGACGCGGCTCGGGGTCGACGACGTGCGTCGTCTCGACCACGCGTCGTGAGCGGCACGCGGCGGTCGGTGATGTTCAGCGAGTAGTACGGGCTGATGCTCGTTGCGCACGCCGCATCACGAGGCAGACGACGCCGAGGTAGCGCAGCGGGTCGGGCCCGACGCGCGAGCTTCAGCTCGGCGCGAGCAGCAGCGGCTCGGTGTGCGACCGGCAGCTGGGTCGATGACGACCGTGTCGTGCGGTCGTGCAGGCCCGCCGTCGTGACGACGCCGACGCGCGCTGCCGCGCGACGGAGACGATGCTCGCGACCGGCGGTCGAGGTGCGGATCTGCGCCGCCGCCGGCGCGGATCGCCGCGGCGAGCGCGATCGACGAGGACCTGGTAGCCGCCGTCGATCGTGCCCATGACCTCGCTGGCCGAGCGGTCGCGCGTGCCGGACATGCGGCGCATGCGCGCCCACAGGTAGGTCGCGGGCAGGTCGTCGTAGCGGCCGTCGAACTTCGAGTCGAGCAGCGGCCGCCAGAGGTCGCTCCCAGAGCCGGTCGCCGCAGGTCCTGCGCAGCCACTCCTCCAGCGGGACCTGCTCGAGGTCGTCGTACCGGCGCTTGACCTGGCAGCGCGCGACGAACGCGGCGAGCCGCGCGCGGTCGACGGCGCGCAGGCCCGGGAAGGTCAGCGAGCTCCGTCAGCGTGGACATCGAGGTCAGCTGCGCCGTCGCTGGTAGAAGCCGCACGCCGGTGCGCTGGAAGCGGAAGCGGTCGCGGCCGATGCCGAGCTCGCTCGGCGAGGCCGATGACGCGGTCGTCGGTCGGCAGAACCACGTGGTAGAAGCGGTCGACGCGGGATCCCGTCGAGGTTCGTCGTCGCCGGCGAGGCCGCCGAGCACGGCGAGCGCGCTCGTAGACGGTCACCGAGACGCCGGCCTGCGTCAGGCGGTAGGCGGTCGTGAGGCCGAGCAGGCCGCCGCCGACGATCGCGACGTGGCCCGTTGTCGACGGTCATGCCCGTGCCTTCGCGGTCGCCTGGCGCGCCATGACGCGCGCGTAGCCGCGGACCGTCGGGAGCACCCGCAGCTTGCTCTCGCCCTCGCGGCTGCTCCAGTCGACCGAGACCGGGACCTCGGCGATCACGGCGCCCAGCCGGTCGAGCTTGATCAGGATCTCCGCCTTGCAGGCGAAGCCCGGCTCGCGGATCAGGTCATCCCCGTGCACGGCGTACGCCTTGCGCAGCGCGCCGGAGCGGTAGACGCGGAAGAACGAGGAGACGGTGCTGCGCGTCGAGCCCGGACGCCGCGGCGGATCACGAACGACGCGGCGTGCGAGAGCGACGCGGCGGTGACGGCGCCACGTTGACCAGCTCGGCGCCGTCGCAGAGCGAGGCGAGCACGACGTCGGCGCCGCTGCGCGCGGCGTCGAGCATCGTCGTCGAGCGCGTCGAGATCGCTCGTCGTGTCGGACTCCATCGTGATGATCGAAGTCGTCGTCGTCGCAGAGCTCGAGCGCCATCTTGAAGCCGCGGTCGAACGCGCGGCCGGGGCCCTGGTTGCGGATCTGCGGAACCACGACCAGCGGGAGGTCGCCCACGTGGGCCCGGGCCGCCGCGACGGTGCCGTCGGTCGAGCCGTCGTCGACGAGGATCACGTAGCCGCCCTGCCAGAGCTCGGGCCGGCCCTCGAGGTCCGCGAGCAGGCGCGGGACGTTCGCTCCTCGTTGAACGCAGGAATCACGAAGACGTTCATCAGTACGCCCCCCGGCGGCCGAGGACCGACGGGAATCGTCTGGCAGAGGATCTTGATGTCCCACCAGAGCGACCAGTTGGTCACGTAGACGTAGTCGAGCTTCACCATCTCGTCGAAGGGGATGTCGTTGCGGCCGAGGACCTGCCACAGGCCGGTGATGCCCGGGGTCGTCTCGAGCCGGCGACCGGCCCAGCCCGTGATCTGCTCGGACTCGTGGACGACGAACGGGCGCGGGCCGACGAGGCTCATGTCGCCGCGCAGGACGTTCCACAGCTGCGGCAGCTCGTCGATGCTCCAGGACGCGCAGGAGCGCGCCGACGCGCGTGATCCGCGGGTCCTGCTTGATCTTGAAGAGCGGGCCGCCGCCCTCCATCTCGTTGAGCTCGGCCATGCCCTGAAGCGCTGCTGCTCGGCGCCGTCCACCATCGTGCGGAACTTCACGATGCGGAACGTCGCGCCGCCGCGGCCGTGACGCGGCTGGCGGAAGAACACCGGCCCGCGCGAGTCGAGCTTGATCAGCACGGCGGTCGCGGCGAGCACCGGCGACAGCACGCGCGAGACCGGCTGCCGGAGACGACGACGTCGAAGCTGCGCTTGAGCACGCGCGCGCTGCGCGACAGGCTCATCGGCGGCAGGCTCACGATCGGCATGCCCTCGATGTCCTCGATCGTCGCGTTCGACGCGAACAGCTCGAAGTAGTTCGGGACGATCGAGAGGTGCACGTCGGGCCGGCGCACGGCGCGCACGCGATCGAGCGTCGCCTCGTAGCGAGCTGCCGTTCGGACGCGAGCAGCACCCAGTCGATCTCGAGGTCGTCGACGAGGTTCGTGAGGTCCTCGGTGCGGCCGAGCGCGGCGCGGTCCTCGTCGTCGACGAAGCCGACGAGGTCCAGCCCGTACTCGGGATGCGCCTCGATCTTGCGCTCGACGAGGCGACCGACCGGTCCGGCGCCGACGATCAGCGCGCGGCGCGGCTGGATGACCGCGGGCAGGATCCAGGTGCGCACGACGCCGCGCAGCGACGGCACGAGCACGATCGCCGCGCTCAGGAAGAAGAGCGCCTCGGCCGGGCTGTAGACGGCCCAGTCCGCGATGCGCTTGAGCACCTGGCCGACGACCAGCAGCAGCAGCGAGCCGGCGAGCAGCGCGTTGAAGAGCGCGGCCGACCTCGTCGATGCTGGCCGGGCGCGATCGCGTGCGTCTGGCTCTCGTAGAGCCGGTAGACGGCGAACACGCGCGATCCAGATGGCGACGAACGCGGGCAGCAGAACGAACGAGAAGTTGTCGGGCGCGACGATCGCCGGCGGGGCCGCGGCCTGCGCGACCACGTAGGTGACGAGCGGTCGCGACGACGACGGCGATCACGTCGGCCGTCATCAGCGCCCGGACGCGGCCGCGCGCGAGCCGCCCGCGACGCGCGCGCGGCACCGGAGCGGCGCGACCCGCAGCGGGTCGACGCGCGGCGCTGCTCGGAGCGCGTCGATGAGCTGCTCAGGAAGCAAGCTGCTCGTCCGGCGTCATGAGGTGGTTCATGTAGGCGTAGCGGCTCGCCTCCGTGCGGTTCGCGACGCCGATCTTGCGGTACGTGTTGGAGAGGTGGAACTTCACCGTCTGCTCGGTCACCCACAGCTCCTGCGCGATCTTGCCGTTCGTGTACCCCTCCGCGGCGAGGCGCAGGATCTCGAGCTCGCGGCTTGTGAGCGGGCAGTCCTGCGGCGCGCCCGCGGCCTGCTCGCTGCGGTGGCGCTGGACGACGTTGCCCTGCACGACCTCGCGCAGCAGCGTGCCCAGGGCGACCGAGTGGACGGCCTTGGAGATGACGGCCTCGGCGCCGGCCTGGAAGACCTGCTCGAGCCACTCGTCCTCCATGCGCAGCGTCAGCAGCAGAACCTTGGCCTGCGGGGCCCGGTCGCGGACCTCGCGGACGCGCAGCAGCGCGTCCGCCGGGTCCTGCATGTCGTCGACCAGGACGACGTCCGGGCGCAGCTCGATGAGGTGGCTCTCGGCGGACTGCCGTCCGTCCACGAAGCCGACGACCTGGAAGCCCGCCGTCTGACGCAGAGCGAGCCGAATGGCGTGAACGACGAGCGAGTGGTCGGCGATGATCATCAGGCGCTTCATGACGAACTCCTCAGGCCGCGCGGGCCGTCGAAATGGACTCCGGCGACAGGCGTCGCGCCGGCTGGGCGCTCGCGTGCCGGTCGCGCAGCACGCCGCGCAGGTCGACCACCGGAAGCCGCGCCGCCACGGCGCGGTAGTCGATGTCTGGATGAGCGGTGACGATCACCGCGAGGTCCGAGCCCTCGAGCGCGTCGTCGAGCGAGACGCTCTCAAGGCCCAGCTTGGGCACTGCGGGCACGAACCGGTCGTGGTAGACGACGTCGGCGCCGAGCTTCGCGAGACGGGCGACGATCTTCAGCGCCGGTGACTCGCGGATGTCGCCGACGCCCGCCTTGTAGCTGACGCCGAGGACCGCGATCCGCGAACCGCGAACCGGGCGCTCGAGGTCGTTCAGTGCGCGCTCGACCTTCTCGACCGACACGTACGGCGCATGCTGGTTGACCTTGCCGGCGAGCTCGATGAACTCGGTCGAGAAGTCGTATTCGCGCGCCTTCCAGGTCAGGTAGAACGGATCGACCGGGAGGCAGTGGCCGCCCATTCCGGGCCCGGGGTCGAAGCGCATGAAGCCGAACGGCTTCGTCGCAGCCGCGTCGACGACCTCGTGGATGTCGAGACCCATCCGATCCGCGAGCTCGGCGAGCTCGTTGACGAGCGCGATGTTGACCGAGCGGAAGATGTTCTCGAGCAGCTTCGACATCTCCGCGGCCTCGGGGGAGGAGACCCGGACGACCTCGTCGCAGACGAGCGCGTAGAGGCTCTCAGCCTCGTCGAGGCAGGCCTCGGTGAGGCCGCCGATGATCTTCGGCGTGGTGCGCAGGGTGTAGTCGGTGCGGCCCGGGTCGACACGCTCGGGGGAGAAGGCGAGGTGGAAGTCGCGGCCGGCGACAAGGCCCGACTCCTCGAGGACCGGCAGCAGGCGCTCGCGCGTCGTTCCCGGGTAGGTCGTCGACTCGAGCACGACGAGCTGGCCGGGCTGGAGGATCGACGCCAGCGTCGACGCGGAGTCCATGAGCGGCGAGAGGTCCGGCTCACGGTTCGGCGTGAGCGGCGTCGGGACGCAGAGGATGATCGCGTCCGCGAGCGCCAGGTCCGCCGCGCGCGTCGTCGCCCGCAGGTTGTGGCCGCAGGCGACGATCGCCTCATGCGGGACGTCCTCGATGTACGAGCGCCCGGCGCGGAGGTCAGCGATGCGGCTCGGACTGATGTCCACGCCCACGACCTGCTCGCCGGCCTCGGCGAAAGCCACTGCGAGTGGCAGCCCGACATAGCCGAGCCCGACAACTCCAACCATCTGATCCCCCCGAATCGTGCAACCCGCTGAGACGACGCATCCGTGCCGTTCAGCCTGGAGCGATGGTCGAGCCTCAGGCGGTCAGGAGCAGGGTGATCTTTCCTGTTTCTCGTAAGGAGGCAACCCCCCTCCGAGGTCAGGCATCTGCCCGGCCGGGGGGAGAGAACTCCCCCACGGCGCGGACGCTCAGCGAGGGCCGGCGCCGGCCCGCAATTGCGCCGCTGCGGCCACGGCCTCGCCGCGCGAGGCGACGCCCAGCTTGCGCAGGATGTTCTTCGCGTGCGAGCGGACCGTCTCGATCGAGAGGACCAGCTCGTCCGCGATCTCCTCGGTGGAGCGGCGGTCGCAGAGGAGATCCAGGACCTCCCATTCGCGCGACGTGAGCGGACTGCGGACCGGCCGCATCCCGCCGCCGTCGGGCCGCATGCTGCGGATCGACTCGATGAGCTTCATCGTGAGCCGGCGGCTGACGACCGCCTCACCGCGATGGGCGGAGTCCAGGACGCGCGGGAGCGCGCCGATGTCGATGTCCTTGGAGACGAACCCGACCGCGCCCGCGCGCAGGCCGGCGAGCGCGACGGCCTCGTCGTCGGACGACGTGAGCAGGACGACCTTGATGTCGGGGTCCCCGGCGACGATCCGGCGTGTCGCCTCGAGCCCGTCCATGCCGGGCATGGCGACGTCCATCACGACCACGTCAGGGTGGTAGTAGAGGCTGAGCTCAACGCCCTCGCGGCCACCCTGGGCCTCCGCGATCACGACGTAGCCCTCCTCCTGGAGCGCGTCGCGCACCACGCGTCGCGCCATCGAGTCGTCGTCGACCAGGACGACCCGAGCACGGTGCTCGCCATCACCCGGAATCTCCTCGTCACCCGCGTGCACCTGCGCGCGCGGAGCATCGCCCTGCTGTCCTACGGTCACCGCCGGTCCCCCCGGATCGTCCCCCCGTTGTGCGGCGGGGTAGCACAGTCATAGTTGCGCATCGGGGCGGCCACGTCCAGCGCCGGGTGGACGAATTGGCGCGCCGAGTGGTTTCGGCGTCGACGGGCGACCCTCCAGGGGGGACCGCGGAGGGTCGCCAGACGACGTCGCCGGCGGAGCCGAAGCTGGATCCGCGACGCGCGAACGCGTTGGGGGTCTCGGCCGACCTCGCCGGAACGTTGATGATCGCGGCCCACGGCGCACCTGGCGGGGGAAGTGTGCAGGCGCTCACGGGTGCACCCGACCGGTCTGGGCGGGTGAGAAATTTCACCCTGTGCGACCCGGAGGTCTAGTGTGTGATGCAGGTGCGCCGAGGAGCCGGGATGGCTCGGCGGCGCGAGTTCAAAATATTTCGGGGGGAACCGAATGCTCAGTGCCCGGGGGGAAACCGGCACAGGTGAGCAGCGAGTCGCAGAGGTCGCTCACGACCTTCGCATGCCACTCGCGCTCATCCTGGCCCATTGCGACCAGTTGGAGGCGACGCTCGTCGACCACGATCAGCTCGTCGAGATCGCGCAGATCCGTGAGACCGCGAGCCGAATGGGCCGCCAGGTCGACGGGCTCGTCGAGAGCGAACCGCCGGCGCGCACGACCGTGGACGTCACGGCGCTCGCGGGAGACGTCGTCAGGCGCTTCCAGCCGCTCGCCCACGCCCGGGCGCGCGAGATCACCTTCGAGTGCACGACGTCCGCCGTCGTCCTCGGCAGCGCGCCCGACCTGGAGCTGGCACTGCAGAACGTGCTCGACAACGCGCTGCGCAACGCGCGCGTCTCACCGGTGCGCGTCAGCGTGCACGTCGGAATGCGGCACGTGAGCATCGACGTCGCGGACGACGGTCCGGGCATCCCCCAAGCGCAGCGCAGCGCGCTGCTGGAGGCGGGCGCCCAGAGCCACGCCGGCGAGGAGTCCGGCGGCAAGGCCGGCCTGGGGCTGAGCATCGCAGACACGGCGATGCGTGCCCACGGCGGCCGCGTGCGCATCGGCGACGCGCCGCTCGGCGGAGCGCTCGTCACGCTGCAGATCCCGACGCCGGCCCTGCGCACCGCGCGGCGCCGCAGCCGGACGCCGCAGCCGCGGCCGCAACTGGCCTGGCGCTCCTAGCGGGAGTCCCGAGCGTCGGGCGCGGCGGGCAGTTCGGGGGGCGCCTCGCCCGCTCGGGCCGCGACGACCTCGCGGCCTGCCCGCAGCTCGTAGCGGCGGCGCGCGGCCGGGTCCGCGTGCTCGAGCGCCGCGTCGACCTTCAGCGTGCGCCGCAGAGCATCGCGTGCGCTGCGCGGCAGGACGCCGTTGAAGGTCGTGAGCGGCCCGATCGAGCGCGGCACGTAGACGTCGAACCGCGGGCGCCGCAGCACGGAGACGATCTCGGCGGCAACCTCGTCGGGCCCGACGTCGCGCGCCGCGCGCGACTCCGCGAGCCCGGCCGACAGGTCGGTGCGGACCTGTCCGGGCATGACGCATGAGACCTCGACGCCCGTCCCGCGAAGCTCCGCGCGGATCGCCTCGCTGAGGCCGTAGACGAAGAACTTCGAGCCGCAGTAGGTGGCAGCGTGCGACAGACCCGTCCGCCCGAGTGAGCTCGAGACGTTCACCAGGTGCCCGCGCCCGCGCTCGACCATCCCGGGCAGGACGAGCTTCATCCCGTTGAGGACGCCGTGCACATTCACGTCGATCAGGCGGCGCGCCGCCGCTTCGTCCTCCTCGAGGAAGGACCCGATCAGCATGATCCCGGCGTTGTTGACGAGGACGTCCGGCGGGCCGAGCTCCTCATGGGCGCATGACACGAAGAGCGCGAACGACTCGCGGTCGGTGACGTCCAGGTCGAACGCGGCCACGCCGTGCCCGAGCTCGCGCGCGGTGCGGCGGGCGAGCTCGCCGTCGAGGTCGCCGATCGCCACCCGCGCGCCGGCGGCCGCGAGCGACGCGGCCGTCTCACGGCCGATGCCCTGCGCCCCACCGGTGACGAGCGCGACGCGGCCGGCCAAGGCCGGTCCCCCGCCGCGCGCCATCAGGACTTCGAGCTCTGCTCGAGCTGCTTCTTCTGCGCGTCGGTCAGCTCGGCGGTCGTCGAGTGCGATGCGCGCAGCTCGTACGCCGCGCGGGCGTCCTGGTCGATGTCCATCAGGACCTTGTCCGCCTTGACGGCGCGGGCGATCGCCTCGCGGCCACGGCGCGGGATCGCTGCGCTGAACTGGTTCAGCGGGCCGACCGAGCGCGGTACGTAGACGTCGAAGCGCGGGTGCTTGAGCGCCGAGAGGATCTCGTTCGCGACGTCCTCGGGCAGGACGTGCTTGACGCCGCGGGTCTGCGGCAGGCCCGAGCCGAGCTCGGTCTGAACGACGACCGGCATCACGCAGGAGACCTCGACCCCGGTGCCGCGCGTCTCCCAGCGGAGCGCCTCGCTCATACCGACGACGTAGTGCTTGGTGCCGCAGTACGTGGCACCGCCGGGGTACCCGGCCTTGCCCGCCGAGGAGGCGATGTTGACGATGTGCCCGCGGCCCCGCTGGAGCATCTGCGGAAGCGTCAGCTCGCATCCGAAGTGAACGCCGTAGATGTTGATGTCGATCATCCGCTTGGTCGTCGCGAAGTCCTCGTCGACGTAGCGGCCGAGCTGCATGATCCCGGCGTTGTTGATGATGATGTCGACGGGCCCGAGCTGCTCCTCGGCCTGCGCGATGAACTCCGCGAACGAGTCGCGGTCGGTGACGTCGAGGTGGACGCCGATGGCGCCGCCGCCGATCTCCTCCGCGACCTTCTGGGCGGACTCGGTGTCGAGGTCGCCGATCGCGACCTTCACCCCGGACTGCGCAAGGGCGCGGGCGGTGGCGCGGCCGATGCCGCGACCGCCGCCGGTGATGGCGGCCACCTGGCCGACGAGGATGCGGGGCTGCTTGGCCATGGGGTCCTCCTGGGGACGGAGCGGACCGCGGTGGCGGCCCTTTCGCAGTGCTCGCGCAGGCTAGCGAAAAGATGACGGGGGCGTCACGATGGGTCGCTCAGCCGACCTTGACCGGCAACAGCCTCGTCGCGGCGGGCGACCCGGGCGCGGAGAGCACCAGCTGGACCGTGGCCGCGAACCGCTTGCGGGCACGCCCGACCCTGACCTTGGCCGCTGGAAGCAGCTTCAGCTTGGCGCTCCCGCCGGTGAGGGCCCTGCAGGCACCCTTGCCCGTCGCGATCGGGACGGTCCGCCCCTTGGCCTTGAGCCGCAGCCCCTTCGCGACCTTCCGCGAGACGAGCAGCCTCACCCGGGCCGACGCGTCGCGCGAACAGGTGAACCGCACCGACAGCCCCTTGCCGAGCGCAGCCCGCCGCAGCAGCGACCCCCGCCTGGTCCTCAGGGCGCCGGACAACCGAGGCGTCGCAGGCGCGGGAGCCGTCGCCGGCTGGGGCAGCGCGCCGGCCGGCTGCCCGGCCGGCGCTGCCGGCGGGACGACGCCGCCGGGGCACCCGTTCGCTGCGCCCTGACCATCGCTCGTCGGGCACAGGTCCGCGGCGCCGTACACCCCGTCCCTGTCGGGGTCGGCCTCGGGCCCGGGCAGACAGCCGTTGGGCAGCGTCCCCTTCGCCGCCGGGCACGCGTCGGAGGCGTCCGGGACCCCGTCACCGTCGGAGTCCGGCCCCGCGAGCGTGCGGAAGTCGGCCGAATTGGAGACGACCTTGGGTCCGTTGTCGTTGTAGTTGAAGCTCCAGGTGATGCGCATCGGGACGTCCCACTCCCCGGTCAGCGGGTCGCCCGGGGTCGTCGGCTTGTCGAACGCGAACGGGGCATACCCCCCGTTGGGCCCGAGCACGCTGCCCGTCGCCTGAACCTTGAGGAGACCGTTGCCGCCCGGCGGCACGACGTCGTTCCAGCCGCCGGCCGACTTGGCGAACGCGCAGTCGGTGACGGTGTCGGGGACCTTGCCGTCGAGGCGCTTGATGTCGAAGCAGAAGTTCCCGCCGAACCCGCTCGAGGAGAGGTTGGCGAAGAACTCGACCCGGTTGCGGCTCGCGTCCGGCGTCCCCGACGACGTGTCCCAGAACGGGATCGCCGCGGGGCCGGTGAAGTAGACGAACGGCCCGCTCGGGGTGCCGCTCGGCAGGACGTTGGCCCACACGGTGCTCAGGCCCGGGTTCGCGTACACCCCGGTCGCGTTCGTCAGCCAGCGAAAGCCGTCCGCCGGCGACGTGCCGGCCCCGACGAGTGTGCCCGTCGATTTCACCGGGACGAAGATCTGGAAGAGCTGCCCGCTGGCGAGCGGCCGGAATCCGAACGACAGGGCACCCTGGTTGTAGAAGCCGGGCCCCGCCGAGGTCGGGCAGTAGGGACCACTCGAACCGAACGCGTTCCACGACCCGCCGGTCAGCTCGAGGAACGTGTTCTGGTTGCGTGGCTGGCCGAAGCACCGGATCTGGCGCGAGGTGTCGACCGACGTGTTCGGCGGCAGGACGAGCTCCGTCTGCACCGACGAGGAGCCCGGTCCGCACGGGTTCCCCGGGATCGAGATCAGGAAGGACGTCCAGTAGGGGTCGCCGACCTTCGGGATGCCGCCGCCCGGCGCCCCGCCGTACGCGGCGATGCCCGACACCATGATCTCCGTGTACGAGCTGCCCAGGATCGCCGTCGAGCAGTTCAGCCCCGGCTGCTGGAGCAGGCTGCCGGAGAACCAGTTGCTGCTTCCGGCGGTGCCGGTGACCGCATCCTCGGGGACGATCGCGAGCGCGGGCGCCGCGAGGGCGCAGGGCACGAGCACGGCAAGGACGACGAGCAGACGGCGCATCGAGACCACTCCTGCTTGGACGCGCTGGATCTTACGCCGAGGGTCAGCGGCAGTCCCGCCCCGACACAAAGTGCACGGCGTCGGCCGACCCTGGCCACGAGGGCGGCGGTCCCGTTTAGACTGCGCCGACCGCTGACACCATGTCAATACTGGTGTCCGACCCCGCTGGAGGAGTAATCGCATGGCCGTCACCGTTGTCCTGTCCGAGGTCCAGCGTGCCGCGCTCGAGGCGCTCTGCGACACGTACGCCGCGCCGGTGGAGCGCGACGATGACCCCACGGGCTTCTGGGCGCGCAGCGCCTCCGACCTGCAGATCCCGGCGATCATCGAGGAGCAGCTCTCCGGCGGGCTCGTGCCGGAGGAGCAGCTCGACGGTCTGCGGCAGCTGCTCGACGCGCTCGCGGCGCAGGGTCTCGTCGAGGCGCCGCTGCCCGCGCGCGAGCAGATCGTGAAGGCGTTCATGGACTCCGGGCCCGAGGCGCTCGCCGGGCTCGGCGCGCTGAAGGGCCTCACGCACCTCCTCTTCTACGCGCTGCCGGACCCGTCCACCGGGCGCAACCCGAACTGGGAGGCGATCGGCTACCCGGGCCCGCGCGCGGCTCCGCCGTCCGCCGAGGAGGCGCCGAAGACGATCGCGATCACCCGGCCGGAGGCCCAGGAGCTCGAGCTCACGGCGGAGGTCGTCGTCATCGGCTCCGGATCGGGCGGGGGCGTCGTGGCCGGGCACCTGGCGACGCAGGGCAAGGACGTCGTCGTGCTCGAGGCCGGCGGCTACTACAACGAGGCGGACTTCAACCAGCTCGAGCTGTGGGCGTACGAGAACCTCTACCGCGCGGGCGGGATGTCCGGCACCGCCGACGGCAGGATCGCGCTGATGACGGGCTCGAACCTCGGCGGCGGCTCGACCGTCAACTGGACGAATTGCCTGCGCACCTACCCGTGGGTGCGGCAGGAATGGGAGAGCGAGCACGGCCTCGAAGGGCTCGCGGGACCGGAGTTCGACCGGATCCTCGACACCGTCAGCGAGCGCATCAACGTCACCGACCGCTGCTCGGACTGGAACCCGACGACCGAGACGCTGAAGTCGGCGTGCGAGGCGCGCGGGCACGGCTTCCAGCGGATCACGCGCAACGCGGACGAGGAGCACTACGACGCCGATCTCGCCGGCCTGATGGGCTTCGGCGACGTCAGCGGCGCGAAGAACGGCACCCAGAAGACGTGGTTGCAGGACGCCGCAGATGCCGGCGCGCGGTTCGTCGTGAACTGCCGCGTCGAGCGCGTCCTCGTCGAGGACGGGCGCGCCGCCGGCGTCGAGGGCACGTACGTGGACGGCGAGGGGCGCACCGCGCGCGTGACCGTGCGCGCGCCGACGGTCGTCGTCGCCGCGGGCGCGCTCGACACGCCCGCGGTGCTGCTGCGCAGCGGCATCGGCGGCCCGGCCGCCGGCGACTACCTGCGCCTGCATCCCGCGACCGCCGTCGCCGGCTTCTACGACACAGCCGCAGAAGTGCGTGGTGGGGGCCGCCGCAGTCCGGGCTGTCCATGGCGAAAGCCGACATCGAGGACGGCTACGGCTACCTGATCGAGACCTCGCACGCCTCACCCGGCGTCAGCGGCGCCGCATTCCCGTGGCACGGCGGCGAGGCGCACAAGGCGATCATGGCCGAGAGTCCCGTGACCGCCGCGTTCGTGCTGCTGATCCGCGATCACGGTCACGGCCGCGTGAGCATCGACGGCGCGGGCAACCCGGTGCACGATGTACCCGTTCGACGACGAGCTCGACCAGCGGATCTTCCGCGCACGGCATCGAGGAGCTTGTCCGGCTGCACGAGGCCGGCGGCGCGAACGGCATCGCGACGTTCCACCGCGAGATCGAGCCGTGGAAGCGCGACGCGCGGCGAGTCGATCGACGACTTCGCTGCGCGCGTGCATGCCGCCTCGCTCGAGCCGTACGACCACGCGACGTTCAGCCTCCACCACATGGGCTCGGCGAGGATGGGCAACGACCCGGCGACGAGCGTCGCGAACGGCTGGGGTGAGCTGCACGACACCCCCGGCGTGTGGATCGGCGACGCCAGCGGCTTCCCGACCGCGTCGGGCACGAACCCGATGCTGACGACCATGGCACTGGCTCTGCGGACCGCAGAGGCGATCGCCGAAGGGAAGGGCGCATGACCCGGCTGGAGCGCGTCGGCGGCTCGTTCGAGCACGAAGGTCACCGGCTCGCGTACGACATCGTCGGCGAGGGCGGGCGCACCGTCGTGCTCACCCATGGGCTGCTGATGAGCCGCAAGATGCACAAGCCGCTCTCGCGCAGGCTGGCCGAGCGCGGCTACCGGGTCGTCTCGCTCGACTTCCTCGGGCACGGTGAGTCCGACCGGCCCGCCGACATGACGCTGTATTCGATGCAGTCGTTCGGGCGAGCGATCCTCGCGCTGCTGGACCACCTGGGCGTGGAGCAGGCCGTCGTCCAGGGGACGTCGCTCGGCGCGAACTCGGCGCTCGAGGCGGCCGTGGTCGCGCCCGAGCGGATCCGCGGCATGGTGATCGAGATGCCGGTGCTCGACAACGCGATCCTCGGCGCGGCCGCGACGTTCCTGCCGTTCATGCTGGCGATGCGCTTCGCCGCGCCCGCGCTGCGCGTGGTGAACGCCGTCGCGAACCGCGTTCCGACGTCGCGCGTACCCGCGATCGACATGCTGATGGACTTCCCCCGCGACCCTCCGGACTCGTCGCTGGCGGTCCTCAGCGGCCTCTTCTTCGGCCGGATCGGCCCGCCGACCGAGGTGCGCCGGACGATCGAGGTGCCGGCGCTCGTCGTCGGCCACCCCAACGACCCCATCCACCCACTGACCGATTCGGACGAGCTCGCCCGCGAACTGCCCAACGCGCGGCTCGTCGCCGCCGAGTCGATCGTGGAGATGCGCGTGCGGCCCGAGCGGCTGACGGCGGAGATCGCGGAGTTCGTGGATCAGTGCTGGGTGTTGGCGAAGCCGGCCAGGAAGCGCGCCGCGGCGAAGCCGCGTGCCCGCAAGCGCTCGGCGGCCTAGCCGGACTAGGGAGCCGAGGCGGCGCGCGCGCGAGAGCTGAACCAGCGCGCGAGGCGGGCGATGCCGACCACGACCAGCAGCAGGAGTCCGAGCAGGAAGCCGAACCAGGCCACGTCGGCGATCGCCTGGCGGATGCCGTGGTTGTGGTTCCCGAGGACGCCGGCCGTGGCGAAGCAGACCACCGTGACGGCGACCAGAAAGAGGGTGTTGCGGCGCGTGATCATGATGCTCCCTGGGTTGCTGAACCGGCTGGACCTGGCGGACCCTACGCCGCAGAAGGGGGTGCCGGCATCGGCTGATGGTCGCGGCCTGACCCATCCGTTGGGATGAGTCCGTGCGTGCGTTCATCCGATCGGCCGATGCCGGCCGGGGTGAGGGCAGGTACGGTCGCGATCTCCGATGGCTCGCGTGCGCCGCAGACTTCCGCCGACGTTCGACATCGTGCTCGCCGCCGTGTTCGCGGCGCTCGCCTTCGCCGAGCTCCAGCTCGATGGCATGGGCGACACCTCGACCCCGACACAGGTGGCGTTCTCGCTCGCGATCGCCCTGCCGCTCGCCTGGCGCAGGACCCGCCCGGTGCCGGCGGCGGCCGTCTCGCTCGCCGCGATGGCGGCGGGGGTTCTCGCAGGCGTTCCCGTCACTGAAGGTTTCGTCCCGCTGCTCATCTTCGGGATCGTGATCTACGCGGTCGCTCGCGCCGACGTCCTCGAGGACGAGCTCGACGAGCACACCGAGCGCGCGACGCTCCAGGAGCGTGAACGGATCGCGCGCGAACTGCACGATGTCGTCGCCCATCGCCTGAGCACGATCGCGGTCCAGGCCGGCGCCGGACAACACGTGCTGCATGAGGACCCGGAACGCGCGCGAGCGACGTTCGAGGCGATCGACGAGACCGCGCGCAGCGGTCTGACGGAGATGCGCCATGCGCTCGGGCTGCTGCGGGCCACGGAGGCCGGCGCGGCGCTGTCTCCGCAGCCCTCGCTGCGCGACGTCGAGCGCCTCGCCGAGGAGAGCCGCGCGGCAGGCGTCCCCGTCGAGCTCACGGTCCGGGGTGACACCGCCCGGCTTCCAGCAGGCCTGGACCTCTCCGCCTACCGGATCCTTCAGGAGGCCCTGACGAACGTGCGCCGGCACGCAGCAGGAGCGGCGGCGAGCGTCGACGTGACGGTCGACGGGAAACTCCTCACGCTGCGAGTCGCCGACGCGGGAGGTCCCGCGTCCAACGGCAGGACGGCCAGGACGGCGGCCACGGGCTCGTCGGCATCCGCGAGCGGGTTGCGCTGTACGGGGGTTCGCTCGAGAGCGGGCCGATGCCCGGCGGCGGATTCCTCGTCTGCGCGACACTGCCACTGAACGGGACCGCGTCGTGAGCGTGCGCATCGCGATCGTCGACGACGAGGCGCTCGTCCGCGGGGGCTTTCGCGCGATCCTCGAGGCGGAGCCGGAATTCGAGGTCGTGGCCGAGGCCGCCGACGGGCGCCAGGCGCTGGTCGCCGCCGATCGGTTCGATCCGGATGTCGTCGTCATGGACATCCGCATGCCGGAGCTCGATGGCCTGGCCGCCACGCGGCAGCTCAAGGCGACCCACCCCGACGTGCGCGTGCTGATCGTGACGACGTTCGACCTCGACGACCACGTCTACGACGCCCTCCAGGCCGGCGCGGCGGGGTTCCTGCTCAAGGACGCTCGCCCGACGGAGCTCATCGCCGCCGTCCGGGCCGTCGCAGCGGGCGACGCGCTGATCGCTCCGCAGGTCACGCGCCGGCTGATCGAGGCGTTCGTGGCCTCGCGACCGCGGGAGACCGTGGGAGCCGAGCGCCTGGCGGGGCTCAGCGAGCGCGAGCGTGAGGTTCTCCTCCTGCTCGCAACCGGGCTCTCGAACCGCGAGATCGCCGCCGCCATGAGCCTGAGCGAGGCGACGATCAAGTCCCACGTCGCAGGCGTCCTCGGCAAGCTCGGCGTCCGCGACCGCGTGCAGGCCGTGATCGTGGCCTACGAGACCGGACTGGTCATTCCCGCGCCGCCGGCGTGATCTGGAAGACTCGGCGCGACCCCGGACGAAGGAGGCGCGCGTGGCCGCTGAGCCGCTGACCATCTGCCACGTCGACCAGCTGGAGCGGAACGGCTCGTGGGGGCTCGTGCGCAGGTCACTCGGCGTGAGCGCCTTCGGCCTGAACGTCGTCGACATCGCCGCCGGCGAGTCGATCCCGGAGCACGACGAGACCGGCCGCGACCAGGAGGAGGTGTTCCTGACCCTGGCGGGATCGCCGACGCTCGTCGTCGACGGAACCGACCACCCGCTCCCGGAGGGCACGTTCGCCCGGCTCGACGTCGAGCGTGCGCCGCCGGCTGGGCATGAGCGCCGCGGACGTGAACGGCGCGGCTGCGCTCGAAACGATGATCGGCCGCTACAACGACGCGTGGAACGCCCACGACCTCGATGC
The DNA here is from genome assembly GCA_963805615.1 of uncultured Actinomycetes bacterium. Lineage (GTDB taxonomy): Bacteria > Actinomycetota > Thermoleophilia > Solirubrobacterales > Solirubrobacteraceae > F1-60-MAGs163. Next base: position 427,410 of record CAWDUW010000004.1, on the reverse strand, counting down.
GATCCTCGGGCTGCACGCGCCCGGCATGGTGTTCGAGAACCACACCGCCGGCGAGCGTGCCGAAGGTCACGCCGTCGGTCCGCACATCGCCGCGATCTTCGAAGGCTGGCCGGACCTGCGCTTCGAGACGCGGCGGCTCTACGCCCGCGACGGCCTCGTCGTCCAGGAGTGGACCGCGCACGCGACGCACAGCAGGCGCCTCACGCGCGGCGAGATCGTCGCCGAGCCGTCGGGCACAGCGCTGTCGTGGGTGGGTATGGACGTCATCCCCTGTGAGGGCGGGCTCGTGAAGCGCAAGGACGTCTACTCGGACTCGGTGGGAATCCTCCGCCAGGTCGGGCTGCTCTGATCAGCGGCCCGCCAGCGGCGTGCCCTCGTCGTTCCAGAGCCGCACCCCGGGTGTCTCGTGCTCGAACGCGAGAACGCAGATGGCGGCGGTCCCGAGCTGCAGCAGCGCGCCCGCCTGCGGACCGAGGCCGCACCAGCGTGCCGCCAGGACGCGCAGCAGGTGGCCGTGCGCGACGACGAGCCACGAGCCGGGCTCCTCGCGGCAGCGCCGGACGACCGGATCGACGCGCGCCGCGACCGTCGCGGCGTCCTCGCCGCCCGGACATCCGTCGCGCCAGAGCGACCAGTCCGGGCGCTCTGCACGGATCTCGGAGCTCGTCCGGCCCTCGTAGTCGCCGTAGTCCCATTCGACGAGCGCCGGCTCGACCACCGCGCCGTCCGCGTGACCGGCGAGCTCGCAGGTCCTCATCGCGCGGACCAGCGGGCTGACGAGGACCCGATCGACGGCGACCCCGGCAAGCCGCTCCCCAGCCGCCTGCGCCTGCCGCACGCCGGCGTCCGTGAGCGGGATGTCGCAGCGCCCGGTGTGCCGCCCCTCGCGGGACCACGCTGTCTCACCATGCCGCAGCAGGATGACCCGGTGCGGCGAGGTGGTCACGGTCGCCCGCCCCAGGCAGGTCCGTCGCCGCGGTAGAGACCGTCGCCGCCGAAGACGATTCGCACCGAGCGCCAGAGGATCTTCAGGTCGAGCGCCCAGGAACGGTGCTCGATGTACCAGAGGTCGAGGTCGATCCGCTCGCTCCACGGCAGCTCCGCGCGGCCGTTGACCTGGGCCCAGCCGGTGATGCCCGGCCGCACCGCAAGCCGCCCGCGCTGGCGCTCGTCGTACTGCTGCACCTGGACCGGGACCGTCGGCCGCGGGCCGATGATCGCCATCTCCCCTCGCAGCACGTTGACGAGGTTCGGCACCTCGTCGAGCGAGGTCCGCCGCAGGAGGCGCCCGACCCGCGTGATCCGCGTGTCGCCCTCGCTGACAGCGAGGCCCGCGCCGAGCCGCTCGGCCCCGCTGACCATCGTTCGCAGCTTCACCACGTCGAACTCATGCCCGTCCAGCCCGACTCGCCGCTGCCGGTAGATCGGCGAGCCCGCCGACTCGAGCCGGATCGCGATCACCGCCGCGATGCAGGAACGGTGCGGCAGCGAGCAGTCCGGCGCCCGCGACGACGACGTCGAACACGCGGCGCATCAGCGCGTGCCCTCCGGCGGCGCCCATCCGGCGGGCGTCCCGTGCCGCAGATGGTCGTACAGCCCGGCGGCGACCGAGGCGTTCGTGAGGACGTAGTAGCGGGCGACGAGCAGCGGGCGGGACCGCACCCGGCCGCCGGCCGCCGCGGCCGCGAGCAGACCGACCTGCGCCGCGAACGCGAGGACGTACACGGGCCCCTGGCCGAGCAGCGCGGCGTTCGCGACGAGGCAGACCACGTGCAGGAACGGGGCGGCGTAGCGCAGGACCCGGTGCGAGGCGATCATCAGGGCGTAGCGCGGCGGATAGCCCTTCGGCGAGAGCATGCCGCCGCGCAGGACGATCGGCCACGCGTGGCTCATCATCCGCCGCTTGCGCGTGAACTCGCCCTCGATCGAGGGCACCATCTTCTCCGTCGCCCGAGCCGCGGGCTCATAGACCGCCCGGCGGCCGCGCTTGACGAGGTTGAAGGGAAACGCCAGGTCGTGCCCCATCACGGGATCGACCTCGATGTAGTCCTCGCGGCGCAGCGCGTAGATCGCACCGTTGCCGCCGGTGACGCTCGCCAGGCGCGACTCGAGCGCGCGGATCCACATCTCCATCCGCCAGTAGAGCCCCTCCTGGTTCGTACCCCCGTCCGGATTCACGAACCGCACCTGCCCGCAGGCGTAGGCGATGTCCGGCGCCGACCGCAGCCGGGCGACGAGCGCGCGGAGCGCATCCGGGTCCCACGACGAGTTGGCATCGCTGAACGCGACGATCGTGCTGCGCGGATCGGCGGCGCGGACGGCCGCGTCCTGCGCGCGGACCTTGCCGCCCCAGGGCAGTTCGAGCACGACGTCGGCGCCCGCGGCGCGGGCGCGCTCGGCGGTGTCGTCGGGCGAGCCGTCACACGCGACGAGCACCTCCAGGCGACCCGGCGGCCAGTCGATCGCCCGGGCGTCGGCGACCTTCGCCGCGATGACCTCGCCCTCGCGATGGGCGGCGATCGCGAGCGTCACGTGCGGCTCCTCCCCCGCCGCGGCTGGCGCCGGCGGCTCGGGAGCAGCGGCGGCTCCGCGCACCCGCGCGAGGACGGCGAGCAGCAGCGGGTAGCCGGCCTGCGTGTACACGAGCAGCCCGGCGGAGCCCCAGAAGATCGCCTTCAGCGCGCTCATGCGTGCAGCCGAGTCTGACGCCTCAGGCGCAGAGCCGGTCGTAGAGGGCGAGGTGCGCGGCGGCGATCTCGATCCCAGCTGTAGTCCTCCCGCGCGACCCGCGCGGCGGCATGCCCGAGGCTCGTGCGCGCCTGTTCGTCGCCCAGCAGGCCGCGGAGCGCCTCGCGCAGCGCGTCCGGATCGCCGGGCGGAACGAGCAGGGCCGCGCCGGTCCGCGCGACCTCCGCGAACCCGCCGACGTCGCTCAGCACGATCGGGCGGCCGAAGGCGAGCGCCGTGAAGAGCACCCCGGACTGGTCGATCTCGCGGTAGGGCAGCGCCACCACGTCGGCGCGGGCGAAGAACGCGGCGAGCTCCCCGTCGGGGACGAACCGCTCGATGAAGCGCACCCCGGGCGGCGCGGCCGCCTTCAGCGCCGTCGTGTCCATGCGCGGCATCCCGACGATCCACAGCTCCGCGCCGGTGATCCCCCTCCACGCCTCGAGCGCGACGTCGATGCCCTTGTAGGGACGCAGCAGGCCGAACACCAGGACGACCGGCCCCGCCACGCCGGCGAGCTCCCCGGTGAGCGGCTGCGCGCCGGGGACGTCGAGGAGGTGCGTGAACGCGCCGTGGGGGATGACCTCGATCTTGGCGGGATCGACGCCGCCCTCCTCGATGAGGCGCGCGCGGCCGTGCCCCGAGTGCACGACGACCGCGTCGACGCGCTCGTAGAGCCGCCGCTGCGCATCGTGCTGGCCGGGTCTGGGTTCGCGCGGCAGCACGTCGTGCGCGGTCAGCACCAGCGGAACGCCGCGGGGGAGCAGTCGCTGGTCGAGCTGCTGCACGCTCAGCCACTGCAGGTGGACGACATCGGCCTCGCGCGCCGCGCGGCGGCGGTAGCGCAGCATGTCCGGGACGTGCTGGGCGAGCCGGGCGGCCTGGCGGGCGCGGCCACCGGGCGCCTGCGGGCCGCGCGCGTAGAACGCATGGTCCACGCGATACCCGCTTCCCTGCGGCACGTCGCCGTAGGCGAACGCGCTCGTCACGAGCGTCACCTCGGCGCCGGCATCGGCCAGCGCCCCGCACAGGGCGTGGTCATACGGCGGCGTGTAGGCCGGGGGGTCGACGACGTGGACGCGCACGGGAGCCATATCTTTGCCGTCCGTGCCGGACGTCGAAGTCACCTACTGCGTCGTGAACACCCAGCAGCGCGAACTTCTCGTCCGCGGGCTGGACGCGATCGCGCTCGAGCGGGCCGCCGTGCCGTTCGCGACGGAGGTCATCGTCCTGGACAACGCGTCGACGGACGGGTCGGTCGGCGCGGCACGCGGGCACGCCACCGTCGACCGTGTGATCACGCATGATCGGCGCACGGGGAAGGCCGAGAACGACACGGCGCTGCTGCGCGCCGCGAGCGGGCGTTACGCGCTCCTGCTGAACGAGGATTCCGAACTGCTGCCCGGCGCGACCGTCGCGCTGCACGCGGCGCTCGAGCAGAACCTTCGCGCCGGGGCCGCGGGGGCGCGGCTCCTGCGGCCCGGCGGAAGGCCCCAGGCGAGCGCGTGGCGCTTTCCCGGCCCGGTCAGCGCGCTCGCGTCGGCGCTCTTCATCCACCGCTGGACGACGGTGCAGAGCCGCGGCGACCGCACCCGCCCGGTCGACTGGGCGCAGAGCGCCGCGCTGCTCGTCCGCTCGCAGGCGGCGCGCGAGATCGGCTGGTTCGACCCGCAGTTCTTCGTCTACTCCGACGAGGTGGACTTCTGCAAGCGCCTGTCCGACGCCGGCTGGCACACGCTCTTCGTCCCCGGCGCGCAGGCGATCCATCACGAGCAGCTGTCGACCGGCGGGGTGCCGGAACGGAGGATCGTCGAGCTCTCGCGCAACCGCGACCGCTACATGCGCAAGCACCATTCAGCGCTCAGCGCCGCGCTCGTGCGCTGGCTGACGGCCTGGGCCTACGGCGTGCGGTCGGTGGCGGCGACGGTGCTCCCCGGCCACGATCCCAGGCGCTACCGCCGTCACGTCCGCGCGACCCTGCACCCCGACGAGGGCGAGGGCCTGCGAGAGGCCGCGCGCGACTACAACGTCGGCGGCACGCGGCTCTGAGCTCGCGCGGCCCTCAGGCCTCGTACGACGGTCCGCACGTCTGAGACGCGCACGACGCGCACCGCGACCAGCATCGGCGGAATCAGCACCCAGACGACCGCGCGGGCGACGAAGCCCTGGGCGCCGTCCGTGGCCAGCAGCAGGTTGCCACCGATCGAGAGGCCGCCCGCGACGAGCACGAGCCCACTGATCCGCGCCCACTCGAACGGCACGCTGAAGACGCCGCGCGTGAGCAGGAACAGCATCAGCAGCATCGCCACGTACGCCCCGGCCAGCGCGATCCCCGCTCCCTCGATGCCGAACTTCGGCACGAGCCACACCAGCACGAGCACGTTCACGACGAGGCCGCCGAGCGCCGCGGGCAGCGTGCGGATCGTGACCTTCGCGCGACCGGCGATCGTGACGAGCAGGAGATAGAGCCCGTAGAGCGCCCAGCCGAGCGCGAGCCAGGGCAGCGCCTCGTACGCCGCGTAGAACGACGGCGCCGCGAGCAGGCGCACGACCCAGCGCCCCATCAGCTCGAATCCCGCCACCGCCATCCCCGTGACGATCAGGTACGCGGTCGCCACGCGTGCGTAGAGATGCCCGGCCTGCTCGTCATCGGTCACCGAGTAGGCCAGCGGCGGCCAGGCGAGCTGGAACCCGCGCACCGCGACGATCACCGCCGTGGCGAGCTTGATCGAGACGGAGTAGAGCCCGGCGGCGGCGGGGCTCTCGGCGCGCAGCAGGTAGGCCCGGTCGATGACGTTCAGCAGGAAGACGGCGGAGTCGGCGGGGACGGTCGGGCCGCCGAAGCGCAGCAGCGGCGCCAGCGGCGCGCGGATGTCCGGGATGCCCACGTGCTCGCGCAGGGCCAGCACCCAGAGCGCGAGCAGGACGACGAACGACGCCGCGTAGTTGCCGACCACGTAGCCGCGGGCGCCCTCGTCGAGGACCACGACCAGCAGGACGGTCAGCGCGACGGTCAGCACGACGTTCGCCAGCGCGGCACGCATGTACGTGCGTCGCCGTTCCTCCACGCGCAGCAGCGCGTAGGCCATCTCGAGGTTCGTGAAGGCCCAGATCCCGAAGACGCCGAACGCCATGAGCGTGGCGTCGCGCGTGCCGAGGATCAGCCGCGAGAGCGGGCCGGCGAGCAGGACGCCCGCGACCAGTGCGACCGTCGTGCTCAGGACGACGAAGCCCGTCGTCGTGCGCGCGAGCCGGCGCCGGCGCTCCGGGTTTTCGTCGTCGAACCAGAGCCGCACGAACGCCTCGCCCATCCCGAAGCGCAGCAGGATGCTCGTGAGGATCACGAGCGTGAGCAGCGTCTCCGCATAGCCGAACTCGGCCTCGGTCAGATGCCGCGTATAGAGCGGGAGCGTGAACAGGGCGAGGAACGCGGCGAGCAGGCCCGCGGCCTGGTAGGCCAGCCCGGACGTCGCGAGGCGCTTGAGCTGACCCTCCATCCGCCGGGGCACGGTACCCACCGGCTCGGTGGGCGGCCCGGATTCGGGGAGGGCCACCGCGCTGAGTAGGGTCCCGGACCGTGCCCCCGGCAACCTCGACGGAGCGCCCCGCCATCGGCATCCTGCTGCTCCCGCGGGAGCTCGAGCGCTTCATCCTGCGCGAGCAGGCCGAGGATCTTCTGCGCGCACCCCGGGTCGTGGCCGTCGATCCTCCGCGCGTGCCGTACGGGATCTTCGGGCGGCTGCCGGAGGGCCTCGCCGACCGCATCGCGGCGCGACAGGCGCGGCGGCTCGTGCGCAACCTCCGCCGCAACCTCGGAGAGCCGCGGGCGATCGTGATCTTCCACCCGCTTCAGGAACCGCTCGCGCGAGCGCTGCTCGCGCGCTGCCCGGGCTCGGAGCTCTGGTACGGGCGCTGGGACCGCTACGAGAACGCCTACGACGCCTCGCCGAAGCTGCGCGCACGGCTCGAGCGGATGCACGAGCAGGCCGCCGAGCTGTCGTCGCTGACCTTCGTCGCCAGCGACAAGCTCGCGGCGCTGGAGGTGGAGGCCGGGCGCGAGGCGACGCTCGTCGGGCTCGCCGCCGACGGCTTCCCGGCCCCGGACCCGCAGGGAACCGTCGTCGCCATCTCGCTCGGCCACCTCGGCTGGCGCACCGACTGGAAGCTGCTGCGCACGGTCGCCGACGCGCTCGGCGACCGGCTCGTCCTGCTGCTCGTCGGGGAGTGGCATGCCGACGAGTGCTCCGGCGACGAGGACTTCGCGGCCTGCCGCGAGCATCCGTCGCTGGTCTGGCTCGGGCCGCAGGACGACACCGCGGCGTCGCGGCTGATCCTCACGGCCGACGTCGGGATCGTCCCGTTCAAGGTGGAGCCGTTCAACGACGCCGGCCTGCCCTACCGGATCCTCAAGTACGCGCGGCTCGGCCGCCCCACCGTCACCCCGGACCTCGCGGGCGTCCGGACCTGGGAGCGCGCGGTGCGCGTCGCGGCCGGCGCCGAGGCGTTCGCCGCCGCGCTGCTCGACCACGCCGGGGCCCGCGCCGCACCGGACCTCGAGCTGCGCGAATGGGCGCTGGAGCAGACCGCGCGCGTGCAGAATCAGCCGCTGTGGGACGGGCTCGAGCGGCTCGGGATCGCCCGCGACGCCTGAGCCCTCGCCGGCTCGTCAGCGGACGGGCGGGCAGCGCACGTACGCGGCGTAGCGCCCGTTGTGCGCGGCGAGCACGTAGCCCGGGTCCGGCACGTTCGTCAGCGTGCTCGCCCCCTGCGCGAAGCCGAAGCGCCGCAGCATCTTCACGTCGGTGAAGAAGAGCGCGACGCCGTAGGGGCGTCGCTTCGCGGAGCGCGCGCCGACCTCCCGCCGCGAGGCGTCGAGCACCCAGCGCGTGTCCGGCACGAGCCGGTAGTTCGGCAGCGTCACCGGGCCGCACGCGCGGGCGCGCACGACCGCGGGGTCCGCCGAGGATGCCGACGAGGTCGTCGTGGGTCCCGCGGATGAAGCGCAGCTCCGCGGTGAACCGCCCGACGACCGAGAGGCGCGCGACGACGAAGCCTGCGCCGAGCAGCGCAAGCAGGGCGACGCCGATCGCCCACGGGCGCCGCAGGCGATCGCTCGCGGGCAGTGCCGTCCATCCCGCGATCGCATAGCCGGCGTACAGGGTGAGCGCGATCGCGGGCACCGTGAGGTAGCGCGGCAGGATCGACAGGCCCGCGGCGCCGGAGAGGACGAACGCGAGCGTCCCGCCCCCGAGCAGCGCGAGCGGCACGTGGATCGCATTGCCGGCGCGACGCCACGCGGCGAGCGCGAAGCCCGCGAGCGCAGCGAGGAACACGGGCGGGCGCAGCGCGTCGGCGAGGAACGACACGAACGACCCGGGCACGTGACGCGACGCCGCGCTCGCGGTGCAGTTCGTCTGCGAGCCCGCTCGTCGCGTGCAGCGAGTAGAGCGGATCGCCGGTCACCCACAGGTCGGTCAGCGCCCAGCCGACGGGGCCGACGGCGGCGAGCGCCAGCAGGCCGAGATGCAGGTCGCGGCGCCGGGTGGGCGACTCGGATCGGACGGCCGGCCAGACCATCCAGAGCCAGTAGGCGCCCGCAAGGATCCATGCCTCTGGACGCAGCAGCCCGGCGACCGCCAGCAGCGCCATCACCAGGGTGCCGCGGCGCGGCCGCTCGGCCTCGAGCGCGCCCGCCCACAGCACGACGGCCAGGAACGGCACGTCGACGTAGGCGCGCGCGGTGTAGAGCAGGAGCGCGAAGCTCGACCCGGTCAGCACGCGCCGCGAGGACGGCCGGCCACGTCCCGAAGACCGCGCGGCCGAGCCGCCACACGGCCCAGACGAGAGCGACGAGCGAGAGCGCGGCGATGAGCACGAGCGCGCGATCGGCGGCCCCGCCGAAGACCGCGGCGAGCAGCGCGCAGAGGGCGACGTAGAGCGGATGCTCCGTCGGCGCCTGGTAGGCCTCGAACGTCGGCTTGTGGCCGTCCAGCAGCTCGCGGCCCCAGACGAGGTGGTAGTAGGCGTCGTAGTTCGGGTACGTCGGGACGAGCGCCCACACGAGCACCGCGGCGAGGGCGAGGGCGGCGATCGCCAGCGCTTCGCGGCGCGGGCCGGTCACTCCGGCTCCGGCGCGGGCTCGGGCTGTGCCTCGCCCTGACCGCTCGGAACGGCCGCTGCGGCGACCGCGGTGCCGACGCCCAGCAGCGCCCAGGTCAGCGGATCCTCCAGGAACGCCGCGTACATCAACGTGTGCGCGACGAGCGCCGCGAACGCCGCCGCCACGCCGGCGCGCACCGGGCCGACCGACGCGCCGCGGAAGAGGCGCAGGAACGCGAGCACGAGCAGCGCGAGGTAGGCGAGCAGGCCGATCACGCCCTGCTCGGCCGCGACGGTCACGGGGATCGTGTGCGAGGCCGACGTCGCGCGCACGGCCGAGACGTGTTCGGCGCGCCGGTACTCGCGCCCGAACGAGCCCGAGCCCCAGCCCTGGACCGGACGGTCGGTGAAGAGCCGCACGCCGCCCGAGATGAGGTCCGCCCGGCCGCTCGTCGCCTTGTTCGAGCTGCTGCCGCCGTCGAACGCCGTCGTGCCGAGCGCGAACGCCACGAGCGCCGCGAGGCCGACCGCGGCGGCGATGCCGAGCGCCCAGCGCACGCTCCAGCGCAGCGCCCCGAGGACGGCGAGACCGACGAGCAGCGCCGCGAAGCTCGACTGCGACAGCGTCAGCACGAGACCGCCGAAGAGGAACGCGGCGACGAGCGCGCCGAGCGCGACGTCGCGGGTGCGCAGCCGCCACAGCATCCAGGCGACGAGCAGGACGAGCACGACCGCCAGGAAGCGCCCGTAGATGTTCGGGTCGAAGAAGAGCGAGTTGACGCGGAAGTAGTCCTCGAGCTGATTCGAGGCGATCACCTTCGGGTTCAGCAGCAGGTGCCGTGTCGCGAACTCGACGTAGCCGATCGACGCGAGCGCGACCGCGAGCCCGGTCAGCACGCCGAGCGAGATCGCCGCCAGGCGCGAGGTCCATTCCAGCCGCACCAGCAGCACGAACATCACGGCGAACGGGATGTAGAAGAAGACGACGTTCTCGAGCGCGCGGCCGTCGTCCCCGCTGTAGGCGGCTCTGGGCTGCGTAGAGGACCAGGGCGAGAGCGAGCAGGCGTTCCAGCCACGCAGGCTGCGGGTGCCGGCCTGACGGGGCGCGTCGGCTGAGCCGGCCTGATGGATCTCCGTTCCTCCGCGAGCGGCCAGGCGCGGAACCGCCCACGCCACCGCCCCGGCCGCCACCACGAGATACAGCGGCAGCAGCAGGTTCGACGACGACCCCCCGACGGCGATCGGGATGCGGAACGGGATCGTGGCGACGACGGCGATCGGGAACGCGGTCGGCAGTCGCGCGAAGAGCGCGGCGAGCGCGCCGACGAGCGCCAGGCCGAGCACCCCGGCGGCGACCGCGAGCGCCGGATGGTCGCGCAGCGTGCGCACCTGGTCGCTGTCGGCGACGTGGACGAGCAGGATCGCCGGCGCCACGGACGAGCGCGCCGAGCAGCAGCCACGCGCGCGCACGGTCGCCGCGCACGACGAGCGCGCCGGCCGCGAGCGCGGAACAGAGGATCAGCGGGCCAGCAGATCCCATGTGCGTCCCATGAGTCCCTGAACATTCGTGTCGGTGGCGAGCCGCGCCGGCAGCTCGGGCAGGCCGAAGCGAATGACGACGCCGCGGCCGACGCGCAGCGCGACGATGATCACGGCGCCTTCGGAGTCCACCGCCGACGACAGCACGCGCGCGCGTCCCGGGCGAGGTCGTCTCCTCGGCCTCGGAGAAGCCCTCGAAGCGGCCCGTCGTGTCCTTGAAGAGGCCGATCCGGTCGGTGCCGCCGGTGAGGTCGAACACGCCGGGCCGCACCGGCGTGAGGCGCGCCCCGAAGATGTCCGCGCTCGCCGCCGGGGTCGGGTTCGTCAGGCGCAGGTGCGGGGTGAGCCGCACCTGGCGCTGGAACGACTCGACTCCCACCGACGCGAGCGTGCCGCCGGCGGTGACGAAGGCGCGCAGTCGCCGCTGCAGCGCCGGCGGGCAGCCAGACGGCGTCACCGGCGACGAGCACTCCGCTGTGCCCCTTCAGCGGCGGTCCGGTACCGGTCGCGAGTGCCACGTCGGTCGTCACGTCGTAGCGGTGCCGCTCTCGATCGAGCCATGCCAGCAGCGGCTGTGAGCGTTCCGGCGAACCCGGGCACGACAGGAACGCCGAACACTCGCGGGAGTCGCACCGGCAGGCCGCTCGAGAGCAGGTTCGGACGGCCGTCGCCGTCGTCGTCCACGGGGTTTCGGCCCTGCCATGTCATCACCGGCAGCACGACCAGCACCGGGTGGTGCGCGCGGTCGTCGACCGCGAACGGCACGGTGCCGGTCCTGGCGGCGCGGCGAGCGCTGTAGAGGTAGACGCCGGAGGCGCTGCCCGGCGGCTTCAGCCGCACGATCGCGCGCCTGGCGGTCCCGCGGCGGCTGACGGCGGCGCCGGTGCGGCGCGCCGTCCACGTGTACTGCTTGCCGCGTGCGTCGGTCCCCAGCGGGACGCGGGCGCCGCTGCGCGCCGCGATCAGCGGAGGCTGGACGGCGACGCGCCGCACGGTGATGCCGCCGTGACCGGGCAGCGGGCGCCCGTACGCGAGGGCCGGCAGGCCGCGAGCCGTCAGCGGCACGGAGGTGCCGATGTTGCCGGCCTTGTCACGCACCTCCGCGACCACGAGGTAGGGCGCGGGCGGCGCCGGATGTCCTCTCCCGTCCGTGCCGGCCCAGTTCACGGTCGTCGCGCCGTCAGGGATCGCGATGGTCGTCAGCGGCTGCGGCGCGCCGGGCCACATGCGGAAGATGCGCAGCACCCCGGAGCGGGAGGGCGCGGACAGGCGAATCCTTGCGGGCGCGCCCCCAGGGTGCGGCAGCAGCTCCGGCCCGCGCTGGGGGTCCGGGCCGATCGAGAGGATCCGCGGCGCCGGCGCCGTGCGGTCGACGCGGAACGCACGGGGCACGATCACGCTGCGCCCTTCCCCGCGGAGCGTGATCCGGATCCTGTAGAGGCCATCCGGCGCCGGTCGTCCGGACGCGTCCGTCCCGTCCCAGGCGAGGCTCGGCAGCAGCTGACGGTAGGCGTCGAGGTGCTTGCCGGAGGCGAGCTCGCGCACGACGTCGCCCTGGTCGTTCACGACTGCGACGTCGACCGTGTCCGCGCGCTTCAGCCGGAACGTCACGCGCTGGCGGTCGAGACGACCGTCGCCGTTCGGAGAGACGACCGGGTACTTCACCTTGAAGCTCTGGACGACCGACGGGGACGACTTGAGCTGTTGCGCGACGAAGAAGGCCGCGAACGCACTCGCAACCAGCACGCCGAAGACCACCTGGGCGAGCCGCGTCACAGCCCGACGATGCTCCCGTTCCCGGGCCGGCCCGGCGCGGCCTCGCCCACGTCGCCCGTCACCAGCCGGATGACGTTGCCGTGGCAGACGATCACGACGGCCCCGGAGATGGCGCGGGCGCGCCAGTCCGCGAGCCCCTCGAGCACCCGCTCACGCTGCTGGACGAACGTCTCCCCGCCGGGGAACCCCCATCCCATGTCGAGCGCGGCGAAGCGGGCGAACTCGTCCGGCGCCTCGGCCATCACGTCGGCGAAGCTGCGGTCCGTCCAGTCGCCGGCGTCGGTCTCGGCGAAGCGGTCGTCGATGACGGGGGCGATGCCGACGCGCTCGGCGACGATCGCGGCCGTCTCCTGCGCCCGCGCGATGTGGCTCGTGACGAGCGCCGCCGGCGCGAGGCGCGCGACGACCTCGGCGAGCTCGCGCGCCTGGCCGCGACCCGTGTCGTCGAGCGGCACGGGGAGCCAGCCCTGGAAGCGTCCTTCGGCGTTGTATGCGGTCTGCCCGTGCCGGGCGAGCCACAGGCGCCCGGCAGGCGCCGCGCCCATCGGGGCCTCCGCGCCGCCCTGCATGCCCGCCGCTACTTCGCCTGGTCGGCGCCGACGACAACGACGACCGGGGCGCCCCCGCCGAGCACGCGCGCGTTCTGATCCATGACCTGGAGCGCGGCGCGGCTGAGGCCGAGCGCCTTGGACACGTCCAGCCCCTCGCGGCGCGTGCCGGACTGCCAGTAGACGACGGTGGTCGCGCGTGTCTGGTTGGTCGTGTCGGTCGCGACCGGGCTCACGTCGCGGTAGCCGACCGCGGTCAGCTTGTCCGCCGCAGCGCGCGCGAGGCCGGCCACGGGCGTCCCGTTGAGGACGGCGACGCGCGTGCCCGAGCGGTTCGGCGGCGGCGTCTTCCCGGAGCCTCCGGTGCCCGTGGTGGCCGTCGGGGTCCCGACGCTGTTGGGCTTCGGCGTCGAGGCGGTGTCGCTCCCCCCGGAGAAGACCTGCGTGATCAGCAGCACGGCGATCGCGATGATCGCGACGCCGCCGAGGATGACCCCGAGCAGCCCGCGGCGCGAGCCCTGGCTCGGGGGCTCTGCGCCCGCGCGGGAGGCGACGCCGCCGTCGGGCCTCGTCGCGCGCACCGGGGCGGCTGCGGGACGGGGCCGGGAACGCGGCGGCGGCGGCGTGGGGGGCGCCGCGAGCGGGGCCTCCGCCGGGGCGGACGGGCCGGTCGCCGCCAGGGCACCGGCCGCCGACGCCGGCGTGCTCGGCGACGCCGCAGGAGGCGGGGTCGCGGGCGGGTCCGTGGGTGTGGTCGCCGGCGGGGCCTGCGCGGCGGCCGTCTCGGGCGCCGGGCTCCCCGGCGTGCCGGCAGGCGACTCGGCGGACGCCCCCGCTGCAGGCGCGAGCGTGCCGGGGGAAGACCCGGGAGCCGTCTTGGACGCCGGGACCGTCGCGGACGCGGGGGCCGCGGATGCGGCGGCTGCCGCCGCTGGTTTCGCGGCCACGGAGCCGGCGGCGGCCGTCGCGGCGGCGGCCGCAGCCGTCGCGGGAACCGGCGGCCTGGCTCCGGTGGGCGTTCCCGGGTGCGCGGCGAGCACCGGTGCCCCGGTTGCGGGCGCGGCGGGCTTCGCTGCGGCGACCCCGGCGGGTGTCGCGGGGCCGGCCGGCCGCGGGCGCGGCTGCGGCGCAGCGGTGCGCACCTGGGCCTCGGCGACGACCCGCTGCTGCAGGTCGGCGTCACGCTCGGGCGCGCGGCCCGCCCACTCGCGCAGTCGCTTGACCTCGCGAGCCTGGGCGAAGTAGAGCAACGAGAGCACGCCGAGACCGACGACGGCGGCGATGCCGGCGTAGGCGCCGTACTTCTCGATCTCACTCGAGAGGGAAAGGGCCAAGACGGCCGTCATTCGGGCGCCATGCTAGTGGGACCCCCCGGACGATCCCGGCACGCCCCCGGCGCCGGTGTCGGCCGACGAGGACTGCTCGCCCGCCAGCTGACTGACCTTCTCGGCCAGGCCCGCGGCGTCGCCCTCGAGCACGAGCAGCGAGATCTCGTCGAACCAGCCGGCCACCTGATCGGGCTCGCGCAGCGCGCGCTCGGCCCGCAGGATCTTCTCGGCGGGCGTCGGCTGCGGGCGCTCGTACGGGTTGAACAGCTCCTCGTGGAGCTTCTCCCCCGGTCGCCGGCCGACGATCTCGATCGCGATGTCGTCGTCCGGCCGCAGCCCGGACAGCTCGATCATGTCGCGGGCCAGCTGAACGATCGGGATCGGGTCGCCCATCTCCAGGACGAACACCTCGCCGCCGTCGCCGAGCGATCCCGAGCGGATGATCAGCTGCACCGCCTCAGGGATCGTCATGAAGAAGCGGGTCATCCGCTCGTCGGTGACCGTCACCGGCCCGCCACGGGCGATCTGCCGCCGGAAGATCGGCACCACCGAGCCGGACGAGCCCAGGACGTTGCCGAAGCGCACGGTCGCAAAGCGGGTCTGCGGGAACCGCACGCTCATCTCCTCGACGGCGTACTCCGCGAGCGCCTTCGAGGCGCCCATGACGGTCGCGGGTGAGACGGCCTTGTCGGTCGACACGAGGACGAACGCCTTCACCCCGGTCTCGCCCGCGATCCGCGCGACGAGCCGGGTCGCGAGCGCGTTGTTGCGCACCGCCTCGACGGGGTTGGACTCCATCAGCCCGACGTGCTTGTAGGCCGCGGCGTGGAAGACGACGGTCGGGCGGTGCTCGGCGAGCACCTCCCGCATCCGCTCACCCTCCTTGCAGTCGGCCAGCACCGCCGACAGCGAGGACGGGTGCACGTGGCGGTCGTCCTCGAGCTCACGCTGAATCGTGAACAGGTTGTCCTCCGCGTGGTCCACGAGGATCAGGCGCCGCGGCGCGACGCGCGCGATCTGACGGCAGAGCTCGGAGCCGATCGAGCCGCCCGCACCGGTGACGAGGACGACCTCGCCGGAGAGGTAGGCGCCGACGCGGTCCAGCTCCATCCGCACGGGCTCGCGGCCCAGGACGTCCTCGACCTGCACGTCGCGGACCTGGCGGGCGACGGCGCCGCCGCCGGAGAGCAGCAGCTCGAAGACGGTCGGCATCGTGCGGACCGGGATTTCGCGCTCGCGGCCGGCCCGGGCGACGCGCGCGCGCAGCGTGCCCGGCGCCGAGGGGATCGCGATCAGCATCTCGTCGGGCTCGGCCTCGTCGAGGATGCGCGGGAGCTGATCGGTCGCGCCGAGCACCTTCACGCCGTCGATCCGCACGCGCAGCTTCAGCGGGTCGTCGTCGACGAAGCCGACGGGGCTGAGGCCGAGCTGCGGGTTGCGCACGATCTCGCGCAGCAGCAGCCGGCCGCCGTCGCCGGCGCCGACGATCAGCACGCGCTTGGCGCCCTTGCGCGCGCGGAACCCGCGGACCGGACGGTCGGCGATGCCGCGGCCGATGAAGCGCACACCGCCGACGAACGCCAGGGAGAGCAGGAAGAACAGGGCGAGCACGCCGCTCGGGATGCCGACGCTGACCTGCTCGCCGGCGAGCCGGCCGTGCGGCTTGACGATCGCCACGAGGCCGAGCACCGCAAGCGTCAGGACGACGACCGCCTGAAGCACGCCGACGTAATCCCGCTGGGTCACGTAGCGCCACTGCTTCTGCTCGATCCGGAAGAGCGTGAAGACGACGAGCGCGATCACCACGACCCACGGGAGGAAGGTGTCGCGCAGGTCCGCGAAGCGTTCCGGCACCCCCACGGCCTGATCGAAGCGCAGCCAGTACGCCAGCCACCAGGCTCCTGCGACGAGCATCCCGTCCAGAACGAGCTGGATCAGCGAGTGCCGGTGCAGCGGGAGCGCCGTTCGAAGACGTCGGCGCATCGCTTCGCAGTCTAGCCCGCCGAGGCCTCTGGAATCCGCCGCCGCGGGAGGCTGCACGGCCCCGTTCAGCGGACTGCACAGCAGGTCCACGAGCAGCTGCGGGTCGCGCCGCACGCGCTCGGGGACGGTCGCCGCGGTCGCGGCGCTCGAGCACGACGTCCTGCGGGCGCTCGATGCGGCGCAGGCGGCCCTCGGCCATCAACCGCTCGTCGACCGCCCCGAGCCTGCCCTCGAACGTCGTCCAGACGGGCGTCCCGAGCGCCACCGCCTCGCGATTCATCGTGCCCCCGGCGCTGACGACGAGGTCGGCCAGCGCGACGAGCGACGGCGCGTCGATCGCGTGGGCGGGGACGATGAAGCCGCCCGCGGCGTGCAGCTCCGTGCGCTGGTCGCTCGGTGCGCGGCAGGACGACGACCTGGCCCTGGTCGCGCAGCGAGGTGAGCAGCGCGCCGAACAGATCGTTCTCGAACCGGTGGTAGAGCGAGACCACGGGCGGCGTGCGCACCACCGCGATCGGCTCGGACGGGTCGAGCCCGAGCGCCCCCAGCACCGCCGGGTCGGGCTCGAGGTCGGCGAGGTAGTACTCCTCCTTCAGACCCGGATAGCGACGCAGCTTGCGCCGCGCCCCGTAGCGGTCCAGGCGCTGGGGCGGGATCGCGTCGGGCACGACGACCGCCTGCGCGAGCCGGCAGTTGATCGTGTGCTGCACCGTCGCCCACTCGTAGTCGAACATCGTCGAGCACGGGATCCGCAGCATCCGCGCCGCGACCGTCACGTCGTTCGAGCCGTGCCCGAGCGCGAGATCGAACCGCCGGCCGCGGCCCCAGCGCAGCAGCGCCAGCGAGCGGTCGGCGAGACCGACCGCCTTCGCGCCCAGGCGGGCGCCGCGATGACGCCCGACCGTCTCGCGTTCAGGCCGTACCGCTGCGCCAGCTCGACGGTCTGCGCGAAGTCGCGCGCGGTGACCTGCACGTCGGCGCCCTGCGCGCGCAGCCGCTCGATCACCGGCGCGCAGGACGAGGACGTGCGGGCTGTTGGTGAGGTCGACCCAGACGCGCAGGCCCATCGCGCGGTCCTAGCCGAGTCTGCGTCGCGTACGGCGGCGACCACCTCGGCCACCTGCTCGCGCGTGATCGCGGCGCTGATCGGCAGCGCCAGGTGCGTGCGGGCGGCCTCGTCGGTCCCCGGCAGGTCGGCCCGCGCGCCCCACTCCCGCATCGCCGGCTGGCGGTGCACCGGGGTTCGGTAGTAGCCGCGTGCCTCGACGCCGCGGTCGCGAGCGCGGCCTGCAGCTCGTCCGCACGCTCGTGCCGGATCACGTAGAGGTGCCAGGCCGGCGCGCTTGCGGGGCTCGGCTCCGGCAGGCCCGCCAGCTCACCGAGGCCCTCCTCCTCGTACCAGGCGCCGACCACGTGGCGGTGCGCCGCCCAGTGCTCGAGCTCGGGCAGCATCACGCGCAGGACCGCGGCCTGCAGCTCGTCGAGGCGGCTGTTGTAGCCGACCTCCTCGTACGTGACCTTGTCGCGCGAGCCGTGGAAGCGCAGCGTGCGCACGCGCTCGGCGAGCGCGTCGTCGCCCGTCGTGATCGCGCCGCCGTCGCCGAGCGCGCCGAGGTTCTTCGACGGGTAGAAGGAGAACGTGGCGATCGTCCCGAGCGCGCCGGGGCGCCCGTCCGGTCCGATCGAGCCGGCGGCCTGCGCGGAGTCCTCGACGACCGGCACGCCGAGCGCCTCGATCTCGCGCGACCGGCGCGACGTTGCCGAACAGGTGGACGACGATCACCGCCTTGGTCCGCGGCGTCATCGCCGCGCGCACCGTCTCGGGCGTGACGAGGAACGAGTCGCGGGTCGACGTCGCAGAAGACCGGGGTCGCGCCGGTCGGCGGGATCGCCTCGGCGCTCGCGTAGAACGTGAACGACGGGACGATCACCTCGTCGCCCGGCCCGACGCCGAGCGCGCGCAGCGCGATCGTCAGCGCCTCGGTGCCGTTCGCGACGCCGATCGCATGACCGGCGCCGATGAACGCGGCGAACTCCTGCTCGAACGCCGCGACGTTCGGGCCGAGGATGAACCGGCCGTCGTCGAGGACGCCGAGGAGCGCGTCGTCGAGGCGCTCGCGCAGGGGCTCCAGCGGGGTGTTCGGGTCGAAGAGCGGGACGGGCATGCGGCGCCCAACGCTACCCTGCCGCGCCGGTGCCCCTTTCCACGCTGCTCGTCCTCGCGTCCGTCACGGACAAGCTCGCCGACTGGGTCACGACCGTCGTCGGCGACCTCGGGCTGAAGGGGATCTTCCTCCTGATGACGCTCGAGAGCATGTGCATCCCGATCCCGTCCGAGCCGACGATGCTGTTCGCCGGGTTCAACGTCGACAAGGGCACGTACTCCTTCTCGCGGTCGTGACCGTGGCCGTCGCGGCCAACGTCCTCGGCTCGTGGATCGCCTACGGCGTCGGGCGCTTCGGCCGGATCGAGCTGATCGAACGCCACGGCAAGTGGCTGCACATCAAGCCCTCGCACATCGAGTGGGCCGACCGCTGGTTCGCGAAGTACGGCGACGCCGCCGTGTTCTTCAGCCGCATGCTGCCGATCATCCGCACCTTCATCTCGCTGCCGGCCGGCGTGGCGCGGATGCCGTTCTGGCGCTTCACGCTGTTCACCGTGCTCGGCTGCATCCCGTGGATGGTCGCGCTGACGTTCGTCGGCAAGCAGGCCTCCAGCAACTGGGAGGACATCGCAGAGCTACCTGCACTACTTCGACTACGCTGGTCGCCGCCCTGATCATCGCCGGCGTGGTCTATCTGCTGGTGCGCTGGCGTCGCGGCCGGGGCGACGCGGCCGATGCCCCCGCGACCTGATCGAGCGGTCGCGGCGACCCTCCCGGCGCGACACGCGCTGGCCCTCGGGCTCCTGCACGGGCCGGCGGAACTGCTCCCGGTCTCCTCGTCCGGCCACACGACGCTCGTCCCCTGGCTGCTCGGCTGGCCGTACCCGGACATGGACGGCGACCTGCGCAAGGCGTTCGAGGTCGCGCTGCACGCCGGCACCGCCGTCGGCCTGCTGATCGCGCTGCGCGGCGAGGTCGCCGAGGCGGCGCACGGGCTCGACAGGCGGCGCGTCACCCTGCTCGCCGGCTCGTTCCTGCCACCGGCCGCCGCGGGACTGCTGTTCGAGCGACAGATCGAGGAGCGCCTCGGGACGGCGGGAACGATCGCGGCCGGCCTCGCCGCGGGCGCCGTCGTCATGGTCGTCGCGGACGCCCTCGGGCCCTCCGCCCGGACCCGCGAGGATGCGACGACGGTGGACGCGCTCGCGCTCGGCCTCGCGCAGGCGAGCGCGCTGATCCCGGGGCTCTCGCGCGGCGGCATGACGCTGTCGGCGATGCGCGCCCGCGGCTTCGCCCGCGGCGAGGCGAGCGCCCTGTCGCGACATGTCGCGCTGCCCGTGATCGCCGGCGCGAGCGTGCTCAAGGGCGCGCGGCTCGCGCGGCGCGGGGTCCCGCCGGGGTTCGGCGGCCGGCTCGCGCTCGGCGCCGGCGCGTCACTCCTCTCGACGCTCGCCGCGGCGCGGCTCGTCCCGGTCGAGCGCGTCGGCGCGCTGTGGCCCTATGCCGCCTACCGCGGCGCCCTCGCGGCCGTGACGTACCGGCGTCTGACCTGCGAGCATCGGGGCCGATGAGGGCCCGATGATGAGTGACGCATACGCCGCCGCAGGCGTCGACACCGACCAGTCCGACCGCGCCGTCAGCGCGATCGTGGACGTGCTGCGCACGATCGAGACGGGCGCGCCGTCACGCGTCGTCGACCTCCCCGGGCACTACGCGAGCGTGCTGCGCGTGACCCCTGACCTCGGCATCGCGATCGCGACCGACGGCGTCGGCTCCAAGCTCGTGCTCGCCGAGCAGACCGGCCGGCTGGACACCGTCGGGATCGACTGCATCGCGATGAACGTCAACGACCTCGTCTGCGTCGGCGCCGAGCCGATCGCGATGGTCGACTACCTCGCCGTCGAGCAGTCCGACCCGGACGCGCGACCGCGGCGATCGCCCGCGGCCTGGCGGTCGGCGCCGCCGACGCGGGCATCGAGATCCCCGGCGGCGAGCTCGCCGTCCTCCCCGAGCTGATCCGCGGCCATCCCTCGCCTCACGGCTTCGACCTCTGCGGCACGGCCATCGGCACCGTCGCGCTGGACGCGATCCTCACCGGCGCGGACATCGCTCCCGGCGACGCGCTGATCGGCGTCCCCTCGAGCGGCCTGCACTCCAACGGCTACACGCTCGCGCGCCGCGTGCTGATCGACGACGGGCCCGGCCTCGACGCCACGCCCGCCGAGCTCGGCGGCGCGACCGTCGCCGACGCGCTGCTCGAGCCGACCGTGATCTACGTGCGCGCCGCGCTCGACCTGCTGCGCTCCGGGCGTCCCGGTCCACGGGCTCGCCCACATCACGGGCGGCGGCCTGAAGAACCTGCTGCGCCTGGGCGCCGGCGTCGGCTACGCGATCGAGGACCCGCTGCCGGTCCCGCCGTCTGCGCGCTGATCGCGCGAGCTCGGCGACGTGCCCGACGCGGAGATGTGGGAGGTCTTCAACATGGGCTGCGGCTTCGTCGCGACGGTTCCCGAGGCCCAGGCGGAGGAGGCCGCGGACATCCTGGCCGCCCGCCATCCCGGAGCGCGGCGGATCGGCACCGTCTCCGACGTCGCAGGCATGACGACCGCCCCAGGCGGCATCGAGCTGCGCGCCTGACGGGCCGCGTTCTGGGCGCCGTCGTGCAGGCACTCGGATACCCGTCCGGCACGTAGGTGACGCGGGCTGCCCGCCGAAATCCGGTCGGACAGTCACGACGCACCGGCCGGACCGGTTGCGACATGAGCCCTCGACGCGTCCACAATACGTCGAGCATGAACGCCATCTCCGGCACCCTCCTGAGTGGGCGCTATCGCCTCGAGGAGCAGATCGGACGCGGCGGCATGTCGACGGTCTGGAAGGCGTTCGACACGACGCTCGAGCGCGCGGTCGCGATCAAGATGATGCACCGCGACGTCGCCCGCGACGCGGACCAGCTCGAGCGGTTCCGGCGCGAGGCGAAGGCCGTCGCGAAGGTGTCCTCCCCCTATGTCGTCGGCGTGATCGACGCCGGCGAGGAGGACCACACGCCGTTCATCATCCTCGAGTACGTCGAGGGCGAGACGCTCAAGAGCAGAATCCGCCGGCTGAAGCGGCTCTCCGTGCCCGAGGCCGTCGCCTACGCGATCGAGATCGCGCGCGGCCTGCAGGCGGCGCACGACCGCGACATCGTCCACCGTGACGTCAAGCCGCAGAACGTCCTGCTCGACGAGGACGGCGCTGCTCGCGTCACGGACTTCGGCATCGCGCGCAGCCTCACCGACCACGGCCTCACCGCCGACGGCCGCGTGCTCGGCACGACGGACTACGTGAGCCCGGAGCAGGCGCTCGGTCACGCCGTGACGCCGCAGTCCGACGTCTACTCGCTCGGCGTCGTGCTCTACGAGATGCTGATCGGGGACGTGCCCTTCCACGGCGAGAACCAGGTCGCCGTCGCGATGCGGCACGTCCGTGACGAGCTGCCGGACGTCCAGGCGCGGCGGCCGGAGATCTCGAGCGCGCTGGCCGCGGTCGTGGACCACGCGACGGCGAAGGACCTCGACGTCCGCTACACCACCGCGAACGACCTGATCGCGGACCTCGAGGACGCGCTCGCGATCGAGACGGCGCGCAGCGGGCACATCACGGGCGAGGCCACCACGGTCTTCCAGTCCCTGCCCGCGCAGAAGCAGAGCCGCGTCTCGGGGAGCGTGCTGCACCCCTGGCGCTGGCTGACGGGCATCGCGGTCGTCGCGGTCGCGATCGTCGCGGGGTTCGCGCTGCTGAGCAACCGCGCCGAGCGCGGCACCGGGACCAAGGGCGCCAAGCCTCCGCCGACGCTGCAGGCCGTCTCCCTCGGGCAGAGCCGCGCCAAGGACTACGACCCGCTCGGTGACAAGCAGGAGCATCCGGAGACCGCGGCCTTCGCGCTCGACCGGGACCCCGCGACCGTCTGGAACACCGAGACGTACCTGAACGGGAACCTCGCGAAGGCCGGTGTCGGCCTCGCGATCGACGCCACGCCCGGTGTCGTCGCACGCCAGCTCGAGGTCCGCACGCCCACCCCCGGATGGAGCGGCAAGGTCTTCGCGGCGGCGGGCGGCGGCGCGCCGCCCGCGACGATCGACGACCCGGCGTGGAAGCAGGTCGGCGAGATCCCCTCAGCGAAGCGCGTGACGCGGGTCGACCTCGACACCGGCGGCAAGGCGCTGCGCTGGTACCTCGTCTGGATCGAGAAGTTCGCTCCCGGCCAGGAGCAGGTCAAGATCTCCGAGGCGTATCTCTACCGCTAGCGGTCGTACGCGCGCTCGGCCTGGTGCCGCTCGATCGCGACGCGCACGAGGCGGTCACACAGGTCCGGGTAGGGCACCCCGGTCGCGTCCCAGAGCTTCGCGTAGACGCTGGTCTCGGTGAAGCCGGGCATCGTGTTGAGCTCGTTCAGCAGCACGGTGTCCCCGTCGACGAAGAAGTCGGCGCGCGCCAGCCCGCTGCAGCCGGACTCGCGGAACGCCCGGGTCGCGAGGTCGCGGACCTCGTCCCGCGCCGCCGCCGAGATGCGGGCGGGCACGACGAGGTCCATCCCGCCCGGGCGTGTACTTGGCCTGGTAGTCGTACCAGCCGCCCGGTGAGGCGCTGCCGAGCACGACGATCTCGCCGGGTTCGCTGGCCTGCGCGCTCGTCGTGTGCCCCGCGACCGAGCACTCGATCTCGAGCCCCGGCGCCGCGGCCTCGACGATCGCGCGGGGGTCGTGGCGAAACGCCTGCTCGAGCGCGGCGGGGAGCTCCGCGGTCTCTGCGACGCGCACGATGCCCACCGACGAGCCGAGCCGCGCGGGCTTCACGAAGACCGGGAGCCCGAGCTCGGCGACCGCGGCCTCGACCGCGGCGCGCTCGTCGCGCCAGCGCGCGTCGTCGACGCCCACATAGGCGACCTGCGCGAGGCCCGCGTGTGCCATCAGGTCCTTGAAGACGATCTTGTCCATGCACGCGGCCGAGGCGAGCACCCCGGATCCGACGTACGCGACGTCGAGCAGCTCGAGCAGGCCCTGGACCGTGCCGTCCTCGCCGAACGGCCCGTGCAGGACCGGGAACGCCGCGTCGGCGTCGAGCAGCCCGCGGCCCGGGCGCAGCGCCAGCTCGCCGCCGTCGTGACGCCAGGTGCCGTCGCGATCCAGCTCCACCCACAGCACCTCGTGTCCGGCGCGCAGCAGGCCCTCGCGCACGGAGGCGCCGCTCGCAAGCGAGACGTCGTGCTCGGAGGACCGCCCGCCCGCCAGCACGGCGATTCTCACGGCGTGCCCCCGCCGGTGGAGGGCGTCGTCTCGGGCGGCGGCGTGAAGCTGCCGACACCGATCGTCACCTTCGCCCCCGGCTTGGCCTTGCCGCCGCTGGGATCCTGCTGAACGACGGTGCCGTCCTGGCCCTCGTCGGTCACGTCCACCTGCTGCTCGTTCACGTCGAAGCCCGCCTTCGTGAGCGTGTCGATGGCGGTCGCCTCGTCCTGCCCGACGACGTTCGGCACGTCCACCTGCGCGGGCGCCTTGGCCACCTCGAGCGCCACGGCAGAGCCCTTGTCCGCCGTCGCGCCGCCGGCCGGCGACTGGCTGAGGACCGTCCCGACATCGGCCTTCGCGTCCTCCTTCTGGGTCACCGTGACGGTGAAGCCCGCGCCCGTCAGCGTGGTGCGGGCGGCGTCCAGCGAGGCGCCGACGACGTCCGGGACGGCGACCTTCTGCGGGCCGGCTGAGACGTAGAGGATCACGGTCGAGCCGCGTTCGACCGGAGTGTTCTCCCCCGGTCGCGTCTCGATCGCGACGCCCTTCTTCACGGTGTCGGACGCCCGTTGTCGCACGGTCACCTTGAACCCCGCGTCCTCCAGCCGTCTGCGCGCCTCGGCGGAGGTCTGGCCCTCGACGGCCGGGATGTTGGCCGTCCCCGGGCCGTCGGACACGGTCAGCGTCACGACCGAGCCCTTGTCCGCCTTCACGCCGGGGTCGGGGTTCTGGCCGATCACCTGGCCCTTGGGCTGGACCGCTGTCTTGGTGACGGAGTCGACGGAGAAGCCCTCGCGCTGGAGCGTGGCCTGCGCTGTCGCGAGGTCCCCGCCGACGACGTTCGGGACCGTCACCTGGTCCTTGCGCAGCAGCAGCAGCGCGGCGACCAGCGCGCCGACGACCACCAGGGCGATCAGCGCGAACCACCACCAGCGGCGGCCGGGGCCGTCGTCCTCCACGGGCGGCGGAGCGTGCCCGTAGGTCGGCGGGGCGACGTCCTGGGCGAGCCACGCGCCGCCCGGCGGGACCATCATCGTCGCGTCGGTCGCCGGGCCCGGGTCGGCCGCGCCCGCGGCCTCGAGCGCAGCGATGAAGGCGTCGGCGTCCGGGTAGCGCGCAGCGGGATCCTTCTGCAGCGCTCGCAGCACGACCTGCTCGAGCTGCGGGGTGACCGCGGCGTTGTAGGCGCTCGGCGGCACCGGTGCCTCGCCGACCTGCTTGAGCGCGATCGCGACCGCGCTGTCGCCGTCGAACGGAACGCGGCCGGTGAGCATCTCGTAGAGCACGATGCCGACCGAGTAGAGGTCGGACTGCTGGCTGACGGCGTGCCCCTGCGCCTGCTCCGGAGACAGGTACTGCGCGGTCCCCATGATCGAGCCCGTCTGCGTCATGTCGGACGCGCCGGCCCGCGCGATGCCGAAGTCGGTGACGGTGAGGACGCCCTCGTCGTCGACGATCACGTTGTGCGGCTTGAGGTCGCGGTGAATGACCCCGCGGCGGTGCGCGAACCGCGCGGCGCGCAGGATCTGGATCGCGTAGTCGATCGCGATGTCCGGTTCGAGCGGTGCGTGCTGCGAGATCAGCGCCTTCAGCGAATGGCCCTCGAGGTACTCCATCGCGATGTAGTAGGTGCCCTCCCACTCGCCGCGGTCGTAGACCGACACCACGTGCTGATGCTGGAGGCCGGCAGCAGCGGACGCCTCGCGGCGGAAGCGCTCGACGAACTCGGGGTCCTCGGCGAACCGCCGGTAGAGCAGCTTCAGCGCGACCTTGCGCCCGAGCTGCTGGTCGAGCGCGAGGTAGACGTCGGCCATCCCGCCGGAACCGAGCCTGCGCTCGATCCGGTAGCGGCCGTCGACGACGGTGCCCGTGTCCAGTCGCTCGATCATCGCTTGAGCAGAGACTCCATCACGGCCTTGGCGATCGGCGCGGCGTCGGTCCCCCCGAAGCCGCCGACGGTGCGCTCGATCGTGACGGCGATCGCGACCCGCGGAGCCGTCGCCGGGGCGAACGCGATGAACCACGGCTGGGTGATGTTCTGCGCCACGTCGCGCTCGGCGGTGCCCGTCTTGCCGGCGACGTCGATGCCCGTGAGCGCCGCGGCGGTGCCGGTGCCCTCCTTCACCACCTGGGTCATCATCGCCGTGACCTTGTCAGCCGTCTCGGGCGACATCACGCGAGAGATCTCCTTCGGATCGTTCTGCAGGGTCGTGCGTCCCTCGGCATCGACGGCGCGGGTCGCCATGAACGGGTGCATCAGCACGCCGCCGTTGGCGACCGCCGAGGCCACCATCGCCATCTGCAGCGGGGTGACCTGGAGCTTGTCCTGCCCGATCGCCATACGGCCGACGTCGACACAGCGGTTCGTGGCGCGGACGAAGTGTCCCTTGCAGAACTCGCCGCTCGGGCGCCGCTCGGAATCCGGCAGGTCGACCGCGACCGGCTCGGGGAAACCGAGGCGATCCATGTAGCGCTGCATCGTGCGCGGGCCGACGTCCTCGCCGACCTGCGCCCAGACGGTGTTGACGGAGTGCGTCAGCGCGGTCGTCAGGTCGATCCTGCCGAAGCTCTGGCCGCCGTCGTTGTTCAGCGGGACGCCCGAGATCCTGATGCCGTTCTTCCCGTCGACGACGCTCGTCGGCTGGTATTTCCCACTGTCGATCGCGGCGATCGCCGTCACGACCTTGAAGGTCGAGCCGGGCGGGTAGCCCGACTGCGTGACACGGTTGAAGAGCGGCGACCCGGGCGCGGTGTTGAGGCGCGTGGTCTGCCGCGCGCTGCGCAGCGTGTTCGGGTCGTACCCGGGCACGGACGCCATGACCTCGACCCGGCCGGTGCGCGGGTCGAGCGCGACGACGGCTCCGGGACGCCCGTTCAGCTGGTCGAGCGCGACCTGCTGCGCGACCGGGTCGAGCGCGGTATGGAGGTCGTCGCCCTGCTGGTGCTTGCCCTGCAGCCGGCGCAGCGTGTTCTGCAGCCCCTCGGAGCGACCGGTGAGCTGGCCGTTGTAGAAGCGCTCGAGCCCGGCGGTCCCCGGATTCAGATACGAGTAGCCGACCGGGTGCGCGAACAGTCCCCGCAGCGGATAGCGGCGGGTGTAGGCGCCGTCCGAGCGGCGCACGGAGCGCGCGAGCGTCTGCTGGTCGGCGGCGAGGATCCGCCCCCGGTCGATCCGCTGCTGGGCGATCAGCGCGCGCTTGTTCTGCGGATTGTCCTGCAGGGAGGTGCGATCGAACACCGTCCAGCGCGACGTGAAGCCGATCAGCAGCGCGAACAGCACGAGCGTGACGCCGAAGACGCGGAAGATCGGGCCGTTCACGAGGTTCGCGCCTCCCGCCGCGCGCGGTCGGAGATCAGGAGGAGCAGCGCCACGATGACGAAGTTCGCGACGATCGACGAGCCGCCGTAGCTCACGAACGGGAGCGTGACGCCGGTCAGCGGAATCACCTTGGTCACGCCGCCGACGATCACGAAGACCTGCAGCGCGAGCACGGTCGTCAGCCCGACGGCGAGCAGCTTGCTGAACGAGTCACGCGCCAGCACCGCGATGCGGAACCCGCGCTCGACGACGAGCACGTAGACGAGCAGGAGCCCGACCGCTCCGACGAGCCCGAGCTCGTTGACGATGACCGCGTAGATGAGGTCGGTCTGCGCCGCCGGGAGCAGGACCGCCTGGTCCGGCGGGATGCCGACCTTCACGAGGGACTCGCCGATTCCCTTGCCCCACACCCCTCCGTCGGCCTGCGCGAAGAGCGACTGCGCGAGCTGGTAGCTGCCGCCGATCCGGTTGTAGAGCTCGGGGTCGAACGGGTGCTGCCAGGCTTCGACGCGGTCGTGCACGTGGCCGACCGTGTTCGAGAAGAACCATGCGCCCAGGCTGAACAGCGCAAGGCCCGCGGCCGGGAAGATCAGCCGGTTCGTCGCGACGTAGAGCATCGCCAGGAAGCCGCCGAAGAACATCAGCGACGAGCCGAGGTCGCGGATGAACACGAGCGTGACCATCGCGAGGCCCCAGACGAGCAGCAGCGGCCCGAGGTGCTTGAGCCGCGGGATCGTCAGCGGGCCCACCTTGCGCTGGACGAGCAGCTGCCGCGTGTCGCGCAGGTAGCTCGCCAGGAAGATGATGATGCCGATCTTCGCGAACTCCGCCGGCTGGAACTGGATCGGGCCGATGTCCACCCCGAGGTACGCGCCGTTGACCTGCGCGCCGAGACCGGGGACGCGCGGGAGCAGGAGCAGCAGCAGGCTGCCGGCGGCGATCAGGTAGCGGTACTGCTCGAGCCTGCGGTAGTCGCGCAGCAGCACGATCGTCGCGGCGAAGAACGCGAGCCCGACGACGAACCACTGCGCCTGCTCACGCGCAAGCGTGTCGTCCAGGCGGTAGATCATCACGAGGCCGACGCTCGCCAGCACCGCCACGATCGGGAAGAGGTACGGGTCCGCGTCGGGGAGCCGAACGCGGATGACGAGGTGTGCGGCCAGGCAGAGCCCGAGGAAGACGGCGCCGTAGGTGAGGGATGCGTTGGGACGGACGTCGTGCTCCTGCACGAACACGGCGGCGAAGCCCGCCATCACGAGCAGCGTGGCGGGGATCAGCCCGAGCAGCTCGCGGTTGCGGGCGCTGCTCACCGGCCGACCGTGCCGCGTTCGAGCTGGCGCAGGTACGCGTCGGCGTCCTCGCGGGAGCGCAGGCTCTGGTCGGCCACGGTCGTGCGCTGCGCCGGTGTGAGCTGCGCGGCGCTGACCCCGGAGACGTAGACCTCCTGGTACAGCCCGATCCCCGCCGGCAGGTCGTAGGGCACGCCGCGGTAGAGCGTCACGAACCCGTCCTCACCCGAGCCGACGAAGTAGACGGCCTGCGAGGCGAGGTACCCGCCGGCGAGCACGGTGATGACGAGCGCGGTGACCAGCGCGGTCCCGAGGCCGGGGCGGGGAAGCCGGCGGCGGCGGGTCGCCGCGGGAGCGGCGGCGGGCCGGGGCGTGCGGCGCTCGGCCGCCCCGACCGGAGCGGCGGCGGGCGCCCGGGGCGGGGGTCTCCGCCTGCTCGAGCGCGCGCTGGACGTCCTCGGCGCGCAGTGCCGACGCGCCCACCTGCGTGACGTCGGCCGTGGCGGGCTCCGCGGCCGCGCCGATCTCCTCCAGCCGGAACAGGACGACGGTGATGTTGTCGCGGCCGCCCGCGCTGTTGGCCCGCTCGACGAGGTTCGCGCGCCGCCGTGCGCAGCGTCGGCGCAGCGGCGAGGACGGTCGCGAGGTCCGCTTCGTGCACCATCGACGTGAGCCCGTCGGAGCAGAGCAGGAAGACGTCCCCGGCCCGCGCGGGCACGGTCAGCGCGTCGGGCTGGACGACGGCCTCGGGGCCGAGTGCCCGCGTGATGATCGAGCGCTGCGGATGCTCCTCCGCCTCCTCCGGGCTCAGCCGGCCCTGCCGCACGAGCTCCTCGACGAGCGAGTGGTCCGTCGTCAGCCGCTCGAGCTCCCCGCCCCGCCAGCGGTAGCAGCGGCTGTCGCCGACGTGCACGATCGTGACCTCGGCGTCGCCGACGTACGCGGCGGTGAGCGTCGTGCCCATCCCCGCGCGGTCCTCGTCCGCGACCGAGAGCGCGTGGATCCGCTCGTTGGCGACCTGCACAGCGCGGGCGAGACGCTGCTCGACCGTCCCGGCGCCCTCGGGCAGCCCACCGGAGAGCGCCTCGACCGCGGTTGCCGAGGCGACCTCGCCGGCCTGCGCGCCGCCCATCCCGTCGGCCACCGCGAACAGCGGTGAGCGTGCGTGGTAGGCGTCCTCGTTGGCGCGGCGCTGGCGCCCCGTGTCGGTGCGCTCGGCGTGTTCGGCGACGCGAAGCATGGTCACCCGGCCACGAACGTGAACTCGCTGTCGCCGATCCGCACGCGATCGCCCTGATGCAGTGGCTGCGGCCCGCCGACGAGTTCCTCGTTGAGGTATGTGCCGTTCGTCGAGCCGAGATCTTCGAGCACGACGACGGGGCCCTGTCGCGTCAGCCGGGCGTGCCGGCCGGAGGCGAAGGGGTCGTCGAGGCGGATCTCCGCCTGGTCGCCGCGGCCGAGCACGGCGCCGTCCCCGATCTCGTATTCCATGCCCGGCGTGTGGCCCGGCGCGCGCTCGACCACGAGCCGCGGGTCGCTCACGCCCAGGGCCTGGTGCAGGCCGGTTGCGTCGTTCGAGGGCGGTGGCGGCGCGGCGGCCCCCGCCCAGCGCTGCTCGTCCGGGCGCCGCAGATCCCGCAGGGCGCTGCGCACCACCCACGCCACGAACAGGAAGAGGACCACCAGGAACGCCGCCTGCAGCGCGACCGCCGTCGGATGCAGCATCACTCGACCTCGAAGCGCGCGGACACGGTGCCCAGGTCGAGGCGGTCGCCGGATCGCAGCACGGCGGGGCCGGCGGCGCGGGCGCCGTTCACCTGGACGCCGTTGGTGGAGCCGAGGTCCTCGACGGTCCAGTCGCCACCCGGGCCGACGGCGATGCGCGCGTGCCTGCGCGACACGTTCGAGTCGGCGAGCACGATGTCGCACTCGCGGCTGCGGCCGATCGTCGCGCCCGACGGCCCGATCACGAAGCGCTTGCCCTCGGCCGCGAGGATCGCGCGGCCGCGCCGGGCAGCCGCATCGTCCAGGCGCTCCTGGGAACGCTCCGCGCTCGACACGATCATCGTGTGCGGCGCGGGCGCGGGCGCAGGCGCGGGCGGCGCGGGCACCGGGGCGGGGGCGTCCGGCACCACGTGCGCGTGCCGAGCCTCGATCCCGAACTCTCCGAGGCCCAGGCGCTCGTCTATCCGCAGTTCGATCACGGGGCTCGCGACGAGCGCGAGGCGTTCCGCGCGCGCATGCTCGAGCAGGTACGCGGAGAGCTCCTGCGTGACCTCCCGCTCGATCGGGGCGAACCGCTCGTGATCCTCCGGCGAGAGGTACACGACGTACTCGTAGGGCGCGTACGTGCGCGAGAGCGAGACCGTGCGGTGCTCGTCCATCTCACGGGCGAGCCGGCGCGCGAGCTCCTCCGGGCGGGCCTCCGCGCGGAAGACGCGGCCGAACGTGCCCTCGACGAGCCCGGCCAGCTTGCTTTCCAGGTTCCTCAGGACGCTCATGGACTCGCGCGCGCGGGCTTTTCGGAGAAGGCCGCGCGACGGATGAATGCTAGGGACTGACCCCGCGGACGGTCGCGGGCGCACGCGCCGCGGCACCCAGGAGCCCGATCGCGCCCGCCGCGATCGCGCCGACGACGAGGCCGCGCGGCTCCGGCTGTGCCCCGCTCCACGGCAACGCCGCCACGAGCGCCGCGGTGCCCGCGGCGAGCCCGGTGGCCCAGCCGGTCACGAGGACGACGTCGACGAGCGGCGCCCGGCCGCGCACGATCAGCGGCAGCAGCCAGGCGGCGGCGGCCCACAGCGCGGCGATCAACGGAACCCCCGAGCTGATGATCGGCACGAGCACGTCGGTGACCGCGCGGGAGGCGGACTCCTCCCACAGGATGCGCCCGGCGGTCCCGGGCGGATCGCCGAGCAGCAGGTGCCCGGGAGCGAGCGCCTCGGCGATCACGAGCCACCAGAGTCCGAGGCCGCCGAGCGCTGCACGCTGTGTCCATCCGCGCGCCTGGCCGCCGAGCGCGGGCCAGCCGAGGGCGAGGCCCGCGAGGCCGAGCAGCGGCGCCAGCGCCGGCGCACTCCACAGGACGCCGTCGCGGGGCAGCAGCACCATCGTCGGGACCGCGGCGGCGGCCACGAGGACCGCGGCGCCGGGCAGGCCGGCGGCGACGAGCCAGGCGACCACTCCGCCCGCGGCGGCCATCCAGCCGAGTCGCGGGAGCGCCAGCACGACGAGCGCGGCCGCGGCAGCACCCGCGAGGGCGGCGCCGGGCCCGGGAGCGAAGGTGGCGGGAGCCGCGGTGATGACGGCGGCCACGAGCCCCGCCGTCGCGGCGGCGGCAACCGCACGCTGGGTGATCGCGGGCGCGCTGCGCGGCCGCGATCGCTCGACGTCCGGAAGCTCGTGATGTGCCGACGGCTGCGGCGCCACTGCGGCCCGGCGTGGCGTCCACCCGCGGGCCCGGCGACCGTACCCGGTGAGCGGCCTGCGCCGTCGAGGCCCGAGTCGAGCGCGGCGCGCAGCTCGGCGAGCGTGCCGCGTTCGTGCGGACGCGGCAGCACCGCACGGTCGATCGCCGCGCAGACGGTCCCGGGCAGATCGCGGCGGAGCCGCGCGAGTGGGGGCAGGCGCGTCCCGACACGGCGTGCCGTCGCGGCGGCGCCCGGGGCGCGCACGGGGTTGACCCCCGAGAGCGCCTCGTAGAGGACGAGCGCCAGCGCGTACAGGTCGGCCGGCCCGTCCGCGGCGTGGCCCTCCGCCTGCTCCGGCGCCATGTACGCGAGCGTCCCGACGACGTCACCGGTGCGCGTCAGGGCCTCGTCGCCCGTGATGGCCGCGACGCCGAAGTCCGTGAGCTTCGCGATCCCCGCCTCGCCCGACGGCTGCTCCGGGATCATGATGTTCGCCGGCTTGACGTCACGGTGCACGACGCCGCGCGTGTGCGCGTGCTCCAGCGCGTCGCAGAGCGCAGCCCCGATCCGCAGGACATCGCGGTCCGACAGCGCCCCCACGTCCGTCAGGTCGGCGAGCGTGCGCCCGCGAACCATCTCCGAGACCAGGTACACCGCGGCCGAGTCGCGGCCCGCCTCGTAGAGCGCCACGATCCCCGGGTGCTGCAGCCGCGCGGCGGCGAGCGCCTCCCGCTCGGCGCGCGCGGCCACGTGCTCGTCGTGCAGTTCGATGCGCTTCACCGCGACGACGCGATCCAGTCGCTCGTCGTGCGCCGAGCCAGACGACGCCGAACGCCCCCGCGCCGAGGCGGCGCACCAGCCGGTACCGGTCGAGCGCCAGCGGCGTCTCGCCCGCGGCGCGCAGGTCGGTCGTCGCCAGCGTGTCGTCGGCGGTCTGCACCACCTCCCGCCTTCGCCGCGCGCGAGGGCGCTTCCTGCCGCCTGAAGCAGGAGATCCGCCACTGACGGCAAACTTGCAGGATGGCCCGCGAGTGCCCTCGCGGTCATACTGCGCCCCCGGCACCCGCCACGGGCGCCCAATCACCCCATGTCCTTCTTCGACGACGACGAGCCAACGCGCGTAGGCAAAGCGCCCCGCCGCCCGGCCGCGCCGAGGCGTCCCGCGCCCGGTCCCGAGACCGCCGGCGGTACGCACGTGCCCGATCCGCAGACGGCGCGCACGCGCCAGCTCGTCGCGCTCGGTGTCGGCGTCCTGCTCCTGATCCTCATCGTCCTCGGCGTCAAGGGCTGCCTCGACAGCCGCCAGGAGCGCGCGCTGAAGGACTACACCCGCGACGCGAGCGCGATCGTCTCGGACTCCAACGAGCAGGTGTCCAAGCCCTTCTTCGACCTGCTCGCGTCCGGGAAGACGAGCGGCAACGATCTGCAGGTCCAGGTCAACCAGGTGCGCCTGACCGCCGAGGAGGACGCCAAGCGCGCCCGTGAGCTGAGTGTCCCGGATGCCATGCGCTCCGCTCAGCAGAACCTCCTGACGGTCCTCAACCTGCGCTCGCAGGCGCTCACGCGGATCGCGGAGAAGCTGACGGCGGCGCAGGGCCGCGGGCCGCAGGCCGAGGCGGCGACCAGCGAGATCGCCGGCCAGATGCAGATGTTCCTCGCGTCCGACGTCCTCTACTCGCAGCGCGCCGCGCCGCTGATCGTGCAGGCGCTCGACGAGGCCGGCATCTCAGGTCAGACGATTCCGGCGAGCAGGTCGCTGCCGGGCTACACCTGGCTCGCGCCGGACACGGTCGCCCAGGCGATCGGCGGGACCTCGGGCGGCGGGACGACCACCGGCGGCAGCACGTGCCCCGCGGGCACAGCGTGCGGCCACGGCATCGTGAGCACGCAGATCGGCACGACCACGCTGTCCGACGGCGCCTCGACGACCGTCCCCGCGAAGCCGCCCGTGACCGTGACCGTGAAGGTCGCCAACCAGGGCGACAACGTCCAGAAGAACGTGATCGTCACCGCGAAGCTGACCGCGCCTGGGCAGACTGCGATCAGCGCGAAGAAGACCGTGAACTCGACGCAGCCGGGCAGCGAGACGGACGTCACGATCCCGCTGCCGAAGGTGCCGGCGTCCGGAACCGCCGCGACGCTCACCGTCAAGGTCGATCCGGTCGCGGGCGAGAAGACGACCGACAACAACACGGCCACCTACACCGTTCTCTTCTCGGGCTGACCCCCGGGGGCGTGAGGCGGGCGTCCGCCCTATCCTGCGGACACCGTGGACCGCCTGACCGATGCCCCCGGGATCGTTGCGCTCGTCGCCGCCGTCCTGGCGCTGATCGCCCTGATCCTGCTCGTGGTCCTGTGGCGGCGCACGAGTGCGCTGCGGCGCGCGCAGCGGGTGGTCCTCGGAGACGGTGAGCGCGATCTCGTCGAGCACGCCGCAGACATCGAGCGCCAGTTCAAGGCGCTGCACGAGTGGGTGATCGACGTCGTCACGCGCGTCGAGGGTCGCCTCGACGGGGACGAGCGGCGGCTCGACGGCGCGCTCGCGCATCGCGCGGTGGTCCGCTATGACGCCTACAACGAGCTGTCCGGCCGCCAGTCCACGTCGATCGCACTGCTCGACGCCCGCGAGTCCGGCGTCGTGCTCTCCTCGATCCACCATCGCGAGCAGGCGCGGGTCTACGTGAAGCAGGTTCAGGCCGGCGTGTCGGCCGTGCCACTCTCACCGGAGGAGCAGGAGGCCGTCCGCGCCGCCCTCGCCGGCGAGGTTCCCGACGCGGCGGAGGGACGGGGCTGATGCGCATCGGGTTCCTCGGCCCCGCCGGCACCTTCAGCGAGCAGGCGCTCCTCAGCGACCCGTCGGTTCCCCCGGAGGCGGAGCTCGTGCCGCTCGCGACGGTGCACCAGGTCGTCGTCGCTGTGGCGGACGGAGCCGTCGACCGGGCGCTCGCGCCGATCGAGAACTCGCTCGAGGGCTCGGTGAACGAGGCGGTGGATGCGCTCGTGCACGACGCCCACGCTGTGCGGATCGTCGGCGAGCGCGTGCTGCCGGTGCGCTACTCCCTGCTCGCCCGGCCGGGCGTGGCGCTGCAGGATGTGCGCGTCGTGCTCTCCCATCCCCAGGGCCTTGCGCAGTGCGCGGCCTGGCTGCGCGAGATGCTGCCGGCCGCAGAGGTTCGGGCCCGAACGTCGACGGCCGAGGCCGTCCGCGAGGTCGCCGCGACCGACGATGTGTGGGCCGCCCTCGGCACGCCGCTCGCCGGCGAGCTGTATGGCGCCGTCACGATCGCCGAGGACCTCGGGGACGAGCCCGCGAACGCGACCCGTTTCGTCTGGCTCGCCCGCGAGGGCGACGACCTCGCGGGCGGCTCGGGGAGCGACGACTGGAAGAGCTCGGTCGTGTTCTCGGGCGACGGGGACGGCTCGCCGGGCTGGCTGGTGCGCTGCCTGTCGGAGTTCGCCTTCCGCGGCGTCAACCTGACGCGGATCGAGTCGCGGCCGGCGCGCAGGCGTCTGGGCCACTACGTCTTCCTGCTCGACCTGGCGGGCCGCGCGGACCAGCCGGGTTCCGCCGCGGACGCGATCGCCGGGCTGTCAGCGCACTGTGAGGAGCTGCGCGTGCTCGGCTCCTACCCCCGCGCGGCCGGCGTGCCGATCCCGTGACACCCGGCGAATCGCGTCAGGGCCGCCGATAGACTTCCGCGCAGAGCACCGATGGCCACGGCTACGCCACCATCCCCAGTTGGGTCCGCGCCGGTCGACGGGCATCGACCGCGCGGACGTGACGGCGGCCGGGTGCTGGTGCTCAACGCGACGTACGAGCCGATCAACGTGTGCACCGTCCGCCGTGCCGCGGTCCTGCTGCTGAAGCAGAAGGCCGAGATCGTCGAGCGCGCGGCATGGGAGCTGCGCTCCGAGCACACGCTCATGCCGCGTCCTGTCGTGATCCGGCTCGTGCACTACGTGAACGTGCCGCGCAGCGCCGAGCGCCGCCGCATCACCCGCCGCGCGGTCTTCGCCCGCGACGGCTGGGCGTGCCAGTACTGCGGTTCCCGCTCGAGCCTCACCGTCGACCACGTGATCCCGCGGTCAAAGGGCGGCGACTCGAGCTGGGAGAACATCGTCGCCTCCTGCGCGCCCTGCAACCGCCGGAAGGGCGACCGCCTCCCCGCCCAGGCCGACATGCACCCGCGCAAGGCACCCCGCGCCCCCCACCCTCACGTCTTCATCGCCGTCGCGGCGCCGCGAATCCCCAGCGCCTGGCGCGCATGGCTGCCGGGCGGCGCGCCGGCGTAGTCGTCAGGCGGCGGAGCCCCAGGCGGCGGCGATCTCGCTCACGTGGCGGTGGTCCGTGCCGCAGCACCCGCCGAGCAGCTGAACCGACGGCAGCATCTCCCGGAGCGTCGCGTTGTCCCGGCCGAGCGCCCCGGGATCTCCCTCGTCGAGCTCCTCGGCCTCGTCGAGCTCGACGTGGCTCAGCGCCGAGGCGTTCACGCGCAGGCCACCGATCCGGTTGAGTGGGGAACCGCCGTCGAGCCCGGCCGCGATGTGCGTTGGGTGCGCGCAGTTGACCATGAAGAACTCGGCGACGCCGCCGGTCGCTCCGTCGACCTGCTCGACTGCCGCGGCAAGCGGCGTGCCGTCGGGAAGCCGCCCGTCCGTCTCGACCGTGAACGACGGGACGACGGGCACACCATGTGCCGCGGCCGCCTGCACCACCCCGATGGCCTCCTCCGGGTAGGACAGCGTGAGCGCCGTTATGCGCTCGGCGCCCGCCCTGCGCAGGACTCCGATCTGCCAGTCGTGGTACTCCGCCGCCTCCTCTCCGGTCATCCGCTCGCCGACGACGTAGCCGTCACCGCGCGGTCCGAGCACGCCGTCGATCGTCACGTCGGGTCGCCCTTGAGCGAGCTCGCAGACGAACTCCACGGCGTCGTTGTTCGCGCCCTCGAGCGCGGCCGGGTTGTACCCGAGCTGCGCTCCCCAATCGGGGTTCGCGCGCCACGTCGGCGTGTCGATGACGAACGGGAGCCCCTGCTCCCGTGCAAGATCGAGGAACGGCTCGAAGTATCGCCGAAGCGCCGCCCGCCCTCGGTCCTCATGGAGCAGCGGAAACGACGCAAAGCATGGGAGTTCGAATCCCTCGTGAAACAGCAGGACCGTCTCGATCCCACCATCGGTCAGCGCAACGTCGGCCATCGAAGAACCCTAGTCCGCAGGGCGACAGCGCCGCAACCGCCGACAGACACGAAGGGCGCCAGGCTCGACGACCCGGCGCCCTTCGCTCGATCTCTGACTGGATGAAAACCGCTCCACCCGTTTGGATGCCGGAGGGACCACACCGGCAGGTGGAACGACGGTGTCCCGGATTGGATTCCGCTGAGCGGGTCCAGCCAACCGCGGTCTAGCGGCCGGGCACCTCCAGGGTCCCGCAAGAACTGTGACTACAGATACGGACCACCTCCTCTCTCTGGTAGGCGGAATGTACCAAGCCCCCGGACGGATCCCGCCGGGTCACGGACAGGTGGCGCGCAGACCCTGCGCGCCACGCCCCGCTACTCGCTTTCCGGATCGTCCTCCGGGGTCTCGTCGACGTCGTCGTCGACCGGCACGTCGACGTACTCGAGCTCGTGGCCCGGGATGCCCGCGGGCTGCGCGGCCTCGTCGCCCTCGACGCTCGCGGCGGTGTCGCCTGAGCCCTCGGCGGCGATCGCGACGGCGCTGACCTCGTCGTCGTCGCGGATGTTCATGACCCTGACGCCCTGGGCCGCGCGGCCGTAGCGGTTGATGCCGCCGACGGCGGTGCGCTGCACCATCCCCTCACGCGAGATGAAGATCAGGTCCTCGTGCTCGCGGACGACGAGCGCGCCGGCGAGCCGGCCCTTGGCCTCCGTCAGCGCGATCGTCTTGACGCCCTTGGCGCCGCGGTGGGTCTTGCGGTACTCGCCGACGAGCGTGCGCTTCCCGAACCCGTTCTCCGTGATGACGAGCAGGTCCATGTCGTCGCGCGCGACGTCCATCGCGATGACCTCGCCGGCACGGCCGACGTCCATGCCGCGCACACCGGTGGTGTCGCGGCCCATGCTGCGCGCGTCCGACTCGGCGAACCGCACCGTCAGGCCGGCGCGCGAGACCATGAGGATCTCGTCCTCCGGATCGACGGCGCGCACCTGCAGCAGCTCGTCGTCTTCGCGGATGTTGATCGCGATGATCCCGTCCGCCTTGATCGGCGTGTTGTAGGCGAGGAATTCGGTCTTCTTGACCGTGCCGTTGCGCGTTGCGAAGACGAGGTACTTCGTCTCGGTGAAGTCCCGCGTGGACAGCACGGACTGGATCCGCTCGCCCTCACGCAGCGGCAGGACGTTGACGAGCGCCCGGCCCTTGGCGGTGCGCGAGGCCTCGGGCAGCTCGTAGACCTTCGAGCGGTAGACCTTGCCGCGGTTGGAGAAGAACAACAGGTAGTCGTGCGACGAGCACACGAAGAGGTGCTCGATGTAGTCGCCGTCCTTCATGTCCATGCCTGTGACGCCGCGGCCGCCCCGCTGCTGCTGGCGGTACGTGGCGAGCGGCAGCGACTTGATGTAGCCGGTGTGCGTGATCGTGATGACCATCTGCTGGTCGGCGATCAGGTCCTCGATGTCGATCTCGTCCTCGCTGGCCGCGATCTCCGTGCGGCGGTCGTCGGCGAAGCGATCGCGGATCTCGGTGAGCTCCGCCTTGATGACCATGAGGACGGCCGCCTCGTCGCCGAGCAGCTCGCGCAGCTCGCGGATGCGCTCGGTGACGTCGGCGTGCTCCTCCTTGATCGCGCCGGACTCCAGCGCGGTCAGCTGCGCGAGGCGCAGGTCGAGGATCGCCGTCGCCTGGATCTGGCTCAGCCCGAACTGCGTCATCAGATCGCCGCGCGCCGTCTCCCGATCCTTCGACGAGCGGATCAGCGCGATCACGGCGTCGAGGTTGTCGAGCGCGATCAGCAGGCCCTCGAGCACGTGCGCGCGGGCCTCCTTGAGCCCGAGCTCGTGCTTGGCCCGCCGGACGACGACCTCGCGCTGGTGGCCGATGTAGGCGTCGAGGATCTCGCGCAGCGAGAGGGTGCGCGGGACGCCGTCGACGAGCGCCACGGCGTTGACGCCGAACGTCGACTGCATGTTCGTGTGCTTGTAGAGCTGGTTCAGCACGACCTTCGGGAGCGCGTCGCGCTTGAGCTCGATCACGAAGCGCATGCCGTTGCGGTCCGACTCGTCGCGCAGGTCGGTGATGTCCGGGATCTTCTTGTCGTGGACGAGGTCGGCGATCTTCTGGATCAGGCCGCCCTCGCCGCCCTTCTTCACCTGGTAGGGCAGCTCGGTGACGACGATCGCCTCCTTGCCCTGGGACAGCGGCTCGATGTGCGCCTTGGCGCGCACCCGGACCCGGCCGCGGCCGGTCTCGTAGGCGTCGCGGATGCCCTGGCGCCCGAGGATCGTGCCGCCGGTCGGGAAGTCCGGGCCCTTGATGTGCTTCATGAGCCCGTCGATCGTGATCGCCGGATCGTCGATGAACGCGATCGTCGCGTCGATCACCTCGCGCAGGTTGTGCGGCGGGATGTTCGTCGCCATGCCGACGGCGATGCCGGTCGTGCCGTTGACCAGGAGGTTCGGGAACCGTGCGGGCAGGACGAGCGGTTCCTGGGTGCGGCCGTCGTAGTTCGGGACGAAGTCGACGGTGTCCATGTCGAGATCGCGCAGCATCTCCATGGCCAGGCGGGTGAGCCGCGCCTCGGTGTACCGCATGGCGGCCGCGGGGTCGTCGTCGACGGAGCCGAAGTTGCCCTGCCCGTCGACGAGCTGGTAGCGCATCGAGAAGTCCTGCGCCATCCGCACGAGCGTGTCGTAGATCGCCGAGTCGCCGTGGGGGTGGTAGTTGCCCATCACCTCGCCGACGATGCGGGCGCACTTGGCGTAGCCGCGCGTCGGGCCGAGACCGAGCTCGGACATCCCGTAGAGGACGCGCCGGTGCACGGGCTTGAGCCCGTCACGCACGTCGGGAAGCGCACGTCCGACGATGACGGACATGGCGTAGTCCAGGTACGCCGTCTTCATCTCGTCCTCGAGCGCGCGCGGCTCGAAGCGGTCGTTCAGGACGTCGGCGGATGCCATCTCTCGGAGTTCCTTTTGCCGGGACTAGACGTCGAGGTTGACGACGTCGCGGGCGTTCGTCTCGATGAACTCGCGGCGCGGCTCGACCACGTCGCCCATGAGCATCGAGAAGATCTGGTCGGCGGCGGTCGCGTCCTCGATCGTCACCTTCTGCAGCGTGCGTGTCGCGGGATCCATCGTGGTCTCGCGGAGCTGGTCGGCGTTCATCTCGCCGAGGCCCTTGAAGCGGTTGAGCCCGACGCCGCGCTGCGCGAGCGCCAGCACGACGGTGCGCAGGCTCTCGAACGACGGTGCCGTATCGGACCGGTCGCCGAGCGTCACCTGGAACGGCGGCGTGCCGGCGAGCTTCACGAGGTCGTGGTGGACCTTGACGAAGCTGCGGTACTCCGGCGCGGCGAAGAGGTCGATCGCGAGCCGGTGGGTCTGCGCCAGTCCGGTGCGACGCTCGATCGCCTTGATCACGATCGTCTCATCGCCGACCTCCACGAGCTCCGTCGTGAGGTGGTCGCGCTCGTGATCGGCGCCGCCCAGGAGCTTCGTCGCGTCCTCGACGCTCGTGATGCCCTCGTCCAGCAGCGTCGACTCCTCGAGGAAGCGCACGACGTCGTGGCCGTGGTGGCCGCGGAGCGCGGTCGCCAGCGACACGTAGCGCTTGAGGCTCTTGCGGAACGTCTGCCAGCGCGCCTCGGTGATCTTGAACGCCGCGCCGTCGCGGTCGCGCACGTCGAACTTCTCGTACTTGTCCGCGAGCAGCAGCTCCTCGAGCTCGGACTCGCGCTCGATGTAGCGCTCCTGGCTGCCGGTCTTCACCTTGTAGAGCGGCGGCTTGGCGATGTACACGTAGCCGGCGTCGATCAGCTCCTGCATCTCGCGGAAGAGCAGCGTCAGGATGAGTGTCCGGATGTGCGCGCCGTCGACGTCGGCGTCCGTCATCAGGATGACCTTGTGGTAGCGGGCGCGCTCGATGTCGAACTCGTCCCGCACGCCGGTGCCGATCGCGGTGATCAGCGCCTGCACCTCGGCGTTCTGCAGCACCTTGTCGATCCGCGCCTTCTCGACGTTGAGGATCTTCCCGCGCAGCGGGAGCACGGCCTGCGTGTTGCGGTCGCGGCCCTGCTTGGCGGAGCCGCCGGCGGAGTCGCCCTCGACCACGAAGATCTCGGCGAGCGACGGGTCCTTCACGGAGCAGTCGGCGAGCTTGCCCGGCAGGCGCGAGTTCTCGAGCGCGCTCTTGCGCCGCGTCAGATCGCGGGCCTTGCGCGCGGCGGACCGCGCCTGCGCCGCCTGGACGGCCTTGCGGATCACCGCGCGGGCCTCCTGCGGGTTCTCCTCCAGGAACTCGGCCAGCTTGGTGTTGACGATCGACTCGACGAAGCCCTGCATCCCGGGGTTGCCGAGCTTGGTCTTGGTCTGGCCCTCGAACTGCGGGTCGGCGAGCTTGGCGGAGATGACCGCGGTCAGGCCCTCGCGCACGTCCTCGCCGGAGAGGTTCTCGTCCTTCTCCTTCAGCTCGCCCTTCTCGCGGGCGTACTTGTTCAGCGTTCGCGTGAGCGCCGAACGGAAGCCCGAGAGGTGCGACCCGCCCTCGTGCGTGTTGATGTTGTTGGCGAACGAGAAGACCGACTCCTGGTAGGAGCCGTTCCACTGCATCGCGACCTCGACGGCACCCTCGTCGCCCTCGTCCTCGAAGAAGATGACCTTCTTCTGGATCGGCTCCTTGTTCTCGTTGAGGTAGCTGACGAAGTCCTCGATGCCGCCCTCGTAGTGGAACTCGACCTTGGCGCCCTCGCCGCGCTCGTCCACGAGTGAGATGCGCAGGCCGCGCGTCAGGAACGCGGTCTCGCGCAGCCGCTGCTCGAGGATCGCGAAGTCGAACTCGGTCTCGTCGAAGATGTCCGCGTCGGGCAGGAACGAGATGGTCGTCCCCGTCGCCTTCGTCGCCTCGCCCTTGGCGATGGCGTCCTGCGGGATGCCGCGCTCGTAGTGCTGGGTGTGCACGAAGCCCTCGGTTCGGACGACGACCTCGAGCTCCTCGGAGAGCGCGTTGACGACCGAGACGCCGACGCCGTGCAGGCCGCCGGAGACCTTGTAGCCGCCGCCGTCACCGAACTTGCCGCCGGCGTGCAGGACGGTGAGCACGACCTCGAGGGCGCTCTTGCCCTCCTTCTTCATCGTCCCGACCGGGATGCCGCGGCCGTCGTCGACGACCGTGACGGAGTTGTCCGGGTGGATCGTCACGTCCACGCGCGAGCAGTGGCCCGCGAGTGCCTCGTCGACCGAGTTGTCGACCACCTCGTAGACCAGGTGGTGAAGACCGCGGATGCCGGTCGAGCCGATGTACATGCCCGGCCGCTTGCGCACCGCCTCGAGGCCCTCGAGGACCGTGATGTCCTCGGCGCCGTAGGAGGCACTCGTGGTCGTGGTGTTCGCGCTGTCCTTCTTCGCCATGGGTCCTCTGGTGACGTGAAAAGCCCCGGACCCGGGATCAAGCAAGACCCGGCCGGGGCAGGCGGCAATGGTTCCTGGAAGGATAGCAGGATCGGGTGTCGAACCGCCCTGTGGCGAACCTACGAAAGTCCTGCAAAACGGCACATTTCGCGCCGCTCGGTGAGTCGATTTCCGTGAAGTCCGGAGCCGCGGTCAGATACGGGCGCGGGACCAGCTCTTCGCAGGCACCGATTGGCACCGCAATGAGCGGATCAGGTCGTCCCCGAGCGCGGCGTTGAGGCGCTCCACGAGGGTCGTCGCCATGAGGTCGAGCTCCTGGGCCCAGACCGCGCTGGAGCACGTCACCGTGAGGCTTCCCCGCGCCTCCGCCGTCGGCGTCGCCACCGCCGCGAGAGCCTCGCCGGCGACCCCGTCCCAGACCTTCTGCACCGCGGCCAGCGTCGAGGCCGGTGCGATCCGGTCCGCGAGCGCGCGGACGGCGTCGCCGGCCGGGCGCGGCTGCCGGCGTCCCGCGCTCACGCCGCCACGGCTTCCTGCCGGACGACGCCGGCGGCGACCGCGAGCCGCACCACGCCTGAGCCGTCGGCGTCGGGCACGTGCGCGAGGTCCGTGGTCGTGACGACGACCTGCCCGACGCGGGTGACGCGCGCGACCAGCCGCTCGCGGCGCTCGGCGTCGAGCTCGCTCATCACGTCGTCGAGCAGCAGGAGCGGCGGGTCCTCACGGACGTCGGAGAGGACGTCGCGCTCTGCGAGCAGCAGCGACAGCAGCGCGAGGCGCTGCTCTCCCTGCGACCCGTACGCGCGCAGCTCGCGTCCGTCGCGTGAGAGGACGAGGTCGTCGCGATGGGGACCGTGCCCGGTGAACCCGCGCGCCAGGTCGGAGTCGAGCCGCTCCGCGAGCTCGGCGGCGAACTCCTCGGCCGTGGCCGCGCGTGTCCGCGGGCGGTAACGCAGCTCCGTCTCCCCCGCGAGCCCGAGCTCCCGCGCGATCTCCGCGACGCCCGGCGCGATCAGCTCCGCCGCGCGGGCGCGGTCGTCGCGCAGCGTGAGGGCGAGGCGGCCCAGCTCGAGGTCCCACGTGTGCAGCGCGGAGCTCGCGGTGCCGCCCGAGCGCACGCGCGACAGCAGGGCGTTGCGCTGCGCGAGCGCCTGTGCGTAGCCGCGGCGGGCCGCGACGCGCGCGGGCCACAGCGCCGCGACCACCTGGTCCAGGTGTGCGCGGCGGCCTGCCGGAGCGCCCTTCACGAGCTCGAGCCGGTCGGGGAGGAACACACTGACGAGCGGCCGGAAGCCGACGTCCAGGATGCGCTCGACCGGCGCGCCGTCGGCGGTCACCCGGCGCGGCTGCGAAGGCTCGTAGCCGACCGCCAGCTCGTGGATGCCGTCCGCCGTCTCGATGTCCACCTCGACCCGGAGCGCCGGAGCATCGAACCGGATGACCTCGCGATCGTTGCCCGTCCGGCAGGAGCGGCCGGTGAGGCCGACGTAGAGCGCCTCCAGCAGGTTCGTCTTGCCGGCGCCGTTCGGGCCGTGGACGATCGTGAGGCGGGGGCCCAGCGTGACCTCGGCACTGTCGTAGGTGCGCACGTCGCGGACGCGCAGGCGGCGCACCAGGCGCATCAGACGTTCAGGCGGATGGGCATGATGAGGTAGATGAAGCCGCTCCCATCGGCGGACTCGAGCAGGCCGGGCCGCAGCGGGCTGATCAGCTTGAGGACGACCTGCTCGGCGGCGGCGCTCTGCAGGCCGGCGGTCAGGAACTCCGGATTGAACCCGATCTCGAAAGGTTCGCCCGCGAACGGCACGGCGAAACTGTCGCTCGCCTCGCCGACGTCGGGGGTCTGCGCGGAGATGCGCAGCTCGCCCTCGGAGAAGGACAGCCGCAGCGGCGCGTTCTTCTGCGCCATCAGGCTGATCCGCTCGACGACCTCCAGGAACTCCGCGGTGTCCAGCGTGAGCTCATGCTCGAACTGCTCCGGCAGCAGCTGGCGGTAGTTCGGGAACTGACCGTCGATCAGCCGCGACGACAGCGCCACGTCGCCGACGCCGAAGACCACCTGGTTGGCGCGCACGCCCACGCTGATCGTCTCAGCATCTGCGGCCGTCAGCCGGCCCAGCTCCTCGAGTGCCCGCGCGGGGACGTTGGCCTCGAAACCCTCGGCAAGCGGTGCCTCGAGCGTCGTCTCCTTGACCGTCAGCCGGTAGGAGTCGGTCGCGACCATCCGCAGGCTCGAACCCTCGGCCGAGACCAGGACGCCCGTGAGGATCGGGCGGGTCTCGTCGCGCGATGCGGAGCGCGAGACCCGTGCGATCGTCTCCGTGAACGCCGCGGCCGGGACGACCACCGTGGTGTCACCGCCGGGCTCGGGCAGCATCGGGAAGTCCTCGCCGCGGAGCGTTCGCAGATGGAACGTCGCGCTGCCGGCGACGAGTTCCACGTCCTGCTGCTCGGGACGCAGTTCGATGCTGACGGCCTGACCCGGAAGCCGGCGGACGACCTCGAGCAGCAGCCGCGCCGGGAGGACGACCTCGCCCGGGCGCTGCACCTCTGCGGGGAGCGGCG
Organism: uncultured Actinomycetes bacterium; assembly: GCA_963805615.1. GTDB lineage: Bacteria > Actinomycetota > Thermoleophilia > Solirubrobacterales > Solirubrobacteraceae > F1-60-MAGs163. The sequence goes on along the minus strand of CAWDUW010000004.1, from coordinate 382,870 downwards.
CTCGCAGCGCGATCTCCATGTCGGTGGCGCGCAGCTCCACGGCGCTCTCGGTGGCGGCGATCTGGACGCCGGAGAGCGCCTGGATCGCGGATCGCGTCGACGCGATCCGCGCGACGACCCCGAGATGCGTGACCAACACGTCGTGAGCGATGGAGATCTTCACGGACAACTCCCTACTGAAAGATGATCAGACGTCATAAGGCTGTCGATGGTGTCGATAGGCCGCGAAAAGCCCTGCGTGCTCCGGCTCGATCCGATCAGACCGCCCTGTCGATGAACGGCCGAGTGTGTCACTTGCTGCGGTCGGCCTGTCCGCCGGGCGGGGTTGTCGACAGGCGTGCGCGAAGCTCGCGGACGGTCTGCGAGGCCTCGGGGTCGGCGGCGACGCGCTCGGCCGTGCGCCGGCACGCGTGCAGCACGGTCGTGTGACCGCGCCCGCCGAACTCGGCGCCGATCGACGGGAGGCTCGCGCCGGTGTGCTCGCGTGCGAGGTACATCGCGACCTGCCTCGGCCAGCTGACCCGGGTCGCACGAGAGCTCGAGAGGAGTTCCTCGCGCGTGAGCCCGAACGCTTCGCAGGTGAGCTGCTGGACCTCCGTCACCGTCGGTGTGCGCCCGGAGACCCCGGGGTCACCGGCGGGCGTGCCCAGCTCGTCGAGGACCTCCTCGGTCAGTGCGCCGTCGACCGGGCGGGACGTGAGTGAGGCGAACGCGACGACGCGGATGAGCGCGCCCTCGAGGGCGCGAAGGTTCACGGTTATGCGCTGCGCGATCGTGTCGAGGACCTCACTCGGAGGGGTCGGAAGCCCGTCGAGTGCCACGCGCTTCAGCAGGACGGCGCGGCGGGTCTGCAGGTCGGGCGGCAGGACCTCGGCGATCAGCCCGGAGGCGAAGCGGTCGCGCAGCCGGTCCTCCAGGCGATCGAGGTCCGCCGGAGGCCGGTCGCTCGTGAGAACGATCTGGGCACCCGCGTCGCGGAGGTGGTTGAAGGTGTGGAAGAACTCCTCCTCGGTGCGCGCCTTCGCCATGAGGAACTGCACGTCGTCGACGAGCAGGACGTCCACGCCGCGGTGTCGGGCCTTGAAGGCCTCGATGTTTCCGCCGTGCAGAGCGCCGATGAAGTCGTTCGCGAATGCCTCGCCGCTCGTGAGCTGGATCCGCAGGCCGCCGGCGTAGCGGTCGAGATATGTCGCGATCGCGTGCAGCAGATGCGTCTTGCCGACGCCGGGGGGCCCGCAGAGGTAGAGGGGGTTGTAGGCCGTCCCCGGGTTCTCGGCGACGGCGAGCGCGGCGGCGTGCGCGAAGCGGTTCGACCCGCCGATCACGAACTGGTCGAACGTGTACTTGGGGTTGGGCGCCTGCCGCGAGAGCGTGTGCTGCCGGACGGCTGGAACGTCCCGCTCGCCACGCCCGGCCGGCTCGCCGTCGGCGCCGGCCCGCTCGATGTCCAGCTCGACCTGGGGGCCGAAGGCGGCGGCGACGCTCGTCTGGAGGATCCGGCCGAACCGCTCTGTGACCCATTCGCGTGTCTCGGCGGGCGCCTGCAGCACGAGGCGTGATCCGTCGAATGCCGCGACCGTCAGCGGCGCCAGCCAGACGTCGAACAGCGGCTCACCGACAGCGGCCCGCAGTTCGGCGGCGAGGACGGTCCACGTGTGCTCCAGGGGTTCGGCGTTCATGGCAGGGGGAAGCGGCTCCGGGGGAGCGCTCGGCCCTTAGAAGAGGATCAGGCTCCCGGGAGGGAGCCGACGATCCGCACGCTAGCAGAGCGAATCGACCCGGCTGAGCCTCGCGCGACGCCTCCGTGAGGCGATGCCGCACAGCGCGGAAAAATCCGATCTCGGGACGCACGCGGAGACTGCACCGGCCTTCCCGGCCGCTGCGGCGGGGTGCGGCTATCATGCTGCGTTCCCGACCCTGGTCTTTCATCATGAAGCGCACCTATCAGCCCAAGAAGCGCAAGCGCAAGCGCGCACACGGATTCCGTGAGCGCATGAGCACGCGCGCCGGTCGCGACGTGCTGCGCCGTCGCCGCGCCAAGGGCCGCAAGCGCCTCACCGTCTGACGGTGGAGGACGCATCCCGCCCCTCCCGGCGGCAGCGGCGTGGTCGCTTGTCCCGGAGCGCGGAGTTCGATCGCGTCTACCGCCAGGGACGGTCGTTCGGGAACCGCTGGCTCGTGCTGCACGCGTTCCCGCGCGCGGCCGGTGAGCTGCAGGACGGCCCGCGCCTGGGCCTCAGCGTCTCCCGCAAGGTCGGCGGAGCCGTCGAGCGCAACCTCGTAAAACGCCTGCTCAGGGAAGCTTTCGGCGCTGAGCGCGCCGCGCTCCCGACTGACGTGGACATCGTGGTCGTCGCGCGTCCCGAGGCGAGGGAGCTCGCCGAGCGCGACGGTCTCCAGGGCGTCCGCTCCGCACTGGCGGAGCTGATCGGGCGCGTGAGCGCCGCACCGTCATCCGGAGGCGCCGCATGAAGATCCTGCGCGCAATCGCGACCGCGCCGATCACCGCCTACCAGCGGCTGATCTCTCCCGGGCTGCCCCGCCGCTGCAAGTACGAGCCGACCTGCTCGGCCTACGCCGCGCAGGCGATCCGGGAGTTCGGCATACTCCGCGGCTCGGTCCTGGCGGTGTGGCGCCTCCTGCGCTGCAATCCGTTCAGCCACGGTGGGTTCGACCCCGTCGCCGGCCAGCGCCTTTTCTCCGCCGCCTCGTCCGCGACCCCCGAGCCCCCCGTCAGCCGCTGATCTTCATGTTTGTCCTCGCGAACATCTTCCAGCCGATCATCGACGTGTTCGAGCAGGTTCTCCTGTTCTTCCACGACACGGTCGGCATCGGCTGGGGTGGTTCGATCATCGCGATGACGATCGTCGTGCGGACGCTGATGCTGCCGCTGACGATCAAGCAATTCCGCTCGATGCAGGGGCTTCAGACGCTTGCGCCGCAGATCAAGGAGATCCAGCAGAAGTACAAGGACGACAAGCAGCGTCAGAACCAGGAGATGATGAAGTTCTACCAGGAGAACAAGGTGAACCCGTTCGGGTCCTGCCTGCCGCTCGTTCTCCAGATGCCGGTCTTCATCTCGCTGTTCTACATGCTGCGGAAGGACCTGAAGGTCGACATCTGCGGCGGAAACGGGCAGCTGGCCGCCTACATCCGCGATCACGGCACCACGCTCGCGAACACCTACTGCAACAACGTCGAGCCCGGGTCGGCCAAGTTCCTGTTCATCCCGGACCTGACGGCCCCGGCGACCGGCGGAGTGCTGGTCGTCCTGCTCATTCTGTACATCGGTTCGCAGCTCCTCTCGAGCTTGCTGATGTCCGTGACCGCGGACAAGAACCAGCGCTACATCATGCTCGCGCTGCCGTTCGTCTTCGTCCTCTTCATCAAGAGCTTCCCCGCCGGCCTGCTCGTGTACTGGATCACGACGAACCTCTGGACCGTCGGCCAGCAGTACTTCATCCGCCGGTCCACCGGGCAGTTGCCCCCGTGGATGGGCGGGAAGGGCCCGGAGGCGGCCGGCGTCCCCGCGCTCGCGGGCGCGGCGGCCGTTGCGGCTCCGACGCCGCGTCCCCGTAAGGGATCGGCAAAGGAGGAGGCTCCGCCTGCTCCGGCGGCGGCCCCGCCGCCCTCGCCCAGGCGCAAGAAGAAGAAGACGGGGAGGCGCCGCTGATGAGCCCGGACGCTCGAATCACCGCGGAGACGGCCGATCGCGTCCGGGCGCTCGTCGCCCGGATCGTCAATGGAATCGGCCTGGAGGGCGAGGTCAGCGTCGAGGTCGATGGCGAGAACATCACCGCCACGGTCGCCGGCGAGGGAGTCGGCCTGCTGATCGGCCATCACGGCCAGACGATCGACGCCATCCAGCACCTGGCCTCGCGTGTGGCGCTCGGAGACGGCTCCGGACCGCGCTATCGCGTGGTGGTCGACGCGGACGGCTACCGGGATCGCCGCCGGCAGGCGCTGGTCGGCCAGGCCGACGACGCGGCGGACGAGGCACTGCGCTTCAAGCGCCCGGTTGCCCTCGACGCGATGACCGCAAGCGAGCGCCGCATCGTGCACGAGCACCTGCGCGACCGCGGCGACGTCGAGACGAACAGCGAAGGCGAGGAGCCGGACCGGCACCTCGTCGTCACGCCCGTCTGAGCGTTTCACGTTTTACACTCGATCCGGCGGCGTCCTGAGGACCCGCTTACATGGACCGCATGAGCCCTGCGTCCGATGAACAGGCGGTATCCGCCCGCCTGACCGCGCTGGTGGCCCAGTACGGGTTGCCGGCTGACGCAGCTCCACGGCTGCGCCGGCTGCTCGATCTCGTTCAGCAGAGCCACCATTCGCTGACGGCGGTCCGCGACCCGGCGGCCGGCGTGGAGGCCCATGTCGCCGACTCGCTCGCGGGCCTGGGCGTGGAGGCCATCCAGACTGCCTCGCTGATCGCCGATCTCGGGTCAGGCGCCGGATTTCCAGGGCTCGTCCTTGCGATCGCGCGCCCTGAGGCGCGCTTCGTCCTCGTCGAGAGCGTGGGCAAGAAGGCGGGTTTTCTGCAGGAGGCGGCGGAGGACCTCCGGCTCGAGAACGTCGAGGTCGTGGGTGGCCGGGCGGAAGCCTGGGCGGATGGCATGGGAGCGTGCGACGTCGTCACCGCGAGGGCGCTCGCACGCCTCGATGTGCTGCTCGAGTACGCCGCGCCCCTCCTCCGGGTCGACGGCGCGCTGGTGGCCTGGAAGGGGAAGCGTGACAAGGGGGAGGAGACCGGAGCGTGGAAGGCGGGCAAGATCCTCGGTATGGAGGCACCTGTGCCGATGGCCGTCCCCGGACCAGACGGCTCCGAACGGCACCTCTACCTCAGCCGGAAGCTTCGACCTACGCCTGCCGGATACCCTCGCCGCCCGGGAATGGCTGCAAAGAGGCCACTCGGAGGCTCGAGTCGACCCTGAGGTCTGGTTCGGGGGCGAACGATCGGGCGGCAGGGCCGGTCGGAGCAGGCGAAAGCTCCGACCGATCGCGTCGTTAGCTTGCGGACTGCATGGGCACGCTCTACGCGATCGCCAACCAGAAGGGCGGGGTTGGCAAGACGACGACCGCCGTCAACGTCGCGGCGTGTATCGCGGAGGCCGGCTACCCGACGATCGTCGTCGACGTCGACCCCCAGGCGAACGCGACCGTCGGGCTCGGCGTCTCCAAGCTCACGGTTCCGAGCATCTACGACGTGCTCGTCGGGCCGGGTGAGCGCGCGTGATGCACTGGTCCCGACGGACATCCCGAACCTCCGGCTGCTCCCCGCGCACCCCGACCTCGCCGCGGCGAACCTCGAGCTCCCGCGGGAGCCGGGCTCCGAGACCCGCCTGCGCGACGCGCTGGACCCGCTGCGCGCGGACGGGTCGTTCATCCTGCTCGACTGCCCGCCGTCCCTCGGGCCGCTGACGATCAACGCGCTGACGGCCGCGGACCGCGTGATCGTGCCGGTCCAGACCGAGTACTTCGCGCTCGAGGGTCTCGCGGGGCTGCTCGACACGCTCGCCCTCGTGCAGCGCGAGCTGAACCCGCGGCTCGCCGTCGCCGGCTTCCTGCTCACGATGCACGACGGCCGTACCCGCCTGGCGCGGGACGTCGAGCGCGAAGTCCGCGAACACTTCCCGGAGCTCGTCTTCGACACCGTCATCCCACGGAACATCCGCATCGGCGAAGCGCCGAGCTACGGGCGTCCCGTCATCCATCACGATCCGCACTGCGCCGGCGCAGATGCGTACTTCGCACTTGCCAAGGAGGTGGCCGCACGTGGCTGAACGCGGCATGGGACGCGGCCTCGCCGCGATCCTTCAGGTTTCCGGGCAGCACGGTGACCGACCGGAGCTGCGGGACATCTCGATCGAACTGGTCGAGCCGAACCCGTCGCAGCCGCGGCGGCGCTTCGACGAGGCGGCGCTCGATGCGCTGGCCGAGTCGCTGACCGAGAACGGCGTGCTGCAGCCGATCCTCGTGCGCCCGCGCGAGGGCGGCCGGTACGAGCTGGTCGCCGGGGAGCGCCGCTGGCGTGCGGCGCAGCGGGCGGGCCTGGCGGTGCTGCCGGCGATCGTCGAGCGTCGCGACGACGCTTCGTCGCTCGAGGCGGCGATCGTCGAGAACATGGCCCGGGAGGACCTGAACCCCGTCGAGGAGGCACGCGCTGTCGCCGCCCTCGTCGAGGAGCTGGGCCTGACGCGGGAGGAAGTGGGCCGACGCGTCGGCCGCAGTCGTGTCGCCGTGTCGAATCTGCTCCGGTTGCTCGATCTCCCGGCCGACGTGCTCGACCTGCTCGAGTCCGGCCGGCTCGCTGAGGGTCACGGACGAGCCGTTCTCCTCGCGGAGGACGAGGGCGCCCGCCGGCGCCTGGCGAAGAGCGCCGCCGACGGCGGCTGGTCGGTCCGCGTGCTCGAGGACCGCGCGCGCAAGGCGAACGAGGTGCGCGTGTCGCGCGGGCCGGGCACGGCCGCCGTGCACCCCGATCAGGTCGCTGCATGTGAGGAGATCGCCGAGTTGCTCTCGACGGCGCTGCGTCGTGAGGTGAAGGTGCGCCCACGCGGAACGCAGTACAAGGTCGAGTTCACGGTCGCGGCGCAGGACGATGCGGAGGCGCTCGCCGCGCGGATCGCGGGCTCGACGATCGCCTGAACGGCGCGCCCGGGAGGGCCTCTCACGGGCCTTGCTCCGCGCTACACTGCCCGCTCGCACAAGGGCGATTAGCTCAGTCGGTTAGAGCGCTTCTCTGATAAGGAAGAGGTCCCAGGTTCGAATCCTGGATCGCCCATTCGGAAGGTCCCGCTCCGGCGGGTTTTGTGTTGGAGCGGCAGCTGCGTCGCCGTCGAGCCGCGCTTGGGCTCACGAGGTGTCCGCGTGACACCACGACGGCAGGCCCGCCGGAGCGTCTGCGCCCGCGGCATAGCCGATCACTCGCTGTGGACCGAAGCCGGACGGCGCCCGTGCCACAGCGGGCGAGGCCGCAAGAAGGAGCAGGAGAACCGCGCCGAGCGCGCCGCTGGAGCGCATGCCGTATGAACGCCAACGCGACGACGTCGATGCGGTGAGGCTGAGCGTCGCATCGTCCCCTCATCCGGCGGGTATTCTCCGAAGCTCCAACCCCGAGCCGCCTTGGGAGCGCATGCCTGTGCAGGAGATGGTCATCTACGGCGTCAGCTTCGACATGGTCGGCAAGCAGCCGATCGTGCTGCTCAAGGCGGTGGACAGCAACAAGTTCCTGCCGATCTGGATCGGTCACCCCGAGGCGGCCGCGATCCTGATGAAGCTGCAGGGCGCGTCGACGCCGCGGCCGATGACGCACGACCTGCTCGTCGACGTGCTCGGTGAGCTCGAAACGAAGTGCACGCAGGTCTCCGTCACGGAGCTGCGCGACAACACGTTCTTCGCGACCATCACGCTGACGGTCGACGGCAAGGAGATCGAGATCGACTCGCGGCCGAGCGACGCGCTCGCGCTCGCGGTCCGCGCCGGTGCACCGATCTTCGCCGCGGAGGAGGTCATCGCCGAATCGGCGATCGAGTTCGAGCACGAGGTCGAGGACACCGAGGAGGTCGTCGACCGCTTCAAGGAGTTCCTCGACGAGGTCTCGCCGGAGGACTTCGCCGGCGGCGAAGACAGCTAGCGGCTCACTCGGTCGGTGCGAGCAGCAGGATGCGCTCCACGAGCGCGTCGAAGTCGACGTCGGCGGCGCCCGCCGCCTGGGGGAGCAGGCTCGTCTCGGTCATGCCGGGGATCGCGTTGGCTTCGATCACCCACGGCGTCCCATCGGCGTCGAGCAGCAGGTCCACGCGCGCGCAGGCGCTGAGCCCGAGCAGGTCGCAGACCCGGACCGCGAGCGCACCGGCCTCGGCCGTCGCGGCGGCGTCCATGTCCGCCGGGCAGTGGAACGTGGTGCGCCCGATCGTGTAGCGCGCCTCGAAGTCATAGGCGTCGCTCTGATGCGGGACCGCCTCGACGATCGGGAGCGCGGCGCCGCCCAGGACGGAGATCGCGAGCTCGCGGCCGGCGACGTGCCGCTCGAAGACGACCTTGTCGTCGTACGAGAACGCGGCGACCAGCGCCTCGGGAAGCTCGTCGGCCGCGGCCGCGAAGCGCACGCCCATCGCGCTCCCGCCGCGCGCGGGCTTCACGACGAGCGGGAAGCCGAGCCGCTCGCCGATGTCCGCGAGTGCGGCTGCGGCGCCCAGCTCCTTGAACGTCGTCTCACTGAGCACGAGGAAGTCCGGCGTGGGGATGCCGGCGTCGCGCAAGAGGTGCTTGGTGATCGCCTTGTCGCGCGAGATCGCGCAGGCGGCCGGCGGCGGCCCGGTGTACGGGATGCCGAGCACCTCGAGCAGCTCCTGGACAGCCCCGTCCTCGCCGCCTGCCCCGTGCAGCGCCACGAAGACGACGTCGGGCTGCACCTCGCGCAGCCGTTCGACGAGGTCATTGCCGACGTCGATCCCGGTCGCGGCGTGCCCGAGGCGCTGCAGGGCGTCCTCGACGCGCCCGCCCGACACCAGCGACACCTGCCGCTCGAGCGACCGTCCGCCCTTCAGGACGGCGACCCGCCGGGCGCCGGTCATCGAGCGTCGCGCCGGCCGTCGTCCGACCGTCGACGCGGCAGCTCGAGAACGTCGGCGAGATCGGTCCGAGGCGCAGGCTCGGTCCGCGGCTCCGGGACCACGCGCCCGGTCAGCGTGCCGTACAGCTCGACCTGCTCGCGCACGATCGCGCCGATCCGGCGCACGCCCTCACGGATGTCGTCGGAGCTCGAGCCGGAGAAGTTCAGTCGCATCTCCGATCCGCCGCGCCCGTCGAGGTAGGCGGCGCGACCGGGGACGAAGGCGACGTTGTGCGTCAGCGCTCGGGCCAGCAGATCCGTCGTGTCGAGGTACTCGGGCAGCGTCACCCAGACGAAGAGGCCGCCCGCGGGCCGGGTCCACGTCGCCTCGGGCGGCAGCTCCTCCGCAAGCGACTCGAGCATCACGTCGCGCCGTTCGCGGTAGAGATCGCGCAGCCCGTCGATGTAGCCCTCCCAATGACCGGTGTCCAGGTACGCGGTGACGAACAGCTGCGCGAACGAGGATGGACAGAGGGTCGAGGCCTGCGCGCCGATGTTGAGCTTCGCGAGCAGCGGGCGCGGCGCGACGGCCCAGCCCAGCCGGATGCCGGGGGACAGGATCTTCGAAAAAGTCCCTGCATAGATGACGTATTGACCGCCGTCGAGCTCCATCAGCTTGGGGAGTCGCTCGCCCTCGAATCGCAGCATCCCGTAGGGGTCGTCCTCGAGCACGACGATCTCGCGCTGCCGGGCGACCTCGACAAGGCGCCGACGACGCGGCAGCGACAACGTCACGCCGGCGGGGTTCTGGAACGTCGGGACGGTGTAGATGAACTTCGGCCGTCGACCCTCGCGCTCGAGGCGGTCGAGCGTCTCCTCGAGCTCGTCCACGCGCATCCCGTCCGCGTCCATCGCGATCTGCACGACGTCGGCCTGGTAGCTCGAGAGGGTCGGCACCGCGCCCGGGTAGGTCGGGCCTTCGGCGACCACGACGTCGCCCGGGTCGAGCAGCGTCTTGCAGACGAGGTCGATGACCTGCTGGCCGCCGGTCGTCACGATCATGTCGTCGGGGTCCACGTCCAGGCCCTCGGCCGCCATCACGCGGGCGATGCCCTTGCGCGTGGAGAGCATGCCCTCGGTCGGGCCGTACTGGAGCGCCCGCGCGGAGGAGTCGGCGGCGACGCGCGCCATCACGGCGGCCAGCGTCTCCGCCGGGAACGTCGAGGTGTCCGGCAGGCCCCCGGCGAGCGAGATGACCTCGGGGCGCTCGGTGATCGCCATCAGGTCGCGCATCGCCGACGAGGTCATGACGCGCGTGCGCTGCGCGAACAGCGCCGCGTAGCGCTCGATGTCGCGTGCCGCGGAGCCGGCGTCGCGGCTGTCCATGCGGCGGTGTTCGCCGCCGGGGCCGGGGCTCCTGTCGTCTACAGTCATCGCGCCCGCACGGTACCCGACCCCCATGAAGCTGCTGCTCGACATCCTCCAGGGCCTGGGTCTCTCCCAGGCGGCCGGCATCCGGCCCTTCCTGCCGGCCCTCGTCGCCGGCGGCGCGGCGCGGGCCGACGTGCTGATCGACTTCGAGGGCGGCCCGTTCGCGTTCATGGAGGATCCGTGGTGGCTCGCGGCGCTCGCCGCGGCCGCGCTCGTCGCGCTGATCCTGCGCAACGAGGTGATGAAGGACGCGTATCTCAGCGCTGCATTCCAGGGCCTCGCGATGGGGATGGGCGCGCTGCTCTTCTGTGCGGTCCTCTCCGGTGACGGCTACGTCTGGTGGCCGGGCATTCCTGCCGGCCTGGCGGGCGCCTGGCTCTCGGGGACGGCGGTGCAGGACCTCTTCGGCCGCGCGGCGACCCGGCTCGACGAGCAGGCGCGCGCGCACCTTCCGGTCTACGCGGAGGCGCTCGCCGTGGTGCTCGCGGCGCTGTCGGTCGTCGCGCCGCCCGTCGCCCTGGTCTCGGCCGGATTCTTCGCCTGGCTGATCATCGGAGGGCGCCGCCGCAAGGGTGAGAAGCACGCCGGTCTGCGCGTCCTGCGCTAGACGAGCCCGCGTGTGATGAAGTCGCGCCCCCGTCGTAGTAGGGGCGTGACCACCTCGCTCACCGTGCCGTCACCCGCACGACCCATCTCCGGGCGCCTCGACTTCGATGCGCTCTATCGCGCGACCCGCGACGATCTCTACGCGTACGTGGCGACGCTGCTGCGCGACACGGGCGCCGCCGAGGACGTGACGGCGCTCGCGTTCGAGCGCGCGATGCGGCGACAGCGGAGCTTTCGTCCCGGCCGCGGGAGCGAACGCGCCTGGCTCTTCGGCATCGCGCGCAACGCGGCGCTCGACGAGCTGCGCCGCCGCCGCAGGACCACCGCCCTCACCGGCGATCCGGCGGACGACGCGCCTTCCCCGCACGAGGACGCCGAGCATGCGCTGCGCCGCGCGGACGTCCGCGCCGCGCTCGACACGCTCGACCCCCGCGAGCGCGAGGTCATCGCCCTGAAGTTCCACGCCGGGCTCTCCCACCGGGAGCTCGCCGCGGTGCTCGGCGTGAGCGAGTCGAACGCCGGCACCCAGCTGCACCGCGCAATGAAGCGACTGAGAAAGGCCTGCGATGTCCCGTCGTGACACCCCACTTCCCCAGGACGTCGCGCGCGAGCTCGCGGCGCTCGACGCGGCACTCGCCGGTGACCCGGTGGAGCCCGACCTCGCCGGCCTGGCCGCCTTCGCCGTGCAGGTGCGTGACGCCCGCCCGCGCCCCGATGCGGGTGTCGTCGCCCGTCTCGACGAGCGCGCCGCCGCGGGCTTCGCCCCGCGCCCGGCCGAGCAGACGCCCCGCGCGCGCAGGCGGCTCGCGGTCCCACTCGTCGCGGGCGCGCTCGCAGTCGCCGCGATCGCCGGCATCGCCCTGGCCGGCGGCGGCCATGACCAGGCGGGCATCGTGGCGACCGCGCCCCAGCCGGCTGAGCCGACGACCGGCGACGTCGTCGCGAAGCAACGGTCGCCTCAGAACGAGAGCGCTGCGCGGAGCGGCAGCGCGCCCGCGCCGCTCACCGCCGCGCCGAAGGCCCAGCAGGCGCCGGGCGCCGCGGCGGCCCCCGTCCCCCCGTCGGCGGGCACTCCCGCGCGGAGCGTCGAGCGGGGGGCGGGTCTGCACCTCGCCGCGCCCCCCGGCGGGCTCGACGACGTCGCGAGCGGAATCGTGCGGACGACCGACACGCTCGGCGGGTACGTCGTCAGCTCCTCCGTCCAGAGCCGTGGCTCCGGTGGCACGGCCACCTTCGACCTGCGGGTTCCCGCGGCGCGTCTGCAGACGGCGCTCGCACGGCTGTCCGACCTCGCGCGGGTGCGCTCGCGCACGCAGAGCTCGCTCGACGTCACCGGGAGCGTGGTCGCGGTCCGCGGCCGCCTGGACGCGTTGGAGGCCGACCGCCGCGGCGTTCTGCGGCAGCTCGCCGCCGCAAAGACGCCGGCCGAGAGCGCGCGGGCACGCGAGCGCGTCCGGGTGCTCGACGTGCGCATCGCACGGGCGCAGGCCGCCCGCGACGCGCTGCGCCGGCGCACGGCCTACAGCACGATCAGCGTCGAGGTCACGACGCAGCGGCCGGCGGCGGGGGCGACGACGGGGACGCGCGGTTCCTGGACGCCCGGCGACGCCCTGCGAGACGCCGTGCGCGTGCTGTCGGTGGCGCTGGGCGTCGCGCTCGTCGCGCTCGCGGCGCTGCTGCCGCTCGGGCTGCTCGCTGCTGCGGGCTTCGGAGCCTGGCGCCTGACCGTCGCCCGTCGCCGCCACCATGCGCTCGACCCCGCGAACTGAGCCTGCCCGGCAGGGGAGGTCGCTAGCCTGCTTTGTGCGATGTCCGACGAAGCAGCCGTCGTCCGCGTAGCGCCCGCGCTCCCCTTCGGAGTGCGTGTCCGGCGTGCCGTCCGCACGCCGCGCGCGTGGCTCCAGCTGCTGCGCTTCGCGGTCGTGGGAGCCAGCGGCTACGTCGTGAACCTCGTGGTCTTCACGGCGGCGATCCACGGCGCCGGATTCGGCTACAAGCTGTCCGCGACGCTGGCGTTCCTCGTCGCCGTGTCGAACAACTTCCTCTGGAACCGCCATTGGACCTTCCGGTCCGGTGGAGACGGGCGGGCGCGTCACCAGGCCGTGCGCTTCCTCCTCGTCAGCGCCGGTGCATTTCTCGTCAGCCTCGGGATCCTCACGCTGCTGATCGAGGTGTGGGACGTCCGCGAGGTCACGGCCCAGGCGATCGCGATCGTCGCGGTCACGCCGCTCAGCTTCCTCGTCAACAAGCTCTGGAGCTTCTCGCGCTGATCCGCTGGGCGGTCGCGCTGGCGCTCGTCCTTCCGCTCGCGCCGGGCGCGGGCGTCGCCGTCGCTGCGCCTCCCGCGACCACGGGCGGGCTCGCCGGGCACGTGCCGTTCGCTGCGGCCGTCCCGACCTGGAAGGTGACCGCCGAGCAGGCGCGCGCCGCAGCGCGCGGCGTCCCGAAGATCGCGCGCGAGCTGCGCCGCCACCGCGGGGCGGACCTCGTCGCGATTCGCAAGGACGGCCGCTGGGTCGTGCAGTCGTTCGCCCCCGGGAAGCAGCAGAAGCAGATCGTCGAGGTCTACGTCGACCCGTACACGGGCCGCGTGACCGAGGCGTGGACCGGGTACCAGGTCGCGTGGGGCATGGCGCGCGGCTATCCCGGCGCGTTCGGGCGGTCGGTGAACTCGCCCTGGATCTGGATCACGCTCTGCGTGCTGTTCGTCCTGCCGTTCGTCGACCCGCGCCGGCCACTGCGGATGCTGCATCTCGACCTGCTGATGCTCGTCGGCTTCAGCGTCTCGCTGGCGTTCTTCAACGACGCGAACCTCGGGGTCTCCGTGCCGCTGTCGGCGATCCCGCTCGCGTATCTCGCGATCCGCCTCGCGGCGATCGGGCTGCGCCGCAATCCGCGACCGCCCGAGCCGCTGCGCCTGCTGATCCCCTGGCACGTGCTCGGGGGCCTCACGCTCTTCCTGGTCGGCCTGCGGGTCGGGCTCAACATGACCGATGGGAACATCATCGACGTCGGCTACTCGGGCGTGATCGGCGCGGACAAGCTCGTGCACGGCCGGGAGCTGTACGGGGCGTTCCCGACCGACAACGCGCAGGGCGACACGTACGGCCCGCTGCTGTACCTCGCGTACGCCCCGTTCGAGCTCGTCTGGCCGTGGGTCGGGCGCTGGAACGACCTGCCGGCCGCGCACGCGGCGTCGGCGGCGTTCGACCTGGCGTGCGTCGTGCTCCTGTTCCTGATCGGCCGCCGCATCCGCGGGACCGAGCTGGGCGTCGTGCTCGCGTACGCGTGGGTCGCGTTCCCGTTCACGATCTACGCGACGAACTCGGGGACCAACGATGCGCTGCCGGCGGCGCTCGTGCTGGCGGCGATCTACGCGGCCTCCAGGCCGTTCGCGCGCGGCGCGCTCGGGATGGCCGCCGGCCTCACGAAGCTCGCGCCGCTGGCGCTGCTCCCGCTGCTCGCGACCCACGATCTGCGGCGCGGCTCGCGCGCCGGCCCGCTTCTGCGCTTCAGCGCCGGCGCGGCGCTCGTCTTCGCGATCGCCGCGGCGCTCGTCCTGACGAAGACCGACCCGCGCACGTTCTGGGATCGCACGATCGGATTCCAGACGAGCCGCGACGCCCCGTTCTCCGTCTGGGGCTACTACGGCGGCGGGTGGGACATCGCCCAGCGCGTCGTTCAGGCGGGGCTCGTCGTCTTCGCCGTCGCGGTGGCGTTCGTGCCGCGCCGCGACGACCTCGTCGGGCTCGCGGCGCTGGCCGGCGCGATCCTCGTCGGGGTGCAACTGGCGGCGACCTACTGGTTCTACCTGTATCTGGTCTGGGCCGTGCCGCTCGCGCTGATCGCGTTCCTCGGGCGGCTGCCGGCCGATCAGACCGCCCCCGTCATGTCACCTGCGTGGGACTCTCGTACGGCAGCAGAAGCTGCTCGAGCGCCTCAGCCCGCAGCCGCTGCGGGCAGCGGATGAGCACCGCGTTCATCCACGGGTCCTCCTCGGCGGTGTCGAACCGCGTGTGCATCTGCGTGACGATCGACGCGATCGCCTGCTCCTTCTTCACGCCGATGACCCCGCCGCGCGGGCCGGTCATGCCGACGTCGCTGATGTAGGCGGTCCCGCCCGGCAGCACGCGGCCGTCGGCGGTCGGGACGTGCGTGTGCGTCCCGACGACGGCGGTGACCCGGCCGTCGAGGTGCCAGCCGAGCGCGACCTTCTCGCTCGTCGCCTCCGCATGGAAGTCGACGAGGATGTGGTCGCAGCCCGCCTTCGTCAGCTCGCCGACCGCCGCGTCGGCGTCGGGGAACGCGGGGTGGCCCGCGCGCATGAACACGTTGCCCGAGAGGTTCACGACGCCGAGCTTCAGCCCGTCCCGCTCGACCATGCACGAACCGTGGCCGGGCTGCGAGCGCAGGTAGTTCGCCGGCCGCAGGATGCGGTCGTTGCGGTCGAGGTAGGGGAGGATCTCGCGCCGGTGGTAGGCGTGGTTGCCGAGCGTGATGACGTCGGCGCCCGCCTCGAACAGCTCGTCCGCGATCTTCGGAGTGATGCCGAGCCCGCCCGCGACGTTCTCGCCGTTGACGACGACGAACGTCGGCGCGTACCGCTCGCGGATGCCCGGAAGCAGGCCGAGGAACGTCCGTCGTCCGAGGCCGCCGACGAGGTCGCCGACGAAGAGGATGCTTGTGGGGTGGTGACTCACGAACGTGAGTCTCACGGATAGGGTGCCCGCCGTGTGTGCCGACGCCCACGCCGGGACGAGCGAGAGCGATGAGCCGCAGGTGATCCTGCGGGCGACCGGCGTGCGCAAGAGCTTCGGCGCACGCGTCGCCGTGAGCGACGTCGGGCTCGAGCTGCGCCGCGGCGAGGCACTCGCCATCATCGGCCCCAACGGCGCGGGCAAGACGACGCTGCTCGAGATCCTTGCCGGGGCCCAGCGCGCCGACTCCGGCACCGTGGAGCGCCCGACGTCCGGCGTCGGCTGGGTGCCGCAGCGACTCTCGCTCTACACCCGTCTCACCGTGCTCGAGAACCTGCGGCTGTTCGCACAGCTCGAGAAGGTCCCGTCAGCATCCGACGCGGTGCGCCGGATGCTGACGCTGACCGGGCTCGAAGAGCGCGCTGGCGACCCCGTCTCGACGCTCTCCGGCGGCAACCGCCAGCGGGTCAACGTCGCGATCGGCCTCTTGTCGGATCCCGCCGTCCTGCTGCTGGACGAGCCGTCGGCCGCGCTCGACCCGCGGCAGCGCGCGCGCTTCTGGTCGGTCATCGATCGCGTCCTCGCGGCGCGACGCGCGGTGATCTTCACGACGCACGACGTCGCGGAGGCTGCGCGACACGCGACCCGCCTGCTCGTGCTGGCCGACGGTGAGCAGCTCTTCGCCGGTCCCGCCGCCGAGCTCGTCGCAAGGTCCGGCACGGCGCCCGGCGCCGACCTGGAGACCTCCGTCGTCAGCTTCCTCCAGGCGAGCGGTCACTGATGTTCCGGCTCATCGGCAAGGACCTGCGGATCCTCTCGCGCTCGCGCCTGCTGGTCCTGACGCTGATCCTCTACCCGGCGCTCGTCGCGCTGCTGATCGGGCTGGCGCTCTCACGCCCGCCCGAGCAGCCGAAGATCGCGATCGTCAACAACATCCCGCGCGATGTGCCGGTCACGACCCTCGCCGGCAGCACCATCGATCCGGCCGCGGTCGGCGACGCGCTCGCGAAGAACCTCGACGCGGTCCAGGTGGACACCCGTGCCGAGGCGGCGAAGCTCGTGAAGGACGGCGACGTGCTCGCCGCCGTGATCCTGCCGGACGACATCAACGACCGGCTCAGCGCCACCATCAACCTCTTCGGCGGGACGCCCCCGGAGATCGAGGTGCTCGTCAACGGCTCCGATCCCGTCAAGGCCCGCTACGTGAAGTCGGTCGTCGACGCGCGCATCGCCGACGCGAACCTCGCGATCTCCACGAAGCTGACGAAGGTCGTCGCCAGCTACCTGACGAAGCTGCTGAAGGGCGGCGCGTTCACCTTCGGGCCGATCCACATCGACGTGCTCGGCCTGCAGGAGAGCCGCAAGCGGATCAACGAGGCGGTCAGGCGGCTCCCGCAGGGGTCCGCCGAGCGCAAACGACTGCAGGCGGTCGCCGAGTTCGCCGGCCTCGCGGTCGACAACCTCGACGGCTCGGCGAACGGCATCGTCTCCGCGGTCTCGCAGCCGCTGGTCGCGAAGACGACGAGCGTCGACGGCCGCAACACGCCGCTCGCGACGTTCGCCGTGGCGACAGCGGCGATCATCTCGCTGATGCTCGTGTCGCTGATGCTGGGCGCCGCCCTGCTCGCGCTCGAGCGAACCGAGCACACCTACGCGCGGCTCGTGCGCGGGCTGATCCGCCCGGAGGAGCTCATCGGCTCGAAGCTGCTCCTCGCCGGCGGCCTGGGCGGGGCGGTCGCGTTCGCGCTGCTCGGCATCGTGTCGCTGTTCGTCACGCTCGACTGGGGCTCGGCCCAGGGCTGGGTGCTCGCGCTCCTGCTCGGCGGAGCGGCGTTCGCCGCGCTCGGGATCGCGCTTGCCGTGCTCGCGCGTGACGTGGAGACCGCAACGCTCCTGGCATTCGCTCTTGCGCTGCCGCTCGCGTTCCTGGCGCTCGTCCCGGAGAACGCGGTCAGCGCCGGGCTCTACGACGTGATCCGCGTGATCTCGGCCTGCTTCCCGTTCAAGCCGGCCCTCGACGGCCTCCAGCAGGCTCTCGACGGCGCGAAGCTCGCCGGTCCCGCGTTGCACCTGCTCGCCCTCACCGCCGTGTACGGCGTCGCGGCGCGGCTGGGCCTGCGCCGCCTGCGGACCTGATCCGCGCCGTACCATCTGGCGGATGGCCTTTCCCGTGACGCGGATGCGGCGGCTGCGCAGAACTCCGGTCCTGCGCGACCTGGTGCGCGAGACGCGCGTGACCGCCGGCGACCTCGTGATGCCGCTCTTCGTCGAGCAGGGCATCGACGCGCCGCAGCCGATCGAGGCGATGCCGGGCGTCGCGCGGCTGCCGCTCGCCCAGGTCGCCGAGGAAGCCGGTCAGGTCGCGGCGCTCGGGATTCCCGCCGTGCTGCTCTTCGGCATCCCTGCCGAGAAGGACGAGGAGGGGAGCGGCGCCTGGGACGAGCAGGGGATCGTCCAGGAGGCGACGCGCGCGATCCGCGCGGCGCACCCCGATCTCCTCGTGATCGCCGACCTCTGCCTGTGCGAGTACACGAGCCACGGCCACTGCGGGGTACGCAATCCCACATCCGATCCCGCCCGCCTCGGCGACGTGGACAACGACGCGACCCTCGAGCTGCTCGCGCGGACGGCGGTCAGTCAGGCTCGCGCCGGCGCCGACATCATCGCGCCGAGCGACATGATGGACGGCCGTGTCGCGGCGATTCGCGCGGCGCTCGACGAGGACGGCGCTGTCGACATCCCGATCATGTCCTACAGCGCGAAGTTCGCGAGCGCGTTCTACGGGCCGTTTCGCGAGGCCGCCGGATCCACGCCCGAGTCAGGCGACCGCCGCGGCTACCAGATGGATCCCGGCAACGGTCGCGAGGCCGTGCGTGAGTCGCTGCTCGACGCCGCGGAGGGTGCGGACATCCTCATGGTCAAGCCGGCGCTGCCCTATCTCGACGTGATCCGGCGCGTTCGCGATGCCTCCGACCTGCCGATCGCGGCGTACAACGTCAGTGGGGAATATGCGATGGTGAAGGCGGCTGCGCAGGCCGGCTGGCTGGATGAGCGCGCCGCCGTGCTCGAGACCCTCACCGCGATCCGCCGCGCCGGAGCGGACATCGTCATCAGCTACCACGCGAAGGACGCCGCCCGATGGCTTCAGACCTGACAGCCGTGCCGAAGCTGCGCAGCCGCAGGGACGGCGCCGCCGTGGTCCTGAGCGACCTGGACCGCACGCTGCTGAACCTGATGCAGGGGTCGTTCCCGCTCGAGCCGCGACCCTACGCCGCGGTCGCCGCCGCCGCGGGCGTCACCGAGGAGCAGGTCCTCGCCGACGTGCGGCGGTTGCAGGACGACCGGATCATTCGCCAGGTCACTCCGATCTACGACACGCGCGCGCTCGGCTACGGCTCGATGCTCGTCGCCGCAAAGGTCGACCCCGTGCATCCGTGGGGGCCGGCGAAGATCATCAACGCGCACCCCGGCGTGTCGCACAACTACCTGCGCAACCACGAGTTCAACATGTGGTTCACGCTGGCGGTGGAGGAGGACTCGCGGCTCGGGATGCAGGGGACGCTCGACGTCCTTCAGGAGCTGACCGGCGCCGAGTCGATCCGCCAGCTTCCCACGCTGAAGCTGTTCAAGATCCGCATGGACCTCGAGATGCAGGGCGACACCGCCGCGCTCTCCTCGCAGGGGGTCGTCGAGGAGCCGATCGAGCTCGAGCGCCAGGACTACGGCGAGCTGGACCGGGACGTCATCCGCGCGACCCAGGGCGACCTGCCCGTCGTCGCCGAGCCGTGGACGCCCGCCGCCCGGCAGCTGGGGGTCTCCGTGGACGACCTGCTCGCGCACCTGCGCGGCATGCAGGAGCGGGGGCTGCTGCGCCGAGTCGCCGCGATCCTCTTCCATCGCCGTGCGGGGTTCAGCGCCAACGGCATGGGGGTGTGGCACGTCCCCGAGGACAGGGTGCAGGACATCGGCCCGCGGATGGCCTCCTTCCGCGGCATCTCGCACTGCTACGAGCGGCCCACCTACGCCGACTGGCCCTACCAGATCTTCACGATGGCGCACGGGCGCTCGAAGGATGAGTGCGACGCCATCCTCGACGCGATCGCCGGGGAGTTCCCCGAGATCGAGGATCGCGCGACGCTGTACTCCAGCACCGAGTTCAAGAAGACCCGCCTGCTCTATTTCACCGACGACTTCCGCGCCTGGGAACGCGCCCACGCCGGCGTCTGAACCGTGCCCGTCTCGCTCCGTGACACCCGCTCGGCCGAGCTCTTCGCCCGCGCCGAGAAGTACCTCCCCGGCGGTGTCAACTCGCCGGTGCGCGCGATGCGCGCGATCGGGCGCGACCCGATCTTCATCGAGCGCGGCGCCGGCGCGGAGATCACCGACGTCGACGGCAACACCTACGTGGACTACGTCTGCTCGTGGGGCCCGCTGATCCTCGGGCACGCCAACCCGCAGGTCGTCGACGCCATCGTGACCGCCGCCGCCGCGGGCACCACGTTCGGCGCCCCGACCGCCGGTGAGGTCGACCTCGCCGAGGAGGTGAGCCGCCGCGTCCCGGGCATCGAGATGCTCCGCATGACGAGCAGCGGCACCGAGGCGGCGATGAGCGCGATCCGCCTGGCGCGCGCCGCGACGGGCCGCGAGAAGCTGCTGAAGTTCGCGGGCGCCTATCACGGGCATGTGGACGGCCTGCTCGCGCAGGCGGGCAGCGGCCTCGCGACCGCCTCGATGCCGTCGAGCCCGGGCGTGCCCGTCGCCAGCACAGCCGGCACGATCATCGTGCCGTGGAACGACGGCGAGGCCGTCGTCCGAGCGACGCAGGAGCACGAGCTCGCCGCGATTCTCGCCGAGCCCTATCCGGCGAACATGGGCCTCGTCCCGCCGCTCGAAGGCTTTCTCGAGCTGCTGCGCGAGCGCGCCACGGCGACCGGTGCCCTGCTCGTCTTCGACGAGGTCATCACCGGCCTTCGCCTCGCGCCGGGCGGCGCCCAGGAGCTGACCGGCGTCCTCCCCGACCTGACCGTGCTCGGGAAGATCGTCGGCGGGGGCCTGCCCGCCGCCGCGTATGGCGGCTCGCGCGAGCTGATGGAGCACATCGCGCCGGCGGGCGACGTCTACCAGGCGGGCACCCTCAGCGGGAACCCACTCGCCGTCGCCGCTGCGCTCGCCACGCTCGCACAGCTCGACGAGCAGGCCTACCTGCGTCTCCACGCCACCACCACGGCGCTCGCCGACGGCCTGCGCGCCGCCGCGGGGGACATCCCCGTCCAGGTGGCGAGCACCACCGGGCTCCTCACGGTCTTCTTCACCGAGGAGCCCGTGCGCGACTACGCCGGCGCGCTCGCGTGCGACACCGACCGCTACGCCGTGTGGTGCCGGGCCCTGCTCGCCCGCGGGGTCTATGCGCCTCCGTCGCAGTTCGAGGCCTGGTTCCCCTCGCTCGCGCACACGGCGGAGCACGTCGAGCGCACCCTCGAGGCGGCGACCGCGGCGTTCGCGGAGGTGCCGTGACCGCCGAGGCGCTCACGCGCGTCTGCGCACGGCTGCGCGAGGAGGGCGGGCTGCTGGCCCAGGCGCTCCTCGCCGGCGAACCCGTCGTGCCCGCCGACGACCCGGGCGTCGGCGCCCTCGCGGCGAGCGGCCCGCGAGCGTCCGCCGATCCGCCGGCCTACGCGGCCGTCGTCGAGGCGGCGTACGAGGGTCATCTGCTGCATCTGGGCCGCTCCCGGATCCTCGACACGGGCGACGCCGACCTGGCTCTCCTGGCGGGCGACCGCCTGTACGCGCTCGGCCTCGCATGGCTCGCCGACCTGGGCGATGTCGACGCGGTGCGCGAACTCGCGGACGTCATCGGACTGCGCGCGCTCGCCGCGGCGAGCGGGGACGAGGAGCTGGCGGCCGCCGCATGGCAGGCGGGCGCCACGGCCATCGGTCATGGCGGATCGCCGGAGCTGGAGGCCGCCAAAGCCGCTGCACGCGGGGGTGTTCCGGGAGCCGCCGGCGCGCTGCGGGCAGCCGCGCGCCAGCTTGGCGGCGACATGGCGCCCGCGCGCTGAGCGCGGGGCGCATCAGGCCTGACGTCACCGTAGACTTATCCCAAGCTAAGGTTCCCGCTCGGTGATGGCCTCGAGGCCGGTCACCAGACGCTGGAGCACTGTTCCGTGGCCGAACGCAAGCCCCCAAAAAGCAAGTACACGACTGATCGCCAGATCCCCGGCGCGTTCGAGGGTGAGACGGTCACGCGCCGGCGATTCATGACCGGCAGCAGCCAGGTCGTCGGCGCGGTCGCCGCGGGCGCGTTCGTCCTCCCGGCAGTCGGGTTCGCGCTCGGGCCGGTGTTCGAGGAGAAGGACCAGCCCTGGCAGCCGGTCGGCCGACTGGCCGAGTTCGGGAAGGACACGTACGTCCCGCGCACGATCACGATCGAGCCCTCGATCGCCGATGCGGGGCTCTCGACGGTGTACGTGCGCGAGTACAACCCGAGCGTCGACAAGGAGCCGCGCGACGAGTACAACGCGTACATCGCCATCTCGACGGCGTGCATGCACCTCGGCTGCCCGATCCACTTCGTCACTGCGGCCCAGCGATTCATCTGCCCGTGCCACGGTGGCGTGTACGACTTCGTCGGCAAGGTCGTCGGTGGCCCGCCTGTCCGCCCGCTGGACCGCTTCTACACGCGCGTGGCCGCCGGGACCGTCTTCATCGGGCCGCGCTTCTCGGTCAACAGCGAGCTGCAGCGCTTCAGCCCGCGCGACCCCGGGGAGCCGCTCGACGGCATCGGCCAGTACCTCTACCCGTCTCGTCCCACGATGCGCAAGCTTCCAGGTACCTGAGTCATGGCGAAGATCAAGGTCCCCGCACCGCCGGTTCCCGGAGCCCTCGCGCCGACGCCCAAGCGGCCCGGCAAGGAGTACGGCCCGCAGACCCCGGCCGAGCACGGCCACGAGGGCGCCTCGACCACGATCGGCTGGATCGACGAGCGCACCTCGCTCTCCGGCGGCGCGCGCTGGATGATGTTCCGCAAGGTGCCCAAGGGCACCAACTGGTTCTACACGCTCGGCTCGGCGACGATGTTCGCGTTCCTCTCACAGGCCGTGACCGGCGTCGTGCTCGCGATGTACTACGTGCCGTCGGCGAACGGCGCGTACGACTCGATCCGGCACATCAACAACGACGTCTTCCTCGGCGAGTTCGTGCACGGGATGCACCGCTGGGGGTCGTCGGTGATGGTGATCCTCGTCTTCCTGCACATGGGCAGAACGTTCTTCTTCGGGGCGTACAAGTACCCGCGTGAGCTCAACTGGGTGATCGGCGTCGCGTTGCTGATCCTCACGATGACGATGTCGTTCACCGGGTACCTGCTGCCGTTCGACCAGCGGTCCTACTGGGCCTCGGTCGTGGGCGTCAACATCAACGGGACCGGCCCGCTCGTCGGCCCGTACCTCTCCGACTTCCTGCGCGCAGGGCCCGACTTCGGCGCCACGACGCTGTCGCGCTTCTACGCGATCCACATGATGGCCGTCCCCGGCGCGATCGCGGCGCTGATCGGCTTCCATCTGTACCTCGTCGCGCGCCTCGGGACGACCGCTCCCCCGTGGATCCGCGCGAAGACGCCGGACGCGCTGCGCGAGGACAAGGTCCGCGCATGAACAAGCAGGAGAAGGAGCAGTACCTCCGCGACTACGGGACGCTGAAGTCTCAGGGCAAGCCGTTCTTCCCGTATGCCGTCGCCAAGGACGCGGGCATGGCGGTGCTCGTGATGGCCGTGATCATCACGATGTCGATCGTCCTCGGCGCCGAGCTCGGGCCGCGCGTCGATCCGACGACGACGACCTACACGCCGCGTCCCGAGTGGTACTTCTTCTTCCTGTTCGAGCTGCTGCGCGTGATCAAGCCGCCGGCGCTCGTCCCGTTCGCGACGATCGGCGTGCCGACGATCGCGATGATCCTGCTGTTCCTGCTGCCGTTCTACGACCGCAACCCGGAGCGCCGGCCGGAGCGCCGGCCGCTGGCGACCACGGCGGGCATCCTGACGATCATCGCGATGGGCTACCTCACGTACCTGGGGGCGTCGGCCGGTCCGCCGGACGCCGTGAACATCAAGGTCCCGGACAACGTGAAGCTCCAGGGTGCGAAGGCGGTTGCCACGTTCCAGTCGGGCCAGCAGGTCGTGGCGCAGTCCGGCTGCGGTGCCTGCCACAAGTTCGGGGACAACGGCAACGGCGGCCCGGGACCGGAGCTGACGGCGATCGGCGCACGACTGCCCAGCGCGGCGATCGCGCGGACGCTCCTCAACCCGCCCTCGCCGATGCCGTCCTTCAAGGGCCTGCAGCAGAGCAATCCGCAGCAGTTCAACGAGATGGTGCAGTTCCTCTCCGCGCTCAAGTAGCGCGGACCGGCTGCGCCACCGTGTGATGCCCGACGGCCCCGCCAGCGGGACGCTGGAAGAGCCTCAGGTCCAGGCGATGTTCGACCGCATCGCCGGCGTGTACGACCGCATGAACTCGGTCATGACCGCCGGGCTGCATCACCATTGGCGCAGCCGCGCGGCGGACCTCGCGCACGTCGGCGCAGGCGGAGACGTGCTCGACGTGGCGACCGGGACCGGCGACCTCGCGATCGAGCTCGCGGACCGCGTCGGTCCGACGGGGCACGTCATCGGTTCCGACTTCTCGCACGGGATGCTCGACCTCGCGCGCGTGAAGGACCCGCGGATCTCCTGGGAGTGGGCGAACGCGCTCGACCTGCCCTTCGCCGACGGGCGCTTCGACGCCGTCACCGTCGGCTTCGGCGCACGGAACTTCTCCGACCTGGACGCCGGACTGCGCGAGCTGTCCCGTGTCACCCGGCCCGGCGGGCACGTGGTCGTGCTGGAGATCACGACGCCCGCACGCCCGCCCCTCTCGACGTTCTTCCGGGCCTGGTTCGATCACGTCGTCCCGGTGATCGGGCGGCTCGCCGGCGACAGCGACGCCTACACCTACCTGCCGAGCTCGG
Source organism: uncultured Actinomycetes bacterium (assembly GCA_963805615.1). Taxonomy (GTDB): domain Bacteria; phylum Actinomycetota; class Thermoleophilia; order Solirubrobacterales; family Solirubrobacteraceae; genus F1-60-MAGs163. The sequence continues at coordinate 358,576 of CAWDUW010000004.1, read as the reverse complement.
TGAAGCGCTTCCCGGGCCCGCACGAGCTCGCACAGCGACTCGCGGAGGCCGGGCTGGACGAGGTGCATTACGTGCTGACGGCAGGCGGCATCATCGCGATCCACGCGGGCCGCAAGCCGCTCGAGGGCTGATCGCGGTGCCCGAGCCCGCCACGCCCGAGACCGCCGAACTCGTCCGCGCCGGCGGAGATCACGTTCCCGCGTTGCTGAGCGCCGTCGAGGCGCGGCTGCGCGCCGACGCGGTCGCGCACGGGGCGCCGCTCGACGCGGAGGGCAGCGCGACCATCGCCGCCGGCGGCAAGCGCCTGCGCCCGCTGCTCGTGCTGCTCGCCGGGGGGCCGCCGCGCAGCCCCGAACAGGAGGACGCGCTGATCTGCTCGGCCGCCGCCGTCGAGCTGGTCCACAGCGCGACGCTCGTCCACGACGACGTGCTCGACCGGGCGGATCTGCGCCGCGGGCACCCCACGGTCGTCGCCCGCGGCGGCCGCGACCTGGCGGTCGCAACGGGGGATGCGCTCTTCGCGCGCGCCTTCGCGGCGCTGACGGAGACCGCCGAGCCCGAAGCGGTCCGTGTCCTCAGCGACGCCTGCTCCGCCCTCGCCCGCGGAGAGCTGCTGCAGCGCGCCGACGCGTGGGACACCACCATCGACGTGGACCGCTACCTGCTGCGCTGCGAGCTGAAGACCGCCCGGCTGTTCGAAGCCGCGTGCCGGCTCGGCACCATTGCCACCGGACAGACGGACGTCGATCTCGGTGCGTTCGGGCGGCGCATCGGCCTGGGCTTCCAGATCCTCGACGACGTCCTCGACGTGTCCGGGCCGGCGGAGCGCACCGGGAAGCACCGCGGCACCGATCTTCTCGACGGGACGGTCACGCTCCCGCTGATCACCGCGCGTGAGCGCGACCCCGTCCTCGCAGCCGTCGATCTGGCCGGCGTCACGGATGCCGCCGAGGCCGAATCGCTGTGCGACCGCATCGCGGCGACCGGCGCGCTGGAGGACGCGCGCGATCACGCACTCGCGCTCGTGGCGGAGGCCAAGCGCGTACTCGACCCGGGCCGCCTGGGAGCAGGCCGGGCGGATGCCCTCGGCCTGGTCGCGGACAGCGTCGTGGAGCGGTACCGCTAGAAGTCTTCGGGCAGGATCAGATCCTGCTGGAGCGCGGCGCCGAAGCGCTCGACCTCGTCGTCGATCCCGGACTCGACCAGCTCATGGAGCGAGCGGGCCAGATCGGCGCTGCCGCGCTCGAGGACCAGGTCGTAGTGGTCGACGACCTCGTCACCGACGACGACTGTGCCATGGGCCTCGCAGTTGGGACAGCGGAGCTCGAGCCTCCAATGGCGCGGGCCGGCCTCGTCCCAGTCGACGGGCTGGACGTACGGGCACTCGCAGACGCCGCAGATCGTCAGATCGATCGCGGCCTCGGCGTCAGCGACCTCGCCGGGGCTCAGCTGCGGCTCGGGTGCCTGCGCCACGGGCGCAGGGGTGTCTTCGAGATACACGATCTCGATCTTGCGGCCGGAGGGCAGCGTGAGCTGGCGGGCCGCGGGGTTGGTGTCGTTCTGTCGTTTCATGTTCTCGTGTGGACCGGGCCTTCGAGCATTCCATCGGCTCGTTCGGCCGCACTCTTGAACACGGGGTATCGCCGAAAGGTTCGCGTTTAAACCATATTTACGACCGGCTGGCGCGGATCTCTGTCCAGACAGGCGTTTCCGGCCTCATCCGGCGGTACGCTCCCGGGAATGCCGATCGGACTTCCGGAGCTCGGGATCATCCTGTTGATCATCCTTCTGATCTTCGGGCCCAAGCGCCTTCCGGGGCTCGGAAAGCAGCTCGGGACCGGTATGCGCGAATTCAAGGATTCGATCACCGGGAAGACCGGCGACGACGACGAGGACGCCTCCGCCGCCGAGACACCGCAGCTCTCCCCGGCCACCGTGGCCGCACCGGTCCCGCCGCCGACCGCCGCGGCGCCCCCTGAGCCCGCGGCGAAGCCGGAAGACCGCCCCGCAGCGGGCGCCTGACGGCCCAGCCCCGCGATGCCCGTCATCCGGCCGATCGGGCACGAGCAACGGCTCAGCATCATCGACCACCTCGATGAGCTGCGAAAGCGGCTCATCTGGTGCGTGATCTTCTTCGTCTTCGCGTTCTCCTTCTGCTACGCGGAGAACGGCGCGCTCCTCAAGATCGTCAACCAGCCGCTCGAGGATTCCCAGCACCCCGGGAAGACCGGCGGCGACCCGCTCGAACAGGCGGCGCGCTACGACCAGGCGATCGGCCGGGCGCTGGCGCAGCTCGCACCCGCCCTCAGCGGCACTCGGGCGGCACTCAGCGGGCTCGCCGCGGAGCCCGGGGTGAGCAGCGCCGCGCGAGCGGAGGCACTGCGCTCCGGAGCACAACTCCAGCAGGCCGCCGTGGCCGTCAATCGCGCCGCGAAGACCGTGCCGACCAAGACCGGCCGAAGGCCCGTGACGCTCGGGGTCGCCGAGCCGTTCGTCGCGACCTTCACCGTGGCCGGCTACGCCGCCCTGCTGCTCTCGCTCCCCTTCATCCTCTGGCAGGCCTACGCGTTCCTCCTGCCCGCGTTCGACTCGAGGGAACGCCGCATCGCCCTCCCGCTGATGCTGCTGGTGCCCGTGCTGTTCGGCGCAGGGGTGATCTTCGGCTACTACGTCGCGCTCCCGCGCGCCGTCAACTTCCTGCAGAACTTCAACGACGACTCATTCGACATCCTCATCCAGGCGCGCGACTACTACCGCTTCGTCGTCCTGTTCCTGCTGCTGATGGGCCTTGCGTTCCAGGTCCCCGTCGGCGTGCTCGCGCTGACCCGCACCGGTGTCGTCACCGCCCGCACCCTCTGGGTGCGCCAGGGCTACGTCATCCTCGGGATCTCCGTCGTCGCAGCCGTCGTGACGCCGACGCCCGACCCCGTGACGATGCTCGTCACCATGGCGCCACTCGTCCTCCTCTACGAACTGAGCATCGGACTCTCCTGGATCTTCCGCCCCTCGGGCGGCTCGATCCGCAGCCGATGGGACGAGGCATGGGAGGCCGAGGAGGTCTCCTGGAGCGACCACGACGACGAGGACGAACCCCGCGACGACGACCCCGGGGACGACGCTGAGCCGACGGCTGGCGCCGAGGACGGGCCCGCCCGCGTATCCTGACCGGATGCTGTTCGATCTGCGCGGCAAGGGCCGGCGCCGCACTGTCCAGGTGATCTACCTCTCGCTCGCCGTCCTGATGGGCGGCGGCCTCGTGCTGTTCGGCATCGGTGGAGCCACGAGCGGGGGCCTGTTCGACGCGTTCAGCGGCAACAGCGGGAACACCAACGTCTCCAGCATCTACACCAAGCGGATCACGACGTACAAGAAGCAGGTCCAGGTGAACCCCAAGAACGCGGCGGCCTGGGCAGGCCTCGCGCGCGCCCAGGTTCAGGACGCCGGCATCAACGGCTACAACCAGTCCACCGGCACCTACACCGCCGACGGGCTCAAGAACCTCCAGGTCGCGGCCGACTCCTGGCAGGCCTACCTCGACCTCAACCCCTCCAAGCCCGACGGCAACCTCGCGTCCCTGATGGTCAACGCGTACGGGCCGAGTGCGCTCAACGACCCCGCCAAGGGGGCGCAGGCGCTCGCGGCGGTGATCGACGACCGCGGCGGCAGCTCCGCCCTCTACAGCCAGCTCGCGGTGCTCTACTACGCGGCCGGCGAGGTGCGCAAGAGCGTGCTCGCCGAACGCAGCGCCATCTCCCGCGCCGTGCCCGCGCAGCGCAAGCTCGTCAAGGCGCGCATCGCCGTCCAGCGCAAGCAGATCGACAAGCAGAAGCTCTCCAGCGCGACCCAGACCTCGCAGGGCAGCGGCGGGTAGCCGCCCGCGCCGAGCGGCTACCATCACACGTCCGCGGGCCGCAGGACCGGCCCGCGAGTGCCCGCCCCTGTAGCTCAATTGGCAGAGCAGCGGACTCTTAATCCGAAGGTTCTTGGTTCGATTCCAAGCGGGGGCATTGTGGTTCGCGGACCTCGCGGCGCCCGGCGCCACCCGCCTTCGTGGGGCGGTGCCTATCGGCACAGCTCCCACTCGCCGTGCGCTCCACGGGCATCCACGATCTCTCGCTCCAGGAGCGCCGTCGGCGGGTGGCCGGTCTCTCTGAAAGGATCGGCTGTGCTCTGTTGTCTTGATGGTGTGGTGATGCCGGCGGCGGAAGCGACGATCTCGATTCTGGATGAGGGGCTGCTTCGTGGCGACGGCGTCTTTGAAGTGGCTCGGGTGTATGCGGGGGTTCCGTATGCGCTCGATGAGCATCTGGATCGCATGGCGCGGTCTGCGGCTGGGCTGCGGCTGGAGTTCAGCCCGGATCTGTTCGCGGCGGATGCCGCGGGGCTGCTTGATGCGGCGGAGCCCGGGGCGGAGGGATACCTGCGGTTCGTGGCGACGCGCGGCGGACGCCGGATCGTGCTGCTCGAACCGGTGCGGGACATTCCCGAGACGATCTCGCTCGCGACGATCCGGTACGGACCCTCACGAGTCCTCGACGGGATCAAGTCGCTCTCGTACGGCGCGAACATGCTCGTGACGCGCCTCGCGCAGGAGCAGGGAGCGAACGAGGCGCTGCTGGTGACGCCGCACGGCCGTGTGCTCGAGGGTGCGCGCCAGGCGTTCATCTGCTCGCTTGACGGCGACACGCTCGTCACGCCGCCGCTCAGCGATCACATCCTCGACTCGATCACGCGGCGGCGGGTGCTCGAGACGGGTCTCGTCACCGAGCGGTCGATCTCCGTGGACGAGCTGCCGTTCGCGACCGAGGCGTTCCTCGCCGTCACGACCGTCGAGGTGCATCCCGTGCACGCGATCGACGGCGTCAGCCTCTCGCCGGCCCCAGGGCCGCTCACGACCGCGGTGGCCGAGCGCGTACGCGCCGCCATCGCGGGAGCGGTCACTCCGTGAAGGTCGTCACCGTCATCGGAAACCGGCCGCAGTTCGTCAAGGCCGCCGCGGTGTCGATGCTGCTGCGCGAACAGCACGACGAACTCCTGATCCACACGGGCCAGCACTACGACGACGACCTGTCGACGATCTTCTTCGAGGAGCTTGGGATTCCGTCGCCCGAGCGGCAGTTCGGGATCGGCGGCGGCTCGAACACCGAGCAGACCGCGCGCATGCTCACCGCGCTCGGCCCGGTGCTCGACGAGGAGCGCCCGGATGCGGTGCTCGTCTACGGCGACACGAACTCCACGCTCGCCGGCGGCCTCGCCGCGGCGCAGCGGCTGATCCCCGTCGCCCACGTCGAGGCGGGCATGCGCTCGTTCGACCGCGCGATGCCCGAGGAGCTCAATCGCGTCCTCACCGATCACCTCTCCGACCTGCTGCTCTGCCCGACGCCGACCGCCGTCGAGAACCTCGAGCGCGAATCGGTCGTGGGTCGTGTCGAGCTCGTCGGTGACGTGATGGTCGACGTCGCCGAGCTGATCCGCCCGCGCGCGATGGCCGACGACGGGCCGCTCGAGCAGGCCGGGGTCGAGCCGCGCGGCTTCCTTCTCGCGACGACACACCGGGCCGGCAACGTCGACGATCCGGACCGCCTGCGCGCGCTCGTCCGCGTCCTGCGCGAGGCGTCCGACCTGCCGGTGGTCCTGCCACTGCACCCGCGGACTCGCGCCCGTCTTGAAGCCGCGAACCTGCTCGGCGAGCTGACGGCGGGGGACCGCGTTCGTGTGCTGCCGCCGCTCGGCTACGTGCCGTTCACCTCACTCCTCACCCGCGCGGCAGGAGTCCTCACGGACTCCGGCGGCGTGCAGAAGGAGGCCTACCTTGCGGGCGTCCGCTGCGTCACGATGCGCGACACGACGGAATGGGTCGAGACGGTCCGGTCGGGCTGGAACACGCTGGTCGATCTCGACGTCGACGCGGCCCGTGCCGCCCTGTCCGCGCCGCTCCCGCAGGAACGGCCCGACCTGTACGGGGACGGCCACGCCGGCGCGCGCGTCGTGGCGGCCGTCGGCACGCTCGCGAGCTGATCAGCTCGCGGGACGCCCGAGCCGGACGAGCGTCACGCCCGAGCCGGTGAACGCGGCCGGGTCAAGCACGCCGCGCCCGTCGAGCACCGCGCGGGCGCCGGGCACGTCGGCCGGGCCGAGCGAGCGGTACGGCTCATGGTCGGCCTGGACGATCGCGGCGTCGACGGTCTCGCCGCCCCACTGCGCGAAGCCCAGCGCGTCGAGCTCCGCGGCGTCGTAGAGCGGGTCGGAGGCGACCGGGATGGCGCCCGCGGCGAGCAGCGCATCCCGGGTCGGGAAGGCGCCGCTGAAGGCCGTCTCCTTCACGCCGCCGCGATACGCGACGCCGAGGATGAGGACGCGCGCCCCCTCCAGCGACCCGTCGAGAGCCTCCGCGAGCCGCCCGACCGCGTAGGCGGGCATCGATTCGTTCGCCGCGCGCGCCGCGCGCGGGATCGTGGCGTCGGGGTCACCCTCGAGGAAGAAGCGCGGGTAGACCGGGATGCAGTGTCCGCCGACCGCGATACCCGGCTGGTGGATGTGGCTGAACGGCTGGCTGTTGGCGGCCTCGATCACGCGCTGGCCGTCGAGCCCCCGCGCATCGGCGAACCGCGCGATCTCGTTCGCGAAGGCGATGTTCACGTCGCGGTAGGTCGTCTCGGCGAGCTTCGTCAGCTCCGCCGCCTCCGCCGAGCCCATCGGCCAGACAGGGGCGCTGAGGAACGACTGGTAGAGCTCGACCCCACGGCGTTCACCGGCGTCGGTCAGGCCGCCGACGAGCTTGGGGTAGGTCTCGAGGTCCTGGAAGATCCGCCCGCTGAAGACGCGCTCCGGGCTGAACACGGTGAAGAAGTCGCGCTCGCCGGTGAGTCCGCTGGCGGCCTCAAGCGCGGGGGCGATCCGCTCGCGGGTGGTGCCGACCGGGAGCGTCGTCTCGATGCAGACCGTCGTTCCGGCCTTCAGCCCGCGGCCGATGTCCGCGACGACGGCGTCGAGGATCCGCCAGTCGATGTGCACGGCGTCGTCGACCATCAGCGGCGGGACGGCGATCACGAGATCGGGTCCCTCGGCGACCGCCGCCGTCGTGTCCGTGACGGCGCGCAGCCGGCCGGCGCCGACGAGCTCGGTCAGGGCGTCCTGGAGCCCGCTCTCACCGGGGAACGGCTCCACCCCCTGGTTGACGAGGTCCACGACCCGCTGGTCGATGTCGCAGCCGACGACCTCGTGCCCTCCACGGGCGACGGCGACAGCGAGGGGCAGCCCGATCTTGCCGAGCGCGACGACGACGACGCGCATCAGCCGGCTGTCGCCTCGGCCACGGGGCGGACGGTCTCGCCGCTCGCCGCGGCCTCGAGGACGGCGTCCGCGTAGACGGCGGCCTCCAGGCCCTCCGCCAGCGAGACGACGTGCGCGTCGTCGTCGCCGGAGATGAAGTCCATGAACGCTTCGAGCTCGACCAGCAGCGGCTCGCGACGGGACAGCGCGTAGCGCGTCGCGTCACCCTCGCTCACGCCGCGCAACGCCTGCGTCGCGCTCCACTCCGAGCTCGTCTCGCCGTTCTCGTAGAACGTGAGGTCGGAGGTCAGCGTGTCCGCGACCAGCATGCCGCGTTCCCCGAGCACGCGGGTCTTGCGGACCTTCGCCGGGGAGAGCCAGTCGACGATCGTGTTGAAGCTGACGGAGCTCTCGAGACGGCCTGTGACGAGGACGAGATCCTCGTGCTCGCGGCCCATGCGGTGCTGGGTCTGCGCGGCCAGGCGCTCGATCCGGGCCCCGCCGATCCAGCGGACGAGGTCGAGGTCGTGGGTCGCGAGGTCCTTGACGACCCCGACGTCGCGGATGCGGTTGGGAAACGGCCCCACGCGCTCGGTCGCGATCAGGAAGACCTCCCCGAGCTGGCCGTCCCGCACACGGCGGCGCAGCTCCACGAGCGCCGGGTTGCAGCGCTCGACGAAGCCGACGGCGGCGCGGACGCCGGCCGTCTCGCAGAGACGGATGATCTCGCGGGCGTCCTCGACCGTCGCGGCCAGCGGCTTCTCGATCAGGATGTGCACTCCCGCATCCGCGAGCTTGCGTGCCGCATCGACGTGCTCCTCGGTCGGCACCGCGATCGACCGCGAAGTCCGGCGGGGTCGCGGCGAGCAGCCCGCTGACGTCGCCGTAGACGAGGCCCTTCCCGGCGACCGCGCCATAGCGATCGCCACCGGGATCGACGGCCCCGGCGAACCGCACGCCCTCGGTGCTCTGGAGCAGCCGCGCGTGGTGGCGGCCCATCATGCCGAGGCCGAGAACGGCGCCGCGCAGCAGTGGTCGGTCGGGAGAGGCGCCCATGAGGCGACTAGGGTAACGGCGATGTCGGCTCCTTCTGCACCAGGACTGGTCCTTAGTTCGGGGGCCCGGATAGGTGACGGTGTGCGCTTCGGCGCCCACGTCGTGGTCCACGACGGGGTCGTGATCGGCGACGGGGTGACCGTCCAGGACGGCGTCATCCTGGGCAAGCCCGCCGTGCTCGCGCCCACCTCCGCGGCCGCCGGATCGGCCGCCGGGACGCTGGTCATCGAGGCTGGTGCCGCGATCTGCGCCCAGGCGATCGTCTTCGCCGGGGCCCACATCGGCGCCGGCGCGATCATCGGGGACCAGGCCTACGTCCGCGAGCGCGCGAGCATCGGTGCGGGCAGCGTCGTCGGCCGCGGCTCCGCGATCGACAACGACGTCACGATCGGCGAGCGCGTCCGGATTCAGACGAACGTCTACGTCACCGCGTTCTCGGTCGTCGAGGACGACGTGTTCATCGGGCCATGCGCGATGACGACGAACGACGACACGATGAACCGCAACACGCCGGACGACGAGCTGCGCGGCGCGATCCTCCGCCGCGCCTGCCGGGTCGGAGGCGGCGCGGTCCTGGTTCCCGGTGTCGAGGTCGGCGAGGAGGCCTTCGTCGCCGCCGGCGCCGTCGTCACGGCGAACGTGCCGCCTCGGGCCATCGTGATGGGCGTCCCCGCGCGCGTCGTGCGCGAGGTGCCGGAGGAAGAACTCGTCGAGCGCTTTCGCTAGGAACCGTCGTGACGCCTACGCCGGCTGTGGCAGCAGCGGCGACCGCTCGCCCGTCCACACGATCTGATCGCGTGCCGGGCCGACGCCGAGCAGCCCGACGGGCACACCGACGGCCTCCTCGATGAAGCGCAGGTACTCGTGGAGCGCCTCGGGCAGCTCCTCGGCGGTCCGCATGCCGGTGATGTCCGTGTTCCAGCCCCGCAGCTCGGTGTAGATCGGCGTCACGTGGTGCAGGATCGTCTGGTGGTAGGGGAACGCGTCGACCTCGGCGCCCTCCGCGGTGCGGTAGCCCGTGCAGAGCTTCAGCGTCTCGAAGCCGTCGAGCACGTCGAGCTTGGTGATCACGAGCGATGTCATCCCGTTGATCCGGGATGCGTAGCGCAGCGCGACGAGGTCGATCCAGCCCGTCCGGCGCGGCCGTCCGGTCGTGGTGCCGAACTCGCCCCCGCGCTTGCGGATCTCGTCGCCCAGGTCGTCGTCGAGCTCCGTCGGGAACGGCCCGGCACCGACGCGTGTCGCGTACGCCTTCGCGACACCCCAGACCTCGGTGATGTCGCGCGGCCCGACACCGCTGCCGACACACGCGGCGCCTGCGACCGGGTTCGACGAGGTCACGAAGGGATAGGTGCCGTGGTCGATGTCGAGCAGCGCGGCCTGCGCGCCCTCGAAGATCACGAGCTGCTCGTCGTCGAGCGCGCGGTGCAGCAGCGAGGCGGTGTCCGCGATGTGCTGCTCGAGGCGGTGCCCGTAGAGGAGGTACTGCTCGGTCATGGTCTGCAGGTCGAGCGCCGGGTCGCGCTCGAACGGGCGCAGCATGAGCCGCTTGGGCTCGAGTGCGGCCATGATCTTCTGCTTGAGGATCTTCTCGTCGAGCAGGTCCTGGATGCGGATGCCGAGCCGCGCCGACTTGTCGGCGTAACAGGGTCCGATGCCGCGCTTGGTCGTCCCGATCTCGAGCTTTCCGAGCTTGGCCTCACCCGCGTGGTCGAGCATCAGGTGGTAGGGCATGATCACGTGGGCGTTGGCGCTCACACGCAGGTTGCCGACGTCGACGCCGCGCTCCTTCAGGCCGTCGATCTCACCGATCAGCACCGACGGATCGATGACGACGCCGTTCCCGATCACGCACGTGGCGCCCGGGTAGAGGATGCCGGAGGGGATCAGGTGGAACTTGAAGACCTCGTCGCCGCGCACGATCGTGTGCCCGGCGTTGTTGCCGCCCTGAAAGCGCGCGACGACAGCCGCGTTCTCCGCGAGCAGGTCGACGACTTTGCCCTTCCCCTCGTCTCCCCACTGCGCGCCGACGATGCAGATGCTCGGCATGACCGTGTGAGTGTAGGGCCGAGCCGCCGCGGGGCCGCGCTCAGGCGGGCCGCAGGCCGGATGCCGGGGGCAGGGTCGCCTCGGCTCCGTCGCCGGGGGACTGCCGGCGCAGGTCGACGATCTCGACGACGCGCCGGTCGCGGCCGAAGAAGGGGCAGACCTCGCACATCTCCTCCAGACGCGAGACCGTGCGCTCGCCGATCTGCTCGACGAGCTCGGCGCGCTCGAGGTTCGTCGTGATCAGGATCGCTCGCTCGGCCTCATAGCGGGCGTTCACGATCGAGTAGAGCTGCTCCAGGACCCAGGGGCTCGTCTTCTCGGCGCCGACGTCGTCGAGGTGCAGAAGGTCCACCTCGGTCAGGCGGTCCATGAGGTGCGTGTAGGACCCTTCGCGATCGCTCTCGAAGGTCTCACGGATCTCCGCCAGGAGCCGCGGGAGCGAGTAGATCGCCACGCTGCGCCCGGCCTCGAGCGCCGCGGAGGAGACGAGCATGGCGAGCGTCGTCTTCCCGGTCCCGACGCCGCCGAAGAACCACAGCCCGCGGCCCTGGGCAAGCCGCTCGTCGAGCCGGCGGACATAGCGCCGTGCGACGTCGACCTGCGGGGCGGGCATCTCGCTCACGGGCGGGCGGTCGAACGAGATGCCGCGGTAGCGCCGCGGCACGACGGCCGAGAGCGAGCGCTGGCGGCGCCCTGCGATCAGCTGGGGGCGGCACCGGCACGGGCGCACCGCGCGCGCCTGCTCGTCCTCGACCCAGCCGGATCCGTCGCAGATGCCGAGCGGGCATGGGGCGCCGCTCATCGTCATGCGGCCTCGCGCAGGATGCTGCGAAAGCGCGGGTACTCGTGCTGGAAGCTGAGCTTCACGTCGCCCAGGCCGCCGTTGCGGTGCTTGGCGATGATGATCTCGCTGACCCCGGGATCCTCGGACTCCTCGCGGTTGTAGTACTCGTCGCGGTAGATGAACATCACGAGGTCGGCGTCCTGCTCGATCTGGCCCGACTCACGCAGGTCGGAGAGCATCGGGCGCTTGTCGGTGCGTGACTCGACGCCACGGGAGAGCTGTGAGAGCGCGATCACGGGGACCTTCAGCTCGCGGGCGAGGATCTTCAGCCCGCGGCTCATCTCGCCGACCTGCTGCACGCGGCTGTCGTAGCGCGTGTCGGCCCGCATCAGCTGGAGGTAGTCGATGATGATCAGGCCGAGGCCGCCCTGGTCGTGGAAGCTCTGGTGCAGGCGGCGAGCCTTGGCGCGGATGTCCAGCAGGCTGATGTCCGACGAGTCGTCGATGAAGAGCTTCGAGCGGTCGTACTCGCCGGCGGCGTTCAGGACGCGCTTCCACAGCTCCGGCTTGACCTTGCCCTTGCGCAGGTCGTCACCCTTGATCGAGGCCTGCGAGGCGACGAAGCGCTGGGCGAGCTCGCCCTCGGACATCTCGAGCGAGAACAGCGCGACGGGGCGCGGGTCGCGCTTGTCGAGTGCCACGTTTTCGGCGATGTTCGTGACGAGCGCCGACTTCCCCATCGACGGACGGGCGGCGAGGATGATCAGGTTGCCCGGCTGGAAGCCGCCGGTGATCGTGTCGAGGTCGTCGAAGCCCGAGCGGACCCCGGTGATGCTGTTCCCGCCCTCGGCGAGTGCCTGCCAGCGCGTGATCTCCTCCTCGAGCACCTCGCCGACCGGGCGAAAGTCCTTGCCGTCGCCGCCCATGCGGATGTCGAGGATCGCCCGCTCCGCCTCGTCGACGATGTCGGAGGGCTCGCCGTCGCGCGCGAAGACGCTCGACTGGATCCTGTAGGAGGCGTCGAGCAGGCGCCGCAGATGGGCGAGCTCCTTGACGATCTGGGCGTAGCGGCGAAGGTTGCCGACGGCCGGCACGGCGGTCACCAGGCCGGCGATCTCGTCGGCGCCGCCCGCCTCCTCGAGCTTGCCCTGGGCCTTGAGCTCCTCGGTGACGCTGAGGACATCGAGGTCGACGCCGGCGGCGAACAGCCCGGCCATGACCTCGAAGGCCACCTGATGGCGCGAGCGGTAGAAGTCGGCCGCGGTCAGCTCCTGCTCGACGATGAAGGTGTAGTGGGCCTTCTCCGACAGCAGGATCGCCCCGAGCACCGCCTGCTCGGCCTCGATCGAGTGGGGCGGCGTGGTGCCCGCCGGGATCGGCGGAGCGGTCTGTGCGGGGGCCATCGTCATGCGTCCGTCGAAGCTAGCAACGGCCCCCGTCGCCACGCATGGGCGGTTGCCGCAAATGCGGCAGGAATAGTTCGGGCGCTGCGGAGAGCGGTGGCGCGGTTGCGGAGAGCGGAGGTCGTCGCGCTACTGCGCAACGACCATCGTCTTCACGCTGGCGGCGACGCCGCCCTCGAGCTCGAGCTCGACGACGTACGTCCCGACGTGCTTGATCGGCTCCTCGAGCGCGATCTTGCGGCGATCGACGTCGACCCCGCGGGCCTCCTTGATCGCCTCCGCCACATCGGCGTTGGTGACCGACCCGAAGAGGCGGCCGTCGTCGCCGGCCTGGCGGGCGATCGTGAGGACCGTCTTGGCCAGGAGCTCGGCGAGCTCGGACGACTGTGCGGCGACATGCTCCTGCGCGCGCTCGTGGGCGGCTGCGTTGGCCGCCGCTGCGGCGAGACCCCCGCGCGTGGCCGGAGCCGCGAGCTTGCGCGGGATCAGGAAGTTGCGCAGGTAGCCCTTGGAGACGTCGACGACGGCGCCCTTGGTGCCGAGGCTCTCAACGTCCTGAAGGAGGATCGCCGACGGCATCAGTCGCGGTCCCGGTCACGATCGCGGTCGCGACGGCCGCGCACGCCCTCGTTGGCGGGCTCGGCGGCGTAGGGCATCAGGGCGAGCTCACGCGCGCGCTTGACGGCGTTCGCGACCTGGCTCTGGTGGCGACGACACAGACCCGTGATCCGGCGTGAGCGGATCTTGCCGCGCTCGGACGTGAACCGCGACAGGGTCGCGATGTCCTTGTAGTCGGCGTACTCGATCTTGTCCTTGCAGAACAGGCAGGGCTTGCGCCGGCCACTGCCGGGTCCACCCTTCTTGTCCCGCTTACGGGTCGGCTTCGTGCGCTGCTTTGCCACGGGGTTCCTTGCTTCGTCCTACGACGTGAGAAACGCGCACCCTCGGCGCGCGAAGCACACAGTGTAGACAGAACGATTTTCAGCTGACCCACGAGCCCCGCGGGTGCGCCGGAGCGCCCCGCGAGGCCGGGGATCAGGCATGACGAACGACTAGAACGGAATGTCGTCCTCGGACGGGGCGCCGCCGGCCGGAGCCGTCGCGAAGTCGCTGGTGTCCACGGGGACGTCGGACTGCGGGGTGAAGCTGCGGGCCGCGGGCGCGCCGCCGCCCTCCTGGCCGCCACCGAGGAACTGCACCGTGTCGGCGATGATGTCGACGGCGGAGCGCTTGCCCGCCTCGCTCTCCCACTCACGCCACTCCAGGCGGCCGTCGAGCGCGACGCCGCGGCCCTTTGCGAGGTACTTGGCGCAGTTCTCCCCCTGGGCACCCCAGACGGTCACGTCGAAGTAGTTGGGCTTGTCGACCCACTCGCCGGAGGCGCCGTCCTTGCGGCGCGTGTTCACGGCGACCCGCAGCTTGCAGACGGACGTTCCGCTCGGCAGGGAGCGGAGCTCAGGATCGGCGGTCAGGTTCCCGGTGATGATGACCCGGTTGATGTTTGAGGCGGCCATGGGCCGTGCTCCTTTCGGGGGCGAACGATGTTGCGTCTCGATCGGCAGTTGTCGCGGCGAGTCTAGACCCGACCCCGGCTGGGACCGGCGGTTCGGGCCAGCGCTTCCACGCTATTTGCGCAGTCGCTTCGCGAAGCGATGGTCTGACGCCGCGAACCTGCGGCGGCGGACGGAGACGCTCAGCCCGCGGCGGGCTCGGCGACCGGCTCGGCGGCCTCCGGTGCGGGCACGGCGGACTGACGCAGATCGGGCGCCGCCGGAGCGTCGGGGCGGATCTTGATGACCCGGAACCGCACGACGCCGTCGGTGATGCGCAGGGTCCTCGAGAGCTGCTCGAGCAGCGCGGGCGGACCCTGGAACTGCAGCAGCGCGTAGTCCACGTCCGGCGCGTGATCGATCTCGTAGGCCATCGAGCGGCGGCCGTACTCGTTGTCGCTCACGACGGTGCCCTGGGCCTGCACGAGCGCGCGGGTGTCGTCGAGAATCTTCGAGCGCTGCGCGTCGTCGAGGTTGACGTCGAGGAGCAGCATGAGGTCGTACGTGGAAGCGGGAGCAGCCATGGCGGCCGCCCACGGTAGCAGGGGGGGTGCGCCTGCGGGGGTCGTGGCTAGGTGCCGCGTGGACCCCTCCCATCGTGGATCGCCGCTGAGCAGGCTTCCGCCGGCGAGCCTCGTGCTGGTGGCCTTCGCCGTGGCGCTGATCGCGCTGTGGCCGCGCCTGCGCCCGGCCGATCCACAGGTCCCGGACCCGCGTCCCCGGCCGGTCATCGCGCCGACCGGGGACGCGAACCCGGAGCCCGCACCCCGCGCCGCGCGGGGGCGTCCCCGGCCTCGGCGCCGTCCCGGCCACCGCGCGCCGCGTGCTCCCCGGTCGCGCCCGGCAGCGCGAGCACACAGGCTCTCCTCACCGGTCCGCACGCCGCCGCGGCAGCTGCAGGACCCGCCACCGGCCCCTCGACCGCCGGCGAAACCCGAACCGCAGGCTGCGGCGCGCGAGTTCGGCTGGCCCTAGGACCAGCCGCCTAGATCGTCGTCGAGGACCCGGCCTTGCGGCGGATGTCGGCGACCTGCTCATCGATCCAGTCACCCGGCGAGCGCGTGGTCACGATCGCCTGGAGCCCGCGCGCCCGGTGCTCACGCTCCTCCTCACTCATCGTGAGCGCAGCGTGGATCGAGTCGGCGAGCTCCTGGATGTCGAACGGGTTCACGCTCAGCGCGAACTCGCCGAGCTCCTCGTGCGCGCCGGTGTTCTCCGACAGGATCGACACGCCCGCCCGCTGGTTCACGAGCGGACCCTCCTTCGCGACGAGGTTCATCCCGTCGAACATCGCGTTCACGAGCAGGACGTCGTAGTTGCGGTAGGAGGCCATCGCCTCCTCGAGATCGTCCCGCAGCTTCAGGCTGATCGGCATCCAGTCCGGGGTCCCGTGCCTGTGATTGACGACGGCGACGAGCGCCTCGATGCGCTCCAGGTACTCCGCGTACTCGGGCACGTCGGTCCGGGATGGCATCAGCTGCGCGACGAAGGTGACGCGCTCACTGAACTCCGGGTGCTGCTCGAGGAACAGGTCGAACGCGCTGAACCCGCGCAGAACGTTCTTCGACAGGTCGGCGCGGTCGACGCGCAGGATCAGGAACTCGCGGCGGCGGCGCAGCAGCTCCGTCTCGAACGCGAGCGTGCGCTCGGATTCGGACACCTTCAGGGTCGCGGCGGCGTCGATCGGCAGCGGGTAGCTGCGGACCCACACCTCGCGGCCTTCGTGGTGGACGATCCCGCCGTCGAAGTCGACGTCGAGGTCCAGCAGGTCGCGGCAGCACTGGAGGAAGTTGCGCCGGTAGGCCTGGGTGTGGAAGCCGATGATGTCGTTGGCCAGCAGCCCGTGGAAGAGCTCCTCGCGAATGCGGTTCGGCAGCACCCGCCAGGAGTCCGACTGCGTCCAGGGGATGTGGATGAAGTGGTGGAGGAAGACGTCCGGCCGGGCGCGCCGCAGGAGCGCCGGCAGCGTGTACAGGTGGTAGTCGTGGACCATCACGAGCGGCTCGGGACGCCCGTCGATCTCCTCGAGCACCGCGGTCGCAAGGTCCTCGTTGACGACGTTGTAGCCGTACTCGAAGGCTTCGATCTCGTTGCGCCGCACGTCCGGCGCGTTCGACAGATCCCACAGGTAGTGCTGGATGAACCACAGCATCGGGTTCGCGAAGATGTTGTAGAAGCGGTCGTAGGCGACGGGGTCGCTCTCGACCAGTCGCACCAGGTACTCCCCGCCCGTCGGCGACCGCACCGCAAACGGCCGCTGGCCCGCCTCCCGGGCGCGTGCGCCGTCGGCCTCGGTCATCGCGCTGGCGACCCAGACGGCGCGCCGGTGCGAGGCCAGGCCGGTCAGCGCCGTCACCAGGCCGCCCGTGCCGCGCTTCACCGTCCCGTCGTCCTCGAACGTCACGGGCCCGCGGTTGGAGACCAGCACAACGGGGGTCTCGCCGGAACCGTCCATGTCGGACAGCCTACGCTTCGTCGGCCATCGCGCTGAACACCCTCAGGTAGTCGCGCAGGTACCGCGGCGAGAGGAAGTTGCGACGCGCGTGCTCCTTGCCCGCCAGGCCCAGGCGCCGTGCCAGAGCCGGGTCGGTCAGGAGCTCGATGCAGCGCTGAGCGCATTCCTCAGGGCTGTTCACGAGGAAGCCGGTCTCGCCGTCCTGGATCTGCAGCGGGATGCCGCCGACGTCGCCGCCGATGAACGCCTTGCCCTTCCAGAGCGCCTCGGTGACCGTCAGGCCGAAACCCTCGCGGGTCGACTTCTGGATCACCACATCCGCGTGCGCCTGAAACGCGTTCACCTCGATGTTGCCGACACCGTTGAAGTTGTTGAGGATCTTGATGTCCTCGTCGTCGTCGGCGTGGGTGAGCGTCTCGTTGAAGAACTCCCAGCCCTCCGGGTCGTCGCTGGCCATCGAGCCGACGAGCGCGAGCTGCACCTCCGGGATCTCCTCCTTGACCGCGCGGTAGGCGTCGATCACGCCGATCGGGTCCTTCCACGGGTCGAAGCGGGAGACCTGGAGCAGCAGCGGGCGATCCACGTCGACGCCGAACTGCTGGCAGACGTAGGCCGCGTCCTCCGGGGAGAGCGCCATGTTCTTCGGCGCGAGCGGGTCGATCGCAGGTGGCACGATGTGCACCTGGCCGCCCATGCCGGCCGGCACGTAGTCGGCGAGGTGGAATACGGAGTGCGGGTAGTCCCGCACGTACGGCAGCAGCCGCTCGATCGTCGCGGGGTTCGGGGTCGAGAGGTCGATGTGGCAGCGCCACAGCCAGTGCCGCGACTTCTCGCCGGCGAGGCCCATCAGCGCCGCGGGCTGCGGATCGTGCACGAAGCAGAGGTCGAGCTCGTCGTGCAGCTGCTGCGCGTTGAGCTCGTTGTAGCCGAGCCAGACCGCCCACTGCTCCTCGGTCAGGTCCTGCGGGTCGCCCTGCAGGGCGTTGTGCATCTGCTTGGTCGCGTGGAAGAACTCGTCGCGCCCGTAGATGACGTGCCAATCGGCATCCAGGCCGACATCGCGCATCAGCGGCACGAGCGTGTAGAGGAGCTCGCTCACGCCGCCGCCGAACGCCGTGGCCGAGATGTGTGAGACGCGCAGGCCCTTGAGCGGCTCGGCGAGCGCGCGCACCTCCTCGACCAACTCGCGGCCGGCGAGATGGGTGTAGTCGGCGAGCGACTTGTGCGCCACGTGGACGGGCTGCAACACGCGCGGCAGACTACCTGCCGGGGTGGCGTCCCCGGACGGAGGACCGACGGCCCCGTCAGCCCGGAATGGCGAGCGTGAACGTCGTGCGGCCCGGAACGCTCTCGGCCGTCAGCCGGCCGCCCATGCGCTCGGCGAGCTCGCTGGCGATCGCGAGGCCGAGCCCTGAGCCGCGCCGGCCGTCCGACGTGTAGAAGGGCTCGAAGACCCGGCGCAGGTCGCCGCGCGGGATCCCGAGCCCGGCGTCCGTCACGGCGAGACGCACGCGGCCGTTCTCGCGTCCCGCCGACAGCTGCAGTTCGGTTCCGGCCGGCGTGTGCGCGAGCGCGTTGTCGAGCAGGATCCGCAGGACCTGCGCGACACGCTCGCGGTCGCAGGAGGCGACGATCGGATCGTCACCGAGCTGCAGCTCGAGCTCGGACTCGTGCGCGCCGAGGGCGGGAACGAACTCCGCCGCGACGGTCTCCGCGAGGTGCGCGATGTCGGTCTCGTCGGTGCGCAGCTCGATCGGGCCCGCGTCCAGCCGCGAGAGGTCGAGCAGGTCGGTCGTCAGCTTTCCGAGCCGGTCGACCTGCTGGTGCAGCTGGTCCATGAATCGCGTGCGCGTCTCCTCGTCGAGGTCCTCGTCCTCGAGCAGCTCGAGGAATCCTCCGAGCGAGAAGATCGGGGTGCGCAGCTCGTGTGAGGCCGTTGCGATGAACCGGCGGCGAGCCGTGTCGAGCTCGGCGAGCTGGCGCTGCATCGCGTCGAGCGCGGCAGCGAGCCGCCCGAGCTCGTCGTCGCGATCGATCGGGAACCGGGCGGAGAAGTCACCGGTGCTGACGCGGCGCGCGACCTGCTCAAGCCGTCCGACGCGGCGGCCGAGCGACTGCGCCACGAGGAAGCCGGCGAGCACCGCGGCGGCGAGCGCGAGCAGGCCGGCGATCAGGATGCGCGTACGCACGAGCTCGACGTTCGCCTGGACGTCCTCCAGTGGCGCGGAGTACACCGCGACCGACCCGAGCAGGCGGTGGCCTGCGGCATCGCGGAAGAACAATGGAAGCGCCAGCTCGACGACGCGCCCGTCGCGGCCGGACTCGGTGGCGCGCTCGGCCCGCCCGCTCTGGATCGCCGCGTCGACGGCGGGGAACTCGAGGTCGCGGATGTCGGCGTTCGCGTTCGAGTCGGACTTCACGAACGGCTGCGTGCCGAAGCTGCCCCGGTTGACGCCGAGCAGCGTCACGCGCGCGTTGGCCTGGTCGGCCGCCGAGCGCACGAGGCGATCGACCTCGGACACGGGCGCGTTGGAGTCGATCGCGCGGGCGATCGGCGGCGTCGTCCGTTCGGCCGCGCGCCCGAGCCGGTCGCTGCGGTCGCTGACGAGGCTCGACTCGAGGTGCGGGACGACGCCGACGTAGACGATCGTCATCGCCCCGAGGGTGATGAGGAAGAAGATCAGCGCAAGGCGGTTGGCGAGTGAGCGCATGGCGCGGGACCGGTGGGCGGGCGGTCTCAGCCGTCGTCCGCGTCGCGAAAGCGGTAGCCGACGCCGCGGACGGTGAAGAGGTACTCCGGCTGGCGCGTGTCGGCTTCGAGCTTCTCGCGCAGGTGGCGGATGTGGACGTCGACGGTCCGCGGATCGCG
Source organism: uncultured Actinomycetes bacterium (assembly GCA_963805615.1). Lineage (GTDB taxonomy): Bacteria > Actinomycetota > Thermoleophilia > Solirubrobacterales > Solirubrobacteraceae > F1-60-MAGs163. Next base: position 339,138 of record CAWDUW010000004.1, on the reverse strand, counting down.
GTAGGCGCTGTCGCCCCAGACGCGCGTCAGCAGCTGCTCACGGGTCCACACGCGGCCCGGGGAGCCCGCGAGCGCGGCGAGGATCTCGAACTCGACGAAGGTCAGCGCGACCTCGTTCGCGCGGACGCGCACGGCGCGCCGGGCCGGCTCGATCCGCAGCTCGCGCACCTCCAGCGGCGCCTGGCCGTCAGGGCTCTCGTCGCGCACCATCGAGGCGCGCCGCAGCGACGCCTTGACGCGGCTGCGGAACTCCCTGACCGAGAACGGCTTCGTGATGTAGTCGTCGGCGCCGAGCTCGAGGCCGACGATCTTGTCGACCTCCTCGGTCTTCGCGGTCAGCATGATGATCGGCACGGTGCTGCGCGCACGCAGGACGCGGCAGACCTCGAGGCCGTCGAGCACCGGCATCATCACGTCGAGGACGACGAGATCGAAGGTGGTTTCGCGGAAGCGATCGAGCGCCTCCTTGCCGTCCACCGCGGTGATCACCTCGTACCCGTCCTTGCGCAGCGGGTACGAGAGGAGCGTGCGGATCGACTCCTCATCATCGACGAGCAGGATGCGTGGCGGCCGGTCGGCCATCTGTCGCGAAGGGTAGGGGTACTAGGCTCAGCTCGCTGATGCTGGATCCGCGCATCTACAGGGCGGCACTGCTGCCGGTCCTCCTCGCGCTGATCGTGGTCGCGTTCTCGCTGGAGAACCGTCCGCCAGCCGCTGCGCACCTCGCTCACGCCCGACGCGTTCGACCAGGTGCGCGCGTCGCGGCTGCTCGCCGACCTCGCTCGCGACCTACCCCGTCCGCCCGGCGGGGAGCTCCGCCGACGACGAGCTCGCCGGACGGGTGGCGAGCGAGCTGCGCGCGGCGCTGCCGGGCGTGCGGGTGGTGCGCCGCGTCTCGAGCGCGCCGACGCCGGATGGCGACCGGGACCTCGTCACGGTGCTTGCACAGCAGCCCGGGAGCGGGCCGCTCGCGCAGCTCGTGGTCGTCGCCGCGCGTGATGCGTCGGGTCGCGGCGGCGCCGCCCAGTTGTCGGGCACCGCGGGGATGATCGAGCTCGCCCGCGTGATCGCGGCGATGCGGCCCGCGCGCAGCGTGACCTTCGCCTCGGTCAGCGGAGAGACCGGCGGGCAGGGCGGGATGCGCGACCTCGCGCGGGTGATCGACCGGCCGGTCGACGCGGTGCTGGAGCTCGGCGATCTCGCAGGCCCCGTCTCGGACAGGCTGCTCGTCGCCCCGTGGTCCAACGGCCCGGGCCTCGCCCCGGTGCGCCTCCTGCGGACCGTGGCGTTCGCGCTGCGTCAGGAGGCGCAGGTCGATGCCGGCGTCCCGTTCGTCCGCGCGGAGCTCGCGCGGTTCGCGTGGTCCTGGTCGCCGTCCGGGCAGGGTGTCCTGAACCAGGACGGGCTCCCGGCGGTGCGTCTGTCCGCGAGCGGCGAGCCGCCTCCGGCCGCGGATGCTCCGGTGTCGGCCGACAGGCTGGGAGCGTTCGGCCGCGCCGCGCTGCGCGCGATCAGCGCGCTGGAGACCGGGCCGCGGGTCGGCGCCGCGCCCTCGCGCGACCTCTTCGTGGCGCGCAAGGAGCTCCCGGGCTGGGCGGTCCGGCTGCTCGTGCTCGCGCTGCTGCTCCCGGCGCTGCTGCTGACCGTGGACGCCGTCGCTCGCGCGCGGCGCCGGCACGAGCGGCTGACGCCGTCGCTCGGGCGCGTGGTCATCGCCTCGATCCCCTTCGCACTCGGTGCGCTCTTCGCGCGCGGGCTCGGGCTGACGGGGGCGGTCGCCGCAACGGCGCCGCCGCCGCTGCCGTCGGCCGCGCCGCTCGACGGGAGCGGCTGGGCGGCGATCGCCTGCACCGTCGCCGTGGTGGTGCTCGCGGCGCTGCTGCTGCGGCCGCTGACACGCGAGCGCGGCATGCCGCGCGGTGAGCTCTCGCCCGCGGCGCCGCTTGCGCCGCTCGTGGTGACGTGCATCGTCGCTCTCGTCGCATGGGCGGTCAACCCCTACGCCGCGCTCCTGCTCGTGCTGCCGGCCAACATCTGGCCGCTCACCGCGACGCGCGAGGCGCGTGTCGCACCGCCGGTCCTCGTCCTCCTCGTGCTCCTCAGCCTGGTGCCGGTCCTGCTCGTGATCGGCTCGGTCGCCGGGCAGCTCGGCGTCGCTCTCACGGACGCGCCCTGGCTCGTCCTGCTGTGGCTCGCGGGCGGGCAGGCGGGCCCGCTGGCGATCGCGTGCTGCGCTCTCACCGCCGGGTCGGCCGTCGCGGTGCTGCGCGCCGCCGTCCGGCCGCGGGCGGCCTCGGGGCCGCAGGGGCCGATCACCGTCCGCGGCCCAGCGAGCTACGCCGGCCCGGGCTCGCTGGGCGGCACGGATTCCGCTCTGCGCGGCTGACGGCCGCCATTCGGCTCCGTCGGACGTCCGCTGAGTGCTCTCAAGCCCTCGCGCGCTGCCGGCCGATGTCGGTTGGGACGGGAAAGGACACCCGGCCCTCCCCCCAGGACACTCACATGCTCGACCTTGATCGCCTTCGCATCAACGTGACCAGCGGCCGCTACGTGGTCGACGCGCACGCTGTCGCCGACGCCCTGCTCTCCCATGCCGGGATCACGCCGGGGTCGCCCGGCGCCGACGCCGCCGAGCGGCGCCCGCACGCGGACGGGGTCAGGCGCAACGGGTGCTCGATACCCGGTCAGGCCCGTCACCGCGGCGCCCTGGCTGCTGAAGCCGACGCCGCCTGGCCCGCAGCGGACCTCGCCCACGCGGGTCAGCCCGTCGACGTGCGCCGCCGCGTCGTCGTCGATGCAGACGCACAGCTCGAAGTCCTCGCCGCCGGTGACCGCGAACCGCGCCGGCTCTGACGCCGAGCTGCGCCGCGACGCCGGCGACGCCCGGTGCGACGCGGAACGCTGTCCAGGTCGATCGCCAGCAGAACCCCGCTGCGCTCGCCGAGATGGCGCGCGTCTGTCGCGAGCCCGTCGGAGATGTCGATCAGCGCGTGCGGCGCCGGCCGCCGCCAGCGCGCGGCCGGCGGTCAGCCGCGGCTGGGGCCGCAGGTGCGCGGTGACGAGTGCGGCGTCGCCCTCCGCGCGGTCGTCGAGGATCGCGAGCCCCGCGGCGGCCGCGCCGAGCGGCCCGGTCACGTAGACCCCGTCGCCGGCGCGCGCACCGTCGCGGCCGACGAGGTCCCCCTCCCGGTCGGCCCAGCCGACGACCGTCACGGCGATCATGAGCGCCGGCGCGCGGACCAGGTCGCCGCCGGCGATCGTCGTGCCGGTGTGCTCCGCGAGCTGTTCCATCGCGTCGGCGATGGCGAGGACGTCGGCCGCGCTCACGTGTGGCGGAACGCCGAGCGCGACGTAGGCCTCGCCGGGCTCGGCCCCCATCGCCGCAAGGTCCGACAGAGCGGCGGCGAGTGCCCGATGGCCCGCGTCCGCGGCGGTGGCCCGCGGCGGGTCGAGCCGCAGATGGACGCCCTCGATCATCGCGTCGACGCTCGTGACGGCGAACGGGCGGGCGCGCACGACGGCGGCGTCGTCCCCGACCCAGCGGACGATCCGGTCCGATCGCGGGCGCATCAGCCGCTCGAAGGCGGCGATCAGCTCAAGCTCACCGGCGGGCGGGTGTTCCGGGCCGGCAGCGGACATCGCGCGGCGATGACCCGCGGGTCAGCGGTGGCGGTAGATGATGCGGGCGCGGTCCAGGTCGTACGGGGACAGCTCGACGCGCACGCGGTCGCCGGGAAGGATCCTGATCCGGTAGCGGCGCATCTTGCCCGCCACGTGACCGAGGACGTTGTGGCCGTTATCGAGCTGCACGCGGAACATCGCGTTCGGCAGGGCCTCGACGACCTCGCCCTCGAATTCGACCTTTTCTTCCTTGCCCATACGGGCTTGACGGTAGCAGCGGCGGGCCGGCCGGCCCGCTCAGCCGATGCCCACGCCGCCCGTCGGGGCGACCGGGGTCGACTGCTGCTGGTCCCCGCCGCCACCGGGCTTGGGCGCCGGCTGCGGGGGTGACTCGTACTGCGATGGCGGGTAGTCCTTCTTGGCCTTCTTGTCCGTCTTCTTCTTGTCCTTCGTGGTCCCGGTGTCGGTCTGGTCCTGCTTGGCCAGCGGGTCGTTGCCGCCGCCGGGCGCGCCGGTGCTGGCGTACTCGCCGAAGAACGGCGCGGACACGAACGGGGTCGTGGGCTCCGGGAAGGCGTCGCACTGACGGCTGTCCATCGCCGTGGACATGAAGTCGTGCCAGATCAGCGCCGGGGCCAGGCCGCCGAACATCTCGCCATAGCCGGGGACCGCCAGCATCGACTGCGTGGAGTTCGGGTAGCCGACCCAGACCGCCGTGTTCAGCGACGTGGTGAAGCCGTCGAACCAGGCGTCGGTGAAGCTGCTCGTCGTACCGGTCTTGCCCGCCGCGGGGCAACCGAGCTGGGCGTTCGTGCCGGTGCCGTGCTGGACGTTGGCCTCCATCGCCAGCGTCGCCTCGTGGGTCTGGCCGTCGGTGAAGACCTTCACGCGCTTGCGCTGGCCGAGTGAGGCGTCGACGTGGCCGCCGGGGAACTCGACCTTCTTGATCGCGACCGGGTTGACGCGCCAGCCGCCGGTGTTGATCGTCGTGTACGCGCGGGCCATCTCGAGCGGGGAGACGCCGATCCGCAGACCGCCGAGACCCTCGGCCGGGTACGCGTCGAGATGGCTCGTGATGCCCATGTCGTACGCGGTCTGGCGCACCTGCTCAGGCCCGACGTCGAGGTCGAGCTGCTGGAAGACGGTGTTGTCCGACCGCACGAGCCCGTCGAAGATCGTGGTGTTGCCGCCGTACTTGTGGTCGTCGGTGTTGACCTCGATCTTGGCGCCCGTCTTCTTGTCGACGAAGTTCAGCGGCTTGGAGACGTAGGTCGTCTTGTTGATGTCCACGCCCTGCCGCAGCGCGGTCATCATCACCATGACCTTGAACGTCGAGCCCGGCTGACGGCGGCCCTGGGCGGCGAGGTTGAACTTCGACGCGGCGTAGTCGCCGGAGGAGGCCATCGCCTTGATCTCACCGGTCCTGGGATCCATGCTCACCATCGCGGCCGACGGGTCACCGGGGTTCGGGAGCCGGTTCGCGATCGCCTTGCGTGCGACCTGCTGAAGCTTGAGGTCGATCGTCGTGTAGACCTTGAGCCCGCCCTGCCGCACCCGCGCCGCGCCGTACTTCTTGATCAGCTCGGTGCGGACGTAGTCGAAGAAGTAGCTCTCGCGCCTCTTGGCGTAGTAGGCGGTCCGCTTCACGCCGAGCGGTGCGCGCTGGGCCGCGGCCGCCTCCGCGGGCGTGATGTAGCCCGCACGCTGCATCTGGCCGAGGACCTCGCCGCGCCGCTTCAGCGCGGCCGCGGGGTCGAGGAACGGGTTGTACTGCGACGGCGCCTGCGGCAGGCCCGCCAGCAGCGCGGCCTGCGCGAGCGTCAGCCGGCTGACGGGCTTTCCGAAGAAGACGCGCGAGGCGGACTGGATGCCGACCGCGGTCTGGCCGCCGACGGTCCCGTACGGGACGTTGTTGAGGTACTGGGTGAGGATCCAGCGCTTGCCGCGCGTGCCGGGATGACGGTCCTCGAGCTCGGAGGCGAGCTTCGCCTCGCGGATCTTGCGCTTGTAGCCGGCGATCCCGGCGCGCGCGCGATTGCGGCTGTAGAGGTTGCGGACGAGCTGCATCGTCAGGGTCGAGCCGCCCTGGACGGTCTCGCCGCTCGAGGCGTTCTTGATCGCCGCGCGGACGATGCCCTCGAAGTCCACGCCGCCGTGCTTGTAGAACCGGCGGTCCTCGATCGCGACGGTCGCGTTGCGGATCGACTGGGGCATCGACGAGGCAGCGACCGGCGTGCGCAGCGTGTCGCCCTGGATGAATCCCAGGCGCGTCTTGCCGTCGGCCGCGTAGACGACCGACGTGGCGCCCTGGTCCACGGGGCGCAGCTCGCTGATGTCCGGCGCGGACCCCGCGACGCTCGCGATGTAGCCGACGCTGGCGGCCACGCCGATGATCACCGAGGCGAAGAGCACTCCGAGCACGACGAAGACGGCGCGGGCGGGCCCGGCCTTGGAGCGGCGGCGGCGGATCTGTCGTGCTCGACGGGACATCTCGTCGGGGGCTTCAAGGCGGGCGGCGCCGGTCCTTCAGGGACACGGGGGCGCGACCGAACCTCAGCCGAGTGTAGAGGCGGCGTCCGGCGCTCGAGCCGGTTCAGGACCGGGCGCCGGCGCGGGCGATTCCCGCCCCGCGCAGCGCCGCCAGCGCCGCGGCCCGCAGGTCGCTCTCGGTGCTCGGCCGCAGGGCGGCGGGGACCGCGGCGCCCGACACGCTGATGCGGATCCCGCCGACGGCGGTCTCCTCGACGGCAGCGCCCGATGCCTGCGGCAGCCCCGCGAGCAGCGCGAGCGCCGCCCGCTCGTCCGCCGCGGGATCGATCCAGACGGAGGCCGAGGGCGTGATCGGTTCGCGCCCGATCGAATCGTTGCGCACGCCGCCGCCGGTGATCAGGCGGTTGGGGACGATCATGCGCGCGCCATCCGCCGTGCGGACCCAGGTCGCGGTCAGGGTCACGTCCTCGACCGATCCGTGCAGGTCGCCGATCGCGATCAGGTCGCCGACGCGGATCGGCTGCGTGACCGCGAGCGAGATGCCCGAGATCGCATTGCCGATCGAGTCGCGCGCCGCGAAACCGACGACGGCGCTGATCAGGGCGCCGGAGGCGAGCGCCGCGCTCGCAAGCCGGTCGAACGAGTCGAACTGCAGCAGGGCGAGGAACAGCCCCGTGATGATGATCAGGGCGAAGACCAGGCGCCGGACGACGCGCAGTCGCGTGTGCCCGGCGGCGTCGAGCGATGCGACGCCCTCGCGCGCGGCGAGCCGTCGCTCGGCGCCGCGCATCAGCAGGTCCACGAGCCACGCGGCGGCGAACGAGAGCAGGAGCGTCATCGCCGCGGCTGCGCCTGCGGTCCACGTGACCGCCGCGTCCACGAAGATGGCTCTCATGGCCGTGGACGCTAGCCACGAGACCGGTCGCACCCGGCCGCCCCGGGCGATTCTGCTGGACGCGCTCGGGACGCTGGTGGATCTCGACGACCCGGTGATGAACCTGACCGCCGCGCTGACCGAGCGCGGGCTGGACGTTTCGCCCGCGGACGCGGGGGCGGCGCTGCGCGCGGAGATCGCGTACTACCGCGAGCATCACGACGAGGCCGTCGACGAGCCCTCACTCGAGCGCCTGCGCGACCGCTGCGCGGCCGTCTTCCAGGCGGCGCTGCCCAGTCCCGCGCGCGAGAGCGATCCGGTCCGCATGCGCGCGGCGCTGCTGGCGGGCCTGCGGTTCCGCGCCTTCGAGGAGGTTCCGGGCGTCCTGCGCGCGCTGCGTGAGCGGGGATCTCGCCTGATCGTCGTCAGCAACTGGGACGTCTCGCTGCACGGCGTCCTGCGCGACACGGGGCTCGACGGGCTGCTCGACGGCGTGCTCACGTCGGCGGAGGAGCGGATCGCCAAGCCCGACCCGCGGATCTTCGAGCGGGCGCTGCGGCTTGCGGGCGGCGTGACGCCGCAGCAGGCCTGGCACGTCGGAGACGATCTCGTCGCGGACGTCGGCGGCGCAAGGGCGGCGGGTCTCACGCCGCTGCTCGTCGACCGCGACGGATCAGCTGCCCCGGCTCCCGGAGTGCGGACGGTTCGGACACTCGCCGAGCTGCTTCCGGGCGGCCGCTAACGTCCCGGCCGATGTCCACCGCTCCGTACGGGCTGCCCGGCCCGCCCGCCGGCCATCCCGCACCGCCGCTTCAGCGGCCGGAGCTGCCCGCGGGGATGGAGCCGACGCCGGTCGGGCCCCAGTGGAAGGCGTGGACCGCGTGGGTCGCGCTCGTCGGCGGATTCGCCGCCGCGATCGCCGGGGCGCTGCTCATCGGGATCGTCGCCGCCGGGTTCGGCGCATCGCTCGAGAGCCCGCCGCCGTCGGTGAACATCCTCGCGACGGTCGTTCAGGACCTGTCACTCGTGGGCGCCGCGATCCTGATGGCGCGCACCGCCGCGACGCCGCACCCGTGGGACTTCGGATTGCGCCCGACCCGCCTGTGGCCCGCCGCCGGCTGGATCGCCGTCCTGCTGGTGAGCTTCTTCATCGCCACGGCGCTGTGGGTGTCGCTGCTCGGCATCAAGGAGCCGAGCGAGACGCTGCCGAAGGAGCTCGGGGCGGACGACAGCACGCTCGCCCTGGTCTCCGTGACGATCCTCGTCTGCATCATCGCCCCGATCTGCGAGGAGTTCTTCTTTCGCGGCTACTTCTTCACGGCGCTGCGGTCCTGGCGCGGCATGTGGCCGGCGGCGCTGATCACGGGCCTCGTGTTCGGGGCGATCCATGCCGGATCCGCCGACCCCGCGTTCCTGGTGCCGCTCGGCCTGCTGGGCATGGGGCTCTGCCTGCTCTATGTGCGCACCGGCTCGCTCTACCCGTGCGTCGCCGCGCACGCACTCAACAATTCGATCGCCTTCGGCGTCGCGCGCCACTGGGGCGCAGGCGGCACGCTGGCGCTGATCGCCGGCGCGCTGCTCACGATCACGGTCGTCTTCGCCCTCGTGCGATCGATCAGCGGACCAGAACCCGGCGCGCCGGCGGCGGCTCGCGGCTGAACCGACCGACCGCCCACCTGTCCGCGCGCGCCGGTCACCGACGTAGGATTCAGGACATGAACCGGATGGCCGCGGCGCTGATCGCCGTCACGATGGTCGTCGTCCCAGCGGCGGCCTCGGCGCAGAGCACGACACCCGCACCCGCGACGCCCGCGACACCGACGACGTCGGGGGCGCCCGCACCGGCGCCCATCCCGGTGAAGGGCCGGTTGAAGCTGAGTCTGCAGCGGGTCGGAAGCGGAGGCGTGCTCGCGGGTTCACGGTGGGTCGTGCGCGGGACGCTCACGCCCTACGTGCAGGGCCAGAAGGCGAGCGTGCGCTTCTACCGTCACGACCGCAAGATCGCGGTGAAGGCGGTCGCGATCCAGCCGGCCGGCGGCAAGGTCGGACGCTTCACCCTCGGCTTCCGCGCCAAGACGCCCGGCACGATCACGGTCCGGGCCACCCATCGCGCGACACCCGAGCTGGCGACGGTCGTCGCCCCCCGCGTGAGCGTGTCGGTGCTGCCGCTGCGCGCCACCCCCGGCGCGCGCGGGCTCGCCGTCCGCGTGCTCCAGCAGCGGCTCTCGCGGCTGGGCTACGTCGTCGGACAGCGTGGCCTCTACGACGATCGGACGGCGCAGGGCCGTCACGGCGTTCCGCAAGGTCGCCGGGATGTCGCGCACGTCCATCGCCACGTCCGAGGTGTTCCGACGGCTCGCCAAGGGTCAGGGCCGTTTCCACGTGCGGTTTCCGGGCCATGGCCGGCACGTCGAGGGCGACATCGGCCACCAGGTCCTCGCGCTGATCAACGGGAAGACGCGTCGAGCGCATCTACCCGATGAGCAGCGGCAAGCCGTCGACCCCGACCGTCATCGGGAACTTCCGCGTCTACATGACGCGAGCTCGGCACCAACAGCCACGGAATGGTCGACTCGAGCTACTTCATCCGCGGCTACGCGATCCACGGCTATGCGGACGTGCCCGTGTACAACGCCAGCCACGGCTGCCTGCGGATCCCGATTCCCGATGCCGCGTCGGTCTACCGCTGGGTTCGTCTCGGAACCCGGGTCGACACCTACCGCTGAGGCGGCGCGTCAGACGCGGCCGGCGACGCGCGGCGCGCTGGCTGTCGCCGCCACGCCGCGGGCGCGAGGAGCCCTTGGAGAAGCGCGCCAGGAAGGCGAATCCGGCTCCGAAGAGCAGCAGGGCCAGGACGGAGGGCACAGTGCGCCGCATCCAGACGCTCTGCGAATTCCGGACGAGTCCCGAGAAGGGCTGGGTGAGGACGTCGTTCGCGTCGTCGATGCGCTCGCGGACCGCGCTGTGGTGCTTCTCGCGCAGTCGCTCGACGGCAGCCGCGGCCGACGGGTCGCGGCCGGTGACCTCCTGTGCGGCGATCGCGGCGCGGCTCTCTACCGACGCCGAGCGCGTCTCGTCGATCGCGAACAGGCCGAAGCTGACCAGAACGATGGTGCTGGCGATGATCGCGATGTAGCGCAGGGGGCGCTCGAGCACGAGGATAGGATCGGCAGATCGATGACCGCACGTGAGTCCCTGATCGCCGAACTACGTACGCACGCCCTCATCCACGGCGAGGTGACGCTGACCAGCGGGGCCGTCGCGCAGTACTACGTGGACGCCAAACGGGCGATCCTGCTGCCCGCCGGGTTTCTCGCCCTGGGAACGCTCGTCGCCGAGCAGGCGCGCGAGCTGGGCGCCACCGCCGTCGGCGGAATGACGATGGGCGCGGACCCGGTCGCCTGCGCCGCGCTGGCCGGCGGAGCGGACGTGAAGGCCTTCTTCGTGCGCAAGGAGTCCAAGCAGCACGGGCTCTCGCGCCGGGTGGAAGGGCCGCTGCTCCAGCCCGAAGACCGCTGTCTGGTGGTCGAAGACGTCGTCACCACGGGCGGATCGACCCTGCGGGCGATCGAGGCGCTCCAGGAGGAGGGACGCACGATCGTCGGCGTCATCTCGGTGCTGGACCGTCTCGCGGGCGGCGGCGAGCGGATCGAGGCCGCGGCCGGGGCGCCCTACATCGCGCTGACCACGATTGATCGAGATCTTTCCCGAGCGCCCCGATAGCTCAGCTGGATAGAGCGTCCCCCTCCTAAGGGGAAGGCCCCTGGTTCGAATCCAGGTCGGGGCACTTCGGCCCCCTCGCTCGCTGTTGAACCTCGAATTGGATGTTTCGGGCAGGGCAACCTCGGACATCCGTCGAAACAGACCCGAAAGCCGCTGCGACGCGGCCATCATCATCGGTAGTACGCTCGCCCGGCGTAGGCCGGTTCCCGACCCGGTCAGAGCACCTGGGAGCAGGACCATCACGACGAATTCCCCCACGCAGCAGGCACTGACGCCATGAGCACCGGTGCTCCAGAGCTCATCCAGGAAACAGAAGGCGGCGTTGCCCCTGGCGTCGCGATGCCCTCGGACATCGCCGCGCGGTCGCCGTTCCAGCTGTTCTGGCGGCGTATCAAGCAGGACAAGGTGACGATGGCGTCGGCGATCTTCATCGTCTTCCTCGTCGTCGTGGCGGTCTTCGCCAAGCCGATCATCGACCTCGTGGGCGCCCGCCCGCCGAACCAGCAGTCCACGGCGTTCCTGGACTCCTTCGGCAGCGCGTCCGGCCCCGACTTCGCGAACCACACCTACTTCGGCACCGACGGCGTCGGGCGTGACGTCTTCAGCCGCTCGCTCTACGGCGCGCGGATCTCGCTGGCCGTCGCGCTTCATCAGCACCTTCCTCACGGTCCTCATCGGCGTCATCGCTCGGCGTCATCGCCGGGTACCATCGCGGCTGGACCGACACCGCGCTCTCCCGCTTCATGGACGTCATGCTCGCGTTCCCGGTGCTGCTGCTGGCGCTCGGGCTCGGGGCCGCATGCTCCGTCGAGAAGGGCTGCGCCATCAAGGGCGCGCCGATCGCGGCGATCATCGTGGGGATCGCGATCGTGGGAGCGGTCGACCGTCGCGACGGCGGTGCTCACGGCACGTCGGCGCGGGCACCGGATCACGACCCCCGAGATCCTGTCGCGCCTCGTCTGGCCGGCGATCGGATTCGTGCTGTTCGTCGTGTTCTACGGCCTGTTCGGGGACAAGACGGTCGTGCACATCTCGCCCGGCCTGCCGGTCGTGATCTTCGTGATCGTGATCGCCAGCTGGCCGTACATCGCCCGCATCATCCGCGGCCAGACGCTCTCGCTGCGTGAGACGGAGTTCGTCGAGGCGGCCCGCGCGCTCGGGGCCTCCGACCGGCGCATCATGTTCAAGCACATCCTGCCGAACCTGGTCGCGCCGATCATCGTCTACACGACGCTGCTGATACCCACCACGATCCTGTTCGAGGCTGCGCTCTCGTTCCTCGGCGTCGGCGTGCAACCGCCGACCGCCAGCTGGGGCGCGATGATCAGCGACGCGACGTCGATCTTCGACAGCGCGTGGTGGTACATGACCTTTCCGGGCCTTGCGCTCGTCCTCACCGTCCTGGCCTTCAACCTGGTCGGTGACGGAATGCAGGATGCGCTCAACCCGAAGAGCGGAGCCGCTGAGCATCGCGGCCGAACACGAGGAGGAGAACCAGGTGCACAACAATCCGAAAGGACCAGGCATGAGTACGAAGAGGCTGCGTTTCGCTGCCCTTGCGCTGCTGGTCGTGCTCGCGTCGTTGGCGGTCGCCGCGTGCGGCAGCGACAACAACTCGAGCTCGAGCTCGAGCGGCACGTCCACCACCAAGGCCATCCCGGTCGGTCAGCAGGGCGGGAGCGTCACAGCGCTGTCCGCCGGCGACGTCGACTACATGGATCCGGGCCAGCAGTACTACACGTTCGGCTATCAGGTCGGCTACTCCGTCAACCGGCCGCTCTACTACTTCTCACCGAAGGACAGCTCGAAGCAGATCCCCGACACGGCCGACGGTGATCCCACGATCGCCGCCGACGGCAAGTCGATGACGGTCAAGCTGAAGTCGGGCATCAAGTTCTCGCCACCGGTGAACCGCGCGATCAAGTGCGACGACATCAAGTACGCCTTCGAGCGCTCGTTCAGCGAGAACGTCCCGAACGCCTATGCGACCCAGTACTTCGGCGACATCGTCGGCGCGCCGTCGAAGCCGACCAAGGGCATCCAGGACATCTCGGGCATCACCTGCCCGGATGACCAGACGATCAACTTCGCGCTCAAGACGCCGACCGCCGGTGCGATCTACGCCGCGCTCGTGATGCCGATCTCGATGCCGGTGCCGCGCGAGTACGCCTCGAAGTTCGACAAGACCAACCCGTCGACGTACGACAAGAACGTCGTCTTCACCGGGCCGTACATGGTCAAGAACAACAGCGCGGGCAAGCTGACTGGCTGGGAGCCGGGCAAGCAGATCGAAGTGATCCGCAACCCGAACTGGGACAAGTCCACGGACTTCCGACCGGCATACCTGGACTCCTGGAAGGTCGCCGAGGGCAACACCGACGCATCGATCGCCGGTCGCCGGATCCTCCAGGGATCGCAGCTCGTTCAGGGCGACGGCGCTCCGCCGGCCGAGGTGCTGAAGCAGGCGGTTCAGAGCTACAAGAGCCAGCTGATCTTCTCACCGGGCGGTGGCACCCGCTACGTCGCGCTCAACACCAAGCGGCCGCCGTTCGACAACATCAACGTCCGCAAGGCCGTCATCGCGGCCACGGATCGCAGCGCGCTGCGGCTCGCCCGCGGCGGCGCGGTCATCGGGCCGATCGCCTGGGGCTACCTGCCCCCGGACTTCCCGGGTGGCAAGCAGTCGGGTGGCCTGAAGCCGCCGGCGTCGGATGATTTCCTCCAGAGCGACACGGGCGACATGGCCCTGGCGGAGTCCTACATGAAGAAGGCCGGCTACCCGAGCGGCAAGTACACCGGCAAGGCGATCTTCATGCCGGCGACCAACGCTGACCCGGGCAAGAAGATGGCCGAGGTCATGCAGGCGCAGTTCGAGAAGCTCGGGTTCAAGGTGAACGCGCGCTTCCTGCCGCAGAACACGCTGTACACGAAGTACTGCAACTCCGGCCAGTCGAACTACGACGTCTGCCCGAACGTGGGCTTCTTCAAGGACTTCCTCGACGGATCGTCCCTGATCAAGCCGACCTTCTATGGGCCGGCGATCATCCCGCAGAACAACACGAACTGGCCGCTGCTCGACGACCCGACGGTGAACAAGCTGATCGACACGGCCAGCACCACCAAGCCGGGCGAGGCACGCGATCAGGCATGGGCCAACGCGAACCTCGAGATCGTCAAGCTGGCGGTGGCGGTCCCGGTCGTGTGGGACAACACCCCGGTGATCGCGTCGAAGGACGTGAACCTCGTGGTGGACGACTACGCCAACTCGCCGTTCATGTCGTTCATCTCGGTCAAGTAGGAGTCACGACCAACCAGCACACAGTGTCCGGGTGCATCCGCCCGCTCCGCCACACCGGCGGAGCGGGCGGGGACCCGGCGCGCGTCACCTGAGCTGAATCGATGGGCGCCTACATCATCCGGCGGGTCCTGTGGATGTTCGTGTTGCTGATCGCGATCAGCTTCATCACGTTCGCGATCTTCTACCTGCTGCCGTCGGCGGACCCCGCGCTGCTCCGGGCGGGCCGCGGCGCAAGCTCCGACCTCGTCGCATCGATCCGCGACCAGCTCGGGCTCGACAAGCCCTGGTACGAGCAGTACTGGCTCTACATGAAGGGCCTCGTCCTGCACTTCGACTTCGGGTACAGCTACTTCAACCAGATCTCGGTCCGCGAGCAGATCTTCAACCGGCTGCCGGCGACGATCACGCTGGGCATCGGCGCGATGGTCATCTGGCTGCTCGTCGGCATCCCGATCGGGATCATCTCCGCCGTCAAGCGCGGCACGTGGATGGACAAGACCTCGATGGGCCTCGCCCTCGTCGCGATCTCGGCGCCGGTCTACTGGCTCGGCCTCGTCTCGCTCTACCTCTTCTCGGACGACCTCGGCCTCTTTCCGATCTTCAAGGGCTCGGGCACCTACCCGCTGGACTGCAACATCCTGCAGTGCCCCGGGGAGGTGGTGCCGTCGCTGATCCTGCCGTGGATGGTCCTCGCCGCCTCGTTCGCCGCGATCTATGCGCGCTTCCTGCGCGGCAACCTGACCGAGGTGCTCGGCGAGGACTACATCCGCACCGCGCGGGCGAAGGGTCTCGGCGAGCGCCGGGTCATCCTGCGCCACGGTGTGCGCTCGGCGGCGACGCCGCTCGTCACGATCCTCGGCCTCGACCTCGGGATCCTGCTCGGCGGCGCGATCCTCACCGAGACCGTCTTCAACATCCCCGGCATCGGCCGGCTGTCCTACGACGCGATCCAGAAGAGCGACCTGCCGACGGTGCAGGGCACGGTGCTGGTCGCCGCCTTCTTCATCATCTTCCTGAACCTGGTGGTCGACATCTTCTACGCCTTCCTCGATCCCCGCGTGCGGTACAGCTGATGGCCCCGCTGCTCGAGGTTCGCAATCTCAGCGTCGCGTTCGACACCGAGGACGGTGTCGTCCAGGCCGTCGACGGCGTCTCGTACACGATCGAGAGCGGCCAGGCGCTCGGCATCGTCGGCGAGTCCGGCTCCGGCAAGAGCGTCTCCTCGCTGACCGTGATGGGGCTGACCCGGTTCGACTCGAACGCCCGGATCAGCGGCGAGGTCCTCTTCGAGGGCCGCGACCTCCTGAACGCCGACGACGCGGCGCTGCGCGGCATCCGCGGCAGCGAGATCGCGATGATCTTCCAGGATCCGCTCAGCTCCCTGCATCCCTTCTACAAGATCGGCGACCAGCTCGTCGAGGCGATTCGCGCGCACCGCAAGGTGAGCAAGGCGCAGGCGCTCGACCGCGCCGTCGAGATGCTCGGACTGGTCGGGATCCCCGAGCCGCGGCGGCGTATCGACAGCTACCCGCACGAGTTCTCGGGCGGCATGCGGCAGCGCGTGATGATCGCGATGGGCCTGATCAACGACCCCAAGCTGCTGATCGCCGACGAGCCGACGACCGCCCTCGACGTGACCGTCCAGGCGCAGATCCTCGAGCTGCTGGACCGCCTGCAGCGCGAGCTCGACACCGCGATCGTGCTGATCACGCATGACCTCGGGGTCGTCGCCGAGGTCGCCGACGACATCGCGGTGATGTACGCCGGGCGGATCATCGAGCAGGGCCCCAAGGAGGCGATCTTCGCCGCGCCCCAGCACCCGTACACGTGGGGCCTCCTGAAGTCGATTCCCCGTCTCACGCAGAGCAAGGACGAGCCCCTGGTCCCGATCCCCGGCCGCCCGCCGTCGCTGATCAACCGCCCGCCCGGCTGCGCGTTCCATCCGCGCTGCCCCTACGTCGAGGAGGAGCACAAGCGCATCGTGCCGCCGCTCGTCCCGGCCCCCGGCGCTCCCGGGCACCTGCACGCGTGCCTCCTGCCGGATGAGCGCCGTGCCGCGATCTGGACACGCCTGGAGGCCGGCGACACGCCCGATCAGGCGCTCGAGTCCGTCGGTGCTCCCACGGCTCCGGGGAGCGAGGCATGAGCGACGCGGCCGGGAACGCGCTCGTCGAGGTCCGCGACCTCGAGATGCACTTCCCGATCAAGAAGGGCATCGTCTTCCAGAAGCAGGTCGGCGCCGTTCGCGCCGTCGACGGCGTCAGCTTCGACGTCCACGACGGCGAGACGCTCGGGATCGTCGGCGAGTCCGGCTGCGGCAAGTCCACGACGGCCCGGGCGATCATGCGCCTGCTCGACCCCACGGGCGGGAGCGTCCGCTACGCCGGCCAGGACATCACGAATCTCTCGCCGCGCGAGCTGCTGCCGATCCGCCGGCAGATGCAGATGATCTTCCAGGACCCGTACTCCTCGCTCGACCCGCGGCAGACCGTCGGGTCGGTGATCGCCGAGCCGTTCGTGATCCACGGCATCGAGAAGGACGCGACGAAGCGCCGCGTGATGGTCCAGGAGCTGATGGAGCAGGTCGGGCTCAACCCCGAGCACTACAACCGGCTCCCGCACCAGTTCTCCGGCGGCCAGCGGCAGCGGATCGGCGTCGCCCGCGCGATCGCCCTGAAGCCGAAGCTCGTGGTCGCGGACGAGCCGGTCTCCGCGCTCGACGTCTCGATCCAGGCGCAGATCATCAACCTGCTTCGTGACCTTCAGCGCGACCTCGGCCTCACGATCATCTTCATCGCGCACGACCTCAGCGTCGTGCGGCACATGTGCGACCGCGTCGCCGTGATGTACCTGGGCAAGATCGTGGAGCTCGCGTCCGCCGACGAGCTGTTCAACAGTCCGCGACACCCCTACACCGGCGCCCTGCTCAGCGCGGTGCCGGTCGCCGACCCGCAGCTCGCAAAGCTGAAGACCCGTCAGGTGCTCTCCGGGGACGTCCCCTCGCCGACCGCCCCGCCGGCGGGTTGTCGCTTCCACACGCGCTGCCCGCGCGCGCAGTCGATCTGCGGCCGGGACGAGCCGGAGCTGGAGCCCAAGGAGGGCGGCAACCTGGCCGCCTGCCACTTCCCGCTGAGCTCCGAGGACATCGCAAAGACGGTCCCGACCGCCGCGCGATGAGCGTCGGCGGCGCGGGCGCCACCGAGCGCGTGGTCCAGGCGCTGCGCGCCGCCGGGATCGAGCCCGACATCCACGAGTTCCCGCAGGGGACCCGCACCTCACAGGATGCCGCCGACGCCGTCGGCTGCGACGTCGCGCAGATCGCGAAGTCGATCGTGTTCCGGCTGGAGCGCGAAGGGGAGGACCCACGGGCGCTGCTCGTGATCACGAGCGGGCCGAACCGCGTGGACACGGCCAAGGCCGGCGCGCTCGCGGGGGGCACGCTCGAGAAGGCTGACGCGGACTTCGTGCGCGAGCACACCGGCTTTGCGATCGGCGGCGTACCGGCCGTCGCACACGCGCGCCCGATCACCGTGCTCGTCGACCGCGACCTGACCGCGTTCGAGACGGTCTGGTCGGCGGCGGGGACGCCGAACGCGGTCTATCCGATCGCGTTCTCGGATCTCGTGGCACTGACCGGCGGCCGCGTCGAGGACATCGCGGAGGACCGCTGAGGCAGCGCGGTCAGCGCTTGCGCGCGGACTTTTTCTTTTTCGACTGCTTCTTCGTCGCCTTCTTCGCGCAGGCCCTGTACGTGCGCGAGCCCTTGATGACGCGCTTGTTGGTCAGCGTGACGTAGACCTTGAGGACGAACTTGCCGCGCCGCACGCCCCTGAGGCTGACCGTGAACTTCTTGGCGCTCTTGACGGACCTGACCCGCTTCTTGCCGATCTTCACGACGGTGCCCTTGATCTTCGTGCCCTTCGGCGCTCGGATCGTGATCTTCAGCGAGCGCTTGCTGAAGCACTTCTTTGCCGACGGCAGCCTCACGACGGAGGCGAACCGGATCTTGCCGGCCACCGAGACGGCCGCCTTGGGCGCGGGAGCCGGCGCAGGATCGGCGAACAGGATCGACCAGTTGCGTGAGGCGGGCGGCCCCTGCTTGCCGATCGGGTCGGTCGCCTTCACCTGCAGCTGGTGGCCACCGGTGTCGAGGCCGTTCACGGTGTAGGGCGAGGCGCAGGCGACGAACGAGCCGGCGTCGAGGCTGCACTGGAAGCTCGAGCCGGCCTTGTTGGAGATGAAGGTGAACGTGGCGGAGCGCACGGTCGCGTCGACCACGGTCGGCGGCCCGCTCGTGAAGGTCACGAGCGGCGACGGGTTGGTCGCGGTCGCGGCCTGCGGCGTGGCGTACTCGGATGAGCCGTCGGCTGTGGTCTGGGAGGCGAGGAGCTTGTTGCCGGTCTTGAGCGGAGCAGCGAACTTGACACCCCAGACGCCGGCGTTGTCCGCCGTTGTGACGGAGGGAGTGGAGGGGTACGTCTCGCCTTCGGAAGCGGGGTCCGGGTCACCGACGACCGGCGCGCGCTGCTGGACGATCACGCGGATTGTGGCCCCGGGGTCGGCGGTTCCGCCGACGCCGTCGGCGCTCGCCTGCGTGATGACGGGCGCCTGGATCCCGCCGTTCACCGGTCCGCTGTTGCCCGGGCCCGGGTTCGGCAGGATGTCGGTGAAGAGGCCGCCGGGAGCGTTGAACTGACTGACGGAAAGCCCGGCGTTCCCGCGCGATCGACGATCTTCGAGGCGGTGCCGCCGATCTCGACTGCCGGTCCGTTCTGGCGGAGGAGCCGGTTCTCGAGTGCCGAGTCGTCGTCGTCCCCGATGGTCGCTCCGGTGGCCGCCCCGTCGATCCTGATCGGCGGCCCGTCCAGCGGTGCTGCCGGCACGAAGCCGATCGACGTGCGCAGGATGCTCGCGTCGTCGGCGCCGTTGATCCAGATGCCGGGCGCCCCGAGGGCGGTGTCACCGATCGTGTTGCAGGTCCCCGTGACGCTCGCGAAGCAGAAGACCGGTGTCGAGCCGGTGTTGCTGCCGATGAAGGCACGGTCGCCGTCAGGGCCGATCTTGATCGCGGCGGTGGTGAAGGTGTGCGCCTTTGGGGAAGGTCCCGGGTCGGGTGAGAGGAACACGCTCCCGAGCACGTTCGAGTTCGAGCCGTTGATCTCGAGGCCGATCGGAGCGGGACCGAAGGTCACGCCCTGAACGAACGGGCCGAGCCCGTATCCGCCGCCGTGCAGCCGCGCGTTCCACTGGCCGTTGGGAACCGACGTGTCACCGTCCGGGCTGATGCCGTAGCTGCCGCCGAGCAGCGTCACCGCGGTCGCGCCGTTGGCCTGGTCGACGCCGCCGGTGTTGCCGGCGATCACGTTGCCGTCGCCCGCATCGGGGCCGCCGATCAGCGTCTCCTGGGCGTCGCCGATCTTCACCGCGAGGCCGTTCGGGAGGGCCGTTCCGGTGGCGTCGCGCACGCCGATCCAGTTTCCGGCGATCGTCGTGCCGTCATTCGCGTCGCCGGCGTTGCCGCCCGCCGGGGCGTCGCCGTTCGCGGGCGTGCCGACCAGGTCGATCCCCGCGCCCGTCGTGTTGACGATCATGTTGCAGTAGGTGTCGCAGGCTGCCGACGGGTCCGCCGTCTGCCCGCCGATGATGTTCCCCTTCGCGGGGTCGGCGGGCGACGTCTTTCCGGTGACGCTGACGCCGACGCCGTTCGCCTCGGCGAGGTTGAACGCCCCGTTCACCTGGATGCCGAACCGGTTCCCCGAGACCCGGGTGGAGTCCGCGCCCCAGAGGTGCACGGCGACGGGGAAATAGCGGAACGCGAGGCCCTGGATCACGACGCCGCTCGCGCTGCTGACGGTCAGTCCGTTGCTCGCCGAGCCGAGCCGCAGGATGTCGACACAGGGGCCGCCCACCGGCGGGTTCGGCGCATAGAACGGCCCGGATCGGTGCGCCCGACGCCGCACCCGTCGATGAACGTCCCGCTCTGGGTGATCGCCGGCAGGTCGCTGGCCACGGTGAGCGCTGAAGGGCCGATCTGGATCGTGTACGGGCCGCCGCCGCTGCTTTCCGCATTGACCTGTTCGATTGCTGCGCGCAGCGTGCAACTGGCGGCCGAGGTCTGGCAGACGCCGTCAACGAGGTTCGAGTCACCGAGGGTGTTCGACGCGGAGTCCACGACGAACGTCGTCGGCGCGGCAACGGCCGCCGCCGCGAGGATCAGCATCGCGGCGAGTACAAGGGCAAGGCTTGCGAGTCGGGTACGCACACGTCCTCCTCCGTGAAGGGCGAGCCTACCCCGTCAGGCCAGCCACGTGACGCAGTCCCGAACGGGCGCGCGCTCGGGGACGCGCTGCTCCTGACGCGCCGTTCCGAGGTGCAGCAGGCCGATCACTCGCTCACCGTCCTCGATGCCCAGCGCTGCGCGCCCGGCGGGCGTCCGCAGGACTTCGGGCGTGCGCCAGTACCCGGCGAGCCCGCGCCCGTGGGCGGCCAGCAGGACGATGTATGCGGCGATCGCCGCGGCATCGCGGTCCTCGGCGGCCTCGACCGGGTCGTCGGAGGTGGTGACCGTGACCGCGACGAGCGTCGGTGCGCGGTCGAGCTTGGCGCCCGCCTCGGGTCCTGCGGCGGCCTTCAGCGCGGCGAGCGCATCCGGCCCCAGAACGCGAAAGCGCCATGGGCTCGTCAGATGGTGGTTCGGCGCCCAGCGCGCAAGGTCGAGCAGGTCCTCGAGCACCGCGCGGTCGACGGGCTCCGGCCGATAGGCCTTGTGCGTTCGGCGCGTGCGGATCGCGTCGTCGACCTCCACGGAGCTCAGCCTTCCAGCGCCTGCGCGGGCTCGTCCTCGTCGTCCTCGGCGTAGAGGGACTCGCGCGCGAGCTCGCTGCCGCCGCGGTTCCAGAGCGCCACGTCAAGCGTGTCCGCGCGGTAGTCGTCCGGGGCGATCAGCGTGAAGAGCCCGTCCAGCACCGCCGACTGATCGACGCACAGATCGGCGAGCTCGGCCGTTGCGACCGCCGCGTTCTCCACCAGCGGGCGACCCCAGATCAGCGTCATCGCCGCGACGTTGCCCTCCTCGCCCCGCCACGTGCCGATCACCTCGTCGCAGAGGTCGATCGTCCAGCCCGGGTTCGCGTCCGCCGTCTCGGTGGTCGCGTCCGCGACGGCGTGGAAGGCCGTCGGCTCGCGGTCCGCGTCGGCGCGCGCGTAGCTCACGTGTCCGAAGACCTCGAGCCCGGACGAGGTGCGCGCCGTCGCCGGCACGTAGGTGCGCCCGTGCCAGGTGCGGTCCGGGTACCAGGTGATGTCGCCGAGCTCACCGAGCTCGCCGTCCTCGCCCGGGTCGATGCGCAGGCAGGCGGCGAGCAGCTCCTCCTGCAGGCGCTCGGCCCAGCGGCCGTAGGGCAGGAGCTCCTGGGAGGGCTCGGCGGCGAAGCGCGGGACGACGCGGATCTCTGGCGGCATGACCCCAGCCTACGAGGACGGCGCGGGCGGGAGCTCGAGCAGCAGCGTCACCGGCCCGTCGTTCACGAGCTCGACCTCCATGTGCGCGCCGAACACGCCCCCGGCGGCGCCGAGCCGAGCGCGGAAGCGCTCGTACAGCGGCTGCGCGACGTCCGGGGCCGCGGCGGCGACGAAGCTCGGGCGGTTGCCCTTGCGGGTGTCGCCGTAGAGCGTGAACTGGCTGACGACGAGCACCTCGCGGTCCCCGAGCGCGTCGTTCATCCGGCCGCCCGAGTCCTCGAAGATCCGCAGCGCGCTCACCTTGCCTGCGAGCCGGTCGCAGACGGCCTCGTCGTCCCCGTGGGCCACGCCGAGCAGCACGAGCAGTCCGGGCCCGATGCTGCCCACGACCCCGCCGTCGACGCGCACGGCTGCTCGCGAGACGCGTTGGACGAGGGCGCGCACCGGGCGGCAGGCTACAGGCCTCCGAGCGCGGCGACGATGGCCGCCGCGCTCAGCACGATCGCGGTGCTCCAGGCGATCGCCGCTGCGGTGATCCGCAGGTCGAGCCCGTAGATGTGGGCGACCGCGAGGCTGTTGATCCCGCAGGCCATGCCCGACTGCAGGAGGAATGCGGGCGGCGCCTTCACCAGCGTCAGCGACAGCAGGGCCATCACCGCCGGTGCGACGAGCAGCCGCAGGCCGAGCGTCACGGCCACGGGCGCGGTCATCGGCGGGGGAAACACGCGCACGCCGTCCTCCTGCTCCTGCATGAGGTTCACGCCCAGCGCGAAGAAGCCGAGCGGCGCGAACGCGAGCACTGCGACCTCGGCGGCATCCTTCGCCCAGGCCGGGCTCCAGGCGGTCGGCGCGACGAGCGCGAGCAGGAACGCCGCGAGCGGCGGGTTGCGCACGAGGAACGCCCGCGCCCGCTCGCGGGGGGTGTCGCCGGCGAGCGTGCCGAACGCCGCGCCGATCGCGAACGCCACCAGCAGGAGGAACGTCGCGCTGACGACGACGTCATAGGTGATCGCCTGGCCGACGGCCTGCCGGTCGTCGAAGAGGGTGCGAGCGAGCGGCACACCGAGGTACCCCGTGTTCGCGATGCCGGCACAGACCATCATGGCCCCGACGCTCGGGCGGGCGAGGCGGAGCATGCGGGTCGCGATCACATATGCCAGCAGCGTCGCGACGGCGCGCTCGGCGAACCCGAAGGCCAATCCGGCTCCCACGCCCGTCGTCACCTTCACGTGCGTGACCGTGAAGAACGTCACGAACGGCATCAGGACGTAGATGAGGACGTTCAGCGCTCGACGCCCGGCCCGACGCGCACCCTCGCCCCAGCGGCGCTCGGCGCCCGCGCCGACGCCGACGGACGCGAGGATGACCAGCGCGATCGCGATCACACGCTGCGGAGCTCGCGTGCGGCGCGCTCGGGGGAGATCGCATTGAGGTCGATCCCCGTCCCGAGCTCGAGCCCGGCGGCGGTGCCGAAGCGCGGCCGTATGTCGATCCGCCAGCAGTAGTGCTCGGCGCCGCGCGGCGCCGTGCGCACCCACAGGTTCAGCGCCGGGAGGTGCCCGAAATGCCGCGCCAGGCGACCCATGACGTCGTGCAGCGCGGCGGCTCCGAGCGGGCCGGGGTCCTCGAAGCGCATCGAGGGCGTGCGCGGTGCCAGCAGCAGCTGGTAGGGCGACCCGGATGCGTATGGGGCGAGCACGACGACCTCGTCGTCGATGGCGACGATCCGCTGGTCGAGCCGCACCTCCTCGCGGACGAGATCGGCGAGCAGGTTGCCGCCCATCGTGGTCGTCGCGTAGGCGCCGAACCGCTCACGCTCGCGTGCGACGAGCGCGGGCACGAAGTCCAGGGCGACGAGCTGCGCGTGGGTGTGCGGCTGCGAGGCGCCCGCGGCGCGCCCATCGTTGACGAAGAGATGGATGCAGGCCGCTCCGTGCTGGGCGTGGTGCGCGACCCGCCGGCGCCACATGCCCATCGCGACGCCAAGCTCGCTCGGCTCGAGGTCGAGCAGCGAGGAGACCGGTCGCGGGGTGTTCACGATCACCTCGTGGTGCCCGTGCGCGGCCATGCTGGTGAAGAGGTCGACGCGCGCCTCGCGATCCGGCGCGCGAGCGTCCGCCGCGACAGCCGGGTAGAGGTTCGGCACGACGCGCACCTGCCACCCGGGCGTGTCGGGCGGCGAGCCGTCCGGGCGCAGCGCATCGAGCTCCGGTGGCGTGCGGTCCTCGTGGCCTTCGAGAAAGGGATCGGTCTCCGGGTCGATCGGCGGGTCGGGCGGCGGAGGCGCGAGGCCGGAGCCCGGGCGTCCCGACCGCTCGTCGGCGATGATCGTCCTGTGCCCCGTGAGCGGGTCGACGCGCAGCTCAGGCACGCCGCTTCTCCATCCACACGTGCTCGATGCCGGCGTCCAGGAAGACGTCGCCGCGCGTGGCGTACCCCGCCCGCTCGTACAGCGGGACGGCGCTGACCTGCGCGCCCAGCACGATCCGCGCGACGCCCGCGCGCGCGATGCCTCGGCGTCCGCGAGGTCGAGCAGCCGGAGCCCGATGCCCTGGCGGCGCGCCGGGACGGCGACGGCCATCCGCCCGAGCTTGAGCGTCGGTCCGTCGACCAGCAGGCGGCAGGTGCCGACGACCGCGTCGCGCGTCATCCACCGCCACGAGGTGAAGCGCCTCGTCGTCGCGCCCGTCGACGTCCTCGTCGGCCGGCACGCCCTGCTCCTCGACGAACACCGCGCTGCGGAGCGCGATCGCGTCCGCGATCTCGCGGGGGTCCTGCGCACGGCGCACGGTCACCGTCACGATGAGGAGGCCGCCGTCTTCCCGAGCGCGTAGCGGTCGATGTCCCGGTTCAGGTCGGCGGTGGTCAGGAACGGGCCCTGGTGCGTGAACGTCTTGTTGCCCGCCGCGTCGTAGAAGATCGTCGACGGCGCACCCGCGAGCGCGTACTCGTTGTAGATCTGGCCGTCCGGGTCCTCGTAGCTCGGGTAGGACAACGGCACGGTCTGGAGGAAGCGCCGGGCGGCGGCGCGGTTGTCCTTGAGATTGACGCCGACGAATGCGACCGAGCGCCCGCGCTGCAGCGCGACCCGCTGGAGCGCCGGCATCTCCGTCCGGCACGGCCCGCACCAGGACGCCCAGACGTTCACCACGACCGGATGGCCGCGCAGCGCGGCGAGCCGGGCGTGCAGCGCCTTGCGCCCTCCCCCGAGCAGGGCGTCCGCCTGCGTGTGCAGGGCCGCCAGCGGCGCCGGCGAGCCGGCGAGGGCCGTCCGGGCCTGCTCGGCCGTGGGCTTGAGCGCCGTCTGGTCGCCGCCTGTGCCGTCACTGCTCCTGGCCTGGTTCAGGCCGATGCCGATCGCCGCTCCGACGGCGATCACGACGGCGAAGATGACCAACGTCCGCATCGCCCGTGAGGATCGCACAGCGGTGCGGTATCCTTCGTCACACGTCGCTGGGCCACACCCCCGGGGAGGTTCTCTCAGCGATTCGCCCGGACCGTCCGGGCGCCCAAGCCGAAGCGCCGCTGGATTTCGCGCTTTCGCTGCACCGCTCAGAGCTTCTGGCCACCATGGCTGACCACACGACGGCCGTCGCGGCCGCTTCCGTTCCATCCGCGAGCGATATCGCCCGTGCGGAGGCGTTCGCCCGCGAGCCCTTCCTCCACGAGGGTGAGACCGCCGCCGACGCGCTCGCCCCGGGGACGCCGCGGCGGCTTGCGCTCGACGCATCCCTCTTCGAGCTGGACGCCGGCCTCGAGGTCCCCTCGACGCGCTGGCGGCGCGCCTGGTCGCTGATGCTCGGGCTCGAGCGCGTGCTCAGCGAGGACGAGCCGCGCCTGGCCGACGGGACGACGCTGAACCCGCACCAGGTCGACGCGCTGTCCGGGACGCTCACTGCGTTGCTGGCCGACCGGCTGCTGCGCGACTACGCAGACGGCTCGGGGGAGGAGGAGCCGCTCGAGATCGCCGCACCGGTCTTCGCGGTCGACGACGACGACGAGGACGAGGAGGCGGACGACGACGACGAGGTCGCCGCAGCGCTCGCCGCACTCGACGAGGAGCACGAGGAGGACGAGGACGACGACGCCGACGAGGCGGCGGACGAGACCGATTCCCCCGACGACGACGAGTCGCCCGACGGCACGGACGAGGACATCGACGCGGCGGTCCTCGACGATCCGAACGCGCACAAGCGCTTCTGGTTCGAGCACGCGACCGGCGCCGGCAAGACCGTCGCCGCGATGGGCTTCGTCGAAGCGTCGCGCACGGGCGGCGTCCTGATCCTCACCCATCGCCGCAACCTCGTGGACCAGTTCAACGACGAGCTCTCCACCCGCGGCTACGCCGACCGCGTCCACGGCCCGCTGCTCGGCGACGACAAGGGCCGCGCCGACGGCCCCGTCACGGTCGAGACCTATCAGTGGTTCGTCCGCAACGCCGGCCAGATCTCGAGCGCCTACACGATCGTCATCTGCGACGAGGCGCACACCGCGCTCGGTGAGAAGACGAGCGCTGCGATCCGCGAGTGGACCGGTCCGCTCTTCATCGGCATGACGGCGACGGGCGCGCTGATCGCGCGGCACGTCACCGACCTCTTCCCGACGCAGACCTCGCGCTTCGACCTCGCGCAGGCCGCCCGGCGCGGCGTCATCTCGCCGCTGCGCTGCCTGCGGATCCCGCCCGGCCCGGGGGTGCGGACGATCGCGAAGGTGCCGCTGCGCAGGGGCGAGGTCGACGTCGAGTTCGACCAGGAGATGCTCGCCGAGCTGCTCGACCAGGCGCCGTTCAACCTGGCGATCGCCGACCTCTACAAGACCCGCTTCAACGGCGTCCCCGGCGTCGTCTACGCCGCCGGCGTCAGGCACGCCTACAACGTCGCCGAGGCCTTCCGCGCGCTCGGCATCAAGGCCGAGGGCGTGTCCGGCGAGACGCCCAAGCGCGAGCTGGCCGAGATCCTCGCCCGCTACGAGGCGGGTGAGATCGACGTCCTCGTCAACGCGCAGCTCCTCGCCGAGGGCTGGAACTCCCCGCGCGCGACCGTCTGCATGCACCTTGCGCCGACCGCCTCACGCCGGATCTACCAGCAGCGGGTCGGCCGCGTGACGCGCCGCCATCCGGGCAAGGAGGCGGGCGTCGTCGTCGACTTCGTCCATCCCGCGACCCGGCACGACGATCCGGTCGTGACCCTGCACTCGCTGCTCGACCGCGACGTCTACCGCGGCGGTGCGATCGTCGTCGGTCCGGTCCGCCGCGGCCGCGGCCGCCGGGTGCGCGTCGAGCGCCGCGTCATCCCCGTCGCAGCGGCGGAGGAGCGCCGGCACGAGATCTTCGAGCGCGAGCTGTGGCGGATCGCCGTCGAGCACCTCGACTGGGGCGAGCAGCACATGTGGGCGGCGCTCGCGGGCGCGCGCGTGCAGCCGAGCGGCTGGCGGCGAGCGCGGGCGATGCTCCACTTCGACCGCACGGGCGAGCTGAAGCGCCGCTTCCTGCTCACCGCGGTCGAGCGCAACAAGAACTCGCAGTTGCGCATCCGCGCGCTGCAGGAGATCGCGGCGCTGAAGGATCCGGAAGCCTTCGACCTCGCCTGTGATCTCGTCGGGACCTGGGCGCGCGAGGAGCGCCGCGAGGGCACGAAGGTGCTGCTGCTCGCGCTCGCCGAGAAGCGGATCGGCCGCCGCGACCAGGCGAACGCCTGGATCTGGCGCCTGGCGGAGTACACCCGCGAGGTCCACGAGGAGTACGCGGTCCAGCGCTGGCCCGAGACGAAGCGGCTGCTCGGCCTGCTCGTCAACTCCTCCGGTCACGCCCACGCGCGCAACGCGCGGCGTCTCGTGCAGGCGACCCGCAACCAGGATCGCCGGCTCCAGGCCGCCGTGCTCGCCGCAGCGGTCGCACACACGCCGGAGGCCGAAGAGGTCCTGCGCGGCGCCCGCACGCGTCTCTCGCGCAAGCCGGGCGCGCTCTCGCGTGAGCTGCTGCGCAACTTCCCCAAGGGCAAGGGCCGGCGCGGCCGCCGGCGCAAGAAGCGCCAGGGCGGAGAGAACGGCAGCGGCGGGAACGGGAACGGCGGGAAGCAGGCCGTCGCCGTCGACGCGGGTGAGAACGGGAGCGAGGCCTCCAAGCCCGCGAAGCGCCCATCCCGCAGGCGGCGCTCGCCCTCCAAGTCGTCCGGCGGCGACGAGGCCGCGGCGGCCTAGAGCCGCGCCGGGCCGAGATGGACCTCGCCCGCCTCCAGCGCCGTCTGACCTCCGCCGTCGAGATCGACCACCAGTCGGCCTGAACCGTCGATTCCCGAGGCGGTGCCGGCGCCGCCGGTCCAGCTGATCGGCCTGCCCCGCAGCGCATCGCGCTCGCGGTAGGCCTCGAGGAGCATCGCGTCGTCGAGCGCGAGCGCGGTCTCGAGCTCGCGCAGGAGCCGGTCGAGCACGCCGGGGATGTCAGGGGGCGTGAGCCCCAGCGTCGCGGCCGTGTCGTGGAGCTCGGGCGGCAGGTCGCTGACGTCGAGTGCGACGTTCACGCCGATGCCCAGAACGGCCCAGCCCTCCTGCGGCCGGCCCTCGGCGAGGATGCCCGCGACCTTGCGGTCCTCGAGCAGCACGTCGTTGGGCCACTTGATGAGGGCGCGCTCGCCGCACACACGTGCGACGGCGACTCCGGCGGCGAGCGGCAGCAGGTCCGGCGGGTCGCGCAGGACGACGCTCATCAGCAGCGAGCTGCCGGAGGGAGCGGACCAGCTCCGTCCCTGGCGACCCCGGCCCGCCGACTGCTCCGCCGCCGTGACGAGCGTGCCGTGCGGAGCACCCGCCTGAGCGAGCGCGCGGGCGCGGTCGCTGGTCGAGCGCGTGGCGCGCAGGTGGAGGTGGGGCGTGCCGAGCACGCTCACTCCGCGGGGCCCAGGCGCACCTCGTCGTCGAGCGCGAGCCCGAGCAGCTCAGCGGCCGAGCCGCGGTTCACCGCGAGCGCGAGCGTCCTGTAGGCGTCCTCGTAGACGAGCAGGCCGCCCTCGGGGACGTCGGCGAACGTCGTGGCATAGATGCAGCGCACGCCGTTCACCGCCATCGGCTGACCGAGCTTCAGCCCGAACGCCGCGAGCTCCTCGTGCTCGACATCGAGCATGACGTTGCCGAAGCGGTCGACGCGAACGGCATGAGCGACGAGCTGGTCGCCCTCGGCGCGGGCGAGCGGCATCTCGAGCGTGACGAGCTCGTCCGGGTCCATCGGCTCGCCGGCGTCGGCGAGGTGCGCTCCGGCCGCCAGGGCCGCGGCGACCGGCGCGAAGATGTCGCGCCCGTGGAAGGTCGCGGACGCCGGCTCCAGGCGGTGGCGCGAGAGCCCGATGTCGACCGCCTCGAGCGCTCCGCCGAACCGCGCGACGGCGAGTGACAGCAGCCCGTTGTCGGGCCCCACGAGGATGCGGTCGTTCTCGGCCGTGCGAATCGCGACCGCGAGCCGCTCACCGCCGACGTCGGGATCCACCACCGCGAGGTGCACGCCCGGCGGGCAGTACGGGAGCGCGCGGCGCAGGATGATCGCGCCGGACCGCACGTCGTGCCTGGGAACGCCGTGAGTCAGGTCGAGCACGCGCACCGGCGGGGCGATCCGCGCGATCACGCCGTGGCACACGCCGACGAAGTCGTCGGCGAGGCCATAGTCCGAGAGAAACGTGATCGGGCGCTGCACCGCGGCGTGGGCGGAGTCGGCTCAGGCGCTCGCGAGCGGGCGCTGCGGATGCTCGGGGTCGCGCTCGCTGATGCCGTGCGGCGCGCCGTACTCGGCGAGCTTGTCGAGGAATGGCGCGGCGTCGAAGGCCGCGGGACCGAGCACGCCGGTCGCCGACCAGGTGCCCTCGGCGAGCAGCTCCATCCCGATCACCGGGTTGATCGCGGTCTGCCAGACGACGGCCTGCGAGCCGTCGAGCGCCATCGTCTCCGCGTTGTCGGACACGTGGTAGATGTAGGTCGCTCGCGGCTTTCCGTCCTTGCCGGTGCCCGTCACGAGCGTGCCCGCGCAGGTCTTCCCGCTCATCCGGTCGCCGAGCTCGGCGGGGTTCGGCAGCGCGGCGGCGACCACGTCGCGCGGGCTGACCTTCTGCCCCCGCACGTCGATCGGGGTGGTGCTGTCGAGCCCGAGCTTGTGCAGCGTTCGCAGCACCTCGATGAACTCGTCGCCGAGGCCGTACTTGAAGGTGCAGCGCCTGCAGTCCACCCAGCGCGGAATCAGCAGGACCTCCTCGTGCTCGACGTTCACGCACTCGACGGGGCCGATCCCCTCCGGGAAGTCGAAGACCTCGGGCTCGGAGAACGGGGCGGTGGTGTACCAGCCGCGGTCCTTCTCCCAGATCACCGGCGGGTTCAGGCACTCCTCGATCGTGGTCCAGATCGAGAAGGTCGGCGCGAAGTCGTAGCCCTCGATCACGAGATTCGCGCCGTCGCGGACGCCGGCCTCGTCGATCTCGGAGAAGAGGTGGTCCGCCGCGTAGCGGGCGGCCAGGTCGGAGAATCCGGGCTCGACGCCCAGGCCGATCAGCGCGAGCTGTCCCTTCGCCTCCCACTCGCCGGCACGCTCGAACTGCGCGTCGCCGAGCTTCACGCCGGTGAGCTCGTAGGGCTTCTCGGGGTGCGGCGACGAGAGCGTCGCCGCCATGTCGATGTACGTGCAACCGGCATCGAACGCCGCCTGGAAGATCTGCGGGTTCAGCCGCGGATCGCACGCGTTGAGGATGACGTCGGCGTCCTCGACGCGTGCGAGGTCGACGATCGCCTGCGGGTCCGCCGCGTCGATCGCCGAGGCGCGGTAGCGCGAGTCACCGAGCCGGTCGACCGCGGTCGCCGCACGGGCGTGCTCGACGTCTGCGAGCACGAGCTTGTCGAAGAAGTCACGGCGCCGTGCGATGGCGGCGGCGGCGACGCCGACACCACCCGCTCCGATGATGAGAATGCGCATGCGCCGACACTACCGGCGTTCAGCGCCGCCCGGCTGCGTCGTCGAGCAGGGCTGCGACGAGGCCGTCGGGCGTGTGCACCGCCGCCTCGACATCGGGATCGGAGCCGAGTGCGCGCAGGGCTTCGCTGGTGACCGGGCCGATCGAGACCAGCCGCGGTCCCGCCAGGGTTCCCGCGGCCTCGTGGAAGAAGCGCGCCGACGAGGCGCTGGTGAACGTGGCGTAGTCGGCGCCGAGCGCGGCGGCGCGCGCCTCCGGGCTCAGCGGCTCGGCGACGGTGCGGTAGAGCGGGAGGATCGTGACCTCGGCGCCGCGCTCACGCAGCGCGTCCGGGAGGACGTCGCGAGCCTCCTGGGCGCGCGCGACGAGGGCGTTCTTGACCGGGACCTCGCGAAGCGCCTCGATCAGCGACTCGGCGATCGCGCGCTCGGGCACGATGTCCGCCTCGACGCCGCGCTCGCGCAGCGTCCGCGCCGTGCCGGGCCCGATCGCGGCGATCGTGGGACCGGCGAGCGCGCGCGCGTCGCGGACGCGCGCCAGGAGCTGCTCGGCCCCGTTGGGGCTCGTCACGCAGATGAGGTCGAACTGGTCGAGCGGGGGCACGACGACGTCGAGCGGCTCGATCCGGATCGCCGGCGCCTCGACGACGACGGCGCCGAGCGCCCTCAGCCGTGCGGCGAGCTCGCTGGCCTGTGCGCGCGCCCGCGTCACGGCGACGCTCAGGCCCGTGAGCGGGCGCGCCGCGCTCAGCCAGGCGAGCTCCTGAGCCATCGCGGCGACCTCGCCGACGACCGTGATCGCGGGGGCCTGCACCCCGGCCTCGGCGGCGACCTGCGCGATCGTCGCGAGCGTGCCGTGCGCTTCGCGCTGGTCCGCGAAGGTGCCGCGCTGGATGACGGCGACCGGCTGATCGTCCGGGCGCCCGCAGGCGATCAGCTGCTCGGCGATCCGCGCGAGCTGACGCACCCCCATGTAGAACACGAGCGTGCCGGGGAAGGCGGCGAGCGCCGCCCAGTCGATCTGGGTCTCGGGCTTCTCCGGGTCCTCGTGGCCCGTGACGAACGCGACGGCCGCGGACACGCGGCGCTGCGTCACCGCAATGCCGGCATAGGCGCTCGCGGCGATCCCGGCGGTCACCCCCGGGACGACCTCGAAGGGGATGCCGGCGGCCACGCAGCGCTGGGCCTCCTCACCGCCGCGCCCGAAGACGAACGGGTCGCCGCCCTTCAGCCGCACGACGCTGCGGCCCGCAAGCGCGTGCTCGATCAGGAGTTCCTCGGTGACGTCCTGCGGCACCTGCGTGCCACCGCCGATCTTGCCGACGTCGATGACGTCGGCTCCGGCCCGGGTGTGATCGAGCGCCTCGAGCGGGATCAGGCGGTCGTGCAGGACGACGTCCGCGGTCGCGATCAGCTCGACGGCCCGCAGCGTGAGCAGGCCCGGGTCGCCCGGCCCGGCGCCGACCAGGTAGACGGTGCCCGGGACGGCGGCGCTCATCGGCCGAGAACCTCGGCCGCGCCGGCGCTCAGGAGCCGCTCGCCGGCACGCGCGCCGAGCGCCTCGGGGTCGGCGGCGGCCTCGCCCGTGACGGTGAGGGTGTCCCGCAGCCAGGCGCCGCCGTCCGGGCGGCCGACGAATGAGGTCAGCGTCATCGCGCCCGCGTCGTCGAGCGTGGCGTGGGCGCCCATCGGCGTGTGGCAGTCGGCGTCGAGTGCCCGCACGAGCTCGCGCTCAGCACGCACGCAGATGTGGGCCGGCGCGTCGTCGATCGTCAGCGCGGCCGCGAGCGCCGCGTCGTCGCCGGCCCGGGCGGTGATCAGCAGTGCGCCCTGCCCGGCGCAGGGGACGAGCTCCGGAAGCGTGCCGGTGGCCTCGTCCGCGCGGGACAGGCGCTCGAGCCCGGCGAGCGCCAGCACGATCGCGTCGTAGTCACCCGCGTGCAGCCGGGCGAGCCGCGTGTCCACGTTGCCGCGCAGGTCGGTGATCTCAAGGTCGTCGCGCAGCGCGCGCAGCTGCGCGGCGCGGCGCAGGGAGGCGGTTCCGACATGCGCCCCGGCGGGCAGCGCGGCGAGCGAGGCGGCGCCGCAGAGCGCGTCGACCGCGGGTGCCCGCGGCGGGATCGCGGCGATGACGATGCCGTCGGGGAGGTGCGCCGGGACGTCCTTGGCGGAGTGCACCGCGAGGTCCACGTCGCCGCGCAGCAGCGCCTCGTCGAGCTCGCGCACCCAGCGCTCCTTGTCGAGCGCGGCGCGCTGACGGTCGCCCGTCGTCGTGATGACATCGAGCTCATGGCCGGGGCCGAGCGCGGCGGAGACCGCGCCTGCCTGCGCGAGGGCGAGCGCGCTGCCGCGCGTGCCGATCTGCATCAGGACTTGCGGCTGCGGAGCTCGCGAACTTCCGCGGGCTCACCGGCCGGGGCGCCTTCGGCGGCGGCAGCAGCGCTGCCGGGAGCCTCCTCCGGGACCTCGTCCAGACCGAACAGCTCGCGCAGCACTGCGAGACGGCCGTGTCCGCCGCCGTGTTCCAGCGCCTTCATCCGGATCGTCGGCTCGTGCAGCATCCGCTGCATGACCGCGCGCGCGACCGCTTCGATGCGAGCGATGTCGCGGGGCGATGCGCTCTCCCAGCGGCCGGCGTTCTCGGCCAGCACCTGATCGACGATCGTGGTGCCGTGCTCGCGCAGCGCGCTGATCGTGGGCGTCGCGCCCTGCTGCGCCATCCAGATCGAGAAGCGGTCGATCTCGTCCTCGACGAGCTCCTCGGCGCTTGCGCGGTCGCCCTCCCGCACATCGAGATTGCGGGCGAGCACGCCCTGCAGGTCGTCCATGTCGTAGAGCGCGACGCCCTCGATGCCGCCGCAGCCATGCTCGATGTCGCGCGGGACCGCGATGTCGATCAGGACGATCGGGCGGCCGCCGCGTGCGTCCATGACGACCCGCAGCTCATCGGTGCCGACGATCGGATGCGGCGAAGAGGTCGAGGCCACGACGATGTCCGCGTCCACGAGCCGGTCCGGAAGCTCGTCGAGCGACCCGACACGTCCGCCGAACCGCTTGGCGAGGGCGAGGGCGCGATCAGCGCGGCGGTTGGCGACGAACATCGTGCTGACGCCCTGCTCGTGCAGCGCTCGGGCGGTCAGCTCGGCGGTCTCGCCGGCGCCGATGATGAGGACCGACCGTTCACCGAGGTCGCCGACCGTCTCGCGCGCGAGGTCGACCGCGACGGACGGGACGCTCACACGGGCCGAGCCCAGCGCGGTCTCGGTGCGCACGCGCTTGCCGGTCTGGAGCGCGGCGCGGAACAGGCGGTTCGTGAACGGGCCGGTCGTGCCGGCGGCGAGCGCG
This sequence comes from uncultured Actinomycetes bacterium, assembly GCA_963805615.1. Taxonomy (GTDB): domain Bacteria; phylum Actinomycetota; class Thermoleophilia; order Solirubrobacterales; family Solirubrobacteraceae; genus F1-60-MAGs163. The sequence continues at coordinate 305,385 of CAWDUW010000004.1, read as the reverse complement.
GCCTCGTGCGCGCGGCGCACCTGCCCCTGAACCTCGCTCTCGCCGACGATCATCGAGTCGAGGCCGCTCGTCACGCGGAAGAGGTGACGGGCGGCGTCGCAGTTGCGCGGGCAGTAGACGATGTCCGACAGCTCGCCCGGGCCGATGTGGCCGCGCTCGGCGAGCAGCGAGAGCAGGGCGCTCTCGGCCCTCACCGGTTCGCTCGTGACGAGGTAGATCTCGGTGCGGTTGCAGGTCGAGATCGCGACCGCCTCGCGGATCTCCTCGCTGGCGACCAGTTCCCGCATGAACCGCTCGGCCTCCCGCTCGGTCAGCGCGAGGCGCTCCCGCAGCGCGACGGGCGCGGTCTTGTGCGAGATGCCGACGGCGAGGAGTTCCGTCATCGCAGGGGCTCCCCGTTCACGTGACGGGCTCCTTCTCGCGTTCCTCGGCCTGCTCCGCGGCGAGCTGGTTGAGCTCCAGCAGCTCGCGCTCCAGCCTGCTGGAGCGGATCGCGGCGATCGCCAGGTAGATCAGGAGGATCGCCACGAACACGAGGTACGCGGCGGCGACGTAGCCGGCGTTGTCGGGAAGCTTGTCGCTCATGAGCTCGAGACCTTCGGTGCCGCGCTGCGACCGCCGATCGCCGCGCCGTCGCCGGTCAGCTTGCGGCGCAGCGCCTTGAGCTGCGCGCGGTTGTGCTTCCCGGTCATCTCCATCTTGTACAGCGTGATGAACAGGAGTGTCATTCCGATCACCGCGGTGTAGAAGGCGACCTTCATGTCCCCGGGCAGGTCGCCGCCCGCGGTGTTCAGGACGCGCGGGTGGATCAGCGGGGCCGCGAGGCGGACCGCCATGAAGTTCAGCGGGACGAACGCGCCCGCGACGATCGCGAAGACGGCGGCGTAGCGTGACTGCTTCTCGGGATCCTCGATCGAGAAGCGCAGCGGCTGGTAGGTCGCGTAGAGCAGGAAGACGATCAGGAACGACACCAGCGTCGGCTCGTCCCAGACCCACCAGTGACCCCAGGCCGCCTTCGCCCAGATCGACCCGGTCAGCAGGGCGCCGACGCAGAAGATCAGCGACTGGTGGATCGCCGTGTAGCTGCGCAGGTCGTGCCGCGGATCACCGCTGCGCAGGTACTGGATCGCGCAGATGCCGCCGAAGACGAAACCGCCGAGCGTGATGATCGCCAGCGGCACGTGCAGGTAGAAGATCTTCTGCGAGAAGCCCTGGTCGGCCTCGAGCGGGGCGTAGAACGCGGCCAGCGTGAACGCCGCGGTCAGCACGATCGCGGTGGTGATCCCCAGCGCCGTCAGGCGTGTTCCGTACAGCTTGGTGCTCGTGGGCATCGTCAGTCCTCGACGAGATAGTCGAAGAGCGCCCAGGCCAGAAGGGCGAACACGAGATCGTACAGCGCAAGGATCGCGAGCCAGCGCCCGGCGATCGACTCGGCGCCTCCGAGCGCGAAGATCGGCGCGGTCGCCCGCGCGGCGCCGATGATCACGGGAACGAGCAGCGGGAGCGCGAGGATCGACGTGATGAGGTCACGGGCGCGGGTCTGGACGGCGATCGCGGCGACGAGCGTCCCGACCGCCGCGATGCCGATGTCGGCGAGCACCAGCACCCCGGCGAGGCGCGCCCACGCGCCCACATCCGGCGACGGCCCGAGCAGCAGGATCGCGAACAGCGGCACCGCGACGACCTGAAGCGCCAGCAGGAACACCATCAGCGCGGTCGCCTTGGCGAGGAACAGCGCCGTACGGTCGACGGGGGCGAGCAGGAAACCGTCGAGGCCTCCCTCGTCCCGATCGGCGACGAACAGCCGCCCCACGCCCAGCAGCGCGGCGAGCAGCAGCGTCACCCAGAGGATCCCGGACGCGAGATCCCCGTCGACCGTGTCGCGGCGCAGGGCGAAGTGGAAGAGGACGTAGGTGGTGGCACTGAAGAGCGCCATCGCGACGAGGGTCTGGGGTGCGCGCCGTTCGAGCAGCAGTTCCTTCGACAGCACGGCGCGTGCCGCCGCCAGGGTGTTCGGCCCCGCCGCCGGCGTGGGCGCGCTCACCGGTACAGCGCCCCGATCTCGCCGGCGCTGACCTCGGCGGCCGGCCCGAGCAGCGCGGCCCGCCCGTCGCGCAGGCCGAGCGCGAGGTCGGCCTCGGCGAGCCCGCCCGCGGGATCGTGGCTCGTCACGACGCGGGTGCGCCCGCTGCTGCGGCCGATCAGCGGCTCCACGAGGTCCGACGCCGCGGGGTCGAGGTTGGCGCGCGGCTCGTCGAGCAGCAGCACGTCGGGGTCGTGCAGGACCGCGCGGCAGACCGCGAGCCGCTGGACCATCCCGCGCGAGAAGGTGTGCACGCGATCGTCCCCGCGGCCCCCGAGCGCGACCGCCCCGAGCACCTCCTCGATCCGCTCGGCAGGCCGGCGCAGCCCGTGCAGGCGAGCGTGGTACGCGAGGTTCTCGCGCGCGCTGAGGTCCCCGTAGAGCAGCGGGTCGTGACCCAGGAAGCCGATGCGCCCGCGGACGCGCCACCCCTCGCTGCGCACGTCGTGACCGAGCACGCGCGCGGCGCCGGCGCTCGGCCGCAGCAGCGTTGCGAGGATCCGCAGCAGGGTGGACTTCCCGGCGCCGTTGGGCCCGAAGACCACGAGCGTCGTCCCGGCCGGCAGCGCCAGCGAGACGTCGTCGAGCGCCGCGCGCTCGCCGTAGCGGCGCACGAGTCCGTCCAGCTCAACGGCGGGCACCGGGCTCCTCGCGGACGAGGGTGGCCGCGGCATGCGGGAGCGCCGGGGCGATCACCGGGAAGAGCTGGTCGATCGCCTTCGGGTTCCCGGGGAAATTCACGATCAGGGTTCGGCCGGCGATGCCGCTGACGCCGCGCGTGAGGAGTGCGAGCGGCTGGTGACGGAGGCCCTCGATCAGCATCGCCTGCTGGAACGCGGGCGCCTCGCGCTCGATCACCGCGCGCGTCGCCTCGGGAGTGACGTCGTCCGCCGTCAGGCCCGTGCCGCCGGTGGTGCAGACGAACCGCACGTCCTGCTCGACGAGCGCCCGCAGGCGCGTCTCGATCGCGGCCGCGTCGTCCGGGAGGACCTCGACGGGGAGGACCTCGCAGCCCGCGCTCTGCAGCAGCTCTGCGAGCCGCGGGCCGGAGCGGTCGTCGCCCTCACCGCGGGTGAGGCTCGTCGAGATCGTGAGGACGGCGGCGCGCATGAGGCCGGGACGGTACCCGCGCGCGGCCGGCAGCTAGCCGCGAACCCAGTCGCCGCTGCGGCCGCCCGACTTCTCGAGCAGCACGACCTGCTCGATCGCGACGCCCTTGTCGAGGCCCTTGACCATGTCGTACACGGTCAGCGCGGCGACGGCTGCGGCGGTCATCGCCTCCATCTCGACGCCGGTGCGCGCGCTCACGCGGGCGGTCGCGGTGAGCGTGACGAGCCCGTCACCTGCGTTGATCGCGCCCTCGACGTCCACGTGATCGAGGCCGATCGGATGGCAGAGCGGGATCAGCTCGCCGGTGCGCTTGGCGGCCTGGATGCCGGCGATGCGCGCCACGCCGAGGACGTCGCCCTTCGGCGCGTCGCCCGCGGCGACGAGCGCCGCGGTCTCCGGCGTCATGCGGACGGTGGCGCGCGCGACCGCCCGGCGGTCGGTCACGGGCTTTGCGGCGACGTCCACCATGCGCGCGGCGCCGTGCTCGTCGAGGTGGGTCAGGTCGGCCATGCTCAGAACAGCCGCTGCCGGCCGCGGGAGAGGAAGAAGCCGTGGCCCCTGCGGTTCTTGCACGTCACGCCGGCCGCGCGGATCCGGCAGGTGATCGAGCGGAACTTCCAGCTCGTGCCGTAGGCGCGGATCGGGCGTCGCGGATCGAGCACCGTGTCCCCGGCGCAGATCCGGAAGCCCTTGCGGCTCGAAATGCCGACGCCGTAGGCGTTCCCGTAGTCGAGGTCGCAGTTCCGGGGCTTCGACGGCAGGCCGTTCGAGGTCTGGCGGATGTCGCAGCGGACAGACGACCCGTAGCCGGCGCAGCCGATGTTCCCGCTCGGCGAGCGGAAGCCGCCGGACGCCGAGGCCGATGACGCCGGCACGCAGGCCAGGGTCAGCGCGGTGGTGAGCATGACGAGCGAGCGACGCATCGCCGCCAGCGTACCGGCGCTCAGGCGGGCGCGTGCACGCCCTTGGCCGACTCGATCAGGTCGAGCACGGCGCCGCTGTCACCTGCGCGCAGCAGCGCGATCGGGTCGGGCTCGCCGTTCACGATCTCCTCGAAGAACGCCTTGCGGTCCTGGTAGGTGGGGAGCGTCCCCTTCGCCCAGCCGCGCACGTCGTTGAGCATGATCGCGAGCGTCGCGTACTCCTCGCCGAACAGGTCGCCGATCTCGCGCTTCATGCGCTTGGCCAGCGCGGGGGAGGCGCCGGCCGTCGAGATCGCGATCGCGAGCGGCCCCGTGCGGACGATCGCCGGGAGGATGAAGTTGCACAGCGGCGGCACGTCGACGATGTTCACGAGCATCGCGCGCCGCTCCGCGTCCTCGTAGATCCGGATGTTCGTGTCGGTGCTGTCGGTGCACGCGATGACCATGAAGACGCCCTCGAGGTCGCCCGGGCCCGCGTACTCGCGCGCCTCCCAGGTGATCGATCCCTCGGCCGCCAGCGCCTCGAGATCAGGCCCGGCCTCCGGCGAGACGACCGTCACGTCTCCGCCGCATGCGAGCAGGCCCTCGGCCTTCTCCAGGCCCATCGCCCCGCCGCCGACGACGAGGCAGCGGCGGCCCTTCAGCTTCAGGCACGCGATGTAGAACGGCGTGTCCAGCATGTCCTTCACGCAGGTCTGGTCGCAGATCCCGCGATTGAACTGGCAGACACACTCCTTCCCGGCGTATGCGGCTGCAGGCATGACCCCTCCGAGGGTAGTCGGACGTAGCCTTGGCGATACGCATGGATGCCGAGCCACGGTTCACGCCGATCCCGTTTCGCGTCGCAGAGCCCGGTGAGGGCTACTTCGAGGACGACGCGCCGATCCGCCGCGTCAACCGCGAACTGATCGTCGCGTTCTCGGGCGCGCGGGCGTTGCTCCTCCAGGCGGCGCACCCCGTGATGTTCGAGGGCTTCTACGACCGCACCACCGGGCTCGACGATCCGCACGGGCGGCTCGGGCGCACGGCGACGGTGATGAACACGATCTACTTCGGTCGCCGCGAGGATGCCGACGCGCAGGCCGAGCGGGTGCGGCACATTCACTCGCGGGTCCGCGGTGAGCTGCCCGAGCGCGCAGGCCGGTTCCCCGCCGGAACTCCGTACGCGGCCGACGACCCGACGTACCTGCTCTGGACGCTGGCTCCGCTGTTCCAGTCGGCCGACCTGATCTACCGCCTCTACGTCGGCCGCCTCGATCGCGACGAGCGCGACGCGCTGTGGCGGGACCACCGGCTCGTGGGCCGGCTCTTCGGCCTGCGCGACGACGAGATGCCCGCGACGATCGAGGACTTCGACGAGTACTTCGAGGACATGCTCTACGGCGGCGAGCTGTGGGTCACGCCGCGCGCCCGCGAGCTCGGGAAGGCCGTCGTCCTGCACCCGCCCGCGCCGCTGCGGATGCGCTGGCTCGTCGAGACGGTGAACTTCGTGACCGTCGGCTCATTGCCCGGGCACATCCGCAAGGGATACGGCCTGTCATGGGACCCGCTGCGCGAGGCGATGCGCCGCGGCGGCGCCGAGTATTCCAGGCGCGTGCTCCTGCCGCTGCTGCCGGGGGCGGTGCGGAACGTGTCGGTCGCCGGCGGGCGGCTGTTCCCGCGGCCGCGCGCGTCGGCCTGAGCTATCGACCGCTGCGCAGCGCCCGAGCCCAGCGCCCCGCCTGCCGGGCCAGCGCGGCGCCGCCGTCCTTGACCGCGCGCTCCCGGTCGCTGTCGCGTGCGGAGCGCAGGCCGAGGACGGCGCGGGCGGCGCGCTCGAGCGTCTCGTCGTAGGGGAACCACCAGGCCGGGCGGCCGATCGGCGGATCCCAGGTGACGACCTTCGGCTCGGCGCACGTGCGCAGGGCGACGGCGCCGCGCGCCCGTCCGATGCCGGAGCCCTTCACGCCGCCCCACGGGACCTGCGGTGCGCTGCGCGCGACGAGGTGGTCGTTCATCCAGACCATCCCGACCTGCAGCTCGCCGGCCATCCGCGCGCCCTTCAGCCGGTCCGCCGTCCAGATCGACGCGCCGAGACCGAGCGGTGACGCGTTCGCCAGCCGGATCGCGTCGTCCTCGCTCTCGGCGCGGTGCACGACGAGCACCGGGCCCGGCGCCTCCTCGTTCCACAGGCGCATCCCGGGCTCGACGCCGGTGATCACCGCGGGCGCGAAGAACGCGCCGCTCGTCCCCGGCGGCGACACGGGCCCGCCGCAGTGCAGCGTCGCACCGTTCGCGCGTGCGTCGTCGACGAGCTCCTGCAGCCGGTCGAGCCGCTCGCGTGAGACGAGCGGGCCGATCTCCGTCGCGGCGTTCGCGGGGTCTCCGACGCTGAGCGAGCTCGCGATGGCCGTGACGGCGTCGAGGAACCGGTCGTACTCCTTGTGCAGGACGACGGCGCGGCCGACGCTCCCGCCCGACTGACCCGCGTTCGCGAACGCGGCCCACGCGCCGCCGCGCGCCGCGCGCGTGACGTTGGCGTCGGCCAGCACGATCATCGCGTCGTCGCCGCCGAGCTCGAGGACACTGCGCTTGAGCTGGCGCGCGCACGACTCCGCGACGGCTCGCCCGGCGCGCATGCTGCCGGTGAAGCGCACCTGCGCCACCGGCGACTGCACGAGCGCGCCGCCGACGTCAGCGTGGCCGTGGACGACGCGCAGCAGCCCCTCGGGAATCCCGGCGCGTGCGAAGACCCGCGCGATCCGCTCCGCCGCGAGTGCTGCGTGCGGAGACGGCTTGAAGACGACGCCGTTGCCGGCCGCGAGCGCGACCGCGACGTCCCCGAGCGGGGTGGCGAACGGCTCGGCGGCCGGGCCGAGGACTCCGACGACACCCAGCGGCTCGTAGGTCCAGCGCCCCCGCTTCACCGGATGCTGCGTGCGCGAGAAGCCGATCCGCTCGCCCTCGAGGATGCGCGGCGCGGACTCGGCGAGCCACTGCAGCGTCTCGACGGCGGGCAGCAACTCCATCGTCTCGACCTCGGCGCGCGGCCGGCCCTGCTCGCGCGAGATCAGGTCGAGCAGTTCATCCGCCTCGTCGATGACCGCCTGCGCGGCGCGCGCCATGTAGCGCGAGCGGTCGCGCAGGCGCAGCATCGCCCACAGTCGCTGCACCTCGGAGGCGCGATCGACGGCGGCCGCGACCTCGCGCGGCGTGGCGCGCTGGACCGATCCCAGCAGGACGCCGCCCGCGGGACTGCGGGACTCGATCGGCGCCGGGGCACTCGTCGCTTCGACCATCTCGTCGCGATCCTACGCCCGGCCCCGACCGCGGCGGATCTCCTCCAGGCGCTCCCGCAGCGCCGCCTCCGCCTCGTCGGGCCGGTAGAAGCGCTCACCGACGAGGCTGTCCGGCAGCAGCTCCTGGCCGGCGACGTGGCCCTCGTGCACGTGCGGGTCGTCGTAGCCCTGACCGCGGCCGAGCTCCTTCGCGCCGGGGTAGCCGGCTGAGCGCAGGTAGGCGGGCGGGACCTGGGCGCCGCGCTCGCGCACGCTCTGACGGGCGCGCCCGAGGGCGTGGTAGGCCTCCTTCGACTTCGGCGCGAGGCTGAGGTAGATCGCGGCCTGCGACAGCGCCCACGCCGCCTCCGGCAGTCCGACATGCTCGACGGCCTGCGCCGCCGCGACCGCCAGCTGCAGCGCTCCGGGGTCGGCGTTCCCGACGTCCTCGCTCGCCAGGATGATCATGCGCCGCGCGATGAAGCGCGGGTCCTCGCCGCCCTCGAGCATCACGGCGAGGTAGTAGAGCGAGGCGTCGGGGTCCGAGCCGCGCGTCGCCTTGATCCAGGCGGAGATCGTGTCGAAGTGCTGGTCGCCCTTCTTGTCGAAGCGCACGGCGCGACGCTGAAGCGCGTCCTCGGCGGCGGCGAGGTTCACCGGGGTGCTCTCGCCGACGGTCGCCGCGGCGAGCTCGAGCGCCTGCAGCGCGGTCCGCGCGTCGCCGCCCGAGCGCGTCGCGAGGAAGCGCACCGCCTCGTCGTCGACCGAGCGTTCGCCGGCCCCGCCCTGCGCGATCGCGCGCCGCAGCAGCGCCTCGACGTCGTCGCTGGTCAGCGCATGCAGCTCGTAGACCTGGGTGCGCGAGAGCAGCGCGGCGTTGACCTCGAAGTAGGGGTTCTCCGTCGTCGCGCCGATCAGCGTGACGAGGCCCTCCTCGACGGCGGGCAGCAGCACGTCCTGCTGGGCCTTGTTGAAGCGGTGGATCTCGTCGAGGAAGAGGACGGTCCGGCCGCCGCCGTTCCCGCGCCGCGCCGCGGCACGCTCGAGCACGGCGCGCACCTCGGCGCGTCCGGCCTCGACCGCGCTGAGCTCCTCGAACGCGGCGTCCGCGGCGCCGGCCACGATTCGGGCGAGCGTCGTCTTCCCCGAGCCGGGCGGCCCGTAGAGGACCATCGAGTGCGGCCGTCCGTGCTCGATCGCGGCGCGCAGCGACTGGCCCTCGCCGAGCAGGTGGACCTGCCCGACCACGTCGTCGAGCGTGACGGGGCGCATGCGCGCGGCCAGCGGCGCCTCGCCGGCGGGCACGGCGCTCGAAGAGAGGGACTCGCGGCGGGCTCGTCGGCGGCTGAGTCGAACAGGCGGTCCACCCGGTCAGTATCGCGGCCGGCGCGGCGGGGGTCAGGGCAGTGGGGCGCCCGCGAGCGCCGCCACGACACCGGCGGCGGCCGCGGCCAGGATCACGGGCGCGACGCCGAGGCGCACCACGAGCACCAGGACGGCGGCGACCGCGGCGAGCGCCCACTGCCAGGCGAGGTCGACGCCGCCCGCCAGCGGGACGAACGCACCGAAGATCGCGCCGACCGCGGCCGGCCCGGCGCCGTCGAGAAACGCGCGGGCGTCCAGGTTCCCGCGGAGCGCGAGGAAGCGCCGCCCGCCGAGCATGATCAGCGCGAACGACGGGCTGAACGCGATCGCGGACGCGAAGAGCGCGCCGCCCAGCCCGGCGGCGGCGTAGCCGACGACCGCGACGGTCTGCGTGACCGGTCCGGGCGTGATCTGCCCGAGCGCGACCGCGTTGAGGAATTCCCCGTTCGTCATCCAGCCGAACCGGTCGACCGCGTCGCTCTGCATGATCGGCACGATCACGAAACCGCCGCCGTAGGAGAGTCCGCCGACCTTCAGCGCGGTCCACGCGAGGTCGGGCAGGGCGGCCGCGCCGGTCGTCGCCGCGAGCACCAGTGCGGGGAGCCCGACGCTCATGGCCGGAGCGTCACCGCTCTCCAGGCGGCGGAAGCTGAGCTCGGCGAGCCCGCACACGAGCAGCGCCAGGACGACGCCGGCGCCGACGAGGATCACCGCCGCCGCGCCGACGATCAGGTAGACGACCGCGCGCCACAGCCGCGCCCCGTCGTGCGGCGCGAGGCTCGAGCGCGCGAGGTCGTAGCCGACCCGCAGGATCACCGCGAGGACCGCGGCGCCCGCGCCGGCCTCCAGCCCGCGTGCCCAGGTCGGCGGCGAGGTGCCCAGGGTGATCGCCGCCAGCACGATGATCATCGCGAGGCCGGGCAGGATGAACGCGAGGCCGCCCGCGACCGCTCCGGGGCGTCCGCCGATGCGCTGCGCGCAGTAGATCGCGAGCTGCGTCGAGGCCGGACCGGGCAGGAGCTGGGCCGCGGCGTTCGCGTCCTCGAACTCCCGTGCGTCGATCCAGCCGTGCCGCTCCACGCAGAGCTCTCGCAGGAGCGCGACGTGCGCCGGGGGGCCGCCGAATCCGATGACGCCGAGGCGTCCCCACTCGCGCACGATGGTGCCCAGGCCGACGCGTTCCCCCGTCATTCTGACCGCGCATGGTGTCAGGAGCGGCGAGGCGCTGGTCTAGGATCGGCCGATGGACGGCCTTCAGGCGGACGCCACGGCGCTGCTCGCGCAGCTCGTGCGCCACAACACGGTGAATCCGCCGGGGAACGAGCGGGCGGCACAGGAGGAGCTGGCCGCGCTGCTCAGCGGTGCCGGCTTCGAGGTCACGCTCGTCGGCCGCACGCCGGAGCGGCCGAACCTCGTGGCGCGCCTGCGCGGCGCGTCGGAGGGTCCCGTGCTCGCGCTCCTGTCGCACGTGGACACGGTCCTCGCCGACCCGTCGGAGTGGGCTCACGATCCCTGGTGCGGCGATGTCATCGACGGCAGCCTGTGGGGCCGCGGCGCGCTCGACATGAAGTCGCAGACCGCGGCCGAGGTGACGGCGGCCGTCTCACTCGCCCGCGAGGGCTGGCGCCCCGCGCGCGGCGACCTGCTCGTGATCGTGGTGGTCGACGAGGAGGTCGGCGGGGGCGAGGGCGCGATCTGGCTGTGCGACAACCACCCCGACCTCGTGCGCTGCGACATGCTGCTCAACGAGGGCGGCGGCGCGGTCATCCCGTACGACGGTGGCCGCGTCTACGGGGTCTGCGTCGCGGAGAAGGGCGTGCACCAGTTCCGCCTCACGACGCACGGCACGGCGGGCCACGCGAGCAACCCGCGGTTCGGCGACAACGCGCTGCTGAAGCTCGCGCCGCTGATCACGGCGATGAGCAACGGGATGCCCGCGTTCGACGTCACCGAGGGCCCGCGCAGGCTGCTCACGGACCTCGGGTTCGATGACGCCGATGCCGAGACGGCCCTCGCCGCCCTGCGCGAGCGCGACCCGATTCTCGCGCTCGTCGTGGAGCCCGCGCTGGGCGTGACGTTCGCGCCGACGATGGTCGGCGCGTCGGAGAAGATCAACGTGATCCCGTCGCGCGCGACCGCCAACGTGGACTGCCGCACCCCGCCGGGGATCGGCGAGGACGTCGTGCGTCGCCGGCTCGCCGACCTGCTCGGCGAGGACGGCTACGACATCGAGTTCACCGAGCAGAACATCGGGAACGGGTCGGCGATCGACTCGACCCTGATGGACGCGATCCGCGGCTGGATCGAGCGCGAGGATCCGGGAGCGCGGGTCGTGCCCGTCGTCCTTCCGGCGTTCACCGACTCACGCACGTTCCGCGCTGCGTTCCCCGACTGCGTCGCCTACGGGTTCTTCCCGATGAAGCACACGACGCTGTACGAGATGTGGCCGCTCATCCACGCGCCGGACGAGCGGATCGACGTGCGCGACCTCGCATTCGCCACCCAGTGCTACCGCGACCTGACCCGGGAGCTGCTCGGATGAGCGCGCGGCCCGCGCCGCGGGATCGGCTGCGGCTCGGCGGGATGGCTCTCGGCAACGGGCTGCTCGTCCACGGCCCGACGTCGTGGGCCGCGGCGATCCGGGCACGCGACGGATCGATCCAGGTCGCCTCCGGCCCCAAGCCCCGCGCGCCCAGCTCGGTCGACCGGGTCCCGGGGGCGCGCGGCGTCGTGCGCCTGGGCGAGGCGATGGTCGTCATCCCGCTGGTCAAGCGCGCGCTGCCGCAGGTGCGCCTGCCGTTCCAGAGCGTCCCCGTCGTGAGCGCGGCGCTCGCGGTCAGCGTCGGCGGGACGTTGCTGCGCCGGCACCTGCGCGGCGGCCGAGGCGACCTTGCGGGCGCGGCGCTGTCGCTGCTGCCGTCACTGGTCGCGCTGCGCGCGGGCGAGGTCGCCGCCTACCACGGCGTCGAGCACAAGGCGATCGCCGCATACGAGCAGGACAGCGGCGACGCGCGTGACGCCGCCAAGGAGCACGACCGCTGCGGCTCGCACCTGATGGCGCCGATGCTCGCCGCGAACCTCGCAGGCACCGCGCTGCTGCGCCGCGCGGTCGAGCAGCCCTCGCCGCTGGCGGGCGGCCTCGTCTCGATTGCGAGCGTCGGCGTGGCGGTCGAAGTCTTCGTCTGGAGCGAGCGGCACGCGCAGACCCGCACGGCGCGTGCGCTGCGCCGCCCCGGTCACGAGCTGCAGCGCGCGCTCGGCACGCGGGAGCCGTCCGATGACCAACTGGAGGTCGGGCGCGCGGCGCTCGAGGAGATCCTGCGCGCGGAAGGCGCCGCCGCAGCGCCCTGAACGCGGCGGCAGGCGGGCGGACCCGGACGCACCTCGACGTTCGGCTGTTGCAGGATGACCGTTTTCTGCCGATAGTGATTGGGATGCCGGTTCACACGATGTTCGCCGCGGTCGCCCCTGCGGCAGATCCAGCGCAGGTCAAGCTCGACCTGATCGCATCGCTGGACGGTTTCGGGCAGGTCCTCCAGCTCCAGCTCCAGCAGGTCCCGCCGCCGCCGAGCTTCTTCGAGAAGCTCCAGCAGTTCGGCACCGACTGGAGCGGCTTCCTCGGTCTCATCTTCATGTTCGCCCTCGTCTTCGTGCTCTGGAAGAGCCTGAAGCTCATGCCGCGGACCAAGCCGCGCAGATCAAGCCGGAGACGAACCTCGAGGTCGGCTGGCAGGACATCGCCGGCGCTGACGAGGCGAAGGCGGAGCTGATCGAGGTCGTCGAGTTCCTGCGCGACCCGACGCCCTTCCACCGGCTCGGCGCCCGCGTGCCGCAGGGCGTGCTGCTGCACGGCCCGCCCGGCACCGGCAAGACGCTCCTGGCGAAGGCGGTCGCCCACGAGTCGGGCGCCCAGTTCTTCTCGCAGTCGGCCAGCTCCTTCGTCGAGATGTTCGCCGGCCTGGGCGCCGCGCGCATCCGCCGCCTGTTCGACGAGGCGCGCAAGAACGAGCCGGCGGTGATCTTCATCGACGAGCTCGACGCCGTGGGTGCGCGTCGCGGCTCGGACAACAACTCCGAGCGCGAGCAGACGCTCAACCAGCTGCTCGTCGAGATGGACGGCTTCGCCTCGACCGACCAGGTCGTCGTGATGGCCGCCTCGAACCTGCTCGAGAAGCTCGACCCGGCGCTGCTGCGACCCGGCCGCTTCGACCGTCAGGTGTTCGTCTCTCCGCCGGACGTCGGCGGCCGGCGCGAGATCCTCGCGGTGCACACGCGCAACAAGCCGCTGCGCGAGGATCTCGACCTCGACGTCATCGCCCAGCAGACGAGCGGCCTGACCGGCGCCGACCTGGCGAACATCTGCAACGAGGCCGCGATCCGCTGCGTCCGGCGCAAGGGCCTGGCCATCGGCACGGAGGACTTCGATGCCGCGCTCGAGCGCGTCGTCGCCGGTGTGCAGTCCTCGACGACGCTCAACCCGCACGAGCGCGAGGTCGTCGCCTACCACGAGGCCGGCCACGCGCTCACCCGCGAGCTGCTCGCGACGACCGAGCGCGCGCACAAGATCTCGATCGTCCCGCGCGGGCAGGCGCTCGGCTACGTGATGAACCTTCCGGACGAGGACAGCTACCTGAAGACGCGTGAGGAGCTGATCGACCAGCTCACGGTGCTGCTCGGCGGCCGCGTGGCCGAGCAGGTGGTCTTCGGAGCGGTCACGACCGGCGCGGCGAACGACCTGCAGCGCGTCGCCGAGATCACGAACGCGATGGTCCACGTCTATGGCATGGGCACCTCGGAGGCGGTCAGCCGGACCTCCGTCGACTCCGCCCAGCTGTCGGACCTGACGCGGCGCATCCGCGACGAGGAGCAGCAGGCGCTGGCCTTCGAGGCGCACCGCAACGCGATGGACCTGATCACCGGGCACCGCGCCAAGCTCGAGGAGTTCGCCCGCGAGCTGCTCGACAAGGAGGTCCTCGGACGCTCCGACATCGACCGGATCATGGAGGGCGTCAAGCAGGTCGACCGGCGCCCGAGCCGCGGCCTGCGCGTGGTGGCCAACGATCCGACGCCGCCCGCCGCCTCGTAGACTGCGGCGGGCATGTTCGCCCGCATCGATCACATCGGCGTCGCGGTGGAGTCCATCGACGACGCGCTGAAGCTCTACGAGACCTCGTACGAGATGACGCTCGTCCACCGCGAGGTCGTCGAGGAGCAGGGCGTCGAGGCCGTGCTGCTCGACCTCGGCGAGAACCACGTCGAGCTGCTCCAGCCACTCGGCCCCGACACGCCGGTGGGCAAGTACCTCGAGAGGCGCGGCGCCGGCATCCATCACGTCGCCTACCAGGTGACGGACATCGACGCCGAGCTTGAGCGCCTGCGTGAGGCCGGCGTCCAGCTGATCGACCAGACCCCGCGGATCGGCATCCGCGGGTCGCGCGTGGCGTTCTGCCATCCGAAGAGCACGGGTGGCGTACTGACCGAGATCGTCGAGCCTGCGGAGGGCCACTGACATGGCGAAGGACACGAAGGACGAACGGCACGGCGTGACCCTGGGCTTCCAGGGCGGCGGCGGGCTGCACTCAGGCTGACCGAGAAGGACGCGAAGGCGCTGACGGACGCGCTGGCCGGCGGCGAGTGGTACGACGTCGAGGACGCCTCGGGCCCGGTGCGGATCAACCTCTCGCAGGTCGTCTACGTGCGCACCGAGCGCGACGAGCAGCGGGTCGGCTTCGGCCTCGGATAGAAACGGGACAGGGCGGACCTTTCGGCCCGCCCTGCGTGCCCCGGATCTCAGTCCCCTCTAACTACGAAACGTCCCAGGAAGAATGTTCTCGCCTGGGTGGCTCGGACACTCCTGACCACCGGGGCTGTCCGCCGGCACGTGGCCGGCGCGGTACCCGGTCCGGCGCTCAACGGGCGCCATAGGTCACGTGGGGGACCGGCCGGACCTACAGCGTATCGCCCGGTGCTCGTACCCTCGACGCCGTGAAAGTCGGAATCGTCGGAATGCCCAACGCGGGGAAGTCCTCCCTGTTCAACGCGCTCACCAAGGCTGGTGCGGAGGCGGCGAACTACCCGTTCACCACGATCGAGCCGAACGTGGCCGTCGTCCCCGTGGTGGACGAGCGCCTGGAGCAGGTGTCGGAGATCGTCGGGTCGTCCGAGATCGTCTGGGACACCATCGCCTTCCATGACATCGCCGGCCTCGTCGCCGGTGCGTCCAAGGGCGAGGGTCTGGGCAATCAGTTCCTGGCGAACATCCGCGAGACCGACGCGCTCGTGCACGTGGTGCGGTCGCACGGCGACCCGAACGTCATCCACTCGGAGGGCAGCGTCGATCCCGCGCGCGACATCGACACGATCGAGACGGAACTGATCTACGCGGACCTCGAGCAGGCCGAACGCCGCCACATGCGCGTCGTCCGCGAGGCGCGCGGCGGGGACAAGCACGCGATCGCCGAGGAGCGCTGGCTCGCCGAGGTCATCGCGGCGCTGCAGTCCGGTCGCCCGGCGCGGACGGTCGAGGCGCCGGAGGAGGCGCCGGACGTCGCCCGCCTGCTGCAGCCGCTGACCGCCAAGCCGGTGCTGTTCGTCGCCAACGTCGACGAGGGCAGCGACGAGGTGCCGGAGGCCGTCTCCGCTCACGCGGCGGCGCACGGCGCCGGTGTCGTCGCGATCTCCTCGCGCCTCGAGGCCGAGCTGTCGGAGCTCGACGACGACGAGGCGGCGACGATGCGCTCCGAGCTCGGCGTCAGCGAGTCGGGGCTTCAGCGCGTCGTCCGCGGCGCGTTCGACCTGCTCGAGCTCGACGCGTTCTTCACAGCCGGCGAGGACAAGCCCGCGCAGTGCTGGCATCTGCGCCGCGGGCTGACCGCGTGGCACGCCGCCGGCCAGATCCACTCGGACATCCAGAAGGGGTTCGTGCGCGCCGAGGTGATCGGCTGGCAGGACCTCGTCGACGCCGGCGGCTACGCGGGCGGCCGCGACCGCGGCACGCTGCGCGTGGAGGGTCGCGACTACGTGATGGCCGACGGCGACGTCCTGACGGTGAAGTTCACGCCCTGAGTCGCCCGGCGAGCGCGCCCATGCCGCGTGCGCCGGCGGCGGCCGCCGCGGCCGCGCGATCGAGCGGCGCGTCGGCCGGCCTGTCGACGGCGATCGGGCGCAGGGTCGCGATGTCATGGAACGAGCGCAGCAGCGCCGGGTCGGCGAGCAGCGCGCCGCGCGTGCGGGGCGTCATGTCACTCGTCGGGTCCGCTGCGGCGCTGAGCACGCCGTCCAGCGTGCCGAACCGGTTCAGCAGGTCGGCGGCGCCCTTCGCGCCGATCCCCTTCGCGCCGGGGAGCCCGTCCGACGGGTCGCCGCGCAGGGCGATCAGGTCGGGCACCTGCGCCGGGTCGATGCCGTAGCGCTCGCGCACCTCGGCGGGGCCGATCTCGTCCGGGCCGCCCTTGGCGGGGAAGAGGACGCGAACGTTCGCGTCGACGCACTGGAACATGTCGCGGTCGCCGGTGAAGAGCAGGGTGCGCCCGCCTGCGGCGGTCTCGGCGTGCGCGAGCGCTCCGAGCAGGTCGTCGGCCTCGAGACCCTCGGACTCCGCCTCGAGCGACGTCCAGCCGAACGCGCCGAAGAAGTCGCGCGCGTCCGACCACTGATGCTCGAGCTCCTCCGGCATCGGAGGTCGGTCGGCGTGGTAGGCGGGGAACGCCTCCACGCGGTAGGCGGCCGCCTCGGCGCCGAAGCACAGGACGACGGCGCGCGGGGCATGGCGATCCGCCGCCTGCAGCAGCAGGTTCGCCGTCCCCAGCAGCGCGTTCACGGGGCGCCCATCCGAGCCCTTGATGCTCTTCGGGAGGGCGAAGAACGCGCGGTAGAGCAGCGACGGCGCATCCACCACGAGCAGCGGGCTGACGTCGGCGGCGGGCACCGGCACACCGTACTCGGCGAATTCGGCGGCGGACAAGCCGTCTGTCCGGTGGAGGCATTCCGGCCCCGGGCCCCAGGCCCCAGGGCACCGGACAGACGGCTTGTCCGTGGCCAGATCACGCCGGAGGAGGTGTCCCGCCCCGGGCCGACGTGCCGATACCGTGATACAGGCCCCGGTGAGCGCCCGTACCCCCAGTGGTGCCAGCCCGAGCCGCTCCCCGCATGCCCGACGACGAGAAGACCACCAAGGTCCCGAAGAGCCGGCTCGCGCGAACCGCGCGGTTCGGATCGCTGGTCGGGGGGCAGGGCGTGCGGTGGACCGCGACGAACGTCGCCAACAAGGTCCGCTCGGACGAGAAGGCGACGGCCGCGAACGAGCGCCGCGCGATGGACCTCGCGGACCAGCTCGTGCGTCAGCTCGGGCAGATGAAGGGCGCGGCGATGAAGATCGGCCAGGTGCTGAGCACCGTCGACTTCGACCTGATCCCCGAGAGCGAGCGCGAGGAGTTCAAGGAGCGGCTGTCGGCGCTGCGCGACAACGCGCCGAAGGTCGCGTTCAAGGACATGCGCAAGGTCGCCGAGCGCGACCTCGGCGGCAAGCTCGCCGACCACTTTGCGACGTTCGACGAGCGCCCGATCGCGTCCGCGTCGATCGGGCAGGTCTACCGCGCGACCACGCACGACGGCGACGACGTCGCGGTGAAGGTGCAGTACCCCGGGGTCGCCGAGGCGGTCGAGACGGACATGCGCAACATGCAGCTGCTCGTCCCGCTGCTCAAGCGGATGGCGCCGGGGATGGATGCCAAGGCCCTGCTCGCCGAGCTGCGCGAGCGGATCGCCGACGAGCTCGACTACGAGATCGAGGCGCAGAACCAGCGTCGTGTGCACCGCGCGTTCAAGGGCCATCCGTTCGTGCGGATCCCGGCCGTGCACACCGCGCTCTCCGCGCGCCGCGTGCTCGTCACCGAATTCGTCGACGGCGTCGGCTTCGACGTCGTCAAGCAGCTCGACGAGGAGGAGCGCGACCGCTTCGCCGAGATCGCGTTCCGCTTCTTCTACGGTCTGCTCGAGCGCGAGCACATCGCCGCCGGGGACCCGCACCCCGGCAACTACATCCTCTGCTCGGACGGGAAGGTCTGCTTCCTGGACTTCGGCCTCGTCCGCCACGTGGACGACGACTACCTCGAGGGCGAGCAGGCGCTGGCGCGGGCTGTCGTGGCCGGAGACGCCGACGGCGTGCACCACTGGCTCTCCACGCTCGGCTTCCTCCCCAACCCGGACGACTTCGATCCCGGCCGCGTGCTCGAGCAACTGCAGATCGCCGGCGAGTGGTACTTCACGACCGGCTTCCGCCGCCTCGACCCGGAATACGTGCGGCTGCAGATGGAGCTCGGCTCCTCGCCGCGGTCAGAGCACTTCGACTACATGCGCAAGCAGACCCTGCCGCCGCAGGCGCTCCTGATCCGCCGGATGGAGGGGCTGCTGTTCAGCGTCCTCGGCGAGCTGCGCGCAGGCGGCGACTGGGGACGGCTGGCGCTCGAGTACATCGCGGACGTGCCGCCGTCGACGGCTTTGGGGGAGATCGAGGCCGCGTACCTCGCGTAGGATCCGGCCATGCCCACCACCACATTGACGGGACCCGACGAGGTCAAGGCGGCGGTCGGCCGGGAGCTCGGTGTGAGCGACTGGTACGAGGTCACCCAGGAGACGATCGACCAGTTCGCGGAGGTCACGGGCGACCACCAGTGGATCCATGTCGATCCCGAGCGCGCCGCGCAGACGCCCTTCGGCGGGACGATCGCCCACGGCCTGTTCACGCTCTCGCTCGGCCCGAAGTTCTCCTACGAGGTCATGGACATGCAGGGCTTCGCCTTCGGCGTCAACTACGGCTACGGCAAGGTGCGCTTCCCGGCGCCGCTGCCGGTCGGCTCGAAGGTGCGCATGCGCGCGGCGCTCACCAACGTCGACGACGTTCCCGGCGGCATCCAGATCACCGTGACGCAGACGTTCGAGCGCGAGGGCGAGGAGAAGCCCGTGTGCGTCGCGGAATCCCTGGCGCGGCTCTTCACCGGGCAGTGACGGCGGGGCCTGTCTGGCCGCCGTACCGCACGCGGTAGGTGCCCGGGCCGGGCAGCGTCGTCGCGTACACGCCGCCGCGAGCGACCTGGACGTCGACGGCGCGCACCCAGCGCGCACCGGTGCGGCGCTCGACGCTCGCCCAGGCGCCGGCTGTGGCGGGTGCGATCACGCCGTGGATCCGCAGCCCCACCGCGGCGGTCTGCGCGCCGCCGGTCGTCGGGTCCACGGGAGTGGTACGCGGAATCGCGGGAACGCTCGGCAGCTGACCGCCGGCCGGCGGAGCCGGCGGCTTGGAGACGTCGGTGCTGAAGCTGCGGAAGCGGATCCAGGTGTCGCGCAGCCCGAGCGCGCGGCGCAGCTGCGGCCCGGTGACCCTCGTCGTGCCGGCGGTGCCGACGACGGAGGCGCGGACGATGCGCGGCGAGACCCCGCGCTTCAGCACGCGGATCTGCTTCAGCCGGCCCTTGACGAGACCCTTGAGGGAGCGGGTCGCGCGCGTCAGCGTCATGCGAATCGACTTCGGACGGTGATAGGGCGAGACGGTGTCGTACGGGTCGCGCACGCTCTTGAGCCAGGGCTTCGGATCGGAACCGACGAAGCTGTTCTCGACGTTCTCGGTGCGGCCGCCGCTGGTGGAGAAGAAGAACGTCGCGACCGGCTTGCCCTGATAGGTCACGATGCGGCCCGCGGTCGCGCGGACCGCGGCCCCGGTCGTCGCGGTCTCGGCGGCGACGCCGCGGTACATCTGCGAGCGCGTGTCGGCGTACTGCGTGAAGTTCCCGGCCGAGCCGCCGGCGTTCGTCGTGACGGCGTAGGTGCGCGCAGCGACGGCCTGTGCGCGCAGCGCCTGGTCCGGCCACGACGCGGGCACCTCGGCGGAGACGACGCCGGCGACGTAGTCCTCGAGGCTGAGGACGTTGATCGCGGAGAGGCCGCCGGCGCCGACGCCGACCTCGATCCCGCCGCGGTAGGCACCGCCGCGCGTGCCGTTCTGAGCCGGGCCGGCGAGCGTGACGGCGGAGCCGGAGGCGGGCCGCAGGAGCATCGGCCCGGGTGAGGTGAAGAGGTCCTTGCCGCCGTCACGCACGACGAGGCCTTCGCGCCCCCGCACCACGGTGTACGTCCTCGTGCGGTCGAGCAGCTGCCCTCCGACCGACGATGCCCCGCTGATCGAATACGAGGAGTGCGCGTTCTGCAGCAGGACCCGGACGACCGGCGCGGTGTCGAGGCGCCCGAGCTGCGTGCCCGAGTAGTAGTGGGCGAGGATCCGGTCGGCGGTCCAGCCGTGCTGGGCGTAGCCGAGCGTGCCGTACTGGCTGAGCCCGACGCCGTGGCCGAAGCCGCGGACGGTGGCGATCAGCGAGCTTGCTCCCTGCGCCGCCGTTGCGGGCACGAGCACGGAGACGGCGACGAGGCTGATGGTGAGGATCCGGCGCACCCCTTTGAGGGTAGGCGCACCAGCCGACCTCACGCGCCGTACCGCTCGATTCCCGGGGGTATGCTCGGCCCCATGACGACGATCAGCCCCAGCGCCGAGCGCGCCGTGCTCGACGCGGTTCCATCGCAGCTCTTCATCGGCGGCGAGTGGCGCGACGGAACGGGCGGCGGCACGCTCCCCGTGGAGGATCCCGCGACCGGCGAAACGCTCGTCGAGGTCGCCGACGCGACGGTCGCCGATGGCCAGGCGGCCCTCGCCGCGGCCGACGAGGCGTTTCGGACGTTTCGCCGGATGGCTCCGCGCGACCGCGGCGACATCCTGCGCCGCGCGTACGAGCTGATGGTCGAGCGCACCGAGGACCTCGCACTGCTGATGACGCTCGAGATGGGCAAGGCGCTCGCGGAGTCACGCGCCGAGGTCACGTATGCCGCGTCCTACTTCCGCTGGTATGCCGAGGAGGCCGTGCGAATCAACGGCCGCTACCAGGTCGCCGAGAACGGGCTCAGCCGCGTGCTCACGATGGAGCAGCCGGTCGGCCCATGCCTCTTCATCACGCCGTGGAACTTCCCGCTCGCGATGGGCACGCGCAAGGTCGGCCCTGCGATCGCCGCCGGCTGCACGTGCGTCGTCAAGCCGGCGAAGCAGACCCCGCTCTCGATGCTCGCCATGGCGCAGATCCTCGAGGAGGCGGGTCTCCCGGCCGGCGTGTGCAACGTCATCACGGCGAAGAGGTCGGGTGAGCTGATGGAGCCGCTGATCCGCGACCCCCGTGCGCGCAAGCTCTCCTTCACGGGGTCGACCGCGGTCGGCAAGAAGCTCGTCGAGCAGGCGTCCGAGCAGCTGCTGCGGATGTCGATGGAGCTCGGCGGGAACGCGCCGTTCCTCGTGCTGCAGGACGCGGACGTCGACCTCGCGGTCGAGGGCGCGATGATCGCGAAGATGCGCAACATCGGCGAGGCCTGCACGAGCGCCAACAGGTTCCTCGTCCACGAGTCGGTCGCCGCCGACTTCTCGCAGCGGCTCGCCGAGCGGATGCGCGGGCTCGTGCTCGGGCGGGGCACCGACAGCGACGTCACGACCGGCCCGCTGATCGACCAGGCCGCGCGCGAGGGCGTGCAGGAGCTGGTCGAGGACGCCGTCGGCAAGGGCGCCGAGGTGCTCGTCGGCGGCTCACCCCGTGACGGCGCCGGCTACTTCTACGAGCCCACCGTGCTCGCCGGCGTTCCCGCCGACGCGCGCGTCCAGAGCGAGGAGATCTTCGGCCCGGTCGCGCCGGTGATCGCGTTCGCGAGCGACGACGAGGCGATCGCGCTGGCGAACGCCACGGAGTACGGCCTCTCGTCCTACGTGTTCACACAGGACCTCAATCGCGCGTTCCGCGTCGTCGAGGCGCTCGAGGTCGGGATGGTCGGCCTCAACCAGGGGATGGTCTCCAACGCCGGCGCACCGTTCGGCGGCGTGCAGCAGTCGGGCTACGGCCGCGAGGGCGGCCCCGAGGGCCTGCACGAGTACCTGGAGACGAAGTACGTGGCGATGAACCTGCAGTAGGGACCGGCCCTGCGCGTTGATGCAGGGCCGGTCAGGTCGTCGTCGCTACTTCTTCTTCTTGGCCTTCTTGGCCGCGCTGCACTTCTGTGTGGTCTCGACGGTCTGCGTGCTCTCGATCGCGGAGTCGAACGTCGTCGTGTAGTCGGCGACGTACTTGAACTTCCACAGGCCGCTCTTCGGGCAGCTCGTGCTGGCAAGCAGCGGGATCTTGGTCTTGATCTTGCGCTTCTTGCCCTTGACCTTCTTGGTCTTCGTCTTCGTGACGTACTGCACCGGGATCTTGGAGTTGAACTTCATCACCGAGGCGATGACGCCCGGCGCCGGCGACTGCAGGTTGCGCGGCACCGAGAACGACAGCTTGTAGCTGTAGTCGGGGTCGCCGCTGAGCTTCGTCAGCGTCGAGTTGACGATCTCGCGGATGATCAGCGGGCTCTCACCGGTGACCAGCAGCGTCGTGCCCTTGCCGCCGGGAACGTTGAAGAACTGGCCCTTGACCGACTCCTCCAGCCCCAGGCCCTTGCCGAAACCATCGGCGGTACCCACGCGCGAGCCGCTGGGGCACTGCTTCTCGTCCTGGAACACCGTCGCCGGCGCGCACGACTTGAAGTACTTGCCGTTGTAGACGCCGCCCTTGGGGAAGAACACATTCGCGTTGACCGTCGCGAACTGCACCTGGTTGTCCAGGTCCGGCGCGTTGGTATCGAAGTACGGGTTCGCCGACAGCGAGATCGCCTGCGGCTTGGACGTCGTGCCCGCCCTGCTCGGCGAGACCTTGGCGCTGAACTTCTGCACCGACTGGATCGCGAACGCGGACGGGGAGATCGCGAGCATTGCGCCGGCGACCAGTGAGAGGGCGAGCAGCACTCCTCGCAATGGGCGAGCTCGTCCGGGCGTTCGCGGTGCGTCGCGTCGAGTGGTTTGGTGCATGAGTTGCCTTTCGTTTCTGAATCCGAGCGCCGATCATCTCGGTCGTGCAGTTCCAGAGTTATGGGTGGCGCCCCCGATTTGGGGCAGCCCGTCGTGATCACCAGGCTCTGAAACCCATGTCAGCCTGCGGAAGTTGCGGATGGGGGT
The DNA here is from genome assembly GCA_963805615.1 of uncultured Actinomycetes bacterium. GTDB lineage: Bacteria > Actinomycetota > Thermoleophilia > Solirubrobacterales > Solirubrobacteraceae > F1-60-MAGs163. Next base: position 282,582 of record CAWDUW010000004.1, on the reverse strand, counting down.
CAGCCCCCATGGAGCCCGCGGGTGGGGGTGGGCAGGATGCGGTGTGTGGATTGGACCTCCGCGAAGTAGAGATTTCCGGGCCCCGCGCAGCAGCGCCTCTCTCAGGCGTTGAGCTTTCCCCCCACGCGGGGCCTCCTAAGACCCGGTGCGCCGCCCAGAGCGGTGGTGCAGGGGTGAATCCGAGAAGCGCCCCCGAACGGATTTCGGGGGCGCTTTCGGTTGTCGCCCCGGATGGGTGTGAGTGTTGGCCCCCATGGCGCGCCGGTGGAAACTCCGAGATGTTGGGTGCTCGGATTCAGAGGAAAGGTGTCGCTATGCGACGCAGCATCGAACAGGCACGTGCCGGCAGATGGACATCGAGAAGGCGGCGGCGAGTTGTTGCGCTCGCCGTGCCACTTGCAGCGCTCGCGGCCGCCCCGGCTGCGCATGCAGCGATCGTGCCGACGCGCAGCGCCGACCGAATCGCCAAGGCGATCGTTCGCCCGGGGCTCGAGATCCGCAACGCGAGCTTCGTCAACATCCCGAAGGCCGGAAACCCCACGGCCGTGTCATCGACGCCGCTGGTCGGGTTCCCGCGCGACGGCAAGAGCTACGGGATCCTCTCGTCGGGCAGCACGCGCCTGTTCGCCCGCAAGAACACTGAGCCGGACACGAGCACCAACAACCAGGGACCGATCCTCCGCGGTGCCAGGGACGTGGTCGTACTGCGCATCGGCATCAACGTCAAAGCGTCGAGCGGAAACTGTCTGTCGCTCGGGTTCCGGTTCCTCTCGGACGAGTTCCCGGAGTACGTCAAGAGCGAGTTCAACGATGCGTTCATCGCCGAGCTCGACAAGCACGACTGGAACGCGCACGGCACCCGCAGCGCGAAGATCACGGCCCCGAACAACTTCGCAAACGCGCGAGCGGGACGCTTCATCAGCGTCAACGGGACCGGGAACTTCGCTGTACGTCCTGACCGTGCGCGCGGCACCACCTACGACGCCGCCACGCGCAGGCTCCGCGCCTCGACGCGGATCACGCCCGGGCGACACAACGTCTACCTGTCGATCTTCGATCAGGGCGACCGGATCTACGACTCATCGGTCGTCCTGGACAACATGCGCGTGACACCACGCTTCCGCTGCGTCCCCGGCGCATCACTCGACTGAGGCCACTCGTGAGCAGGAGTCATACCTTCGGGGTGTCCGGGGCTTCGGCCTGGATCGTGGCCTGCGCTCTCCTGCTCGGGGTGCCTGCGCAGGCGCAGCCCGCCACCGCAGCGGCCTCCGGCCTCTTGCAGATCTCCGTCGGGCAGGTGCACGGGTGCGCGCTGCGCGTGGACCGCAGGCTGGTGTGCTGGGGGAGCGACGCCTATGGTCGCTCCACGCCCCCCAGCGGGCGGTTTTCGCAGGTGTCCGCAGGGGACCGGCACACGTGCGCGCTGACGACCCTGGGCCGCGTGGTCTGCTGGGGCAGCAACGCGTTCGGTCAGCGCCGGGCACCCGCGGGCCGGTTCTCCCAGGTCTCGGCCGGCTATCGCCACACGTGCGCGCTCACGCGCTCGCGGCGCGGCGTCTGCTGGGGTCGCAACGGCGACGGTCAGCGCAACGTTCCCGCGGGCCGCTTCGCGCAGATCTCCGCAGGCGGCTTCCACTCCTGCGGGCTGCGAACGGACGGCCGGGTGCTGTGCTGGGGCAGCAACCGGTTCGGGCAGCGGAAGGTGCCTGCGGGCCGCTACAAGCAGGTCTCCGCGGGGCTGCGCCGCACCTGTGCGGTACGGACGAACGGGCGGGCGGTCTGCTGGGGGCTGAAGCTGCTGCGCAACGCCCGGCCGCCTGCGGGTCGCTACAAGCAGATCTCGGCCGGTGACGGTCAATCCTGCGCGGTCACCACCGCGGGCAAGGCCGTGTGCTGGGGGCGCAATCTCTTCGGCCAGCTGCGCGTGCCGCCGGGCCGCTACAAGCAGATCGCCGCTGCGGGGCTCTTCGCGTGCGCGATCACCACCACGAACCGGCGGGTCTGCTGGGGCAACAACCGGTTCGGCCAGAGCACCGTCCCCGACGCCGGGTACGCGCAGGTGTCAGCCGGCACCGTCCATGCGTGTGCGGTGACCACCACGGGCGAGGGGGTGTGCTGGGGCAGCAACAGCTACGGGCGTGCCACCGTCCCGGCGGGTCGCTACAAGCAGATCTCCGCCGGCTACGCCCACTCGTGCGCGATCACCGACGACCAGCGTGCGGTGTGCTGGGGACGCAACCGCTCCGGGCAACGCTCGGTGCCCCCCGGCAGCTACATCCAGGTCTCCGCCGGGTACGCGCACAGCTGCGCCATCACGACCGACCAGCACGCTGTCTGCTGGGGCAGTAACAGCAGCGGGCAGCGCGTCGTCCCGCCCGGTCTGTATGCGCAGATCTCCGCCGGTGAGGGCCACACCTGCGCGATCACCACCGACCAGCAGGGTGTCTGCTGGGGCGCGGACGGCCGCGGCCAGACCCGCGTGCCGCCGGGTCGCTACACCCAGATCGCGGCCGGCGGGACGCACTCCTGTGCCCTGAGGACTGACGGGCAGGGTGTCTGCTGGGGCAACCCCGACACCGGACAGACGCTCGTCCCACCAGGGACCTACCGTCAGATCAGCACCGGGTTCGCCCACTCCTGCGGCGTGACGACGGCAGGCAGAGCGCTCTGCTGGGGAAACAAGGAACTCTCCGGCGCGATCAACATCCCACCCGGGACCTACACGAGCGTGGCCGCCGGTGACGACTACAGCTGCGCCGTCACCAGGAGCGCGAAGATCACCTGCAAGAACGGAACCATCGTCCTCACACGATGAGCTAGCGACTCTTGGGCACGAACGCGCCTTCGAGCTGGGACTGCTCGAAGCCGGCGAGGACGAGGCTCTCGGTCGCGAAGCGGAACAACGCCACGCGGAACACGGCCATGATGGTCGTCTGGAGCAGCCCGGCGACGACGAGGACGAGGACGCCGAGCGCGATCAGCGCGCCGCCGGCCGCCGCCGACGAGTTCGCCACCGTGATGCCGAGGAAGATGAGGACGCCGCCGGGCAGGTAGCCCGCGAGGAAGATGATCCCGCCGATCGCGAACGAGCCGGTCACGCCCTCGCCCCAGTGCTGTCGCAACACGGCGGACGAGCGCTTGATCGCCTCACGCGGGCCGAGTCCCTCGAGCGCGATCACCGGGATGACGAAGAACGTCGCCACCGTCCACGCGAGGTTGGCGAGTCCGCCGAAGATCGCGGCGACGATGCCCCCGCCGGCCTCTCGCAGCAGGGACTGCACGATGGAGATCAGCGCCCCGATGACGAGCTGCACCCCGGCCCAGGCGAAGATGAGATCGAGCTTCTCCCGCGCCGCGGCCAGGCCCTCGCCGACCGTCGTGTCGTGGCCTTCGAGTGCTCGCGACGCGCATGCGGTCAGTGCGACGCCGGAGAACACGCTGATCACAACGAGCAGATAGAGCCCGATCACGATCACCACGATCCCGACGACGTTCAGGCTCTTGGTCGACATGAGCCCGGCGCCGGCACCGAAGAAGACGATCGCGCAGATCACCGCCGCGATCCCCGAGATGATCGGGAACGCGACAAGCGAGCGGTCGGCCCTGACCACCGCCCAGCTGGTCTTGGTGAGTTCCCACCCTCGCGCCCAACGCCGTCCCATGGGCAGTGATGCTAGGCGGTGGCGAGGTCGTCGAGCAGCGTCGCGGTCGGAACGAAGAACGTGGTCCCCGTGATCGCTGTCGAGAAGTCCAGCAGCCGGTCGTAGGAGCCGGGCGGGGCGCCGACGAACATCCGCTCGAGCATCTGCTCGATCACCCCGACCCGGCCGGAGTACCCGATGAAGTACGTCCCGAACTCGCCTGCGCCGGGACGCCCGAAGGGCATGTTGTCGCGCAGGATCGCGAGCTCGCCCCCCTCGCCGTCGTCGATCGTGGCCAGCGACTTGTGGGACTTGCGCGGCTCGTCGTCGTCATCGATCTCGATGTTGTCGATCTTGGTGCGCCCCATGATGGCCTCCTGCTGCTCCGTCGAGAGCGCGGCCCAGCCGGCCATGTCGTGCACGTACTTCTGGACGACGACGTAACTGCCCCCGGCGAAGTCCGGGTCGGCCGCTTCGGAGATCAGCGCGGCGTCGAGCAGCTCACCTGCGACCGGATTGGCCGTTCCGTCGACGAAGCCCAGGAGGTCGCGCGCGTCGAAGTACCGAAAGCCGATCGTCTCGTCGACGACGCGCACCGCGTCACGAAGCGCGTCCAGGAGCTGGCGCTCGAGCTCGAACGTCATGTCCTCGCGGCCGGCGCGGATGTGGAACAGGAGATCGCCGGGCGTCGACGGTGCGCTGTGGACGGGTCCCTTGATCTGCGTGAACGGGCGCAGGTCCGCCGGGCGGCGGTCCGGCGACAGGCGGTCCCACAGCTCGCTGCCGATTCCGGCGATGCACGACAGCCGCGCGCCGAGGTCACGGAATCCGACGTTCTTGATGAGGTCGGCGACCTCGCCGAGCGCCTCCCGCACCACCGCGAGATCCTCGTCGCTGTCGCCCACGGTCATCACGAGGAACACCGCCGACCGCGACAGCGGCGTCACCACGCTCTGGGCATCGATCGGGACACGCTCCCATGCTCCGTCGCTCATGTGCCGGGATGTTCGCACGCCGGCGGTCGCGATCCAGGATCGCCTCCGTAATTTCCCCGCGTGCCAATGCGCGCTTCTTCCGATGCGTAGGTCTCCCCGTCGCGGTGAGACTGCGCGGCATGCGCAAAATTCTTGAACTCGGCGGAATCTTTTCCGCCCTCGTGCTCATCGCGTTCGGCATCGGTGCGATCGCCACCGGCGTGAACGGCCGCAGCACGGTCAAAGACAACCTGAAGCAGGAGCAGATCGTCGGTACGCCGGACATGACTCCGGCGGGCATCAAGAAGACGGCTGCGGCCGCGGGCCTTGACTCGAGCATCGCGCTCCCGACATGCACGGTCGCGAACAAGACCGTGAACAGCGGCGACAGCGCCCGCTGCTTCGCCGACTACATGCGCATCCATGCGCTCGAGGCGACCGGAGGAAAGACCTACTCGCAGCTGCCGCGCTTCGCGACGACTGACGGCAAGGGCACGAACGACGAGACCGCGGCGCTCAAGAACGCCAAGAGCGGACAGCCGGTCGACAACCCGATCCGCAACCTGTGGATCACGGAGACCGCGCTCAGCACCGCGCTCAACACGGCGTACATGGCCGAGCGAATCTCGCTGTTCGGCATCGTCACGGGCATCGCCATGCTCCTGGCGGGCATCGGGCTCGGGATCCTGTCGCTGTTCGTCTTCGGCGCGCTGAAGATGCCGAAGCGGCGGGAGGGCGACGCTCCCGCAGTCACTCCGGCGCCGGCCGCCTAGGCCCCGGCAGGCGAGTCTGCCCGTCGCACGAGCGGTGGGTAGGCTCGCCGCATGCCGCGCTTCATCGATCTGTCCGCGCCGATCGTGCCGAGCCCGCCGGAGACGCCGGAGCCGTTGCGGACCGACATCGTCTTCCAGGAACACGAGGCGGGAGCCGCGGCCATCGAGGCGCTGCTCGGGGTGGGGCGGGAGCTGCTGCGCGACGGGGAGGGCTGGGCGACCGAGGAGTTCACCCGCCTCGGGACCCACAACACGACACACGTCGACGCGCCGTGGCACTACAACTCGACGATCGCAGGCGAACGCGCGCAGACGATCGACGAGCTCCCACTCGAGTGGTTCCACGCGCCGGGCGTCTGCCTCGACTTCGCACACAAGGGCGACGGCGATCCGATCACCGTCGCCGAGATCGACGACGCGCTCGCCGCGCTCGATCGCGACATCCAGCCGCTCGACATCGTCCTGATCCGCACCGGCCGTGACGCCTTCATGGACGCGCCCGACTACATGATCAAGGGCCCGGGCGTCACGGCCGAGGCGACCCACCGCCTGTACGAGCTCGGAACGCGCGTCATGGGCATCGACGCGTGGGGCTGGGACGCGCCGCTGCATCTGGAGGCCGAGTGGGCGAAGGCGAAGGGCGAGCCCGGCATCTTCTGGGCCGCCCACCAGACCGACCTCGCGTACTCGCAGATCGAGCGCCTCGTGAACCTCGGCTCACTGCCGCCGAGCGGCTTCACCGTGTCGTGCTTCCCGCTGAAGGTCGTCGGCGGCAGCGCCGGGCCGGCGCGCGTCGTGGCGATCCTCGACTAGCCCGCTTCGTTCCCGCGGGCGATCGCGCGCAGGTCGATCGTCGCGTCGTACAGCTTGGCGTCCACGCCTTCCTCGATCGCGACCTCGCGCAGGGGGCGCCCCGAGGCCGCGGCCTTCTTGACGATCACGGCCGCGGCGTCGTAGCCGATCGCGCCGTTGAGCGCCGTCGCCGTCGCGAGCGTCGCCTCGGCGGAGCGCTTCGCGCCCGCCTTGTTGGCGGTGATCCCATCGACGCACTTCTCGCTCAGCGCGGTGCTGGTGGTCGCGAGCAGATGCAGCGACTGCAGCAGGTTGCGGGCGATCAGCGGGATGCGGACGTTCAGCTCGAACTGGCCCTGCATGCCGCCGATCGTGATCGCGGTGTCGTTGCCGATGACCTGTGCGCTGACCTGCAGCACGACCTCGGGGATGACGGGGTTCACCTTCCCGGGCATGATCGAGGAGCCCTTCTGCAGCTCCGGCAGGAAGATCTCCCCGACGCCCGCGCGGGGGCCCGAGCCGAGCAGCGCGAGGTCGCCGGCGATCTTGGTCAGCGAGACCGCCACGACCTTCAGCGCGCCGGACAGCTCGACGAGCGCATCGCGGTTGGCCTGCGCCTCGAAGCGGTCGAGCGGTGCCGCGATCTGCTTGAGCTTCGTCTCGGCGATGAGCCTGCGGCGGATGCCGGCGGCGAGCTTGGGATGTGCGTTGAGGCCGTTTCCGGTCGCCGTGCCGCCGAGGGGAATCTGACCGACATGCACGAGCGCCGACTCGATTCGCTCCTGGCCGAGGCGAATCTGCGCGGCGTAGCCCGCGAACTCCTGGCCGAGCGTGACCGGGACGGCATCCATCAGATGGGTGCGCCCGGACTTCACGATGTTCTTGAACTGGCCGGCCTTCCTGCTGAACGAGCGCTCGAGCTGCTTCAGCGCGGGCAGCGTCCGGTTCACGGCGACGTCGAGCGCGGCGAGATGCACCGCGGACGGGAAGACGTCGTTCGACGACTGGCCCATGTTCACGTGGTCGTTGGGGTGGGCGCCGTCGCCCGCGAGGTTCGCGATGACCTCGTTGGCGTTCATGTTCGACGAGGTGCCCGAGCCCGTCTGGAAGACGTCGATCGGGAACTGCCCGTCGTGGCTGCCGGCGGCGACCTCGGCGGCGCCGGCGGCGATCGCCTTGGCGAGCTTGGGGTCGAGCAGGCCGAGCTCGCCGTTGACGACGGCGGCCGCGCCCTTGATGCGGCCGAGCCAGTGGACGACCTCGGCGGGCACCGGCTCGCCGGAGATCTTGAAGTTGTCGACCGCCTTGGCGGTCTCACCGCCGTAGAGGCGCTTGGCCATGATTCGGGACTCCTGGAGGGTTCGGGAGGGGCCTTCAACCCTACGCTCAGCCGCAGAACGCTGCGATCTCGCGAGCCACGCCGACCGGGTCGTCGTACGCCATGAGGTACCCGGTTCGCGGGACGACGCGCAGCAGCGCATCCGGCAGGAGGTCGAGCGCCTCCTCGGCGGTCTGGAGCGGATGGCGCGGGTCCTCGTCCGCCCACAGCAGCAGCACGGGGATGTCGATGCCGGGATAGGCGTCGAGCAGCTCGCGACGCGGGCCGGTCGGCCAGCGCCGTGCGAGCTTGGCCCACGCCTGCGCGAGGTTCGCGTTGCCGCCGACGTCCGCGAGCGCGTGGCGGACCACGTCGGCGGCCGCGGGATTCGATCGCGCGCTGAGCCGGACGCCGCGACCCGGCCGCAGCGCCGCGCGCGCGCCGTGCATCAGCGCGCGATCCAGGCCGGGCATTCCGCCGAGGCGCGCGGCACGCCGCCAGCGACGCCACGTGCGGTCGTCGTCGGCGGGGCGGTGCAGCCGCGTCGGCATCAGGATCAGGCGCGACGGGCGCAGCCGGTGCTCCTCGACCGCGCGCAGCACGAGGTCGGCGCCGAGCCCATGCCCGCCGACGATCGGCCGCGGCCCGCCGACGTCCACGCAGAAGCGCGCGACGACCTCCGTCAGCCACTGCACCGTGTACGGATGGCGTGGCCGGTCCTCGGAGTCGCCGTGCAGCGGCAGGTCCGGCAGCACGACGCGGTAGCGGTGCTCGAGGCCTTCGACGAGCGGCGTCAGCTCGCGGTGGCTGAGCAGTTCGGAGTGCCAGAGGATCAGCGCTCGCCCGGTGCCTCGCTCGCGGTAGGCGACCCGGGCGCCGTCGGGGTGGTGGTAGAGGCGGAGCTTCATCGTGCCGGACCTAGCATGACCGTCGTGCGCCGCAGCGTCCACGACCGCGAAATCCTCCTCATCGCGCTTCCGGCCCTCGGGGCGCTCGCCGCTGAGCCGCTCTACCTGCTGGCGGACACGGCCATCGTCGGCCACCTCGGCACGACGGAGCTCGCGGCGCTGGCGCTCGCCGCAACGGTGCTCACCTCGGTCGTCGCGCTCTGCAACTTCCTCGCCTACGGCACGACGGCGCAGGTCGCGCGCCTCCACGGCGCCGGGGACGAGGTCGCCGCGGGCGACCTGGGCGCGCAGGCCCTGTGGCTCGCACTCGCGGTGGGGCTCGCGGTGACGGTGCTCACCGTGGTGCTCGCCTCTCCACTCGTCGCCCTGCTCGGCGGCGACGGGGCGGTCGCGCACGCCTCGGCGCGGTACCTGCGGATCGCGGCGCTCGGCCTGCCGTGCGCGCTGCTCGCGGTCGCGGGCCAGGGATGGCTGCGCGGCGTCGGGGACCTGCGGTCCCCGCTCGTCGTCGTGGTGATCGCGAACGTCGTGAACATCGTGCTCGAGCTCGTGCTCGTCTACGGGCTGGACCTCGGGCTCGACGGATCAGCGATCGGCACGGTCATCGCACAGCTCGGGATGGGCGCCGCCTTCGCCTGGCTGCTCCTGCGCGCGCCGGCCGCCACCCGCCGCCCCGTGTGGGCGCTGATCCGGCCGCTCACGCGCATGGGCGCGCAGATCCTCGTGCGGACCGGCTCGCTGCTGCTCGCGTTCGGGCTCGCCAGCGCGGTGCTTGCGCGCACCAGCGACGCCGCGCTCGCCGCGAACCAGGTCGTGTTCCAGCTGTTCATCTTCCTCGCGCTGGTGCTCGACGCGCTCGCGATCGCCGGGCAGGTGATGATCGGACGCGCACTCGGCGGGTCGGACGCGCCCGAGGCGCGGGTGATGGGGCGCCGGCTGTGCGAGCTGTCCTTCGCGGCGGGCCTGCTCATGACCGCCGTGCTGCTCGCGTTCTCCGGGGTCATCCCGCGCGCGTTCACGAGTGACGCGGACGTGCTGGACCAGATTCAGATCGCGTGGCCGATCTTCGCCGTTCTGCTGCCGTTCGCGGCGATCGTGTTCGCGCTCGACGGCATCCTCATCGGCGCGGGCGACACGCGCTACCTCGCCGGCGCGATGGCGGTCGCGGCGGCGGTGGCCGTGACGCTCGAGCTGCTCACCCTGCACTTCGACTGGGGCATCGCCGGCATCTGGGCGGCGATCGCTGCGCTGATGGCGGTGCGTCTCGCGACGATGGCGGCGCGCTTCGCCGGCGCGCGCTGGGCGCTCGTCGGCGCGCGACTCGACGAGGCCGCGGGCTAGGTCTTCGCGCCGGGCGGCCGGTCTTCCGGCAGCGGGAACCCGGCCTGCAGGCACCCGCGCTCGATCTCGGCGATCACGGCGTCCATCACGGCGATCCGAGCGGCCTTCTTGTTGTCACCGGCGATCAGGTGCCACGGCGCCCAGGTCGTGTCGGTGCGATCGACCATCTCCTCGACGGCGGCGGCGTAGTCGTCCCAGCGGTCGCGGTTGCGCCAGTCCTCGTCCGTCAGCTTCCACCGCTTCAGCGGGTCCTTCTCGCGCGCCTTGAAGCGGCGCAGCTGCTCCGCGGGCGAGATGTGGACCCAGAACTTCACCACGATGATGCCCTCGAGGAACAGCGAGCGCTCGAAGTCCACGATCTCCGCGTACGCGCGCTGCCACTGCTCGGTCGACGCGAAACCCTCGACGCGCTCGACCAGCACCCGGCCGTACCACGTGCGGTCGAAGACGGCCATCCCGCCATGCCCGGGCAGCTGCTCGGTGAAGCGGCCGAGGTAGAAGTGGCGTTTCTCGTCGGCCGTCGGGGCGGCGTACTGCACGACCCGCACGTGCCTCGCGTCGAGCGGGCCGACGAGACGCTTGATCGCCCCACCCTTGCCCGAGGCGTCCCAGCCCTCGAAGAGCACGAGCAGCCCGGGGCCCAGCCGGCCGTCCCCGAGCTTCCCCCGAGCGCCAGGCGCAGCTGTGCGAGCCGCCACCCGCGGTCGGACAGCAGCCGCTCGTACTCCTTGGTCGCGAGCGTCTGCGTCAGGTCCACGTCGTCGAGTCGTCCCACGACCGGGACCCTATCCCGCAGCGGGAGCTGGGCGAACCTGCGCAAAGCTGCGAAGGGGGTCGCGTCGGCGCGCGCGGACGCCGTTGCCCAGGGCGATGGCGACGACAGACACAGGAGCGCGGCTCGCGCTGACGGTCTCGCAGGCGGCGGCTGAGCTCGGCGTGTCGATCGCGACCGTGCGCCGCTGGTCCAACGCGGGCCACCTCGAGAGCTACCGCACCCCCGGCGGGCAACGCCGCTTCACCCCGGAGCAGCTCGACACGTTCGTCGCATCGCTGCAGCCGCGCCGTCGCCCCTAGGCGCAGCCTCGCGGCTCAGCTCGGCGCCGCGGCCTCGCTCATGCGGCGCTCCATGTTCAGCTCGCGGTCGAAACTCGCCTCGTCCTGGTGGCGGTACTCGGTGCCGGTGCCGGACAGGAGATCGGCCAGCAGTTCCACATAGCGGCCTTCGAGTTGCGTGCCCGACACGCGCCGCAGCTCGTTGAGTGCCTCGAACGAGTTCATCGGCGTGCGGTAGGTGTCGGGCGCCGTCAGCGTGTCGTAGACCTCGGCGACCGCGACGATCTTCGCGACCTCCGGGATCTCGTCGCCGGTCAGCCCGCCGGGGTAGCCGCGACCGTCGATGCGCTCGTGATGGCAGCGGACGATCTCGCCGATCGGGCCGAACACGCCGATGTCCCGCAGCAGATCCGCACCGATGTCCGGGTGCCGGCGGATCCCCCGCCAGTCGGCGTCGTTGAGCTGCGCGCCGCGCTCCATCACGCGGTCCGACAGGGCGAACTTGCCGATGTCGTGGAGCAGGCCGGCGGTGTGCGCCAGCTCCTGGTCGCGGACCGGCAGCTTCGCGAGCGCCGCGATGTCGCGGGCGAAGCGCGCGACCGCGGCGCAGTGGCGGGCGGCGCGGTGGTCACGCTCGTCGAGGGTGCGCACGAGGCTCGAGAGGATCCCCCAGGAGAGGTTGGCGTACTCCCGCGCCTGCGCGCGGGAGTGGGTCACCAGGCGGGACATGTACGCGATCACCGCGATCACGACGAGCAGCAGCGCGAGCGCGGCGAGCCCGTTGGAGATGTAGCCCTCGGCGATCGCGAGGGTGAGGACCATGCTGATGACGAAGGTCGGCAGCAGCGCGACCAGCGCGCCGAAGCTGCTGCGCACCGTGCGACCGTCGAGGATCGCGCCGATCGGCAGGACGATCGCCGCGTTCATCATCAGGTCCACGGCCGTCGCGAGCGCGAGCAGCACGAAGAAGGCGACCGTCTCCTCCTGTCGGGCCGATCGCCTGGAAGCCGTAGGCGACGATCAGTGCCGGGAGCGGGATCCCCGCGAGGTTCATCACGAACGCGCGCCAGCGGTAGCGCTCGTAGAGCCAGGCGACGACCTCGGCGACGAACGTCACGAGGAACGCCGCCGCCGGCCCGAGGAAGGCGATCGCGAGCATCCCGCAGATGAACGCGGGCGAGACGGTGAGCGGCCCCGAGAAGAACGCGGCCATCAGGGCCGACGCGGACCCGATGCCGACGAGCGCCCACGTCAGCGGGTCCGACAGCGAACTCTTGTCGGCGAGCAGAAAGCCCACCAGCCCCACAAGAACGAGCGGCGCTGCGAGCGCCATCGCGAGGCCTGGCCGCGGGGAGCGATAAGCGACCGTCACGCAGGGGACGCTACATCCCCCGCGTGACGGTGCTGTCCGGCTGCATTAGCGGCTGCCAATACCCATAGCTGCCTCCAACTCAATGTGAACCGGGACCGACCCGCAGGAGACTAGCGATCGGTGGAGCTTTCTGCACAGCTTTGTCGCAAGAAGCTGTGCAAGTGGGCTTCTCGCCGTCTGGACGCCCTCGACAAGGAGTCTTCTACCTCCTGTCGTGCGAACCCTCAAGACCTCAGAGGCAGCGTCCTACCTGAACGTCAGCCCCAACACGCTGCGTGCGTGGGAGCGGCGCTTCGGCTATCCGACCCCGATGCGGACCGAGGGAAAGCACCGGCTGTACACGCACGGAGAGATCGCAGCTCTGCGTGACGCGCTGAAGGAGGGCCTGTCGATCTCCTCCGCCGTCTCGCGTGCTCGGGAGAACCTGACCGCAGACACGCCGATGCTCGTGGGCGCGCTCACCGCGTGCGAGCTGGACCGCGCCGACGCCGCGATGGAGGCCGCACTGGCACTGCGCTCCGTAGAACGCGCGGTTGAGGAGGTGCTCCTTCCGTCGCTGCATGAGATCGCCGACCGCCACGGCGACGGGAGCGCCCCCTGGGCGTTCGCCGCCGGCTGGGCGACCGACTGGCTCGTGCGAGCCCGCCGCATGGCTCCGGCGCCGGCCCGCCCGCTCACCATCCTCGTCGGAGACGCGACCGCGGGTGAGCTCGACCCGGCGGCGCTCGACTCCGCGGCGCTCCACCTCTTCCTCGGCCGGGCAGGCGCCCAGACCCTGAGCCTTCCGGTCACCGGGCTGACGGGCCTGTCCGACGTGCTGTCGAACTTCCGCCCGCGCGTCATCGTGATCGCGGGCGCCGCCGCATCCGACGACGAGGTCGCCCGCTGGGCGTACGCCGTCCGGTCGGCCGCCGGCCCCCTGCCCGTCGCGCTGTTCCGCCGCGGCGAGCGCCGCGCGAGCGCACGGACGACGGGCACCGTCATCCTGCACGAGTCGCTCGCAGAGGCGACGCGCGAGGTGCAGCAGCTGCTCGACGAGCGCCGCCCCGCGGCCGCCCCGCTGCGTCCCGCCGCCTTCGACCCGGTCCCGCTGCGCAGGAGCGCGACGGCATGAGCCCGCGCCCGACGCTTCAGGTGCTGCCCGGCCTCGGCCAGGCTCAGGAGGAGCCGTACATCGCCTTCTGCGGCCACTGCGCGCAGCGCCCGGATCCGGACGTCGCGATGACCCGCGTCTGCACCACCTGCCACCTGGGCCTGATCGTGACGGCACCGGTGAGCCTCGCCCCGCAGCCCGGGGACGCCTTCCTGCTGGTCGACGGCAAGCTGCAGATCTGCGCGCTCTCGCGCCGCTGCGAGAAGCTGCTGGGCGCGACCGAGGCCGAGGCGGTCAACCAGCAGGTCACCGATCTCCTCGTCCCGGCCGATGCCGAGTCCGCCGGTGTGGAGGCGCTCGTCTCGAGCATCGTCCACGCGGCCCGCGGCGACGGCACGGTGCACGACCTCGTCGTGCGCCCGTCCGGGGAGTGGGGCATCCGCTGGTTCACCAGAGTGGGCCCCTGCGGCGCGACAAGCGCCGCGCTCATCGTTCTTGCGCCTCAGGGCTGAACGGGACCGACATCCTGGCTCGAAAGGCGTTCGAGGCCGGCCGGAGATACCCATCCGGTCGGCCTCGGCTTTCTTCTGGGCGTCGCCGCCGCTCGCGCCGATCCTGCCGCTGCACGATTGCGCCCGAACGGCAATCGCCGTTGCGCATGTTGATCAAACCTGCGCAAACGTCGACAACTCCATCCATGGGCGTCATCCGCACGAACGCAGCCGCCGCAATGCTCGGCGTCAGCGCGAACACGCTTCGGTCGTGGGAGCGCCGCTTCGGCTTCCCCGAGCCGCGCCGCACCGCCGGCGGCCACCGGCAGTTCGATCTCGGCCAGATCGAGGCGCTGCGTGCGGCATTCGAGGAGACGCACAACGTGTCCTCCGCCGTCGCCGTCGCCCGTGAGCGCGGAGCCGGTCCCGCGTCCGACACCCGCCTGCGTTCCGCCTTCAACCGCTTCGACGAGAGCGAGGCGAGCCGGATCCTCGAGGAGAGCCTCTCCGTCCGCTCGCTCGAGCGCACCGTCGAGGAGGTCCTGCTGCCCGCCGTCGAGACGCTGGCCGACGACGGCACCGGGCCCGAGTACGGCTTCGCCTGGCGCTGGGCCGCAAGCTGGCTGTCGGCGACCATGCGCGTCTCGCCCGCGGCGACGCGCGAAGAGGGCGTCGTCATCTTCGACGCGAGCACCGCGTGCGACATCGAGTCGCTCTACGTCCAGGGGCTCGAGCTCACGCTGCGGCGCCGCGGGATGCGCACGCTCACGATCTCCGTCGCGCTCGATCCGGCTCGCATGGCCCGTGCGCTGCACGCGGTCGAGCCGAGCGCCGTCGTCCTCGCCGGGCACGGCGCCGACCTCGACGCCCTGGGCCGCCTCGTCTTCGGCGCACGGCGCATCGGCGGCGACGAGCTCACCATCTGCGACTTCCGCCACGCGCTGCCCGACAGCGGCGCGAGCACCGTGACGCGGCTCGGCGACAAGCCGATCGCCGCCGTCGACCACCTCATCGCCGCAATCGACGGGCGCGAGGTCTGGCCCGCCGCGCCGACCGGCATGGAGTCGGTCGAGCGGCTCGCCGGCTAGGCACGGCCCCCTGGCAGGACGGGTCGGCGAAGGCACGGCCCCCTGGCAGGACGGGTCGGCGAAGGCACGGCCCCCTGGCAGGACGGGTCGGCGAAGCCGAACCGATGACTCTCAGCGAGGACCAGTGACTATTCCAGGGGAAACGTCCGGCCTGAGCGGGAGGATTCCCTCTCAGGATGACGCTCGTTCCCGGCGATCCGCTGGCCCATCGCGCGCTCGAGTCGCTGCTCGTCGCCGAGGCGAACGTCCGGCGGCGGCTCTCGCTCGACCTGGAACGTGAAGGGCTGTCCTCGACCGGCTTCTTCGTGCTCGTCGTGCTGGAGACCGCGGGCGGGGATCTCGAGCTGCGCACGCTGCGCCGCCGGCTGCAGACCTCGAAGGCGAACGCCACCGAGGTCGTCGACACGCTGGTCGCACGGGGTCTCGTGTCACGCCACCGCCTCGTGAGCGACCGCCGCGCCGTCGGCGTCTCGCTGCTGCCCGCCGGCCGCGAGGTCGTCGATCGCCTCTTCCCGGAGCACACCGAGCGCGTCGGGCGCGCGTTCGCCGTGCTGGACGAGGACGAGAAGCGTCAGCTCGCGTCCATCTGCAGGAAACTCGCCGCCTGAGCGCACCTTGCGACAATGCGGGCCGCATGGCCCGCACTCCCCGCCCGGTCGATCCCAACGCGTCGTTCCCCGATCTCGAACAGGAGATCCTCGGGCGCTGGCGCGAGCGTGACGTCTTCGCCGAGTCGGTCCGGCGGCGCAAGGGCGCTGAGCCGTGGGTGTTCTATGAGGGGCCGCCGACCGCGAACGGCCGCCCCGGCTCGCACCACGTCCTCGCACGAGTCTTCAAGGACATCTTCCCGCGCTTCCAGACGATGCGCGGAAAGTACGTCGAGCGCAAGGGCGGCTGGGACTGCCACGGCCTGCCGGTCGAGATCGCGGTCGAGAAGGAGCTCGGCCTGTCGACGAAGGACGAGATCGAGGCGTACGGCATCGCCGAGTTCAACGCAGAAGTGCCGCGAGTCGGTCTTCACCTACCTCGAGGACTGGCAGCGGCTGACCGAGCGCATCGCGATGTGGGTCGACCTGGACGACGCGTACCGCACGCTCGACACCACCTACATCGAGTCCGTCTGGTGGGCGCTGAAGCAGATCTGGAACAAGGACCTGCTGTACGAGGGTCACAAGGTCGTCCCGTACTGCCCGCGCTGCGGCACGTCGCTCTCGAGCCACGAGGTCGCCCAGGGCTACCGCGACGTGATCGACCCGAGCGTCTACGTGCGCTTCCCCGTGACGGGTCCGCAGGGCCCGCTGCAGGACGGTGACGAGCTGATCGTGTGGACGACGACGCCGTGGACGCTCGTCTCCAACGCCGCCGTCGCCGTGGACGCCGGCCTGACGTACGTCCGCGCCCGCGTCCCCGGCGACGACCGCGCGCTGATCGTCGCCGAGCCGCTGGTCACGCGCGTGCTCGGCGAGGAGGCGGAGATCCTCGACCGCTTCCCGGGCGCGGCGCTCGACGGCGTGCGCTACGAGGCGCCGTTCTCGTTCCTGCCCGCCGAGACGTACGGGCCACGCGGGCACACCGTGCTGCTCGCGGACTTCGTCACGGCGGACGGTGGATCCGGCCTCGTCCACACCGCCGTCGCGTTCGGCGAGGACGACTTCCGCCTCGGGCAGGAGGCCGGCCTCACCGTCGTCAACCCGGTGAGGCTCGACGGCACCTACGACGAGCGCATCGGCCCATACGCGGGCCGGTTCGTCAAGGACGCCGACGCCGACCTCGTCGAGGACCTGCGCGCCCGCGGGAAGCTGCTGCGCGCCGAGGACTACGAGCACGCATACCCGCACTGCTGGCGCTGCGGCACTCCGCTCCTCTACTACGCCAAGCCCTCCTGGTACATCGCGACGTCGAAGATCCGCGACACGCTGCTGGCCACCAACGATGCAGATCGACTGGCACCCGCCGCACATCAAGGAGGGCCGCTTCGGCGACTGGCTGCGCGGCAACGTCGACTGGGCCCTGAGCCGCGAGCGCTACTGGGGCACGCCGCTGCCGGTCTGGCGCTGCGCGAACGACCACATCCACTGCATCGGGTCGTTCGACGAGCTCGAGGAGCTCAGCGGCGTGCGGCTCGAGGATCCGCACCGGCCGTACGTCGACGACGTCGGCTTCCCGTGCCCGCACTGCGGCGACCGCATGACGCGCGTGCCCGAGGTCATCGACGTCTGGTTCGACTCGGGCTGCATGCCGTTCGCGCAGTGGCACGCGCCGATCGAGAACCAGGAGCACTTCGAGGCGCGATTCCCCGCCGACTACATCTGCGAGGCGATCGACCAGACCCGCGGCTGGTTCTACTCGCTGCACGCCGTCTCGGCGCTGCTGTTCGAGCAGCCCGCCTACAGGTCGGTGGTGTGCCTGGGGCACATCCGCGACGAGCAGGACCGCAAGATGAGCAAGTCGCTCGGCAACATCGTGGTGCCCTGGGACGTGCTCGACGCATACGGCGCCGACGCGTTCCGCTGGTACTTCTTCACGAGCAAGCAGCCGTGGGACGGCTACCGGTTCAGCGTCGAGGCCGTCGGCGAGGGCGTCCGCCTGTTCCTCAAGCAGCTCTGGAACACGTACGCGTTCCTGGCGCTCTACGAGAACGCGGCCGGGGCACCGCAGGCCGACGCCGCCCCGGCGGGCGAGCAGACCGAGCTCGACACGTGGGTGCTGTCGCGGCTTGCCGCGACCGTCGACGACGTCACCGGCAGCCTCGAGGCGTTCGACGCCACGACCGGCGGGAGGGCGATCGCGGCCTTCGTCGACGATCTCTCCAACTGGTACGTCCGTCGCTCGCGGCGGCGCTTCTGGGACGGCGACCCCGTCGCGTTCGCGACGCTGCGGACCTGCCTGGTCACCGTCGCGAAGCTGCTCGCGCCGTTCACGCCGTTCGTCGCCGACGAGATCTACGACAACCTCGACGGGAGCGAGCCGTCGGTGCACCTTGCTGACTGGCCGGCGGCGGACGCTCATCCACGGGATCTCGCGCTCGAGGTCTCGATGGCGACGGCGCGGGAGACCGTCCGCCTGGGGCTCGCCGCGCGCGGGCAGGCGAAGGTCAAGGTCCGGCAGCCGCTGCGCGAGGCCGTCATCGTCGCCGCCGGCCGCGAGCGCGAGGCGATCGAGCAGCTCGAGGCGATCGTGCGCGAGGAGCTGAACGTCGAGGCATTGCGCTTCGTCGACGAGGCCGGCGAGCTGGGCTCCTACGAGGTGAAGGCCAACTACCGCACACTCGGCCCGCGCTTCGGCAAGCGGATGCCCGAGCTCGTCACGGCGCTCGCGGTGCTCGACCCGGCGCATGTCGCCGCCGCGCTTCGCGACGGCCGTACGGTCGGCGTGGTCCTCGGAGACGGCGAAGACCACGCGCTCGGCGCGGACGACCTGCAGCTCGCGATGCAGCCGCTCGAGGGCTACCAGCTCGAGCGCGAGGGCTCACATGCCGTGGCCCTCGATCTGCACCTCGACGAGGGGCTGCGCCGCCGGGGGATGGCGCGCGAGGTCATCCACGCGGTGCAGAACGCACGCAAGAGCGCCGGCCTCGCGGTGGAGGACCGGATCGCCCTGACGCTCGGCGGCGACGCCGAGCTGCTCGACGTCGTCTGGGAGCACGAGGCGCTGGTCGCGAGCGAGGCGCTCGCCACGACGCTCGAGATCGAGCCGGAGCTTGACGCGGGTGCGCAGGTCGCGACCATCGACGGTCGCGAGCTGCGGATCGCGGTCGTCCGGGCCTAGGCGCCGCGCCCGACCTCGGACTCGTAGGCTCAGCCGCGATGCCGACGACGACCGCCCCGCGCGCCGGGCATTCCGCGGGTGCGGCCGCCCTCACGATCGGCGCGCTGGGCGTGGTGTTCGGGGACATCGGGACGAGCCCGCTCTACGCGCTGCAGGCCGTCTTCGCCGCGGACCACGGCGCGGTGAAGCCGACGACGGGAGACGTCTACGGGATCATCTCGCTCGTCGTGTGGTCCGTGACCTTGATCGTCTCGATCAAGTTCGTGACGTTCATCATGCGCGCCGACAATGAGGGCGAGGGCGGGGTGATGGCGCTCGTCGGGCTGATCCGGCGGCACCTCCCCACGGGAGGCCGGCTCAAGGCGAGCCTCGTCCTCGTCGGCCTCGCCGGGGTTGCGCTCTTCTATGGCGACGGGATGATCACCCCCGCGATCTCGGTCCTGTCCGCGGTCGAGGGCGTGAAGGTCGCAGCGCCGAGCCTGAGCTCGATCGTGCTGCCGATCGCGCTGGCCGTGCTCACGGGGCTGTTCGCGATCCAGCGGTTCGGCACCCACGTGGTCGGCCGCCTGTTCGGCCCGGTGATGATCATCTGGTTCGTGACGCTCGCTGCCGCCGGCTGCAGCCGGCTCGTCCACCATCCTCAGATCGTCCGGGCGATCTCGCCGACGTACGCCGTCGACTTCTTCGCGCAGCATCCGTCGATCGCGTTCATCTCGCTCGGCTCCGTCGTCCTGACGGTCACCGGCGCCGAGGCCCTCTACGCGGACATGGGGCACTTCGGACGAGGTCCGATCAGTCGCGCCTGGTTCCTCCTCGTCTTCCCGGCGCTCATGATCAACTACATGGGCCAGGGATCGCTGATCCTCGCCGACCCATCCGCGATCGCGAACCCTTTCTACCTGCTGATGCCCGAGTGGGCGCAGGTGCCGATGATCTTCCTCGCGACGATCGCGACCCTGATCGCCTCGCAGGCGGTGATCTCCGGCGCGTTCTCCGTGACCCGCCAGGCGATCCAGCTCGGCTTCCTCCCGCGGCTGACCGTCCGCCACACCTCCGGAGAGGCGATCGGGCAGGTGTACGTCCCGGCGGTCAACTGGGGTCTCTTCGCCGCGGTCGTCGCCCTGGTGATCGGGTTCGGCTCGTCCGCGAGGCTCGCGACGGCATACGGGATCGCGGTGACCGGCACGCTGCTGGTCGACTCCATCCTCTTCCTGTTCATCGCAAGGCTCCTGTGGCGCAAGCCGCTGTGGATGATCGCCGCGGGGATCCTCGGGTTCGTGACCGTCGACCTGCTGTTCCTCGCGGCGAATGTGACGAAGATCCTCCACGGCGGCTGGTTCCCGCTGCTCGTCGGCGCCGGAGTCCTCGTCGTCATGACGACCTGGGACCGCGGGCGGGCGGACGTCACCGCGGCGCGGATGAAGGCCGAAGGTCCGCTCGACGAGTTCGTCGAGCGGATGCACCGGCGGGTGCCGCCGATCCGCCGACTGCCCGGCGCCGCGATCTACCTGAACCCCACGCCGCAGACCACGCCGCTCGCGCTGCGGGTCGGCGTCGACCGCATCCATGCGATCGCGGAGGAGGTCGTGATCGTCACCGTCGTGACGGCCGATGTCCCGCGCGTGCCGGCCGCGGAGCGCACGGAGCTCGACCACCTGCGCTACGAGCACGACGGCTACAGCCACATCACGCTGCGGTTCGGCTATCTCGACGAGCCGGTCGTGACGAGCACGCTCGCGCTCGCGCGCGGCACGCCCGCAGGCCTCCCGATCGACTTCAACCCGCGCCACGTCACGTACTTCCTCTCCCAGATCACGATCGTGCCCGAACGCGGGAACGGGATGGTCTGGTGGCGCAAGCGGCTCTTCGTCGCGATGGCCCGCAACGCGACGAGCCCGACGGAGTACTTCGGCCTCCCGGCCGAGCGCGTCGTGACGCTCGGCTCGCGGGTCCGGTTCTAGCGGCCGTGGCCTAGGCTCGCCTGATGCACGCCGTCATCAGCCGGATCCAGCTTCGCGAGCCGCTCACGCGCGAGCAGATCGTCGCGACCCAGCGTGACGTCGACGGCGCCGCCGGCGCCGTCGACGGTCTCGCCGCGATCCACATCCTGCGCACCGAGGACGGCGATCTCGTCGTCCTGGTCCTCGGGGAGGACCAGGACGCGCTCGACCGCACCCGAGATGTGCTCGGCAACGCACTGATGCGCAAGCACGTCATCCCGCACGCCGCCGGGCCGCCCGAGCGCACGATCGCCGAGGCGCTCGTGTCGTGGGAGCGCGGCTAGGCGACGAGCACGGAGTCCAGCGCGGACTCGATCCGCGGGCGCGGCTGCGCGCCGACGATCTGCTGGACGGCCTGGCCGTCCTTGAAGAGGATCATCGTCGGGATCGAGAGCACGCCGAACTGCGCGGCGGTCTGCTGGTTCTCGTCGACGTTGAGCTTGACGACGCGCAGGTCGTCACGGTCGGCGTCGATCTGCTCGAGCAGTGGGCTGACCATGCGGCACGGACCGCACCATGGCGCCCAGAAGTCGACGAGTGTCGGAGTCGCGGACTCGACGACCTCGGCCTGGAAGTTGCTGTCGGTGATCTCGGGGAGGGACATGTGTGCTCCTAGCGGTCTGCGAACGGGGTCTTCGTCCACACTATACAAAGTAAAGTACGGTCTCCCGGCAAGCCGCGACGTTACAGGGCGCGGGGGCCGCTCAGTAGATCGGCGAAACCGCGCGCAGCACGTCGGGCCACACGTAGACCTCGAGGAACGCGGCGCCCACGAGGAGCGGGATCGCAAGCGCGACCGTGACGAATGTCGCGGCGAGCAGTTCCTCCCACTCGTCGCGGCGACTCGCGATCAGCCACGCCGCGAGCGGCAGGAAGAGCCCGACGAGCTCGGGGATCGCGTGCGGCAGCAGCGTGAGGATCAGCTTGAAGGGCGAGATCGCGAGCTGGAGCGACAGGTCGGCGCCGATGCGGCCCAGGACGTATCCCTGGGTCGCGAGCGAGAACAGCGTGGCGACGCTGACGAAGAGGATGGCGTAGCGGCCCGCATGCTCGTGCAGCAGGCGTGAGAAGCCGGTCTTGTGCTCGACCTGGAGCGGCAGCGAGGCGCCGGCGATGAAGCCGGCGACGCACGCGAACGCGTGCAGCGCGAGGACCAGGGAGTTGCGGAAGAGGATGCGCCCGACGTCGCCGAGGTCGGCGTGGGTGTTCAGGCCGGGGAGCAGCGTCGTCGAGGGATCGGGCTGCACGGACGCGGCGATGAACCACACGACGCTCAGCAGTGCGATCGCGATCGCGAGCGCGCCGAGCGTCCACGGAACGAGCACGCTGCGCGGGCTCGCACGCCAGCGCGCGAACGTCGAGCGGGTGTCGCGGAGCCCTTGGAGCAGGACGAGACGGTCGGGGTCCATCCCTCTGCTCTTCGGCAGACCGCGCCTCGGGCATGAGACCCTCGCGCGGTCTCGGCGCCTCAGGAGCGGCGGCGCAGGCGCAGCGCCGGGACGAGCCAGATCGCCTCCGCCGCGATCCTCCAGGACATCTTCGACTCGCCCTCCTGGCGGTCGCGGAAGACGATCGGCACCTCGACGACGCGAAAGCCGCGTCGCAGGGCGCGGTACGTGAGCTCCACCTGGAACGCGTATCCGCGTGAGCGCACGGTCGGCAGGTCGATCGCCTCGAGCACCTCCGCGCGGAAGCACTTGAACCCGCCGGTCAGGTCCCGCACAGGCGCCTGCAGGACCGCCTGGGCGTAGAGGCAGCCGCCGCGGCTGATCACCCGGCGCCCGACGCCCCAGTCGCTGACGCCGCCGCCCGGCGTGTACCGCGAGCCGAGCACGAGGTCGGCCGTGCCCGCCTGGACCGGGGCGAGCAGCCGCGCCAGGTCCGCGGGGTCGTGCGAGAAGTCGCTGTCCATCTCCATCACGGCGCCCGCGCCCGCGTCCAGCGCGTGGCGAAAGCCCGCGAGGTACGCCGGTCCCAGTCCCTCCCGGGTCGTGCGGTGCAGCACCTCGACCTCGTCCGGATGCTCGTCGGCGAGCCGGTCCGCGATCGCGCCGGTCCCGTCGGGCGAACCGTCGTCGACGACCAGGATGCGGAACCCCTCGGAGGCTGCCGCGGTCAGGACGCCGCGCGCGGCGGTGACGATCCGCTCGAGGTTCTCGGCCTCGTTGAACGTGGGGAGGACGAGCCAGGCGGGTCCGCGCATGCGGCCGCGTAGGGTAGTGCGCAGCGGTGGCGGACCCGACCAACAGCGACCTTGCGGCCGCGCTCGACGAGCTCGGCGACCTGTACGAGCTCGACGGCGCGGTGATCCATCGGGTCGTCGCCTACCGCAACGCCGCGAAGGCGATCCGCGACTCGCCCGAGCCCGTGGCGCGGATGGTGCGCGATGGCCGCGTCACGGCGCTGCCCGGCGTCGGCAGGACGCTCGAGGAGAAACTGAAGGCCCTGCTCGAGACGGGCTCGATCCCCGCGGCGGAGAAGCTGCGCGCGCGGTTCCCGGAGGGCGTCGTCGCGATGACTCGGCTCGACGGCGTCGGGCCGAAGAGCGCGCGGAGGCTGTACGAGGAGCTCGGCGTCGACTCGCTCGACGCGCTGCGCGCCGCGGCGACCGAGGGCCGCGTCCGGGAGCTGAAGGGCTTCGGGCCGAAGGCCGAGACCGCGATCCTCGCGTCGCTCGAGGCGCATGACGAGCGCCCCGCCGGGACGCGCGTCGCTCTGCCGGGAGCAGCCGAGGTCGCGGAGCTGATCGTCGACGGGCTGCGCGCGGAGCCCGCGGTCGTGCGCGCCGAGGTCGCCGGGTCGGCCCGGCGGCTGGGCGACAGCGTCAAGGACCTCGATGTGGTCGTGGCGTCCGACGACCCGGCGGCGGTCGTGAAGGCGTTCACCGCGCTCGAGGTGATCGGCTCCTCCGTTCGCGGCGGGGACAACGGCGCGCGCGGGGTCACGCAGAACGGCATCGGGGTGGACCTGCGGATCGTGACGCCTGCGACGTTCGGCAACCTGCTCCAGCACTTCACCGGCTCGAAGGCGCACAACGTCCACCTGCGCGAGCTCGCCGTGCGGCGAGGCCTGCACGTCAGCGAGCACGGCATTCTCGACGACGAGACCGGGGAGACCACGCGCTGCGCGACGGAGGAGGAGGTCTACGAACGGCTCGGGCTCACGTATGCCCCACCGGAGCTGCGGGAGGACCGCGGGGAGCTCGAACCCGGGTTCGTCCCGCCGCGCCTGGTCACCGTCGAGGACCTGCGCGGGGACCTGCACTGTCACACCGTCGCGAGCGACGGGCACGGCACGATCGAGGAGATGGCGCTGGCCGCGCTCGAGCTGGGTCACGAGTACCTCGCGATCACCGACCATTCAGCGAGCCACGGCTTCGGCAACCACGTCACGCCCGACGCGCTGCTGCGGCACATCGACGCGGTGCACCTGGTCGACGAGCGGCTCGACGGGATTCGGGTGCTGGCGGGCAGCGAGGTGAACATCCTGCCCGACGGCGCGCTCGACTACGACGACGAGATCCTCGAGCAGCTCGACTGGGTCGTCGCCAGCGCGCACACCTCGTTCCGCATGGCGCACGATGCGATGACCGCGCGCATCGTGCGCGCGATCGAGCATCCGCTCGTCGACGTGATCGGCCACCCGACCGGCCGGCTGATCGGCAAGCGGCCCGGATACGACGTGGACGTCGGCGCGCTGATCGAGGCGGCCGCGCGCACCGGCACGTTCCTGGAGATCAACGGCCAGCCGGACCGTCGTGACCTCAACGACGTCCACGCGCGCGCGGCGGCCGCCGCTGGGGTGAAGCTCGTGCTGGACTCCGATGCACACCGCGTCACGACCCTCGAACGCCAGCGCTGGGCCGTCGCGACGGCGCGGCGCGCGTGGCTGACCGCGGCCGATGTCGCGAACACGCTGCCGTGGGACGAGCTGGACGCGCTCAGAAGACGCGGCGGCGCGGGGTAGCGCCGACGCGGCGGCGGGGGTAGGTTGCCCGCATGAGCACCACCGGACAGGATCAGGCGCCACTCGACCACGTCCGCGTCGCGGACCGGGAGCAGTTCCAGGACGGTCCGCCGCACGAGCTGTTCCGCCGGCTGCGGTCGCAGTGTCCCGTGCACTGGACCGACGGCATCTCCGAGTTCCCGGAGGAGGACGGCTTCTGGTCGGTGACGACCGCGGACGACGTGTTCGAGGTCAGCCGCGACTGGGAGACCTACTCGTCCGAGATCGGTGGCTTCACGGCGCTGAAGAACGCGATCCTGCCGCTGGAGTTGCAGCAGGCGATGTTCATCGGGATGGACCCGCCCAAGCACGACCGGATCAAGGCGCTCTTCCAGCGCGGTTTCACGCCGAAGCGGATCGCCGAGCACGAGGACGCGATCCGTGCGATCACGCGTGACGTGCTGGATCAGCTCGAGGGGCGCGAGACCGCCGACCTCGTGTCCGACGTCGCGCAGCCGGTCGTCGCACGCGTCATCGGCAGCTTCATGGGGCTCTCGCCCGAGGACGACGCGGTCTGGGCGAACCTCATGAACACGATCCTCGGCGCGGGCGATCCGGACGCGACGCCGGAGGGCGTCGAGATCGTCATGCAGCGCGACGTGCCCGAGGTCTTCCGCCGCTGCGGCGAGCTGATTGCCGACCGCCGCGAGAACCCGACGGACGACCTCACCAGCGTGCTCGTACACGCCGAGATCGACGGCGAGAAGCTCGAGGACCACGAGATCGTCATGGGCTTCTTCCTGCTGATGGCTGCAGGCAACGACAGCACCAAGGCGACCTACTGCAGCGGCATGCGCGCGCTGATGGAGCACCCCGAGCAGCGGCAGCTGGTGCTGGACGATCCGTCACTGGTGCCCGCGGCGGTCGAGGAGTCGCTGCGGATGTTCCCGGCGTTCGCACACTTCGCGCGAACGGCCACGCACGACACGCAGCTGCACGGGCAGGAGATCCGCGAGGGCGAGAAGGTCGTCCTCTGGTACCCCTCGTCGAACCGTGACGAGACGCGCTACGAGGACCCGGACCGGTTCGACATCACCCGCGAGGCCGAGCACCAGGCGTTCGGCGCGGGCGGCCGGCACTTCTGCCTGGGCACCGCGCTCGCGCGGCTCGAGCTGAAGGTGCTGATCGAGGAGACGCTCGCGCGCTACCCGGGCATGGAGATCGACGGCGCGCCGCAGTTCGTCGAGTCGCCGTTCGCCAACCAGCTGAAGACGCTGCCGGTGCGGCTGCGGCCCTGAGGCGCGCGTCGAACTGATCCCGCCCGCCCCGCCGTCCATCCCGATCAGGCGGTGGGCCTGGACGGGCGTCCGGCGGCGCTTGACCTGCACGGCGCCCGGATCGGGCCCGTCCAGTTGACAGCGGAGATCGCCGCGCTGTAGGAATGACCCGCGTCCGGCGTGTCACCGGCGGGGAAGGCGGGGGAGGATGAGGGTGAGTACTGCTCGTTGCAGGGGACTCGGAGTTCTGGCGGCCGTCGCGCTGGTGCTTGCGTTGCCGGCCGCTGCGCCGGCGGCGATGTCGTCCACCGCGACGCTCGCCCCGATCGGCAGCGCGTCGTACCTGCTGACGGTCACGAACACCGGCACCGAAACCATCGGCGGCCTTCTCGTGGAGGCCCCCAACGCCGCAGGGGTCGTTTCCGACGGCGGCTGTCTGTTGCTTGTCGGCGGCTTCATCTGTGACACGCCGATCCCGGTCGGCGCTTCGCTGCGCGCGTGCTACAACGGCTCCGCGCCGACGTCCGTCCGGCCTGGCGGCGGCGCGCACGTCCCGCCCACCGACGCGCCCGCGACGTCGTGCCCGCTCGCCGGGTTCACGCCGGCGGCCGGGGGTGGCGGCACTCCGACCCCCACCCCACCGGCGCCCGCCACCCCGGCGCCCGCCACCCCGGCGCCCGCCACGCCGAGCCCGAGCATCCCGGCGAAGACCACCCCGAAGAAGACCGTCAAGAAGCAGTCGGTCAAGTGGAAGCGCGCCCGCTGCGTCTCCACCTACAAGTCGTGGAAGAGGAGCCACAAGCGAGCGACGAAGAAGCAGAAGAACGCTCAGCAGAAGAAGCTTCGGAAGCTCTACGGCTGCTCGCTCTCCGCGTTCAGGTGAGCGCGCGGGCTGCGCGCTATCGCAGCAGCCGCGGCAGCAGGTCGAGCGCAACGACGCGGTCGACCGCGGCGGCGCTGAAGGGCTCGAGCAGCGGCAGCGCTCGCTCGTGGTAGCGCGGCGCCGGGTCATCGAGCGCCGAGCGGATCGCGGGAGTCAGGTCGTCGGTGACCAGTCGCGCGTCCAGCTCGCGGGCGATCGGCAGCGCGGCGTAGGGCCCCGGGGCCGGCGTCGTGACGAGCACGCAGCCGTCGGCGAGCGCCTCGAGCTGGGCGATGCCGTGGTCCTCGCGCACCGGCGCGGTGACGAAGACCTTCGCGCGCCGCAGCAGCGCCCGGTAGTCGTCCCGCTCGAGCCGCCCGCTGACCTCGACGCCGGCGGGGAGGTCCGCGGGCAGGCGATCCCGGTCGAGGCCCGCGACGTGCAAGGTCTCGCCCTCGCGACGCGCGGCGGCCCAGGCGCCGAGCACCCGAGCCAGGCCCTTCTTCTCGGGGTCGGCGGCGTAGGTCACGGCGGCGACGTCGCGCGCGCCCCACGGCTCGCCGAGGCCGGAGGACTCGACGGGGACGGGCACGACGAGTGCACCCGCGCGGTTGGCGGGGGCGCCGTAGAGCGACGGCTGCGACCACGGGACGAGCAGCGAGGCGCCTGCGAGGCGCCTGCGCTCCAGAGGGCGCTGCCAGAGGCCGTGCCGCCCAGGGCGCGTCTGCTCGGCCAGCGCGTCGAACCGGATCGCCCCCCGCCGCGGCCAGAGCAGCGCGGCGGTCGTCGTGCTGTAGAGGACCGCGTGAGGGTTGTGGTCGCCGATCCCTTGAGTGGCCGCAGCGCGGGCCGCACGCGCCCAGGCCAGATCGGTCAGCGCAAACGTGCGCACGCGGTCCTGCGGCACCGCTGCCACGACCTCGACCCGGCCGCCCGCCCGGCGCAGCGCGCCCGCCAGTTCGGCGTCGGCCGCGCGCAGACCGGCGGTCGAGCCGAGCGAGACGAGCAGGACGTCGACGGAGGCCACGCGGCGGATCGTGCCATGCTCCCGGCGCTCGTGACCGGCACACTCATCAACGTCGGCGCCATCCTGCTCGGGACCCTGCTCGGCACGCTCGTCGGCGACCGGCTTCCCGAGCGCCTGCGCCGCCGCGTCCTCGACGGCCTCGGGCTCGTCACGCTCGTCATCGGCGTCGACCTCGCGCTCGCCTGGCGTGACACGAACGTCCTCTACGTGCTGGGCGGGGTGCTGTTCGGGGCGATCGTGGGCGAGGCGCTGGACATCGAAGGGTGGCTCGAACGGCTCGGCGATCGGCTGCAGGCGCGCGTGTCGCGGTTCAGCGGCTCCGCCGGCGGTGTGAGCGAAGCGTTCTTCACCGCGAGCCTGCTCTTCTGCGTCGGCCCGCTGACCGTCGTCGGAGCGATCCAGGACGGGCTGACCGGGGACTACCAGGCGCTCGCCACCAAGTCACTGCTCGACGGTTTCGCGTCGATCGCGCTCGCCGCCTCGCTCGGGCCGGGAGTCGCCTTCGCCGCCGTCAGCGTGTTCGTCGTCCAGGGCGGGATCTCGCTGGCGGCCGGGCTCTTCGACACGATCCTTGCGGAGGGCAGCGAGGCGCTCGCCGCGCTGACGAGCGCCGGAGGCGTCCTGATCATCGGAATCAGCCTGCGCCTGCTCGACATCAAGGATGTGAAGGTCGGGAACTTCCTGCCGGCGCTGATCTTCGCCCCCGCGCTCGTCGGCCTCGTGAGTCTCTTCTAGGAGGCGCGCGGGACGGGCGGCAGGTCGCGGCGCAGCCCCGGCGTCCGCAGCAGCTTGATCGGGCCGACGAACGACGTGCTGTCGACGAAGAACGTGACCCCGTCGCGCTCCTCGACCGCGGTGACCGCCGCGTCCTGATGGCGCCACGAGAGCGCCCAGATGATCCCGAACCCCGCCGCGATCGCGGCGATCTGCGGCCACAGCAGCGACAGCGCGGCCGAGACGATCGTCGCCAGCAGCAGCGGCCACAGCCGGTTCAGCAGCACGCGGCCGGCGTGCAGTTCCGGCAGATGCGTCGAGCTCTTCGCGTCACGCAGCGCGCGCTCCACCGGCGGGGACGGGTTGCTGCGGCGCCCGATCCAGGTTCCGCCGAGCGCCGCGACGAACCACCAGCCCGCGGCGACGAGTGCGAGCAGGTCATCGCCGATCGAGTTGGCCTCGACGACGGTGATCAGCGCCAGCAGCGTCGCGGCGGCGCCGCTCAGCAGGACGGTGCTCTTGAGCAGATCGACGAACCGCACCGGCTCAGCGGACCAGCGCTTCGAGGAGGTCGCGCACGCCGTCGATGCCGTCGACGAGCACGTCCGCCGCGTCGGCCAGTTCCGCCGGGGTCTCGTCCGACCGCACGCCGATGCACGCCACGTGCGTCAGCCGGCCCTCCTCGACGAGCCCGTGCAGGCCGTCGAACGCATCGACGTCGGTGAGGTCGTCCCCGACGTAGAGGGCGGTGTGGACCGGGGTGATCGCGAGCAGGCGCCGCACCGCCGCGTCCTTGCCGATCGGGACGGGCGGGCGCAGCTCGAGGACGCGCCGGCCCTCGTGGATGACGAGCCCGACGTCGCGGGCGCTGGCGGCGATCTCACGCGCGAGCGCCTCGGCTCGCGCCTCGTCGTCGGCCCCGCGCCAGTGCAGCGCCACGATCGGGCCCTTGTCCTCGCGCAGCAGGCCGGCCTCACGCAGGCGGTCGGCACGAACGGCGTCGGCGACGCCGCGCACGCGTCCGGCCCAGCGCTCGGCCTCGGGGTCCACGGTCGCCTTTCCGGCGCCGCGCAGCAGCAGCTCCGCGCCATGGTTGCCCGCGTATGGGATCGAGCCGATGCCGACCATGCGCCGCGCGACGCTCGCGCGGCGGCCGCTGACGCAGCCGACGAGGCCGTAGGTCTCGGTCAGCCGGTGGACGACGCGCCGCATGCGCTCGGGGACGGTCGCCGCCTCCGGGTCGCGGACGATCGGTGCGAGCGTGCCGTCCACGTCGAGCAGCACCGCTGCGCCGCTCGGGTCGGATCGCAGCGGGGCGAGGACCTCTTCGAGCGTCGCGGCCGGTGACACGGGATCAGTGTCGCGAATCGTTCGTTCGCACGCTGTCTGCGGGCGCCTCGCCGCCCATCGGCGCGCCCACCGACTTGCCTGTGCCACGGGCACAGACCGCTTCGCCGGACACACCGACGACCGTCGATGCATCCCGCATCCCGCATCCGAGCGTCCGAATCACGACACTAGTATGCCCGGATGCCTCGCAGCCGACGTGCGCAGCTCGCGGCGATCGGTCTTGCGGCAGGGCTGTTCAGCGGCCTGTTCGGTGTCGGCGGGGGCACGATCGTCGTCCCGCTCCTGATCTTCTGGCTCGCCTACGGCGACAAGGAGGCGACCGGCACCTCGCTGCTGGCGATCGTCCTGATGGCCACGGCCGCGGTCTCCGTCCAGGCTGCGTACGGAAACGTCCACCTGCGCGAGGGCCTGCTCGTGGGCCTGCCGGCGATCGGCGGAGTGCTCGCCGGGACCCGGCTGCAGCAGCGGATCCCGGCGGCGGTGGTGCGGCTGCTCTTCGCCGTGCTGCTCGCCTCGACCGCCGTCATCCTCGTGGTGCGCGCGTCGTGACCGCCGCGGCGATCCTGATCGGCGTCGCGGCGGGGCTGCTCTCCGGGCTGCTCGGCGTCGGCGGCGGCGCGCTGTTCGTTCCCGCGCTCGTCCTGCTGCTCGGGCTGGATCAGGTGGACGCCGAGGCCACGTCGCTCCTGGCGATCGTCCCCGTCGCGCTCGTCGGCGCGTGGCGCCAGCACCGGTACGGCAACGTGCGCGTACGCGACGGCCTGGCGATCGGCCTGCTCGCGATCCCCGGAGCGCTCGTCGGGGTGGTCCTCGTGAACGCGCTGCCGGCGCGTGCGATCGAGTACGCGTTCGCCGCCCTGCTGGTCTGGATCGCGTGGACGCTCGGGCGCAGTGCGCTGACGGAACTGCGCGCCCCCGGCCCGCCGTAGGCTGTCCGCATGCCGGGTGTCCGACCTGAGCTTCGCGACGAGCGCGCGGGGGCGTGGCGCGGCTTCGCCGCTGCCGCCGGGGCGGTGGTGCTGGCGACCGTCGTCATCCTGCCGCTGCGGGACGTCGCACCGGACATCTCGCTGGGCCTCGTGTACCTCGTCGCCGTGCTCGCCGTGGCCTCCGGCTTCGGTCGCTGGGCCGGCGTCGCAGCGGCGTTCCTCGGCGCCCTGGCCTACAACTGGTTCCTGATCGACCCGACGGGACGGTTCACCGTCGCGGACAGCAAGGACTGGTATGCGCTGGGAATCTTCGTCGTCAGCGCGGTCGCCGCGAGCGCGGTGGCGGATCACGCGCGCTCCCGGATCCGGGTCGGTGAGCTCCGCCGCCAGGAGGCCGCGCTCGCCGCGGCCGCCGCCGCCGACCTGCTCGGCGAGGGCCCGATCCAGGCGCGGCTGCGAACCGCGGCACGACGGGTCGGGGACGCCGTCGGCGTCGACGGCGCGCGCATAGTCGAGGGCGCGCTCGAAGCGCCCGAGGGCTCGGTGGCGTTCGAGCTCGCCGGACCCCGCGGGCGCGTCGGCACGCTGCTGCTGCCCGACACGCTGAGCCCCGCCGTCCAGCAGCGGCTCCGGCTGCGCGTGGCGCCGGCACTCGGAACGCTGCTCGAGAGCGCGCTCGAGCGTGACCGGCTCGCCGCCGAGGTCGTCGAGACCGAGGCGCTGCGGCGCTCGGACGCACTGAAGACCGCGCTCCTGCGCGCGACATCGCACGACCTGCGCTCACCGATCACCGCGATCATCGCGGCCGGCGAGACGCTGCGGTCGGCGACGCTCCCGCAGACCGACCGCGAGGAGCTGGCGGATGTCGTCGTCGGCGAGGGGACACGCCTGGACGAGCTGATCTCGAAGCTGCTCGATCTCTCCCGGCTGCAGGCGGGTACGGCCGAGCCGCAGGCCGACTGGTGCGAGATCGGCGAGCTGCTGCACGCCGCTGTCGAGGACGTCGAGGCGCGCGATCCCGGCGGCGGCTCGTTCACCTTCGCGATCCAGCGGGACCTCCCGCTCGTGCGCGCCGATCCCGCGCAGCTCGAGCGCGTGTTCGCGAACCTGCTCGAGAACGCGCGCCGCTTCTCCGCGGGGCAGCCCGTGTCCGTGCGCGCCCGGGTCGTCGGCAACCGGCTCGTCGTGCGGGTCGTCGACCAGGGCCCGGGAATCCCCCCCGCCGTCCAGCGTCGGGTCTTCGATCCGTTCTGGCGGGGGACCGACCACCACCGCGAGGGGCAGGCGCACACCGGCTCGGGGCTCGGGCTCGCGATCGCCAAGGGCTTCGTCGAGGCCAACGGCGGGCGCATCGCGCTCGAATCGGTGCCCGGCCAGGGCACCACGGTCGTGGTCGAGCTCCTGCTCAGCGGTCCGCTCGAGGCCGCCGCGGCGTGAACGACCGCCGCCGGATCCTCGTCTGCGACGACGAGCCGCAGATCCTGCGCGCGCTCAAGGTCGTGCTGCGCGAGGCCGGCTTCGAGCCCGTGCCGGCCGAGACGGTCGAGGAGGCGCTCGACGCTCGCGGCCGTTCGCCCCCCTGACGCGGCGATCGTCGACCTCGTGCTGCCCGACGGTGACGGCATCGACGTCCTGCGCGGGCTGCGCGAGTGGTCGCAGATGCCGGTCCTCGTGCTCTCCGCCGTCGGCGACGAGGCGGCGAAGGTCCGCGCGCTCGACGCCGGCGCCGACGACTACGTGACCAAGCCGTTCGGGCCGCGCGAGCTGATCGCCCGGCTCGAGGCGGCGCTGCGCCGCGTCGGCGAGGGCGCCGGGGAGCCCGCGCTGGCGTTCGGCGACCTGGAGATCGACGTCGCCGCACACACGCGTGCGGCTTGCCGGCGAGCACGTCCATCTCACGCCGACCGAGTTCGATCTGCTGAAGACCCTGGCCCGCAACCCCGGGCGCCTGATGACCCACCGTGCGCTGCTGATCGAGGTCTGGGGCCCCGAGTACGCGGACGACAACCACGTCCTGCGGGGGCAGATCGCGAACCTGCGGCGCAAGATCGAACCGGCCGACGGGCCGGGCGGGCGGCGCTACATCCGCACCGATCCCGGCGTCGGATACCGCTTCACCGACGCGCCGTAGACCCCGGGAGGGTCTGGACAGGATCTGTACACCGCCCGCCGGAATCCGGGCACGGCCCTGACGACGGCGGACGCACACTGCGGGCATGGATCTTCTAGCCATCGCCCTGGGCCTCGCCTTCTTCGTCGCCCTGTGGTTCGCCATCGACCTCCTGGACCGCGCATGACCAGCCTCGGCGTGATGCTCATCGTCGCGGTGCTCGTGGGCATCTACCTCCTGGTCGCGCTGCTGCGGCCGGAGCGCTTCTAGGGGGCCGGCCATGGGCATGGATCTCCTCGAGCTCGCGATCATCCTCGGCTTCGTCGTGCTGACGACGCCGCTCCTCGGCGCCTACATGGCGCGCGTCTTCACCGGTGAGCGCACGCTGCTGAGCCCGGTGCTCGCGCCGGCCGAGCGCCTCTGGTGCCGGCTGCTGCGCACGAACCCGGGCCGCGGGCAGGACTGGAAGGAGTACGCCAGGGCGACCGTCGCCTTCTCGCTGCTCGGGTGGCTCGTGCTCTACCTGATCCTGCGCACGCAGACGCTGCACCCGTGGAACCCGCAGGACTTCCACTCGATTCCGTGGGACTACAGCTTCAACGCCGTCTCGTCGTTCGTGACGAACACGAACTGGCAGTACTACGGCGGCGAGACCACGATGAGCTACTTCAGCCAGATGGCCGGGCTGGCGGTGCAGAACTTCGTCTCCGCGGGCGTCGGCATCGCCGTCGCCGTCGCGCTGATCCGGGGGCTCGCCAACCGCGCCGGGGGCAGGCACATCGGCAACTTCTGGGTCGACCTCTTCCGCGCGACCTTCTACGTGCTGCTGCCGCTCTCGTTCCTCGCCGCGATCGTGCTGATCTCGCAGGGCGTCCTGCAGACGCTCGGCGGCTACCTGGGCGTCGACGGCGTCGGCGGGCTCACGCAGACGCTCGCCCGCGGCCCGGTCGCCTCGCAGGAGGCGATCAAGGAGCTCGGGACGAACGGCGGCGGCTTCTTCAACGTGAACTCGGCGATGCCGTTCGAGAACTCGAACGGGCTCACGAACGCGCTCGAGATCTGGCTGATTCTCGCGATCCCGGCGGCGCTCACCTCGACCTACGGTCGCCTGGTCGGCAATCGCCGCCAGGGCTGGATGATCTTCTCGGTCATGGGGCTGCTGTTCCTGGCCTCGGTGGCGATCGTCTTCTTCGCCGAGCGTCACGCGACCCCCGCTCAGCAGTGGGCCGGGATCGTCGGGCAGAACTTCGAGGGCAAGGACATCCGCTTCGGCACCGGGGGCTCGGCGCTCTGGGCGGCGGTCACGACCGTCACCTCGTGCGGTGCCGTGAACGCGGCGATGGAATCGCTCACCAGCTTCGGCAGCCTGTCCCCGTTCGGCGGCATGTCGATGAGCGAAGTCGTCTTCGGCGGCGTCGGCTCGGGCCTCTACGGGATGCTCGTGTTCGCCCTTCTCGCGGTCTTCATCGGCGGCCTGATGGTCGGGCGCACGCCGGAGTTCCTCGGCAAGAAGGTCGAGGCGCGCGAGATGAAGCTCGCGACGCTGTCGATCCTGATCACGCCGCTGATGGTGCTGATCATCTCCGGGATCGCGCTGGGAACGGACTACGGCGCCGCCTCGATCTTCGCGTCCGGCAAGCCGCAGGGCTTCTCCGAGACGCTCTACGCCTACATGTCCCAGGCGAACAACAACGGCTCGGCGTTCGCCGGCTACACCGGCTTCGTCCAGCCCAACGCCAGGCAGCCTCGGGTCCTACGGGATCACGTTCGCGGACCTGGCCGGCGGGTTCGCGATGCTCTTCGCACGGTTCGTCCCGATGCTGATCGCGCTCGCGATCGCGGGGTCGCTCGTCAGCAAGCGCTCGATCCCGCCCAGCGCCGGAACCCTGCGCACCGATACGCCGACGTTCGGCGTCCTGCTCGGCGGTGTCGTCCTCCTGGTCGGCGCGCTGACATTCCTGCCCGCCCTCCTCCTGG
Source organism: uncultured Actinomycetes bacterium (assembly GCA_963805615.1). GTDB lineage: Bacteria > Actinomycetota > Thermoleophilia > Solirubrobacterales > Solirubrobacteraceae > F1-60-MAGs163. The sequence continues at coordinate 247,779 of CAWDUW010000004.1, read as the reverse complement.
GGCCGATCGCCCAGGGCCTGACCGACCACCTCTTCTAGACCATGCTCTCCACACTCCGCTCAGCCACCGTCGCGATCGTGCTCAGCACGCTCACGCTCGGCCTCGTCTATCCACTCGCCGTCACCGGCATCGGCCAGGTGGTCTTCCCGGGCGCGGCCAACGGCTCGCTCGTCAAGCAGAACGGGAAGACCGTCGGGTCGTCGATCATCGGCCAGTCGTTCCAGAAGCCGGTGCTCGACAGCGCCGGCAGGCCGAAGGTCGACGCGGACGGCAACACCGTCACCGAGCCCGATCCGCAGTATCTGCAGCCGCGCCCGTCGGCGACCGGCTACTCCGCCGACGCGACCGCCTTCTCCAATCGCGGCCCGAACTCGAAGGTCGCGGCCTACGCGTACCGCGACGCGGTCGCCGCGGTGCTCGCGCTCGAGCGGCCCTATGTCCCGGGCCTGCGGGCCGGTGATATCCCGGTGGACGCCGTCGAGATCAGCGCCTCGAGCGTCGATCCTCACATCTCCAGCGCGAACGCGAAGCTCCAGAGCCACCGCATCGCGGCTGTGCGCGGCATCTCCCGCGCGAAGGTCGTCGACCTGATCGAGGCCAACACGGACGGCCGCACGCTCGGCGTCTTCGGGCGCCCCGGCGTGAACGTTCTCGAATTCAACCTCGCACTCGACCGGGAGGCTCCCGCCCGATGACCCGTTCAGATCAGTCCGAGTCGGTGCTGTCCGCCGACATCCTGTGGCCGGCGCTGCTGGGGTCGTTGCGCAAGCTTGATCCACGCGAGCAGATCCGCAACCCGGTGATGTTCGTCGTCGAGCTCGGCGCCGTGATCGTCACCATCGCCTGGCTCGTCCAGGTGGGCGGCGGCAAGCCGCTCGGCGGTGGGCACGAGCCCACCTGGTACACGTTCCTCATCGGCTTCTGGCTGTGGCTGACGGTGGTCTTCGCCAACCTCGCCGAGGCGCTCGCCGAGGGCCGCGGACGCGCGCAGGCCGACGCGCTGCGCGCCATGCGCTCGGACACCGTCGCGACCATGAAGGACGGCACCACGAAGCTCGCGAACGAGCTGCACCGCGGCGACGTCGTGGTCGTCGTGGCCGGCGAGGTCATCCCCGGCGACGGCACCGTCATCGAGGGGATCGCGTCGGTCGACGAGTCGGCGATCACCGGCGAGTCGGCCCCCGTGATCCGCGAGTCCGGCGGGGATCGCAGCGCCGTCACCGGCGGCACGCGCGTCCTCTCGGACCGCATCGTCGTCGAGATCTCCCAGGAGCCCGGCCAGAGCTTCCTCGACCGCATGATCGCCCTCGTCGAGGGCGCCGAGCGGCGCAAGACGCCGAACGAGATCGCGCTGTCGATCCTGCTCGCCGGCCTGACGCTCGTCTTCCTGGTCGTGGTCGTCTCGCTCCAGCCGTTCGCCGAGTTCGCGGGCACCGCGATCTCGCTGACGACGCTGATCGCGCTGCTCGTCGCCCTGATCCCGACGACGATCGGCGCGCTGCTCAGCGCGATCGGCATCGCCGGCATGGACCGCCTCGTGCGCCGCAACGTGCTCGCGCTCTCCGGACGCGCGGTCGAGGCGTCCGGCGACGTCGACGTGCTGCTGCTCGACAAGACCGGCACGATCACCTACGGCAACCGGCAGGCCGCCGAGTTCGTGACGATGCCCGCGATCGAGGCCGCGCAGCTGATCGCGGCGGCGCGCCTGTCGTCGCTCGCCGACGAGACCCCCGAGGGCCGCTCGATCGTCGAGCTCGCGGAGTCGCTCGGAGCGTCCGGCGACGAAGCGCCCGGGGCGCGCTTCGTCCCGTTCACCGCCGAAACGCGGATGAGCGGGATCGACGGTGACGGCACGGCGCTGCGCAAGGGCGCGGCCGACTCGGTCACCGCGTGGGTCGAAGCCCAGGGCGGCGTCGTTCCCAGTGCCCTGCAGTCCGCGGTCGAGCGCATCGCGCAGGAGGGCGGCACGCCGCTCGTCGTCGCGCGCGACATGGACGTGCTCGGCGTGATCTACCTCAAGGACACCGTCAAGGAGGGCATGCGCGAGCGCTTCGACCGGCTGCGCGCGATGGGCATCCGGACCGTGATGGTCACGGGCGACAACCCGCTCACCGCGGCGAAGATCGCGCAGGAGGCGGGGGTCGACGACTTCCTCGCCGAGGCGACGCCCGAGCGCAAGCTCGCCCTGATCCGCCACGAGCAGGAGGAGGGCCGGATGGTCGCGATGGCCGGCGACGGCACCAACGACGCGCCGGCGCTCGCCCAGGCGGACGTCGGGGTGACGATGCAGACCGGCACCCAGGCCGCGCGCGAGGCCGGGAACATGGTCGACCTCGACTCCAACCCGACGAAGCTCATCGAGATCGTCGAGGTCGGCAAGCAGCTGCTGATCACGCGCGGCTCGCTGACGACCTTCTCGATCGCGAACGACGTCGCGAAGTACTTCGCGATCCTGCCGGCGGTCTTCCTCACGACGTACGCGGCGACGGGGGCGAGCGAGGGGCCGTTGGCCGACCTCAACGTCATGAACCTCGGATCGCCCCAGTCGGCGATCCTCTCGGCCATCATCTTCAACGCGCTGGTCATCCCGCTGCTCGTCCCGCTCGCCCTGCGCGGCGTCACCTACAGGCCGTCCGGCGCGACCGCCCTGCTGCGGCGCAACCTGCTGATCTACGGCCTCGGCGGGCTGATCGTCCCGTTCCTCGGGATCAAGCTCGTCGACCTGGTCGTCTCGGGGCTCCTGGGGGCGTGATGCCGTGAGCGCAGAGCGCCCGCAGCGCGGGCCGGCACAAGGTCTTCCTCGGCATGGCCGCCGGGGTCGGGAAGACCTACGCCATGCTCGAGGAGGGTCACGAGTACCTGGAGGACGGGGACGACGTCGTCGTCGGCGTCCTCGAGACGCACGGGCGTGAGGCGACGGCCGGCCGCGCAGCCGGCCTCGAGATCCTGCCGCGCCGCACCGTGGACTACCGCGGCTCGCGGCTCGAGGAGATGGACCTGCCCGGCATCCTCGTGCGGCGCCCCGCGGTCTGCCTGATCGACGAGCTCGCGCACACGAACGCGCCGGGCGTCGAGCACGGCAAGCGCTACGAGGACGTCGAGGACGTCCTCGACGCCGGCATCCACGTCGTCTCGACGATGAACGTGCAACACCTGGAGTCGCTCAACGACCTCGTGACGGAGCTGACCGGGGTGCGCGTGCGCGAGACGGTGCCCGACGCGGTCCTTGCGCGGGCCGACGACGTCGTCGTCGTCGATCTCACGCCCGAGGAGCTGCTCGAGCGCCTGCGAGCCGGTCGCGTCTATCCGCAGGAACGGATCGAGGCTGCGCTGAACGGCTTCTTCACGGTCGAGAACCTCGTCTCCCTGCGCGAGGTCGCGCTGCGTCAGGTGGCGGAGGCGGTCGGCGCGCAGCGGGTCACCCGCGTCGAGCTGGGCAGCCGCGGGCGCAGCATGTCGGGGGAGAAGGCCGCGTCGGCGGTCGCCGAGCGGCTGCTGGCGCTCGTGCGACCGCGACCACAGGACCAGCGCGTCGTCCGCCGCGCCTGGCGGTCGGCGCAACGGCTCGGCGCGCCGCTCGACGTCCTGTGGGTCCAGCCGACGCGCGACCTGGGCGACGAGGAGGATCGCGGCCTGCGGGCGTTGCGACGCCTCTGTGCGCTGCTCGGCGCGGAACTGCACGTGATCGAGTCCGACGACGTCACCCGCGCCGTCAAGGACTTCGCGCGCGAGCGCCGCACCACGTATGTCCTGCTCGGCTCGCCGCACGTCCCGCGGGGGCTCGATCGCTTCCGCGACGCGCTGCCCGTCCGCCTGGTGCGGGCGCTCGAGGGCATCGACGTGCGCATCGTCGCCGACCGCGGGCTGCGTGACGATCCCCGGGAGGAGGAGGCCTCATGGTGATCGCCGGTCTCGTTCTCGCCGCCGTTCTGGCGCTCGGCCTCGTGGTCGGCTGGTGGCTGCCGCCCAGCGGGCGACGCCCGGCGCGTGCGCAGCGCGGGGACGCACGCCGCATCCTGCTGCCGTTCAGCGGCGAGGCGCTGTCGACGCGCGCGCTCGACGCGGCGATCCGGCTCGCCCTCGCCGAGGGCGCGACGCTGATGCCGGCCTACCTCGCCACCGTCCCGCTCGCGCTCCCGCTCGAGGCGGCGATGCCGCGCCAGGCCGGCCTGGCGCTCCCGGTGCTCGAGGCCGTCGAGCAGCGCGCGTCGCGCAAGGGGATCCCCACAGACTGCCGCGTGAGCCGGGGCCGCACGCGACGTGACGCCCTGCGGCGGCTCGTCGCCGAGGAGGACGTCGACCGCATCATCGTCGCCGCGAGACGCGACGGTGACCCGGGCTTCACCCAGGAGGACATCGCCTGGCTGCTCGAGTCCGCGCAGGCCGAGGTGCTCGTGCTCAGGCCCGGCCCCGACGACCACCGCACCGTGACCGCCCGGGCGGTCCGCGGCCACTTCTGAGCCGACGCGGACGCGCGGCCCTACGCTGCGGGTATCGACGACACCGCGATACGCACCGTCGGTCTCTCCAAGGACTACGGCGAGGGGAACGGCCTCTTCGACTTCGACCTCGAGGTCCACCGCGGCGAGATCCTCGGCTTCCTCGGCCCGAACGGCGCGGGGAAGTCGACGACGATGCGCCTGCTGCTCGACCTGATCAGGCCGACAGCCGGCTCAGCCACGGTGCTCGGGCGCGACGCGCGCGACGGGAGCATCGAGATCCGCCGCCGGGTCGGCTTCCTGCCCGGTGACTTCGCGCTCTACCCGAAGCTGACGGGCGCCGCGATGCTCGACTACCTGGCGAACCTGCGCGGCGGCGTCGACCGGCGGGTGCGTGACGGGCTCGCGGAGCGCTTCGATGCGCAGCTGGACCGGCCGATCCGCGAGCTGTCGACGGGGAACCGCCAGAAGCTCGGCCTGATCCAGGCGTTCATGCACGAGCCCGAGCTCCTGATCCTCGACGAGCCGATCGCCGGGCTCGATCCGCTGGTGCAGCGCAGCTTCCATGCGCTGCTGCTGGAGGTCGCCGCGGAGGGGCGGACGGTCTTCCTCTCCTCGCACACGCTGTCGGAGGTCGAGCGCGTCGCCGATCGCGTCGCGATCGTGCGCCGCGGGCGGCTCGTCGTCGTCGACTCACTGGAGAACCTGCGGGCCGTCGCGATCCAGCGGCTCGAGATCGACTTCGCCGGCGCCGCGCCCGCGGCGCGGGAGCTCCTCGCGCTCCCGGGGGTCCGCGAGGCGACCGTCGACGCCTCCCATCTGAACGTCGCGTTCGAGGGCTCGGCGGACACCCTCGTCAAGGCGCTCGCCGCCTACGAGGTGCGCTCGATCCGCACGCCGGACGACGACCTCGAGGAGATCTTCCTGCGCTACTACCGTGAGCGCGAGGGCGGCTGATGCTGCCCACCTTCCGGATCGCCGTGCGCCTGCGCCTCGTCACGACGCTCGCGGCGACGATGGGCATGATCCTCGCGATCCTGATGGTCGGCGCGCTGTTCCCGTCGGTCGGGGACGCGATCGGCAAGCTCGACGTGCCCAAGGGGGTGGCCGAGCTGCTCGGGGGCGCGGACTACGGAAGCCTCACCGGGTGGATGCGCAGCGAGATCGGCGCCGTCTACGGACCGCTCGTGATCGGCGCGGCCGCGATCATGGCCGCCGTGGGATCCACCGCCGGCGAGGAGGAGGAGGGCGTCCTCGGGCTGACGCTCGCGCACCCGATCCCGCGCCCGCAGCTGATCCTGGCCAAGGCCGCCGCCGTCCTCGTGGCGGTCCTGACGATCGCTCTCGGCACGTTCGTCGGATTGCTCGCCGGCGTCGCGGTCGGCGGCGGCGGTGTCGCCGCCTCGAACCTTGCGGCGCTGTCACTGCACCTCGCGCTGTTCGGCTGCGCCATCGGCGCGCTCGCGCTCGCGCTCGCTGCGGGAACGGGACGCCGGACCCTCTCGTCGGGAGTGGCCGCAGCGTTCGCCATCCTCACGTTCCTGATCAACGGGTTCGCTCCGCTCGTTCACGGGCTCACCTGGCTGAGGTACGTCTCGCCGTTCTACTACTACACGGGAAACGACCCGATCGCGCACGGCGTCGACGCCGGGCATCTCGCGGTGCTGCTCGCGGCGTCGATCGTGCTCACGGCGATCGCCGTGGTCGGCTTCGACCGGCGCGACCTGCGCGCGTAGGTCAGGCCTTCAGCCGGCGGCGCAGCGCGGCGACGGTGCGCCGGGCCACCGGCAGCTCGGTGCCGTCACGCAGCTCCAGCACCGCGGTGCCGTTCTCCAGCGAGCGCAGCTCGATCGCGTGGCTCAGGTTCACGAGGTGCCCGCGGTGCACGCGCGTGAAGCCGGCAGGCCCCCAGTCCTCCTCGAGGTGCCCCAGCGACGCCCGCAGCACGAACTCCCCGTCGGGAGAGTGGATGCGCGCGTAGTCGCCGTCCGCGTCCACGTGCGTGATCGTCTCCAGGCGCACGAGGCGCTTGCCGGCGCCGCTCGGGTTGTCGAGCGCGACGACCTCGGGAGCACTGGCCGGGACGACGGTCTGGCCACCGTGACGGCGTGCGCGCGTGTGCTCGACGCGCGCCAGCCCTGCGTCGAGGCGGTCGCGTGTCACCGGCTTCACGAGGAAGTCGAGCGCCTCGACCTCGAACGCCTCGACCGCCGCGTCGGCATGCCCCGTGAGGAAGACGACCTCCGGCGGATCATCGAAGCGACGCAGCAGCCGCGCCAGCTCGATGCCTTCGATCTCGGGCATCCGCACGTCGAGCAGCAGCATGTCGAAGCTGCCCTGGCCCAGCCGCAGCAGCGCCTCGCGGCCGCCACCCGCGGTCTCGACCCGCGCGACGCGCGGCGATGCCTCGAGCAGACGCTGGACGTCCGCCAGCGCTCTCGGCTCGTCGTCGACGGCCAGCACGACAAGACCACTCACAGCGGTACCTCCGTCAGGGGGATGCTCACGACGTCAGGGGCTCCGGCGCCGCTCACCGACAGCTCGAGCCCGTCAGCGGCGGTCCTGAGCGCCACGCTGCACGGGCCGGCCTCTTCCCGCAGCACGCGGCCGAGCGCGGTCTCGACCGGCTCCTGGATCGTCCCCGGTGTCACGCGGCCGAAGACCTCGGTCGAATCGGGGAGCTGCACCGTGATGCGATCCGGGAAGCGGGCCTGCTGCAGGCGCAGGAAGGTCGCGGTGTGCGCGAGCTCCTGCGCGACGCTGACCGGAGCCGGGTCCTCGCGCAGGCGGTAGGACAGGAATTGGCCAAGCTCTGCGAGGACGTCGCGGGCGTAGTCGGGGTCCTCGTCGATGTAGCTCGCAGCGGCCGCGAGCACGTTGTTGACGAAGTGCGCGGATACGGGCGGCCGACTCGCGGCGCCGTTCGGCGGAGGCTGTTCACGGACGTCCACGATCACGCACCTGCGCGCGAACGCTAGCGTTCGTACCGGCGTGTTCGCACGCGGCCGCCGCTGGGCGCGCTCACCGCGCCGCCCGGCGCGGGGCGGGCCTCCGGGGAGGCGCTCAACTCTTGAGCGCGAATGTGCCGATACGTACCCTCGGACGCTCCATTGCAGGGGCCACGGTCACCGGTGCACCACCTTCCTGACATTCCGCAGGACGCCTTTGAGCAGCGCCTGTTCGAGCTCGCCACGGACGCCCTCGTCGTCTGCGGCGTCGACGGCTCGATCCGCCGCGCGAACCCCGCAGCGGCGCGCCTGCTCCTGGGCAGCGAGGACATGCCCCTCGCGGGGACGCTGTGGGACGTCGTGCACCCGCAGGATCTCGACCGCGTGCGCGGCGTGTTCGAGCAGGTCTCGCCCGACGGCCACGTCCGCGACGAGCGGTTCCGCGTGCGGATCGTCCGGCCCGGCGCCGCCGTCGACGTTCGTTGGGCCGAGGTGCGCGCCGTCGTCGACCACGACGCCGGCCTGTGCCACATCGTCGCCCGCGACATCAGCGGCCGTGACGAGGCCGACGCCGAGCGGCTGAGCGAGGCCTTCCGCGACGCGCCGACCGGCATGGCGATCGTCCGCCCCGACGGGCGCTTCAGCCGCGTCAACGGCGGGCTGTGCCGGATGCTCGGTCGCGATGAGGCGCAGCTGCTCACGATGAGCGCCCTCGACCTCGCGGAGAACCCGGACGCAGCGCAGCGCTGGCTCGCCGCGACCTGGAGCGACGGCGCCCCCGGCTCATTCGAGCTCGAGGCGCACATGCGCACCGGCGACGGGCTTCCCGTCGTGGCGCTCGTCAGCGGCACCCTCGTGCGCGATCCCGCCGGCGCGCCGCTGCACTACCTCGTCCAGTACCTCGACGTCACCGAGCGCATCGCCGCCCAGGTCGCGCTCGCCGCCAACGAGGCGAAGCTCGCCGAGGCGCAGCAGGTCGCGCGGCTCGGCAGCTGGGAATGGCTCGTCGAGGCCGACCGCGTCACCTGGTCCGACGAGCTCTACCGGATCCACGGCCTGCGTCCTGAGACCACCTCGCAGACCTGGGCCCACCACCTCGAACGGGTCCACCCCGAGGATCGCGCGCGCGTCGCCCGCACGATCGAGCAGGGCGTCGCCGACGGGCGAGCATGGAACCTCGACCACCGCATTCTGCGCCCCGACGGCGACGTCCGCCTCGTCCACGCGCGCGGAGAGGTCGCGCACGATCTCCAGGGTGAGGTCGTCTCGGTCCACGGCACCTGCCAGGACGTGACCGAGTCGCGCCGCGTCGAGGACGCGCTGCGGGCCGCCGAGCAGCTCTTCCGCCGCGCCTTCGACGACTCGCCGATCGGCATGGCGCTGATCGACCTCGAGGGCCGCTGGCTGCGCCTGAACCGCGCGCTCGCCCAGATGGCCGGGCGCACCGAGGCCGACCTGCGCTCAACGACGCTCGGCGCGCTCAGCCATCCGGAGGACACCGAGCTCGACCGCCCGCTGATCCGCGAGCTGCTCGCCGGCCGCCGGCGGAGCTACGCGATCGAGAAGCGCATGATGCACGCCGACGGGCACGTGCTGCACCTGCTCGCGCACGTGTCGCTGATGCACGGCGACGGCGAGCGCCCGCTCTACTTCCTCGTCCAGCTCATCGACCTCAGCGAGCGCCGCCGCGCCGAGGCCGAGCGCCGCGCCGGTGAGCAGCGCCTGCAGGCGATCATCGACAACGCGCCGGCGCTGATCTCGGTCAAGGACGCGCGCCAGCGCTTCCTGCTCGTCAACCGCCGCTTCGAGGATGCCATCGGCGTGGAGGCCGAGGCCGTCCTGGGCCGCACCGCCGCCGAGGCGCTGCCGCCCGCTCGCGTGGACGCGAGCGACGACGATCTCGAGCGCGAGGTCGTGCGCTCCGGCGAGTCGCGGCAGACAGAGATCACGCTGCGCAGCGCCGGCTCGGGCGAGGAACACGAGCTGCTGCTCGTGAAGTTCCCGCTGCTCGACACGGACGGCCAGATCGCCGCCGTCTGCACGATCGCGACGGACCTCACCGACCGCCGCCGCGCCGAGCGCGACCGCGCCGAGCTCGAGCAGCGCCTCGCCCAGGCCCAGCGCCTTGAGAGCGTCGGTCAGCTCGCGGGCGGCGTCGCCCACGACTTCAACAATCTCCTGTCGGTGATCCTTTCCTGTGTCACGTTCGCGCGCGAGGAGCTCGACGACGAGTCACCGGTTCGCGAGGACGTCGATGAGATCGGTCGCGCCGCCGAGCGCGCCGCGGCGCTCACGCGTCAGCTGCTGATGTTCAGCCGCCGCGAGGTCGTGCACCCCGAGGTCCTGGACGTGGGCGAGCTCGTGCTGGGCCTCGAGTCGCTGCTCTCCCGCTCGCTCGGCGAGGTCGTGGAGCTGCGGATCGACTGTGCCGACGCACTGCCGCCCGTGCTCGCCGACCGCTCGCGCCTGGAGCAGGTGCTGGTGAACCTGGCCGTCAACGCGCGTGACGCGATGCCGCAGGGCGGCGTCCTGCGGATCTCCGTCGCCGGCGCTGGAGACGGGATCGAGGTGCGCGTCGCGGACGAGGGCACCGGCATGGATCCCGAGGTCGCCGACCGCGCGTTCGAGCCGTTCTTCACGACGAAGCCGGCGGGCGAGGGCACCGGGCTCGGGCTCGCGACCGTGCACGGCATCGTCACCGACTCCGGCGGAGAGGTCGCGATCGACTCCGCGCCCGGAAGCGGCACCGTCGTGCGCTTCACGCTTCCCGGTGCGCGCGACGAGCTCACCGTTGCGCCCGAGTCCGATGAGCCGGAGTACGAGGCATCCGGATCGGCGCGCGTGCTCGTCGTCGAGGACCAGGACCCCGTGCGCCGGCAGGCGGTGCGGATCCTCGAGCGGCACGGCTACACCGTGCGTCAGGCCGCCAGTGGGGACGACGCGCTCGCCGACTGGGCGCCGGTCGACGTGCTCGTCACCGACGTCGTGATGCCGGGCATGACCGGCCACGAACTCGCCAAGCGCGCCGCCGAGCTGGCCCCGGGCCTGCCCGTCGTCTTCATGTCCGGGCACACCGAGGACGTCGTCCTCCTCGACGGCGCCCGCGAGCGCGAGATCGCGTTCGTGCAGAAGCCGTTCACCCGGGACACCCTGCTCCAGGCTGTGGCGCGCGCGCTGCACGAGAGCACGGATACGCCCGACGCTCACGCTGCTCCGGGCGCAGCCGCCTAGGGCACGGGGGCGTCGTGCCCCATGCCGTGCTCGATCGCGGCCTTGATCCCCGCGTCGAGCGCGTTCAGCCGGTAGAGCGCGAGCGCCTCGGGCAGCGCGAACCGGCGCCCGGGAAGCGCGTCGGCGCCGTGGTGCGCGAGCACGCAGTGGCCGAGCGCGAGCCGGCGAGCGTCGTCGAGCCCGGTCTGTGACGCCGCCTCCTCGATCATCCGCAGCCCGAGCTCGACATGGCCGAGCAGGCGGCCCTCGTCGCTGAGCCCGACCTCGGCGCCGAGGGTGAGCTCACGCGTGCGCCCCAGGTCGTGGAGGAGCGCCGCGGTGAGCAGCAGGTCCTGGTCCAGGCGCTGGTGCAGCGTGCACGTCTCGACCACGAGCGTCGCGACGGCGACGGTGTGCTCGAGCAACCCCCCGAGGTACGAGTGGTGCCGGCCGCGCGTGGCAGGGGACGTGCGCAGGGCGGCGCGGACCTCGTCGTCGCCGAGCAGCCGGATGAGCAGCGCCCGGAAGCCGGCCTGCCGGACCTCGCCGGCGAGCGCATCGACGAAGCCGTCGAGCTCGTCGAGGTCGCGGTAGGCCACCGGCAGGAACGCCGCGGGGTCGGCGGTTCCGGGCTCCACCCGCACCACGCTCGTGAGCTCGAGCTGAAGCTCCCCGCGGAAGCGCGCGACGCGGCCCCCGGCCCGCACGATGTCGCCACGGTCGAAGCGCGCGGCATGCAGGTCGGCGTCGCGGAACAGGCGCCCCGGAAGCGCGCCCGTGCGGTCGCGCAGCTCGAGCGCGAGATACGGCGTTCCGGTCCGCGCCATCAGGCGATCCTTGCGTGTACAGGCGTACAGGCCCTCGATCGTGTCGCCGTCGCGGAGGGTCGCGATCGCACCGGGACGAGGTGCGCCGGGAGCCTGTGCGGGGGGTGCGGAATCGATCGACGGCACAGCCCCATGATGTACCGTGAACCGGATGCCGCCACTGATCTGGGAGAGCCGTCCTGACGGCCTCCGGGCCCCCGCTCTCGTCTGCGCCTTCTCGGGCTGGAACGACGCGGGCGAGGCGGCATCGTCGGCCCTGACGTTCATGGGCTCGCAGCTCGGCGCGACCCGCTTCGCCCAGCTCGATCCGGAGGAGTTCTTCGACTTCCAGGCGACGCGCCCGACGATCCGGCTCGTCGAGGGGCGCACCCGTTCGGTCGAGTGGCCCGAGGTCGAGGTGTGGGCCGCGCACGCCCCGCGCGCACCGCGCGATCTCGTGCTCGTGTCCGGCCCTGAGCCCTCGATGCGCTGGCGCGGCTTCTGCGACGGGATCCTCGAACTGGCCGAGGCGCTGGGCGTCCAGCTCACGGTGACGCTCGGGGCGCTGCTCGCCGACGTGGCGCACACCCGTCCCGTGCCGCTCGTCGGCCTCGCGAGCGATGCCGCGCTCGTGGAGCGCCACGGTCTGTCGCCGACGTCGTACGAGGGGCCGACCGGCATCACCGGCGTGCTCTACACGGCCTTCCAGGACGCGGGTCTGCCATCGGCGTCGCTCTGGGCGAGCGTTCCCCACTACGTCGCCGCCGCGCCGAACCCGAAGGCGTCGCTTGCGCTCGTGCGCAAGCTCGAGTCGATCGTCGGCGTATCGGTCGACGCCAGCGAGCTCGAGACCGGCGCGGAGGAGTACGAGCGCCGCGTCACGCAGGCCGTCTCCGGCGACGACGACGTGCGCCAGTTCGTGGAGCGGCTCGAGCAGGCGGCCGATGCCGAAGCCCCGTCGCCCGAGCAGCAGAACGTGCCGTCCGGGGACGTGCTCGCGCGTGAGTTCCAGCGGTTCCTGAGCCAGCGGCCGCCGCGCGATGACTGACGGCCCGCTCACGACGGCCGGCACCGACATCAAGGACTCGATCCTCGATGCGGTCGGCCACACCCCGCTCGTGCGCCTCAGCCGGCTCGGTGAGGGCCTGACGCCGCAGCTCGTCGCGAAGGTCGAGTACATGAACCCCGGCGGGTCGATCAAGGACCGCCCGGCGGTCGCCATGATCGAGGCCGCGGAGGCTGCGGGTGACCTCCAGCCCGGCGGCACCATCGTCGAGCCGACGTCGGGCAACACGGGGACCGGCCTCGCGATCGCCGCGCGGCTCAAGGGCTACCGCGTGATCGCGGTGATGCCCGACAAGATGAGCAAGGAGAAGATCGACCTGCTGCGCGCGTACGGCGCCGAGGTCGTGGTCGCCCCGACGGCCGTCGCGCCCGACTCGCCGGAGTCCTACTACCGCGTCGCCGACCGGCTGACCGAGGAGATCCCCGGCGCCTTCCAGCCCAACCAGTACTTCAACGCCGCGAACCCCGCGTCCCACTACGCGACGACCGGCCCGGAACTGTGGGAGCAGAGCGGGGGGCGGATCACCCACCTCGTCGTCGGCGTCGGCACGGGCGGCACCGTGACCGGGGTGGGGCGCTACCTGAAGGAGCGCAGTCCGTCACTCCAGGTGATCGGCGCCGACCCGGTCGGCTCGATCTACTCGCAGGGGGAGGACGCGGTCAAGCCGTATCTCGTCGAGGGCGTGGGCGAGGACTTCTGGCCCGCGACGTTCGATCCCCAGGTCGTCGATCGCTACGTGACGGTGTCCGACAAGGACTCGTTCCTCGCCGCGCGCCGGCTCGCCATGAGCGAGGGCATCCTCACGGGGGGCTCGTGCGGCACCGCGCTGCACGCCGCCCTGATCGTCGCGGCCGAGCTCACCGATCCCGAGGCGATGGTCTGCGTGATCCTGCCCGACGGCGGGCGCAGCTACCTGTCGAAGATCTACAACGACGCGTGGATGACGCAGCACGGCTTCCTGGAGCGCACGGGCGCGCAGACGGTCGGCGAGGTGCTTCGGCGCAAGAACGAGGGCGGTGAGATGCCCCCGCTCGTCAGCGTCCGCGCGCAGGATCTCGTCCGCGACGCGATCGCGCTGCTGCACGAGCACCGCGTCTCCCAGCTGCCCGTGGTCAGCGGCCACGACGCGGCGAGCGTCGTCGGCTCGATCGGCGAGCGCGGGCTGCTGCGCCGCGCCGTGGACGACCCCGCGCTCCTGCAGGCGCAGATCGTCGACGTGATGGAGGCGCCGTTCCCGGCCGTCTCGGTCGACGACGAGGTGCGCGACGCGACCGAGCTTCTCAGCGGCGACCGCCAGGCGCTGTTGGTGACCGAGCATGGGCGCCCGGTCGGGATCGTCACGCGGACGGACCTGCTGGAAGCGCTCGCCCGGTGAGCGGCCACGAGCTTCCCGACGACGCGCGGTTCGCCACCCGCGCGGTGCACGCCGGCCTGCGGCCGGACCCGCATTTCCGCTCGGTGATCCCGGCGATCCACCAGACGTCGACGTTCGCCCAGCCGGCTCCCGGCGAGTACGTCGAGGAGTACGACTACGCGCGCACGGCGAACCCGACGCGGCGCGCACTGGAAGAGGCGCTCGGCATGCTCGAGGGCGGCCACGCGACCGCCTTCGCCTCCGGCCTCGCCGCCGAGAACGCGCTCATCACGGCGGCCTGCGAGGCCGGCGACCACGTCGTCCTGCCGACCGACCTCTACGGCGGCACATACCGGCTCGTCGACAAGGTGCTGACGCGCTGGGGCCTGCGGTACACGATGGTCGACCAGACGGACCTCGAGGCGCTCGCGGCGGCCGTCACGCCGCAGACGCGGATGATCTGGGTCGAGACGCCGACGAACCCGCGCCTCGACGTCATCGACATCGCGGGCGTGATCGAACGGAGGCGCGATGCCCTCGTCGTCGTCGACAACACGTTCGCCACGCCGGTCAACCAGCAGCCGCTCGCGCTCGGCGCGGACGCGGTGATCCACTCCGCGACGAAGTACCTCGGCGGCCACTCGGACACCGTCCTCGGGGCCGTCGTCGCCCGGAACCCGGACCTGCACGAGCAGGTGCGTTTCGTCCAGAACGCCGCGGGCGCGATCCCCGGCCCGATGGACTGCTTCCTCGTGCACCGCGGGCTGCGCACGCTGCATCTGCGGATGGCCGCAAGCGCGAGTCAACGCGCGCGCCGTCAGCGAGTTCCTCGCGGGCGCCCCCGGAGTGAGCGAGGTCCGCTGGCCCGGGTTCAGCGGGATGGTGAGCTTCCGCCACGCCGACGCACACGGAATCTGCGGGCGCACCCGGATCTTCACGCTCGCCGAGTCACTCGGCGGCGTCGAGTCCCTGATCGAGGTGCCGCAGGCGATGACCCACGGCTCGGTGGAGGGCAGCGACGCGGCCGTGCCCGCCGACCTCGTGCGGCTCTCCTGCGGGGTCGAGGCGGCCGAGGATCTCGTCGCCGACCTGGCGCAGGCGCTGTACGTTTCGTCCCACACCTGAACACCGCCCCAAGGAGCAGCGATGAGCAGCGAAGAGCTGGAACTCGGTCCCGTCGACATCGTCGTGATCGGCTACCCGCCCGACGCCCCGCAGACCGGTGAGGCGATCCCGCTGTTCGTCGATCTGGTCGACCGCGGGATCATCCGCGTGCTCGACGTGCTGCTGGTGCGCAAGGAGCTCGACGGCACGATCTCCGGCCTGGAGGTCACCGACCTCGACGGCGACGGCGTCAACGACCTGGTCGTCTTCGAGGGCGCGCGCAGCGGGCTGCTCGGCGACGAAGATGCGGCCACGGCCGGCGAGGTGCTGGCGCCGGGCGCGACGGCGGTGCTCATCTGCTTCGAGAACACGTGGGCCGCGCCGTTCGCCACCGCCGTCCGCCGCAACGGCGGCGAGGTGCTCGCCTTCGAGCGTGTGGGCGCGCAGGACCTGATCGACGCCGCCGAGGCGCTCGACGAGGCCGGCTAGGGGCGCGCGCTCGCGGCGGCGGGCGCAGGGGCCACCCGCTGCCCGCGGCGCCGCACGCGCCGATGCGACCATGCGATCGACGGGCGCTCGACCAGCCGCCAGCTGAGCCACGCCGCGAGGAACGAGAGCGTCAGCACGACGAGCAGTCGCGGGACGAACGGTTCGGGCAGCAGGCCGACCTTGCGCACGGCGAGCAGCACCGGCAGGTGCCAGAGGTAGAGGCCGTACGAGACGATGCCGGCGCCTGCGAGCGGCCGCCACGCGAGCCCCCGGAGCACCGGACCGCGGCCGGCCGAGACCGCGGCGATGACGAGCGCGAAGCCGGCCGCGGCGGGCAGGTCGCGCACGGCCGGGCGCCAGCCGTCAAGCGAGAAGGTCGTCTCCATCCAGGCCGCGTGCCCGATGACGAACGCGGCGCCGGCGACCGTCAGCAGCGTCGTCGCCCGGGCCGAGAGGACCGGAGCGTCAAGCCTGCGGCGGTGCTCGATCCAGAGCGCGGCGAGCATCCCGCACGCGAACACGCCCATGAACGTCGGCAGCGCCTTCTGGACGACGTCGTTCCAGCCCTGCTCGACGACGAGCCGGTTCCAGGCCGTCGCCAGCAGCACGATGCCCACGAGCATCGCCGCCTGCGTGCGCGGGCGCGCGCCGATGCGCAGCGCCAGCAGGCCGATCAGCGGCAGCACGACGTAGAACGCGGCTTCGACGCAGAGGGTCCACGCCACCGGGATCAGCTGCATGATGGTGTCCATCGAATAGTTCTGCCCGAACGCGAGGAAGAGTGGAAGCTGGCCCGCCGTGGGCGTGATGTGATCGAAGCCGCTGACCGTGTAGAGCACGAGCACGCCGGCGATCGCCACGTAGTAGGCCGGGACGATCCGGGCGACGCGCCGGATCGCGTACGTCCCGATCTGCGCACGGGGGCCGCCCAGCGCCGCGCGCGCGAATGCGCGGTAGAGCAGGAAGCCCGACAGGACGAAGAAGCAGACGAGCCCGAGGTGCAGTGCGAACCCGACCTGGTCGAACAGCAGCGAGCGATGGCCCGTCGGCCGGTTGTCGCGGTAGAGCCAGACGTGAAAGCCCAGCACGGAGAGAGCGGCGAGGCCGCGGATTCCGTCGATCGCTGCGCTGCGGTTCGGCACGGCGCTCAGAGCCGGACGGCGCCGTCCGGGCCGAGCGTCCAGTGCGGGTTGTGCGCGACCTCCCACGGGTGACCGTCCGGGTCGAGGAAGACGCCCGAATATCCGCCCCAGAACGTCTCGGCGGGCTCGCGGCCGATGGTGCGCGCCGGCCGTGCGGGCCTCCTCGATGACGGCGTCCACCTCCGCCGGCGAGCCGACGTTGTGCGCGAGCGTGACGCCGCCCCAGCCACCGGAGTCCACCCTCGTGCTGTCCTGCGCGAGCGCCGCGCGGTCCCACAGCGCGACGACCATGCAGCCCGCCTGGAAGAAGACGACCTCGGGCGGGCTGCCGGTCGCCGACCAGCCGAGACGTTCGTAGAAGCTCCGCGCGCGGGCCAGGTCCGCCACGCCGAGCGTCACCAGGCTCAGGCGCTGTTCCATACGAGCGACGGTACCCGGTTCGCCCGGGTCGCAATCAGCGCTCGGCTGCCGGACAGGCGATCCGGTAGTCGCAGATCGCGCAGGCGGCGTAGCTCGGTGTGGGCTCGAAGCCCTGGCCGGCGATGCCGTCGGCGACCTCGAACACGGTCTCGCCGATCCGCTGAGCGGCGGCATCGCCGCCGGACAGCGGCACCTTCTGGTCGTCGAGCACGTAGAGGTAGGACTGCACCGGCGACTCGACGTCCCACGCCTCGCGCGCGGCGAGCGCGTACAGCGTGAGCTGCACGTCGTCGCGCAGTTGCGCCTCGCTCCGCGGGCGGCCCGTCTTGTAGTCGATCAGCTCGTATCCGCCGCCCGGCAGGCGGTCGACGCGGTCCACGCGCCCGCGCAGCGTGTGCGGGCCCATGCGGAACTGGAACGAGCGCTCGAACCAGACCGGTTCACCGTCCTCGCCGCGGCAGCGCTCCTCGTACCGGCGCAGCGCGGTCTCGGCCTTCACGCGAAGCTGGCGCTCCTCGTCGCCGGCGCCAAGCCCGCCGCGCCGCCAGCTCGCGTCGAGCAGGCCGAGCAGCTCGTCGACCGACCCGCCGCCCGACTGGTGGTAGCGCTCGAGCACCTGGTGCACGACGATGCCGAACCGCTGGTTCAGCGTCGGCTCGTTCGGGATCCGGAAGACGCGCGCGAACTTGTACTTCAGCGGGCACGTCCGGTACGTGTCGATGTCCGACGCACTCAGCACGAGCCCCTCGCCGCGGCGGGGCAGGAACGCCTCGAGCGAGGGCTCTCCGCGCCGCGCGATCGCCGCCGCGCGGCTGCGCACGTCGCGCTCGGCGGCGAGGATCAGCTCGTCGAGCGGGCTGGTCTCCAGCACCTCGCGCTGCTGCGCCGTCGTCGTGAGCGCGAGCACGGCGTTGACCTGGGCGAGCGCGTCGGCGACCGGCAGCGCGTCGCTGCGGTTCAGCAGCGCCGCGAGCTTGACCATCTCCAGGTAGCGCACCACGCCGTGCGTGATCTCGAGGTCGGCGTCCAGTCGCAGCTCGCCGAGCGTCCCGGCGAGGCGCGGGACGTCGCGCAGCAGCTCGTCGCGCAGCTCGGTGTACGCCGCGTGCAGCGCCTCGTCGGGGCCGAAGAGCTCCTCCGCGCGGTCCTCCCAGCTGCCTCCGACCGCGGCCTGGGCATCCTCGGCGAAGGGTGACGGCGGCTGCAGCGCGCCGCGATCGGTGCGCGCCACGTAGGCCAGGACGAGGCCCTCGCGCGCTCGCGTCATCCCGAGGTGCAGCAGGCGGCGCATCTCCGCCACGTGCGCGTCGCGGGTGTCGGCGGGCAGCTCCTCGTGCAGCAGCGCGTCGGGGATCGGCTCGAGCGCCACGCGCCGCGCGCCGGGCATTCGCGAGGACTGCAGCCCGAGCACGAGCACGTGGTCGAACTCGCGGCCCTTCGTCATGTGCAGTGCCATCACCTGGACGGCGCCGGCGCGGACGATGTCGGCGGGACCCTCCTCCTCGCGCAGCCCCGCCTTCGCGACCGCGGAGAAGTGCCGCGCGAACTCGCGCCCCGTCGCCTGCGGGGAGCGGCGCGCCTCCTGCGCCGCGAGGTCGCCGACCTTCGCCAGCGCGACGAGCCGCTCGACGACGTCGGCCTGCGCGCTGAAGAGCTGCTGGCGGCGCAGGCCGAGCCGGTCGATCAGGCGATGGACGAAGAGGTCGGGCCGCGTGTCCAGCTGGGCGGCCACCTGGCGGTGGAGCTTCAGGAAGCCGAGGATCCGGTCGCGCGCCTCCGGCGGGATCTGCGGTGACTCGGTCGCCGCGGCGAGCGCGGCGACCATGTCGAGCTTGCGGCGGCGGGCGATCTGCACGACCCGGGCGACATCCACGGCGCGCAGCTCGACCGGCGGGCGCGAGAGCGCGCGGACGACGGCGCCCGCGTCCCCGGGGTCGACGAGCAGGCGCAGCCAGGCCAGGACGTCCTTGACCTCGGCGCGATCCAGCAGCGCCGCGGCGCCGGCGAGCCGGTAGGGGACGACCCGCTCATCGAGCGCGGCGGCGACCGCCTGGCCCTCGACGCGGACCGAGCGCACGAGCACCGCGATGCGGCCAGGGTCGGCGCCCGCGCGGATCAGGCGCTCGATCTCCGCCGCCGCCGCCTGCGCCTGCGCCCGCTCGCTGGCGCAGCGCCAGAACGCGACGTGCCCGCCGGGCGGCGCCTGCGCCGGCGCCGGGAGCCGCCCCGGGTTCGGCTCGACGACCGCGAGCGCGGCGTCGAGGATCGTGCGCGGTGCACGCAGGGACTGCTCCAGACGGACGGTGCGCGCCTCGGGCAGGTCGCTCGCGAGGTCGCGCAGGTTCTTGCCGGCGGCGCCGCGGGCGCGCTGGATCGCCTGGTCGGGATCGCCCGCGGCCGTCAGGCCGCGATGCTCGGCGACGAGCGCGAGCACGAGCCGGGTGTGCGCGTAGGCGAGGTCGGGGACGTCGTCGACGAGCACATGACGGTGACGGTCCGCGACCCGCGTCGCCACATGCGGGCGGCGCAGCAGCTGCAGCGACAGCAGCACGAGGTCGCCGGCGTCGAGCGCCCCCTGCTCGCGCAGCATCCGGTCGTGCGTGCGGTAGACCTGCGCGAACTCGCGCTCGCGCTCGGCGCGCTCGTCGCCGGCCGGCAGCGTGGCCGCCCACGTCGCGACCTCGTCTGCGGTGACGAGCGCCTCCTTCAGCCGGTCGATGCGCCCGAGCACTCCGGCGAGCATCGACGCGGGGTCGCCGCGGAAGTCGTGCAGCCGCAGTCGCAGCTCGTCGACCCGCTCGAGCAGCATCGCCAGGCGGTCGGCGTGGGACACCGTCACGACGAACGGGTCGAGCCCGGCCTCGTCCGCCTCGTCGCGCAGCAGGCGCGCGCAGAACCCGTGGATGGTGTGCACGTGGAGCTCGGCGAACCCGTGCCCGATCCCGCCCTCGACCTGGGCGCGCAGCTCGTCCACGGCGGGTACCGAGTGCGTCAGGGCGAGGACGTGCTCCGGCTCGAGCCCGCCCTCCGTCGCAAGCCAGGCGTGGCGCGCGCCGAGCGCGTGCGTCTTGCCGGTTCCGGCGGCGCCGAGCACCACGAGGGGGCCGCCCTGATGCGCGACGATCTCGCGCTGGCGCTCCGTGAGACCCTCGAGCGGTTGCGGCACGTGCCTAGGATACGTCGAGGATGCCCGCATCCTCCGTCCTGCTCGATCACGACTGGCTGGGCCTCTGCCGTCGCTCGGCGGAGGGACTGCGGCTGCTGCTCGACGAGGCGCCGACGAGCCGCCAGCGCGTCGTCGAGACGGGCGTCGTCGGAGAGGGGGGCGACCGGACCCTCGTGATCGATCGCCAGGCCGAGGACGTCGTCTTCGCGGAGCTGCAGGAACTGCACGACGCGGGCGCGCGCTTCACGGCGGTCTCGGAGGAGCGCGGGATCGTCGACTTCGGCGACCCGGGCATGCTCGTCGTCGTCGACCCGATCGACGGGTCCCTGAACGCCAAGCGCGGCCTGGGCCACCACGCGCTGTCGATCGCCGTCTCGGACGGCCCGACGATGGAGGACGTGCTGCTCGGCTACGTGTACGACGTCGGCTCCCGCGAGGAGTGGCGCGCCGAGCGCGGGGCGGGAGCATGGCTCAACGACGCGCCGCTCGACGACGTCGCGCCGGAGCGCCGTGCGCCCGACGGCCGGCTCGAGGTGGTCGCGATCGAGTCGGCGGCCCCCGCGCGGCTCGCCGCCGCAGGGCCGGCGCTGCTCGAGACGGCGTACCGCGTTCGTGCGATCGGGGCGATCTCGATCTCGATGTGTCAGGTGGCGGCGGGCCGGGTCGACGCGATGGCCTCGCTCGGCCGCTGCCGCTCGGTCGATGCTGCCGCGGCGCAGCTCGTCGTGCGCGAATCAGGCGGCCTCGTCGCCTTCCCGTCCTTCCCGTCGCCGCTCGCCGCACCGCTCGCAGACCTCACCGGGCGTTCCCCGGTCGTCGCCGCGCGCACCCGCGGCGGACTCGACCTGGCCGCCCGGCTCCCGGTGGACCGATGATCGCCTGGGAGCTCGCCGGGACCGTGGCGCGCTCGGTCGCCGGCGCGGGCGGGGGTGCGGGCGCCGCCGAGCCCCTGCCCGGCGACCTCGGCGAGCTGGGCCGGCGCGCCGAGGACGCCGTCGTCGCGTACACCGGACTCGTTCCGCAGGCGCCGCTGCCCAGCCCGCAGGACGTCTCCCGCGGGGAATGGGCGGACGCGAACATCGCGCTGATGCGGACGCTGATCGAGCCGCTCACGTCGGCGCTCGACGAGCGCACGGCGCAGCTTCCGGGCGCGCTGCGGTCGGCCGCCGGCAGCGCGATCGGCGCCGAGATCGGCGCGCTCCTGGGGTACATGGGCCGCCGCGTGCTCGGGCAGTACGAGGTCGCGCTGTCCGCCGGCGACCGGTCGGCCGCCGCGCCGCCGCGCCTCCTGCTCGTCGGCGGGAACCTGCGCGAGAGCGCCGTCCGCCTCGAGGCGCCGCTGGAGGACCTGCTCGCGTGGGTCACGGTGCACGAGGTCACGCACGCCGTGCAGTTCTCCTCCGTGCCATGGCTTCAGGACCATCTCGGCGGCCTCGTCGGCGAGCTGCTCGCCGGCGCGGACGTGTCGCCGGGCGCCGGCCGCGCGAGCATGCCGGACCTCTCCGACCTGCGCGGACTCATCGCGCGGGCGCGGGACGGCGGCATCGCCACGCTCGTCGCAGGTCCCGAGCGCCGCGACCTGCTCGATCGCATCCAGGCGACGATGGCGCTCGTCGAGGGGCATGCCGAGCACGTGATGGACGCAGCCGGCGGCCCGCTCGTCCCCGACCTCCCGCGGCTGCGCGCGCAGCTGGAGCGCCGCCGTGCCGAGCGCTCGCCGCTCGCCTCGATCCTCGACCGTCTCCTGGGGCTCGAGATGAAGCTGCGCCAGTACCGCGACGGGAAGGCCTTCTGCGACGCGGTCGTCGCGCACGAGGGTCCCGCGGGCCTGAACCGCGCCTTCGCCGCCCCGGAGCTGCTGCCGACGAGCGCGGAGCTCGCCGATCCGCTGGCCTGGATCGCACGCTCGCGCATGCGCGAGCTTCCCCGCGCCGTGTAACTCCGCCGGCCCGGGCGCGTACGAACAGATGTACGACGAACAACCGTTCGTATTCGTGGTACACTGACGGTCCATACTTCTAAGGTCACCAAGCGTAAGGAATGATCATGGCTGAAGCCACCACCCCCAAGAAGCGCACCACCGCCAAGCGCACGGCGGCCAAGCGCACCACCAAGCCCCGCACCGCCGCCGCCCGCTCGACGAGCGCGCGCAAGGGTGCGACCACCCGCGGCGTCAACCGCACCAAGGCCGCCGCGAAGACCACCCGCACGGACGCCAGGACGCTCGGCACCGACGCCGGCTCGACGCGTGAGGCCGCCGTCTCCACCGGCCGTTCGGCCGTGCTGCTCGCCGGCAACTACGCCGAGCGCGTCGCATACGTGCAGGTCGGCGCCGTCCTGACCGCCCGTGACACGGCGACCACCACGATCGACGATCTGCGTGGCCGCGTCTCCGACCGCGAGTCGGCCGAGAAGGAGCTGCGCAAGCTCGAGAAGCGCGGCGAGGTCGCCCGCGTCCGCGCCACGCGCGAGGTCAAGAAGGCCCGCACGCGCGTCGAGCGTGAGCTGCGTCAGCGCCGCAACCGCGTGCAGCGTGACGTCAAGCGCAACCGCACGCGCGTCGAGCGCGAGGTCCGCTCGCTCCGCAAGGACGCCGAGCAGCAGATCAAGGACGTCCGCGCCCAGGTGCGCGACATCCAGCTCATCCAGGTGCCGAACGTCGTCACCCCCGTGCGCGAGGCCGTCAAGCCGGTCGTCGAGCGCTTCGCCGCCTAGCACTCCCGCCCCACCCCGCCGGCTCCCTCCTCCTTGCCGGCGGACATGCAGGACCCCTCAAGCGACGGGCCGCCCTCACCGGCGGCCCGTCGTGCATCCCGAGCCGCGCGGTCGGGTTTGCGAGAATGGGTGGATGCCCACGCATGACGAGATCCTGAAGTCGCTCGAGGCGGTGATCGACCCGGAGCTGCGCAAGTCGATCGTCGAGCTCGGGATGGTCCGCTCGATCGAGCAGCCGGGCGGGGGCGTCGTCGACGTCGTCGTCTCGCTGACGACGCCGGGCTGCCCGATTCGCAGCCACTTCGAGGACGCGGTCGCCAAGGCCGTCGGCGCGCTCGAGGGCGTCACCCGTGTCACCACGTCGTTCGACGTCCTCAGCGACGCGGAGAAGTCGCGCGCTGCAGGGCAAGCTCGGCCGCGGCTCGCTGCCCGAGGGCGCGCTCGCCCAGGTCTCGAACGTCGTCTGCATCGGCTCCGGCAAGGGCGGTGTCGGCAAGTCGACGATCACGGCGAACCTCGCCGCCGCGCTCGCCGCCGAGGGCCGCAAGGTCGGCGTGCTCGACGCCGACGTCTGGGGCTACTCGATCCCGCGCATGTTCGGGGTCTCCGGGCGCCCGCCCGTGTCGCCCGAGCGCAAGATCGTCCCGCTCGAGGCCGGTGGCGTGAAGATCATGTCGATCGGCTTCTTCGTCGAGGAGGACGCCGCCGTCGTCTGGCGCGGCCCGATGCTCCACAAGGCGCTCACCCAGTTCCTCGAGGACGTCGACTGGGGCGAGCTCGACTTCCTGCTCGTCGACCTCCCGCCCGGCACCGGCGACATCTCGATGACGCTCGCGCAGCTGCTGCCGCAGGCGCGCTTCGTGATCGTCACGACACCGCAGGTCACCGCCCAGAAGGTCGCACGCCGCTCAGCCGAGATGGCGCACAAGGTGGACCTCGAGATCGCCGGCGTGATCGAGAACATGGCCGGCTTCGTCACCCCGTCCGGCGAGCGGTTCGCGATCTTCGGCGAGGGTGGCGGCAAGGGGCTCGCCGACGAGCTCGACGTGCCGCTGCTGGGCACCGTGCCGCTCACGATGCCGCTGCGCGAGCAGGCCGATGCAGGCGTGCCGCTCGTCGTCACCGACCCCGACGACCCGGCCGCGCAGGGCGTTCGCCAGGTCGCCCGCGGGCTGATCGCGATGTTCCCGCGGGAGCTCCCGGTGCTGCAGCTCGCCACGGCCGGCGCGCCCGGTTCGGGGACTGTGGAGCAGGCGCCCGAGCCCGCCGGCATGACGCTCCCGATGGCGTAGCGGACACACCGGAGACCGGTAGCGCGCGCAAGCCGTCCAGAGCGGCGCTTCTGCGGTGAAGTCGCCCCCCGGGGCGGCCGATACCCGCGGTGATGCCCGACGTGAGCCCGTCACGCCTTGAGCTGCGCCAGGAGGCGCTGGCGGCCGCGCGCGGGCTCACCGAGGGCGACGACGCGCTCGTCGCGGTGCTGCGCGACCTCGAGCGCGAGCGCGGACGCGCCACGCAGTCGGTGCGGTCCGTCGTCCAGGCCCTGGCCGCGACGCTCCAGGCCCGCGACGGCTACACCGGCGAGCACGCCGACGCCGTCCACGACCTCTCCGTCGCCGTGGGCGCGCGCCTCGGCCTGCGGCCCGACGAGATGGCGCAGCTCGCCGCCGTCGCGCTCCTGCACGACGTCGGCAAGATCGGCATCCCCGACGAGCTGCTGCACAAGCCCGGCGCGCTCACCCCCGATGAGTGGCAGGTGATGCGCGAGCATCCCGCGATCGGCGAGCGGATCCTCGCCAGCGTCCCCGGTCTCGAGAGCGTCGCCCGAGCCGTCCGCCACGAACACGAGCGCTGGGACGGCGACGGCTACCCCGACGGCCTGGCCGGTGAGGACATCCCGCTGGCCTCACGCATCGTCCTGGCCTGCGACGCCTGGCACGCGCTTCGCAGCGACCGTCCCTACCGCAAGGCGCTGCCCCGCGAGGAGGCACTCGGTGAGCTGCGGCGCTGCGCCGGCACCCAGTTCGACCCCACCGTCGCCGCCGCGCTGCTCGACGTCCTCGCACCGCGCGGAAGCCGGTGACGGCACCGGTGAGCGCCTGGACCCCGGAGCGATCCTGGCGGACGTCGTCGGCGGCAGCACGAGCCTCGAACGCGAACTCGTCGCGCTCATCGCCGTCGCATCCGCCGTCGCGGCGGCCCACAAGCTCGAAGAGGTCATCGAGATCGCCGCCGAGGAGGCGCGCGGAGCGATCGACGCCGCGTCGCTCTCGATCGAGCGCTGGTCGGCGGACCGCTCGATCCTGCGCACGCTCGTCAACGTGGGCGACCTCGCCCCCGGCGAGGAGCGCCATCCCGTCGACGAGATCTACGCGCTCGACGGCGACCGCGAACTGCGCCGCGTCCTCGAAGAGGGCGGCACCTACTACTGCTCGCTCGAGGACCCGGCGATCCCCGCCATCGAGGCCGACCTCCTGCGCGGGCTCGGCAAGCACTCCTGCGTCGCCGTGCCGATCACGTTCGGGGGCGAGACCTGGGGACAGATCTGGGCGGCGCGCACCGCCGACCAGGAACCCTTCAGCGAGCGCGACGCCCGCTTCCTGCACGCGATCAGCGGGCAGGTCGGCTCGGCGATCGGGCGCGCCGAAGTGTTCTCACGCGTCTCCGAACTCGCCCACAGCGACGGCCTCACCGGCCTCGCCAACCGTCGCGCGTTCGACGAGGCGCTCGAAGTCGCCGTGCTCGAGGCGCGGCGCACCGGGAACGACCTCGCGCTGCTCCTGTGCGACATGGACAACCTCAAGGACGTCAACGACCACAGCGGCCACGAAGCCGGTGACGCCGCACTGCGGACCGTCGCCGACGCACTGCGCAAATCCGCGGCGATCGTCGACGGGTCGCTCGTCTGCCGCGTCGGCGGTGACGAGTTCGCGATCGTCCTGCACCGCTCCGACGCCACGCGCGGCCGCGAGATCGCCGAGAGCATCCTGCGCCGACTGCGCAGCACCCATCCGCCCGTCGGCGTCTCCTGCGGCGTGGCCATGCTGCGCGCCGGCGAAGGCCGTCCCGCCGACCTCCTGCGCGCAGCCGATGCCGCCCAGTACGCCGCCAAGCGCGGCGGCCGCGGCCGCGTCTACGTCGCCGGTCCCATGGGCGCGGTCGAGGACGCCGACCTCGCCGGGATCGTTCCCGGCCGTCAGCGCGCCATGCGCGACGCTCCCGTGCTCGACCTCGGCCGCCTGCTGAAGGAGACGCTCGGCGTGCTCGACGGGCCGCTCACCGGCGCGCCCCCCGCGGAACGCCTCGGCGGCGTGCTGCGGCGCATCGGCGAAGCCACCGACGCGCTCGGCTGGACCGTCGCGTTCGCTCCGCTCGGCGGCGAGCCCGAGCCCCTCGTCATCGCCGGCCGGCCCGGCACCGTCGCCGGCACCGCCCGCCGCGGCGCGTGGCTCGAAGGCCGCGACCTGCTCGCCCTGCGCATGGCCACCGCCAGCTCGGGCTCCGGATCCGGCTGCGTCGTCGTCGAGCGCTCCGACGCCCAGCTCACCGGCCTGCTGCGCGAATGCATGATGCGCACCTCGCTCGACGTCCTGCTCGTGCTCACCGCCTCCGCCCCCAGCGGCGTATGGATCGCCGAGATCGGCGGCGACACCCGCACCGGCGACCTGCGCCACGTCGAGCCGGTGATGCGGGTCCTCGCGCCCGAAGCCCTGCGCGGGCTGCGTGACGCGCGGCACGTGCGCATCGGGCCCGACACGCCCGACGCGCAGATCGCCTGACCCTCAGACCTCCGGTGGGACCTCGCGCAGCTCGCCCGTCTCCACCTCGTAGACGAACCCTCGCACCTGATCGCGATGCGGGATGAACGGGCTCCCGACGACCCGCGCGACCGACTTGCGCACATCGAGGTCCAGGTCCGAGAACGCCTCCGTGTCCCACGGGACCGGAACGCCCGTCTCCGCCTCGAGCTGCGCGCGGAAGTCCGCGTCGTCGAACGCCTGCATCCCGCAATCGGTGTGATGGATCAGGATGACGATCTCGGTGCCCATCAGCCGCTGCGAGATCGCCAGTGAGCGGATCTCGTCATCGGTGATGACGCCACCCGCGTTGCGGATCACATGCGCGTCGCCCTCGCGCAGCCCGAGCAGGCCGTACGGGTCGATCCGCGAGTCCATGCACGTGACGATCGCCAGCTTCCGGCGCGGCGACCGCAGCAGCTTCCCGCGATCGAAGACCGCGGCATACGACTCCGCGCTGCGGACAAGATCGTCGAAGTTCGGCACCCGGCGATCAGCGGCTCGTGAAGTACTCCACGTTCACCTGGGCGAAGCGCTGCCACTCGTCCGGGAGCTGATCCTCCGCGAAGCAGGCGTCGACCGGGCATGCCTCCACGCACGCGTCGCAGTCGATGCACTCCTCAGGGTCGATGAACAGCTGATCGACCTTGTCGTAATCCGGCTCATCAGGCGTCGGGTGGATGCAGTCGACGGGGCAGACCTCGACACAGGAGTTGTCCTTCACTCCGATGCAGGGTTCAGCGATCACGTAGGCCATGGTGGAAGCGGGTTCCTCGGGGTCTCAGTGCGGGGACACGGGGGCCCGGGAGAATACCGGGCGGCCTCGTGAGAGCGCGATACGCTCCCGAGCGCGATGCTCCTGCTCACCGGCGCGACCGGGCTCGTCGGCTCGGCACTGCTCCCGCGTCTGGTCGCCGGAGGCGCCCGGGTCCGGTGCCTCGTCCGCGATCCCAAGCGGCTCGGCGCCGAGCGCGTGCGCGTTCAGATCGCCCTCGGCGACCTCTCCGACCCGCCGTCGTTTCGCAACGCCATGCGCGGCGTCAGCACCGTCGTGCACCTCGCCGCAGCCATCCGCGACCAGCCGGCCGGCTCGATCGAAGAGCTCAACGGGATCGCGACCTGGCGGATGGTCGAAGCCGCCGAGCGGGCCGGCGTCGAGCGCTTCGTCTTCTTCACCGCACTCGGAGCGACCGCGCACGACCGCACCCGGTTCCTGCGCGCCAAGGCACTCGCCGAAGATGCCGTCAACTCCGCGGGCATCGCCTCAACGACCTTCGCCTGCTCCGTCATCTACGCGCCCGGCGACCCCTGGCTGACACTCGTCGAACGGCTGTCGCTGCTCCCCGCAGCCGTCATGTCCGGCAGCGGGCGGGCGCTCTTTCAACCCATCTGGGCTGACGATGTGGCGGCTTGTGTCGAGGCGTCGCTGGCACGACCGGCGACGGAGCAGGCCGAACGATTCGAGCTGGCAGGGCCCGAGACGCTGAGTCACGCCGCCATGGTTCGGCTCGTGCTGCAGGCAGCCGGCCACGATCGGCCGCTCGTCCGGGTCCCCGTGCCCGTCGTACGCGGAGCGCTGCGGCTCGCCGAGACCATGCTCGGGGCCAAGGCGCCCGCCACCTGGGATGAGGCTGAGCTGCTGGAGGTCTCCTCGACGACGTCTCGCGGGACCCGGGATGCCCTTGAGCTCGGGGTCGTGCCTCGGTCGATGGCTGAGGTCTTGGGGCTCGCAGCCCCCGCGGCCGCCTGACGGTCGCGGATCTCGTGGCGCCTGAGGCGCCGTGTGGACGGGGTCCGTACTCGCGCACTGTCCCCGATCCGACCCGCCACCTCATGCATCCACGATCTCTCGCTCCGGTCCCGGTGCTCGCTTTCCTCGGAGCGCGGGGCCGGGTTCGCGCGGGTTCGGGCGTGCTGGTCGGGGTGTCGAGCCCACCGGTGCACGAGCCCTGAGATGGCTGGTGGGGGAGCCGGTCGGCTGCGCCGACCGGCTCTGCCTCCGGGAACGGCCCCCTGGCAGGACAGAACGCGCCGAAGGCGCGTTCTGAAGGGCATCCCCGAGCCCTACACCCCCGAGCCCTACTCCACCGGCGCCCGCCGTCCCGCCCAGGGCCGCGCCTGCTCGAGCTGCTCGCTCAGTGCGAGGAGCACTCCCTCGCCTTCGGGCTGGCCGATGAGCTGGATGCCGATCGGCAGTCCGTGTTCCTCGTCGTGGTCCAGCGGGACGCTGATCGCGGGGGAGCCCGTCAAGTTCGAGATCGCCGCGTATGGGGTGAACTCGGCGGCTCGCATGAACGCGGACATCGGATTCGCCTCGTCGCAGGCGTTGATCTCGCCGAGCGGCACCGGGAGTTCGGCCAGTGACGGGCAGAGCACGGCGTCGTACTGCGCCGTCCACTGCACCATCGCGCGGGCGATGTTCACGAGCAGCATCTCGGCGCCGAGGTAGGTCGTCGCGTCGATGCCCTTCGCCGCCTCGTAGAGCGCCATGCTCAGCGGCTCGATGTCCTCCGCCGTGGGCTCGCGCCCCGCGAGCTGCGCCGCGAAGGCGGTCGTCGTCGAGACCATCGGCGCCCACAGCACGCCGAACTGCTCGAAGATGCCCGGGATCCGCCACGGCGGATCGTCCTGGATGACTTCGTGGCCGAGGTCGCGCAGCAGCACGGCCGCCTCGTCGAGCGACTCGAGCACGCGCGGGTCCACGGTCGCCGTGTCCACCGGCGAGAGCGAGGTCATCGCGATGCGCAGCGATCCGCGGCGCCGCGGCAGCCTGGCTTTCGAACGGCGTCCGCGACGGCGTGGCCCAGGACGTGTCACCGAGCGCGTGCCCTGCGAGCACGTCGAGCGCGACGGCGCTGTCGCGCGTCGTCCGTGACACGACGCCGTCGGTCACGAGCAGCGAGTAGCCGAGCAGCGGCGCCTGGCTGATCCGCCCGCGCTGGGGCTTCAGGCCGACGAGACCGCAGCAGGCGGCGGGGATCCGCGTGGAGCCGCCGCCGTCGTTGGCGTGCGCGATCGGGATCATGCCCGCGGCGACCGCTGCCGCCGCGCCGCCGGACGAGCCGCCGGTCGTCCGCGTCGGGTCCCACGGGTTGCGAGCAGCACCGAACCGCCGCGGCTCGGTCGTGGCGACGATCCCGAACTCGGGCAGGTTCGTGGTGCCGACGATGATCGCCCCGGCCTCGCGGAGACGCGTCACGCCCACCCACTCGATCGGTGGTGCGAAGTCGCCGAAGAACGACGACCCGAACGTGAGCCGCTTGCCCTCGACGGGGCGGTTGTTCTTGATCGCGATGGGCACGCCCGCGAGCGGGCGGTCGTCTCCGGCCTTGATGCCGTCGGCGGCGAGCAATGCCTCGTCGTGAAACACGTCGATGAAGGCGTTGTAGGTCGGGTTCAGCGCGTCGATGCGCGACAGCGATGCCTCGACCAGTTCGCGGGCGGTGATCTCACCGGCGCGCACGAGGTCGGCGAGCTCACTCGCGGGTCGGAACATCAGGTCGGCGGCGGTTGCGGCGTCCGTCATGGTCGGCTCCTCCTGAGGGTTTGCGGAATCTACCGCCCGGTGCGTGGCCGCATGGTCACGGCCCGGGATCATCGGACCGCTAGATTTCGCTCCGCCGCCCGCCGCCGTCAAACCCCCTACTCGCCAGGAGCCGCACGTGACCGAGGTCCAGTCCGGCCTGGAAGGCGTCGTCGCCTTCGCCACAGAGATCGCTGAGCCCGACAAGGCGGGCGGCGCCCTGCGCTACCGCGGGGTCGACATCGAGGATCTCGTCGGCAAGGTCCCGTTCGGGAAGGTCTGGGGCCTCCTCGTGGATGGGACGTTCGAGCCGGGGCTGATGCCCGCCGAGCCGCATGCGCTGATGGTCCGCTCCGGCGATCCGCGCGTCGACGTCCAGTCCGGGCTCGCGATGCTCGCGCCCGAGTGGGGCATGGGCCAGCTGCTCGACATCAGCGACGAGCAGGCTCGCCTGGACCTCGCCCGCTCCTCGGTGATGGCGCTGAGCTTCGTCGCGCAGTCCGCGCGCGGGCTCGGCCAGCCATGGGTTCCGCAGTCCACGATCGACTCCGGCAGGACGATCGCCGAGCGCTTCCTCCTGCGCTGGCGGGGCGAGGCCGATCCGAAGCACGTCAAGGCGATCGACGCCTACTGGATCTCCGCCGCCGAGCACGGGATGAACGCCTCGACGTTCACCGCCCGCGTCGTCGCATCGACCGGCGCGGACTGTGCCGCCGCGCTCTCCAGCGCCGTCGGCGCGCTCAGCGGCCCGCTGCACGGCGGCGCCCCCTCGCGCGTGCTGCAGATGCTCGACGAGGTCGCCGAGCGCGGGGACGCCGACGCCTGGGTCAAGGACGCGCTCGACCGTGGCGATCGCCTGATGGGCTTCGGCCACCGCGTCTACCGCGCCGAGGACCCGCGCGCCCGCGTGCTGCGGCGCACGGCCAAGGAGCTCGGAGCCGAGCGCTACGCCGTCGCCGAGGCGCTCGAGGTCGCGGCTCTCGCCGAGCTGAAGGCGCGCAAGCCCGACCGCGTGCTCGCGACCAACGTCGAGTTCTGGTCGGCCGTCGTGCTCGACATGGCGGAGGTGCCCGCGGACCTCTTCACCTCGATGTTCACCTGTGCACGCGTGGCCGGCTGGTCGGCGCACATCCTCGAGCAGAAGCGCGAGGGCCGGCTGATCCGCCCGAGCGCGAAGTACGTCGGCCCCGGGCCGCGGCCGGTGTCCGAGGTCGCCTAGTGAGCGGCGACAACGGCATTCTCGTCGAAGGGCTCTCGCGCGAGTTCAAGGGCGGAATCAAGGCCGTCGACGGCATCGACCTCCAGGTCGCGCCGGGCGAGATCTACGGCTTCCTGGGCCCGAACGGCGCCGGCAAGTCGACGACGGTGCTGATGCTCGTCACGCTGCTGCCGCCGTCCGGTGGGCGGGCCACCGTCGCGGGCCTCGACGTCACGACGCACGGCCCGGAGATCCGCCGCACGATCGGCGCGGCGCTGCAGGAGGCCGCGCTCGACGACTTCCTCACCGGCTGGGAGCACATCGACCTCCAGGGCGGCCTGCACGGCCTGTCGAAGGCCGAGTGCCGCGCGCGCGGGGAGGCGCTGCTCGATCGCGTCGGGCTGAGCGACGCCGCGGGGCGCAAGGTCGGCGGCTACTCGGGTGGCATGAAGCGCCGCCTGGACCTCGCCCTCGCCCTGCTGCACGGCCCGCGCGTGCTCTTCCTCGACGAGCCGACCACCGGCCTGGACCCGCAGAGCCGCAGCGCGCTGTGGTCGGAGGTCGAGCGCCTCGCGCGCGAGGACGGCGTCACCGTCTTCCTGACGACGCAGTACCTCGAGGAGGCGGATGTGCTCGCCGACCGCGTCGGGATCATCGACCACGGGAAGATCGTCGCCGAGGGCACGCCGTCGGCGCTGAAGGCCGAGATCGGCGGCGTCGCGCTCGAGGCGACGCCCGTGAACCCGAACGACAAGGAGCGCCTGGCGGCCTCGCTCGCGCCGTTCGGCGAGCCCGCGGCGGGAAGCCCCAGGAGCGTGGCGGTGCGCCTGGCGGCGGGGGCCGAGGCGCTGGCCGACGTCGTGCGCGCGCTCGATGCCGACGGCATCAGCGTCTCCGACCTGCAGCTCCATCAGCCCTCGCTCGACGACGTGTTCCTCGAGAAGACCGGTCGCTCGCTCGAGGGCGCGGACGACGACGAGACGGACGCCACGGGCGTGACGCCCGCCGTGGCGGAGCCCGCCGTCCGGTGACGAGCGTCGCCGTCGCCGCTCCCCCCGCGCGCCACGAGCCCGCCGTCGTGCGGCAGATCGCGCTGATCGCGAGGCGCTCGGTGAGCCGCACGTTTCGCCAGCCGGAGCTCGTGATCCCGGTGATCCTGTTCCCGCTGATCCTGCTCGCGGTGAACGCGGCCGGCCTGCAGTCGGTGACGAAGCTCCCGGGCTTCCCGACGGACAGCTACATCAACTTCGCGATCGTCGTCTGCTTCGTCCAGGGCGCGCTGTTCGCGTCGATCACCGCCGGGACCGAGCTCGCCTCCGACATCCAGAAGGGCTTCCTCGATCGCCTCTCGCTGACCCCTGCGCGGCGCTGGACGGTGCTGGTCGGCGCCACGTTCGGGGGGACCTCGGTCTCGATCGTCGGCTCGCTCGTCTACCTCGTCGTCGGTCTGATCTTCGGCGTTCACATCGAGGCCGGCGTCCTCGGGGCGGTCGTCCTCGTGGCGCTTGCGATCTACATCGCGCTGGCCTTCGCGGGCATCGGCGCCTGGCTCGCGATCCAGACGGGCTCGCCCGAAGCGGTGCAGGGCATGTTCCCGCTGCTCTTCGTCCTCTTCTTCCTCTCCACGATGAACCTGCCCGCGGACTTCATCCAGAAGGACTGGTTCCGCTCGATCGCGCAGGCGAATCCGATCAGCTTCCTGATCGACGGCATGCGCGGCCTGATCATCGACGGCTGGGACGCGAGCACGCTGCTGCCCTGCATCGCGGTCGCCACAGGGATCCTCGTCCTCTTCTTCGGCCTCGCCTCGCGCGGGCTGCGCAAGCGGGTGCAGCGAACGTGATCGGCGGCTTCTGACGTGAGCGGCGGCGGCTGGCAGGTGGCGCTCGCCGTGCTGCGGCGCACGGTGATCCACACGTACAAGAACCCGGCGATCATCATCCCGTCGCTCGCCTTCCCGCTGGTCTTCCTGCTCGCATTCGCGGGCGGCCTGTCCGCGGTCACCAACGTCCCGGGCTACTCCTTCGCCGCCGGCTACACCGCGTTCCAGTTCGTGTTCGTGTTCCTCCAGATGGCGGCGTTCGGCGGCATCTTCACCGGCTACCGCCTCGCCGAGGACTACGAGAGCGGGTTCGCCCGCCGGCTCATGCTCGGGGCGCCGCGGCGCATCGGGATCGTCGTCGGCTACCTGCTCGCGGGGCTCGTGCGGTTCGCGGTCATCGGGGTGCTGCTCTGGGCGCTCGCGCTGCTCACGGGGATGGGCGTCAAGGGCGAGCGTGCTCGACATCGTCGGCCTGGTGGCGCTCGGCGCGCTCATCAACATCGCCTGCTCGCTGTGGACGATCGGCCTGGCGTTTCGCTACCAGTCCGTGGACATCGGGTCGTTCATGCAGACGCCGGTCTTCGTCCTGTTGTTCCTCGCCCCGGTGTACGTGCCACTCGCGCTCCTCACCGGGTGGCTCAAGGGCGCGGCGCAGATCAACCCGGTCACCCTGATCATCGACGCGGGCCGCGGCTTCATCTCCGGCGATCCGACGAAGGTGCTGTACGCGTTCGCCGCCTCGCTCGCGATCGGAGGCCTGATGTGGATCTGGGCGACGCGGCAGATGAAGCGCGCCGAAGCGGGCGTGCGCTGAGCCTCAGCGCGGCAGCAGCTCCACGGGGTCGCCGGTGCGGATCAGGGCCGGCGCCGGCACCTCGGCGTTGATCCCGAACAGCTCGCGCCGCTCGCGCAGCAGCCACATGAGCACCCGTGGGTCCCGCTCCTGCGTGTCCGGGTCCCGCGTCGGGATGACGCAGCGCTCGCAGGGCTGGATGAGCCGGAGCTCCGCGTCGCCGATCCGCAGCCGGCGGCCCTCCCAGCCCTCCTCGGCGAACGGCTCGGCGCTCAGCGCGACGTGCACGTTCGGTCGGAACCGGCGCAGGTCGGCCGGGATCTCCAGCGCCTGACCGACGGCTTCGAGCGAGGACTGCACCGTGACGAGCAGCGTGTCGTCGAGGTCCTGCTGTCCGCTCGTGTCGCGCCGCAGCGTCACCGGCCACCCGAGGTCCGCCTCGAGCACCGCCGGCAGTTCCGGGTCATCCCAGGCCAGCTCACGCCCGTCCGGGGCGATGAGGAGCGGCAGCGGCGGGTCCGCCGGGTCGAGGTCCTCGCCGGACGCGTCGTACCGCGTGCGCCACGCGAGCATGCGCGGGGCCTGGCGGGCCGTGAGCCGCTTGTTCGTCCCCGTCCAGATGAGTGCGTGCGTGCGGTCGCCGCCCGCGCCGCGGCGGTCGATCCGCAGCGCGTCGACGGGCTCGCCCGCGAGCGACTTCACGGGATAGCGGTGGAGGCTGAGGACGTGGCCCGTCGCGATCGACACGCCGCGCAACCTAGCCGGAACCTCTGTGCTTCACCCCGGGTTCTCCGAGACCGCACCGTCCCGCTTCTCGTCCGAGGCGACTGCGCTTCCGTGGAGGCGCCTCACTCAGCCGCAGCGTTCACGAGCCCCAGCCGGCCCATCCGGGACCGCCGGCGTCCCCCGTCCCGTGGCCGTTCCCCAGTTCGTGACCGCGCCGCTTTGGTGGCGGGGCGCTGCCGACCTCGTCAACGGTCGCGTCAGGACTCCGTCCCGCCGACACGGACTCTTCGCGGATGGACCGCTCACTGCGAAACCGCTGACGCCACCGCCGCAGGCTGAAGACGTGCGAGTAGTCCATCGATTGAGGAGCGTAGATGAATCTCGGCCGGCGACCAGGTCTTTACCGACATGACCGATCGGAAAGTCGTTCTCAAGATGGTGATGTCCCTGGACGGTTTCGCCACCAGCCCCGATGGGACCCATGAATGGATGTTCGAATGGTTCGGCGCCGACTCGGGTGAGTGGAACCGCCGGGCGCTCGACGAGGCCGGCGTCCACGCGATGGGGCGCCGCAGCTACGAGATCATGGGGCCGCACTGGGCGGCGTCCGAGGGGCCGATCGCGACAGCGATGAACCAGAAGCCGAAGGCTGTCTTCTCCCACACCCTGAAGCAGGCGGACTGGGGGCCGGCCGAGATCTTCGGCGGGGATCTCGCCGCCGCGATCGCCGAACTCAAGTCTCGGGACGACGAGGGAACGGTCTTGGTCCACGGCGGCCCGGGATTCGCTCAGTCGCTGACCCGCCTGCGCCTCGTGGACGAGTACCAGCTGATGACGGTCCCGATCGTGATCGGCGCGGGCCGCAGCCCGTTCGCCACGCTGACGGAGCACCTGAAGCTCGACGTCGGTCGAGGTGGAACGCTTCCGGAGCGGGGCCTGCGCGCAGATCCTGGTGCCAAAGCACTGAGCCACAGCCACGAAAAAGGGCCCGGCATCTGCCGGGCCCTTTTCGAAGCGTCGGCCGGAGGGCCGGCGGCTGCCTACATCATGCCGCCCATGCCACCCATGTCGGGCATGCCGCCGCCGCCATCAGCCTTGTCGGCGATCTCGGCGATGATGACCTCGGTGGTGAGGATGTTCTTCGCGATCGACGCTGCGTTCTGCAGCGCGGAGCGCGTGACCATCGCCGGGTCGATGACGCCGTCCTCGACGAGGTCGACGATCTCGCCGGTTGCGGCGTTCAGGCCGAAGCCCTTCTTGGCCTTCAGCACGTCCGCGATCACGACCGAGCCCTCGTAGCCCGAGTTCTCCGCGATCTGGCGGAGCGGCTCCTCGACGGCGCGCAGGACGATGCGCGCGCCGGTGCGCTCATCCTCGTCCTCGATCGCCGTCGACGTTGACGCTCTTGGACGCCTGGAGAAGCGCGACACCGCCGCCGGGGACGATGCCCTCTTCGAGCGCCGCACGGGTCGCCTGGAGGGCGTCCTCGACACGGTGCTTCTTCTCCTTCATCTCCGTCTCGGTGGCCGCGCCGACCTTCACGACGGCCACGCCGCCGGAGAGCTTGGCGAGGCGCTCCTGGAGCTTCTCGCGATCGAAGTCGGAGTCGGTGTTCTCGACCTCGGCCTTGATCTGGTTGATGCGGCCCTTGATCGCGGCCGCGTCACCGCTGCCGTCGACGATCGTCGTCGTGTCCTTGCTGACGACGACGCGACGAGCGCGCCCGAGCTGCGAGATCTGCGTGTTCTCGAGCTTGAGGCCCATCTCCTCGGTGATGACCTCGCCGCCGCTCAGGATGGCGATGTCCTCGAGCATGCGCTTGCGGCGGTCGCCGAAGCCCGGCGCCTTGACCGCAACACCGGTGAAGGTGCCGCGCAGCTTGTTCACGACGAGCGTCGCGAGGGCCTCGCCCTCGACGTCCTCGGCGATGATGAGGATCGACTTGCCGGACTGGATGACGGCCTCGAGGACCGGCAGCACGTCGCGGACGGAACCGATCTTCTGGTTCGCGATGAGGATGTACGGATCCTCGAGCACGGCCTCCATGCGGTCCTGGTCGGTGACCATGTACGGCGAGATGTAGCCCTTGTCGAACTGCATGCCCTCGGTGAACTCGAGGTCCATGCCGAACGTCTGGCCCTCCTCGACGTTCACGACGCCGTCCTTGCCGACCTTCTCGATGGCGTCGGCGATCACGTCGCCGATCTCCTCGTCGCCGGCCGAGATCGTCGCGACGCGTGCGATCTGGTCCTTGCCGGTGACGTCCTTGGACTGCTTCTCGATGCCGTCGACGATCGAGTCCACGGCGATCTCGATGCCGCGCTTGAGCTGGAGCGGCTGCGCTCCGGCGGCGACGTTCTTCAGGCCCTGGCGAACGATCGCCTGGGCGAGCACCGTCGCGGTCGTCGTGCCGTCTCCGGCGACGTCGTTGGTCGCCGTGGCGACCTCGCGGACGAGCTGCGCGCCCTGGTTCTCGAACGCGTCCTCGACCTCGATCTCACGGGCGATGGTGACGCCGTCGTTCGTGATCGTGGGGGCGCCGAACTTCTTGTCGATGACGACGTAGCGGCCCTTGGGGCCGAGCGTCACCTTGACGGCGTTGGCGACGGCGTCGACGCCGGCCTCGAGGGCCTTGCGTGCCGCTGCGTCGAACTTCAGTTCCTTGTGAGCCATGTTGGTGTCAGGTCTCCTGGTTCGGGCTTAGGACTGGACGACTGCGAGCACGTCGGACTCGCGCAGGACCAGCAGGTCCTCGCCGTCGACCTTGATCTCGGTGCCGCCGTACTTGCTGTAGAGGACGACGTCGCCGGTCGCGACGTCGAGCGGGATGCGCTTCTCGCCATCCTCGTCCCAGCGGCCTTCGCCGGCGGCGACGACGGTGCCCTTCTGGGGCTTCTCCTTCGCGGTGTCGGGGAGGAGGAGGCCACTGGCCGTCGTCTCCTCCTCATCGATCGCCCGCACGATCAGCCGATCGCCAAGGGGCTTGAGCTTCATGTGATGGAACCTCCGGAAAAGGGGGGTCGTTTGGTGTGCTTCGAAGTCCTGCCGATGAGGAGTTGGCACTCGACTCCGGGGAGTGCCAACGAGCAGCGGGGATGATAGCGCCAGGCTGAGATCTTGCAATCGAGCTGGCACTCATACACGAGGAGTGCCGAAACATCGGCCATCCGTCCACAGACCGGTGCGTTCCTGCCGGGAAACGCGGCGAGTACCGACTCCTGCACCATGGCCCATCGTCCTTCTGCGCCCCGGGGCGTCCTTCTGGCTGGCGTCGGCGCCTTCGCCGCGCTGGTCTCGCTCTGGCTCCCGTGGTACACGATCAAGTTCCCTGCGTCCTTCAGGGACGCGCTCGGCAGCATCGGATCGGGCACCTCTGCGCCCACGGGCGGCGGGTCGTCCGCCTCGGACTCCGCGGGCGCGGCCTTCTCCGGCCTGTTCAAGGGCCTCGCGGCCGCCCTGCCGAGTGAGATCACCGGCAAGGGCTGGCAGGTCATGAGCGGCGGGGACGTCGCGATCGCGGTCGCCGCCGGCGCCGCGCTGCTGCTCATCACGGCCGTCGCCGGCGGCGCCTCCGGCGTGCGGATCGAGCGCGGGATCGCAGGGCGGCTGATCGCCCTCGCGGGCGCGGTCGTGACCGGCATCGCCGTCGAGCATGTGGTCGACAAGCCCGGCAGCGGCGCAGGCAGCTTCTCTTCGATGGTGCAGGTCAAGTACGGCATCGCCGTCGCCGCCGCGGGCGGACTGCTGATGATCATCGGCGGCCTGCTGACGACGCGTCCGCAGGCCGAGTCTGCCGAACCGATGACCCCCACCTTCCAGCCGCCGCAGCCCGCGGTGGACCCCGACCCCTTCGCGGCGCCCACGCCCGAGCAGGAGGAACACACCGTGTCCGATCCGTTCGCCGATCCCACACCCGACCCGCAGAACGCCGTCGATCCCTTCGCCGATCCACCTGCGCCCGAGCCCGAGGCGGAGCCGGGGTTCCTCGTGGACTCGGGGCCGGAGGTCGTCCTGGACCGCGAGCCGGAGGTGGTCCTCGACAGCGACCCGTTCGCGGACCCGGACCATCATCCCGAGCCGCGC
This sequence comes from uncultured Actinomycetes bacterium, assembly GCA_963805615.1. GTDB lineage: Bacteria > Actinomycetota > Thermoleophilia > Solirubrobacterales > Solirubrobacteraceae > F1-60-MAGs163. Next base: position 208,978 of record CAWDUW010000004.1, on the reverse strand, counting down.
GTCGTGCTCGATCAGGATCCGTTCGCGGATCCGGAGCCCGCGCAGCCTTCAGCGCCGGACCCGTTCGCGGATCCGGAGCCCGCGCAGCCTTCAGCGCCGGACCCGTTCGCGGATCCGGAGCCCGCGCACGCCTCCGCGCCGGATCCGTTCGCGGACCCGGCTCCGTTCCGGGAGCCCGAGCCCGAGCCGTACGCGGCGCCCGTGGCGGAGCCCATCGCGGACAGCCTTCCGAACACGCCCGCAGAGGCGGAGCCGCGCGATTGGTCGGGCTTCACGACGCCGGTGCCCGTCGCGGCCTCCGAATCCCCTGCGCACGCCGGCGGGGACATGGCGCCGGAGCCCTCGGTCGCGCGCCCGGCCGGGGTCTCGATCCCGCCGCCCGGCTGGACCGGCGCCGCCTGAGCACCACGCCTCTTCGTGGCAGGTCCGTGACGAACCGGTCCCGGGCCTGTCACAGCAGTGCGTTGTTATGTCGCGCTGCTGTATCTCCCGTCCGGGGGGAAAGGCTCTCACCCAGCTCCATCTGAGGCGCTGAGCGAGGGACATGGACGGATGGCGGCTGCGGCCGCTCAACGCACTCCAGCTACCGCTCGTCCGAGGAACCGGTGCGTTCCACCTCGAGTTGGCAGATCCGTTGTGACGCCCGCCGGCGACGGCATTTCGAACGTCATGGCAACGCGCCGATGAAAGCCGTAGACGCCGATGACGCTCTTCCCTCGATCGAGCCGCCGATCAGTCGCCGCCGAGGTCTGTCACTCCGGTCAATGACGTTTCCCCCCCCAGGAACGGAGTCCCCCATGATGACCCCCCGCCCGATGAGGCTCGCCACGATGGCGTCCCTCGCGCTGCTGCTCTTCGCGATCGCTCTGGCCATGCCGTCGATGTCGCACGCCGCCTCCGGGCCGGCGAACCTCTGGGTTGACACCAACGGCGGCAGCTGTGCGCGCGTGGCCACCCCGGGCGCGTACGTCGATGCGTCGGCATGCTCGTCGATGCAGGCCGCGGTCGCAGCATCGTCGAACGGCGACACGATCCGCGTCAGGGCCGGGTCGTACGGCGCGCAGACGATCACCTCCAGCAAGACGAGTACGACCTACGTGATCGCCGACGACGGCACGACCATCGGCAGCTTCAGCCCGCGCGGGAACTACATCGAGTATCAGAACTTCACCGCCGGAAACATGAATCTTGAGGATGTCGACGCGCAGCACGTCACGCTCCGCAACGTGTCCGTCGCCCCGCAGGGGCACGTGACCATCGACGGCCCGGACTACTTCTCCTGGATCGGCGGGACCCTCGGGTCCTACGTGATCGACCACGGCGACTGGCCGGGACGGATCATGATCCAGGGCGTCCCGGGAGCGACCACCAACGTCCTGCTCGACGGCCTCGTCGTCCAGCCGGTCACCCGCACCGCGGCTGCCGTCTCAGCCGGCGACCACACCGAGGTCGTCCGCTTCAATCAGGGCGTCAACGGCGCCACGCTGCGTCGCATGACCTTCCTGCCGGGAAGCAACATCAACTCGGCGGTCATCTTCATCGGCGGCGCGGGTGCCGGAACGACGGAGACGAACCTGACGTTCGAGAACAACTTCTTCGGTCAGCCGACCGACGGGCAGCCGCTCATCGACTCCAACGCCCAGGGCGCGGCCTGCACCACCTGGCTGATCTCCTACAACACGAACGCGACGTCGAACAACCTGTTCTCGGGAGGAAGCGTGAACTGCTCGTCACAGGCCAATGTGACGCTCAGGGGCAACCTCGGGAAGCTGAACGGCTCATCCTCCTGCGGGAACGCCGTGTACGACAACAACGTCTGGACGAACACCGGCGGGTGTGGCGGGGGCGACCTCGCGAACCAGAAGATCACCTATACGGGTGACGGCTTCCACATCCCCTCCAACTCACCGGCGATCGGCAATGGCGCCGCGACCTGCCCGGCCACGGATCATGACGGGGACGCGCGTGGCGCCGGAGCCTGCGATGCAGGCGCCGACCAGTACGCCTCCGGCGTCATCGACACGACGGCCCCCGACACCTCGCTGACGTCCGCGCCCTCGGGCTCGACGACGTCGACGAGCGCGAGCATGACGTTCACGGCGACCGAGCCCGCGTCCACGTTCCAGTGCCGCATCGACGGCGGAGCCTGGGCCACCTGCTCGTCGCCCGCGTCGTACAGCGGGCTGGCCGTCGGAGCGCACAGCTTCGACGTTCGCGCGATCGACCTCTCGGGCAACATCGATGCCTCCCCGGCGACGGCGTCGTGGACGGTGACCGCGCCGGCGGACACGACTCCGCCCGACACCTCGATCACGTCTGCCCCGTCCGGCTCGACGACGTCGACCTCGGCTTCGCTGAGCTTCTCGGCGAGCGAGGCCTCCACGTTCCAGTGCCGGATCGACGGCGGCAGCGTGGAGCTCGTGCAGCTCGCCGAAGGCCTACACCGGCCTCGCGGTCGGAGCGCACACGTTCGATGTCCGTGCGACTGACACGGCCGGGAACGTCGACGCCTCTCCGGCGACGGCGTCATGGACGGTCACCGTGGCGGCTGACACGACCCCGCCCGACACCTCGATCACGTCCGGTCCGTCCGGCTCGACGACGTCGACCTCGGCTTCGCTGAGCTTCTCGGCGAGCGAGGCGTCCACGTTCCAGTGCCGCATCGACGGCGGCGCGTGGAGCTCGTGCACCTCGCCGAAGGCCTACACCGGCCTCGCGGTCGGAGCGCACAGCTTCGATGTCCGCGCGACCGACACGGCCGGCAATGTCGACGCCTCCCCGGCGACGGCGTCATGGACGGTCACCGTGGCGGCTGACACGACCCCGCCCGACACGTCGATCACGTCCGGTCCGTCCGGCTCGACGACGTCGACCTCGGCTTCGCTGAGCTTCTCGGCGAGCGAGGCCTCCACGTTCCAGTGCCGCATCGACGGCGCAGCGTGGAGCTCGTGCAGCTCGCCGAAGGCCTACACCGGCCTCGCGGTCGGAGCGCACACGTTCGATGTCCGTGCGACCGACCTCTCCGGCAACGTCGACCTGACCCCCGCGTCACGTGCATGGACGGTCACCGCACCGGCTGACACGACTCCGCCCGACACCTCGATCACCTCCGGCCCGACGGGCTCGGGGCCTGAGACCTCGGCAGCCCTGGCGTTCACCGCCTCGGAGTCCGGCTCGACGTTCGAGTGCCGCCTGGACGGCGGGGCCTGGGCCTCGTGCGCCTCGCCCAAGTCCTACTCGGGCATGGCCCTCGGCACGCACACGTTCGACGTGCGCGCCACCGACGCCGCAGGCAACACGGACGCGTCGCCGGCCACCCGCAGCTGGACGGTCACGGCACCGGCCGACACGACCGCGCCCGACACGACGATCACGGACGGCCCGGCCGCCTCCACCACGGAGACCACCGCGACGATGTCGTTCACGTCGACGGAGTCCGGCTCGACGTTCCAGTGCCGCCTCGACGGCGGAGGCTGGACCGGGTGCGCCTCACCCGAAGGGGACTCCGGTCTCGCGGTGGGCGCCCACACGTTCGACGTGCGGGCCACCGACGCCGCGGGGAACGTGGATCAGACGCCCGCGACCCGCACCTGGGCGGTCACGGCCCCCGCGCCGCCTCCGCCCCCGGCCGCCGACACGACCGCCCCGGACACGAACCTCACGTCCGGTCCGACGACGGTGACCACCTCGCGGAGCGCGACGTTCGAGTTCACGGCCACCGAGACGCAGGCGACCTTCAGCTGCAGCCTCGACGGTTCCAGGTGGTCCCACTGCACGTCGCCGAAGAGCTACTCGTCGCTGTCGCGCAAGAAGCACACGTTCCGAGTGCGGGCGACCGACGCCGCGGGCAACACCGATGCGACGCCGGCCTCGTACACCTGGTCCATCGTGCGGCGCAGCCACGGAACGACGTACTCGTTCGAGCCGCTGTCCGGCGGCTCGCGCACACCGGTTCAGGCGGATTCGCTCGAAGGCGCATGTGCCCTCGTCACGAACTCCGCAGGCTCGCCTCGGTGTCCGTCTCGGCGGCCTCTCGGTGCGACGCAGCCGCAAATCGCATCCGGATCTCCGGCAAGGTGCCGGAGCTCGCACGGGACGGCGTCAACGCGCGCGTTCGCGTCAGCGTCCGCTCGCACGGCCGCTGGCATCTGCTCGTCAGCCGGCGTGTGCACGTGCGGTTCGACGGCAGCTTCCGCGTCAAGGCACCGCGCCGCTCGGGCAAGCTGAAGGTCACGGCCGTCGCCCGCTGCGGCTGACCTCCTGTCCTGGATCGGTGGCGCGCTAGTTCTGCGCGCCACCGATGCCCAGGCGGGCATCGGTGTAGCTCTGCGGGTTCTCGACGATCTGGGAGAACCGGACCACGGTCACGATGTCGTCCATCGTGACCGCTCGGCCGTAGATCTGCTCGAGGAAGTGGATCAGCTCGTCGTGCCGGCGGAACTCGGGGTTGTCGTGCTCGATGTCCCTGGGACTGAGGTCGCGCACCCGCTTGACCTCGACGGCGTCGATCACGGCCTCGAAGATCTTCTCCCGCGGCGAGTACTGGTAGCCGATCGTCACGAGGACCGCCAGATTCTTGCGGTACTTGTGGGACTTGTCCCCGAGCCGGATCGTGGCGGTCTTGCGCCCCCGGCGAAGCTGGTCGGCGAAGATCGTCGAGTAGAAGTTCAGGACCTGCACAGCGACGGTCAACCCTAGCGGCCCGGGACGAGGCGGGACAGGGCGAGCGTCGCGATCTCGCGCTCGCCGGCGTGCGTGAGCTCGCGGGCCGCCTGCTCGAGCGGCATCCAGCGGGCGTGGTCGATCTCGTGGTCGACGTGGCGCTCGGGATCCCCGGCCTCGTGCTCGAGCAGGAAGAACGCCACGACCTTGACGATCCGCCGCCCCTCGCGCTGGTACCAGTACCGCACGTCCCCGAGGGGCTCGACGACGCGGGCCTGGACGCCGGTCTCCTCCCGGACCTCGCGCAGCGCCGCCTCCGCCGCGCTCTCGTCCCCGTCGGGATGGCCCTTGGGCAGGGCCAGGACCTTCGATCCGTTGGCCGCCGGGCGAGACGGCACGATCACGACGCACTGCGGCCCCTCCTGCGTGGCGCGGACGACGACACCCCCGGCGGAGAACTCGCGTTCGGGCGAGCGGGACCGGCCGGAGCGGGCCACGTCAGTACACGTAGCCGGCGAGCGCGGCGGGATCGTGCACCACGATCCGGCCGCGGCCCTGGGTGAGGACACCGGCCCGCTCGAGGGTCGCGAGGAACCGGCTGGCGGACTCCCGCGAGGACCCGGCCAGTTGGGCGATGTCCGCCTGCGTGATGCGCAGAAGGACGTCTCCGGCCTGCCCGTCGCCGTCGCGGGTCTGCTCCACCAGGTCGCTGAGCACGACGGCGACGCGGCTCTGGACGGTCTGGAAGGACTGTCGCGCGAGGCGCTCGTTGGCGACGCGCAGGCGCCTGCCGAGCGAGATCACGAGCTTCGGGGCGATGTCCGGGTGCTCGCGCATGAGGCGGCGCATGTCGGTTCCGAGGATGCCGACGACCTCCGTGTCCTCCACGAGCTCGACCGTCGCCGAGCGCTTCTCGTCGTCGAACATCGCAAGCTCACCGAAGATGTCGCCGGGGCCGAAGCGGGCCAGCGTGATCGTGCGGCCGTCCGGATGTTCACGCACCGCCCGCGCCTCACCGCTGCGCACGATGTAACACGTGTCGCTGTCGTCCCCCTCGCGGAAGATGACCTCGTGCCGGTCGAAACGCCGCGGCACCGCGACCTCCGCGACACGCTGCAGGTCGTTCTCGCCCAGCGTCTCGAACGCCGGAACGCGGCTGAGCAGATCCCGCAGATCGCCGTCGGTGGTGGGCATCGATCCTGAGCCTATTGGGTCGTCTGGGGTGTTCCGGGCGCGTCGCCGAAGAGCCGTGGATCGTTCGTGATGATGCCGTCGGCGCCGAGTCGCTCGAGCGCCGCGATGTGCTCGGCGTCGTCGACCGTCCACACGTAGAGCTCGCCGCCGGCGCCGTGCACCTCGCGGGCGAGGCGCTCGGTCACGAAGGCCCAGTGGCACATCAGCGCGTCGACCTGTCCGCGGCGCAGCTGTCCCGCGATCCGGCGCGGCAGCGCGACGCGCCAGTAGGCGATCAGCACGTAGGCCGGCCAGCGCTTGAGCGGGTGGTTCATCGGGTCGTTGCGCACCCGCGGAAAGGACCGGCCGAGCCGGATGTCGGGCGCGATCTCGCGGATCAGCTCCAGCGAGGAGCTCTCCATCGTCGAGATCAGGGTCCGCTCGGCGAGGCCGTGTGCCCGCAGCGCCGCGATGGCCCGCTCCTCGTACCCGGGCAGCTTGAGATCAACGTCGAGCTCGATCCCGGCGTAGCGGGGACCGGCGAGATGGGCGAGGCCCTCGTCCAGGGTCGACGGGGTCCGCCGCGAGACGTCCCCGTAGTCGTGTGCCAGCAGCAGCCGGCCGGTGCCGTCGAGGTGCTCCGGGAGCACGTCGAACTCGATCATGTCCACGCGCTCATCGAGCGCCGCGTCGAAGCTCGCGAGGGTGTTGCCGTGCGCGAGGTGGTGGGCGCCCTTGTGCCCGACGCGCTTGGCCCGGTGCGCGCCGGCGGCGGGCACGGCGCTCATCGCTGACACTCCGGGCACCACGAGGTCGGACGGTTGCCGTCGCCCTGGCCGCGCACGCGAATCGTCGCCCGGCAGCGCGGGCAGGCGCTGCCGGCTCGCCCGTACACGCGCTTCTGACGGGCCCGCATGCCGTGGAGCGCGCTTTCCTGCATTCGCGGACGCACGGCGTGGAGCATCGCGAGGACCTCGTCGTCGGTCACGTCGCTGGTGCTTCGCCAGGGATCGACGCGCGCCTCCCAGCAGGCCTCGCACTTCCACAGGTTCCCGATGCCGGCGACGGTGTGCTGGTCGAGCAGCGCATCGCCGATCGGCCGTGTCGGGTCGTCCTCACGCAGCCGGCGCAGGACGAGCCGCTCGTCGAGGTCGGACCCGAGGATGTCCGGTCCCAGGCCGCTGATCCGTGCGTCCTGGCGTGCGCGGGCGTCGGTCATGAGCTCGAGCACCGGCCCATCGAACTCGACCACGTCGTGGTCGCCGCGGCTGATCACGAGCCAGGCCCGTCGAGGGTGCCGGCGCCAGGGGCGCCCGCGGGCGTAGGTGCCCCACGCGCCGCTCATCCGCAGATGCGAATGCAGTGTGAGGTCACCCTCGAATCGCAGGAACAGGTGCTTGCCGCGGGCGTCGACGCTCGTGATCGCCCGCCCCGCGAGGCGCTCCGGCCAGCTGTCGCGCGCCAGTCGCTGCTGGGGCGTGCGGATCTCGTCGGGGACGTGTCCCTCGAGGATCGGGCGGATGCGGTGCGCCGCGTAGTGGATGGTGTCGCCTTCTGGCACGGCTCTCCTGGTGCTGCACCGAGGGTACGGCCGGCGCGACCACGTAGGGTTTCGGACATGACTGCGGGCGCCCTGCGCCATGAGCTTGCCGCGATCGTGGGTGAGGAATTCACCCTCGGCGGCGACGACCCGCGCTACCTCGCCGACCAGACGGCGTTCAGCGCGATCCAGGGGGCGGCCGACGCGGTCGTGCTCCCGTCGGACGCGGCCCAGGTCGCGGCGGTCGTCGCGTGGTGCCATGAGCATGGAGTCCCGGTCGTTCCGCGCGGCGGTGGCACCGGATGGGCCGGCGGCGCGGTGCCGCTCGGCACGGGTGTGGTCGTCGCGCTCGAGCGCATGACGGCGGTGCGCGCGCTGGATCCGCTGCAGTGGCGGATGCAGGTCGAGGCGGGCGTGACGACGGCGACCGTCAGGCGGCTGGCACGCGAGAACGGCCTGTGCTTCCCGCCCGATCCCGGCGCCGGGGAGCAGTCGCAGATCGGCGGGAACGTCGCGACGAACGCCGGCGGGCCGCACTGCTTCAAGTACGGCGTCACCGGCGCGTGGGTCACGGGCATCGAGGCCGTGCTGTCGCCGGGGATGGTCGTGAGTGTCGGCGGCGCCGCACGCAAGGATGTCGCGGGGTACGACCTGCGCGGGCTGCTCGTCGGGTCCGAGGGCACGCTTGGGATCATCACCGCGGCGTGGCTGCGGCTGATCCCGGCGCCGGCGGGCTCGTGGCCTGCATGCGCGTTCTACCCCGACGCCGACGCGGGGGGCGAGGCCGTCGGCCGCGTGATGGCGGCCGGTCCGGTCGCCGCGGCCGTGGAGTACCTCGACGGCGGCGCGCTGGCGGTCGTCGGCGGCGGCTTTCCCGGCGGCGTTCCCGAGGGGGCGGGATTCCTCGTCATCGCCGAGAGCGACACCGGCGCGGCGGACTGCGAGGCGCTCGCGGAGGCGCTCGGCGAGGGCGCGATCGGCGGTGTCATCCTGCCGCCCGACCCGTCGGCGTTGTGGCGCTGGCGCGACGGCGTCGGCCCCGCGGTCACCGCTGTCCACGGCGGCAAGCTCTCGGACGACGTGGCGGTGCCGGTGGAGCGCCTCGCGGACGCCGTGCGCGAGGTCGAGGCGATCGGGCTCCGCCACCGCCTCGAGTCGTGCTCATGGGGGCACGCCGGGGACGGCAACCTGCACGCGACGTTCCTGATCGATCCGCGCGACGACCTCGCGGTGCATCGCGCGCGCCGCGCCGCCGACGAACTGCTCGCGATGGCGATCGAGATGGGCGGCACGATCAGCGGCGAGCACGGCATCGGCGTGCTGAAGAACGGCTGGCTCAGGCGCCAGTGGGCGCCCGCCGCGGTCGCCGCGCACGAGGCCGTCAAGGACGCGCTCGACCCGACCGGGATATTCAACCCGGGGAAGAAGCTGGCCTAGCCGGCGAACTTCACCTCGATCTCGTTCAGAAACGCCTCCGCCAGCCGCGCGACGTCCTCGGGGCCGAGCCGAATCTCATCCCCGGGCGCGTACCCGAGCACGGAGGTCTCCGGATTCAGCCTGATCTGCCTGTCCTTCAGGAGAACGCCGCCGTTCTCGAGGATCGAGCCGCAGAGCACGCGCACCTCGTTCAGCGGGTTGCCGTCCTTGAGCTCGAGGGTGCGGCTGCGGTGGCAGAAGCTCGCGTCGAGCGCGAGCACCATCGCCTCGCCGAAGCCGGGCTCGAACGCGTCGGCCGCGCCCGTCGGGGCGCGCTTCACGAGATCCGCGTAGGCCGCGAGCTGTGCGCGCACCGCCTCGCGGCGGGCGTCGACGTAGTCCTGGGGGTATGTGGTGACGGAGAGCATGTCCTTGAGACGAACGGGCGTCCCGGGAATCGACAGCCCTCCTATGCGGCCGGGTGCGCCTTCGCCCAGGAGACGATCGTCCCGGTGCCGCTCACGACCTCGCCGTCGTCGGTCACGAGGACCGGAACGTCCTCCTGGCCGGAGATCTCGCGGATCTTGTCGCGCTTGCCGCGGCGGGTCCACGGGAGGAGCCGATAGCCCTCGACGGTCTCGATGTCGAAGTCGTGCCCGGCGTCGCGCAGCGCCTTGGCGGCCCGCCCGCACGGGTGCCCGAGCCGGGCCTGGTGGTCCTTCTGTCCGCAGGTGTAGAGGAGCATGGCGCCAGCCTAAGCGCTCAGGGTCAGCTTCCGCGGTCCCTGGCTGAACCCCGCGGCGATCAGCGCCGGCTCCCAATCCGACCCGACGACGGGCTCGCCGTCGACGCGTTCCAGGCCGAGCTTCAGCTTCGCGCCGCCGGCGGTCACGAAGGCCGCGAGCGCGTCGAGCGCGAGCATCACGCGGGTGTCGGCGGCCTCGGTCAGCACCTGCAGGCCGCGCCCGCCGCGCTCGACGTAGATCACCGGCACGCCACCGACGAGGACGACGTACGCGCCCGAGACGCGCTGCGGGCCGCGCGCGACACCGGGGCGCTCGGGCCAGCGCAGGACGCCACCGTACGGCTGTGCCGGATCCGTCGCGGCGAGGACGAGGGCGGTCCTCGCCGATCCTCTCGCCGGGCGCCGCAGCCGCTCGACCGCCCCGGGCAGCGCGAACTGCGCGCCGCCGAGTCCTTCGACGAAGTAGCCGCGGCGGCAGACGCCGAGCGTCTCGAGGTCGCTGAGCGCCGTGTAGAGCGCCGAGAAGCCGCCCGGGCACGCCCTCGGCGAGCACCTGCTCGCGGGTGACGATTCCGTAGCGCTCGAGCAGCAGCTCGGCGATCGTGCGCCGCTGCTCGCGCGGGTCCGGAGCCGCAGCGAACAGCGGGGCCGACGAGCGACCAGCGGCCCTGCACCTGGGCCTGGGCGCCGGCGCCGCGACGTGCCCCGAAGCGGCGTGAGGCGGGACGGGACCCGGCTCGTGCGCGCTGAGCGCGGGCGAGCGTCAGCCGCGGCGCGCGCAGCGGCGCGAACGCGTCGTTCGTCGCCTCGCCCGCCCAGGCGAGATCCCAGAGGCCCTCCTGGAGCTCCTCAGGCGAGAACCCGGCGAGCTCGGCGAGCAGGTCGGTGAAGAAGCACGGCGCCGTCGCGAGCCGCTCGCGGATCGCCTCGTGGACGGGGTCGGCGGGCGGCGGCGCGGCGGGTCCGCGGGTCCCGGGGCGGCCGATCGCCGCGGCGTCGTCGCGGAAGTAGAGCGCGACCCGGCCGCTGTTGCGCCCGAGCGCGCCCGCGCCGACCCAGACGACCTCGCCGCTCGCGGTGAGCTGATCCATCCACGCCGGCGAATAGGCGCCAAGGCGCCGCGGGAGGACGTCCCGCTCCCAGGCGTCTGCGGGCAGCGCGATGCCCCTGCAGCGGCACGAGCGCCTCGCGCAGCCGATCGACCCCGGCGCCCGCGGGCGGATGGCGGTCGACGCCCTGCCAGCCGGGCAGGAACGCCGCGAGCGCGCCGCGGTCGACCGCTTCGATCTCCTCACGCAGGACGGCGAGCGACGCGCGGCGGATCCGTCGCAGGACATCCGGATCGCACCACTCGCGCCCGGGCTCCTGCGGCTGTGGGCGCAGCTCGCCGCGGATGAGCTCGCCGCGGCTCTCCATCGCCGCGAGCGGGCTCGAGACGTCGACCCCGTAGCGGGCGCGGACCTCGGCTCGTCGTGAACGGGCCGTGCGTGCGGGCGTAGCGGCTGAGCAGCTCCTCCAGCGGGCGCTCGGCGGCCGCCAGGAACGCCTCGGGCAGGCCGCCCGGCGGAACGGCCCCGACCGCGTCGCGGTAGAGCCCCGCGTCGTCGGCCGCGATCCAGCGCTCCTCGCCGGCGACCCGCACGCGCACGGCGCGGCGCTCGCGCCGCAGCGTGTCGAGGAAGCGCCGCCGGCGTCGAGCCCCGCGAGCACGCGCTCCTGCGCCTCGTCCGCGGTGAGGTCGCCGACGCGCCGCAGGATGTCGCCGAGCGCGTCGCTCGAGGCCGCGCGCGTGCGGTCCGAGCGGTGCTGCAGGTCGGCCTCGAGCGCCTCGAGCGCGCCCGGGTCGATCAGCTCGCGCAGCTCGTCCTGGCCGAGCAGCTCGCGCAGCAGGTCGCGGTCGAGCGACAGCGCGGCCGCGCGGCGCTCCGCGTTCGGCGTGTCGCCCTCGTACATGTACGTCGCGACGTAGTCGAACAGCAGCGCGCTCGCGAAGGGCGACGCGGTGGGCGTCTCGACCTCGACGAGCGAGAGCTCGCGCGTGTGCAGCTGCGTCAGCAGCTCGTGCAGGCCCGGGCACGTCGAGCACGTCGCGCAGGCACTCGCGGTAGGTCTCGAGGATGATCGGGAAGTCGGCGTAGCGCTTGGCGACCTCGAGCAGCGACTGCGCCTTCAGGCGCTGCTGCCACAGCGGCGTGCGGCGGCCCGGGTAGGCACGCGGGATCAGCAGCGCGCGCGCCGCGTTCTCGCGGAAGCGCGCGCCGAAGAGCGCGCTCGCGCCGAGCTCGGCGACGACCTGGTCCTCGATCGTCTCCGGGTCGAGCAGCACCGTGTCCGCGCCCGGCGGCTCGTCCGCGTCGGGGAGGTGGACGATGATCCCCTCGTCCGACCAGATCGCGTCCGATTCGAGGCCCAGCTCGTCGCGCAGCCGCGCGGAGAGCGCGAGCGCCCAGGCGGCGTGCACGCGGCCGCCGTAGGGCGAGAGGACGCACAGGCGCCAGTCGCCGATCTCGTCGCGGAAGCGCTCGACGACGATCGTGCGGTCGCTCGGGATGACGCGCGTCGCGTCCTGCTGCTCGCGCAGGAACTCGAGCAGGTTGCGGGTCGCGAGCGGATCGAGGTCATACCCGCGCGGCGAGCTCCTCGGCCGGCATCTCGAGCGCGGTGCGCGCGAACGCGCCGATCTCGATACCGAGCTCCTTCGGTCGTCCCGACGCTGTCGCCCTTCCAGAACGGGACGGCGCCCGGCGCACCCGGCGCCGGGCGTGACGATCACGCGGTCGCGGCCGATCTCCTCGATCCGCCAGGCCGAGGCGCCGAGCAGGAACGTCTGGCCCGGCCGCGCCTCGTAGACCATCTCCTCGTCGAGCTCGCCGACGCGGCGCCCGTCCGGGCAGCACGACGGCGTAGAGCCCGCGGTCGGGGATCGTTCCCGGCGTTCGTGATCGCCAGGCGCCCGGCGCCCTTGCGCGCGCGGATCGTCCCGGCGACGCGATCCCACACGATCCGCGGCCGCAGCTCGCCGAACTCCGCCGACGGATAGCGGCCGTCGAGCATGTCGAGCACGTTCTCGAGCAGCTCGCGCGGAAGCTCGGCGTAGGAGTGCGTCCGCGTGACGAGCGCGAACAGGTCGTCGACGGCGACCGTCTCATCCTCGCCGGCCGCGGCGGCGATCGCGACGATCTGCTGGGCGAGCACGTCGAGCGCGTTGCGCGGAACGACCGTCGGCTCGATCCGGCCCTCGCGCATCAGCTTGCGTGACGACGGCGCACTCGAGCAGGTCGGCGCGGAACTTCGGGAAGATCCGTCCCTCGCTGCGTCTCGCCGACGCCGTGCCCGGCGCGGCCGATCCGCTGCAGCCCGCGGCTGACGGACTTCGGCGACTCGACCTGGATCACGAGGTCGACCGCGCCCATGTCGATGCCGAGCTCGAGCGACGAGGTCGCGACCAGGCACGGCAGCTCCCCGGCCTTCAGCAGCTCCTCGATGACGGTGCGCTCCTCGCGCGCGAGCGAGCCATGGTGGGCGCGCGCGACCTCGCGGACGGGCGTCGTCCGGTCGAGCGCCGCGGCGTTCGCCAGCTCGTTGAGGCGCAGCGCGAGCCGCTCCGCGCCGCGCCGGCTGTTGACGAACACGATCGTCGACGTGTGCTCCTCGACGAGGCGCAGGATCTCCGGATAGATCGCCGGCCAGATCGAGCGGCGCGTCGCGGCGCCGTCGATCACCGGCGCGAGCTCGGTGTCGTCAGGGCCGCGGCCGGCGTCCGGCTCGAGCATCGACTCGACCGGCACGTGGATGTGGAGGTCGAGCTCCTTGCGCACGCCGGCGTCGATGACCCGGCAGGTCCGCCGCGGGCCGACGAGGAAGCGGCCGATCTCCTCGAGCGGGTTCTGCGTCGCGGACAGCCCGATGCGCTGCGGGTCACGGCCGTCCTCCTGCAGGGCGCTGAGCCGCTCGAGCGTGAGCGCCAGGTGCGAGCCGCGCTTGGTGCCGGCGACCGCGTGGATCTCGTCGACGATCACCGCCTCGACGCCGGTGAGGATCTCGCGCGCACCGCTCGTGAGCATCAGGTACAGCGACTCGGGCGTCGTGATCAGGATGTCCGGCGGGCGCCGTCGCATCGCTGCCCGCTCCTTCTGCGGCGTGTCGCCGGTGCGCACGCCGATCGAGATGTCGGGTGGGTGGGATCCGATTCCCCGGATCGGGGCGACGAGGTTGCGGTCGACGTCGTAGGCGAGGGCCTTCAGCGGCGAGACGTAGACGATCCGCGTGCGCCGCTCGCCCTCGGGCGTTGGGTCCGCGACGAGCCGGTCGATCCCCCAGAGGAACGCGGCGAGCGTCTTGCCCGAGCCGGTCGGCGCGCTGATCAGGGTGTGCTCGCCCGAGGCGATCGCAGGCCACGCCTGCGCCTGTGCCGCGGTCGGCTCCGCGAACGCGCGGGCGAACCAGTCACGGACCTGCGGAGTGAACTTCGACAGCGGCATCGGCGGCCGTCCGAGACTACTCCGCGGCCGTACCCGCGTCGGCCTCGAGCGCGGCGGTGACCGCCGCGTCGAGCATCGCCGGCGTCAGCCTTCCGGTGAAGGTGTTCTGCTGACTCGGGTGGTAGCTGCCGACGAGCGCGGGACCTCCGATGTCCCCGGGCAGCCAGACCGCGGCGTGCCCGAAGCGCGGCAGCGGCCGGGGCGACGGAAGACCACCGACGGTGCGGGCTCGCAGCGCGGCGGCCCATGCGAACGCGCCCAGGCAGAGCACGGTTCGCACGCGCGGAAGCAGTTCGAGCTCGCGCAGCGTCCAGGGCAGGCACGCGTCGCGCTCGGCCGGCGTCGGCCGGTTGGCGGGCGGGGCGCAGCGCACGGCGGCCGCGATCCACGCCCCGGTCAGCCGCAGGCCGTCGCCCGCGTGCTCGCTGCGCGCCTGGTTGGCGAGGCCGGCGCGGTGAAGGGCGGCGAAGAGGAAATCCCCGGAGCGATCGCCCGTGAAGACACGGCCCGTCCGGTTCGCGCCGTGGGCGGCGGGGGCGAGCCCGAGGACCAGGAGCCGTGCCCGCGGGTCGCCGAAGCCGGGGATCGGCCGTCCCCAGTACGTCTCGCCCGCGAACGCCGCGCGCTTCTCGCGGGCGACCCGCTCGCGCCAGTCCACGAGGCGCGGGCAGCGCCGGCAGGCCACCACCTCGCGTTCCAGCTCGTCCAGCCTCGTCACCGCGTCGATCCTAGCGGCCCACCGCTACGCTCCACCGCCCATGCGCCGCGCCCTCTCCGTCATCGCTCTGCTCGTCTGCCTGCCGCTCGCGGGCTGCACCCAGGCGCGGCACGAAGAACACGGACAGCACGAAGGACTTCAGCGGGGACCAGAAGGCGGTCGCGAGCACCGTCGAGGATCTGCAGACCGCCGCGAAGGACCGCAAGGGCACCACGATCTGCGCGGACCTGATCACAGCGGAGCTGCGCGACAAGATCAGCGCGACCGACTGCCCGAAGGTCGTGAAGGACGCGGTTCGCGACACCGACGAGGTGCGACCTCAAGGTGAAGACGGTGACGATCACCGGCGACAAGGCGGTCGCGTCGGTGCAGGAGAAGACCGGCGGCGGCGACCGGGTGCGCACGGTCGAGCTGCAGAAGGTCGCCGGGCGCTGGCGGATCTCCGCCCTGCCGCAGGGCTAGCGGTACCCGCGGTCCTAGGCGAGTTCGCGCCCGTACTGGCGCGCGTAGTACTCGCGGTAGGCGCCGGAGCGGATCGGCTCCCACCACCAGGCGTTGTCGCGGAACCAGCCAACGGTCTCCGCAAGCCCCTCGTCGAAGCGCACCTGCGGCTCCCAGCCGAGCGCGCGCACCTTGTCCGACGAAAGCGAGTAGCGGCGATCGTGGCCGGGGCGATCGGTGACGTACTCGATCAGCGACTCGTCGCGGCCGCGTCAGTTCGATGACACGCCGCACGACGTCGATGTTCGGGCACTCGTCGGGCCCGCCCGCGTTGTAGACCTCGCCCGGTACGCCGTGTTCGAGCACGTGCGCGATCGCCGAGCTGAAGTCGCGCGCATGGATCCAGTTGCGCACCTGCATGCCGTCGCCGTAGACGGGCAGCGGGTCCCCGTGGATCGCGTTCAGCACGATCAGCGGGATCAGCTTCTCGGGGTACTGGCGCGGGCCGTAGTTGTTCGAGCCGCGGCAGATGACCGCGGGCATGTCGTAGGTGTGCGCGTAGGACTGGACGAGCAGGTCGGCGCCGGTCTTCGTCGCGCTGTACGGAGACGAGGGGCGCAGCGGGCTCTCCTCGGTGAACGAGCCCTCCTCGATCGAGCCGTAGACCTCGTCGGTGGAGACCTGGAGGTAGCGCAGCCCGCGCTCGCGCGCGGCCTCGAGCAGGACGAACGTCCCGATCGCGTGGGTTCGGACGAACGCGTCGGGCTCCGCGATCGAGCGGTCGACGTGCGTCTCGGCGGCGAAGTTCACGACCGCGGCGACGCCGTCCATCGCGCCGGCGACGGCCTCGGGGTCCTCGATCGCGCCGTGGACGAAGGTGTGCTCGACGTCCTGGAGGTTCTCGCGCCGGCCCGCGTACGTGAGCTTGTCGAGCACGACGATCTCGTCGCCGGCCTCGACGCGTTGACGGACGAACGTGGAGCCGATGAACCCGGCCCCGCCGCAGACGAGCAGCTTCATCGCGGATCTCCTGTGGTCGTGATGTCGGTGCCGGCGACCGGGCGCCCGGCGAGGAAGCCCGCCAGGCCCTCCTCCCACGGCGGCAGGTGGACGGCGTCGGCCCCGCGTTCGGTGCCGAGCACGCTGAACGCCGGGCGCGGCGTGGGGGACGGGAATGCCTCGCTCGTGGTCGGCTCGACCCTGCAGGGCGAACCCGTCGCCGCGAGCGCGGCGGTGGCGAGGTCGAACCAGGTGCAGCGGCCGCCGCCCGCGGCGTGGAAGATGCCGGTCGCGTCCGACTCGGCGAGCGTGACGAGCGCGGGGGCGAGATGACCGGCCCAGGTCGGGCAGCCCTCCTGGTCGCTGACGACCTGGAGCGTGTCGCGGGTCGCCGCGAGCTTCAGGATCGTGTCGACGAAGTTCTTGCCGTGGGCGCCGAAGAGCCAGGCCGTGCGGGCGATCGCATGATCGGGATTCGCCGCGGCGACCTCGAGCTCCCCGGCGAGCTTGGTGCGGCCGTACGCGGTGCGCGGGCCGGTGGCGTCGGACTCGACGTAGGGCTCCGTCGCGTCGCCCGGGAACACGTAGTCGGTCGAGAGGTGGACGATCCGGGCACCTGCCTCGGCAGCCGCGTGCGCGAGGTTCCCGGCGCCCGCTCCGTTGACCTCGAGCGCGATGTCCTCCTGGTCCTCCGCGCCGTCGACGTCGGTGAAGGCCGCGCAGTTGATGATCGCGTCGGGGGCGTCGCCCGTGACGACCTCGGTCGTGAACTCCGGGTCCACGATGTCGATCGAGTCGACGTCGCGCTCGATCACGGTGTGACCGGCGGCATCGGCCGCGGCCACGACCTCGCGCCCGAGCATTCCGTAGGCGCCGACGACGAGGAGCTTCACGGTCAGACGATGCCGATGTCGGAGCGGTCGCCGACCAGGAAGCGGTAGGCGCGGGGCTGGCCGAGCGAGCGGGCGATCGTGACGTCACGGCCCAGCAGCGACGACTCCATGCGCGCATCGAGATCGCGGACGCTCGACCCCTCGAGCATGATCGCGTGCTCGACTTCGGCGCGCTCGACGACGCAGCGCTCGCCGATCGCCGAGTACGGGCCGATGTAGGCGTCGATGACGCGTGCCCCGGCGCCGATGATCGCCGGGCCGCGGACGCTCGAGCGCTCGAGGACCGCGCCCTCCTCGATCACGACGCGGCCGTCGACCGTCGAGTCCGTGAGCGTCCCCTCGATGCGGCGCTCGATCGTGTCGAGCACGAGGCGGTTGGCCTCGAGCATGTCGTCGAGACGGCCCGTGTCCTTCCACCAGCCCTGGACGATGTGCGGCTCGACGCGGCGGCCCTGGTCCACGAGGTACTGGATGGCGTCCGTGATCTCGAGCTCGCCGCGCGGCGACGGCTTGATCGCGCGCGCCGCGTCGTGGATGCCTGCGGTGAACATGTACACCCCGACGAGCGCGAGGTCGGTCTTCGGCTCGGCCGGCTTCTCCTGCAGGCTCGTGACGCGGCCGTCGTGCAGTTCGGCGACTCCGTAGTGCTCGGGGTCGGGGACGGGCGTCAGCAGGATCAGCGCGTCGGGCGCGCTCGTGCGGAACGCCTCCACGAGGTCGGTGATGCCGCCCTGGAGCAGGTTGTCGCCGAGGTACATGACGAACGGGTCGGTGCCGAGGAACGGCTCAGCGGTGAGCACCGCGTGCGCGAGGCCCGCGGGCTCGTCCTGCACGATGTAGGTGATCGTGACGCCGAACCTCGAACCGTCGCCGACCGTCTCGCGGATCTCGTCCCCGGTCTCGGGCGCGATGATGATCCCGATCTCCTTGATGCCGGCGTCGGCCATGGCCTGGATGCCGTAGAAGAGCACCGGGCGGTTGGCGACGGGAACGAGCTGCTTGGCGCTCGTGAACGTGATCGGCTGCAGGCGCGTGCCCTTGCCGCCGGAGAGAATGAGGCCCTTCATCGCGGGGGACGGTAGCGAAGGCCGTCAGCCCGCGAGCGCCGCGAGCTGCAGCACCGTCCGCCAGTTGCGCGCGGTGTCGGGCGTGCCGATGACGCGCGTCAGCGCCGCCGGGAGCTTGGCGCGGCCGATCCCGTCCGGGAGGTGGAGGTAGACCTCGCGCCCGTGCAGTTCGAACTCCTCGGGGGCGAATCGCTCGCGGTCGATCCCGTCGGTGGCGCCCTGCGGCGGCTCGTCGCGCAGGAACGAGACGTGCAGGCGCGTGGGGTCGTCGTCCGGGAACGGGTTGTCCCGGACGACCGCATCCCACGTCGCGGCGCGGCGCAGGATGACCGGCACCGCGAATCCGAACGCCGCTTCCAGCCGCTGCTCGAGGTCGTCCCGCAGGGTGTCGTCCTCCGGCTGCGCGTGCTCGAAGACCACGTTGCCGCTCTGGATGTACGTCTGCACGTCGGTCCCGCCGGCGTCCTCCACCAGCGCGCGCAGGTCGGCCATCGGGACCTTGCGGTTGCCCCCGACGTTGATGCCCCGAAGAAGCGCGATGAACCTGATAGACGCCGCCCAGCTTGCGGTGGTCCCAGGACGCGCGCCGCCGCTCGGTGAACTGGAAGGCGACCCGCTTCTCCGCCTGCTTGCGGACCATCGCGACGACCTCGTCGGCGAGCCCGGCGGCCGCGTCATCCTCACCCGGCGTGTAGCGCTGGAAGACCTCCATTCCGACCGCGAGCACGTCGTCGACGTCGCGATGGATCACGACCTCGGTCTCGAACATCACGCCGCGCAGCTCCTGGTATTCGGTGCCGGTCTCGATCTGCAGCGTCGCGCGCGGGTCGCGCTCGAGGTTGCGCACCTTCTGCGACTTGGCGAACGTCCACGCCCACAGTTCGTCCGCGCCGTCCGGGCCGGTCGAGCGCACGACGAACCAGAGCGGCATCAGGTGCGGCCAGCCGTCCTTGCCGTTCGTGGCGACGATGACGGTGCGCTGCTCCCGCAGGAAGTCGCTCACCTCGGCGTCGGTGAGCCTGATCAGGTCGCGCTTGCTCGCCATGGCGGCGGACATTACCGGCGCTTCACCTTGCGCTCCGTAGCGTCGCGTGCACATGTCCGATGCCGTCCTGCGTCCCGCTCCGGCGCTCACGCCCGGCCGCCCGCGAGTCCCCGGGGGGCGCTCGGCCTCGGCGTGCTGATCGCGGCCACGGCGGTGGTCGCCGCGGGCGCAGCCGACCATCCGTCGCTGCTCGTCCACGTCCCTCCGGGCCGGTTCGCCGGCTGGCTCGCCGGGCCGCTGCGCGGGCTCGAGGCAGCGGCGCCGTCCGCCCCGGAGTTCGCGGGACTCCTCGTCGCGATGGTCGCCGGCTACCTGATCGCGGTCCGCCGTTCGAGCGCCCTCGGAGCGCGGACGGTGCTCGGCGCGATCGTGCTGCTGCACCTGATCGCGCTGCTCGCGCCACCGCTGCTGACGACCGACGTCTTCAGCTACGTCTCGTACGGGCGCCTGGGCGCGCTGCACGGGATCGATCCGTACGTCACAGCGCCGATCGGGGTGCCGCACGACGCGATCTACCCCTGGGTCGGCTGGCGCCACGCCCGCAGCGCCTACGGGCCGCTCTTCACCGTGCTGACCTACCCGCTCGCGGTCATCGGCATCGCACCGGCGGTCTGGGCCCTGAAGCTCGTGGCGGCGCTGTCGAGCCTGGGGTGCGTGGCGCTCGTGTGGCGCACGGCGCTCGTCCGGCGAATCGATCCTGTTCGGGCCGTGGCGCTCGTGGGGCTCAACCCCGTACTGCTGATCTGGGTCGTCGCCGGCGCCCACAACGACCTTCTGATGATGTTCGCGATGAGCGCCGCCGTCGCCCTTGTCGCGAGCGGCCGCGAGGCGGCCGGCGCCGCGACCGCCGTGGCCGGCGCGGCGGTGAAGGTGTCGGCCGTCCTGATCCTGCCGTTCCTCGTGCTCGGGTCCCCGCGGCGCGGGCGGGCGGTCAGGGGCGCGGTCGTCGCCACCGTGGTGGCCGGGATCGCGGCGGTGCTCGCGTTCGGCGGGCATGCCGCCGGGTTCCTCGACGTGCTCGGGGCGCAGCAGCGCATGGCCTCGGGGATGAGCCTGCCGACGACCCTCGCGCATCTCGGCGGCGCACCGGCCGCGGCCCCGGCGCTCCTCACCGCCGTGCACGTCGCGGGCGCCGCGGCGCTGCTCGCTCTCGTGGTCGCGACGGCGCGCGGGCTCGACTGGATCGAGGGCGCCGCGCTTGCGCTCGTGGTCGCGGCGGCGGCGTCGGGCTGGCTGATGCCCTGGTACACGGTGTGGGCGCTCCCGCTCGCCGTCCTCGTCAAGCGCCCGCGTGCGCTGATCGCCGTCCTCGCGTTGCAGGGCTTCGTGCTCGCGCACGTGCTCGCCGCGACCGCGTGAGCGCGGGTCGCGCCTACGCGCGGGCGGGCTTGCGCAGGCGGCGGACGGCCGCGAGCACGCCGTCGCGTGCGTCCTGGGGCTCGAGGACGACGGCGTCGCCGGCCTCCTTGAGCACCTCGCGCACGAGCCAGTCGGTTCCGGCGAAGCTGAGCTCGACGATGAGCGAGCCGTCGGCGAGCTGCTGTGCGACGGCGCGGTCCTCGCGCGCCCAGCGGGCGCGCTCCGGGCTGATCCAGACGCGCGCGGTCCGGGACGCGGGGACCTCGCCGGTTCTCGGCCAGCCCTCGACGTCGGCGGCAGGGTCGACCTCGGGACGCGGGGTGAAGCCCTTGCGCAGCACCTCGGCGTGGCGCACGCGGTCCAGGCGGAAGTGGCGAACGTCGTCCTTCTCGGGATCGAACGTCGCGACGTACCAGCCCTCCTGGCCGTTGACGAGCGCGTACGGCTCGACGATCCGCTCGCTGAACTCGTCCTCGTTCGCCTTGTAGTAGTCGAGCTTCAGCAGCTTGCGGCCGGAGATCGCCTTCGAGACGACACGCGCGATGCGCGAGTCGTCCGCGCCGGCGTCCGCGACCTGCAGCCCCTGCTCGAGCGGGTCGGCGCCGAGCGCGGCGACGATCTTCTCGCGCGCGCCGGTGAGCGCCCCCTGGGGCAGGTGGTCGCCGATCAGATCGATCGCGGCGATCAGCGCCTTCGCCTCGACCGGCAGCAGTCGTGCGGGGCGGTCGAAGTTGTCGGCGTACGGCTCTGGGTCGACCTCGATCGTGCCGTCGTCGTGGATCTCCGCGTAGAGGACGTACGAGCCGCCCCCGAAGTTCACGACGTTGAGGACGTTGATGTCCTCGCGCAGTTCGGCCTCGGTCACCTGGATGACGTCGAGGAGTTCGGCGACGGGCAGCCGGTTCCCGGCGCGCCCGGCCTGGATCAGGATCGACGCGAGCGTGACGAGGCGGGCGAAGCGCTCGGGGCGGATCGCGGCGTCGCGGCGTCGCAGCTCGTCGTCCTCGCGCTCGGCCGGCTCGGGCGGCGGGCGGCCGGACGACGGCGTCGCGCGAGATCGAACTCGCCGTCGTGGCGCTGCTCGATCAGCCCGATCCGCTCTTCGGCCTCGGCGACGAGCTCGTCCGGCCCGGCGACGTGCGCGTGCTCCCCGAGCCCGAGCACGAACGAGACGAGCTGGCGGGCGGACGCGTACGGCGTCGCGAAGACGATGTCCCCGTCGCGGTCCCCGGTCCCAGCCGCCCGCACCTCGCCGAAGCGGCCGAAGTGGCGCTCGACCTGCCACGCCAGACGCTCGCCGACGGCGATCTCGGCGATGCCCTGGTCGTCGCCGAACTGCCAGTCGGCGCGCTTGGCGTAGGCGCGCGGGTCGAAGTCGGTCGGCCGCTTGAAGTCGTGCTCCGCCTTCGTCGCGTAGGCGACCTTGCCGCGGATCCGCGAGAGCCGGAAGACGCGGATGGCCTCGCGCTCGTGGGACCAGCCGAGGAGGTAGAACTGGCCCCCGCGGAAGAGCAGGTGGTACGGGTCGACCTTGCGCGCGCCGGTCGCGTCGCGCTCCATCGTGAAGTAGTCGAACGTGATCGTCTTCTGGCGGAAGATCGCCGTCTCGACCTTGGCGAGGCGCTGTGACAGCTCGTGACCGCCCGCCGAGGCGGTGATCCCGAGCGCGAGCGAGCGCTGGTCCGGGGATTCGAGCGGGCTCGGCCGGCCCCACGAGATCTGCTGGAGCGCGAGCCGCAGCGGTTCTGCGTAGGCGAACTCGCCGTCGAGCAGGCTGAGCGCGAACTGGAGCGATGCGAGCTCCTCGTCCGTGAACGCGATCGCGGGGAGATGGAAGTTCTCCGGCCGCAGCGAGTAGTTCTCCTGCTCCGCGGCGCCGTCGGCCGGCTTGTCGACGGTGAGGTTGATCCCGAGGGCGTCCAGCTCGGCGCGATCGGCGTAGAAGCGCCGCGCGAACGCGTCCTCGTTCATCCCGCTGTAGCCCTCGACGTCCCGCCGGATCTCCAGTGCCGTCACAGGCCGACGCTCGGCCATGAGGTACGAGATCAGCGAGAGCTGCCGGATGAGCTTCTCAGTGTCCTTCGCCATCGACGTTCAACGGTAGCCGTGGCGGGGCGAGGGTGGTGCGCCGCGCGCGCTTCCGGCGCGGTCTTTGCGGGAATCCGTCCCTAAGCCGCGACCTGCTCGGAGGCAGGCTCGCTCACAGGCCCGAAGAACGCGCCCCCGCTGATGACGCGATCGAAGTTCGACCAGACGGCGCCCGGGGCCAGTTCCTTCTCCAGCCGGTCGAAGCTGCCCAGGCGCCCGCCGAGGTTGTCGATCATGTGCACGAGCGTCGCCTCGCGGGTCGCCGGGACGATCGGGCTGCCGTGCTCGAGCGAGCCGTGGTGGCTGAGGATGATGTGCAGGACGGCCTGAGCCGTGGCGGGCGGGAAGCCCTCGATGTCCTCGAGCTCACGGCGGATGCGGTAGTACCCGAGCGGGATCTCGCCGAGCAGCTTGCCCGCGTCGGTCAGATCGATCGCGCCGCCCTCGGATGCGTAGGCCTCGAGCTTGCCGATGTCGTGCAGGAGCGCACCGGTCACGGCCACGTCGCGGTCGATGCCGGGGAAGGTCGCGCTGATCGCGCTGACGGCCTGGGCGACGCTCAGCGAGTGCTCGAGCAGCCCGTGGGGATAGGCCTGGTGGTAGTGCTTGGCGGCGGGCGCGTCGCGGTACTCGTCCCACGTGGATGTCCCCTCGCCGAGGAGACGATCGAGCAGCTCACGCAGATGCGGGTCCTGAATCGTCCCGAGCAGCTCGCGCAGATCGGCCTCCATCGACTGGGGGCCGCGCGGCGGCCCGTCGCGCAGATCGGCCTCGTCGAACGTGCCCGGCTCGGCCGGGCTGAAACGGGCACGCGCCTGCGGACCCCACTTCGGATGGCGTTCGTAGACGCCGCGCACGTGGACCGGACGGCCGCGGACGCAGAGCTCCTGATGGGCCTCGACGTCGTCCCAGACGTTGACCGTCAGCGCGCCCGTGCGGTCACCCACCGTGAGCTTCAGAAAGGTGCCGCCGTCCTTCTTCGTCCGCAGCTCGCTCGCGCGGACGAGCAGCACCTGATCGAGCTCCTGGCCGTCGGTGAGGTCGCGGACGAACACGGATCCAAAGGTGGCATGAAGGCCGGACGTTTCAGAGGCGATGCGCATATGCTCGGGTCGCACCGTCGAGAGGGGATCTGACATGCGCACAGCGATCATCACCGGAGGGACCGGCGGCCTCGGCGCCGCGGTCACCCGGCGCTTCCTGGACGACGGCTGGCGTGCCGTCGTCCCGTGGGTTCAGGAGCGCGAGCTGGAGCGGGTCGAGCGCCGCGACGGGCTCGAGCTCGTGCAGGCCGACCTCTTCGATCCGGCCGCCGCGCGCGCGGTCGCGGACGCTGCGGGCGAGTCCACGCGCGCCGTCGTCAACCTCGTCGGCGGCTTCCACGCCGGCGGGCGCGTGCACGAGTCGCCCGTCTCCGACCTGCAGGACCAGCTGCGGGTGAACCTCGAGCCCGCGTGGCTCGTCACCGGCGCCGCGCTGCCCGCGCTGCTCGCCGCCGGCGAGGGCTCCGTCGTCTGCGTCTCCTCGCGCACCGCCCTGCAGCCGTTCTCCGGGGGTGCCGCGTACGCGGTCGCGAAGGCCGCGGTGCTCGCGTTCGTCGATGCGCTGCACGTCGAGTACGTCCAGGACGGCATCCGCGCGAACGCGATCCTCCCGTCGATCATCGACACTCCCGCCAACCGCGCCTCGATGCCGGACGCCGACCCCGCCGGCTGGGTGACCGCCGAGCAGATCGCCGCGACGATCGCGGCACTGTGCGGTCCCGACACCGCGGTGACGAGCGGCGCGCACATCCCCGTCTACGGAAGGGCCTGAGCCATGGCACTCCCACTCGCGACCGACGCCGGACCCGGACCGAGACTGCGCGGCGGGATCGACCTCGGCGGCACGAAGATCCAGGCGCTGGTCCTCGACGAGGGGCACACGGTGCTCGGGCGCGGACGCCGCGAGACGCCGCGTGAGGGCGGCCCGGAGGCCGTCGTCGCCGCGCTCGTCGAGACGATGACCGATGCGATCAACGACGCCGGTGCGCAGGCGGACGCGCTCGCCGGGATCGGGGTCGGCACGCCCGGTGCGGTCGACGCCGCCAACGGCACCGTCGCGAACGCGCGCAACCTGCCGGACTGGATCGACCCGTTCCCGCTCGCGCCGCAGCTCTCGCGTGGCCTCGCGGACGTGCCCGTCCACCTCGGCAACGACGTGAACGTCGCGATCGCGGGCGAGTACGCGCTCGGCGCGGGCCGCGGGCACGACTCGATCCTCGGCGTCTGGTGGGGCACCGGCGTCGGCGGCGGCCTCGTCCTCGGCGGCGAGATGTGGCACGGGCGCGGCTACGCGGGCGAGTTCGGCCACCAGGTCATCCGGCGCGGAGGCGACCTCTGCGGCTGCGGGAACCGCGGCTGCGTCGAGGCGTACGCCGGGCGCAAGATGATGGAGGCCTGGGTCCGCGGGAAGAAGGCGGAAGGCCAGCACACGGACCTCTTCAAGATCATGGAGAAGCGCGGGCGCGACCGGCTCACGAGCGGCGTCTGGTGGCGCGCCGTCCGCGACGAGGACGTCCTCGCGCTGCACGCGGTCGAGCGCGCGCTGAGGGCGCTGGGCGCCGGAATCGCGTCGGCGGTCAACCTGCTCGACCTGCCCGCGGTCGTCATCGGCGGCGGCATGGGAGAGCGGTTCTTCCCCTCGCACGGCGCGCAGCTCGGTCAGTACGTGCACGAGAACCTGTTCCGCGCGGGCGACCCGCCGGCATTGCTCGCCACCGAACTCGGCGACGACGGCGGCGCCATCGGGGCCTCGCTCCTTGTGACGTAGTGCGCCAGCCACTCTTCGAGCATCGAATCGAGCTCGCGGGGTTCGAGACGCGGGCGCTGGAGCTCGAGGGTGACGGCCCGCCGGCGCTGCTGATCCACGGGTACGCGGACTCTGCCGACACCTGGCGGCTCACGCTCGAACGGCTCGGGCGCGAGGGCCGCCGAGCGATCGCGATCGACCTCCCCGGCTTCGCCGAGGCCGACCCGCTGCGCGACGGCTCGATGCTCGAGCAGTACGACGCGTTCGCCGGTGCGGCCGTCGAGCTCGCGGCGGACGAGGGCGGCGACGTCGTCGTCGTCGGGAACTCGCTCGGCGGCGCCGTCGCGCTGCGGCTCGCCTCACGGGACGACCTTCCGATCGCGGGCATCGTGCCGGTCGCGCCCGCGGGACTCGACATGCCGCGCTGGTTCTCGATCATCGAGCGTGATCTGCTGGTGCGCGGCGTTCTCGGCTCACGGGTCCCGATGCCCGGGCCGGTCGTGCGCCGCATCACAGGCGAGGCGTACCGGCAGCTCGCGTTCGCCCGCCCGCGTGAAGCGAGCGAGGACGTCGTCCGCGCGTTCACCCGGCACCACTCGAGCGCGAAGCACGTGAAGGCCTTCCTCGACGTCGGGCGGCGCCTGCTCCCCGAGCTGACGCTCGACGCCTTCAGCTCGATCAGATCGAGGTTCCGGTGCTGCTCGTCTGGGGCGACCGCGACCGGATGGTCAGCCACGAGGGCGCGCGCCACGTGCTGGCCCAGGTTCCCGGAGCGGAGTACGTGGAGCTCCAGGGCTGCGGCCACTGCCCGCAGCTCGAGCGGCCGGACGAGTTCACGGACCTGCTGCTGGCGTTCGACCCTCTTAGACTCTGACGCGACGATGGACCTGATTCCGACGCCCGAGCAGCTCGCCAATGCGGCCGCCAACGCCTACGACAAGGTGTTCCGCGGCGGCGTCGCCGACCTGCGACGGACGCCGGCGAGGATCATCGACGAGGCGCCCAAGCGCGTCGTCTACCGGTACCTGCCGCAGCACGACGAGCCGCAGCACGACCTGCCGGTGCTGTTCGTCCCGCCGCTCGCCGCTCCGACGATCAGCTTCGACCTTCGCCGCGGCTGCTCGATGGCCGAGCACTTCATCGCGATGGGTCACCCCACGTACCTCGTCGAGTACGGCTCGATCGCGTTCTCCGACCGTGACCTCGGGCTCGAGTACTGGGTGCGCGACGTGCTCCCGAGCGCGATCCGCACGGTCAGCGAGGACGCGGGCGGCCGCCCGGTCCAGCTGGTCGGCTGGTGCCTCGGCGGCATCATGTCGCTGCTCGCGGTGGCCGGCGACGACACGCTTCCCGTGGCTTCGGTGGCGGCGATCGCCAGCCCATTCGACTTCGCGCAGAGCCGCCTGACCGCTCCGATCCGGATGGCCGCGAACGTGACGAACGGCTTTCTCGGCAGCGCGGTCTACCGGACCTTCGGCGGCGCGCCCGCGCCGCTCGTGAAGTGGGCCTTCCAGCTCACCTCGATCGACAAGTACCTGACGAAGCCGCTCGCGATCGCGACGCACCTCGACGACCGCGAGTTCCTCGCGCAGATCGAGGCGGTCGACAACTTCATGGGGCACATGCACGCGTACCCCGGGCGCACCATGGGCCAGCTCTACCACCGCTTCTTCCGCGTGAACGACCTCGCCGACGGAACACTCGACTTCGACGACGGCGAGGGCGAGATCGAACTGGCGAACGTGCGCGTGCCCGTCATCGCGGTCGCCGGCAGGAACGATGTGCTGGCGCCGCGCGCGGCCGTCTACCACCTGGGCACGCTCCTCCCCAACGCGCCCGAGGTCCGAATCGAGACGGCCCCAGGTGGTCATCTCGGCGTGCTCACCGGCCGCAGCGCCGCCAAGACGACGTGGGCCTGGGTCGATGAGTTCTTCGCGAGCACCGCGGCGACCGCCGCCAGGGCGGCCGCGGGCGAAAAGCCTGCGCTTCGCGTCGTCGCCTAGAAGCGGCCCCGGGCAGGACAGCGGCAGCCTGATCGATTTCTTGCGGGAGTCGTTACCTGGCGCTCCTATCCTCGATCACCGATGTCCTTCCGTCGCGCTCGCCGGCTCGCCGCCGCCGGCCTCCTCGTCACCGTCTGCCTGCCCGCGGGCACGGCCTCCGCGCAGGATCCGCCGCGCATCGCCCCGAGCGTCGGCGCCGGCGGCGTGGACCTCTCAGGCCTGACGCTCGAACAGGCCACCGCGAAGCTGCAGAGCTCGCTGAAGGACCGCGTCGGCAAACCGGTCGTCGTGCGCGTCGCCGGGAAGCGGTTCGCCATCGAACCGTCGGGAGCGAAAGTCGCGTTCGACGCGCTCACGACGGCCAAGCGCGCCATCCGCGCGGTCAGGCCGTCGAAGACGGCGCAGGCCGGCGACACCGGCGGAGGAACCGCATTCGGCGCGGACGTCCCGCTCGCCATCCGCCACTCACGGATCGCGGTTCGCGCGTTCGCGGCGACCGTCGCCTCGGCCGTCGCGCGGGCGCCGCACGACGCAACGCTGACGATCGGCCTGAAGCGCCTGCGCGTGCGGCGCGCGAAGCTCGGCCTCGCGCTCGACGCGCCGGCGCTGGCCGCAAAGATCGACGCCGCGTTCGACGCCCCCCTCGCCTCACGGCTGATTCGCGCCCGCACGGCGAAGGTCTCGCCGCAGGTCAACGCGAACGACCTGCGAGCCCGCTACCGGACCGTCATCACCGTCAGCAAGAGCGAATTCCGGCTGCGCCTGTTCAAGAACCTCAAGCTGCGCCGCACGTTCGGCGTCGCCGTCGGGCAGCCCGCATACCCGACGCCCGCAGGCACCTTCCACGTGCAGGACAAGCAGGTCGACCCCGTCTGGTCGGTCCCGAACAGTCCATGGGCGGGCGAGCTCGGCGGCACCACCGTCGCCGGCGGATCGGCCGCCAACCCGCTCAAGGCACGCTGGATGGGCCTTGCCGACGGCGTCGGCATCCACGGGACGGGCGAGGACTGGTCGATCGGCTCCGCCGCATCCCACGGTTGCGTTCGCATGCACGTCGCCGACGTCAAGCGGCTGTACCCGCTGGTCCCCGTCGGGACCGCGGTCCTCATTCGCTGAGCCACGACATTCACGCTTCCGCCCCGCCGGGTACGTGTGATATTCCATGTGGAGGGGATGACCAATGCTTGACGCGCTGAAGGACCCGCCACGCCCGAATCCGGCCGTGATGCCGCGCCAGGAGTATCTGCGCGCGTCCCCGCCGATGTTCGAATCCCGGCTCGTCGACGCGCTCACGCGCGTGCCCGTGTGGGTGGTCCCGCTGATCTACGTGCCCGCGATCGTGATCGCGATCGGGCTCGCCCTCACGAGCCTCGCGTGGTGGCAGGTGATCCTCACGATGGGCGCCGGATACGTCGTGTGGACGCTCACCGAATACTGGCTTCACCGCATCGTGTTCCACTTCGAGCCCGACCGCGGCATCGGGCTGCGACTGCACTGGATCATCCACGGCGTCCACCACGATCACCCCAACGATCCGCTGCGCCTCGTGATGCCGCCGTCGGCATCGATCCCGCTCGCGCTGCTGTTCGTCGGGCTGTTCCACCTGCTGCTGCCGACCGCGACCGCGTGGGCGCTCGTCGCCGGGTTCCTCGGCGGATACCTCGGCTACGACATGACGCACTACTACGTGCACCACCGACGGCCGAAGACCGCACTCGGACGGCGCCTGCGCGAACTGCACATGCGCCACCACTTCCAGGACCACACCCGCGGATACGGCGTGAGCGCGCCGTGGTGGGATCGCGTGTTCGGAACCGCGCCGAAGTAGGGGTCTCTTTGGTCGCGGATCTCGTGGCGCCTGAGGCCACCCGTGCGAAGGGGTCCGTGCTTGCGCACTGTCCCCCTTCGACGTGCGGCCTCATGCATCCACGATCTCTCGCTCCTGCGTGTGGCCGGCGATGTCCTCGGAGCGCGGGGCCGGGTTCGCGCGGGTTCGGGCGTGCTGGTCGGGGTGCCGCGCCCACCGGTGGACGCGCCCTGAGCGGGCTGGTGGGGGAGCCGGTCGGCAGAGCCGACCGGCTCGCCTCCAGGAACGGCCCCCTGGCAGGACAGAACGCGCCGAAGGCGCGTTCTGATGGGCATCCCGCGTCCTGATGGGCATCCCGCGTTCCGATGGGCATCCCGCGTACACGGCATCCCCACCGGAAACTCACGAGATCTTCACGTGCTGGGCGGGGTTCGCGCCGAACCTGTGGTCATGCCCAACCTTACGCTCGTCGCCTGGGAGATCCGCCGCACTTCCACCGGACGTGTGCCGGAACGCACCTGCCCGCACTGCCGGCGGACCGGTGAGTGGTCGGCCGTGCGCGAGCGGCGCCGGCTGCGGCTCCTCGGGCTCGGGGTCGGCGGCGTGAGCGGACGCGATCTCGTCGCGTGCCGCTCGTGTGGGTGCGCCGTGCCGGCGGGCCGGCGGGAGGCGCAGAGCGCCCCGTCGCCGACTCCGGTTCCCGCCTGATCAGCCGTCGCTGCGCGCGGCGGCGATCGCGTCGATCCGCTCGACCAGCTCGGGGTGCGACCCCTTGATGCGGTTGAGATCGAACTTCGTCATGTGGATCAGCCGCATGTCCTCAGCGGCGACGACGGTCGCGTTGCGCTGCGTCTTGGTCATCAGACCCTGCTCGCCGAATGTGTCGCCGGGCCCGAGCGTGGCGAGCACGTCGCCCTCGCGCTCGACGCGCGCGGAACCCTCGTCGATGATCGTCAGGTCCTGCGAGTAGTCGCCCTCGCGGACGATCACGCGGCCGGCTTCGACGCTCTCCTCGGTGACCGAGCCGCCGATCGCCTTCAGCGCGTCGTCATCCAGTCCGGCGAAGAGCGGGAGCTCTGCGAGACGCCTCATGTTCACGTGACCTGAACCTCCGTCGGGGTGAAACCCCACCCTATGGGTTAGGTAGGCGGGGCGGCAAGCACCGGAACTGTGGTGTTCGCCGCGCCGCATGTGTGATGATGCGGGCACGCGCGGTCAGGGGGACCGTCACGGAGCCAGGTCCAGATGGGCCGGGCTGTCGCGGTGAACGAGGGGAACGACGTGATCTTGATGTGGACCCGAGCACGGCTGCTGGGCGCCGCCGTCATTCTGGCGCTGGCCGTCGCCGCTCCGGCGGCGCGTGCCGACGTGCTGGCGACCTGGGGCGACTCGAGCGTCCTCTCGCATGAGGTCCGGGGCGTCGCCGTCGCGGCCGGCGGGGACGTCTACGTCGCCGATCCCGCGACATCGCGCATCACGGTCTTCACCCGCGACGGTGCGTACCTGCGCGGCTGGGGCGGCCCCGGGGACGGGCCGTCGGAGTTCTCCGGCCTCTACGGGCTCGCGATCGGCCCGGACGGCGACGTCTACGCG
This sequence comes from uncultured Actinomycetes bacterium, assembly GCA_963805615.1. Classification (GTDB taxonomy): domain Bacteria; phylum Actinomycetota; class Thermoleophilia; order Solirubrobacterales; family Solirubrobacteraceae; genus F1-60-MAGs163. The sequence goes on along the minus strand of CAWDUW010000004.1, from coordinate 178,158 downwards.
AGCGACGCGACCTCCGTCCAGCGGTTCTCCCCGGACGGGACCTTCAAGGGCCGCTTCGGCGGTTTCGGCACCGGCCCCGGCAAGTTCCGCGGAGCGGCCGGCCTCGCCGTCGCCGGCGACGGCACGGTCTACGTCGCCGATCGCGGGAACCGACGCGTTCAGGCCTTCAGCGACACCGGCGAGTTTCAGCGCGTCGTCGTCGCCCACGACCATGGCCACGGCGGACTGGATCTCGATGACCCGCGCGGCGTCGCGATCGCGGGGGACGGCTCGATTCTCATCGCCGAGAACGAGGACGAGGTCGTCGCGCGCATCGCTCCCGGTGGCGCGATCACCACCTGGCCGGCGCCCGGCGTCGTCGGCGTCGCGGTCGCACCCGACGGCTCGGTGCTCGCCGCCGACGAGCACGCGAACATCGTGCGCCGCACGACCGTCGACGGTGCGCCGCTCGGCAGCCTCGGCGCCGGCGCTGCGCCTGCGACCCAGCCGGGCGAGCGCCTGAACCGTCCCGCCGCCGTCGCCACGGACTGTCGCGGCGCCGTCTACGTCGCAGATCGTGCCGAGCTGCGCATCCACGTCTTCGGCGATGCCGGCCTCGCCGCGCCGCCGTGTGTCATCCCGCCGCCTCCGCCGATCCCGCCCGCGCCGCCGGCCGCGCCCGCGGCGCCCGGCCCCGAGCCGCAGATCCAGGTCGCCGGCATCAGCGAGGCCTCACCCGAGCCGACACTCGGCGCCAGCGGCGTCGGCGAGCCCGTGTCCGGCACCGTGCTCGTGCAGAAGCCCGGCGAGCGGTCGTTCAGCCGGCTGAAGCGCCGATCCAAGCTGCCGGTCGGCACGACCGTCGACGTCACGAACGGCGTCGTGCGGATCACGTTCGCCACGGCACCGGAGGACGTCGCGACCTACGGACCGACGCAGACCGGTGAGTTCTGGGGCGGTCAGTTCCGCTTCTTCCAGGCCGCCACCGCGTCGCTCGTCGACGTGATCCTCACGGGCGACCAGCCCGCGTGCGACAGCGGCGCGCAGACCTCGGCGAAGACGAAGGCCAAGAAGAAGACCAAGTCCCGGTTCGTCTGGGGCAAGGCGAAGGGCCGCTTCCGCACCACCGGCAACAACGGCGCGGCGACCGTCCGCGGCACCTACTGGTACACCGAGGACCGCTGTGACGGAACGCTGTTCCGCACGCGCGAGGGCCGGGTCGACGTCAAGGACTTCGGGCGCAGCCGGACCGTGCAGGTCAAGGCGGGCCAGCGCTACCTGGCGCGCGTCCCCTGCGCCAGCCGGCGCGCGTTCAACATCCGCCTGCTGGTCCCGGCCGGGCAGGTCGTCACAGGCAGCACGGTCCGCGTGAACGGCAAGCGCGTGCGCGTTCGCAACGGCGTGCCGCCGACGGTGCGCGTGGATCTGCGCGGCCGTCCGAAGCAGCGGATCCGCGTGCGGATCCAGCTGCGGCTGGCGACCGGCGAGACGTTGCGCGGCGTCCGCGAGTACAAGACCTGCACGCCGCGCAAGAACAGCGGTTCTCCGCCGCGGCTGTAGCCGGGACGCGGGCGAGGCATGGCAGCATCGCGCCTGAGCGTCGCGGCCCGCCGGCGGCGGCGGTCCGCGCTGCTGTTGGCCGCGACCGTCGCGGCGATCGCCGGGGCACTCGCGCTCAGCGCCGCGGGCGCCGTCGAGCGCCTCGAATACCAGACGATCGACACGCGGTTCTCCATCCGCGGTTCGCTGGGCGCGCCGAAGGACGTCGTCGTCGTCGGCGTCGACGCGAAGACGTTCGGAACCAGGGCTGACGGCGGGATCGGCGAGCAGTGGCCGTTCGCACGCCGCCGCCACGCGCAGGTGATCGACCAGCTCGTGCGCGACGGGGCCCGCGTGATCGCCTACGACGTGCAGTTCACCGAGCCCTCGCCGACCGGTGAGCGGTCCGACGACGAGCGGCTCCTGCAGTCGATCTTCGAGGCGACCCACGCCGGACATCCCGTCGTGCTCGCCACGACCGAGGTCGAGCCCGGCGGCGGCACCGCGGTCCTCGGGGACGACGCGACGCGGCGCTCGGTCGGCGCCGGGGTGGGCAACGCGATCATGCCCGGCGATCCCGGCGGCGATCGTGCGCCGCGTGTCCTACTCGCATGACGGGCTGCGCTCGTTCGCCGTGGCGAGCGCGCAGGCCGCGCTCGGACGTCAGCCGTCGCGCGCGCAGTTCGCCGGGCGCGGGCCGCTGATCGCCTTCCCCGGGCCTCCGGGCACCATCCCCACCTACTCGTTCTCGGATGTGGCGGCGGGTCGCTTCCCGCGCGGCACGTTCAGGGACAAGGTCGTCGTCGTCGGCGCGGTCGCCCCGAGCCTGCAGGACCTGTCCGCCACGTCGACCTCGGGCAGCGGGCTGACCCCGGGCCCCGAGCTGCAGGCGGCGGCGATCCAGACGATCCTCGACGATTTCCCGCTGCGGCGCGCGCCCGGCTGGCTCGCGATCCTGCTGATGGTGCTGTTCGCCCTGATCCCGCCGGCGCTCGGTGTCCGCCGGCTGCCGTTCATCGGGGTGCGACTTCCGCCACTGGTCGGGTTCGTCGTCGCGCTCGCGCTCGGCGCCGCCTATCTCGTCGTCTCGCAGTTCGCGTTCAACAACGGGCGCGTGCTGCCGGTGGCGCTGCCGCTGACGGCGCTCGTCCTGTCGGCGATCTTCACGCTCGCCGCGCTGCTGCTTGCGGAGGCGTCCGACCGGCGCCGCATTCACGACCTGTTCGCCCGCTTCGTCCCTGAGAAGGTCGTGGATCAGGTCGTCGCGAACGCGGATGAGGAACTGCGGCTCGGCGGCGAGCAGCGCCAGGCGACGGTGCTCTTCAGCGACCTGCGCGGCTTCACGACCTACTCGGAGTCGCGGCCGCCGGCGGACGTCATCGACGTGCTGAACGGGTATCTCGGTGAGATGACCGACGCGATCCTCGACGAGGGCGGCACGCTCGTGGCGTACATGGGCGACGGCATCATGGCCGTCTTCGGCGCGCCGCTCGACCAGGCCGACCACGCGGACCGCGCGCTGCGCACCGCGCGCAACATGCTCGCGCGGCTCGAGCGTTTCAACGAGAGGGAGATGCGCGGACAGCCTCCGTTCCGCATGGGCGTCGGGCTGAACACCGGCGAGGTCATCTCGGGCAACGTCGGGTCCGAGCGGCGCCTGGAGTACACGACGATCGGCGACACGGTGAACACCGCCTCGCGCATCGAAGGGATGACGAAGGGCACGCCCTACGGCCTGCTGATGGCGCAGACGACCGTCGACGCGCTGCGCTCCCCGCCCGGTGACATCGAGTTCTTCGAAGATCTCGCGATCCGCGGGCGCAGCGAGACCGTGCGGCTGTGGGGCGTGCGCTCGGCCGTCGCGCCGGACCCGTCGGCGCCCGGAGGCGTTCAGCCGGCCGGCGACGCGGGACGCGTCGCGCGGTAGCGCGAGGCGTCGAAGCGCCGCGTGCGCAGCCGGTAGGTCAGCGTCGAGCCGGGCCAGATGCTCGAGTTGCGGCCGGCGCCGTCGAGGTAGTAGCTGGAGCAGCCGCCCGCGTTCCAGACGCTGCGCGAGAGGCGTGCGTCGACCCGCTCGTTGAACGCCGCCTGGGCGGCATCGGAGACCTCCACGGTGTCGACGCCGCGCGCGTCCATCAGTCGCAGCGCGTCGAGGATGTAGGCGATCTGCGATTCGATCATCAGCACGATCGAGTTGTGGCCGAGGCCGGTGTTCGGGCCGACCATGAGGAAGAGGTTGGGGAAGCCGGCGACGGTCGCGCCCAGGTAGGCGCTCGGCGATCCCTGCCAGAGCTCAGCGAGCAGCCGGCCGCCGCGGCCGCGCAGGTGGCGCCCGATCGGCATCTCGAACACGCGGTAGCCGGTACCGAAGATGATCGTGTCGGCTGCGTGCTCGCCGCCGTCGTCGGCGACGATGGTGCGCGCGCGGATCTCGCGGACGCCGCGCGCCACCAGATCGACGTTCGCCTGCTGGAGCGCTGGATACCAGTCGTTCGACGGCAGCACGCGCTTGCAGCCCAGGCGGTATGACGGCATGAGCTTCGCGCGCAGTTGCGGGTCGGCGACCTGACGGGCGAGGTGGGCGTGTGCCGCACGCTCCGGCAGGCCCATCAGGCGCGGATGCATGAAGCCGAGCACGGCGATCTCGCGCGATGCATAGATCCAGCCGCGCATCGCGGTCTGGGTCCACGGCCGCTCGCGGTAGCGCCTGCGGGTGCGCGGCGTGATCGAGTGATCGACGCGCGGCACGACCCACGGGGCGGTGCGCTGGAAGACGGTCAGCCTCCCGGCCCGCGGCTGGATCTCGGGCACGAACTGGATCGCCGAGGCGCCCGTCCCGATGACCGCGACGCGCCTGCCGGCGAGGTCGTGCTCGTGATTCCAGGCGGCGGAGTGGAAGGTGGTGCCCTCGAACGCGTCGATGCCCGGGACGTCGGGCAGCGCGGGCTCGTGCAACGGACCGGGCGCGGACACGAGCACCTGGGCGCTGAGCATGCCGCGCGCCGTCCGGATCCGCCAGCGCCGCGCGGTCTCGTCCCAGTCGGCGCCGGTGACCTCGCAGCCGAAGCGGATCAGCGGCCGGACGCCCGAGCTGCGGGAGAGCGCGACGAGGTACTCCTGGATCTCCGCCCCGGGGGCGAACATGCGCGACCAGCCGGGGTTGGGAGCGAACGACAGCGAATAGAGGTGCGAGGGCACGTCGCAGGCGATGCCGGGGTACGTGTTCTCCCGCCAGGTGCCGCCGACCTCGTGTGCCTTCTCGAGGATCGCGATGTCCTCGATCCCCGCCTGGCGCAGGCGAATCGCCAGGCCGAGGCCCGAGAAGCCGGCGCCGATGATCGCGACGCGCACGTGCTCCGGTGCGGAGCCGTTGCCACCGGCGCCCGACATCGGCTCAGGCACGCCCGCCGTCGCCGGAGAGGGCCGCGCGCGCGAGCCGGTCGCGCACCGCGAGGCCGATGCCCGCAGCGTCCGGCGGCACGACCAGCAGCGTCGAGATCCCGCGCGCGTCGGCGTCGCGGAGCAGCGCGTAGAGGTCGCGCGCGTAGGCGACGGCGTCCCGCGGGCGGGCGAGGACCGTGAGCTCGGGCGGCAGCGCCGCGCTCGTCCGTGACGGCAGGACGGCGGCGACGTGAGGCGTGCCCGCGGCGAGCAGCGCGGCCGCCCGCGCAGCGAGCTCCGCGCCGTCGGCGCAGACTTCGACACGCGCCCTCGGCGCGTAGTGCGCGGCGAGCATCCCGGGGGCGCGGGCCGGTCCGAGGTCGGCCTGGGGCACCGCGCCGAGCACCGCGCCGAGCTCCTCCACCGACGTGCCCCCGGATCGCAGCAGCAGCGGGGCGGCGGGCGTGCTCAGATCGACGATCGTGGACTCGACCCCGACGCTTGACGGCCCGCCGTCGAGGATCAGGTCGACGTCATCGCCCAGGCTCTCGCGCACGTGGGCGGCGGTCGTCGGCGACACCGCGCCGAAGCGGTTCGCGCTCGGCGCGGCGATCCCGTCGCCGAAGGCGCGCAGCAGCGCGAGCGCGAGCGGCTGATCGGGGACCCGCAGCCCGATCGTCTCGCGCCCGCCCGTGACGGCGTCCGGGACGCCGGTGTCGCGGCGCAGCACGAGCGTGAGCGGGCCGGGCCAGAACGCGGTCGCAAGCGCGGTCGCGGCGGGCGGGACCTCGGCGGCCCAGGCGCCGAGGTCCTCCGCGGAGGCCAGGTGCACGATGACGGGATGGTCGGGTGGGCGGCCCTTGACGGCGTAGAGCCGCGCGACGGCGCTCGCGTCACGCGCGGCGGCGCCCAGGCCGTAGACCGTCTCCGTCGGGAACGCCACGAGCCCGCCGTCGCGCAGGATCGCGGCCGCACGCTGCACGTCGCCGGTGGACGGGGTGCCGGGCACGCGGTGGACTGTAGGTCAGCGCGGGTCGCGCCACATCAGCCACATCCGCGGTCCGCGCGGGAGGGCCAGCTCCTCGCGCACGCGGAAGCCGTGGCGTGCGTAGAAGGCGACGTTCCGCTCCTTGGAGCTCTCCAGGTATGCCGGGACGCCGTCCTCGTCGCACTGGCGCAGGACCGGCGTCAGCAGCGCGGAGCCGATGCCCTGCCCCTGCGCCGCCGGATCGGTGCCCAGCACGCTCAGGTACATGTGCGGGGAGTTGGGATGGCGTGCGTCGATGCGCGCGAGGCCGGGCAGCACGATCGGCAGCCGGTGGACCGCCCGACCCGCGAAGGTCGCCGGGAGGAAGTCGAGCGTGGCGCGCAGCGAGGTGTGCCACTCCCCCGGTGGCGCCCAGATCGCCGCGCCGTCCAGCGCCTCGGTCGTCCACACGTCCTCGTAGGGCAGCAGCTGGCGCAGGCGAGCCGCGAAGAAGCGCTCCGCATGCGCGGGGCGGCGCCGCTCGTTCGGGCAGGCCCACGAGAGCACGGGGTCGTCGTGGAAGGCGCGCGCGAGCATCGCCGCGAGCGCTGGGATGTCGGCGGCGGTCGCGCGCCTGGCGGGTGGAGGCAGCAGCGGCAAACTGGCGCGATCCTACGCCCCGTCGGGTAGGCTCGCGGTCGGGATGGGGAGTTCGGGGAAGTGGTCCACGATCATCGGCGTGACGCTCGCGCTCGCGGCGCCGGGCGCCGCGCATGCGGCGACGGTCACGACGGACAAGGCCTGTTACAAGGCGGGTGAGGCCGGCACGGTCAGCGTCGCCGGGTTCATCCCCGGCTCGACGGTCGACGCGACCGTCGACGGCCAGCCGATGGTGAACCTGCTGCCCGACGGCTCGGGCGTCGGGAGCGCGCCGTTCACGCCGCTTGCCGCGCCGGACAAGGGCGAGGCGACCGAGACCCTCACCGCGACGGGCGCGCTGAACACCGCGATCACCGCGCAGGTCACCTACCGGGTGACCGCGACCGAGGTGAAGATGAGCCGGCGCAGCGCCAAGCTGAGTGCGAAGGTCACGTGGCGGCTCAGCGGGTTCGGCGGGGGGAACGCCTACCTCCACGTGGCGCGCCGCAACGCGAAGGGGAAGACGGTCACCGTGCGCACGCTGAAGCTCGGCGCGCTCACGGGTCCCTGCGGGGCACTGACGGCGCGCACGCCGCAGCTGCCGCTCGCCAGGCCGAAGCCGGGCACGACGTACGTGCTGCGCTTCAACACCCGCAGGGCGTCGACCGCCGCGGCGTTCGTGCAGCGGACGGTCCGCACCCCCTCCGCGCGCAAGACGAAGAAGAAGGCGCGGACGAGGGGGGTCAGCCTCGGCTGATCAGCGCCCCATGCGCCCGAGCTGGCGCAGCGCGATGAAGCCGAAGAACAGCGTCATCCCGGTCAGCGAGAGCAGGCCGGGCCAGGTGTGCGCCCAACTCGGCTCGATGCCCGTCACCGTCGCCTGGCGTGCCATCTCGAGCACGTAGGTCACCGGGTTGTACGGGGCCAGTGCGCCGAGCCAGCCGCCGAGCAGTCCGAGCGGCGTGTAGGCCGTTGACAGGAAGACCGCGAGGAAGACGCCGTTCTGGATCAGCGGCCCCACCTGCTGCGTGCCGGCGCGCAGCGCCATGTAGGAGCCCCAGAGCGACGCGATCATGCAGAACCAGACCGCGGCGACGTAGAGCATGATCAGGCCGACGATGCCGCCGCTGAGGCCGCTGCCCAGGACGAGGCCGGTCGTCAGGATCACGGTCGTGGGCACCGCCGCGCGCGTCATCGCCGCGAGGACCGGGCCCGCCAGCAGCAGGGGGCGCGGAGCGGGCGAGGTCAGCAGCCGGTCGAACCAGCCCTGCTCGATGTCGCGCGCGAGGTTCGCGCCGGCCGCGCCGCCCGCGAAGCCCGCGCCCTGCAGACAGGACAGCGGCAGGATCCAGGCAAGGTATGAGGTCGTCGGGAAGCCCGACAGGTCCGCGAGCTTGCCGAACTGCCCGGTCGTCCCGAGCAGGAAGATCATCGGCGCGACCGTCGTCGGCAGCAGCGCGCCGCGCACGCGCGCGATCTCGAGCAGCGAGCGCTGCCACATCGCGCGGCTGAGCGAGAAGGCGTAGGCGGCGTTGGTCATTCGCGTTCCCCGCGGAGGCCTGTCCTCACGCCGACCGCAGCCTCGCGCGCATCGCCCACACCGCGATCACGGTCGCGCCTGCCAGGAGCCCGAGCGCCGCGAGCACCCCGGTCATCGGGTCGCCGAGGGCCGCGCTGTCGTGCAGTCCCGCACGGATCGCCTCGACGATGTAGGTCAGCGGGTTGTACTGCGCGATCGACCGCATCGTGCCGTTCAGGAGGTCGCGCGGGAAGAACGCCGGCGCCGTGAACAGCAGGACGAAGACGATCGGGAACAGGTTCTGGAGCAGCGAGAGCGATCCCGTGCGCAGCGCGATCGACGCCGCGAGCGCGGACATCCCGCCGGCCGTCAGCGCCGTCAGCAGGATCGCGAAGACGACCCCCGGGACGCCGCCCTGGTAGCGCGCACCGAAGACGAACGCGACGGCGAGGAACAGCGTCGCCTGGCAGGCGCCGAGCGCGCCGCCCGCGACGACGCGGCCGAGCACGATGCTGACTCGATGGACCGGTGCGCTGAGCAGCCGGTCGAAGAACCCGCCTTCGATGTCCACGGCGAGCGCGATGCCGGCGGTGATCCCGGCGAGCAGCGCGCCCTGCATGAGCGTGCCGCCGACGACGAAGCCGATGTACGCGCCCGTCGAGGGGAAGCCCGGGAGGTGCCGCGCCGACGAGGTGCCGCTCGCGATCACGGCGAGCAGCACGAGCGGCAGCAGGAACGAGGGGATGAGGAACTGCGCGCGGCGGAACTGCACGCGCAGCGCGCGCCCGGCGAGCGCGCCCACGACGCGCACCTGCGTGGCGGGGTCGCGGTCGATGCTCACCGCGGCGCTCACGCCGGCGCGGCCTTCGCCTCGGCCTCTGCTTCGGCCGCGGTGTGGCCGGTGACCGCGAGGAAGACGTCGTCGAGCGTGGGCTCCTCCACCTCGACCGCATCGACCTCGATCCCCGCCTCGTCGAGCGCGCGGATGACCGGGGCGATCGCGCGGGCGCCCTCCGGCGTGCGCAGCACGAGCCCGCCGCTGTCACGCTCGGAGCAGTGCCCGTGCGAGGAGATCGCCGCCATCGCATCGGCGTTGCGGGAAGGGTCGATCAACTCCACGTGCAGGCGCGGCTCGCCGACGCGGCCCTTGAGCTCGTCAGGCGTGCCCTCGGCGACGATGTGCCCGCGGTCGATGATCCCGACGCGGTCGGCGAGCTGCTCGGCCTCCTCCAGGTACTGCGTGGTGAGGAAGACCGTCGTCCCGTCGTCGTTGAGCAGTCGCACCTCGCGCCACAGGGCGGCGCGGCTCGCGGGATCAAGGCCCGTCGTCGGCTCGTCGAGGAAGAGGACACGCGGACGGTGGACGAGGGCCATCGCCAGGTCGAGCCGACGGCGCATGCCGCCGGAGTACGTGCCGAGGCGGCGGTCGGCGGCGTCCACGAGATCAACGCGCTCGAGCAGTTCGGCGCCGCGTTCGCGCGCCGCGCCGCGCCGCAGCCCGTGCAGGGCACCCTGGAGGCCGAGCAGCTCGCGGCCGGTCATCAGCGGGTCGAGCGCCGCCTCCTGCAGGGCGACGCCGATCGTGCGCCGCACCTTGGCGGCGTCCGAGACCACGTCGTAGCCGGCGACGAGCGCGCGGCCGGAGGTCGGCCGCAGCAGGGTCGTCATGATGCGCACGGTCGTCGACTTGCCGGCCCCGTTGGGGCCGAGGAAGCCGTAGATCTCACCGGGCGCGACGTGCAGGTTCACGCCGTCGACGGCCCGCAGGCCGCCGGGGTACGTCCGGACGAGATCCTCGACGAGGACCGCGCTGTCGTCTGCGAGCATCGACGCTGACCCTAGCGAGACGGCACGTCCCGCTCACGGCGCTCGGCGTGCTCAGCGCACGGTCAGCGTCGTCTTCATCCCCAGGGCCTCGTGCGAGTCGGGCGTGCCGGCGAAGAGATCGCAGACGAGGGTGTAGGTCCCGGGCGTGAGGCGGACGCTGATCGTGCCCGCCTCGGCCGGCCGCAGCGTGACCCTGTGCGACGTCCCGTTCTTCTCATGCACCACGAGGTCGTGGTCGTCCTCGCCGCGGTTGTAGACGCGCAGCCGCACCGTGCCCGCCGCGACGACGGTCTTCGACGGCCGCAGCGCGAACTCCGTCTCGTCGACCGTCAGCCCGCTGGGAAGCTGCGGCGCCGGCAGTCGGATCCGGTGGCGACGCTCCGCTCCCGCGGAGGATCCGCCGAGCGCCGCCGCGAGCGCCGCGAGCAGCAGGATCACGGCGAGCCGGCGCATCACTTCATCAGCGCGGTGCCGCCGTCGTAGCGGTGCAGCCCCGGGAACGGGCCTCCGGGCAGGATCGCGGCCGGGTCGCCGCCGAGCCACTCGGAGATGATCGACTGGTAGACGCTGCGGAAGTCCGTCTTGACGACGAGGTCGCCGTCGTCGTCGACCTTCACGCCGGGGTGCTCGCCGGCAAGGCCGCCGCGCACGCCGGAGCCGCTGACGAGCATCATGCCGCCCGCGCCGTGGTCGGTGCCGCCGGAGTCGTTGGACTTGATTCGCCGGCCGAACTCGGAGAAGACCATCGTCACCACCTTGTCCTCGATGCCGCGCGCCGCGAGGTCGGCCTTGAACGCGGCGAGCGCGCGCGAGAGGACCGACAGCTGCGGGTCCTGCGAGGTGACCTGGCCGCCGTGCGTGTCGAAGCAGCCCCAGTCGACCGTGACGACGCGGGTGCCGAGGTTCGCCCCGAGCAGCGTCGCCGCGAGCTGCAGCTTGCGCGACAGGTCGCTGTTGGCCGGGTAGCCCGGCGCCGGGCTGCACGGTGCGCAGCCCGCCGAGCCGGTTCGACACGTCCACGGTCAGGCCGTAGATCGAGCGTGCGCGGGCGAGGCCCTCGTTGCCCGCGCCGGCGGCGACGCCGGCGATCTTGCGACCTCGGAGTTCACGTCGCCGCTGACGTTCGGCATCGTGAAGCGCGCGCTGCCCAGGTTCTCGATCGCGCACACGGGCGCCGTGGCGGAGCGGATCTGCTTCGACAGCGACGAGTCGAGCGAGACCGCCTGGAGCGGGTTCGTCTGCGAGCCGTACGCGTCGAGCCAGCGGCCGAGCCAGCCGGTCTGCATCTTCTGCAGCGCGCCGGCGAACCAGTAGTCGCGGCTGTCGAAGTGCGAGCGGTTGGCGGGCGTGTAGTCGGCCGCCGGGAAGACTGCGAGATCGGAGCCGGCCCCGCCGGTCCCGTCCCCGTAGAGCGTGTCGAAGCCGACGGTGTCGCCGTTGTTCCCGGTGCCGGCGACGCCGGGGTTGCCGAACGCCAGCGTGTCCCCGGTCCCCGGGAGCACCGTGGTGCCGACCTGCGTCCCCGTTGACGGGCCGAGCACGCGGGCGATGTTGGTGCGCGCCGCCTGGTAGGCGGCGAACTCGCTCGCCTCGACCGGCACGATCGTGTTCAGGCCGTCGTTGCCGCCGTTGAGGAAGATGCAGACGATGCTCTTCTGCATCGGCTCGGCCGCCTCGGCGACCGCGGCCTCCCAGATCGAGCTCCAGTCGAGCTGCGTGGCCGAGTAGACGGACGCGACGCCGACGAGGCCGTTGCGCAGGAACTGGCGGCGGTCGAGCCCGCGCGCCGTCCGCCTGGTGTGCGGGACGCCGTCGGGGAAGCCCTCCATCGCCTCGACGGGAATCGGCAGCGGTCGAGGTCGGGGCCAGGTCGGTGACGAGGCTGTCCGAGCGGGCGCAGTCGGCGCAGCGCAGCGCCTGACCTCGGCGCCGGCGGGCCGCGCCCGGTCGTGTCCTCTGGCTCGTCGTTCATCACATCACCTGTCCGTCGGGGCCGGCCAGCATCAGCGTGCGGAGCATGAGCTGGCGCTCCTTGCGGAGCTTCTGGTTGCTCGATCCGGCGCGTGTTGCGTAGTCGCGGATCGCGGTCTGGGTCGCCGGCGAGAGCCAGGGCTGTCCGACCGCCTGGTACGCACGGTCGTACGCGGCCGAGGCGGTCTCGTTGGGGACGTCGTCGATCTTCATCGGCTCTGGAGCGCCTCGCCCGCGAAGGCGAAGCGCGCGAGCGCGGTGTTCGTGTTCAGCCACGAGAGGCCGCCCTCCCAGCCCGCCACGGTCGGCGGGAAGTAGGGGAGCTGACCCATCGCGTCGAGGTGGTCGGAGGCCGGACGAGTCGCTGATCGCCCACCCCGAGGGTGCGCAGCGTCGCGACGACGTAGACGATCGGCGGCTTCACCATGGTCGGCTCGCCGAGCGACGCGAAGATGCGCCTTGTCGCCGAGGATCTGCTGGAGCAGGGGCTTCAGCTTCAGCCCGCCGCCGGTGTAGGTCGCCGCGAGCGCCTGGACCGTCGCGGCGTCCGGCGGCGTGGCGACGAACTCGTTCCACAGCTTCGTGACCAGGTAGGCGGCGTGCGCGGGGTGCGCGAGCACCAGGTCGACGGCCTCGTTCTGCTTGTAGTTGCCGAACTTGCCGAAGACGATCTTCGGGCCGTTGTACCAGCGGTCCGGCGCGAAATAGCTGCGTGGCGGCGTCCGGGTTGCCGTCGTCGATCTGCCAGCCCGAGAACGCCTTCGCGAGCTGGCGCACGTCGTTCTCGCTGTAGTTCGTCTGGCCGCTCGCGTCGAGGACCCCGAGCCCGAACAGCTCCATGAACTCGCGGGCGTAGTTCTCGTTCGGCGCGCCCTTCACGTTGTACTCGCCGGTGAGGTAGCGCAGCATCGACGGGTCCACCGTCACCTCGTAGGCGAGGTCGCGGAACGACGCGTTCGGGTTGCCCGCCAAGGTCGGAGTACCTGCGGAACAGGTCGTTCTGCCTCATCAGCAGTTGCGGGGGTGAGACCGACTGCGCGCGAGTTGGCGAAGTGCCGGTGCCAGAAGAACCCCATGCGCTCGACGAACGGGTTCGTCGAGCGGACCATGCGGTCGACCCAGCTGAGCACGAGGTCGGTGTCGTCGCCGGTCGGGTCGAGCGCCTTGCCGTCCCGCGTGCCGGGCGTCCCGCCGCACGCCTGCCGGCGCCGACAGCAGCCAGGCGACGGCGTCGCTGACGGGCTTGCCGGTCCACGTGGCACGGTCCACGGCGGTCGGGCCGAAGCCGGCACGCCAGAACAGCCGGTCGACCATCGCCGGGCTCATCGAGGACAGGTCGACGTCCTCGGCGATCCCGGGCGCGCGCGGGAGCTTCAGGCGGTGGCGCCGGGGCTTGCCGGCGGCGACGACCTTCTTGCGGCGGCGCCGCTTGCTGACCAGGGGACTCATCGACACGCTCCCTTCAGCAGCGAGCTGAACGCCTTGGTGACGGGGCTGGTGCGCAGGCGGAAGTCCCCGAACGCGTCCTTGACGTCGTACCAGACCACGCCCGCGAGCTTGGGCATCGAGGTGGCCCGCAGCGTGGACAGCGTGGTGATCCAGGCCGCCTTGTCGCCGCCGGACGCGCCCGAGCCGGTCTCGGCGAGCCAGAACGGCTTCGGGGCGAGTGCCTCGATCGTCGTGTAGGCGGAGCCGAAGAGCGCGCCGGGCTCACTCCACAGCAGCGGCGGGCGGGCGCCGAAGTTGTACCCGCTCGCGCCGACCAGGTCGACCTGGCCCGCACCGGGGAAGTAGGCGCGGATCGCGTTCGGGCCCGTGTCGGGGATGCTGCGCGAGTACGGCGACCACAGCATCTTGATCCGCTTGCCGCCCTTGGCTGCGCGGACGGCCTTGCGCACGCGCTTCCAGGCCTTGACGTAGTCGGCGGGGCGGTTCTTGTTCGCTGTGCCCGACCACGGGTACCACGGCGTGTTCATCTCCGGCATCGGGCGCAGGACGGCGCCCTTCCTGACACCGCGCAGCTGCTTGACGAGCGCCTTGAGCGACTTGTCGTACTTGCCCTTGGCGACCACCGAGAGCCGGTACTTGGACTGCTCGGAGCCATTGCGGCCTGCGTCAGGCTGCCAGGTGACGACGAGGCTCGCGCGGTTCTTGTTCGCTGCCTTGATGAGGCCGGCCGACAGCGGCCTGCCCGCGGTCATGTAGGTCGATATCGCCGTCACGCCCCTGCCCACGTGCTTCTTCAGCGCGGGCATCCCGTGGGCCGGGTCGTCCTGGTAGACGCCGACGCGCACGCACGGCGCCGCCGTCGCGCTCGGCGCGAGCGCGAGCGTGGCAAGCACCGCGGCGCCTGCGAGGGGAACGGATCTCATCCTCTGACCTCCAGCTTGAGCGTGGTCGTCTTGCGGCCCTTGCCGTCGGGCGCGGTCGTCACCAGCCGGAGCACGTAGCGCCCACGCCCGCGCGCCGACCGGGGGAGCGTCAGGCGCAGCTTCTGGCTGCCCGGCTTCGTGAGCGGCGCGGCCACGTTCGCGAGCGTCTTGTACCGGGTCTTGCGTCCCTTGCGGGTCGCTCGCAGCAGCGTGGCCTTCACGGTTCCGATGCCGCTCGAGCGCAGCGGCAGCGTGAGGCGCCACTTCGCCTTGCGCAGCGCCTTGCGCGAGAAGCGCAGCTTCTTGGTCGCGCTCATCGCCGGCGCGTCACCGCAGCCCTGGGTGGCCGAGGCGGGCCGCATGTACGGGACCGGCGGGGCGGCGGCCGACGTCCATCCGAGCGCCGCGTTGACCGCGACGACCGTGAAGGTGACGGGCACGCACACGGGTGCGTCGGGCTTCAGCCCGCTGGTCGCCGTCGTGTCGAGCACGACCTCCGGGGCGGCGCCCCCGATGCTGCGCAGGACGCGATAGCCCGCGGCGTCCGGGCTCCGTGAGGTGAAGCTGAGGACGCCGGTCGCGGGGTCGATCGCCGTCGCGCTCGGTGACATCTCGGCGGTCTTCGCGCCGGATGCGCCCATCGGGTTGCCGCTGCCGCCGTCGGTGTCGACGACCCGCTGGTCATCGAACAGCGGCGCGTCGGTCCAGGCGTTGACGGCGCCGCCGTTGCCGCCGGGCCCCCGGTCGTCGCCGTAGTCGCCACCGGTGCCTCCGTGCGCGGAGAGCGACACGATCGGGCCGAGGGTGGCCGTGACGATGTCGATCCCGCCTCCGTGGCCGCCGGCGCCGCCGAGGTTGCCGGCGTCGGGGTGTGCGCCGCCGCCGCCACCGTCCGCTCGAACGGCGTCGCCGAGCGTGAGCGCGCCGGTCGCTGCGCGCAGCAGAATGTTCCCGGCGTTGCCGCCGAGGCGCGGCGGCGCGTAGTCGCCGCTCGCATTTGAGCCGCTGGTGTTCAGCGAGCCGCTGACGGTCAGATCGTTCTGCGCGGACAGCGCGACGGGACCGCCGTCGGTGCCGGGCCCCGCGCTGCCGGCCTGTGCGGAGATCCGGCCGGCCGCGATCGAACCGCCGCTGCTGGTGACGCTGATCGGCCCGCCGTGCCCGGAGTTGCGCGAGTTCGGCGCGTTGCCTCCGTAGGCCTGCAGTGAGGCGAGCGAGGCGTTGCCCGCCGAGGTCACCGTGATCGCACCGCCCGGGCCACCGTCACCGGGCGTGCCGGAGTTCGGCGCGTTGGCACCGGCCGCGAGGAGCGCGCCCGTCGTGACCGTCTGCCCGGCCACGACGATCTCGCCGGCCGGCATGCCGCCCAGCGAGCCCTGACCGCCGCTGGTGAATGCGCCGCCCGCGAGGACGAGCGAGCCTCCGGCCGTCGCGCTGATCCTGGCCCCGGGCATCGCCTGGGAGTTCGTGCTGTTCTGTCCGCCGGCATCCAGGCGCCCGAGCGCGTGCAGCGAACCGCGTGCGTTCACGGTTATGCGCCCCGACTCGCCGGCGACGTTGTCGACGCTCGTGCCGCCGGTCGCGTCGAGGTTCGCGGTGCGCACGTCGCCGCCGGCGATCGTGATGTCCGCGCCGCGGCCGCCGAGCAGCCCTGCGCCGGCGTCGCCCGGCGCGTCGCGCCCCCCGGTGATCACGTTGCCCGCGATGCGCACATCGCCGCCGCTGGACGCGACGCTGACCGGCCCGCCGGACTGGATCCGCGCCGGGTCGGGCATGAAGATGTTGTTCGCGCCCTGCGTCTGGACGTCGCCGCCGACGTCGATCGCGCCCGCCGCGGACAGGTTCACCGCGTTGCTGTACGCGTAGATCGAGCCGACGCTCAGGGCACCGCCCGACGAGATCGAGACGCCGCCGGAGGCGCCGCCGCCGCTGCCGGTGGTGTTGATGTCACCGCCGACCGCCACCTGCGCCCCTTCCAGGGTGAGTGTGCCCCCGTTGCGGGGGACGCCCGAGCCGGCCCTCAGGTCGATGCCCGACGAGATCGCGATCGGACCGGAGGAGCGCATCGTCAGTGACCGGCCGGCTGTGCAGCCGTTGTTCCCGGCGCCATCGACGAAGCAGGTGCGCAGGCTCGAGTGCGGCCCGAAGTAGATCGACCCGGCGGTGATCGAGGTGTCGCCCGTGAGCCGCAGCTCGCCGTCGACGTAGACGAAGCCCAGGTTCAGGTTCCCGGAGACGGTCGCCTGCTCGCTGTCGAGCAGCAGCAGGTCACCGGCGTGCGCCGCCGGAGCGGACACCGCGACGGCGGCGAGCATGCCGCACGCGAGCAGGGTCGCTGCGCGTGCGGTCCGGCTCGTGAAGCCGGTGATCTGAGGAAAAGGGTGAATGACGACGCCTCCGCTGGGTGGAGATCGGCAGGTTGACCACCCATCGGCAGGTCGGGCCCTGCCTGGACGCATCGCCGAGCGACCCGGTGCCGCTGGGCGCGCCGGTCCTGCCGTCAGGCCGAATTCGGGAGCGGCGTTGCATCGGGCGCGGACCCGATGCAACGCCTCCTGGCCCGTCAGCCGCGGAGCTTCACCTTGATCGTCACCGAAGCCCGCAGGCGCGTCCCGGCCGGACGCTGCGCGGATGACCTACCCGGGCGCTCGGGCCGCGCCGGCGCGCTCGCGCTGGTTCCTGATCGTGGCGTCGATCACCACGGCCAGCAGCAGCACGCCTCCGGTGATCATGTACTTCACGGAGGAGGCGAGAGCCAGGAGGTCCATGCCGTTGGCGATGGAGCCGATCACGAGTGCCCCGAGCAGCGCGTCCCACACCGAGCCGCGGCCGCCGAAGAGGCTCGTGCCGGCGATGACCGGCCCCGCGATCGCGAGCAGCAGCAGGTCGCTGCCGCCGGAGGACTGGTTCACGGCGAGCAGGCGCGAGGCCGCCATGATCCCGCCGAAGGCCGCCATGGTCGAGCAGGCGATGAAGACGATCATCCGGATCCGCGTGACGCTGATGCCGGAGCGGCGGGTCGCCTCGGCGCTGCCGCCGGTGGAGAACACGTGGCGGCCCCACACGGTGCGCGTGGTGATGAACGCACCGACCCCGCACAGCCCGACGAGGATCAGCCCCGAGAGGGGGATGCCGCGGTCGGCGAGCAGGACGAGGACTGCGGCGATCGACCCCGCGGCGACGAACACGACGCGCAGGATGTAGGCCCGCAGTGACGGGAGCGAGAGGCCCGCCCTGCGGCGGCGCACGCGCTGGAGCCAGCCGGAGAGAGCGAAGCCCCCGACGACGGCGACCACGAGGATCCAACCGACCACGCTGCCGTAGAACGTGCCGGCGAGACCGGTGATCGTCGGGTCGTTCAGGTTGACCGTGCCCGTGTCCCCGAGCACGAGCAGCAGCGCCCCCTGCCAGGCGAGCAGGCCGGCGAGCGTGACGACGAACGACGGGATCTTGAACCTCGTCGTGAAGAAGCCGTTGAGCGCGCCGATCGCGGCACCGGTCGCGAGGCCCGCGGCGATCGACTCGACCGGGCCCCACCCGTGCTTGACGTTGAGGACCGCCATCACCGCTGCGGCGAGGCCGCTGACGGCGCCGACGGAGAGGTCGATCTCGCCGAGCAGCAGGACCAGCACGACGCCGATCGAGATCACGCCGACCGGGGCGATCTGGAGCACGAGGTTCGTGAGGTTGAACGAGCTGAGGAAGTTGTCGTTCTGGGACTGGAAGACGATCCAGATGACCGCGAGGACGAGCGCCACGCGCAGCGAGCCGAGCTGCGCGATGCGATGCGCCATCTGCCCGGCGGCGGCCGGGATCGGGCGCCTTGGCGGGAAGCGGGTCGGGCTTCGGCTCGGGAGCCTCTGGTGTGCTCATCCGCGTGACCCCGTGATCGCGCCGACGATCTCGTCGTGGGTGGTTTCGCTGGCCTTGAAGGTCTCGACTCGGCGGCCGAGACGCAGCACGACGATCCTGTCGGCCACCTCGAAGACGTTGGCGATGTTGTGGCTGATGATGATCACGCCGAGCCCGCGCTCCTTCAGCCGCAGCACGAGGTCGAGGACCTGGCGCGTCTGCGAGACGCCGAGCGCGGCGGTCGGCTCGTCGAGCAGGACGACCTTCGGGTCGCCGAGCAGCGAGCGCGCGATCGCGACGGACTGACGCTGGCCGCCGGAGAGCGAGCCGACCTCGGTGCGCACGCTGCGCAACGTGGTCACGGCGAGCGAGTCGAGCAACTCGACCGCGCGCTTCTCCATCGCGATCTCGTCGATCACCTTGAAGGCGCGACCGGGGCCCTTCTCGTACAGCTCCTCGCCGAGGTAGAGGTTGGAGACGACATCCAGGTTGTCGCAGAGCGCGAGGTCCTGGTAGACGGTCGCGATGCCCAGGCGCTTGGCATCGAGCGGCGACTTGATCGTCACCGACTTCCCGTCGAAGGTGAAGTGGCCCTCGTCGCCGGGCTGCGTGCCCGCGAGCGCCTTGATGAGGGTGGATTTGCCGGCGCCGTTGTCGCCGACGAGCGCGACGACCTCACCGGCGTCGACTTCGAAGTCGACGTCGGTGAGGGCCTCCACGGCCCCGAACCGCTTGGTAACGCCTCGGGCTACGAGGAGTGCGCGGGCCGGGGCCGCCACGGATGGCTCAGTCGTCACGTTCGCTGATCCCTACTGAATCCCGAGCTTCGTGCAGGCGGCGGCGTACTTGCCGGTGCAGATCTCGCTCGCCTTCCAGTAGTTGTCGGCGACGACGGTGCTCTTGACCTTGTCGGCCGTGACCGGCTTGACCGCCAGCTTCACCGTCGGCACGTCGACCTGGCCGTTGTTCTCCGTCGTGTTCGCGCCGGTGGGCTTCTCACCCTTGGCGAACGCGCACGCGGCCTTCGCCGCCTCGAGGGCCAGCGGCTTGATCGGCTTGTAGACCGTCATGTACTGGTCGCCGGCGACCACGCGCTGGATGCCTGCGAGCTCCGCGTCCTGACCGGTGACCGGCCGGGTCGAGGGGTCGATGCCCGCGCCCTTCATCGACGCGATGGCGCCGCTGGCGGTTCCGTCGTTCGCGGCGTAGACGCCGATGAAGCCCTTCTTGCCGAGCGCGCTGATCGCCTGGTCCATCTCGGACTGCGCCTTGGCGGGCGTCCAGTCGGGGGTGTCGTACTCCTTGGCGACCTTGAACCCGCTGGTGTCGATGACGCTGTGTGCGCCCTGCTTGAACAGCTTGGCGTTGTTGTCCGTCGGAGCACCGTTGATCATCACGATGTTGCCGCTGGTCTTGCCGTCGGCCTTGAGCTTGTCCACGAGCGCCTGGCCCTGGATCTTGCCCACGGACGGGCTGTCGAACTCGACGTAGTAGTCGGGCTTGGAGTTGAGCAGGAGGCGGTCGTAGCTGACGACCGGCACGTTCTTGGCGTTCGCCTGCTTCACGATCGCCGCGGCTGCTGCGCCGTCGACCGGATCGAGGACCAGGACCTTGGCGCCCTGCGCGAGCGCTGCCTCAGCCTGCTGCTGCTGCTTGGCGGCGTCCTGCGTGGCGTTGGAGTAGAGAACCTTGTAGTCGGGGCACTGCGCCGCGACGTCCGCCGTGAACAGCGGCTTGTCCGACGTCTCGTACCGAGCGGTCTGGTTCTCGGGAAGGAGGAAGGCGATGTCGCCCTTGCTTCCGCTGCCGCTCGAGCCGCTGCTCGAGCTGCTGTTGTTGCTGCTGCCGCACGCCGCGAGCAGCATCGCTGCCAGCACCGCGGCGACCAAGCCGTAAGTCCGCATCTGTGTCTCCTCAAATCGGGCACCCGGGGGGTGGGTGCCCTTTCACACTATCCTCGCGTCGCCCGCACTTCTAGGGGTAATCCCTGGGAGCGTGGTGCGTAGTTCCTACGGAGCTGTTCCCGCGCGGGCGTGCGCCGAAACCTCGGCGTTCACGAGACCACGTCCGAAGGAGCACTCAATGCAGCCAGGTCGCGAGCTCGAAGGGCGGATCGCGTTCGTCACGGGCGCCAGCCGGGGCGTCGGAGCAGCTGTTGCGCAGGCATTTCACCGTGCAGGGGCACAGGTTGCGCTCGCCTCGCGCAGCGGCGACGACCTCGGCCTCGACGGGGCGCTCGGCATCGCCTGCGACGTGGCCGATCGAGCCCAGGTCTTCGCTGCGGTCGAGCGCAGCGTGGCGGAACTCGGCGCGCCGGACTGCGTCGTCGCCAACGCCGGCGTGGGGATGTACGGATCGTTCCTCGAGCTCGAGCCCGAGCACCTCGAGGCGATGATCGACGTGAACCTCAAGGGCACGCTCTACACGGCCGCGGCCACGCTGCCGCACCTGATCGCGTCGGGCGCCGGTGACTTCGTGTCCGTCGCGTCGGTGGCCGGGCTGCGGGCCTACCCCGGCGAGGCCGTCTACAACGCGTCGAAGTTCGGGCAGCTCGGGTTCACCCGAGCGCTCGACCATGAGCTGCGCGAACACGGCGTGCGCGCCACCAACGTCTGCCCGGGCGGCATCGCGACGGACTTCGCGATGGGCACCGGCCGCTCCGAGGGCTCGACCGAGGGCATGATGACGTCGGAGGACGTCGCCGACACGGTCCTCTACTGCGTGACGCGCCCGCGGAGCTGGCGGATGCTCACGATGAGCTACCGGCCGATGATCGAGGGGTCCTGGGGGTGAGCCTGCGGGTCGGCGTCGCCGGCTTCGGGCTCGCCGGCAGGGTGTTTCATGCCCCGCTCGTGGCGGCCGTGGACGGGCTCGTGTTGAGCGCCGTGATGACGCGCTCGCCCGAGCGCGCCGCGCGGGCGCGGGACGCCCATCCGGGCGTGCGGGTCGCCGAAGACCTCGAATCGCTGCTCGACGGCATCGACGTGCTCGTGGTCGCGACGCCCAACAGCTCGCACGTCGACGTGGCGCTGGCGGGACTGCAGCGCGGTCTCGCGGTCGTCGTGGACAAGCCGGTCGCGCCCGGCGTCGAGCAGGCGCGGCGCCTGCTCGACGCCGGCGGCCGGCTGACCGTCTTTCAGAACCGCCGCTGGGACGGTGATTTCCTGACCGCGCAGCGGCTGCTGCGCGAGGGCGTGCTCGGTGAGCCCATCCGGCTGGAGTCGCGATTCGAGAAGTTCAGCCCGCAGGTCGATCCGAGCCGCTGGCGCGAGCAGCCGGACGCGGCCGAGGGAGGTGGGGTCCTGCTCGACCTCGGCGCGCACCTCGTCGATCAGGCGGTGCAGCTCTTCGGCCCGCCAGCGGCGGTCTACGCGGAGCTCCACCGCCGTCGCCCCGGCGCGCGTGTCGAGGACGACGTCTTCATCGCGCTCGAACATGCGGGCGACGTGCGCTCACACCTGTGGATGGGCAAGGCCGCGCCGCTGGCCGGCCCGCGCCTGCGCCTGAGCGGGCTGGCCGCCGGCTTTGCCTGCGACGGCCTCGATCCGCAGGAGGACCAGCTCGCAGCCGGGGTGCATCCGGGCGACCCCGGGTACGGCGAGGCGCCCCCCGGGCGACTCGGCGACCAACCGCTCCCGCTCGAGCGAGGGCGCTACGAGGACTTCTACGCCGGTGTCCGCGACTGGGCGGCCGGCGACGCGCCGCCGCCCGTGGATCCGGCGGACAGCGTGCGCGTGCTCGAGATCCTGGACGCCGCGCGCAGCTCCGCCGAGCAGCGCGCGGTGATCCGGCTCTAGACGGTCAGGTGCACACGGAGAACTTGGCGCTCACCGACTTCTTCGGCGACCGACCCTTCTTGACCTTGATCGTGGCCCGGGCCTTGAGCGTGTGCTTCGTCCCCGCCTTGAGCTTCTTCACCGTCAGGGTCTGACGGAACGGAGCCTTCTTGTCGGTCTTCACGCGCTTGCCGTCGATGTAGAACTCGACCTTCGTGACTTTGACCTTCTTGGTGCCCTTCTTCTTGGAGCGCTTGAAGGAGAGTGTCGCGGTGAACGACCCTCCGGGCGCAACGCACTTGCGCGGGACGCCGACGGTGATCGAACCGCCGGGCACCTGCACCGTCTTCGTCACGGTCGTCTTGACGGGCTTGACGCTGACGGGCGTCGGCGCCTTGACGGTGACGGACAGCGTCGCCTCGGCGGCGTTGCCGGCGAGGTCCTTGAACGTGACCTTCAGCGTGTAGTAGCCGGCGCTCGGGAACGTGATCGCCGCGGGGTTGCCGGTGGCCGTCGGGACGCCGGTCGCGCTCCACTGGAACGAGGACGGGTCGATGCCCGAGCCGCCCGCGTTGTCAGCGACGTTCGCGGTGTAGGTCGTGGGCTGCCCGGCGATCGCATCGACCGGCCCGCTGATCGTGCCGGCCGGAGCGACAAGGTCCGGAATCGAGCTTGCCTGGGTGCTGACGACGAGCTTGCCGCCTGCGCCGACGACGGCGGCGTTGCCTGCGTCGAACTTGTCGACGGCACGCCAGCCGGTGGTCGCCTCGGTGCCGTCGGCCGGCTGGTTGTAGGCCTTCAGCCCGTCGGGCGAGGTGAGGATCACGCCGCCGTCACCGACCGCGATCGCCGAGCCGCCCGCGAGCGCGACGTCGTAGAGGCTCGTGATGCTGCTCGCGTTGAAGTTGGGGTAGTCGAGGCTGATGTCGTAGCTGACGCCGCCGTCGGAGCTGAAGCCCATCGACAGACTGCCGGCGCACTTGGCGACCATGAAGTTGCGGTTGGGATTGTCCTGGTCGACGGCGATCTTGCTCGGCACGTCGAAGCAGTTGACCGAGGTGCTGTTGCGCTCGGCCGCGGGCCCGGCGAAGCCATCCCCGCTGAAACGCCGGCCGCCGAAGGAGTCGGTGGCGACCCAGACGTTGTCGGTGCCCTGCTGGGTCGCCACGTCGGAGAAGATCACGTTCGAGCCGGCGTCGGCGAAGCACGTGCCGTCCGCCTGACGGCTGACGTCGGTCCAGTTCACGCCGCCGTTGGTCGTCTTCAGGAGGACGGCGCGGTCGGCGCTCGAGACGTACGCGGTCGAGTCGTCCTTCCACGAGACGGCGGTGAGGTTCCCGGTCGGCGTGAAGTTCCGCACGAACGAGCCGCTGCCGGGGCACTGGTGGTTGAACGAGGTGCTCGCGAGGGACTTCAGGGTCCAGGTGCTCCCGTCGAAGCGGTAGAGCTTCCCGTTGTTCGCGGTGGCGATGCCCGCGGTGCCCGACGGGTTCAGCTCGATGCCGGTGAAGGTCACGCCCGGAACGCTCAGCTGCACGGCGCCGTTCTTCAGGATCTGCCCGTTGGCGGTCGCGTAGTAGAGCTGGTCCTGCGCGCGGTAGTCGACGGCCGTGATGTCCTGGGTCGTCCCCGAGGCCCTGGCCGACCAGATCCCCGCTGAGGCGGACGCGGTCGCGGAGAGCATGAGCGCCGCGGTGGCGGCGACGACGAGGAGAACGCGCATACGCCGGAACGTACTCGCGTGGGCGGCGTCCCCGCAACACAAGTGGACGCTCATTGAGCCGGGCGTGGTCAGGCGCGCAGTGCCTCGGCCACCGGTGCGAGCGCCGCCGGGTCGGCGGTGTCCGCGACCATGCAGACGCGGTCGGCGACGCCGCCCACGCGCTCGCGCACGGCCGCCGCGAGTTCGGCGGGCTTCTCCGCGCGGGCGACGAACAGCGCCAGCACGTCATCGCCGACCAGGGCGGGCATCGCCGCCCAGTCGCCGGCGCGCGAACGCTCGTGCAGCTCCTCGAAGAGCGCGCCGAGGCCGTGGTGGTCGAGCACGTGGCGGTAGCCCGGGGTCGAGCCGTAGAACGCGACGCGGGCCCGCGCGGTCTCCCACTCGGCGTCCGACATCGCGACGAAGACGGAGGCGGTGACCTCGACGTCGCCGCGAGCGCGGCCACCGCGCTCGAGCCCGCGCTCGAGCGCCGGCAGCGTGACCTCGCGCAGGACGTCCCCGGTGCAGAACGAGTGGCCGAGCAGTCCGTCGGCCACCTCGCCCGCCACCTCGGTCATCCGCTCGCGAACGGCGGCCAGCAGCACCGGCGGGCGCGTGTGCTGCGCGGGCGGCGGGCGGAAGTTCGGCGGCATCAGGGTGTGCTGGTAGATCTCGCCCTCGAACCGCAGGTCATCGCCGCTCTCCCAGGCGTCCCAGATCGCGTGCAGCGCCAGGACGTACTCGCGCATGCGCGCCGCCGGGCGCGACCAGACGGCGCCGTAGCGCCGCTCGACGTGTGCGCGCACCTGCGTGCCGAGGCCGAGGGCGAACCGCCCGCCCGAGAGCGCCTGCAGGTCCCAGCAGGTGTAGGCCACGTCCATCGGCGTGCGCGGGAAGGCGAGCGCGATCGCGGTTGACACCCGCACGCGCGACGTCGCCTGCGCGGCCTGCGCCGCGGCGAGGAAGGGGTTGCCGTTGGTCTCGGTGACGCCGACGCCGGCGAACCCCAGGGCCTCGACGTGCGCGGCCTGTCCGCCGACCGCGGTGATCGCGGCCCCCCGAAGCACCACATCGCAGAGCACGACCGCAGACTGTCAGGAATCGGCCCGGCAGGAGATGCGCGGCGCTACGGTGTCGTCGATGGCGGGCGACGATCTCACCCCACGGCCGCGGCGGCGGCTGTCACGCAGCGAGCGCGAGAGCCGCGGCTACCGGCTCGTCGTGGTCGGCGGCGTCGCCGGCGCGATCTCCGTCGTCACGGCGGTCCTCGCGATCGCCGGCGTGCTCGGCTGGGGCGTGCCGTTCCTGACGCTCGTCGTCGCGGCGGTCTGCGGCCTGCTGTTTCGCCGGCTCGCCGGGCAGCGCTGAAGCACCCTCAGACGCTGGGACCCTGTTCCGCCCGGCTCGTGGCGGCCATGGCGCCGGACCACTTCGCCTCGATGTCGCCCACGTGCCAGACGAGCAGGGCGACGGCCCACGTCAGGACGAACACGCCGACGATGGCGTAGCCGACGGAGTTCAGGTCCAGGCCCGCCACGAGGTCCCATGGCTGGCCGCTGAGGTCCAGCTTCGCGACGAAGACCGACAGCAGCTCGATCGTGCCGATGACGAGCGCGACGAACACCGACAGCGACGTGATCGTGATGTTGTAGAAGATCTTGCGCACGGGCTTCGCGAACGCCCAGCCGTAGGCGAAGTTCATGAACGCGCCGTCGATCGTGTCGAGCAGCGACATGCCGGCGGCGAAGAGGATCGGCAGGCAGAGGATCGCGTAGATCGGAAGGCCGCCCGCGGCCGCGGCGCCGGCGGTGGCGAGCAGCGCGATCTCCGTGGCGGTGTCGAAGCCCAGGCCGAACAGGAGGCCGACCAGGTACATGTGCCGGGGCTTTGAGACGGCGTTCGTGGCGCGTGCGTAGAAGCGGTTCATGAACCCGCGGTGGCTCAGCTCGTGCTCGAGCTCGGCCTCGCTGAACTCGCCGTGCCGCATGCGCCGGAAGATCTTCACGATGCTGATCAGCACGAGCAGGTTGAGGATGCCGATGATCCAGAGGAACGACCCCGACACGGTCGGCCCGACGACGCCGGTCGCCGACTGCAGCCACGAGCCGTCGTCGGAGACCGCGCCGCTCAGGCCGCGGATCCCGAACGTGAAGAGAAAGGTCAGCGCGAACACGACGCTCGAGTGCCCGAGCGAGAACCAGAAGCCGACGCTGAGCGGGCGCTGACCGTCGCTCATCAGCTTGCGCGTGGTGTTGTCGATCGCCGCGATGTGATCGGCGTCGAACGCGTGCCGCATGCCGAGCGTGTAGGCCGTGATCCCGAGGCCGACGCCGAACACGCTGGTGGCCCCGAGCTGGAAGTGGTTGGGGACGACGATCGCGAACAGGAGGAAGCAGCCGAGCGCCGTGAGCCCCAGGACGATCGCCGCCATCAGGCCGACGGTGATCCATTCCGACCGCGTCAGACCGCCCCGGATCCGTTCCCACCGCGATGCCCCACGTGTCACCGTCGCCATCTCGACGGGCCGCATCACGCACCCCGGGCGATCGCGACGGCGGCCTGCCCGAACGAGATCCCGCCGTCGTTCGGGGGGAGGGCGCGTGGGACCAGCACGGAGAGGCCGCGCTCGGCGCACGCGGCGGTCGTCCACTCGAGCAGCAGCCGGTTCTGGAAGACGCCGCCGCTGAGCACGACGCGGTGGAGCCCGGCCTGCTCGGCGGCCGCGGCGCAGGCCGCGGCGGTCGCCCATGCGAGCGCGCGGTGCATGCGGGCGGACACCAGGGCCGCAGGCACGCCGGCGTCCACATCGCCCAGGGCCGCACGGATCGCCGGGCGCGGGTCGATCACGAGGTCGTCACCGACAGGCAACTCGTAGGCGCCGTTGTCGGTGACGTCGGCGAGCGCCTCGAACTCGATCGCGGCCTGGCCCTCATAGGTGCATGTTGCGCGGATCCCGCAGAGCGCGGACACGGCGTCGAGCAGCCTCCCCGCGCTCGTCGTCCACGGCGCAGAGAAGCCGCGGCGCGCCATCTCGCAGACGATCTCCCACTGCTCGTGCGGGACCGCGCGGCGCAGTGACTCCGGCGGGAGCGCCCGCGCGGTCCCCGCGGCCTGCAGCCACGCCGCGGCCATGCGCCACGGCTGGCGCGCGGCCCGGTCACCGCCGGGCAGCCTGACGGGCAGGAGGTGTCCGGCGCGCTCGACGTCGCACAGATCTCCGACCAGGATCTCGCCGCCCCACATCGTGCCGTCAGGTCCGTACCCCGACCCGTCGTAGATCGCGCCGACCGCGGGTCCGGTGCCGCCGTGCTCGGCCAGGCATGCGGCGAGGTGCGCGTGATGGTGCTGGACCCCGACCGTGCGCACGCGCTCGCGTTCGAGCGCGTAGGCGGTCGAGGCGTAGTCGGGATGCAGGTCGTGGGCGACGGCCCGCGGGCGCACGTCGAAGAGCTGCTCGAAGTGTGCGATGCCCTCGGCGTAGGCGACGCGGGTCGCCGGGTCGTCGAGGTCGCCGATGTGGTGCCCGACCCACGCCCGTTCGCCCTTCACCAGGCAGAACGTGCTCTTGAGCTGCGCGCCACAGGCCAGCAGCGGCCGGCGCGCGCCCCGCGGCAGCGTCAGCGCAGCGGGGACGTACCCGCGCGAGCGTCGCAGCATCAGCGGCCGGCCGCGGGCGACGCGCACGACCGAGTCGTCGGTGCGCATGTGAATCGGCCGGTCGTGGAGCAGGAACGCGTCAGCCACGGTCGACAGGCGCTCGAGCGCGTCGAGGTCCTCGTAGGCGATCGGCTCGTCGCTGAGGTTGCCGCTCGTCATCACGAGCGGTGTCCGCGCGGCCTCGAGCAGCAGGTGATGCAGCGGCGTCGACGGCAGCATCACACCGAGCTCGCGGCTTGCAGGCGCGACCTGCGGCGCCACGCGCGCGCCGCGCCGGCGCAGGGCGAGAACGATCGGCCGCTCGGGCGACAGCAGCAGAGCGGCGGCCACGGGGTCCAGTTCGACGAGGTCGCCGAGCGAGCGCAGGTCCGCTCCCATCAGTGCGAACGGCTTGTCCTCGCGGCGCTTGCGCGAGCGCAGGCGCGCGACCGCTCCGCGGTCATCGGCGCGGCAGGCGAGGTGGTGGCCGCCGACGCCCTTGACCGCCACGATCGCCCCGTCCCGTATCAGCGCCGCGGCCTCGCCGATGCGGTCCCCGTGCGCGGCGTCGCGGCCGCCCACGAGGATCAGCTGCGGGCCGCAGCGCGGGCACGCGTTCGGCTGAGCGTGGAATCGGCGGTCGCGCGGATCCTCGTACTCGTGCCGGCAGGCCAGGCACATCTCGAAGCCGGCCATCGTCGTCAGCGGCCGGTCGTAGGGAACCCCGCGCACGATCGTGAAACGCGGGCCGCAGTTCGTGCAGTTGATGAACGGGTAGCGGTGCCGCCGGTCCTCCGGGTCCCAGAGCTCGCGGAGGCAGTCGGCGCACGGAGCGCTGTCCGCGCAGACGAGCGCCGCGGCCCCGCCGTCGGCGTCGCTGCCCCCGATCGAGAAGCCCTCCCCGCCGCCGGGCTCGAGCTCGGCGACGCCGGTTCGCTCGATCTGCGCGAGCGGCGGGAGCTCGCCGGGCAGCCGCCTCAGGAACACCTCCACTGAACGATCGGGGCCTTCGATCTCGATCAGGACGCCGCGGGTGTCGTTGCGCACGAAGCCGGAAAGCCGCAGATCCTCGGCCAGGCGGAAGACGTAGGGCCGAAATCCGACGCCCTGGACGACGCCGTCCACCCGGACGGCGACGCGTCTCGCGGTGGCCTCCCGCGTCGTCACCGCAGCGCCTCCGTGACGAGCGCGTGCAGGACGGTGGCCTGTGCCTCCTGGATCCGCGGGATGTGCTGCGACGGGGAGACGACGACATGGTCCGCGAGCCCCTCGGCGGCGATCCGCCCGCCGTCGTACCCGACGAGCGCGATCGTGGCGAGCCCTCGGCCGCGGGCTTCGTCCAGGGCACGGATCACATTGGCCGACCCGCCGCTCGTGGAGATCGCCAGCACGACGTCGCCGTCACGACCGTGGGCGATCACCTGCCGGGAGAACACGGCGTCGTGCCCGACGTCGTTGGCGATGGCGGTGAGGATCGCCGGGTCCTCCGTGAGGTCCAGCGCGCGTCGTGGCGAGGCGGGCGCGGGCGGGCGCCGGAGGTCGGCGACGACGTCCATCGCGTCGGTGGCCGAGCCGCCGTTGCCCAGGGCGAGGAGCGTCCCGCCGGCGTCGAGCGCGTGGCGCAGCGTCGCAGCGGCCGCGCCGATCTGAGCCCCGCTGCGCGCGACCGTCGCGGCGCGCAGCTCCGTGACCTCGGCGACCTTTGCGAGCACCGATGCGCGCACATCGCAGAGCACGCCCTCGAGGTCGTTCTCGGATCCCGAGAGGAAGGGGTAGAGGAAGCTCGACGCGCCGCCGTCGTGCGGTGCGGCGCCGCGCGGGCCGCCGAGCAGACCGCGGTGCTCGAAGAACACGTGGACGAGCTCCCACAGCACGTGGTAGGTCGTCTCCAGAACCTCCTGCGCGACGAACGGAGCGCCGGCCGGGGGGTCGAACGTCCACGATCCCGACGATCCGGCGGTCACGCCCATGCGCCCACCCGCGAAGTGCATCAGGATGTCGTCGGGGCCGGCGATCAGCGCGATCGTCGCCGGGTCCAGCCCGAGCGCCGGCAGCGCGCGCTTGCCGACGATCACGGGGTGCACGAACTCCACCGCGACGTGGCGCACGTCGGAGGCATCGGCCGGCGTCACGCCGCTCGCGAGCAGCCGCCCGCCGCGTGAGAAGCAGATCGCCATCGCGTGGCACAGTTCGGCGATCGGGCCGGCCTGCCGATCGAAGAAGCTCGCATTGACGGCGGCGCGCGCCTCGAGTGCGTCCGTCAGCTCGTGGAGCGCCGCCGTGGTCATGCCGCGGCCCCCACCCGGTCGGGCAGCCGCGCAAGCCACTCACGCAGCTCGTCGACGCCGTCCCCGGTCCTGGCACTCACCTGCAGGGTCCGGACCCCGGGATGCACCTGGTCGACATGGTGGAGGAATCGCGCCATGTCGAAGTCGACGTACGGGGCGAGGTCGATCTTGTTGATCACGATGAGCTCGCAGGCGCGGAACATCAGCGGGTACTTCAGCGGCTTGTCGGCCCCCTCGGCGACCGAGGACACCATGATCCGCGCGTCCTCGCCGATGCGGAACTCCGCGGGGCAGACGAGGTTGCCGACGTTCTCGACGATCAGCAGGTCGAGCGCGTCGAGGTCGAGCGCGGGCAGCGCGGAGCGCACCATGTTCGCGTCGAGGTGGCACTCGCCGCCGAAGCCCGAGTCCGTGTTCAGCTGCACGACCGGGATGTGCAGATGCGCGAGGCGGTCGGCGTCGAGGCTGCCGGCGACGTCCCCTTCGAGCACGCCGGCGCGCACGCCGCCCACGCCCGGCCCGAGCACGCGCTCCAGCAGCGTGGTCTTGCCGGCGCCGGGAGCGCTCATCAGGTTCACGACCGTGACTCCGGCGCGATCGAAGTCCGCGCGGTTGGCCTGAGCGATCGTGTTGTTGGCGTCCAGCGCGTCCTCGACGACGCGCACTCTCATGCGATGCATGCGATGTCCTCCTCGACGTCGATCGATTCGACCTGGAGCTCGTCTCCGGCGAGCGTCTCGACATGCGCGCCGCCGCAGGTGGGGCAGCGGAACGCGGGCACGTCGATCGTCCACGTGCGCGCGCACGGGCCGCAGCGCAGGAGCGCCGGCACGAGCTCGAGCTCCAGCCGCGCGCCCTCGCACACGGTCTCGTTCGACACCAGCTCGAAGTAGAACGTCAGCGAGTCCGGAACGACCTGACGCAGCTGCCCGACGCGCAGGTGAACCGCGCGGACCCGCCGGCCGCCGGCGTGCCGCACGGCGGTGTCCACGACGGCGCTGCCGATGGACAGCTCATGCATGCCGGCTACCTCGCGTACGCCGCGTCGCTCTGCAGGTCCGCGACGGTCCGCCGCACGAGCGCGTCCGCCGCCTCGACGGCGCGCGCGACGGGAGCGCTCAGCCCATACCCGGGCTCATCGATCTCGCCGGGCTCGCAGGCGATCACGACGACCTTCCCCGGCCATCCACCGAGCGCGTTCACGAAGCGCAGCATCGTCCGCGGGTTCATGTCGTGCGGGTCGATGCTCTCGCCGTCCTCCAGCGCGCCGGCGAACTCCTCGCGCTCCGGCTCGAGCACATACAGCGTCCCGGGCTCGAACCCCTGGCGGCTCGCGTCCAGCAGGACGAGCGCGTCGTACCCCCGGATCAGCTCGTAGGCGAGGTCGAGGCCGCCGGTGCCGAAGTCCATGACGCTCACCCCCTCAGACATGCCATCCGCCTCCAGGCGCCGCGCGACCGCGCCGCCGAACGCGTCGTCCCGCAGCCAGGCGTTCCCCACGCCCGCTACGAGGATCTGCTTGACGGGACGCTCGGTCATGCGATCTCCACCTCGCTGGGCTTGAAGTACAGGTACCGGCCGATGTCGCGCATGAGCTCCTGCCCGGGGTCGTCGTCGACCGTGACGCAGAGGTGGACCTTGTCCTCGTAGTCGACGTAGATGCGCTCGATCGTGGCGCTGCGCCCGTCGAGCAGGTGGTCGTGGGCGGCGTGGTCGTCCCCGGCGCGCAGCCGGACGCGCGCACCGAGGCGGTAGAGCACGCCGTCGACTTCGAGCTGCCGCTCTCCTCGGACGTCACGGTCCCGCGCCGCCGCGGGCGCCGGGTCACGAACCTCGACGCGGCCGTGCAGCCGGCGGATGTCGTCCGGGGTGGCGGCGATCGCGCGCTCCAGCATCGTCCGCACGACGGGGTCCTGGTCGGCGATCTGCTCGCGCTCGACGTCCGAGAGCGCGAGCATGTGCAGCAGCAGCGCCTCCTCGATCTCGGTGCCGTCGAAGAGATCACCCCGGCTCTCGGGCGCGAGCTGCGGATGGTCCGGCAGCACGATGGCGGCGCCGAGCATCGCGCGGTCGTCGTCCGACGCGAGCACCGGATGGGTGTTGACCGAGACGCACGTCATCACCGCGGGAGCCGCATGCTCGGGCGGCGCCACAGGCGAGCAGAAGCGCGCGTTCGCGTGTGCGCGGGCGAGGACGTGTGTGGAGAGCAGGGCGTGGCGCAGCGCGCCCGCGCGGTCGAGCCCGTCGGGCACGTCCGTGAGGTTGTGCACGCAGGCGGTCACCCGCCACAGCCGCGCACCCAGCGGCTGCGCGCTCATCCGGGCGCGACCGTGGACCGCGCCGAACGCGAACGTCACCGTGACCGGCTCGTCGGCGAGCCGGGTGAGCGTCGTCTCAGTCAGATCCACGCGCCTTGCGACGCCCTCGTGGCGCTCGCCGCTGTGTTCGAGGAAGTGGACCTCAACGCTGAGGCGGGCGTCGGCGT
Source organism: uncultured Actinomycetes bacterium (assembly GCA_963805615.1). Lineage (GTDB taxonomy): Bacteria > Actinomycetota > Thermoleophilia > Solirubrobacterales > Solirubrobacteraceae > F1-60-MAGs163. The sequence continues at coordinate 146,225 of CAWDUW010000004.1, read as the reverse complement.
CCGCCTCGACGATCGCCGCCATCCGCACGTGGTCGAAGGTCGCCGGCGACCCTGCCGCGTAGGCCGGGGGGTAGACGATTCCGAACGGCGTCGGCGTCGCGTTCTTCGTCGCGCCCGGCGTGTACGGATAGAGCGCGTACCCCTCGTACAGGAGCGTCCGCAGGAGCTCGTCGACGTCCGTCATGACCGCTCCTCGAGCAGCGCGCGCACACAGTCGTCGAAGCTGTGGTGCGAGCGCGCGGCCTTGCGCGCGGCGAGCGCGTCGAGCGTGTCGGTGTGCAGACGCACCCACCCCCCGCCGGGGTAGACGGCGCTGATCGCCTGTTTCCAGGCGGCGACGGGCATGTCGTAGCGGGCCGTGCAGCTCCACGGGACCTGTGCGACCTGGAGGCGCTCGTCCGCCCCGCTGTAGAGCAGCATGCCCGTCGCGAAGAACGACAGTGGCGCGAACCCACCCGGGAGCGAATAGAGGTACTTGCTCGCGGCGACCTCGAGGTCGTACGTGCACGGGACCTCGAGGTCGAACCGGGTGCTCCCCAGGAACCCTGGGACCATCGCGTCCACCCGCGCCCACTGGAAGCTCTGCGTGGTGGCGGCCCAGCGCTCGGGCGCACCGAACAACTCGATCAGCCGCTCGCGCGTCGCTGCGTCGTAGCTGCGCTTCGCCGGGTCGATGTGGACCTGCACGGACAGCACGCCGACGTGGACCGGACGGTCCCGCGGCTCGGTCAGCGACAGGTCGAACCGGAGCGTCGGTGCCGCGGCGTAGGGCACGGCGGACACGCCGTCGACCACGAGCCGCAGGTCGTCGTCGCCGCTCTCGCCGGGGCGGGCCGCGATCCCGGGCTGCGCGGGATTCAGCCCGATGCTCATGCCGCCACCGCATGGCCCTGCAGGTCCTCGAAGAACTCGGCGACGGCCTCCTCGATCGCGCGCCCGCCGGAGAGGCCCTCCCAGCGCTGCTTGATCAGACCGACCAGCCGGTAGCACTCGTCGATCGGGGCGATCAGAAGGCGCGGCGGGTCGCACGTGCGGTCGACGACGAGGGCCTCGGCGTCCGGGGCGAGCGACCGCAGAGCAGGGTTCGCGGCGACGAGCCGCTCCCACGCGCGACCGTCGATCTCGGCTTCCGTGGCGCCGGCGGGGCTCGGGTAGAGCGCCGCCATCCCGCCCGTGCCGCCCGACTGCAGAAGGAACGCGAGCCCGACCGGGATCTCGAACGCGGCCCACACGTCCTCCGGCAGCACGACGTCGCGGAGCCACACGGTGCGGCCGCCGGTGGGGCGGTACTCGGAGTCCCCGGAGCGCAGCGACCAGCACGTCTCGCAGACGCAGACCATCCGACGCTCGGTCAGTTCGAGCAGGTGGCGATGGTCCTCGCCGATCCCGATCCCGCAGAGGTCGCACACCTCATCCCGCTGATGCACGCGCGGCATCGCCACGCGCACCTCACCGCCTCCTCGCAGGAGAGGGACCGGTGCGAGCTGCAGGTCGCCGCCGTCCCGCTCGCGGCCGGCGCGCGGCAGGTCGAAGCTGCGCTCGCACGAGGCGCAGGTGAGCGTCCCGCCGATCAGCAGGCCGTCGCGCAGCGGGCCGCCGCAGCCCGCGCACGTGTCGCGGTAGGCGAGCAGCGTTCCGGCGACGTTGGCGATCAGGAGGTCGCGGCCGATCACACTGAGCGCGCCGCGGCCGATGTCGCCGGCCTGCTCGATCACCACCCAGGAGGTGCCCGGCGGCGGGTGGTCCGCGTCGGCGCGCGGCCGCTCCACGACGCCCGCGACCTCGAGCCCGAGCAGGTCGGGCGCCGCCTCCGTCAGAGCCTCCTCGATCGCCAGCTCGAGCGTCGCAGCCGACGCGGCGCAGCCGTCGCAGCTGCCCATCAGGCGCAGGCGCAGGACGCCTGCGTCCGTCAGCTCGACGACCTCGACGTCTCCGCCGTGCGACTCGAGGTAGGGACGAACCCCGTCGAGCGCCTCCTGCACGCGCGTCTCGAGGCTCACCGGATAGAGGCCGTGGAGGAGCAGCAGGCTGGCGACCACGCCATCCTGCGCGAGCCGCTCACGGTCCTCACGCCCGAGGCTCGCGAAGATCCGCGCGAGGCCCTCGCCGTGCATGTCCGTGATCCCGTGCGCGAAGGCCTGGGCGGTCTCCCGGATCTCATCGTCGGCGATCGCGTCGAGGAGCCCCCCAGCTCCGCGACGCGTACCGCCAGGGCGCCCGCATCCTGATCGGCGGGGTGGCGGTCCATCAGCACATGCCGGTCGGGGTGTGCACCACCTTGCGGACCTTGCCTCTGCCGTACATGTGAACCCCGCACGGCAGGCACGGGTCGAACGAGTGGACCGCGCGCATGATGTCGATGCCCTTGAAATTCTCCGGCCCGTTCTCTTCGAAGATCGGCGTGTTCTGCACCGCGTCCTCATAGGGCCCCGGTGTGCCGTAGGAGTCACGCGGGTTGCCGTTCCACGGGGTCGGCGGGTAGGGCTGGTAGTTGGCGATCTTCCCGCCGCGAATGACCATGTGGTGCGAGAGAACGCCGCGGGCCGCCTCGTGGAAGCCGACGCTGACGGCCTCATCCGGGACGGTGAACTCGCGCCAGGACTTCGTGCGGCCGGCGCGGACCTCGGCCTGCGCCTTCTCGAGGTTGTGCAGCCCGACGAGCGCCGCGTACGCCTGGTGGTAGCTGCGGGCGCGCTGGCGCTCGATGGCGTTCGACCACGGCGGGATCTTCCACTCGAGCTCCATCTGCGGCATGAAGCCGGTCTTCGGGAGAACCATCTGCAGGCTCTCGCCCGTCGCCTTGAGGTACCCGAGGTCGAGCAGGCCCGCCTTCGCCGTGACCCATTGCCGCGCGAACGGCCCACCGCCGGTGTCGCTCGCGACGAAGATGTCCTTCGCCGCGTTGTACATCCGTGGCGAGGCGACCCACGAGTACTTGTCCGCCCAGTCCCGCGCCTGCGGCTTGGGCAGGGTCACCTTGTTCCAGGGATGCCGCGGGTCGACCGGGTTGCCCAGCGGGTCCCGCGTCACGAACGGCTGCTCCTTGCCGGCCCAGTCGTCGAAGTACGACGAGCCGAGCAGGATCCGGATTGCGAGGTTGATCTCGACGAGGTCGGTCGTGACGAGCTCGCCGTCGAAGACGAGGCCCGGCGTGACGAACCGGCGCCGGCCCCAGTCGGTCATGGTGCGGTAGTCGTAGTCGACGTAATCCGGGTCGTCGAACGCGCCCCAGCAGATGAGGTTCGTGTCGCGGTAGCCGACCCGCTCGTAGCCCGGCAGCGCCTCGTAGAAGAAGTCGTAGAGGTCGTCGTGCATCGGCACGCTGCGCTTGCAGTAGTCCATGTAGCGCATCAGCCGCACGTAGTACTCCGTGAGCGTCTGCTGGGTGATCTGGGCGCTGCAGCCGCCGGGCAGGATCGTTGAAGGGTGCGTGTGACGTCCGCCGAAGAGGCAGTACATCTCGCGGGTGTAGCGGGCGACCTGGAGGGTCTCCAGGTAGAACTCGCCGGTGAACGCGTTGAGCGCGCGCATGATGTCGGCGATCGTCTTGTAGCCGTGGATGTCCGCGTGCGGGGCCGACGTCTGCTCGGCCTTCGCGAGCACGCCCGGGTTGGTCTCCTTGACCATCTGCTCGGAGTAGTCGACGTTCGCCATGCAGTCGTTGTAGATCGCGTGGTCGAACATGAAGTCCGCCGACTCGGCGAGGTTGAAGGCGTAGTCGCCGAGCTTCGGCGGCTTCACCCTGTACGCCATGTTCTGGTTCAGGCAGCTGCAGGTGCAGTGGTTGTCACCACAGATCCCGCAGATGCGGCTGGTGATGAAGTGGGCGTCGCGTGGGTCGATCCCCTTCATGAAGATGTCGAACCCGCGGAAGATCATCGAGGTGCTGTAGCACTTGAGAACCTGCTGATTGGTGAAGTCGATTTCGGTGTGAATCCCCAGCGACCCGACGATCCGGGTGATGGGATCCCACGACATCTCCTTGACGACGATCTTCTGTTCCCGGGGAGTCTCGGTGGTAGCCATGTCCTCTTCCTCTCACCAGCGCTTGGCGTAGCCGCTGGTCAGCTGCGGGTCGTTGTGTCGCCACTCGGGCTCGATGTCATAGACCTTGTCGATGTTCCGTTTGCGGAAGAAGCGGAACACCGGGCCGTAGGTGAATCTCTGGAACTTCGCCCCCATCTCGCCCCACTTGTCCGGGTCCATGAACGGCATGTACTTGTCGGGGAAGCCCGGCATGGTGCAGGCGATGCAGATGCCGCCCACGTTCGGGCAGCCGCCGACCCCGTTCTGCCACCCGCGGATCGGCACGTTGCACTTGGCGACCGGGCCCTTGCAGCCCAGGCGCACGAGGCAGCGCGGGTCGTCGCCGTACTCGGTGGCGAAGTTGCCCTGCTCGGTGAACCCGGCGCGGTTGCAGCCCTCGCGCACCGTGCGCCCGAAGAGCGTCACGGGGCGGCCGGCGTCGTCGAGTTCCGGCACCGGCGCCATCCCCGCGAGCGCGAAGACGAGGTGCATGAGCATCTCGGTCATGTTGTCCGGCTGGGCCGGGCAGCCGGGGATGTTCACGATCGGGATCCCGGCCTTGGACTTCCAGTTCCACCCGAGGTAGTCGGCCACGCCCATGGCGCCCGTGGGGTTGTTCCTCATCGCGGGAATCCCGCCGTAGGTGGCGCAGGTCCCGATCGCGACGACCGCCGCAGCCTTGGGAGCGAGCCGATCGACCCACTCGTTGGTCGTGATCGGCTGGCTGGTCTCCTTGTCGTAGTGGAAGCCGGTCCAGTGGCCGGCGCCGTTGATCTTCTCGTTGCCGAGTGACCCCTCGACGATCAGGACGAACGGGTCGAGTTTGCCCGCCTCGGCGTCGTACCAGGCCTGCGCGTAGTCGTCCCCCGTCTCGTAGGCGAGCACCTGGTTGTGCACGACGACCTTCGGCATGCCGGGGATCGCCCCCGTGATGATGTCCTCGAGGCTCGGGTTGGTCGCCGAGGTCATGGCCACGGAGTCCCCCTCGCAGGAGAGCCCGACGGTCATCCACAGCACGTGTGCCGTGATCGCCTCCGTCTTGGCCTGGTTGGGTGCGAACTCGACCGTCGTCATGAAGCAGCTCCTCTCAACAGATCCTCGGCAGGGGGTCGCCCACGAGCTGGTCCAGCACGCGCCTGCCTCCGAAAGCGGTCTCCATCAGCACCATGCCCGGGGGCTCGGTGCGCACGTCTCCGATCCTGGCGGCGGCCCCGCCGCCCGGTGCCTCGCGCAGCGCCGCGAGCGCAGCGTTCGCGTACTCGGCGCTCACCGCCGCGACGAACACGCCCTCGTTGGCCACGTGCATCGGGTCGATCCCGAGGATCTCGGCCGCGCCGGCGACTGCCGGATGCACGGGGACCGCCGCCTCGCGGACCGACATGGCCACGCCCGAGGCACGGGCAAGCTCGTTGAGGACGGACGCGACTCCGCCGCGAGTGGCGTCGCGCAGGCAGCGCAGGCCCGGGCCGGCGGCGCTCAGCAGCCGGTCGACGGCGGGCCACAGGCTCCGCGTGTCCGAGCTGATCTGCGCGCCCAGCTCGAACTCGCCGCGCGCCAGCATGATCGCCGTCCCGTGCTCTCCGATCGACCCCGACACGAGGATGACGTCACCCGGCCGCAGCGCGTCCGGGGACAGCTCCGCGCGCGGATCGCGCCGGCCGATCCCGGTGGTGCAGACGTACATCTGGTCGGCGTGCCCGCGCTCCACGACCTTCGTGTCGCCGGAGATGATCTGCACGTCGCAGGCCGCTGCGGCACGTGCGATCGCGTCGACCTCCTCCCGCAGCACGGCGGCGTCGAGACCTTCCTCGAGGATCAGCGAGAGCGTCAGCGCGAGCGGCTGCGCCCCAGCCATCGCGAGGTCGTTGACCGTTCCGTTGACGGCCAGCTCGCCGATCGACCCGCCCGGGAAGCGGATCGGCTTCACGACGAAGCTGTCGGTCGTCAGTGCGAGCTGCGCCCCGTCGACCGACACGGCGCCGGCGTCGGCGAGACGGTCGAGCTCGGGCGAGGCGAATGCCGGAACGAGCACGCCCTCGATCAGCGCCGCGGTCGCCTTCCCGCCGGCACCATGGGCCATCGTGATCCGCTCGTCGCGGAACTTCGGGCGCTTGGCGCGCGCCGTCTCGATGATGCCGAGGATCCGGCTCTCGCGGTCCGTGGCGGCCGGCACGGACATCAGACGAGCTCCCGCTCGCGGGCGAAGCGGCCGTAGTTGTAGTACGCAGCGCACGCGCCCTCGCTCGACACCATGCACGTGCCGATCGGCCGCTCCGGCGTGCAGGCGGTGCCGAACACCTTGCACTCCCATGGCTTGATGACGCCCTTGAGCACCTCGCCGCACTGGCAGGCCTTCGGGTCGGCGACGCGCACGGCCGGCACCTCGTGGCGCAGCTCCGCGTCGAACTCGGCGTAGTCGTCGGACAGCCGCAGCCCGCTCTGCGAGATGAAGCCCAGGCCGCGCCACTCGAAGTGCGGCCGCAGCGCGAACACCTCCGCCAGCACCTCGAGCGCGCGCAGGTTGCCCTCGTACGGGACGACGCGGCCGTACTGGTTCTCGACCTCGCAGCGCCCGTCGCGCAGCTGGGTGAGGATCATGAGGACCGACTGCAGGATGTCCACCGGCTCGAAGCCGGAGACGACGACCGGCTTGCCGTAGTCGGCCGCGATGAACTCGAGCGGGCGCGCGCCGACGACCGTGGAGACGTGGCCGGGGCCGATGAAGCCGTCGAGCCGCAGATCGGGGGAGTCGAGCAGGGCGCGCAGCGGCGGCACGATCGTCACGTGGTTGCAGAAGCAGGAGAAGTTCCGCACGCCCTCGGCACGGGCGCGCTTCAGCGTCAGCGCCGTCGAGGGCGCGGTCGTCTCGAAGCCGATCGCGAAGAAGACGACTTCGCGCTCCGGCTCGTGTTTGGCGATCCGCAGCGCGTCGAGCGGCGAGTAGACCATCCGCACGTCGGCCCCGGCCGCCCTGGCCTCCTGCAGCGTCCCGTGCGATCCCGGCACGCGCATCATGTCGCCGAAGCACGTGAAGATCACGCCGTCCTCGTGCGCCATCGCGATCGCGTCGTCGACGCGACCCATCGGGATCACGCAGACCGGGCAGCCCGGCCCGTGGACGAGCTCGACGTTCGCCGGGAGCAGGTCGTCGAGGCCGTACTTGTAGATCGCGTGGGTGTGCCCGCCGCAGACCTCCATGAGCTTCACGTGGCGTCCCGGCTCGACGGCCGCGCGAATCTCGGCTGCGAGCGCCTGGCCGAGTGCGGCATCGCGGAACTCGTCGACGAACCTCATGCCGGCGCTCCGCCCAGCGTGGTGAGCGCGGTGCCCGCATGGACGAGCAGCGTGTCGCCTGCGACCACCGGCGTGACGAGCGCGACCTCCACGCTGCTGCGCTCCCCGGCCTCGTTCTCGCAGAGCGCAAGCAGCCGGTCCGCGTCGACGCGCAGCACGCGCATCGGGACGCCGTCGTCCCCGCAGGTGATGCAGTGGCAGGACCCGGAATCGGTCATTCGATCGTGCTCTCCCGGAGCTCCGCGAGCTCCGTCTCGAAGTCGGAGCCCATTCCGCGCAGGAGGCTGAGCGTCGCCGCCGCCTCCTCCTCGTCCACCTGCGAGATCGCGAAACCGACGTGGATCAGCACCCAGTCGCCGGGGGAGGCGCCCGTGCCGCCGGCCGCGTCGAGCAGGCCGATGTTGACGTTGCGCTGCACCCCGGCGACATCGACCATGGCGAGCCGGTTCTGCTCGTCCACGATCTCCAACACCTGGCCGGGAATGGCGAGGCACACAGCGGCGGGTCTCCTTTGGTCCTGGCGCTTCCCCCACCGACCGGTGTAACCCCGCAGGCGCAGCCGCGTCAAGCAATTTGACGCAGGTGGTCTACTGGAATGTCAGATGCCTGTTCCAGCTGAGCGGAGGGGCGCCAAGCGGGAATTGCTGCGCGACTCCGCGTACGTGTCACTTCGCGATGCGATCGTCGACGGGACGCTCGTGCCGGGCGAGCAGCTCCATGATTCGGAACTCTGCGAGTGGCTCGGTCTCAGCCGCACCCCGGTGCGCGAGGCGCTGCACCGGCTCGCGGAGGAGCGGCTCGTCGAGTCGGCGCCGCAGCGGTACACGCGCGTGACCCGGCTCACGCAGGTGGACGCCGCCGACACGTTCGCCGTCGTCGCCGTCATCCACGCCCTTGCGACCGAACTCGCCGTTCCGCAGCTCACCCACCACGACATCGCGGCCCTCGAGTCCGCCCAGGAGTCCTTCGTGCTCGCGCTGCGCTCCGCCGACCGGCGCGCCGCGTTCGCGGCTGACAACCGCTTCCACCAGGTCTTCGTGGCGCGGGCGGACAACGCGCAGGTCGACAGCGTGCTCGCGCACCTCACGCCGGCGGTCGATCGCCTGGAGCGCCTGGCGATCCGCGCACTCCCGGGCGGGCGATCGGTCGCCCAGCACCAGGCGATCATCGAGCGCGCCTCCGCCGGGAACGCGGCCGGCGCGGGCACGGCCGTGCGCGCGAACTGGCTGACCCTGGGCAGCCTGGTCGAGCAGTCGCTCGGCGATCCCGGGCGGGCGCCGGCCTGGGGCCGGCAGCGCTGACCGTCAGGCGCGCTCCGGCGCCGAGGCCGCCCGCTCGAGCGCTTCGAGATCCATCCTGCCCATCTTCAGCATCGCCGCGGTGACGCGCTCGCCGGTCTCGGCGTCGGATTCGCGCAGCAGCTCGATCAGGCGCCGCGGGAAGACCTGCCACGAGACGCCGAAGCGGTCCTTCACCCAGCCGCACGGCCCATGCTCGCCGCCGGCGCCGAACGCGTCCCAGTAGCGGTCGACCTCGTCCTGGGAGTCGCACGGCACCTGAAACGAGATCGCCTCGCTGAAGGTGAACTGGGTACCCCCGTTGAGCGCGACGAACGGCCGGCCGTCGAGCTCGAAGGCGACGGTCATGACCGTTCCGGCGGGCCGCCTCCCGGCCTCGTTGTAGTGCGTGGTCTCCGTGATCCGCGAGTTCGGGAAGAGCGACGTGTAGAACGCCGCCGCCGCCTCGGCCTCCAGGTCGAACCACAGGCACGGGGTGATCGTGCTGGGCATCTCATCGTCCTTTCGTGTTCTCGATTCCACGACAGGTAAGACCCGGGACGTACCCGGGAGTCATCGGTGCTGAACGAGGTCTACGCGGGAACGCCGGAGAGGCGCTCATGCACGAAGCGCACGACCATCGCGCCCTCGCCGACGGCGGTGGCACAGCGCTTGATCGAGCCGGCGCGCACATCGCCGGCAGCGAAGATGCCGGGAACGCTGGTCTCCAGGATGCCGGGGCGGTCGATCTCCGCGCCGGTCAGGATGAAGCCCTTGTCGTCGCGCCGGAGCACGTCGCCGAGCCAGTCGGTGCACGGCGAGGCCCCGAGGAACAGGAAGAGGAAGGAGAACGGGAGACGCTCACCGTCCTTCAGCGTGACGGCCTGAAGGTCGCCGTCCTCACCGTGCAGCGCAGCGACCTCGCTGCGGTCACGCACCGTGACGCCGTAGCGCGCGAGCTCGAGGATCAGGTAGTCGGACATCGTCTCGCGCAGGTCGCCGCGGCGATGCAGCAGCGTCACGAGCGCGCCCCCGCGCGCGAGCCAGACGGCGGCCTGCGCCGCAGAGTTGCCGCCGCCGATCACGCCGACGCGGGAGCCCGCGCAGCTCTGCGCCTCGGTCGGGCCGGCGGCATAGAAGACCGTGATGCCCTCGTACTCCTCGAGCCGGTCGACCGGAAGGCGCCGGTAGTCGGCGCCCGTTGCGAGCACGACGGCGCGCGCGGCGACCACATGGTCGTCCTCGAGGTGCACGAAGTGGCGTCCGTTCCCCGGCTCGAGCCCGACGGCCCGGTAGGGCGTCGCGGTGCGCGCGCCGAACTTGCGCGCCTGGGTCACGGCGCGGCTGGTGAGCTCCGAGCCGGCGATGCCGGCCGGGAACCCGAGGTAGTTCTCGATCCGCCGCGACGCCCCGGCCTGGCCGCCGAGCGCGGTGCCCTCGACGACGAGGGTGTCGAGGCCCTCCGACGCTCCGTAGACGGCGGCGCCCAGACCTGCCGGCCCGGCGCCGACGACCACGAGGTCGACCTCCTCGCGCCGGGCGAGCTCGAGGCCGATGCCCAGCGCGCGCGACACATCGCCGCTCGACGGTCCCCGCAGGTCCGTCCCGCCGGGGAGCCGCACGAGTGGCAGCTCCTCCGCGCCGAGCCCTTCGATCAGCGCCGCGGCGTCGCGGTCGTGGGTGTGCTCGGGATCGCGCCACGTGTGCGGGATCCTGTTGCGACGCGCGAACTCGACGATCTGGCGCGTGCGGTCCGACGACCTGGGCCCGATGACCTCCAGGCCGATGCCCTCGCGCTGCTGGAGCATCTCGCGCCGCTGCATGAAGGTGGAGAGCAGCAGGTCCCCGAGTGGGCCGTCGTCGGCCAGCACCGGGCGCAGCGCGTCACGATCGACGGCGAGGTAGCGCATTGGCTGCGTCGCGACCGCGGTGAGGTACGCGGTCTGCCCGGACAAGAGGCTCATCTCGCCGAGAAAGCCCGAGGCCCCGTGCCGGACGATCTCGTTCCCGACACCGTCCTGAATGGCCGCCTCGCCCTCGAGGATCACGATCAACGGGAACCGCCGGTCGCCGACCCGGAAGAGCACATCACCGACCGCCGCGGTGCGCTCCTCACCGATGCCCGCGAGGGTCTGGAGCTGCGCTGCCGAGAGGACGGGACTGGCGGGGCTTGTCACCGGGAGTAGCCTACCTCTGGCCGTCGATTCCTCTAGGGAAACAGATCACATGACAGAGCGTTGGGGGACAGGTACGGAACCGTTCAACGGGAAGCTGACCGCGGAGGACCAGTTCGGCACGCTGAGCGAGCCGGCGATCCTGGGACGCCTCCGGGCGCGGCTCGACCGGGCGATCGCGGAGGCCGAAGACCAGGGACGCTCCGGAGCCGTCGTCTACGTCGGTCTCGACGGGTTTCGCGCGGTCAGCTCCGGGCTCGGCCGGGAGGCGGGGCAGATGGTGCTCGCGGCGCTCGCTCAGCGGCTGCGGCACGCCACACGCGGAGACGGCGTCGTCGCGCACGTCGGCGGCGACCAGTTCGCGGTGCTGCTGCCACCCGCCTCGGAGGTCCAGACGCTGCGGGCCGCGGAGCAGCTGCGCCAGATCGTCGCCGTCCCGGTACGCCTCGGCGACCGGCTGATCGTCCGGCACGCGAGCGCCGGCGTCGCGGTGATCCGTCCGCGGCCGGCCACCGCGGACGACCTGATCTGCGAGGCCGACAGCGCCGTCGCGCTTGCGAAGCTGCGAGGCGGTGACCAGGTTGCGACGTTCGACCCACGCGGGCACGCGGGCCTCCGGGAGGACGCGCGCCTCGAGGTCGACCTGCGCGACGCGCTGACTCGCGACGAGCTCTCGCTGGTCTTCCAGCCGGTCGTGGACCTCTACGCCGGGCGGATCATCGCGCTCGAGGCACTCGTGCGGTGGCACCACCCGGTGCACGGCGAGATCGCAGCCACCCGGCTCGCCGCGCTCGCCGACCGGACGGCGCTGCGCAGCCACCTGAGCCGGTGGGTGCTGCGCTCCGCGTGCGCCGCCGTCTCGGGCTGGCGCGCCGCCGGCGCCGATCCGCCGCCGGTCAGCGTGAACGTGCCGCCGCTCGAGCTCGCGCGGCCGGCATTCGCCCGGGAGGCCCTGGCCATCCGCACCGAGGCCGGGCTGCCCCACCACACGATCATGCTCGAGATAGCGGGAACTGCTCCCGCCCCGCTGTCGCGGTCACTCGACAGTGTCATCGACGAACTGCACGCCAACGGGTTCCGGGTGCTGCTGGACGACTTCTGCTCGGGCTCGGCATCACTGCGGCACCTCGAGGAGTTTCGCGTCAGCGGAGTCAAGATCGACCGCTCGCTCACCTGCCGCCTCGAGCGGGACGCCTACCCGCGTGCCCTGATCTCGGCGATCCTGGCGATGGGGAAGGCTCTGGGGCTGCGCGTGATCGTCGACGGCGTCGAGACGGCCGAGCAGGCCGAGCTGCTGCGCGGGCTCGGCTGCCGCCACGCCCAGGGCCGGCTCTTCTCGCGGCCGCTCGCCGCGGACGGGATCCCCGGCCTGCTGCGGGACTCCGCGCCGATTCCCGGCACGGGCGAGGACCAGACGATGAGCCTCGGTGCCGCTGTCGAGGCACTCGGCGTCTCCGCGTCGACCGTGCGGCGCCGCATCGCCGAGGGCCGCCTGCCGGCGAGCCGGACCCAGGGCGGGCACCGTCGGCTGCGCCGCAGCGACGTCGAGCGCGAGCGCCGCAGGACGTACCGCGGCCCCGTCGTGCGCCTGCCTCAGGAGCCGAGTGGCACGCTCCCCGGGATCGGAGCGATCCTGCTCGAACGCGGTGCCTGGATCCGCGACGTCGCGCTGCGCTACGTCTACGTCGGCGAGGACCACGGCTGGTTCGGCACCCTCGGCGGCCGGGCCGAGCTCGACCGCTGGCTGATCGAGGTCGGCGGCGGGCTCCGCTCCGGAGCCTTCGAGCAGGTGACGAGCGCGACCACGGTGCTGCTGGACGCCGCACGCGACGCGGGCGTCCCGCTCGCGGAACGCGTTTCACTGCTCGAGGGCACGGCCCAGGGGGCTCGCGCCGCGTTGTCGGGACGCGAGGTCCCGGCCGGTGAGCTGCGCGACTGGGTCAGGGTCGGCCGCGTGCTCCGCCAGCTCGCGTTCCAGGATGGCGCCTTCGTCGCGCCGGTCAGCGGGCTCGTGACTTCAGCGCGCCTGCCCGCCATCGCCCGTCGATAGCTGACGCGCGCGCCAGAGGTTTGGCCGGGGCCCGCGCCGGTCAGACTGGACGGACACCGCGGCACAAAGGAGCCCCCCGGCCATGAGCACCGTTCCGGACATTCGACTCAACGACGGCACCATGATCCCCCAGCTCGGATTCGGGGTCTTCCAGATCGACCCGGACGAGACCGCGGAGGCCGTGACGACGGCACTGGATGCCGGCTATCGCCACATCGACACCGCGGAGATGTACCGCAACGAGCGGGGGGTCGGCGAGGCGGTGCGCTCGTCCGGCCTGAGCCGCGACGAGGTCTTCGTCACCAGCAAGCTGAACAACGGCTTCCACGAGCCGGACGCCGCGCGCCGCGCGTTCGAGGGCACCCTGACCGCGTTGGGGCTGGACCACGTGGACCTGTTCCTCATCCACTGGCCGCTGCCCGCGCTCTACGACGGCGACTTCGTGTCGACGTGGAAGACACTCGAGGAGTTCAGGGCCGACGGGCGCGCCCGCTCGATCGGCGTCTCGAACTTCCAGGTCGAGCATCTGCGCCGGCTCGAGGCGGAGGCGGACGTCGTCCCGGCGGTCAACCAGATCGAGCTGCACCCCTACTTCCTCAACGAGGAGGTGCGGGCGTACGGCGAGGAGCGCGGCATCGCCACCGAGGCCTGGTCGCCGATCGCGCAGGGCGCCGTGCTCGGCGATCCTGTCGTCACCCGGGTCGCCGAGCGCCTGGAGCGGTCGCCGGCGCAGGTCGTGCTGCGCTGGCACATCCAGCGCGGCAGCATCGTCTTCCCGAAGTCGGTGTCCCCGGCGCGGATCCGGGAGAACTTCGCGCTGTTCGACTTCGAGCTCGAGCCGGGCGACGTGCGCGAGATCGACGCGCTCGACCAGGGGGAGGGCGGGAGAACCGGCCCGAACCCGGACCGATTCTCGTACGTCCCCGGCTGAGCTCGCGCGGGCGCCCTCACGGATCGTCGACGGGGCGCACCACGCGCGCCGGCGAGCCGTGGCTCACGGTGCGCGCCGGCACGGGCCGCGTGACGACGGAGCCGGCGCCGACGATCGCGTGCTCGCCGACGTCGGCGCCCGGCAGCAGGATGACCCCCGCGGCGATCCTGCATCCCCGCCCGAGACGCGTCCCCGGCCGCTCGAGGGCTCGCGCGCCGGCGAGCGGATTGTCGGTCGTCGTGACGTTGGGGCCGCAGAAGACCTCGTCCTCGACGACGGTGCCCGGAGCGAGCACGACGTTGTTCTGGATGCGCGCCCGCCGGCCGATCACGACCCCCGCTCCGACCGCGCCTCCATGCCCGATGACGCTCTCGGCGCCGACCTGCGCACGCTCACGCAGGAGGACGTGATCGCCGATCACCGCGCGTGCGCCGACCCGGCAGCCGCGGACGAGGATGGCCCCGCAGCCGACGGCGCTGTGCGCCTCGAGGATCGTCTCGTCGTCGTCATCGCTCCGCAGCGCGCGCGAGTGCTGCCCGAGGATCGGCGCCTTGCCGAGCACGGCTCCGTCCTGCACGACGCAGCTCGCGCCGACGACGACGCCTGCGTGGACGACCACGAACGCGCCGAGCCGGGCGGTCGGATCGACGCGAGCGCCCGGGTCGACCACCGCTGCGCCGTGCGTCACCGCCCGGCCACCCGCCGGAGCCGGTCGGCCACGCGCCCGGCGACGATGCCGGCGCGCACGCGGCGCTGCCGCAGGACCTCGCCGAGTCGCCCACGGGCGTCGCGCGCTTCACGCTCGGCGACGTCTGCGCGCTGCTCGGCGGCGGCCTGCGCGGTTGCAGAGCGCTCGGCCTCGTCCGCGGCGCGCGCGGCGGCCGCCTCGGCCTGCGCCTGCGCTGAGACGGCGCGCGACTCCGCGGCGTGGAAGCGGTCCGTCAGGTCTCCATATGCGGTTCGCAGGCCGGCGAGCTCACGGTCCGCCGACCAGCGGAGCCGCACGTTGCGCGCGAGTTCGCCGCCCGGCGTCGAGGCGGGCTCAGCGAGCGGCGCGAGCGAGCGGAAGACGCCGACGAGCTCATGCGCGTGGTCGCGCGCCTTGTGGTGCTTGAGTGCGAGGTCGCGGTTGGCGACTCCCATCGCCGGGTCGTAGGCGCCCAGGTCACGCTGCAGGTGCTCACGGCTCGCGCTGCGTTCGAGAGCCTGTCCGGCGAAGCCGTCCGCCTCCATCGCCGGATATGTCTCCGGCGTCACCCACCCGTCCGTCCCGAAGTCGTCGTAGACGTAGGCGGGCCGCGCGCAGGACATCGCGTCGAGAATGGCCCGGCCCTTGCCGACGACGATGTCGGCCTCGGCGATCTCCGCGGCGGGCTCGAGCTCCGGCGTCCCTCGGCTCCCGACGACGCGGATCTCGATCCCTTCGGCGCCCCAGGTCTCGTCGAGCAGGCGCCGCCGTTGATCCTGGAGGTAGTTGCCGAGCAGCACCGCCCGCCGCGGCCGCTCGCGCGGCGCACCGAGCGGCATGAGCCGCTCGGTGTCGATCGGGTGGCGCAGCCGGACGATGGGGTAGACCGGGTCGAGCGCACGGATCCGGTGCGCCACCCGGTCGCTCACGACGATGACGACCCGCGTCGTGCCCGGCACCATGGGCGGAAGCTGCACGTCGTGCAGCTCGCTCGGCGCCCGCAGCGCCTGCGGAACCATGGGGTAGCGCTCGGCGAGCGCGTGGGCCATCGCCGCATCCTGCGTGAGCACCACGTCGCAGGCCTGCGGAAGATCGGCCTCGCGCTCCGCGACGGGGATGCCGCGCGCTCGGCGAGGTCCGATACCGGCCCGGTCTCCACGGCATGGATCGTGACCTCGTGCCCGAGACGCTGCAGGTGCTCGGCCACCGTCAGCAGGTACGTCTCGCTGCCCGCGACGTTGCGGAAGCTGTGCGTGGCGAGGACGATTCTCACGCTGCGGCGGTCGCGGGCACGGTCGCCGTGCTTTGCGGGTCGATCAGGATCTTCGCGTGCGTCTCCGGGTCGCCGAGCGCCTCGAAGGCGGCCTCGACGCCACCCAGGCCCACGGTGCCCGTGATCAGCGGGCGCGGGTCGACCTTCCCCTCGGCCAGCATGTGCAGCACGTCGCGGAACTCGAGCGGCGTGTAGGCGACGACGAAGCGCAGGTCGATCTCCTTGTTGATCGCCATCGCGGGCGTGATCCGGTCCGGGCCGATGCACACGCCGACGACGACGACACGCGAGAAGAGCGGGGCGCCCGCGACGATGTCGTCGATCACGCCCGGCATGCCGACGCACTCGAAGATCACCGGGTGCTTCGGCGTCGCGGCGCCGAGCCTGTCCGCCAGGCGCCAGGTGTGCCACCAGTCCACGGGGAGCCGCCGCAGCTTCTCGACGGAGCCGACGGCGAGCTCGAGCGCTGCGGGCACGTCCGCCACGTGTCCCTTGGCCGCAGCCACGGCGTACGGCGAGGCATGCCCCGGGTCGACGACGATGTCCGCCCCGCAGGCCGTGGCGAGCGCCCGCCGCCCCGCGGAGAAGTCGCTTGCGACGATCGTGCGCACCCCCCTGGCCTTCAGCAGCAGGATGACGGCGAGCCCGATCGGCCCGCAGCCGATGACGATCGCGACGCTCCGCCGGCCGACCTCGCCACGCCGGACGGCGTGCCACGCGACGGCCATCGGTTCCGTCAGCGCGGCGACGTCCGGCGGCAGGCCGTTCGGTACCGGCAGCATCAGCGACTCCTCGACGAGCAGCTCCTCGGCGTAGGCGCCGGGCGCGTGCACCGACAGGCCGACTCCGTCGACGGCGCCGCCCGAGCGCAGCAGCGGCAGCGCGACCACGGGCGTCCCCTCCGGCGCGGCGCGCTTGCAGCCGGGCCCGTGCTCAGCGACTTCGCCGCAGAACTCGTGGCCGAAGACGACGGGCTCGCTGGATCGCGCGAAGCGGTCGTATCCGAGCCGCGCGGTCATGTCGGCAAGGTCGTCGCATCCGTGCCGGGCGTGCAGGTCCGAGCCGCAGATCCCGCAGCGCAGCGTCCTGATGCGGACCTGGCCGCGTCCTGGCGTGGGCTCCGGTCGCTCGGCCACGGCGAGCTCGGCGTTCGTACAGCTGACGACCTTCATCGCGCGCACTCTCGCAGACCTGCGCGGCGCCGGGCACGGGCTGAGCGCGTTCAGCTCAGCGGCTGCAGCCGCGTCTTCTCGACCTGCGCGAGCTTGCGGCGCAGGCGCGCGTACTGGCGCTGCTGCTCGCGCGTGCGCCTGTGGCCCCGGTGGGCGAGGTTCACGCGCTCGAGCGGGTCCGCCCGCAGGTCGTACATCTCCCACTGGTCCGGAACCTTGCCGGCGGTGTCGTAGTACCGGGCGATCTTGTAGCGGCGCTCGCGGATGCTGACGATGTGGTTCGGCGGCTTGGGGTACGGAGGGCTGGACTGGCCGGACTGGAAGTCGTCGTAGGTGAACACGGTGTAGTTCTGTGGTTGTCTGGGAGAGCGGCTCAGGATCTGCGAGGAGTAGTCCACGCCCTCCCAGTCGGCGCGTGCCTCGGACGGCGCTCCGACGAGGCTCGCCAGCGTCGGCAGGAAGTCGACGTGCGACACGAGCGCGTCGCTGGTCTCGGCCTGCTTCCACAGCCGCGGGTTCGAGTAGACCAGCGGGACGCGCGTGGACTCCTCGTAGGCGTTGAAGTTCTTCTGGCGCATCCCGCCGTGGGCGGTGCCCATCTCGCCGTGGTCCGCGGTGGCGATCACGAGCGTGTCGTCGAGCAGACCCCCGGCGGCGAGCGTGTCGAGGATCTTCACGAGGTAGGCGTCGGAGGCCTTCATCAGGTTCCCGTAGAAGTTCAGGTAATGGCGCTTCATCTCGGTCGTCGGGATGGGGCCGGAGGCGTTGAAGATCTTGAGGAACTCCGCCTGGACCGTCGGCTTGGTCGAGAGGTCCTCGTCAACGGTCCCGGGCGGCTGGATCTCACCGTTCAGCCACGAGGAGTCGTAGCCGCCGGACGTGTAGGTCTTCGGGTAGAAGAGGACGTCGTGCGGGTTCACCAGCGAGACGACCATGAAGAACGGCTGGCTCTGCGCCGCCACGCCGCTCAGGTACTGGACCGCGCCCTCGGTCCCCGCGGCGGCCGTGCCCTGGGAGTTCATGAACCGGCCGTCGTTGTCGTAGCTGCCGCCGCCCTCCTCCGGGATGTCCTGATTGGCTCCGGCGTCCGGCGGATTCCAGCGCGTGAAGCCGTACTGGTTGACGTCCTGCGGAACCCACGTCGAGCCGTTGGCCGGCTTGTTGCAATGGAACTTCCCCTTGTAGACGGGCGTGTAGCCCGCGGCGGCCACCACGCTCGCCGGGTTCTTGAAGCTCGTGGCGAGCTCGACCTGCGGGTACTGCGGCGCGGGCATGTCGGTCTCGAGCGTGTACTTGACGCCGTGCTGAGCCGGGAAGTAGCCGGACATGAACGTCGAGCGCGCGGGCGAGCACATGCACGCGTTGGTGAACGCGTTGTCGAAGGTCAGGCCGTGCCGCTGCAGCCGGGTGAGACCGGGCAGGTTCCGCCTCGCCCAGCCCGCGGGGAAGTGCTGGATCGCGCGCTGCTGATCCGTCAGGAAGACGAGCACGTTCATGCCGGCGACCTTGCGCGCAGCGGCTGACCGGCCGGCGTACGGGCGCCGCCGAGCCGCGGCGCCGGCCTGAGCGACGTGGCCGCTGAGCAGCAGCCCGCCCGCTGCGGCTGCGCGCTTCAGGAGATCCCCGCGGGTGATCCCCTCGCCGTGCTTCCCGCCGGCTCCGCGACGTTTCATGTCATCCCTTCCCGTGCGTCTTGGACGCGCGCCGGAAGACGCCGACGGCGTTGCTGGAGAAGGCCGCCGCATAGACGTGCCGTCCGTCAGGGCTGACGGCGAGCGAGCTGACGCCGTTCAGGGCACGACCCCGCGCGCAGTCCGGCGCCGAGCCGCTCGTGATGCAGCCGGCGCCGCGAGCCTTCTGGATCACCGCACCCGAGGTGGTGCTGCGGTTCAGCGTGTCGACGGCGCCCGAGCCGAATGCGGCGGCGTAGAGGTTCGCGCCGTCGGGGGAGACGACGAGCCCCTCCGGCCGGCTGAGCGCCCGCCCGAGTGAGCAGCCGACGGCGAGCACGTAGATCACGCAGGCCGAGGTCCCGGTCTGCTGGGCGAGCCTGCCGGTCGCCGGCGTGCGCGCGAACGCCGTGACGGTGTTGCTGAACAGCGACGTGACGTACACGTCGCCGTCGTCCGCGCTGATCGCGACGGCGTTGGCGCCGTCGAGCCGGGTGCCCGTGGTGCACCCGGCCAGCGCGGCGTCGGCGATGCAGCCGCTCCCGTCGGCGGCCTGCGTGAGCGCGCCCGTGGTGGGGTTGCGCACCAGGACCGCCAGGGCGCTGCTGCTCGCGGAGGCGACGTAGACGCTGGTCCCGTCCGCGCTGACCGCCATCCCTTCGGGCGAGCCGAGCGCGAGGCCGCTCGTGCAGCCGCTGACCGGGGTGTTGACGATGCAGCCGGTCGCGTTCGCCGGCTGTGTCAGCGCGCCACCCGACGCGCTGCGCGCGAAGACCGCGACGGCGCCGGCCTTGAACGCTCCCGCGTAGACGCTCCTGCCGTCGGCGCTGACGGTGACCACGTCCGCCCCGTCGAGCGCACGGCCGGCGATGCAGCCCGGGGTCGCGCGGGCCGCGACACAAGCGGTCTGCGCGAGCGCGCCGGTCCAGCGATTGCGCCGGAACGTGACGACGGCGCCGGTGGTCACCGCGGTGGCGTAG
Organism: uncultured Actinomycetes bacterium; assembly: GCA_963805615.1. Classification (GTDB taxonomy): domain Bacteria; phylum Actinomycetota; class Thermoleophilia; order Solirubrobacterales; family Solirubrobacteraceae; genus F1-60-MAGs163. Next base: position 126,690 of record CAWDUW010000004.1, on the reverse strand, counting down.
ACGTTCCGGCCGTCGGCGCTGACGGCGACGGAGTTCGGGCCGATCAGCCCCGCCGCCGTCGCGCAGCCGGAGGCGCCGCGGACCGCGATGCATCCGTCCCTGCCGGGGCGCTGGGTCAGCCGGCCGCTCGCGACGTCGCGGCGAAACGCCGCGATGGCGTTGCTGCGGGACGACGCGACATAGATGCTCCGTCCATCCGGGCTGATCGCGATCGCGCGCGAGCCGAGGAACGGGGCGGGCCCGCTGAGCGCGCGCACCGGCGTGCAGCCTGCGGTGGACTTTGAAATCTTGGAGCGGTCGACCAGGCAGCCGCCGGAACCCTGGAGCTGGGACAGCGTCCCGAGGGCGGTGGGGGTGGAGGCCGGTTGCCTGGCCGCGGTCGCCGGGGACGGCGAGGTGAGCGCGACCACCGCGCAGAGAAGCGGTGATCCAGATGCGATCCAGGACCTGTCGAGCACGGGGCACGACCATAGTCCTATTGGCAAACTACTGTTGCCTCCTAGAGGACGTCGAGACCTGCCACGTCGGATTCAGCCCTGCTGCAGGCTTCCGTGAAGAACGGCAGGATCAGGTCCCCGGTCCACAACGAGTGGCGGCCGTGCCCGACGGCGGCGCGCTCACGCTCGCACTGTGCGAGCGCGTGCATCGCGAACGCCCGGGCGCGCTCGAGCCAGCGCTCGTCCTCGGTCCGCCGCCAGAGGGCGAGGAGCGCGTAGCCGTTGCCCGCCGTCCCGTGGCAGAGGCCCGGACCGCGCGCGATCGGGCCGGCGCGCCAGGTCGCCTCGCCCGCGGCCACGAGCAGCTCGTCCAGGCGCGGCTGCTCCCCAGCGCGGACGGCGGCGAGGCCCACGACGATGCCCGGCGCCCCGTGGCAGATCTGCAGGCGTCGCAGCGGCTCGTCGCGATCGAGGTCCGCGGGCCAGTTCGCGGCGCCGTCGTCGCGGACTGCGGTCGCGTCGAGCAGTTCGGCCGTGATGTCCACGAGCTCGGCGCGGCGGGCGTCGCCGAGCAGGTCGCCGCTGCGCAGCAGCGCGTGGGCGTTGCCCGCAAAGCCGTGGCCGAGGCCGAGCAGCCGCTGCACGCGCCCGTAGAGATCCTGCGTCCACAGGCGCAGCCCGCGCGGGTCCGGCGGGTCGAGCGTGCGCCACAGCTCGTCGACCGCGTCGCGCGCGCAGGTGCTCCAGCGCTCGTCACCGGTCAGGTCCCAGGCCGCGAGCGCGGCGTGGACGGCGCCCGGCGCGGCCCACAGGAGCTCCCGCTCGGCGCGCGGGATCGCGTCGCGGATCGCCGCCTCGAGGCGGTTCGCGTGCTCGTCGCCGCCGAGCCCGAGCTCGAGCGCGACGAGCGAGACGCCGACGTCGCCCAGCAGCAGCCCGTAGCGCATCGACGGCATGTCGGGCTCGGCGTCGAACGCCTCCAGCAGTGCGCCGGCGCCGAGCGGCGAGCGGCCGGTCAGTCGCTGGAGGGCCCACGCCATGCCCGCGGCGCCGAGGTAGAGCGACGTGAAGCCCCGGCCGCGCTCAGGGTCGCCGGGCTCGACGTCGCGTGGATGGCGGGGCCAGAGCGTGACGGGGTCGAACGCCGCGGTGGCCTCCGCGACGATGCGCTCGCATGCGCCCCGCGCGTCGCTCTCGTTCCACGGCTCCGCGCTGAGCGGCTCGTGGGCGGTGGGGTCGAAAAGGGCGGGCATGCTGCGGCGCCGTCCGCCGGGCCGTCAGCTTCCCGGCTCGGGCGCGACCTGCTCCGGCCCTTCGATCGAGAGTCGCGGCAGGCGGCGGTCGATCGACGCCGGCAGCCACCAGCTCGCGCGCCCGAACAGGAACATCAGCGACGGCACGAGGAAGAGGCGGATGACGAACGCGTCGAGGAACACCGCGGACGCGAGGCCCAGGCCGAAGAGCTTGATCACGCGGTCGTCGCCGAGCATGAACGACGCGAACACGCTGATCATGATGATCGCGGCCGCGGTGATCACGCGGCCGGTCAGCGCGAGCCCGTGGCGGACCGCGTAGCTCGCATCCTTCGTCTTCTCCCACTCCTCGTGCATGCGCGTGACGAGGAAGACCTCGTAGTCCATCGAGAGCCCGAACACGATCGCGAACAGGAAGACCGGGAAGAACGACTCGATCGGTCCGGTGGTGTCGACGCCGATCAGCGAGCCGAGGTGGCCGTCCTGGAAGACCCACGTGATGACCCCGAGCGCGCCGCCGATGCTGAGCACGTTGAGGAAACCGGCCTTCAGCGGGATCAGCACCGACCGGAAGACGATCGCCAGGAGGAGCAGCGAGAGCCCGACGACGACCAGCACGAACGCGGGGAGCTTCGCGGAGAGCGCGGAGCTGAGATCCACCTGCGTCGCGGTGGCGCCGCCGATGCTGACCTGCAGGTCGTTGGCCTTCTCCACGGGCGGCACGACGTCGTCGCGCAGGCTCGTGAGCAGGTCCTGCGTCGCCTGGTCCTGCGGCTTCGTCGCCGGGAACACCGTGAGCACGGCGGTGTCGCCCGCGGGGTTCAGGCGCGGCGGGGTGACGGCGGCGACCCCGTCCTCGGCGCGCAGGGCGCCGGTGAGCTTCTCGAGCGCCGGGCCGGAGGTCGCGCCCTTCGGAACCTCGGCGGCGACGAGGAACGGGCCGTTGAACCCAGGGCCGAAGCCCTCGGACAGCTGGTCGTAGGCGACGCGCGTCGTCTTCGTCGGGGAGTCGTTGCCGGCGTCGCCGAAGCCGAGGTTCATCCCGAGCGCGGGCGAGGCGATCAGCAGCATCACGAAGAGCGTGGCCACGGCGAAGACCGCTGGGCGGCGCTCGACGGCATGGCTCAACCGGGCCCAGCCGCGCGGCTCGGCGTCAAGGTCGGGGAGCGACGCCGGCTTGATCCGGTGGCCCCAGGAGCGAAGCAGCGCGGGCAGCAGGGTCAGCGAGCCGATCATCGTCAGCAGGACCGCGAGCGCTGCGGCGATCGCAGGGCCGTTGAGGAAGCGGATGCCGAGCAGGAGCATGCCCAGCAGGGCGATGACGACGGTCACGCCGGCGAAGAGGACCGACCGACCTGCCGTGTCCATCGAGGTCAGCGCGGCCTCGCGGACGTCCGCGCCGCGAGCCCGCTCACCGCGGAAGCGGTTGATGATGAGGAGCGCGTAGTCGATGCCGACGCCGAGCGCGATCATCACCGCGAGCTGCGGCGCGAAGTCGGCGATCGAGATGACCGACGAGGCGGCCGTGACGATCAGCGTTGCGAGGGTGATCGCCGAGAACGCGACGATCAGCGGCAGCGTCATCGCGCCGACCGAGCCCAGGACGAAGATCAGCACGAAGACCGCGACGAGCACGCCGATGCCCTCTGCGGCGGACTGCTGAGGTTGCTGCGCCTGCTGGATCGCCTGGCCGCCGAGGTTGACCTGAAGATCCCTGGTCGCGCCGCCCTGCGCGACCTTCATCACCCGCTTGACGTCGGCCTTCGACACCTCGTCCGCGGTCTTGTCGAACTGCACCGTCGCGAACGCGGTGCGCCCGTCGCGGCTGATCGCGCCCGTCGCCCGCGTACGGCGACTGAGCGCCGACGACGCTCGGCAGCCCTTCGACGCTGCGCACGACGCGCGCGACCTGGGCACGCTGGGCGGGATCGCGCAGCGTCCCGGTGTTCGCGCGGAAGACGATCTGGCTCGCGTCACCGGCCTGTTGCGGGTAGCGCTGCTCCAGCAGGTCGCGGGCGCGCTGCGACTCGGAGCCGGGGAGCTTGAAGTCGTTGGAGAAGTTCCCGCCCGCGGCTCCCGCGATCACGGCGGCGCCGACGATCGCCACGGCCCAGAAGGCGTAGACGCGGCGGCGATTGTCGTGGGACCACTGGGCGAGTCGGCGCATGGGGCCACACGATAGGAACCCGTTTCTGACCAGACCGTCGGCTACGCCAGGGCGGACGTCCTCACGCAGCTGGTGCTCTAGCCGCGAAGCCCGATGAGCGAGCCGGCCCGGCGGGTCGTCGCGTCGAAGGCACCGCCGAGCGCGTCGGCGACGCGGTCGGTGATCCGCCGTGCGGGCGGCAGGTAGAGCGCGAGGGCGACGGCGCTGCCGAGCGCCGCGCCGGCGAGCACGTCGAGCGGATAGTGCACGCCGATCACGACGCGGCTGAGGCCCAGGAGCGCCGCCGCGGCGAGTGCGACCGAGCCCCACAGCCGGTTGCGCAGCATGATCGCGGTGGCGATCGCGAACGACGCGGTGGTGTGGTCGCTCGGGAACGATGCGTCCGCCGCGTGCGGGGCGAACAGGTGGATCAGGCCGGGGTGGGCGACGAACGGGCGCGGGCGGTCGACGAGGTGCGAGAGCAGCTGGCCGATCAGCAGTGCGATCCCGGCGCTCGCGCCCGCGGCGACGGCCGCCCGGCGGGCGACCGTGCGCAGCCGGCCCCACACGACCGCGAACAGCACGAACAGCAGCAGCAGGAAGAGCGCCTCGGAGGCGGATGCGTAGGCCGAGATCGGATCCTCGAGGCCGTCGTGCCGGGCGGCCCAGGAGTTCAGGTCGTGACTGATGCTCAGGTCGTTCACGCGTTGAAAGGGTAGGCGCCGCGCGGTCGGCTTGTGCTGGTCGGAAGTCGCGGCTGTGTTCGCGCGGCTCTGGACGCCGCGGTGCGTCAGGGCCTCGGGTGGGATACTCGGCCGAGTGCGCCTCAGGACCGGATGTGCGGTCGTGGCCCTCGCCGTGCTCCTCGGCGGGCCGAGCGCCGCGGCCACGGGCGCATCGAAGGCCCGGCACTGCCCGCGCGGGCAGGTCCGCCGGACGATCGCGTACGTGCATCGCAAGGGCGGCCCCGTCGACCATGCAACGGGCTGCGTCGCAAAGGCCGTGGTCGTACCGAAGTCGTTCGCGGGTCTGCAGCGCAGCATCCGCAAGCTCGGCCTGACGTTCGCGCCCGTCCGGGTCGTGCGCGCGTTTCGCGCAGCGTCGGCGCGCCGCCTCGCGGCGACCGACGCACGGACCGACGCCCTGCTCGCCGCCGACGTCTCGGCGCACACGTCGCGGGTCAGCGGCGACAACAACACGCAGACCAACGACAACGGCACCCAGACCCTGCACTCCGAGCGCCACGAGAGCCTGGACACCGCGGACGACACGGGCGAGGCGTACGTCACGACGTCCTCGACGAAGGCCACGCGCGTTCGCGGCACCGCGATCAGGAAGCGGCTTCAGGTCCGGTACCTCGTCAACCGCTGCCCGGACGCGTCAGGGAAGTCTCAGGGCAACGTATCGATGACCCTGACCGATGTGCGCACGAGCAACGGCGTGTCCATCAGCCAGACCTCGAAGTTCAACGCTGACATCGACGTCCAGTTCGATGACAACGCGCAGGTCGCGTCCGTCAAGGTCACCGGGACCTGGTCGTTCGCTGTGAACACGGCGCACTCGCACCGGTCGGTGGGCGGCGACGTGTCCTCGAGCGACTTTCGGATCACGGACGGGAGCGCCTACATCAACCTGCCGACGAGCGTCACCACGGGCACCGACGACGCCATCGCGTCCGGCGGGGGCCCGCTCGGTGTGTGGGTCGCCGAGATCGTCGCGAAGGACACGATCGAGAAGCTGATCGGCAGGGCGCGGACGTACCCGCTGGGCGGCGGCTGCGTGAAGATCGTGCCGGCCTCGCCGACCGTCCACGTCCGGGCGGGCGGGACGGTCGACATCGTCGCGCACCTGACCGACCACCACGACCAGACGTTCTCCGGGCGGATGACGGCGGTCAACACGGCGAACCGCGTGACGCCCACGGAGACCCAGGCCGGCAGCGACGCGCGGTTCACGTACGCCGCGCCTTCGGATGCGAAGGCGGGCGACACCGACGTCGTCCAGCTCGGCCACCTCTCGAAGCGCGGCAAGGCGCTCCCGACCAGCGGCACCGTCAACGTGGTCGTCGACGCGGGGCGCTTCCCCAAGCGCTTCGACGGCTCCTGGACGCGCATCATCGGCCTCGGTCCGGCGACCGAGACCGTTCAGGGCACGGCCGCCTACGTCCGCGACCCCAACTTCCCCGAATCGGTCGAGGGCCAGACCTCGATCCCCTACAACGTCGTGAGCGCGAGCGTGACCTGGAACGTGACCGGTGCCGGGTGCTCGGGGAGCGGCGTCGACGACGCCATGGAGAACAGTGCACTCGGCGCCACCGATCTGACGCTCGAGGACGTCACCGCGAACCCCGCCGCCCCGCGGCCCGAGCCGAGCCCCTTCTACTACTCGATCCGCGCGACCGGCAATCCGCTGACCGCCCCGACGTACACCTGTCCGGGCCCGTCGATCTCGGGGATCGACGTGATGTACCTCGACATCGGCCACCCGGGCCCGTTCAACTCCGGCGTCGCGCTCGACCAGATCCAGAGGAGCGACAGCATCACGGTGCTGCAGGGGCACGCCACGAGCGTTGACGTGGGTGTCCCCATCGACGACACCTGGCACTTCACGGGCTCGGGGTAGCACTCAGCCCGTGAGCCTCACGCTCCGCCTGACCACGCGCGTGTGACCGAACGCGTCGCTGAGCCTGACGGTGATCGTCGCCGTGACCTTCGTGCCCCTCCGGGCGGCCCTGCTGATCGTCCTGCAGACCGCCGCGGCCGCCTTCCTCGTGCCGGTCGGGCGGAGCCTGACCGTCGCGGACCGGCTCGTCGCGATCCGCGCGACGGCCCGGGTGAGCCGTCTCGACCTCCGGGCACCGACGATCTTCACCGACCCGGTCACGGAGGCGACGACGGCTCCGCGGATGGAGGCGGTGACCTTCGTCGCGATCGAGAGTGACGAGCTTCTGACCTTCTGCCGGCCGGAGCGGGTGATGGTCGTCCTGGCCACGGCGTCAGGAGCGGGAGAGGGCGCGCTGCCGGGAATCGGTGCGGTGGGCGGCGCGATCGGCGCAGGCGCAGGCGGCACGGGGGCGGCGACCGCGATGGTGAGGGTCTGGCCGGCGGTTCCCACGTTGCCTGCTGGATCGGTGGCGGAGGCGACGACGGGCCACATTCCCTGACCGACCGCGGCCGACGTCGCGCTCCACGTGCCGTCGGCCCGGACGAGCGTCGTCGTCGTCCGGCCGGCGATCGACACGGTGACGATCGAGCCGGCCGCGACGTCCGCGGTCCCGGAGATGACGGGCGCCGGGTCGCTGGTGACGGCGTTCGCGCCGCCCGTGATGGTCACCGAAGGCGGGGTCGTGTCGACGATCAGCAGCTGTCCGGTGGTGCCGTCGTTTCCGGCCGGGTCGGTGACGGATGCGGTGACGTTGCGCGTGCCGTCGGTCAGCGTGCCGGGCGTCAGGTTCCACGTGCCGTCCGACTGCACGAGCGCGGTGCGGGCCTGCGCGCCGATGCTCACGCGGACCACCGTTCCCGGAGCGACGTCGCTGGTCCCCGTGAGTGTCGGGGTCGGGTCGTTGGTCGTGACGCTGGGGCCGCCGTCGATCGTGACCAGGGGAAGGACCGTGTCGACGGTCAGCTGCTGGCTCGCGCTGCCCGGGTTGCCCGCTCCGTCGACGACCGAGGCGGCGACCGGGTAGGTCGCGTTCGCCAGGATCGCCGAGGTCACGGACCAGATGCCGCCCGACGGGGTCGCGGTGAGCTCCTGTCCGTTGATCGTCAGGGTGACGACGCCGGGTGCCTCGATGTCGGTCGTGCCGCTGATCGTCGGTGTGGTGTCGGTCGTGTACGCGGTGGCCCCACCGGTGATGGTGATCACGGGCGGAGCGCTGTAGACCTCGTCCGCGTCGAGCGTGAGCGCCCCGTTGCGCGCGAACGCGCGGCCGTTGACGAGGCTCCCGTGCCCCACCGCCACGGCGTCGAGGGCCATCAGCGTGCCGGCGAAGTCGGCGTTCGCGCCGATCGCCCCGGCGCCGTTGACCTGCCAGAACACGCGCGACGCCCGCGCGCCGCGGCTCAGGACGACGTGGCTTCCGGCGGCCATCGCCAGCGCGCCGTTGACCTGGAAGACGAACACGGCGTTCGGGTCATCCTCGGCGTCGAGGGTCACCGTTCCGGTGTTCGACGCGGCGGCGGCGATGGTGTGCAGCCCCGGCGTGATGGTCTCGCCGGCCAGCGCGCCCGCGAGCGGGTCCCCGCCCGTTCGCGCTGCAACCTCGCCGTAGGCGGCGACGAGCGCGGCATGCGCCTGGGCCGCGGCCAGGTTGCCCACGTTGGTCGCCCCTGTGACGACGCCGGGCGGAAAGCCCGTCGGCTGCGCGTTCGCCTTGACGCCCAGATCGCCTCGCAGCGTGGTGTGCGGGGTATCGGGCGCGCTGACGGTGTTGCCCACCGAGGCTCCGCTGATCGCCGCGTAGGTCGATGCCTGACCGAGGTCGACCATGCTTGTGGGAGCGCCGGCGGCGGGCGAGACACCCGGCCCGACGCCGGCGATCAGCAGGCCGCCGGCGAGCACTCCGAAGCCCAGTGCCCTCGCCCGGCGGACCCTGACCTGCCATGCCGCGTGCGAGGACGATCCTTGGTGCATCGAACGACGCTAAGCGGCGCGGCCGCCCTGGTCATCCGCCCGGACTACGTCGGCCGGATGGGGGACCGGCGCGCCGTCACCGCTCTGGACGGTCCGCGGCTCAGCGTCGGGCCGCGCGCCGCGCCTTGAGCGTCGTCGAGAAGCGATGCTTCGCCGAACGCGACCCGCGGGTGATGGTGAGGTCGAGGACGATCTTGACGCGCTTGCCGCGGGCGATGAGCGTCCGCCCCGCCTTCGTGAACTTCAGCCGGACCTTCCTGGTCTTCCCGTTCGGAATCGTCGCGGTCGCCCGAGCGATGAGCACCGTCTTCGTCTTCGCCTTCTTCTTCGCCGCGACCGAGGCCTTGCCGGCGTTACGGCCCTTGAACAGGTAGTAGGCGAGCATGCGCGCGCGGCAGGCCTCACCGTCGATGTCGGGCGTGCACGTCAGCGTGACCTGAGCGAGCTTGGGGTCGATCGGAGCCGGCTTGAAGTACTGCACGGGACGGATGGGGAGGATCGGCTTCGGCGCCACGGGCGCAGCGGGAGTCGTGGGCGCCGGCCCACCGCCCACGGGGGCCGTGGGGCCGGACGGGCTTGCCGGTCCGGATGCCCCGGGCGCCACGCCGTCGAACGAGCGCAGGTACTTCGCCGCGTCCACCTGGTACTCGACGAGCATGCGCCCGCCGGGCTCGATCGCCTGCTCGTTGATCGAGGGATACGAGGTCGCGCCCCCGGCCCTGGCCTGGAGCGGGGAGAGCTCGGAGATTCCGTCGTCGACGAGTCCGTTCGGCCCGCTGTGGAAGTGATGGAGGAACAGCCCGCGACGGTCGTCGCCGTAGCTGCACGGCGTCCCCGCGACGTCCTCGATCTCCAGCAGCGGCACGGCGACCCGGTCGCCCGCCGCGAGCACCGTGTCGGGGAAGCCCTGGCTGCTGATCAGCGGGAAGGCATCGGGGCCGAGCGGCTGCTGGGGGGCGAACGCCCCGGCGTGGAACGCGGCGCCCATCGCCGTGCTCGCCGGGCACGTGCCCTCGGCGTAGCGGTGGCTCCACACGACGAGGCCGTCGCCGGACGACGTCACCGACGGCGTCACGTTCACCATGCTGCCGGGGGTGCTGACGCTGCCCACGACCTGCGCGGGCCCGAACGCGCCGTCCGGTTCCCGGACGCTCGCGACGGCCTGGTCGCGCGCGTTGCCGCCGCTGGAGCCGAGCCATGCGAGCATCGCGTGTCCGGAGGAGTCGCCGCGCATGCGGACGCTGAACTTGCGCACGTCGGGCCGCGGGTCGCCGACCGCGGTCGGGGCGCCGAAGCTCGCCTGTCCGCCGGGGCGGACCGACTGGTAGAGCGTGTCGCCCTCCTGCCACACGACGACGGCGCCGCCGTCCGCCTGGAGCAGGAGTCCGATGAGCCCCGCGCTCGGCCCGCCGAACAGCTGCGAGCCGCCCACCGAGAAGTCCGCCGTCTGGCCCGCGCCGGCCGGGCGCAGGCTGACACGGAACGTTCCAGTTGACGGCGCGGCCGCGATCAGGGCCTCACCGGTCGGGGCGACCGAGACGGCATCCGGGTAGTACCCGGGCGGCAGGTCCTGGCTCGAGCCGCCGATGCCGCCCACGGGCAGGTAGCCGATCCGCCCGTCGTAGGTGTTGGCGATGACCGCGTCGCCGGCCGCGTCGAAGGTCCAGAAGCCGTCGAAGTTCGTGCCGACGGTGCCGGGAAGCTCCATGGGAACCGGGCTGAGCGTGCCCCCGAGCGGCCGCAGCGCGTACCGGAAGCGGCCGGGCGACGGCGCGAGGACGGGGAAGCCCACGACGTAGCCGGGCCCGCCGGGCGCGAGGGCCAGGCGGAACACGTCGGTGCCCGGTGGCACGGGCTCGGGCGGGTCCCATCCGGCGACCGCAGAGCCGGGCAGCGCAAGACACGTGACGACGCAGGCGACGGCGAAGCACCGCCATCCTGCCCCTCCCCCCAGGATCGGCATGCGCGGAAGTGTGCCGATCCGGGCGTCGCGGGTCAACAGCCCGCGCTGCTCAGGCCGCGGCCAGGCTGCGCCCGCAGTCGGTGATCGAGTCCTCGACGGGGATCGTCGTCCAGCCGAGCGTGCTTCGTGCCTGGTCGCTGGAGAACCATGACTGCCTGCCCAGGTCACCGGTGACGGAGCGGATGCTCTTGTCGAAGATCGCCATGGCTCGAATCACGAGGTTCGGCGCGGTGCGCGTGGGCACCTTGCGGGCGTCGTCGCCCAGGCGCTCGCGCAGGACCGCTGCGACCTCGGCCATCCAGAGGAACCGGTCGGTCGCGATGAAGCGCTTCCCGCCGCCGGCCGCCTCGGTCATCGCGAGGATGTGCAGGTCAGCGACGTCGCGCGCGTCGACGAAGGTGAAGCCGAGGCGCGGCACAGCGGGCATGCCGCCGAGCAGCCGCGAGATCACCTGCAGGGAGTAGGAGTGGTCGTCGTTCAGCGCGGGGCCGATGATCGCGCCGGGGCAGACCGTCGCGAGGCGGTCCTCGGCCCCCGACTCGCGGACGAGCGACCAGGCCGCCTGCTCGGCGATCGTCTTCGACCGCACGTACGGCGTGCGCGCGGTGTTCGACGGGTCCGTCCAGTCGGCCTCGGTGTAGGGCGCCGCGGCGGACGACTCGCGGTCCGGCCGGACCGCAGCGATCGACGACGTCTGCACGATCCGCTCGGCTCCCGCGTCCAGCGCGGCCCGGATCACCCGCAGCGCTCCGTCACGCGCGGGGACGATCAGCTCGTCGGCATCGGCGGGCTGGACGGGCGGGAATGGTGAGGCGACGTGCAGGACGAACCGGCAGCCGGCGACCGCCGCGCCCCATCCCTCGTCCGACTCGAGGTTCGCGACGGCGACCGTCAGCCGCTGCCCCGCATCGACTCCCGCCGCTTCGATCGTCGCCCGCACCGCCGGCTCGCGCGACGCGGCGCGGACCGTCGTGCGCACGTCGTACCCGCGCTCGAGCAGTTTGGCGATGCAGTGGCCCCCGAGGAACCCCGTGCCGCCGGTGACAAGGACTGAGTCGGCCATGACGCCAACCTAACGGTCCGGCACGGACGAGTTCAGGCTCTGGCAAAACTCGGCTCAGTGCTGCGCGACGAGCTGGCCGCTGTGTTCGTTGTGCAGGCGTTCGCTGTGGTCGTTGAGGCCGGTGATCTCAACCTGCACGTCGTGACGGGCGTACTTCGTCTCGATGGCGTCGAGCGCCGCGACGGCGGAGGTGTCCCAGAGGTGGGCGCGCGAGAGGTCGATGATGACCTTGGGCGGGTCACCGGCGTAGTCGAAGGCGTCGATGAACTCCTGGTCGGAGGCGAAGAACAGCTCGCCGGTGACGGAGTAGATCGCCGTGCTCTCGTCCGGGTCCAGGAGCCGGTCGACGTCGACGAGGTGCGCGACCCGCCGGGCGAACACGGCCATGGTGGTGAGGACGCCGAGCCCGACGCCGATGGCGAGGTTGCCGGTCGCGACGGTGGCGGCGACGGTGACGAGCATCACGAGCGTCTCGCCGAGCGGCATCCGCTTGAGCGTCCTCGGCTGGATCGAGTGCCAGTCGAAGGTGGAGACCGAGACGAGGATCATCACGGCGACGAGCGCGGCCATCGGGATGATGGCGACCAGGCTGCCGAGGCCGACGACGAGGACGAGCAGGAACGCGCCGGCGCAAAAGGTCGAGAGCCTTGTGCGTGCGCCGCTGGTGCGCACGTTGATCATCGTCTGGCCGATCATCGCGCAGCCTGCCATGCCCCCGAACATCCCGGTGACGATGTTGGCGATGCCCTGGCCGCGGGCTTCGCGGTCCTTGTCCGAGCGCGTCTCGGTGATGTCGTCGACGAGCTTTGCGGTCATCAGCGACTCGAGCAGGCCGACGGCGGCGAGCGCCACGGAGAACGGCAGGATGATGCTGAGCGTCGCCAGCGAGAACGGGACCGACGGGATGCCGAGGATCGGCAGGGTGCTCGGAAGGGTGCCCTCATCGCCGACGTTCGGGACGTTGATGCCGGCGGCGACCACGGCGATCGTCAGTACGACGATCGCGATCAGGGGGGCCGGTACCGCCTTGGTCAGCCGCGGCACGATGAACAGCAGCGCGAGTCCGATCACCACGAGCGCTGCGCCGACGGCTCCGCCCTTCCGCAGATAGGGGACCTGGGCGAGGAAGATCAGGATCGCCAGCGCGTTGACGAATCCCGTCATGACCGAGTGCGGGACGAAGCGCATGAGCCTGGGGACGCGCAGGACGCCGAGAATGATCTGGAAGGCCCCGGCCAGCAGCGTTGCGGCGAACAGGTACTCGACGCCGTGTTCCTTGACGAGCGGGACGACGACGAGCGCCATCGCGCCGGTCGCGGCGGAGATCATCGCGGGGCGTCCTCCCATGAACGCGATCGTCACCGCCATGGTGAATGAGGCGTAGAGGCCGACCTTGGGGTCGACGCCGGCGATGATGGAGAAGGAGATCGCCTCGGGGATCAGGGCGAGCGCGACGACCAGGCCGGCGAGCATCTCGACGCGCAGAATCGATCCGGCGGGGATGCTCGGGCGCGGAAGCCGGCGCAACGGGTTCAGGGCAGTGGTCGTCGTCATGTGCTCTCGTTTCGGCGCAGCCGCTTGTCGGCGCGCGCCTGCGTGGGTCTGAGGCCGGCTCGCCCTCAGACTGCGGCCCGGTTCGCGGGCGCGTCAGCAGGATCTGCTCCGCCATCAACGAGACCGTGCGGAATCCGATCCGCGAAGCCGTGGTCTCATCGGCTTCCCTAACTCTACCCCGACGTGAGGGATGGTTTCGCCGGTCCGTCCGGCGATCCTTCAGACCTCGATGACGACGGGGAGGATCATCGGGCGCCGGCGCAGCCGCTTGTAGACGAACTCGGCGAGGTCGTCGTGCAGGGCCTGCTGGATCAGCTCGACCTCGTGGACGTCGTTGTCGGCGGCGCGGTCGAGCGCGGCTTCGATCGTTTTGCGCGTCGCCTTGATGAACGCCGCCTCGTCCTCGGTGAGCGGAATGCCGCGCAGGACGATCTCGTGATCGGCGAGCGTGTCGCCGGTGTCGGCGGAGACGGTGGCGACGACGAACAGGATCCCGTCGGCGGAGAGCTCGCGGCGGTCACGGAGTGCGGCCTCGGCGGGGTCGCCGAGCTCGATGCCGTCGACGAACGTCATGCCGGACTGCACGCGGTCACCGAAGCCGGCGCCCTGGGCCGTGATCTCGAGCGGCAGGCCGTTGTCGCCACGGAAGATGTTGTCGCTCGGGATGCCGACGGCTTCGCCGAGCTGGGCGTGCAGGCGGATGCGCATGTGGTCGCCGTGCACCGGCATCAGGTACTTGGGGCGGGTCATGTTGAGCATGAGCTTCAGCTCTTCGCGATGGCCGTGCCCCGAGGTGTGGATCGGTGCGTTCTTGTTGGTGACGACGTCACAGCCGATGTGGAAGAGCCGGTCGATCGTGTCGTTGACGGCGCGCTCGTTGCCGGGGATCGAGTTGGCGGAGAAGACGACGGTGTCGCCGGCATGCAGGGTGACCTGACGGTGCTCCTCGTAGGCCATGCGCCGCAGCGCCGCAAGTGGCTCGCCCTGTGAGCCGGTCGTGATGATGACCAGCTCGCTGTCGGGCACGCCGCCGATGCCGCGCGGCTCGACGAGCATCCCGCCGGGGACGCGCACGTGGCCGAGGTCGCGGGCGATGTTCACGTTCTTGACCATCGAGCGGCCGAGCAGCGCGACGCGCCGGCCGAGTGCCTCGGCGGCGTCGATGACCTGCTGGACGCGGTGGATGTTCGACGCGAAGCACGTGACGATGATCCGTCCCGAGCACTTGGAGAACACCGTCTGCAGCTCCGGGCCGACCTCGGACTCCGACAGCGCGAACCCTGCGCGGTCGGCGTTCGTGGAATCCCCGCACAGCAGCAGGAGCCCCTCGTCCCCGAGGCGCGAGAGGCGGCTGATGTCCGCGGGCCTGCCATCGACCGGGGTCTGGTCGAAGCGGTAGTCGCCGGTGAAGAACACCTTGCCCAGCGGCGTGGTCAGGATGACCCCCGCCATGTCCGGGATGGAGTGGGTCAGGTGCACCAGCTCGATCTCGAACACGCCGGCCTTGACGACCTTCCCGGGGTCCAGCTGCGTCGCCGTGGTGGCCAGCTTGTATTCCTCGAGCTTCGAGTTCGCCATCGCCACCGTCAGACGCCGCCCGTACACCACGGGGACGGCGTCGCCGAGCTCGCGCAGCACCCAGGGCAGTCCGCCGAGATGATCTTCATGCCCGTGGGTGATCACGATCGCCTCGATCTGGTCGCGGCGCTCCTTGAGGTACGTGAAGTCCGGCAGCACGAGGTCGATCCCGTGCATCTCCGCGGTCGGGAAGCGCACGCCGCAGTCAATGACGACGATCCGTCCGTCGTACTCCACGATCGACATGTTCTTGCCGATCTCACCGAGCCCGCCGAGCGGCAGCACCCGCAACGTGCCACCGGGCCCGGGCGGCTTCTTCGATCGTCTGCGGTCTGTCATGTCCCGTCCTTCCAAGCCGGCCGCGTCTCGGCCGGGAGTCTCAAAATCTCTCGTCGCGTGAGAGTAGGGCACCGTGCGGCCTAGACTCGGCGACGGCCATGACGGACGCGAACCTCCACATCGGTGAAGTCGCCGAACGCGCCGGGCTCTCGCTGCGCACCGTCCGCTATTACGAGGAGCAGGGACTGATCGCGCCCGAAGGCCGGACCGAGGGCGGCTTTCGCCTCTATACCGCCGAGCATGTCGACCGTCTGCTGCTCATCAGGCACATGAAGCCGCTCGGCTTCACGGTCCAGGAGATGCGCGAGCTGCTCGACGCCCGCGACGCGCTGAAGCGGCTGTCGCCCGGCGACGCGTCCTACGCTGACGCCCTGGCCCGATTCGGCGCGTTCGCCGACGCAGCGACCACGCGCGTCGGCGATCTCCAGTCGACGCTCGACACAGCAAAGGCGTTCGCCCGGCAACTGCACCGCGAGCGCCGCAGGCCGCAGGCGATCAAGAACTAGCGCCGGTCCCGGCTCAACCTGGAGTGTCCGTGGAACACCTGCACAACGACGCCGACCAGCCGGTCCCCGACCCGCGGGAGGCGGTTCTCGTCTACACGCTCACCGGCTGCGTGCACTGCTCGAGCGCCCGCCGACGCCTCAGGCGCAGCGGAATCGCGTTCGCAGAGCAGCCGGTCGAGGTCCTGGAACACGGCCGTAGGACGCTCATGGAGCGGACCGGCGGGTCGACGGCGCCGCAGATCGTCATCGGGCAGCGAGCGATCGGCGGCGCCGCCGACCTCGCGCGCCTGGACCGCAGCGGCGCGCTTCACGGCCTGGTCCGCGGACAGCGGTTCCCGCGGGCCGTGGTCCGCCGGCGACTGACGCCGGGGCGCGTCATCCAGTGGATGCTCAGCGCGCCGTTCGGTGGCGCCTGCGGGCCTCGCCGGATCACGGTCGACGTGGTCGATGAGCACGGACGCCGGCTCGAGCGGAGACCGGCGGCGACGCACGAGGCGGCGGAGCTGATGGCGGCGGCCCTCAACGCGTGAGCGCCTGGCAGGGCGGGTAGTTCTGCGGCTTGACGAACCGGCTCGCGGTCAGCCCGACGCGATGTCCGAGTGGTCCGCTGCTTCGTCGCTGAGGTCTGCCAACGCGGCCGCCCGGAAGGCCGGTCCGCCGGCGCGCCGGTCGCGACCCTCGCCGGGCACCGAGATTGGCGCTTCGTACCCATCGACATCGTCAGGGGACTCATCCGACGGCTCACCCGGACCGAGCATCAGACCGAGGACGACGAGCGCGAGCAGGATCCCCAGAATCGAGACGGCGATCAGGACTCCGGTCTCCGACACCGCCGCGACACTATTCCCAGACCCGGACGGCGCGGCGGGTGGCGAGTCGCCCGTTCGAACACCCTCCGCAGGCTTGAACACCGGGTGATCCCTCGGCGACTTGCTCAGCGCTGCGCGGGTTCCAGCTCGCCGGCGCGGGCGCCGGCGAGGAGCGCGCGCGTGATCTGTGCGATGTGGTCGGCGGACGGTTCGTGGCCGGCGGCGAGTGTGGCCCATTCGAGCGCGAGGGTCACGTCGACGACGGCCTCGCCGAACCGGGCCAGGCCGCCGGCCTCGTCGGGGAAGGCCTCCTGGACGAGCGCCTGCACTCCCGCGACCGCGCGCCGCCGGACGGCTCCGTCTCCGAGGATCAGCCGCAGCGCCAGTTCCGGCTCGCGCTGCACGAAGCCGCGAAGCGGCGGCGAGGCGGACGTTGCGCTGACGAGGGCATGGGCCAGCGCGGGAACAGCGTCGTCAGGATGCTCTCGCGCGCGAGCGAGTCCCTCCTCGAAGAACTCGCCCGCAAGGCGTCCGAGAACCTCGTCGAGCAGGTGCTCGCGTGTGTGGACCCAGCGATGGAGGGTCGCGCGTGAGACACCCAGCCGTCCCGCGAGCGCGTTCATGTCGACGCGCTGATCGGTCAGGAAGATCTCGCGGGCGACGGCGACGGCGTCGGCTTCGGTGGCGCGGCGGAAGGTCGGCAGGTCTGCGGGCCGGCCCGCCTGTGCGCCGACGGTTTCGGTCATCGCGGTCAACGGCCTCACCACGACGTTGCGCACTCGATGACGATCTGCGCGATCCGCTCCCCTGCGTCCTCCTGGCAGAAGTGTCCGGTGTGCTCGAGCGTTTCGTGGGGCTGTCCGGCCGCTCCCGGGATCAGCCTGCGAAGCACCGGCGCGGCGGCGCCGGTGATCGGGTCGGAGTCGCCGAACGCGCAGAGGAAGGGCCGGTCCCAGCGCTGCAGGCTCTCCCAGGCGGCGCGGTTCGCAGCGGAGGCCGGGTCGTCGGGAACGGCCGGGACGAGCGCCGGGAATTGGCGGGCGCCCGCCTTGTAGCTGTCGTCCGGGAACGGCGCGTCGTAGCCGGCCACCTCGTCCGGGCTGAGCTCACGGACGCAGCCGCCGTTCACGATCCGCCCGACGGCGAAATCCTCAGTGGTCTGCGAGTAGTCGCGCCAGGCCCGGAACGCCTCGCCCGGATCGTGGTCGCCGGTCGGGAGCATCGTGTTGGACGCGATGACGCCGGCGAACCGCTCCGGGTGCTCGGCGACGAGGCGCAGGCCCAGCAGGCCGCCCCAGTCCTGACAGAAGAGGACAGCGTTCTTGAGGTCCAGCGTTTCGACCACGAGGTCGCGCAGCCAGTCGACGTGCTGCTGGTAGCTGTAGGCGCTGCGCTCGACGGGCTTGTCGGATCGACCGAATCCGATCAGGTCCGGAGCGACGACGCGCAGCCCGGCGGCGAGCAGCGGCGGGATCACATGGCGGTAGAGGTAGGACCACGTCGGCTCGCCGTGCAACAGCAGGACGGGTCGCGCCGTCGCCGGGCCCTCGTCGACGTAGGCCATCCGCAGGCGCGCGTCGGCGGTGCCCACGTCGGCGTAGGACGGGGCCCACGGCCAGTCGGGCAGGCCGGCGAAGTGGGCGTCGGCGGTTCGCAGGATCTCCATGTCGCCATCCTAGCGCGACGCCGAGACGATAATCACCCTACGATGCATATGCGACATTTAGTTGTATATGTCGCACAGGTCGGGTACCCTGCCCACCACCAGTCGCCAACCGTCCCACTCGACCCTCCAAGGAGCACCATGTCCGACGTCACTGCGATCCCCGTCGACCAGATCGACCTGGGCGACATGGAACTGTGGGAGGACGGCTTCCCGCACGCCATCTTCGAGCGCCTGCGCAGAGAGGACCCCGTCCACTGGAGCCCGATGGCGTCCTGGGACGACGAGCCGGGCTTCTGGTCCATCACCACGGCCGAGGACATCCACGAGATCAGTCGCCGCTGGGAGGACTTCTCCTCGCAGAGCGGCGGCATCGTCGTCAGCGACCACGGCACGCCGCTCGAGCTGCAGACGCAGATGTTCATCGCCATGGACCCGCCGCGTCACGACCGCATCAAGGGACTCTTCCAGCGTGGATTCACCCCCAAGCGCATCGCCGCGCATGAGGGGGAGATCCGCGCAATCGTCGAGCGCGTCCTCGACCGCCTCGATGGTCGCGAGGAGTTCGACATCGTCGCGGACATCGCCACGCCGGTCGTCAGCCGGGTGATCGGCAGCTTTGTCGGCACCGCCGAGGAGGAGGACGCCGGCTGGTCGGAATTTGCGCTGAAGGCCATGGCCTTCGGGGACGAGGAGCTGCAGCCCGGCGGCCTGCAGACCGTGCTCGAGCAGGTCCACAAGGTCTTCGAGGAGGGCGGCAAGCTGGTCGAGGAGCGCCGCGCCGACCCCACCGACGACCTGACGAGCCTGCTCGCCACGGCGCAGATCGACGGCGAGGGGCTGAGCAACGAGGAGATCATCATGGGCTTCGCCCTCCTCCAGCTCGCCGGCAACGACAGCACGAAGGCCACCTTCTCCAACGGCATGGTGGCTCTCCTGCAGAACCGCGACGAGTGGCAGAAGATCGTCGATGACCCCTCTCGCGCCGAGGTCGCCGTCGAGGAGCTCCTGCGGTGGGCGCCCGCGTTCTCACACTTCCGTCGCACAGCAACCCGCGAGGTCGAGTTCGGCGGGAAGACGATCCGCGAGGGCGACAAGGTCGTCCTCTGGTACCCCTCGTCGAACCGCGACGAGACCGTGTACGAGTGCCCGCACAAGTTCGACGTGGACCGCAACGCCGACCACCAGGCCTTCGGCGCAGGCGGCCGCCACTTCTGCCTGGGCACCGCGCTCGCCCGGATGGAGCTGAAGATCCTGCTCGAGGAGACGGCCAAGCGCTTTCCCAGCATGGAGCTCATCAGCGAACCGAACTACGTCCGCTCACTGTTCCTCAATCAGCAGCGCGAAGTCCTCGTGCGCGTGAACAGCGCCGCGCGCTGAGTTTCGGCGATGATCGAGATCACACGCACCGAGGACGTCTTCGTCCTCACCATGGTCGCTGGCGAGAACCGGTTCAACCCCACGATGCTCGACGCCTTCACCCGGACGCTCGACGAGGTCGAGGCGAGCGAGGGGTCGGCTGCCGTCGTCCTCACCGGCCAGGGCAAGTTCTTCTCCAACGGGCTCGACCTCGAGTGGATGGTGGCCAACGCCGACCAGGGTGGACCGGCGCTCGTCGCGAGCGGGCTCGAGGCCCTCTACCGGCGGCTCGTCACCTTCCCGACGGCGACCGTCGCCGCCGTCAATGGCCACGCGTTCGCCGGCGGCGGGATGCTCGCGCTCGCCTGCGACCAGCGCGTCATGCGCACGGACCGCGGCTTCTTCTGCCTGCCCGAGGTCGACATCAACATCCCCTTCACCGATGGAATGGCGAAGCTCGTGCAGGCCAAGCTCACGCCGTCTGCCGCCTACGAGGCGATGCTGACCGGGCGCAGGTTCGCCGCCGCAGGAGGCACTCGCCGCCGGGTTCGTCGACGCCGCCGTGCCCGAGGACCAGGTCGTTCCCGTCGCCGTAGAGCGCGCCCAGGCACTGGCCGGCAAGACACGCGCCACGGTCGAGATCATCAAGCAGCGGATGTACGGCAGCGTCGCCGCAGCGCTCGCCGACACGATCCAATCCTGAAGCCCGAGGCCCGAGCGACGCAGTCAGTCCGCCGGCGAGCCTTGCCGACGACGCTCGAGACGCCGAGCATCCAGCGCCAGTCGCTGTCGCTCATCAGCTCGTCGACGAGGTAGGCGAGGAAGATCCCGGACGTGATCCCGAGCTGGTAGGTCGAGATGAAGCGCCCGCGCAGCCGGGACGGGGCCATCTCGGCCGCATACAGCGGCGCGGCGACCGACGCGACGCCGACCGCGAATCCGACGATCAGGCGCCCGGCGACGAGGACCGTCGTCCCCGGGGCGACGCCCTCGACGACCGCGCCGACCGCGAACAGCCCGCCGGCGAACAGCAGCGTCGGCCGGCGGCCGATCCGGTCGGCCATCACGCCGGCGAAGAGCGCGCCGACGAGCGCCCCGAGCGTCACCCAGCTCGTGATGATCTCGGTCGTCGTCGTGCCGACGTGGAAGCTGCTTTGGATTCCCCGCAGCGCGCCCGAGATGACGCCCTGGTCGTAGCCGAACAGGATCCCGGCGACGGCGATGACGGCGCCGACCAGCCACAGCCACCTGGTCAGCGGGCGCGATTCCTCGACCTCGACCTGCGTGACCTCGACGGCCATGGCGCGAGTCTATGCGTTGAGGCGATGGCCGCTATTCGAAGGAATAGTCATCGGTCGGGCGGCTCTCTGCCCCCGCTGCAGTCTGGTACCACTCGGGTATGAAGCGTCTTGGGTGGGGGCTGGCACTGGTGGCCGCGTTGGTGATCGTGCCGACCGCGAGCGCGGTGACGCCCGACTACTACCCGCTCCCGACGGGGTACCTGATCGCCGGCGGCATCTCCGCGGACGACCACGGAAGCGTCTGGTTCGGCTCCAACAAGCCCGGCTCGGAATCTGCGTCCGACGCGGTGTCGCCGGTCGCGCAGCTCGGCAGACTGGACACGAGCCAGGCCATCGCGAACACCAACGGCGGCTTCAG
The DNA here is from genome assembly GCA_963805615.1 of uncultured Actinomycetes bacterium. GTDB lineage: Bacteria > Actinomycetota > Thermoleophilia > Solirubrobacterales > Solirubrobacteraceae > F1-60-MAGs163. The sequence goes on along the minus strand of CAWDUW010000004.1, from coordinate 105,726 downwards.
CTTCCACCCCACGCCGAATCCACCCGGGCAGAACTGCTGCGCAACCTCCATTCGCTCGGTGGCCTACAGCGCGGCCGAGCAGCGGATCTACTTCATTCGCAGCGAGGGCGTCTATGGGTACGGCGTCCCCGCGAACATGGCAAACGGCCAGCCGACCGGCATCACCGACTTCCGGCTCGCACCGATCGTTGACCTCGGCGACATCGCGGTCTCACCGCAGCCGGGCGGCGGCGTGTGGTTCACGGAACGCGGCACCTACAACGTGCCGATCCCGTCCGGCCCGAATGCCGGGCAGTATCCGGGTGCCCGGATTGCGCAATTCGCCGGCTCGCTCGCCGAAGGGCCGAACATCGCCACCCAATTCGGCCAGACGGCGATTCAGTCGATTCGGTACGACGCCAAGCCCGACGGCGTCGCCGTCGACAAGGACGGCATCCCCTGGTTCGTCGAGTCGGATGCCGGCAACCCCGGCTACCGGATCGCGCGCTACAACCCCGGCTCCGATCACTACGACGAGTGGTCGCTTCCGTGCGGGGTCGGCTCGCCCTGCTCCGGCTCCTTCACCGGCGCCGGTCCGCGCGACCTGACGATCGCCGGCGACGGTGGCGTCTGGTTCACGAACGAGCTGAAGAAGTCATTCGGTCACTTCGACCCCGCGACCCAGGTGATGGAGGAGTACACGCTGGCCTCGGTCGACCCGACCATCGGCCAGGGCACACCGAGGGCGATCACCACGGCGATCGATGGGACGATCTGGATCGCGGTCTACGGCAGCTTCAGCGCTCCCGGAGCGAACTCGCTGCTGAAGATCGTGCCCGCCGCGAGCCCGACCGCTGCTCCCACGGCCACGGTCTTCAAGACCGATACCGCCAACCCCCCGTTGAGCGTCGCCGGTGACACGTCCGGCAACGTCTGGTTCACGTCGGCGAATGCGAGTCCGCCGAGCCATCTCGGCCGCTTCGCCGGTGTCATCGGCGCCGCGGCACCGGGACCGCAGGGGGGTGCCGCGCCGCCGGTCGTCTCGCCACCGGCCGTCGCGCCGCCGGTCGTCTCGCCACCTGCCGTCGTGCTCAAGCCGACGTTCAAGGGCGTCGCCAAGCTGTCGCCACCGAATGCCACGCCCGACGGCGTCAACCTCGACCAGATCTGCGTCGGCCCGCCGCAGGACCGCTGCTCACTCGTGTACATCATCTCCGCGCACGAGTACGTCAACGGCTTCCCGAACACCGTGCAGCACAGCTCCATTGCGCGCACCGCAGGTGCGGCGAAGAAGAAGAAGAAGACGAAGAAGAAGCCCAAGCCGCAGGTCCTCGGCACGAAGACCGTCACGCTCAAGGGCGGCCAGAAGGCCAAGGTCACGATCAAGCTGAACAAGCTCGGCAAGCGGATTCTCGCGAAGAAGAAGCGCCTGAGGATCGACGTCGTCGCAAAGCAGAAGCTCGAGAACGGCAAGACCAAGGTCGTCTTGAAGAAGACGATCACGATGAAGGTCAGGGCGAAGGCGAAGGCCAAGAAGAGGTAGGCCGCGGATCCGCGGCCAGCCGTGCGCGAGGAGACCCGGTGGCTTACGCCGGCGCCTTGGCGCGGTATGCGTCCAGCGCCTGGTCCACCCAGTCGAAGACGTGGTCCTCACCGAGCAGCTCGACCAGGCCGTCACGCTCCAGCTCGGCTCGGACCTCGGGCGTCACGCCACAGAGGACGAGCGTCACGCCGCGGTCGGCGAGCTCCTGGTGAAGCGCACGCAGCGTTTCGGACGCCGAGTAGTCGAGGTCGCCGACCGACGTCGCGAGGACGCAGAACCAGCGCAGCGCCGGGTCGGCGCGATCGACGACGGCCAGCGCCTCCTGCTGCAGGCGATCGGCGTTCGCGTAGTACATGCTTGACCCGAACGCGTAGAGCGCAAGTCCCGGCAGCGCCTGCGCGCCGGTCTCAAGGTCCTTCGAGCGAATGCTCCCGGGCTGGGGGCCGCCCACGACGAGCCGGTCGTGCGGCCTGTAGCTGTGGCGCAGGTGGAACAGCACCGAGAGCACGATCGCCGCGATGATCCCCTCCTCGACGCCGACGAAGACGACGATCGCGGCGGTCAGCGCGGCGATGATGAATTCGGCGGGTCGCCGCCGCAGGACATCACGCATCCCGCTCACGTCGATGAGCTTGACCGCGATCACGAAGACGACCGCCGACAGGACGGCGCTGGGCATGTAGGAGAGGGGCTTGGTCAGGAACAGCAGGACGATCGCGACGCAGGCGGCGGTCGTCAGCTGGGCGACCTGGCTGCGCCCGCCCGCAGTGTCGACCATCGCCGTCTTGGTCGGGCTGCCGTTGACGACGAAGGTGCCCGACACTCCAGCCGAGAGGCTGGCTGCGCTCAGGCCGACCAGGTCGATGTTCTCGTCGAAGCGGTCGCCGAACTTCGCGGCATAGGCGCGTGAGGTCGCAGCGCTCTGGGCGAGTATCACGATGAAGATCGAGATGGCGGTGCCGAGCAGTTCGGGTACGTCGCTGAGCGGAACGTCCGGCCAGCCGAGGCTCGGCAGGCCGCTCGGAACCGTCCCGAGCGTCGCCACGCCGTGAGCCGCGAGATCGACCGCCTTGCTCACGGCGATCGCGCCGACCACGGCGAGCAGCGCCCATGGGACTGCGCGCGACAGGCGCGGGCCGAGGACCAGGAACGCGAGCACGCCGACCGACACGAGCACCGTGTCGACGTTCGCCGAGCCGATCTCCCCGAGCGCACCGAACAGCTGGGTCAGCGGACCGCCCTTCTCCCCGGTCACTCCGAGCATCCCGGCCACCTGGCCGCAGGCGACCTGGATGCCCACGCCGGTCAGAAAGCCGATCAGCACCGTTCGCGAGAGGAAGTCCGCCAGGAACCCGAGGCGCGCCAGGCGCGCCAAAAGCAGCATCGCGGCGGCGAGGATGGCGAGCATGCCGGCCAGCGCCACGTACTCCGAGGATCCCTGAGCGGCGAGCCCAGCGAGCCCGGCGGCCATGATCGCCGCGCTCGCCGAGTCGGCGCCGACGACCAGATGCCGCGACGAGCCGAGCAGCGCGAACGCGAGGACCGGCAGCAGGATCGTGTAGAGGCCGGTGATCACCGGCATCCCGGCGATCTTCGTGTACCCCATCACCTCCGGGATCGCGAGCGCCGCGAGCGTCGCACCCGCGAGAACCTCGGTCGGCAGGCGCGCACGATCGAGCGGCAGGACGCCGGACAGGATCGGGATGCGGCGGCGCGGTGGCTCGGTTGCGGTGCTCGTCACGCGCGGCATTGCATCAGAGTCGGAGGGCGTGCGGCGTCCGCCACCGCGTCAGGAGTGACGCAATCCGTGATCTGTAGGCTGCCGACCCTTGCCGGGCTCGCCCCCCGGATCCGCTACACACAAGCAGTCGGGCTTGCGGGCTGCGTGAAGGTTGGTCATGGCTCGGAAGTCTGTCGTCGCATTGCTGACCGTTGGCGTCCTTGTGGCGCTGTTCACGGTGTGCCTGGTCAGTGCGACTCAGGAGTTGAAGCCGCGGGATATGCCGTTCGGGGTGACGGGACCTTCCCCTGTGGTCAGTGCGGTGAACGCGAAGGGCTCGCTCGATGTGACGACGTACTCGAGCCAGTCCGCGTTGATGCAGGCCGCTGAGCGCGGCGAGATCTACGGCGGCTATATCCCCGGCGCGTCGAGCGACACGCTCGTGACGGTGCCTGCCAAGAGCTTCTTCGGTGAGGTCTACGTTCGCGGGGGGTTCGCCGACGCTGCGAAGAAGGCGGGCCGGACGTTCACGACGACGACGATCGCGCCGCTGCCGAAGGAAGATCGAACGGGCGCGGTGATCGGGCTGTTGTTGCTGCCGACGCTGATCGGCGGCTATCTGATCGCCACGATGCTGTTCTCGGTCTCACAGACCGCCGCAGTTCGCGGAAGGATCCCGATCGTGCTGGCGTTCTCGGTGCTGGTCGCGCTGATCACCGGCATCGTGGCGGGACCGCTCGTGGGTGCCGTTGCGACCGGCGATGTCTGGGCGCTCCTACCGTGCTTCGCGCTGGTGACCGCGACGATCGCGCTTGCCGCCGTCGCGTTCCAGTCGCTCGCCGGGAAGCTGGGAACCCTGCTCGTGGTCGTGCTCTTCATCATGATCGGCGGCGCGAGCGCCGGCGGCGCGGGAGTATCGCTGCTCCCCACGTTCTGGCAGGACATCGGCGCGCTGCTGCCACCGCGCTACGCCGTTGATCTCTACCGAAACGTGCGCTATTTCGACGCGCATGACATCGCGCTGCCGATCGCGGTTCTCGCCGCCTACGCCCTCGTCAGCGCGGCCATCATCGTCATCGCGACACGCCGCCGCCCGAACGATCAGCCCGCGGACTCCACCGCCGCAGCTTCGTCACCGCACACGCGCAAGCGCCTGGTGACCGGGAACCTCGTCGCCCCCGTCGCGTTCGCGGTCATCCTGACGTCGCTGTTCGCCGTCAACTACATGAGCTCCGGCCATGAGCCGGTGGCCGCCAACATGCCATTCGGGGTCGTCGGTTCGACCTCCCTGGCCAAAGCCGCCCAGGGCGACCTGTTCTCGCTCGACATCAAGCAGTACCCCGACCAGGGAGCGGCGACCGACGCGATGAACCGCGGCGAGATCTACGGCGCGCTGGTCACGACGCCCGCGTCCGCCGCGCTGACGGTGGTCTCCTCGATCAGTGACATCTCCCCGCTCGACATCGCGTCAAACTTCGAGGACGCGGCGAAGAAGTCGGGCGAGAAGATCACCGTGAAGTCGTACGCGCCGACGGCCCTTGCGCCCAAGGACCCGTTCGCGTTGGTCGCCTCCACACTGATCGTCACGCTGCTGATCGCCGGCTACATGTCTGCCGCGATGCTCACCACCGCGGTCGGCAGCGCATCAGCGCGCTGGCGCGGGGTCTGGCTGGCAGGGTTCGCGCTCGCCACCGGCCTCGTCCTGGACCTCATCGTCACGTACGGCCTGGACGGGCTGCCGACCGCCTCATTCTGGACGGTGTGGCCCATCCTGTCGCTCATCATTCTCGTCGTCGCGCTCTTCGCAGCCGTCCTGCGACGCGTCATGGGCCCCGCCGGAATCTTCCTGACGCTGATCGTGATCCTGCAGTTCGGCAACCCCTCCTCGGGCGGCAGCAACGGCGCCGTCTACCTGACCTCGTTCTGGCACGACATCGGGCCGCTCCTGCCCCCGAGAAACGCGTTCCTGCTGCTCCGAAACACCGTCTACTTCGACGGGAACGGCATCGGCCAACCCCTCACCGTCCTGCTCGTCTACCTCGTGATCGCGGCCGCAATCCTCGGCTTCCTGGACTGGTTCAGATCCCCCGAGCTGACCGTCCCCGGCATCGACCAACCGACCGCGGCCGAATCAGCAGCCGTATCAACTCCCGTCGGCCCGCTCCCCTAGGAGCTGTGGACTGCGACGAACCCGCGCCAGCGGCCCGAGGCGCCGAAGTAGACCCGGCGACGTCAGCCGCGCGGCGCGCCTCCGCGGCCGAGCAGCGCTTCCACCGTGCTCGCCGTCAAGTTGGCGAGCGCCATCGACCGTGCGACGGCTTCGACCGCGTCCATCTCGGCCGGTGTGAGCTCTGCGGCGACCGCGGCGGTGACGTCCGGCGGCGGAGAGGTCCTGAAGCGGGCTTCCGCGAGTGCCGTGGCGTAGACGACGGCGGCGCGGCTGCGGCGGTCCAGGCGGGCCAGGTCGGCGAGCCCGATCGCGTCGAGCTCGTCGGGCGTCACGCCGCTGCGCAGCGCCCAGCGGGTGTGCACGAAGGTGCAGCCGCGGCACGCGTTCACGCGGCTGACCGCGACCATCACGCGCTCGCGCAGCGCGTCGTCCAAGCGACCGCGGGCGTAGACGTCTGTGAGCGGCTTGGCCCGTTGGAGCACGCCCGCGAGGTCGCGCAGCGCCTCCCACGGCGAGCTGAAGACCCGTGGAACCGGGCGCGCGGCTGTGGCGGTGCTCACAACGATGATGGTGACACGTTGGATGCCGCAGATGACGCCGTCCACTCGACGGTGTCGCCGACGAGCTGCCCGCCGGGGATCTCAGCGAGGTGTCGGGGTGTCCGGGTGCGTCGCCACCAGCGATCCGAGGTCGATGAGCAGCTCCTTGAGCTCGGCGAACCGCGCGGCGCCGAGCTCGTCCGACCACTCCTGCTCGAGGTCGACCATTGACTGGCGCATGACGGTCGCGGCCCGGCGCCCGCGGGGTGTGAGCTCGATCCGCTTCGACCGCTGGTCGTCGCGGTCACCATGGCGCTCGAGGTAGCCGAGCTCCTCGACCTGACCGAGGAGGTAGTTCACCGCCTGGCGGCTCATCTGGCGCTGGGCGGCGATGTCCGACGGGCGCAGTCCCTGCGGGCCCGGGTAGAGCAGGATCGTGAGGTGCGAGGCATTGAGGTCGGTGAAGCCGGCGGCGTGCAGTGCGTCGAGGAGGCGCCGGCGCGCTGCCTCCCAGGGGAGCCGGAGGAGCGCGCCGATCAGCGGCGGGCCCAGGGGTTGTAAAGACACTTGACAAGTCTACCGCGCGTGCCTATGGTGGTAAAGGATCTGTACAAACGGCAGCCGAAAGGACCGATTACCGTGACCACCGCCATGTCCGAGACCATCCACGCGGGCCCCGTGGGGATCACCTTCCTGCTCGAGGCGCAGCAGACCGGCGGCGCGCTGACGGCCTTTGAGTGCGAGGTGCCGGCTGCCGCCAAGGTCCCTGCGCCGCACAGCCACGACGCGTTCGAGGAGACGATCTACGGGCTCGCCGGCACCATCACGTTCACCGTCGAGGGCACTGACCACGACGTCGGCCCCGGCGCGATCGTCTTCATCCCGCGCGGCGCCGTCCACGGCTTCGTCAACCGCGGCGACGCCGACGCCCGCTTCCTCGCCGTCACCACCCCCGGCCTGCTCGGGCCGGACTACTTCCGTGAGATCGGCGAGGTCGTCAACGCCGCAGCCGGCAGCCCGCCAGACCTCGAGGCAATCATGGGCGTCATGCGTCGTCACGGGCTGACGCCGGCGAGGTAGGGCGCCGAGACGTCCGGCTGATGGCGAGTTGTGGACTCGAACGAGGTGCGCCGGGTCAGGAAGCCGGCAAGCCGCGCGAACTTCGGCCGGTGCGCCTGGCCGGGCAGCCCGAAGTCGCTGTCCTCGCCGCGTTCCCGGACGTCAAGGCCTTGGGAGGTTCCGTGGCCGTCGCGCGGACGGCCTGTCGACTACCTGCGGAGGCCTCGGTCGTCGCGGCGGTCGTCGCGCCGATCGTCGCGCCGGCGGTGGCCGTGCACCGCGACGGCGGCGCCGCCGACGACGGCGGCGTTGCGCACGACCTTGTGGTCGATCACGCCGCGGTCATTGCGTCGTTCGCGTCCCAGCATGTCAGGCACCTTCCTCGGTCTCGGCAGCCGCCAGCAGCGCCTGCGTGTTGATGCGGCCGTTGGCGACCAGCTGGCCGCCCGCGCGCCGTACGGCGGCCCCGAACGGGCCCGCCCAGCTGTTCTCCCACACGAGCACCGCGGCGACGGTGCCCGGCTCGATGGCCTCGCTGATGGCCTCGAGGTCCTGGGTCGCCAGCAGGAGCGCCAGGTCGCCCTCAAGCTCCAGCAGCGCGCCCGCCAGGCTCTCGTCCACGTCGGCCAGTTCGACGGCGTCGACGGACCCGTCCTCGTCCTTGCGCAGGATCACGAGATCCAGCACCCGGACCGTGCCGCGCTCGATCAGGGAGCTCAGCTCAGCGGCGATCTCCCCGGAGAAGTTCGCCTTGTCAGCCGGGAACTCGACGACGAGGTAGTCGACCGGACCCAGCACGTCGATGTCGCTGGCGCTCATGTGTGTGCTCCTTACATCAGAAGAAGGCCGTCAGCCGAGCCACTATTGACACGGCGTTGATACGAGGGCTAACCTAGCGTCCTATCAACGCCATGTCAATAAGCGTCGGTAGGCTCTGGATCGCCCATACGATGCAGCCAGCCAAAGCGACAACCGCGTCTGCATCCCCGCCCTCCAGGCGCCGGCGCCGCACCCCGGAGGTCGCGCGCCGCGAGATCCTCGACGCCACCGAAGGGCTTCTCCGCAAGGGCGAGTTCGCGGATCTGACCGTTGAGACCGTGATGGCCGCGGCCGGCATGCACCGGTCGAGCTTCTACCACTACTTCACCGATCTCTCCGACGCCCTGCTTCAACTCATGAATATCGCCCAGGCCGAGCTGCTGGCGTCAGCTGAGCTGTACCTCGCAGGCAGGTCCCAAGGCCCGGACGGCCTCAGGAGCGCAATCAGGGGCAGTGCCGAAGCGTGGGTGAGACACCGCGACGTCCTGCTTGCGGTCCATGACGGCGGCGCCCACCCGAGGCTCACGCAGCGCTACCGAGCCATCGTCGAAGAGTGGGGCCGCGTCACCTCCGACCAGCTTCGAGCCGAGCGCCGCGCGGGCCGCACCGCCGTCAAGCGCCCGGGCGACATCGCGGCCGCGCTCACGCTCATGAACATCAACGTGTTCGCGGAGCGCCTCGGGCGAGCAGGCGACAGTCCCGCCGCGGTCGCGCGCACGCTCAGCCAGATCTGGATCAACACGATCTACCCCGACGCGCCAGGCGGCGCGCGATGAGGAGCAACATGGAGAGGTTGAGCACGTGAGTCAGGTCTTCGTCTTCGCCATCACGGCGGCGTTCAACCCCACACTGCTTGCGGCCGTGACGGTGATGCTGGTGCTGGACAACCCCAAGCGCCTGCTGCTCGGCTATCTGCTCGGCGCGATGATGACCAGCATCACGCTCGGCCTGGTGATCGTGTTCACGCTCGGTGGCTCGTCCGGTGGCACGAGCACCGCCAAGCACACGGTCAACCCGATCATCGACATCACGCTCGGCCTGCTGGTCCTCGTGCTCGCGTTCGTCATCGGCACCGGCCGCGATCACAAGCGGCGTGCCCGTAGTGAGCGCAAGAAGCTGGAGAAGGCCGACAAGCCGCCGCCTAAGTGGCAGCAGGCGCTCAGCGGCGGGTCAGCGCGCACCACGTTCGTCGTCGGCGCGCTGCTGACGCTCCCCGGTGCGTCCTACCTGGCTGGGCTGAGCGACATCGCCAAGCAGGACCTTTCGACGACCGCGACGGTTCTCACGGTGATCGGGTTCAACCTGATCATGCTGGCGCTGCTCGAAGTCCCGCTGCTGGGGTACGCGTTCTCCCCCGAGAAGACGTCGGCGGCCGTGCACCGCTTCAGCGCCTGGCTGAACCGGTCCGGCGGACGGATCGCGCTCGTCCTCGCCCTCCTGGTGGCGGTGGCGCTCATCGCGCGTGGTGTCGCAGGGCTCCTCAGCTGACGCCACGAAACGAAGAAGGCCCCGCCGAAACGGGGCCTTCTTTCAGTGGCGAGACCCGGGCTCGAACGTGCGGTGCCGGGCTCGGAAGCCACTGGCAAACCCGATCCGTGGCCGCGCTCTCGGCCGAGCGGTCCCCTCATGCAGGCGAGATGCAGGCGCAGCCTTGTCGCGGTGCGGTCGTCTGCGAACGCGCTTTATCAAGCCAACCAGAGTCACGCGCCCACGTGGGGCGTCGCCAGCAGGCACGCGGCCACCGCGACGCCGGTGAGGCCCTGGAGGCCCGGAGCCGAGAGATCGAGCGCCTCCAGGGCGGCGTCGCAGATCTCGCGGTGCGGGTCCCCCTCGTCCACGGACAGCGCCATGCGGGCAAGGGCGAGCGGCTCGTCCGGAGAGCCGCCGCTCAGCGCCGCGCCCCAGACCGCCGCGAGGTACATCAGCGCCGCGGTCGAGGAGCAGCTCGCGGCGCACCTGGTCGCACCCGGGCGCGGGCCCGAGATCCGCCAGGTCCTCACCGGCGAGCACACGCGCGAGCTGCGCGCCCATCACCGACTCGACCTGCTCGGGCCCGAGTCCGGCCTCGAGCGCGCAGCGCAGCGTGATCAGGGCGTTGAGCGCCGGATCGCCGAAGGGGACGTCGCTGCCGAAGAGGATGCGGTCGGGGGGCACCAGTGCGAACAGCGCCAGCAGATCGACCGGGTTCCACCACGCCGTGTCGAACAACACGTTCGGATGGTCGTCGAGCGCCGCGGGCATCCAGGCCAGGTCGGTGATCGCCGCGTGCGCGAGGATCAGCGTCGCGTCGGGATATCGCGCAGCGAGACGCAGGGCGTCGGCGCCCAGCGGCTCGATCCCCCGCCCAGCGTGGATGAGCACGGGAACACGGTGCTCGTGAGCGAGCGCGACGATGCCGTCGACCGCGGGGTGCGCGAGCGTGAAGTCCTCCGCACGCGGATGCAGCTTGATGCCGCGGGCCCCGGCCGCGATCGCGCGAGCCCCTTCGGACACCGGGTCGGCGTGCGGGTTCAGCCGGCAGAACGGCGTCAGCTGCCCCGACGAGGAGCCGGCCGCCGCGATGACCGCGTCGTTGTCGGCGCGGTAGTCGCCGTCGGCGAGGTGGAGCGCGAACACGGCGGCGCGCGCGCCGACGGCATCAAGGCTCGCCGTGAGGAACGCCTGGTCGGAGACGGTGCCGTCGCAGTCGGCTCCCAGGTGCGCGTGGGCGTCGTAGACCGCGAGTGGGGGCAGCTGATCCAGAAGCGGATCCAGCCACCGCCCGACCGCGGACACGGAGGTGACGTTCGTGCTCATCGCCGATGCTCCCTGGGAGGCGTGACCAGCGACATCGCCGACGCGTCTGCCAGCGCGTACAGCAGCATCGTCGCTCCCCGCGACATCAACGGGCCGGCGGCGCGGGCAGCCGCCTGAACTGCGGCGCGAGCATCAGAAGTTGTTCGCCTCTCGCGAGCGGTGCCCGCGTCGGCTGCTGTGATGGTCTCCATGACGCGGATGGTTGCTCGACAACGCGGTGCTTCGCATCGGGCGCCACCCTGAAATCTCATTTCAGGGTGTCAGGGAGCTCACCGCGCCCGGAGATCCCGAGCTTGCGGTAGACGGCGCGCAGCTGCGTCTCGATCGTCTTCGTCGTCACGAACAGGTCCTGCGCGATTTCGCGGTTCGTGCGCCCTTCGGCCGCGAGCCGCGCGACCCGGAGCTCGCTCGGGGTCAGCGCGTCGATGCCGGAGCGTACGGCGCTCCGTGGACGGGCGCCGGCGGCGGCGAGCTCGACGCGCGCACGCTCCTCGAGCGGCGCCGCGCCGCAGCGGTGAGCGAGATCGAGACCGTCCAGCAACGGCTCGCGCGCCTCGCGGCGGTGCCCGGCCCGTCGAAGCGCAGCGCCGAGCTCCACGAGGCAGTGCGCCTGCTCCAGGCGACTCTCCGCGCCGGACGCGACCTCGACGGCTTCGCGGAGCGGCTCGATGCGGTCATGCTCGCCGCCGACGACGCCCGCGACGCGCAGGGCGGCGGCGAGCCCGACCTGGTACCCGGCCTCGCGCGCGAGCTGCAGTGCCTCTGCGGCAGTGTCACTTGCGCGCTGGTCGTTCCCCGCTGCGTGTTCGGCGAGCGCGAGGTGCAGCCGCCAACCACCGAACAGCTTCTCCGGGTACGGCAGTCCCGCGAGGCGCTCGGCTGCGGCCAGGAATGCGTCCCGCGCCGCCCCGTGGCGCCCCCGGCCTGCGTGAACCCGACCGAGGACCACACAGAGCTGGCCGTGCGGGACCGACCGCGGGAGGGTCGCAGGGGCCCCCTCCGGCTCGAGCGCGTGCTCTGCGCCGTCGAGATCGCCCCGCTCGAGCCGCGCGACGGCGAGGAGCATCGAGCAGGTGGGCCAGGTGGCGGCCATCCTGGCCTCCTCGACCAGCCGAAGCGCGGTGCTCGCGTCGGCCTCGGCCTCGGCCAGGTCGCCGCGAGCGAGGAAGACGATCGCGCGCAGCTGGAGGGTGGACGCAACCTGGGTCTGCGAGCCGCGGCGCTGCGCAACGGCGAGTTGCGCGTCGAGCAGCGCCAGCGCGCGGGGTATGTCACCTGCGACGGCGAAGGGCAGCGCGGCGTTTCCGCGCATCCAACCGGCCGCCGCGTCCTCGACGAGGGCGTCGCCGGTGGCGGCGAGCCGCTCGGCGACGTCCAGACTCGCATCGAGGCGCCCCGCCCCGGCCGTCAGCACCAGCGCCGCGTTCGACAGCAGCTGGCGCTCGCCGAGCGACTCGGCCGAGACCGAGGCGATATCCCGGAGCAGCTCGTCGAGCCCGAGGGGTGTGCTGGACCAGAAGCGCATCATGTAGCGCTCCGCGCGCAGGTGCGCGGCAAGCCCGGCGCGGTCGTCCGGGAGTGGTCCGTCCAGCGACTGCGCTGCGAGCGCCTCGGCCTCGGCCACCCGCCCGCGCAGGCCGAGCGACGGGATCACGGCGCGTGCGACCTCGGCTCTGCGGACCGGGTCGCCGTACCCGGCGCGCACGGCGAGCAGCTGCTCCATCCCTCGTCCGTCGCCCGCGTCGAGCAGCGCCATGCCGAGCTCCTCGCGCAGCGCGAGCCTCACGTCGTCCTCCGCGGGCTCGGCCAAGGCGCGCTCGAGCAGCGCAGCCGCCGCCTGCGGCACCCCGCGCGTGCGGGCCTCACGCGCCCCGTCGACCAGTGCCCGGAGCGCCCACGGCTCACCGACCGCCGGTGTCCGCAACAGATGCACGGCCACCGTCCCGGGATCCGCAGCGGCCGCGCGCAGGATCCGTGCCGCCGTGACATGCAGCGCCGCGCGACGCGGGGCGACCATGTCGGAGGTCACCGCTTCCTTGAGCAGCGGATGGACGAAGCGCGGCTGCAGGCCGTCAGTCAGCACACGGGCGGCGATCAGCTCCTCGCAGATCTCGGTGACCCGCTGCGCGGGAAGTTCGGCGACGGCGGCCACGTGCTCGGCCGCGGTGTCCGGCTCGAGCACCGCAACAGCCCGAACCACGGACACCGCGTCGTCGCCCCGTGCCCGCAGGCGGGCCATGACGGACGCGGCGACCGGCCCCGCGGCCAGCTCGGCGACACGTTCAGCGCTGGCGGCCGTCGGAGCGACGCCGTCGGCGGCCAGCACTCCGAACATCGCCGTCAGCAGGAACGCGTTGCCGCTGGTAGCTCGCCAGCACGCGTCGACGAACGCGTCGTCCGGCTCCGGGAAGGCTTCCCGGCAGAGCTCAAAGGCGGCCTGCCGCGTCAAGGACCGCGGCGCGAGACGCGTGGCCGGCGCGGCGGCGAGCGCATCCAGCAGCTCGCGAGGGGCCTCCTGTTCTCCCGTGCGCACCGTCGCCACCACGACGGCCGGAACTCCATCGAGCCGGCGAGCGAGATACACGAGCGCGCCGAGCGACACCGCGTCCGACCACTGGGCGTCGTCCACGAGCGCCACAAACGGCTGACGGGCAGCCAGATCGGCTGCAAGCCAGTAGAGCCCGTGGTGGGTGGCCGCCTGGCCGCCCGCGGGCTCGGCGCTCAGGTCGAACACTGACGCCGCGAGCGCGGCCGCACCGTCGAGGCTGCCCGCCGCCGGCCCACGGACGACCGTCTCGAACAGCTGGCGCATCAGGCCATAGGGGAGGTCGCGCTCGAGAGCGCCGCCGCGCGCGCGCAGGACGAGCATGTCGCGCTCCTGCGCAAGTCGCCCGGCCAGCTCGAGCAGCGAGGTCTTTCCGACCCCGGCCTCGCCCTCGATGACGACCACGCCACCGCGCGCCGCGAGAGCACCATCGAGGACCTCTTCGATGGTGCTCTGCTCCTCGCCTCGCTCGAGCAGCGTCGGGACCGGCATGGGCCGAGTATCGCCGACGCCCCACGCGCTGTCGCCCTCCAAAGAGAAAGCCCCGCCGAGACGGGGCCTTCTGTTCATGGCGAGACCCGGACTCGAACCGGGGACACCACGATTTTCAGTCGTGTGCTCTACCAACTGAGCTATCTCGCCGAGCGGCCGGAAGGGTAGCGCGGCTGGGGCGTTCGTCAGCCCGTGGCCCAGCGCTGCAGCTGCGGCAGCGGGTCGATCGGGCGGGTGCCCTTGACCTCGCGCCAGCCTGCGGGCCACAGCTCGAAGTGCAGGTGCGGGCCGCTCGCGTCGCCCGTGGCACCGACGAGGCAGAGCTGATCTCCGGCGCTCACGGCCGTGCCCGGCTTCAGCGTCGCGCTGCCGGCGAGGCAGTGCGCGAAGAACATCTCCCAGCCGTTGGATGCGTGGAGGACGACGTACCTGCCGGCGCCGCTCGCCTGGTAGTCGTTGAAGAGAACCTGACCCGCGAGCGGGGCGACGACGGGAACGCCCGAGGCGGCGAGGATGTCCTGGCCCTCGTGCTTGTGACCGGTCCGCGCGGCGCCGAAGCGGGCGTCCTTCCCGCCGAGCGAGTAGGTGCCGCGGACCGGGAAGACGCCGCTCGTCAGGCCGGGGCCGCCGAGGCTCGGCGGCACGGGCGTCGCCGGAGCGTCCGGCGTCGGTGCGGGCGTGGGAGCCAGGGGAGCCGGCGCGGGCTTCTTCGGCTTTGGCCTGGCCTTCGGCCGCGGGCGCACGACGAGCCGCAGGCTGCGCGAGCGCACGGGGAGGTCTCCGGCCTTGCCGCGCGCGACGAACCGCACGCGGTAGGCGCCGACGCGCAGGGTGCTCGGAAGGCGCACGACGGAGGTCCGGCCGGCGGCGATGTGCCGCAGCGGCAGGGTGCGCGTCCCGTGGGCACCGGTCAGCGTGATCCGCAGGCGCAGCCTCGTCGCACCGCGGCGGTCGATGCGCACGGCCAGGCGCGGCGAGCTGCCGCGCAGGACGCGTGTGCGGATGAGCCGCACCGCCCGTACGCGCATGACCGGCCTGAGCGACGCCGAGCCGTACTCGGCGCCGCCTGCCGGAGGTCTGGAGACCGAGCCCGGATCCGCCTCCACGCCGCCCGCCCCCGCCGCGTGGGCGACGGGAGCAATGGGCGTGAGGAGGAGGAGGGTCCCTACGAGACAGGCGATGAGGCCTCGGGGACTGGCACTCATCATGTGAAAGATCGGCATTCGGCAGGTGTTCGAGAAGCGCTCGGCGTCCGTGCACGGGTTCGAACACCCGAAGCTCCACGAAGCTGCGCGAACCTGCGCAGGCCTAGGCGTGGAGCATCGCGCGCAGCACCTCGAGCGCCGCGGCCTTGTGCAGCGGCTCGTTGAGGTTTCCGCACTTCGGCGACTGCACGCACGACGGGCAGCCGCTCTCGCACGGGCACTCGCCGATCAGGGCGTGCGCGTCGCGAACGAGGTCCTCGAAGCGGGTGAATCCCTGGCGCGTGATGCCGACGCCGCCGGGGTGCCCGTCGTAGATGAAGATCGTCGGGCCGCCGGTCTGCGGGTGGGCGTTCGTCGACAGCCCGCCGATGTCCCAGCGGTCGCACATGGCCAGCAGCGGGAGCACCGCGATCTGCGCGTGCTCGGTGGCGTGCAGCGCGCCGAGCAGCGCCGCCATCGGCACGTCGTCGAGCGCCGGGCCGTCCGCGAGCTCGTACCAGAGCGCCTGCGTCGAGTATTCGGTGCGGGGCAGGTCGAGCGCCGTGACGTCGAGCACGTCGCGCGTGCCGAGCTGTTTGCGCTGGAACGCGAGCACCTGCTCGCTGACGGTGACGCGACCGAAGCTGAGCGTCACGCCGCAGCACTCGCGGCGGTCGAGCAGGCGTTCGATCTCGGTGTCGATCTCTCGTTTCGGCTGCGTGTACCAGTCGCCGGTGAACGGCTCGACGAGCGCGCGGCGCGTGTCGAGGTCGAGCTCGTGCACCTCGTACTGGCGACCCTGGTGCAGGTAGATGGCGCCCTCGTGGACGGTCGAGCACGCGCGCGCCAGCTCGACGGTGCCGAGCAGCTCGCCCTGCTGCACGTCCACCACCTGGATGTTGTCCGCGGACGCCGAGCGCAAAGCGACGCGCGCGGCCGGGAAATCCTCGGGCGTGCGCAGCGTGAAGCGCCCGCGCCGCTCGACGAGCGTGCCCTGTGCGGCGAGCGCCTCGCAGTGCGCGCGCACGCGCGGGCCGAGGATCTCCGCGTCGGTGTCCGGGTCGATCGGGCCCTCGTGCGCGGCGCACACCAGGTGCGGCAGGTGGATCTGCTCGTTCTCGTGATGCAGGATCGCCGCCTCGACCGGGCGGTCGAGGAACTCGTCGGGGTGCCGGCAGAAGAACTGGTCGAGCGCGTCCTCGCCCGCGATGTAGACCGCGAGCCCGCGGCCGCGGCGGCCGGCGCGGCCCCACATCTGGCGCAGCGAGGCGACCGTGCCGGGGAACGTCACGCAGACGGCGGCGTCGAGCGCGCCGATGTCGATCCCGAGCTCGAGCGCGTCGGTCGTCACGACCGCGAGCAGCTCGCCTTCGGTGAGGCGCCGCTCGAGCTCGCGCCGCTGCTGCGGCGTGTAGCCCGCGCGGTAGGGCGCGACCCGGTCCGCGAGCTCGCGGTGGCCCGGTCTTCACGAGCTCGTCCGAGGCGAGCTTCGCGACGAGCTCGACGCCCTTGCGCGACTTCATGAAGCAGATCGTCCGCGAGCCCTCGCGCACGAGCCGCGCGAGCAGCTCGGCCGCCTCGGAGAGGACGCTGTGCCGCGTCTGGAGAATCTCGTCCTCGAGCGGCGGGTTCCACATCGCGATCTGCCGGCGCGCGCCCGGCGAGGCGTCCTCGTCGACCAGCTGCACGTCGTCCAGGCCTGTCAGCCGCTCGGCGAGCTCGACCGGGTTCGCGATCGTCGCGCTCGCGAGCAGGATGCGCGGCGTCGTCCCGTACGCGCCGGCCACGCGGCGCAGCCGCCGCAGGACGTTGGCGACATGGCTGCCGAACACGCCGCGGTACACGTGCGCCTCGTCCACGACGACGATCGCGAGGTTCGCGAAGAGGTCGCCCCAGCGCGCGTGGTGGGGGAGCACGCCGACGTGGAGCATGTCCGGGTTGGTGAGGATCAGGTTCGAGCGGCGGCGAATCTGCGTGCGTTCCTCGCGCGGCGTGTCGCCGTCGTAGATCGCCGGGCGCAGCTCCTTGTGGAGCCCGAAGCGGTGCAGCGCGCGGGCCTGGTCCTGGGCGAGCGCCTTCGTCGGATAGAGGTAGATGGCGCGCGCGTGCGGGTCGGCGAGCAGGGTCTCCAGGGTCGGCAGCTGGAAGCAGAGCGACTTGCCCGACGCGGTCCCCGTCGTGACGATCGTGGTGCCGCCCCACGCGCTCTCCAGCGCCTGGGCCTGATGCGCGTAGAGGCGCTCGATTCCGGCATGGGCGAGCGCGCCGCGCAGCTTGGGATGCAGGTCGCCGGGGATGTCGGCGAACGTCGGCTCGCGGGCTCCCTCGAACGCCTCGCGCACGAGCCGGCCGTCGGCGCGGCCGGCCTCCAGAAGCGCGGACCACGGCTCGGTCTGGCGGGCGATGGCCATGACGTCCGATGCTAGGGGCCGCACCTTCGGGCGGCCGAGACGGACCCCGCACACTGGGCGGTTCGGCGGCCTTATCCGTCACGGCTACCCTCGTCAGAGGTGAGGTGCGCGTACGTGGACATGGATGGGACGTTGCTCGGCCCGGGCGGCGGGCTGTTCGCGGGGATCGACGGTGAGGTCTCGCTGTTCGGCCCTCGCGCGCTCGAGGCGTGCCTGCGCGCCGACGTCGAGGTCGTCGTCATGTCGGGCCGCCGCCGCGACGTCGCGATCGAGGACGCGCGGCTGTTCGGCCAGGGCTCGTGCATCTTCGAGATCGGCGCCGGCCTCGTGCTCGAGGGCGAGACGCACTGGCTCACCGGGTCGTGGATCCCGCAGGGGCTCACGATCCACGAGCAGATCGCGAAGTCCGGCGCCCCGCAGTACCTGCTCGAGGAGTACAGCGGGTGCCTGGAGGTCCACAGCCCGTGGCACACCGGGCGCGAGGTCAGCCATCTGCTCCGCGGTCTCGTCGAGACCAAGGAGGCCAACGCGATGCTCGAGCAGAACGGCTTCGAAGGCCTCGAACTGACGGACAACGGCGCGGTCCGCCGGCGCTCCCCCGCGCTCGCCGGGCTGCCCGCCGTCCACGCCTACCACCTGCGCCCGCGCGGGGTCTCGAAGGCGAACGCCGTCGCGACCCACCAGCGGATGCGCGGCTACGCGCCCGAGGAGTGCATCGCGGTCGGCGACTCGCGCGAGGACCTCGGCGTCGCCGGCACCGTCGGAAGCTTCTTCCTCGTCGCCAATGCGCTCGAGCGCGACCCCGAGCTCGCGGGCTCGCTCGCCGGGCACCCGAACGTCACGGTCACCGAGGGCGCGCACGGCGAGGGCGTCTACGAGGCGATCGTCGGAACGCTGGCGCAGCGGCTCTGATGCGCCGTCGCGCCGTGGGCGTGGCCGCGCTGGCGGCGGCCCTCGCGGCCGGTGCCGGATCCGGGGCGGGCGCGACGTCGATCGCCGTCCTCCCCGTCGCTCAGCAGACGTTGATCGGCCGCTCCGCGCAGGGCCGGCCGATCGCGGTCACGCGGATCGCCTACAGCGGCGAGCGGGTCCGCCGCCGTGTGCTCGTCGTCGGCTGCGTGCACGGTGACGAGTGCGCGGGCCGCGCGATCGTCGCGCGGCTGCAGGCGCGAACGCTCGCCGGTCAGCTGCCCGGGCACGCCGAGCTGCTGCTCGTGCGCAACCTGAATCCTGACGGGGCCGCGCTCGGCCGCCGGCAGAACGCCCGTGGCGTCGACCTCAATCGCAACGGCTCCTTCGGGCGCCGAGACCTCGGGCCGCCCGGCTCCCGGTTCTACGCCGGCCCGCGCGCCTGGTCGGAGCCCGAGACGCGGGCGATCCGGACGCTGATCCTGGGCGTCCGGCCCGACGTCGTCGTCTGGTACCACCAGCCGCTCACGCGGATCGACGTGCCGGAGGCCGGCTGGGACGGCCGGGCGCGCCGCTACGGGAAGCAGGTCGGCCTGCCCGTGCGCCCGCTGCCGCACTACCCGGGGTCGCTGTCGCGCTGGGTCAACGAGCGCGTGCGGCGGGGCAGCTCGTTCGTCGTCGAGCTGGACGGGCGCCGCACGCTGGGGCGCGCGCTCGCAGACCGGCACGCGGACGCCGTGCTGACGCTGACGACGCCGGGCTAACCGGCGCGTCGAGCGGCGCGGCGGGCGCGCCAGCGCGCCCAGAAGCCGCCCTGGATCGGTGCCGTGGTCGTGCGCACGAGCGCGACCCAGTCGTCGAGTGGCAGCTCGCCGGAGATCAGCCGCGCGAGCCCGCTGGTGACCGGCGCCTCGACGCCGGCGCGGGCCAGGGCGCGCGCGAGCAGCGGCACGAGGTCCAGGGACTCGACGGCCTGGCCGATCCGGTCGGGGATCTCGAACGACGGAACGCCCTGCGCGAGCAGCTCGCCGGCGCGGCGGTTGCGGCTGCCGGGGGCGAGCGCGGTCGCGACGAGGTCGCCGGTGCCCGCCAGGCCGATCATCGACTCCGGGCGCGCGCCCTGCGACTCGGCGTAGCGCCAGACCTCGGCGAAGATGTGGCCGGCGGCGCCGCCCGCGGCGTTGAGGCCCTGACCCTCGGTGGCGCCGCTCGCGAGCGCCGCGGCGTTCTTCGCCGCGCCCGCCAGCTCGACCCCCGTCGGGTCGCTCGACTCCTCGCAGACGACGCCCGCGCGGTTGAACGTCAGCGCGATCGCATGCGCGAGGTCGGCGCTCTCGGACGCGGCCACGAGCCCGGCGCCCTCGGTCACCATCTCGCGCGCGTGGGCAGGGCCGCCGATGACCGCGACGCGGCCGGGCCCGAAGAGGCGTCGCAGGTGCCAGGAGGGAGCCTGACCGTCCGGCGGGACGAGACCCTTCGCGAGCGAGATCACGGAGGCGCGCGGGCCGAGCCCGCGCCCGGGCAGCGCGGCGATGACCTCGTCGAGGCCGCGCGAGGGGACGCCGAGGAAGACGAGGTCGAACTTCGCGAGCCCGGCGCTCGCAGGCTCGATCCGCAGGTCCGCAGGCAGCGCGACGTCCGGCAGGTACTCGCGGTTCTCCCCGTGCAGGCGCAGGCGGTCGGCCTGCTCCTCGGTGCGCGTCTGCAGCGTGGTGCGCAGCCCGCCGCGGGCGAGCAGGACCGCGACGGCGGTGCCGAAGGAGCCCGCGCCGACGACGACGGCGCGGCGGGCGCCGGGGCGCGCGAACGGGGGACGGCGGTCGGCCACGAGAGCTACTACCCGCCCGTCGTCCCGGGGTTTCTGAGCGCGTCCAGGACGGCACGTGCCGCGTTGTGCCCCGGGATGCCGCTGACGCCGCCGCCGCGGCGCGCGCCGGCGCCGCAGAGCCACACGTTCGCGAGGTCGGTCTCGACGCCCCAGCGGCCGGCGTCCCCGTCATCCTCGGCGAACGGCCACTGCAGGTCGCGATGGAAGATGTTGCCGCCGGGCAGGCCCAGTTCGCGCTCGAGCTCGACCGGCGTGCGCGCCTCGATGCAGGGAACGCCGTCCGGTGTGCGCAGCAGGCAGTCCGCGACCGGCTCGGCGAGCACGCCGTCCAGCGAGGCGATCGTGCGCTGCAGCGCCTGCTCCTTCGCCGCGTCGTGGTCGGCGGCGAAGAGGCGGGCCGGCATGTGGAAGGCGAACAGGGTCAGCGTGTGGACGCCGCGCTCGCGCAGCCCCGGCCCGACGATCGACGGGTCGCCGAGCGAGTGGCAGTAGGTCTCGAGCGGCGGGAGCGCGGGGATCTCGCCGCGGCAGGCCTGGGCGTAGGCGGCGGCGAACTGCGTCGCGCGCTCGTTGACGTGGAAGGTGCCGGCGAACGCGTCCGCCGGCGGCACGTCGCCGTCGCGCAGCGCGGGCAGCCGCTCGAGCACCATGTTGACCTTGAGCTGGGCGCCCTCGGGCCGCGGCTCGCTCACCGGCCGGTCGAGCAGCCGGTCGAGGACCGCGGGCGCCGCGCCGCACACGCACGTGCGTCGGCCTCGACGCTCGTCCCGTCGGCGCAGGTGACGCGGGCGCCCGCGCCGTCGGTGTCGAGCTCGACGGCCTCCGCGCCGCTGCGCAGGTCGGCCCCGGCTGCGCGCGCAGCCTGTTCCAGCGCGGCGCTGACCGCGCCCATGCCGCCGACCGGCACGTCCCAGTCGCCTGTGCCGTTCCCGATCACGTGGTAGAGGAAGCAGCGGTTGGCGAGCAGCGTCGCGTCGTAGGGGTCGGCGAACGTGCCGACCAGGCCGTCGGTGAGCGCGACGCCGCGCGTGAGGTCGTCGGGCAGCGCGGCGTCGAGCGTGTCGCCGAGCGGACGCTCGATGAACGCGTCCCAGAGCGCGTCGTCGCCGACGAGCGCGCGCGCAGCCGCGCGCGTCGGCAGCGGCTCGAGCAGCGTGGGCGCCAGCGCGCGGGCGAGTCTTCCCGTGCTCGCGTAGAGGCGCCGCCAGGCGTCGTGGGCGCCGGGGTCGCCGGTGACGGCGAGCATCGAGGCCGCGGTCCGCGCCTCGTCACCGTCGTCGATCAGCAGGCCGTGATCTCCGGCGGGCGTGTACGAGGAGATGCGGCGGCGGATCAGCGGCAGGTCGATCCCCAGCCGCCGGGCGAGCTCGCGCGGGAAGAGGCTGACGAGATAGGCGTAGCGCGACAGCCGCACGTCCACGCCGGGGAATGCGTACTCGGACACGGCGGCGCCGCCGAAATGGTCGAGGCGCTCGAGCACCGTGGTGCGCACCCCGGCCTGCGCGAGCAGGGTCGCCGCGACGAGGCCGTTGTGGCCGCCGCCGACGATGACGGCCGACTGCTCGCGCACGGCCATCAGAGGACTCCCGACAGCGCGAGCTGCTCCGCGGCGCGCTCGAGGTCCGCGACCGTGCCGGCCTCGCGCACGGTCTGCAGGTCGATGATCCGCCGCTCGAACGCGCCGAGCGCGGCGCTGCCGACGATCGCGTGACACGGCACGCCGGCCTGGCGCGCGTCGGTGGCGAGCTCGCCGGCGGCCTTGCCTTCGAGCGTGGTCGGGTCGAGCCGGCCCTCGCCCACGATCACCGCGCGCGCGGCGCGCATCCGCGACCCGGCGTCGAGCGCGTCGAGGATGAAGCGCGCGCCCGGCTTCAGCTCGGCGCCGAGCGCCGCCCAGAGACCGCCGGCGAGGCCGCCCGCCGCGCCTGTCATCGGCACGGCTCGCGGGTCGCGGGGCCAGGTCTCGGCGAGCTGGCCCAGGCGCCCTGCGAGCCGCCGCACCGCCGCTGCATCCGCGCCCTTCTGCGGCCCGAACCGCGCCGCCGCGTCGGTGAAGGTCGTCCGCACGTCGCACAGGGCGACGAGCCGCGCGCCGCGCGTTCCCCCGCCGTCCGCGATCGCCTGGAGTGCACCGGCGCCGCCGTCGGTCGTGGCGCTCCCGCCGAGGCCGACGAAGACGACGACCGCGCCCGCGTCGATCGCCGCGAGGATCAGCTCTCCGGTGCCGTAGGTCGTCGCCGCCTCCGCGTCGAGACCGGCCTCGGGAACGAGCGACGAGGCCGCTGGCCTGCGCCATCTCGACGACCGCGCCGTCACCGTCCGCCAGCAGGCCGAAGCCCGCCTTCACGGGCGCGCCGAGCGGCCCGCGCACCGTCGCGCCGCGCGTCTCGCCTCCGAGCGCGAGCAGCAGGGTCTCGAGCGTGCCCTCGCCCCCGTCGGCGAGCGGCATCAGGTCCGGCGGGACGAGGCCGCCGCGCTCCAGGCCGCGCCCGATCGCGGCGGCGACGACGGCGGCGCGCAGGGTGCCCTTGAACGAGTCCGGTGCCACGAGGACCGGGCGCTCGTCCGTGATCGGCGTTGCGGGGGGTGCAGACAGCGGCACGGTGCGCCATCCTCGCAGCGCAATGGCACGTGACGAGACGACCATCGAGGCGGCGGGGCGCGAGGTGCGCGTCACGAGCCCGTCCAAGGAGCTGTTCCCGGCCCACGCCGGCAGCCCGCCGATCCTCAAGCTCGACCTCGTGACGTTCTACGTCGAGCACGCGGAGCAGGTGCTCCTGGGCGTGCGCGAGCGGCCGACGGTGCTGAAGCGCTGGAACACCGGGATCACCGGCAAGCCGTTCTTCAACAAACGTGTGCAGGCGCCGCCGGAGTGGCTTCAGACCGCGACCGTCACGTTTCCCTCGGGCCGCAGCGCCGAGGAGCTCTGCCCGGTCGACGCGGCGCACCTGGCCTGGGCGGCGAACCTCAACAACATCGACTGGAACCCATGGGCCGTGCGGCGCTCGGACCTCGACCATCCCGATGAGCTGCGGGTGGATCTCGACCCGTCCGAGGGTGTGGGCTTCGAGGTCGTGCGCGAGGTCGCGCTGACGGTGCGGGACGTGCTCGGCGAGCACGGCATGCGCGGCTTTCCGAAGACGAGCGGCTCGCGCGGGATCCACGTGAACATCCGCATCGAGCCGCGCTGGGACTTCACGGAGGTGCGGCGCGCGGCGCTCGCGCTCGCGCGCGAGGTGGAGCGCCGGATGCCCGGCAGGGCGACCTCGAAATGGTGGAAGGAGGAGCGCGTCGGCGTCTTCCTCGACTACAACCAGAACGCCCGTGACCGCACCGTCGCCAGTGCGTACAGCGTGCGCCCCGTGCCCGACGCGCGAGTGTCGTGCGGGCTCGCGTGGGATGAGGTGCCGGACGTCGAGCCGGCGGAGCTCACCTTCTTCACGGTGCCGGCGCGGCTTGCGAGCGTCGGCGACCCGCTCGCCGAGATCGACGAGGTGCGGCACGACCTCACGCCGCTGCTCGACCTCGCCCGTCGCGACGAGGAGGAGGGCCTGGGCGACGCGCCGTGGCCGCCGCACTTCGCCAAGCAGCGCGGCGAGCCCAGGCGGGTCGCGCCGAGCCGGGCGAGGGAGGAGTAGCCCGGGGCCTCAGCGCCGGGTGGGCCGCAGGACCCGGAACAGGCGGCTCAGGGGCAGCGAGCGGTTGTGCGCCGCGTCCGTGGCCCGCGCCGTGAGGCGATAGGAGCCCGGCGCCAGCGCCTTCCTGCCCAGTCGCCCCGTGAAGCGGAAGCGGTCGTTGCCGGACGGGCGACTGCGCGCCAGCGAGCCGCTGACCGGGACGAACCGGATGCAGGCGCGCTTCCTGCGCAGCCGCTTGGTCGCCTTGAGGCAGGACCTGCCGACCAGCCGGCCGCCCACGGCGCGCTGCACGGTGAACCTCACGGTCGAACGCTCGGAGAGCCTGTAGCTCACCAGGGTGCCCGTCCTGCCCGTCTTGCGCTTCGCGATCGCCTGGCCCTTGGTGGCAGCCCGGAACGCCTTCGGGGAGAGCTTGAACTTGGAGATGCGCGGCGGCGTGCGGTCCGCCTTCCCGGGGGCCGTGACGGGCGGAATCGTCGCCGCGGCGCTCGTCGCGCGCGCCGAGCCGGCGACGTTCGTGGCGCTGACGTTGCAGAGCAGATGGTGGCCCGCGTCACCGGGCGCCACGATGAGCCCGTTGGACGTCTCACCCGCGACCGGCGAGCCGTCGCGGAGCCACGCGTAGGCGTAGGTGATCGGCGGGGAACCCGTCCAGGTACCCGTCGTGCAGGCGAGGCGCGACCCCGGGCGGCGGATGCCCTCGATGGCCGGGGCCGCGCTGTTCGCGGGCGGCTCGCTGAACGAGGCGATGCCCTGCTGCGGAGACTCTTCGAAGCCGGTGAAGATTCCGCCTGCGACGATGCCGCCCCCGCCGTCGGGCGCGAGCGCGTTCACGCGGCCGGTCGCGTCGGGCGCCCAGCCGTTCGGGGCTCCGCTGCCCGGATCGACGGCTGCGATGTTGGCCCGCGCGGCGCCCTGCACGGTTCCAAAGCTTCCTCCGAGGTAGATCGATCCGCCCGCGGCCGTCAGCGCCGACACGCTCGGCGGGAGGACCGGCCGCGTGAGACCCGGGTCCCATGCCGTCGCGACGCCGCTGGCCGCGTCGAGGGCGGCGGCCCCTTGCGCGTCGTGATGCCGTTCACCGTCGTGAAGTCCCCGCCGAGATAGACGGCTGATCCCGACGGCAGGATCGCGCGCACGGTGTCGTCGGGTTCCGGCGCCCAGCCCGTCACCGCCCCCGTCGTGGCGTCCACGGCCGCGGCATGGTCGCGCTGCGTGGACCCGTTCACCGAGTTCGCCCCGGCGAAGTCGCCGCCGACGTACACGACCGGGCCGGCCACGGCCAGCGCGTTCACGGTCTGGTTCAGGTTCGGGTCCCACGCGGTCGGGCTGCCGCTGACGGGGTCGAACGCCGCGGCGTTGTTGCGGGTGGTGGTGCCGGCCCGAACCGTGGTGAAGGTGCCGCCGGCGTACACCGTGGATCCGGAGATCGCGAGCGCGTCGACGGTGCCGGCGACGTCGGGGTTCCACGGGCTCACGGCCGCCGACTCCGCGTCGACGGCGGCGAGGCCGTTGCGGATGCTCGAGCCGCCGATCGCCCCGGCTCCGCCGAACTGGCCGCCGAGATAGACCGTCGACCCCGAGAGTGCCAGCGCGCGCACGACGTTGTTCGGCTCGGGCGCCCAGGCGGTGAGGCCGCCGTCGGTCGCGCTCAGCGCGGCCGCGTTGCGTCGCGGCTGACCGCCGAGGGAGGTGAAGGCCCCGCCGGCGAACACGGACGTGCCGGACGCCGTGAGCGCCTGGACGGTGCCGTTCGCGTTCGGGTCCCAGGCCGTCGCCGCTGCGCTGCCGGCATCGACCGCCGCCAGGTGGTTGCGCGTCAGCGATCCGTTGAGCGAATTCCCGCCTGCGAAATCGCCGCCGAGGTACACGACGGCGCCCGCGGGCGCGATCGACAGGACGGGGCCGCTGACGTCCGGGTCCCAGGCGGTCGCCACGCCCAGGGTGTCGTTCACCGCGGCCGCATGGTGCCGCGTCACCGGAGTCGAGAGCAGGTTCACCTGCGTGAAGTCGCCGCCGAGATAGACGGTCGAGCCGGACACGGCGATCGTGCGAACGATCTGGTTCGGGTCGGGATTCCAGGGGGTCGCCGTGCCGGCGACCGCGTCGACCGCGGCGGCATGCTCGCGCAGCGCGGCGCCGGCGTTGAGGTTCGAGAAGAGACCGCCGAGGTACACCGTCGAGCCCGACAGGGCGACGGTGAGGACCTCCTGGTCGGTGTCGGGATCCCAGGCCAGGGTTGCGCCGCTCGCGGCGTCCAGGGCGGCTGCGTGGTGACGCGGATCCACGCCGTTGATCGTCGTGAAGCTGCCCCCCGCGTAGACGACGGATCCCGCCGACGCGAGCGCCGCAACGGGCGCGTTCGCCGCAGGGCCCCACCCGGTGGCGACGCCGCTGGTCGCGTCGACCGCCGCGAGGTAGTCGCGTGCCAGCGACCCGTTGATCGCACCGGCACCGTGGAAGTCGCCGCCGATGTAGACGGTCGAGCCGAGCACCGTCAGCGCGTGCACGGCCGCGCTCGCGCCCGGGTTCCAGGCGGGATCGAGCGTCCCGTCGGCGCGGATGTGGGCGAGGTTGCGGCGCGCCAGGCCGCCGACGTGGGTGAAGTCTCCGCCGATGAAGGAGCCGCCGCCCCCGTCAGGAGCGACGGCGGCGATCGTGCCGGCCCCGCCGGAGACCTGCGCCGACCCGGGCGGGACGTGCCCATCGGAGCTCGAGATCCCGACGCCGGGGCCGGTCCGCGGCCCGACCTGCGTGAAGTCTCCCCCGAGGTAGATCCGGTCCGCGCTGCGGGCGACCGCCAGCACCTGCCCGTCGGTGACGTAGGTCGTGTCGGGATGCGCGCTGAGCGCCGCGCCGGCCGGAGAGGCCGAGAGGAGGGCCAGCGCGAGCAGCGCTGCGAACGGGGCGATCAGTCGCCCCGTGAACCACCGTCGTTGCGGCACCCCACTCACACCATCCCCCCCCGTTTCACACACAGTAACGGCGCAGGCGCCGGACGTCGAGCGGATCCCGTCTCTCAGGGAACCCCGGCGAGTTCACCGAAACCCCACAAGGCCAGGCGAGCGCCTCATCCCACGATCGCGATCTCCCCGCCCAGCGCGAACGGCGGCACCATCTCGATCCGGTCGCCGCTCCAGAAGCGGCCCGGGTCGTACCAGCTCGCCGGCCGGCGGCTGGGGAGGATCCCCATCGCCTGGTAGGTGGTGGCGACGAGCTCGGCGCAGTAGATCGTCTCGAGCGACGACTCGCGCCTGCGGAAACGGCCGGTCGCCCACTGCCGCGCGAGCCCGAGTGTCCTGGGGAACGCACGCCCGTCGTAGCGCGCGATCACCTCCATCAGCGCGTCCTCGTGGCGGCGCTCGATCGTGCCCTCGAGCCGGCGCGTCCAGGCACGCTGGTCGTAGCGCTCGTCCCAGGTGCGCACCGCGTCGGCGAGCCGGTGCAGCTGCACGCCGCGCTGGTGCTCGCCCGTCCACACGTCCGGCAGCGAGCGCCCCATCTCGGCATGCCAGAGGAGCGGCGGGAGATCGTCCAGCGCGACGACCATGCCGACGTGGTTCACCGGCGCGTTGGTGACGGTGCGGATCACGGTGTCCGCCACCGAGCGCCCGCGGAACAGCCAGATGTCCCCCGTCCCCGCGTGCGCGACGGCATCGGCCAGGGTCAGCGTGGTGCCGGGCACGGGCCTAACCTACGCGCATGCTGCGACGTCACTGGAAGCTCCTCGGCCTGGCCGGCCTCGCCGGTGTGGCAGCCACCGGCGTCGTCGTCGCGCGCAAGCGACGCGACCACGTGGAGTACGACCCCGACGAGCTGCGGGACCGGCTGCACGATCGGCTCGGCGACGTGAAGCCCGCGACGGGAACCAACGGCGCACACGCGGCGGACGCGGCGCCGGCGAGCTGAGCGGGCCTCAGCCGCGCACGATCTCCGCCACCCGCCGCACCGTGGCCGCGTCGCCGCTGATCAGCAGCGTCGTGACGACCGACTCGCGCCACGCCTCGAGGTCGTGGCGGATCTTGTCCTCGGGGCCGATCAGCGCGAGCTGCTCGACGAGCTTTGTCGGGACGGCGGCCGCGGCCTCGTCCTTCTTCCCCTCCAGGTAAAGGTCCTGGACGACCTGCATCTCGGCCTCGTAGCCCATCCGCACCGGCACGTCGTGGTGGAAGTTCGCGCCCTTCGCGCCCATCCCGCCGAAGTAGAGGGCGTACATCGGGCGCACCATGTCGGCGGCGGCCTCGATGTCGTCGTGGACGATCACCGGGACCGTCGCCATGACGTCGAAATCGGCGAACGACCGGCGTGCCCCCTCGCGCGCGAAGCCCTCCTCGAGCCGCGGGCGGTAGAGGTCCTCGTGGTGCGGGGAGTAGAAGAGCGCCATCCAGCCGTCGGCGATCTCCGCGGTCAGCGCGATGTTCTTCGGGCCCTCGGCCGCGAGGTAGATCGGGATGTCCTCGCGCACCGGGTGCAGGGTCGGCTTGAGCGCCTTGCCCAGGCCGACGACGCCCTCGCCCTCGGTCAGCGGCAGGGGATAGAAGGGCCCGTCGCTCGTCACGCGGTTGCGGGCGAAACACTCGCGGCAGATGCGCACGTACTCACGCGTGCGGGCGAGCGGCTTGGCGAACGGCTCGCCGTACCAGCCCTCGACGACCTGCGGCCCGGACACGCCGAGCCCGAGGATGAAGCGCCCGCCGCTCAGGTGGTCCATCGTCAGCGCCGCCATCGCGGATGCGGTCGGGCGGCGCGCGCTCATCTGCATGATCGCGGTGCCGAGCCGCACGTTCTTCGTCGCCGAGCCCCACCACGCGAGCGGCGTCAGTGCATCGGAGCCGTAGGCCTCCGCCGTCCAGATCGAGTCGTACTCGAGCTCGTCGGCGGCGGCGATCGCCTCGGCGGCGCCGTGCGGTGGACCGGCCATCCAGTAGCCGGTGTTCAGTCCGAGCTTCAGTTCACGCGCCATGGCCGGCGACCCTACCGGGCCGCGGCGCCCCGGCTCCCGGCGCGTGACTCGACGAGCTTGGCCTTCCCGGAGCCGGCGTGCCGCTCGATCGCGGCGACCTGCGCCACGTCCACCCGCACCCCCGCGGCGCCCGCGGTCTCGAGCGCGCCGCGCAGCTTCGCGGCGATCTCCCCGCACGTCGCCTCACCCGCGCCGGGAGCGAGGACCGCCTCGACGAAGAGCCCGTCGTCGTCGTGGACGATCTTGTACTGCCGCAGCTCGGCGATCTTCGCGAGCGGGCTGCGCAGCACGAGCGGATGGACGCTGACCGTGCCCCCGGCCGCGGCGGGGAAGGCGAGCACGTCGTCCGTGCGCCCGTCGAGCGCGGCGAGCAGCTTCGACGGCCGCCCGCACGAGCAGCGCTCCGGCGCGATCGTGACGAGGTCCGTGAGCTCGAAGCGGATCAGCGGCTGCGTGTGGTTCAGCAGGTTCGTGATGAGGACGCGGCTGCCGGCCGTGCCGTCCGGGACGGCGTTTCCGGCGTCGTCGACGACCTCGATGTGGACGAGGTCCTCGAACACGTGCATGCCGGTGTGCCGGTCGCACTCGCTCGCGAGCATGCCCGTCTCGGTGCTCGCGTAGCCGTCGAAGGACGACGAGCCCCACGCGGCGACGATGCGCGCCTCCATCTCCGCTGTGCGCACCTCGCTCGACGTGGACACCACTCGCGGCGCGATCTGCAGCCGCCCGGCGAGCTGCTCGTCCGCGAGCAGCGTGACCATCGACGCGTAGCCGCTCAGCGCCTCGGGCTGGAACGCGTTCAGCCGGGGGACCATCTCGTCGATCGGCGCGCGCGCGTCGATCCGCAGAAAGCGGTGGACGCCGACGTCGAGGCTGCGCGCCATGCGTGCGGTCATGTGCTGCGGGCTGCCGGCGAGCACGGTCGCCTGCTTGACGCGGCGCGGCAGCCGCGGCGGCGCGCCGATGTAGTCGCTCGTCCAGCGCACGACACCTCCCAGCACCTGGCGCCAGTCCTCGGTCGAGTAGACGAAGACGCCGCGGCGGCCGGTCGTCCCGCCGCTGGCCATCGTGCGGTAGCGCCCGAGGTGCAGGGCGTCGCTCGTGGACGCCTCGAGCACTCGCTCGACGTCCGCGAGGCGCAGCCGCGGGTCGGTGACGACCGCGTCCCAGTTGTCGAGCATCGTCGTCTTGTCGAGCGTCGGCAGAGCGCGCAGGTCGAGGTCGTCGCCGAGCGCGATGCCGCTCAGCGCCTCGCGGTAGTAGGGGGAGCGCGCCGCGGCGTGGCGGACGATCGCGAGCAGGCGCTCGCGATTGTGCGCGTCGTACGTCTCGCGGTCCAGCTGGTCGTGGGCCTCGAGCTGACGCGCGGCCTTCAGCGCGGGGAGGACGTCCCGGCGCAGCCGGGTCAGGCGGTCGAGCATCAGGCCTGCGCTCCCCGGTGGAGTGCCGTGTTCGCGTCGACGTAGAGCGAGCGCGGCACGTCGTCCGGGGACAGCAGCCACTCGAGCGTCAGCCCGTTGCTGAGCGCAAGGCACGCGGTCGCCATGGCGCGGGGCTCCATCGCGAGCGGCTGCCCGGTGCGGGCGCTCCATTCCTCCATCGTGCGGGCGAGCGCCACGCGCGTCGCGTCGTGGTGCTCGGCGTAGCGCGCCCGCAGCGCCTCGTCACGGGCGACGAAGGTCGCGAACTCGATGACGGCCGCCCACCACTCGCGCTCCCGGGCGACGGACTGCGCGAAGCCGCGCGTGACCTCCGCGACGAACGCCTCCGCGGACGCGGCGCGGCGCGACATCGCCTGCCAGGCCTGTCGGCGCTCCGTCGCACGCTCCGCGAGCAGGGCGAGGAAGAGGTCCGCCTTCGAGTCGAAGGCGGAGTACACAGCGCCCTTGGTGAAGCCCGCCTCGCGTGCGACCTGGTCCAGGCTCGAGCCGTGGAAGCCGTGGCGCTCGAACACGCGGCGGGCCGCATCGAGGATCCTTGCGCGCGTCAGCGCCTTGGAATCGGCGCGGCTCAGCGGAGCGGAGGTCATACCGCCGGTATTCATATACCGACGGTATCCGGGAGTCAATGCGGGATCGGTCGAGGTGAGGCCCGCTCAGCGGGCCCGGGGTCGACCGATCGCCGTCGCCGCGGTGTCCCGAGCTACGAGTCGAGCTGGTCGACGGTGCACTCGCGCGGGTCCTTGTCCTCGCGCCAGCGCTGGACCTTCGCGCCGTGCCGGATCCGGCCCGCGCTGGTGTGGTCGAACGTGATCTCGACGACGAGCTCCGGGCGCAGCGAGACCCACTGAAGGTCGCGGCCCGCCGTCCAGCGCGAGGGCTCCGCGCTGCCGCGCTCGCCGGTCTCGTACGGCTTCAGGGAGTCCACGAGCTCACGCTTCTCCTT
This sequence comes from uncultured Actinomycetes bacterium, assembly GCA_963805615.1. Taxonomy (GTDB): domain Bacteria; phylum Actinomycetota; class Thermoleophilia; order Solirubrobacterales; family Solirubrobacteraceae; genus F1-60-MAGs163. Next base: position 74,746 of record CAWDUW010000004.1, on the reverse strand, counting down.
GGCGGTGAACCCGCTCGAGTGCCCGACCTCGCGCAGCCGGCCGCCCGGCTCGTAGAGCCCGAGGATCAGCGCGCCCACGGTGCCCTCGGCCTTGCCCGGGCGCCAGCCCATCACGACCGTGTCGATCGTGCGCACGCGCTTGATCTTCGCCATCCCGTCGCGCTTGCCGGGCTGGTAGGGCGCGCTGAGCTGCTTCGCCATGACGCCCTCCGCATCGTGCAGCCAGTGCTCGGCCTCGGCGGTCGTGCGCACCATCGGCGTCAGCTCGATCGGGCCGGACACGAGCTGCTCGAGTGCGGCGCGCCGGTCCTGGTAGGGGAGCTCCAGGAGGACGTCGTCATCCCGCGCGAGCAGGTCGAATGCCACGAAGACCGCAGGGGTCTCCTCACTCAGCCGCGCGATGCGCGACGCCGCGGGGTGGACGCGCTGCCCGAGCGCGTCGAAGTCCTCGCGTCCGCGCGCATCACGCACGACGATCTCGCCGTCGATCACGTAGCGGCCCGCGCGGGAAGCGCAGCTCGGGGAAGTAGCGCGACAGCGGGCGGTCGTTGCGCGAGCGGATCTCCGCCGCGTCGCCGTCGACGAAGACGATCGCGCGGAAGCCGTCCCACTTGGGCTCGAAGGCCCAGCCCGGCTCGTCAGGCAGGCTGCTCCGCGAGCGCGCGAGCTGCGGAAGGAGCGGCGGCGAAAGCGGGAGCGTCATCCGCCGAAACCCTAGTGGGCGAACCGAGCTGCAGCGCGACGACGGCGCCCACCACGAGCGCTGCGCCGGCGGCCTGCAGCGCGCCGAGCGACTCGCCGAGCAGCAGCGCCGCGAGGCCGACGCCGACGACGGTCTCGAACGTCGAGAGGATGCTCGCGGTGCCGGGCCCGACGCGGGGGAGCGCGAGCAGGAAGGAGGAGATCGGGACGACGGTGCAGACGACGGCGAGCAGAACGATGGCGAGCCAGCCGCCGGTCTGGAGCGATGCCGCGTCGAGGCTGCCGGTCGCGGCGCCGAAGCTGAGCGTGCCGATGGCGGCGCCGGTGGTGACGAGGGCCGCCAGCAGCAGGCCGTCGACGCGCGCCACGAACCGGTCGGCGAGCAGCACGTAGGTCGCATAGGCGACGGTCGCCGAGCCCGCGAACATCAGGCCCGGGCCGCTGAGCGCACCGATCTGCGCACCGCCGAGGACGAGCGCGGCGCCGGCGATGGCGACCGCGAGGGCGATCGCGCGGCGCCGGTCCGGGCGCTCACGGCCGAGCGCGACCGCTGCGGCGACGACGAGGACCGGGTAGGTCGCGAGCAGCATCGCGACGAGCGAGGCGTCCAGGCGCTCCAGGGCGGAGAAGTACAGGCTCGCCTCGCCGGCGTAGGCGACGGCGCCGAGCAGGAGCGCGGCGACCGCCACGCGCAGCGGCGGGAGCGCGGGGCGGCGCCAGGCGACGAGCGCCCAGAGCAGGAGGGCGGCGAGGAGGAAGCGCCCCGTCAGCAGGGTGACGACGCCGGCCCCCCCGGCGTAGGCGACCTTCGCCAGGACGCCGGATGCGCCGAACGTCACGGCTGAGACGAGGGTGAGCGCGACGCCGACCGAATGGTCGCGGTGCTGTGCGGCCGGCGCCACGGCGCGGCTACCAGTCGCGGCGGCCGTCGAGGTTGCGTGAGTCGACGCCGTACTTGACGGCGAGGTAGCCGAAGCCTCCGTAGATGGCGCCGGCGGAGGCGAGAATGACGAGAGAGGTGATCATGCGTGGGTCCTTCCGAATGCTGGAGTTGCGGTGTGACCACCACTGTAGGGCCGCTGACCGCAAGGAAGAGGCACCACTTCCCTCTATGATCCAAAGGGAAAGCCTTGAGATGAACATTCAGCAGCTCCAGTACTTCCTCGCCACTGCCGAGCGCGGCTCGTTCAGCGCCGCCGCGCATGCGCTCCACCTCTCGCAGCCGTCCGTCAGCGAGCAGGTGCGCCGGCTGGAGGCCGAGCTCGGCGTGGCCCTGTTCGCGCGCGTCGGGCGGGGGATCGTCCTGACCGATGCGGGGCGCACCCTGCGGCCGCATGCCGAGGCGGTGCTGCAGCAGGTGCAGGAGGCCCGTGAGTCGGTCCTCGCGGTGCGCGAGCTGCGCGGCGGGACCGTCAGCATCGGCACCTTCTCGACGGCGCGGGACTACCTCGGCTCGGACCTCGTCACCGAGTTCCGCACGCGCCACCCGAACGTGCGCGTGCGCATCCTCGGGCTCAACTCCGCCGAGGCCGCGCAGGACGTGCGCGACGGGCGGCTGGAGGCGGCGATCGTGGCGCTGCCGGTGGACGACGAGGGGCTCGACGTGCGACGGGTCACCGACGACGAGCTCTTCTTCGCCAGCGCCGAGGCGAGCCATCTGCGCAAGCCGATGACGATCGAGCGCATGGCCGAGCTGCCGCTGGTCATGGGCGACGCGAGCTACCGGCTGCAGGATCCGACGCGCCGGCAGCTCGCTGAGCTCGCCCAGCGGGGCGGCGTGACCCTGGACCCGGTGGTCGAGGTCGAGACGGTCGCGACGGTCCTCGACCTCGTCGCCGCGGGCGTCGGCGACACCGTTCTCGAGCGCGGCCTGCTGGTCGCGCGCGGCGCGCGCATGTCCAAGCGGATCGGCTGGGTCCCGTTCGCGGAACCGATCATGATCACGCTCGCGTGGGTGACGCGCCGCGACGCCCCGCTGTCACCCGCGGCGCGCGTGATGGTCGACCTGATCGAGGAGCGGCTGCACCGTACGACCGCGCAGCTCGCCGGCACGCCACGGCGCCGGCTGCCGGCCTAGACGCGTCAGTCCCTGCGCGGCGCGGCCGTCCCGCCGCGCAGCCGGCGCAGCAGCGCGTCCGCGAGTCGCGAGTCGGTGTTGTGCAGCACGCCGAGCAGCCGCACGATCGGCGGGAACCAGACCGCGCGGTCGTCGCGCTCGATCGCGCGCAGGACCCGCCGGGCGAGCTCGTCCGGGCTCGCCGCGCCGGGCCCGCCGCGGTACCAGTCGGGCATCGTGTCCTTCTCGTGGTCGTGCAGGTTCGTCCCGATCTCGCCCGGATACACCGTCGTCAGCGAGACGCCCGTGCCGCTCAGCTCGTGGCGCAGTGCCTCGGCGAACATCCGCTGCGCGCCCTTCGTGCCGCCGTAGACGGCCGCCCAGGGAAAGGAGCGCAGCGCGGCGCCCGAGGACACGACGACGACGTGCCCGTTCGCTCGGTCGAGCAGGTGGGGCAGCCCGAAATGGACGGTGCGCAGCGTGCCGTGCCAGTTGACCTCGCTCATCTGCAGCTGCTGCTCGAGCGACTGGTGGCGATACGGGCCGTAGTGCGTGATCCCCGCGTTCGCGATCAGCAGCTCGATGCCGCCGGCCAGCTCGGCGAACGACTCGATCGCGGACCGGACGGACTCCGTGTCCGCGACGTCGCACGCCAGGACGTGGTGCTCGCCGGGGAGCTGCGCCGCGAGCGCGGCCGACTCGTCGGTCGAGCGCGCGGCCAGCCCGACGACGGCTCCGCGCTCGGCGAGCGCGCGCGCCAGCGCCGCGCCGATCCCGCGCGAGGCGCCGGTGATGAAGGCTCGTGTCCCGGGTGTGATCTGCACGCCGGGCACCCTACCTGCGCCCGATACGATCGCCCCATGTCCCAGGACCACGCCACCGTCGCCGAGGAGGAATACCTCCAGACGATCTTCTGGCTGCACGAGGCGGGGCTGCCGATGAGCGCCGCCAACGTGGCGCGGGCGATGCAGCTCTCACCGCCCACCGTCCACGAGATGCTCGCGCCGGCTCGAGGGCGACGGCTACATCACGCGCGGCGACGACAAGCTGATCGAGTTCACCGATATCGGCCGCGAGCACGCGGAGGGGATCGTCCGCCGCCATCGCCTGATCGAGCGCTTCCTCACCGACGTGCTCGGCATCCCGTGGGACGAGGTGCACGAGGAGGCCGAGCGGCTCGAGCACGCGATGAGCCCGGTGCTCGAGGCGCGCATGCTGGCCGCGATCGGCGACGCGAAGACCTGCCCGCACGGCCACCCGATCGAGGTCGGTCAGCGGCACGACGGCGTGCCCCTCGCCGACGTCGAGGTCGGCGCGACCGTGCAGATCCTGCGCTTCGAGAACGAGGCGGAGGACCTCCTGCACTACCTGAAGGCGGCGGGGGCGGAGCCCGGGATGACCGGCACGCTCGCCGAGCGCACGGGCGAGGAGGTCGTCGTCGCCGGCGACGCCGGCGAGCGCGTCACGCTCACGGTGAGCGTCGCGGAGACCGTGAGCGTCGCGGCCGACCCGTCACCCCCGCCGCGGACCGCGCTGCCCGAGCAGCTCGTGATCGCGACCGAGCGCTACGGGCGCTGAGCGTCGCGGTCAGCCGCGCACGACGCGAAGGTCGGGCGCCAGCTCCGCGAGGACGTCGAAGTCCGTGTCCTGCGTCCAGACCGCGAGGTCGTGTGTCAGGGCTGTGGCGGCGACGATGGCGTCCATCGCCCCTGCGCGCCGCCCCTGGTCTCGCGCGGCCGCGAGCAGCTCGGCGAGCCGCACGGCCACGTTCTCGTCGTAGGGGACGGGGACGAAGAGCTGAGGGTGGCGGCGGTGCGCTCGCGCCACTCACGGGTGCGGTCGTCGGCGGCGCGACGAACGCCGACGAGGAGCTCCGTCAGTGTCGCGACGGAGAGCCGCGCGTCGCCCTCCGGCTGCGGCCCGAGCTCGCGGCCCTGCTCGACCGCGATGAACACGCTCGCGTCGATCAGGTATCCACTCATCCGGGAATCATGTCGTCGGTCGTCAGGCCGGTCTCGTAGTCGCCCGCGTCGGGCGTGATCCCGAGCGTTCGCGCGAGCTCGCCCAGCTCCCGCAGCTCGGCGAGCACGACGTCGCTGGAGCGCCGTTCGCTCCGCACGCGCCGCGGCACGATGTCCGCCACCGGGCGTCCGTGGACCGTCAGGACGACAGGTTGGCCGGCTTCGATGGCGGCGATGACGCGGCCGGTGTGATTGCGCAGCTCACGAACGGAGACGTCCATGTGGCACAGCGTAGCACCGCCGTGGCACAGCGTCGCACACCGGCTACAGCTCCGCGTACGCCGCCGCGAGCCGCCTGATGCCCTCGCCGATCTGCTCCGGCGTGACGCCCGAGTAGGCCAGGCGCAGCGTGTTCTCGCCGCCCTCCAGCAGGAAGTCGGTGCCCTTGACGAACGTCACGTCGTGTTCGCCCGCCTTCTCGAACAGCACGTGCACGTCGGTGCCCTCGGGGAGCTCGACCCACATGAAGTAGCCGCCTTCGGGCGCGCGGAACTTCGCGTCCGGGAGATGCTCGGCGAGCGCCGCGGTGAGTGCCTCGACGCGCGCGGCGAGTGCCGCGCTGACGGTCGTCACGGCGTCGTTGATCCGGCCGCTCGCGCAGAACTGGTAGACGATCGACTGGGCGACCATGTTCGGCGAGATGTACGTGTTCGTCGCGTTGCGGGCGATCGTCGCGATGAGCTCCTCGGGCCCGATCAGGTAGCCGACGCGGATGCCCGGGCACACCGTCTTGGAGAACGACGAGGCGTACACGACGTGCTCGGCGGCCGTCCCGTCGAGCGACAGCATCGTCGGCAGCGGATGGCCCGTGAACCGGATCTCGATGTACGGGTCGTCCTCGAAGATCGTGAACCCGTACTCGGTGGCGAGCGTCAGCAGCTCGACGCGCTTCTCGCGGCTCAGCGTGTAGCCGGCCGGGTTCTGGAAGTTGGGGATGATGTGCGCGAGCTTCGGCCGCACGCCGCTCTCGAGCAGCGTCTTCAGGCCGGCGACGTCGATCCCGTCGGGCTCGAGCTCGACCATGTGGATCTCGGCGCCGCGCTGCTTGAGGCCGAGCAGCGTGCGGTCGTACGTCGGCTTCTCGACGACGACCGCGTCGCCGGGCTGCACGAGCGCGTCGAAGAGGAACGCGTCGGCCTGCATCGAGCCGTTCGTGACGAGCACGCGCGACTCGCTGACGCCGTGGCGCTCGGCCAGCCAGCGGCGCAGCGGCACGTAGCCGATCGAGGTGCCGTAGGCGGTCGTTCCGGCGGGGTCGCTCTTGAACGCGTTCTGTGCGGCGATCTTCAGGCCCTCGACGTCGACGATGTCGAGCGAGGGGGCGCCGCGGGCGAAGGAGATCATCTCGGCCATACGACCAAACTAGCGGGGTCGGGTTGAGCCGACTGGGGCGCCAGCTAGCGCAGCACGATCGCGTACAGCGGCGGCGTGCCGGCGAAGTAGCTCTTGAGGCGCGCGGCCGCCCGCTGAACCTCCGGGGTGCCGGCCGCCGCGACGTTCGCGTACAGGATCAGCCGCGTCGAGAGGGGGTAGGTGCCGTCGCGCAGCGTTGCGGGGGTCGGGTCGATGCACGGCTTCCCGGGCGCGGGGGCGCCGGCGAGCAGCGTCAGGCCGTTGCGCTTGTCGAACGCTGTCCCGGCGGCGAAGGCGGAGTCGCGCGACGCGCGGCGCACGGCCTGGTCGCGCCGCTGGGTCGCCCCCGGGTCACGGCGCAGCTTGTCGAGCGCGGGCGCGGCGGGCACGCTCACGCAGGTGCGGCCCCGCGTCCCCTTGCGCGCGAAGCCGCTGGCGACGATCACGGGCGCGGCGACCTGCGTGACGCCGGGGCACTGCCAGACCGTGCCGCCCGGGGTCACGACGTCGATGCCGGCGGCGATGCGGCCGCGGCAGACGTCGCTCTTCACGTCGGCGACGGCGCCGGTCCGCAGCTGCGGAAGCGAGCTGATCCCGCCGCCGGCCGCGGTGATCGCCGGGTCGGTCGCGGCGATGCCGGTCGGCACGGCGGGCTTCTGCTTGGCGGGCTCGGAGCCACCGCCGCCGAACAGCAGCGAGAAGCCAAGGCCGAGGAGGGCGATCGCAATGGTGACGGCGAGGATCCTCAGCCACGGGAGCGGCGGGAACGCGGGCAGTTCTGGTGGCCGCTGGATGACCGTTCCGCTGGAGCCGGCCCCACCTGCCTCCGCCTCCGCGTCCGGCTCCGGCTCCGGGGCGGCGGCGGGCGGCTCCGGCGTCGTCTCCCGCGGCTCGGGCTCTCGGGCCGGCGCCGGCGGAGCCTGCACCTGCATCGACGGGATCACGATCGGCGACGACGGCACGCCCGTGGCGCGTTCGAGGCGCACGAGCGCGCGGCCATGGTCCTCGACAACCGTCTGCGCCGTCTCACGCAGGCGGTCGGTGGCGCTGGTCAGGCCGTCGAGCGTTTCGCGCAGCGCGGCGAGCTTCGCGCGCGCATCCACCGCGAACGGGTCGATGGCGGGCGGGGGCGCGGGCGGCGCGGCGACCCCGCCGCCGCCGCGCGGCTCGGGCTCGGCGACCCGCGACGGGCGCTCGCGGTGCTCCTGCGGGGCGGGGGCACCGGCCGCGACGGTCGCATCCTCGGACGCGTCAGTGCGCAGTTCACGCTCGAGGTCGAGGAGACGGCGCTCGAGGTCTCCGAGCGACTCGCGGACGTCGCGCTGCTCCCCGTCGCCGGTCATGATCGGCGAACGCTACCCGCCGGGTCAGAGGGCATCACGTCCGCGGCAGGCTCAGACGCCGCGTGAGGGATCTTCTCCCTGCTCAGCCGCCGAGGATCTCGACCGCGATCTCAGCGACCTCGGTCGGGGTGCGGCCGACGCGGACGCCCTTGGCCTCGAGCGCCTCGGCCTTCGCGACCGCGGTGCCGGACGAGCCGGAGACGATCGCGCCCGCGTGGCCCATCTGCTTGCCGGGCGGGGCGGTGAAGCCCGCGATGTAGCCGATGACCGGCTTCGTCACGTGCTCGGCGATGTAGTCGGCGGCCTCCTCCTCGGCGGACCCGCCGATCTCGCCGCTGAGGACGATCAGCTCGGTCTCCGGGTCCGCCTCGAACAGCGCGATGACGTCGACGAACGAGCTGCCGGGAACCGGGTCGCCGCCGATGCCGACGATCGAGCTGTTGCCGAAGCCGCGCTGGGCGATCTCGTTGCCGATCTGGTAGGTCAGCGTGCCCGAGCGCGACACGACGCCGACGTTGCCGGGCTTGAAGAACGACGCCGGGATGATCCCGATGTTCGCCTTGCCGGGCGACAGGACGCCCGGGCAGTTCGGGCCGACGAGGACCGTGCCGGGGAAGTCGCGCTTCAGCGTGTTGTAGACGCGCAGCTCGTCGTGGGCGGGGATGCCCTCGGTGATCGCGACGACCAGCGAGACGCCCGCGGCGGCCGCCTCGAGGATCGAGTCGGCGGCGAAGCGCGGCGGCACGAAGATCATCGCCGCGTTCGGCTGCGCGGCGTCCGCGCACTCGGCCCACGAGTTGAAGACGGGGATGCCATCGACGTCCTGTCCGCCCTTGCCGGGCGTGACGCCGCCGACGACGTTCGTGCCGTAGGTGCGGTTGTTGAGCGTGTGGAACGAGCCTTCGCGGCCCGTGATGCCGGCGACCGCCAGCCGGGTGTCGTTGTCGACCAGGACGGCCATCAGCTCTGCTCCTTCGCGAGCGCGACGACCTTCTCGGCCGCCTCGTTCATCGTCTTGGCGGGGTGCACGTTCGGCAGCGCGGCCTGCTCCAGCAGCTCGCGGCCCTGCACGTCGTTGGTGCCGTCGAGGCGCACCACGAACGGGACCGTCGGGTTGATCTCGGCGAACGCCGCGATCAGCCCGTTGGCGACCTCGTCGCAGCGCGTGATGCCGCCGAAGATGTTGAAGAGGACGGCCTTGACCTTCGGGTTGCCGAGGATGACCTCGACGCCCTGCTTGATCGTCTCGGCGTCGGAGCCGCCGCCGGCGTCGAGGAAGTTCGCGGGACTGCCGCCCGCCTGCGCGACCACGTCGAGCGTGCTCATCACGAGACCGGCGCCGTTGCCGAGGATCCCGATGTCGCCGCCCAGCGCGACGTACTGGAGCCCGTGCTCGGCGGCCTTGGCCTCCTGCGGGTCCTCGTCGCCGTGAACCTTCAGCTCCGCGTTCTCCGGGTGGCGGTAGAGCGCGTTGTTGTCGAGCGTGACCTTCGCGTCGAGCGCCTTGACCCTGCGGTCCGGCGTCACGATCAGCGGGTTGATCTCGGTGAGGGTCGCGTCCTCCTGCGTCCAGACCTCGTAGAGGCTCGACGAGGATGTCCGCGACGCCGCTCGGCGAGGTCCGCCTCGACGCCGCCCTGCTCGGCGATCTTCAGCGCCTCGTCGCGGGAGAGCCCGTCGAGCGCGTCGATGTGGTGGCGCACGAGCTTCTCGGGCGTGTTCTCGGCGACCTCCTCGATGTCGATGCCGCCCTCCTTGCTGAACATCAGCAGCGGCGCCTTCGCCGAGCGGTCGAGGAGGATCGAGGCGTAGTACTCGTCCGCGATGTCCGATGCCTTCTCGATCCACAGCTCGTGGACGATGTGGCCGCGGATGTCGAGGCCGAGGATGTTCGTCGCGTGCTCGCGCGCCTCGTCCTCGTCGGAGGCCAGCTTCACCCCGCCGGCCTTCCCGCGACCGCCGATCAGCACCTGTGCCTTCACGACGACGGGGTATCCGAGCTCGTTCGCGGCGGCGACGGCGTCCTCGACGGTCGTGACGGCGCGGCCGTCCGAGACGTCGAGTCCGTGGCGCGCGAAAAGCTGCTTGCCTTGGTATTCGAGCAGGTCCATAGCGGCGGCTGAGGCTAGCGGAGCGGGTCCGCCCGACGACGGTTGGTGTTTGACAGGCGGCGGCGCGGCCGTGACGCTCGATGGGTGCGGATGCGTTCCCTGAGACTGTTTCTGGCTGCCGTGGCGGTGCTCGCGGCGGGCGCAGCGATGGCGCCCGGGGCGTGGGCGGCGGGCCTCTCGCGTGACCGTCGCGCGGCACGCCGGCGACGGCTCATCGCCGGCGTTCATCATCGGTGACAGCGCGATCCTGACGGTCAAGGTGACGAACACCGACCCGGCTGGACGCCACCGACGTGCGGGCGAACATGATCCCGAGCTCGGGATCCGTTCGAGGGCGACCCGCCGCACCTCAGCGGGCCGGGCTGCGTCGACTCGCGCCGCCGTCGCTGAGCTGTCGCTGGCGCGCAGCTCGCTCGCTCCCGGCGCCTCGGCGCAGCTGCAGGTCACCTCGTCGCTGCCGGCGCTCGGGGCCCGCGCGTGAGCGTCGACGTCGGCGCGAACCCGGACAGCGCCCCGAGCCGGTCCGGCGACCAGCCGGCGAGTTGGGAGGCCAACGTCGAGCCCAAGGCCGACATCAAGCTCGATCTCTCGACCAACGCGGAGTCGATCGCGAACGGCGGCGACGTCACCGCTTCGGGCGCTGATCACGCAACACGACGCTCGGCAGGCGACCGCCTACGGCGCGAAGATCAAGTTCTCGATCCCGCCCGAGGTCGCGGTCGTCTCGCAGGCCCGACGACTGCACGGGCACCGCGCTGAGCCTGATCTGCCCGCTCGGCGATCTCGGCCCCGCGCTCACCGCGCAGCGGCTCATCGTGCTGCGCTCGACGCAGGAGGGTCAGTTCACGGTGCTCGGCACCACGACGCTGGGCGCGGCCGGACCCGACGATCATCGACACCCAGGGCCAGGTCTCCGTCACGGTGCTCCCACCGCCCGACCCCGCCGGGACGCCGCAGCCCGCGCCCGCGCCGACTCCCACCAAGGCGGTCTCCACCAAGGCCCGCGCCGCGAAGTTCACCACGCTCGTCAGCGGCGCCCCCGGCACCCGCCGCTGCATCCGCACGCGCAGGCTGCGCGTCGTGCTGCGCTCGCTCAAGAACGTCGACCCGGTGCGCGCCACGATCAAGGTCACCGGCCGCAAGCGCGCGCTGGTCCTGAAGGGGTACAAGGCCCGGCGCCCGTTCACGCTCAAGCTGCCGCGATCCGGCAAGGCCGCCGTCCGCCTCACGGTGACGCTGGAGAACGGCCGCCGCTACACCTCGAAGCGCACCTACCGGCTCTGCCGAATCCGGCCTTCCTAGAATGGGCGGCCTATGCCGCTTCCCGCGAAGGTCACTTGGGTCACATTCGACGTCTATGGAACGCTGATCGACTGGGAAGCGGGCATCCTCGACGCCTTCCATCGTGAGGCGCAGCGGGAGGGCTTCACCCTGCAGGAGCCGGAGAAGATCTTCCCGCGCTTCCTCGAGCTGGAGCATGAGATCGAGAGCGGCTCCTACGAGCTCTATGCCGAGGTGCTGCGCCGCTGCGCGGTCACCATCGCGAAGGAGATCGGCTGGCCGCTCGAGCCCTCGCGCAGCGGGTTCCTCCCGGATTCGATGCCGCGCTGGCGCCCGTTCAAGGAGACGAACACGCAGCTCACGCGGTTCGGCAAGAAGTTCTCCACGGGCCTGATCTCCAACGTCGACGACAAGCTGCTCGGCGAGACCCGCCGGCACCTTCCGCACGTCTTCGACCTCGTCGTCACCGCCCAGCAGGTCCGCTCCTACAAGCCCGATTCTGCGCACTTCACCGAGTTCGCCCGGCGTGTCGGCAGCAAGAAGAACTGGGTTCACATCTGCTCCGGCGTGCACGCCGATCTCGAGCCGGCGCTGAAGGCGAAGGTCCCGACGATCTGGGTCAACCGCAAGAAGGAACAGCTCGACCCGAGCGCCAAGAAGCCGACCGCCGAGGTCAAGTCGCTGCTCGAGGCGGCCAAGCTGCTCGGCGCCGCGTAGGCGCGGCCGGGAGGCGCCCCGATGCGGGTCGTCGCGCTCCACGAGGACGTGCTGCTCTGCACGTCGGCGTTCTGGCAGACGACCTGCACCATCGTCCGCGGGGCGGGCGGGGCGGGGTCTGAGGCGCCCGAGGCGTTCGTGATCGACTCCCCGGTGCTCCCGGATGAGCTCGAGGCCCTCCCCGGGGTGCTCGAGCACACCGGCTGGCCGTGTTCGGGCCTGCTGGCGACGCACGCCGACTGGGACCACCTGCTCGGCCGCCTGGCGTTCCCCGAGGCCCCGCTCGGCTGCGCGGAGACGACCGCCGCCCGGCTGACCGGCTCGTTCGGGGAGGCCATGCGCGAGCTGCGCGAGTTCGACGACGAGCACTACGTCGAGCGTCCGCGCCCGCTCGGCCTCGGCCAGGTTCAGGCCCTGCCGGTGCCCGGCAAGCTCGAGGTGGGCGGCGGCGAGCTCGAGCTGCACCCGACCGAGGGCCACGTGCCGGAGGGCATGGCGATCTACGCGCCGTGGGCCGGCGTGCTCGTCGTCGGCGACTACCTCTCGCCGGTCGAGATCCCGTGGATCAGCGAGGGCGGCTCGCGCAGCGCCTATCGCGCGACGCTCGAGCGGCTGCGGCCGCTCGTGGAGGCCGCGGAGCACATCGTCCCCGGGCACGGCGCAGTGCTGGACGCCGTCCGCGCCGCGGCGATCCTGCGCGAGGACCTGCACTACCTGGAGACGGGGGAGCTGCCGCTGGCGCGCCGCTCGCCGGCGCAGAAGAAGATCGACGCCGAGAACCGGACGCGCTGGTGATCCACCACGTCTCGCTCGAGCTGGACGAGCACGACGTCGCCGCCGAGGTCGCGTTCTGGGAGCTGCTCGGCTTCGCCGAGATGACGCCGCCCGGCGCCCTCGCCGAGCGGGCGCGCTGGGTGCAGCGGGACGACGTCCAGCTGCACCTCATGTACGCGCACCCGCCGTCGATTCCGCGCGCCGGGCACGTCGCGGTGATCCTCGAGGATTACGACGCCGTGCTCGCCCGCCTGCGCGCCGAGCGCCACGACGCGGCGCCGCGCGCGGAGCACTTCGGCTCGCCGCGCACGCAGGTGCGCTCGCCGGCGGGACACCTCGTGGAGCTGATGGCTCCGCCGCCCGGCGCCTAGGAGTCGGGCGCGCGCGCCAGCCGCAGCAGCCGCTGATCGTCGGTGAACAGCCGCCGTGTCCCGGCGATCGCGGTCGTCGCGGTCGTCACCACGACGGCTCCGAGGATGATCCACATCAGCGCGAGCTGGACGAGCACCGCGTTGAGCGGATCGACGCCCGCGAGGATGAGGCCGGTCATCGCGCCGGGCAGGAAGACGATGCCGAGCGCCTTGGTGTTCTCGATCTGCGGGGAGATGGCGAGCCGCAGCGCGCGTCGCACGAGTGGTCGCGCCGCGTCGATGCCCGGAAGCCCGAGCGCGAGGCGCGCCTCGATCTCCGGCCGGCGGTCGGCCATCAGGCCCGCGAGCGCGGTCACGACGACCACACACGACTTCATCGAGTTCCCGACGACCATGCCGGCGACGGGCACGACGGTGCGGCCGTCGACGGGGAAGATGCCCAGGCCGAACGTGAGCCCCAGCGCGACCGCCGCCGTGACGGCGTTGGCGACGAGCGCGATCTCCAGCACGCCGGGAAGCTGTGGTGCCCGCCGGCGCACGGTGACGGCGGCGAAGACGACGATCCCGGCGACCCACAGCCACGACCAGAACAGCGGCGTCTTCGGGTCGACGACGACCTGCAGCGCAAGCGCGACCAGCAGCAGCTGCGCGGCCGAGCGGACGACCGAGACGACCATGTCCCGCTCGAGCCCCAGGCGCTCGCGCAGCGACACGCCGATCGCGATCACGATCAGGCTGAGCGAGAGGACGAGGCCGACCCAGCTGACGTCCCCCTGGTCACCCATGCCGGTGCTCCAGCTCGCCGTCGGCGTGGCCGCCCTTCAGGCGCAGCACGTGGTCGGCGACGCGCTCGAGCTGCCGCTCGTCGTGCGTGACGAGCAGGACCGGGACGCCGTCGGCGGCGAGCGCTCGCATCAGCACCTCGAGCTCGGCGGTGGCGTCCTGGTCAAGCGCCGAGGTCGGCTCGTCCATCAGCAGCACGTGCGGACCCGTGGCGAGCGTGCGCGCCAGGCAGACCCGCTGGCCCTCGCCGCCGGAGAGCGTGTCGGCGTCGCGCCCGGCGAACACCTCGGGGTCGAGTGCGGCGCGGCGCAGCAGGCCGGCGATCCGCTCGTCGTCGGCATCGGGATCGGCGACGCGCAGGTTGTCCGCGACGCTGCCGGGGAAGAGCACGGGCGCCTGGAAGACCATCCCGACGTCGCGCCGGTGGGCGAGCGGGTCGAGCCCCGCGATGTCGTCGCCGCGGTAGCGCACGGTGCCCGCCGTCGGGGCCTCGAGCCGGTTGCAGCAGCGCAGCAGGGTGGACTTGCCGGCGCCCGAGGGGCCGGCGAGAGCGGTGATCCCGCTGTCCGGGAAGGTGACGCTCACGTCGTCGAGGCGCGGCCGCTCGTCGCCGTCGACCCGGACGTGCTCGAAGGTGAAGAGCGGCGGCTCGGGCATCGGCGGGCGACGATACGTGGCGCGCCGGTTGCCGCCGCCGGGACGCCTAGTCCAGCCGGATGTTGATGAAGAGGTCGCGCCCCTCCCAGGGCGTCGACTTCTTGCCGAACCCGAGCGACTCGTAGAGGTGCAGCGCCGCGGGATTGGCCTCGTTCACGTCGAGCTCGGCGCGGCGGCACCCGCGCTCGCGGGCGCGCTCGAGCGCGAACGCCACGAGCGCTCGCCCGAGGCCCGTCCCGCGCGCGCCCTCCTCGACGTAGACGTCCTCCAGCAGGCAGTCGTCGGAGGCGGTCCAGAGGCTGTGCCGGTAGCGCAGCGCCACGACGCCCGCGGGCGGCGTGTCGGCATCGGGCGCGCCGATCACGAAGTCGGTGTTGCGATCCTCGATCAGCTTCTCGACGCCCGCGAAGAACGCGTTCTCGCTCGGCCAGTCGTGGCCGAGGTGGTCGCGGAAGCCGACCAGCAGGCGCGCGACGGTCTCGGCCTCATCGGGCTCGGCGACCCAGACCTGCGGCCCGCCCTTCACGCGTCCTTCGTCCGCACGTACCACTCGACGGACATCTCGCAGACGACGTTCTGCTCGGCGTCGGTCAGCGTCACCGCGATCGGGAAGCGCACGCGTCCATCACGATCGAGCTCCGCGAAGATCTCGCCCGGGTCGCGCTCGCAGCGGCCGGTCGCGGTGATGTCGCCGCGGGCGATCTTCTTGTAGGAGATCTCGGCGGTCTGGGCGAGCGGGGTGACGTCGGCCATCCGCTCGGCGAAGACCGAGATGAACGCGGCTCCGGAGGCGGCCTCACCGGCGGTGAAGAGGGCGCCCGCGTGCTGGGAGCGCACGTGATTCATCGTGTTCTCGCCGTCTGGGAGCACGACCGTGCCCTGCCCGGGGGAGATCTCCTTGACCTTCAGCCCGATGAAGGCCGAGAACGGGATGGCCTGCTCGTAGCCGGCGGCGAGCGCGTCCCAGTCCATCGCGGTCGTCACTCCGCGGCCGGCGCGGCGGCGCTGACGATCCGGGCGATCGGGTCGCCGGCCTGGATCGCCGCGCCCTCCTTGATGGGGAGGTCCTGGATCACCCCGGCCTTGTGCGCCGTGATCTCGTTCTCCATCTTCATCGCCTCGATGATGCAGAGCAGCTGGCCCTCCTCGACCGTCTGACCCTGCTCGACCACGACCTTCCACATGTTGCCCTGGAGCGGCGCCTCGAGCAGGTCGGGCCCGCCGCCCGCGCTCGCCTTGCGGGCACTGCGCTTGGAGGCCTTCGCCGCGCCGGCGCCGCCGTCCGCGACGACCGCGCCGCCGAGCGCCGGGCCGATCACGTTCACGTCGAACCGGCGGCCTGAGACCTCGACGGTGTAGCTGTGCTCGACCGTCTCGACCGGCTCGCCGTCGTCACCCGTCGGGGGCGCGGGCGCAGGGTCGGGCGCCGTCGTCTTCAGCCACTTCTTGTCCTCGACGAGGTCCCGGCAGGTCTCGGCGTTCGCCCACTGCTCGGTCTTGAGCAGCGTCGAGTGGAACGGGATCAGGGTCGTGAGCCCCCCGATCTCGTACTCGTCGAGCGCGCGCAGCATGCGGCTCGTGGCGGCCTCGCGGTCGACGTCCCAGACGATCAGCTTGCTGACCATCGGGTCATACGTCGGGGAGACCTCGCCGTTCTCGCCGACGCCCGAGTCGACCCGCACGCCGGGGCCCGAGGGCTCCTTGTAGCGGCCGATCCTGCCCGGGGCGGGCGTGAAGTTCTTCGCCGCGTTCTCGGCGTTGATGCGGCACTCGATCGCGTGCCCGCGCAGCTCGACCTGCTCCTGCGTGATCGACAGCGGCAGGCCGGCGGCGGCGCGGATGCCCTCCTTGACGATGTCGATGCCGGTCACCATCTCGGTGACGCAGTGCTCGACCTGAACGCGCGTGTTCATCTCGAGGAAGAAGTACTCGCCGTCCTGGAAGAGACCCTCGATCGTCCCCGCGCCGACGTAGTCGACGGCCTTCGCCGCGTTGACGCCGATCGCGCCGATGCGGTCGCGCAGGCCCGGGTCGGCCTCGACGACGGGGGCCGGTGCCTCCTCGATCAGCTTCTGGTGGCGACGCTGGATCGAGCAGTCGCGCTCGCCCAGGTGGATGCAGTTGCCGTGCTTGTCGGCGAGGATCTGCACCTCCACGTGCCGCGGATCGGGCAGGTAGCGCTCGAGGTAGACGCGGCCGTCGCTGAAGAACTTCTCGCCCTCACGCGAGGCGCCGTCGAACGCGCCCTCGAGCTCGTCCTCGGTCAGCGCGACGCGGAAGCCCTTCCCGCCGCCGCCGCCCGCGGCCTTGATCGCGACCGGGAAGCCGATGTCGTCCTTGGCGATGCGCATCGCCTCCTCGACCGTCTCGACGGTCTCGGTCGTGCCGGGGACGATCGGCACGCCGGCGGCCTGCATCAGCTCGCGGGCCATCGTCTTGGAGCCCATCGCGTCGATCGCGCTGGCGGGCGGGCCGATGAAGGTGATGCCGGCATCCTCGAGCGTCTTGGCGAACGGGGCGTTCTCCGCGAGGAAGCCGTAGCCGGGGTGCACGGCGTCGGCCCCGCACTCGGCGATGACCTCCATGATCTTCGGCACGTTGAGGTAGCTCTCGGCCGCGGGGCCGGGCCCGAGCAGGAAGGCCTCGTCGGCGGCCTTCACGTGCAGAGCGTCGCGGTCCACCTCCGAGTAGACGGCGACGGAGGCGACGCCGAGCTCCTTGCAGGCGCGGATCACGCGGATCGCGATCTCGCCGCGGTTGGCGATGAGGATCTTGTTGAACATGCGGCGGCAAGGGTACCCACGCCGCGACGCTCCCCGCCGTGCCGTTCCGGGAGACTGCCCGCGATGCGCGTGGATCGCGACCGGATCGTCAGCGAGCTGTTCTTCTGGCTGCGGCCGGACTTCCTCCTGCGCTGCCTGAGCCGCTTTCAATCACTGGAGGGCTTCGACCGCGGCGATCGCGCTCGCCTCGAGCGCGTTCACGGCGATGCTCCCGCTGGCGATCCTGTTCGGGACGCTCGCTCCCGGAGGGAACGGGGAGAACGCGGCGGACAGCGTGATCACGCGCTACGGCCTGACCGGCGAGGGCGCCCAGGCCGTGCGCGACGCGTTCGCCCCGCCGCAGGGCGTGGCCACGAGCCTCGGGATCTTCGGCGGGCTGCTGCTGCTGATCGCGGCGCTCAGCTTCGCGCGCGCGGTGCAGCGGCTGATCGAGCGCGCCTGGGGCCTCAAGCCGCTGAGCCTGCGCAACACGCGCAACGCGGCGCTCTGGATTCCGGGGATCGCCGCCTACGGAATCCTGACCGGGCGTCGTGAGCGCGGTGAGCGGCAAGGGCGCTCGTGCATCTCCTGGCGCTGTCGGCGAGCGTCGTGCTCGCCGTGGGCTTCCTCGTCTGGACGGGGCGGCTGCTCAGCGCCCGGCGCGTTCTCCTCGGGACCTGCTGCCGTTCGCGATCCTCGTCGCGGTCGGGCTTCACCGTCTACGGGGTCGTGTCGGACATCTACATCCCGCGGCTCTTCAACACGTACGCCTCGCGCTACGGCGTGATCGGGGCGACGTTCGCGATCATCTCGGCGCTGTTCGGCGCGATGTTCGTGCGTCGTGGTCATGACCGCGGTCGGGCGCGAGGTCACCGAGGAGCTGGCCCGGCTGCGGCGCGGCGAGCGGCCGCCGCCGGACGCCGTGAGGCGCGAGTGGGACACGCTGATCGCGGACTGCCAGGGCGCGGCGGGACGTTGCGCGTGAGCGGTACGAGGCGTGGAGAGCTGAGCGGCGGGCGCGGAAGGCGGCGAATGAGGCGAAGGATCCGTAGGCGCGCCTCACCCGGCGACCTTGTGGGTCATGGTCACGATCACCTTGCGGTTCAGCTGTCGCGAGCGGGGCCCGGTCTCCCGGACGCGCGGGCTGCCGCCTTCGCCGTTCGCGCGCAGGCCGACCTTCGCACCACCACTGAGACGGGACATGAGCGCCGACCTGACGCTTTGCGCGCGATCCCGGGACAGCGCGAGGTTGTAGTCCGCGGGACCCTCCCGGCTGGCGAAGCCGGCGATGGTGATCGACGTGCTCCTTCGCGCCAGGGCGCGCAGGCGCGTGACAGCCCTTCTGCCGGACGACGACAGGGCGGACCGATCGAAGCCGAACAGCACCTGGGCGTTGAGCGCCACCACGATCTTCTCGGTGACGGGCTTCGTGGTCCTGGGCCTCCTGACAGCCGGCTTCGGGGCCTTCACGGTGATGGTTCTGTGATCGGACGCGCCGGCGGCGTCCCAGACCGTGAGGGTGACCTTGATCCTCCCGCCGGGCTTCAGCCTGGGCCGGTAGGTGATCTTCGTCGAGAGCTTCTTCCGGCCGGAGGTCCAGAGCCGCCTGACGATGGCGCCGTCGACGTCGAAGGAACCGGAGGAGTCGAGCGCGGGCCTGGCGGCGGTGCCGAGCTTGTCGATGACCGCGACCGGCGACTGGTTGGAGGCCGTGACGATGGTGATGCCGAACTCCGGCGACCGGGTGCCGTCGGGGCAGGTGACCGTGACCGCCGGCCCGGCTCCCGTGGGAACGCGCGCCGCGATGACGGTCGGCGTCCAGGACTCGATGACGGTTGCGGGCACCGCGCCGAACCGCAACGTGCCGCGAGAGCCGAAGCCCGAGCCGGTGAGGACGATGCGCTCACCGACCATCACCGCAATCGGCTCCGCCGACGTGATGACCGGGTTGTGGCAGGCGTTCGGGTCGTCCGCCGGCGGGCCAACCGGCGGGGGCGGGGCGATCGGTGGCGTCGCGGCCTCCAGCGTCGTGAAGGTGCCGGTGAGCGACTGATGATCGGCGACCGGCTGATCGGCGCCGCCGACGAAGCCGTGCCAGTACCCGACGAGCGCGCGGTAGTGGTAGAGCGTTCCCGGCGTCAGCCCCGTCAGCACGGCGCTTGCGGATGTCGCGTCGTCGCCCGTCGTCTCGGCGGCGTAGCTCAGGTCGGAACTCCACTGAAGGTGCCATGTCAGAGGCGTGCCTCCCGAGTTGATGGCGGCATGCAGCGTTGCGCCTGTCGCCGCCACTTCGGTGACCGATGCGCCCGTGAGGCTTGGGCCCTCGGTTCCCGTCACGCCCGCCGACGCGGGCATGGAGGTGAGGAGCAGCGCCGCCACGCCTGTGGCGGCGATGGCCAGGACGGTGCGGAGACGGCGCATGCGGATCAACGCCTCGGGTCGGGTCGGGTCGGGGAGCGCGAATTCGCTCTCTTATCCCATCGACGCTCGCGGGCGGGGGGATGAGCGGCTCACCCAAACGCCGCCCCCGACCTCAACTCATGACCTACGTGGGATCCCGCAGCGCGCCGCGGCGAGCCCGCAGCTCCTCGAGCTCCACCGCGTTCCCCGTCAGCGCGATCGCGCGCTCATAGGCGGCGCCGGCCCCGGCGCTGTCCCCGGCCCGCCGCAGCAGCTCCGCGTGGGCGGCGTGCAGCGGCTGGTAGCGGGCGAGCCCGTCATCGGCGAGCAGCGGTTCGAGGATCCGCAGCCCGGCCTGCGGCTCGTCCGCGAACGCGACGGCCACCGCGCGGTTGACCTCGACGACCGGTGAGGGTGCGAGCTGCGCCAGCCGCGTGTAGAGCGCGGCGATCTGCGGCCAGTCGGTCCCGTCGGCGTCCGGCGCGGCCGCGTGCAGCGCGGAGATCGCGGCCTGCAGCTGGTAGGGGCCGGGACGGCGAAGGCGCAGCGCGCGGTCCAGGACCGCGGTTCCCTCGTCGATCCGCGCGCGGTCCCAGCGCGAGCGGTCCTGGCGGTCCAGCGGCGACGTATTCGCCCTGCGGGCCGGTCCGGGCGCCGCGCCGGGCGTCGTGCAGCAGCATCAGCGCGAGCAGCCCGAGCGTCTCGGCGTCGTCGGGCATCAGCTCGGCGAGCAGCCGCGCGAGCCGGATCGCCTCGGCGCAGAGGTCCTCGCGGACGAGCCGGTCACCCGCGGATGCGCGGTAGCCCTCGTTGAAGACGAGGTAGACGACGGCGAGGACGCCGGCGAGGCGGTCCGGCAGGTCCTCGTCGCGCGGAACCCGGTAGGGGATGTGCGCCGCCGCGATCTTGCGCTTGGCGCGGACGAGCCGCTGGGCCATCGTCGGCTCGGGCACGAGGAACGCGCGAGCGACCTCCGCCGTCGTCAGGCCGCCGAGCATCCGCAGCGTCAGCGCGACGCGCGCGTCCATCATCAGCGCGGGGTGGCAGCAGGTGAAGACGAGCCGCAGGCGATCGTCGCCCAGCGCACTGTCCGGCTCCTCCTCGGGATGGTCGCGCTCCAGTCGCATGAGGTACTCGAGGGCCGCGGTCCGCTCGGCCAGTCCGCGGTCCCGCCGCAGGCGGTCGATCGCCTTGCGGCGGGCCGTCGTCGTGATCCAGGCGGCCGGGACGCGGGGGATCCCGTCACGCGGCCACGTGATCAGCGCGACGGCGAGCGCGTCCTGCAACGCGTCCTCGGCGAGGCCGACGTCACCGCCGGCCTGCCGGGCGAGCGTCGCGAGGATGGCCGGGCCCTCCTCGCGAAAGGCCCGGCCGACGGCCTGCGCGGCGGCGTCGCCGCTCACCCGAACTGCACGACCGGGCGCACCTCGACGCTGCCGCGGATGACGTTCGGCGCCTGCTCGGCCCAGGTGAGCGCGGCGTCGAGGTCGGGCAGGTCGAGGATGTAGTAGCCGCCGAGGATCTCCTTCGTCTCGGCGAAGGGGCCGTCGGTGACGATCCGCTCGCCGTTCGGCACGCGCACCGTGCTGGCGGTCTCCGCGCCGTGCAGGGCGTCCCCGGCGAGGAACACCCCGGCGTCCCGCATCGCCTGCGTGTACCCCATCCAGCGGCCGTGCTCGGCCTGGCTCTCAGGGGTGTCCTGCGCGGGGGCGAGGGCCGGGTCGCCGTAGATGAGCAGCATGTACTGCGGCATGGTGGTTCTCCTGGTTGCGGTGGGCGGGCGCTCGTCGCCATGCCCATTCAACCGGACGACGACCGGGCCCGGCCGATTTCGACAGCCGCCGCGATCTGGCGCGTCGGCGCTCTACCAGGGGTTCGGGTCGCCCCATGCCGTGGGCTCGTCCGGCTCGCGGCCGACGCCCTCCAGCAGGGCCGCGCGCTGCCACGGGTTCATCCGCGGCGGCTGGGCGACGTGCGCCGGCACCGTCTCGCGCATGAAGCGCTCGAGCGCCGCGACGACGGCGGCCGCCTCCTCGGGCGAGGCGGACGGCGCGACGATGCGCAGCTCGGGACGGCGGTTCGGCACGGGCCGGAGGCTATCGCGGCGCGCCTCAGCGGACGCTGACGCGGCGCTGGACGAGGCGCGTGCCCGTGCTCGTGACGGCGCGGTCGCTCCCCGACGCCGACGCGAGCAGCAGGACGCGGTACGCGCCCCTTGCGAGCCGCTTCGACGTCCACGCGAGCGTTGCGCGACCCTTGCGCACGGCGGTGAACGTCGCGGTGAGCCGCGCGTGAGCGACGACCTTGCGCCCGCGCAACACGGCGACCGTCGCGCCCGCGGCGATCCACGACCCGCGGCCTGCACGACGCAGCGTCGCGGTGACCTTGAGCCGCCCGCCGGTGGCCCTCACGCGGACGGCGGGGGCCCGCAGCCGAGCGGCGGGGCCGGTCGCGCGGACGCGTTGGCGCCGCGTGCCGCGGCCGGTGGTGCGCCTGAGGGTGAGACGGGCGCCGCCGAGCCTGCGCCAGTCCGGCACGGTGACGGCGACGCGCTCACCCGGATGCAGCGTGCCGAGCCGCACACGGGCCGTGACCGGCACGCCCGGAGTCATAGGCTGCGGGACATGCACGGCATTCCGTTCCTGGACTACGACGCGGTGATCAGCGCGGTGTCCGCGACCGATGCCATCGCCCAGACGCGCGAGGCGTTCCTGCGGCACCGGGCCGGCGACTGGGTGATGCCTGCGAAGGTCTATCTGCCCTCGCCGCCGTACGGCGACTTCCGCGCGATGCCGGCGCTCGGGGACGGGTTCGCGATGCTCAAGTGGATCAGCTCGTTCCCCGGGAACCCGGCGCACGGGCTGCCGACGGTGATGGGCGTGATCGTCCTCTCCGACGCGCAGACGAGCGAGCCGGTCGCGCTGCTCGACGCGCGGTCGGTGACGGCGCTGCGCACCGGCGCCGTCGCGGCGGTCGCGGCGCGCGCGCTCGCGCCGGCGGGCGCGCGGACATGCGGGATCGTCGGGAGCGGGCTGCACGGTGCGTGGGCGGCGCGCTGCCTCGCGGCGGACGGGTTCGGGCCCGGCGTCTGCCACGACCCGCGCGCGGAGCTCGCGCAGGCGCTGGCGGCGGAGCTCGGGGACGGCTGGCGCGCGGGGTCGCTCGCCGACGCGCTCGCCTGCGACGTCGTGACGTGCGTGACGCCCGGATCGGCGCCGGTCGTGACCGCCGCCGACCTGCGGCCCGGGATGCACCTCAACATGCTCGGCGCGGACGGCCCCGGGAAGGCCGAGGCGACGATCGAGGCCGTCGCCGCCTGCGAGCTCTACTGCGACGAGTGGGCGCAGGCCGCGCACGGCGGCGAGCTGACGGGCGCCGTCGAGGCGGGGCTCGTCGGGCGCGCTGACGTCACGGACCTCGGCGCCGTGCTCGCCGGCGAGGTCACCGCTCCATCCGGCGGTGAGCGCGCGACGCTCTTCGACTCGACCGGCCTCGCGATCCAGGACCTGGCGGTGGCGATCTGCGGCGCTCGAGGCGGTTCGCTGAGAGCGATCATCCCGCGCCTGCGGCGCGGTCTGTCCCGACGGGGGTCGTTACAGGCGGGATGTTCCCGTGCTTGCGCCTGGGCTGCGCGACCCTCTTGGTCTGCAGCGTCTCCAGCGCGGTGATCAGCGTGGGGCGCGTCGTGTGCGGCGCGATGACGTCGTCGATGTAGCCGCGCTCGGCCGCCGTGTACGGGTTGGCGAAGCGCGCCTTGTAGTCGGCGATCAGCTTGGCGCGGCGCTCGTCCGGCGTCGGCGAGGACGCGAGGTCCTTGCGGTAGATGATGTTGACCGCGCCCTCGGGGCCCATCACCGCGACCTCCGCCTGCGGCCAGGCGAAGTTGAAGTCGGCGAGCATGTGCTTGGAGGACATGACGTCGTAGGCGCCGCCGTACGCCTTGCGCGTGACGACGGTGATCTTCGGCACGGTCGCCTCGGTGAAGGCGTAGAGCAGCTTCGCGCCGTGCCGGATGATGCCGCCCCACTCCTGGCTCGTCCCCGGCAGGAAGCCCGGGACGTCGCAGAAGGTGATGATCGGGATGTTGTAGGCATCGCACGTGCGGACGAAGCGCGCGCCCTTGCACGAGGCGTCGATGTCGAGCACGCCCGCGAGCGCGGCCGGCTGGTTGCCGACGACGCCGACCGAGCGGCCGTTCAGCCGCGCGAAGCCGACGATCAGGTTCTTCGCCCAGTGCTGGTGGATCTCGAAGAACTCGCCGTCGTCCATCACGAGGCGCAGGACGTCGCGCATGTCGTACGGCTTGTTCGGGTTGTCCGGGACGACGGTGTCGAGCTCGGGATCCATGCGGTCCGGGTCGTCGGTCGGCATGACGCGCGGAGCGGTCTCGAGGTTGTTCTGCGGCAGGAAGCCGAGGAAGTAGCGCGTGTCCTCGAGCAGCGCCTCCTCGTCCTCGGCCGCGATGTGCGCGACGCCGGACTTCGAGTTGTGGGTCATCGCCCCGCCGAGCTCCTCGAACTCGACCTCCTCGCCGGTGACGGTCTTGATCACGTCGGGCCCGGTGATGAACATGTGCGAGGTCTCCTTCACCATGAAGATGAAGTCGGTCATCGCGGGGGAGTAGACGGCGCCGCCGGCGCACGGGCCCCATGATCAGGCTGATCTGCGGGATCACGCCGGAGCACTGCACGTTGCGCACGAAGACGTCCCCGTAGGCGCCGAGCGAGACGACGCCCTCCTGGATCCGCGCGCCGCCCGAGTCGTTGATGCCGATCACCGGGCAGCCGATCTTCGCGGCGAGATCCATGATCTTCACCATCTTCTCGGCCATCACCTCGCCGAGCGAGCCGCCGAAGATCGTGAAGTCCTGGCTGAACACGCAGACGCGGCGCCCGTCGATCGTGCCGTGGCCGGTGACGACCGCGTCGCCCCACGGGCCGGTTCTTCTCGAGGCCGAACTCGTAGGTGCGGTGCCGGACGAAGGTGTCGAGCTCCTGGAAGGAGCCGGGGTCGAGCAGCTTCTCGATGCGCTCGCGGGCGGTGAACTTGCCCTTCGCGTGCTGCTTCGCCTCGGCCTCCGGTGAGGAGTGCGCGGCGAGCATGCGCAGCTCCTCCAGGTGGACGAGCTTGTCCTCGAGGGTTTCGGGATGCGTGAGCCGTGCCATTCGGCGCCGGAGTGTACGAGACGCCCGCGCGCTCAGGCGCGTCGGTCAGGCGCGCGAGAACGGGCGGTGGTGCGCGGAGCCGAGGTCGTCCAGGACCGCCACGAGCAGGCCTTCGAGCTCCGGCCGGGCGCGGGGGCCGGGGCTCGGGCTGCTGCGCGGGCACGAGCGGCGGCGGGCTCGGCGCGCACGGTCGGCTCGACCTCCGGCGCCTCGATCGGCGATCGGTGGCTCCGGAGCCCGCTCAGCGGGCTCGATCTCGACCGATTCGGGCTCGGCGGGCGCGGTCGGGCGTCAGCGCCGGGCTTGCTGGCCTCCCAGCGCCCGGTGTTCCACCAGCCCGAGAGCCGCGCGAGGAACCCCTCGCGCGGCGCCGGGCGGAGGTCCTGCGGCGGGATGTCGGTCCCGGTCGCCTCAGGATTGGCGGAAGCGGTGTGCGGTCGGGGACGGGGGTGCGCTCCGGCTCGGGAGCCGGTTCGGGCTGCGCGAGCGCCGCCGCCTCCGCGGCCGGTCGAGGCGACCGTGTCCTGGCCGCCCCGAGTCCGGCTCGGCCGTGATCGTGACCTTCGTGCCCCACCCGGAGGCCGCGAGCTCCACTGTGCCGCGTACAAGCGCGCCCTCCCAGGCGACGGCGGTCTCGGGCTCCATCCGGGTGATGCGCACCTCACCGAACGCGGACAGCCGTCGGGCGAGGGTCTGCGCGTCGCTGATCTCCGCCCAGAGTTCGGGCGGGGACTTCACGAGGGTGCGCTGCGCACAGGTCTCGGGCATGACGACGACGGTTTCGGCACTCGCCCCGGCTCCTCCGCCACGACGCCGATCCTGCAACGTCGCTCCCGCGCCAGCAAGCGCGCACAGGGCACACGGAAGCCGCCAGCATGCGCGCAATGGGGCGATCGACTGCAAAAAGCGCCGTGCCACGGCGCGATATGCAGCCGATCGGTCGACCTTGAGCCGGCGGCTCGGCGGGCCGCATCGCCACCGTCCGCGCTGGCGGGGCATTGCGCCGATCGCAACTGGGGCGTGATCGACGCGTGGTCGGCCTTGCTGGCGCTCGGGTTCAGTCGCATCGGCGAATTCGGCGCGCGCGTGGCTTCCGGTCACCTTCATCGCCGCCATCCGCGGCGTGTACGCGGTCGGACATACCGCGCTGCGCCGCGAGGGCCACTGGCTTGCCGCCGTCCTCGCCTGCGGTCGACGGCGGCGCGCTCTCGCACCGTCAGCCGCCGCCGCCCTGCTGGACCTCCGCGCCGTCGTCGCGCAGCTGATCGACGTCACCACGGCACGCCGCGGCATCCGTGTCGCCGGAGGGCATCCAGCTCCACGAGACGGCGCCGACTGGCGCCCGTCGAGTTCACGGTCCACTCCGGCGTCCCCGTGACGACCGTCTCCCGCACCCTCGCCGACCTCGCCGCCGTCCTCGTCCCCGCGACCTCGAGCGCGCATTCGAGCGCGCCGAGGCACTCCGGGTGCTCGACGCTCCGCTCGGTCCTCGCGAGCGTCGAATACCGCGCCGGGCGCCGACGCGGTCCGCGCGCATCTTCGACGCCTGGGACGCCGAGCCGACCCGCAGCGAGCTCGAGGTGGCGCTGCTGCGACTCGTCCTCGCGTCCGGCTTCCCGCGGCCCGGGTGAACGCCAGACGTCTGCGGTTCGAGGTCGACCTGCTCTGGCCGCGCCGGCCGCCTCGTCGCCGAGGCCGACAGCATCGGCTTCCACCTGACGCGCGCGGCGATGGAGCGCGACCGCCGCGCGACGCGGTCCTCGCGACGCGCCGGCTACCGCGTGCTCCGCTTCACCGATCGCCAGGTCAGCCGCCGCCCCATCGAGGTCACCACCGCGATTCGCGCCGCCCTCCAGCTGATCGGTCCGCAATAAGCCCGCTCACGGCGCGATATGCCTCGATCGCCCCGCGCCTGCCAGACCCCTACGCGAACGGCTTCGCGACCATGCAGAAGATCGCGAACGAGGATCAGCAGGCTGGACAGGGCGCCGACGATGCGCGACGACCTTGGCCCGCCCGTGGTACTCCTCGCTCAGGACGCCGCCGGCGTCGATGTCGCGGCGTGCGAGCGCGGCGAGCTGCTTCTCGCGCGGCGTGAAGAACGCTCCGCCGAGCCCGAGCAGGATGATCAGGATCACGAACGGGATCGTCACCCAGGCCCGATCGAACAGATCGTGATCGGAAGCCAGGTAGATGCCGGTCAGCAGCGCGAGGGTCGCGAACGGGGTGATCACGAAGCGCCCGATGCGCACCTGCATCTCGTGGATGGTCGGCATCGCCTCGGGATGCTTGTTCGTCAGCCACGGCAGGATCGCCGGGTAGACGAAGGTCACGCCGAACGCGATCACGATGCACATGACGTGGATCGCGACGACGACGTCGTAGAAGAAGATGGCGGGTACGGGAGTCATCAGGCGGGAGACGCTACTCAGACGACCGGCTGGTACTTCCCGAAGACGTCCTGCATCGCGCCGCAGACCTCGCCCATCGAGCAGCGGTCCTTCAGCGCCGCGCGGATGTGCGGGATCAGGTTCTCCGTCCCGCGCGCGGCTTCGCGCAGCGCCTCGAGCCGCTGCTCGACGAGCGCGCCGTCACGGTCGGCCTTGAACGCCTGAAGACGCCCGACCTGCTCGGCCTCGGATTCGGGGTCGACGCGCAGGAGGTCGGGAACCTCGAGCTGGTCCTCGACGTAGTCGTTCACGCCGATCACGACGTCCTGGCCGATCCGGTAGCGCTCCTGGTAGCCCCAGGCGGACTCGTCGATCTCGCCGGTGATGAACTCGATCGCGTTCGTGGAGCCGCCGAAGCCGTCGACCTTCGCGATCAGCTCGAGCGCGCGCGACTCGATCTCGTCGGTCAGCGACTCGACGTAGAAGGAGCCGGCGAACGGGTCGACCGTGTCGGTCGCGCCGGACTCGGCGCCGATGATCTGCTGCGTGCGCAGCGCGATCTTCGCTGCGCGCTCGGTGGGCAGCGCCAGCGCCTCGTCGAAGCCGTTGGTGTGGAGCGACTGCGTGCCGCCGCAGACCGCGGCGAAGCCCTGCAGTGCCACACGGACGATGTTGTTCTCCGGCTGCTGCGCGGTCAGCGTCACGCCGCCCGTCTGCGTGTGGAAGCGCAGCATCTGCGACTTCGGGTTCGTCGCCCCGAAGCGGTCGCGCATGATCGTCGCCCACATCCGGCGGGCGGCGCGGAACTTCGCGACCTCCTGGAACACGTTGTTGTGCCCGTTGAAGAAGAACGCCAGGCGCGGGGCGAACTCGTCGATGTCGAGCCCGCGCTCGACCGCGGCGGTGACGTAGGCGATCCCGGAGCAGAGGGTGAACGCCACCTCCTGCACCGCCGAGCAGCCCTTCTCACGGAAGTGGTAGCCGGAGATCGAGATGGTGTTCCACTTCGGGATGTGCTCGTGGCAGTACTCGAAGATGTCCGTCGTGAGCCGCATGGTCGGCTCCGGCGGGTAGATGTAGTTGCCGCGGGCCATGTACTCCTTGAGCACGTCGTTCTGCGTCGTGCCGCGCAGCTTCGCGCTCGGCACGCCCTGCTCCTCGGCCACCAGGTCGTAGAGCATCAGCAGCACCGCGGCGGGCGCGTTGATCGTCATCGACGTGGAGACCTGGTCGAGCGGGATGCCGTCGAAGGCGGTCCGCATGTCGTCGATCGTGTCGATCGCGACGCCGGTGCGGCCGACCTCGCCCAGGCAGCGCGGGTTGTCGGAGTCCAGGCCGAGCTGTGTCGGCAGGTCGAAGGCCATCGACAGCCCGGTGCCGCCGCGCGAGAGCAGGTAGCGGTAGCGCTCGTTGCTCTCCTTCGCGCTCGCGTAGCCCGCGTACTGGCGCATCGTCCAGAGCTGCTTGCGGTACATCTCGCGGTGCACGCCGCGCGTGTACGGGTAGTCGCCGGGCTCGCCGAGATTCAGATCCTGCGGCAGGTCGCGCTCGTCGTAGAGCTCCTTGACCTCGATGCCCGAGTCGGTGAAGCGGCGGGGATCGTCGGGGCCGACGATCGGTGCGATCGTCAGCCGCTCTTCCGGGGTGGTGGCCATGCCCGGAACGGTAGTCCTTCAGGTGCACACCTTGATCGTCGCCTTGACCGACTTCTTCGGTGCCCTGCCCTTCTTCACCTTGATGTAGGCCCGCGCGCGGAGGGTCACGCTCGAGCCGAGCCTGGCCGTGGAGGGCACCTTCAGGGTCTGCGTGAACGGCGCCTTCTTGTCGATCTTCGACCGCTTCGCACCGACGTAGAAGTCGGTGCGCGTGACCTTCACGAAGACGTTCCCCTTCTTCTTCTGCTTCTTCCAGGTGAGCCTCGACGCTGAAACCCGAACCGCGCTTCACGCAGCCGGCGGGGACCCGGAAGCTGAGCGTGGCGCCGCTGATCTTCAGCGTGCGGGTCGTCGTCTTCGCGGCGCTCGCCGTGGTCGTCGTCCTGGTCACGTCGGCGAGCGAGGTCGCGTCGAGGCGCATGACGTGGATCGCCGAGTCGCGGGCGCTCGTCTGCCAGGCGAGCCAGCCCGCGGCGTCGGGGCCCGTGCCGACGACCGGGTTCGCGTACTCCTCGCCGGTCACGAGCGTGCCGGGGGCCGCGAACTCGGTCCCGGCGGCGTTCGAGCGCGTGTACCGCAGCTGGTCGGTGGTGAGGTGGGAGTGCCAGACGACGTGCACGCGGCCGGTCGCGTCCTGGCTGGAGGACACGTCGTCGATCGTGGCGTCGCCCGTGTCGGAGGTCGACTCGATCGAGCGCGGCGCTCCGAAGGCGTTCTTCGCCGGGTCGAACCTGCGCACCCGGACGTGATCGTCGAGCGGGACCTTCTGCTCGTACGTGAGCCACACGCCGCTCGGTCCCGAGGTCAGGTGGGTGCCGCGAATCCCGGACTCGGGGGTCGGCAGCTGCTGGTCGACCGTCCAGTTGCCCGCGTTCATCAGGGACTCGGCCGCGAAGTCGGGCCCGTTGAAGGTCGCGGTGCGCGCCCCGAAGAGGTCGCTGACCGCGTACACGAGGCGGTTCTGCCCGGGTATCTGGACGATGCTCGGGGTCTGGACGAAGTTCGTCCCGGCCGCCATGTCGACGGCCGTCGCGTCGGAGGCTCCGGGCCGGGCGATCACCTGGTCACCGTCCGCGGGCGTGACGTAGACGCCCGAGCCGACCGTGATCCCGTCGGGGCCCATCCCGGCGTTCGTCGGCGTGCCGCCGAGGCTGGGCTCGGGCAGGAACGTCCAGCCCGCGTCTGCGGAGTCCCAGCGCTGGATCCCCTCCTGCGCGTCGCCGACGCGCGCAGCCGTAACAGGCGGAGGTGATGCGCAGCGCCGAGTCGCTCTCGGCCTGGATGGTGACGTCGCCGCCGGATTTCGCGAGGCCGCCGTTCGACGGGAAGAGCAGGATCTGCTGCCGGTCGCACGCCGATGCCCCGGCGGGCAGACGGCAGTACCCGACGGCGGCGCTTTCGAGGATCCGGTCCCGGATCGACCAGACGATGTGCCCGGTGCCGTTCGGCGTGACGACGATCCGCGGGTTGACGCCGGTCCCGACCGCGAACGGCGTCGCGGCGGTCGCGGACGTGGCGGCGGCGGCCGGCGCGAGCAGCGCGACCAGGGCGGCGATCATCCGGATCGTCCTCACGCACTGACCATCGCAGCCGGTGGCGCATGGCGCAACGTGGAACCGCAGGTAGCTTGTGAGCGATGACCGTCCGCGTGCGCCTGTTCGCGATGCTCCGAGAGCGTGCGGGGAGCGACAGCCTCGAGCTGGAGCTGCCCGACGGCGCGAATGTGGGCGACGCGCTTGCCGCGCTCGCCGAGGTGACGGCCGGCATCACGTGCGTCATGGCGGTCAACCGCGACTACGCGCAGCCGGACCGCGTGCTCGTCGCCGGTGATGAGCTGGCGCTGATCCCGCCGGTCAGCGGCGGGAGCCTGGAGACCGGGCCGCATGTCGCGATCCGCGCGGAGCCGCTGTCCTTCGACGCGCTGGTCGAGCATGTCCGCGATCCGCGCGCGGGCGCCGTCGTCACGTTCGCGGGGGTGACTCGCGATGTCGACCTGCTCGAGTACGAGGCCTACGCGGAGATGGCGCTCGAGTCGCTGCGCGAGATCGTCCACGCCGCGATCGAACGGCACGGCCTGTGCGCTGCGGCGGCGGAGCACCGGGTCGGCGTCGTGCCGCTGGGCGAGCCGAGCGTGCTCGTCGCGGCGAGCGCCGCACACCGCGGCGAGGCGTTCACCGCCGCCCGCGAGATGATCGACGCGATCAAGGCCCGCGCCCCGATCTGGAAGGTCGAGGTCGACGGGGGCGAGCGGACCTGGGTCGAGGGTGAGGTGCC
This sequence comes from uncultured Actinomycetes bacterium, assembly GCA_963805615.1. Lineage (GTDB taxonomy): Bacteria > Actinomycetota > Thermoleophilia > Solirubrobacterales > Solirubrobacteraceae > F1-60-MAGs163. Next base: position 43,931 of record CAWDUW010000004.1, on the reverse strand, counting down.
TAGCCGCCGGCCGGAGCGGGAGCCGTAGGGTCGCCGCTCTCGCCCGCGGACTTCTCGCGTGCGAGCCAGTCCTCGGCGAGCATGGGGTTCGCGCGTGAGCGCTCGACGACGGTGAGCAGGTCGTTCATCGACGCGACCTCTTCGACCTGCTCCTTGATGAACCACTGCATGAACTGCTCGCCCGCGTAGTCGCCGTGCTCGCGCGCCGATCCGGCGAGCGCGTTGATCTGCTCGGTGACGCGCTTCTCCTGGTCGAGCGCGAGCTGCACCGGCTCGACGATGTCGGCGAAGCCGTTCTTCGGCGCGTCGATGCCGGGGATGACGGGATCCACGCCCTGGTCGAGCAGGTACTGGACCATCATCATCGCGTGGCCGCGCTCCTCGAGCGCCTGGGCATAGAAGAACGCCGCGAGCCGCGGCAGCGTCTGCGCGTCGAACCAGACCGCGTTGGCGACGTACTGCTGGTGGGCTCCGTACTCGTGGGCGATCTGCTCGTTGAGCTTGTCGACGAAGGGCTGCGCTGGCATGCCCTTCATCCTAGATGCCTGCGCGCGCGGCTACGTGCCGGAGTCCGACGCGGCGAAGACGATCGGGCCGGTGTTCGGCTCGATGTCCCCGAGCTGACGCCACACGAGCTCGACGCGGCTGCCGGGCCCAGCGATCAGCGCGGCCTGCGCGCCGTTTCGGTCGTCGCCGGTGAGCGCGTCGGAGACCTTCGACTGTGTGCCGAACTTCGCGGCCGTGGTGGTGACGGCCTGCCAGCCGGCCGGCGCGGGCCACGCGACGGCGGCGCCGCCATCGGGGCGGGCGGTGACGACGGGGCGGCCGAGGGCGGTGCCCTTGGCGAGGGTGACGATCCTGAACGAGCCGCCGATCGGCGCCTGCGCGACGAGCACGCGGATGGTCGTGCCCTGCGTCTCGCGCCAGGTCACGAACGCGCGGCCGCGCGGGTCGACCGCGGCCGCGAGGTCGCTCATGGTCTGGCCCTTGGGACGGTGGATCGGGAGCGACGGGGAGAAGGCGCCGGGGGCGCTGCGGCGGACGAGCCTCAGGTAGCCGGCATCGTCGATCCAGGCGATGACGCCGTCGCCGCCGTGACCGATCGCGGCGGTGATCGGCGTGCCGCGGCGCACTGCGCCGATGCGCTGCGGAGCGGTCGGGCGGCCGCCGTCGCTGATGCGCGAGACGTACGCGGCGCTCTTGTTCGTCCAGGTGACGACGGGCCAGCCGTCGTTCGCCTGCGCGGCCGTCGGGGCGCGCCCGTCGGAGCCGGCGAGCGTGACGACGCGGCTGAAGCGCCCATCGGGGGCACGGAAGCTGTAGAGGACGCGACCGGAGCCGGAGCGGCCGCCGGAGGCGTGGAAGGCGACGAGGGCGGCGCCGTTGTCGGCGATCGCGACGGAGGGCTCGTCGATCGTCCCGATGTTTCCGCCCGCGACCACGGCGGGCGTTCCGAACTCGTCGTCGGGCTGGCGGACGAGCGCGGTCAGCAGCGAGCCGCCGTAGCGCAGGGCGACGACGCCGGCGCCCTCACCGGACGCGGCGGCTGTCGCGGCGCTGAGAGCGGGCGCGGCGTTCGTGAAGTTGGTGACGTTGCCGGGCAGCGGCCGCGGCGGGGACCAGGCGAGCGAGGCGAGCTCGGATCGGGAGTCCTCGACGGCGCGCTCGCTCAGCAGCAGCGGCGAGTCGAGCGTGGCGCCCTCGTAGACGGCGAAGGCGTTCCCGGCCGGATCGCCCGCGACGGCGAGCACCTGCGGCGCGGTGTTCGCGTAGATCGCGCTCGGGGACGACCAGGCGCCCGCGGTCGCGGCGCTGACTCCCGCGGCGGCGAGGGCGGTGACGATGAGCGCCCCCAGCCTGGGGGCGACGCGGGTGGGGAGTCGCGCCATTCCCCCTGTATCGGCATTGCGGGCCAGGGCTCAAACATCGGGCCGGACCCTCTGGACGGCTGATCAGGGGTCGACTTCGGTGCTCTGCATCACGTCGTAGCCGGGGGCCGACTCGCTCGCCTGAAGCCAGACCATGTCGGCGTGCGAGCCGGGGCCTGCGCTGAGGAACGGGCGGGCGAGCGGAACGGCGGTGGATGTCCCCGGCGCCGAGACCGTCGATTGGATCGGCAGACCGCCGGACGTGGGGATCTTGCGCGCCTGCCAGCCCGTGGCGGCGGCGTAGCCGACGATGCTCCCGCCGATCGGCCTGGCCGTGATCGACGGCTTGCCCAGCCCGGCGCCCACCGCGACCTGATCGACCTTGAACCTGCGCCCTGCCTTGGCGCGCGCGACGAGGATCCGCGTCTTCGACCCGCTGCCCTCGCGCCACGCGATGTAGGCGATCCCGTTCGCGTCGAGCGCCGCCGTCATGCCGCTGAGGTCGGCGCCGTTCGCGGACCGCGCGGTGAGCGGCCTGCCGAAGCGCAGGGTGGACGAGGTGCCGCGGCGGATCACGCGGACGGCGCCGCGCGTGCTCTCCCAGGCGACGATCGCGCCCCGGCGGCCGCCGGCGGCCGCGATCTCGCCGCTGCCCGCCGCCGGTGCGATCACGCGGTACTTGCCGGCGCGACCGCGGTCGTCGAGCACGCTCATCTCCGCTCGTCCCGCGCGCGTCCACGCGACGAGGCCCGCCTCGTGCGGGCCGACCGCTGTGGCGATGGGCCCCGCGCCGGTCAGCGAGATGACGCGCGCAGAGCCGAATTCGTTGCCGGACATCCGCGCCGCGTACCCGACTCGGCGGCCCAGCTGGCGCGTGGCGTCGAAGCCGATGACCGTGGTGCCGGCCTCCGAGATCGCGACCACCGGATCGCTCAGCCGGTCGAAGTTGGCGGGCACGATCGTGGACGGCGTGGCGGGGAACACGTCGATGGCGTCGCGGACGAGCGCGGCGAACCGGTCGGTGCCGTCGGCGCGGTAACGCACCACGACTGCGGCGGCGCCCTCGCCGGCGGCCGCGGCGCCCGCGCCCTGCGCGTGCACCGTGCTCGTCGTGAACGAGTCGACGCCGCCGGGGAACGGACTGGGCGCGTTCCAGGCGTAGGCGACGCCATCGGGGATGCGGGCGACCGCGTCGCGCAGGGACAGCAGGAGGGGCGCATCCGCGGTCGCACCGGAAAGCACCGCGACGCCGTTGCCCTCAGGATCGCCCGCGATCGCGAGCGGTGCGGGCTGCGCGCCGCCGTAGATGGCGGTGGCGGGGCTCCAGGCGCCCGCGGTCGCCGGCGCCAGGAGACCGCACGCGGTCGCGAGAATCGCCGCAAGAAGGCTTGTGAGCCGCCCGGTCCGCGGCCGCAGGCCGTAGGCTTGATGGTCATGCCCACATGTCTTGTGACCGGCGGTGCCGGGTTCCTCGGGTCGCATCTGTGCGATGAGTTGCTGCGTCGGGGTCATCGTGTGATCTGCGTGGACAATCTGGAGACCGGGTCGCTCGTGAACATCGAGCACATCAGGGTTCCGGAGTTCGTCCACGTCAATGCGGACATCACCGAGCCCTACTTCGTCGACGAACCGGTGGACGTTGTGTACCACCTTGCGTCGCCCGCGTCGCCGATTGATTACCTGCGGCTGCCGCTTCACACGCTCAAAGTGGGCTCCTACGGGACGCATCACACGCTCGGATTGGCGAAGCGGCATCGTGCGCGCTTCCTGACCGCGTCGACCAGCGAGGTGTACGGCGACCCGAAGGAGCACCCTCAGAAGGAGTCCTACTGGGGCCATGTGAATTCGGTCGGCCCGCGCGGCGTCTACGACGAGGCCAAGCGCTACGCCGAGGCGCTGACGATGGCCTACCACCGTCAGCAGGGCGTGGACACGGCGATCATCCGGATCTTCAACACCTACGGCCCGCGGATGCGTCCGCACGACGGGCGCGCGATCCCGACCTTCCTGCGTCAGGCGCTGGCGGACCGGCCGATCACGGTGTTCGGGGACGGCAGCCAGACGCGCTCATTCTGTTACGTCGACGACCTGATTCGCGGCATGATCGCGCTGTCGGAGTCCGGCGAGCACGACCCCGTGAACGTCGGCAACCCGGACGAGTTCACGCTGCTCGAGCTTGCGGAGGCGGTCATCGACGTGACCGGCTCGCGCTCGGAGATCGTTCACGAGGCGCTGCCGACGGACGATCCGCAGCAGCGGCGCCCCGACATCACCCGCGCGAAGGAGCTGCTCAGCTGGGAGCCCACGGTGAGCCTGCGCGAGGGACTGCAACGGACGATCGACCAGGCGGGCGCTGAAGCCCTCCTGGGCCTCGGGAGGTAAAGGCGCACCTTCCGGTGCTCCCGGACGTTCAGCAGATGTGAGGATGGCCAGCCCGCAAAAGCTCGAGGAGGATGCGCCCCCGGTGGAGTCCGGCGCTCCCGGCTCGCAGCCCCTGTCGGCGCGCTCGCTGCCGGCCTTGCCCGTCGGTGAGCTCGAGCACGACGTGCGCCGTCGCCGACCGCCGGCGCTCTCGTTCCTGTTGCGGATGGACACCGTCCGCAGGCTCACGCGGATCGTGCTGCTGCTCTCGCTCGACGCGCTCGGCGTCTACGCGGCGATCCTCGGCGCACTGGAGCTGAAGTCCGCGCTGCGCGGCGGGGCGTCGTTCGCCGAGAACGCGTCGCAGGCGTACCACTACGCGACCTTCTCCTTCATCCTCATGGCGCTGCTGTTCGCGCGCTCGGGGCTGTACGCCGACCGCGCCTCGCGCCCGGGCCTGCGGGCCGTCGTCTCCTCGCTGTTCTGGGTCACGGTCGTCGCGTTCCTCTACGCGAAGGTCGACGGCCAGCAGTTCTCGAGCTATTACATCTTCTGGGGATCGCTGGTGTTCGGCGTCGTGATCGTCAGCGCGCTGCGCTGGGGCTACGACAAGGTGAGCGGGGTGCTCCTGCGCGCCGCGGGCTACCACCGCCGCGCCGCGCTCGTCGGCACGGGCCAGCACATCGAGGCGGTGGCGCATGCGCTCGCGGCGGCTCCGGGAAGCGTGTCGCCGATCGACGTCGTCGGATTCATCTCGCTGACGCCGCGGCCGGACAACGGCCTGCGCTCGCTCGGCCGGCTCGACGACCTGCGCGAGATCATCGAGCGTGAGCAGCTCGACGAGGTGATCATCGCCGACCCGGCGTTCCCGCAGCAGGAGGCGGTCGAGCTCGTCGACGAGTGCCACCGGCGCGGCGTCCGCGTGCGCATCGCGCCCTCGACGATGGAGATCCTCGTCCACCGCGCGGAGTTCGTTCCCGGCGAGGCCGTGCCGCTGTTCGAGCTGCGCTCGCCGGTCTTCGAGGGCTTCGACTGGTTCGTGAAGCGCCTGTTCGACGTGGTCGGCTCGGTCGGGCTGCTGATGCTGCTGAGCCCGGTGTTCGCGTTCATGGCCCTCGCCGTGAAGCTGACCTCGCGCGGGCCGATGCTCTACCACTCGATGCGCCCGGGGATGGGCGGCGTCCCGTTCGCCTGCCTGAAGATGCGCACGATGTACGTCGGGTCCGACGACCGCCAGGCCGGTCTCGAGCGTCACAACGAGGCGGACGGCGCGCTCTTCAAGATGCGCGACGACCCGCGCGTCACGCCCGTCGGCCGCATCCTGCGCCGCTTCTCGCTCGACGAGCTGCCGCAGCTGTGGAACGTCGCGCGCGGCGAGATGTCGCTCGTCGGCCCGCGGCCGCTCCCCCAGCGCGACTTCGACCAGCTCGAGGACTGGCACCGCAAGCGCTACCTCGTGCTCCCGGGCATCACCGGCCTCTGGCAGGTGTCGGGGCGCTCGGAGCTCGACTTCGACGACCTCGTGCGGCTCGACTTCCTCTACCTCGAGCACTGGTCGGTCTCGCTCGACCTCTCGATCCTCGTCAAGACGATCCCGGCGGTGTTCCTGCGCCGGGGCGCCTTCTGAGCGCGTCCGGCGCGGTACACGCGCTCCGGACGAATTCGGCCCCGGACACACCGTCTGTCCGGTGTGTGTGGGTGGGTGGGCTCGCGGACACACCGTCTGTCCGGTGGGTGGGTGGGCCTGCTCGCGGACACACCGTCTGTCCGGTGGCGAATTCGCTCGGAGGAGGTGTCCCCGTCCCGCGCCCGTCGCGGCACCAGTGTCACCGGACTCCAGGATCGTGACGACTCTGCGCCGGCAGCGTGACGGGCGACCAGACCTGGCGCGGGATGCGTCCTGCGGCTCTCCCATGATCGAGCGATGACGGCATGGAGCGCACTCGCAGCGGAACTCGGCGTCAACGAGCGCACGCTGCGACGCGGGCACGCGACGGGCTGGGTCAGCGCGCAGCGATCCGGCTACCGCGGGTGGTTCGTGGGTGCTGACGAGCGTCAGTACCTGCTGCAGCACTGGGCGCTGCTCACGACGCTCCGGGAGCGTCTGCGCACCGAGCCCCGGGCCCGCCTGGCCGTGCTCGTGGGAGCAGCGGCGCAGCGTGATTACGACGGCGTCGCGGTCCCGACCATCCTGGCGTCGCTGGTCCGTCGTACGGGCTCCGCGACGGTGGTGGCAGCGCGCCTCACGCATGCCGTCGGACGACCGGTGACCGTGGTCCCGCTGGACGAGCATGCGCTGCGGGCGAGCGGCGCCCTGATCCTTGACGCTCGCCGGTTCTCGCGCGTGCTCCGCGACCCAGACCACGAGTGGCGCCGCTGGAAGGAGCGTGCCCGCATCCTCGGACCGGACGGCGTACCTCGGGCGACCGAATTGCGGCTGCCCGACGAGTACCTCCTGGACGAGGAGCACTTCACGCCGGAGGCGCTGATCGCCGCGGGCCGCAGGGACACCGGGGGGCCGGATCCGCTTCGTGCCATCGGTCCCTTCTAGCCTGCGCCGCGTGGACGACTGGCGCGACGCGGTGTGGATGGCAGTGCCCGAGGGTGCCGAGCCTGAGCGCTTCGACGAGCGCCGCGCGTTCCTGCTCGGCCATGTGAGCGCCGGGGATCGGGTGCTGGACCTGGGCTGCGGGGACGGCGCCTTCGCCGCGGCGCTCGTGCAGGCCGGCGCGACGGTGACCGGGGTGGACGTCGCCGCCGAGGCGGTCCGACGGGCTCGCGAGCGCGCTCCGCAGGCGCAGATCGAGCAGGTCGCCGAGGGCGCCGCGCTGCCGCTCGCCGAGGACGCGGTCGACGTGGTGTGGGCCGGTGAGGTTCTCGAGCATGTCGCCGACGTCGTCGGGCTGCTCGCGGACGTGCGGCGGGTGCTGCGCTGGGGCGGCACGCTGCTCGTCACGACGCCGAACCTGCCGCGGCTCGCCGTCGCGCTCGAGGCGCTGCGCGGGGCGCCGCTCGAGCAGCGGCTCGATCCGCGCGCCGACCACCTGCGCTTCTTCACCGCGCGCACGCTCGAAGCGGTCCTGCGCGACGCGGGCTTCGCCGACCCCGGAGTCCGCGCGCGCGGCGGGCCGCCGGGCGCACGCCGCTCGCTCACCGCCGTCGCCCGTTAGGGCGTCTTGGCCTTCGCCTTCGTCTTGGCCTTGGCCTTCGCCTTGGTCTTCTGGGCGGCGCGCAACTGGCGCGTCGCCTCGAGGAAGATCGCCTGTGCGGGGGCCGACCGCGGGTCGAGGTAGAGCGCGGGCCGCACCGTGTCGCGCGCCACCGCGGCCTCGCCGGCGAGCAGTTCGAGCTGGGCGAGGCGGATCCACGTCTCCGGCGTCGCCGGCTGCTGCTGGACCGCGCGCTCGAGCGCGGCCTTCGCCGCGGCCGGCTGCTTCGCGGCGGTTTCGACCTCGCTGAGCGCGAACAGTGGATCGACGGACAGCGGGTCGATGTCGCCCGCCTGCAGCGCCAGCGTGCGGGCCTGCTGCACATTGCCCGCTGCGAGCGCGGACAGCGCCTGGTCGGCGCGGTCGACGGCCGCCTGCGGCTGCGCGGTCGACCAGGCGGCGAGCCCGGCGATCAGGACGACCGTGACGGCGGCGATCACTCGCGGGGCGCTGCGCGCCGGGCGCCCGGAGAAGGACTCGCGATACGGCCCGCGGCCGGCGAGCCAGCCTGCGCAGAGCAGCGGAGGCACGACCGTCCCGGGGATGAACCACGTCCAGTCCACGAGCGAGTGCACGCCGAAGACGACGACGACCATGCCGAGCGTGAGCATGCCGAGGCGCTCGGGATCCTCACCGCGCGCGCCGGGGCCGCGCCACGGCCCGGTGGTGCGGATCGCGGCGGCGAGCCAGGCCGCCAGCAGCGCCAGCGTCAACGCTAGGCCCACGAGTCCGAGGTTCGCCGCCGTCTGGACCAGATACCCGTGCGCGTGCAGCACGTCGAGGTCGTCCTTGCGGAAGCGCAGCCGCGCGAGCTGATAGCCGCCGGCGCCGACGCCGATGGCCGGGCGCGCCTTGAAGATCTCGATCGCGTCGCGCCAGTACCGCGCGCGCACGCTGCCGATCGCGGTCAGCCGGCTCGGATCGTTGCTCGGTGTGTTCGCGTTCGGGTCCGTCAGCGAGCGCCAGCCGTGGGAGATGCTCCCGCCGAGCCCGCGGTCCGTCGTCGCGAGCGCGGCGGCGAGCGCGACCGGCACGAGCGCGAGCGAGACGATCAGGACGACGCCCCAGGCGCGGCGGGTGTTCTGCGACCACGCGCGGCGGTCGCGCAGCCAGGTCGCGAGGAACCCGGCCAGGAGCAGCAGCACGACGAGCACGCCGAGGAGGACGCCGAGCTCGGTGCCCGCATTCGAGCGAATCGCGAGCGGGATCTGGTCCTTGCTGAGGCCCTCCTGGCCGAAGGTCCACCACGCGGCGATCCCGCCGAGCAGCACGCTCGGCAGCAGCACCGTCGCCGACCGCAGCCGCAGCGGCGCGACGATCAGCCAGAGCCCGATGCCGACGCCCGCAGCGAGCAGCGCGCCCCGCGAGTACGCCATCAGGATCGTCAGGATCAGCACGCCGGTCGCCGGGTACGCGAGCGCGGCGAGACCCGCATGCCCGTCGCGGCGCGCGCCGAGCCAGATCGCCGGCGGCAGGCCGAGCGCCGCCATCAGGCCGACGGCGTTCCAGTACTCGAACGGCTCGCGCAGGCGTCCGTACGTCTCCGCCGAGGCGAGCCACGCGGGGAAGACCTTCGTCAGCAGCGCGTACCCGCTGACGATCAGCGACGCGACGAGCACGCCGCCGATCAGCGAGCGCCAGCGGCCGGGGACCATCCGCACGAGCGCGATGCCGCTCGCGAGCACGCCGACCGCGGTGAGCGTCCGGTTGCCCTCGAGCCAGGCGGCCGACGGCTCGATCGCCCAGATGATCGACAGGCAGGTGAGGATCGCGAACGCCGCGAGCAGCGCCAGCGTCACCCCGCCCCACGGCCGGCGCGCGCCGTGGCCGACGAGGAGCGCCGCGGCGCAGAGGATGCCGGAGACGATCTCGAGGATCATCTCGACGGTCGTCACCGGCTGCAGCTGCAGTCCGCCGCCGGCCGCGAGGGCGACGCCGGCGAACGCCGCGCCGAACGCGAGCGTCAGCAGCGGCTCCACCGCCCCGTGCAGCCGCGCGCCTCGCGGAGGCGCCGCGGGCACGGGCGGGAGGTCAGCTCTTACGGCGGTCGCGGACACGTGGGACGAGGACGAAGACGATCGCGCCGAGGCCCAGCAGCACGATCAGGGAGAGCGCCGCCAGCAGCGGCGCGGGCAGGTCGGACAGGCCGGCGGCGACGGGACGGCCTGCCCCCAGGGTGCTCGGCTCGACGACCTCGCCGGCGATCCTGATCGGCTGGGAGCCGGCCTTCCCGGCCTCCGCCACCGCCAGTTTCTCGGTCGGTGTCGCGGTCGCCAGCGGGTCGGGGGAGGCGAGCGCGACCGCGGTCGCACTGCTCACCGGCGCGGCGCCGCTGTGGCCCGCCGCCTGGGCGCCGGCGGCGGCGAGCTGGGCGGCCCGCAGCACGTCGCGGCAGTTCGTGTACTGGTCGGCGTCGGCCGGGATGTTGGCCAGCGCGTCGATGTAGTCCTTCTGCGAGTACGTGCCGTTCACGCGCTCGTCGCGGCACGCGTCCTTCAGGAGCTCCTGGTAGCCGGCCTGGGCGACCGCGGGCGTGATCAGGCACGCCAGCAGCAGCACGGGCACGAGAAGGCGGCGCAGCATCGCGCGCAACGCTAGCGGCCTCCGTCCCCGGACAGCGCAGTCATGAGCGCTGCGCAGACCGCATCCGCCCACGCCTCCGGGGTGTGTGCGGCGGCCGCGGCATACCCTGCCGCGCCCAATCGATCACGCAGTGCCGCGTCGCCATGGAGCGTCGTGATCGCGGCGGCGAGCGCGGCGGGGTCACCGGCCGGCACGACCAGGCCGGTCCGGCGGTCACGCACGAGCCCGCCCGCGGCGGCGCCGACGGCGTCGGTGGCGATGACGGGAGTGCGCTGGCACATGGCTTCATTGACCACCAGCGCCCACGGTTCGCGGAAGGCTCGCGTGGGCACCGATGGCACCAGGAGAACGTCCGCGGCGGCGTAGAGGTTGCGCAGTTGCACCGGCGCGACGTGTCCGAGCGCGACGACGGCGCCGCCGGCGGCCGTGCCCTCCGGCAGATCGCTCGCCCGCGGGCCGGCGAGCGCGAGGGCCGCCTCGGGGGCCGTCAGCCCGGCCCGAGCCCACGCCTCGAGCAGGACGTCGACGCCCTTGCCCGGCGCCACGCGGCCCGCGTAGAGGGCGAGGAACGCCGGACCGCCGGCGGCGGCGCGCGCGGCTGCGACCTCGTCGGGGTCCACGGGCGCGCCCCAGAACGCGCCGTCCACGGCCTGCGGGGCGACCACGACATTGCGCGATCCGTGCCCGCGGGCGTACGCGGCGACGTGCTCGCCGTAGGCGATCGTCCCGTCGGCGGAGCGCTCGATCCAGCGCAGCAGCGGGATCGCCGCGACGTGCGCGGGGGTGGCCACCTGGTGCCAGATGCCGGTCCAGTAGAGAAACGGAACCCCGGCGCGGCGGGCCCCGAGGAACGCCGCGGGCAGCGCGAGCCGGCCTGCGCTCGTCGCGATCACGGCGCGGTACCGGCCGCTCGCGGCGAGCCCGTACGCCTCCCGCTGCGAGATCCGCCGGTGCGGGACGCCCGGGTCGTCCACGCCCCCGGTCGCGTGGTGGCGGCGGCCGTCGTAGATCGCCACCTCGAGTCCCGCGCGCTCGTGCAGGGCGCGCAGCGACGGCACGCGGTCCTCGGGCACGAGGTTCGTCACGAGCAGGACGGGACGCTCGCTCATTCGCTCAGCGCCTCCTCGTATGCGGCGACGGTGGCGCGGCCGCAGGCCTCCCACGTGAACGAGGCCTCGGTCGTCGCGCGCGCACGGAAGCCGAGGTCGCGCAGGAACTCGGGGTCGTCGACGAGCGCGTCGATCGTCGCGGCGAGCAGCTCGACGTCGCCGGGCGGCACGAGCCGGATGCCGTCGCCGACGCGCGCGATCTCCGCGGGGCCGGGCTCGCCGAGCGCGCCGACCGCCGGGACCCAGCCCGCCATCGCCTCGATGTATGCGACGCCGAACGCCTCGTCGACGCTCGGCATGACGAACACCTGGCAGCGGCGGGCGCGCTCGAGCGCCGTCGCGTGCTCGAGCTGGCCGGTGAACTCGACGCGGTCCTCGAGCTCGAGCTCGCGCGCGAGCGCCTCCAGCGGGCCGCGCTCGGGCCCGTCACCGATGATCAGGTAGCGCAGGTCGGGGCGCAGCTCGCGCAGCACCCACAGCGCGCGCAGCACGTCCGCGTGGCGCTTGCGCGCGACGAGGTGGCCGACCGTCACGAGCGTCGCGGGTCCGCTGTGGTGCGCGGGCGCGGCGGGCAGGTCGGTGCCCAGGTGCACGACGCGGGTGCGCTCCGCGCCGAGCTCCTGCGTCGCGCGGGCGATCCCGTCGCTGTTGGCGAGCACGAGCCGGGCTGCGCCGAACGCGCGCTCGATCGCGGCGCGCCCGTCGGCGATGGCTGGACCGCGGTGTGGAAGACGTCGGCGCCGTGCTCGGAGATGACGAGCGGCGTGCGCACGCCCGCGCGCAGCACGGCGTCGGCGGCGGGCACGGCGTTGTGCGCGTGGACGAGGTCGAACGGGAACTCGCGCCGCAGGCGCCGCAGCGCGCGCCACAGCGACGGCGCCGCCCACGCGCCCCAGCGCCCGTACGCGCGGCCTTCGGCGGCGAGACGTAGCGCACGTAGGTCGACGGGGATGCCGTCGAGCTCGAGGCGCCGCGGATGCCGCGCGAGCGCCAGCGCCGCGCCCGGCCGCTTCAGCCGCGGCGTCGCGGCCGGCGGGACGATCCGGTGCAGGACGACGACGTGGACGTCCGCACCCGCCGCCTGCGCCGCGCGCGCCTGCTCGTGCGCCCAGATGCCGAGCACCGGGTCATCGGCGCGCGGGTAGAACTCGGCGACGACGAGGGCCTTCACCGGTGCACCCGCAGCGTTCGCACCTCGTCGCGCGTCACGTACGGCCGCCCGTCGAGGAAGCCCGCGCGCCTCCGCGATCGCCTCGTCGCGCGGGTAGGTCGCGGCGGCCGGGCGCAGCGTGTGGCCGACGGGCGTCGCGTCGACGATCCCGATCGGCCAGCCGTGCTCGGCGGCGACCGCGGACCAGTGCGCGTCGAGGCCCCAGCCCATCTGCAGACCGGCCGGGAACGGCAGCAGCACGTCGAAGGTCGCGGGCGCGAACGCGGTGACCGGCCCGATCTCCACGAACGTCGTCTCGCGCGCGGTCGCGCCCGGCGACCCGGCGCGTGAGCGGCCAGGCGGCGTGCGAGCGCAGCCGGTGCGCGGGCTGCGCGAGCTGCGAGGCCGGCGCTCTCGGCTGCGGCGAGGAAGCGGTCGAGGAAGCCGCGCGGCAGGTCGACGTCGTCGTCGAGGACGATCAGCCAGTCGTACGAGTCGCAGGCCGTCCCGCCCCTCGCGCTCGGCGAGCAGCTCGTTCAGCCGCTCGAACTTCCCGGCGCTCGTGGCGGCGCGCGACCACGTGCTCGACGTCGTGTCGCGAGGTCGCGAGCTCGGCGCGTGCCTGCGCCACCCGGTTCTCGACGTCCTCGCGCGCGATCGTCAGCACGAGCACGCGGCGGCGCGGGCAGCGCCCGCGCGCGCGCGGTCCAGGCGCCGCCGCGCGGGGGACAGCGCGGCGCGCAGGTCGAGCCAGGCGGTCGTGCAGGCCGGCGAGCTGGGCGCGCCGGCCGCCGGCTTCGCCGCTGCGGCCGGAGGTGAAGTCGTCGACCCCGGGCACCGCGGGCGGCGGCGGCCCGGGGCGCAGCGCGGCCTCGAGCCGGCCGAGGCTGTGCCATGTCGTCACCGGACCCATGAAGCAGCGACGGAGCGGGCCGTGCAGCGCGCAGCGCAGCAGGGTCCGCAGCTCGGCGGCGACCGTCGGCGCCGCGCCGCGACGCTCGTCGTAGGCGCGCGCTTCGCGCCCGCGCCCGCGGGCTGCGCGGCACAGCGACCGCAGCCGCGCGTCGTCCCCGCCGCGCCGGTGGTCCACGCCGGCCGCTGCGATCGAGCGGATCCGTCCGCCGGACGCGAGCCAGCGGCGCTCCCATTCCTCCTCGTCGCCGCCGCCGGACAGGGCGGGGTCGAAGCGGCCGACGCGCTCGAGCGCGCTGCGGCGGATCGCGAGGTTCGCGCCCCACGCGTGCGGCGGCGTCCACGTCGGCCGCGCCGAAGTCCTGCTCGGTGACGGGGCCGCTCTCGCGCCCGCAGACGCGGGAAGCGGTGGTCCTCGACCCGCGCGCGGATCGGGCCGGTCAGCACGCCGACGTCGTCCGGCAGGTCTGCGGCGGCGGTCAGCAGCGCGCGAGCCAGCCGTCGTCACGGCCACGTCGTCGTCCGTGAAGACGAGCAGCTGCGCCGCGGTCGCGTCGATCCCGGCGTTGCGCGCGACGTTGAGGCCGTGGCGGCCGTCCGGCGGGGTGACGTAGCGGGCGCCGAAGCGCTCGGCGACCGCGCGCGTCTGCGTCGTCCGGCCCGTCGTCGACGACGATGATCTCCGCGCCGCGCGGCGGCGGCCTGCGGAGCGATCGTCGAAAGCGCGACGTCGAGGTACGCCGGGCGGCCCCGTGTGGGGATCACGATGGCGGCGGTCGGCGGCATCGGGCGCGTTCACGGTAGCTTGGCCACAGGCCGCCACCGCGCGCCGCCGCGCCTCGTGATCCTCCTGCTCCACAACCGCTACCGCACGCTCGGGGGCGAGGAGCGGGTCGTCGAGGACCTCGCGGCGCTCCTGCCGCAGGCGCTGGGCGAGGACGTCGAGGTGCTCGAGCGCGGGAGCGCGGCACTGTCGAAGCGCGCCGCCGCACGCGGTCTGCTGCGCGGCGGGCTGGACCCGGAGGAGGTCGGCGCGGCGGTCCGGCGCACCGGCGCGCGCGTCGTCCACGCGCACAACGTCCAGCCCGCGTTCGGCTGGCGCGCGCTGCAGGCCGCGCGCGACGCGGGCGCGCGGACGGTCCTCACGCTGCACCAGTACCGCCTGGTCTGCGCCGTCGGGACGTGTCTCGATCCGTCGGGGCACGACTGCACCCGCTGTCACGGCCGCGACACGAGGCCCGGCGTCCGGCTGAACTGCCGCGGCGCCCGCGCGGACGCGGTCGTCTATGCGGCGGCGCTCGCGCGCTGGTCGGGCAGGCTGGTGGAGTCCGCTGACGCGCTGACGACCCCGAGCGCCTTCACGCTCGCGCGGCTGCAGGAGCTGGGCGCGCCGCTGGGCGGGCGCCCCGTGCACGTGATCGCGAATCCGGTCGCGCCCGTGCCGCCGGAGCTGCGCGCCCGCCCCGCGGCCGGCACGTACGCGATCTGCTCCGCGCGGCTCGCGCCCGACAAGGGCGTCGACGTCGCGATCCGCGCGTGCGCCGCGGAGGGCCTTCCGCTCGTCGTGACCGGTCACGGCGCGGACGAGGACGAGCTGCGGTCGCTCGCGGCGGCGCTCGGCGCCGACGTGCGCTTCGCGGGCCGCGTGTCGGACGCCGAGCTTGCGCGGCTGCGCGCCGGCGCCGCGCTCGCGATCGTGCCTTCGCGCTTCGCCGAGACGTTCGGCCTCGCGGCCGCCGAGGCGATGGCGGCGGGCCTGCCGGTGGCCGCGTCACGCGTCGGCGCGCTGACGGACCTGCTGCCGCAGGCGGACCTCGCGCCGCATGGGCGACGCGGACGCGCTGGCGGCGCGTGGCGCGGCGCCTGTGGGGCGACGCCGCGGTGGGCGAGCGCAACGCGCAGTTCATCGCCGGGCACGCGGCGCCCGACGCGGTGGCGCAGGCGCTGGCGGCCGTCTACGACGGCCCCGCCTGAGCGCGCCGCGGTCGACGGACACGCGCTCCGGGCGAATTCGGCGCCGGACAGATCGTCTGTCCGGTGGGGGACGGGCCGGGGAGCCGCGTACCCTGCACCGCCATGCGTGCACTCGTGACCGGCGGCGCCGGCTTCATCGGTTCCAACCTCGTCGACGCCCTCGTGGCCCGCGGCGACGACGTGACCGTCATCGACGACCTCAGCTCCGGCAAGCGCGAGAACCTCACCGGCGCGCTCGGCCACGGGGCGAAGCTCGTCGAGGCCGACATCCGCGACGCCGCGAAGGTCCGCGCCGCGTTCGACGCCGCCACCCCGCAGCTCGTCTTCCACCTCGCCGCCCAGGTGGACGTGCGCAAGTCGCTGGAGGACCCGGCGCTCGACGCTCAGGTCAACGTCGTCGGCACGATCAACGTCCTCGAGGCCGCGCGCGAGCACGGCGTCCACCGCTTCGTGAACACCTCGACCGGCGGCGCGATCTACGGCGAGACCGACGTCATGCCGACGCCGGAGACCGTCCCGCCGCTGCCGATGGCCGCGTACGGGCAGAGCAAGCACGCCGCCGAGCTCTACTGCGCGCTGATGCACCGCCTGTACGGCCTGCCGACCGTGACGCTGCGCTACGGCAACGTCTACGGCCCGCGTCAGGACCCGCACGGCGAGGCGGGCGTGATCGCGATCTTCGCCGGGCGGCTGCTCGACGGCGACGCCCCCGTCGTCTTCGGCGACGGCACGCAGACCCGCGACTACACGTTCGTCAGCGACATCGTCGCGGCGAACCTCGCCGCCGCCGAGCACCCGGGCGCGAACGGCGCCTACAACGTCGGCACCGGCGTGGAGAAGTCGGTCCTCGAGGTGCTGGATGCGCTGCGCGCCGCCGCCGGCCTGCCCGCGGAGGAGTTCCAGCCCGAGTTCCAGCCCGCCCGCCTCGGCGAGCTCGAGCGCTCCTCGCTCGACATCTCCCGCGCCCGCGACGAACTCGGCTTCACCGCCGGCACGCAGCTCGAAACCGGCATGGACGCGGTGCTGGCGGCGCTGCGGGCAAGGCGCGCCTGACGCTCAGCGTCCCCGCTTCATCCCCCACCATTCGCGCGCGAACCCCACCATGAAGCGCGGGTTGTAGCGCAGGTAGCGCGGGCCGAGCCGACGCGGCTCGCGGGTCAGCCGGAAGAGCCATTCGAGCCCCGCGCGCTGCATCCAGGGCGGTGCCTGGGCGACGGTCCCGCTGAGGAAGTCGAACGCCGCGCCGACGCCGACGAGCATCGGAGCGCCCAGCTGTCCGCGCATCGTCGCCATCCACTTCTCCTGCCGCGGCACGCCGAGCCCGACCCAGACGATGTCCGGCGCCGCGGCGTTGATCGCGCCCGCGACCTCGCGCTGCTCGTCCACCGAGAGCGGCCGGTACACGGGCTTGTAGCTGCCCGCGATCACCAGGCC
Source organism: uncultured Actinomycetes bacterium (assembly GCA_963805615.1). Classification (GTDB taxonomy): domain Bacteria; phylum Actinomycetota; class Thermoleophilia; order Solirubrobacterales; family Solirubrobacteraceae; genus F1-60-MAGs163. Next base: position 27,331 of record CAWDUW010000004.1, on the reverse strand, counting down.
CGGGTGCCGCTCCTGCAGCTGCGCGGTCAGGTCCGCGAGCGCCTGCTCGTCGCGCCCGCCGTACAGGAACATCCGCGCGCCGCTGCGCGCGGCACGGGCGCACGCGCGCTCCATCAGCTCCGGCCCGTACACGCGGTCGCCGAGCGGGTGCCCGTACGCGCGCAGGGCCCACACGAGCGGTTGGCCGTCGGGAACCGTCAGGCTCGAGCCGAGCACGGCGGCACGCAGCTCCGGGTCCTCCTGTGAGGCCATCACGGTGTGCGTGGCGGCGACGCAGACGTACTCCCGCGAGCCGGCGGCGATCGCGGCGTCGATCCAGTCCAGCACGCCCTCGTAGCCGTCCAGCGCGAGCGGGATGCCGAGCACCGGCGCGGCCCGAGGGCGCGGCGGGGCTGCGGCGGCTTCAGTCGGGTCGGTCATCGCTCGCGGGTCAGGGTAGGGTCAGCCGCCGATGGCGCGCCGGAGCTTGATCACGGGAATCGCCGGGCAGGACGGCTCATATCTCGCCGAGCTGCTGCTCGCGCGCGGGGACGAGATCACCGGCCTGGACCGGGAGGAGGCGTTCGCCTCCCCGAACCTCGACGCCGTCCGCGGGAACTTCGTCCCGGTCGCCTTCGACCTGCTGGACCCCGCGTCGCTGAAGCGCGCCATCGCCCAGGCGCGCCCCGACGAGATCTACCACCTCGCCGCGCCGACCTTCGTCCCCGACTCCTGGGACGACCCGACCCAGACGATGGCCGCCATCGCCGGCGCGACCGCGACCGTGCTCGCCGCCGCGCTCGCGGCCGCGGAGCGCCCGCGCGTCTGGGTCTCCACGTCGAGCGAGGTCTTCGGCGACGCGCCGCAGAGCCCGCAGGACGAGGACACGCCGATGCGCCCGCGCACCCCGTACGGCGTCGCGAAGCTCGCCGCGCACGGCCTCGTGCGGACGATGCGCGAGCACCACGGCCTGTTCGCGTGCAGCGGCATCACCTACAACCACGAGTCGCCGCGCCGCCCGCCGCACTTCCTCCCGCGCAAGGTCACGCGCGGGGCGGCGGCGATCGTGCTCGGGCAGCAGCAGGAGCTCGTGCTCGGCGACCTGGGCGCGGCCCGCGACTGGTCGGACGCACGCGACATCGTGCGCGGGGCGGCGCTCGCGCTCGGCGCCGGCGAGCCGGGCGAATACGTCTTCGCGAGTGGCCGCCCGCACACCGTGCGCGAGCTCGTCGAGGCGGCGTTCAAGGCCGCCGGCGTCGAAGGCCCGCTGGAGCAGTGGGTGCGCGTCGACCCGGCGTTCGTCCGCCCGCCCGAGCCGGTCGTGCCGGCGGGCGACACGACGCGCGCGCGTCAGCTGCTCGGCTGGGTCCCGGAGATCCCGTTCGAGCAGACGATCGCGGACATGGTGGCCGCCGACCTTTCCGAGCTGTCCGCTGCGCGCCCATGACGCGCGTCTTTGCGGTCATGATCGTCCGCGACGCGGTGGACGTCGTCGGTGCGGTGCTGCGCAACACGCTCGCCCTCGGCGTCGAGCGCGTGATCGTGCTCGACAACGGCTCGACTGACGGCACGACGCGGGTGTTGAAGCGCCTCGCCCGGCGCCACCCGATCCAGTGGTCGGCCTACGAGGGCCCGTTCCTGCAGGCCGAGATCACGAGCGGCCTCGTCGCCGACGCGGTCGCGGCGGGCGCCGACTGGGTGATGGTCGTGGACGCGGACGAGTTCTGGTGGTGCGAGCGCGGGCTGCTTGACGTGCTGGACAACACGGACGCGGGCGCGCTCTACTGCCCGCGCCTGCAGTTCGTCCAGCGGTGGGGCGTCGAGCGGGCGACCCCGCCCGGTCTGCTGTCGATGACGCGTCACGCGATCGCCAGGCCGCCCGAGCACGACCCGCCGGACGTCGTCGAGCGCGGTGAGGCGTCGGTGCTGGAGATCTGCCCGCCCAGGAAGGTCATCGTGCGGGCGGGTCCGGGCGTCGGGGTGGCCGTGGGAGCCCACGATGCGGTGAACGCGCCGGGACCGCTCGCGCCTGCGGACGACATCGTCGTCCTTCACGCGCCGCTGCGCGCGCGCTCCGCGCTGATTGGGCGCATCGCCCGCTCGCCGCTCCCACGCAGCTCGCAGGAGCCCCTGACCGGCTGGCATGGGAATCGCTGGGCCCGAATGGCGGCGGAGGATCCCGCCGCGCTCGAGGCCGAATGGCGCGCGAACGCCTACGGGCCGAACGGCACCCTGCTCGTCGGGGGCGTCGAACACCCGACGATCGAGGACTCGCGGCTGCGCGACGCGGCGCTGCCGTTCGTGCGGCGCGGGCCGCTCAGCCGGCTTTTCCGGCGAGCCGCAGGAACTCGTCGTAGTCCCTGATGTAGTCGTCCGCGTCGTAGGCCTCGGAGGCGAGCACGAGCAGCAGGGCGTCGCGGGTGTACCGGTATTGGGTGCCCCAGATCATGGCCGGCATGTGCAGGCCCCGGTGGGCCTCGTCGAGGCTCACCTCGTCGCGGGCATCGCCGTCGTCCACGAGGCAGCGGATCGACCCCGTGACGCAGATCAGGAACTGCTCGCAGCGGCGATGCGCATGCGACCCGCGGATGAACTCGCTCGAGACGCCGAAGACGGCGAAGACGCGCTGAGGCACGAATGGCACCTCGGAGAAGTCGGCGGCGACGAGGTTCCCGCGCAGGTCCTTCACGGACGTGACGGGGTGAAGCCGCACGCCCGGGACCCGCGTGTCCTCGATGTGCGTCAGCGCGCCGGCCCCCGGAACCGGGTCCGGGCCGGGCGAGGCCGCGGGGTCATTGGCGACGTAGCCGACGATCAGCGCGCGGTCGCCGCTCACGACGGCGTTGGCGGGCACGGGGTCGGCGACCACGGCGCCCGGCTCGATGACCGCGCCCTGGCCGATGCCGGCGCCCGCCCGGATCGTCGCGTTCGCCCCGATCGTCACCCCGCGCCCGATGACCGTCGGCGCGTCCCCGCCGAGAACGGCGCCGGCGTGCACCGCGATGTCATCGCCGAGGGTGACGCCCGGGCCGATGCTCACGCCCTGTCCGATGGTGCACCGCTCGCCGATGACGGCGCTCGCGTCGACGGTGGCGAAGGCTCCGATGCGGCTCCCCGCGCCGATCGCATCGCTCTCGCAGAGCGCTGATGGATGGATGAGGGGTTCGGGCACCACGCGCGGCACCCTAACGCTCGCGCTGGGTCCCGACGATCCAGCGGGCGCCGAGGAAGTTGAGCGGTGTCGTGACGGCGAGGGTTCCGAGCACGACGAGGCCACGGGGCGCGGACAGGGTGCCCGACAGGACGTGAATGGCGCCGAGGCCACAGAGATAGACGCCCAGGTACCAGGTGATGAGCGCGGCCTTGCGGTGGTGGCTCGCCCGCGTCCCGAAGACGAACCTGGGCGTCGTCAGCGTGACGAAGATCAGGCCGGCCGCGTAGACGACCGTGAACGCCACCGAGGGCGCGAGCACGAACGAGAGCCCGTAGAAGGCGAGCGTGGTGACCGCGGTGTTGGCGCCGCCCAGCACGAGGAAACGGCCCGCCTGGCCGGCCAGCTCGCGAGAGCCGGAGCCGCCCTCATCGGTCATTCGTCCCGAATCGCTCGTGCGTCATCGGAAGCGCGCTCGGGCGTCCCTTCGTGTTCTCGTACGTGCGCCACACGTACGAGCCGATGATCCCCAGGGCCAGGAGGACGCTGGAGCCGGTGAAGACCAGCGCGAGCATGACCGGCGTGTAGCCGGCGACGGTGATGCTCGACGTCGCCCACGCGACGAGGACGCCGACGCCGACGAGGACGCTCAGCGACACCCCGATCACGCCGACGATGGTGATGATCAGCACCGGCAGATCGGTGAACGAGAAGACGCTGTCCAGGAGGTAGCGCAGACGCCGGCGCAGGCTCCACCCGGACGTGCCGTGGCGGCGCGCCTCGCGTTCGTACGGGATCTCGACGCGGCGAAAGCCCATCCAGAAGAGCAGCCCCACGAGGCTCGTGTGGGACTCGTCGAGGCGAACGAGGTGGCTCGCGACGCTCCGCGTGCAGGCGAAGATGTCGACGCCGGACTCCGGCATCTCGCGCTGGACGAACCGGCGGTACAGCCGCCAGTACGCCGCCGACGAGACTCTGGTGCTCCACGGGTCGTCGCGGGCCGTTCGCACCCCGATCGCGATGTCGTGGTCGCCGTCGTGAGCGCCGCGAACATGTCCGCGACGAGGCTGAAGGGCTCCTGGAGATCGGCGGCCATGACGGCGACGTTGTCCCCCTCGGCCGCCGCGAGCCCCGCCTTGACCGCGCTGAGCGCGCCGAAATTGCGTGACAGCGCGATCAGCTGGGACGAGAACGACTGCTCCTCGGCCAGCAGCCTGCGCAGGAGCAGCAGCGAGCCGTCGGGTGAGCCGTCGACGACGAACACGACTTCGAGCGGGCCGTCGAGGTGCCGCGCGAACTCGGCGCTGCGCTCGACGACCGCCGGCAGGGTCTGCTCGTTGCGGTAGACCGGCACGACGATCGAGTAGCGCGGCCGCTGACCCTCAGAAAGCACGGAGCACCTCGCAGACGCGGTCGACCTCGGCGGCCGAGAGCTCCGGGAAGCACGGCAGCGTGAGCAGCTGGTCGAGCACCTCGTCGGTCACGGGCAGCGAGACGTCGTCCTGGGCGCCGTCCCAGAAGGGCTGGCGGTGGTCCGGGACCGGATAGTGGACATCGGTGGCGATGCCGGCGCCCTCGAGGCGGTCACGCAGTTCGTCGCGCCGCGCGGTCACGACGACCGCGAGGTGGCCGACGAAGTCCTCACCGCCGTCCCCGCCGACGAGCCGGCCGCTTCCGGCGGGCAGCGCCGACGCGTAGCGGGCCACGATCTCGCGCCGCCGCCCGTTCGCCGCGTCCAGCCCGGGGAGGCGTGCGTGGAGGACCGCGGCCTGCAGCTCGTCCATGCGCGAGTTCACGCCGCCGCGCAGGACCGCGTGGTACTTCGACTCCCAGCCGTACTGGCTCAGGCGCCGCAGGCGGGCGGCCGGCTCGTCCGCGTTCGTCACGACGGCCCCGGCATCACCCATCGCGCCGAGATTCTTGGTCGGGTAGAAGCTGAAGGTGCCGGCGTCCGCGATGGTCCCGGCGAACCTGCCGGCCCGTGACGCGCCGGTCGCCTGCGCGCAGTCCTCGACCACCGGAATCGACCGGGCGTGGCAGAGCGCGACGATCGCCTCGACGTCGGCCATCAGGCCGTAGAGATGCGTGACGACGACGGCGCGGATCTCCGGCGTCAGCGCCGCCTCCACGGTGTCCGCCGACAGGCAGAGCGTCGCCCGGTCGACGTCGGCGTAGCGCGGCACGAGTCCCGCGCGGAGCGCCGCCGTCGTGGTGTACCCGCCGGCGTTCGCGGCGGTCAGGACCGCGTCGCCCGCCGAGCAGCCGAGGCCGCGGAGCGCAAGCTCGATCGCGTCGGTGCCGTTCGCGACCCCGATGCAGTGCCCGGCTCCCAGGTACTCGCGGAACGCATCCTCGAAGCGCTCGCGCTCCGGCCCCTGCACGTACCAGCCGCTGCCGGCGACCCGCAGCAGCGCATCGGTGGCGGCACGCCGGCGCGCGGGCGTGTCTCGCGAAAGGTCGTTGACGGGGATGAGGTCCAAAATTACGGTGAAGCGCCTTCAGGAACTCCGCGGCCTGGCCGGCATGCCCACGACCACTGTGCCGGGGGCGACGTCCTTCGTCACGACCGCGCCGGCCGCGACGGTCGCGCCCGCGCCGATGACGACGCCGGGGAGCAGCGTCGCGCCCGCCCCGACCACCGCGTCCTCCTCGATCCGCGGGCCCGAGAGGCGGTCGGCGTCGCCCAGGTGCGCCGAGGGGTCGTTGTCGTTCGCGCTGCCCACCATGGTCGACACGAACGCCCGGTCGCCGATCCGCGTGCCACCGGTGATGTGGGTCGCGTCCATGATCTTGACGTCATCGCCGATCACGACGTCGTAGTTGAACGTCACGCACCGCGAGACGATGCAGCGAGCGCCGATGCGCCCGCCGTCACGGATCGACGCCGAGTCGCCCACGAGCGTGCCTGGCCCGATCTCCACGTCGTAGTAGATCGTGGCGTGCGCTCCGATGGAGCAGCCGTCGCCGATCGTGAGGTGGTGGTCGAAGACCACCTCGCGCGCCGTGGCGCCCGCGCCCTTCGGCTCGCGGCCGATGACGGCCGACGGCATGACCTCGACGTCCGAGCCGACCACGACGCCCGGCCCGACCACGACGTGCGGGTGCAGCACCGTCCGGTCGCCGATGACGGCGCCCTCACCGATGACCGCGTGGGAGTGGATCACACAGGCCTCGCCGAGCACCGCCCCGACCTGGACGACCGCGAAGGGCCCAACCGTGGTGCCCGCTCCGGCGGAGCCTTCAAAGCTCGCGAGCGGGCTGATCTGTGACGTTCCCATGTGGCTGCGGCAGGTTAACCGCACCCGGGACGGGGACGGGGCGGCGGCTACGGCTTGAGCAGTTCGAGGTCGGCGCGGGTCATCAGCCGGATCAGCTCCTCGAACGTCGTCTTCGGCTTCCAGCCGAGCTTGGCCTCGGCCTTGGAGTAGTCGCCGATCAGCAGGTCGACCTCCGCCGGGCGGACGAAGCGCGGATCGATCTCGACGTACTGCTCGATGTCGCCGATGCCCGCCTCGTCGAACGCGACCTCGACGCACTCGCGGACGGTGTGCGTCTCGTTCGTCGCGACCACGAAGTCGCCGGGCTCGTCCTGCTGCAGCATCAGCCACATCGCCTCGACGTAGTCCAGGGCGTAGCCCCAGTCGCGCTTGGCGTCCATGTTGCCGAGGGCGAGCTTGTCGCGCAGGCCGTGCTTGATCGCGGCGGCATGCCAGGTGATCTTGCGAGTGACGAACTCGAGGCCGCGGCGCGGCGACTCGTGATTGAACAGAATCCCGCTCGACGCATGGAGATCATAGGATTCACGGTAATTCACCGTGATGAAGTGACCGTACGCCTTCGCGCACGCCGTACGGGGAGCGCGGGTAGAACGGCGTGTCCTCGGTCTGCGGGGTCTCGAGGACCTTGCCGAACATCTCGCTCGAGGACGCCTGGTAGAAGCGCGCCTCCGGGCACGACTCGCGCATCGCTTCGAGCAGGCGCGTGACGCCGACACCCGTGAACTCGGCGGTCAGCGTCGGCTGCGTCCACGACGTCGCGACGAAGCTCATCGCCGCGAGGTTGTAGATCTCGTGCGGCCGGGCGGCGCGCAGCGTCTCGGACAGCGAGCGCGAATCCAGCAGGTCGCCCTGGTGGAGCGTGACGCGATCGCGCAGGTGCTCGATCCGCTCGGACTTCTCAGTCGACGAGCGGCGCACCATGCCATGGACGTCATACCCCTTCTCGAGCAGCAGCTCGGCGAGGTAGGAGCCATCCTGGCCGGTGATCCCGGTGATGAGTGCGGACTTGGGCATGTGTGGGGGAGGGTAGCGACGCTGTGGTTCGACAGGCCCGGCGGCAGGACGTTCAAGCGTCACGCCGTCGTCGCTGCGGCTCGTCTCAACGAATGCAGCCCCGGAACAGCTTGAGTGACGCTTCGTTCTCGGCTCGCACATGGGCGCGCAGGGTGCGAGCGTGGAGGCCCTGCGCCTCGATCCCGGTGAGCAGAAGCCGGCGACCGCTGACCCCTGCCGCGCACCTCGGGTGCGATGGCGATGCTCACCTCCGCTTCATCGTCGTCGCGAGATTTCAAACCGGACCTGTACCGACCGGGCCTCATCGACCGTGCCGATCCAGATCTCGCTCGCCGGTCGGCCGAACTTCGCGACAAACCACGCCTCGTGCCCCTCAACTTGACGGATCTCACCCTGGTCGAACGACATCAGCGCTCGCCGGGGTCATTGCGCCAGCCAGCAGCGTCGGACGGCGTCGCCGGGCTGAGCGCGCCGGTGTTCACGACCGGTCCCGAGCGTCCAGGCTCACGGCCGCACGACATCGAAGCGGACTCGCGCGCGGCATCGACGACTTTCACGAGCGCGGCGTCCCTCAACGGCCGTGGTCGCGGGCTGGTGCCCCCTCGCCGCGGTGATAAACGCCGGACCTCGGACGGGTACGTACCCCCGCCTCGTCGGCACCGCGTCTCCTGTAGTCGCCGCCCTCGCCGTGACGGGTCACGCGGCCCTCGGCCAAGGACCACGCAACCGTTCCCTCGCGACCCGACGATCCGGCAGCCGCGGTCATACGACCGGTCGAGATAGTCCAGTGAGAGCACGCACTGCACCCCCGAGACGAACCCGAGCTGGAGCTGTGCCACATCCTCGACGTCGATCTCCAGGTCGGACACGGTGGCGAGCGTCGCCGACACGGCTGCGACGGGCCCGAGGATCCACGCGAGGTAGTCGATCTCGTGGATCGCGTCGAGCAGCACACCCCCGCCGAGCTCGCGGCGCGCGCTGTAGGACCGCGGTAGTCCGCCCCTGGGCGCCATCCCGGAAGCCACGACCTGCCGACCCTGCATCAATCACTTAATGCAAAGGATGAACCGCTCTTTTATCTGCGCCGAATAGCCGATATCTTCTACGGCACCAACTGCTTCTCCGCGGTAGCCGGGAAAGGGCGCGTCTGCACTCGTGAACTGGATCGTACAACTCATCAAGGTGGAATCCGTCGCGCAGGCGGCGCTGGTGCTGAGCATCGTCGCGGCGCTGGGCATCGCCATCGGGTCGCTCAAGATCCGCGGCATCGGCCTGGGCATCGCGGGCGTGCTGTTCTCGGGGCTGTTCATCGGCCACTTCCTCGGCAAGGCGAACATCACGCTCGATCATCGCGTGATGGAGTTCGCGCGCGAGTTCGGGCTCATCCTGTTCGTCTACACGATCGGCATGCAGGTGGGACCCGGCTTCTTCGCGTCGCTGCGCAAACAGGGATTGCCGCTGAACCTGATGGCCGCCGGCATCGTGCTGCTGGGCGTGGCGATCACGATCGGCGTGCACTACATCGGCCACGTGCCCATCCCCGCGGCCGTCGGCCTGTTCAGCGGCGGAACCACCAACACCCCCAGCCTCGGCGCCGCACAAGAAGCCCTCAAGGGCATCAAGACGCTCGGCCCCAACGCCGTCGACATGCCGGCGCTGGCGTACGCGGTCGCTTACCCGTTCGGCATCGTCGGGATCATCCTCACCATGGTGCTCGTGCGCACGGCCTTCTCCATCAGCCCGCAGAAAGAGCTCGAGCTGCTCGTCGCCATGCGCGATGAAAATCGCGTCGCGATGAAGACGATGAACATCGAGCTGAAGAACCCCAACCTCGAAGGCATTCAGCTCAACCGCATCCCGACGCTTGCCGACTCGGGCGTGGTCATCTCGCGCATCCTTCAGGGCGGCAAGCCGCTCGTCGCGCGCGGCGACACCGTGCTGAAGCAGGGCGACGTGCTGCTGGCCGTCGGACCGGCGCCGCGACTCGACGAGCTGCGCATGATCGTCGGCAGTGAAGCGAAGGTCGACATCATCGCCGTCCCCAGCGACATCATCACGCGGCGCATCCTCGTGACGCAAAGCGATGCGCTCGGGAAGACGATCGACGAACTGAACCTCCGCGAGCGGCTGGGCGTGAACGTCACGCGCGTCGCGCGGGCGGATATGGAAATGCCGCCCAAGGATTTGCGGCTGCAGTTCGGCGACAACCTCGTCGTCGTCGGCGCGCCGCTGGCCGTCAAGCAGGCGGCCGCCGAGTTGGGCGATCAGATCAGCAAGCTCAATCACCCGCAGATCATTCCCGTGTTCGTCGGCATCGCGCTGGGCATCCTGGTGGGCAGTTGGCCGCTGACGATCCCGGGGATCCCCGCGCCGGTGAAGCTGGGCCTGGCCGGCGGGCCGCTGATCGTCGCGATCGTGCTGGCGCGGCTCGGCCACGCTCGGCAAGCTCGTCTGGCATTTGCCGATGAGCGCCAACATCATGCTGCGCGAGCTGGGCATCGTGCTGTTCCTCGCGTGCGTCGGCCTCAAGAGCGGCGACAAGTTCGTCGCCACCGTCCTCGCCGGCAAGGGCCTGTATTGGATGGCCTGCGGCGCGGCGATCACGTTCGTGCCGCTGTTCACCGTCGCGTTCATGCGCGGCGCATGTTCTACAAGGTGAACTACCTGAACCTCTGCGGCCTCCTCGCCGGCAGCATGACCGACCCGCCGGCGCTGGCGTTCGCGCAATCGGTCACCAACTCCGAAGCCCCCAGCGTCGCCTACGCCACCGTCTACCCGCTGGTCATGCTCCTGCGCGTGCTGCTGGCGCAGATCATGGTGCTCACCCTGGCCGGTTGATCCGATCCGCTCGGTGGCACGCTCATGCTCTTCTCTCAGCTCTGTTCTCTCCCCTCTCATCTCTCTCATCTCTCTCACCCCTCCCTTCACGTCCATCGCGATCGCGCGCCGATAATTGGTCGATGAAACCCACACTCCGTCGCCGCCGCGCAGTACGATCCATTCGTACCATGATCGAATCCCTCGAACCGCGGCAGTTGCTCTCGGTCACGCCGGCCGACGTGCTCACGACCGGCATGCGGCAGGCACTCGTCGGCGGACTCGTCGACTCCAGCATCAAGTCGACGCTGCAGACGAAGCTCAACACCAACGACAACGCCGGCTTCGACGCTGCGCTGCTCGATTACATGCGCAACCGCACGAACGCGCCACTTCTTTTTCGACATCGGCGATGCGCCGACGATCGGCGAGTTCATCGACAACAACATCGGCGACGGCGGGACGATCGGGCACGCCGACAGCCTGGTGAACCACATGTTTCCCGGCACCGACGGCTCGTACTCGACCGACGTCGGCACCGACATCGACTGGACCGGCGCGGGCGGCGGCGCGACCAGCGACTTCCTTCACTCGCTCAACCAGCAACGCTACTGGTCGGACCTGTCGCAGGCGTATCAATTCACCGGCGGAACTGCGTCGTACGCGAACGAGCTGATCAGCGAACTGGCGAGCTGGTCGGCCGCGTTTCCGACCGTCACCGCGCCGACAGCGTGGAGCAAGAACGATCAGCGCCTGGCTGCTGGACAGCGGGATCCGCGTCGAGCAATGGTGCTGGTCGTACTTTCAACTGCTCGGCAGCAGCGCGTGGACCGACGAGGCGAACACGCTGTTCCTCTACAAGATGCAACAGCAGGTCGAGTTCCTCGCCACCACGCCGAGCTTCGGCAACACCGACAACCGCCAGCTCTTCCACGCCGACGGCTGGCTCGTCGCGGCCGACTCGTTTCCGGAATTCAGCGCCGCCAATGTGAGCGGCGCCGCGGCAGCTCGGGTGGGACTATCTCGACGGCGCGTATTACGACGACGGCTCGCATCACGAGCAATCGCCCGGCTACGCGACGACGGTCGCGCAGTTGCTCAGAAGATGGAATACCTCGATTCGAAAAACGGCTTCACCTGGGACGGATCGCACGGCCCGAAGCTCACGGCCGCGGTGAACGCGATCTATCAGTTCCTCACGCCCGACGGCAATCGCCCGGCGCTGGGCGACACGTATCGCACCGGATCGGCCGCCACGTTTCTCACGGCCGACGAGATCCTGGGCGTGAACACCTGGCCGGCGGCGAAACCGCGGGCTGCGCGATGCGTGGCTCTTTGGTGTCGCGACGGCGCAGGCGAACATGGGCAACGACGTCAACCCCACGCCCGGCCCGCGCACGACCAGCTTTCCGATGCCCGACAGCGGCAACTACATCATGCGCTGGCCCGACGAGGGAACCGACACGCGCCAGCTCCTCTTCCACGCCGGCCCCAAGGGCGGCAACCACGGCCACTACGACCCGATGAGCTTCGAACTCTACGGCTACGGCAATCAGCTCATCAGCGATCCGGGCCTCGTACGCTACGACAGCAGCGCCGACCGCACCTGGGCCGTCTCCACGCCGGCCCACAACACGCTCAGCGTCGACGGGCAAAACGTCTGGGCGATGAACGACATCAACGAGGGCACCGGCACGCCGGCCGTCGTCGTCGATTCGTATGACGTGCAGTCCGATCACATTCAGGTCACCGCGCACCACTTCGGCTACGACTACCTCAGCGGCAAGCCCGTGCTGTCGCGCGACGATCTGGTACGACAAGGACGGCACGATGCTGATCGTCGATTGGGGCGAATCGCTCGAATCGCATACGTTCACCACCAGCTTCCTGCTGCCCGGCTCGCTGTACTCGGCCGACGTCGCCAGCGGACGCATCAACATGTTGAACCCGACCGGCGGCAACGTGAAAGTGCAGGCGCTGCTGCGCAGCGGGCAGACCGCGTCGCGGCAGAACAAGTTCGTCAGCAACGATCCGCCGCCCAACGAGGAAGATCCGGCGCAATACTTCACCGTGTCGCAGACGGGCACGTACGTGTGCTTCGCGACGCTGATCACCGCGTACGACGGGACCACGCCGAGCAACGTCTCCGCCAGCATCGTCGGCCAGGTCAAAGGCGGCCGGCCGGTCCAGATCCTGCTGAACAAGAACGGCGTCGAGCAGACGGTCAGCCTCGCGCCGCCGGCACTCACGCGCCTGTCCGGCAACGGCCGGAACAACGGCAGCGCGGGCGACATCGCGTACGACGCGAACGGCAACCTGCACATGGCGTTCTACGATCGCGCCGAGCACACGCTGAAATACTCGATGCGCGACACGACCGGCCGATGGTCGATCGTCGAGACCGTCGACAACGGCGAGTTCGCCAGCCGCGATCCGTCGATCGCCGTGGACAGCAACGGCTACGTCGGCATCGCGTATTACGACAGCGCGCATGGCGATCTGAAGTACGCGTCGTTCAAAGGCGCCGCCGGCTGGAACGTCGAGACCGTCGACAGCAAGGGCAACACCGGCCAGCAGCCGTCGCTCGCGTTCTCGCGCACGCAACGCCGACCATCAGCTACTACGATCGCGCGCACAAAGACCTTGAAGCTCGCGATCGGCGGGAGCAACGGCGGGTGGAAGTTCACCACCATCGACGCCGGCACCGTCGGCGGCAAGGACGTCGGCCAGTGGAGTCACCTCATGCTCGATCTGTCGCGCCCGACCGAGACGCGCTGGGCCATCGCCTATCAGGACACCTCCGCCGGCTACACGATGTACGCCATCAACGGCCGCATCAACGGCCGGGTGAGCTACAGCTCGGCCATCAACTATTCGTTCTTCAAGGTCGATCACAGCATCGGCGGATACATCTCGCTGGCGTTCGACAACGCGAACCGCGCGTCGATCAGCCACTACGACCAGAAGAACGCCGACCTGCGTTTCGCGAAGACCAACATCAGCGCGGCCAACTCCGGGCTGGCCAGCGGAGGCATCGTCTTCAGCAGCTCGACCATCGCGTCGCGCGGGCGCGGTCGGCTCGTACGGCGCCACTACTACGACAGCACCGGCAAACCCGTCGTCCTCTACTTCGATCGCTCCCACAACAAGCTCGCCAAGGCCAGGCTCACCAGCGCGTGGAAGCTCACCACGCTCGTCGTCGGCGGCCGCGAGATTCACGTCAGCAAACACGGCGCAACTGGCGTACACCAACGTCGACGCGGACGGGCTGTCGGTGCTGTTCGCGTAACCAACACGCGTCTGGCTCCGCCGTGACACGGCCGTCCCCAGGAGTTTCGACCATCGCCGAAACACGAGGACCGCCATTCCGAGGCGGGCGGAAGCGACCCGCAAGAGAGAAATCTCCACCAGCCAACCATCGCCGGTTCGTGGAGATCCCTCACGTCGCTACCGCTCCCCTCGGAGATGACGGTGCCGGTGTTTCGGCCAAGTTCGGACATTGCCAAGCCATCAGTCGAAACCAAGCCGCGAAGTACAGCGGCGCCACCAGCACGAGGCACATGACCGCGGGCGCGGTCCACACTTCCGAAGACGTCCGTGCGAGCTTCACGGACAGTTGCAATGCCCATGCTTCCCAGCAGCATCAAACCACACGCATAGCTGAACCGCCGGAACGCCCGGTTGTAGCTGGCCCACGGATTCGTGGCGTTCGTCTCGCGCAAGAGCGCGGCCGGGTTCGCATCGACCTCTACCGTATCGAGTGCACGCTTGGGTGAGATGCGCTCCGCGAGCGTACAACTCCCGCTCGTGATTGGAACCGCCGAAATATCCGGTGGCGGCGGCCGAATGTGACTGGGCGTGGCCGGCGCACGCCTTGGAACCCGTGAACCCATCTCCGATCTGGCCATCGACCTGCGGCAAGTCGCCAAGATTTACCGCGGCCGCGTTCACGCGCTGCGAGGCATCGACATGCGCGTGCAGCCGCGGCGAGGTGTTCGGCCTGCTCGGGCCCAACGGCGCGGGCAAATCACGCTCGTCAAGATCATCATGACCGTGATCCGCCCGACCAGCGCCGAAGGCACGGTGCTGGGCCATCCGGTCGGCGCACAAACCAACGCTGGCGCGCGTCGGCTATCTGCCGGAAAATCACCGCTTTCCGCGTTATCTCACCGGCAGACAGACGCTCGAATTTTTCGCGGCGCTGGCCACAGTTGCCGCGGACGCTGCGCAAGCGAACGCCGAGCGAACTGCTCGACGTCGTCGGCATGTCCGAATGGGCGGACCGAAGCGCATCGGCACGTATTCCAAAGGGCATGATGCAGCGCATCGGCCTGGCGCAGGCGCTGATGAACGATCCGGATCTGGTCCTGCTCGATGAGCCGACCGACGGCGTCGATCCGGTCGGCCGGCGAGAAATCCGCGACGTCCTGCCGCCGCTCAAACACGCAGGGCAAGACCGTTTTCATCAACAGCCACCTGCTCAGCGAGCTCGAGATGGTCTGCGATCGCGTGGCGATTCTGGTCGGCGGGCGGTCGCCAACAGGGAACGATCGACGAGCTGGCGCTGGCGAAGCAGCGATACGAATTCGAGATCATTCCGCCCAACGGCGGATCATGGCTCGGAGATGGATGGCTCGGTCCGCGCCCTGCGGACGTTCACCGGAACCGCGGCGTTACCTGGTCGGCGCCGATCCGGCGCAGAACGCGATCGCGCACGGCGCCGCTGCCGACAACACCTGGATCGAACTCGAAGGCGACAAGCTCCGCATCGGCACGACCGACGCCGCCGCCGTCCAGCCGTTGCTCGACGCGGTGCGTCGCGCGAGCCTGGTCGTCCGCCGGGTGCAACCGATTCGGCCGTCGCTGGAAGAGCTGTTCATGTCGGCGGTCCAACAAACGCAAACGGAACAAAACGCTGCGTCGCCGGGCAATCGCGTGTCGCCCGGCTGCGCCTTGATGCCCGATCATGACCACCGCATCGAATCGACGACGACAAGACCTCCGCGACCGCGGTCGATCCCGACTACGCGACACCGACCGCGCGGGGCGGCTGGTTCACGCAATCGTCGGCGCTGCTGGTCGACGCCTATCGCGAGCTGAATCACAAGCGCCTCTTCTGGATCGTGCTGATCCTGTCGGTCGTCGTCGTCGCCGGCTTTGCGATTCCCGGCATCAACGACAAGGGCGTCACGCTCTTCAAGTTCGAGTTCGACAACCCCGTGATCAACACGCGGTTCATGTCCGCGGGCGATTTTTACAAGATGCTGTTCGTCGTGTTCGCGATCCCGATGTGGCTCGCGTTGGCTCGCGACGATCCTGGCCATCATCAGCACCGCCAGCATTTTCCCCGACATGCTCACCGGCGGATCGATCGACCTGTACCTGGCCAAGCCGATCGGGCGGCTGCGGCTGTTCCTGACGAAGTACGTGACGGGCCTGCTGTTCGTGTTTCTGCAGGTCGGGCTGTTTTGTCTGACCGCGTTCATCGTCATTGGCATTCGCGGGCGCGAGTGGGAGCCGGGGTTGTTCCTGGCCGTGCCGGTGGTCCTCGTGTTCTTCAGCTACCTGTTTTCGGTGAGCACGCTGATCGGCGTGCTGACGCGGTCGACGATCGCGGCGCATCCTGCTGACGCTGCTCCTCTGGCTGTTCTTCTGGGCGGCGCACACGGCCGAGCAGTCGATCGCGCTGTTCCGCATCGCCGGCGAGGTGAAGCAGGAACGGCTCGAATCCGTCATCGCGAAACGACGCGGACATCGTGCGCTACCGCGAACAACTCAACCAACAGGCCGCGACCACGCAAGCGGCAACGACGCAACCGTCGGGCAGCGCGACGGACCATGACTCGGCCGCGACGACCGAGCCGGCGGCCACGCCATCGGGCGCCGGCGGCGTCGCGGGGCTGATCAAGAACATCGAGTTCCAGCGCGACGCGACGCTCAAGCAGAAGAACGATGCGGCCGGCACGGTGGCGAACCTGCAACTGGCCAACCGCATCGCCAGCGCCGTTGCCGCGCCGTTGCCCAAGACCAGCCAGACGATCGACCTGCTCCGCCGCGCAGCTGATCGACCGCGCATCTTCCCGGTCAGTACGAGGAAGACGACCAATCGGGGAATTCGACGACAACCGAATCGAGCAACAACCGCCGCAACGGCCGCCGACGGCACGGCGACGGCGACTTCAACGTGCACGATCCCGAAGTCGCCAAGCGGTTGCAGCAACGCATGGACTCCGAATCGCCGCTGTACCTGCTGGGCACATCGTTCGGCTTCGAGTTCGTGATGCTGGGATTGGGCGCGTGGGTGTTCTGCCGGCGGGATTACTCGAGCGACGCACGACAAACCGACATCGCCGCTAGCGGCGTCGCGGATGCAAGTGCGATCGCTTCTTGATCTGCGACGCCGCAAGCGGCGGACACACACGCTCGCACGCACGAACGCGCTACAGGTTCTTCCCCGTCAGCGCGTAGAACCCGCCGCCGTCGCGCGAGAGCACGCCTTTGTCGGCGAGTTCCTCCCACACTTCGTTCCCGAACCCGCGCGGCGGCTGGATCGCGGTGACCTTCGTCTTCGCGCCGGTCAGCGGCGAGTGGCCGAGCTTCGAGTCGTCCTCGAGCTGCGTCAGCTTCAGCCGCTTCTTGAACGCCTTCAGGGCCTTCTTCAATTCGTCGTCGGTGCTGGGCATGTGTTTTCGATCCTTTCCGGGTCAGTCGCGACGCACGGCATCGCGCAAGGACGCCAAGATTGCCAAGTACGCCAAGGAAATGCGAATTCCGTCGCGCATCACGCCGACGGCAACGATCTGATTCTGACGATGGTCCATTCGCGCAATCCTCAACAAACACGGCATCGAACTTCCGCGCCTTGGCTGGCCTCTTGGCGTCCTTGGCGGCTTGGCGCGATCAACCTGGCGCGAGACCGCGGTATCACGGCCATGCAAATCGCTGGAAATTGCACGCACCGGCGGCGATGATACGCCGGCGGGGCCGGGCGAGGACGCACGGGACGCAGAGGACGCAACCGACGGCAATCCCCACGCACGCAGTCGCGAAAACCCATGTCGATCAACAAAGTGGCCAAGCTCGCGGGCGTTTCCAGCTCGACGGTATCGCGCGTCATCAACAACCATCCGCGCGTTGCGCCGAGACGGCCGAGTCCGTCCGCCGCGCGATGAAGAAGCTCAACTACACGCCCTCCGACCGCCGGCCGGGGCCGAAGCCGGCCAACCGCTTTCGCTCGGGCACGGCCAACATCGCGTTCCTCGTGCTCGGCACCTCGGGCAACCACGCGACGCCGGCGTTCGAAGACCTCTTGCGCGGCGTGAGCGCGGGCGCATCGGCGAACAACCTCAACCTCACGTTCAGCCACGTGCCCGACGTGCAACACCTGCCGCCCAACACGATCGATCGGCGGATCGACGGCGTGCTGCTGCACGGTGTGCTCTCCCGGGGCCCGAGGTGCGAAAGGGACTGGAAGGCATCCCCGCCGTGTGGCTGATGGGCAACCGTCGCCGGCCGGACTGGGGCGATCAGGTCATGCCCGATTCGTACACGATCGGCGAACTCGCGGCCGACTATCTCGTCAAGCGCGGGCATCGGCATGTCGCGTTCCTCAACCTCGACGGCGACCACTGGCCGCTGCGGCTGTACCAGCAGGCGTTCCTCGCCGCGGCGCAGATCCTCGGGGTGCAGATCGATTCGGTCGTGCTCAGCGGCCCGCCCAACGCCAGCGACTACTGGGCCGGCCACAACCCCGCGAAAGTCGAGACGCTCGTCTCGCAGTTCATGAGCCTGTCGCCGCGACCGACGGGATGCTTCGTCGCCGACGACATGCAGATCGCGCTGATCCAGCCGGCGCTGCAATCCGCGGGCGTCGCGATCGGGCCGAGCAAGCTCGAACTCGTCTCGTGCAACAACGAGCGGCCGTACCTGATCGGCCTGAACCCGCGGCCGGCGGTCATCGACATCCGCACCGAATCGATCGGCCGGCGCGGCGTCGAGCAACTGCTCTGGCGACTCGAACACTCGAACGTCCCCGAGCGCGTGGTCGCAACGGTCGAGCCGCTGATCGTCGTCCCCGAAACCGCCCCCCCTGCGCAACGGCCGCGCTGTAGAGCGGCCGTCCCGGCCGCCTTTCCCCTGTAGCGACGGCCGTCCCGGCCGCATTCGTCAAGCGGCCGGGACGGCCGCTCTACAACGCATGGCCTCCGCGGGAATCCCGGCAATTTCCATCGACTATCCGGCCGGACGCGCCGATTCACCGCCCACCCCGCGACGACAAATGCCGGCTATGCCCCATCCTTTCGGCCATGAATGCGATCATGGTATTTCCATGGCATTTGCACGCCTTTTTCATTGTCGGATGAGACGATTCTGATACGATCGAGCCGGCAGGCGTGGCGGTGCGCATCAAGATGTTGTTGCGCGCGAATCGTGTGCCCTGATTCAGCGAAGGTGCATCGTGTCGATTCAGAAAGTTGCCCGGCTGGCGGGCGTGTCCACCTCGACCGTCTCGCGCGTGATCAACGATCACCCGCGCGTCGCCGCGCACACCGTCGAGACCGTTCGCCGAGCCATGCAGGAGCTCAGCTTCGCGCCCGCCGCACGCCGGCCGGGACCGAAGCCCGGCAGCACCAACGGCGTGGCGCGCTTCGACCACGATCGCCTTCCTCGTGTTCGGCACCTCGGGCTCGAACACCGCGCCGGCGTTCGAGCTGCTGCTGCGCGGCGTGTCCAGCGCGGTGCCGCAGCGCGGCCTCAACACGATCTTCAGCTTCGTCTCCGACCCGACCCAACTGCCCCCACGCATCGTCGAGCGCGGCGTCGACGGCCTGCTCCTGCACGGCGAACGCCCGGGCCCCAGCGTCGCGCAAAAACTCCAAACGCTGCCGACCGTCTGGCTGATGGCCAACCGACAACGGCCCACCTGGGGCGATCAGGTCATGCCCGACAACACGGTCGTCGGACAACTGGCCGCTCAATATCTCGTACGCGCCGGGCATCGACACCTCGCTTACCTGGGCGTGAGCACGCCGTCGTGGTCGCTGCGCATCCGCGCGATGGCCTTCGAGCAATACGCCGAGCTCGGTGCCGACATCACGCTGCTGGAAAGCAGCCCCGAGATCGCGCCGACCAGCGACTACTGGCGCGGCGACGGGCTGGCCGACTCGGTGCGCCCGCTCGTCGATCGCTTCATCGCGACCGATCCGCGGCCGACGGGATTGTTCGTCGCCGAAGACCGCCTCATGCCGCACGTCGACGCCGCCCTCGCCCAGCGCGGCCTGCGCACCGGCCCCAACACCAGCGGCGGTGGTGACGTCCAGCTCATCTCCTGCAACAACGAACGTCCGCACCTGCTGCACCTGCGCACCGTCCCAGCCGAGATCGACATCCGCGTGGAATCCATCGGCCGCCGCGGCGTCGAGCAACTCCTCTGGCGATGCGCAACCCCGGCTTCACCGATCGCGTCTGCTCGATGATCGAACCGCTCCTGGTTGAGATCCCGTCGAACGGGCATTGAATTCCGTTCACCGCCGAGACGCGGAGTTCGCGGAGAAAATGCGGATGAGTCTCTTCCAGCGGCATCCCATTCATTGCGCAAGTTAGTGTTGGCTTTGTTTCGCACGATCGGCGATCGGGTATCGCATTTCATTGCATTTTCGCATTTCATTGCATTTCCCGCGCGTCGGCAACGTGGCTCCGGCGCCCCGCCCCGAGCACAAGTGCGCCACCGAAAACGGCCCGCGACCTGTCGCTTCGCGGCAAAGCGCTCGGGCGAGACGCCCAAGCCACGGTTGGCGGATCGCGCATTAAGTCCCTCCCCATTTCACGCTTTCGCTGCGCCGGGCGCGGGAAATGCGCGACAACCTGCTCTGGCGAGTTGAAATTGCGGAAAGAACGATGGGATTTCGCGTTTGCGCGCGATGTGCGCCGATGCCGCAGGTGCCGCCGTTTAGCCCCCGCGGCTACGCGGGGTTGTTCGCGCGATCCACCCCGCGTGGCCGCGGGGGCTAAACGGGGTATGGACGGGGCCTCACGCGGCCGACGGTTCGGGGGCGACGTAGTCGCTCGGGCCGCCCATGGACATGAACTTGCGGTAGACGTTCCACATCACGGCCAGCGTCGCGATCGACAGGACAAAGCTGAACACGAATGTCAGGCGATAGTTGTGCCCGCTGCGGTCCAGCACGCGGCCGACAATCAGGCTGACGAGGATGTTCGCGCCCGAGGTGAGCAGCATGTTGGCCGACGCGAACTGGCTGAACTTCATCCGCGGCAACAGCGCCTGCGCATCGACGCCGACGCGGTGAAGTACGTCCCCGAGAGGATCCCGTGCACCCACAACGCAACGCCGAACGAGAGCGTGCCACGGATCGTGAACGAGCCGATCCCCACGGAGACCGCGTACAACAGCATCGCCGCCATCGCGATCCGCAGCGAGTGAAATCGATCGACAAGTGAGCCCAGCGGGTACGCGGCGAACAGCGAAAACAAGTACGTCACCGTGATCCAATTGCCGTAGACGTTCATGTCCATCTTCAAGCTCTTGGCGTACAGCACGCTGAACAGGTTGATGGGCAGAAACGTCACCGCGCCCAGCGTGAACGCGGCGAAGACCCATCGGTAGTACGAACTGCTGTAACTCTCGACGGCGTACTCGCGCACCTTCGGCGGCAGCGGGGCAGCAGCAACTGTCCGAGAATCCGCCGCCACGACGGTTCCGGCGAGCCGCCGGGCTTGTCGAGCCCGTCCCGCCTGAACGATCTCGTCGCGCAAGCGGGCCGATCCGTCGGCTCGGGCGGCGGCGGCGGGTACTCGCCTTCCTTCACCTTCAGACACATCACCGTGAAGCCCACGCCGAACACGATGCTGATCCACAGGAAGATGCCTTCAAAGTGCTTCTCGGCGTGGCCGATGATGAAGAAGTTGAAGATCATCCCGTCGATCAGGCTGACCGCGGAACAAGGCGTAGAACCGCCCGAGCACGTTGCGCGGCACGACGTCGTTCACGAGCCCGCCGAGCACGGCCGTCGCGGTCACGACCGCGAATTCGAACCCCGTCCAGCAGATCGCGAACAGCGTCAGCACGCAGCCCTTGTAGCCCGGCGAGTAACCGCCCAGCAGGTGATCCAACCCGTGCGCGAGTCGCGGGCAGAACGCCAACCCGATCATCGCGACCGCGGCGATCGGTGTGGGGATCAAGAGGAACGGAATGCGTCGGCCCCAGCGGCTGCGGAAGCGGTCGGATTTGTAGCTGACGATCGGCGCGAGGATCATCGTGATCGCCTGCGGGATGACCGACAGCAGGACCGCCATGGCCGTGTCGGACGCGCCGATCGACTTGAGCATCAACTGCACGACCGGCCCGACCGAGCGGTCGCGGATCGAGACGGCGAAATCGCCCAGCAGGAGCCAGAAGAACAATGCGATCAGCGCCGTGCGCGTGTACTTGAGCGTGCCGACGTGCGAGATGCCGTCGGGCGGCGTGAGCGGCGAGCGATAGTCGAGCACGACCGGCGGCTCGGCCTCGACGGCGGCGACCGGCGTCCCCGGCGCGGCCGGCACGACGGCATCGATTCCCCCCGCCGCCGCCTCGGCCGCCGCCGATGCGGCCGTCTCGTCGGCCTTTGGCTGTTCCACGTGTGAATTCCTCGCGAACGAACTCGTCGACCCCCGCGCATGCGACCCACATTCGACGGCACAAGCTATCGGTTCACGGAGGCAAGTCAAAAGTGCGCTGTGCATGCGTTCGTTCTGAAAAGTCGGGTCACCCCCTGTCGCGCCGAATATTCAATCGCAAGTCGTTTAGCCCCCGCGTCCACGCGGGGTTGCCGCTGCACAACCCCGCGTAGCCGCGGGGGCTAAACGGGGCTCGACGGGACGGGATCAGACGGGATCGGACGGAATCGGACGGGATCGGACGCGACGAATCCGGTCGCGTTCAGGTACGATTCGCGGATGGTCATCGCGTACCACGCTATCTTCGCGACGTACGGTTTCTGGCTACCCAACGAGCAACGTGGATCGTGGTCAACGGAGGTTTGGGCGCCGCACCTGATCGAGTTCGGTCCGGCGACGAAGACGAACGAGCGTCGGAGCTTGGCAAATCGTCCGTTCAACCCCGCGTTGCGCGATGCCGCACGCGATGCGCTGAATTACCCCGCGGTCGAGTTCACGGGTCTTCAAGCTCGCGCCGTTGTCGCGCGGATTCGCACAGATCATCGAGCGTCTCAAACTCGTCGTGTACGCCTGCGCGATCATGCCCGACCACGTGCACATCGTGCCGGAGCGACACGATCTCTCCGTCGAAGAAATCGTCGGACATCTCAAACGCGCAGCGACTCGCGGCGAGCTCACGCGAAGGGCTGCATCCGCTGAATGCGTATTCGCACTGTTGTGCGCGTGCCAAGTCCGTGGGTGGAACACGGGTGGTACCGATTCCTGAACGAACCGGCGGAGGTATCGAGCGCGATCGACTATGTGACCGGCAATCCAACGAAGCGTGGGATGAAGGAACAGCAGTGGTCGTTCGTTCAGGAGTATGGGTTGTACATTCCGACCCCGCGCTGCGCCGGTGAAAAACCCGAGCGTTGACGCATCGATCCATCCCCGTTCAGCCCCCGCGGCTACGCGGGGTTGGTGCAGCGGCAACCCCGCGTGGACGCGGGGGCTAAACGGGGAGTGCGCGGGAAGCGTGAGTCGCTCTTGCTGCGTCTATCTCCCCGCGACGGCGTCTCGCACTGGGACGCTCGGATGCACCCAGCGTTGCAGTGCCTGCGTGGGCGTGTAGTGATCGTAGCCTTCGCGGCGGGTATGGCTCGCGGCTGATGCCGACGACGGAGACCGCCGTGCTGAAGCAGAACGCGGCGATCGTGGCGGTCCATACCAATGGCGTGTGACTTCTTCGGAGCCACGTGCCGGCCCAGAAGAGCAGGAAGGGCATGAAGACGACGAACCACCGCGAGGCGAACATTCGCGCCGTGCCGCCGTGCCAGGTCGCCAGGCTCGCGGCGTAGCACGAAGCTCATCAGCACCGCCCCGCCGATCGACGAGCCGGCGAGCATCTTCACCGTGTGCGGCCAATGCCGGTGCATCACCGCGAGCACGCCGAGAATGCCGACGATCATCACCGGGAAGTGACTGAAGCATCCGGGGCGCCGACGCAGCGCGCCGGAGATCGAGGTCAGGCAACGCTCGACGACGGACCATCGCGACGGCGGCGCGATGACGTCATCGGCGTCGAGTTCGGGGGCGGTGCGGGTCGCTGACGTCGCCCGCGGGTAAGCTCGCCGACGCCAGCAGCGGCATGTTCGTCTTCGCCGAGCGGCAGGTTCGACGAAGACGATGACACGTCGTTCGCGTGTCCGCTCATCACGAGTTTCGCCTCGCGACGCCGGGGGATCACTTCGCCGTTGATCGGATACGACCAGCCGGCGTGCAGCGCGATCGTCAGCGCTCGCGCCGATCAGGAACGCGATCGTCCCGGCGACGCGATAGCGCACCCGGATCCGCATCGTCACGATCACCAGGATCATCAGCAAACCGAGAAACCCCGCCGGCGGATCGAGCGCCGTCGCCAGGGCCGCGCACGCGCCGCTGAGCAGCATCCAGCTCAGGCCGCGGCGCGGGAGTTTGGTCGTGTTTACGTGAATCAGACAAGCGGCCGCGCACAGCACGAGCACGGCCGCGGGCGGCGTGGGGGTTGAGCACGACGGCGTAGCTGAGCAGACCCGAACCCGCGACGACCGATCACCGAATCCCGGCGCCAGGGCCGCGAGAGTTCGAACAACCGCCCCATGCGGTAGAGCAGCCCCGCCGCCCCGGCAACGGGCGAGCGTCACGCCCAGCATGGTCAGGATGTACGCGACCAGCGCATGGTTTTCTTCGATCGGCAGGTGAAAGAATCGATCCATCACCCACGCCGGCCACGACAGCAGCACGGCCATGGCGGGCGGTTGGTTGGCGTAGGCGTTGTTGTTGGCGTAGAGGACGCGGCCGGGCGTGGTGATGACCTCTTGCGGATCGATCCCGCCGGAATCGTGCGCCAGCTCGTTCCAGTTGAGCGCGAGCGTGTGATGACGCACGAGCGATTCGACGCTGGCCAGCCGCATGCGCCTCATCCGCCGACGGTTCCGCCGGCTGCCGCAGCGGGCGGAGCATCGGCAGGCAGAGTACCAACACCAGAATCTGTGCCGCCAACGCCCAAGGCCGAACCATCGGCTGGCTGAGATAATCGCGAACGTAGGCGCGGAGAGACATGGTCTTGGATCACAACAACTGACTGACGCGGCGCGGGAGGCAAGCACCAAACCGACGTGATTACGTGAATACGTAATTACGTGACTCGGCTCATCGCACGTAATCACGTAATCACGTAATCACCTGGTCATTGAGGCTCTTCCTCAGTACGCCTTCAGATACTGCACAAAATTCAGCACGAGCTTCTCCCCAGCCCGGGCGTATGCCGCGTAGTTCCTCTTGGTTTCTTCGCGGACCTTGCTCTCGGCATCGGGGCCGAGGACTTGAGTCGCGGTCTCGCGGTCGTTGGCGACGAGCTTCTCGATGTCTTCGTTGGTGAACTCGAAGTGATATTGAAAGCCGAAGAGCTTGGTCTTGAAGCGAAACGCCTGGTTCTTGCAGATCCGCGAGCTGCTCAGCAACGCGTTGCCCGTCGGCGGCGGCGGCGCGGGGGGCGGCGGCGGGCTCGCGGGCGACGGCAGCTTCGGCAGGTCGAGCGTGTCGAAATGCCAGTGAAACATCGGCGTGCCGTCGATCATGCCGTACACGATCGGCTCGGTCCCACCGGAAACGGAAACGTCACCGGCCCCCAGCCAAACTCGGGCATGGGCGTCGGCGGATCGTCGGGCGTGGCGCCGGGTTTGGCATTCGGGTAAACCTTCGCGCCGGCCGCGTGCGCGAGCAGTTGCGCCACTAACGCGATGCCGAGCACCGGTCGATTGGCCGCCACCAGCCGCTGCAGCGTCGCCACTTCTTTGGCGAGAAACGGGTATTTTGACGTGTCGGCGACGTCCTTCACGCCCATCGGCCCGCCGAGCACGACCAGCACGCGCAGCTCGTCGAGATCGGTGGGCACTTCATCACCGGCCCAGAGTTTTCGGATTTCAACGGGAATGCCGTGATCGCGAAAGATCGGGACGATGCGACCGGGACCGGCGGAATCGGTGTGCTGAAGGAAGACCGCGCGACTCATGAGCCGCGCATCATCCGCCAGCGGCGCGTGCGGTGTCAAGTCGGGCGGGGTCGGATCATCAGCCGCTAGCGGGCCTGCGCATTCCAAGTTCAATATCCATAAAACACACTGGGATCTAGGCTTGTCGTTGTCTAAATCATGTCGCGAAACGACATTAGATTTGTTACCATACAAATACCTAACATATAATGCGGCCGCCGACGGGCGGTTGCTTACGGTTGTCAAACAACCGCCGGCCGCGACGTTCACGCGCGACTCATTTCCGGAACGCTCTCGAGTCCGTCGCGACGTCCAGCTCAGCACGCTCGGGAACCTCGGAGAAAGGGAAGGATGGTGCCGCATGCCGCATCTGGACAACATCGTGATCGACCACGCCGACTCGCGCGACCTGCATCGCTTCAGTTCCGCGACGATGTCCGCCGGCGGGATGGCCGTCGACGCGCTGCTCCGCCGGGCGACGTTGCTGGCGCCGAAGGATCGGTTGCTCGTCGAGCTCGCGATCAAGAACGGCGCGAGCCATCGCCAGCTCGGCCGGCGCTCGACATCCCGGCCGGCACGGTCACGCGCCGGTTGCACCGGTTGCTCAAACGCCTGGCGATCCGATCGTCGTCGCGCTGGCCGAGCCGCGCATCCCGCTGCCCGACGAGTATCGCCAGCTCGGCATCGAGCATTTCCTTCGCCGGCTCAGCATCGCCGAACTCGCCGACCTGCACGAGATGTCACCCCACCGCGCGAAGCAGATGATCGATCACCTGCGCGGCTGGTATCGAGGCGTCAGTGCGAAGCAGACCGGATGGAGATGATGCGTGAACGCGTGATTACGTGATTACGTGATTACGTGATTACGTGATTACGTGATTACGTGATTACGTGATTACGTGATTACGTGATTACGTTTCGAAAAGCGCCGCGCGGTCTCCTCTCACGTATTCACGTATTCACGTAATCACGTATTCCCTCCCCCCCTCCCATGCACACCACCACATCCATTACTCCGTCGACGTTTCCCGTTCGCATCCGTTCCGCGCAGGGCGCGACAGGTTGCGAAGTGGTTCGATCTGGTCGACGACGACCGGCTGCGCCGAGACCGCGGCCGGCCTTGCCGGACCTGAGGCGTTTGTTCGAAGGGTGCAGTCGTGTTGATCACCGGGCCGAGCGGCGCGGGGAAGTCTTCGCTGTTGCGCCGACTGCGAAGGTTCAAGTCGATTGGCCGGCGTCATCCGATCGCCTGGATCGACGTGGCGAAGGTGCGGCTTCCGAATCGGCCGACCGTCGATTGTTTCGGCAAGCACGTGCCGCTGCCCGACGCGCTGGAGATGCTCGCCCGTGCCGGCCTCGGCGAGGCGTGGACGTATCTTCGCACGCCCGCCGAGCTCAGCGACGGCCAGCGCCTGGCGGCTGCGGCTGGCGGTCGCGCTGCACCGCGCGATGCTTCGCCGTCGGTCGTCGCGCCGGATCGCGCCGCGTTTCCCATCCTCATCTGCGATGAGTTCGCCGCCCTGCTCGACCGCGTCACGGCCGCCGTCATCGCGCGCATGCTCCGCCGCGCGATCTCATCGCCCGCGAACGCGACCGTCGGTGCGACCGTCGCCGATCGTCGCCACCAGTCACGACGACCTGATCAACGCCCTGCGGCCCGATCGAATCGTGCGCTGCGATTTCGCCTCGATCGACGTGCACGAATGTGCGTCCGAGTTTGAACGACCGTTGTTGCGGAAGGAATCACCAATGACCAAGTCTCAATGACCAATTGGGCATTTGGGATTTGGTCATTGGGATTTGATTGGTCATTGCGACTTGGTCATTGGTCATTCGCCCCCGAAACCGAGGCATCAGTGATGCTTAAAGAAGTACGAGTACAGCATGATCAGGGCCAGCACCACC
>CAWDUW010000003.1:0-822169 GCA_963805615.1 uncultured Actinomycetes bacterium | reverse complement strand
CCCTGGATCTCGACGCTGCCCTCCGCTACCTCGTGCACAACGACGGTTCCGACCTTCACTGAAGGCCGGCGCCCCGCCGATGACCCGGATCGACGGCGCTCTGCGCCCGATCGAGGGACTGCCGCCGCTGACCGCCGAGGAGACCCAGGGCGCGGTGCAGCAGATGCTCCACGACCCGGCGAAGCTGCGCGAGTTCGCCGACGACAACGAGGTCGACTTCAGCTACGCGATCGAGGGCGTCGCGCGCTTCCGCGTCAACGCCTTCCGCCAGCGCGGCGACGCATCGATCGTCGCTCGCGCGATCCCGATCTACATCCACCGATCGAGGACCTCGCCGCCCGAGGTCCTCGCGACGCTCGCCGAGGAGGAGCGCGGCATCGTGCTGCTCACCGGCACGACCGGCTCCGGCAAGTCGACGACGCTCGCCGCGATGATCGACCACATCAACTCGACGCGCGCCCGTCACGTCGTGACGATCGAGGACCCGATCGAGTTCCTGCACCAGGACAAGCGCTCGCTGATCAACCAGCGCGAGGTCGGCCAGGACACCGCCTCCTTCAAGCGCGCGCTGCGCCGCGTGCTGCGCCAGGACCCCGACGTGATCCTGATCGGCGAGATGCGCGACGAGGAGACCGTCCACACGGCCATCTCCGCCGCCGAGACCGGCCACCTCGTCTTCTCGACCGTGCACACCGTGGACGCCTCCGAGACCGTCAACCGCCTGATCGACTTTTTCCCGCCGCACATGCACAACCAGGTGCGCGCGATGCTCGCCGGCACGCTCAAGGGGATCATCTCCCAGCGCCTCGTCCCGTCAGCCAGCGGCGGCCGCGTCGCCGCCTGCGAGATCCTGCGGATGACCGGCCGCGTCCGCGACATGATCATGGATCACGAGCAGACCGGCCGGCTGCCCGAGGTCATCGCCGACGGCGGCTACTACGGCATGCAGACCTTCGACCAGGCGCTGTTCGGCCACCTGAAGTCCGGCCGCGTGACGATGGAGGAGGCCGTGCTCGCCGCGTCCACGCCGCACGACTTCAAGCTGCTCGTCGCGGCCGACGGCAAGAAGGGCACGACGATGGAGGACGTGGCCGACGCCGAGACGCGCCGCGCCCCGCCGCTCGCCGCCTGATCGCAGGATCCGCTTGACGCCGGTGACAGTCTGCCGGTCATGAGCATCAAGACCGATCTGCAGCAGTACACCGAGACGACGGCCACCGACGCCTTCTCGCTGCAGAACTCGAAGCTGCTGAAGGTGCGGCTCGGCGACGGCGAGATCCAGGCCAAGAAGGGCTCGATGGTCGCCTACCAGGGCGAGGTCAAGTTCGAGCACGCCGGGTCCGGCGGCATGGGGCGGATGCTGAAGAAGGCCGTCAGCGGCGAGGGCACGACGCTGATGAAGATGGCCGGCAGCGGCGAGGTGTTCCTCGCCGACACGGCGCAGGACATCCACCTGCTCCACCTCGACGACGACTCGGTCACGATCAACGGCCCGAACCTGCTCGCGTTCGACGCCGACATCAACTGGGACATCCACCGGATGAGCGGCGGCGCCGCCGCGGCGATGGCCGGCGGCCTCTTCAACATGGAGCTGAAGGGCACCGGTTGGGTCGCGCTGCTGTCCGACGGCCCGCCGGTCCTGCTCGACGTCGCCTCCGCCCCGACGTTCGCCGACGCGCAGGCGGCGATCACCTGGTCGTCGGGTGTCAGCGCCACGCTGAAGACGGACGTGAACGCCAAGGCGCTGATCGGCGCAGCTCCGGCGAGTCGCTGCAGATGGCGTTCTCCGGCCAGGGCTGGGTGCTCGTGCAGCCCTCCGAGGGGCGGATCGTTCCCACCGCCGGTGGCGGCAGCGGCGGGCTGATGGGCAACATCCTCGGCGGCTGAGCCCACTTCAGTTGGTAAAGTAAAGGGACGATGCCGGTCGATCCCTCGTGTCCCGTCTGCCGTACGGCGGACATCGTCTGCGCCAAGTGGACCCTGCTGATCGTCCGCGATCTCTCCGAGGGCCGCTCGCGCTTCTGCGAGCTCGAGCGCGCGCTGAGCGGGATCAGCCCGCGCACGCTGTCGCTGCGCCTGCGTGATCTCGAGCAGGAGGGCGTCGTCGAGCGCCAGACGTTCTCCGAGGTGCCGCCGCGCGTCGAGTACGCGCTGACGGAGAAGGGCCGCGCCCTGCTGCCGCTGATCGAGGACATGCGGGAGTTCGGCGAGCAGTGGCTCGACGCCGACGCCGGCTGCGCGCCCGCGGCCGCCGCGGCCTGCTGGCCGGACGTCGCTGCACACCGTCGTGCAGGGCGGACCGCAACGTCCGCCGCTCTGACGCGTTCATGCCAGCATGGAGGCCCCCGACCCGTTCCCCCGAACGGTGCCCCGATGGATGACGAACCCCGGCAAGGACTGACACGTCGCAACGCGCTCGCGCTCGGCGCGCTCGCCGGCGCCGCCTCGCTCGCGCGCGCCGGCGCCCGCCCCGCCGCGGCCCTCGCCGCGCCGCGCTCGTTCGGCCTGCGCGTGGCGCCGGACGCCTTCGCGCACGGGCTCGTGACCGCGCCGTTGCGCGCCCCCGCCCGGTTCGTCCTGCTCGGCGTCCGCGACCCGGCGCGCTCGACGCCGCGCTGCACGTGCGGGCCCGCCGCGCGGGCGGGCGCTGGACGGACTGGTACCCGCTGCACGAGCACGCCGCCCACGGCCCCGACCGCGCGGGCACCGGGCGCGGGGCGACCGACCCCCTCTGGACGGGGCCGTCCGACGAGCTGCAGCTGCGCGCCTCGCGGCGGCCGCGCCGGCCCGTGCAGGTCGCGCTCGTCAGTCTTCCGCCGGCGACCCGCGCGCTGATCGCCGCGCATGCCGCGGCAGGGCCGGCGCGCGCCCACGGCAGCCAGCTTGGTGTGCGGCCCGCGATCGTCTCGCGCGCGGCCTGGGGAGGCGACCTCGTGCCCCCGCGCGTGCTCCCGTCGTTCGGCGAGGTCGACCTCGCGGTCGTCCATCACACCGAGAGCGCGAACGCGTACACGGCCGAGCAGTCCGCCGGCATCGTGCTCGCGATCACGAAGTTCCACCGCGACACCCGCGGCTGGAACGACGTCGGCTACAACTTCCTCGTCGACCGCTTCGGCACGATCTTCGAGGGCCGCGCCGGCGGCGTCGACCAGCCCGTGATCGGCGCGCATGCCCAGGGCTTCAACAGCATCTCGACGGGGATCTCGATCATCGGCTCGTTCATGGCCGTCGAGCCTCCGGCGGCCGCGGTCGACGCCGTCGCGCGGCTGATCGGCTGGCGGCTCCCGCTCGCCGGCATCCCGGTGAGCGGGCAGGTCACGGTGACCTCCGGCGGCGGATCGCTGAGCCGCTATCGCAGCGGCGTGA
This sequence comes from uncultured Actinomycetes bacterium, assembly GCA_963805615.1. GTDB lineage: Bacteria > Actinomycetota > Thermoleophilia > Solirubrobacterales > Solirubrobacteraceae > F1-60-MAGs163. The sequence continues at coordinate 818,803 of CAWDUW010000003.1, read as the reverse complement.
AGGTGACGCTCGACCGGATCTGCGGCCACCGCGACGTCGGCAGCACCGACTGCCCCGGTGACCGCCTCTACGTGGACCTGCCGTCGCTGCGCGCGAAGACGCGCGACCTGGCGGGTGCGCCCGTCGTGCGTCCGGAGGTGACGCTGGCGGCGGCCGCGCGCGTTCGGTACGGCGGAAGTGCGAAGTTCGAGGGCTCCGTGCTGGCGCCCGACAAGACGCCGCAGCCGAGCGTCCCCGTGCGGATCGAGAAGCGCGGGCCCGGGGGCTCCTGGGTCACGATCGCGCGCACGACCACGGACGCCGACGGTGCGTTCGTCGCGAGCGCCGCGTGGACCCGCGGCGGCCTTGCGCGCGCCAACGCTCTGCAGGCGGTGTCGCTGCCCGTGAGCGTCGCGCTGGTCCCCGCGCTGAGCGTGACCGCCGACGCGGCGACCCTCGTCGGCCCGGGCCTTGTGACGTTGCGCGGCTCGATGCGCCCGTCCGGCACGCTGAAGGTCGTCGTGCAGCGGCGCTCCGCCGGCCGCTGGCGGCGCGTGGCGATCGTCAGCCGCAAGGGGCGCAAGGCGTTCGCGATCCGCGTGCGGCTCCCCCGTACCGGGAGCTACCGGCTCGTCGTGAGCGCCCGCTCGAGCGGGCAGGTCGTCAAGGCGAAGTCGATCCCCGTGCGCGTCGGCCCCACGAGCGGCGGACTCGCCGCGGGCTGAGGCGGCGCCGGGCGGCCGCGGCCGCCTGTCGAGAACGATTCTCATTCTTGCTACGGTCCGCGCCGATGCTGGACCCGTTCTCCCTGCCGTTCTTCCAGCGTGGCATCGTCGAGGTGCTCCTGCTCGCGGTCGCCGCGGGCCTGCTCGGCACGTGGATCGTCCTGCGCGGGATGGCGTTCTTCGCGCACGCCGTCGGGACGGCGACGTTCCCCGGCCTCGTGCTCGCCGACGGGCTCGGCTTCTCGGCGACGCTCGGCGCGCTCGGCGCCGCGCTCATCATGGCGGCGCTCGTCGGGCTGCTCACCCGCCGCCGCGGAACCGGCGCCGACAGCGTGACGGCGCTGGCGCTCGCGGTGACGCTGGCGCTCGGTGTGGTGCTCGCGAGTGACGTCTTCGGCTCGCAGGCTCGCGTGGACCGCCTCCTCTTCGGCAGCCTGCTGCTGATCGACGGGGCCGACCTGCGGCTCGCGGCGGCCGCGGCGGCCGCGGCCGCCATCGCGGCGCTGGTGATCGGTCCGCGCTGGCTCGCGACGGGCTTCGCCGGCGCGCAGCCCGGGGCGCGCCGGCAGGGCGCGACGGACATCGTTCTCGTGGTGCTGGTCGCGCTCGTGGCGGTGGCGGCGCTTGCGGCGGTCGGCGCGCTGCTCGCGACGGCGCTGCTCGTGGTTCCCGCCGCGACCACGCGGCTGGTCATGGATCGGATGCGCAGCTGGCAGCTTTCGACCGTCGTGCTCACGGGGCTCGAGGGGGTCGGAGGACTGTGGATCTCGTTCCAGCTCGACGTGCCCCCGGGGGCCGCGATCGCCGTGCTCGCGGGCACCGTCTTCGCGCTGGTCGCCCTCGGGCGAGCGATCGCGCTCGCGCGCAGGCCCGCGCCCGTCCTCTCAGCGGTCGTCCCGGGCGCGGCATGACGACCACGCTGCTCACCGCCGACGACGTCGCGGCGACCTATCCCGGCTCGCTCGTCCCGGCGATCGCGAGCGTCACGTTCAGCGCCTGCGCCGGCGAGCGCATCGCGGTGCTCGGGCCCAACGGCGGCGGCAAGTCGACGCTGTTCCGCGTGCTGACGGGCGAGCTGCCGGTCGGGGGCGGGACGCTCGCCCTCGCGGCGCCGCGGGTCGCGCTCGTGCCGCAGACCGAGCGCTCGCGGCTCGACTACCCCGTCAGCGCGCTCGACGTGGCGCTGATGGGCGCCGTGTCGAGGCTTCCCTGGTGGCGCCGGCCGGGCCGCGCCGACCGCGCGGCGTCCCGCGAGGCGCTGGCGCGCGTCGGCCTGAGCGAGCTCGCGCACACGACGTTCGGCGACCTCTCGGGCGGCCAGCGCCAGCGCGTCCTCGTCGCCCGCGCGCTGGTCCAGGATGCGCCGCTGCTGCTGCTCGACGAGCCGTTCGCGGGGCTCGACCTGCCGAGCGCAGAACAGCTCGAGACGTTGCTGCGCGATCTCGCGCGCGAAGGGCGCGGGGTGCTGATGGCGACGCATGACCTGGACCAGGCGCGCGCGGCCGACCGGGTGTTGTGCCTGAACCGGGTGCAGATCGCATTCGGCCCGCCCGGGCGTGCGCTGACGCCGGCCGTGATCGAGCGAACGTACGGCGGCGAGATCGTCGAGCTCGGCGACGGGCCGCCGGTGCTGTTGCCGGCCCACCACCACCACGGAGCCGCGCGATGATCGACTGGCTGCTCGAGCCCCTGCGGCAGGGCATCGTCGTCCGCGGCGTCGCCGAGCTCGTGCTGATCGGCGTCGTCAGCGGCGGCCTGGGCTGCTGGATCGTCTTCTCGGACCTGTCGTACAGCGCCGAGTCGCTCGCGCACGGGATGCTGCCGGGGCTCGTCGCGGCCGGGATCCTCGGCGTGCCGATCCTGCTCGGCGGCGCCGTCGGGCTGCTCGTCGCCGCGGTCGCGATCGCGCTCGTCGCGCGCGTGCCGCGGCTGGATCCCGGGTCCGCGACATCGGTGGTGGTGACGACGCTGCTCGGGTTCGGGGTGCTGCTCGGGCTCTCGCCGTCGGCGCCCGCCGGGCTCGACGGGATCCTCTTCGGCGACGTCCTCGGCGTGAGCGATGCCGACATCCTCTTGACCGCGGCGCTCGCGGTCGCCGTGACGGGGCTGCTCGCGGTGCTGCACCCGAGCCTGCTGCTCGTCGGGTTCGACCGTGTCAACGCACGAGCGTTCGGCCGCTCGCCGCTGGCCTTCGACGTCGTCCTCGCGCTGCTGATCGCGCTCGCGACGCTTGTCGCCGTGCAGGCGCTCGGCAGCCTGCTGGTCGTCGCGATGCTGGTCGGCCCGGCGGCGTCGGCGCGCCTCGTCAGCCGCCGCATGGCGCCGATGATGATGGTGGCGACGCTCGTCGCCGCGCTCGCGTCGGTCGCCGGCCTCTGGCTCTCCTACCACGCCGACGTCGCGGCCGGAGCCAGCGTGACGCTGGCGCTCGGCACGGCCTTCGTGCTGCTGCTGACGGGTCGCTCGACGCTCGCACTCGCACGCCGGGGGAGTACGACATGAGCGCCCGGGGAACGGCGTGGGCCGAGCGTGCGCGGGGAGAGCTCGCCGCGCGCGGGCACCGCTCGGGGGGTGCGCGCAGCGCCGTCATCGACGCGCTCGCCGAGCACGACGGGTGCTGCACCGTCGCCGAGCTCTCGAGCCGGATGCTCGCCGCCGGTGACCGCGTCGGAACCGCGAGCGTCTACCGCGCGCTCGGCGCGCTGCAGGAGGCGGATCTCGTCCGCGCGCTCGATCTCGGCGAGGGCGAGCGCCGCTACGAGCTCGTGCACGCCGACGGTGAGCACCACCACCACGTGGTCTGCGACGACTGCGGCGAGACGACCGCGTTCCACGACGACGCGCTCGAACGGTCGATCGCAGCGGTCGCCCGCCGGCTCGACTGGCAGGTGGACGCACACGACGTGGTGCTGCACGGCCGCTGTCCGCGCTGCGCGGCGCGCGGCTGAGATCGCGCCCGCTCAGCCGTCGGCGAGGACGACCGTGCCGTGGTCGTCGCAGTGGCCGTCGTGCTGGTGGTGCAGATGCCCGTCGACGAGGTAGTCGACGTGGTCGCCGTGCGGGATCGCCTCGTGGCCGCAGTCCGGCCCGTGGACGTGGTCGGCGGCGTGGCCGGCGCACGGATGGCCCGCACCGCAGGCGTCAGGGTGGCGCTCGTCGACGCCGAGGACGTGATCGTCCACGTGGTCGCCGTGAGGATGGCGCAGGCGTCCACCATCGACGAAGTCGATGTGTCCCTCGTGGACGACGGCGACGTGGCCGCAGCCGGGGCCGTGGACGTGCTCGGGACTGTCGCTGGACGGCCGTCATCGCCGGATCAAGGTACCGCTACAGACCGACGGGGTGCCGCACACGAAAGCCGCGGCTGGAGCGCCTGGCGGCCTGCCAGCGGGTGCCGGCGATCCGCTGGCCCGAGGTGTCGAAGCGCAGCCCCGCGACGATCATGTAGACGTGGCCGGCGTTGCCGTAGATCGTGACCCAGGTCCCGGGACCGGCCTGGCCCCAGCGGCCCAGCTCACCGCTCACGAGCGGCACGTCGAGGAGGCCGGCGCCATGCAGCGCGTAGCTGACCGAGCCGGAGCAGTCGTACCCGCGGTCCTCCCAGCGCCGGTGGCCGCCGCCCCAGATGTACCGCTTCCGTGCGATCCGGTTCCCGGCCGCGATGATCTGCTGGATGACCGCCGGAGCGCCGGGGGGCGCCACGGCCCTGCCGTTCGGCAGCACGCGCGCGACGTCGCCGGCGAGCGGGGCGGGCACCGGCGTCACGGGCGCGGTCGGCAGCGGCTGCGAAGGATCGATGCCGCCCGGGTTCACGCTCGGGTCCGGCGTGGGACTCTGCGTGGGTGCCGGCGCCTGACTCGCCTCGCCGAACTGCGCTCCGCCGGTGGTGTCGGCGATCGCGGGGGAAGGCCCCGCCATCAGCGCCAGCAGCAGAGGTAGCGATAGCAGTGCGCGAGAGCATCTGGATGCTCACGGGCGGCATGCGGTGCCCATCGGCGGGCGTCCAGGGTCGCCCGGACCGGGGGTCCGCGTGCACCGGTTCACCGGTCGGAAGCTGCGGCGATGCTGCAGCGGCGCGGCTCCTGCAAGCCGCGGGTGCGCGGCAGGAAAGCGGCTCGCGGGCGCCGAACCGCCCCCTCATGCGCCTTCGCCAGCTTCGCTCCGTGCTGCACGACCACTGTGCCGAGGCCGCCCTCCAGCTGGCCGCGGACACCCACGACGGGCACGAGGTGCCGTTCGAGGTGGTCGAGGAGGGGCGCCGCGACTCGCCGCTCTACTGCTACCGGCCGCTGACCGCGGCGTTCATCGAGCAGCGCACCAGCGTGCTGTCGCGGCTCCCTCAGCTATCTGCCCGCGGCGCACGCGCTGGTCGCCGCCGGTCACCTCGATGCGTGGCTCGACGCGCAGGGCGTGCACGCGCCCGCCCGCCGGCCGCGAGCGCGCCGACGCCGCGCTGCACTGCTTCCTGGCGCGCGTGTTCGAGGACTCGAGCGACTTCGTCCTCTCCGAGGAGCGCTTCGACGACGCGTTCCGCGACCTCGAGCGGATCGTCGGCGACGGCCGCAGCGAGACCGTGGTCGTCGTCCCGCTGCTCGGGGTCGAGCTCGCGTCGGACGCGGTCGCGATCGGCGACGGGCTCTCATTGAATCGCGGCGACGCCTGCGCAGAGGCGCCGGACGACGCCCGCTGGGCACGCGGCGACGGACACCCGCAGACGCTCGCGGTGCTGCGCTGGGAGCCGGCGGCCGGTGACGAGGCGCCGCTGGGCCATGCGCGCGTGCGGCTGCGCCGGCTGCTGATCGGCCTGCATCTGTACGACGGCACGCGCGTCGGCTTCGCGCCGCTCGCGTGGACGCGGACCGGAAGCGGCACCTGGCAGCCGTTCGCCCTCGGGTTCGGCGCCGTCGAGCACGGGCGACCTGCTGATCGCCGCCGGACCAGGAGGACGAGCTGCGCGCGTTCCTCAGCCTCGTGGCGCGCCGCACGCCGCGCCACGGCGAGGTCGCCTGGGCGCTGCGGCGCCTCGAGCTCGCCTGCGAACGGCCGGCGCCCGCGGAGGCGCTGACGGACCTGCTGCTCGCGCTGCGCGCGCTGCTCGAGCCCGAGGGCGCGGGGGCGAACAGACTCTCGGGCCGGCTCGCCGCGCTCTGCGCCGAGCCGCACGACCGCCCCCGCCTCGCCGCGCGGGTCGGTCACGCCGCGTCGATGGAGCGCGGGATCATCGCCGGGCTCGCCGTCGACCCGCAGCTGGAGCTGCTCGTCGCCGAGCTTTCCGGGCACCTGCGCGCACTGCTGCGCGACGTCCTCTGCGGGCACCTCGACCCGGACCTGCGCGGCCTCGCCGACGGGATCCTCGGCCAGGCGGCCCGCGCAGGCGACGGGGGACGCCCACGCCCAGCCTCAGCCGGAGCGCGCGCAGCTCGAACAGGACACGTTCTTCTAGCTGAGCTGCGCTCTTGCGGATGGGGGATCCTGGAGGTACCGTTCGTGTTTGAGGGCTTTCGTTGTGGAGTCGGCCGGCGGGCCGGCAGCACCACTGGACTTCGGCGTTTCCATCACGACCCGGAGTTGAGATGTCCACGACGATCCGCTCGTCCCCGCCCGTTGCCGGCCGGTCCGGCAGGACCAAGCACGAAGCCGCGGTCATGCGCACACTGGCGTGGGCCGACGAGGCGGCGGCGGACCACGACTACGCCGGTGCGCTGGACTGGCTGGCCGTGATCACGGCGATCGGTTGTCCGCTCTCCGACGAGCACCTGGGCAAGCAGGCCGCCTGGGCTGTCGCCGCACGCGAAGCTGCGAGCTGAGCCCGGCGGCAGCGGTTTCCGCCGCCGTCAGCGCACGAACAGGTGCGCGTGGATCGCGACGAGCCCGGCGACGTCGTGGACGTCGCCGTCGAGCTCGGGCACGATCACCGGGTCCCTGTCGCCGGTCTCCGCGCACAGCCGCTCGATCGCCGCGGCGTCGCGCTCGGCGATCGCGAGCGCCTCGCCGTAGGTCCGGGCGACCTTCGCGGCGAGCGCCGGGCCGAGCTCCTCGCCGAGCTCCGCGGCGACCGCCTCGGGCGACGGGAGCCTCCCCTTGCCGGCGTCGAGCTCGTGCACGCGGTTGACGATCAGGCCGCCGAACGGCATCCGCGACTCGCGCAGCTTGCGGCGGAAGAAGATCGCCTCCTCGACGGGCTCGCGCTCCGGTGAGGTGACGACGAGGAACGTCGTCGCGGGGTCGGTGAGGAGTGCCTTGACGCCCTCGGCGCGCTCGCGGAAGCCGTCGAGCAGGCCGCCGAGCGCGCGGAAGAAGACGGAGAGGTCGTCGAGCAGGTCGACGCCGGTCAGCCGGCTGAGCACGCCGAAGACGACGCCGGTCCCGCGACCCATCGCGCGCGCGGCGAGACCGGTCGGCGCGAGGAACAGCTTCAGCGCCCGGCCGTCGAAGAACCCGGTGAGCCGGTCCGGCGCGTCGAGGAAGTCGAGCGCGTTGCGCGAGGGCGGCGTGTCGAGGACGAGGACGTCGAAGCGGCCCGAGTTGTGCAGGTCGTAGAGCTTGGCGACGGCAGTGAACTCCTGCGAGCCGGCCACGGCGCCCGACAGCTGCTGGTAGATCCGGTTGTCAAGGATCTCGTCGCGCGTCTCGTCATCCGGTGCGAGCCGCTCGATCAGCTCGTCGAACGTGCGCTTGGGGTCGAGCGTCATCGCCCACAGCTCGCCGGTCAGCTCGACGCCGTCCGCCGCGAAGCGCGACGGGTCGACGAGCGCCGGGTCGTTGCCGAGCTCGTCCAGCCCGAGCGCATCGGCGAGGCGCCGGGCCGGATCGATCGTCACGACCGCCACGCGCGAGCCGCGAGCCGCGAGCCCCATCGCGATCGCCGCCGACGTCGTCGTCTTGCCGACGCCGCCGGAGCCCGCGCAGATCACGACCCTTGCGCCGTCGAGCCGCGCGGCGAGGCTGCCGGCCCGCCGCCTGCGCGGGCTCACAGCACCCGCTCCAGCTCGCCGGCCAGCTCGCGGATCGCCGCCGCGTCGACGGCCGGCCGGTGCAGGTCGCGCAGCCCGCAGACCCGGCAGTCGACGCCTCGGCGCAGCCGCGCCACCTGAGCGCGCTGCGCCTTCGCCCGGTGGTGGCCGACGAGCGCCAGCGAGACCGCCCGGCTCGCCAGCGGCTGTGCGCATGAGCGCCTGCGCCTCGGCCTTCGTGAGACGGTCCGGGACGACGCGGTTCACGACCGCGAGCGACAGCGGCAGTCCGAGCTCCCGCTCGAGCGTGTCGCGCAGCTGGAGCGTCTCGTTCACGGGCAGCTCCTCGGGCCGCGCGACGGCGATGACGGCGGTGCGGCGCGCGTTCGTGACGAGCGCGTCGATCGTCTCCGCCTGGCGCGCGATGCGCCCGACGCGCGCGGTCCCGGCGAACGTGTGCGGAGCGGACAGGACGGCGACGCCGTGACCGGTGGCGGGAGCATCGAGGATGACGAGATCGTACGGCCGCGCCCCGGGCGTCCGGCGGTCCTCCTGCGCGAGCTCCCAGACCTTGCCGATCGTCAGCAGCTCGCGCAGGCCGGGGGCGGCGGCGGCGAGCGCGGAGAAGAGGCGGCTGTCCGTGAGCAGCCCGGCGAGGGTGCGCGAGGGCAGCTGGTCGATCAGGTACTCGCGCATCGCGGCCTCGGGCTCGATCGACGTGTGGTGAACGCCGTAGGCCAGCTCGACCTCCTCGTCGCGCGCCTCGAGCTCACCCCCGAGTGTGCGCGTCACGTCGTCGCGCGCGGCGACCTCGGCGACGATCACCCGCAGCCCGCGGCGAGCCGCCGCAACGCCCAGTGCGGTCGACACGGTCGTCTTGCCGACGCCGCCCTTGCCCGTCACGACGAGCAGCTCGTGGTCGAAGAGCGCCGCGGGGCGCGGGCTCATGCCTCCCCGTCCCAGTAGTCCACGCGCTGGATGCGGAAGACCGCCTTCAGGCCGCGCAGCGAGACCTTGCCCGAGCGCGGGTAGAAACACATGTCGTTCGGGTCGCGGTGGCCGTAGGCCAACAGCTCGAGCCCGCCGTCGCCCGCGCCGAACGTGTGGGCGATGCCGGTGCCGGCGGGGAGCGAGACGACGTGGCCCGCATGGACCGGGTGCGACTCCGCGGTGCCGTCCGGGTGCAGGAGCTCGAGCGCTCCGTCGCCCGCCAGGACGACGAACAGCTCGTCCTCGGCGCTGTGGCAGTGCGGGGGATTGGACAGCCGGCCCGCATCGACGGAGATTCCGCTGAGGCCCGCGCGTGTGCAGCCCAGGTCGTCGCCGACGTCGCGCGTCACCTGGCCGATGTCGCCGCGGCGGCGCTCGCGCGCCTCGAGGTCCGCGACGCGCACGATCGTCGCGGGACGCTGGGCGGACGGCTCGGGAAGCTCCAGCGGACCGGCCTCCACCTCGAGCGCGAAGGGGCTCGGCCCGTCGGTCGGGATCCAGCGCGGCCCCGCCCACATGGCCTTGGCGCGCGGGAGATAGGTCAGCGCGCTGTCGGAGCCCGAGCCGAAGGCGAGCACCACCATCCCCTCGGGGCCGGCGACGACGGTGTGCGGCCGGCCGGAGGCGGGGTAGAGGAGCGCGTCCCCTGCGGCGATCGGGAACGCGGCGTCCTTCTCGAAGCTCACGCCCGAACCCTGGAGCACGACGAAGATCTCCTCCTCGTCGCCGTGGACGTGCACCGGCATCGGTCGCTCGCCGGGCCCCAGGTCGTAGCGGCTCAGCCCGAGCCGCGGTGCGCCGGCCGCGGCGCCCAGGCGCCGGCGCCGGCCGGCGAGGTCACCGCGCGCGAGGTCGATGGCGGGCACGTCGTCCCAGTGACAGAGCATCGACGCGGGACCCTACCCGCGACGCGATCGCGCGTCGCGTGCAGGAATCCGCGATGTCCATCCGAATATCCCCGGGAGTACGGGACCCACCGACCGACCGGAGAGAACCCCGTGGACCACGCGGACCACCAGCAGCAGGCGAAGGTCATTGCCTTCGCCAATCAGAAGGGCGGCGTCGCCAAGACGACGACGACCCTCAACCTCGCCGTCGCGTTCCGCGAGACGGGGCATCGTGTCCTGTGCGTGGACATGGACCCGCAGGGCAACCTGACGATGTCCCAGGGCATCGATCCCGACACGCTGCACGAGTCGATGTACGACGTGCTCGCGCATCGGATGCCGATCCGCCAGGTGATCCGCAAGCGCGAGATCGACATCGCCTGTGCCTCGATCGACCTCGCCGGAGCCGAGATCGCGATGTCCACGATGATCGGTCGCGAGCGCGCGCTGCAGAAGGCGCTGGCCGAGGTCGCGGACGACTACGACTTCATCTGCATCGACACTCCGCCGAGCCTCGGACTGCTCACGATCAACGCGCTGACGGCCGCCCACACGGTGATCGTCCCCGTGCAGTGCGAGTATCTCTCCATGCGGGGGCTGATCCAGCTCCAGAACACGCTGCAGATGATCCGCGAGAACCTGAATCCCGACGTCACCATCGAGGGCATCCTCCCGACGCTCATGGACGCACGGACCGTCCACGCGAAGGAAGCGATCGAGATCCTCGAGGAGAACTTCGGCGACCGCGTCTTCGCGTCGCGCATCCGCAAGACCATCCGCTTCGCCGAGGCGCCCGTGAAGGGCATGTCGGTGCTGAAATACGATCCGGACGGGGTCGCCGCGCAGTCCTACCGCGACCTCGCCACGGAACTGCTGTCCAAGACGTGGAACGAGGAGGTCAAGGTCGATGGCTAGCTCCAAGCGCGACCGCGCGAGCATGCGAGAGGGTCCGCTGTCGGAGCTGTTCCGGCGTACCGAGAAGGCGTCGAAGCCCGAAGCCGAGGCCACTCCGGAGCCGCCTGCCCAGGCTCCCGCCCAGCCCCCGGCCGACCCGGATCCCGAGCCGGCCGCCGAGAACGCCGGTCCCGCCGGTCCGGCCACGCCCGCCGGGCGGGACTACCCGCACCCGTCCCTCGGCGCCGACGGCTCCGAGGCCGACGCCGAGCGCCGCGTCCCGACACCGCAGGAGCGGCTGCGCAGCGCGTTCAGCTCCGACCTGCCCGAGAACCTGCTCGACAGCGGGGAGCCGCGGCGTACGCACGTGCCCGCTCCGACCCCGCCGTCCCGCGAGGCCCCGGCGCCGTCATACGGCGAGAACCCGTGGTCGGCGCCTGAGCGCCCCGGCTCGCCGCAGATCCGCGTCGTGGGCGTCGGCGGTGCCGGTGTCAACGCGGTCAACCGCATGATCGAGGCCGGCGTCGCCGGCGTCGAGTTCGTCGCTGTCAACACGGATATGCAGTCGCTGCAGCAGTCGGACGCCGACGTGACCATCCACATCGGCGAGGGCCTCACGCGGGGCCTCGGCGCCGGCGCCAACCCGGAACTCGGGCGCGCCGCGGCGATGGAGGACTACGACCGCATCAAGCACCTGCTCAAGGGCTCGGACATGGTGTTCATCACCGCCGGGGCCGGAGGTGGGACCGGCACGGGCGCCGCACCGATCGTCGCGCGGATCGCGGCAGAGGTCGGCGCGCTCACGGTCGGCATCATCACCAAGCCGTTCGGGTTCGAGGGCACGCGCCGCGCCACCGTGGCCGACGTCGGCATCGACGCGCTCGGCGCCGAGGTCGACACGCTCATCGTCGTCCCGAACAACCGCCTGCTGTCCGTGCTCGACCAGCGCACCTCGATGGTCGAGGCGTTCGGCGTCGCCGACGACGTGCTGCGCCAGGGCGTGCAGGGCGTCAGCGACCTCGTCACCCTGCCGGGCATCATCAACCTCGACTTTGCGGACGTGCGGACGATCATGGCCGACGCCGGCCCCGCGCTGCTCGGGATCGGCATGGGCACGGGCGAGAACCGTGCGGTCGAAGCCGCGGCGCAGGCCGTGTCCTCGCCGCTGCTCGAGACGAGCATGGAAGGCGCACGCTCGATCCTGCTGTCGATCACCGGGGGCGACGACCTGTCGCTCTGGGAGGTCAACGAGGCCGCCAAGGCTGTCAGCGACGCGGCGCACGCCGACGCGAACATCATCTTCGGCGCAATGGTCGACGAGTCCCTGGAGGATCAGGTCTGGGTCACCGTCGTGGCGACCCAGTACGGCGAGCCCTCCCGGCGCGCGAGCCGCCGCTTCGAGGAGCCCGCGGGCGAGCCGCGCGTCGAGCGTCGCGAGCGCACGGGTGAACGCGGGCGCAGCACGGTGAGAACCGGGACCGGCGTCAGCCAGCTCGACGTGCCCGAGTTCCTGCCACGCGGCTGAGCACCACACCACAGGCCGGGCCACCGCCGTACCCTTCGCCGCGATGACGGTCGGCGGAGGCATGGTCGCGGCGGGGCATCCGGCGACCGCGGAGGTCGGTGCACGCGTGCTCCGCGAGGGCGGCAATGCCGTCGACGCCGCCGTCGCGGCGGTGCTCGCGTCATGGGTCTGCGAGCCGCTGCTGACAGGCCCGGGCGCCGGCGGCTACATGCTGGTCGCGGGAGCGGGGGAGGCGCCCGTCCTGCTCGACTTCTTCGTCGCCGCTCCGGGCGCGGCGGCGGACGCCGGGGATCACGCGCCGCTCGTCCCGATCGAGATCTCGTTCGGCGATGCGACGCAGGTCTTCAACTGCGGGCCTGCCTCATGCGCGGTGCCCGGCAGCCCCGCGGGGCTCGCCGAGGCGGCCGCGCGGTGGGGCAGCCTCCCGCTGGCCGACCTCGCCGCCCCGGCCGCGGCGCTCGCGCGGGCGGGGGTCCCGCTGAACCCCCAGCAGGCCTACATCTTCGAGCTGCTCGCGGGAATCCTCATGGCCAGGCCCGAGTCCCAGCGCGAGTTCGCGCCGGCGGGCCGCCCGCTGCGCGAGGGCGAGCCGTTCGCCAGTGACGAGCTCGCGGAGACGATCGAGCGGCTCGGCCGCGACGGCAGCGCCCCGTTCTACGGCGGCGACCTTGCGACGGCGATCAGCGCGCATGTGCGGGCCGGCGGCGGTCAGCTCGGCATGAACGACCTCGAGGCGTACGCCCCGCTGGCCCGCGCGCCCGTGGACACCGCCTACCGCGGGCGTCGCGTTCTCACGAACCCGCCGCCGTCCGCCGGGGGCGTGCTGCTCGCGCTCGCCTTCGCCCGGCTCGACGCCGCCACCGCGGGCGAGCCGACCCCCGCCGACCTGGTCGGCGTGATGGAGGACGTCCAGGCGCTGCGCACGACCGAGTTCACCGCAGGCCTCGGCGAGCCGGGGTTCCTCGAGCGCTTCCTCGCGGCGAACCTCGGCTCGACGACGCACGTGTCCGTGCTCGACGGCGACGGCCGCGCCTGCTCGGTCACGTGCACGAACGGCAGCAGCTCCGGCGTCGTCGTGCCCGGGACCGGGATCCACCTGAACAACATCATGGGCGAGGAGGACCTCAACCCGCACGGGTTCTTCAACACGCCCGCGGGCCGGCGGATGCCGTCGATGATGGCGCCGACGGTCGTGCTCGGCGCGTCCGGCGAGGTCGAGCTCGTGCTCGGGAGCGCGGGGTCCAACCGGATCCGCTCGGCGATCCTCCAGGTCGTGGTGAACGTCGTCGACCGCGGGCTGAGTGCGGGCGCCGCGATCGATGCCGCGCGGCTCCACGTCGAGGGCGGCGTGCTCTACGCGGAGCCGGGCGCCGGGCTCGGCGAGCTCGCCGGGCACCAGCGCGAGATCGTGCGGTTCCGTGAGCCGAACCTGTTCTTCGGGGGCGTTCAGGCGGTCGAGCGCGACCCGCGCAGCGGCGTCGTCAGCGGCGGCGGCGACCCTCGCCGCGGCGGCCGCGCGGTCGCCGCATGAGCCCCCGGCCGATCCTCGCCGGGCTCGCCGGCCTGGTCCTGCTCGCGGCCGGCTGCGGTGGGCCGTCCAGTGACCTGTTCGCGGTCGAGCGCGCGGGCGCCGTGCCGGGGGCGCGGCTCACGCTCGTCGTCGACGATGGCGGCTTCGTGCGCTGCAACCACGGGGATCGCAAGGCGATCTCGAGCCGGCAGCTGATCGATGCGCGCGACATCAGGCGGCAGCTCGACGGCGAGCCGGACAAGGCGCCCGGGCCCGCGAAGAGGAACCTGGCGCTCGCGCCGCGGCCAGGCTCGATCCTGCGCTACGACGTGCGCACCGAGCAGGGCAGCGTGGCCTTCGCGGACAACTCCGCGCGTCAGCCCGTGGTCCTGTTTCGCGTCGCCGAGCTCACGCGGGAGCTGGCCAAGCAGGTGTGCGGCCTGCCACGCTGAGCGGGCCATGGTCCACGACGTCGCCGACTTCCTGAAGGCGCATCCTCCGTTCGACGCGCTGGACGACGCGGCGCTCGACACGGTCGCCGAGGCCGCGGAGGTCGAGTTCCAGCCACGCGGCGCCGTCGTGCTGCAGCAGGGATCGGACGCCGCGACCCATGTCTGGGTCGTGCGCACCGGCGCCGTCGAACTGCTCGACGGCGGACGCGCGCTCGACCTGCTCGGGCCCGGGGAGATGATCGGCCACCCCTCCATGCTCTCCGGGATGCCCGCGAGCTACGAGGTGCGGGCGGCCGAGGACGCCCTTCTCTACCGGCTCCCGGCGGCCGCGATCGCCCCGGTGCTCACGCGGCCCGCGGGGATGCGTTTCGTCGCGCGCACGCTGCTCGGGCGTCCGGCGTCCGATGGCGGCGCCGCCGAGCGCGGCGCCGGTGACGCGGGCCCGGCGGCCCAGCCGGTGGGGACGCTCGTGCGCCGCGCGCCCGTCGTCTGTGCGCCGGACACCCCGATCCGCGAGGCCGCGCGGCTGATGGGGGAGGCGGGAACGACGGCGGTCGTCGTGACGCTGCCCGGCGCCGCGCTCGGGATCGTCACCGACCGCGACCTGCGCTCGCGCGTCGCCACCGGCGAGGTGCCGGTCGATGCACCGGTGAGCGCGGTGATGACGGCCGACGCGTTCGTCGTGACGCCCGACCGGCTCGGGCACGACGTGCTGATCGACCTGCTCGACCGCGGTGTGCGCCACGCGCCGGTGGTCGACCGCACAGGGCGTGTCCTCGGCGTCCTCGATGACCTGGATCTGCTCGCGACCGAGGCTCGCGGACCGTTCCGGCTGCGCCGCGCCATCGCCGACGCGACCGACCCCGCGCAGGTCGCGGAGGCCGCCTCGGCTCTTCCGGGCACGATGGTCGCGCTCTTCGATGCGCGCATCGCGCCGATCCGGATCATGGACGTCACCGCGACCGTCGCCGACGCGGTCACCCGGCGGCTGATCGACCTCGCGGTCGCGGACCTCGGTGGTCCGCCCGTGCCCGTGTCGTGGTTCACGCTGGGCAGCTTCGGCCGGCGCGAGGCCGCGCTCTCCTCCGATGCGGACACGGCGCTCGCCTGGCGCGGCGACGATGGCGATCCGGAGCTGCGCGGCTGGATGGCCGCCTTCGGCGCACGGGTCATGGAAGGCCTGGATCGCTGCGGCATCCCGGTCGACGAGAACGGGGTGCGGGCCGATCGGCTGCTCTTCGCGCGCTCGGCGGACGCCTGGCGCGAAGCGCTCAAGAGCTGGATCGACGACCCGGCGCAGACACAGGCCGCGATCGCCGCCTCCGTCCTCTTCGACGGGCGCGTCATCGCCGGGCCCGGGGCAGGGCAGACGCTGCTCGCGCAACTCGCCCCCACGGGCCGCCGCGCGCCGCTCGTGCGTCTGCTCGCTCGCATGGCGCTCGCGCACCGCCCGCCGACCGGGTTCCGGCGCGACGTGATCGTCGCGCACGACGGCGAACATCGCGGGACGTTCGACGTCAAGCGCAGCGGCGTGCTGCCGATCGTCGACCTCGCGCGCTGGGCAGGCGTCGCCGCCGGAAGCACGGCGACGGGGACGCCCGCGCGGCTCGCCGACTCGGCCGCGGCCGGCGTGCTCAGCGAGCAGCACGCGCGCACGCTCGACGAAGCCTGGGAGCTGCTCGCCGGGATGCGGCTCGAGCATCAGGTCGAGCAGCAACGGGAAGGCATCCCCGTCAACGATCATCTCGATCCCGCCCGGCTCAACCCGCTCGCGCGGCGCTACCTGCGCGAGGCGTTCCGCGCGGTCGCCGACGTCCAGCGGCGGGTGGATCGCGAGATCGCCGGCGAGCAGGCCTTCGGGACCGACGCCTGATGGCGCGGTTCCGGCCGACCACGCCGGCCGCGGCGGCCTACGCCGATGCGCCACTGCCGGGCGCCCGCGACGACTGGCGCTCGGCGCGCTGGGCGGTCGTCGACCTCGAGACCACGGGCCTGGACCCCGCCTCGCACGAGATCATCGCCATCGCGATCGTGCCGATCGACGGCGGACACGCCCGTCCCGGCAGCGCCTTCTACAGCCTGGTGCGCCCCGCGAGGCCGCCCGCCGCCGAGTCGATCCGCATCCACGGGATCCGCCCCGCCGACGTCGAGGCCGCGCCGGCGCTCCAGGAGATCCTGGACGACGTGCTGGAAGCACTCACGGGACGGCTGCTCGTGGCGCACGCGGCGTTCGTCGAGCGGGGCTTCCTCGAGCCGGCGCTCGCCACGCGCGGCGTGCGGCTCCGCGGCCAGGTCACCGACACGCGGCAGCTCGGCCGCGTCTGGCTGGCCGACCGCGACCCGAGCACGAAGGCGCCGCTGCCGGAGCTCGGCGCGCTGGCCGAGCTCCTCGGGCTGCCGGTGCATCGTGAGCATCATGCGCTCGGGGACGCGCTGACGACCGCGCAGGTGTTCCTCGCGCTGGCGACGCATCTGGAGCACCGCGGCGGGCTGTCGGTGAAGACGCTGGGGGTGCTGCAGAAAGGGCCCTGAGACTCCCGCGCGGCGCCTGACATCAGCGTCGCTGATGCCTGTCACCAGCGTCTCGCGTGGGAACCGGCTCACAGATCTGCGACGCTGGACGTTGTACCTCTGTGACTCGCCGCTCCTGGATCCTGATGGGCCTGCTCGCCGCGCTGTGGGGCGCGTCGTACATGTTCATCAAGATCGCCCTCGACGACGGCGTCCGGGCTCCGTCGATCGTGTTCCTGCGCATCCTGCTCGGCGCCGCGGTGCTGGTGCCGATCGCGATGCGGCGCAACGCCTTCCCCGGGGTCTCCGGGCGCTGGAACTGGATCTGGGCGGTCGCGCTCGCACAGGTCGCGGTCCCGTTCCTGCTGATCACCTACGGCGAGCGGTGGATCCCGTCCTCGCTCGCGGGAATCCTCGTCGCGTCGACGGCGATCTTCGTCGTGCTGCTGAGCCCGTGGCTTGCGAAGTCGGACGTGGTCGGCGGATGGGGCGCGGTCGGCGTCGTGATCGGGATCCTCGGTGTCGGGCTGCTCTTCGGCGTCGACCTGTCGGGCACCGCGAAGGGGATCGCCGGCGGCGGCATGGTGCTGATCGCGAGCGTCGGCTACGCGTTCGCCTCGATCTGGGTGCGGGAGAAGCTCGGCGGCGTGCAGCCCGTCGCGGTCGCGGCCGGAACGATGCTCGTCGCCGGCCTCGTGACCCTCGCGCCCGCGATCGCGGCACCCCCGGAGCACATGCCGTCAGCCGGCACCTGGGCGGCGCTGATCGCGCTCGGCGCGGGGGGCACCGGCATCGCGTTCCTCCTCTACTACACGCTGATCGCGGACATCGGCGCGTCACGCGCGGCGGTCGTCGCGTACATGGCGCCCGCATTCAGCGTGTTCTACGGCGCGCTCTTCCTCTCGGAGTCCGTCACCGCCGCGACGATCGGCGGGCTCGCACTGATCCTCACCGGCTCATGGCTCGGCGCAGAGGGCCGCGCGCCGTGGCAGCCGCGCTCCGAGGGAGCCGGTCCCGGCGCCGTCGCCGAGGTCGCTTCCGAGCCGCTGGCTGAGGACCTGGTCGCCGCTGGCGAGCCCTGACGCCTGGTGTTCGGCCGCGCCGACCCCGTCCTGGCGCGGGCGGTGTCTAGAACCTCACGCGCCCATTCGACCGCGCCCGCACCTGCGCCCGCTCGACGAAGTCCAGCCGCTTCACCACGGCGCGCAGGAGCCGGGTCACGAGTGACAGGCGCGCGTTCTCGGAGCGCAGGTCGAGCAGTCCCTGCTTGGCATCGAGGCCGAACTCGACGGTGGCCGCCATGTCGTACGCGGTGAGCGGCTCCAGCTCCTCGTCCTCGAGGACCTTGTCGGTCGCCTCCTCGACGAGCCGCGCGTACGCCTCGTGCGCGCTGTCGCGAGCGGGCTCATCGGGCACCTCTGCCTGGTCCTCGAGGAACTCGACGACGCCGGCGGGATAGGGGAGGTGGTGAAGCTCCTCGACGACGCGGAATGGACGCGTTCCCCTCGTGAGGATGTTCATCCGCCCGTCCTCGAGCTCCTCCAGCAGCTGCGTGACCTCCATCGCGCAGCCGACCGCGCGGATCGCCTCCGTTTCGGCCCAGACGATCCCGAACTCGTGGCCGGAGTCCAGGCACTCGCCGATCATCGTCCGGTAGCGCTCCTCGAAGATGTGCAGCGGCACGACCTCCCCGGGCAGCGCGACGAGTCCCAGTGGGAAGAGCGGGAAGTCGTGCACGATCGGACCGGGCATATCGTCCGATAGTACGAACGGGCCGTACCGATTGGACAATGTCCACCGCGATCATCTGGCTGCGCGCAGACCTGCGCGTGCACGACCACCCGGCGATCACCGCCGCGGTCGCCGCGCACGACCATGTCGTCCCGCTGTTCGTCGTGGACGAGCGGCTCACGAGCAGCGGCAGATTCCCCAGCGGCCCGCGCAACGCGTTCCTGCGTGGATGTCTCGCGGACCTCGACGCTGCGCTGCGCGCGCGCGGGGCAGCGCTCGTCGTTCGGCACGGGCGGCCCGAGGACGTCGTGCCGGAGCTGGCGCGCGAGCTCGGCGCGGCCGAGGTGCTGTGGACGAGCGCCGTGTCGCCGTTCGCGCGTCGCCGCGACCAGGCGGTCACGGATGCGCTCGCACGGGCCGGGATCGTGGCGTGCCCGCAGCCCGGCGGATACTGCGCGGACGTCTCGGTCCCGCGAACCAAGGCGGGGAAGCCGATGACGGTGTTCACCCCGTTCCGGCGTGTGCAGCGCGAGCTGCCGCGTCGCGCGGTGCTCGAAGCGCCGGCGCGGCTGAGGCTTCCCGACGGCCTCGACCCCGGTGAGCTGCCGGCCGGCCCGTCGCTCGCCGACGAGCTGCCGGAGCCGTTCCGTTCCCCGGGCGAGGCGGCGGCGCGCGTGGCCATGGACGCGTGGGTCGACGGGCCGATCGACCGCTATGGCGACCGCCACGACGACCTGTCGGGGGGGACGAGCGGCCTCTCGCCCTACCTGCGCTGGGGCTGCATCTCGCCGCGGGAGCTCGAGCAGCGCGCGCTGGACCGCCCCGGTGAGGGCGCCGCCGCGTTCGTCCGTCAGCTCGCCTGGCGCGACTTCTACGCCCACGTGCTGCTGCTCTTCCCGGCCAACGCGCGGCACGAGTTCCAGCCGCGCTACCGCGACCTTGAATGGGCCGACGATCCCGAGCTGCTCGAGGCATGGACCGGCGGCCGCACCGGCTATCCGCTCGTCGACGCCGGGATGCGGCAGCTCGCCGCGACCGGCTGGATGCACAACCGGGCGCGGATGGTCGTCGGCTCGTTCCTCACGAAGGATCTGCACCTCGACTGGCGCACGGGCGAAGCGTGGTTCGAGCGGATGCTGCTCGACGGCGAGCCCGCGCAGAACAACGGCAACTGGCAGTGGATCGCGTCCACGGGCGTCGACCCGGCGCCGTACTTCCGGCGGATGTTCAACCCCGTGCTCCAGCAGCAGAGGTTCGACCCGGACGGCACCTATGTGCGGCGGTGGGTGCCCGAGCTGCGTGAGGTGCCGGCCACCAGGCTCGCCGAGCCGTGGAAGATGAGCGACGCCGAGCAGGCGCGGGCGGGGTGCCGGATCGGGCTGGACTACCCGGAGCCCGTCGTCGACCATGCGCAGGAGCGGCAGGTCGCAATGGCCCGCTACCGCGCAGCCGCAAGCGCCTCATAGCGATCGGTCGACATCGAGCCCGCTGAGCGGGCTCGAGCGGGACCGATCCGCCCCGCGCCGACCCCTACGCCGGCTTGCGGGCGCTCAGCAGCAGGTTGTAGAAGACCGCCGCGGGCAACCGGCCCTCGAGCATTCGGCGGTCGACCTCCTGCAGCGCGAGGTAGCCGCGGAACGCGTACTGCTTCCACGCCCAGGGGACCTCATCGGCGACCGCGGTCGCCTCGAGCGCCCGGTTCGTCCAGCCGAACCAGTTCGCGAGCAGCTCCTCACCGCGCACGTGCACGTCCGCGAACCCGGCGTCATGCGCGACCCGTTCGAGGTCGGCGGGGATGAACGCGTGCACGTCGACGTGCTGCTCGAGTTCGTGATTCTCCTCGCCGCCGTCGGTGTGCCCGGCGGCCGCGGACGATGCGCCGAGCGCCGCCCGCCAGATCGGCGCGACCGCCGTCGCCGCGCGCTTGGGCACGTTGGCGATGCGGTCGCCGTAGCGCGAGGGCTCGCCGGCGAAGACGATCGTCCCGCCCGGCTTCAGCACGCGGAAGAGCTCGGCGAAGGCCTGCGTCAGGTCGGGGAGGTGGTGGAGCACCGCGTGCCCGACGACGAGGTCGAAGCTGTCGTCTTCGAAGGGAAGCCGCTCGGCGTCGGCGACCAGCGCCTCGACCTCGAGGTCCAGCCGCTCCGCGTTCTGCTCGAGCGCGGCGACCATCCCCGGCGAGATGTCCGTGCAGGTCGCGCGTCCGACGACGCCGGACATCAGGAGGTGCAGGGAGAAGTAGCCCGTGCCCGCGCCGATCTCGAGCGAGCGGTCGAACACCGGGAGCGCGCCGCCGAGCGCCTTGCGCAGCTTGCCGAGCACCTGCTCGCGGCCGGTCTGCCCCCAGTCGATGCCCCACTTCGCGTCGTAGTCGGCCGCCGCGCCGTCGTGGTACCGGGTGTTGACGTCGCGGATCGCGTCGGGTGAGGACGGGGCTGCCATAGGCCGCCGGAGGGTAGCGTCCGGCAGTCCCCGGCGCGGCGGCCTGTAGGTTCCCTCCATGAGCGACAGCGACGCTGAAGAACCCACCGAAGAGGGCCTCAACATCGTCATCGAGCCCTCGCAGATGGCGGGCGTCTGGGCGAACTTCGCCGCCGTCAGCCACAGCGAGCACGAGTTCCAGATCGACTTCGTCCGGCGCGACACCGCCAACACGAACAACGGCATCGTCGTTGCCCGTGTGGCCGTGTCGCCGCTGTTCGTCACGCAGCTGATCGACACGCTGCAGGACAACTGGGACAAGTTCGTCCCCAAGACGATGCCCCCCGAGCTGAGCGATGGCGACTAGGACCCACACTCCCGGGTCGCGGCTCCCGCGCGCCGCACAGCTGCTGCGGCTGATCCGCGACGAGCCGGCCCTGCTGCGCGACCTCCAGGCGCGCCACGGCGACGTCTTCCGGCTCAAGGTCGAGCGCCGCCCGTGGAACGTGCTCGCCCATCCCGACGCGATCAAGCAGGTCTTCCGGTCGCCGCCGGACGTCCTCCACGCCGGGGATGCGAACGAGATCCTGCGGCCGGCGCTCGGACCGAACTCGATCCTCGTCCTCGACGAGGGCGAGCACATGCGTCAGCGCAGGCTGCTGCTTCCGGCCTTCCACGGCGAGCGGCTACAGGCGCAGGCCGCGGCGATGCGCGAGGTCGCCGAGCGTCAGGTGCAGCGCTTCCCGGCCGGGGTGCCGTTCAGCCTGCGCGACCACACCCAGGCGATCGCGCTCGAGGTGATCGTGCAGATCGTGCTGGGGGTCTCGCCGGACGATCCGCGCCACGACCCGCTCGCGCGGCCGTTCCTGAAGTTCCTCGACTGGTTCGCCGACACGAGGAACCTGCTGACGCCGACGCTGCTCGGTCCGGACCACACGATCGTCCGGCGCCTGCAGGCGCGCGTGAGCGGCCCGGTCAACCGTGAGCTCTTCGCCCTGATCGCCGAGCGCCGCCGCTCGCCCGGCCTCGCGGACCGCACCGACGTGCTGTCGATGCTGCTGCTCGCCCGCTACGAGGACGGCGCGCCGATGAGCGACCGCGAGATCCGCGACGAGCTCGTGTCGCTGCTCGTCGCCGGGCACGAGACGACGGCGACGAGCCTCGCCTGGGCCTACGAGCGCCTGACCCGCACGCCGGCCGCCCTGCGGCGCCTGGAGGACGAGTCGCGAACCCCGCAGACGGAGTACGTGCAGGCCGTGGCGAAGGAGACGCTGCGCGTGCGGCCCGTGCTGATGAACGTGCTGCGCACCGTTCGCGAGCCGGTCGAGATCGGCGGGTATCGGTTCCCGGTGGGCGCGGTGCTCGCCCCGAGCATCTACCTGGTCCAGCACCGGCGTGAGCTGTGGGGACCCGACGCGGACGAGTTCCGGCCCGAGCGCTGGCTCGAGGACGACGTCCCCGCCTACGCGTGGATCCCCTTCGGCGGCGGGGTGCGGCGCTGCATCGGCGCGTCGTTCGCCCAGCTCGAGCAGGAGATCGTGCTGCGCGCGATCGCCGGCAGCGTGCACCTGGAGGCGGTCGGCGAGGACGAGCGTCCCGTCGCCCGGTTCATCACCGCTTCGCCCTCGCGCGGCGGCGAAGTGCGCGTCGCCGTGGCGGCGTAGCCCCGGCGCCCGGCGCTACCGTCCGGCGCCGATGAGCGAGCCGTCAGCCCCGCCCGAGCCGGAGCGCACCGATCCGGCCGCGCCCCGCGTGTTCCAGACGGGCCAGCCTGCGGGCGTCCCGCCGCTTGAGCTGACCGGCGAGCGCACGCTCCCGGACGTGCCCGAGGAGAACTACTGGTTCCAGCGCCACCTCGTCGTCTACGAGTGGATCCGCGCGCGCGTCGGCGGCCTGCGCGTCGTCGACATGGCGTGCGGTGAGGGCTACGGCACGGATGTGCTGGCGCGGACCGCCGCGGACGTCGTCGGCGTCGACGCGAACCCGGACGCGTTCGAGCACGCGAGTGCGAAGTATGCGCGCCCCGGCGTGCGCTTCGAGCGCACGCTGATCGACACGTTCGCCGAGCCGCGCGACGCGGTCGTGTTCCTCCAGACGATCGAGCACGTGACGAACCCGGGGGAGATCCTCGGTCACTTCGCCGGCCTCGTCGCGGGCAGCGCACGGCCGGCGATCTACGTATCGACGCCGAACGTGCTGACGCTCGCGCCCGAAGGCGCCGAGCGCAGCGGGAATCCGTGGCATGTGCACGAGTACCGCGCGGCTGAGTTCCGCGCGCTCTGCTCCGAGCATCTCGGCGAGGTCGAGCTGTACGGGCTGTTCCACGCCGGCATGCTCGCCGCGCACCAGGTGGCGATCGAGCGGCTGGGGTGGGACGCGATCCATGCCCGGCTCGGCATCACCAAGCCGTTCTACGACCGGTTCACGCCGGCGATCTCCACCCGCGACTTCGCGCTGGTCAGCGAACGCGACCGCGACCTCGACGGCGCGCTCGACTTCCTGGCGGTGTGCCGGCCATGAGGTCTCCGGGCCGCGTGAGCCTCGTCCTGCACACCCACATGCCCTATGTGGAGGGCTTCGGCACGTGGCCGTTCGGCGAGGAGTGGTTGTGGGAGGCGGTCGCGACGAGCTACCTGCCGCTGCTCGGCCTGCTCGATGCGGGCGCTCCGCTGACGCTCTCCCTGACACCCGTCGCGTGCGACCAGCTTGGCGCGCCCGGCGCGCTCGAGCGCTGCGCCGCCTTCCTGCGCGACGTGCGGCCGGCCTCGCACCAGCTCGACATCGACGCGTTTCGCGCCGCGGGGGAGGACGCCCACGCCGACGAGCTCGAGCGTGCGGCCGTGCAGTACGCCGAGGCGCTCGCCCAGCTCGAGACGATCGAGCACGGCGACGGGCTGCTCGCGCGCCTCGCGCCGCACGCTGCGTGGACGAGCAGCGCGACACACGCGATCCTGCCGCTGCTCGCCACCGACGCCGGCGTGCGGCTGCAGGTGGAGAGCGGCGTGCAGAGCCATCGCGAGCGGTTCGGCGACCACTGGCGCGGCGGGTTCTGGCTGCCCGAGTGCGCCCACGAGCCGTGGGTCGACGTCTTCCTCGAGGAGGCGGGCGCCCACGCGACGTGCGTCGAGCTGACCAGCGCCTTCGGTGCAGGCGACCCGCGGCACCTCACGCCGCTGCGCAGCGCCGCCGGTCCGCTGCTCGTCCCGATCGACCGCGAGCTGATCGACCTCGTCTGGGGCCCCGGCGGCTACCCGAGCCATCCCGCCTACCGCGACGAGCATCACCGCACCGCGCGTGACCACCGGCCGTGGGCGAACGACGGCTCGGTCTACGACCCCGAGCGGGCACGCGCGCAGGCGGGCGCCGACGCGCACGCCTTCGCCGCGCGCTGCGCCGAGCGGGTGAGGGACGGCGGGCAGTGCACGCTCGCCTTCGACACCGAGCTCTTCGGGCACCACTGGCACGAGGGGCCCGCGTTCCTGCGCGCGTTCGTCGAGGCCTGCGCGGACAGCGGCGTGGCGCTCACCGGGCTCGACGACGCGCTCGAGGACTCGGACACCGCCCCGTGGCCCGATGGGCTCGACGCGCCGACCTCGTGGGGGCAGCCGCCGACGCTCTGGACGTGGTCCGGGCCGCAGGTCGCGGACATGGCGCGTGCGCAGCGCGAGGCTGAGCTGCGCGTCGTCGCCCGCGGGTCCGATGTGCCGGTGCGCGCGGTGCGCGAGCTGCTCGCGCTGCAGGCCAGCGACTGGCCGTTCCTGGAGACCCGGGCGCTCGCGGGGCCCTACGCGAGGGAGCGCTTCGCAGGGCACCTCCAGGCCCTGAACCACGCCCTCGACGCGGTACCCTCGGCTGACCCCGCCGTGCGCCATCTGGCGCCGATGCTGCGCACCGCCCCTCTGCTCGAGCCGTGACCCGCGTTCTCATCCTGACCTGGGAGTACCCGCCGATCGTCGAGGGCGGCCTCGCGCGGCACGTGCGCAAGCTCGCCGAGCAGCTGGCCGTTCAGGGCACCGACGTTCACGTCCTCACGCGCGGGGACGAGACGATGAGCGCGGAGGAGCTCGTTCGCGGCGTGACGGTGCACCGCGTCCGCGAGCCGCGGCGCCCGCGCGACCTCGCCGAGTTCGTCACCTGGATCGAACACATGAACGCCGACATGCTCGCCGCCGGGGTCGAGCTCGGCGACCGCTACGACTTCGACCTCGTTCACGGCCACGACTGGCTCGTCGCGGTCGCGGGCGACCACCTCGCCAACCGCTTTCGCTGTCCGTTCGTGACGACGATCCACGCGACGGAGTACGGCCGCCACCAGGGCTGGGTCGAAGAGCATCCGCAGAGCTGGATCCACGGGGTCGAGCGCTGGATGGCCAACCGCGCCGAGCGTGTCATCACGTGCTCGTACTACATGCGCGAGCACGTCTGCGACATCTACGCCATCGACGAGGATCAGGTCAGCGTCATCCCCAACGGGATCGACCCGATGGACCTGCAGCCCGTCGACGACCTCGACACGCTGCGCGCACGCTTCGCGGCACCGGACGAGAAGCTCGTCCTGCTCGTCGGCCGGCTGGTCTACGAGAAGGGCTTCCAGCTCGCGCTCGACGCGCTCGAGCCGATCGTCAAGGACCCGGCGATGCCCGTCGGCGTGCGCTTCCTCGTCGCCGGCTCCGGCACGCACGAGGAGCAGCTCAAGGAGCAGGCGGGCGAGCTCGGCCTGCTCGAGCACGGCACGTTCCTCGGCTGGATCGGCGACGACGTCCTGCACTCGCTCTACCGGATCGCCGACCTCTGTGTGGTGCCGAGCATCTACGAGCCGTTCGGCCTCGTCGCGCTCGAGGCGATGGCGAGCGGCTGCCCCTGCATCGTCGCCGACACCGGCGGGCTGCGCGAGGTGGTGCCCGAGGGTGAGCGCGTCGGCCTGCGCTTCAACGGCGGCGACGCGGAGCACCTCGGTGTGATGATCGAGCGGATGCTCACCGACGACGAGCTGCGCACGCGCCTCGTCGCCGAGGCGGGAGAGCACGTGCTGCGCTTCGACTGGGCCGATGTGGCCCGCCAGACCGGCGCGGTCTACGACTCCGTGATCTCTGCGGGCGCGCCCACCGAGGCGTGAAGACGTTGCCCCGCAGTTGACGCGGGCGCTGGAAATCCTCACAATCAGCGGCCCTGCCCAACGTTGGCTTGGGGGGAACTCCGGGGGGAGGGCCTGAGCGCCGGCCGGTCGGGGCCGGCGCGAGGCAACTCACAGGTGGGCGCCGAGGCGCTCCCGCGCACGTGAGGCCGAGCCGAGCGGCCGATGTCCGGCGGCGGCCGCCAGGCCGAACCGCGGCATCCCTCCGTAGACACTCTCGTACTCGCCGGCCCGCACCTTGAAGGTCTCGTGCCAGATCCCGATGTCGCCATCGGCCTTGACGAGCGCGAAGAAGCGCTGCCACATGGCCTTGTGCGTCAGTGCAGCCGCATAGGCCTCGAGCTCCTCGAACGAGCGCCAGTACTGGATCACCGTCGGCGCGATCGGCGAGCGCAGGACCTGCCAGCTGCCAAGACAGCCGAGCGAGGGATCGGCGTCGAGCTCCTTCAGGAGCTTCGGCATCGTCCCGAGCATGAAGCCGACCTTTCGCAGCTTCCACGGGCGGTTCACGCGCATCCCGATCAGGAAGACGACGAAGTCCCCCTCGATGTCGGCGCTCCAGCGGCCGGGGAAGATCTCTGGCATGGCCTGAAGCTATGCCCAGGCCCGCGCGCGGGTCAAGGCGGCCGGCTCAGCTCCAGCGCAGCTCGCGCGGCGTGTCGCGCATCCGCAGCACGCGCGCGGGAACGCCGCCGGCGACCGCGTCGTCCGGAATGTCACGCGTCACGACGGAGGACGTCCCGATGATGCAGTTGTCCCCCACCGTCACGCCGCGCAGGAAGCACGCGCCATATCCGACCCAGACGTTGTTCCCGACGCGCACGTCGCGCTTGTAGATCCCCTGGACGCGGATCGGCTGCTCCACGTCGACCACGCCGTGGTCGAAGTCGATCAGCATCACGCGGTCGGCGAGGATGCACTCGCGCCCGACCGACACGTGCTGGAAGGCGGAGATCGTGCACTCCTGGCCGAGCACGGTCTTGGCTCCGATCCGCACCTCGCCCTCGTGCGCGCGGATCTTGCAGCCGTGGCCGATCCAGCACCAGCGCCCGAGGTGCACGACCGCGTCCCTGCCGATCTCGAACGTCACGCCGGGACCGACGAAGCAGACGCCGTCGGTCCGCAGCCGCCCGCGCCAGCGCAGTTTCAGCCAGGCCCAGCGCACCAGCAGCCGCGCGTACTTGAGGTTGAGCATCCCGTGCGCACGTGCGAAGCGCAGGAAGGCGAGCGGCCCCCCGTGCAGGGGCGCGGGCTCGCCGCGCACCGTTCCGGCGTGCGGCGGCGCGGCTGCGGCGGTCTCGGGGCCGGGCTCCACGGCCCGGATGGTAGATCCGTCAGCCCCGGGGCAGCGCCGCGGCGAACGCGCTCAGGCGCGCAGGGTCCCGCATCGGCGGGCCGTGGCCGAAGCAGACGATCGCCGGCTCGAGGGCTGCGAGCCGGCGGATCGACTCCCGGTTCGTCGCCGGGTCCGGCGTGAACATGCCGGGGGGCTCGTGGAGCCCGGGGCGGCCGGTCACGCGGTGGCGGCCGAACAGCACGTCCCCGGCGACGAGCGCGCGGTCGGCCTCGCGCCAGAACGAGACGTGGCCGGGGCTGTGACCCGGCGTCTCGAGCACCGTGAAGCCGCCGACGTCGTCGCCCTCGTGCAGCCTGCGCGTGACGGGATGCGCCGGCCCGGCCCACCAGCGCAGCTGCGCGCGGGTCACGAGATTGACCGGGCGCTCGGTCGCTCAGGTCTCCCGACGCCATCGCGTCCGCGTCGGCGTCGGGACACCAGAGCTCGAGGCCGAGCTCGTCGCAGAGCGCCGCGCTCGCACCCTGGTGGTCGGCATGGGCGTGGGTGATCGCGTGGGCCGCGGGAACATGCCCGGCGAGCGCGCGGAGGATGCGGCGGCGTGCGTGACGTGTGCCGGCGTCGACCAGCACGTCGCCCATGAGGTACGCGTTGAACGCGTGGGCGGGATGGCTGGGGAGGAGGTGGAGGTCCTGCGAGATCTGTTCCATACAGGACTGTACGGTACACCATCTCCGTACATGCCTGTATGGTCGGGTCGTGGCTGACCACAGGCTCGACCGTGAGGACTGGATCGCCGCCGGGCTGGACGCGCTCGAGGCGGGCGGCGTGGAAGCCGTTGCGGTGGTGCCGCTGGCACGCACGCTCGGCGTGACCCGCGGGAGCTTCTACTGGCATTTCGGCTCGCGCGACGAGCTGCTCGAGGCGGTGCTCGCGCGCTGGGAGGAGGAGCACTCCGCGCAGACGCTGCTGGCGGTCTCGAAGATCGGCGACCCGCGCGAGCGCCTGCGCGAGATCCTCGGCCGGGCCGTGCTGAAGCCGCCGACCTACTTCGCGCGTCTGCTCGACGCGTCGGACCGCGAGCCGCTCGTCGCGGCCACGCTGGAGCGCTCGTCGCAGGCCCGGCTCGCCACGCTCGCGAAGGCGTATCGCGGCTGCGGGCAGTCCGCCGCCGAGGCGCGCCGCAGCGCGCTGCTCGCGCTACGCCGCGTACGTCGGCCTGGCGCGGATGCCGCTGACCGGCCCCGGCTCGCTGAGCGCCCGCGAGCGCCGCGCACTCGCCGACCACGTGGTCGCGACGTTCGTGCCCTGAGCTACCCTCCGCGCCCCGTGCCGACGCCGTCGACCGAACAGACCCTTGCCGAGCGCCTGCTCGCCGGCGACCGCCGCGCGCTGGCGCGGGCGATCACGCTCGTCGAGTCCGATGACCCGCGTGGGTGGGACCTCGTGCGCGAGGTCTATCCGCACACCGGCCAGGCCGCGGTCGTCGGCCTCACCGGTGCTCCGGGGGCCGGCAAGTCGACCCTGATCAGCGCGCTCGCCAAGCTCCGGCGGGAGCAGGGTCGCACGGTCGCGGTGCTCTCGATCGACCCGTCCTCGCCCTTCACCCACGGCGCGCTGCTCGGCGATCGCATCCGGCTGACCGACCACTTCCTCGACCCCGGCGTGTTCATCCGCTCGATGGCGAACCGCGGCGCGCTCGGCGGGCTGAGCGAGGCGGCGCTCCAGGCGGCGCTGCTGATGGATGCCGCGGGCCGCCAGGACATCTTCCTCGAGACGGTCGGCGTGGGGCAGGCCGAGGTCGACATCATCGATCACGCCGACACGGTGGTGCTCGTGCTGATGCCGGGCTCCGGGGACTCGATCCAGGCGCTGAAGGCGGGCGTCATGGAGATCCCGGACATCATCGTGGTCAACAAGGCCGACCATCCGCTCACCGACACCATGGTCCGCGAGGTCAAGAGCGTGCTCTCGCTCGGCGCCTCCCACGGTGACTCCGCATGGCGGGTCCCGGTCGTCCGGACCGAGGCCCTGAACGGCGGCGCGGGCGTGCCCGAGCTCGTCGAGCAGCTGGACGCGCACCGCGCGTTCATCGAGGAGGAGGGCACGCTGTCCTCCCGCCGCCGGCACAACCTGCGCGGCGAGGTGCTGTCGCTCTGCACGCACCGGCTTCGGCGCAACCTCGAGGGGCGACTGGTCGAGGACCCGCGCTTCCAGGAGCTGCTCGACGAGGTCGTCGCCCGCCGGCTCGACCCGTCGACGGCGGCGACCGAGATCCTCAGCCGTTTCGATCCGGCCTAGCGCACCATCGACCAGGGCACCGCGCCGCTCGGCGGCGAGATCGCGCCCCCGGCGTCCGTGCGGGCCGCCACGAGCATCCACGCCGTCAGAACGATTCCGACCAGCGCCAGCGCGATGCCGAGCCGCACCCAGCGCCGCAGCGCCCACGCGCAGAGCCCCGCGGCGCACGGCAGCGCGACTGCGACGGCCTCGCCGGGGACGCGGCCGTCCAGCGACGGGAGCAGGACGATCGCCGCGAGCACTGCCGCGGCGCAGATCGCGCCGAGGAACCCGGCGGCCACCTCGATGTCCGTCTCGCCGGGGAAGGCGCGTGACAGGCGGTCGCGGCGTGAGTGCCAGAGCAGCCACAGCGATGCGAAGCCGAGCCCGAGGAACGGGGCGTAGACGAGCAGCCCGAACGCGGAGTCCGCCCACACGGTCGCCACGCGCGGCAGCCGGTCCACGAGGTCGCCGGCCCCGGCGATCCCCGTCACGGGACCGTCCCCGGTCGCCGTCGAGTACGGCGTGAGGCCGCCATACAGTCGCCCGTTCACGCTGATGTAGACCACGACCGACATCAGCACGATCTCGATCGACGCGATGCCGGTCCACGCCCGTCTGCGGCGGCGCAGCCAGCGGAACATCGCGACGGCGACGACCGCCGCGGGGATCGCCGCGAGCGGCGAGAGCCAGACGACCGGCGCCAGCAGCAGCGCGCAGCTCACCGCCGGGCCGCCGTTCGGGTCGTCGCGCACCCGCAGGGCCAGCAGCGCCGCCGCCGCGATCAGCGTGGCGCACGTCATCGCCGGGCTGATCGTCGTCGCGGCCAGCACCGCGGGCGGCGAGAGGCCGACGGCCAGCGCGGAGCCGGTCGCCCACGGATCGGGCACGAGTCTCCGCCCGAGCGAGGCGGCGATCGCGAACCCCGCGGCCGTGATCGCCGCCAGGAAGAGCTCGACCGCGAGCCGCCCCCCGACCGCGTACGCCGGAGCGACCAGCGCCGGGAACGCAAGGCCGACCGGATCCAGGAGCCGTCCGTTGACCGTGTCGGCGTTGGGCTTGAGGTTCCCCTTGTAGAAGCTGCGCCAGGCGCGGTCGCGATACTCGGCGGAGACGTCGAAGCTGCCGGTCCTGACGAGCGACCGGCTCGTCAGGAGCACCCGTGCCTCGCTCGGGCGCAGGTCGGAGCCGGGGACCGCGTGGACCCCGATCCCGGCTGCGTAGACGACGAACAGCAGCAGGAAGATGGCCGCCGACGAGCGCCGGTTGCCGCGGTGCAGCGCGCGGGTCAGCCGCGCCTGGACGAGCTCCGGCCGTGCGGGTGAGGCCGGCGGCACGGTCGCGCTCACCTGCCGGCGCTCCGCCCGCTCAGGCGCCGAGCGCCCGGGCGATGACCATCTGCTGGACCTCGTCGGTGCCCTCGCCGATGGTGAGGATCTTCGCGTCGCGGTAGAACCGGCAGACGGGGTACTCCTCGATGAAGCCGTAGCCGCCGTGGATCTGCACCGCCTCCTCGCTCGCGCGCACGGCCAGCCGCCCGGTCTTGAGCTTGGCCTGGGCCGCGGTCAGCGTGAAGTTGCGTCCCTCGTCCTTCTCCCACGCCGCCTTGTACGTGAGCAGGCGCGCGGCCTCGATCTCGGTCGCCATGTCGGCGAGCTTGGACTGGATCGCCTGGAACTTGCTGATCGGCTGGCCGAACGCCCGCCGCTCCTTCGCGTAGGCGAGCGCCTGGTCGAGCGCGCCCTGCGCGAGCCCGACGCCCATCGCCGCGACGCCGATCCGCCCGATGTCCAGGATGTGCAGGAACTGCTTGAACCCGGCACCGCGCGGGCCGAGCAGGTTGTTCTCGGGAACCCGGCAGTCGGCGAACGACAGCGGCCGGGTGTCGGACGCGTTCCAGCCCATCTTGCGATACGGCTCGCCCGGCTCGTATCCGGGGGTGCCGTTCTCGACGATCAGGTTCGAGATCTCCTTCTGCCCGTCCGGGGTCTCCCCGGTCACGGCCGTGATGGCGACATGGCCGCTGATCTCGGTCCCCGCGTTGGTGATGAACTGCTTGGCGCCGTTCACGACCCAGCCGTCCTCGTCGAGCGTCGCGCGCGTCTTCACGTTCCCGGCGTCGCTGCCGGCCTCCGGCTCGGTCAGCCCGAACGCGCCGAGCCTGCGCCCGGCGCACAGATCCGGCAGCAGGCGCTCCTTCTGCTCGTCCGAGCCGAAGAGGTAGATCGGCTGCGTGCCGAGCGAGGTGTGCGCGCACAGCGTGATCGCGACGCTCGAGTCCACGCGCGTCAGCTCCTCGACGGCGACCGCGTACTGCAGCGCCGTGCCGCCTGCACCGCCGACCGACTCCGGGAACGGGATCCCCATCCACCCGAGCTCGCCCATCTTGCGCACGAGCTCCAGCGGGAACGTCTTCGTGCGGTCGAGCTCCTCGGCGACCGGGGCGACCTCGCCGTCGGCGAAGTCGCGCACGGTGCGGCGCAGCAGCTCGGTCTCGTCGGGCAGGTCGAAATGCATGAGGCGGGGAACCCTACGCCGCGAGCCCCTCGGCGAGCGTCACGAGCAGGCGCACGCCCCAGCCCGCTCCACCGTGCCCGAGATACTCGAGCCCGCTGTTGTTCGCCACGCCGGCGATGTCGAGGTGCGCCCACGGCACGTCGCCCGCGAAGTGGTGCAGGAACTCGGCGCCGGAGATCGCGTGGGCCTTGCGCTCCGCGGGCGAATTCGTGAGGTCGGCATAGCGCCCCTTGACGGCCTTCGCGTAGCGCTCGTCCAGCGGCAGGCGCCAGACCCGCTCCCCGGACTGCGCGGCGGCGGTCAGCACGGCGTCGCCGAACTCGTCGTCGTTCCAGAAGCCGCCGGCGTAGACCGACCCGAGCGCGGTGACCACGCCGCCCGTCAGCGTCGCGAGGTCGACCATCCGCTCGGCGCCGAGCGCCCGGGCATGAAGGATGCAGTCGGCGAGGACGAGCCGGCCCTCGGCGTCCGTGTTGTCGACCTGGATCGTCGTCCCGTCCATCGCGCGCACGATGTCGCCGGGCTTCACGGCGGTGCTCGACGGCATGTTCTCCGTCGCGCCGATGACGGTCAGGACGCGCAGCGGCAGCGCGAGCCGTGCGATCGCGCCGGTGGCCTCGAGCGCCGCGGCGCCGCCGGACATGTCGAACTTCATGTCCGCCATCCCGCCTGCCGCCTTGATCGAGATGCCGCCGGAGTCGAACGTGACGGCCTTGCCGACGATCCCGAGCAGCGGGCCGCGGGCGGCGGGCGGCTTGTACCGCAGAACGATCAGCGCCGGCTCCTCCGCGCTGCCCTTTGCCACCGCGGTGAACGCGCCCATGCCCATGCGCTCGATCTGCTCGCGCCCGGCGAGCTCGAATGTGAGCCCGGGGACCGTCGCGACGAGCTCGGCGGCGCGGTCGGCGAGCGCCGAGGGCGTCAGGTCGTTGGCCGGGCGGTTCTGGAGATCGCGCGCGGCGTTCTGCGCCGCGCCCAGCACTGCGGCCCGGTCGACCGGGCCCGACACGTCATGGTGGGCGCTGACCACGAGCGCCTCCAGCCGCGGCGGCGGAGCGTCGTCCCCGGCCGGCTCGGCCTTGAAACGCTCGAAGCGGTAGGCGGACAGCAGCGTCCCCTCGACGAGTGCGCCGGCGATGTCGTCGCCCACGTGATGCGGGAGCTCCCAGCACAGCCGCAGCGCCCCGAGCTCACCCGCGCGGGTGAGGACGGCGTGCGCCGCGAGCCGCGCCCGCTCCGTGGTCAGCGCGTCGCGCGCGCCCAGCCCGACGATGATCCAGCGCAGGTCGGCGGCATGCGCGACCGTGACGTGACCGGGCGTCGTCCGGGCCTCGCCGCCGGCCAGCAGGGCACCGAGCGAACCGCCCTCGACATCGTGTGCGATGCCCTCCCCGTCGAACACGCCGACGGCGATCGTGTCGGCTCCGCTCTCGGCCGGACTCGACGTCGTCGCGCTCACATGCATGCCGCCAACCCTATGATTCGCCGCCCACCGGTGTCCCACACCCCTACGTCCCGGAGCCCCTCTCAATGCCCAAGACCGTGATCCTCGGCACTGCCCGCACCCCGATCGGCAAGATGGGCGGCAGCCTGTCGACCCTCGACGCCACCGAGCTCGGCGGCATCGCGATCGAGGCCGCCCTCGAGCGCGCCGGGGTCGAGCCGGAGCAGGTCCAGCACGTGATCATGGGCCAGGTGCTCCAGGCCGGGCAGGGCCAGATCCCGTCGCGGCAGGCTCAGATCAAGGGCGGCATCCCCAAGGAGGTCTCCTCGGAGACCATCAACAAGGTCTGCGCCTCGAGCGTCCGCGCGACCGTTCTCATGGACCAGGCGATCCGCTCCGGAGAGGTCGAGGTCGGCGTCGGCGGCGGCATGGAGTCGATGTCGCAGGCTCCGTACCTGCTCCCCGGCGCCCGCCAGGGGTTCCGGATGGGCGAGGTCAAGGCGCTCGACGCGATGGTCAACGACGGCCTGACGAACCCGTTCAGCGGCCGCCAGATGTTCGACGAGGCGACCGAGATCGGTGACGAGCTCGAGCTCACGCGCCCGGATCTCGACCGCTGGGCGCTGCGCTCGCACGACCTCGCGATCCAGGCGACCGACGACGGAAGGCTCCCCGAGGAGATCGTCGCCGTGACGATCAAGGGAAAATCGTCCCGCCATCCCGACACGGTCGTCGAGGTCGACGAGGCGCCGCGCCGCGGCGGCTCGCTCGAGGCGCTCGCCAAGCTCCCGGGCCTGACCGGCAAGGAGGGCAGCCACACGGCCGGCAACTCGCCGGGCGTCAACGACGGCGCCGGCGCCCTGGTGCTCGCCTCCGACGAGTGGGCGGCTGCGAACGGCAAGGAGGCACTCGCCGAGATCGTGGCGCACGCCCAGTCGGCGACCGACTACGCCTACCTGGCCCGCACGCCGGCCAGCGCCGCGCAGAAGGCGCTCGAGAAGGCCGGCCTGAAGGCTGAGGACATCGATCTCTGGGAGATCAACGAGGCGTTCGCGTCCGTCACCCTGAACTCGATCCGCGTCCTCGGCATCGACGAGGACAAGGTCAACGTGAACGGCGGCGCTGTCGCGCTCGGCCATCCGATCGGCGCATCGGGAGCGCGCATCATCGGCACCCTGGTGCATGAGCTGCGCCGCCGCGGCGGCGGCCTCGGCTGCGCGGCGATCTGCTCGGGCGGCGGACAGGGCGACGCGATCATCATCCGCGTCCCGGCCTCCTGACCACGGACGCGAACAACGACATGACGGCGGCGGCGTTCTTCGACCTCGACCGCACGCTCGTCGCGGGCTCGTCCGGGTTCTACTGGGCGCGCGCCGCGATGGATGCGGGGATGATCAGCCGTCGCCGGATGGCCCGCTTCGTCTGGCACAACGTGCGCTTTCGCCTGCGCGGCTCGACGGACGAGTGGACCGACCAGGTGCGCGGCGAGATCGCGGACATGATCCGCGGTGAACGCGCGATCGACCTGCGCCGCATGATGCCGGAGGTTCTCGCCGGCGTCCTGCCACGGGTCTACCCGCAGATGCTGCGCCTCGCCTACGAGCACCAGGACGCAGGCCGGAAGGTCTACATCGCGACCGCCTCGTCGCAGCAGATGGCCGACATGCTCAGTCACGTGCTCGGATTCGACGGCGGCATCGGCGCGCGCTCGGAGATCGTGGACGGTCGCTTCACCGGCCGCGACGACGGGCCGTTCACCTACCGCGAGGGCAAGGCCCAGCGGATGCGCGAGCTCGCCGGCGAGGAGGGCATCGACCTTGCCGCCTCGTACGCGTACTCCGACTCGGAGTCCGATCTGCCGATGCTGCGGCTCGTCGGGCACCCGGTCGCGGTCAACCCGGATGCCGAGCTCGGCCGGATCGCGGTGCAGGAGGGCTGGGAGGTCATGCGCTTCGAGCAGCTCGGGCGCCGCATGCTCGCCGCCGGCGCGCTGGTCGGGATGGGCGTCGTCGGGACCGCCGGGCGTGCCGCGGTGGCGCGCCGCAGCGCCGCGGGGGCGCGCCGATGAGCCTGCACGACCTCACCGACGAGCAGCGCGACATCCGCGAGCTCGCAAAGCGCTTCTCCGACGAGGTCGTCGCGCCGCAGGCCGCCGCCTGGGATCGGGAGCACCGCTTTCCCAAGGAGGCGCTGACCCAGTTGGGGGAGCTCGGGTTGCTCGGCACCTGCATCCCCGAGGAACTCGGTGGCGCGGGCGCCGACTTCGTCTCGTACATCCTCGCGATGGAGGAGCTGTCGCGCGGAGACGCGGGGCTCGGCACCACCTTCGGCGTGCACATCAGCGCCGCGACGTTGCCGATCATCGCCCACGGCACGCCCGAGCAGGCCGAGCGGCTCGTCCCGCCCCTGGCGCAGGGCCACGAGCTCGGGGCGTTCGCACTCACGGAGGCGGGCTCGGGCAGCGACGCCGGAGCGATGCTCACGCGCGCGACGGAGGACGACGGGACACCGCTGCTGACCGGGACGAAGCAGTGGATCACGAACGGCTCGCACGCGCACACGGTGCTCGTCTTCGCACTGGACCCCGCGGCCGCGGGCCGCCCGAGCGCGTTCATCGTGCGTCGTGGCGCCGCCGGCTTCACGGTGCTGCGCGAGGAGGAGAAGCTCGGCCAGCACTCCTCGTCCACCGCCGACCTGAGCTTCGAGGACACCCCCGCCGAGCGGCTCGGCGAGCCGGGCGCGGGCATGCGGATCGCACTCGCGACCCTCGACGGCGGCCGCATCGGCATCGCGGCGCAGGCGACCGGCATCGCCCAGGCGGCGCTCGACCTCGCCGCCGGATACGCGGGGGAGCGCCGGGCGTTCGGCCGCGCGATCGGCGGCTTTCAGGCGATCCAGCAGAAGCTCGCCGACATGCAGACGGAGATCGAAGCGGCACGCGCGCTGACGCTGCGCGCCGCGCGGCTGAAGGCGGCGGGGCTGCCGCACACCGTCGAGGGCGCGCAGGCCAAGCTCTTCGCCAGCCGGGTTGCGCGCCACTGGACCGGTGAGGCGATCCAGGTGCTGGGCGGGTACGGCTACACGAAGGAGTTCCCCGCCGAGCGCTACTTCCGCGACGCCAAGGTCACGGAGATCTACGAGGGCACGAGCGAGATTCAGCGCCTCGTGATCGCCCGGGCACTGCTCGGCGACGTGGCACGCGGCGCCTGACGGCAGGTTTTCGGCGTTCGCCCCCGAAAAGCGCGACAACTCGTCCATTTCCGGGCGTTTCCGTCGAACCCGACAGTACGTTGGGCCGTCGTTTCCCGGCTTCTCACTCCTACGGAGGAATTCTCGATGCGTCGAACCCTGGTCGTTCTCGGAGCTCTGGCGGTCCTCGCCACCGCTCTGCTGGCAGGTCCCGCCACCGGCTTGGCGGCCACGGCCAAGGCGAAGACGAAGACGCTGTACAGCTGTGTCAACAAGAAGACCGGGCTGCTTCGAGTCGTCTCAAAGAAGAAGAAGTGCACCGCGGCCGAGCGCAAGCTGAGCTGGGTCTCGACGACCGGGGGCTCGACGACGCCGTCCACGACGGTCGGCCCGAAGGGACCCGCCGGTCCGGCGGGTGCGCAGGGCGCGGCCGGCGCGCAGGGCATCGCGGGTGCGCAGGGCGTCGCGGGTGCGCAGGGCGTCGCGGGTGCGCAGGGCGTCGCGGGTGCGCAGGGTCCGGCGGGTGCGCAGGGTCCGGCGGGCGCGGATGGTGCTCAGGGTCCGGCGGGCGCGGATGGTGCTCAGGGTCCGGCGGGCGCGGATGGTGCTCAGGGTCCGGCGGGCGCGGATGGTGCTCAGGGTCCGGCGGGCGCGGATGGTGCTCAGGGTCCGGCGGGCGCGGATGGTGCTCAGGGTCCGGCGGGCGCGGATGGTGCTCAGGGTCCGGCGGGCGCGGATGGTGCTCAGGGTCCGGCGGGCGCGGATGGTGCTCAGGGTCCGGCGGGCGCGGATGGTGCTCAGGGTCCGGCGGGCGCGGACGGCGCTCAGGGTCCGGCGGGCGCGGACGGCGCTCAGGGTCCGGCCGGCGCGGACGGCGCTCAGGGTCCGGCCGGCCCTGACGGCCCCATCGGCCCGATGGGCCCCGCAGGCGCGGACGGCGCCAACGGCGCTGACGGCGCGAACGGAACCAACGGCGCTGACGGCGCAGCGGCGCTCGGGCCCACCGGGCCTGCAGGCGCACAGGGCTCAGCTGGTCCTGTCGGTCCCACGGGCCCGGCAGGCACCAACGGCGCCCCTGGCGCCACCGGAGCCACGGGTCCCGCCGGCGCGATCGGCCCCCAGGGTCCAATCGGCCCCACGGGTGCCACGGGAGCGACGGGCGCGGCCGGTCCGACCAGCTCGACGGTGACGATCGGAACAGGCGTGCTGTCGGGGACCAACGCCGCCGCCGGAACGACCGTGACGGCCACGGCGACCTGCCCGGTCGGCAAGGTGCTGATGGGCGGTGGAGGTCAGCTGTCCGCATCAGGGGGTCAGTCCGACAGGGTCCGGCTCGTCTCGTCGTATCCGAGCTCTGCGACCGTCTGGACGGTGATCGGGATCGTCAATACCACCCTGTCGGGCGGCAACCGCATGACGGTCACCCCATACGTCGTCTGCACCACCTGACCTGACCTACCGCGCCGCCTCGATCCAGTCGAGGCGGCGCCCGCACAGGCGCCCGGCGGCGCTCGCCGGCAGCTCGATGATGCTGCCGGCGAGCGCCGGCCGGAGTGCCACGGGTCCGATCGGATAGCGCTCGATCCCGTGAACGCCGGGGTGGAGGCCTCCGCCGTCGAGCCGCACCGTGACCGCGTGAGGGCCGGCGCTGAGGTCGGCGGTGCCGAACGGGACCCAGTTGCCCGGGTAGCTCAGCTGGTGCCGGAGGCGCCCGCTCCGGACGCCGTCGACCGCCACCTGCGCGCTCCCGCGGAACGCTCCCCCGACCCAGACCTCGTAGCGGCCCGCTGCGGGAACGGAGAGGGTCGCGCGGGCCGTTCCGGTGCCGTGACCGTCCGGGACGAGCGAGCCGCCCCCGAGCATGCGCCAGCCCGCCGGAGTCGAGTCAGCGTCGAAGCCGGCGACCGCGGGTGAAGGCGTGATCGCGGCGCGGACCGTCCCGGCCGGACCGGCGAGCCGCGCGAGCCGTCGCACCTGCGAGCACGCGGGCACCGCGGTCGGGTCGACGTCGGTTCCGAGCCCGACATGGGCGACCGGGGGCTGCGCCCCGCCACGCTCCCACACCTCATACCAGCGCCCGCGCCAGACGCGCCGGAACGCCGACGGCGGCCGGCTCGCGGCGGGGGAGCGGCGCACGACGAGTGTGCGGTACGGCGTGAGCGCCGCCGTCGCGAAGCGATCGATGTCGGCCGACGCGCCCTTGGCGAGCACGCCGCCGTCAGTCAGCGGCACCGTGCGCCGCCGCAGCTCCCCGGCGACCTCGGGCGCCATCCGGCGCAGGAACCAGCGCCCGGCGTACGGCTCGAATTCGGTTGCGAGGGTCGGTCCGCGACCCGCGAAGCGCTCTCCGATGTGCTGGAGCTCGGCGTGCCGGTCGTGCGGCGTGAGCGTCGTTCCCTGGAAGGCGAGCGCGTAGGACCAGCCGACGCCGAACACGATCGCGCCGAGGACGACCGCCCCCGCTCCGCGCTGCCACGGACGGCGCTGCCGGGCGAGCAGCTGGCCGGCGCCCGCCCCGGCCAGCGCGAGCAGGACCGGTGAGGCGATCGCGAGCGCCTTGCCCTCGCCCCACGCCCAGTCGGTCGCGACGATCACGGCGGCCGCGGACACGAGGACACCCCCATACGCGAGCACGCCCCACGCGCGCACCCGGGCCGCCTGCCAGAGCGCCCAAGCAGCCCCCGCGGCGACCGCGGCGAGGAGCAGTCCCGTCGCCACGCCGCTGACCGGTGAGACCCGGAAGTCGCGCGCGGGCCAGATCCCGCCGACCTGCCAGAAGCGGATCGGCCGCAGCAGGTTCCCGAGCCAGTCGGGCCCGGAGCCGGGGGCGTGCGACAGGCCGTTCACGAACGGCACGAGGCGCAGCAGCGGGACGATCGCCACGCCCGCGACCAGCGTCACGGCCAGCACGACCGGGATGCGCCGCCCGTGCCCGCGGGCGACCGCGAGCCCGCACCCGAGGACGGCGAGGGCGGGGACCGCCCAGACGATTCCGGCGATGCTCAGCGCGCACACGAGGCCCAGCAGCGCCGCCGCCGCCGGCACACCTGCGCGCAGCAGTCCGATGCCGCGCCGCCGCCCGAGCGCCGTCAGCGTCCATGGCACGAGCGCCGCGAGCGTCGCCGCCATCGCGGCCGCCCAGATCTCCTTGATCCCGCCCCACAGGACGTACCCGAGCAGCAGCGCCGAACACGACGCCGTCACGGCCACCACCGCGCGGACGCGGCGGTCCGGCGTGAGCGGCTGCGCGAGGACGGCGACCGCCGCGGCGAGCAGCCCGCCGAGCACCGCGAGGAACGGCATCCACAGCCAGATCAGGTCGATGCCGGTGAGCCGGCCGGTCGCCGCGAGCGGCAGGATCGAGCCCACCGGGTAGCCGCCGGTCAGGTAGAGCTGGATCGCCGCCTCGTAGGTCGACGGCGGCAGCCCCGCGGTGCTGTGGCCGTGGGCGAGCACCCAGTCGCCGAGCGCGAGGAACGTGGTCGTGTCGTCGAGGCGCAGATATCCGGAGACCGCCGGCGCGCCCGTCAGGACGACCGGCGCCGCGAGCAGCAGGAAGGCCGCCACCCCGGCGATCAGCGCAGGGGCGGTCTCGCGCGGGCTCTCAGCGCCGCCCGGAACAGGAGTCAGCACGCGCAGCGCGACCCCGCCGAGCGCGCCGCAGACCGTGACCGTCAGCGCGAGGTCGGGGACCGTCGCGCTGGTGACCGTGAGCGCGCCGGCCAGCACGCACAGGCCGAGCGCCGGCAGCAGCGGGGCCGGCAGCCGGGAGCCGGCCGCCCACTCGACGATCAGCCCCCAGCCCGTCCCGACCGCCGCCAGCAGCAGCGGGTAGAGGACCCACGCGCCGGCGAGGCTCACGGCTCAGCGCAGGCGCTCGACCCGGCCGTCGAGCACCAGCGAACGGGCGCGGCCCTTCTGCGGGTCGTAGACCTCGACCTGGAAGTTCGCGGCCGGGAACGAGAAGTAGACGCTGCGCGGGTTCGCGCTCGCCCAGACCACCAGCGCGCCCGACTGCGTGCGCACCTTGATCGAGCCGGAGCGCCGTCCGACCGTCTGCAGGGCGCCGTAGGCGTTCGAGCCCGGGTAGGTCCCGACGGTGAGGAAGCGGGTCTCACGGCTGCCGGCCTGTGCCTTGGGCGTCAGGTAGCGGATGTAGATCCGCCCGTTGGCGGTCCGCGTCAGCTCATAGCGGCGATTCGCCTGAGGGCCGGCCCAGTACACCGGGACGGCCTGGGCTCGCCCGAACGCCCGCAGCTGGGTCTCGGAAAGCACCGTCGGCACCCCGGTCTTGACGCTCGGGGCGGCGGCGCTGGTGCTGTTCCCGTCGTCGCCGCCGCGCGTCAGCGCGAAGATCAGCACGCCCACGAGGAGGATTCCGGCGGCGACCGCCCAGGGGATCCAGCGCGGCCGAGAGGGCCTGGGCGGCGCGGGGCGGGCCGACTCGGGCTGGGTGCTCATCGCGCCGCAACCTACCGCCGTGAGCGGCGGCCCCGGCCCGAATCGGGCGCCGCGGTAAACCTGACGCGGGCGTCACTCTGATCCGTAGTATCCGCGCCATGGCCACGACCCCCCGGAGCACCGGGACCCCACGGGCAGGGGAGCGCGACGCATCGTTCACGACGCTCTCCGGTGATCCGATCGCGCCCCTGTACACCGCGGCCGACCTCCCGCCGGAGGAGTCGATCGGGCTCCCCGGCGAGTACCCGTTCACGCGCGGGGTCTACCCGTCGATGTACCGCGGGCGCCTGTGGACGATGCGCCAGTTCGCCGGGTTCGGGACCGCGGAGGAGACGAACGAGCGCTTCCGCTACCTGCTCGATCACGGCCAGACCGGGCTCTCGACGGCGTTCGACATGCCGTCGCTGATGGGTCACGACTCGGACTCCGTGCGCTCGCTCGGCGAGGTCGGTCGCGAGGGCGTCGCGGTCGACACCGTGGACGACATGAGCACGCTCTTCCAGGGGATCGACCTGGGCGAGGTGAGCGTGTCGATGACGATCAACGCGCCCGCGGCGATCATGCTCGCCTACTACGTCGTCGCGGCCGAGGAGCAGGGCGTCCCAGCCGACCGGCTCGCCGGGACGATCCAGGCGGACATCCTCAAGGAGTACATCGCGCAGAAGGAGTGGTGCTTCCCGATCGACCCCGCGATGCGCGTGCTGGGGGACATGATCGAGTGGTGCACGAAGGAGATGCCGCGCTGGCATCCGGTCTCGATCAGCGGGTACCACATCCGCGAGGCCGGATCGACGGCCGCGCAGGAGCTCGCCTTCACGCTCAAGGACGGCTTCACCTACGTAGAGCAGGCGATCGAGCGCGGCCTCGACGTCGACGACTTCGCCGCCCGCCTGAGCTTCTTCTTCAACGCGCAGATCGACTTCTTCGAGGAGATCGCCAAGTACCGCGCGGCCCGGCGGATCTGGGCCCGCGAGCTGCGCGACACCTATGGGGCCAAGAGCGAGCGCTCGCTGCTGATGCGCTTCCACACGCAGACGGCGGGCGTCAGCCTGACCGCGCAGCAGCCGCTGAACAACATCGCCCGCACCGCGATCGAGGCGCTCGCCGGGGTGCTCGGCGGCACCCAGTCGCTGCACACCAACAGTTACGACGAGGCGCTCGCGCTGCCGACCGAGGGCGCCGTTCGCGTCGCCCTGCGCACGCAGCAGATCATCGCCCACGAGACCGGTGCCGCGAACACGATCGACCCGCTCGGCGGGAGCTACTTCGTCGAGGCGCTGACCGACCGGATCGAGGCGCAGGCGTATGACTACTTCCGCCGGATCGACGAGCTCGGCGGCATGGTCGAGGCGGTCAAACAGAACTTCCCGCAGCGTGAGATCGCGGATGCGAGCTACGACCTTCAGCAGGAGATCGACGCCGGACGGCGCATTGTCGTAGGTGTGAACGCGTACACCGATGACGGCGACGGCGATCAGACGTCGATTCTGAAGATCGATGAGGCACTCGAGCGCAAGCAGATCGACCGCGTGCAGGGCGTTCGCGCCCGCCGCGACGGGACTGCCGTGGAGTCGACCCTGGCGGCCCTCCAACAGGCGGCCACGACCGGCGCCAACCTCATGCCGCCGATGCTGGAATGCGCGCGTGCCCACGCCAGCGAAGGTGAGATGGTCGACGCGCTCCAGCAGGTCTTCGGCCGATACACCGAGACGCCGGTCTTCTGATCCGATGACCGCATTCGTGTTCAGCCTCCTCGCGGCGGCGCTCACGGCGCTGCTCCTCGCTGGCCCCGCGACGGCTGCCAGGTCCGTCACGGTGAAGCTGAAGGACTCGTTCTTCTCGCCCTCGCACGTGACCCTCTCACGAGGCGGCTCCGTGCGGTTCGTGTGGGCGGGCGAGCTGACGCACAACCTGCTCGGCCCGGGCATCCCCGGCCGGCTGGAGGACCCCGCGACACGGCGACGCCCGTTCATCCGGGTGTTCCGTCACCGTGGCCGTGTGCGCTTCACCTGCTCCATCCATCCCGGCATGGACATGACCGTCCGCGTGCGTTAGCACGCGACCAAGCTCCGGGTCCGAAACTGGGACCGAGCCCGGAGGCCCGCGTCCGGGCGGCGCCTTCGGGCGCCGCCCGGGCCGGCTTCCGCTTCCGCCGCCGGTGACGCGCACGTCACGTCGGCGCGTGACGGACTACGCTGTGCGGCGATTCCGCGCCCCGCGCGGCACTTGCGCATGACCAGTCCGAGCACCCAGCAGAAGATCCGCGTCGTCGTGGCCAAGCCTGGCCTGGACGGCCACGACCGCGGCGCCAAGATCATCGCCCGCGCGCTGCGTGACGCCGGGATGGAGGTCATCTACACCGGCCTGCACCAGACGCCGGAGCAGATCGTGGAGACCGTGATCCAGGAGGACGCCGACGCCGTCGGCCTGTCGATCCTCTCCGGGGCGCACATGACGCTCGTCCCGCGCGTCGTCGCGCTCCTGCGCGAACAGGGCGCGGGCGACGTCCTCGTCACCGTGGGCGGGACCATCCCCGCCGACGACATCCCCCAGCTCGAGCAGCTCGGGGTCGCAGCAGTGTTCACGCCCGGCGCTCCGACGCAGGGCATCATCGACTTCATCGAAGGCGCCGTAGCCCAGCGGGAACCCCGCTGAGCCGGCGCCACCCCTCAGGGCGTGGGCGGCCTCAGGCCGTCACAACGCGCCCGATTGACTCGTCAGTCAATATCGTCGGTACACTCCGAATCCCCGTTGCCACAGGAGGCCTGAAGTGAAGATCTGCGTCCTGGTCAAAGAGGTGCCAGACGCCGCCGTCCAGAAGCGCATCGACCCGTCCACGGGGCGCATGGACCGCAGCGGCGAGAAGAACCTCAACCCGTATGACACACACGCCATCGAGGCGGCGATGCAGCTCAAGGAGAGCGGCGCGCTGCCGATCGAGGAGGTCGTCGCAGTCACGATGGGCCCCGAGTCAGCGGTTCGCGCGCTGCACAAGGCGGTCTCGCTCGGCGCCGACCGCTCGGTCCACCTGAGCGACGCGGCCCTCGCGGGCTCCGACGTCGCCGCGACCGGCTACGCGCTGGCGCAGACGCTGAAGCGTGAGAGCCCGGACCTCGTGCTGCTGGGACAGCAGTCCGATGACGGCGAGTGCTACACGGTCGGGGCGGTCGTCGCAGACCACCTCGGCATGCCGTCGCTGACCCAGGTGATCAAGCTCGACGTCGAGGGCACAGACGCCCTCAAGGCCGAGCGCCAGGCCGAGTACGGCTACGACACCGTGAAGGTGCAGCTCCCCGCCGTGATCGCCGTCGGCGACGCGATCAACGAGCCGCGCTACCCGTCGCTCAAGGCGATCATGGGTGCCAAGAAGAAGCCGCTCGACACGCTCACCGCCGCGGACGCGGAGATCGACGCGAGCAAGGTCGGCGGCGACAACGCCTCCGCCCGCTGGGTCGGTGCATCGCTCCCGCCGAAGAAGGAGCCGGGGCAGATCATCGAGGACGAGGACACCAACGAGACCGTCGAGAAGATCGTCTCCTGGCTCGACGAGAGGAAGCTGATCTAGATGGCCAACATCCTGGTCTACGCGCTGCACTACGACGGCGCGATCAACAAGAACTCGCTCGGCGGCGTGTCCGAGGGTGCCGCTCTCGCGGCCGCGACCGGCGGCGAGTGCCACGCGATCCTCGTGGGGCAGGGCGTCGGGGACGACCTCGCCGCCTCACTCGGCGGCTACGGCGCAACGAAGGTGCTGCGCGCCGAAGGTCCTGAAGGCCTTGCGCAGCCGGTCGTCGACGCGATGGCCGCCGCCTGGGCGTCCGGCGCCTACGACTACGCCCTGTTCGGGGGCGGACTGCTCGGCTTCGAGGTCGGCGCCGGTCTCGCCGCGCGCCTGGGCATCGGCGTGGCGATGGAGATCACCGCCGTCAACAACACCGACGGCGAGCTCGTCGCAGAGCGCCCGATCCTGGGCGACTCCGCGATCAGCGAGATCCGCTTCACGGGCGGCAAGGGCATCATCATCGGGCGCCTCAACGCCTTCGACATCCG
The DNA here is from genome assembly GCA_963805615.1 of uncultured Actinomycetes bacterium. Taxonomy (GTDB): domain Bacteria; phylum Actinomycetota; class Thermoleophilia; order Solirubrobacterales; family Solirubrobacteraceae; genus F1-60-MAGs163. The sequence goes on along the minus strand of CAWDUW010000003.1, from coordinate 773,856 downwards.
CGAGTCCGGCTCCGGGCCGGCCGCCGTCGAGAACCTCGACGTCAGCTACTCGGACTTCTCGACCCGCGCGGAGATGCTCCAGCGCGGCGAGCAGCGCGGCGCGCAGGTGGACATCGAGGGCGCGGACGTCCTGATCGCCGGAGGCCGCGGCCTCGGTGCGGCCGAGGGCTTCCAGCTCTGCGAGGACCTCGCCGCGGCATTCGGCGGCACCTCCGCCGTCGCCGCGACCCGCGCGGTCGTCGACGCCGGCTGGTTCCCCTACGCCGGCCAGATCGGCCAGACGGGCAAGACCGTCGCGCCGAAGCTCTACCTGGCGGCCGGGATCTCCGGCGCGATCCAGCACAAGGTCGGCATGCAGAACTCCGAGAACATCGTCGCGATCAACAAGGACTCGAACGCGCCGATCTTCGAGTTCAGCGACCTCGGGATCGTGGGTGACCTCAACAAGATCCTGCCGAAGCTCACCGAGGCCGTGAAGGCCAAGAAGGGCAGCTGATCGCGATGGCCGGCGCGAGCGGCAACGGACGGACGGTCCCGGCGGCGTACCCGCCGCCGGTGGCCTCGCCCGACGAGTTCATCAAGCGCGGACTCGACGGTGAGGACGAGATCATCGAGGTCGGCGTCGCGATCGTCGGGGGCGGCACCGCCGGCCTCGCGTGCGCGAACCGCATCCTCCAGCTGCTGGCCGACGACCCCGAGACGCTCGAGCGTCTCGGGGAGGTTCCCGTCGCGGTGATCGAGAAGGCGAAGACCTGCGGCGGGCACAACCTGTCCGGCGCGGTCATGCGCCCCGGTCCGCTGCAGGAGCTCTTCCCGGACATGACCCGGGAGGACTGGCGCAAGGAGGGCTTCGCCTTCGGCGAGGTCGAGAAGGAAGCCGTCTACATGCTGCCCAGCGGCAGGACGAAGCTCCGCATCCCGCCGCCCCCGCCGTTCAAGAACCACGGCAACGAGGTCGTCTCCGTCGCCGCGCTCGCGCGCTTCCAGCAGCGGATCGCCGAAGAGGCGGGCGCCTACATCCTCACCGAGACGTCCGCGACGCAGCTCGTCGTCGACGAGGGCCGCGTCGTCGGCGTGCGCTCAGGCGACAAGGGTCGCGGCAAGGACGGCGAGGAGCTCGGCAACTTCGAGCCCGGCACCGACATCAAGGCGCAGGTCGTCGTGCTGGCCGAAGGCTGCTGGGGCAGCCTCACCGGCGCGGCGATCCGCGAGTTCGACCTCGGCGTCAATCGCGAGCCGCAGGTCTGGGAGCTCGGGGTCAAGGAGGTCTGGAAGGTCGCCAAGCCGCTCGACCGCGTCATCCACACGATCGGGCCGTGGCCGCTCAAGCTGTCCGCCAAGTACGGGCAGATCGGCGGCACCTGGATCTACCCGATGAAGGATGAGAAGACCGGGGACGACCTGGTGTCGATCGGGTTCGTGATCGACCTGGAGTACGCGGACGCCACCACCTCGGCACACGATCTGCTCCAGCTCTTCAAGACGCACCCGCTCGTCAAGGGCATCCTCGAAGGCGGCGAGCGCGTCGGCTGGGGCGCCAAGGCGCTCCCCGGCGGTGGCTACTGGTCGATGCCGAAGCTCACGATGCCCGGTGCACTGCTCGTCGGCGACGCCGCCGGCCTCGTCGACACCGTCTCGCTGAAGGGCGTGCACCACTCGGTCCTCTCCGGCAAGCTCGCCGGCGAGGCGATCTACAGCGCGCTGTCGCGCGGTGAGACCTCGCTCGAGCCGTACGAGCACGCGGTCGAGGAGTCCCAGACGGGCCGGGAGCTGTACGAGGTGCGCAACACGCGCCAGCCGTTCCAGAAGGGCTTCATCAAGGGCGGTCCGCTCGTCAACCTGATGATCGCGACGAAGGGCCGTTTCCCCGGCGGCCGCTGGGCGTGGCACAAGAACGACGAGCGGGCGATGTTCGTCGGCGACACCAAGGACAAGTACCCCAAGCCCGACGGCAAGTACACGTTCGACAAGCTCTCGAGCGTCTACATCACCGGCAACCAGACGCGCGACGACGCGCCGAACCACATCCGCCTGCAGAAGCACGTCCCGCGGGAGGTCGCGGAGACGTGGGTCTGGATGTGCCCGGCGGGCGTGTACGAACTGCCGGACGACGCCCCCGAAACCGGTGATGTCGACGTGATCGTGAACTACACGAATTGCGTGCAATGCGGTGCGATCACGGCCAAGGGCGGCCGGCTCACCACCCCTGAGGGTGGCGACGGGCCCCTCTATCAGCTCACCTGAGGCGGATTGCGCCATTCGACGAATCGCGGGAGGGGCGCAACCATGACGCCCCTCTCGTGTTTCCAACGCCAGATGCCTGACGCACGGACGCTTCTTCTCGCCCTCGCAGGCGCCGCCGCACTCGCGGTGCCGGGCACCGCCATGGCCGCGCCCGTCGCGACGACCTCGACGGCCAAGGCTCCGCTCAAGCGAACCGCGCGTCCCGCCGCGACCCTGAAGGGCTGCGTCACCACCGGTTCACGCCGCAGCGCGGTCTTCAAGGGCTCGATGCCCGGCATCAAGAACTTCAACGGCCGGATGGAGATGCGGTTCGATCTCTACGCGCGCTCCAAGGCGGCTCCCGGCTGGGCCGAGGTGGAGGTCGACGGGTTCGGCGAATGGGACCTCTCGGACCCGCGCGTCTCCGGCTTCATCATCAAGAAGCGCGTCGCCGGCCTGCAGGGCGGGTATTCCTACCGCGCCGTCGTGCGCTTCCGCTGGCGCAACGACGCCGGGAAGATCGTCCGGACCGGCCGCAAGGTCACCGTCGCCTGCAAGCAGCCCGACACCGCCCCCGATCTCGTCGTCCGCGAGCCTTCGATCGTCGCCGGCCCGCGCAACGACGTCGTCATCTACCAGGCGACGGTGAGCAACACCGGCGCCGGAACCGCCGCGCCCTTCGACGTCGTGCTCGCGGTCAACGGCGTCGCGCAGCCCGCGCAGCGGATCGGTCCGCTGGCGCCCGGCGCCAGCGCGCCCGTCACCTTCCAGGCGCCTCGCTGTGAGGCGGGCACCATCGTGCGCTTCACGGTCGATGCGAAGGCCGAGATCCCGGAGTCCAACGAGACGAACAACGCGCTCGAGCGTCGCTGCGCCCCGGCCGGCTGAGCCTCGCGGCCCGCTAGCATGGAGACGACCATGAAGACCGAGATCCATCCCGAATACGTCGAGTCGCACGTCACCTGCACCTGCGGCAACGACTTCATGACCCGCTCCACCGAGTCCGAGATCCACGTCGAGATCTGCTCGAACTGCCACCCGTTCTACACCGGCAAGCAGAAGCTGGTGGACACCGGTGGCCGCGTCGACCGCTTCCGTCGCCGCGCCGCCAAGCGCGCCGCCGGCGCCAAGAGCTGACCGACGTCGTGGCGACCGCGGAGCGCGTTCCCCCGCCGGACCGCGCCTCCGCGTCCGCGCTCGACGCCGAGCCCGGCGAGTGGGTCGCGACACGCGACGCACCCGTCGGCGGCCAGGCCGTGCTCGAAGGCGTGATGATGCGCGGCGTCCGCACCTGGGCGGTCGCCTGTCGCAAGCCCGCTCCCGACCAGCTCGGTGAGGACGGCATGCGCCTCGACATGAACGATCCGCCGCGCGGCGAGATCGCCGTGGAGACCACCTCGATCGAATCGATCCTCAAGCGGCACCGGCTGCTGCGCGTTCCGATCGTCCGCGGCGTCTTCGCGCTCGGCGAATCGCTCGTCATCGGCTTCAAGGCGCTCGGCATCTCCGCGAACGCGCAGATGCCCGAGGAGGAGGAGCCGATCTCCGGCTGGCTCTGGGGCGCCACGATCGTCTTCTCGCTCGTCCTCGCGATCGGGCTCTTCTTCGTCGTGCCCGTCACGCTCACGAACCTGATCAAGGACCAGCTCGGCTCGGCCGTCCTCTTCTGGGTCGTCGAGGGCGTCCTGCGCACCACGATCTTCCTCGGCTACCTCATCCTGCTCTCGCGCCTGCGCGACCTGCGCCGCGTGTTCGAATACCACGGCGCCGAGCACAAGACGATCTCCTGCTACGAGGCGGACAAGGAGCTCACGCCCGAGAACGCCAAGCGCTTCTCGCGGCTGCACCCTCGCTGCGGCACGAGCTTCCTGCTGATCGTCATGATCGTCTCGATCTTCGTCTTCTCGCCGCTCGGGCTGCTGCCCTGGTGGGCGCTCATCGTCAGCCGGATCGTCGGCGTGCCGCTCATCGCCGGCATCTCCTTCGAGCTCATCAAGCTCGCCGGCAAGCACCGCAGCAAGCGCTGGGTGCAGATCCTCATGTATCCCGGGCTCAAGCTCCAGCTGCTGACGACCCGCGAGCCCGACCTCACGCAGCTCGCGGTCGCCATCGCCGCCATGCAGGCGGTCCTGGAGCGCGAGACGCCGGGCTCCCTGTCGGACGCGGATCTGCTCGGCGTGGAAATCGCCGCGTAGCGGCTCCAGGGCGCCTTACGGCGTGGCTCAGGCGTTGGCTGGTTCCGGGTCCGGCCTCACGATCACGGTGTCGGCCACCGCGATGATCTCGTCGACAGGCAGTCCTGCCCGCTCGGCGTGCTCGCGGATCTTCTCGGGGCTGGACGCCTGGTAGATGCAGACGGTTCCAAGGCCCCCCTGCTCCTCGGCGAGGACGTAGCTGCGGATCCATCTGATGTCGTCGGACATCTCCTCGTCGCCGACGGCGGATGAGCGGGCCGCCGCTTCCTGGAGCGCGTCTCCGGAGTCCCAGCCGCCTCGCCGCAGAATGACGTACGTGTTCATCGAACCGACCTTTCGTCGTTGACGGGAAGACCGTACGCCCGCCGTCCGGGTCGGTGCAACTCCTTGATCTGCCGGGGGGCGCGCGCGACACTGCACCCATGTCCACCACGCAGCGGAGCATCGCCGGCGAACTCGTCGACGCGATCGTCAGCCGGGACTTCGAGCGCGCCCGCGACCTGCTCGATGCCGGCATCGATTTTCGCGCGATGACGCCGAAGCGCATCTGGGAGGCCGACGGGCCTGCAGAGGTCGAGGACGTTCTGCGCGCCTGGCTCGCCGACCCCGACGAGGAGATCGAGAGCGTCGAGGCGACGTCGCCGGCGACGGTGGAGGACACGCAACGCGTCGGCTGGCGCGTGCGCGGACGGGGGTCGGACGGCTCGTTCGTGTTCGAGCAGCAGGCCTACCTGCGCGAGCGCGAAGGCCGGATCGCCTGGCTGCGCATCATGTGCAGCGGCACCCGTCCAGCCTGACCCGCGGGAAGGTTCCGGGCGGGGCGGCGTCTTCAGGACCATGACCGCCTTCACGTCCCGCACCCGCCGCTCGTCGATCGCGCTCGCCGCCGCGGGCATCGTCGCCATCTGGGCTGCCGCGCCGGCGATCGCCGGCGGAGGGTCGGTGGTCGTGAAGGCGGGGCACGCCGCCGGCCGGTCGGTCGTCGTGAACGGCCACGGTCGCACGCTCTACGTGCTCACCCCGGAGACGACCGGGCGCCTGCTGTGCTCGGGCAGCTGCCTGTCCGTCTGGCTCCCGGTGAAGACCGGCAGGTCGACGAAGCTGAAGGCCGGCGGAGGGGTCAGGGGCAAGCTCGGGCGGTTCAGCCGCGGGGGCGGGTCCTATCAGGTCACCCTGCGCGGGCTGCCCCTCTACACGTACATCGGTGACGCACGCAGCGGGACCGCCACCGGCATCGGCCTCAAGACCAACGGCGGCACGTGGCACATCATCCGGCCGGGAGGCTGACCCGGCCGGTCCGCCGGCCCAAACTCCCAAACCCCGGTCGGATATCATGGTGTTCGACCCTTGCACCTGACCCAGGAGACCCCCATGGCGTTGACCATTGGTGACACAGCACCGGATTTCGAGGCCGAGAGCACCGAAGGACACCTCAGGTTCCACGACTGGCTCGGTGACTCCTGGGGCGTGCTGTTCTCGCATCCCAAGGACTTCACGCCGGTCTGCACGACCGAGCTCGGCTTCATGGCCAACGCCAAGCCCGAGTTCGACCGCCGCGACGTGAAGATCCTCGGCCTGTCGGTCGACGCCACGAGCGACCACGAGCGCTGGGCCAGGGACATCGAGGAGACGCAGGGCACCGCTCCGAACTACCCGATCATCGGCGATCACGATTTCAACGTGTCGAAGCTCTACGGGATGCTGCCGCAGAGCATCACGGGCGACCCGGCCGGCCGCACGCCGGCCGACAACCAGACCGTCCGCAACGTCTTCGTCATCGGCCCGGACAAGAAGATCAAGCTCGTCCTCATCTACCCGATGACGACCGGCCGCAACTTCGACGAGGTGCTCCGCGTCATCGACTCGCTGCAGCTCACCGCCAGGCACAAGGTCGCGACGCCGGTCAACTGGCGGCAGGGCGAGGACGTCATCATCGCCGGCTCGGTCTCCAACGACGAGGCCAAGGAGCAGTACCCGGACGGCTGGAAGTCGCCGCGGCCGTACATCCGGATCGTGCCGCAGCCCCAGTAGACCTGCACTCCGATCCTCAAGCAATCGCCACGGCGATCAGTGAGCGAGCGGCGGGCGCAGGTCCAGGCGCCAGTCGTTGCACTGCATGAGGTGACCGGGCGGGCGAGCCCTCGGCCCTGGAAGGCGGGAACCACCGCCCAGCCGATCTCATACACCTCGCCGCCGCGCCAGGCCCGTTCCCAGTAGCCGACCGATCCCGCCGCCGCGCCGCCGAGCGCGTCGACGATGCGGAACATCCGTCCCGCGCCGGGCGGCCCCTGCAGCAGGTATCGCTCGTGGCGCGCGGCGATCCGCCCGGGACGCTCGGGCCCGCCGAGGTGCTCCATCATCGCCGGGTCGCCGACGAGCTGCTGCAGCAGCTCGAGGTCGTCCTCCCGCCAGGGCTCGATCCGAGCGAGGGCGTCAGGCCGCGGGTCGCTCACGCCCGCAGTCCGTCGAGCAGCGCCGCCATGGTCTGCGCCATGTCGGCCCGCGCGGCCTGCTGGTCCTCCGCCCGGGCGACGTAGAGCGTGGCCTCGTCGAGCGCGCCGAGCAGCACGTGTGCGAGCGGACGCACCGGGCGCGGCGGAAGCTCGCCGGCGTCCATGGCGGCGGCGAGGACGCTCTCGGTGAGGCCCATCCCGTATCGCCAGCCGATCTCGCGCCAGGCCTCCCAGCCGAGAACGGCTGGGGCGTCGATCAGCACGATCTGCGCGAGCCCGGGGTCGAGCGCCGCGTCGAGCATCGCGTCCATGCCGGCGTGCAGAGCGGCGAGTGGGGAGGCGGCGCCGGCTGCTTCGGCGTGCGCGGCGATGCGGGTGAGCAGATCCGCCTCGACCGCTTCGAACACCGCGGTGAAGAGGCCGTCCTTCCCGTCGAAGTGGTGGTAGAGGGCACCGCGGGTGACGCCGGCCGCGCGCACGATCTCCTCGGTGCCGACGTGCGCGTACCCCCGATCGGCGAACAGTGGGCGCGCGGCATCGATCAGCGCCGCGCGGGTCGCGGCGCGGCGTTCGGGCTGAGTTCGCGGGGTGGTGTCGGACATCGGCAAACAGTCAGTATGTATGTATGATGCATACCGTCTGTACCCAAGACGATAGGAGCTGGACATGACGATGACGCGCGCGGAGGTCGAGACGAGCTGGGGCGGGATCCCCGTCCGGCGTGGCGGCGAGGGCCCGACGGTGCTCCTCGTCCATGGGCTCCTCGTCGACGGCGAGCTGTGGGAGGACGTCGCCGCGAGGCTGATCGCTGGGGGCCACTCCGTCGTCGTCCCGGACCTGCCACTGGGAGCCCACCGCTACGCGACCGCGCCGGGCGCCGACGTCTCGCCCCGGGGGATCGCGCGCCTCGTTGACGCACTCGCCCGTGAGCTCGGTCTGAGCGAGGTCACGCTCGTCGGGAACGACACCGGTGGCGCGATCTGTCAACTGGTCGCTGCCGAGCGTCCGGCATGGCTCGCCGGGCTCGTGCTCACGCCGTGCGACGCCTACGAGAACTTCCTGCCGCCGGCCTTCCGGCCGCTCCAGGTGCTGGCGCGGCGCGCCCCGCTGGTCCTCGTCGCGCTCGTGCAGCCGATGCGGCTGCGCGCGGTCCGCCGTTCGCCGCTGGGCTTCGGCTGGCTCTCGAAGCGCGGCGTCGGGGACGGGCGCGCGGAGCGGTGGATCAGGCCCTTCCTGGACCTCCCGGCGACCCGCCGCGACGTGGTGCGCACGCTCGCCGCGATCGACTCCGCCGACACGGTCGCGGCCGCGGCGCGGCTCGGGCAGCTCGGTCGCCCGGTGGCGATCGCCTGGGCGGACGGCGACCGCTTCTTCCCGCGGCGGCTCGCCGAGCGGCTCGCCGGCGATATCCCGGGCGCGACGCTGACGCGCATCGATGACGCCTACGCGTTCACGCCCATCGACCAGCCCGAGGCGACGACGCAGCTGATCGCCGGGCTCGTCGCGCAGGCCCGCGACGCGCAGTCGCGGGCGGCCTGAAGCCCTCAGCTGACGCTGAGGTGGCGGGCGCGACCCTCGGCCGCGTGGGCCGTCACGCCTGCGGAGCGCGAGCCGCCCAGAAGGACGAGGAGCGCCTCCGTGCGCGACTGGGCTCCGAGCGCCCTGTAGGCCGATTCGATGTGCTTCTCGACGGTCTTGGGACTGATGCCGAGCTCATTGGCGATCCCGGCTGTGGTCTCGCCGCGCAGGATCAGCGCCATCACGTCCGACTGCCGCGGCGTCAGGCCGTGACGTGACAGCTCGGCGGGGCGGAGCATCGCCGGCGAGCGGTCGATCACCACGGGCAGCAGGTCGCTTCCGGGCCGGCGGGGGAGCACGCGCAGGCTGATCTCCTCACTGGCCGTGAGCTGCATCGTCAGCTCGACGAGCGGGCGGTCCGGGCTGCTCGACACCGGGTTGCGCAGCGCGATGCTCACCGCGTGGCTGACGGCGGACTGCAGGCCCGGCTCGAGCTCTGCCGGCGTCCCCTCCGGCAGCAGGACATCGCCGTGCTGGTCGCTGAGGAGCACCTGCTCGCCGGCGGTCTCCGCGCAGGCACGGGTCAGTGGTACGCCGATCCGGATCGCCTCGTGCTCGAGCTGCCAGCGATAGGCGATGGTGAGCAGCCGTCGCAGGCGCTCCGCGAGCACGAGCTCGGCCTCGCCGAACCCCCAGGAGGACCGGCTGATCACGAGTCCCACGGTCGCGACGTGGTGCGGAATCGGGAGGATCAGCTGGTCGAGGACGCCGAGGTCGGCGAAGAGCTCGCGATACAGGGGCGACTGCCGGAACTCCTCCTCGCTGACGAGTTGCGAGATCGCCCGCGAACGCAGGTCGCCGGTGCGCTCGCCATGGGCGACGACCGGGTGCCCCGGCCGCAGCCGGCGATAGGCCGCGACGACACCCGGCTGCATGAGTCGCGGGTCACTCGCGACGATGACCACCGACCCGGAACTCGTGCAGACCTCGTCGAAGCTGGCGCTGTCTCCGGGAATCAGCTCACGGGCCGCGAGCGCGCGCTCGCGGAACGTGGCGATGTCCGGCGCCTGGTCGAGGGCCTCGATCAGGCCGAAGATCTCGGCCACCGCGCCGTCATCGGCGGGCACCGGCGTCTGCTCCCTCGCTGGGGCGAATCCCGTAGGGCCGGATGACGTAGGTGGGCTCCGTAGGGCGGATATCCCATTGTCCACATGGGAGACCGAACATAGCGTCGCCATGTACTGAAGTCCAGTCCGGTGAGCCCACGGCAGGGAGGTTCACCAAAAAACCATGGGAGGGAGTCCCTAGTGTCCCTTAAGAGGAGCGTTCTTCAGGTCGTGGCGCTTGTCACGGCCGTTGCGCTTGTCTTCGGCGCGTTCGCGGGTTCCGCGGGTGCGAAGAAGCTCAGCAAGTCGCAGAAGGCGAAGGTCCGGGCAGAGCTCCGGAAGCAGGTCAAGAAGCACCCTGGCGTTGTGAAGCGCCGGTCATTCCTTCGCAGGGCGGCGCTTGTCAACTTCAAGCTGCCGGTCACCATTCGCCTGCGTAACGCTTGCGAAACGAGCCAGAACCCGACGCGGCGTTGCGTCGCCCGGCGGTCTGCTCCTGACGACCCAGAACTGCGCGACGCAGGGCACGGCGCTGAACCAGCGCACTGTCCCGTCCGCAAACGTGAACCTCGGTCCGTCGCTCGGTACCCGTTCGGTCGCCATCGGTGGCGCCCTCGCGGCGGTCGTCGAGTTCCAGGACACCTATGACGGCGGCGCGCTGGGGAACGTCAACATCAAGATCCTCCCGGGCAACAAGACACTGACGACCTCGTCGGTGCCGCTGCTCTGGAACACGGACATCACTGACCCGACGACTCGCGCGGACGCGAACTTCGCGAAGTCGGTCGCACGTCCGGGTGGCGCACTCGCGCCGCTGCAGGGCTTCGTCGACGCCACCTACAACGCAGGGTTGCGGCGACTGGCTGACGGCCGCAGGTGAGGGCGCGAGCCCGGGCGCTCCGGCGCTGTACGCACCGCAGCAGCTTGGTGCTCCGGCGGGCTACAAGGCGCTGTTCTACAACCTGCCGGCGAACCTCGGTTTCGGCACGTTCAATGGTCTGCCGGGTTACACCGTGTACACCTCTGGTGGCTCGCCGAACGGCGTGTTCCTGCCGGTGTTCCCGGACGGCGATCCGTCGAACCTGCAGGCTGGCGCGGTCGTGGGGAACAACGACTGGATCGGTACGAACCCGAACCCGTTCCCGACCGGCTCGGCTCCGACCACTGCTGGTGGTACGCCGGATCCGTCGATCTACAACGCACAGAACACGGTGCTGCGCACCAACGCTCTGTCCCTGGGCATCGCCCCGGGCGGCGTGTCGGTCAACATGAGCACCGGTCAGGCGACGTCTCCGGGTGGTCTGACGACCGCTCAGGGCTCGCAGGACGTCACGCTGGGCTTCTCCGGTGGCCAGGCCAACCTGTTCGGGAACATCCCGGGCAAGAACGTCGGTATTGACGTCACCGTGAACCTCGCGACGAAGATCAACTCGATCGTGCGGATCATGGATCAGGATGTGTTCAAGCAGCCGTCCCTCATCGAGGGCGAGCCGTACCCTGCCGGCATCTTCAACTGCCGCCAGATCGTCACGGGCGCTGTGCAGAACTACATCCCGGGCGTGCGTCTGACGGGTTCCCTGCGGATCGCTCCGGCGATCACCAAGGACGGCAAGGTCCGCATCGCCAAGGCAACGGTGCAGTCCGACGTCAACAACCCCGATCGCGTTGCACTCTCGGCCTGCCTGTTCCCGGCCAAGAGCTACAACGAGTTCACGCCGGGCAACACCGATTCAGGTTCGGCCGCCATTCCGTCACTTGCCGCCGTCACTGGCAGCACGTTCTACGGCGGCGGTCCTGCCAACCTGGCGGCAGACGGGAACACGGCTCTGCCGGTCTCGTCTGCAGAGCGCTACCCGAACCTGGCAGAGGGCCTCGCCCCGAGCACGGTTCCGTGTAACGCTGACACCGATCCCGAGCTGTCGGACATCATCCGTCAGTCGGGCCTGACCGGCACCGTCAGCGGTCTGCCGACCCCGACGGACCCGGCATACGCCGGTGTCACGTACAACGGGTCACAGGCCAGCGTCGCGGGTGACATCACTGTCAACCCGCTCGACGTTGACGTGCTCCTCGGCGACCAGCCGACCGGCACGTAACCAAGCACGCAGCAAGGCGAGGCCCCGGCCGGGGAGCGATCCGGCCGGGGCGCATCGCCCGCAGGACCCCGGTAGGTGGATGGACCGCCCGGGCTTGAGCAGGACAGGCGGGGCCTCGACTCAGCGGGGCCCCGCTGCTTCCCGCCTCAAGCTCAGGCGGTTCCGTCGACCGCCGGCAGGCCGTCCAGGCTGACCATGTTGGACTGCGCGCGGTGCGCCGCGTAGCCGTCCTCCCCCGAGGTGCGCAGCCGCTTCGCCGTCGACAGCGCGTGGTGGTCGCGCGTGCCCTGCAACGTCATCAGCGGCACCCCGTACCCGCAGGAGTCACCGACGCGCGTCACGTCGACGACGATGATCGCCCTGCGCGCCTGCGGCAGCGAGGCGTCCTCGAAGCAGGCTTCGGCTCGGAGCGGCTCGAACCGGGGATCCCGCGGAAGGATCACCTCGCCGCGGCCGTGCAGGCGCACGATCCGCGGTGGTCCCTCGAAGGCGCACAGCATCACGACGATGCGACCGTTCTCACGCACGTGGGCGATCGTCTCCGAGCCGCTGCCCGCGATGTCGAGGTAGGCGACGCGGCGCGGGCCGAGCACCTGCAGTGACCCGATCGGGCCCTTCGGTGAGACGTTCACGTGGCCATCGCCGCTCAGGGGCGCCGTCGCCACGAAATACATCGACTGCCTGCCGATCCAGTCGCGGATGTGGTCGGTGATCTCGTCGTACGTACGCGCCATCGGCTGAGCATAGGACGGGAGCCCCGCGCCTTCTGTACCGTCGGTGACCCAACGAGGAGGAGTCGACGATGGCCCGCTGGTTCGGCGTCGTCCCAGTGGTGCTGCTGACGCTCGTCGCGTGCGCCGTGGCGGTCGCCGAGCCGGTGCAGGAGTTCGGGTTCCAGATCAGGGACGTCACGCCCGACGGGCACTACGGCGTCGTGTTCTCGTCGAACTCGTACGACACGACGGGCGACCAGCCGCCGGCGCTCGTGTCCAACTCGGTCCGGTTCGCGGCGGGCATCAGGTTCCTCCCGCAGTTCCTGCGCCGCAGCGCGCTGTGCGATGCCCGGAAGCTGCGCGACACGCTGCGTGAGTTCCCGGAGCCGAAGGTCCAGTACGGCGATCAGGTGAAGCATCTCCCGGCGACGCTGCAGCGCCTGCGCTCGAAGCTCAGGCCTGCGCAGCTGAAGCTCCTGCGGACGTGCGTGGCCGCTCGCGAGGGCACCGGGCGCGTGACCGTCGACGCGCGCCCGTTCTTCAACGAGCCCATCCCGGCCGACCTCTACCTGTTCCTCTCCACGCCGACCGTCAAGGGCGCCTTCGCCTCGTTCGGCGTGCTCGTCGTGCCGGACCGCCGCTCGCCGGTCGTGCGCAACAGCACGCTGCTCCAGGACCAGCGGTTCGTCGTCGCGGCCAACCTCTTCAACGACCCCTCACCCGACGGCATCTACGGCTACCGGCTGCTGCTGCCACCGGGCAACATCGACGGCCTGAAGTTCAGCGTCGCGGAGTTGCGCGTCGACAACCCCGGCATGACACGCGTCGAACGCAAGGTCACGTGCCGCAGGCGCCTGAGGGGACGGTGCGTGCGGCGGAAGGTCACCAAGAAGACCCTGTGGTGGGCGACGCGACCGACCTGCCCCGCCTCAGGGCTGCTGCAGTTCGAGGCGACATACGCCTACGAGACCGGGCTCACCACGACGAAGCTGCTCAAGGTGCCCTGCCCGCGCTTCGAGTCGTGAGCCGCCGGATACCCTCGACACACACATGATCGAGTCACTCGTCGACCAGATCGAGGCGCGCTTCGCCGACGTCAGCCGGAGAATCGTCGATCCGCAGATCATCGGCGATCGCCTGCGCAACGCAGAGGCCGGCCGCGAGTACCGGCGCCTCGAGCCGGCCGCCAGGCTCGCCGAGCAGTGGCGCCGCGCGACGGATGACGCCGCCGGAGCGCAGGAGATGCTCGACGAGGGCGACGACGACCCCGAGGTGCGCGAGCTGCTCGCGTCGGCCCGCGCGCGCATCGAGGAGCTCGAGGAGGAGATCCGTCTCGCGATGGTCGAGACCGATCCGAACGACGACAAGAACGTCATCGTCGAGATCCAGGGCGGCGCCGGCGGCGAGGAGGCCGGCCTGTGGGCGGGAGACCTCTACCGGATGCTCACGAAGTACGCCGAGCGCACGGGGTTCAAGCCGGAGCCGATCGAGGTCGGGGAGGGCAAGTACACCTTCGCGATCAAGGGCGACGGCGCGTATTCGGTCTTCAAGTACGAGGGCGGGACACACCGGGTGCAGCGCGTTCCGGTCACCGAGTCGCAGGGGCGCATTCACACCAGCACCGCCACGGTGGCCGTGCTGCCCGAGGCCGAGGACGTCGACATCCACATCGATCAGAACGACCTGCAGATCGACGTCTACCGCTCTTCGGGCCCCGGCGGGCAGTCGGTGAACACGACCGACTCCGCGGTGCGCATCACCCACAAGCCCTCGGGCGTCGTGGTGTCGATGCAGGACGAGAAGAGCCAGCTGCAGAACCGCGAGAAGGCCCTGCGCGTGCTGCGCGCGCGCCTGTACGAGCGCGCCCTCGCCGAGCAGCAGGCCGAGGTCGCCGCCGACCGCCGCTCACAGGTCGGGACGGGCGACCGCGCCGAGAAGATCCGCACCTACAACTTCCCCGAGCGCCGCGTCACCGACCACCGCGTGAAGGTCACGGTCCACGATCTCGACGCCGTCCTCGAAGGTGATCTCGGTGAGTTCACCGCCGCGCTCGAGGCCGACGAGAAACGCCGGCGCCTCGAGGCGCAGGCGCAGCAGGCCTGATGCCGCTCGCCGGGGTGCCCGTCCGGGACGCGCTGGACTCCGCCGTCGTCGCGATCGCCGCGTCCGGGTCGGACACGCCACGGCTCGACGCCGAGCTGCTGCTCGCGTACGCGCTCGGCGTCGACCGCGCCACGCTGATCATCGACCCCGCCCGCGAGGTCGCGGGCCCTGAGGCGCGCGTGTTCCAGGACCTCGTGCGCCGGCGCGCCGCCACCGGCGAGCCGGTCGCCTACCTCCTCGGGGTCAAGGGCTTTCGCCACATCGACCTGCTGGTCGACCCGCGCGTCCTGGTGCCGCGGCCGGAGACGGAGATGCTCGTCGAATCGGCGCTGCCGCTCCAGGACGGCTCGAAGGTGCTCGACGTGGGCACCGGAAGTGGCGCGGTCGCGCTCGCGCTGAAGCACGAGCGCCCGGGGCTGTCCGTCACGGCCAGCGACGTGAGCGAGGACGCACTGGCCGTCGCGCGTGAGAACCGCGATCGCCTGGGGCTCGACATCGAGCTCGTCCACGCCGACCTGCTCGAGGGGCTGGGCGGCGAGTGGGACGCGATCCTGTCCAACCCGCCCTACATCGCGCAGGGCGACCGGGCGAGCCTGCCCCGTGACGTCGCCGCGCACGAGCCGGGCGAGGCGCTCTTCGGCGGTGAGGACGGCCTCGACGTCGTCCGCCGGCTGATCCCGCAGGCCGCGGCGACGTCGACACGCCTGCTGGCGCTCGAGATCGGGGCGGGCCAGTCCGACGAGGTGCGCGAGCTCGTGCGCGCCGCGGGCTTCCACGATGTCGGCGCGCGGCGCGATCTCGCCGGCATCGAGCGGGTCGTGGTCGGTCGTCGCCGGCGCTCCGGCTGAACGGACGGTGCGCGGTTGCCGTCGCCCGGCGGCTCGCGGCTTGGTATACCCGTCAGGTGGCCTGGTCGTCTGGAGGCGTTCGACGTGCACTGCCGGTGATGGTCGTCCTCACGGCCTGCTTCGCCGCGCCGCCGATCGCCGCTGCAACCCCGGACGCCAGGGTGCTCGTCACGGCGACCCCCGGAGCGCGTCTGCCTGCCGGCGCCCACTCGGTGGCGCACATCGCGGGCCTCGACTTCCTCACGCTGTCCGTCCCGCGCGGGCTCACCGCTCGGCGGTACGCGGCGTCGCTCTCCGGCCGCGGCGGCGTCGTGGGCGCACAGGCGGACACGCCGATCCCGCGTGCCTCGGTGTTCGGCACATGCGTTGACACACCCGCGTCGGTGTCGCAGTCGACGGCGATCACCTCGAACGCGCGCAGCCGGCCGCTGCCCAGGACCACCGGGCCGATCGCGGTCCTGGACACGGGGGTCGACCCATCGGTCCCGGAGCTCACGGGCCACGTGCTCACGCGCTCCGACGCGGTCGCGGGGACGCTGCCCGCGACCCCCGACGACGACGGCCACGGGACGCAGGTCGCCGCGGCCGCCGCCGGTGCGCCCGGGCTCGTCGCCGGCATCTCGCCGACCAGCCCGGTGATGCCCATCCGCATCGCCACCGCGAGCGTGCTGGCGACTCCGTCGTCGATCGTCAAGGGCCTTGAGATCGCTGCGACGCGCAAGGCGCGCGTCGCAGTCCTCCCGTCCTCGCAGCTCATGTCGGACACCACCTCCGGCGCCGTGACCTCGGTCGGCCTTGCCATCGACGCCGCGTTCAGCGCCGGGGTCATCGTCGTCGTTCCGGCGGGGAACGAGGGTCAGAACGAGCAGGTCTTCCCGGGCAGCCTCGCGCACGTGCTGACCGTCGGTTCCGGTGGCCCGACGACCGTGCCGGATGTGTTCTCCAACATCGGCCCATGGGTCGACCTGGTCGCCCAGGGCGCCGACCTGTCGCTGCCCGCGCCGCCTTCGATCTGCCTGAGTGGGTACGCGACCGCCTCCGGCACCTCGTTCGCGGCCGGTGCTGTCGCCGGCGCGGTCGCGCTGATCGGCGCGGCCCGGCCGACGCTCACGACGTCCGCCCTCTACGACCTCGTGCGCCGGCTCGCCACGAGCCCCGCCGGCACGAACGGCTTCGACGTGAACACGGGCTTCGGCATCCTGAACGTGGGCGCCGGGCTGGGGGCGACCGCGCCGCCGGACGATCCTCACGAGGTGAACGACAACGTCTACTGGCTCAAGCGGAATCCGAGCGCCTTCCCGACCTATCTCAGGAAGATCAGGAAGACCACCACGCGTGCCTCCGTCTCCCCGGGCAAGGACCCGCAGGACGTCTTCAAGGTGTCGCTGCGGAAGGGGGAGCTGCTGCGGGCGACCGTCACGAACTCCAACGCCGACGCTGTGCTCGCCGCCACGATCTGGAGCAGGGCGACCCGTGCCTTCGACATGCAGCTGCCGTCACCGAGCTCCGAGCTGCGGGACAGCTCGGGCTTCGCGCAGAACCCCGCCGTGGCCTACCGCGCCACTCGCGCGGGGACGTATTACGTCGCGATCTTCGCCCCCGACTGGAACCTGCCCGGCGAGCAGGGCCAGGTCGGCAAGGACCTCGCACCGCTCTCCGCGCCGCGCACGCGGTACAGCCTCACGCTCCGGCGCAGCCGTCGCTAGCGTGACCATGCTCGCCCGGGCCGGAGTCCCGCCGGGGCCTTGGAGCTAGGGTCCGGAGCATGCCCCGCGCAGCGTTCGTCACCGGCGGTTCCGGCTTCATCGGCGGCCGCCTGATCAATCGTCTCGTCGCCGACGGCTGGCGCGTGCGAGCGCTGGCTCGCAGCGACGTGAGCGCCGACGTCGTCGCCGATCATGGCGCCGAAGCGGTGCGGGGTGACCTCGCGGACGTCGCGGCGATGACCGATGGAGCACGCGGGTGCGACGTCGCATTCCACCTCGCCGCCCATCTCGGCGACTGGGGAACGCCCGAAGACTTCGAGCGCGGGAACGTCCAGGGCACGGCGAACGTGATCGAGGCGTGTCGCCGCTCGGGCGTCGGGCGCATGATCCACGTCGGCACCGAGGCCGCGATCCTCGCGGGGCAGCCGCTCGTCGACGCCGACGAGACCGTGCCGCTGCAGCCCGACTCGCGCGCGCTGTACTCGGCATCGAAAGCTCGTGCCGAGGCGCTCGTGCTGGCGGCGAACGGAGATGACCTGGAGACGGTCGTCGTGCGCCCGCGCTTCGTCTGGGGCCGCGGTGACACCACGCTGCTGCCGCGGATGGTCGAGATGGTCAAGGAGGGCCGCTTCTGGTGGATCGGCGGAGGCCGCCACCGCACCTCGATCACGCACGTCGACAACGTCGTCGAGGGGCTCGTGCTCGCCGCCGACGGCGCGGTTCCCGGGCACGCCTACTTCGTCACCGATGACGAGACCGTCGTCTTTCGCGATTTCGTCACGCAGCTGCTCGCGACCCAGGGCGTCGAGGCGCCGAAGCGCAGCGTCCCGGCACCGGTCGCGCGCGCCGTCGCGGCGACGAGCGAGGCGCTGTGGCGCAGGCTGCCGCTGCGCGGCGAACCGCCGCTGACCCGCTTCGTCGTCTGGGTGTCGTCGCTCGACACGACGCTCGACGACTCGCGCGCGCGGCGCGAGTTCGGCTATGCGCCGGTCGTGACGCTCGAGCAGGGCCTGGCGGAGCTCGCCGGCGCGGGGGCGATGGCATGAGGATCGCCGTCGGCTCGGACCACGCGGGCTTCGTCGCTGAAGGAGAGCGTCCGCGAGACGCTCGCCGCCGGCGGGCACGAGGTCGTCGATGTCGGCACGCACAGCGCCGACTCGGTGGACTACCCCGGCTTCGCGGCCGACGCCGCCCGGCTCGTCGCCGCCGGCGAGGCCGACCGCGCCGTACTGGCGTGCGGGTCGGGGAACGGCGTAGCGATCGTCGCGAACAAGGTGGCGGGCATCCGCGCCGTGAACGCGCACGACGCCCAGGAGGCCGAAATGGCCCGACGCCACAACGACATCAACGTCGTGACGCTCTCCGGCGCGGTGCTCGCGCCCGGCGAGGCGAACGCGATCGTCGCAGCGTTCCTCGAGACCGCCGCGGAGGGCGGGCGCCACGCTCGCCGGGTGGGCCAGATCGGCGAGCTCGAGCGCGGCTGACGGCGAGCGCCCACGGGTGCTACCGTCGCTCGCCCATGGCCGATCTTCCCGCTGACTTCTTCAACCGCCCGCTCGCCGACGTCGATCCGGAGATCGCGGAGGCCGTCGGCCTCGAGCTCGATCGCCAGCAGCGCACGCTCGAGATGATCGCGTCCGAGAACTTCGTGCCGCAGTCGATCCTCGAGTGCCAGGGCAGCGTGCTCACGAACAAGTACGCCGAGGGCTACCCGGGCAAGCGCTACTACGGTGGCTGCGAGTACGTCGACATCGTCGAACAGCTCGCGATCGACCGCGCGAAGGAGCTCTTCGGCGCCGAGCACGCCAACGTCCAGCCGAACGCCGGCGCGCCCGCGAACGCCGAGGTGTTCCATGGCCCTGCTGGACCCGGGTGACCGGATCATGGGCCTCGCGCTGCCGCACGGCGGCCATCTCACGCACGGGATGAAGCTCAACGTCTCGGGCAAGCTCTACGACGTCACGGCGTACGAGGTCAGCCCGGAGACGCACCTCATCGACATGGACGAGGTCGAGCGGATCGCGAAGGCCACGCGGCCCAAGCTCATCATCGCCGGCTGGTCGGCCTATCCCGCGGCAGCTCGACTTCGCGCGCTTCCGCGAGATCGCCGACGAGGTCGGCGCCTACCTGATGGTCGACATGGCGCATTTCGCCGGCCTCGTCGCCGCTGGACTGCATCCGAGCCCGGTGCCGCACGCGCACGTCGTCACGACGACGATCCACAAGACCCTCGGCGGCGCGCGCGGCGGGATGATCCTCTGCAAGGAGGAGTTCGCCAAGAAGATCAACTCGGCGGTCTTCCCGGGCCAGCAGGGCGGCCCGCTGATGCACGTGATCGCCGGCAAGGCGGTGGCGCTGCGGATCGCGCAGACCGAGGCCTTCCGCGAGCGCCAGCGCCGCACGGTTGCCGGGCGCCCAGGAGGTCGCGAGCGCGCTGCTCGGCGCAGGCAACGGCGTCAACGTGCTGACCGGCGGGACCGACGTGCACCTGGTCCTCGTGGACCTGCGCGAGAGCGAGCTCGACGGCCAGCAGGCCGAGGATCGCCTGCACGAGATCGGCATCACCGTCAACCGCAATGCGGTGCCGTTCGACCCGCGGCCGCCGATGGTCACGAGCGGCCTGCGCGTCGGCACGCCGGCGCTCGCCACGCGCGGCCTGCAGGCCGCCGACTTCACCGAGGTCGGCCAGATCATCGCGACCGCACTGACGCCCGAGTTCGAGGGCCGGCGGGGCGAGCTGACCGAGCGCGTCACCGCGATCGTCGGACCGCTACCCGCTGTACGCGCAGCTGGGGACTCCCACCGCGGTCTGGACGCCCCAGACGGCCGCGGGCCGACCCGGCCGCTCTAGGCTCTGCCCCTGCTGAAAGAACGCGACGCGGTCCTCGCGTTCGTGGTCGCATTCGCGGCCGCGGCGCTGCTCACGCCGCTCGCGGCCCGCTTCGCCACGCGCATCGGCGCGGTCGACCATCCGCGTGACCGGGGCCTCGCGACGCGCGACACGCCGCTGCTCGGCGGCCTTGCGATCTTCGCCGCCGTCCTGATCTCGAGCCTGCTGTTCCTCAATCTCGACGGCGTCGTCGGCGACCGGATGCGCGGCATGCTGCTGGGCGCGGCGCTGATCACCCTGGTCGGCGCGCTCGACGACCGCTTCGATCTGCATCCGCTCGTCAAGTTGGCCGGCCAGATCGCGGCGGCGACGATCCCGGTCGTCGCGGGCGTGGAGGTCACGCAACATCACGCTGCCGTTCGTCGGCGCGGTGAACCTCGGCGGCGCCGGTGGCCCGATCACCGTGCTCGGGCTGGTCTTCGTGATGAACGTCGTGAATTTCTCCGACGGCATCGACGGCCTCGCGGCCGGCGTCTGCGCGATCAGCGCCGTCGCGTTCTCGATCATCGCGTTCGATCTGGGCCGCGGCACCGCGGGCACGCTCGCGGCGATCACCGCCGGTGCCGCGGCGGGCTTCCTGATCTACAACTTCCCGCCGGCGCGCGTCTTCATGGGGGACACCGGGGCGCTGCTCCTCGGCCTGCTCCTCGGCTGCGTGATGGTCGAGGGCGCGGTCAAGACACAGGCCGTGCTCGCGCTGATCTTCCCGTTGATCGTGCTGGCCGTGCCGTTCCTGGACACCGCGTTCGTCGTGCTCAAGCGGATCAAGTACCGCCGCCCCGTCTATGTCGCCGATCAGAGCCATTTCCACCATCGGATGAGCCAGATCGGGTTCAGCCAGCGGCGGACCGTGCTCTACCTCTACGGGTGGACCCTCTGCGTGGCGGGCTTCGCGGTGGCGCTGCGATTCGTCCCGTACTCCGACAACGGCGGCAGGCTCCACGCCGGCTGGTCGATCGTCATGGCGCTGATCGGGCTGCTCGTGCTGGCTGCGAGCGCCTACCTCGTCTACGTGCTCGAGATCCTGAAGTTCAAGCGCCTGACGGCATATCGCGTGCGGGCCGAGGATCCCACGGCGACCGACGCCGAGATCGACGCGCAGGCGGAGGAGCAGCTGGAGACCGGGCAGTTCGACGCGATCGTGCTGCCGGAGTGACGCGTCAGCCGTAGACCCCGCGCAGCCAGATCCCCGTCAGCGCGTCGACGAGATCGGGCTTGGCGACGGGGGAGTCCTGGACGAGGTCCTGATAGAGCGTGCGCTCGGTCATCCAGGTGAGTGCGAACGCGGTCGCGCGCGCCTGTGCGACGGGTGCCCGTCCCGGCGGCGCGCTCCTCCTCGATCCGCCGCTCGGTGGCGTCGACGAAGCGGCCGAGCGTCGAGCGCCAGAAGAGCGCCACCTCGTCGTCGTAGGTGGCGACCTCGACCAGCGCTCGAAGCAGGACCGAGTGCTCGTCGTACAGCGCCGCGATGTTCGTCAGCGCCGTCCGCAGCTCGTCCTCCGGGTCCCCCTCACCGGAGAACCAGATGTCCGCCTGCTCGAACAGCAGTGCGTTGACCTCCTCGGTCAGTCGCATCAGCAGTTCGCGCTTGTCGGCGAAGTAGAAGTAGAAGGCCGTGCGCGAGATCCCGGCACGCGTCGCGATCCGCTCGATCCCGAGATCGGCGAAGCTCGCGCCCTCCGAGAGCAGTGCCTCGGTCGCCTCGAGCACCGCCGCCTGCACGGCTGCGCGCTTGGCGGTGGTCGGCGTCTCGCGCCTGCCCTCGGTCGTCATCGAGGCCGACCCTACATCGAGAGCATGAGCGGGGGACGGACCGGGGCGGTGCCCGGACCGCTCACCGCGGCCCTGCTGCCGTTCGGCGCTGAGCAACGACCGCCGAACGGTGGAACTGACCATTGGGTCGGACGCGAAATACCGGCATTGATTGACGCTTGTGATCTTCCGCACGAGGACCGGTTCATCGTGTACCTTCCGCAGACGGTCAAGGATGAGGGGAGGCCGCGGTGATCTGGGCAGAGACACGAATGGGTGCAGAGGCGGCGCGGCTCATGACGAGCGGCGTCTGGCGGGGAGCCGGAGTTCCGCACGGTGACGGGCAGCCTGTGCTGCTCGTCCCGGGGTTCATGGCGGGCGACGGCAGCCTCGCGCTGATGGCGCAGTGGCTGCGCCGCACGGGGTACCAGCCGCACGGTTCGCGGATCACGACCAACATCGCCTGCTCGCAGCAGACCGTTCGCCGCCTGGAACGGCGGGTGATCGAGCTCAGCCGGCGCTACGAGCGGCCGGTCGCCGTCATCGGTCACAGCCGCGGCGGCATGATCGGTCGCGTCCTCGCGGTCCGTCACCCGGAGTGCGTCAGCCACGTCGTCGCCCTCGGGTCGCCGCTCGTGGCGAGCATGGACGATCTGCATCCGTTGCTCCGCTTCCAGATCCGTGGGCTGCAGCGCGTCCAGCGCGCCGCGGGCGGGGGTCTCATCGGCACCGGCTGCGAGCAGAGCTGGGAGGCCTACAAGTTCGGGCTCGACCCGATCGGCTGCTGCACCCCCTTCTGGGAGGACCTCGACGCGGACGTTCCGGACGGCGTGAGTTTCACCTCGATCTACTCACGCAGCGACGGAGTCCTGCACTGGCGTGCCTGCCTTGATCCGCAGGCGCGCCATGTCGAGGTCGGCAGTTCGCACTGCGGCATGGCCATGAACCCCGCGGTCTACCGCGAGGTCGCCCAGGCGCTGGCGACCGACGCCGCCGAGACACACGTGCCCGCGGAGGCTCCCGTGCCCCTGGGGCGCGCGGCCGTCGCGATGGCGTAGCCGCTCACGCACCGAGGAAGCGACGCAGTGCCCGCCGCGGCGCCGGAAGCCGCCCGGCGAGGTGGACTACGGTCGAGCCGGCGACCATCCGTGACGAAGCAGTTCGCATGGTGGTCGATCACGACCGGGGAAGACCTCCCCTGTGGCTCAAGCTCTTCGGGGCGTTCTCGTTCCTCTGCCTGGCGGGCTTCGCACTCGCGCTCGTGCTCCCGGCGGGGCGGTTCACGAGCACCGCGCTGACGGTCCTCGACGACCCGGCCATCGCGTTCGCGGTCGCGGCGCTGCTGTTCGCGCGCGCGCGATCCCGCGGCGGTCTCCGGCGTGTCTGGACGCTCTTCGCGGCGGGAACGGCTGCGTGGCTCGCCGGCGAGCTCGTGTTCGAGGTGCGCGACGCGCTGGGCGCGGGTTCCGGGACCTCGGTCGCCGATGTCTTCTACCTCCTCTTCTACCCGCCGGTCATGGCCGGCCTCTTCCTGCTCGGCCGCGAGGACCGGCGTCGGCGCAACCCGGGGCACGTGCTCGACGTCGTGATCGTGATGGGCGGCGCCGGCCTGCTGCTCTGGGCGCTGGTTCGGCAGACGTCGCTGACCGCCGCCGGTGACCTGAGCACGCAGACCGTCGACATCGCGTATGTGGCTCTCGGCCTCGGCCTGCTGTGGATGCTCATCATCCCCGCCGTCCACGCCGACGTGCGGTGGACGACGTCGCGCACGCTCCTCGCCTGCTCGTTCATCGGCATCGTGGCCGCTGACACGCTCTGGGCGATGACGCCGAGCGACGCCTACGGCCTGATCGCGTCGTCCTCGCTCGCGCTGCTGGGCATCGCGGCTGCGCGCGATCCGAGCCCCGACCCGGCCGGTCCCGACCCGGAGAACTCGCGCAGGCATCACCTCGTCGCCGAACTCGCCGTGGTAGCGGTGGGAGCGTTCGCCGGCGCCCTGACGGTGTGGGTCACGATCAGCGACGGAGCGCCCGCCGACCTCGTGCTCGGCGCGGGGGCGCTGCTGGTGCTCGTGCTGGCTCGGCTCGTCGTGAGCATCACCTTCAACGACCGGCTCCTGGCCGAGAGCGATCGCCGGGCGAGCACGGACCCGCTCACCGGGCTCCTCAACCACGGGTCGTTCCACGAGCAGCTGGCCCGCGAGGTCGCCCGTTCCGTGCGCTCCGGAGATCCGCTGGCCCTGCTCCTCATCGATCTCGACCACTTGAAGACGGTCAACGATCTCGGTGGACACCGCGCCGGCGACGAGGTCCTCGGCGATGTCGCGAACCTCCTGCGGGCGACATGTCGTGAGACCGATCTCGTCTGCCGCATCGGCGGGGACGAGATGGCGGTGATCGCGCCCGCGACCGGGCTCGAGCAGGCCCGCGACCTGGCCGACAGGCTCACCCGCGCCGCGCACTCCATCTGGTCCGGCCCGGCGCACGCGCGCATCCAGGTCTCGCTCTCGCTCGGTCTCTCGGTGCTGCCGACGCTGGCCACGACCAAGGCCCGCCTGACGGCGCAGGCCGACGCCGCGCTCTACGCGGCCAAGCAGCGTGGGCGCGACGGCTGGTTGACGTTCGACCCGCGAACCGAGTTCGAGGACGTCGCCGACTCGGACGTCTTGCGAGCGCAAGCTCAGCTCGCCGGTCGCGCGTCGGACTTCCGGGCGGTCTTCACCCACGCTCTCGAGCCGATGATCATCACCGACCACGTTCCCGTGATCCTCGAGGCCAACGATGCCGCCGTCCAGCTCGCCGGCGTCTCGCGGGAGGACCTCGTCGGCCGCAACCTCGCCGAGTTCGTGGATGGCCCCGAAGCCTCGGCACTGCCGCGCATCCTCGCCTCGATCGAGGAGGCCTCCCGTCAGGGCGGAACAATCCATGTGACGCTCCCGTCCGGCCGCGCCGCGCTGATCGAGTTCGCGGCCTCGCGCTTCGCGCCGGATCGGACGCTCGTCGGGCTGCGCGACATCACCATGCGCACCGAGGCGCTCGCGGAGCTCACGCGCAGCGAGGCGCGGTTCCGCGGGCTGTTCGACGGCGCGCTCGACGCGATCCTGATCACCGATGACGCCGGGACGATCCTGGACGCCAATCCGGCCGCCGCCAAGCTCACGAGCCGGTCGCGGCCTGAGCTGCTCGGCACCCCCGTGCGCGACCTCGGGCAGGACGGGGATCGCGCGCTGATCGACCATGCGAGCGCGGAACTGCTCCGCGAGCACACGCGCGTGGACACGTTCCCGTTCGTTGACGACAACGGCGACACCCGGCTCGTGGAGTACTCGAGCACGACGGACTTCGTCCCCGGCGAGCATCTCTCGATCGTGCGCGACGTCACCGATCGCGTCGCCGCAGCGCCCGGGATCGGTGCCGGCGCCGCTCCGACCGGAGCCTGATGGGGTCCGGCTCACCGACGGCGGCACCCCCCGCAGTTCGCCGGCGGGGCTGGGACGACGGGCGCCTTCCACGATGGGCGCCGCGCCGCGCGCCGCACCTGACGGCAGGCACGCGCTTCGGCCTGAGCGTCGCGGCCGGGCTGGCGTGGGCGACGGTGTCGGTGCTCCTTGCGCGCCCCTGGATCAACGACCTCGCCTCGGTCGTCACGCTGCCGGCGGCGATCGCGATCGTCGCGGGCATCGCGGTGATTCCGGGGTACCTCAACGCGCAGCTCCTCGTCGCGCTGACGTTCGACCGCCCGCGGCCGCTCGACACCGTCCACCTGAGCTACCCGGCGATCAGCGTGCTCACCGCCGCCTACAACGAGGCGGCCGTGATCGGCGAGACGGTGAATCGCATTCTCGGACAGGACTACCCGGGCCAGCTGCACGTCGTCGTCATCGACGACGGCTCGAGCGATCGCACGCCGGACATCGTCGACGCCCTCGCCCGCGCCGATCCACGCGTGACACTGCTGCGCGCCCGACACGGGGGGAAGGCCGCCGCGCTGAACCTCGCCCTTGCGGGCGTTCGGACCCGGCTCGTGGCGACCGTGGACGCGGACACTCTGCTCATGCCTCAGTCGCTGCGCCGCCTGACGGCCCGGCTGCTCATCTCACCGCCCGACATGGTCGCTGTCGCCGGTGCGGTCATGGTGCGGAACCCGCGCGAGAACCTCATCACGCGGATGCAGGACTGGGACTACCTGCTCGGCATCGCCTCCGTGAAGCGTCAGCAGAGCCTGGTCAACGGGACGCTCGTCGCGCAGGGCGCATTCAGCGTGTACTCCACCTCGGCGCTGCGGCTCAGCGGCGGCTGGCCGGACATGATCGGCGAGGACATCGTGCTCACCTGGTCGATGCTGCAGCAGGGCGGGCGCTCCACGTTCGAGGCGACGGCGATCGCGTACACGGGCGTTCCCGAAGGTCTACGGGCGCTCGCGCGTCAGCGCCGCCGGTGGGCCCGCGGGATGATCGAAGGGCTCCGCGAGTACGGAGGGGCGCTCCTCGGGAGGCACCGTCTGTACTCCTACGCGGTCGGAGTCAACTGGAGCTTTCCCTACCTGGACGCGGTCTTCACGTTCGTGTGGATTCCGGGGCTCGTGCTGGCGCTGACCGGCAACTTCATGATCGTCGGGCCGATGGCGCTCGCCGTCCTGCCGATCACGCTGCTGATGTCGCTCGTGATGTTCACCCGCACGCGCTCCGCGCTCGCACAGGTCGGCCTGACGCCGCGCCGAAACTGGACGGGACTGCTGGCCTACATCCTCGGCTACCAGTTCCTGATGTCGCCGATCTCGGTCTCCGGCTACGCGCAGGAGATCGTCCGCCTCAGACGTCGCTGGTAGGCCACGTCGGCCGCGCCACGGGTCACCGGCTGGGCTCGTGGCACCCGTCACGAACTGTCACAAAGACGTCACAAAGTCCGCCGATGCGATAGGGTGGCCGAGCCGTCGGTGATCACCCTCATTTGGTGACCTCCTCCTCCGGCCCGCGGAGTCCCCACCGCGTGCCGATTCGTCCGGACCGTGAGCGCTGCTCGCGGCCCCGGCGCTCCGGTGCCATGACCACCATCCCTGACACCTCCCCTGAAACCCAGCGCGATGCCCGAGCCGTCAAAGCCGACGATGCGCGCCGCTGCGGCCGGTGGGCTGCTCGTCGCCACGATCCTGCTGTGTGCGGCCGTCGGACTGGGACTCGGTGCGCTGGTCGGCGCGCCCGTCGCGCTGATGCTCGTCGGGCTCTTCGTCGGACCGATTCTCGGCGTCGTGCTCGTGCGGTCGCGCTTCAGGGACCTGTGAGCTGACGATGCCCGCCGTCCGCTACCTCGATCTGATCGTGCTCGCGATCGCGCTGCCGATCTTCCTCGTCGCCGGGTGGCCGCTGCTCGGCTACGCGGCCGGCGCCGTCGCATGGCTCGTCCAGCGGGCGATCCAGCATTGGACGAACGCGCGGGCGCTCGAGGCCCAGCGTGAGGGCAACGTCAAGAAGGTCGCCGGCTACGTCACCGGGTCGATGATCGCTCGCGGCTGGCTCGTCGCGCTGACCATCTTCGGCGCCGGGATGATCGAGAACGACGCCGGGCTCGCAGCTGCGGTCCTCGTGGTCGTGCTCTTCACCGTCTATTTCGCGGCCGCCATGGCCGTCCGTCCCTTCCAGACGTCTCCCACCGAGGTCTCGCACTGATGCGCGCTCGCGTCCTCGCCCTGATCGCACCGCTCGTGCTCGTGCTGCTCTCGCCGGCCAGCGCCTTCGCGCTGAACATCAACGAGAACTACAAGCCCCAGAACGAGTTCCGGCTCGATCCGTGGATCAACATCCACATCGGCGGCATCGACCTCTCCATCAACAAGGCCGTCTTCTACGTCACGGTCGCCTGCATCCTCACGATCGTGACGATGGTCCTGATGGCGCGCAAGATGGCGGCCGGGTCCGCGACCGCGCGGCCCAGCCGCATGCAGACCGTCGTCGAGGGTTACTACGGCCTGATCCAGAACATCACGCAGGGCAACCTCAGCGGCGCGATGGTGCGCAAGTGGTTCCCGTTCCTGGCGACCGTCTTCCTCTTCATCTGGTTCTCGAACATGCTCGGGTACCTGCCACTGCCGACGAACACCGAGCACAAGGTCGACATCTTCGGCGTGCACATCCCGTCCTTCGCGCTGTTCGCCGCCACGGCCAACATCTCCGTCCCGCTCGTCCTCACCTTCATCGTGGTCGGCAGCTACCACTACGAGGGCATCAAGGCCAAGGGCCCGATCAGGTACCTCAAGGGCTGGGTGCCCGCAGGCGTCGAGGGCGCGGCCGCGATCCCGATCTTCTTCATCGAGGTGATCTCGCACTTCGTGCGGATCGTCAGCCTCTCCGTCCGACTCTTCGCGAACATCCTCGCCGGCCACCTGCTGATCCTCTTCATGGGCGGCGGACTGGTCGTGCTGCTCAACCTCTCGATCATCGGCTCCGCGGTCCTCGGTCTCATCACGGGCACCATGGCCGTCGCCTTCTTCATCTTCGAGGTGGGCCTGGTGGCCACCCTCCAGGCGTTCATCTTCACCACCCTCGCAGCCATCTACCTCGGCGGCGCCGTCGCCGAAGAGCACTAAGGAGCACCAGCACCGTGGACCTGCACCTCATCAGCGAGCTCGCTCAGGCGACACCCGCTCAGGACGTCGCCCAGGAGTACGGGCGCAAGGCCGGCAAGGCCATCGCGCTCGGCATCGGCGCCGGCCTGGGCACCATCGGCCCGGGCATCGGCGTCGGCTACATCTTCGGCAAGGTCATCGAGTCCGTGACGCGCCAGCCCGAGATGAAGGACGAGATCACCTCGATCCAGTGGCTCGGCTTCGCTCTGACCGAGGCGATCGTGTTCTACGCGTTCATCTTCGGTCTCATCGCGTTCTTCCTCGGCTAGGACGATGCTCGCCACCGTCCTGCCATACGCCGCGACCGAGGAGTCCAGCAACTTCCTCGTGAGCCCGAACGTCGGGCTCATGATCTGGACGTTCCTGGCCTTCCTGGTCACGCTCTGGGTCCTGAACAGGTTCGCGTTCCCGGCGATCAAGGACGCGCTCGACAAGCGCGCCCAGATCATCGAGGACTCGATCCTGGCCGCCCAGACCTCGAAGGAGGAGTCCGAGGCGCTGCTCGCGGAGTACCGCGAGCGGCTCAAGGAGGCCCGCACGCAGGCGGACGACATCGTGCTGCGCGCCCGCAAGAACGCCGAGGCGTTCGAGCGCGACTCGCAGGATCAGGCCCGCACGAAGCGTGAGGAGCTGCTTGAGCAGACGCGCAAGGACATCGACGCCGAGACCCGCCGCGCGATCGAGGAGATCCGCACGGAGGTCGCGGACCTCACGATCAAGGCCACCGAGAAGGTCACCGGCCGCGTCCTCACCGGCGACGACCAGAAGCGCCTCGTCGACGAGGCGCTCGCCGACCTGGACTTCTCGGCCCTGAGCGGCGCGGAGCGCCGGAACTAGCCATGGACGAGATCGCCCAGGTCTACGCGCGCTCGCTGTTCGAGGTTGCCCAGGAGCAGGGCAAGCTCGACGTCGTGCGCGAGGAGCTCGGGCAGATCACCGAGGCTCTGGAGGACAACGCAGAGCTGCGGCTGTTCTTCTACTCGCCGTACTTCTCGACCGACGAGAAGCGCGACGGGCTGCGCCGCACCGTGACGGACGCCGACCCGGTGATGATGAACGTCCTCGACATCCTCGTCGAGAACCATCGGCTGCCGGTCCTGCCCCGGCTGCGCCGCGAGTACGAGCGGCGCTGGCGTGAGGCGAACAACCTCCTGCCGGTCACGGTGACGAGCGCCGTCGAACTGGACGACGCCGTGGTCGAGCGCATCGGCGACGAGATCGGGCGCCAGACCGGTCGCACCGTCGAGCTCACCCGTCAGGTCGACCCGTCGATCGTCGGCGGGTTCGTCGTCCGCGTCGGCAACGCGATCCTCGACGCCTCCATCAAGAACCGTCTCGACAATCTCCGCAAGCAGATCGTGCGCGCGTAAGCGGCGATCACAAGCACGCAGAAAGACACCTCATGCAGATCAAGCCCGACGAGATCACGAGCATCCTCAAGTCCCGCATCGAGGGGCTCGACGCCGGGAGCGCGGAGCTGACCGAGGTCGGCACCGTCCTCTCGATCGGTGACGGCATCGCCCGCATCCACGGCCTGGAGAACGCGCAGTCGCTCGAGATGCTCGAGCTGCCGCACGACGTCACCGGCCTCGTGCTGAACCTCGAGTCCGACAACGTCGGCGCCGTGCTCTTCGGCAGCTGGGAGAAGATCGTCGAGGGCGACACGGTCAAGCGCACCGGTCACCTCCTCGAGATCCCCGTCGGCGACGCGATGCTCGGCCGCATCGTCGATCCGCTCGGCAACCCGCTCGACGGCAAGGGCGCGATCGCCACGACCGAGACCCGCCCGGCCGAGTTCAAGGCCCCCGGCGTCGTCCAGCGCCAGCCGGTCACCGAGCCGATGCAGACCGGCCTCAAGGCGATCGACTCGATGATCCCGATCGGCCGCGGCCAGCGCGAGCTGATCATCGGCGACCGCCAGACGGGCAAGACGTCGATCGCGCTCGACACGATCATCAACAACAAGGACTCGGATCTCGTCTTCGTCTACGTCGCGATCGGCCAGCGCATGGCGACCGTGGTGCAGCTCGCCGAGACCCTTGCGGAGAACGGCGCGCTCGACCGCACGGTCATCGTCGCCGCGTCCGCCGACGAGGCCGCCCCGATCAAGTACATGGCGCCCTACGCCGGCGCCGCCATCGGCGAGTACTTCCTCTACAAGGGCGGACACGTCGTCGCGATCTACGACGACCTCACCAAGCACGCCTTCGCCTACCGGCAGATGTCGCTGCTGCTGCGCCGCCCGCCGGGTCGCGAGGCCTACCCGGGCGACGTCTTCTACCTGCACAGCCGCCTGCTGGAGCGCGCCGTGAAGCTGAACGACGACCTCGGTGGCGGCTCGTTCACCGCGCTGCCGATCATCGAGACGCAGGCCGGCGACGTGTCGGCCTACATCCCGACGAACGTCATCTCGATCACCGACGGGCAGATCTTCCTCGAGCCCAAGCTCTTCAACTCCGGTGTGCGCCCAGCCATCAACGTCGGCATCTCGGTGTCGCGCGTCGGCGGCAACGCGCAGATCAGGCCGATGAACAAGATCGCCGGTCGCCTGAAGATCGAGCTCTCGCAGTTCCGCGACCTCGAGGCGTTCGCGCAGTTCGGCTCCGACCTCGACGCCGACACCCAGCGGACGCTCGCCCGCGGTGAGCGGCTCGTGGCGACGCTGAACCAGGCAGAGCGCAGCCCGCTCCCCGTTGAGATCCAGGTCGCCCAGATCTACGCCGCGACGATCGGGGCGCTCGACCGGGTCAACGTGGACCGGATCCCGGACTTCCTCGAGGGCCTGACCCAGCGTGTCCGCAGCGAGGCCGCGCCGACGCTCGAGAAGATCGGCGGCGGCGACTGGTCCGACGACACCCAGGCGGCGCTCAAGAAGGTCGTCGACGACTTCGCCGACGACTTCGGCTACGACCTCGACGAGGAGGGCCAGCCGCTGATCGACGCCGGCGTCGGCGCGACCACCCGCTCCGAGGAGGGCCTGCGCCAGGTCGAGGCGCCGGCCGACACGGACGCCCCCGTCGAAGAGGAGGCCGCGGCCACCGCATAGCGGTCGTCGCAGAGCCAGCCCATGTCGCAGCGCGACGTCAAACAGCGGATCGATTCGGTCAAGAACATCCGCAAGATCACGTCGGCCATGCAGATGGTCGCCGCGGCGCGACTGCGCCGTGCGGAGCAGCGCATCGCAGCGCTGCGCCCGTACGCGGGCGCCATCCGGCGCATGACGCGGCAGGCCGCGGCAGCCGCGGGCAGCGGCGAGCTCGCGTCGACGCCGATCCTGCAGGAGCGCGAGAACCAGGAGACGGTCGCGATCATGCTCGTGACCGGTGACCGCGGGCTCGCGGGCGCCTTCAACTCGCAGATCATCCGCGCCGGCCTGCGCGCCGCCGCGGACTACCAGGCCGAGGGCAAGACCGTCCACTTCTACGCGGCCGGGCGCCGCGGTGTTTCCTCGCTCGTCTTCCGCAACATCGAGCCGAAGGGCCGCTACACCGGTTTCTCCGACCGCCCGGCCTACGCGAACGCACGCGAGATCGCCGGGGACCTGATGTCCGCGTACGTGGACGCCGACGTCGACAAGGTCGAGATCCTCTACAACGGCTACATCTCGCCGCTGACGCAGGAGGTGCGCCGTGAGGTGCTCCTGCCGCTCCAGCGCGCGAGCATCGACGAGGCCATCTCGGCCCCGGACGAGGCCGAGCACGAGACCTCGACCGTCGGCCACGCGCTGGTCGAGTACGAGCCCGACCCGGAGGTCATCCTCAGGCGCCTCGTGCCGGACTACGTCGAGATCTCCGTCTACCGGGCGCTGCTCGAGTCGACCGCCTCCGAGCACGGTGCGCGCATGACCGCGATGCGCAGCGCCTCGGAGAACGCGGGCGAGGTGATCGAGGACCTCACCCTCGAGATGAACCGCGCCCGCCAGGCCGAGATCACCCAGGAAATCATGGAAGTCGTTGCGGGCGCCGAGTCGCTCCTCTAACACCAAGGAATCGCAGATATGGAAGCCACCGCCACCCAGAACGTCGGCCGCATCGAGGAGATCAAGGGCGTCGTCATCGAGGCCTCGTTCCCGAACGGCCTGCCCGAGATCAACAACGCGATCACCGTGCAGCTCGCCGGCGAGACGCTCGTGTGCGAGGTCCAGCAGCTGCTCGGCGACGACCGCGTGCGCGCGGTCGCGATGGACACGACCGACGGGCTGGCCCGCGGCCAGGAGGTGCTCGACACGGGCGCTCCGATCTCGGTCCCGGTCGGCCCCGCGACACTCGGTCGCATCTTCAACCTGCTCGGCGAGCCGATCGACCTCGGCGAGGATCTTCCCGCCGACACCGATCGCTGGGCGATCCATCGTCCCGCTCCGTCGGTCGAGAACCTCACCCCGACCACCGAGATGTTCGAGACGGGCATCAAGGTCGTCGACCTGCTCGCGCCGTACGCCAAGGGCGGCAAGGTCGGCCTGTTCGGCGGCGCAGGCGTCGGCAAGACGGTCCTCATCCAGGAGCTGATCCACAACCTCGCCAAGGAGCACGGCGGCCTCTCGGCCTTCTGCGGCGTCGGCGAGCGCTCGCGTGAGGGCAACGACCTCTGGCTCGAGATGAAGGAGTCGGGCGTCATCGACAAGACGATGCTCGTCTTCGGTCAGATGAACGAGCCGCCCGGCGCCCGCATGCGCGTCGCGCTGTCCGGGCTGACGATGGCGGAGTACTTCCGCGAGCAGGGCCAGGACGTGCTGCTCTTCATCGACAACATCTTCCGTTTCGTCCAGGCGGGCTCCGAGGTGTCGGCGCTGCTCGGCCGCATGCCCTCGCAGGTGGGCTACCAGCCGACGCTCGAGTCCGAGATGGGCCAGCTCCAGGAGCGCATCACGTCGACGCGCCAGGGCTCGGTCACGTCGATCCAGGCCATCTACGTGCCTGCGGACGACCTCACGGACCCGGCCCCCGCATCGGTGTTCGCGCACCTGAACGCGACGACGACGCTGTCCCGCGCGATCTCCGAGAAGGGCATCTACCCGGCGGTCGATCCGCTCGACTCCACCTCGACGATCCTCAAGGCCGACATCGTCGGCCAGGAGCACTACGACGTCGCCACGCGCGTCAAGGAGATCCTGCAGCGCTACAAGGAGCTCCAGGACATCATCGCGATCCTCGGCATCGACGAGCTCTCGGAGGAGGACAAGATCACCGTGCAGCGCGCACGCAAGGTCGAGCGCTTCCTCTCGCAGCCGTTCCACGTCGCCGAGCAGTTCACGGGCACGTCCGGCCAGTACGTGCCGATCAGTGAGACCGTGCGCTCGTTCCGCGAGCTCATCGAGGGTGAGCACGACGATCTCCCCGAGTCGGCGTTCCTGCTCAAGGGTTCGATCGACCAGGTCGTCGAAGCGGCGAAGAAGTAGCCGGCGCGATGGCCAAGGCCACCTTCCAGGTCGAGGTCCTCACCCCGGAGGGGGAGGTCTTCAACGAGCAGGTCGAGATGCTCTCGACGCGCACGACCGTGGGCTCGCTCGGCGTCCTGGCGAACCACACGCCGCTGCTCGGCATGCTCGAGCCCACCGAGCTGCGGCTGTACCGCAGCGAGAGTGACATCGTGCGCTTCGCGCAGGGCGAGGGGTACATCCAGGTCGGCGAGAACAAGGCGCTCGTCCTCGTCGAGGACGCGCTCGAGCCCACCGCGCTCGACGTCGCCGAGCTGCGCGACAAGCTGGCCACGGCGACCGCCGAGGCGGACGCGGCCGAGCCGGGCACCGAAGCCCAGCGCCGCGCCCTGCGGGACAAGCGCCGCTGGGAGGCGTTCCTCGAGGTCGCCGGCGCCGACGGCGCCGCCTGAGCGGGGCTCTGGGGCCGTCCGCCCGCCCGCCCGCCGGCCGGGTGCCGACCACACCCCGGTGGTGGTCATGCCTGCCGGGTTCGGCGCAGTT
This sequence comes from uncultured Actinomycetes bacterium, assembly GCA_963805615.1. GTDB lineage: Bacteria > Actinomycetota > Thermoleophilia > Solirubrobacterales > Solirubrobacteraceae > F1-60-MAGs163. The sequence goes on along the minus strand of CAWDUW010000003.1, from coordinate 739,715 downwards.
CCGCCGCCCCGCGCCCTACCCCCGCCGCAGCCCGTAGCCCGCGGCCGCGGCCTCGAGCGTGTCGAGCCCGAAGCCGTCGACGGGGCCCAGGGCGCCCACGCCCTGCAGCCCGCCCGCGAGCGCGGTCTCCGCGCCCCAGGCGAGGAAGTCCGCCGTCAGGTCGTAGCCGTTCGGCCCCTCGAGCCGGACGGAGGTGAGCTCGCGCCCGCCCGCGTCGAACACCCGTGCGAGCACGAGCGCCCTGCTGGGCGCGCGCGCCTCGGCGTCGGGCCCGCCGGTCGAGCCCGGGATGAGACGGCTCGCGAGCGCCTGCATGCCGCCCTTCACGCCCGGCACCATCGTCAGCACCGCGCCCGCCGCCGAGAACGCCTGCAGCGGGCGTGAGGCGGGTCCGAACCAGCCGAGGTACGTGTCGACCTCGAGCAGCTCCGGGCGCAGCCGCGGCAGCGTGAACTGCTCGCTCGAGCCGACGGACACGGCTGGACGCGGGCGGCCGGGGGAGACCTCGAAGTTCTGCAGGCGCTTGGCCCCCCGCTCGCGCACGATCCGCCCGCCCGCGAACGTGTATCCCGGCTCGATCGCCATGCCGGCGGCGCTCGCGCGCGTGCCGCCGCTCATGCCCGACGCCGACGCCGGGCCGGTGTTGAAGTAGGCCAGCTCGACACGGCGGGCCTCAGGACCGGCCTCGCGCAGGGCGAGCGCGCCCGCGAGGTTCCCCGGCACCCAGTCGTAGCCCATCGCCGTCAGGAGGCCGACGCCCGCTCGCTCGGCGCGCGGGCCGTAGTCCTCGAACACGCGGCGGATGAAGGTTCCCTCGCCCGTGGAGTCCAGGTAGTGCGCGCCGGCCCCGATCGCCGCCTCGAGCGCCGGCTCTCCCCAGCGCAGGAACGGGCCGACCGTGCTGACGAGCACGTCGCCCCGCTCGACGAGCGCGCGGACGCTCGCCGGGTCGCCGACGTCGGCCGTCTGCGTCTCCAGCCCGCCGAGCTCATCGGCGAGCGCCTGCAGGCGCTGTGGGTTGCGCGCGGCGAGCACCGGCGTCATCTCGCGGCGCACCATCTCGCGCGCGGTCAGATCACCCGTGTAGCCGGTCGCGCCGAACAGGACGATCCGGGACATGGAGGGCAGCCTATCCTTCGCCTCGTGGATGAACGCGTGCTCGCCGAGCGGCTGATGGCCTATGACACGTCCTCGCCCGAGGGTCTGCGCGCCGGCGCCGAGTTCGTGCGGGCATGGCTCGAGGCCCGCGAGCTCGACGTGCGCCACATCGACCACAACGGCCTGCCGGTGCTGCTCGCGGAGACCGGGCCGCTCGACGGGCCCGTCGTGATCCTGCACGGGCACCTCGACGTCGTGCCGGCGTTCGAGCAGCAGTTCACGCCGGTGATCGACGGCGACCGCCTGATCGGGCGCGGCGCCTACGACATGAAGGGGGGCCTCGCGGCGATGATGTGCGCCGTCCAGGACGCGACCGCGCAGGACGCGGTGCGGGTGCGCTTCGTCTGCGTCCCCGACGAGGAGTCCGAGGACGTCGACGACCGCTCCACCGACTCGCTCGTGAACGACGGCACGCTGCACGCGGACTTCGCGATCACCGGCGAGCCGACCGATCTGCACATCGGCGTCGAGGCGAAGGGGGTGCTGGCGATCCGTGTCGAGGTGCGCGGCGTCGCCGCGCACGGCTCGACGCCGTGGCTCGGGGACAACGCGATCCTCAAGTCGCACGACATCTTCCGCCGGATCGAGACGCTCCCCTTCAGTCGTGAGTCGTCGGACCTCTTCGACCGGCCGTCGATCAACCTCTCGCGGATCATGGGCGGCGACGCCTTCAACAAGGTTCCGGATCGCTGCGGGATGGACGTCGACATCCGCTACCTCCCGGGGCAGGACGCCGACGAGATCCTCGCCCAGATCGCCGACCTCCCCGACGTGGAGATCATCCGCTCGTTCCAGCGGCGCCCGGCGATCGTCTCTCGCAGCAACCCGTACGTGCTCGCGCTGCGCGACGCGGTCAGCCGCTCGGTGGAGGGCGAGGCGCTCTCGATCGGCCGCGACGGCGCGTCGGACGCGATCTCGTTCCTCGAAGCCGGGATCCCGGCGGTGGAGTTCGGGCCGGTCGGCGGGGGCCATCACGGCCCCGAGGAGTGGGTCTCGATCTCCTCGCTCACGCGCTACCGCCGCGCGCTCGGTGACTTCGTCCTGGGTCTTCCCGCGCGGCTTGCGCAGGAGACCGCGGGCCCGCCCCCGCTGCGCGCGGTCGACGGCGGCGCCTCCTCGGCCTCCGGCTGACGGCCCGCACCCGGCGGATCCGGCGGGCCGTCCCGGTACCCTGAGGCCGTCCGCCTGCCGCCGCGAACGCCGCGACTTCCCGCGCAGCCGCCCGTTCCCCCCGACGTGACCCCCGACCCCGAAAAGCCGCCCCGCCCAGGTCTGGGCGTCATCCGGAAGGCCGCCCTCGCGGGCGCGCTCATCGTCCTGCTCACGGCCGCGACCGTGGCCTCGGCTGCGCTGCTCGAGGTGAACACGCTCGTGGACATCGTGCGCAACGAGGGCCAGGCGATCCCGGGCGTCAAGAACGTGCTCGACGATGTCGGCGACTCCGGCCCCCAGACGGTGCTCGTGATCGGTTCGGATCGCCGCTACCAGGACCGCAAGATCAAGGGCGCGGCGCGCTCGGACACGCTGATCCTCGTCCGGCTCGACCCCCAGAAGGGCGTCACCGCGGTGATGTCGATCCCGCGTGACCTCAAGGCGCAGATCCCGCTCCCGAACGGCGGCATCGCGACCGACAAGATCAACGCCGCCTACTCGCTCGGCGGGCCGAACCTGACCCTGCGGACCGTCCGCAAGCTCACGGGCATCCCGATCAACCACATCGTCGAGGTCAACTTCGACGGGTTCCAGCGCGCGGTCAACAGGCTGGGGTGCGTCTTCATCGACGTGGACCACCGCTACTACCACTCGAACGTCGGGCTGCCGCTCGGGTCGCAGTACGCGGAGATCAACGTCGAGCCCGGCTACCAGAAGCTCTGCGGCAGCCAGTCGCTCGACTACGTGCGCTTCCGGCACACCGACTCCGACTTCGTCCGCGCCGCCCGCCAGCAGGATTTCCTGCGCCAGGCGAAGGGCCAGTTCTCGCTGTCCTCGATTCTCGGAGACCGCAAGGAGCTGCTGCGGATCTTCTCGCGCTACACGCGCACCGACCTGCGTTCCCGCGGGCCCATCCTGAAGTTCCTCAAGCTCGCATTCGAGTCGTCGAAGAACCCGATCCGCGAGGTTCGCTTCCCGGCGGCCGACATCGCGGGCGGCACCTACGTCGACATCAGTCCGCAGGCGCTCGAGCAGGTCGTGACCGAGTTCAAGAACGCGCGCGCCTCGAGCGGCGCGGGGCAGACGGGGGACACCAGCAAGGCCGCCAAGAAGGCGCGCAAGAAGCAGCGCAAGAAGCAGGCCCCCGGACTCCCGCCGGGCATCGTGAACGATCGCGCTGCACTCGAGGCCGCCGCGGTCCCGGCCGCGGCGAAGCTGCGGCTGCCGGTCTACTACCCGCAGGTCCGCCTCGCGAGCGGGGGGCTGGCCTCCGGCGAGCGCGACTACCCCGCCGTGCGCGCCTACACGATCACCGACCGTGGCAAGAACCACTACGGCTCGTACCGGATGGTGCTCTACGCGGGAATCGCCGGCCAGTACTACGGCGTGCAGGGCACCAGGTGGAAGGCGCCACCGATCCTCGACGGCGCCAGCGACAAGATGAACATGCGCGGGCGCAAGTACGAGCTGTACTACGACGGCACGCGCCTGCGTCTCGTCGCCTGGCGCACGCCGCGCGGCGTCTACTGGGTCTCGAACACGCTGTCCAAGACGCTGACCAACCGCCAGATGCTCGCGATCGCCCGGTCGCTGACCCGCGTCGGGTCCTGATCCGCCGATCGCGGCTACCCTCCTTCGCCGTGTCAGAGCGTGAACCCATCGGCGTCATCGGGACCGGCTATGTCGGCCTGGTGACGGCTGCCGGCTTTGCCGACCTGGGCAGCGAGGTCTTCTGCATCGACATCGATGCCGCCAAGATCGAGCGCCTGAACCGCGGCGAGGTCCCGATCTACGAGCCCGGGCTCGCGGAGTGCCTGGAGCGCAACAAGGGCCGGCTGCACTTCTCGACGAACCTCGCCGACGCGCTCGAGCATGCGCGGCTCCTGTTCGTCGCCGTCGGCACGCCGCCGACCTATTCCGGTGACGCCGACCTCAGCGCCGTCCACGCCGTCGTCGGGGCGATGCCGCCGTCCGACCGCCACGCGCTCGTGATGAAGTCCACCGTGCCCGTCGGCACCGGCTCCGCGATCAAGCGGATCTTCGCCGACCAGGGCAAGGAGGGCTTCCGCTACGTCTCGTGCCCCGAGTTCCTCAAGGAGGGCACCGCGCTCGCCGACTTCCTGGCGCCGGACCGCGTCGTCATCGGCGACGAGGGCGACTGGGCCGGCGACGCGGTCGCGGACCTCTACCGGCCGCTCCTGACCGCGGAGAACGGCGGCGAGGGCTCCGGTGAGCTCGTGCGCACCGACATCGCGAGTGCCGAGATGGTGAAGCTCGCCGCGAACGCGTTCCTCGCGACGAAGATCAGCTTCATCAACGAGATCGCGAATGTCTGCGAGGAGACCGGCGCCGACGTGATCGAGGTCGCCCGCGGCATGGGCCTCGACGACCGGATCGGCCCGAAGTTCCTGCAGGCCGGCATCGGGTTCGGCGGGAGCTGCTTCCCGAAGGACGTCTCCGCGCTCAAGCAGCTCGCCGGCAACAGCGGCTACCACTTCCAGCTGCTCAATGCCGTGATCGAGGTCAACGAGCTGCAGAAGCGCCGCGTGATCGGCAAGCTCGAGAAGCATCTCGGCGCGCTCGTCGGGAAGCGGATCGCGCTGCTCGGCCTCGCCTTCAAACCGAACACCGACGACATGCGCGAGGCCAGCTCGCTCGTGCTCGCAGCGCGGCTGCAGGCCGCGGGCGCCGAGGTCACGGCCTTCGACCCGATCGCCGAGGAGGAGGCGCGCCACCTGATGCACGGCGTCAGCTTCGCCGACGACGCCCTGACCGCCGTCACCGGAGCCGATGCCGCCGTCCTCGTCACCGAGTGGGACGAGTTCCGCTCGCTCGACCTGGGCGCCGTCGCCTCGGCGATGCGCGGCGATGTGCTGATCGACGGGCGCAACGCGCTCGACCCCGTCGCCGCCCTCGCGGCAGGCCTGCGCTACGAGGGCATCGGCCGCTCGGCGGCCTGAAGCCGCGTGCGCGCCGTCGTCCTGGTCGGGGGAGAGGGCACGCGGCTGCGGCCGCTCACGTCGACCGTCCCGAAGCCCGTCGTCACGCTCGTCGACCGGCCGTTCATGGCGTACATGCTCGAGTGGCTGGCACGCCACGGCGTTGACGAGGTCGTGCTCGCGTGCGGCTTCCTCCCGACGAAGCTGCGCGCCGCGCTCGGCGACGGCTCGCGCTTCGGCCTGCACCTGACGTACGTCGAGGAGCCCGAGCCGCGCGGCACCGGTGGCGCCGTCCGCTTCGCCGACGAGCACCTCGAGGGCGGGCTGGGTGAGCGCTTCCTCGTCCTCAACGGCGACGTCCTCACCGATCTCGACCTGCGCGCGCAGATCGACCGTCACGAGGCGGCCGGCGCCCGCGCGACGCTGGCGCTCGTGCCCGTGGAGGACCCGAGCGCCTACGGGCTCGTCCGGCTCCACGCGGACCATGCCGTCGAGGGCTTTCTGGAGAAGCCCTCGCCCGAGGAGATCGACACGAATCTGATCAGTGCCGGGGCCTACGTCCTGGAGCGCAGCGTGCTCGACCTGATCGAGCCCGGGCGCAACGTCTCGATCGAACGCGAGGTGTGGCCCGCGCTCGTCGGCGACGGCCTCTACGGCCACGCGCACGAGCCCGCCTACTGGATCGACATCGGAACGCCCGCGCGCTACCTCCAGGGCACAGCGGACATCCTCGCCGGCCGCGTGCGCACGGCGATGCACGAGCGTCTCGACGCCCACGGCCTCGCGCGCGGCGCGGACTGCGTGGTCGAGGGGCAGGTCCACGGTCCCGCTGTGCTCGGGGACGGCGTGCACATCGCCGAGGGCGCCGTCGTCGGGCCACACGTCGTGCTCGGCGACCGCGTGCGGATCGAGCCGGGCGTCACGGTCGCGGACGCGGTGCTCCTCGAGGACGTCGTGGTGGGGCGCGGCTCGACGCTGCGCGGCGCGATCCTCGCCGCCGGGGCCCGGGTCGGCCCGGACTGCCGGATCGCGGGGGACGCGGTCCTCGGCGCCGGGGCCACGCTCGGCGCGGGGAATGTGCTCGACCGCGGGGTGCGGCTGTTCCCCGGCGTCGAACTGCCTGACGGCGCGATTGCGTTCTGACGGGCCAAACCACGAACTCGCGGCCGTTCCGAGACCGCGTGCGCCACACTTTGACCGGAGGGAACCCAGACCAGTGTCCACGACGCAGCCCGAGACCAGGCTTGACCGCGCGGAGATCGCCGCGGCCGACCCCACCGACCAGCTCGCCGACGTGCTGTCGATCCCGGAGCACCTGCGCGACGCGCTGTGGAAGGCGGAGTCCGCAGATGTGAAGCCATGGGAGAGCCCCGGCGGTCTCATCGTCGCGGGGATGGGCGGCTCGGCGATCGGCGGGCGTCTGGCACGGGCGATTCTCGGCGACCAGGCCTCGCGCCCGGTGCTGAGCGTGGCGGGCTACGCGCTTCCGCCGTGGACGACGCAGGACTCGACGGTGCTCTGCGTCAGCTACTCGGGGGACACCGAGGAGACGCTCGCATGCTTCGAGGCGGCGGGCGTGCTCGGCGCCGGGCGGATCGTGGCGACGACCGGCGGCGCGCTCGCACAGGCCGCACGCGCCGAGGGCGTCCCGGTCATCCCGATGGCGGGCGGCCTGCAGCCGCGCGCCGCCGTCGCCTACTCGACCGTCGCCGCGCTCGAGGCGGCGGCGATCTGCGGCGCGGGCCCCAAGCTCACGACCGAGATCGACGTCGCCGCGGATCACCTCGAGCAGCTCGCCGTCGCGTGGGGCCCCGAGTCGCCCGAGGGGAGTGAGGCCAAGGTCCTCGCCCGCGCGCTGCACGGCACCGTCCCGGTGTTCATCGGCGCCGGCCTCACGCACGCGATCGCCTACCGCTGGAAGACGCAGGTCAATGAGAACTCGAAGCAGCACGCGTTCTCGAGCGCGCTGCCGGAGTGCGATCACAACGAGATCGTCGGCTGGTCCTCCGCCGCCCGTCACGGCCGCTTCAGCGCCGTCTTCCTCGACGACTGCGACGACACGCCGCGAGTCGCGCAGCGCATCCGGCTGACCCGGGAGATCATCGGGGATGCCGCCGCCGGCTCGCACGTCGTGCCGACACGCGGCCAGACCACCGTCGAGCGCGCCTTCTCGCTCGTGCTGCTCGGCGACCTCGTCTCCATCTACCTCGGCGTCCTGAACGGGGAGGACCCCGTCACGATCGGGCCGATCGACCGGCTCAAGGCGCGGCTCGCCGAGGAACGCTGAGCGACCGTCCGGGCGCCAAGCGCGCAAACCTTGACACAACCGTGGTAAGGTTGTCCCTCGTTCATGGATGCCCTGACGATCCACGAGGCGGCGCAGACCACCGGCTGGTCCCCGCGCATGCTCCGGTACATCGAGCGGATCGGGCTGATTCAGCCCCAGCGCTCGGAATCCGGATACCGCATGTTCGGCCCCGGCGAGCTGCAGCGCCTGCGCACCCTTCGTGAGCTCCTCGCCGAGCACGACCTCGGCCTCGCCGATGTCGCCGTCGCCCAGCGTCTGCGCCACGAGGACGGACTGCGGTCCGACGTCGAGGCATGGCTCCAGGCGGAGCCCAGCCGTCCCGAGACGGTGTCCGCCGACGAGTGGCTGCGCTGGGAGCAGCAGAAGCATGCGCGGCTCCTGGCAGCCGCCACCACGACCCCGAAGATGGAGACGAACACCCGATGACGACGACCCCCGCGGTCCTCAACGAGACCGACTACAAGGTCGCTGACCTCTCCCTGGCCACGTTCGGCCGCAAGGAGATCCAGCTCGCCGAGCACGAGATGCCCGGCCTCATGCAGACCCGCGCAGAGTTCGCCGATGCGCAGCCGCTCAAGGGCGCGCGCATCACCGGATCGCTGCACATGACGATCCAGACGGCCGTGCTGATCGAGACGCTCACCGCGCTCGGCGCCGAGGTCCGCTGGGCCTCGTGCAACATCTTCTCGACGCAGGACCACGCGGCGGCCGCCGTCGCGGTCGGCCCGAACGGCACGCCCGACGCGCCGCAGGGCGTTCCCGTCTACGCCTGGAAGGGCGAGACGCTCGAGGAGTACTGGTGGTGCACCGACCAGGCCATGACATGGCCGGACGGTGGTCCCAACATGATCCTCGACGACGGCGGCGACGCGACGCTGCTCGTCCACAAGGGCAGGGAGTTCGAGGCGGCCGGCGCGGTGCCGGACCCCGCCGGCGCCGAGTCCGAGGAGTTCCGCATCGTCCTGCAGCTGCTCACGGACTCGCTCGCGAAGGACCCGCAGAAGTGGACGCAGATCTCCGACGGCATCCTCGGCGTGACCGAGGAGACCACCACCGGCGTCAACCGGCTCTACCAGATGCAGGAGACCGGCGACCTGCTGTTCCCGGCGATCAACGTCAACGACTCCGTCACGAAGTCGAAGTTCGACAACCTCTACGGCTGCCGCCACTCGCTCGTCGACGGCATCAACCGCGCCGTCGACGTCATGCTCGCCGGCAAGCTCTGCGTGGTCGCCGGCTTCGGTGATGTCGGGCAAGGGCTCGGCGGAGTCGCTGCGCGCCCAGGGCGCCCGCGTCGTCGTGACCGAGATCGACCCGATCTGCGCGCTCCAGGCCGCGATGCAGGGCTACGAGGTCCTGACGCTCGAGGACGTCATCCACAAGGCGGACGTCTTCATCACGACGACGGGCAACAAGGACATCATCACGCTCGACCACATGCGGCAGATGAAGCATCAGGCGATCGTCGGCAACATCGGTCACTTCGACAACGAGATCGACATCTCCGCGCTCGAGAACTCGGACGCCACGCGGATCAACATCAAGCCGCAGGTCGACGAGTGGGTCTTCCCGAACGGCAAGACGATCATCCTGCTGTCCGAGGGCCGCCTGCTGAACCTCGGCAACGCGACCGGTCACCCGTCGTTCGTGATGTCCAACTCGTTCACGAACCAGACGATCGCCCAGATCGAGCTGTTCACGAAGAACGACGAGTACGAGAAGAAGGTCTACGTGCTGGCCAAGCACCTCGACGAGAAGGTCGCCCGGCTGCACCTCGACGCACTCGGCGTGAAGCTCACGAGCTGCGCGACGACCAGGCCGCCTACATCGGCGTGCCCGTCGAGGGGCCGTACAAGCCGGAGCACTACCGGTACTGATCTCGCATGCGCCTCGACGCCGCTGCCGGCGTCCTCGGGGTCGGGATGGCCTCACGGCCCATCCCGACCCCTGCGTCCTTGGCAGCGGCGCCGATCCGCACGCGATCTCAGCACCGGTCCCCGTAGGGCTCTCACTGTGGCCGCGAAGCCCAAGCTCCCTCCGCACGACGTCGCCGATCTCAGCCTTGCTGAGGCCGGGGCGGCGCGCGTCGCGTGGGCGGGGGCGCAGATGCCGGTGCTCGCGCGGATCGCGGAGCGCTTCGCGGCGGACCGCCCGCTCGACGGCGTCTCGATCGGCATCTGCCTGCACGTGACTGCGGAGACCGCGACGCTCGCACGGGCGCTCGCGGCCGGCGGGGCGGACGTGGCGCTCTGCGCCGCGAACCCGCTGTCGACGCAGGACGACGTCGCCGCGGCGCTCGTCCGCGGCGATCGCCTGGAGGTGTACGCCCGGCACGGGGAGGACCTCGACCGGTACGCCGAGCACGTCGGCGGCGCTCGTCGCCCGTGCGCCGGACGTGACGCTCGACGACGGCGCCGACCTCATCACCGTGCTGCACGACGCGCGTCCCGACGTCGTGGAGCGCATGCGCGGCGCGACCGAGGAGACGACCACCGGTCTCGTGCGGCTGCGCGCGATGGAGGCCGAGGGTCGCCTCGCCTGTCCGGTGATCGCCGTCAACGAGGCACGCACGGAGCGCGCGTTCAACGACCGCTACGGCACCGGCCAGTCCACGATCGACGGGATCCTGCGCGCGACCAACGTGCTGCTCGCGGGCGCGGTCGTCGTCGTCGTCGGCTACGGCTGGACCGGCAAGGGCATCGCTCTGCGCGCCCACGGTCTCGGTGCCAGCGTGATCGTCTGCGAGGTCGATCCGATCCGCGCTCTGGAAGCGCGGATGGAGGGCTTTCAGGTCATGACCGCGCTGCTCGCGGCCGAGCGCGGCGACATCTTCATCACCGTGACCGGCAACACCGCCGTGCTCACCACCGAGCACCTGGAGCGCATGAAGGACGGCGCGATCCTGGCCAACGCCGGGCACTTCGACGTCGAGATCGACCTCGGCGCGCTGGAACACCTGGCCGGACGCACGTCGCGAGGTGCGCCCGCTCGTCGAGGAGTTCGAGGTCGCAGGCCGGCGGCTCAACCTGCTGGCACGCGGGCGTGTCGTGAACCTGGCCTCCGCCGAGGGTCACCCGTCGGCCGTGATGGACCTGTCGTTCGCGACCCAGGCGCTCGCCGTCGAGGATCTCGTGCGCGGCGACGCCGGACTCGGTCCGGGCGTCCACGCGTTCCCGGCGGCGCTCGACCGCGAGGTCGCGCGGCTCAAGCTCGACGCGCTCGGCGTCAAGATCGACGAGCTGACCTCGGACCAGGCCGCGTACGCGACCGCCTGGGTCCCCGCACCACACGAGGAGTAGCCGGGGGATCACCCCTTCGGCGGCAGCGTCGCGACGAAGGCGACGCCGCGCCCGACCCAGGACCGCAGGCCCGCGTCGTCGTCGATGCCGGCCCGCCCGACGATCACGAATCCCGTCATCGGGCGTCCGCCCATGTCCATGATGCGGGCGTGCGGCAGGTCGAGCACGTCCTCGTACGCGTCCCGGCCGACACGTGCGAGCAGTTCGTCGCCGATCACGCCGCAGGCCATGTGGCCACCCAGCATCAGCGCCCAGCCGCCGAACATGCGGCGCTCGGAGACGTCGTCGCGCCCTGCGACCAGGGTCAGGACGCGCTGCGCCAGTTCTTCGTCGTACGCCATGAGCGCGACCCTATCCCGCCGCCGATAGCCTGCTTCCCGATGCCCGCTTCCGGTCTGGACGACGCACTCGCCAAGCTGCACGCCGACGGCGCGGGCGCCGCCACGATCGCCGCGTTCGAGCACGCGGCCCGCCAGTTCGCCGCCGGCGAGCGCGGCGTGCTGCCCGAGGTCGAGCTGGAGCCGGTCGAGGAGCTCTCCGACGCGGAGAACCTGCCTGAGCCCGGCTCCGAGGCCGGGGACCTGCTGGACCGCACGGTGGTGCTCAAGCTCAACGGCGGCCTCGGCACGAGCATGGGCATGACGATGGCCAAGACGCTGCTCGAGGTGAAGGACGGCCTCACGTTCCTCGACCTGATCGCGCGGCAGATGATCGCCCTGCGCGAGCGCTACGCAGGCCCGCGCCTGCCGCTGATCCTGATGAACAGCTTCCGGACCCGCGCGGACTCGCTCGCGGCGCTCGAGCCGTATGGCGACGTCAGCGCGGACCTTGCGCCCGACTTCCTCCAGAGCCGGGTGCCGAAGCTCCTGGACGACGGGTCCCTGGCCCCCGCGGCGTGGCCGCCCGATCAGGAGCTCGAATGGGCGCCGCCCGGCCACGGTGACCTGTATCCGGCGCTCATGGGCTCGGGGATGCTCGAGCAGCTGCTGGCCCGCGGCTACCGCTGGGCGTTCGTGTCGAATGCCGACAACCTCGGCGCGACGCTCGATCCCGCGATCCTGGCCTGGATCGCCCGTGAGGAGCTTCCGTTCCTGATGGAGGTCGCCGATCGGACCCCTGCCGACCGCAAGGGAGGGCATCTCGCACGCCGCGCGGACGGGGGAGGGCTGGTGCTGCGTGAGGTCGCTCAGACCCCGGAGAGCGACCTGGGCGCCTTCCAGGACATCGCCCGCCATCGCTTCTTCAACACGAACAGCGTCTGGCTGGACCTCGAGCGCGTCGCGGCGGAACTCGCCGGTGACGGCGTGATCGACCTGCCGATGATCGTGAACCGCAAGACGGTGGACCCGGCGGACCCGGGCTCGCCCGCCGTGATCCAGCTCGAGACGGCGATGGGCGCGGCGATCGCCTGCTTCAGCGGCGCGGAGGGCGTGCGTGTCCCCCGCTCACGCTTCCTGCCGGTCAAGACGACCGACGACCTGCTCGTGTTGCGCTCCGATGCGTACGTGCTCGACGGGCGCTCCCACGTCGTGGGGGCGCCGCGCGCGCGAGGGATCTCCGCCGCCGCTCGTGCGTCTCGACCCGAAGTGGTTCAGGCTCGTCGCGGACTTCGACGCGCGCTTCCCGGATGGCCCACCGTCGCTCGTGGACTGTGCGTCGCTCACGGTGGACGGAGACGTGCGGTTCGGGCGGGATGTGGTGGTTCGGGGCGTGGTGACGATCGACGCCGGTGAGGGGCGACTCGAGCTGGCGGACGGGACCGTGCTGGAGGGGTGACGATCGGGCGTCCATCGGGTCGCCGTCGCCGAGCGATCCTGCTGGTGGCGGCCGGGATCATCCCCGGACTGCTGCTCGCCCCCGCCGCCTCGGTCGCACGTCCGGCGGTCGACCGCAGCCCACGCGACCCGGTCACGTCGCTGACGACGCGGCAGCTCGCGGGCCAGCGGATCGTCGTCGGCTACGCGGGCGCTCGTGTTCCCGCATGGCTGCTCGCGCGCGTGCGCCGCGGTGAGGTCGGCGGCGTGATCGCCTTCTCGCGCAACATCCGCTCGCGCGGGGCGCTCGCCGCGCAGATGCGGCGCCTTCAGCGCGCCTCTCGGCCGCTCGGCGTGCCACTGCTGACGATGATCGACCAGGAGGGCGGCCTCGTCGCCCGGCTGCCCGGGGCACCCTCCGGCTCGCCCGCGCAGATGGGGCGGCGCGGCGCGGCGTTCGTGCGCCGCCAGGGACGGCTGACGGCGCAGAACCTGCGCGCGGCCGGGATGAACGTCAACCTCGCCCCGGTGGTCGACCTCGGGCGGCCGCGCAGCTACCAGGCGCGCACCGGGCGCGCGTTCGCCCGCCGCCCGTCGACGGTCGCCGCGCTCGGCTCCGCGTTCGCGGCGGGTCTCCAGCAGGGCGGCGTCGCGGCGACCCTGAAGCACTTCCCCGGGCTCGGCGGCGTGACGCGCGATGAGGACGCACTGATCCAGACGGTCGGCCTCTCGCGCGCGACGCTGCAGGCGGCCGACGAGGCACCGTTCGCCGCCGGGATCCGCTCCGGCGCGCGGCTCGTGATGACGAGCACCGCGCGCTACCCGGCGCTCGACGGCCGGCGCGTTGCGCTGCTCTCCCACCGGATCACGACGACCGAGCTGCGTGGCCGGCTCGGCTTCCGCGGCGTCGCGATCACGGACGACCTCGACGTGACCGCGATGCGGCGGGTCGCAGGCCCCGGCACGCTCGCGCTGGGGGCGACGACGGCGGGAAACGATCTGCTGCTGTTCGCCCAGGACCCGGATCGGGCGCGGCGCGGGCTCAACGCCGTCGTCGCGGCGGTGGGATCGGGGCGTGTGTCCCGCGCCGATCTGGTCGCCTCGGTGCGCCGCGTGGCGGCACTGCGCGGCGCGGTCGCCGGCTGACGCCTTCGCCGCTACGGGATCTCCCCGGCCTCGCGCAGGTCCTCGAGGTGCTCCTCGCGCCGGAGCTCCCGCTCACTCTGCTCGAGCGCGCGGAACAGCAGGATCGCGAGGGCGACGCCCATGACGATCATCTGCTCGAGCGTCATGATCTCGCCGCCGAGTGACTGGTCGCCGTCGACGGTGAGGCCGAATATCGGCGGGCGGTGCTCGTAGTAGGGGTAGAGCGCGTTCGGCGCGAACGTCAGCGCGATCCCGAGGATCCCGACGCCGAGCTTCGTCGAGAGCATGTACACGAGCGGCCCCATGACGGTCGTGTGGAAGCGCGAGCGAATCGGCGAGAGCAGCTGCCACCAGTACAGAAGGCCGACGCTCAGGAAGACGACGTGCTCGAGCACGTGCACCGTGGCGTGGTTCAGAGCCGCGTCGTACGCCGCCGGGACGTGCCAGGCCCACATGGCGACGATGTAGAGGACGACCGCGACGGCTGGATGCATCAGCCATCCGAGGGAGCGCTCGAGCGCCAGGAGGCGCCGCGTCGCAGGCCTGAGCAGGATCTTCGTGAGGCCCCCGATCAGTCCGATCGGCACGAGGTCCAGGAGCAGCACGTGCTGGCTCATGTGGAACGTGAACGACTGCTCGGCGAGCCGGTCGATCGGCGAGATCAGCGCGACGGTCAGGCAGGCGAGGCCGGCGAGGTACGAGCCCAGCCGCCAGATCGGGGCCGCGGCGGCCCCGTCGTGCCGGCGCACCCGCCACCAGCGCGGCAGGTACAGGCCGGCGAGGACGAGGACGAGCAGAACCGGCCCGGGGTCGAGCGTCCACGACACGTCGGCGGTGGCGCCGAGGACCGTCCACGAAGAGGGCGCAATCACGCCGCTGGATCGTCGCAGACCGGTGGTGGCCCCGTGTCGCGGCACACGGGAGCATCGATCGTGTGCTCCGCCCGCTGCTCGATCTGCTCGTTCCCCCGGCCTGCTGGTCCTGCCGCGGCACGGTGTTCGCGGGGTCGGCGCTGTGCGCTCGGTGCGCAGCCGACCTCCCATGGATCGCGGACGCCGGGAGCCACCGCAGCCGCCGCATCACCCGCACCGGCACGCCGCTCACGCTGACGGGTCCCGCGCGCGACCTCGTTCACGCGCTGAAGTTCCGCTCCGCGCCGGCGGTCGCCACGCTGATGGCCGCCCACGTCGTGCACGCGCTGCCGGCGGAGTTCTTCGACCCCGGCGCGACGATCGTCCCGGTCCCCGCGCACCCGGGCCGCCGGCGAGGTCGCGGGTACGACCACGCCGACCTGCTCGCGCGGGCGATCGCCGCGCGCACCGGGCAGCAGGTCGCCGTCGCGCTCGTCCGCGCCGGCGGGCGCAGCGCCCGGCAGCGGGGTTCAGGGCGCGCGGCCCGTCTGCGCGGCGGTGGGCTCAGCGTGACGGCCTCCGGGCCCGCTCCGGTTCGATGTGTGCTGGTGGATGACGTGCGAACCACTGGTGCGACGCTGGAGGCGTGCGCCGTCGCGCTGGCCAGGGCAGGTGCGCGCCGCGTCGACGCCGTCGCGTACGCACAGGCTCCATGAGCGCGCCGCGGCGATACCATCCGGCCCCCGTACCGGGCAAGGACAGGAGCACCACAGATGCAGATCGAGCTGACAGGGACGAACGTCGAGGTCACCGACACACTTCGGGAACTCGTGGGCAAGCGCCTGGACAAGGTCGCGCGCCAGGTCTCGGAGCTCGCCGTCTGCGAAGTCATCCTCAGCCAGGAGCGCAACCCGTCGATCAAGGCCTCGCAGAAGGCGGAGGTCATCCTCGTGCTCAAGGGCGCGACGCTGAACGCCAAGTCCTCCGCGCTCGAGATGAGCGCGGCGCTGACCGAGGTCGCCGACGAGCTCCAGCGCCAGGTCACCAAGCTGCGCGACAAGCGCATCAGCAAGCAGCGCGAGGGCGCCCCCTCGATCCGGCATCTCGAGGCCGCCGCCGAGGCGCCGGCCGACGCCGAGATCTAGTACCCGCGCCCGGCAGGCCCGGCCCGGCCCGTCGCTATCCTGCGGCCCATGGGTCTGCTGGACAAAGCGCTGAACATCGGTGAGGGCAAGCAGTTTCGCCAGTACGAGAAGCGGGTCGCCGCCATCGGTGCGCAGGAAGCCGAGCTCATGGAGCTCTCGGACGCCGACCTGCGCGGCCGGATGGACGCGCTGCGCGAGCGCGTTCGTGAGCAGGGCGAGCACCTCGACGACGTCCTCGGCGAGTGCTTCGCGATCGTTCGCGAGGCCGGGCGTCGCACGATGGGCATGCGGCACTTCGACGTCCAGCTGATCGGCGGCATGGTCCTCCACGGCGGCAACATCGCCGAGATGAAGACGGGCGAGGGCAAGACGCTCACCGCGACGCTCGCGGTCTGCCTGAACGCGCTCGCCGGTCACGGCGTCCACGTCGTCACCGTCAACGACTACCTCGCGCGTCGCGACGCCGAGTGGATGAGCCCGATCTATGACGCGCTCGGCTTCAGCTGGGGCGTCCTGCAGAACATGCAGGACCCAGACGACAAGATCCAGTCGTACGCCGCCGACATCACCTACGGCACGAACTCCGAGTTCGGCTTCGACTACCTGCGCGACAACATGGCGCAGTCGCTCGAGGAGAAGGTCCAGCACGGCGGACGCGTCGGCGAGGACGGCGAGCCGCCCGTCATGCACTTCTTCGCGATCGTCGACGAGGTCGACAACATCCTCATCGACGAGGCGCGGACGCCGCTGATCATCTCCGGCCAGCCCGAGCAGGCCGCCGACCTCTACGCGAAGTTCGCCCGCCTCGCGCCGCAGATGACGTCCGGCAAGACGCCGGAGGGCATGGACCCGCGGTCCAAGAAGGACTACGTCGCCGACTTCGACTACGAGTTCGACGAGAAGAACAAGACCGTCGCCGTCACCGAGCAGGGCGTGGCGAAGGCCGAGAAGTTCCTCGGCATCGACCATCTGTACCGAGCCGAGAACGGCCACATGGTCAACCACCTGATCCAGGCGCTGAAGGCCGAGTCGCTCTACAAGCGCGACGTCGACTACGCCGTCGTCGACAACGAAGTGATGATCATCGACGAGTTCACCGGTCGCATCCTCGAAGGCCGCCGCTGGTCGGAGGGCCTGCACCAGGCCGTCGAGGCGAAGGAGGGCGTCCGGGTCCAGGAGGAGAGCCAGACGCTCGCCACCATCACGCTCCAGAACTTCTTCCGGCTCTACGGCAAGCTCGCCGGGATGACCGGCACCGCGCTCACCGAGGCGACCGAGTTCAAGAAGATCTACGACCTCGGCGTCGTGCAGGTCCCGACGAACCAGCCGATGGTGCGCGCCGACAAGAACGATCAGGTCTACAAGACCCGTGACGGCAAGTGGCACGCCGTGGTCAGCGAGATCCAGGAGCGGCACGCGAAGGGCCAGCCGGTCCTCGTCGGCACGATCTCCGTCGAGGTCTCCGAACTCCTCGGCCAGCAGCTTGCGAAGAGCGGCATCCCGCACACCGTCCTGAACGCGAAGCCCGAATACGCCGAGAAGGAAGGCGAGATCATCGCGGAGGCCGGCGTTCCCGGTGCCGTGACGATCGCGACCAACATGGCCGGCCGCGGCGTCGACATCAAGCTCGGCGGCAGTCCCGAGCACCTCGCGCGGCGCGAGTGCATCAAGCTCGGCCTGAAGCCGCGCGATCCGGACTGGGAGCCGACCTACGAGCAGATCCTCCCCAAGATGGAGGAGCAGGTCGCCGCCGACCGCGACATCGTCATGGAGGCCGGCGGCCTCTTCATCGTCGGCACCGAGCGGCACGAGTCGCGCCGCATCGACAACCAGCTCCGCGGCCGCTCGGGCCGCCAGGGCGACCCCGGTGAGTCCCGCTTCTTCCTCTCCGCCGAGGACGACCTCGTCCGGCTCTTCGCCGGCGACCGGATCTACAAGATCCTCGACCGTCTCGGCGCCGTCGATGCCGACGGGCACGAGGAGCCGATCGAAGCGGGGATGCTGACCAAGCAGATCGAGAAGGCGCAGAAGAAGGTCGAGGAGCAGAACTTCCTCATCCGCAAGCGCGTCCTCGAGTACGACGACGTCATGAACGAGCAGCGCCGCGTCGTCTACGCCTACCGCGACGACGTGCTCGAGGGCAAGGACCTCGGGGACCAGGCGCGCGAGGAGATCCGCGGCGTCATCCAGCGGCTCGTCGACGAGTACACCCCCGGCGACTACGTCGAGGAGTGGAACCTCGACGGGCTCTTCATCGCGCTCAACGACATCCTGCCCGGCGACGCGCTCCCCGACGACTTCGACGCGCGCGAGGCGGCGGCCGAGAGCTCCGACCGCGAGGCGCTCGGCGAAGCGCTCACCGAAGCGACGCGGACCGTCTACGACCAGCGCGAGCTGGAGTTCGGCGACGAGCTCATGCGCGCGCTCGAGCGCTACCTGCTGCTCCAGATCATCGACAACCGCTGGCGCGAGCACCTGTACGACATGGACTACCTGCGCGAGGGCATCCACCTCCGCGGGTTCGCGCAGATCGAGCCGATCGTCGCCTACAAGAACGAGGCGTTCGACCTGTTCACCGACCTGATGAACTCGATCTGGTCGGACTTCGCGCGGATGGTCTTCCACGTCGAAGTCGAGATCGAGGTCGACGATCCCGCCGCCGCGCAGGCCGCGTTCGGCGCACCCGCCGGCTCGCAGACCCGGTCCGGCTCCGTCACCTACTCCGGCGGAAGCGGCGCCCTGCAGGGCGCCAACGCGATCGCCGCCGCGGCAGCCGGCGGCGGCGCGGAGCTCGTCACCGGCTACGAGGACGGCGACGAGGAGGAGCTCTTCGTCCCAGCGGTCGAGCAGCGCATCGTTTCCGAGGACGAGCAGGTCGGGAGGAACGATCCGTGCTGGTGTGGGTCGGGGAAGAAGTACAAGAAATGCCACGGCGCCTAGGTCGCGGATCTAGCGGCACCTGAGATCTCTCGCCTGCCCCGCTGCTAGCGTCGTTTGGGTGCCCGCTGTCCCCAACACGGAGTCTCCGGCGCAGCGGGTCGCCGCTGTCGAGGTGGCGCTTGCGGACCTCGGCCGGTACCTGGATCCCGACGGCCTGACGCGGACGGTCGCGGAGCTCGAGGGGCGGATGGGCGAGCCCGGGTTCTGGGATGACCAGGAGGTCGCGGCGAAGGTCAGCGCGGATCATGCGCGGACCACGCGCAAGCTCGAGACGTGGCAGGGCCTGCAGCGTGACGTGGGTGACCTCGAGACGCTGCTGGAGCTCGCCGAGGAGGACGCAGCGCTCGCGGCAGAGGTCGGCCAGCAGCTCGCCGACATCGAGGGACGCCTGGCGGCGCTCGAGGAGCAGCGGCTGTTCGCCGGGCCCTACGACGCCGGTGACGCGCTCGTGACCGTCAACGGCGGCGCCGGCGGCACCGACGCGCAGGACTGGGCCGAGATGGTGCTGCGCATGCTGATGCGCTGGTCCGAGCGTCGCGGCTTCACCGTCGAGCTGCTCGAGGTCAGCCCGGGGGAGGAGGCCGGCATCAAGTCGGCGACCTTCCGCGCGGAGGGGGAGAACGCGTACGGCCTCTTCGGCGCCGAGCGCGGCGTGCACCGGCTCGTGCGCCTTTCCCCGTTCGACTCGGCCAACCGCCGCCAGACGTCCTTCGCGGGCGTGGAGGTGGCACCGGTCGTGGACGAGGTCGGCGCCATCGAGATCGACGACGACGACCTGCAGATCGACACCTATCGCGCATCGGGCGCGGGCGGCCAGCACGTCAACAAGACCGACTCCGCCGTCCGCATCACCCACCGGCCCAGCGGCATCGTCGTGCAGTGCCAGAACGAACGCTCACAGACGGCCAACAAGGACACCGCGATGAAGATGCTGCGCGCGAAGCTCCTCGAGCTCGAGGAACGCAAGCGTGCGGAGGAGATCGCCAAGGCCAAGGGCGAGGCGCAGGACGTGAACTTCGGCTCGCAGATCCGCTCGTATGTGCTGCACCCGTACACGATGGTCAAGGACCACCGCACCGGCTTCGAGATGGGTGACGCCCAGCGCGTGCTGGACGGAGATCTCGACGGTTTCGTCCGCGCCGAGCTGCTGCGTCAGGCGGGCGCCGCGGCCGCGAGCAGCTAGGTCCGCATGACCGGCGATCCCCGCGTCAGCGAGCAGCCCACGGCCCCGTACCTGGACGCCGTCGTCGGCTACGCCTTCCGCGGCCCCGGTCGCTTCCACGTCCCGGGTCACAAGGGCGGCCAGGGCGCCGACCCGGGCCTGCGGCACGCGATCGGCGAGGACGCGCTGATGATGGACGTGCCGCAGGACATCCGCGGGATCGACGTCGGCCCGTCGCCCACGCCCTACGAGCGTGCCGAGCGCCTCGCCGCCGAGGCCTACGGCGCGCGCGTCTCGTGGTTCCTCACGAACGGGGCGACGCAGGGCAACCATGCGCTCTGCCTCGCACTCGCGCCGCTCGGCGCGCCCGTCGTCGCGCAGCGCAACTCACACGCCTCGGTCGTCGACGGGCTCGTCCTGAGTGGCGGCGTCCCGACCTTCGTCGCGCCCGAGTACGACGCCGAGCGCGGCATGGCGCACGGCGTGACGCCGCAGTCGCTCGGGGCGGCGCTCGCCCGTACGCCGGGCGCGCGCGCCGCGTTCATCGTCTCGCCCACGTATTACGGAATGTCCGCCGACGTCGCCGGGTGCGCCGACGTCGCGCACGCCGCGGGCGTGCCTCTGGTCGTCGACCAGGCCTGGGGAGCGCACTTCGGCTTCCATGAGCAGCTGCCGGCCAGCGCCCTGGAGCTCGGCGCCGACGCCGTCCTCACGAGCACGCACAAGCTCGGCGGCTCGCTCACGCAGAGCGCGATCCTGCATCTCGGCCACGGCGACCGGATCGACGCGACCCGCGTCGCCCGCGCCGTGCGGATCGTGCGGTCGACGAGCCCGTCCTCCTTGCTGCTCGCCTCACTCGATGCCTCGCGCCGCCAGCTCGCCGTCCATGGCGAGCAGCTCCTGCACGAGACCCTCCACGCGATCGGCGGCGCGCGGGCGAAGCTGCGCGAGGTCGACGGCGTCGAGCTGCTCGACCAGGAGCTCGTCGGGCGTCCGGGGATCGCCGCCTACGACCCGCTGCGCGTCGTCCTGGACACCCGCGGCACCGGCTGCACGGGGATGGAGCTCGCGGACGTGCTGCGCCACAGCTACGACCTGCACGCCGAGCTCGCCACGCAGTCCACGATCGTCTTCGTCGTCGGCGTCGGGGAGCGCCCGGAGGCGCTGCTGCGGCTTGCCGGCGACGTCGAGGAGGCGGTCCGCCGGATCCGCCGTCCGGGGAGCGAGACGGAGCCGATCTACCAGCCGGACGAGTCGCCCGAGCTGGGGGTCTCACCGCGCGAGGCGTTCCTCGGCGACTCCGAGGCCGTCCCGGTCGACGACGCCATCGGGCGGATCTCGTGCGAGTCGATCGCCGGCTACCCGCCGGGAATCCCGGCGCTGCTTCCGGGCGAGCGGATCACCAGCGAGATCGTCCGCTACCTGCGCGAGACGGTCGCTGCCGGCGGTCGCCTGCATGGCGCGCACGATGCGGCGTTCGAGCTGGTGTTCGTGCTGCGCGAGGACACCTGACCGTCGCGGCAATCCCCGGCCCGCATCTAGCGGACGATCACCACCGGTTTCCCGACGGCGCCGCCGTCGGCGAACCCGGCCAGGAGCCGGGCTCCCTCCGCCAGCGGCGCCCGCTCACCGATGACGGGGCGCAGGCGGCCCTCGCTCCACCAGGCCATCAGCTCAGCGTGTGCAATGGCCGCGAACTCCTGATCGATCGGCAGCATGCCGCCGTAGTTCACCCCGACGACATCGATGCTGCGCAGCAGCAGCCGGTTGACCGCGAGCGTCGGGATCGTGCCGCTCGCGAACCCGATGACGAGCACGCGGCCCTCCGGCGCCGTGCAGCGCAGGCTCTGGTCGAAGCGCTCGCCGCCGACGGGGTCGACGATCAGGTCCGCGCCGCGGCCTCCCGTGGCGGCCCGGACTTCGGCAACCCAGTCCCCGGCGGGATCGAGCGCGATGTCGGCGCCGGCCTGTGTGGCGACGCGCCGGCGCTCGTCGTCGGAGGCCACCGCGATCACGACTCCGGCACCCGCCGCCTTCGCGACCTGGATCGCCGCGGTCCCGACCCCGCCTGCGGCGCCGTGGACGAGCACCGCCTCGCCCGGCTGGATCCGGCCCCGGCGCACGAGCGCGAGGTGCGCGGTCTGGTAGTTGATGACCATGCCGGCTGCGACGTCCAACGGCATGTCGTCGGGTACCGGGAAGGTGATGAACGCGGGCGCGAGTGCCACCTCGGCGAACCCGCCGAACGGCGTCGTCGCCGCCACGCGCTGCCCTTCCTGCAGCCCACTGCCCGCCGGAGCGCCCAGCACCACGCCGGCGATCTCTGTGCCCGGGATGAACGGCAGGTCCGGCTTGACCTGGTACTCGCCGCGTGTGATCAGCCAGTCCACGAAGCCGGCCCCGGCCGCATGGACCTCGATCAGGGCGAGGCCGTCCCCGGCATCGGGCTCCGGGACCTCCTCGAGGCGCAGCGCCTGCGGTCCGCCTGTGTCGTGCAGGACGAGCGCTCGCATGGCGGCCAACCTAGCCGAGCCCGAGCGCGCTGAGCACGAGGTCGACGTCGTCGTCGTCGCTGTAGAGGTGGAAGGAGAGGCGCGCGCGGCCGTCTCGCAGGGAGAAGCGCGCCCCCGCGGAGCGCAGACGCTCACACGCCGCGTCGTCGAGCGGGAGCGACACGATCGCCGAGCCGTTCTCCGGCAGGTCCGCGGCCGCGCGGACACGCGCTGCGAGGGCGACGTCGTGGGCGCCGATCGCGGCGACGCCGAGCCGCTCGACGAACTCCAGTGCCGGTGCGGTGCCCGCCCAGCAGAGCCACGCGGGGGAGAGATCGAGCCGGCGGGCGTCCGCGGCGAGGCGCAGCGGGGCGCCGTAGATCGACGTCCACGGGTCCTCGCCCGCGTACCAGCCGGCGTGCAGCGCCGGGAGCTCCTCGAGGCGCTCCCGGCTGCCGGCGAGGAATGCCGTCCCGCGCGGCGAGAGCAGCCACTTGTACGTGCCGCAGACGACGTAGTCGGCGTCCTGTGCCGCGATCGGCTGCCAGCCCGCACCCTGGGTGACGTCCACGAGGGTGCGCGCACCGGCCGCGAGCGCGGCGGCCCCGATCGCGTCGCGGTCGGCCACCGCTCCGTCCGCCGACTGCACGGCGCTGAACGCCACGAGCGCCGTGTCGGGGGTGACGGCGTCCGCCAGCGTCGCGAGCGGGGCGAGCGTCACCTGCAGGTCGCCGCGGGACATGAACGGGAACAGGACCGAGGTGAACTCACCGTCGGGTGCCAGCACCTGCGCGCCCGCGGGAAGCGAGGCGGCGACGAGCGCGACGAGCGACGAGACCTGTCCCGCGGCGGCGACGCACTCGGACGGCACGCCGGCCATCCGCGCGAACGCCTCGCGGCTGCGGCGCACGTGATCGTCGTAGACGGCCGGCTTCGCCGCGCCGGCCTGCCAGTCGGTCAGGGTGAGCTGGAGCTCGGCGAGCGTCGCCCTGCAGGGGAGCCCGAGGGTCGCGGTGTCGAGGTACCCACGTGCCCCGGGGAAGTCGTCGGCGGTGATGTCCACGTCGGCGATGCTCGCGCATCCGCGCCGAAGGTGCGGCGCCTATCCTCCGCCGCCATGGATGCCGCGACCACCGCCGAGCTGCAGGACGTCGTCGCACGCGCGCTGGCGGAGGACGTCGGCGCGGGTGACCTGACGACGCTTGCGACGGTCCCGCAGGGCACCCGGACGCGCGCGACGATGCTGCAGAAGGAGCCCGGGGTGCTGTTCGGCCTCGATGCCGCCGAGCTCGTCTTCCGCACGCTCGACCCGGGCGCCGCGCTCGAGCGCCTCGCGCCGGAGGGTGTCTGGACCGACCCGGCCGACCTGCCGCTCGCAGTGCTGCGCCTGGAGGGCGATGCGCGCGCGGTCCTGTCGGCGGAGCGCACCGCGCTCAACCTCGTCCAGCGCCTCAGCGGCGTCGCCACGCAGACGGCGCGCTTCGTGCGTGCCGTCGAGGGCACCGGCGCCCGCATTCTCGACACGCGGAAGACCACCCCGGGGTTGAGGCTGCTCGAGAAGGCGGCGGTGCGCGCCGGGGGCGGCGTGAATCACCGGATCGGCCTGTGGGACGAGATGCTCGTGAAGAACAACCACATCGACGTCGCCGGCGGAGTCGCGCAGGCGACGCACACCGCGCTGGCCGCCTTTCCCGGCGTGCCGCTCGAGGTCGAGTGCCGCGACGAGGCCGAGATCGACGCGGCGCTCGGCGCGGGGGCAACCCGGCTCCTGCTCGACAACATGAGCGGCGACGAGCTGCGCGCCGCGGTCGCGCGGGTCGCCGGGCGGGCGACGCTCGAGGCGAGCGGCGGCGTGAGCCTCGAGACGGTCCGGGACGTGGCGGCCACCGGCGTACAATTCGTCTCGGTCGGGGCGCTCACGCACTCGGCCCCCGCCCTGGACCTCTCGCTGAAGCTGGAGCTGCTGCCATGACCTCGATCTCCCTCCCGATGGCCGGTGTCCCCGAGCCCGAGCCGATCGACGTCGCGGCCCTGAGCGCCGAGGTCCGCGAGCTCGCCGCGCAGCGTGACGCGATCATCCTGGCCCACAACTACCAGGTGCCCGAGGTCCAGGACGTCGCGGACTACGTGGGCGACTCGCTCGGGCTCTCGCAGCGCGCCGCCGCCGCCCCGAACGGCGTCATCGCCTTCTGCGGCGTGCACTTCATGGCGGAGACGGCGTCGATCCTGTGCCCCGAGAAGACCGTCCTGATCCCGGACCCCGACGCCGGCTGCTCCCTGGCCGACTCGATCACCGTCCCGGAGCTGGTCGCGTGGCAGGCGGAGCACCCCGGCGCGATCACGGTCATGTACGTGAACACGACCGCCGCGATCAAGGCGCTCACCGACTACTGCTGCACCTCGTCGAACGCCGTCCAGGTCGTGGAGCACATCCGCCGCGAGCACGGGGAGGACGTCGAGATCCTCTTCGGCCCCGACATGTTCCTCGGCGCCTATGTCCAGAAGACGACCGGTCACCGCAACATGCGGGTGTGGAGCGGGGAGTGCCACGTCCACGCGGGCATCCGCCCGACCGACATCACGGCGGTGCGCGACGCGAACCCCGGCTCCGAGTTCCTGATCCACCCCGAGTGCGGGTGCGTCACGTCGGTCATGGAGTACGTGGCCGCGGGCGACGTCGACGCGCAGGGGGTCCACATGCTCTCCACCGGCGGGATGCTCGAGTACGCGGAGGGCGCCGAGCGGGCCGAGCAGGCCACCGGCGCCGCGCTCCCGGTCATCGTCGCCACAGAGACCGGGATGCTCTACCCGATGCGACAGGCCGCGCCCGACGTCACGTTCATCGCCGCCAACGAGGCGGCAACCTGCCGCTACATGAAGATGATCACGCTGCCGAAGCTGCGCGACGCGCTGCGGGACATGACCGGCGAGGTCAAGGTCCCCGCCGACGTCGCCGCGAAGGCTCGCATCCCGATCGAGCGGATGGTCGCCATCGGGCCGCGCAAGGACTGAGACGACTCCGGCGGGATGCTCTCCGGGGTCGTGGCGGGGAGATCCGCCCGCCCGGTGAGGGCGGCATCCTAGCCGCCCCCACCGGCTCGGGCGGCTGGAGGAGGTCCAGTCCTACCGAGGGGGTGAACGGCGCCTGATGTGGGCCGGGGGGGAATTCGACCCGCCGGCGCCGTTCAGGAGGTGAGACAGGCGCAGCACGGGAATGTCACGCGCGAATACCGCGCGCTCAGGAAGCGGGCGCGGCGGAGGCGTCGGCCGCCGCGGGAGCCGGCCGATCGGTGGCCGACGCGATTGCGGAGGCCTCCTGCTTCGGGGCGCCCTGTGCCTCTTCGGCGGCGAGCTCCGCCTCGTCCGCCGCGGCGAGCGGCGCCTCCGGCAGCGCCGCGTCGGCGATCTCATCCGGTACGCCGCCCGGCGGGATCGGGCGCTCGCCCGCGGCGAGGTCCGGCGGCTCCTCCTGGACGGAGATCTCGTCGTCGTCCTGACCGGCGGGCCGCACGATCTGCTTGTGCGGTGGCCGCTGCGGAATCGACGTGCTGTCGTTCTGCTGCTCGACGTTCCGGGCGGGCGCGGTGGGTGCGGCCGGGGCCTGCACGGGGACCGGAGCGGATACGGGGGCGCTGGGCTCGAGGCTCGCCACCGGGGTCGCCGCCGGGCTGATGACCGCGCGCTGATGCGTCACGTGCTTCAGCGCCTTACGGTGGACCGCGGACCGTCGCTTCGCCGCGATCTGCTGCAACGAGCCGGCGTCGGCGCCGCCGACGGCGGGCAGCGCGGCGCGGAGCGTCGTGGCGGCCGCGGCGTTCGAGCTTCCGCGGGCCGGAGCGTGGGCCTGGTGGTGGCCGGTGATCTGGGGAGCGGCGGTGACTGCGACGGCCGCGGTCGACAGGACCGCGGCGGCCTTCAGGGCACCGCCCGCGAGCATCCCTGCGCCTGCGCCGCCGGCAGCGGCGTCCGCGCCGCGCTCACCGGAGAGCCAGGCCAGCAGCGGCCACGGGGTCAGCGCGGTCGCGGCGGTCCGCATGTTCGAACGGGCGCGGTGCAGGAGCATGCGCACGGCGCCGTCGGTGACGCCCATGTCGGCGCCGACGTCGCGGTGGCGGCGGCCCTGGACCGCCACGCCGAGCAGCGCCTCGCGCTGCTGAAGCGGCAGTGAGGCGATCCCGTCGAGCGCATCGCGCATGTCCTCGCGGCGCTCGATCTCGCTGTGCAGGTCGCCGAGCGCCGGCGTGTCCTCGAACAGCTCGACGTCGCGCGAGCTCGCGCGCTTGAGCACGTTGATCGCGCCGTTGTGCACGATCCGGAAGAGCCACGCCCGCAGGTCCCGCACGTCGGAGCCCTCGGACAGCCGTCCCCACGCGCTGACGAACGCCGCCTGGACGACGTCCTCGGCGCGCGACTCGCCGACCATCCGGCGGGCGTACCCGATCAGCGGGCGGCGGTAGCGCTCGACGATCGCCTCGAATGCCCGCTCGGATCCGAGCGCGGCGAGGCGAACCAGACGCTCGTCGGTCTGGGCGCGCAGCAGGACTGTGGGGAGTTGCGGACTCAAGAAAGCTCTTCCCGTGTGGACAACGGTAGCCCGAAAACGTCACGCATGTGAAGGCAGCTCAGGCAAAAAGCCAGTGTGTTGCGTCGTTCCGGGCGATTCGGCGGGGTCCGGATGGTGCGGCAGACTACGGATCGCCGTGGTGCGACGCTGCGGATGCTCCGCGCGCCCCGTTCGGCGAGTGTTCCCCGATGGAGGTTTCCACCACCCACCCGCCGGCTGCGGCGACGAAGTTCGTCTACGACTTCAGCGAGGGCTCACGCGAGATGCGCGATCTCCTCGGCGGGAAGGGCGCCAACGTCGCCGAGATGACGCGCATCCTCGGCCCCG
This sequence comes from uncultured Actinomycetes bacterium, assembly GCA_963805615.1. Lineage (GTDB taxonomy): Bacteria > Actinomycetota > Thermoleophilia > Solirubrobacterales > Solirubrobacteraceae > F1-60-MAGs163. Next base: position 712,478 of record CAWDUW010000003.1, on the reverse strand, counting down.
ACCGAGTTCCAGCGGGCTTCACGATCACCACGGCCGCCTGCGTCTCCTACATGCGCGCCGGCCGCGTGGAGCCGGACGGGCTCGCGGAGCAGATCGGGGCTGCGCTCGAGCGGCTCGAGGAGCACTCCGGCCGCCGGCTCGGCGATCCGGACGACCCGCTGCTCGTCTCGGTGCGCAGCGGCGCGCGCGACTCGATGCCGGGCATGCTCGACACGGTGCTGAACCTCGGGCTGAACGACGCGGCGGTCGAGGGGATCGCCGCCCGCACGGGGAACGAGCGGTTCGCGTGGGACTCCTACCGGCGCCTGGTCCAGATGTTCGGCAACGTCGTGATGGGCATCCCTGGCGAGCGCTTCGAGGACGCGATCGCCGCGCTCAAGGAGGGCCGCGGCGTCACGCTCGACACCGAGCTCGACGTGGGTGCGCTGCGCGAGCTCGTCGCGACCTTCCGCGACCTCTACGAGTTCCCGCAGGATCCCCGTGAGCAGCTCGACCGGGCGGTCCGCGCGGTCTTCGACTCGTGGATGGGGCCGCGCGCCGTCGAGTACCGCCGCCAGAACCGGATCCCCGAGGACTGGGGAACCGCGGTCAACGTTCAGCAGATGGTCTATGGCAACAAGGGCGAGACCAGCGGGTCGGGCGTCGCATTCAGCCGCGATGAGATTCACGGCAGCCCGGAGCCGAGCGGGGACTTCCTCACCAACGCCCAGGGCGAGGACGTCGTGTCCGGTGTGCGCACGCCGCGCGACCTGCACGAGCTCGCGGACTGGATGCCGTCGGCCCGCGACGAGCTGTGGGAGATCCTGCGCACGCTGGAGCGCCACTACGGCGACATGCAGGACACCGAGTTCACGATCGAGGAGGGGCGCCTCTACATGCTGCAGACGCGCTCGGCCAAGCGCCCGGCGCAGGCGGCCGTCCGCTTCGCGGTCGACGCCGTCGAGGAGGGCCTGCTGACGCGCGCGCAGGCGATCGCCACGATCGACGCCGGGAAGCTCGATGCCCTGCTGCACCCGGCCTTCGATCCCGACGCGTCGTACGACGTGATCGCCCGTGGCGTCGGCGCCTCGCCGGGCGCGGCCAAGGGCGCCATCGTCTTCACGGCCGACGATGCGGTCGCCGCGGCGCTCCTGGGCCAGGCCGTCGTGCTCGTCCGCCCGTTCACGGAGGCCGAGGACGTCGCCGGGTTCAACGCGGCCAGGGGAATCCTCACGAGCGAGGGCGGCAAGGCGTCCCACGCGGCGCTGGTCGCGCGCGGGATGGGCCGCCCCGCGGTGACCGGGGCCGGGGAGCTGAACATCGACCTCCATGCGCACGAGGTCCATGTCGGGGAACTCGTGCTGCGCGCCGGGGACATGATCGCGATCGACGGTGCGACCGGCGCGGTCACGACCGACGACGTGCCGCTCGTGCGGCCCGAGGTGGACGAGCGCTTCGCCAAGCTGCTCGGCTGGTGCGATGAGCTGCGGCGGCTGGGCGTGCGCGCGAACGCCGACACACCCGAGGACGCGGCACGCGCACGGCGCTTCGGCGCCGAGGGCGTCGGCCTCTGCCGGACGGAGCACATGTTCATGGCGGCCGACCGCCTGCCGAAGGTGCGCCGCATGATCATGGGCATCGGCGACACGGTCGAGCGCCGTGCCGCGCTGGATGAGCTGCTGCCGCTCCAGCAGGCGGACTTCGAGGGGATCTTCGAGGCGATGGACGGGCACACGGTGACGATCAGGCTGCTCGACCCGCCGCTGCACGAGTTCCTGCCCGACCGCTACGAGGTGCGAGACGAGCTCAAGCGCGCCGAGCTCGAGTTCACCTGGGACCTGCCCGAGCTGCAGCTGCAGGCGGCGCTCGTCCGCGGCCTGGAGGAGTCCAATCCGATGCTCGGGACGCGCGGCGTAAGGATCGGGATCCTCTACCCGGACATCTACGCCATGCAGGTGCGGGCGATCCTGCTCGCCGCGCAGGCGGTCATGGCGCGCACGGGCAAGCGACCCGACGTGGAGATCATGGTGCCCCTCGTCGCGTACGAGCGCGAGCTCGAGCTGATGCAGGAGATGATCCTGCAGATCGCCGGCGAGATGGGACTGGAGGACGGCCGGGACTTCCGTGTCGGCACGATGATCGAGCTGCCGCGAGCGTGCATCGTCGCCGGCCAGATCGCGGGCCACGCGGAGTTCTTCTCCTTCGGCACCAACGACCTGACGCAGACGGGCCTCGGCTTCTCCCGCGACGACATCGAGGGCAGCATCCTTCCGACGTACATCGCGGACAAGATCGTGGACGTGTCCCCGTTCGAGTCGATCGACGAGGAGGGGCTCGGCCAGCTCATCCGGATGGCCTGCGAGCGCGGGCGCGCAGCGCGACCGGAGCTTCACCTCGGCGTGTGCGGGGAGCACGGCGGCGACCCGCGGTCGATCGGGTTCTTCCATCGCGCGGGCCTGGACTACGTCAGCTGCTCCCCGTTCCGGGTGCCGATCGCGCGTGTGGCCGCGGCCCAGGCGGCCATCGCCGAATCCGGGAACGACTGAGGCGCCCCGTGGGGCGCCTCAGTGCACTGCTTCCCTGGCGGTCGGGGGGAAGTGACCGCCGGAGTCTCGGGGTCGGTCAGGTGGCCGGCGTCACCGGACGGACCAGCGTCAGCTGGGCCCACACAGGACCGTCGGGCGTGAGCTTGAGGCTCGCCTTGGTGAGGGCGGTGCCGGGCTTCAGGTCGTCGGTCGTGGCGCGAGGAAGGCCGCCGAACGTCGGCATGCCGCCGCCGGTGGGGAGGCCGCCGCCCGAGGGCATACCGCCGCCGGTGTAGTCGCCGTGTTCGTGGCCGTGGCCGTAGCGCGAGCTGTGGCCGCGGGCGCCATGGCCGTGACGGCGATGGTGCTTGAACCAGCCGTAGTGGTGGCCGTTGTCCTTGAACTTGATCTTCGTACGCGGGGTGACCTTGCCGCTGACGGGCAGGCCGCCGCTGGAGACGACGAGCGTGCCGTCGGTGTACGAGACGATCGTCCCGACGGTCTTCGCCGTCTGGGCCTTGTGGCCGTGGGAGCTCTTGTGGGCGCTTGCGATCGCCGGGATGGCGGCCACGAGGGCCACCGCGAACACGGCGAGGAAGGTGCGGAGGGTGATACGGGACATGAGGGGGTTTGACGCTCCTTGTCTTGGGGGTCGTGTCCTACGACACCGCGCGGGCCCGAACGTGACGGTCCGCGCGGGGGCGGATCAGGGCTTCGGAGCCGGAACCGGCGCTGAAGCCGGCTGATCGCCCGACTCGTGCGATCCGCTGGACTCCGGTGTTTCGGGCTTCTCGGTGGAGGTCTGCGTCTCGCCGCTGCCGGATCCGGAGCCGGTCGACTTCGACGTGGTCTTCTCGGTGGAGTCGCTCTGCTCGCGCTCGGTCCGCGAGTTGTGCCCCGAACCGGTGGTGACGTTCGATTCGCTTCCGGAGCTCTCGGTGCTCGTGTCGCCGCCGGCCCTGTCGCCGCCGGTGGAGTACTCGGTGGTGCTGTGCCGCTCGCGGTGACGGAGCGTGGAGGACGGCGCGCGCGCGTTGTCGTTTGCGCCGGACCGGGTGTCGGTGCCCGAATGGGACTCGGCGAGGTCGCCGCCGGTGCCGGCCCTGGACGTGCGATGGGTCCAGCCGGCCGACGGTGTGGTGGTGGGCGCGCTGCGCGTCCATCCGCCGGAGGTGCCGCCGCCGCCCGAGCGCCCGTGGGAGCGTGCGCCGGCGGTCAGTCCGCCGCTCGCGTTGGACACGACGCGGAAGCGCGTGGCCGGGGCCGGGGCCGGGGCCGACGAGGTCGCCGGTGAGCCGGAGGATCCGTTGCCTGCGCGAGCGCCTGAGGCCGCGGAGCCGGAGGTGGAGCCCGAGGCCGAGGCTGAGGCGACCGGGCGCTGTGCGTGATGGTGCGCGACGTCGGCCATCTTGGGCGCGCCGACGGCGACGGCGCCCGCCGCCGCGACGAGCGCGCCGGCCTTCAATGCGCCTCCGCCGAAGATCGTTCCGGCACCGACGCCGCCGACGATCTCGCCGACGCGCGCGGCCGTGTCGCCCGCCTGCGTCCCGCCGATTCCGGCGAGCCAGGCGGCCACGGGCCACGGGGTGACGGCGGTGGCGGCCACGCGCAGACTGACCCGGGCGCGGCTCACGAGCTGGCGGACGGCCGGCTCCTTGAGACCGAGCTCGGCGCCGACGTCCGCGTGCGAGCGGCCGTCGAATGCCACGGCGAGCAGCGCGGTGCGCTGGCGCTCGGGCAGCCGCGAGATGGTGTCGAGCGCCTGACGCACGTCCTCGCGCTGTTCGACCTCGGCCGCCGGGCCGGGGCGTAGGTCGGACGCCTCGATCAGGACGGCATCATCGCGACCGGGCTTCTTCATGACGTTCAGGGCTCCGTTGTGAACGATGCGATAGAGCCAGGGCCGCACGTCACGGACCGTCGCCCCCTCGTTCAGCGCCGTCCAGGCACTGACGAAGGCCGACTGCACCACATCCTCCGCGCGCGCATCCTCATGGAGGAAACGGCGTGCGTAGCGCAGCAGGGGCCGACGATACCGGTCGACGATCGCATCGAAGGCACGGTCGTGCCCGGCGGCGATCAATTCGACCAGTCGCTGATCCGTCTGCGTACGCAGCAGGGTGATGGAGACGTGTGGGGTCAAACGGTGCTCCGTGTCCTATGACAACGGTAATGCCTGAATGTGACGGAGGCCTGCGAATCTCTTCTATCCGGAGAGGCGCCTCCCTACATCTCCGTTATCGGCACGCCGCGCGCAGAAACCCAGCGCAGAACCGGCAACGCGTCACGTTTGCGCTCGAATTCCACCGGCGTGTAGCAATGCACCTCGGCCGGAGCGCCCATTTCGTCGGCGTCCCAGATGCTGGCCGCCTGGTGCACCCGTTCGAGCCAGGGTATCCCGTCGAAGGCCTCGGACACGAGAACCACGACGAAATCGGGGCCTCGCTCGCGCTGTGGCATGACGCCGCGGGCATCGTCCACGCGCGCCCCGCCCACGATCGCCTGCTCGAGCGGCCAGCGGTCGCCCGCGCGCCGTGCGTAGCGCGCCAGTTCACGATCGTTCAGGAGCTGCCCCGTGGGCACGGGCTCATCATCGGGAGGGGCGCCCTCCGCTGTCAAGGCGACCTGGCCGACTCAGCGGAAGTCGTCGGCGTCGTGCGGACCGACGCACGCCACGGCGAGCTCGTCGGGATCCACGCGGCGGGCGATCTCGACGACGTCGTCGAACGTCACGGCGTCGAGCGTGGTGATCGACCTGTCCGGGTCGATGTCCTCGTGGTGGACGATCGCCCGGCCCGCGGCGTACCGCGCGACCGCGTTCGTGTTCTCGAAGCCGAGCACGCGCCGGCCCGCCGCGTATGCGCGGGCGCGGTGGACCTCCTCCTCCGTCGGGCCGTCGGCGCGCAGCTCGGCGACGATCTCGCGCATGCGCGTGTAGGCCTCGACGCACTTGGTCGAGTCGAGCCCGGCGCCCATCAGGAGCACGCCGTGGTCGGCGGCGACGTGGTCGACGGCGAAGACCGAGTAGGCCAACCCGCGCTGCTCGCGGATCTCGTCGAACAGGCGCGACCCCATCGAGCCGCCCAGGAGCGTCGAGTAGACGTGGAACGCCGCTCGGGCCGCCTCGTCGTCCGGGGCGACGTCGGGGCGGTAGAACATCCGCAGATGCGACTGGTTCGTGTCGCGCTCCTCGACGAGGACGGTGGGATCGAACGCGGGCGCCGGGTCCGCGGTCTCCGGCTCGGGGAGGTCGGGGAACCGGCCCATCAGCTCGTCGACGGAGCCGTTGGCGGCGACGTGCTCCAGGTTGCCGACGATGAACGCGCCGCCGCTGCGCCCAGACCAGCGGCGCTCGCGGAAGCTGACGATCGCGTCACGGGTGAAGCTGCGCAGGTGCTCCTCCGGGCCCAGCACGGTGCGCCCGAGCGGATGGTCGCCGTAGCCGGCCCGCTCGATCAGCTCGCCTGCGACCGCCGCGGGCTGGTCCTTGTAGCGCTGGATCTCCTGGATGACGACGCCGCGCTCGCGGTCGAGCTCCTCCGCGTCGACCTTCGGCCGGCCGGCGAAGTCGGTGAGCAGGTCCATCGCCTCCATCGCCGACTCCGCGCGCACGGTGATGTGGAACGCGACGAGGTCATGGCTCGTGTACGCGTTCAGCACGCCGCCCATCCGCTCGGCGGTCTCGTTGACCTTGCGGTAGTCATCGAACTTCTCTCCGCCCTTGAACACGAGGTGCTCGAGGAAATGGGCCATGCCGTTCTCCTCGGGCCGCTCGGTCCGCGCACCGGCGTCGAAGGCCACGAGGAGCGTCGTCGCCCGCGTGCCGGGGATCGCGATGCGGTGGACGGGAAGCCCGTTGGGGGCGGTGGAGGAGGTGATCTCGGCCATGGGGGCAGGGTACGGGTCAGGCCACGCGCCCCTGGCCCGTGCGCAGCCGCCGGTACGATTTCCGCATGTGTCGCAACATCCGAACGCTGCACAACTTCGACCCCCCCGCGACCTCTGACGAGGTCCGCGCCGCCGCCCTTCAGTACGTGCGCAAGGTGAGCGGCTCCACGAAGCCCTCGAAGGCGAACGCCGAGGTGTTCGAGCGCGCCGTCGACGACATCGCGCACATCACGGCGCACCTCCTCGACGACCTCGTCGCCGCCGCGCCGGCGAAGGACCGCGAGGTCGAGGCTGCCAAGGCGCGGGCACGGGCCGCCAAGCGGTTCGCGGCCTGAACCGCGCCTCAGGGAAGAGGCGCCGGTCCCAGCCGCCCGCAAGACCGCGTGCAACCGGCAGGAAAAGCACCCACCCACAGCTAACCTCGCGGAAGGTATGGCTGCGACCGAGGATGAACTTCGCCTGCGCGACGTGCAGGCCGCACAGCGCGCTGCGAGTGAGCAGGAGCGCGCAGGCGCCTCGGCGTCCTCCCGCCCGGGCGATCCCGCGAACGCGATCGAGATGCGCGGCGTCTCCAAGACGTACGACGTCTCGAATGCCGGCCTGCGCAACGCCACCTTCGCGGTGCGCCGCGGCGAGTTCGTGTTCATGGTCGGGCCGACCGGCTCCGGCAAGTCCACGCTGATGCGGCTCCTGATCAAGGAGCTCGAGCCCGACGAGGGCCGCATCCTGGTCGCCGGTCGCGACCTCTCCGAGCTCACGCACAAGCAGGTTCCGTACTACCGCCGCAACCTCGGCGTCGTCTTCCAGGACTTCAAGCTCCTCCCGAACCGCACGGTGCACGACAACGTCGCGTACGCGCTCCAGGTCACGGGCTCAAGGCGCAAGGAGATCCGCGCGAAGGTGCCGGACATCCTGCGCCTCACGGGCCTCTCCACGAAGCTGCACCACTACCCCGACCAGCTGTCGGGCGGCGAGCAGCAGCGCGTCTCGATCGCCCGCGCGTTCGTGAACCACCCGCCGCTGCTGCTGGCGGACGAGCCCACCGGCAACCTGGATCCCGAGACCTCGATCGGCATCATGCAGCTGCTGTACCGGATCAACCGAACGGGCACGACGGTCCTCGTCGCGACGCACGACAACGCGATGGTGGACCGCATGCGCCGCCGCGTTCTCGAGCTCGAGGCCGGCCGGATCGTGCGCGACGAGATCGGCGGGCGCTACGCCCCGGCGGACATCAGCACCGCCGAGTTCGGCGCGCTGCTGCGCGAGCCCGCGCCTGAGCCGCGCCGCACGGGTCACGACGATCCGGCCGACGACTTCGACGACGCGTTTCGTGATTAACCCGTGAAGATCGGCTTCTTCCTCCGCGAGGCGCTGCGCGGCATGACGCGCAACGCCGTCCCGAGCTTCGCGGCGCTCGCCTCCGTGCTCGTCACCCTGCTCGTCCTGGGCGTCTTCATCCCGATCGTTCAGGCGACGACCGGCGCGGCCAACGAGGTCCGCGGCCGTGTGCTCGTCAACGTGTACCTGAAGTCGAACGCGACGCAGGCGGACATCGCTCGCGTCGGCGGGGTGATCCGCCAGAACGACGGGGTCGACAAGGTGCAGTTCGTCAGCAAGGCGAAGGCGCTGAGCGAGGAGAAGGCCAAGAACCCCGAGGCCTACCAGCTGCTGGGTTCCAACCCACTGCCGGACACCTACCGCGTCACGCCGAAGAACCCCGACAACACGGACAAGCTCATCGCCTCGCTCGCGCCCCAGACACCGGGCGGTGGGTCGACCGTCGTCGACCCGGCGATCGACGTGGTGAAGTCGTCCAAGGACGACACGCAGAAGATCCTCACCGCGACCAAGGTCGTGAAGTACACGACCGGCCTGCTCGCGGTCCTGCTCGTGATCGCGTCGATCCTCCTGATCTCCAACACGATCCGGCTGTCGGTCTTCTCGCGCCGGCGCGAGATCCATGTGATGAAGCTCGTCGGGGCGACCGATGGCTTCATCCGCTGGCCGTTCGTGCTCGAGGGGACGATCGTCGGCGCACTGGGTGCGATCCTCGCGGTCCTGCTCCTCGGCGTGCTGAAGGTCGCGCTCGTGGACCCGCTCGTGAGCGACTTCGCGCTGCTCGCCGCGCCCCAGACCGTCGGATTCGGGGCGCTCGTCGCGATCCTGCTAGGCGCCGGCATCCTCGTGAGCGCCGCCGGCTCGGCGATCTCGCTGCGCCGCTTCCTCAGCGTCTGAGGACCCGGCGGACGCACCGCCGCGCTTCTCTACCCTCTCGGGGCCGTCCCGCCCGTACCCCTCCCGATGCCCTCCCGTCGTCGCCGACACCTCCTGCTCACCGTGCTCGGCCTGCTCGTCGCGGGCGTCTGCGTGCTGGCGCTCGGCGTGTGGATCGGCGGCCGGCACCCGGAATCGGTGCCCAAGCCCGTGCGCACCGCGCTCACCGGCGACGACGACCGGCGCGTCGTCAACGAGGCGCTCGACCTGATCCAGAGCACCTACTACCGCAAGATCCCGCGCTCCCAGCTCGCGGACGACGCCATCGCGGGCGTCGTCGCGAAGCTCAACGACCGCTTCTCGAACTACTTCACCCCGGCCGAGTACGCGCGCTTCCAGCAGACGCAGACCAGCAGCTTCACGGGCGTCGGGGTCAGCGTCGCGCCCGATCCCAAGGGCCTGCGGGTCGTCAACGTCTTCGACGGCTCACCGGCGAAGCGCGCCGGGATCGTGGCCGGCGATCTCTTCGTCGCGGTCAACGGGAAGACGCTCGCGGGTGTCAGCGGCGACGTCGCCACGACGCGGATCAAGGGCCCGTCCGGCACCGACGTGACGCTGACCGTCGCGCATGACGGCAAGCGCCGGAACGTCACGATGACGCGCAGCGAGGTCTCCGTCCCCGTCGTCGCATCGACCCTGCGCGAGGCATGCGGGAAGAAGATCGGCGTGGTCGGGCTCTCGCAGTTCAGCTCCGGAGCGCACGCCGAGGTCTACGCCGCGCTGAAGCGCCTGGACAAGCGCGGCGCGCAGGCGTTCGTCTTCGACCTGCGGGGCAACGGCGGCGGCCTGGTGGACGAGGCGCAGCTGATCGCGAGCGCCTTCCTCCCCGACGGCAAGATCGTCACGACGCGCGGGCGCAACGTCCCCGAGCGCACGCTCGACGCGACCGGCGACCCGGTCGTGCCCAAGGGCGACGATGTCGTCGTGCTCGTCGACCGCAACACCGCCTCGGCCTCGGAGATCGTCGCCGGCGCGCTGCAGGACCGCGGCCGGGCCAAGCTCGTCGGCACCCGCACCTTCGGCAAGGGCGTCTTCCAGGAGGTGATCGAGCTCTCCAACGGCGGCGCGCTCGACATCACCGCCGGCCAGTACTTCACGCCCAACGGCCGCAACCTCGGCGGGCAGGGCGTCAAGACCGGCACGGGCCTCAAGCCGGACGTCGCCGCCAAGGACGACCCGAAGACCCGCGCGGACGAGGCCATGCGCGTCGCGCTGCGCACCGCCGGCGGCTGCGCGGTCAAGAGCTGAGCCGGTGGCCGCGCGCCGGCGCCAGGGCGGTGGCCGCGGACGACCGCCCGCCGGTCGTCCCGGCGGGCACGGCGGACGGCCGTCGCAGCCCGGCGGCCGGGGCGAGCGGCCGGCCCCCGACATGCCGTTCGTGATCCTGCTCGAGGGCCGGGCGCGGTTCATGGTCGGCGAGCGCCTCTTCGAGCGCGGCGGCCGGTTCACGATCGGGAAGTCGCCGCGCGAGGCGCGGCCGGGCCGCCTGGCGCTCGTGAAGCCCGCGGCGGGCGGGCGCGTCGACGTGCTGCGCGTCCTCGGCGAGCCGCACGTGGCGCGTGACGTCATCGAGGCGCTGATGCTCGAACGCGGGCTGCGACGACGCTTCCCGGCCGGGGTCGAGCGGGCGGCCACCGAGGCCGAGCCGCACGAGGGAGCGGCGGCGCGCCGTGATCTGCGTGACCTGCCGACCTTCACGATCGACCCGGCGACCGCGAAGGACTTCGACGATGCGATCTCCGCGGAGGTGATCGATCGCTCACGCCCGGAGCACATCCGTGTGTGGGTCCACATCGCCGACGTGTCCGCGTACGTGCACCCCGGCGGCGCGATCGATCGCGAGGCCCACCGTCGCGGCACGAGCGTGTACGTCCCGGGGGCCGTCGAGCCGATGCTGCCGGAGGCGCTGTCGAACGGCGCCTGCTCGCTCGTCCCGGGAGTGGACCGGCTCGCGGTCACGGCGGAGCTCGAGCTGGACGGGGCGCAGACGACGAAGGCCACCTTCTACCGCTCGCTCATCCGCTCCGATGCGCGCCTGGACTACGACCGGGTCGACCGGATCTTCGCCGGCGACGAGCAGGCGCAGGATCCCTGGGCCGCGCCGCTTGCGACCGCGCGGGCCGCCAGCGGCGCGCTCGAGGACGCGCGGCGCGCCGCCGGCCACGCACTCGCCATCGAGTCGACCGAGCCGGAGTTCCGCTTCGACCGCGGCGGCCACGTCGTCGAGGTGACCGCGAGCGTGCAGACGGAGTCCCACCGGCTGATCGAGCATCTGATGATCGCCGCGAACCAGGCCGTCGCCCGGCTGCTCTCCGAGCGCAAGGTGCCCACGCTCTACCGCGTGCACGAGCGCCCTGAGCCCATCGCGGTCGAGCGCCTGCTCGATCAGCTCGCGACGCTGGAGGTTCCGACACCTGCGGCGCCCGAGTCCATGACCCAGAGCGACGCCGCGGACATCGTCGCGCAGGCGTCGCTGCTCGTGGACGAGCACGTGCGCCGGACCGGGCACGGCCGCACCGGCCTGACCTTCCTCGTCCTGCGCGCCCTCCAGCAGGCGCACTACACGCCCCACAACCTCGGGCACGCCGGCCTCGGCCTCACGCACTACTGCCATTTCACGTCGCCGATCCGGCGCTACCCGGACCTGATCTGCCATCGCGCTCTGCTGTCGGCCATCGGCGGCGGCGAGGACCCGCCGGTCGCCCACGTGCTCGAGGAGAGCGGTATCTGGTGCAGTGCGCGCGAGCGCGCGGCGATGGTCATCGAGCGCGACGCGGACCGCATCGCGCAGTGCTTCCTGCTCGAGCGGGACCTCTTCGAGAACGGGTTCGACCGTGAGTTCGAGGGGGAGGTCACAGGGCTCGTCGGAAGCGGCGCCTTCGTGCGCTTCGGCGAGTCGGACACGCCCGGCACGCACGAGGGGTTTCTTCCGGTGCGGCGCATCCCGGGCGGCTGGTGGGAACTCAACGAGGCCGGCACGATCCTCCTCAGTGACGAGGGCGGTGCGATCAGGATCGGCGATCCGGCGACGGTTCGGGTCGAGCGCGTGGAGACCGCGCGCGGTCGCGTCGACCTGCTGCCGGGCGCCGTCGGCGTCGCGCCCTAGACGGTTGTCACTTGTCTCACGAGCGGGCGGCCTGCGACAATCACGGCGAATGCGCCGGTTTCCCGTCCTGATCCTGGCGCTTGCGCTGCTCGCACTGCTCGCCGTGCCCGCGGGTGCGGGCGCCGCGGTCCGGCAGGCCGTCCCGGCCGGCGGCGCCGCCTCGGGCTCCTGCGACGCCGCCGCCCCGTGCACGCTCGAACAGGCGATCGGTGGAGCCTCCGCCGACGACACGGTCCGCCTGGCGGGCGGCACCTACGGCTTCGCGACGCCGATCGAGCTGGCCGCCGGCGGCCTTGCTGTCGAGGGCGACCCGGCGGGCGCCCCGCCGCTGCTGCAGTGGACGGGCTCCCCGGGCGCGAGCGCGATCTACCTGAGCGCGGCGGGCCAGACGCTGCGCCACCTGCGCGTCGAGGGCGGCGTGAACAACGCCGAGGCGCTCGTGCGCACGAACGGCACGGTGGGCAACGCCACACTCGACCGGGTGGAGGTCCGCAACGCCGGCAGCGGCACGGCCGTCGCCGTCCGCGCCTCGGCGATCCGCGACTCCGTCGTCGTCTCGACCGGCGCCGGCGGCATCGCCGCGATCGTCACGGGCACGGTGGCGGGCAGCACACTGATCGCCGACGGTCTCGGCGGGCAGGCCCTCTACGCGTCGACCGTCTTCTTCGGCGGCTCGGCCTCGGTCACCGTCCGCAACACGATCCTGGGCGGCGCCGCATCCGGCTGGGACGGCGTGGCCGAGGACAACGACGGTGTCGACGGCACCTCGGCGGCGCTCGACGTCGACCGCTCGAGCTTCGGCGCCGGACGGCTGGACCGCCGCGGCACGGACACGGCGGTCACGACCGGCAGCGCCAACATCACGACGGTCGGGCCGCTGCTCGCCGGTCTCGCCGGTGGCGCCGACATTCACCAGCTGCGCGGCTCGCCGACGATCGATGCGGGCGCCGGCGACGTAGTCGCGGGCGAGACCGACATCGACGGCGATCCCCGGGCGTTCGGGGCGTCGGTCGACATCGGCGCCGACGAGTATCTGCCGCCGCCGGTCGTCGCCCTGCAGAACGTCGTGGTCAGCGACACGGGCGCCGCTGTCTCGGGCCTCGTCACGCCGCGCGGCTCGGACACGACCTGGTCGCTCGACTACGGGCTCACGGGGGCGTACGGGAGCCACCAGAGCGGCGGGACCGTGCCGGGCTCGGCCGAGTCGCAGGCGGTCGGCACCACGCTGAGCGGCCTCGCGCCGGGAACGACCTACCACGTCAGGCTCGTCGGCTCGAGTGCGAAGGGGACGACGAACGGTCCGGACCTCACCTTCAGGACGACGACCTCGCCGCTCGGTGACGCAGCGCTCGCCGCCCGCCCGCGCATCACCTCGGTGAGCCTGCGGCACGCGACCCTGCGTCGCGGCAAGCTCCTCTCCCTGCGCGTGCGCTCCTCGGGCCCCGGGACGCTCCAGATCGTCGTGGCGCGGCTGCAGCGCGGACACCGCAGCCGCGGCGCCTGCGTCGCCCGCGTGCGCCGCTGCACCGCTGCCGTGCGCATCAAGGCGCTCTCGCGCAAGGTCCTCTCCGGCGCGAACGGGCCGTTCCCGATCGCGACGACGGGTCTGCGACGCGCGCGCTACCGGCTCACGCTCTCCATCGTCAGCGTCGGCGGCAAGCGCTCCAAGTCGGTCGTCCGGACACTGCGGATCCGCTAGCGGAACGCCGCCACGCGGCTGCGCACGGCCTCGGTCAGCTCAGGCCCGGCCTTCGTGGTCGAGCCCGCGTCGTACGGTGGCTGCGGGTCGTACTCGATCATCAGCTGGATGGCCCTGGCGTAGTCGTCCCCGGCGATCCGGCCCGCGAGCGCGAGGGCCATGTCGATCCCGGAGGACACGCCCGCCGCGGTGACGACCTTGCCCTCGAAGACGACGCGCTCCTGCGTCGGCGTGGCGCCGTAGCCGGCGAGGGGCTCGAGCTCCAGCCAGTGCCCTGTCGCGCGGATGCCCTCGAGGATCCCGGCGGCCCCGAGCAGCAGGGATCCCGTGCAGACGGACGTCGTCCACGTGGACGTCTGGTGCGCCCCCCGCAGCCAGGAGATGAGCCGCTCGTCCTCCAGCAGGGCGCGCGTGCCGATGCCGCCGGGGACGAGCACGATGTCGGGGCTGGGGAGGTCCTCGAATGTGGCGGTCGCCTCGATCGCCAGCATGCCGTTGTCGGTGCGCACGAGGCCGGGTTCGTGCGCGAGCCACGTCACCTGCGCGCCCGGCAGGCGCGACAGCACCTCGTAGGGGCCGATCGCGTCAAGCGCGGTGAAGCGGTCGTACATCGGGATCGCGATGTCCATGGTGGTCTCCTCGTGGTGGTGGGGGATCATGCGGCGAAGCGCCGGCGGTAGGCGACGGGGCTGACGCCGACGCGCCGTGCGAACGCGCGGCGGAGCGTCTCGACGGTGCCGAACCCGCACTGCGCGGCGACGGCTGCGACCGGCGCCGGCGTGCTCTCGAGCAGCAGCCGCGCGCGCTCGACGCGCACCCGCTCGACGTAGGCGGCGGGCGTGAGCCCGGTCTCGTCCTTGAACGCGCGCGCGAAGTGGCGCTCGCTCATGTGCGCGCGCCCCGCGAGCGCGCTGACCGCGAGGTCCGCGCCCAGGTTGTCCGAGATCCACGCCTGCAGCTCGCGCAGCGGCGCCCGCGTCGCGCCCTGTGCGCGCAGGCCGGCGCTGAACTGCGACTGGCCGCCGGGCCGGCGGACGAAGAGCACGAGGCTGCGAGCGACCTCGAGCGCGCGCTGCGGCCCGAGGTCCTCCTCGACGAGCGCGAGTGCCAGGTCCATGCCCGCGGTGACGCCGGCCGACGTCCAGATCCGGCCGTCGGCGACGAAGATCGGGTCGGGGTCGACGGTCACCTTCGGGTATGCAGCCGCGAGCGCGTCGCACCACGCCCAGTGCGTGGTCACGCGGCAGTCGTCGAGCAGCCCGGCGCGCGCGAGCAGGAACGCGCCGGTGCAGACGGAGGCGACGCGTCGCGCCCGGGGAGCGGTCGCCGCGATCCACGCGGTGAGCCCGTCGTCGGCGTGCGCCGCCCGCGTGCCCGCGCCGCCCGCGACGACGAGCGTGTCGATCGGGCCGTGGACCTCGTCCAGTGCGAGGTCGGGGACGATGGCATAGCCGCTGCCCGTTGCCAGCGGCTCACGCGCGGGCGCGGCGACGTGGACGTCGTACCCGCCCGCCTGCGCGAAGACCTCGGCCGGTCCGGCGACGTCGAGCGCCTGAACGTCGGGGAAGGCGACGATCACGATCCGGCGACGTTGCATGGACCCCATCTTGCGCCATCCCCGTCATGGCCGCAAGGACGCTATAGGGACGATTCCTGCCATCGCTGACGCCGAGCGTCCCTTGGAGGCGTCGCTACGCTCGACCACCGATGGCCAAGGCTGCGAAGAAGAAGGTCGCCCCCGGCGACGTGGCCTCCAACCGTCAGGCCCGCCACCGCTTCGAGCTGCTCGACAAGCTCGAGTGCGGCATGGTGCTGCTCGGGACGGAGGTGAAGGCGCTGCGCGACGGCGGAGCGACGCTCAAGGACTCCTACGCCCAGGTGCGCGACGGGGAACTCTGGCTCTACAACCTGCACATCCCGCCCTACGGCCCCGCCGCCCGCAACAACCACGAGCCCGAGCGGCCACGCAAGCTGCTCGCCCACCGGCGGGAGATCGAGCGTCTCGTCGCCCGCCAGCAGCTCCAGGGCCTGACGCTGGTGCCGACGCGGATCTACTTCAAGGGGCCGAGCGCCAAGGTGGAGATCTCGCTCGCCAAGGGCAAGGACCGGTTCGACAAGCGGCAGTCGATCAAGGAGCGCGAGACCAAGCGCGACATGCAGCGCGCCCTGCGCGAGGCCAATCGCTAGGTCCTCGCGGCGAGGACCTCGGCGGCGGCCGCCTCGGCCTCCTCCAGCTCGCCGCGGACGAGCTGCAGCCCGCGGTCCCAGAAGCTCGGGTCGGCGAGGTCGAGCCCGGCGATCTTCGCGAGATCCTCGGGGCTGCGGGATCCGCCGGCGGCCAGCATCTCCAGGTACGCCGGGACGAAGCCCTCGCCCTCCTCGAGATACCGCGCGTAGACGGACAGCGCGAGCAGCTGCCCGTAGGCGTACGCGTAGACGTACCCGGGGGACCCGATGAAGTGCGGGATGTACGACCACCACGCGCGGTAGCCGTCCGTCAGCTCGACGGCGTCGCCCAGGAGCGCCTCCTGGGTGCTCCGCCACAGATCGCCGAAGCGCTCGACGGACAGCTCGCCGTCCTCGCGGCGGCTCGTGTGGACCGCCTCCTCGAAGCGGTTCATCGCGGTCTGGCGGAAGACGGTCGCGATCGTGTCCTCCAGGTTCGACGCCAGCAGCGACAGCCGCGACATCGGGCTGTCGGTGTCCGCGAGCAGCCGGCGGAACGTGAGCGCCTCGCCGAAGACCGAGGCGGTCTCGCAGACCGTGAGCGGCGTGTGCTGCTCGAAGATCCCCCGCGGGATCGCGAGCGCGGCGTGCACGCCGTGCCCGAGTTCGTGCGCGAGCGTCATCACGTCACGCCGGCGCGACGTCCAGTTGAGCATCACGTACGGGTGGACGCTCGGGGTCGTGTACGCGCAGAAGGCGCCGCCGCGCTTGCCGGGGCGGGCGGGCGCATCGATCCACTGCTCGTCGAAGAACCTCGCGACGAGGTCGCCGAGCTCGGGGGAGAACCCGGAGTAGGCCTCCTGGACGACACCGGTCGCGGCCTCCCAGCTGTACTCCTCCTCGTCGTCGGCGACCGCTGCCGCACGGTCATAGTCGGCGAGCTTCTCGAGCCCCAGCACCTGGGCCTTCAGCCTGTACCAGCGCTGCGGCACGTCGTAGGCGCCCTCGGTCGCCTCGAGCAGCGCGCGCACCGACTCGTCGCTCGCCTCGTTGCTGAGGTTGCGGCTGGAGAGCCAGGTGGGAAAGCTGCGCAGCCGGTCGTCCGCGGCCTTGTCCTGCGCGAGCGTGTTGAAGATGTAGGCGCGGGTGCGCAGACCCGGGGCCAGCGCGGCGCTGATCGCCTCGGCCGCGACCCGGCGGGTCTCGCGGTCGGGATGTTGCAGCCGGCTGAGCGCGGCGTCGAGCGGGACGGCCTCGTCCGCATCCGGAAGGTCCACGCGGATCGCGCTCGTCTGCTCGCTGAAGAGCCGGGACCACGCCTCGCGCCCGGTGACGGACTTCTCCGCCATGAGCTTCTCCTCCGCCTCGCTGAGGAGGTGGGGGCGGTAGCGGCGCGCGGTGCGCAGGTGATGCCGCACGAGCTCCAGGCCGTCGGACTCGAGCAGCCGGTCCGCGACGTCGTCGTCGATCTCCGCCCACTCGAGGTCGAAGAACACGAGCTTCGTCTCGATCGCGGTCGCCAGCTCGCTGACCTTCGCGACGAGCGCGCCGTTGGCCTCGTCCTCGGTGTCCGCCGCGAAGCGCAGGTGCGCGTAGTTGGCGGCCCGGGCGGTCAGGTCGGAGATCGCGCCGAGCTCGTTCATCGCGGTGGCGAGCCCCGCGCCATCCAGCTGGGCGACGTGGCCGGCGTGCGCCGCCGCGAACGCACCGGCGCGCTCGTCGGCCTCCGCCAGCAGTGTTTCGCAGGCGGCGACGCCGCCGCCTTCGACGAGGTCCTCGAGGTTCCAGGTGACGTCCTGGACGGCGGTGTCGGTCATGGCTCCAAGCGTATGACACCCGCGTGCCGGGCCGGCAGCGGACATTTCTCCGGAGATTGCGGGCTCATCGCCACGCAGGTCTTGACCACGTGGTCACGTGCCGCGTACGTTCACTTTCGACGCGGCGCCGAGTCGCAAAGAGCGAAGGCCAGGGATGTAAGGCCACGCCTCCCTCCTCGGAGCGCACTCCTCACGGAGGCGCGCATCGGGTTGAGGGGTCCCGGAGTGGCTCGGCTCCGCGTCATTCATTGCTGTTCTGCGGGCGCCGCTTCCCCCCGAATCGCGTGCGCCCCGCCAGGTAACGACACGCTCCTCCGGATGAGGGGCGTGTCGCTTTTCAGGGGGCGGCCTGAGCGATCCGCTCGCCGATCACCCCGTCCGCCGCGCGCAGGCTCCGCGGGTTGCCGGTGACGGTGGCGACGAACTCGTCGCGGTCCAGCGCGAGCAGCAGGCTGTCCTCGAGTGCGCGCACGGTTGCGGTGCGCGGCACGGCGTGCAGGAGCGCGATCTCGCCGAAGAACTCACCGGGCCCCTCGACCCGGACGGGTGCCCCGTCGATCAGGACCTCCACGCGGCCCTCGTCGATGACGAAGAAGCGCTCGCCGGTCTGGCCCTGGTTCACGACCACCTCTCCACGGCTGACGCGCACCGGCGCCGTCCGCAGCGCGAGGTTCTCGACGGACGCCACTGGCAGCGGCGCGAACAGCGGCACGCCGCGCAGGAGCGCAAACGGCCGCGCCGGGATCTGGTGGCCGGCCTCGAACCGCGCGAGCGTGCGCCAGCGGACGATCGCCAGCAGCGGCAGCGCCGCGCCGACGACCACGAGTGTCGAGCGGGTGCCGAGCAGCGCGAGCAGCAGCGGAGCGAGCGCGGCGCCGATGCCGGTGCTCGCGACATAGGTGCTCTCGACCACGCCGAACACGCGCGAGAGCACCTCGTCGGAGGCGAGCCGCTGCATCAGCGTGAGGCCGGCGGTCTCGACGAGGGTGTAGCCGACGCCGAGCACGAGCAGGCCGGCGAGCGCCACGCCCGTCACAGGCTCGATCGCGAGCGCGATCAGGGGCAGACCGATGCAGAGGCATCCGATCGCAAGGCCCCCCGCCAGCCGCCCCCGGCCGAGCAGCCCGAGGGCCACGACGCCGCCCGCGATCCCGCCCGCGGCCCACATCGCGTTCAGCAGACCGACGCCGGCGTCGCCGAGGTCGAGCAGGTCGATCGCGACGACCACGAGGAGCGTGTCCACAGCGCCCTCGACGAGCGTGCTCGCCGACAGCGTCCCCACGAGCGTGCGCAGTTCGCGATCTCCGAGCACGGTCCGGAACCCCAGCAGCGCCTCATGCCGCACGCTCGACCCCTCGATCGCGCGGCGGTGCTCCGGGGTCGCGTCGCGCGGGATGCCGGCGAGCATCACGGCGGCGAGCCCGTAGGGCAGTGCGGTCGCCGCGAGCGCGGTCTCGGGGGAGAGCCCGGCGATCAGCAGGCCGCCGCCGATCGCGCCGACGAGGAAGCCGACGCTCTCGATCGCCGCCCACACGGCGTTGGCCGCCGCCATCTGCTCCGGCGTGCGGGCGAGCTGGGGCAGGAACGCGGCCTGCGCGGGCTTGTAGGCCATGCCGGCGATGGTCTGCAGCGCGGCGAACGCGACCGCGACAGCGAGGGGCAGGCCGGCGAGCACGCACGCGGCGACGAGCAGGCCCAGGCCGCAGCGCAGCAGCGCGCAGACCAGCAGCACGTCGCGGCGCGAGTGGCGGTCGCCGATCAGCCCGCTGATCGGCGCCGCGAAGGCGGCCGGCAGCATCCGCGCGAGGCCGATCAGCCCGACTGCGGCGGCGCCCCCGACGCTGAAGCCGTAGACCGCGAGCACGATCGTCGACGCCCAGAAGGCCAGCGACGTGAGCGCCCAGGCGAACTGGAGCCGGCGCAGTGCGGCGGTCTCGAGCGCGGCCCGCAGGACCCTGCCCACGTCGGAAGCCGAAGCCCGTATCCCCTCCAGCACCGGGGGCAGGCTACCCGGGTTGGGTCAGCGCGCCGCGAGGAGGTGCGCGTAGGCGCCGCCGGCGGCGGCGAGCACCGCGTGCGTTCCGCGCTCCGCGACGCGTCCGCCATCCAGGACGACGATCTCATCCCAGCCCTCGAGGCCCTCGAGCGTGTGGGAGACGACGAGGATGCCGCGGGCATCGTCGCGGTCCGCGGCGAGCCCGCCGAGCAGGTCGCGGGCGCCGCGGGAGTCGAGGTGCGCGGTGGGCTCGTCGAGCACGAGGAAGCGCGCGGCGCTGAGGAACGCGCGCGCGAGCGCGATCCGCCGGCGCTGGCCGCCGGACACCTCGTCGCCGTCCTCGCCGACCTGGGTGTCGAGCCCGTCGGGGAGCCCCGCCAGCCAGTCGCCGAGGCCGGCGCGCCGGAGCGCGGAGAGGATCTCGGCATCACCGGCGCCGGGGCGCGCGAGCTCGACGTTCCGGCGGATCGTCGTCGTGAAGAGGTGGGCGTCCTGGCCGGCGAGGCGCACCGTCTGCCGCACCTGCGACTGCGCGGCGCCCCGTACGTCCTGGCCGCCGATCGTCACGGCGCCGGAGCTCGGATCCATGAAGCGCACGAGCAGGCGGGCGAGCGTCGTCTTCCCGGCGCCGCTCGTGCCGACGACCGCGACGCGGGCGCCCGGCTCGACCCGGAGCGTCACCCCGTCGAGCGCCGGGGCCACGCGGCCGGGGAACCGCACGGTCACCGCGTCGGCGACGAGCGCCCCGGTGGCCGGAGGCGCCACGGGCGCGGACGGATCCTCGACCGGCGCCGGGCGGTCCGTGATCTCCTCGAGGCGGGCCGCAGCGCCCGCGCAGACGTTGAGCCGCTGCGCCGCGTCGGGCAGCGGGGTGACCGCCTCGAACGCGCCGATCGCGACGAACACCGCGCCCGCCAGCAGGATGCCGTCGAGCGCACCGCTCGCGGTCGCGCCGACGCCGACGGCGGCCACCCCGACGAGAGCGGCGCCTGCGATCAGGACGCCGAGGCCGGTGGTGAGGCCGCCGACGACCGCGTCGCGGCGCTGCTCGCGCAGGAGCTGCTCATCCGCGGCGGCGACCCGGAGCGCCCAGTCGGCTTCGCGGCCGTAGACGGCGAGCTCGGGTGCGCCGCGCACGATCTCCACGAGCTCGGCGCTGAGGTCGGCCCGCGCCGGCGCCTGCCGGCGGCCGGACGCGGCGGTCGCGCGGCTCGCGAGCGCGGGGACGAGCAGGCCTGCGGCCAGCAGAGCCACGACGAGGATCACCGCTGCGCCGGGCAGCACGATCAGCAGTCCGACCCCGACGACGGCCACGACGAGCGCGGCGATCAGCGGCGGCCCGATCGCGCGCAGGTACAGGTCCTGGAGCGCGTCGACGTCGGCGACGAAGCGGCTCAGGACGTCGCCCCCGCGCATGCCGGCGAGACCCTCGGGCACGAGCGGCGCAAGCCGGGCGAAGAACCGCACCCGCAGGTCGGCGAGCACGCGGAACGCGAGGTCGTGGGAGACGAGGCGCTCGAGGTAGCGCAGCACTGCACGCGCGATCGCCAGGCCGCGCACCGTGACCGTGAAGACCGTGAGGCTGAGGATGTCCGGCCGCAGGGCGGCCTTGCTGATCAGCACCCCGGCGACCGCGAGCAGGCCGACCGCCGCGAGCACCGCGCCCGCGCCGAGCGCGATCGAGGCCGCGACGCGGCGGCGGTGCGGGCGCACGAGCCTGGCGGCGCGCCGCAGCGCACCCCGGCGCGCGGGGAGGGAGCCGGCGTTCACGGGGCCGCTCCCGCCGGGGCCGGCTGAAGCACCCCGGCCGCCAGGTGCAGCACGCGGTCGGCGCGGCCTGCGAGCGCGGGATGGTGGGCGATCAGCAGCGTCGTGCGGCCGGTGGCGAGCCGCTCGACCGCCGCGCCGACGTCCTGGGCCGTGGCGGCGTCGAGGTGCGCGGTCGGCTCGTCGAGCACCACGAGCGGAGCGTCGCGCAGGAACGCTCGAGCGAGCGCGACGCGCTGCGCCTCGCCGGCCGACAGCGTCCGGCCGCCGTCGCCGATCCGCGTCCGCAACCCGTCCGGAAGCGTCGTGACGAGCTGCTCGAGGCCGGCGTCGGCGAGCGCCTGCTGCAGCGCGTGGGCCGAGGCATCCGGGTCACCGAGCCGCACGTTGTCCTCGAGCGTGCCGGCGAACAGCGTCGCCCGCTGCGGCACCCACGCGACCTGGCGGCGCCAGTCCGCCGGTGCGCTCGCCCGCAGGTCGACGCCGTCGCAGCGCACGGCGCCCGAGTCCGGGTCCAGCAGCCTCAGGAGGAGCGCCGCGAGCGTGCTCTTGCCCTCGCCGCTCGGCCCGACGAGCGCCACGAGCTCCCCCGGCTCGATCCGCAGGCTCAGCCCGTCGAGGACGGGCGCGCCGCGGCCGGGGTAGGCGACGCGCACGTCGTCCAGCTCGATCGTGCCGCTGCGCACATCCGGCGCGGGCAGCGGACTCGCGGGCGCGCTCACCGCCGCCGGGGTGTCGAGGACCTCGAACAGTGTGCCTGCGGCCTGCAGGCCGTCGGTGCTCGCGTGGAAGTGCTGGCCGACCATGCGCACGGGCAGGTACAGCTCCGGTGCGAGCAGCAGGACGGACAGCCCGACAGCGAACGTCAGGTTCCCGTCGATCAGCTGCAGCGCGACGGTCGCGGCGACGAGTGCCGTGCCGATCATCGCGAGCAGCTCCAGCACGAGCGAGGAGAGGAACGCGATGCGCAGCGTCGCCATCGTCTGGCTGCGGTAGGCGTCCCCGGCCTCGGCGAGCGTGTCCGCCTGAGCGCCGTCGCGGTCGTTGGCGCGGAGTGTCTCCAGGCCGCGGACGACGTCGACGAAGTGTGCGCTCAGGAGGGAGAGCGTCTTCCAGCGCTTCTGCGTCGCGCTCTGCGCCGCGAGCCCGATCAGGATCATGAACAGCGGGATCATCGGGACCGTGACCAGCAGGATCAGCCCGGCCGCGAGGTCGTGCGGGAAGACATAGACGAGGATCACGACCGGCACGATCACCGCGAGGACGAGTTGCGGCAGGTAGCGGGCGAAGTACGCCTCGAGCGCGTCGACGCCCTGCACCGCCGTCGTCACGAGGTCGCCGGTCCGCTGTTCGCGCAGGCCACTCGGCCGCGCGCGCAGGATGTGGTCGGTCAGCCGCGCGCGCAGCTCCGACATGACGCGGCCGGCTCCGAGCCGGCCCGACGCCTCGAAGCCCGCGGCGCACGCCGCGCGGGCGACGACGACGACGGCGAGCGCGATCAACGTGTCGCGCTGGTCCGCGACGCCCTGGCCGCTGAGGAACGCGCGTGCGACGACCCGCCCGAGCAGAATCGCCTGTGCCACGACGAGGCCCGAGGTGACGACGCCCAGGACGACGGCGGCCACCAGCGGTGTGCGCGCCGAACGCGCCTCGCGCAGCAGTCTCCGGTCGATGCGCGCGGCGCGCTGCTCGGCGCCGCCCGCCACTGTCAGCCGGCGGGTGACTGCGCGTCGGTCGGCCCGTGCGGGGCGCCGCCGCGCATCAGGTCGATCGGGTTCTTCGTCTCCAGATCGAACTCGTCAGACGACACCCGCTTGCGGAAGACCCAGTAGGCCCAGGAGGTGTAGGCCAGCACGATCGGGACCATAACGGCCGCCACGATGGCCATCAGCGTCAGCGTCATGTGTGAGGACGAGGTGTTGGCGACCGTCAGGTTGAAGCGCGCGTCCGTCGAGGACGGCATCACGTTCGGGAAGAGATCGACGAACAGCGTCACGAACAGCAGCACGATCGCGAGCGTCGAGAGGGTGAACGCGACGTGCGCGCGCTGCGCGAGCTCGGACACCGCCATCGTCGCGAGCAGGAGCGCGCCGACCCCGGCCAGCACGGCGACTGCGACCTCGATCCCGGTGCGGTTCTCCATGTCGATGACGGTCCAGACGAGGAAGACGATCCCGGCGACGGCGGCCGCGGGGGAGGCGAAACGGGCGACGCCCTGGGCGCGCTCGTTGATCGTCCCCACCGTGCGCATCGTGAGGAAGATCGCGCCGTGCGAGAGGAAGAGGAGCAGCGTCGTGACGCCGCCGAGCAGCCCGTACGGGTTCAGCAGCGTGAAGAGGGTGCCCGTGAACTCCTGCTGGGCGTTGATCGGCACGCCGCGGACGATGTTCGCCCACGCGACGCCGAAGAGCAGGGCCGCGAGGCCGGAGCTGATCACCATCGCCCACTCCCAGCCCGTGCGCCAGGCGGGACGGTCGTCCTTCCCCCAGAACTCGAACGAGACGCCGCGGACGATCAGGGCCACGAGCACGAA
Source organism: uncultured Actinomycetes bacterium (assembly GCA_963805615.1). GTDB lineage: Bacteria > Actinomycetota > Thermoleophilia > Solirubrobacterales > Solirubrobacteraceae > F1-60-MAGs163. The sequence continues at coordinate 688,725 of CAWDUW010000003.1, read as the reverse complement.
GAAGAGTGCCAGGTAGAACCCGGAGAACATGGTCGCGTACCACATCGGGAACGCCGCGAACGTGGCTCCGCCGGCGGTGATGAGCCAGACCTCGTTGCCGTCCCACATCGGGCCGATCGTGTGCAGCAGCGCGCGCCGCTCGCCCTGGGTCTTCGCGACGGTGCGCATCAGCATGCCGACACCGAAGTCGAAGCCCTCCAGGACGAAGAACCCGATCCACAGGACGGCGATCAGGATGAACCAGAGCGCCTCGAGGAAGCTGTAGTCGACGTGCATGGCAGCGGCCTCCTAGTAGGCGAGCGTCAGGTCGGGGACATCGGCGGCGCCGGGCTTGCCGCCGGCCTCGGGCTCCGCGCCCTTGCTCACATAGCGCAGGAACAACCAGAGTGCGATCCCGCCGATGACGGTGAAGATGATCGTGAAGCCGATCAGGGTCGACGCGACCTGCGCCGTCGACACCAGTGGGGAGTTCGCGTCCTTGGTCTGCATGAGCCCCTGGACGATCCAGGGCTGCCGGCCGACCTCCGTCATCACCCAGCCGGCCGTGTTGACGAGGAACGGGGAGACGGCCATGACCATCGCGAACGTCTGCCAGTGCCGGCTCCTGGCGAGCGTGCCCTTCCGCGCCATCCACCAGGTGAGCGCGGCGAACAGGAGCATCAGGCCCCACGTGTAGACCATCACGCGGAACGACCAGTAGATGACCGCCACGTACGGGACGTACTGCCCGGGGCCGTACTTCGCGATGTCCTGCCGTTCGAGCTCGTTGATGCCGACGACCTTGCCGTCCCACGTGCGCGTCGCGAGGAGGCTCAGCATGTGGGGGATCTTCAGGTTGCGGTTCGTGTGGCCCGGATCGCGCGTGAAGTCGCCCGTGGCGAAGAGGGAGAAGGCGGCGGGCGCCTCGGTCTCGAACAGCGCCTCGGCGGCGGACATCTTCATCGGCTGCTGCTTGACCAGGAGGAGCGCGAGCTGATCGCCGGCGAGGAATCCTCCGATGACGCCGACGGCCAGGATCGGCACGGCGACCTTGACCGCCCGCGTGAAGAGCTCGACCTCGTGGCCGCGACGGATCTGGAAGGCCGCGACGCCGACGACGACGAACGTCCCCGTGACGGCGGCGGCGGCCAGGACGTGCACATAGGCGGCGATCGCCGTGTTGTTCGTGACGACCGCCCAGATGCTGTCGAGCTGCGGCTTCCCGCCCACCAACTTGTAGCCGACGGGGTGCTGCATCCACGAGTTCGCGGCGATGATGAAGAAGGCCGACAGCGCGGAGCCGAACGACACGAGCCAGATCGAGACGAGGTGCGTCCTCGGTGAGACGCGGCCCTTCGCGAAGATCCAGAAGCCCAGGAACGTCGACTCGAGGAAGAACGCGATCAGCGCCTCCATCGCGAGCGGGGCGCCGAAGATGTCGCCGACGAAGCGGGAGTACTGGCTCCAGTTCATGCCGAACTGGAACTCCTGGATGATCCCGGTGACGACGCCGACGGCGAACGAGATCAGCATCAGCTTGCCGAAGAACGCCACCTGCCGGGCGTAGACCTCCTTGCCCGTCCGGTAGTGGAGCGTCTGGCAGACGGCGACGTAGAACGCCAGGCCGATCGAGAGCGGGACGAAGAAGAAATGGAAGATCGTCGTCGTCGCGAACTGGAGGCGGGCGAGATCGAGAGCGGTCACGTCTGGAGACCTTAAGCAAGCCTCAAGACGATTCCTCCGTGGTTTCTACGGCCCAAATGCATGTGTGACTCAGCGCACACAGGGCACCGCCCGGCGGTCGCGCAACGCCGGGCTGAACGCCGGTCAGTAGCCGAGCGTCTTGTAGCTGACGCGCTCGCAGCTCGTCAGCTTGTAGTGCTTGCGGCTCTTGCGGCTGATGTAGAGGATCGTGCCGCCGTGGCCGCAGTTGATCCTCCCGCGGCCGAAGTGTGCGTGGATGACGTCGCGCCCGCCCCCGCTGCGGATCACGTTGTACCCGTGGCTCGCGTAGATGAAGTCGCGTCCGGGACCGCCGCTGAGGCGGTCGAACTGGCGCGACGGCTGGCCGCTGGGCTTGTAGTCGCCCCAGATCACGTCGCCCCAGGGACCGGCGTGGATCGTGTCGTTCCCGTGGCCGCCGAGCAGCTTGTTGTGGCGGGCGGCACTGGACACGTGTACGACGTCCTTGCAGTTCCCGTGGAAGACGCACTTGCGCGGCTGTCCGACACAGGTCGAGTCCTGGTGCACCCCGTCGCAGGAGTAGGTCGAGTCCATCCCGCCGAACGGATCGTGCCCGGGGCGCGCGTCCAGCGGACGGCTCTGATCAAGCTTGTTCATCAGCAGCATGCCGTTGATCCGGGGCCATCCGGCATGGCTCGTATTGGCGCCGGCGGTCGCCGCGCTGAGGGCGCCCGCGACCAGGAGCGCGAGCAGCAGGAGGAGTTGGAATGTGCGTCCGTGCCGAAGCATCCACTGGTCCTATCGGCACGTCGGGGGGTACGCCACTAGGATGTAGGACGTATGGACGTTCAAAACGTAACGCGGAAATTTTTCGCGTTCGCGTGAAGAAGCTCCAAGGGGACGACAGGCTTCGACGTGGTCGATTCCGTTGGGGCGGTTGCGAGTCGAGGTGCCGGAGGCCTCGCAAAACACCGGCAAACCAATACGTGCGGACTCTCATGAGTACGCCCTCGCCGCTTAGCAACTAGCTAAGTCGTGAGGTCTGGCCCCTCGCCTGCCGGCCGCGGGGATCGGCTGGATCAGATGCCGGCTCACCCGGGGAGGATCGCTCCCGCCAAACCGGGAACAATTTTGGGAGCTGGCTCCCCGGAACCCCGTCCGCAAGGCGACCGGGAAGTGAGATCAGAGTGCGGACTACGCTCGTAGAAGCCGTTCTGACGCGTCCGCGGACGCGGGTTCGATTCCCGCCGTCTCCATATTCGGCCCGGCCATCCGGCCGGGCCTCACACCTCGCAGACGGCGATGGCGGGGGCGTCGCGGCGGGCCTTCTCGGTCGCGGTCGGAAGGTCGGCGACCGGCACGTAGCTGATGCCGTCGGGGTCGAGGTCCAGCGCCGCCGCGTCGCTGGGGTCGAGGCGCTCGACGAGGCTCTTCGACGCGAGCGCCCGCCCGCCTGTGGCGCACGCCTCGATCCGCGCGGCCTCGTTGACCTCGTCGCCCAGCGCGGTGACCTCGCTGCGTCCGCGGGTGATGATCTGTCCGACGTACGGCGTGGAGCCCCAATGCATGCCGAAGCGCAGGACGGCCTCGGCCTCCTCGAGCCCGCTCTGCACGGCGACCCCTGCCATCGCGCGTCGCAGCTCGCGAGCCGCGGCGATGCACGCCCGGGCCGCGGCGGACTCCGAGCCCGCGGTCTCCGCGAGGAAGAACGCGACCACGCCATCGCCGACGTGTCGGCCGACGAGACCGCCGGCGTCGATCACGCAGGCGTCGGCGGCGCGCACGAACCGCCGCCCAAGCGTGAAGTAGCTCGCGGTCGAGAGGCGCCGCGAGAGGCTCGACGAGCCCTCGAGGTCGGCGAACAGGATCGCGGCGGGCCGCCGGGCGGCCTTCGCTACGGCCTGCATCCGGCCGAAGTGCCCGAGATCGCCTTGGGACGCCATGGTCGAGAGCGTCGCCATGCCCGCGGCCGGCTTGTACATCATCGCGGTCCCGGCGAGGCGTCCGTCCGCGGCATGGATACGCACCGCTGTCGCCAGGACGTCGACCCGGCCCCGGTTCGGCCCGGTGGACGTCTGCCGGTAGCTCACGGCCGGCGCGGACCGCGGGAGGATCTCCGCCACGAGATCCCGCAGCTCGGGGACCACGAGGCTCGCGAGGGCGTCGCGGTCGCCGCCCAGATCCTCGAGCGCCCACGGGCCGAGCGCGGCGAACTGGACCCGCTGGTGCTCGATCGTGCTCGGGCCGGCCGGCAGGCCCAGGCGCGACGCGACCGACTCAGGTCCGAAGTAGAACGCCCCGAGCGGCACCTCCACCCGCCGCAGATGCGCGCCGTAGCTGAACCGCAGCTCGTCCGTCATGAAGGCCTGTCGCCACTGGTGGTCTACGAGATCAGCCCAGTAGCCGGCGGCGTTCAGCGCGGTGGCGGTCTCGGCGAGGTCCGGGTCGTCCGGCAGCGGGTGTGTCTCCTGGTCGGCGATGGCGCGACTCTAACCGCGAGATCGGGGCCGCAAAGATCGACGCATCCGGGCCGGCCGACCGACGAGCCGCGCGATACTGCGCCCATGGCGTTCGTCCCGCCCGCCCGCCATCTCCTGCGCGCCAGGGATCTGGCCGATGCCCGCTACGCGCAGCCGCTCACGGTGGACGACCTCGCGCAGGCAGCGGGCCTCTCGCCCGCGCACTTCAGCCGGGAGTTCCGGCGCGCCTTCGGGGAGACGCCACATCAGTATCTGCTGACGCGCCGCCTCGAACGTGCGGCCGCGCTGCTGCGGACGACCGATCGCTCGGTCGCCGACATCTGCCTCTCGGTCGGGCTGCAGAGCATCGGCTCCTTCACCACGAGTTTCGGTCGGATGTTCGGCATGCCGCCGACGGCCTACCGGGCGGCCCATCCGCCCGCGGCCGCGTACGCGGTCATCCCGAGTTGCGTGACGCGCGTGTACGGCCGCCCGCGACACCGCACGTTTCGAGAAGACAGCAGGGCTGGGCCGAGCTAGCTTGCCGGTCGACCCGCTGTTCGACCCAAAGGACCCCTCACATGATCAGAATCGCCAACTCCCAGCTGTGGGTGCACGACCAGGACGAGGCCCTCGCGTTCTACACCGAGAAGCTCGGCTGGGAGGTGCGCGTCGACGCGACCGTCCCCGAGCTCGGGAACTTCCGCTGGCTGACGGTCGGCCCCGCGAGCCAGCCGGACTTCGCCGTCGTGCTCATGGCCGTTCCCGGAGCCCCCATGCTCGACGACGAGACGGCGGAGCAGATCCGTGCGCTCATGGGCAAGGGCTTCGCCGGCACGGTGTTCCTCACCACTGACGACTGCGAGGCCTCGTACGAGGAGCTCAGGGCGCGCGGCGTCGAGTTCACCGAGGAGCCGACGGATCGCCCGTACGGCGTCGACGCCGGGTTCCGCGACCCGTCCGGGAACGCGCTGCGCCTGACGCAGGTCAAGGACCTCGCGGAGTTCGCGACCGCCTGAGCTGACACGCCGGGGGCGTCCAGCCCCCCGGCGTGCCTCGGTCGTCCCGCTCCGCCGCCCGGTCGCTCACTCGGCGCGACGTACGTGCCGATACCAGTTATGGCAACCGGTCACGCCAGCCGAACCGCGAACCTCGGTCCGGAATCGACCGCTCCCACCGACCCTGTTCGGCTTCGCAAAGGGAGGCATCCCACGCTGGAGGCTCCCGATGTTCAGACACAAGCACCCCCGTCTGAGGCACGCAACGGTGCTGACCCTCACGGTGCTGCTGGCGTCGCTCTCAGTCGGACTCATCACGACGCTGCACAATCGCGCGGCGGAGAGCCGCTCAGCGGAACTGCGGCTCTCGAATGTCAACGTCGCGCTGAACGAGCTGCTCACAACCGCGTTCGCGGCGAGCCCTGCACAGGCCGGGTCGGCCGAGGGCGCACGCCTGAAGCTCCTCGCGCGGAGGACGTCGATCGATGCGTCGCTGGAGCATCTGAGACGCACCCACCCCAGCGCGCAACTGACGGGGATCGCCCCGGTGTTGCAGCCGGCCTACCGCGAGCTCGAGCGCATCCGCGTGCTCAGCGCCGCAGGCGACCAACCCGGCGCCCTCGCCATCGCGCCTGCCACGGAGCGCCGAATCGTCCGGGCGACGGCCATCGTCCGCAACGCGAGCACGGGATACGAGCGTGAGGCGCTCAGGTCGCTCACGCAGGCGACGGTGGGCTCCGGGGCCGTCATCTTCATCCTCCTGGGCGGGTTCGTGCTCTTCTACCGGCGGTCCTGGGTACTGCTGGAGCAGAACAAGGTCCTGCTGTCCACGAGCCGGTCCGAGGCGGCCACCGACGTCCTGACCGGGCTCGGGAATCGCCGCGCGCTGATGAGGCGCCTCACGCATGCCGCGTCGGCCGCGGTCACGGATCCCAGCAGCCGCTGGGTGCTCGTGCTACTCGATCTCGATGGATTCAAGAGCTACAACGACAGCTTCGGCCACCCTGCCGGTGACGCTCTGCTGGCACGGCTCGGCGCGCGTCTGCACGAGACGACCGCCGGGATCGGGATGGCGTACCGCATGGGCGGGGACGAGTTCTGCGTGCTTGCGGAAGTCGGCGACGGCGACGGCGACGTCATCGCGCGCCTGTCGGCGACCGCGCTGAGCGAGAGTGGCCAGGGCTTCGACATCTCAAGCTCCTACGGTCTTGCCCTCCTGCCCGCTGAGGCGTCCGCCGCCGAGGAGGCACTCGGGCTCGCGGACCGCCGGATGTACCAGCAGAAGGGCTCGCGCAGGGGGCTGCCCGACCGTCGGCTCGTCGGCGGTCATTCGGCGGCGAAGCTGTCGGCGGAGCGTCAGGTCACCGACGCCCTGCTCCGGGTGCTGGGCGAACGTGATCCCGGTCTCGCGGACCACCTCGACGACGTCGGGCAGCTGGCCCATCAGATGGCGCTGCGGATCGGCCTGCCCGAGGACATCGCCGAAACGATCCGAGTCGCAGGCGAACTTCACGACGTCGGAAAGACGGCGATCCCCGATTCGATCCTCGAGAAGCCGGGACCGCTCACACGGGCGGAGTGGGACTTCATGCGGCGCCACACGCTGATCGGTGCGCGGATCGTCCTCGCCGCACCGGCGCTCGCGCACACCGCGGCCATGGTCCGCTCCAGTCACGAGCGTGTCGATGGCACCGGCTACCCGGACGCGCTGCACGGCAGCGAGATTCCGATCGGGGCCCGGATCATCTCCATCTGCGATGCGTTCGATGCGATGGTCAAGGCGCGGCCCTACCGTGAGCCCGTGTCTCCGCGGGCGGCGATGGCTGAGCTGCGCCGCGGCGCCGGCACGCAATTCGACGCCGGACTGGTCGCGGTGTTCGAGCAGCTCATCGACGACATCGGGAAGGATGCGCCCGGGGCGAAGGTCGCGGCGGTGGCGCCCGCGCCCGGCGCCTAGCCGGGTAGGGCGGCGCGCTCAGCCGATGAGGTCGTCGAGCGTCGTGCCCGAGGCGACCGACCGCGGCTGCTCCGCGACGATGTCCGACCCTGAGCGCGCCGCGTCGTCACGGCGCTTGATCAGCAGCCACTGCGGCTTGCTCGGGTCGCCCCGTTCCGTGCGCTGGAGGGCGAAGCCCCCGCGCAGCTTCTCGCCGTGCAGGACGAAGACGGCGTGGCCGCGCTCGAGCGCCTGGGGCCAGGGCACGCGACCGCCCTGCTCGTAGGTGCCCCTGTCCCAGACGATCACGCCGCCATCGCCGAGCGCGCCCTCGAACGCGTTGTGCTCCTTGTCATGGTCCTCGACCTCGACGGCGAGCCGCTTGACCGCAGGGTCGAGCGACGGCCCCTTCGGGACGGCCCACGAGCGCATGACGCCGTCGACCTCGAGTCGCAGGTCGAAGTGGCGCGCCGTCGCGGCGTGCTCCTGGACGACGAAGACCCCGGCGGTGACGCCGCGGACGGCGAACTGCTCGTGGCCCTCGCGCTTCACCTCCTGCACGTCGACGCCCGCCACCCGGGCGAGCCGCGGCCCCTCGTGCAGGAACGCGACGAGGTCGTCGACGGCGTCGCCGGCGCCTTCGGCGTGGACGAGCACGCTGCCGTCGTCGGCGTTGCGCACCCATCCCAGGACGCCGAGACGGCGAGCCCGGCGCACGGTCGCATCGCGGAAGCCGACGCGCTGAACGGCGCCGCGCACCGTCGCCCGGATCGCGGAGGCGGGAGTCACGGAGCCGTCCAATCGAGCCAGGCGCCGTGCGGGTGCGCCGCGCCCACCTCGCGCCCGTCGATCTCCAGCGCGAACCCGCCCTCGGGTCGTCCGCGCTCCGCTGCGACGTGGCTCACGCCGGCGACCAGCGCCGCCAGCCGCGCCCGTTCCCCGTCGGTCAGGTAGACGGTGACCGCGGTGTGGAACACGACGGGCTGCATGCCCCGCGGAACGCGGGCCAGCACCTCGGGCAGCACATCGAGCGCATCGCCTCGAACGAGCTCGGGCGGGTGGTCGGCGGCGATCTCGAGCGCCGCGTCGAGCCGCGCGAGGCGCTCGGGCTGATCGGCGAACACGCAGGCCCGCAGCCAGGCCGGGTCCGGGGCGGGGGAGAGGTCGATCCCGGTGCGCCAGCCGACGCCCGGGAGGACCAGCGGCGGCGCCGCTCCGCGCAGCTCGGTGCCGATCGTGAGCGGGGAGGCCGGGTCGCCGCCGGTGACGCCGTCGCCGAAGTCGTAGGCGTAGCGGTCGAGGTTGAGGTTCAGGCCCGCGCTCGCGCCGACCTCGACGAGCGCGAGCGGGCGCCCGTCGGCGATCGCCGCGATGCAGGGCCGCAGATACGCGCAGCGCCGGACCTCGTTGGTCTGCGTCGAGCGCTTGCGAAGCACCGGGCGCAGCGTGTCCGCGTGGCTCCGGCAATAGGCGATGAAGGCCGGGCCGTCCTGGGGGTACTCGATCCCGCTCGCGAGCACCTCCGCATGGACCGCGGCGAAGAGGAGCATCGGGAGCCGCTGCGGGGGCGCGGCCTCGAGCAGCAGCTCCAGGACGTCGGGCTCCTGCGCGGCCGCCGCGGAGAGGCGCCGGTAGAGCGAGGAGGGGGCACCCTCCGCGAACCCGTGAAACCAGTCCGCGAGGGTGCCCAGCTCGGCGTCGCGATCGGCGATCTCCATCGCGACATGATCGCGCGTGCGCGGCGTCAGCCGGCGAGAACCGCGGCGAGCTTGTCGAGCGAGCTGTTCCAGCCGGACTCGGCCATCGGGATCAGCTCTTCCAAGCAGGTCATCGTCACGTCGATCACGAGCTCGGTGCGGCCGTCGCCGAGGTCGCCGAACGTGACGACCGTGCGCTGAAACTCCATCATCGGATGATCGATCTCGTCCTCGCGGAGGACCAGGCGATCCTGCGGGGTGACCTCCTCGATGTATCCGTTGCCCGGGTACTCCGTCCCGTCCGGGCCCACCATCGTCGCGTTGAACCTGCCACCCGCCCGAAGCTCGATCTCGACGCTGTCGCGCGGGGTGGTGAAGTGCTCGGGGCCCCACCAGGCGGCGAAGTGGTCCGGGTCGGTCCAGCAGGTCCAGACGAGCTCCCGTGGGGCGTCGAAGATGCGCGTGATCTGAATCCGGCGCTCGGCCATCGTGCTCGAGGGTGCGTCACTCATGGGGTGGTCCTTTGGATTGGAGGGATTGCAGGTGCTGCTCGAGCCGGTCCAGCCGGCCCTCGTAGAACTCGCGGTAGGCGGAGAGCCAGTCGACGGCCTCCTTCATCGGTGTCGCCTCGAGCCGCGACGGGCGCAGCTGCCCATCGCGGCCACGCGAGATCAGCGCGGCCCGCTCGAGCACCTTCAGGTGCTTGGAGACGGCCTGGACGCTGATCGGGAACGGCTCGGCCAGCTCGTTCACGGTCGCCTCGCCCTCGGCGAGCCGCGCGAGGATCGCGCGGCGGGTCGGGTCGGCGAGGGCGGTGAAGGTGGTGCTGAGCTGGTCGGTGGTCATGGTGCGAGTTGTATTCAACCGATGGGTTAAATATGGCACGCGGCCGAGATGGATGTCAAGCTCAGGTCGTGAACCGCTTCTTCGCGCTTCCGCTCGTGGTGATGCTCGCGATCCCGCCGTTTCAGTCATCGGTGCGGCCGCTGTCGGCGCCGCTGCGATCGGAGCTGCGGCACGCGGCGTGGCACCCCGGCTGCCCGGTCCCGCTGTCAGGCCTGCGGCTGCTCTCCGTGTCCCACCGCGGGTTCGACGGGCGCACGCACGAGGGCCACCTCGTCGTGAACCGGACGGCGGCGGCCCCGCTCGAGCGGGTGTTCCGGCAGCTGTACCGTCTGCACTTCCGCATCCGTCACCTCAGCATCGCCGCGATGTACGGGCCGGCGAGCCGGCGCCCGAAGGACGGCGACATCAGCGGGAGCTTCGAATGCCGGCAGGCCGTGCCGTCTCCGTGCGACGGCGGGACGGGTACGGGGAGCTGGTCCGAGCACGCCTACGGTGAGGCGGTGGACCTCAACCCCGTCGAGAACCCGTATGTCGGCTGCGGTCAGAGCCGCGACCCGGCGAGCCGGCCGTACTTCAACCGGTCACGGCACCGCAAGGGGATGGTGACCGCCGCCGTCCGCCGCGCGTTCGGCTCGATCGGCTGGGGCTGGGGCGGGAGCTGGGCCGGCGACACGAAGGACTACATGCACTACTCGGCGTCCGGGCACTAGCGACGGTGGCTGCCCAGCAGAGCTCCGCCGACGCCGAGCGGCGGCTCGACCCCTACGTTCCGCGTGTCCTGCTGCGGCACCTCGCACTGACGCCGCACGCGCGCGTGATGAGCCTCGACGCGACGGTCGTCTTCGCCGACACTCGGCGGGAGCCGGGAGGGGACGCACGGGCGTCCCCTCCCAGCGAACCTACTCCGCCGCGAGGCCCGTGGCGCCGGCGGGGACCCCGGTCACGGTCCCGGTCGGGACGAGCGAGCCGTCGAAGCGCTCCCGGTACGACGAGATGCTGCCGTCTCCACCGTTGCGGACGTACAGCGCGGGCCGGTCCCCGGCCTCGGCCACATCGGCCGGTGCGGCTCCCGCCGGCGCGGTGACGCCGCTCGGGTCGAGCAGCGAGATCGAGCCGTCCCTGGCGATGCGGTAGCCGGAGACGTCATTGCTGCCGGTGTTGGCCACGTAGGCGAAGCGCCCGCCCTGAGCGACGGCCACCCAGCATGCCGCGCCCTGGAAGTCGGGCACGGACGCGCTGATCGACGCGAAGACCCCGTCCCGGACCTTGTAGGACGACACCGTGCTGGCGCCGGCCGCGCCGCCCTGGGCCTCGGAGACGATCGCGTGGCCGGCGGGGTCGAACGCGAACCCGAACGGCGTCGCGCCATTCGACGGGTGGCTGACGGCGGCCGCGGCGCGACCGGAGAATCCCACGGCGAAGGTGTCGATCGTGTTCGTGCCCTTGTTGGTCACGACGAGCGTCCTGCCATCGGGTGCGAACGCGATCTGAGCGGGGGCTGCGCCTGCGAGCGGCTGCACCGCGCCGGGGATCGGTCGCAGCAGGCCGCGACCGACGATCGCGGAATCCCGCGATCGTGCCCGAGCCGCCGTTGAGCACGTAGAGGACGTTGCGAGAGATCGTGAGGCTGATCGGTGTCGTCCCGCCCGAGGCGACGCGGTCGAGCAGCACCAGGCCGTGACGCCGCACGGCGAAGACGGAGATGTCACCGCTCCCGGCGTTGACGACGTAGAGGCGGTCGCCGTCGAGCGCGATGGCGCCCTGGTTCCCGAGCCCTGCGCCCGTGCCGGCGCCGCCGGTCGCGAACGACCCCGCCGGCGTGAGCCCGCCGCCCGGCGCGCGGTCGAACGCCAGCACCGCGTTGCCGGCGGCGGCGTTCGTCGAGGTGTACACGGCGTCGCCGCTGCGGCCGTCGCCGCGGTCGGCAAGTGCGGGCGAGGCCGCGAACGCGAGCGGCAGCGCGGCGGCGGCAAGTAGTGAAACTGCAAGGCGCAGGGCCCTCATGGAACGACTCCTTCGTCAGGGGTGGCGCCCGAACTCCGGCGCCACGACGAGGATGCGTCCTCGATCTTGCGAGACCCTTGCGCGGAACGAACGAAAGGGTGAACGGGCTAGCCGAACGTGAACGCGTAGCCGCGCACGCCGGCCTGCGGGAGCACGGTGAGCGTGCCGTCCTGCACCTTCGGGAGGTCGATCAGCCGGTAGAGCCGCTGGAAGCCGACACGCGCCTGACCGCCCTGCACGTCCGGGCCGGCGGCGCGTGCCGTCACGGGGCGGCCGTTCAGGAGGACGCGCACGTTGCGGGGGGCGCCCGGGGAGCCGAGGACGAGGAAGACCCGCCGGGCATGGAAACTCAGGGTCAGCCCGGCGCCCGAGCCCGCGAGCGCGGAGTCCGGGCCGATCGTCCAGTGGCCGGAGTAGCGCAGGTGGCTCGGCGGCGGTGGGTCCTTCGAGGGCGGGCCGAAGTCCTGGGCCCCGGGCGCCGGAGCGGCCGGGACGAAGCGTTCCGCGCGCTGCGCGCCGAGGTAGGACTCCGGGGTCAGCTCGGCGTTGCTCGCGACCTGCGCGACCGTGTGGGTCACCCCGCCGAGGGAGCCGTCGCCGCGCTCCGCCAGGAGCGAGCGGATCGCGCGCTCCTTCTTGGCGTCATCTCCTTCGCCGAATGCGACGAAGCGCACCTTGCCCCGAGTGTCGATCAGGTACTCGGCCGGCCAGTACTGGTTGCCGTAGGCGCTCCATGTGGCGAGATCGTTGTCCTGCGCGACCGGGTAGCGCAGCCCGTTCTGCCGGATCGCGGCGTTCACGTTGGCCGCCGACTTCTCGAACGGGAACTCCGGCGAGTGCACCCCGACGATCGTGAGGCCCTTCGCGCGGTATTTCGCGTCCCACGCCTTGAGGTAGGGCAGCGTGCGCAGGCAGTTGATGCAGGAGTAGGTCCAGAAGTCGACGAGCACGACGCGGCCGCGCAGCCCGGCGAGCGTCAGCGGCCGGTTCCCCGGGGTGTTGAACCAGCGCTGGTTGCCCTGGAACTCGGGAGCGACGCCGAGGACCGGCAGCTCGGACGGGTGGGCGACGCGCGGAGCCGGAGGGACGCCGCCGGCCGACGCCGCCGCCACCTTCGTGAAGTCGGTGCCGGAGCGCTTCCCACGGACGCTGTTCAGGCCGCGCCGGGCCGCCGACGTCTTCTCCAGCGAGCTCGTCGGGTTCACGAGGAACGCCGGCAGCTTCGTGGCGATCTTCGTCTCGAACCGGGTGTCGAGGTTCGCGAACATCCCGACGGCGACGAGCACCATCACCGCGCCCATCGCGGCCTGGAAGGCGGTGCTGCGGCGCGCGAGGCGTGAGGTGACGCGGCGCCCGCCGAGCATCAGGGCGTAGAGCACCCCCGCCGAGCCCAGCCCGTACGCGAACGCGACGATCAGCCGCCCGCCCGTGAAGGGCTGCGACGCGGAGACGGTGATCACGCCCGCGAGGATCGGCCCCGCGCACGGGGCGTAGACGAACCCCAGTCCGGCGCCGACGAGGAACCCCGACCAGAAGCCGTCGCCGGTGACCGTCGGCGCGCGTGTGGAGAACCGGCTCAGCCACCCCTCGATCCGAGCCGCGGCGGGCGGCACGAGCAGCGACAGCCCGAAGACGAGCAGCACGGCGATCGCGAACGTGCGCAGGAGGTCGTCGGGCAGGCCGAGCGCCGAGATCACGTAGACGAGCGCGACGATCGCGAAGGTGAACGACACGGCAAGTCCGGTGACGACGCCCAGCGGACGCCGCCGTCCGCCGGTCACGCCCGCCGCGAGCGCGATCGGCAGCACCGGGAGGACGCACGGGGAGAGCGCGGTCGCGGCACCGGCGATCAGCGCGAAGAGAACCAGCAGGACCATGGCGGTTCAGCCCCGGGTCTCGGCAGGCAGGCGAAACCGGACGCTGGTGCCGCCGGGCCGCTCGGCGAGCCAGATGCGCCCGCCGTGAGCCTCGACGATCGCGCGCGAGATCGCGAGCCCGAGACCCGCGCCGTCGCCGCTGCGCGAGGCCAGCGCCCCGCCGCGGTAGAGCGCGTCGAACACGTGCATGCGGTCTTCGTCGGCGATCCCCTCGCCGGTGTCCGTCACCTCGACCTCGACGCCGTGCGCGACCGCACGGCCCCGGACGGTCACGCTGCCATCGCTCGGCGTGTGGCGGATCGCGTTCTGGATCAGATTGAAGAGGACGCGCTGAAGCTTCTCGGGGTTCGCGCGCGGCGCGACGAGGCTGTCCGGCACGTCGGCGACGAGACGGACCCCCTGAGCCTCGCCCTGCGCGCGCATCGCGCCCACCGTCTCCTCGACGAGACCGTCGAGCCGCACCTGCTCCATGCCCCAGCGGATGTCACCGGCCTCGATCCGTGACAGCTCGAACAGGTCGTCGATCAGCGCCCCCAGCGCGGTCAGGTGCGTCGACATCCGGCGCAGGTACTCGGCGCGCGTCTCGCCGTCGACGAGGTCATCGCTCACGGCGTCGGCCAGCAGCCGCAGTGACGTGATCGGCGTCCGCAGGTCGTGCGAGACCGCGGCGACGAGCCCGCGCCGCGCCTCCTCGGCGGCGTCGCGGGCGCGCTCCTCGCGGTCCAGGCGTTCGATCATGACGTTCGCCGCCGCGGCCAGCTCGGCCAGCTCGTCGCTGCCGGACGTCGTGATGTGCAGGTCGCGCCGCCCCTCGCCGACGGCGACCAGGGCGTCGCGAACATGCTCGACGTCGTGCAGCACGCCGCCCGCGAGGAGCTGCGCGGCGACGACGGCGACGAGCCCTGTGAACGCGACGATCAGCGAGACGAGCAGCGCGTCCTCGTGGCTCACGAACATCAGCAGCGCGACGGCCACGACGGCGATCAGCGCCTGCCCGACCATGATCGCCACGGCGAACCCGAACTGGGTGCCGAGCGGGCCGAGCCGGCGCCGGCGGGACGCGGCGAGCCGCGCGGCTCCCAGGGCGCCCGCTGCCACCGCCCCGAGCATCAGCCCCGTGACGACCGCCGCGTGGGCACCCGAGACCACGTAGATCACGAGCGAGACGGCCAGCAGCCCGCCCGCCACGATCAGGACCGCGCGCCTCATGCGGCGAACCGGTAGCCGACGCCCCACACGGTCTCGATCCAGCGCGGCGAGGCGGGGTCCGGCTCGATCTTCGCCCGCAGCCTGCGGACGTGCACGGTGACGGTGGAGGTGTCGCTGTAGAACGAGTACTGCCAGACCGCCTCCATCAGCTGATCGCGTGAGAACACCTGTCCGGGATGGCGCGCCAGGAAGAGCAGGAGGTCGAACTCGCGCTGCGTCAGAACGGCGTCCGCCCCGGCGACGGTGACGCGCCGGCCCGCGATGTCGATCACGAGGTCGCCTGTCGTGATGGGCTCGACCCCGTCATGCGCGGGATTGGCGCGGCGCAGCACCGCGTCGACGCGGGCCACGAGCTCGCCGGGCGAGAACGGCTTGACGACGTAGTCGTCCGCGCCGAGTCGCAGCCCGGAGATCCGGTCGGCCTCCTCGCCGCGGGCGGTGAGCAGAATCACCGCGGGCGCGTCGGCGCCCGCGACGCGCAGGCGCCGCAGCACCTCGAGCCCGCCGATCCGCGGCAGCATCAGGTCGAGCACGACGAGATCGGGCCGCTCGCGCGCGGCGGTCGCGAGTGCCTGCTCGCCGTCATGGGCGACGGTCGTGTCGTATCCCGCGCGCTGCAGGTAGCGCGCGACGACCTCCGCGATCGTCTCCTCGTCGTCGACGACGAGCACTCCCGCGCGTCGCTGGCCGCTCAAGTCCACCCGGTCATTGTGCAGCTCCGAGAGCACTCACGAGCCTGTTTGCGCGCCTGTTCACACACTGTTCAGAACCATGATCATGCCTGCGCGGGCCCGTGCAGCAGGTCGTCGCGGCGGCTGCGGAAGAACGCGAGCGCCGCCGAGCGCTGGTCCGGGGCCGCGAGCAGCTCCCCGTAGCGGAGCTCGGCGCCGCGGAACCCCGTCGCGGTCCAGTCCGGTCCGCTCGGCGGCTCCGCCCACGGTCCGACGTACAGGTAGGGCTCGGGGTGGTCGGCGTCGCCGGGAGAGATGCCGTAGCCGGCGCGGCGGCCCTCGGCCTCCGCTCCCTGCTCGAACGCGACGTCGAAGTGTTCGGGCCAGAGATGCAGCTCCGAGGCGTCCGCTTCGGCCGGCGCCTCGTCCCGCAGGACGCTCAGCACCTCCCAGGCGAACGCGTACAGCGCGGCCAGCGCCTGCGCGGCTGCGGGGTCGACCCCGAGCTGCGTGCGGTTCTCGGCGCCACCCGCCTCCTCCACGACGAGCTCGGCCCCTTCGACGCGCACCCGTCCGCCGCCCGGGAAGGGCGGCGTTCCGAAGCCGCCGGGCGTGGCCTCGAGGGCGATTTCATTCCCGGTCGCCGCGACGCGGGCGGGGGAGACGACCTGCTCGGCGACGCGGTGCAGTTCCTCGCGCGTCGTGGCGAACGCCGCCGGGAGCGGCGGGAGCGGTGAATCGGCGGTGTCGGCCATGCATCATCGGTCCTCTCGCTCGCCCAACCGTTACGCTCGGCGCGCAGTGAGCGAGCCAGCCGAGACGACCACTCCGCAGGCCGATGCAGCGGACCTGCGGCTCGTCGAGCGCCTGCGCGCAAGGGATGAGACGGCGTTCATGGAGATCGTCGACGCATGGGGCCCGTCGATGCTCCGGCTGGCGCGTCAGTTCACGCCCAGCACCGCGGTCGCCGAGGAGGTCGTCCAGGAGACGTGGCTCGCCGTGCTCGACGGCATCGACCGCTTCGAGGGCCGTTCGTCGCTGAAGACGTGGGTGCTGCGGATCCTCGTCAATCGCGCCAAGACGCGCGGGACGCGCGAGCGGCGCACCGTTCCGTTCGCATCCCTGGCCGGTGAGGAGAGCGGCGGCGACTTTCACGCGGTCGCCGCCGACCGCTTCCTCACGGAGCAGGCGAAGTACCCACGGCACTGGGGAAGCCCGCTGCCCCGCTGGGAGGCCCAGCCCGAGCGCGCGCTCGAGTCCGCCGAGACGCTCGCGCTGATCCGCGACGCGATCGACGACCTGCCGCCCGCGCAGCGCACGGTGATCCTTCTGCGCGACATCGAAGGGTGGGACGGACCGCAGGTCAGTAACGCTCTGGACATCACGGAGACCAACCAGAGAGTCCTTCTGCACCGCGCCCGTTCCAAGGTGCGCGCCGCCCTCGAAGCCGACTTCGCCTCAGCCGCATGACCGATCACACCACCACCCCGCCGCTCCCCGAGCTTCCCTGCCAGGACCTGGTCGAGGTCGTCACCGACTACCTCGACGGCGCGCTGAGCGAGACGGATCGCCGCCGGTTCGAGGAGCACCTGGCGATCTGCGATCGCTGCGTCGCGTACGTCGAGCAGATCCGCCTCACGATCGTCGCGACCGGCCGCGCCGGAGTGGACGGCGAGGCGCTGCCGGCGGACCTCCGCGATGGCATCCGCGACGCTTTCCGCAACTGGGCCGGATGATTGCTGTAACGCTCCGGCGACCGGCATGACTGCCGCTCCATGAGCATCCCAAAGCCGATCCAGGACTTCATCGACGCGCAGTGCGACGCGGCGACCGGCAGTTACGACGACCTGCGCGCCGTCATCTTCAACGGCACGCTGAAGCGGTCGCCCCAGGAGAGCCAGACCGACGGGCTCGTCGCCATTCCCCGGGGCATCCTGGAGCGCGTGGGCGTGCGTGTCGACGAGGTGCGCACCGTCGACCACGTCATCCCGCCGGGGGTGTGGCCCGACATGCGCGAGCACGGCTACGAGGCCGACGACTTCCCGGCGATCTACCGTGAGCTCGTCGAGCCGGCGGACATCATCCTCCTCACCGGCCCGATCTGGCTCGGCGACCAGAGCTCGATGACGCGCCTGATCATCGAACGGCTCTACGCGTACTCCGGAGAGCTCAACGAGAAGGGCCAGTGGTCGTACTACGGCAAGGTCGGCGCCGCGATCACCACGGGCAACGAGGACGGCGGCAAGCACGTGAGCGCCCAGCTCCTCTACGCGATGCAGCACATCGGCCTCACGATCCCGCCGCAGTCCGACGCCTACTGGGTCGGCGAGGCGGGCCCGGGTCCGTCCTACCTCGACCCGGATGCCGGCGGCGAGAAGAACGCCTGGACGACGCGCAACAGCGTCTTCCTCGCGTGGAACGTCCTGCACCAGGCGCGCGCGCTCAAGGACGCGGGCGGGATCCCCGGCTACGGCAACAACGCGCGCGACGACTGGGACCTGTCGCAGCCGGACCACCCGAACCCCGAGTACCGGAGGTAGCGCCGCGATGACCGACGCGCAGACGACGCCGCTCGACTGGCACCGCGTCCTCGACGCCGACGAGCTGCCGGAGGGCCGGGTCACCACCGTCACGGCCGGTCACCGCAGCGTCGCGCTCACGCACTACGACGGCAGCTTCGGCGCGCTGGACAACCGCTGCCCGCACCAGGGCGGGCCGCTCGGCGAGGGCACGATCGAGAACGGGCTGCTGCGCTGCCCCTGGCACGGCTACGACTACTGCCCACTGACCGGCGGCAGCGAGTTCGGCGACGGGGCCGAGCAGTTCGAGGTCGAATTGCGTGACGACGGCGCCCTGTGGGTCGGCGTTCCCGCCGAGACCCCGCACGAGCGCACGGTGTCGGACGTGATGGCCGAGACCCTGGTGGCCTGGGGGGTGACCGACGTGTTCGGCATGGTCGGGCACTCGAACCTCGGGCTCGCGGACGCGCTGCGCCGCCGCGAGGAGGCCGGCGAGCTGCGCTTCATCGGCATCAGGCACGAGGGCGCCGCGGCGTTCGCCGCATCGGCGTACGGAAAGCTCACCGGCCGTCCGGCGGCATGCCTGACGATCGCGGGGCCCGGCGCGACCAACCTGCTGACCGGGCTGTGGGACGCGCACATGGACGGTGCTCCGGTCCTCGCGCTGACCGGCCAGGTCGATGCACAGGTCCTCGGCGCCGGACACTTCCAGGAGATCGACCTGCAGGGTGCCTTCGGCACGGTGGCGACGTGGTCGCAGACCGTGCTGAACGCCTCGCGGCACGCCGAGCTCGCGGCGCTGGCCGTGCGCCACGCGGTGCTCGAGCGGGGCGTCGCACACCTCGTCTTCCCCGATCAGGTGCAGACGCTCCCGGCGAACGGCGCGGCCGCACCGCCCGAGGGTCGCCTGCCCGATCTGGCGATCGCCCCGCCCGCCGCGGCGCTGAAGGAGGCGACCGAGCTGCTCGCCGGCGCCCGTCGTCCGGTGATCATCGCCGGCGCGGGCGCGCACGCGGCGCGCGCGGACGTGATCGCGCTCGCCGAGCATCTCGGTGCCCCGGTCATGACGACGTTCCGCGCAAAGGGCCTCATCGCCGACGACCATCCACTCGCGTGCGGGACGCTCGGCCGCAGCGGCACGCCCATCGCCTCCTGGATCATGAACGAGGCCGACGCGCTGATCGTGATCGGAGCCTCGTTCGCGAACCACACCGGCATCTACGCGGGCAAGCCGATCGTGCACATCGACCGCGATCCGCTGCAGCTCGGCCGCACGACGGGCGTCGCCGTGCCGCTGCTCTCCGACGCCGGCGTCGCGGCGCGCGCGTTCACGGGCGCTCTTCCGGCGCGGGCCGCCGATGCCCCCGACCAGGCCGCCGACGTCGCCGCACGGCGGGCGCTGTGGGCGGTCGAGAAGGCCGGCCGCGCCGCCGACGATCGCGGCAACGGCGTCGCCAGCGCGGCGGTGTTCGCGGCGCTCAACCGGCAGGCCCCGGAGAACGCCGTGATCGCGGTCGACGTCGGCAACCACGCGTACAGCTTCGGCCGCTACCACGAGTCACGCGGCGGGCAGGACGTGCTCATGTCCGGCCTGCTCGGGTCGATCGGCTTCGCCTACCCGGCGGCGATCGGCGCGTGGGCGGCCACGCGCGGCGAGCGTCCCGTCATCGCGGTGACCGGCGACGGCGGCTTCGCCCAGTACATGGCCGAGGTGCTGACCGCCGTCAAGCACGGGATGGGGATCACGCACGTGATGCTCAACAACGGTCAGCTCGGCAAGATCAGCAAGGAGCAGCGCGCCGGCGAGTGGGACGTCTGGCAGACCGAGCTGCACAACCCCGACTTCTCGAAATACGCCGAGCTGTGCGGCGCACGCGGCATCCGCGTGACGCACGCCGGCGAACTCGACGACGCGCTCACTCGCGCGCTCGCACACAACGGACCCGCACTTGTCGAGGTCATGACCGATCCGGAGTTGATCTAGCCATGCGCACCCTCTCAGCCGTCCTCCTCGCGGGGGCACTTCTCGCGCTGTTCCCTGCCGCGTCCGCCATGGCACGGGACGAGTCCCGCGCCGGCGGCTCCGCCGCCGCAGTCGCCGCCCGCAAGGGCGTCACCGTCACGACTCGCAAGGTCGGCTCCTACGGCCGCGTGCTCGTCGACGGGCGGGGCGTGCCGCTCTACTACTTCACGCGCGACAAGGGCACCTCGTCCCGCTGCTACGGGACGTGCGCGGCCGCATGGCCGGTGACGTACGCAAAGGGCACGCCGGTCGCGCGCGGCGGAGTGAAGCGCCGGCTGCTCGGCCGCCAGCGCCGCAGGGATGGGCGCTTCCAGGCGACCTACGCCGGGCACGCCCTCTACTACTACGTGAGCGACAGTCCCGGCGTTGCGCTCTGCCACAACGTCCGCGAGTTCGGCGGTCTGTGGCTGCTCGTCCGTGCGAGCGGTCGGCGCGTGTAGCCGGCAGTCGGCCGACCGGCGTAACGCGGGCACCACCAGCGGAGACCTACCGCCCATGGGTGAGCTGCACTTCACGAACCTGCTGATCGTCGTCGTCGCCGGCTTCTGCGTCCCGCTGCTGCTCGCGGGCGGGTGCTGCGGCTCGCCGGCGGGGGCTTCCTCGTCTCGTTCGGGCTCGCCGCCGGCGCCATCCTCAAGCTCACCGACCGTGACGAGGCGATGATGCACCCGGAGTTCCGCACGAAGCTCGAGGCGGTCGGCTACGGCGTCTTCATCCCCGTCTTCTTCGTCACGAGCGGACTTCGGTTCGACCTCGACGCGCTTGCATCGAGCACCAGCACGCTCGCCCGCGTTCCCATCTTCCTGCTCGCGCTGCTGCTCGTCCGCGGCCTTCCGGCGCTGCTCTACCGCAGGGACATCGGCGGTCGCCGGGCGCTGATCGCCGGGCTGCTCCAGGCGACCTCGCTCCCGTTCATCGTGGCGGCGACCGCGATCGGGCTCGAGCTCGGGCTGGTGAGCGCCGCGAACGGTGCCGCGTTCATCGCCGCAGGGCTGCTCTCGGTGCTCGTCTTCCCGCTGGTCGCGCTCACCCTGATGGGCGCGAGCGAGGAGCGCAGCGCCGCCGCGGTCGCCGCTGCGCGCGCGCGCGGCACGACAGCATGACGGCGGAGCTTTCGCCCAGAAGTCCGCGGGGGTCGACCGACCACCCGCAACCCGACAAGGAAGGAACGTGAGCCGGATGAGCGCGAATCAGCAGGAGTCGGACGGCGCCACGAGAGTCGCCTACATCCTCGGGGTGCCACTGGCCGACGGCGTCGTCCGGCAATGGCCGCAGATGGGCGAGATCGTGCGGACGAGCAAGCTTGTCGCCGACGTGGAGGGAAACTTCCCCGAGCTCACGCTGGAGGTCGGCAGGCGGCTGCAGCTCGACGACACGGTCGTCGTGGAGTGGACCTGCAACTACGGCGACGGACGCCTCTACCGGAACGTGACGATCGGTGAGCTCGAGAACGGTGAGGCAGTGCGCGTCACCGACTACTGGGGCGAGCCCACCGACACTCCCGAATGGCGCCGGCCGCTGACGGACCGGCTCGACATGCCCGGTGACCGCGGGATCTGGCCGGCCGACGAGCAGCTCGGGCACTACTGACATCGAGCCGTCGCGGCTGAGCCCCTGTGCTGGCCGTGGTCGCAGCGGGGGGTGTGGCGAGAACTCGGTAGCATCGCGCCGCTCGTGGCGCGCACAGGGAAAGCCGGCTAGGTCGTGGGCGAAGGACTGTCGGCGGCCGAGGTCGGCAAGGAGATCGCCGAGCATCGCAATCACCCCGCGTCAGGGCACGATCGCCGCGACCGGCTGCTCTCGATCGCCGAGGCCGTGCTCCTGTCCGTGGTGGCGGTGATCGCCGCGTACTCGGGATTCGCGGCGGCGAAGTGGGGCACCGAGTCGTCGCTGTCGCTCGCGAAGGCCTCCGCGACGCGCACGGAGGCGAACCGCGCGCAGATCGACGCGCTCCAGATCCGTACGCTCGACGCGGTCGAGTTCAACGCCGCGTTCGAGGCGTACGTCGCCCACGACCAGCCCGCGTTCAAGCTTGCCGTGAAGCGTCTGCGCCCCGGGTACCGCCCAGCCTTCGAGGCATGGCTGGCGACGCATCCCGCGACCAATCCGAACGCGCCACGGGGTCCGTCCTACATGCCGCAGTACCGGATCCCCGAGCAGGCTCAGGCACGCGCGCTCGACGCCAGGGCCGACGCCCTCGCCGAGCGTGGCCGGCGGGCGGGTGAGACCGGTGACAAGTACGTCCGCACGACCGTGTTCCTCGCCACCGTGCTGTTCCTCGTCGGCATCAGCGGCCACTTCCCGTTGCGAACCGCGCGCTACGGACTGATCAGCATCGCCACGCTGCTGCTCCTGTTCTCCGTGGTGCAGCTCCTCGGTCTCCCCGGCCCACCCGCCTGACCGCTACGCCTCGGCCAAACCGACGATCGTCTCGGGACGAACCCCGTCGTGCTTCATGGCCTCCGCCGCCGCCTCACCCTGCAGCGCGGCCTCCCAGGTGGCGACGTCCGGGGTCTCGACGAGCAGGGCGACCCGGTTCGAGCCGGCGGGGTCACGGAACGTCCGCGTCGTGATGCCGAGCGGCCCGAAGTACTCCTCGCGCCTGGGCGAGGCAAGCCAGTGGTCGACGTCGTCGACCTCGTGGAACACCAGCAGCGTTTCCATGTGCGTCTCCTTCCCACGGCAAGTCGCGCCGTGCGGACTCGGGGCTCTGAACGTGCGACCGTATCGCGCGCAACACACGAGGCCCACCCGCGATGCGTGCTCCTCACGCGTCAGACGCTGCCGAGTACGTCGCCACCGGTGAGATCGCCGGGAAACGCCCGCCCGGCCAGGGGGTGTCGCTGCCGTGGCGCTCGATGACCGGGCCCGGGGGCGGGGCCGCCGTCCCGAGCAATCCGGGGTCGACGAGCAGGAGCCTGCCTCCGCTGACGCGGAGGAACGGGTCATCGCGGAGCCGGCCGAGCGCGTCGGGGCCACGGCGCGCCGTCAACGATCCGGCGAAATGGGACGCGTCGACGAGCAGCGTCGTGACGAGGTCCGCCGGCTCGGCGTCGGCGAGGACCGCCCGGCGCGCGCCCTGGACCGCAGGGTCATCGAAGATCGGGAGGGCGTCGCGGTCGGGCAGCACGAGCGAGACTGCCGCGGCGGCGCCCCGCGGATCGACGATCCGCGGGTCGGCCCGCCGCGCGGAACGCACGGGCTTCGCGGCCTGGAGCCACGCGGCAAGCCAGCCGGCGGCAGCTCCGTCCAGCGTTCGCAGCGCGGCTGCGGCGTCCGCGGTGGGCGGCGCGGTGTCGACGAGCGCAAGCCAGCAGCGCTCGCTCATGCGGGAACGGTCCAGTCCGCGCGGATCGCGCGGGTGACCTCACGCAGGTCGGCGCGCAGCTCGTCGATTCCCGGGCGGCCCCAGTACCAGTATCCGTTGTAGGCGCTGTGGACGACGAGGTCCGGTGTCAGCACGAAGACCGCGGGCCGGTAGGGGTGGTGCACGGTGTCCGTGTGCTCACGCAGGTCCAGGGCATCGAGGTGCTCGCGCTCGGGATCCGCGAGGAACGTCCAGCGGGCCCCGAGGCCGGCCCGGAACGCGGCCGTCACCTCAGGTGGATCGACGCTCAGCGAGACGACGGAGCTGTAGGCGACCTCCACCTCGTCCTGGAAGGCGACGAGCCTGCGCATGAACGCCTGCTCCTTCGGGCACCAAAACCCGCGGAACGTCGTCAGGACGAGCGGGTCACCGGCCGCGAGCTCGCTGAGCGAGCGGGACCTGCCGGCGTGATCGAGGGCGACGAGGTCGGGGAACGGTTCATTCGGCTGAATGCTCATACACGGTGGTCACCGTGGCGGCCGGTGTGTTACACGATGCGATCCGCGGACGATCACCACCATCGCCACCAGGAGGGCGGGGGCGAGCGTCAGGCTCGGGAAGACCTCTCCCCGGCCCAAGCCGGCCACGAGGATCGCGCCGATCATGTCGCCGGCGAGCAGGAATGCGGCCGGCCGGACGTGCCGCCCGGCGAGAAGCAACGCTCCACCGGCGAGCTCGACGACGCCGATGACGATCACCATCGCCTCTGGGAGCGGGAGGTCGTAGTGCCGGAAGGACGTGAGCTCGGCGTCGTAGGCGACGAACTTGCCAGCGCCGAACACGACGAAGACCGCGCCGGCGATCAGGCGGGTCGCGCGGACGAGCTGGGACTCGCCTTTGAGGCGCAGGGGGCTCATCGCAGCGTCCGCCGCATCAGCGGTACGCGCCCGGGGCTCGGTGTGCCTCGGGGTTCAACCTTGCGTAACGCCGAAGATCCGTCGGGGACAGGGGGGTGGACGGATCCGTCTGGGACGCATCGGTCTTGGTTTCGCCATCCGACCGCGAGGAATCCATGAGCCCGATTTCGGAACGACACTCGAGGAGCGAGGTGCGCATCGTCGCGCTGTGCGGAAGTCTCCGCAGGGGCTCCGTGAACGCGGCCGTCCTGGAGACTGCGAGACTGATCGCTCCGTCCGGGATGACCGTGACGTTATACGACGGTATGCGCGAGTTGCCGGCGTTCGATCCGGACGACGACTGCGAGCCGCTCGCGCCTTCCGTCGCGGTGCTGCGACGCTCGATCGTGGAAGCCGCGGCCCTGCTCGTGTGCACACCGGAGTACGCCGGCGCGCTGCCGGGCGCGTTCAAGAACCTCCTCGACTGGACCGTTGGCGCCCCGGACATGGATGGAATGCCCGTCGCGTGGATCAACGCGTCCGGCACCGCCGCGCCGACCGGCGGGGCAGACGCCCACGACAGCCTGCGCAAGGTCCTCGGGTATCTCAACGCGGCGATCGTCGAGGACGCCTGCGTGCGTGTCCCCGTTCGGCGAGGGATGCTCGGCGACGACGGCACGGTGGACGATCCTGACGCACGGGCGGCGCTTGCGCACGCACTTGATGCGCTGCTGGTGGCAGCGCTCGCAGCGCGGTCGGACGAGGCGACGTGACCCGCGCGCCCGACGTCGAGATCGGCAGGCACAGCAGGAAGATCTCGCCCCTCCAGGCGTCAGTACGAGCAGTTCCGCGCGCCGCGGACCCAGCTGAGCGGCCCGATCTGCTGGGTCGCCGGGTCGGTCTGCGGGCTTGAGCCGGGACCCCAGTAGAGGCCGGTCGCGGCGCCGGCGGACGTCACGGTCCACGTGTAGTACGTCAGCGTGGTCGCATCCGGGGCGATCTTCAAGGTGACCGCCCACGATCCGTCGGCCTTCTGGTCGGCCCCGATGATCTGGTACGGGTGCGCCGCGTTGATGATGTCCGAGCCCGAGGTCGGGGTGAGGCGGCAGTAGTACATCGAGCCGTCACCGAAGTGGCCGTAGCGCTCCTCGTACGGGCACGTCGGGAAGCCCGTCGGGCAGTCGGTGAACGTGGAGTTGGCGAGGAACGGGAGGATCGCGTTCGCCGCCTCGGTTCCCGTGATGTCATGGCCGGGTGGCGAGAACGGCGGGCCGTCGGCAGGGCCCGGCGCAGCGGGAGGCGCGGGGTTCGGCGCCGCCGGCGGCGTGGGTGCGGGCGCCTTCGGCACCGGCGCCTTCTTCGCGGGCTTGCGCGTCACGCACCGCTTGCCCTTGCGGACCTTGCCCTTCGGGCAGACGCACCGGCCCTTCCTGCGCACGAAGCCCTTCGGGCAGACGCACCGGTTCTTCTTGCGCACGAAGCCCTTCTTGCACGACTTCGCCTTTGCGGTGCCGGCGCCCTGGGGCATTGCCGCCGCGGCCGCGGCCGTCGACGGGATGGCGGCGACGAGCAGGCAGATCAGGAGCGTTCTGGCGGAGCCGATCATGGGCAGAAGCTACAGCGTTGGCCGCAATGCTCCACTTTCGTGCGCGGGATCAGGACCACGACCGGCTCCACCACGACCTCGAGGGCGACGGGAGCAGCTGGTCCCTGAGATACCTGGGTCCGCACAAAGTACGGCCGAAGTGCGGTGTTCCACCACATGCATGGCCGGTGCCGGGTTCGGTAGCTTAGAGGCAACGATGGTACGACCAAAATGGATTTGGTCACCCATCGGGTTCGTCTCACATACATCCCCCCTCGCCAAGTGGCTCGGGCGGCCGGCTCCGTTCCTCCTCCTCCTTGGGTCGGCCGGCCGGCCGCCCGGCCGGCGAGCGCCGGCCTCGGGCCTCGTCGCGCCTCCCTGTTCCGACCGGGGTAGGGTCACCGCCCATGCGGGGGATGCCGGCGGACGATGACCTGCTCGCGGTCCGCGTCCTGGGCGCCGGGCCGCCGCTGGTCCTGATCAACGGCTACGCGGCGAGCAAGGACGACTGGGATCCGGGCTTCCTCGAGGCGCTCGCGCGCGCGTCCACGGTCGTGTGTCCCGACAACCGCGGGATCGGAGCGTCACCGCCGGCGGGCGGTGACCTGAGCGTCGCCGCCATGGCGGCGGACGTCCTTGCGCTGATGGACGCCCGCGGCATCGACGTCGCCGACGTCGCCGGGTGGTCGATGGGCGGGTTCGTCGCCCAGGCACTGGCGGCGAGCGCCCCCGAGCGGGTCCGGCGCCTCGTCCTGCTGTCGACGGATGCCGGCGGCCCGGGCGCGCAGGCCGCCCAGCTCGACGTGTGGAACGCGCTGATCGACCACAGCGGGACGCCGCGGGAGCAGGCCACCCGGCTGCTGGGCCTGCTGTTCCCGGTCGGCCTCGCTGCGAGCATCGACGCACAGTTCGGAGAGGTCGTCGCGAGCGCGCGGTCGAGCCTGCTGCCGGGCACGCTGGCGGCTCAGGAATCGGCGATGAAGCGGTGGCACGCGGAGCCCGCCGACGATCGGCTGCAGGCCATCAGGGCGCCCGTCCTGATCGCCGCCGGCACGGACGATCAGGTGATCCCGCCGGCCAACGCGGAGCTGCTCGCGGATGCGCTGCCCGGCTCGCGGCTCGTCGTCCTCGACGGGGGCGGTCACGCGTTCATGGCACAGGAGCCGGAACGGCTGGCCGACCTGATCACCGAGTGGCTCGAGCGCTGACGTCCTCGCCGGGGAGGACCAGGCAGGTCGTCGTCGCGTGCGCGCACAGACGGCCATCCGAATCGAGCACCCGCCCCTCCGCGGTCGCGGTGCGCCTGCCCGCGTGTACGACGGTGCCCTCGGCGACGATCGGGCCGCGGCCGAGCTGCGGCGGGCGGACGTACTTCACGTCGAGCTGCAGGGTCGTGTAGCTGCTTCCGGCGGGCAGCATGGACTGCACGGCGCAGCCCATCGCGCTGTCGAGCATCGTGGCGAGCAGCCCGCCGTGCACGGTGCCGAGCGGATTGAGGTGCGCCTCGCCCGGAGTCATCGCGAACGTGACGTGGCCCTCCTCGACGTGCTCCAGCGTGAGGTCGAGGAGGACGGCGAACCCGGGGGGAGGGATCGTCCCCGCCCGGATCCCCTCGAGCAGCTGCAGGCCGGTCATGCCGCCACCGCCTCGGGAGCGGGAGCCGGGGACGAGCGCACGGTCGCCGTGGCCGGGGCGGGCACCTCGACCTTTCCGAGCAGCGCGAGCACGAGCCCGCTGGCAGCCGAGATGCCGAGCATGAACGCGTACGCGGCGTCGAAGTCGCCGGCGGTCCTCGGCTCGCCGAGCAGGGCGACCAGCACGGCGACGCCGATCGCGACGCCCACCTGGCGCCCCATCGTCAGCACCCCCGTGCCCGTCGCGAACCGCTCGGGCGGCAGCACGACGGCGGCCGCGGCGGTGATCGTCGGGATGACGAGACCGACCCCGATGCCGCAGACGAGCATGCCGGGGAGGAACGTGCCGGCATAGTCGGGCACCGGCCCGAGCCGGGTCAGCCACCAGAGCATCGCGAGGGCGAAGAGCGCAGTGCCGGCCGCGCCGACCTTCGCCATCCCGATCCGGCGCGCGAGCCGGGCGCCGGGGATGCTGAAGATCGCCGCCATCGCCGGGCCGGGTGCGATCTCGAGGCCGGCCTGCAGGACGTCACGCCCCCACGGGCCGGTGAGGAACAGCACGCTCGTGAGCAGCATCGAGCCGAAGGCGGCGAAGAACAGCATCGCCGAGAGCACCGCGACGCGGAACGGCCGGATGCGCAGCAGCGCCGGGTCGACGACGGGGGAGGGGTGGCGCAGGCAGCGGCGCGCCACGATCGCGAGCAGCACCGCGGCGAGAGCCCATGCGCCGAGCGTTCGCGGGTCGCTCCAGCCCCAGGCCGGCCCCTGGACGATGCCGCCGACGAGCGCGGCGATCCCCGCGGCGAGCAGCACGGCGCCGACGCCGTCCGGGCGCGCGGCGCTCGCTTCGCGGGCCTCGCGCAGCACGCGCGCTCCGACGAGGAACGCGGCGATCCCCACCGGGACGTTCACGAGGAAGACCCAGCGCCAGCTCTCCTGCACCAGCAGGCCGCCGATCGGCGGGCCGGCTGCTGCCGCGACGGCGCTCACCGCGGCCCAGCCGGCGACCGCGACCGACCGCTGGTGCGGCTTGAACTCCGGGAGCAGCAGCGCCAGCGATGTCGGCAGCATCAGCGCGGCGCCGGCCGCCTGCACGACGCGCGTGGCGACGAGCGCCTCCACGGACCAGGCCGCTGCGCACGCGGCGCTGGCGAGGGTGAAGAGCGCGAGCCCGGTCAGGAAGACGCGCTTGCGTCCGTATGCGTCGGCCCAGCGGCCGGCGGGAACGAGCAGGGCCGCGAAGACGATGGTGTAGGCGTTGAGGACCCAGCTCAGGCCGCCGAGGCCCGTGCCCGCGAAGTCGACCTGGAGGGCCGGGAACGCGATGTTGACGATGAAGAGGTCGAGCCCGGCCATGAACGCGCCCAGGCACACGACGACCACGGAGCTGCGAGTACGTTGCGTCATAGGACGGACCGTACCACAGACCGTTGCGTGATAAAACGCTGTGAGCTAGACTCGGTCGCGATGCTTCCATCCAGCTATGACAGCCAGGTCTGCTCGATCGCCCGGGCACTCGAACTCGTGGGCGAGCGCTGGACGCTGCTGATCATCCGCGACGTCTTCCTCGGCGTCCGGCGGTTCGAGGAGATTCAGCGGGATCTCGGGATCGCCCGCAATGTGCTCGCCACGCGGCTCGACAAGCTGACCGCAGACGGGATCCTCGAGCGTCGGCGCTACAGCGAGCATCCGCCCCGCGATGAGTTCCTGCTCACCGAGCAGGGGCTCGACCTGTGGCCGACCGTCGTCGCGCTGATGCAGTGGGGCGACCGGCACCGCCCGGCCCCGCAGGGGCCGCCGACCGTGCTCGCGCACGAGGGTTGCGGCGGCGCGGTGAGCGCGCATCGCATGTGCGAGCGCTGCGGCGCCGAGCTCGGCGCGCGTGACGTCGTCGCCGCCCCCGGTCCGGGCGCGCCGCCGAACCATCCGTTGCTCGCGCGGACCGGCTGAGAGGCCGCCGCGCGGTCTGCGCGACGGCCACTCGTTTCCGGAGCCCTACCAGTCGGTGCCGCCGACGCGTGTCCTGTGGTGGGGCCGTCCCTCTGCGTCGAGGCGACCCGCCAGGTTCGTCAGCAGCCGGGCCGCCTGAACTCGCAGGCGTCCGGGGGGCGGCTTTCCGCGTTCAGCGCGGCCACGGGCGTGGCGCGACGACGCGTGGGCCAGGTGTTCGTGAATCAGGGAATGCATGGGGCGGTGACCTCCAGGGTCGATCGGGTGGACATGCGCCACCGCCCGGACTGGAACGACATGAAGCGCTCGGTCGCGGGCGATGAAGCCCGCGTTCCGGCGCGTGAAAGGGCCTAGGACGCGAGCTCGCGAAGGGGCATGACGGGGGCCCCGGCACTGCCGGCGGCGGTCATGCGTGTGATGTGGGTCGTCGCGAGCTTCATGTTTCGGCTTCCTCCTCCGCGTCGGGAGGCGAAGCGAACGACCGTATCGAACTTCAGCCGGTTGTCAACCGCTCGACGCCCGGAGGCGCGACGCTGCTCGACGCGCGCCGGCGCTCCTGCTCACGCAGGAACCGGATCTGCTCGTCGAGACGTTCCTGGCGTTCGGCGACGGGGTCCGGAGCGGGCTCCGCGGAGGCCGGTGCGGGGGTGTCGTCGCGCTTGCGGAGCGGGTTCTGGAACAGCGCCATCGCGTGGAGTATCGGCTCCGCGCCGCGGACGTTCCATGGGGCCTTCGCCCCAAATCGCCGTCGTGCTGACCGCGCTCAGCCGTGGCGCCGGGCGCGCTGAACGGCGGCACGGCGCCGAGTGCGATGCCCCCCGACA
This sequence comes from uncultured Actinomycetes bacterium, assembly GCA_963805615.1. Lineage (GTDB taxonomy): Bacteria > Actinomycetota > Thermoleophilia > Solirubrobacterales > Solirubrobacteraceae > F1-60-MAGs163. The sequence goes on along the minus strand of CAWDUW010000003.1, from coordinate 658,628 downwards.
TCGCTCCCGTCGCCGCGCCGCCGCTCAAACCGATCGCGCATCCCCCCCGAAGTTTCGCCCAGGTGCCGGTCCATGAGAGGAGCCTCCGCGATCGCGGGGGCGCGGTAGCTCGTCAGCGCGTCGGCGTGTGCCGAGGACGACATGGTGAGCATCACGAGCGTGGCGATCAGCGTGGCGGTGAGCTGGCGGCTGTTCAGGGTCATCGAGTTGTGGCTCCGAAGCGGGACGTAAGGTCTGGACCCCATCGGCCTGCGACGAACGGCATCTGAGCGGCGCTGGACGGATGGCAGCCTGCGACTAGGGTTTCGGCCATGGCGGCGACGATCGACCCGGGCGCCTTCGACGTCCTGACGTTCGACTGCTACGGGACCCTGATCGACTGGGAGACAGGGCTGCTCAGCGCGCTGCGCGTGGAGCTCGCGGACGCCGTCCGAGGCATCTCGGACGAGGAGCTGCTCGAGGCGTTCGCCGCCGTGGAGCACGCCGCGGAGGTCCCGTATCAGCCTTACCGCGACGTGCTGGCCCAGGCGCTGCGCGAGGTGGGAGCACGCTACGGCGCCGCGCCGTCGCCGGAGCAGCAGGCCCGGTTCGGCGGGTCCGTGCCGGACTGGCCGGCGTTCCCCGACTCTTCACACGCGCTGGCCCGGCTGCAGCAGCGCTACCGGCTCGCGCCGATCACCAACTGCGACGACGACCTCTTCGCGGGGTCCGCCGCCCGGCTCGGCATCACCTTCGACGAGGTCGTCACCGCCCAGCAGGCGCGTGCGTACAAGCCCGACGAGCGCCCGTTCGCGCTCGCCTTCGAACGACTCGGCGTGCCGCGCGAGCGGATCCTCCACGTCGCCCAGAGCCTCTTCCACGATCACGTGACGGCGCAGCGCCTCGGCCTCACCAGCGTCTGGATCAACCGCCGCGCCGGACGGTCGGGGGACGGCGCGACGCCGCCCACGCAGGCCGTGCCCGACCTCGAGCTGCCGGACCTCCGCTCGCTCGCGGACCTCCTGACAGGATGAGGCCATGAGAACGGCCGGATCGCTCGTCCTGCTGATCGCGGCGCTGATCCTCGCGGCACCGTCGAGCGCTGCCGCGCCCAAGCCATGGAAGCTGCGCTACGCCGCGTGTCCCAAGGACGTCAAGGGGGGCACCTTCTGCCCGGACATCTACCTCGGCGACTTCGGTCAGCAACTGCGCTTCAGCCTGAAGAAGGACTACTGCCCGCATCTGCCCTATGTGAAGGCCAGCGGGTCGTGGGCGTTCACGCCGCTGCTGAAGGTCAGCAGGAAGGGGAAGTTCGACCAGAAGTACGTGTACGACAGCCTGCTGCCCGCCTACCGCGACCAGGCCGGCGAGTGGCAGGTCACGTTCAGGATCAGGGGCACGTTCCGGAAGAGGACGCTGCGGGTGGTCATCACCGGCACGGTGACGCGCGACAACGACGGTCTCAGCGAGTGCAGGGGCGTGCGCGTGAACGAGACGCACGTCCTGCGGCAGAAGGTGTTCTAGGCGGCCCGGAGCGTGTCGACCGGGCCGTCGCCGGCGCGCGCCACGCGGTTGCGCCCGGCGTTCTTGGCGGCGTACAGCGCGGTGTCAGCGCGGTCGAAGAGGGCGGAGAAGTCGAATTCGCCGCGCCCGTCCCAGGCGCTGACGCCGAACGACGCGGTGACCTCGACGCCGCAGATCGGGTCGAGCGTGATGCAGCGCCGCAGCGACTCCGCGAGCTCGGCGGACTCGTGCTCGGCTGCGCCGGGCAGCACCACGACGAACTCCTCGCCGCCGTGGCGGTAGGCGAGGTCGTAGGCGCGCAGCTCGCCGCGGAAGCGCTCCGCCACCTCGGCGAGCACGGCGTCGCCGACGGCGTGCCCGTGGTCGTCGTTGATGGCCTTGAAGTGGTCGAGGTCGGCGACGAGCAGCGCGACCGGCTGTTGCGTGCGGCGCGCCTGGGCCTCGAGCTCGCGTACGCGGGTCTCGAGCGAGCCCCGGTTCAGCATGCCCGTCAGCGGGTCGAGGGCCGCCTCGCTGCGGTGCTCGAGGTCTGAGCGCATCAGCGCGACCGAGAGCGCCATCACCGAGACGATCAGCGTGAACGTCATGATCGTCGGGACGGGGTCCGCGAGGACCTCGCCGGCGTCGATGCCGACCGTCACGGCGAGCAGGACCGCGATGGTGAGCGCCCCGCCGGCCACGACCCCGCGCGGCCCGAAGCGCGCGGGCAGCGTCACGGTCGGGATGGCGAGCCAGGGCAGGGCCGGGCTCGCGGGCCCGCCGGTCAGCGCGATGCTGACGGCGATGATCGTCTGGGAGAGGACCCAGGCGCACGCGATGCGGTGCTCCGGTCGGGTGACCTCTTCGAGGTTGCGGCCCAGGACGACGAAGCCGACGAGCGCCAGCGCGAGCGGCGCCAGCGTCCACCAGCCGACCCACGCGCCGCTGGCGATCAGGCCGGCGGCGATCGCCGCAAAGCAGATGTGCCGGACCGGAGCCAGGCGCCGCTCCATGTCGAGCATGCGGGCGCGGTCGCGCGGCGTGGGGCAGAGCCACGTGGCTGTGAAGGTCTCTTCCCCGCGATCCATCCCCGTGCAGATCGGCGCCGGCGAGGTCCCGCTTGAGGCGGGGCGCCCAGCGGTGGACGGTCCTACGAGCGCGCCGAGCGGCGGGAGCTCAGGCTGCCTGCGACGCGGTGACCGGCTGGAGCCGCAGCGCGGTCTCGAATGCGGCCACGACGGCCGGGTCGAACTGCGAGCCGGCGCAGCGCCGGAGCTCGGTGACCGCCGCCTCGAGCGTCATGCCCGGGCGGTACGTGCGGTCCTTGGTCATCGCGTCGAACGCGTCGCAGACGGCCACGATCCGCGCGCCGAGCGGGATCGTCTCACCGCTCAGACGGTCGGGGTAGCCGCGGCCGTCCCAGCGCTCGTGGCTCGAGCGCACCATCGCGGCGACCGGTGCCAGGCCGGGAGAGCTGCCGATGATCCGCTCGCCGATCAGCGTGTGGCGTTCCATGAAGCGCCACTCGCCGGCGTCGAGCGGGCCGGGCTTCAGCAGGATCTCGTCGGGGATCGCGACCTTCCCGACGTCGTGCAGCTCGGCGGCGATCCGCACGTGGTCGATCTCCCCGGCGGAGAGCCGCAGCGTGCGCGCGACCTGCTCGGCGAGCTGGGCGACGTCGGCGACGTGGTGGCTCAGCTCGGGGTCGCGCTCGGCGAGGATCCGCAGCATCACCTCCTTGGTCTCCTGGCGCGTCGTCGGGCGGCCGCCGCGCTTGTCGTCGTAGAGCCGCTGGTCGGCGATCCGCAGCGCCTCGCTCGGCTCGTCCGCCTCGGCCGGAAGCAGGACGGTGCCGTGCGAGCAGCCGACGGTGAAGCCCTCGCCGGACTCGTTCAGCGCGGCGGCGCAGGCCGCGACCGACAGTTCGTCACCCGCGTCGAGCAGCACGCAGAACTCGTCGCCGCCCATCCGGTAGGCCCGGCCGCGACCTTCGACGACGCGGGCGAGGCGGTCGCCGAGACGCTGGAGCAGCGCGTCCCCGGAGGGATGCCCGAAGCTGTCGTTGTAGTGCTTGAAGCCATCGAGGTCGAACAGCGCCAGCATGCGGGCGGACCCATGGCCGGCATCCTGCGGGTCGAGCGTGCCTGCGAGGTCGTTCGTCAGCGCACGGCGGTTACCGAGGCCCGTGAGCGCGTCGGTCAGCGCCTCGACACGACTCTCGCCGAGCATCTGCAGGTTCTCGCGGTGCGTCAGGATCAGGCGTCCCATCACCGCCGTGAGGGAGGCGGCGGCGAGACCGATCGCGAGGGCGTTCAGGTGGCCGACGCTGCCGAACACGAGGACGCCGAGGCCCGCGAGCGCAAAGCCGATCGGCGCGAGGATCATCCCGGCGCGGGGACGGGCGGTGGCGGAGACGACCTGCTGCGTCGCCGGCTGCCAGGCGGCCGCGCCGAAGAAGATCGCGGTCGCCCACCAGCCGGCGTCGAACGGGCCGCCCGACTCCCACTCGCCCTTCGCCGAGAGCACGAGGTAGAGCGAGTCCGACAGCCAGAAGCTCGCGACGCCGGCGATCATCAGGCCGAGCGTGCGGTCCACGCGCCAGCCGCGAGCGGCGACGGCGCCGACGATCAGGCCGAGCAGCACGAGGTCGCTGACGGGGTAGGCGAGGTTCGTGACGATCGCGACCCGTTCCCCACCGGCGGCGGCTTTCAGCACGGCCTCCACGACGACGGCCGCGCTGATCGCGCCGACCGCGAGCGCGGCGGTGACGCCGTCCGCCCACAGCATCCGCGGCAGCCCGCGCACGCGCGAGCGCAGCAGCAGGACGATGCCCGCGAACATGAGCGGGGGCAGCAGCAGGTAGCCCGCATCGGCCGCGGAGGGGACCGGCGGCGACGCGTCGTCCCAGAGGACGAGCGTGAAGTAGGTCTCGCCGCCGATCCAGGCCACGAGACCCAGGCCGATCAGCGTCCAGGCCAGGCGCTCGCGCGGATATGCCGCGGCGCGCGCGAGGCACAGGATCGCTCCGACGGCCATGACGACGAGGTGCATCCACGTGACCGGGCCGACCGGAATCCAGCTCAGGCCGAGCGCATGGGCCTGCCACAACACGAGCCACGCCGTGCAGAGAAGAACCATCAGGCGGGCTGGACGCGCCATAGACTGGGCTCATCGGCCATCCGCCGTTCGGGCTTGACCGTCCGCCCGTCGCGCCTCAGCGCCCGTTCGACGCGTTGCGCGCCTCTCGGGTCAGCCGCCGGCGACGTCGCGCCGGACGAACACGATCAGCCCGGCGCCGAGCGCCGGCACGGCGTAGAGCGCGCAGACCCAGCCCGCGCGGATCATCGGCGCCCAGTCGACCGGGGTTCGCAGCAGCCCCTGCCAGGCGTCGAACTGCGTGCTCAGGAGGTAGGGCCGCAGGCCGTCGAGGCCCGGGACGATCGTCACGAGCTGGAGCAGCAGCGAGAACATCAGCGTGCCGACGACGGCCGCCGCGCTGTTGCGGAAGATCGTCGAGAACAGCAGGCCGATCGAGGCGATCGCGACGATCGGGACCAGGTACACGAGGTGGCTCGCCGCCACGAGTGCGAGTCCGCGGCCCGGCTGCACGATGGTCCCGGAGAGGCTCGTGATCGGCTCGAAGCCCGAGACGATCACGCCGAGCCCGGTCGCGACGATGCCCGCGAGCACGATCGCGGTGACCGCGTACGTGAAGGCCGCGAGCACCTTCCCGATGTAGACGTGGTGCCGCTCGACCGAGCGGGTGAGGATGGTCTTGAGCGTCCCGTTCTGATCCTCGTTGGCGACGATGTCGCCCGCGACGAGCGCGGTGATCAGCGGGAAGAACCAGATCGAGCCGAACAGCAGCATCACGAGCGGGATCGCGAGGCCCGTGGTGTCGATGTAGCGGCCGAACGGCACGTCCTGCGCCTCGCCGCCCTGGATCGCGACGGCGACGACGAAGATCGACGGCACGAGGATCGCCGCCCCGAGGCCCAGGTACGTGCGCTTCTGCGAGCGCAGCTTGCGCAGCTCCCAGCGATAAACGGTGAGCGCGCCGGGGCGCCTGGTCATGGCGCGCTCCCCTCGGCGCCCTCGGTGAGGTCGAAGAAGAGCTCCTCGAGCGAGGCCATCCGCGGCGCGACCTCGAGGATCAGCGCGCCTGACCCTGTCAGCGCGAGCGACAGTGCCGCGACGGCCTCCTCGCGGTCGGCGCGGAACGCGATCACGCCGTCCTCGCCGCGGGCGGCGTCCGCGATCCCGTCCTGCCCGGCGCAGACCTCGAGGGCGCGGTCGTCGTCGGTCGTGCGCAGGCGGTAGGTCGCGCCCGCGGCGAGCCGCAGGTCCGCGAGCTCGCCCTCGTAGACCATCCTCCCGCGGCGCACGATCGCCACGCGATTGCACAGCTCGTCGACTTCGGCGAGCAGGTGGCTCGAGAGCACCACGGTCATCCCGTCGTCGGCCAGACGGCGGATCAGCGCGCGCATGTCACGCATGCCGGCGGGGTCGAGGCCCGTCGCCGGTTCATCGAGCAGCAGCAGGCGCGGGCGGCGCAGCAGGGCTGCGGCGATCCCCAGGCGCTGGCGCATTCCGTGCGAGTAGCCGCCGACCTTGTCCTTCGCCCGGTCGGCGAGCTCGACGGTCTCGAGCGTCTCCTCGACGAGCGCGCTCGCATCGCCGCCGTCGAGCGCGGCGAGGAGCCGCAGATTCGTGCGCCCATCGAGGTAGGGGTAGAACCGCGGAGCCTCGACGAAGCCCGCGACGCCCTCGAGCGCGCTCACGGAGACGCCGGGATCGCGGCCGAACACGCGGACGGTGCCGGCCGTCGGGCGGATCAGACCCAGCATCATCCGCAGCGAGGTCGTCTTGCCGGCGCCGTTGGGACCGAGGTAGCCGAACACGTCGCCGCGCTCGACCGTGAGGTCCACGGCGTCGACGGCGACGAGATCGCCGTAGCGCTTGATCAGGCCGCGAACTTCGACGGGCGGCGCGCCGTCGTCAGGCGCCGTCAAAGACCGCGGGCCGCGGCGACCGCCGTGTCCCCGCTGACCGAGCCGACGACGACGTAGCGCACGCCGCCGCGGGTGAAGGTGATCGCGGTGCCGAGCGCGGTCTCGAGCTTCGTCGCGCTGACCCCGCCTCCGAGATCGACCGTCGCCAGCGAGCTGTCACGGCCGGGGCCCTTGTCCGCCGCGGCGTCCGCCGGCGTCTGCAGGACGGCGATGCCGCCGAGGCCCTTGCCGTAGGTCACGAGCGCGCCGCTCCGCTTGTCACCCTGGACCAGCGCGACCTGCGCGCGTTCCATGCCGGCGAGCGAGGCGGGCGCGGAGAGGGGGAAGCCGATCTTGGCGCGGACGGCCTCGAGGCCGGTCACGGGCTTCTCAGGGGTGCCGTGGTCGCCGCTCGCGGGAGCGGTCTTCGGGCTGAGGTCGACGACGGTCGCGTCCGGCGGCGGGGAGATTGCGAACGTCGCGTCGTCCACGGCGCCGAAGCTCACGTCGGTCGCGGCGAGTTCGAGAACCGGGTCGTTGGCTCCGACGGCGTACACCGCAGCGCGCAGCGGGACGCCGTTCTCCGCGTCCCAGGCGAGCGATGCGCCGCCGACGAGCCCGCCGTCCGCGCGCGGCGAGAGCCGGACCGTGTAGGCCTCGCGGCCCGCGATGTTCGCGGGCGTCGCCTCGCCCACAGCGGCGACGTCGGCCAGGCGCGACAGCGCACGCTTCACCGCGGCGAGCGTCGGCGGGTCCTGCGGCTGGTCGCCGGCGCTCTTCGCGTGATCGGGCGGCAGGGTCGCGCGGTACACCGTGTTGGACGCCGCGTCGAAGATCGTGAGTTCGTCGCCGCGCAGCACGACCTGGGCGTCACCGCCGCCGCCCTGCGACTGCAGCTCGAGGCGCAGGTCCCCGCCGGCGGAGATCCACAGGCGGCCCTTTGCGCCGGAGAGCAGCGGGTTGCGGTCCTGGCCGATGCCCGACGCGTCGATCAGCTTGTTGGTGAACGTCACGCGGGCTGTGACGCCGGCGGGCGACGCGGCGGCCGCCGCGTCCCGCAGCGCCTGCGCCAGCGGCTTCGGGGGCGGTGTCGGGCCGCCGCCGGTCGCGGCGACCGCGATCGTGGCGACGCCGGCGAGACCCAGCACCGCGGCGACGCAGAGCGCGATCAGGCGGTGGGTGGAGATGGTGCGCAGGCGTGTCATCGCAGAAATCCGTTCTCCACCTGAGGGTACTCCCGTCGCGGGCTGCGTACGCCGGCCCGGCGCGCAGGCGCGCTATCCGGGCAGGCTCGCGTCGTGCAGCTCGCGCTCGAGCGTCTCCCGGTGATCGGGGTGCGCGATCGAGATCAGCAGCCGCGCGCGCTCGGCCAGCGATTTGCCGCGCAGCTCGACGATGCCCTGCTCGGTGACGACGTGGTCCACCGTGTTCTTCAGCGTCGTCACGACGGAGCCGGGGGTGAGCTGCGAGCGGATGCAGCTGCGGCCCTTGCGTGTCTGCGAGTGCAGGACGACGAACGCCTGCCCACCCTCGGAGTACATCGCGCCGCGCGCAAAGTCCGCCTGGCCGCCGCTCGAGGAGTAGTAGCGCCCGGCGATGGTCTCGCTCGCGCACTGCCCGATCAGGTCGATCTCGGTGGTCGCGTTGATCGACACGAAGTCTGGCTGCTCGCCGATGATCATCGGGTTGTTGACCCACTCGACGCCGAGCATCTCGACGCCGTCGTTGTCGTCGAGCCAGTCGTAGAGCCGCTGCGTCCCGAGGCAGAACGTCGCCACGTGCTTGTTGCGCCGCCGCAGTTTGCGCGCGCCGGTGACCGCCCCGGTCTCGACGAGGTCGATCACGCCGTCGCCGATGAGCTCGGTGTGCAGCCCGAGGTGGTCGTGATCGCCGAGCGCCGACAGCACCGCGTTGGGGATCGCTCCGATCCCGACCTGCAGCGTCGCGCCGTCCGGGACACGCTCGGCGATGTAGGCAGCGATCGTGTGGTCGTCGGGGCCCGGGACGGCGGGCGGGACCTCGACGAGCGGGCGGTCGACGTGGCACCAGCCCGCGAGCTCGGAGATGTGCACGACGTTGCTGCCCATCGTGCGCGGCATGCGGTCGTTGACCTCGAGGTAGAACGGGACGCGCCCGATCATCGACGTGACGTAGTCGGCGTTCGTCCCCAGGCTGAAGTACCCGTGCCGGTCCGGGGGCTCGCCGCGGCGAGCACGAGTGAGCAGCGCGTGCTCCCGCGCAGCAGCGAGGGCATCTCGGAGAAGTGGTTGGGCACGAGGTCGCACTGCCCGTCGAGGTAGGCCTGGCGATCCGCGCTGGAGAGGAAGTAGCTCACGTGCCGCAGGTGGTCGCCGAACGCGCCCTGCATGTAGCGGCGCGTCCGCAGCGGATGCATCTGGTGGATGCGCACCCCGGACAGTCGCTCCGCGTGGTCCTCGAGCGCGTCGACGATCGCGGTGGGCTCGCCGTTGGCGAGCGGCACGATCAGGTCGGCGCCGGGCTCGATGTGCTCCAGCACCGCCTCCGGCGGGGTCGGCGTGAGGACGGTGCGCACGCGCGTCATGGCACGAGTGTCGCTCACGCAGGCGCGGCGTGTCCGCCGGGTGCCATCAGCTGCTCGATGTCCTCGCGGCGCTCGGGCGGGACGCGCCGCCAGGCCGGGAAGTAGCCGAAGGCGTCCTCGACGGTGCGCGAGCGGTAGCCCTCTTCCATCAGCTCGAGCTGATCGGGCGTCACGAGCGCCGGGTGCGGTTCACCGCAGGTGCGCGCGAGCGAGAGCAGCTCGTGGCGCAGCGCGCGGATGTAGTTCGCCGCCCGCACCGACTTCAGCTCGGGGTCCAGGCCCCGGACGAGCCAGGGGTTCTGCGTCGTCACGCCGGTCGGGCAGCGGTCGGTGTGACAGCGCTGCGCCTGGATGCAGCCGATCGACATCAGCGCCTCCCGGCCGACGTTCACCATGTCGGCGCCGAGCGCGAACGCGAACAGCGCGGTGTGCGGGAGCCCGAGCTTCGCGGACCCGATGAACAGCACGCCCTCGTTCAGGCCGGTGCTCGCGAACGGGGCGTAGACGCGGGCGAAGGCCTGCTTGAACGGCAGTGCGACGTGGTCGGCGAAGGCCAGCGGGGCGGCGCCCGTCCCGCCCTCGCCGCCATCGACGGTGATGAAGTCGGGGCCCTGCCCGGTCGCGTGCATCCGCTGCGCGAGCTGCTCCCAGAACGGCTGCTCGCCGACCGCCGACTTGATTCCGACCGGCAGCCCCGTCGCGTCGGCGAGCGTCTCGCAGAAGTCCACGAGCCCGTCGACGCTGTGGAACGCGGAGTGGCTCGGCGGGCTCTGGCAGTCGACGCCGGCCTCGACGCCGCGGCAGCGCGCGATCTCGGCGTTCATCTTCGCCGCCGGCACGAGCCCGCCGACGCCGGGCTTCGCGCCCTGTGACAGCTTGATCTCCAGCGCACGCACCGGTGCGCTCGCGACCGTCTCGAGCAGGTGGTCCAGGTTGAATCGGCCTGCCCCGTCGCGGCAGCCGAAGTACCCCGTCCCGATCTGGAAGATCAGGTCGCCCCCGCTGCGGTGATAGTCGGAGACCCCGCCCTCACCGGTGTTCTGAAGGCAGGGCGCCATCGCCGCGCCGCGGTTGAGCGCCTCGACCGCCGGCGGGGAGAGCGCGCCGAAGCTCATGCCGCTGATGTTGATGACGGACTGTGGGCGGAACGCGTGGGGGCGCCCGTGCAGCGCACCGAGGATCTTGCCGGCGGGCAGGCGATGCTCGGGCGGCGAGCCGTTCGCGCCGTGGGCCGGAGGCGGGGAGGGGAAGGCGTCCGGCTTGACGATCAGGTACCCGAGCCCGTTCTCCATCTCGTTGTCGGAGCCGAACCCGATCGTGTTCGTCTGCCGCTTGGACGAGGCGTAGACCCAGCTGCGCTCGTCGCGCGAGAACGGCCGTTCCTCGTTGTTCGAGGTGACGATGTACTGCCGCAGCTCCGGGCCGAACGTCTCGAGGATGTAGCGGAAGTGCCCGACGATCGGGAAGTTGCGCAGGATCGCGTGGCTGCGCTGCGTGACGTCATACGCGACGATCGCGCCGACCGCGAGCGCGCTTCCGGCCGCCACCCGCCGCCGCCGGCTCATGGCCTGAGCGCCTCGTCGTCGTCCCGCCTTCGCATCGTGGGTCCCTCTCTACCAGACCGGGGCGCCCGCGGGGTGACGATGGGTACCGTCATGAGCGATGCTCGCCGCGCTCACCGCGCTCGCGCTGGCGTTTCCCGCCGCCGCGCCCGCTCGTCCCCCGATCGCCTGGACGCCGATCCCGTACCCGGCCCGCCGGCGCACGGAGATGGCCGCGTACGCACGCCGCCACTACGGCCTGCGCCGCTTCCGCCTGATCCACCCGCGCGTGATCGTGGAGCACATGACGGAGGGCGCGACGTTCTCGTCGGCGTTCAACACGTTCGCCCCGGACGTCCCGGACGGCGAGCTCGGCGAGCTGCCGGGTGTCTGCTCGCACTTCATCATCGACCGCAACGGCACGATCCACCAGCTCGTGCCGCTCGGCCTGATGTGCCGCCACACCGTCGGGCTGAACTGGACGGCGATCGGGATCGAGCACGTGGGCTTCAGTGAGAACGAGGTGCTCAGCGGCCCGCAGCGCAGCGCCTCGCTGCGCCTGACGACGTGGCTGCGCTGCCGCGAGGGCATCGCCGTGCGCAACGTGATCGGCCACGCCGAGAGCCTCTCCTCGCCCTACCACCGCGAGCACGTGGCGCGGCTGCGCACCCAGACGCACGGCGACTGGCCGGCGGCGCCGATGCGCCGCTATCGCGCGGCGCTGGCGCGCCGGTCCTGCGGCTAGGCGGGGGGTGCCGGCAGCAGCCGGCCGATCCGCGCGAGCGCCCGCATCGGCAGCAGCTCACGGCGCCGGCCTGGGACGAGCGTCTCGTCGAAGTCGAGCATGATCATCGAGACGTAGAGCGGCACGCGCGGATCGCGCTTGCGCGTGATGCCGGCGGCGCGGAGCGTCGTGCTCGTGCGCTCGATGAAGTCCTCGAAGCGCAGCGCGGGCACGTGCCGGTTGCGAACGCGCACCGTTGCGCCGGAGCGGTTGCGGAACGTGTGCAGCGCGCCGACCGGGACGGCGGCGAAGTCGCCGCGGCCGAGGGTGCGCCACTCGCCGTCGACGACGACGTCGAAGCTGCCCTCCAGCACCTCGTACTCCTCGATCTGCGAGCGATGGATGTGCGGGGGCGGGGGGACGCACCCCACCGGCAGCACGAACTCCATCTCGACGAACTCGCCGTCCGTGTCGGCGCGGGTGCGGCGCACGATGTAGACGCTGCCGTCGGGCATCTCGAACCGATCACCTGCGGCGGCCATGCCGTGAACCTACTGTTCGCTAGCTGTTCGCCCTGATGCGCAGGATCAGGTCCTGGCGATGCTCGTGGAAGCGCACGTACTCGTAGACGACCAGGCCGACGAGGATCGCGGTGACGAGGGCGAGCGCCGCGAGCGCGTCGATCGCGTGCACGAGCGGGATCAGCGCCAGCAGGACGACGGCGATGACGAGCCGCTGCCGGTTCAGCGTGTGGACGTTGCGCAGCCGGAAGGCGATGTGCCCGAGCAGGTAGAGCGCCGGGCCTGCGCAGAGCGCGACCGCGGGCACGAGCTTCAGCGGCTCGCCGGTGTCGAGCAGGACCTTCTTGATCCCGAGCGCCAGCAGCACGATGCCGGCGATCATGAAGAAGTGGATGTAGCTGTAGGAATCCCGGGCGATCTTGGCCCGCTCGCCGCCGCGGGCCTGCTTCATCCGGTGCTCGGCGACGATCGCGACGATGTCGAAGTAGAGCCACCAGAGCGTCGCTGCGATGGCCACGCCCAGTGAGGCGCCGACGATCAGCCGCGCGTCGACCGTCCCGTTCGTGACGCCCGACCCGAGCGCGACGATCGACTCGCCGAGCGCGATGATGATGATCAGCCCGTGGCGCTCGGCGAAGTGCCCGGCGTGGACGCGGAACTCGGCGACGTCGGCCAGGATCACCGGGGTCGCACGTCGAGCATGATCGCGAGCAGCCAGATCCACGGCTGCGCATCGCCGCCGATCAGTGCGCCGCCGATCACGAGTGTCGCGCTCAGCAGGAAGCCGGGGGCGAGCCGCAGGATCGCGCCGTGGTTGGGGTCGTCGTCGTCGGTCCCGTAGGAGTAGAGCCCGACCTGCATCGCACGGACGACCGCGTACGCGAGCGCGAAGGCCAGCGCGTCGTCGCCGTACGCGCGCGGCGCCGCGAGCGCGACGACCGTGAACGCCGCCATCGCGACGAAGAACGAGATGCGCGTCTTCGGGTCATCGACGTCGATGCTGTTCGTCAGCCACGCGTAGCCGACCCACGACCACCAGAGCAGCGCGAGCACCAGCAGTCCGCGCAGCATCCCGGAGATCGACAGGTGCTCGGCGAGCAGCGCCGTCACCTGCGTGATCGCCAGGACGAAGACGAGATCGAAGAACAGCTCGAGGACGCTGACGGGGTGCGCGTCCTCGTCCTCGGGGACCCTGCGGCCGTCGGGGGTGCGCTCGACCGCCGCCGGCGGGTTGGCGGTGCTCATGCGCCCGAATCCTGTCAGCCCCGGCGGGCGCTAGCGTCCCGGCCCGTGGATCGAGCGCATCAGCTTCCTCGGGCACGCGACGCTGCTGATCGAGACGGGCGGGGCGCGGCTGATCACCGATCCGGTGCTGCGCTCGCGCCTCATCCATCTGCGCCGTCACGGCCGCGCGGTCGCCGAGGACGTGCAGCGCGACCTCGACGGCATCCTGATCTCGCATCTGCATCGTGACCACTGGGACACGCCGTCGCTGAAGCTGCTCGAGCGCTGGACGCCGATCGTCGTCCCGCGCGGCGCCGGCGAGCTCGCCGCAGGACGCCGGCTTCACCGACGTGCGGGAGGTGGCCGCGGGTGATGTCGTCGAGCTCTCCGGGGTCCGCGTCCGTGCGGTCCCCGCCGAGCACGACGATCGCCGCGGGCCCGGTCGGCGGCCCGCGGGCGGACCCGATCGGGTTCGTCGTCGAGGGCCCGACGCGCGTCTACTTCGCCGGCGACACCGACGTCTTCGACGGCATGCGCACGCTGCCGGGGAGCACGCGGCTCGACGTCGCGCTGCTGCCCGTGTGGGGCTGGGGACCGACGCTCGGCCCGGGCCACATGGACCCGCGCCGCGCCGCCGAGGCGCTGGCGCTGCTGCAACCGCGGATCGCCCTGCCGATCCACTGGGGCACGCTCTATCCGGTCGGCGCTTCACCGTGTGCGCCCCAACCCGCTCACCGGGCCGCCGCACCAGTTCGCGCGGTTCGCCGCGAGCCTCGCGCCCGATGTCGATGTGCGCATCGTCCAGCCCGGCGGGTCGCTCCTGCTCGACGGGCCGCTCGCGACCGTCGAATAGCGATCAGCGGCGCATCGCGGCCCGAGCCCAGGCGATGAAGACCGCCTGGAGTGGCAGCCGCGCGTACAGCGCCTGGGCGCCGCCCGGCACCTCCGGATAGTCCTCGGGGTGCTGCGCCATGTGCACGTTGGCGGGGAAGACCGCGAGCAGCGTGGCGATCGAGAGCCGGCCGCCGAACCGGCGCACGCCCGGCCTGCGCGACATCAGTGCGGCGCCGCCGAGGATCTCGGCCGCGCCGCTCGCGACGTTCACCGCCTCGTGCGCCGGCAGCCAGGGCGGCATGATGCGCAGGTAGAACCGCGGGCTGACGAAGTGGTTGACGCCGGCGAGGACGAAGACCGGGCCGAAGAGGAGGCGGACGACGCGCATGGGCGGGGACCCTATTAGCGTGCGCGAGATGACCGCGACCGCCGCCGGGCTGGCCTACCGCGAAGCGCTGCCCACAGGGGACGCCCGCGGGCACGCTGCTCTGCCTCCACGGGTACCCCGAGTCCTCGCACATGTGGCGCGCCGTGCTTCCGGCCGCTGCGCGCGCCGGGTGGCGCGCGGTCGCGCCGGACCTTCCGGGATACGGCGACTCGCCGCTGCGACGGGGAGCCGGGGACACTGGGAGTCGCACCTGCAGGCCGTGAGCCGCTTCCACGCGGAACTCGGCCTCGGCCCGGTCGTGCTCTGCGTCCACGACTGGGGCGGGCTGATCGGGATGCGCTGGGCGTGCGATCACCCCGAGCATGTGCGCGCGCTGATCGTCAGCGCCGCCGGGCTTCTTCGCCTTCGGGAAGTGGCACGGGCTCGCCCAGGCGATGCGCACGCCGGGGCAGGGCGAGGAGCTCATGGCCGGCATGACGCGCGAGGGGTTCGCAGGCGATGCTCGCCTGCGATGTCACGCATGGGCGAGGACGCGATCGCACGCCTCCTGGAAGGCGTACGACGGTGACGAGCGGCGTGCCGCGCACCTGGCGCTCTACCGCTCGGGCGACTTCGAGAAGCTCGAGCCCTACGCGGGGCGCCTCGCAGCGCTCGGCGTGCCCGCGCTGCTCATCTGGGGCGCCGACGACCCGATGGCCCCGGTCAAGAGCGGGCGCGTGCTTCGCGACGAGCTGCCCGGACTCACGGCTCGTCGATTCTGGAGGACGAAGGGCACTTCGTCTTCGATGACGCGCCGGCGCTGACCGCCGGGCTCGTCTCGGGGTTCCTGGACGACGTCGCGGGTCAGGCGGCCGCGTCGGGCGGCTCGTCAGCCGGCTGACCGGGCGCGGCCAGCTCGAACTGGTCCTCGCCGATCGTGATCACGACCGGGTCGGCACCGCCGGCGCGCGCGGTGATCGCGAGCGGCGTGTCCTCGTCGGTCGTCTCGAAGACGGCCATCGCGACGTTGCGGCCGCCGAGCGCGTCGGCGAGCCCGCGGACGCCGTCGACCAGGTGCTCGAGGCCGCCGATCGTGCCGGCCACCTCGCCTGCTCGCCGCGTCGACGTCGAACGGCGGCAGCTGCCGGACGAAGGGCAGCGGCGGGATCACGGCGTCGAGCTCGATGCCGTGCGGCATGTGCACGATCCGGTCACCGAAGTCGACCTCGATCGGCGCGAGCCGCCCGCATTCGACGACGACGGGCCCCTCGCCGGGCGAGCGGTCGACGAGCCCGATCGCCCGCAGGGCTCCGGAGCGATGGATGAACTCCCGCAGCGTGGCGGCGGCGCCGTCGAGCGGGCCGACGCTGGCGACGATCTCGATGGCGTCCTCATCGTGCTCGGACATCGGCGGCGACGCTAGCACCGAGGGCTTCACACCAAAGTCCGGTGTGACGATGGACCAGGCGTTTCCGCCCAGCCGGGATCATCACCCGTCCAGAAGCGCCTGGACACGTTCAAGGGGCGGCGCGGGGGCGCGATACCCACGAAACGCCATCCACCGCCGCTGCATGCCCGACCTCGACCGACTCCCCGTTCGCCGACCTCGCTCCCGAGGCCGGCCTGGCGCCTGCCACGCGCCTGCTCGTCGTGGAGGCGCGCCCGGGTGACGGGCACGATGATCAGCGACCTGCTCGCCGGCTGCGGGCCGCCTCGTGGACGTGCGCTCGCCTTGCGCGCGCCGGCGAGGCCGCGACCGAACTGGTCGACGCGCCGGCCGACGCCGTCGCTGCTCGCAGGCTGCTGACGACGCGGCCGTCCTGAATGCGCTGGCCGAACTGCGCTCGATGGTCGCGCACGTCCCCGTCGTCGTGCTCGTGGACGACGACGACGAGGACACCGCGCTCAGCGCGATCCGCGGCGGGGCGCAGGACGTCATCGTCCGCAGCCGCCTCAACGGCCCCGGCCTCGTGCGCTCGCTCGGGTTCGCGGTCGAGCGCGAGCGCAGCGGCAACGAGATCGCGCGCCAGGCGATGCACGACCCGCTCACAGGCCTCCCGAACCGGGTGCTCCTGCGCGACCGCCTCGACCAGGCGCTCGGTCGCCTCGGACGCCGCAAGGAGACGGTCGGTGTGCTCGTGCTCGACCTCGACGGCTTCAAGGCCGTCAACGACGCGCTCGGCCACGAGGTCGGGGACCTGCTGCTGATCGCGGTGGCGCGCCGTCTCACCGGCGTCCTGCGCAGCGGCGACACCGCCGCCCGCGTCGGGGGCGACGAGTTCGTCATCCTCTGCGAGGACGTGCGCGGCGCGCACCAGGCCGTCGCCGTCGCCCAGCGGATCATCGCCGCGCTCGCCGAGCCGGTGCCCGTCGGCGCCGGCGAGGCGCACGTGAGCGCGAGTATCGGCATCGCGCTCGCCGACGGCCCCGGCACCGTCGCCGAGTCGCTGCTGCGCGACGCCGACGCCGCGATGTACCGCGCCAAGAACCACGGCGCCACGTATGAGGTCTTCGACGAGGAGATGCGCGCTCGTGCCCAGCGGCGGATCGACCTCGAGGTCGATCTGCGCCGCGGTCTCGACGAGGGCGAGTTCACGCTCCACTACCAGCCGGTCTTCCGCCTGCGGTCGGGCTCGATCATCGCGACCGAGGCGCTGCTGCGCTGGGCGCACCGCAGCCCGCGGACTGGTCGGGCCGGGGGAGTTCCTCGAAGTCGCCGAGGACGCCGGGCCTGATGTTCCCGATCGGCGCGTGGGCGATCAACTCGGCTGCGCGCCAGGCCGCCATGTGGGCGGCGGAACGTGCCGCCGGCGAGCCGGCGATCGTCTCCGTCAACCTCAGCCCGCGCCAGGTTCTCCACAGCGACACGATCGGCGTCGTCACAGGGGGCGCTCGAGACCTCGGGCGCCGATCCGGCGACGCTCTGCCTGGAGTTCACCGAGGCCGCGGTGATGGCGAACCAGGGGCGGGCCGGACGGCGTGCTGCGCGGGATCAAGGACCTCGGCTGCTGCCTCGCAATCGACGACTTCGGGACGACCCAGTCCTCGCTGCGGCTGCTCGAGCAGCTTCCGGTCGACACCGTGAAGATCGACCGCTCGTTCATCACCGGCATGGCCGAGAGCGAGGAGGAGGCGGCGATCGTCGCCGCGGTGATCGGCCTTGCGCACGCCTTCGGCCTGCAGGCCGTCGCGGAGGGCGTCGAGACGCTGAGCCAGGTCGATCGGCTGCGCGCGCTCGGCTGCGACGCGGCCCAGGGCCACTACTTCGCAGCAGCGCAGCCCGCGGGCGACCTCACCGGTCTCCTGCTGGCGCTCGGCTAGATCTCGGTGACGGCGATCGCCGGCGCGTCACGGCGCGCGTTCTGCGTCGCGGGAGCGTCTCAGAACATCGCCCGCAGCAGCGCCGCCGTGGCCGCCGCGGCGAACACGACGACCAGGAACGGTGCGCGGCGCCAGACCAACAGCGCCGCGACGCACATGGCCGGCACGCGCGCGTCGATCACGAGGTGCCCTCCGCCATCGAGCGTCTGCACGAGGATCAGCCCGGCGAGGACGGGCACTGCGACGAGCTCGAGCACCTGCGTGAGCTCGGGTGCCAGCGTCCGCCGGCCGATCACGAGCGGCCCCACGGCTTTGAACGCATAGGCGGCCGCCGCCAGCACGAAGACTCCGGTCCACGTCATGCCGGCTCCGGGGTCTCGGCCGCGCGGCGCATCGCCCGAACGCCCGGGATCACGCCGAGGACGGCGGCGAGCACCGGCACGCCCGCGGGCGCGAACGGGACGAGCGCGACCGCCACGAGCGCCCCGCAGATCGCGGCGGTACGCGCGCCCGGGGCCCCGAGCTGCGGAGCGAGCAGGGCGAGGAACGCCGCCGGGAACATCGCGTCAAGCCCGAGCGCTCGCGGATCGCCGAGTCCGCTGCCGACGAGCGCCCCTGCGAAGGAGCCGACATTCCAGCAGACGAAGACGCTGACGCCGGTCGCGAGGAACGCGCTGCGCGCGGCCGCGGGCTCCGGCTGCGCGCGCGCCATCGCCGTCGTCTCGTCGATGATCAGGTGCGACTGGACAGCGCGCGTGGTGAACCGCCCGCGGAGCACCGGCACGAGCGCCAGGCCGTAGACCGCGTTGCGGGCGGCGAGCAGCAGCGCCGGCGCGAGCGCCGCGGCGACACCGCCGCCGGTGCCGAGCACGCCGACGACGGCGAACTGCGAGGCGCCGGTGAAGACCAGGACCGACATCGCGCACGTCTGCGCGACGCTGAGCCCGGCCGCGACGGCGAGCACGCCGTACGAGATCGCGTACGCCCCGGTCGCGAGCCCGATGGCCGCGGCGTCGCGCTTGATCGAATCCGAGATCACCGAGCCGGAAAGCCGTTCAGCGCACCACGAACTGCGCGCGCTCGATCCGCTGCGCGACGACCTCGCCCCAGCGATCCTCGCCGGCCACGGCACGCACGCGGCGCGCGGCCGCCGCGTGGTCGTAGCGCACGCGGCGGTGCTCGATCGTGCCGTCGTCGTGGATCAGCGCCCACGACGCGCGTGGGTTGCCGTCGAACGGCATCCCGACGCTGCCGGGGTTCACGAGCTCGATGCCGGGCGGGTCGGCGAAGCGCTGGAACGGCACGTGCGTGTGCGCCGAAGATCAGCCGCTGCTCGGTGACGCCCTCGAGCAGCTCGGCGTCGTCCGGCGTGCGGCGTCGGGGAGGAACGAGCGCACGTCGCTGACCGGCGAGCGCGTGCCAGGCGGTGGTGTCGTCGCCGATGACCGCGCTCTCGGGCAGCGTCGGCGAGCGCCGCGACCTCGACAGGCCCGAGGATCGCGCGCGCGGCGGCGATCGCGCCCTGTGACGACCGCGTCGCCCGGCGCTTCCTCCGGCTGCGCGGTCCAGCGCTCGCCGTTGCCGCGGATCCAGGTCGCGTCCGGCAGCGCGCGCAGCAGCTCGAGCGTCTCGCCGGGCCAGCCGCCGAACAGCGCGTAGTCGCCGCCGAGCAGCCAGCGATCGACGTGCAGAGGCTCCGCGTCCGTCAGCACCGCCTCGAGCGCAGGCAGGTTTCCGTGGATGTCGTAGAGCAGTCCCCACATGCGGCTGCGAATCTACTCGCGCCATGTTCGCCCTCATAGGCCCGACACTGACCTTGCGCGCTCCCGAGCCCGCGCGACGCGCCCGCGCTGCTGGCGCTCGCATCCGATCCGCGAGGTCACCCGCTGGTTCTCCTGGGGCCCGTACGACGGACGTCGCGCAGCCGGCCGCGTACATCGAGCGCTGCGCCGGGCAGCGCGAGCGCGGCGAGCAGCTCGACCTGCTCGTCGTCCACCGCGAGCTCGGCCCGGCCGGGATCACCGGCCTGTCGGAGTTCAGCCGGCGCGACGGGCGCTGCATGGTCGGCACCTGGTTCGGCGGCGACTTCTGGGGCACCGGCGTGAACCGCGAGTCGAAGGCGATCATGATGCGCCTCGCGTTCGACGCTGCTCGGGATGCACCGGCTCGGCTCGTACTCGAACCCGGCGAACGAGCGCTCGACGCGGGCGCTGGACGGGCGTCGGCTTCACGCACGAGGGCGTGCTGCGCGACTGGCACAAGCACGGCAGGAGCTGGCTCGACGTGAACGTCTTCGGTCTGCTGCGCGACGACTGGGCCGCCGGCCCGCTCGCGCAGGTCGCCGTCGAGGTCCAGGGCGAGCCGCCCGCGGCGTTCCTGGCCTAGCGTCAGCCGCTGCGAGCGTCCCAGCGGAAGCCGCGCACCGCGCCCCAGACGCCGAGCGCGGTCCACAGCGCCAGGACGGCGATGTCGGACAGCAGGTCGTCCAAGCCCGGCGCCGGTGACGAGCGCGCCCTGAAGCCGTTGATCACGTGGACGAGCGGCAGCGCGTTCGCGATGTCGTGCATGAACTGCGGGACGTTGTTCGATGTCGTAGAAGACGCCGGAGATGAAGATCATCGGCAGGAACACGATGTTCGTGTACGCCGGCGCGGCCTCGAAGTTGGGGATCACGTGCGAGAACGCGACGCCCAGCGAGGCGAAGCAGGCGACGCCGAGCGACCGTGAAGACGACCAGGTCGACCCAGTTCTGCGGCCAGCCGAGGTCGAACGCGAAACGGCTCGCGCAGCACGACGATCGCGATCTGCACCGCGGCGTTCGTCGCGGCGTTGCCGAGCACGCCCGCGAGGTAGGAGCCGCCCGGGCAGCGGCGTGCCGTGCATCCGCTTCAGCACGCCGGCGTCGCGCAGGAACGTCATCTGGTTGGCGAGCGCATTGAATGTCGTCGCCATCACCGAGAGGCCGGCGATCCCGGGAACGATGATCTTCAGGTTCGCCGTGGCTCGAGATCGCGCCGAACAGGAACGAGGAACAGCAGCGGCAGCACGAAGCTGAAGAACGCCGCGGTCGGGTTGCGCCAGAACATCCGGCGCTCGAGGCGGTAGTGCCGCCACGCGAGTGTGCCCGGGCTCATGCGCTCGCCTCGTCCTCGGCTGCGCCTGCGTCGACGGGCGCTCGGCGGTCAGCTCGAGGTAGACGTCCTCCAGGCTCGGCCGCGAGACCGACAGGTCGCGCAGCGGCTCGCCGCGGGCGAGCGCGCCGCTCGTCAGCTGATGCAGCAGCGGCGTCGGGTCGGTCTCCTCGC
Organism: uncultured Actinomycetes bacterium; assembly: GCA_963805615.1. Lineage (GTDB taxonomy): Bacteria > Actinomycetota > Thermoleophilia > Solirubrobacterales > Solirubrobacteraceae > F1-60-MAGs163. The sequence continues at coordinate 637,755 of CAWDUW010000003.1, read as the reverse complement.
GCGTGCGCAGCTCGCCGTGCTCGTCGCGCCAGCTCACGCGGTAGTGCGACGCGCTGCCGCCCGAGCGTCGCCGGCGGGCCCTCGGCGAGCACACGCCCGTCCTTGACGATCGCGACGCGGTCGCACAGCGCCTGTGCCTCGTCGAGGTAGTGGGTCGTCAGCAGCACGGTCTTCCCGAGCTCCTGCAGGTGACGGATCGTCTCCCAGGCGGCGCGCCGCGCGGCGGGGTCGAAGCCGGTCGTCGGCTCGTCGAGGAAGACGAGCTCCGGGTCGCCGACCAGCGCGAGCGCGAGGTCGAGCCTGCGCGCCTGGCCGCCGGACAGCGTGCGCGTCAGCGCCTCGCGCTTCTCGGTCAGGCCGACGATCTCGATCACCTCGTCGACGTCACGCGGGGCTTGGGGTACAGGCCGGCCCAGTAGGTGACCGCCTCGTGCACCTTCACGTGGCGGTACATGCCGCGAGGACTGCAGCACGATCCCCATCCGCTCGCGCAGCGCGCGCGGGCGCTCGCCGGGGTCGAAGCCGAGGACGGAGACGATCCCGCCGCTGCGCTGGCGATAGCCCTCGAGGATCTCGACGGTCGTCGTCTTTCCGGCGCCGTTGGGCCCGAGCAGGCCGAAGACCTCGCCGCGCGCGACCTCGAAGTCGATGCCGCGCACCGCCTCGAACTCGCCGTAGGACTTGCGCAGGTCGCGCACGAGGATCGCTGGGGTGCCCGAGCTCACGCCGGGCGATGGTAGAGGCGATCCTGTAGCCGCGCGGTGAACCCCGGTGGACGCAGATCGCGAAGGCGCGATAATGGAGCTGCTGACTGATGGCGAAAGCGCGCGACATTCCCGGCCTTGATGGCGCAATGACGTACGGCGATGCCGCCGCGCGGACGGTCGAGGTGCGCGCGCAGGAGATCTTCGACCACGAGGACGGCGTGCTCGACATCGACGAGATCGAGCGCGTTCACGCGATGCGCGTCGCGACCCGCCGGCTGCGCGCGGTGCTGGAGATCTACGAGCCGTGCTTCCCACGCAAGGCGCTGCGGCCCGTGCTCGCGGAGGTCAAGGAGCTCGCGGATGCGCTCGGCGCGCGCCGCGATCCCGATGTCGAGCTGCTGGCGCTCGAGCAGTTCGCCGCGTCGGTCGGCCCCGACGAGCGCGCGGGCGTGCAGATCTTCATCGATCGCACGCGGATCGGAGCAGGCCGAGGGCAACGCGCGGCTCGCCGCGGCGCTCGAGGAGGCCCGGCGGACGGATCTGCGCGCACGGCTGGCCGCGCTGGCCAGAGCTCGCGCGCGGTGCACGTTCCAGGCCGACGGCCACGGGCCGCTGACCGACGCTGCGAGTCGGAATCCGAGCCGGAGCACGAGCAGGACCCGGTGTTCCAGCCCCACGAGCTCGGAGACCACCCGCACGGGCTCGGCCGCCTGAGCGGGCCCGCGCCGGCGAGCCCGAACCAGGACACGGGGTGGTGAGGTGAAGGCCCGCCGCGTCAAGCACCTGGACCCCGGCTTCCCGCTCGCCGAGAACGCCGAGCGGATCGTCCGCGTGCGGCTCGAGGAGCTGTGCGACTTCGTTCCCGCCGTGCTCGATCCGCAGCGCGGTGCGCGAGCTCCACGACATGCGGATCGCCGCCAAGCGCCTGCGCTATGTGCTCGAGGTGCTGGCCGACCCGTGCTTCGGCCCGTACGCCCGACACGCGCGCCGAAGCGCGCGAAGGAGCTGCAGGACCTGCTCGGCGAGATCCACGACTGCGACGTGCAGCTGCCGCGGGTCGAGGACGCTCGTCGCAGACACTGCGCGACGAGGACGCCGGCCGAGCTGCGCCGCCGCGCGGGCGATGCGCCCGACCTGGATCCGGCGCTCGCCGCGCGCCTGCCGCACGGCGACTCGTGGCGCGGGCTGATCGCGCTCGAGACGTACCTGCGCGCGCGTCGCGACCTGCTCTACGAGCGCTTCACGACGTTCTGGCGCGACCTCGAGCGCGAGGGCTTCCGCGCCCGCCTGGAGTACGCGATCGCCGAGCGCCCCGAGCCCACTCCGGTGCCCCTGGCGCACGTGACCCTTCCCGTGCCCGCGCCCGCGCGGCCCGCCGCGGACTTCGACCTGCCCGCGCCCAGCGTCGCGGCCGGACTGCCGGAGGCGCCGGTCGGCCCGGTGGAGCCCGCGCCCGCGGGCGAGACCGGCGTGAACCAGCCGCCGCTCAGCGAGGCCGAGGCCGCGCGGTTCCTGCCGACGCGCCGAGGACCCGTTCCCCGCGCCGCGCGAGTCGCTCGACCTCGCCGACCCGGAGCTGTCGTTCAACCGCGAGGTCTCCTGGGCCGACTTCAACGACCGCGTCCTGCAGCTCGCCGAGGATCACGACCAGCCGCTGCTGGAGCGCGCGAAGTTCGCCGCGATCTTCACGTCGAACCTCGACGAGTTCTTCATGATCCGCGTCGCCGGCCTGCACGACCAGGTCGAGGCGGGCATCACCGACAAGCGCCGCGCCGGGCTCAATCCGTCAGAGACGATCGACGCGCTGCGCGCGCGCATCCAGCCGCAGCTCGAGCGCCAGGCGCGGATGGTCGACGACGAGCTGCGCCCGGGCTCGCCGAGCACGGCATCCGCATCATCAGCCTCGACGAGGTGCCCGACGACCAGCGGCCGGCGCTGCGTGAGCGCTTCAAGCGCCAGGTCCTGCCGGTCCTGACGCCGCTCGCGGTGGGGCTCGGCCGTCCGTTCCCGTACATCTCCAACCTGTCGCTCAGCCTCGCCGTGCTGGTGCGCGACCCGCAGACCGACCAGACGGTCTTCGCGCGCGTGAAGGTGCCGAAGGAGATGCTTCCGCGCTTCGTCCCGGTGGTCGAGGGGGAGGAGACCTTCGTCCTGCTCGAGGACCTGATCGCGGACAACCTCGTCGGCGCTCTTCCCCGGGATGCAGATCATCGACCACGGGCTCTTCCGCGTCACCCGCGACGCGGACTTCGAGATCTCCGACGAGGCGGACGATCTGCTCGAGGCGGTCGAGGCCGAGTTGCGCCGCCGCCCGTTCGGCGAGGTGGTCCGGCTCGAGCTGCAGGACGGCATCAGCGCCGCGATCCGCGAGCAGCTCGTCGAAGCGCTGCGGGTCGAGGAGCGGCAGGTCTACGTGATTCCCGGCCTGCTCGACATGAACGACCTCTGGCAGATCGCGGAGCTGCCCGGACATCCGGACCTGCGCGACGAGGCATGGACGCCGGTCACGCCGCCGCGGGTGCTCGCCGCCGAGGCGGACGAGCACGACATGTTCTCGCTGATCCGCCAGGGCGACCTGCTCGTCCACCATCCGTACGAATCCTTCGCCGCGTCCGTCGAGCGCTTCGTGACGCAGGCGGTCGAGGATCCCGACGTGCTCGCGGTCAAGCAGACCGTGTACCGCACGTCCGACGACTCGCCGCTCGTGCCGTCGCTGATCACGGCGACCGAGCGCGGCAAGCAGGCGGTCTGCCTCGTCGAGCTGAAGGCCCGCTTCGACGAGCGGGCGAACATCCAGTGGGGACGCCGGCTCGAGGAATCCGGCGTGCACGTCGTCTACGGGATCCCCGGGATGAAGACGCATGCGAAGTGCCTGCTCGTCGTCCGCCGCGAGGGGGACGGCGTGCGCCGCTACGTGCACATCGGGACCGGGAACTATCACCGCAAGACCGCGCGCCTGTACACGGACTTCGGCCTCTTCACGTGCGACGAGCGCGCTCGGCGCGGACGTGGCGGACATGTTCAACTTCCTCACCGGCTACGGGCGGCCCACGCGCTACCGCGAGGTCCTGATGGCCCCGAACTTCATGCTCGACGGGATCGTCGAGCGGATTGAGCGCGTCATCGCCGCGCACGAGGCCGGCGAGCACGCGCGCATCAAGCTGAAGATGAACGCGCTGGTGCACCCGCAGCGTGATCGAGTCGCTCTACGCGGCGTCGACCGCCGGCGTGCAGGTGGACCTGAACGTGCGCGGGATCTGCTGCCTCGTTCCCGGGATCCCCGGCGTCTCGGAGAACATCCGCGTCGTGTCGATCCTCGGCCGTTTCCTCGAGCACTCGCGCATCTACGCGTTCGAGTACGGCGACGAGATCGAGGTCCTGATCGGCTCCGCCGACCTGATGCCGCGCAACCTCGACAACCGCGTCGAGCTGATCGCGCCGGTCCGCGACGATGGCGGCGCGCGACGAGCTGCTCGAGACGGTCGAGCGCTGCCTGGCGGACAACACGCACTCGTGGGACCTGCAGCGCGACGGCACGTGGGCGCGCAACACGCCGCGCGCACGGCGAGGAGCCGCGCAGCGTGCAGCGCGAGCTGATGGCGCTGTCGGCGCGGCGCCACGCCGAGGCGGCCGGCGACGGCGTGAGCGACGCGAGCGAGCTGTCACGCTGCGCGAGCGGATCCTCGCGGCGGAGATCAACGTGCCCACGCGGGGCAACCGCCAGCTCGCGGCGCTGGTCGACGCCGTCAACGCGGACGCGCAGATCAAGGGCTGGTGGTACGCGACCGGCATGAACGCGCAGCGGCTCGGCATGTCCGACCACTCGTGGGTGCACATCCAGATCGTCACGAACATCGCGCTGCGCCTGGCGCGGCTGCTGTTCCGCCGCGGCGTCGAGCCGGCGATGGTCACCGACCACGGGCTCACCGAGCGCGACGCCGAGGTCGTGATCGCCGCGGGGGCGATGCTGCACTGCCTGGGCATGGGGATCCATCGTCAGGATCACGAGCGCTTCTCGCTGTTCCTCGCCGCCGACAAGCTGCCCGCGCTGCTCGACGGGATCTACGAGGAGCCGGAGCGAACGGTCATCGTCGCGGAGGCGCTGCACGCGATCATCAGCCACCGGTCGAAGGGCAACCCGTTCACGATCGAGGGCGCGATCGTGCGCGTCGCGGATGCGCTCGACATGGCCAAGGGCCGCGCGCGGCTGCCGTTCGAGGCGGGCGAGACGAACATCCACTCGCTGTCGGCGTACGCGATCGAGTCCGTGAAGATCGTCTCCGGACGCGACACCGCGGTGCGCGTCGAGATCGAGATGTCGAACAGCGCCGGCATCTTCCAGGTCGACGAGGGCCTCGGGACCAAGCTTCGCGGAACGCCGCTCGAGAAGCACATCGAAGTCGTCGCCCGCATCGACGCCGAGCACGAGAAGCGCCTCGTGCCGGTGTTCCGCCTGTAGCTCCGTCGCCTGCGGTCCGCCGCAGCCGCGGTGTGGCGCAGCACGGCGTCGTCGCTGCGCGCCAGCTCCTGGCGCTCGGCTTCGCGCGTTCGGGGATCGACCGGCTCGTCTCGGCCGGCCGCCTGCATCCGCTGCACAGCGGTGTCTACGCGGTCGGTCACGCGGGGGTGGCGCCCTCGGGGCGGCGTCTCGCCGCGGTGCTCTCCGCAGGGCCGGGGGCGCTCGGGAGCCACACGACGTCCGCCGCCGTCCTCGATCTGCGCCCGGACGGCGGGCGTCTCGCCCACGTGAGCGTCGTGGCCTCGGCGTCCGGAGCCCGATCGACCTCGCTCGTGCGCGTCCACCGGCCACGCGTGATCGATCCCGCCGACACGACGGTCCACAACGGAATTCCCATCACGGGCCTCGCACGCACACTCGTCGATCTCGGCGACGTCGTGCCTGCCGAACATGTCCGCCGGGCGTTCGTCCGCGCCGAGCAGCTGCGAATGATCGACATGGCGCAGATCGACCGTGCGCTCGAGCGCGCCGGCAGGCGAAAGGGCCCCGCCATCCTGCGCGCGCTGCTGCGCGCCTACGACCCCCGCTGGCAGGCGACGCGGTCAGGTCTGGAACTGACGATGCTCGACATTCTGCGGGACCACGGTCTGTCACGCCCGGAGGTCAACGCCTGGATTGCGGGGCGGTGGGAGGCGAGACTGCTCTGGCTGCCCGAGCGGCTTGTGGCGGAGGTTGACGGCGCCGGAGTGCACGGGACGGCGAGTGCGCGCGGCCGCGACGCCGTCCGTGATCGCGCGCTGCGCGGGCTCGGGTACCGCGTGCTGCACGTGGCGGAGCACGACCTCCGTGATCCTGCGGCGGTCGCGCGGCGCGTTCGGCGCGCGCTCGAGCAGGCTCGAACCGGCTCGTGATGCGGATGTTGCCCGCGATGCGGGCACGATCCGCATCCAGTCGGCGGGTGCGGCTGCGATCCTCTTCGCGGTGTCGACGCCTGACCACATCCGTGAGCGCCGGGAGCTCGAGCGGCGACGGCGCCGGCGTGCGCGCATCGCGGTGCTCGGGGTGTTCGCGATCCTCGCGGCGCTCGTGGTCGCCGTGCTCGCCGGGGCATTCACCGGGAACGACGAGCAGACGACGACCAGGCACGCGGCGACCCAGACGCCAGCGAAGCAGCACACGCCCGCAGCGAGCCCGCAGACCCGGCCGGCGAAGGCGACGGGCTCCTACCGCGGCCCGGTCCCGATTCTCATGTACCACGTGATCACGGCTGCGCCGGCGGGCACCGCCTACCCCGAGCTGTGGACCCCGCGCGAGCGCTTCCGCGCGACGCTCGCGCTGCTTGCCCGCAGCGGCTACCACGGCGTGACGATCGAGCAGGTGCGCCGCGCGTGGGCCGGCGGCCCCGGTCTTCCGGCCAGGCCGATCGTGTTCACCTTCGACGACGGCTACCTCTCACAGGACACGCACGCCAAGCCCGCGCTGCGCGCGCTCGGCTGGCCGGGGGTGCTCTACCTCGAAGGCAAGAACCTCGGCCCCGGCGGGCTCACGAAGCGCCAGGTCGAGGGGATGGTGGCCGCGGGCTGGGAGGTCGGCGCGCACACGCTGACGCACCCGGACCTCACGACGGTCGACGACGCGACGCTGCGCCGCGAGGTCGCGGGGTCACGAGCGCTGCTGCGGCGGCGGCTCGGTCTTCCGGTCAACGCCTTCTGCTACCCCGCCGGGCGGAACGACGCGCGCGTCCGGGCCGCCGTGCGCGCGGCGGGATACAGGACCGCCACGACGGTCGAGCCGGGGATCGCTCGCGCCGGTGACGATCCGTTCGCGCTCCCGCGAATCCGGGTGAACGGCACGGACAGCCCGCAGACCGTGCTCGATCACATCCGCGCGGGGACCGGCGCCGCCGGCTCCGGTGGGGCCTAGCTCAGCCCAGGCTCTCGCCGGCGTCGTCGAGCACCGCGGCCCACGGCGGGCCTGGCCGTTCGGGGTTTGCAGGACGCTCCGGACGGCCATATCGTTTCGCGCTCGGATCGAAATGCGCAGGCACGGAGAGGCGAGGATCATGACCCGCGAGGGACTGTTCGGCAGGCTGGCGGCTCCCGGGAGCCCAGGACGCTCGCAGATCGCGCTCCAGGTCTGGCTCGGCCTGGCCGCGCTGCTGGTGATCATCGGCGCGACGATCATCGTCGCGCTGGCCGTCATCGTCAGCATGAACCGCCACGAGGCGAGCTTCTCGGACCGGTCGGTGCCGTACGCGCAGGCCGTCGACGACGCGGCGCTGAACGCGAAGGCCGTGGCGAATGATGAGCGGGGCTTCCTCATCACCGGCGACCGTGGATTCGTCACGGAGGCGCGCGGCCGCGCCAGGCGCGCCGAGGCGGCGTTCGCGGCCGGACTGGCGGCGGCCTCGGGTCCCGCGCAGCGGCGCGCGCTCGCCGATGCGCGTCGCGGGTTCGGGGTGTGGCTGAGCCGTGTGCAGCGTGAGTTCGCGACCTACGACGCCGGCGACCGGCGCCAGGTGATCGCGACATCGATGGGCGCCGGGCGTGTTCTGCGCAAGCGGTACGAGGCATCGCTCGGTGATGCCGCGCGCCTCGGGAACGGCGCGATCCGCAGGGCGGATCGCAGCATCGACTCCGCGTCGACGCGCTCGATCGCGATCCTGATCGCCTGTCTCGTCCTCGCGCTCGCGCTGGGAGGCGCGATTGCGATGTGGCTCGCGCGGTCGATCATGCTCCCCGTCTCGCGGCTCGTCTCGGTGCTGACCGCCGCGGACACCGCCGTCGGCTGAGCACGAGTCCCGGGCCGTCGCCCAACCGCGTCGCCGGCGCCGGGCTGCTGCGACACTGCCCCGATGACCTGGACCCCAGCGGCTGAGGAATCACCATGCTGAAGGGCGCTCTGCGCGGTGCCGTCGTCGTCGCGCTGCTGACGTTCGGAGCGCCCGGTGCGCTGGCCGAGCCGGTGCAGCAGTTCAGCGTGCAGCTGAAGAACGTGAAGTCCGACGGGCGCTACTCGGTCGTCTACACGTCGAACTCCTTCGACACGACCGGCGAGGCGCCCCCGGCGCTCCGCGAGGCCTTTCTGCGGCTTGCCAAGGGCATGACGATCAAGCCGGAGTTCCTGCGGCCGAGCCGGCTCTGCGAGACCGCGAAGTTCAGCGGCTACCTCTACCAGAAGCTCCCGGCCGGGACGACGTACGCGCAGCGCGTTGACGCGTTCCCGCGAGGTATCGCGCGCATCGAGAAGCCGCTGAACGCGGGTGCCCGCAAGATCGTCGAGACGTGCCGCGGCGCGTTCCTGGGCCGCGGGACGGCCACGGTCGACGCGCGCCCGCTCTATCCGGATCCGATCCCCGCTCGCTTCTCGCTCTTCCTCACCAAGCCGACCGCGAAGGGCGCGATCGCCGGCATCGGCGTCGTGTCGCATTACGACCGCACGTCGCGGATCGCACTGAACGAGCCGCGCTACATCTACCTGGCGCCGATCTTCACCCTGAACGTGTTCAACGCCCCGACGCCCGACGGGCGCTTCGGCTACAAGATCCGGCTGCTGACCGAGCGGGCCGCGGGTTTCCGCTTCAGCGTCGCCGACCTGCACGTCGAGAGCGCCGGGCTCACGGCCAGAACCCGCAAGCGCACGTGCGCGGCGCGCCGCGCGGGTCGCTGCACGAAGTTCAGATCACGCACCACCCGCAGCTTCTGGGCGACCCCGCCGGCCTGCCCGAAATCCGGCGAGGTGCCGTTCCGCGCCGACTTCGACTATGTGGGCGGCCTGCACAGCAGCACGCTGGTGAAGGTGCCCTGCCCGCGCTTCACGCGCTGACCGGCGGCCCCACGGTCGCCGGGCCACGTCCTACCAGTGGACGCCCTTCATCAGGTTCGCCATCGCGATCTGCTCCATCGACGCCTTCTCGTCCGGGTCCTTCTCGCCCTTGGAGGCGGCGGAGTCCGGGAACACCTTGTAGGCGGTGTGCAGGATCTGGTCGATCGCCTTCGGCGCGAGCGCGTAGCTGACCTCGCCGAACGTCCCCAGGCGCGTGTTGATCGACTTCGGCTTGCGCCGCAGCGCCTCGCAGACGAGGTCGCCGGCCTCCTCGGGTGACAGCGTCGGGATCGAGTCGTACATCTTCGTCGGCGCGATCATCGGCGTGCGCACGAGCGGCATGTGAATCGTCGTGAACGTGATGTTGTCGCCGATCAGCTCGGAGCTGACGACGCGCGTCCACGCGTCGAGCGCGGCCTTCGACGCGACGTAGGCGCTGAACCGCGGCGGGTTCGTCTGCACGCCGATCGAGCTGACGTTCACGACGTGGCCGAACCTGCGCTCCTTCATGTGCGGCAGCAGGCCCATCACGAGCCGGATCGCGCCGAAGTAGTTCAGCTGCATGGTGCGCTCGAAGTCGTGGAAGCGGTCGAGGCTGAGGCTGATCGAGCGACGGATCGACCGGCCCGCGTTGTTGACGATCATGTCCACCGACGCGTGGTCGGCGACGATGCGGGCGACGAGGTCGTCGATCGCCTCCATCTCCGAGAGGTCCGCGGTGTAGACGAATGCGGTGCCGCCCGCGGCCTCGATCTCCGCCTTGGTCTCCTCGAGCTTCTCGAGCCCGCGGGCCACCAGCAGCGGGATGCCGCCGGCGGCGGCGACCTTCAGCGCGGCCGAGCGGCCGATGCCGCTGGACGCGCCGGTGATCACGACGGTCTTGCCGTTGACGGCGGCGCGCAGCGAGCGGTCCTTGAAGAGGTCCGGGTCGAGGTTGCGCTCCCAGTAGTCCCAGATCTTCTCGGCGTACGCCGGCAGCGGCGGGATCTCGATGCCGGTGCCCGCCAGGCGCCTGCTCGGTGTCGCGCGTGTCGAACGAGCAGTTGAAGCCGACGTGCTCGACGATCTCGTCGGGGATGTTGAAGTCGGCGAGGATCGCGCGGCGCACGTCCTTGAGCTGCGGCAGCTGCATCACCATCGACAGCACGCCCTTGGGCAGCGCGTCGAGCAGCTTGCTGTCGATCCGCATCACGAGCTGCGGCGCGTGGGCGGCCTTGGCGAAGTGGTTCAGCGCCTCGCCCGGACGGGACCATCTTCGCGTCCGCGAGGTGGAAGGCGCGGCCGTCGAGCCCCTCACGGTGGGCGATCGCGTCCATCGCTGCGGCGACGTAGTCGACCGGCACGAGGTTCGTCGAGCCGACCTCGGGCCCGACGAGCGGGAACCACTGCGGCAGCGCGTTGCGGGCGCGCTGGATCGCCTTGAAGAAGTAGTAGGGCCCGTCGACCTTGTCCATCTCGCCGGTGCGCGAGTCGCCGATGACGATCGCGGGGCGATAGACGCGCCAGGGCACCTGCGCGCCCTCGCGGACGAGGCGCTCGGACTCGAACTTCGTGCGGTGGTAGGCGGACGGGAGCTTCTGCCCCTCGTCGAACATGTCCTCGCGGAAGAAGCCCTTGTGCGCGCCGGCGACGGCGACGGAGGAGACGTGGTGCAGGATGCCGGGCTGCAGGTCGTTGGCGAGGGCGACGAGCTCGCGGGTGCCGCCGACGTTGAGCGCCTCGTTGATCTCGTCGGCCGCGGTCATGTCGTAGATCGCGGCGAGATGGAACGCGTGATCGATCTTCCCGCGGTGGGCGTCGATCCACCCCGGGTCGATCCCGAGCTTCGGCGCGCGCAGGTCACCCGTGACGGGGTGGACGCGGCCCTGGCCGCCCCAGCGCTCGATCAGCGCGTCGAGCCGCTCGCGCGATCCCTCGCGCACCAGCACGTGGACCTCACCGCCGCGCTCCAGCAGTCGCTCGACGAGGTTGCGCCCGATGAAGCCCGTGGCTCCCGTGACGAAGTAGGTGTTGCTCTCTCCCGGCATCCGCGGGAGCCTATAGGCACGGCGCCCTGGCAGGACAGGCCGCCTCAGGCGGCCTGGTGGCCGTCTCCTACAACCCCACCGACACGCTCGACCGCGTCGTCTTCGTCACGCCGCCCACCGTCTGCGTGAGCGTCAGCGTCGCGCGCCTGATGCGGTACTTGCGCACGATCTTGCGGATCGTCTTCCCCAGCCGCACCGTCGGCATCGGCGCGGTCGCCGGCCGCCAGCTTGAACGAGCGCTTGGCGAGCGTGACCGTCTTCGTGCTGCGGCGCCTGCCGTGGCGTGTGCGCTTCACGCGCGTCACGCGGGCGGTCAGCTTGAGCCTGCCCGAGCAGGTCGCGCCCGGCAGCGTCTGGCAGCGCACGGTCGCGCTGAGCACGCCCTTGCGCACGCGACCCTTGAGGAGCGCGGACTGGGACGGCCCCGGCGTGAAGGTGATGCTGCCCGCGGCCGCCGCGCTGTCGCCGCTGTTGTCGGTCACCGTCGCGGAGACCGGGTTGGCGCCCGGCACGAGCTGCACGTTCGCCGACCACGTGCCGTCAGCGCCCGGGGTGACGGCAGCGCCGTTGACGAGGAGCGACCTGACGCCGCCCTCCGCCGTCGTCGCGCCGCTGATGGTGTAGGACGGGTCGTAGCCGGAGACCTGCGTGGCGCTCGTGATCGTGACGGCGAGCGCGCTGTTCGCGCGCGACTCCATGTCCGCCGCGACCGCGGCGACGGCAGCGCTGCTCGTGCCGACGGTGAACCGCTGGTCGATCGGCAGGGCACCGGTCGCGGGAACGGTCCGCCTGAAGCCGAGCTCGAACTGGTCGGTGTCGGTGAAGCGGATCAGGTCGGGCCTGGTGGACAGCGTCAGCGATCCCTGCGTGTAGCGCGGGTCGTCGTCGCCTGATGCGGCGTTCGCCTTCACGAAGATCGTCGAGACGCGGCCGGGGGGAGGGGCGATCTCGGCGCCCGCGGCCCGCGGAAGGTATGCCGAGCCGTCGACCCACGGGAACCGGTAGCCGACCTGCGCCGGGCCGACCTCGCGCTCGGCCTGGCTGTAGAGCGCGTCGATTCCGTGCGCCCTTCCGTCGGTGCTGACCCAGCGGTCCCGCGTCTCGATCGACCGCGTCGCGACGCGCAGGACGACCGTCCGCCTCACCGCGACGCCCGACGGCTGGAAGGCGGGGCAGGTCGTCGCGTTCGCCGTGCTCGCGGTGACGTTCGCGCCGCCGTCCGTCGAGCAGGTGACCATCGGCTCCGTCGACACGTGGGTGACGTCGCCGGTCTCTCGGTCGTAGTCCAGGCTCTCGACCGCGATCGAGGGGAGCCCCGAGGCGGTGGTCGCGCCGGTGTAGAGCCCGGCGGCAGCGTCTGGAGCGAAGGCGTTGATGCCGTCGACCTGCAGCTCTGACCGCGTGTCGCCCGGCCTTTGTGGATGTCTTGTAGAGCGCGGCGTTCCCGTACCAGAGGTCCTGGGAGAAGTAGGGCAGGTCGCCGCTGTCATCGACCGGCGCCATGTCGTACGGGGCGCCGCCGTTGCCGATGCTCGTGAAGTCGGCGTCGAGGGTGGGGCGGGTCGAGCCGAAGTAGATGTTGCGGACGGCGCCGGCGCTCGGGCCGCCGCCGACGGTGCTCGTCTCGCGCGTTGCGCCGTAGTAGCGCGGACCGGCGAATGGCGTGAGGTCGGTCGGCTGCACGCCGGCCGGGGTGGCGACGACGCGGCACCCGCCCTGGCCGAGGAGCCCGACCTCCTGGGAGAACGTTCCGTCACCGCTGCGGGGCACCGCCGCCCCGTCGCCGAACGTGGTGTCCGAGTTGACGGTGCCGTCCGACTGGCGGTAGGCGCAGCGCAGGTCCACCTGGTCGCCCGGGAGCCCGGTCGCGGAGCCCGACATCACGACCCGGTACGAGGGGTCGGTGTCCGGGAGATCCCCGTTGAAGTACGGCATGAGCGCGGATGCCGGGCTCGTGACCTGCGACGAGGTGACCACGGCGGATGCCTGGCCGGGCAGCACGAGGACGACGACCAGCATGAGCGATGCGACCAGCAGACGGCGGGGCATAGGTCCTTCCGGGGCGATCGGGGCAGCACGGCGAGGTTCGCCTGAGCCCGGAGTCTGGCAGCCCGGAAGGCGCCCTGAGCTAGACCCCCGCGCCCGCTCCGCCGCGGCCCTCGCCGCCGGCGAATCGCCCCGCGCCCTGCACGGCGTCCGCGAACACCTGCGGACCCGCCTGCGCTTCGAGCGCGAGGCCGTCGGCGAGCGGCAGGCCCTGCGCCTCGAGCGCGGCGCGGCGGTCGGCGAGCATCGTCGCCTGCGGGAACTCGGCGATCCCGTGCGCCATCGCGAGCGCACGCTCGAGCGCGGTGCCGTCCTGCACGACCTCGTTGACGAGGCCCATCCCGTGGGCCTCTCCGGCGTCGATGATGCGCCCGGTCAGGATCAGGTCGAGCGCCCGCCCGAGCCCGACGACGCGCGGCAGGCGCTGCGTGCCGCCGTCGATCAGCGGGACGCCCCAGCGCCGCTCCGGGAAGCCGAGCTGCGACCCCGCGGAGGCGATGCGCAGGTCGCACCAGAGCGCGAGCTCGAGGCCGCCGGCGAGGCACCAGCCCTCGATCGCGGCGATCGTCGGCTTCGTCGGCGTCAGCCGCGTGAACCCGAACGGTCCCTCCGGCGCCTCCAGGCGCGGAGCGAACGACGCGATCGCCTTGAGGTCCGCTCCGGCGCAGAAGCTCACGCCTCCGGCGCCGGTCACGACGAGCACGCGCGCGTCCTCGTCGGCCTCGAACTCGCGGAACGCCGCCAGCAGCCGCTCGGCGGTCGGCCCGTCCACCGCGTTGCGCCGCTCCTGGCGATCGATCGTCAGGACGGCTGCGGAGCCCGTCCGCTCATAGCGCACCTCATCGATGTCGCCCACGGGCGGCCCTACCAGCCGGACTGCCAGCGACTGTCCGTGTGGAGCTTCTTGGCGATCGCCTTGCGCTCTTCCTTGCGCTTGTCCAGACGCCACTGGATCAGGCTCATGCAGAGGATGAAGAGCGGGAAAAGCAGGATCACGATGAAGCCGGTGTTCGTGACGACCTTGTCGTCGGCCGGGCCGTACGAGCCCTCGCCGCTGATCGGTTCCTGCGTGGCGAGCGCCGCGGGGGCGAGCAGCAGGAACAGCACGAGGCTGGTGGGGAGGAGGGCGAGCGCGCGCATCATGACCAGCCGCATCGTATAGAACCTCGCGGCATGCCAGCCCTTCAGCGTGAGCGCCGCGACGACGGCGTCGAGATCGTCCGGCTCGACCGGCCGGGAGTGCGCAACGCGCTCGACTCCGCCACGATCGCCGAGCTGCTGGCGACGCTGGCCGAGCTGGCCGCGGACCCGGCGCTGCGAGTCGCTGGTGCTCTCGACGACCAGCACGCGCGCGTTCTGCGCCGGCGCCGACGTCGGCGAGGAGCTCGACCGCGAGGGGGGCGTCGCGCGGATGGAGGCGTTCGCTGCGCTCTACGCCGCGCTCGACGCCTTCCCGGCTCCTGTGGTCTGCGTCTGCGTGGGGAACTGCGTCGGCGCGGGTGCCGAGCTCGTCGCGGGCAGCGACCTGCGCGTCGGGGGCGACAACCTCAAGCTCGCCTGGGCGGGCTCGCGGCTCGGGGTCCCGGTCGGGCCGGCGCGCCTGGCGCCGCTGATCGGCGTCGCCCGCGCCAAGGACCTCGTGTTCACCGGACGCGTCGTCGGGATGGAGGAGGCGCTGGCGCTCGGGCTGCTGACGCGGACCGCGCCCGCTGCGCTCGCCGAGGCGGCGGCCGTCGAGCTGGCGGCGCAGATCGCCGCCCATCCGCCCGAGGGGCTGCGGCGGCTGAAGGCGATGTTCCGCGACCTCGACGGGACGCCCGCGCGCGTCGCACACGAGAACGACCTGCTGGTCGCCTTCCAGCGCGAGGGCGCCGGGTTGCCCCAGGGCTGAGGGTCAGGCGGCGGGCAGCGGCTCGGGCTCGGCGCCCGCGTCCGGCGGCGATCGTCTGCTCCGCATCGGCGCGCGCCTGCGCGCGCTTGCTCGACCAGGCGAACAGCAGCAGCGTGAGGATCGCGGCGAAGCAGGAGAGCGCGAGCACCGGGATCGTCACGTAGCCGAACTTGTCGATCCACTTCGTCGAGCACGGGGCGCCGATCTTGCAGCCGGCGAGCTCGGCCTCCGGATGGATCTCGATGTACTTGTGGTACCCGCCCACGATCAGGCCGGCGATCGGGAACGTGATCGCGTAGTACACGGCGTTGCGATCACGGCGGATCGCCCCGACGAAGAGGATCACGACGAGCGGGTACATCGCGATCCGCTGGAACCAGCACAGCCGGCACGGGATGAAGCTCGAGTACTCCGAGAAGAAGAGGCTGCCGAGCGTGGCCGCGAGCGCGATCACGAAGGCGAGCCACAGCTCGCTGCCGGCGAAGGTGTCCCGCAGGCCGACGAGCAGCCGCCGGGCGCCCTGGGAGAACAGCGAGACGATGGCCAGCAGCAGCAGCAGCACCACCAGCACCTGAAGCATGATCGCCAGCGTGGCGACGATCGTGGTGAAGGCGTTCGTGACGTCGGTTTTGCTCATCCGACGCATGTTCGTCGTTCGGGGGCGTTTGCCCTTCCGTGGTAACCACGGAGCCGTGGGACCTAGCATGGGGGCGTGGCCGTGCTCATCAGCTCAGACCTCGCCAAGGACATGGTCGGCGAGCCCCTGTTCCGCGGGGTGTCCTTCAAGCTCGAGCGCCGCGATCGCATGACGATCGCCGGCCGCAACGGCGCGGGAAAGACGACCCTCCTGCGGATGCTCGCCGGGCAGACGTCCGTGGACGGCGGCGAGCTCGTGCTGGAGAAGGGCGCGCGCATCGCGCTGCACGACCAGCGCCCGCCGCGCGAGCGCGACCTGTCGCTGCGCGACTACGTGCTCTCCGGTTGCAGCGAGCCGATCGAGCTGGAGCAGCGGCTCGCGCGGCTGGAGCAGGCGATGGGGGAGGGCGACGAGCGGGCGATCGAGCAGTACGCGGGCGTGCAGGCGCGCTTCGAGACCGTCGGCGGCTACACGTGGCGCGAGGGCGTCACGAACGTCGTCCACGGCCTCGGCTTCGTCGACGAGGACCTCGACCGGCCGCTCTCGACGTTCTCCGGCGGGGAGCTGACGCGCGGCTCGCTGGCGCGCGTGCTGGCGTCGCAAGCCGGACCTGCTGCTGCTCGACGAGCCCACGAACCACCTCGACATCGAGTCGCTCGAATGGCTCGAGGAGACGCTCGTCGGCCTCGACGCCGCCGTGATCCTCGTCGCCCACGACCGCTGGTTCCTCGAGGCCGTCGGCACCTGCGTGCTCGAGATCGAGGCCGGGCGCTCGCGCTTCTTCAAGGGCCCGTGGCACGCCTGGCGCAAGGAGCAGGCCGCCCGCGAGCTGGCCCTCGGCAAGGCGATCGCCCGCCAGGAGGCGGAGATCGCCCGCATGGAGCGCTTCGTCGAGCGCTTCGCCGCGAAGGCCAGCAAGGCCAAGCAGGCGCAGGACCGGGTGAAGAAGCTCGAGCAAGCTCGAGGCGGGGCGCATCACCCGCGATCCGCAAGGACACGCGTGAGCTGGGCTTCCAGTTCAAGAAGCCCGAGCGCTCCGGCCGCGTGATCTTCGAGCTGGACCACGCGCGCCTGGAGGTCGGCGACCCGCAGGCTCCGCGGACGCTGCTGCACGAGGCCGAGCTGTGGCTCGAGCGCGGGGAGCACGTCTCGCTGGTCGGCCCCAACGGCACCGGGAAGACGACGCTGATCAGCGCGATCGCCGGTCACGCGCCGTTCGCCGAGGGACGGCTGAAGACCGGGCACAACGTCATGGTCGGCTACCTCTCCCAGCACGGCGAGGAGCTCGAATTCGGCGGCGCCCGCACCGTCCTCGAGGCTGCGGGAAAGCGGACGGGGCTGACGCCGAACGAGGCGCGCGCGCTGCTCGGCCGCTTCCTCTTCTCCGGCGACGAGGCCGAGAAGCCGCTCGAGGGCCTCAGCGGCGGCGAGCGCAAGCGCCTGGGCCTCGCGATCCTCGTGAGCGGCGGCGCCAACGTGCTGGTGCTCGACGAGCCCACCAACCACCTGGACCTCGAGAGCCGCGAGGCGCTCGAGGACGCGCTGCAGGCGTTCCCCGGCTCGCTGCTGCTCGTGACCCACGACCGCGCGCTGCTCGACGCCGTGGGCACGCGGACGATCGCGGTCGAGGACTACACGCTGCACTCCTATGTCGGTGGCTGGGCCGAGTACGCCCGCGTGCGCGAGGAGCGCAAGGCGCTCGGGATCGTTCCCGGCCCCCCGCCCCCGCCGCGGACCGGCGCCGGCACCGGCGCGGACGGGGCGCGGCGGCCCGACGGCATGGCGGCCGACGGGGCGGGACGCGCGGCGCGCAGGAGCCCGGACGCTCCGGTGCAGGCACCCGCGCCGGTCAAGCCCAAGGGGCCCTCGAAGAACCGCCAGAAGGAGCAGGCCCGGCTCGAGGCCGCAGTCGAGGCGGCCGAGACCGCCTTCGCGAAGGTCGAGGACGAGCTCGCCGACCCCGCTGCGTGGGCGACGCCGTACGAGAGCGCGAAGTCCACGGCGCGGCACACCGCCGCGCGCCGTGCCGTCGAGGATGCGTACGCGGCGCTCGAGGCATTCGAGGAGCGCAGCGCCGAGTCGGCGCAGGCGTGACCCCGGGCCCTTCCCCGCTTCTTCACCTCACGGTCACAGGTCGAAAACACCTGCACAGGGGCAAAAGCCGAACCTGCAGTCGTGTACCGCGCCGAACCGCACGACCTGGCCCTCCGACTCGGCCTCAACGTCCCGCGCGAGCAGTGGCCGACCGCCGGCGCGCTTGCCGAGCTGGTCGGAGCCGGCTTTCGCTGGGTCCAGTTCCACTCGCCGCCGGGCATGGTCCTGACCGAGCCTGACGCGCTGCGTGGCCACGCCCGCGCTCTGCGCACCCTGCTCGACCCCACCGGCCTGCGTCTCGTGCTGCACGCCCCTGACGCGCTGAGCGCCGGCACACCGCTCGGCGACCGCGTCTTCGCCGGTCTGCTCGAGCACGCGGCCGAGGCCGGCGCCGAGCTCATCGCCTACCACGGACTCAACTTCCCGGACGATCGTGGCCCTGAGGGCGACGCCATCCGGGAGCGCGCTCTGCTCGAGGAACGCTCCTTGGCGAAGCACCTCCAGCAGGCGCACACGCTTGGCGTCACCGTCGCGATCGAGAACCTGGCGCCGGTGTTCCCGGGCCCGCGGCGCCTCTGTCACGACCCGATCGCGGTGCGCGATCTCGTTCGCAGGCTCGACGCCCCCGCCGGTGGCATGCTGCTCGACCTCGGGCATCTGCACGTCACGTCGGACACGGCGGGCAGCGACCCGGCGCGGATCGCCGCCGAGTGCGCCCCCGAGGTCGTGCTCTTCCATGTGCACGACAACTTCGGCTCGCGCCGGCGGCCGCACGTGGCCGCGCCCGGGGTCGACCCGCTGCGCGTCGACCTCCACCTCGCTCCCGGCACGGGGACATTCCCCTGGGCGCGCGTCGCGCCGGTCATCGCCGGTCACGGCGCCCCGCTGCTCCTGGAGGTGCACCCGCAGCACCGTCCGGCGCTTGCGGAGCTGCAGGGCCGGACCGCCGCGCTGCTGACGGTGCCCGTCATCGAGCGGGCCGCGGCGTGATCGCCGGCCCGCAGATCGCGGTCACGATCCACGACGTGGAGCCGGCGACCTTCGAGCGCGTGGCCCTCGTGCGCGACTGGCTGGACGATCACGGCATCGACCGCGCGACGCTGCTCGTCGTCCCGGCGCCGGACCTGCATCCCCTCGGGGACCGCCACGACGGCCTCGTCGAATGGCTCGGCGAGCGCCGCGAGCTGCGGGGACTCGATCGCCCAGCACGGTCTGCGCGACCGCTGCGACTGGCGCACGCAGCTGGTCCCCCGCCGCGCCGCTTGCGCGCCGCCGCGGCCGGACGCCGAGTTCGCCGTGCTCGACGCCGACGAGACCGCACCGCGCGGTCGAGTCGGGCTGGCGGATCCTGCGGCTCGCGGGTCTCGAGCCGAGCGGCTTCGTCGCGCCGGCCTACGCCTACACGCCGGAGCTCCACGCGACGCTGCCGCGCCGGTTCGCGTGGTGGGCCGGCATGACGCGCCTCTACCGGCCCGGCGGCCCGGCGAGCGGGCACGCCATCGGCCCGTGCTCGCCGTGAGCGCCGCGGGCCGGCGCGCGCGGCTCGCGGCGCCGTCCGTCCTGCGCGCCCGCGCCGCGCTCGCCGGGCACGTGCTGCGCCTGGACCTGAAGCCCAGCGACCTCGAGAGCCGGCGGCACGTCGCGGCGGTGGAGCGCGTGCTGCTGGCCGCGCGCGGGCGCATGCCGGTCACGCTGGACCAGGTCGCTGCGGGGCGTCGCGCGCGCGGCCCGACGGTCAGCCGCTCAGCGCTTCGCGCGGACCTTCAGCTTGACCTTCACCGCGTACTTGCTCGGCTTCAGCGGCACGGCGGGGTTCTCGATCGAGCTCAGGCGCCCGATCAGGCGGCTCCACTGGCCGGGCTCGAGGACGGCGGCGGTCACCTTGCCCGCCTGGTCGTTCGTGCCGTAGAGCGGGTGGAACCCGACGTGGATGTGGTCGTTGTGGTCGGCCATCGCGAACGTGTTGTCCGTGCCGGCGTACTGCATCAGGGTGATGATCTGGTGCGGCTTCATCGATCCCTGCAGCGTGAGCAGCCTGCGCACCGTGATGTCCGTGATCGAGCCCTCGCCCTGATGGCCGATGATCGGTGTGCCGTTGATGGCGACGATGTCGACGGCGTTGCCGCTGGAATGCTCGGACACGTTGCCGCTCGTGGTCAGGTAGCTGTGACCGCAGCGCAGCGTGCCGACGGTCGGCTTGAGACCGCTGGACGCGAGGAACTCGAGCGTCGCCAGCACGCGCCGGTCGACGATCCCGGCCTGGATGTCCTGGCGCCCGCACTGGTAGATCGTGATGTCCGGGTTGGCGAGCACGCGGCGCTCGAGCGCCTCCTTGCCCATCAGCAGGATCTGCCCGATCGAGGCATCGGCGCCGGCGCCCAGGCCGGCGGCCTGTGCCCGGTAGAGGTGTGTTGAGTCCAGGAGGCGCCAGCCGTCGAGGATCGGCGTCGGGTCGATCCGGGGTGCGGACGCGCCGGACGGGCGGATCTCGAAGCGGGCGTGCGTCTTCGTGTTCCAGCGCAGCGAGGTCTTGCCGACGTGACCGAGGATCGTCCCGGCGATGACGCGTGAGCCCTTGCGCAGCGGCTGCAGCGCGACCTGGTTCACGCGCAGGGCGTACGGCCGCGCGAGGTACTGGCCGAGCGTGCCGTCCGCGACGGGCTGGGTGGACGAGACGGGCGGAGCGGTGCTGAGCTGGCGCTGGCCACCGGCGCTGTAGGCCGCGGTGCGCTCCGGGTTGGCGAACAGCCGCTCCTTCACGGCCTTGGGCCTGGTGGCGGTGGTCGCGGTCGTGTCCGGCGCGGCAGCCGTGTTGGCGGGACCCGTGCCGCGCTTGCCGGCGGTCGCCGCGGTCGTCGGCTTCGGGTCGGACTCGGGGGCGCGCGCGGCTGCACGTGCGGCCTTCTCGCTCGCGCCCCGGTCCTGGCGCGGCACGACGTGCATCGCGCTGAGGCTGCCCATGTGCCCGTAGGTGTACGTGTTGCCGTAGGCGTCGCGGACCTGGATGAAGCGGCCGAGTCGCCTGCTGTCGCCGATCGCGACGACGCGCCCGTCCTGCACTGCGATCACGGCGGCGCCGTCGGCGGCGGCGATGTCGATGCCGGTGCGGCCCTTCGTCCCCGCGACGGCGACGGAGGCATTGCCCGACTTCGAGGTGTCCGACGCGGCGTAGGCGCCCGGGTAGGTCGCCTCGCCGACGACCGGGAAGCGGCCCATCGTCAGGCCGGTCAGGGCGCCGACGACGTCCGGCGGCAGCGCCGCGAGCGCACCTGCACGCGACAGCACGTCGCTCACGTACCAGTCGGCGTGGTTGTAGGCGAAGATGGCGCCCCGGAGGTCGGTGTCGGCCCCGGCGGCGCGCAGATAGCGCGCCGCGGCGAAGATCGCGTCGACCGGGTTGTAGGGGTCCTTGCGCCCGTCGGCGTTCGCGTCGACGCCGTAGGTCTCCCACGTGCCGGGCATGAATTGCATCCAGCCGACGGCGCCCGCGGAGCTCACGCTGAGGTTGCGCCCGTAGTCGGTCTCGATCTCGTTGATCGCTGCGAGGACCTCCCAGCGCACGCCGTACTGCACGCCTGCGGCCTGGTAGATCGGGAGCAGGAACGGCGGGATCCGCAGCGAGTCGATGACGACGTTCGGGACCCCGGTGACGGGCGGGGCGAGCAGCGGTGACGGCAGGTTGCCGAACGGGTCGGTCGTCGCCGGGTCCTGCGGCGGCGTGGCTGTGTCCTTGCCGCTCTTGGGCGCCTCCTTGAGGAAGCGGCGGGCGCCGGCACGGCGCTGCTGATCCGCGCTCTTCGGTGTCGTGGACGCGGCGGGCGGCAGCTTGTCGACCTGCACCTCGAGGGTGCCGAGGTCGGTCGGCGCGCTCGGGTCCGCTGCGGGCGCGGGCGTCGCCGGGGCAGGGGTCGTCGAGGCGGGCCCCGGCGTGGTCGCCGCGGGGCCTTGGCCGCTGTCGGCCGGCGCCTGTCCCTGCGCCTCATCCTGGGCCGAGGCCGTGCCCGCCAGAGCAGCTGCTGCTGCCATGGCGGCCGCGGAAACGGCCGCTGCGTTCCTTCTGCGCATCACGTACCTGTGTCTTCTACCCGAAATCGCCGTCTCTCGCACGGCCATCAGTACAGCGCACCGGCGGCGTGGGCTGCGCCGCACCATGCGAAAGGGGCGGGAACCGAGCTCGGCGCCCGCCCCTTTCGCCGCCGGCCTACTGCGTGACGGGTGTGTCCTCGGACTGCTTGGGGATCTTTGTCTTCCCGCTGAACGCGGTGGCCTTGCAGCCATGCGGGCGGCCCATGTCGAAGGGGCCGGCGAGCGCCTGCGCCGGCTTTCCGGAGGCGATCGTCGCCGTCGCCACCGTGAGCACCGGATTGACGCGCGGCTCGTCACAGAGCTTGCCCTCGATCGTGAACTGCCCCTCGAGCACACTCCACTTCCCGCCGTAGGTGCCGACGCAGTTGATGCCGTACCCGGGGATGGTGCCGTTGCACGAGACCGCGTCGGCCGGGACGACGGCCTTCGTCGTCGGGTCGGTCCCGAAGACCTCGGTCTCCAGGGACTGGATCGGGTGGCCGTCGAGAAACAGGGAGTACCCCGTCACCGGCATGGCGCACGCGATGCGGTACTTCACTGAGGTCAGGGCCGGGTCCGTGCTCGCATCCCCTGCGGCGATGCTGCCCTTGCAGAAGTTCTGATTCAGATTGAGGTCCGCGCCGGCGGTTTCCGGGCGGTTGCCGGCCAGGGAGACGGCGACGGCGGCGAGCAGCAGCACGACGGCCGCCGCGACCAGCGCAGCGGGTCGCCGTGACGTGGCGGAAATGTTCAAGGGATCCTCCATCGGTGGAAAGCGGCCGCGCTGATGCGTGACCGAGACGCCAGCAGTGTCCTGCGCGTACGGCGGCTCCCGGTTACCGTCGCGTTGCCGGGCCGTGAACGTCCTGTGACCTTCGTGTCAGTCGCCGCCCGCAGCCGGGGCGTTCGTGAAGACCTTCGCCCCGAACGCCTTCACGCCGGCGCCCGCGGCGCGGCCGGGGGCGGGTACGCCGAAGATCAGCGCGAGCGTCTTCAGGAGGCTGAGGTGGTCGTATGGCGCGCTCACGCTCGCGCCCGCCGCGACGTACGGGGAGAGGAGCAGCGCACCGACCGGGACGCCGCCGGTCGAGGCCGCATCGGGGCGCGGGCCGTCGAGCGCGGCGACCACCACCAGGCCGCCGTCGGCGTACGCCGGCGAGGCCTGGATCTGGGGAATGACGGTGCCGAGCCACGCGCCGGCGGCGTCCGCGCCGGCAGGCGCCCCCGGCGCGCAGGGTGTCGCCGATCCGTCATGGCAGGCGTCGGGGACGACGTAGGAGAGGGCGGGGGTGTCCGCCACCGCAGCCAGGTCCGGTGCGAGGCGGTCGAGCCCGACGACGGCGGTGCCGCAGTCCGCGCTCTCGGTGATCGAGCGGAAGTAGACGAACGGGTTGCGCCAGGTGAGATAGGCATCGCCCGGCCGTGGCGCGGCGAACGGGTCGGCGGCGCCCAGATCGGGGTGGCGGCAGCTCGTCTGGTCGGCCGGTCCGGCGCCGATGTCCTCGGCGTACGCGCGCCACACGAGACCGGCGCCCGTCAGGCGGTCGGCGAGCGTGACGGCCTGCGCCGGCTCGACGCATCCGTCGCCCGAGACGAGCCCGGTCTTCGCGGAGACCGTTCCCGGCTCGACAGCGCTGTAGGTCGCGCAGTTCCCTCGCTGGGCCGCGGTCGCGTCGAGACCACTGATGAGCGTGACCGAGTTCGCGAGCGAGCCGCTGGTGACGGACGCGTAGGCCGGCAGCACCGTGCCGGCGTCGGCGAGCCCGCCGGTCGTGGGCGCGGGCGTCGCCTGCGCCGCGGACGCGGTCGGCGCGCCGCCGACGCTGAACGTGTCCATCGAGATCAGCCACACGTGCTTGACCGGTGCCGGGCTCGTGGCCGCTGGTGTGGTCGTGCCGGCCGGCGTGGTGCTGCCGGTGTCCGCGCCGGAGTTCGTCGGTGTCGTCTGCGCCGGTGCGGGCGACGACGTCGCCGTTTCGGCCGGCACCGGGGCCGCGGCGTCTCCCGACGTGTCGACGGGGCTCGTGTCCGGGGCGTCACCGGTCGAGGACGCCGCGCTGCCGGTGACGTCGGGCGCGGGCGCCGGCGTCGACAGGCCCGCGACGTACACGCGGCCGGCGACCGCACTGTCCGGCCCCGGCGCTGCGGTTGCGCCGAGCAGCGCGCCGAACGCGAGCACTGCGACGGCGGCGACCGCGACGACGCGCGGGCGCCCGAGCGCCAGCGCCGCGGGCGGGAGCGAGGCCCAGCCTGGCGCGAGGGTCATGGCGGCAACGGGCTCCGCGACCTGTCGTCCGCGCGCGCGGACGACAGGGTCAAGGCGCGGAGGGCCGACGCGCGCCCCGCACCCCAGGCAATACCGCTGATCGCTCGCGAGCTGCGCGCCGCAGGTCGCGCAAGGCTCGCCTGCGGCGCGCAGCATCGGGGCGGTGGGGTCCTGAGGAGGAGTCACCGCGGGGCATCGTGGGGCATCCGAGCCCCCGCGATGTGAACGGCTCGTGACCGCCGCGGGGCCGCCCGGCTGACCCTTCTCCGGATCTTCACATCGCAGGCACGGGGCCTTCACATCTGGCCACCGGGGACGACCCACACTGCCCGCCATGACCACGAAAGGAGTTCCATTCATGTCCCGCGTCCGCCTTCTCGGCGTGCTCGCCGCCGTCGCCGCAGTGGGCGTCACCGCCGTGCCGGCCACCGCATCCGCAGCGCCCGTCATCACGTTCAGCGGCTCGACCTCGGTCGCTCCGCTCGCCTCGCTGCTGGCACGCCAGTACCTCAAGCAGTACCCCGGCCGGGTGAAGTTCAAGCTCGCGCAGGGCGGCTCCGACGTCGGCGTCGCCGATGTGGCCGCCGGGCGCGTCTCGATCGGCAACTCCTCCCGCGATCCCAAGTCGAGCGATCCGGGCGGCCTCTTCTTCAACAAGATCGCCAAGGACGCGATCTGCGTCGCGACGAACCCCGCGAACCCGATTGCGAACCTCACGCAGGCGCAGATCCAGGCGATCTTCTCCGGCAAGGTGCGCGACTGGGGCCAGGTGGAAGGAGCGAAGGCGACCGGCACGATCAACGTCGTGACCCGCACCGCCGCCTCGGGGACCCAGGACGCCTTCCAGAAGATCTTCATGGGCTCCGCCTCGGTGCTGGGAGCCGCGAGCGCGAAGGCCTCCAACGGCCTCGTGCAGACCGCCGTCCAGACCGACCCGCAGGCGATCGGCTACGTCTCGCTCGACTTCGTCAAGGGGCTCAGCCCGAACCCCTACAACGGCACCGCGTGCAACTTGCGCAACGCCAAGTCGGGTGAGTACGGCGGCGTGCGCAACTTCTGGATGGTCACGCGCGGGCGTCCCGTTCGTGGCAACCCGATCCAGAAGTTCGTCACGTGGGTGCAGAACTCAAGCCGTGCGCAGAAGATCGTCGGGCAGCACTGGGTCCCGCTCAAGTAAGCATGCTCGAGCGGTTCCGCAGCCCATGGTCGGACCGGCGCGCCGAGGTCATCCTCGGCGCGCTGGCGTGCACCGTGCTGGCCATCATCGTGTTCATGATCGTCTTCGTGGCGATCCGGGCGTGGCCGTCGTTTCACGCCAACGGCTTGTCGTGGTTCTCCGCCAAGGGGGACGTCGACCAGCAGCTGAACAAGATGGTCAACTCGGGGGCGAACCCGACGCAGGCCGACTACCAGCTCGGCGCCTGGCCGCTGATCTACGCCACGTTGCTGACCACGGCGCTGGCGACCGGGTTCGGGCTCGTGTTCGCGGTCCTCTCGGCGATCTTCATCGTCGAGTTCGCGCCGGAGTGGATCCGGCGCCTGATCGTGCCGATCGTGCGGCTGCTCGCCGCCGTCCCGTCCGTGGTCTACGGCCTGATCGGAATCCTCGTGCTGGCCCCGTTCGTCGGCAACCAGCTGGTCACGCCGCACCAGCAGGAATCCGTGCGCTTCGTCGTCCAGCTCTCCGGCACGAGCCTGCTCGTGGCCGTGGTGATCCTCACCGTGATGATCACCCCGATCATGGTGGCGATCACGGTCGACGGCCTCTACGCGATTCCGAAGTCGTGGAAGGAGGGGGCGGTGGCGCTGGGCGTGAACCGCTGGCGCGCGATGTGGACCGTGACGGTGCGCGCCGCGCGCCCCGCGATCATCGCCGGCGCCGTGCTCGCCACCGCGCGCGCCGTCGGCGAGGCGATCATGATCTCGATGGTCTCCGGCTCCAAGGGGTTCTCGCCGAACCCGCTGGACGGCATCACCTTCATCTACGAGCCGCTGCGCACGCTCGCCGCCACGATCGTCGAGGACTCCGAGTCGATCAACGCCCCGGCGATGCAGGCGAGCCTCTACGCGATGGCCCTGCTGCTGCTCGCGGGGGCGTTCTTCCTCTCGCTCGCCAGCTGGATCGCGAAGCAGCCGCTGAAGAAGTACGGGACGCGATCGTAGATGGCCACGACCACCCGACCGCCCCTGCCGCCGCTGCGCCCGGCGCCTGAGCCGGGCGGACGCCCGCCCCGCAGGCGCCGCCGCAACGAGTCGATCTCGACCTGGCGCTGGACCGACCGCATCGGCTACGCCGCGATGTGGGGCGCGGGCCTGCTGCTCGTCTCGATCGGGATCGGGATCGTCGCGTACATGGCGTTCCGCGGCGTCCAGTATCTGCGCCCGTCGCTGCTGTTCAGCCACCCGCAGCCAGACCTGGACCAGTCCAAGAGCGGCGGCTTCCTCGACCCGCTGCTCGGGACGGTGATCCTCACGGTGATCGGGATCTCGATCGCGACGCCGCTTGCGGTCGCGGCGGCGACATGGATCGTCGAGTACGGCCGTCCGACCTGGCTCGCCCGCATCGTCGACTCCGGCATCGAGATCATCGCCGGCACACCTGACATCGTGATCGCGCTGTTCGGGCTCGTGCTCTTCCAGCAGAGCTTCTTCGGGTGGATGTCCTTCCGTGCCGAGGACGGGGCCGTCTTCGGCCGGTCGTTCCTCACGGCGGGCGCGATGATGGCGCTGCTCGCGCTGCCGATGGTGTTCGCGGCGACGCGTGAGGGGCTGCAGTCGATTCCCCAGCACGTGCGCGAGGCGTCGTACGCGCTCGGCAAGACCCGAGCAGCGACGATCCGCCGCGTTCTCCTGCCATCCGTGCGCGCGAACATCTCGACGGGTGCGGCACTCGGCATGGGCCGCATCGCCGGCGACACCGCGATCGTCGTCGTGCTGCTCGGAGCCACCCTGCAGCTCGACCCGCAGGGCGCGGTCCCGGGCCTGCGCACGCTGACGGGCACCGGCGGGACGCTCACGAGCTACGTCTACAACAACTCTCCCGCGGGCGAGGGCAACGCGCCCCAGAAGGCGTACGCCGCGGCGTTCGTCCTGCTCCTGATCGTCATCGCCCTGAACTTCGTCGTCGACCTCATCGCGCGAGCGCGGAGCCCGTACGGGCCTGGAGACCTCGAGGCTGGGAGCCCGCTGATGATCACGAACGACCAGGAGCTGATCGTGGACCCGGACCCGCCACGCCCGGCGCAGACCCCGCCGCCGCCGATCCGACGGATCCGCGTCGACCGCGAGCCGACGGTCGCGCCGCCGACACCGGCCCCGCCCGCGACCGCGGTGCCGGCGAACGGTGGTGCGCCGACCTCCGCGACCGCCCGCCCGGCGCGCGGTCCGGGTGGTCCGGAGCGCATGAGCATCGACGCGCTCAGCGTCTTCTACGGCGACAACGAGGCGGTCAAGCAGGTCTCGCTGCCGGTCCGCCAGGGCGAGGTCCTCGCGCTGATCGGCCCATCGGGCTGCGGAAAGACGACCTTGCTGCGCACCCTCAACCGGCTGACGGAGCTGACGGCGAGCGCGCGCCGGGCCGGAGCCGTCCGGCTCGACGGCATCGACATCGACGACATCGAGGTGACGACCCTGCGGCGCCGCGTCTCGATGGTGTTCCAGCAGCCGAACCCGTTCCCGATGTCGATCTTCGACAACGTCGCCTACGCGCTGCGCGAGCAGGGGACGAAGCGCCCGAGCAGGAAGGTGCTCGAGCCGTACGTCGTCGATGCGCTGCAGCGGGCAGGTCTCTACGACGAGGTCTCGCGTGACCTCGGTCATCCGGCGCTGCGCCTGTCGGGCGGGCAGCAGCAGCGGCTCTGCATCGCCCGGGCGCTCGCCGCCGGGCCTGAGGTGCTCCTGATGGACGAGCCGTGCTCGGCGCTCGACCCGAAGTCCACCGCGGTGATCGAGGACCTGATCCTCGAGCTGCGCGAGAGCCTCGCGATCGTGATCGTCACCCACAACCTGCAGCAGGCCCATCGCGTCGGCGACCAGGTCGCCTTCATGTACCTGGGAGACCTCGTCGAGTACGGCACGGCGGAGCAGGTCTTCGGCGCGCCGCGGGCCGAGCGCACGCGGGACTACGTCCGGGGATCGTTCGGCTGATGCGCCTCGAGCAGGTCCTCCTCGTGCTGATGCTCGCCGCAGCGGTGGCGGCCCTGCCCGGCGTGCGAGACGACGCAGCAGAAGAGCGAGCGCCTGTCGAAGAACGCCGGCTCGCTGCTCGCTGTCAAGGGCCTGAAGATCACGCGCGAGAACCGCGGAGTGAAGGTGCAGTCGGAGACGGTGCTGCACGACGCGAACGGCGTCGCGGCCGTCGTCGGGCTGCGCAACACCGGGCCGGCCCAGGCCTCGGTTCCGGTGGCGATCGACGTGCGCGACGCGAAGGGCCGCTCGCTCTACGACAACTCGGTCCCGGGCCTTGATCCGTCCCTGACGTCGCTCCCGGCGATCGCCCGCGGCGCGCGCACGTTCTGGGTCAACAACCAGATCCAGACCGCGACGGCGCCCCGCCGCGTCGCCGCGAAGGTCGGCGCCACGAGTGCGGCGGTGCCCGGAGTGCTCCCGAAGATCGAGATCACGAAGCTCGCGTACGGGGAGGACGTCTCCGGCGTGTTCGCCCGGGGGACCATCGCGAACCGGTCGAAGATCCCGCAGCGCCGCCTCGTCGTCGCGTGCGTCGCGTTCCGCGGGCTCAAGGTCGTCGCGGCCGGTCGCGCGATCGTCGAGAAGCTCCAGCCCGCACCGACCCCCAAGCCGGTCACCTTCCGCGTCTATTTCATCGGCGATCCGAAGGGCGGCAGGCTCAGCTGCGTCGCCCCGCCGACCGTCCTCGCAGCAGGGAGTTCGTCATGAGCACGCATCAGCCGACCGAGCCGCTCGCGCCGGTCGACCAGCAGCCGGTCCTCGGGCTGCACGGGGAGCCGTGCGCGACCTGCGGCGCTCCACTGGCCGCCGACCAGCGCTATTGCCTGGCCTGCGGTGCGCGGCGCGCCGACGCGCGGCTCCCGTTCCGCGACATCCTCGCGGCACCGGGCGAGCGACACGCGCACCCGGGACCGGGAACGGACCCGGCCTCCGCCACGGACTCCGGCCGCAGCGGGACGATCGCGGCGCTCGCCGGTCTCGGCGTCGTGCTGCTCGCGCTGGGCATGGGCGTGCTCATCGGTCAGGCCGGGCAAGAGCGACCAGGCCGCGCAGACCACGCCGCAGGTGATCAACCTCGGCGGCGCCGCGACGACCGGCGGCGCGCCCGCCGCCGCGGCGGCGACCGGCGCAGCCGCGGGCGCCGCGAAGACCTCGAAGAGCAGCGCCGCCAAGAAGAGCTCCGGCTCCTCCGGCAGGGGCCTCGAGCTCCAGCTCGAAGGCAAAGAACACGCAGCTGAAGTCCCTCGACAACCTGTCGCCGGATCAGTACCAGAAGAAGTCGCAGAAACTGCCGAAGACCGTCGGAACGGGCGGCGCGCCGCCGCCCAAGGACAACAAGCCCGCCGCCGGCGGCGGCGACTTCCAGACGATCGGATGACGACGATGCTCGACCGTGTCCGCAAGCGCCCCGGCGCGGGCTCCCGGAGCCCGCCGGCCCGCACGACCCGCACGCCGAGCTGCGAGCGCGCCGCGACGACCTCGCGGAGCGGGTCGCCGAGCTCACGTGGGACCTCGGCGGCCTGACGTACGAGATGGCCATCCGCGACCACTTCCGCCTCGAGGTCCTCGTCCGCCGTGCCGCCGAGCTCCAGGAGGCCGACGCCGAGCTGGGCGAGGTCGAGCGGCTGCTCGCCGCGGCCGCCGAGGGCGTCGGCGGCGCGTGCCGCTCGTGCGGTTCCCCGCACAGCCGCGGCGCGGCCTACTGCTGGAAGTGCGGCCAGCCGCTGATGCTCGACGTGCCGGTCGCAGCGCCGGAGACCTGAGCGCGGCGCGGCAGCAGCAGTGACAGCGCTCCGGCCGCGAGCACGAAGGCCGCCGAGGCCCAGAGGCACGCCTCGAGCCCCTGCCACTGGTAGAGCAGGCCCGAGAGGAGCGTTCCGGCGAGCCGCCCGCAGGCGTTGGCCATGTAGTAGAAGCCGACGCTCATGGCGACCCGGTCGCCATCCGCGTACGCGAGGATCAGGTACGAGTGGACGGCCGAGTTCAGGGCGAACACGATCCCGAACAGGATCAGCCCGGCGACGAGGACAGCCGTCGGATCGACGCCGGCGCCCAGGGCGATCGCGATTGCGGCGGGGAAGCCCGCGAGCACAAACGCCAGGCGCGCCGCCGTGAGTCCGTCGGGGGCGCCGTGCCCTTCGCTGCGCTCGCGGACCATGCGGGGCGCCGACGCCTGCACGATGCCGTAGCCGATGACCCACACCGCCATGAACGTGCCGACCTGCCAGAAGGTCCAGCCGAGCACGGTCCGAAGGTAGACCGGCAGGCCGACGACGAACCAGACGTCGCGCGCGGCGAAGAGGAAGATGCGCGCCGCCGCGAGGATGTTCACCGCGCGGTTGTTGGAGAACATGTGGCGAAACCTCGCCTTGGCGTCGGCGCGCCCGAGGCCGCCGGTCATGAACGGCACGGTCAGCACGAGCGCGCCGAAGACCATCGCGGCGAGCAGCAGCATCGCGGTCTGGAAGCTCGTGACCGTGAGCAGCAGACCGCCGAGGAAGAACCCGACGCCCTTCAGCGCGTTCTTTGATCCGGTGAGGATCGCCACCCAGCGGTAGAGCGCGCCCGGAGCGTCGTCAGCGACGACGAACTTCACGGCGCTCTTGGAGCTCATCTTCGTGAGGTCCTTCGCGATCCCCGAGAGCGCCTGCGCAGCCATGACGTACCCGACGACGAGCCAGCCGTCGGGTGCCAGGCCGAGCATCAGCAGCGCGAGCATCTGGATCAGCAGCCCCAGCACGAGCGTCGTCTTGAGGCCGAAGCGCGCCGCGAGGAAGCCCCCGACGAGGTTCGTGACGATGCCGAAGATCTCGTAGAACGCGAACACCGTCGCGAGCTGGAACGGGGTATATCCGAGCCCGTAGAAGTAGAAGAGGACCAGCAGCCGGATCGCGCCGTCGGCGATGGTGTCCGCCCAGTAGGCGGCGGTGACCAGCGCGTAGTTGCGCAGGTCCCCGTCCCGGCGCTTGAGGGCGTCGCTGCTCACGGCCTGCTCAGCTGAGGCTCCGGGCGACGATCGCGGCGAGATCGACGAGCCGGTTTGCGTAGCCCCATTCGTTGTCGTACCAGGAGAGGATCTTCACCTGCGTGTGGTCGGTGACCTTGGTGGAGAGCGCGTCGATGATGCCCGAGCGCGGATCGTCCTTGAAGTCGATGGAGACCAGCGGGCGCGTCTCGTACCCGAGGATGCCGGCGAGCGGCCCAGCGCTCGCGGCGGCCTCGAGCAGGCCGTTCACCTCTCCGACCGTGGTGGCGCGGGACACCTCGAACACGCAGTCGGTGAGTGACGCGTTGAGCAGCGGAACCCGGATCGCGAGGCCGTCGAGCCGGCCCCGAAGCTCCGGGAAGATGAGACCGATCGCGGTCGCCGAGCCGGTCGTCGTGGGGATCAGGGACATGCCGGCGGCCCGGGCACGGCGCAGATCCTTGTGCGGAGCGTCGACGATCGTCTGCGTGTTCGTGAGGTCGTGCAGCGTCGTGATCGAGCCGCGCTCGATGCCGAGTCCCTCGTGGATGACCTTCACGACCGGAGCGAGGCAGTTCGTCGTGCACGAGGCCGCGGTCACCATGTCGTGGGCGCGAGGGTCGTAGCGATCGTCGTTCACACCGACGACGATGTTCAGTGCGCGATCGTCCTTGACGGGCGCGGCCACCACGACCTTCCGCACGCCGCGGTCGAGATACGGCGTCAGCGTCTCGGGCGTGCGGAACCTGCCGGTGCATTCGAGGACCACGTCGACGCCGAGGTCGGCCCATGGCACGTCACCCGGCTGGGCGTGGCTCGTGTAGCCGAGCGTCGCGTCCTCGATCATGAGTCGCTCGCCCTCGCCGTGCACGCCCCGGTCCCAGCGGCCGTGGACGGAGTCGAATGTCAGCAGGTGAGCGCCGGTGGCGGCATCCCCCTTGAGCTCGTTGACGTGGACGACCGTCAGGTCCTCGCGGTCCCAGACAGCGCGCAGCGCGAGCCGGCCCATCCGTCCGAAACCGTTGATGGCGATGCGGGTCACGTGGCTCCTCTGTCGCCGTGATCGATCGGCTGCGAGGCTATCCATTGACAAAGGTCATTTCAATCGATATTTCTTTATTGATGTCCATCGATATGGAACTGACTCCCAAGCGCAAGCGGCCGGCCGGCGAGCCGTGCTGCGAGCCCGTCGTCTACCCCGACGTCGAGCGGGAGCAGGCGCTGCGGATCGCGGAGGTCGCGAAGGCGCTCGGCGACCCGATCCGGTTGCAGCTCGTCGACGTGCTGCGCAAGCACGCGGGGAAGGTGTGCGTCTGCGAGCTCGTGCCGCTCTTCGACGTCTCGCAGCCGACGCTCTCCCATCACCTGAAGAAGCTGCGTGAGGCGGGCATCGTCGATTCCGAGCGGCAGGGCCTCTGGGCCTACTACTACGTCCGTCCCGACGCACTGGAGGAACTGAGCACGTGGCTGAACTGACGAACACCGATATCCGGGAGACCGTCCGCGCGCGGTACGCCGCCGCGGCCCAGGCCGTCGCTGAGAACCAGGGCTGCAGCTGCGGTCCCGTCGCCGAGAACGCAAGCTGCTGCGGCACCGACGCCCTGACGACCGACGCTCGCGGTGAGCAGGTCTTCGGCGAGGCGATGTACGACCAGGGGGAGGTCGAGGGTGTCCCCGCGGACGCCGTCCAGGCCTCGCTGGGGTGCGGAGTGCCCACCGCCGTCGCCGATCTTCACGAAGGCGAGACGGTCCTCGACCTCGGCGCCGGAGCGGGCGCCGACGTCCTCATCTCCGCCGGCCGGGTCGGTCCGACCGGACGGGCCATTGGCCTCGACATGACCGACGAGATGCTCGCGCTCGCGCGTGCCAATGCGGAGCAGGCGGGCGTACGGAACGCCGAGTTCGTCAAGGGCTACATCGAGGACCTGCCGCTCCCCGACGCCTCGGTCGACGTGGTGATCTCCAACTGCGTCATCAACCTGTCGGGAGACAAGCAGCAGGTGCTGCGCGAAGCCGCCCGTGTCCTGCGTCCAGGTGGGCGCTTCGCCGTCTCGGACGTCATCGCGGATCCCGAGATGGACGACGCCACGCGCTCCGACATGGCGCAGTGGACGGGCTGCATCGCCGGCGCGCTGACCGAGGCGGAGTTCGCCGGGGCGCTCGCGGCGGCGGGCCTCGTGGACATCGAGATCCGCGAGACCCATCGCGTGCACGAGCACGCGGGCTCGGCGATCATTCGCGCGCGGAAGCCCGCGTGAGCGTCTTCGCCTAGCGCCGGCGCTTCAGCGCGATCCCCTCGAGCAGGTGAGCGACGTGCTCGCAGGCGTCGATGCTCGCCTCGAGCGAGGCGAAGATGTCCTTCCAGCGGATGACGACCATCGGGTCGATCCCGTCGGCGAAGAGCGATGCCATCGCCTCGCGGCTCAGCCGGTCGCCCTCGTTCTCCAGCCGGTGGATCTCGACCAGGGCGGGCCCGACGTCGTTGCCCGTGCGCAGCCCCCGCAGCGCCTGCGCGACCTGTTCGCCCGCGCCCACGAGGACATCGCACATGCGGTCGGCCTGCTCCATCGGCGCCTGGACGTGGTAGACGCCGAGCGTGTCGGCGGTCTGCTCGGCGTAGTCCACGACGTCGTCGAGCGCGGTCGCGAGCGCGTAGCCGTCGGCGAAGTCGAACGGCGCGCGGACCTTGCGGGCGCCGAGCCGGTGGATGATGTCGTGCGTGATCCGGTCGCCCTCGTTCTCGCAGATGACGAGGTCGTTCGCGAGGTCGGCGCGCTCCGGATAGTCGTTCAGGACGTCGCGCAGCAGCATCGTCGCGCGCTGCACGGTGCGGCCGGACTCCTCGAACAGGTCCAGAAGCTCGAGGTCATAGCTGCGGCGAAGAAGTCGCATCGAAGGAGGTCACGGTATCCCGCATCCGCGTGACTCCCCCAGACGTTCACGAGTCGTTCACACGGTCTTCACGGATGCGTAACCCGACCGGGGCGCCCGGCGGGAATTCTCCTGGGCGTGGACGTCCTCCAGATCGGCGTGCTCGAGATCCGCCTCGGCGAGGGCCTCGCCCTGGCCGGGGGCCGCGCGCTGCGGCTGTCGGTGCGCGAGTTCGGCCTGCTCGCCGAGCTGGCCGAACATGAGGGACGGATCCTGCGCCGCGAGGATCTCTACGAGCACGTCTGGGGAACGCCCCTGCGCGCCGGCGACCGCACGATCGACGTGTACGTCCGCAAGCTGCGCGTGAAGCTCGAGCAAGCCCTGCCGCAATGGCGTTCATCCATACGCACGTCGGCTTCGGCTACCGGTTCTCGCCCGAGCGTTCACACGACTTTCACATGGACGCCACAACTCGCATAACAGACTGTCGCGACCACGCTGTGAGCCTGCGACGGACATGACACAGACAGAGGAGATCACATGAGGTATCCCTGGCTGGCCGTCAGCGCGGCGGCCGTCCTCGCGCTCGGCGTCACGGCGTGCGGCAGCGACAGCAGCTCGCAGCAGTTCCAGCACCAAGTCGGGCGGGTCGCTGACCGGCGCCGGCTCGACCTTCGTCGCCCCGTTCTACAACGAGCTTGCCTCTCAGCTGAAGAGCAAGGACGGCCTCACGGTCAACTACAACGCCGTTGGTTCGGGCGCCGGCGTGGCGCAGTTCACGCAGAAGACCGTCGATTTCGGCGGGAACGATTCCACGCTGAAGCCCGCTGAGATCACCGACGCCACGAGCGCCGGCGGCACGGCTCCGGTGCAGTTGCCGACCGTCCTCGGCGCGATCACGATCTCCTACAACGTCTCCGGCGTCGAAAAGGGCCTGAAGCTCGACGGCAAGACGATCGCGGCGATCTTCTCCGGGAAGGTCACGAAGTGGAACGACGCGGCCATCGCCGCACAGAACTCCGGGGTCAACCTTCCGAGCACGGCGATCACGACGTGCCACCGTTCGGATTCGTCGGGAACGACGAAGGGCTTCACCACCTACGTCGCCATCTACGACTCGGGGTGGGAGAAGACGATCGGCGTCGACAAGACGGTCAAGTGGCCGGGCGGCACCGGCGCCAAGGGCAATGACGGCGTCGCAGCCTGCGTGAAGCAGAACGACGGCGCCGTGGGGTATGTCGAGGAGGCGTACGCGTTGCAGAACAACTTCAACACGGCCGCCGTGAAGAACAAGTCGGGCGCCTACGTCGCGCCGACGCTCGAGTCGACGAGCGCGGCCGGCGACGGTGTCGAGGTCGCGGCGGACAACACGTTCAGCCCTCTGGACTCGCCGAATCCGGCGGCCTACCCGATCACCTCGACGACCTACATGCTCGTGTGGCAGGACGCCTGCAAGGCGGGCCAGAGCAAGGAGACCGCGACGGCAGGGAAGACGTTCGCGAGCTACGCGCTCGGCGAGGGCCAGAGCGTCGCGAAGCAGCTCTACTACGCGCCGCTGCCGTCCAACATCCAGTCGCAGGTGCAGAAGTCGGTCGACGGGCTGCAGTGCAACGGAAGCGCGCTCTAGCGGGCTGACGAAGGGAACCTGGTCGTATGGAATCCGGAGCCGCCAGCAGCAGCAACGGGACCCCGCGGTCCCCGTTGCACCGCTCGCTGGCGGCCCGGCTTCCCGACCGGGCGCTGCGCTGGACGCTCGGGCTGGTCGCCGTCGGCGTCCTCGTCCTGCTCGTCTACTTCTTCTACACGCTGTACGACGAGTCCCGGCCGCTGCTCAGCCAGGTCGGGATCTTCGACTTCATCACCACGAACGACTGGAACCCGGCGAAGAGCCAGTACGGGGCCTGGGCCCTCGTCGTCGGCACGCTGATCACCTCGGCGCTGGCGCTCCTGATGGGCGTGCCGGTCGCGGTCGCCGTCGCGATCTTCTCGGTCGAGCTCGCTCCGCTGGGCGTCAAGCGCCCGCTGACCGTGCTGATCGAGCTGCTCGCCGCGGTGCCGTCGGTCGTCTACGGCCTCTGGGGGGTCTTCGTCCTGATCCCACGCCTCAAGCCCGCCGAGCAGTGGTTCTCGGACACCTTCGCCTTCCTGCCGTTCGTCGGCGGCCCGGTCGCCGGACCGAACTACTTCATCGCCGGGCTGATCCTGGCGATCATGATCCTGCCGATCGTCAGCGCGATCTCGCGCGAGGTGATCCTGACCGTGCCCGTCGAGCTCAAGGAGGGCGCGCTCGCACTCGGCGCGACTCGCTGGGAGATGATCCGCATGGGGGTGCTGCCGTACTCCTGGAGCGGCATCGCGGGCGCCGCGATGCTCGGCCTGGGCCGCGCGCTCGGCGAGACGATCGCGGTGGTCCTCGTGATCGGCAACGCTCCGCGGATCGGCGAGACGATCTTCTCGCAGGGCTACACGCTGGCGGCGGTCATCGCCAACGAGTTCGGCGAGTCGGCGGACAACAACCTCCACAAGGCGGCGCTGATCTCCTGCGGCCTCGTGCTCTTCCTGCTCACGCTCGTCGTGAACTTCATCGCCCGCTGGATCGTCGAGGGCGCAGAGCGCCGTCGACACGCGGGCGCTCCGCCGGCCGAACCGCTCCAACCGCAGCCGACGCTGCTGGACGTGCAGTCGGGGATCGCCTGAGCCATGGCGACGACGCACGCGACATTGCTGGCCCGCCGCCCGAGCAGGCGCCGGCGCGTCGTCGACAAGACGATGCGCGGTATCACGCTGATCGCCTCCGGCATCGCGCTCGTGCCGCTGCTCTTCGTCATCTACTACCTGGTCTCCAAGGGCCTGCCCGCCTGGAACGTGGACTTCTTCACGACGGATCCGACGGGCAGCTTCCTCGGCGATCCCGGCGGCATCAAGAGCGCGATCGTGGGCTCGATCGTGATTGTCGCGATCGCGACGGCGATCGCGGTCCCGCTCGGCATCGCCATCGCGATCTGGCTGACCCAGTACGGGACCACGAGCTGGTTCGCGCGCCTCATCCGCTACCTCGTCGACGTGATGACCGGCGTGCCGTCGATCGTCTTCGGCCTCTTCATCTACGGCGTCCTCGTCGTAGGCGGCGGCGGGTTCGCCGGCTGGAAGGGCTCGCTCGCGATCGGGCTGCTGATGCTCCCCGTCGTCGCCAAGTCCTCCGAGGTGGCGCTGACGCTCGTCCCGAACCTGCTGCGCGAGTCGGCGCTCGCCCTCGGTGCGCCGAAGTGGCGGGTGATCTTCCGGATCGTGCTGCCGACGGCGTCAGGCGCCGTTCTCACCGGCGCCCTGCTCGCGATCGCCCGCGGGGCGGGGGAGACGGCGCCACTGCTGTTCACGGCCTTCGGCCAGCGCGGAACCACCACCGATCCGTCGCAGCCGATGAACGCGCTGCCGCTGCAGATCTTCAACGACATCGGCCAGCCACAGGACGCCCTCGTGCAGCGGGCATGGGGCGCGGCGCTCCTGCTCGTGGTCGGTGTCCTCGCCCTGACCCTCATCGCCCGCTTCATCCAGAGCCGCAGCAAGGTGTGACACGATCGTGACGGAGCGCATGTCGACAGAACAGCCCGAGTCCCAGCCCGACCCCCCGGAGACCCGGGTTCCCGAGCCGCGGCCCGTTCCCGAGCGCGCGGAGGTGGCGCGGCCGGTCGCCCGCGAGCGAGCCGACGCGGACACGTCCGTCGCGGTCGCCGAGGGCTCAGGCCACACGGTCTCGATGCGTGACCTGAACGTCCACTACGGCAAGAACCACGCCGTCAAGGATGTCTCGATCGAGTTCGCGGGCAACGAGGTCACGGCGCTGATCGGCCCGTCCGGCTGCGGGAAGTCGACCGTGTTGCGGGCCATCAACCGGATGCACGACGAAACCCCCGGCGCGCGGGTGGAAGGCGACATCCTGCTCGACGGTGCCGACATCTACGCGCCCGACGTCGACGTGACCGCGGTGCGCCGCGTGATCGGCATGGTCTTCCAGAAGCCGAACCCGTTCCCGACGATGTCGGTCTACGAGAACGTCGCCGCCGGCCTGCGGCTGTCCGGCACGAAGGCGCGCGGCAAGCTCGACGACGTCGTTGAGCAGTCGCTTCGCGGCGCAGGGCTCTGGACTGAGGTATCCGACCGGTTGAACGCGCCGGGGATCAGTCTCTCCGGCGGTCAGCAGCAGCGGCTCTGCATCGCCCGTGCGATCGCGAATGAGCCCGAGGTGATCCTGATGGACGAGCCGTGCTCGGCTCTCGACCCGATCGCCACGCTGCGCATCGAGGAGCTCATCAACGAGCTCAAGCAGAAGTACACGATCATCATCGTCACGCACAACATGCAGCAGGCCGCGCGCGTGGCCGACACGACCGCGTTCATGCTGCTCGGCGACCTCGTCGAGCACAACCCGACCGGCAAGATCTTCAGCAACCCGGACGACTCCCGCACGGAGGAGTACGTCACCGGGAAGTTCGGTTGACGATCGTGGACGACGCGGCCCGCATGCCCACCCGTCAGCATTTTCGCGATCAGCTCGTCGCGCTCGAAGGTCAGGCCCTCGGCGCGCTCGACATCGTCGTGGAACAGCTCGACCGCGCGCTGGAGGCGCTCGAGCAGAAGGACTCCGAGCTCGCGACGTTCGTGATCGCCGACGACGATCGCGTGGACGGGCGCTACCTCGAGGTGCACCAGGGGATCCTGTCGCTGCTTGCGCTGCAGGCGCCGGTCGCGACCGATCTGCGGCTGGTCGCCGCGCTGCTGCACGTGATCAAGCACGCCGAGCGCATGGGCGACCAGTGCGTGAACATCGCGAAGCTGATTCCGCTCGTCGGCAACGAGCCCCCGGTGGTGCCGGAGCTGCTCGAGAAGGTTCTGCGGATGGGCGGAGCCGCGCGCGCCGAGGTCGTCGAGGCGAAGCTGGCCTTCCACAGCCGGGACACCGACGCTGGCCGCCGACCTGTCGCGCCAGGACCGCGAGGTCAACCGGCTCAACAAGGAGGTCTTCCGCCTCGCCGTCACCGTCGGCGACAACGAGGACAAGCGCGAGTGGGCGATGATGATGACCCTGGTCGCCCGCGCGATCGAGCGGGTCGGCGACAATGCGGTCGGCGTCGGCGAGCAGGTCATCTTCGTCGAGACCGGGCTGTTTCGCGAGTATCCGACGGACGAGGACGGGGACGAGCCCCGGGTGAAACGGCTCGCACTGCACCGCGCCGCCTGTGAACAAGTGGTGAAACGCGGGGGCGCGAGCGGCCAACCGCCCGCCGCTGCCCCTAGACTGCCGTCGCAATGAGCTCCTGGACCAGCGCTCGCCCCGACACGGACCGTCCGGGCTCAGCAGCAACCGGCCCGTCTCTGCAGGGTCGCCGTCATCGACACGGATTCCGGCTTCCTTCAGGTGCTCGGCAAGCGCCTCGACCGTCTCGGCTGGGAGCACCGCACGCTCGCCGGCCCCGTGCCCGTCGAGCAGATCGTCGCCATGCGGCTCAGCGCCCTGATCGTCGATCTCACGGTCTTCGGGCCCCGCGCCTGGGAGGAGCTCGAGCGCCTCTGCGATGCACTACCCGGCCTTGGGATCGTCGTCTGCACCGGCCGTTCCACCGTCGCTCAGCGCGTCCGCGGCCTGCGGATGGGAGCGGACGACTGGCTCATGAAGCCATGCCACCCGGAGGAGCTGATCGCGCGCGTCGAGGCAGTCGTGCGCCGCCGCCGGCGCACCGAGTCGCGGCAGGACGCCGAGCCCGTGCAGGCCGGCGAGCTCGAGATCCGCTCCGATCGCTTCCAGGCGTTCGTCGCCGGCTGTTCGATCGACCTGACCCGCCGGGAGTTCGAGCTGATCGAGCTGCTCGCGGAGGCCGGTGGCCGCGTGCTCGAGCGCGAAGAGGTCTACCAGCGCGTCTGGGGCTACGCGATGGCCCGCGGCGACCGCTCGGTGGACGTGTTCGTGCGCAAGCTGCGCCAGAAGCTCGAGAAGGCCTCCCCGGAGTGGCGCTACATCCACACGCACTTCGGGGTCGGCTACCGCTTCGCCCCTGAGCCCGTCGACGGCGCCGCGATGGTGCCGGATGCGCCGCCCGCCGACCTGATCCCCGCCGCCCAGCCGGCGGAGGAGACGCCGGCGGCGCGTACGCTTCCTGCGTGACCACTGCGCGCAACGTCGCGATCGTCGCCGTCATCGCGGCGGCCATCGCCTTCCTGCCGGGCGGCGGTGATGTCGCGGCGGTCGTCTCGCGCACGCTGGCCCTTGCGTTCTCCGGGCTCATCCTGTGGGCCGGCTGGTGGGCCTACCGCCGGTACGCCATGGACCTCGACGTCCTTCCGCACGGCTTCCGCGCGCTGCTCTACGCGGCGCTCGGGGTCATCGTGCTCGCGGTCGCGGGGTCGGCCAAGCTGACGGCGACGACGTCGGGAAGCCTCGTCTTCATCCTGATGCTCGCCGGGGCCGTGCTGGCCCTGTTCGCCGTGTGGCGGGCGCACCGCGAGCTGGGCTGATCAGCGCGCGGCGCCGCGCCGCAGCCGCGTGACGGTTCCGTGACGAACGCGCTGTAGCGCCGTCACGCGCGCCCGGGCAGGCTCGGGCCATGCGCGATCCGGGATCCGAAGCGGGGCAGGCGAGTGTCGAGCTCGTCGCGCTGCTGCCGATCCTGTTCGCGGTCCTCCTCGCCTCGTGGCAGGGGGTGGTCGCCGGGCAGGCCTGGTGGCTCGCCGCCGGCGCGGCGCGTGCCGGCGCCCGCGCGGACCTCGTCGGCGCCGACCCGCTCGCGGCGGCTCGACGGGAGCTTCCGGGCGGCCTGCGAAGCAGGCTCACGGTGCGCCGGAGCGGCGGAGAGCTCGTCGTCCGCCTGGGGATCCCTGCGATCGCAGGCCTCGGCCGTGTGGGTACGGCGACCGCCCGCGCGCGCGCCGCGGAGCCCGGCTCATGAGCCCCGAGCGCGGGCAGGCCAGCGTGGAGCTCGCGGCGTTCCTTCCGCTGCTGCTGATCGTCGTCCTCGTCGTGGCGCAGCTGCTCGCGGCCGGGCGCTGCCGCGAGCTCGTCGGACAGGCAGCCGGCGCGGGTGCCGCGGCCCTCCTCCAAGACGAGGATCCGGTCCGCGCCGCCCGCCGCGCGCTGCCGGGGTGGTCTCGGGAGCGCCTCGATGTGGCTGTGCGTGGCCGCGTCGTCGCAGCCTCACTGCGGCCGCCGGGGCTCGTTCCCGGGCTGTCCGCCCTGCTGCGCGCCCACGCTCGCGCGGACGCCGGTCCGACGCCGTGAACGCCGGCGAGCGCTTCGATGTCGCCGTCGTCGGCCGGGCGCGGGACGTCACGGCAGTCGCGGCCGCCGCGGCGAGTGCGCTGGCCGCGCGCTCAGCATCGCGCGCGGCGCTCGTGGTCGGCGTGGGCGAGCGGTACGCGGGTGGCGCCGGCCCCGCCACGGCTCCGGCGCGCAGGCTCCGCGACCGCGTTGCCGCGCGCGATCTCGAGGCGCGGGCGCGCGGGCGGATCGTGTGGTGCGCCATCCACGTCGGCGCAGCCGATGCGTCCGCGGTCGCATGTCGCGCCGCCGCCGTCGGTGGTCCCGTCGTGCTCGCCGTCTGCGGACCGCGCGCCCCATGGGTCGAGCCGCTGCTCGACGACGCGGCGCTCGTGCTCGTCGCCGGTGAGGCGGCCGACCCGCTCACCGCGCTCGCCGTCGCCGGGCTTCACGCGCGGGGCCTGCGCGCCGCGAGCGTCGTCGCACCGGAGGGACTCGGCGCCGTGCTCGCGCGGATCGGGCTCGGAAGCCCCGGGGCGTGGCACGACAGGCTGCCGGGCGCGGTGAGCGGGCGTCCATGAGCGGATTCCGCGAGCGCGGGCAGGCGACTCTGCTGCTGATCGGCGGCCTCTTCATCGTGGTGGCCGCCGGGACGGCCCTTGCGCTGATCGCGTCCGGCATGACGGCGCACGGCGCGCGTCAGCGCGCCGCCGACCTCGGCGCGCTCGCGACGGCGCGGGCGCTCGTCGATCTGCGCCCGCGCGCCCTCGAGCCGCGGCGCTCACCGCGATACCTGACGCCCGCCGCCTACATCGCGCTCGCGCGCGACATCGGCCGCCGCACGGCACTGCGCAACGGCGGAGCGCGCATCGACGTCGACGTGTCCGGTGGCCCGCTCCCCGACCGGGCCACCGTCACCGTCGCTGCCGCGATCGCGCTTCCGGGCGGTGCGCGCATCGGCGGGCGCGCGCGTGCCGTCGCCGCCGTCGCCGCCGGAGGCGCTGCGATCGGCGACGGCGAGTACCCCGGCCCGTTCGCCCTGCGGCAGGGCAAGCCCATGCGGCCCGACACGGCGCTCGCGTTCGACCGGCTCGCCGCGGCCGCTCGAGCCGCGGGTCTGCCGCTCACGATCGCGAGCGCATTTCGGACGGACGCCGAGCAGGCACGGCTGTTCGCCGCGCATCCCGACCCCAGGTGGGTCGCACGGCCGGGCACGTCGCTGCATCGCCTGGGGACCGAGCTCGATCTCGCGCCGCGGGCCGCGTACGGCTGGCTCGCCGCGCACGCCGGGCGGTTCGGGTTCATCCGGCGCTACGCCTGGGAGCCGTGGCACTTCGGGCTGGGCGCGTCCCCGGGCAGCGTCTCGGTCGGGTTCGGCCTGCAGGGCGGCTCGGTGGCCGGAGCCGTGCCGGGGTTCGTGCCCGCGCGGTTCACGCCGCCATTGCGCGCGGCCGCCATCCGCTGGAGTGTCGGGGCCGCGCTGCTGGCGGCGCAGCTGCAGCAGGAGTCCGGGTTCGACCCTCGCTCAGTCTCGCCGGCCGGTGCGCGGGGGATCGCGCAGTTCATGCCGGGGACCGCGCGGCTCTACGGCCTCGCGGACCCCTTCGATCCCGAAGCCGCGATCGACGCGCAGGCACACCTCATGCACGATCTGCTGCGCAGGTTCGGCTCAGTGCCGCTCGCGCTCGCGGCGTACAACGCGGGCGCGGGGCGCGTCGCCGCCTGCGGCTGCGTGCCGCCGATACCCGAGACCCAGGGCTACGTGCAGCGGATCGTGGCGCTCGCACGCGGAGCCGGGGGAACCACCGGTGTGGCCGGACCGCCGGTGCGTCTGGTCGGGTGACTCAGTAGCCGTTGGCGTGAATCGTCGCAAACGCGTCCGCGAACGGGTAGCCGAGCGATTCACGCACACCGCCGATGTGGCAGGTGCCGTGCGGGGTCGTCGTCCCGCGGATGACGATCCAGATGCCGGCGAGCCGTGTCGGGCCGACGTAGGCGGCCTTGAGCGCGCCGCCGCTGAACTTCGCGATGCGCCACGAGGCGTGGCCGTTCGTGCCGGAGCCGTACGTGGTGCCGCCCTTGACCTGCTCCCTGAGCACGTCGGCGGACGTCTTCGACGGCGACGCGACGAGCACCGGCACGACCGTGCCGGTGGAGCGGCAGGTCCCGACAGGGCCGAAGCTGATCCGGGTCCTGCTCTTGCTCACCTTCGGGTTCCAGCGGTCGGGGAGGAGCATCCGGGTGAGCCGCGAGCTGTGCGTGCCGGTCCCGCCCTCGACGGCGGCTCTCCCGTTGTAGAGCGCGTAGGTGTGCCACGCCGAGCCCGTCTTCGCGGCGCCCGCCGGCGCTGCGACGGCGGTGCTGACGAGCACGACGGTGAGCAGGGCGAAGATCGAGTGGCGCATAGCCGTTGCAACGCGTGCGCCCGCGGGAAGTTACGGCGCAGCCTGTCGGCCGCGTGTTCGCCAGACTGCGGCGCGATGCCCGCGTTCAGCTGGACCATCCGTGTGCGCTACCACGAGTGCGACCCGCAGGGGATCGTCTTCAACGCCCACTACTTCACGTTCTTCGACATGACGATGACCGAGCTGCTGCGAGCCGCCTTCCCGGAAGGCGGCTACGGCGGGATGGTCGAGCGACTCGGCGTCGACATCGTGGTCGCCGAGGCGACCGCGCGCTTCCACGGCTCCGCCCGCTTCGACGAGGACCTCGAGCTGACCGCCGTCGTGACGCGGCTCGGCGCCACCGGGATGACGACGGCGCTCACCGTCATCCGCGACGGCACCGCGCTCGTCGAAGGCGAACTGCGCCACGTGTTCGTCGACGCGACGACCTGGACGAAGACGCCGATCCCGGACGCGGTCCGCGCCGCGCTCGAGCCCTGGTCGCAGGGCGCTCGTTGAACCTCAAAGCGGAATAAGGCCCGGCGCAGCAGCGCAACTTCCCTTGCTACGGTCGGTTTCAGTCAGCGGCACGCACGGAATGCGCGCCCCGCGACCCCTTCGGAGGACTCGAACTGTGCGCAGGACCCTCGTCGCTCTCACGGGAGCCACCATGGTGGCGCTCGCCCTCGTCCCGGCCGCCGCTCCAGCGGCGACGGGCGCCAGCGCACGCGGTTGCGACCCGCTCGACGCCAAGCGCTGCCTGCTCCCGTGGCCGAACAACGCGTTCACGGTCTCCGACGTGCGCACCGACACCGGGCGCCGCATGAGGCTGCTGCCGTCGCAGATGCCCAGGAACGCGAAGGGCCGGCGAATCGATCCGACCGACTTCAACCGCGCCGACGGGTTCAGCCCCGGGTCGTCGATCCTCACC
This sequence comes from uncultured Actinomycetes bacterium, assembly GCA_963805615.1. Classification (GTDB taxonomy): domain Bacteria; phylum Actinomycetota; class Thermoleophilia; order Solirubrobacterales; family Solirubrobacteraceae; genus F1-60-MAGs163. The sequence continues at coordinate 593,150 of CAWDUW010000003.1, read as the reverse complement.
TACGTCCCGAACCTCAGCCTCAGGAAGACCGGCGCCGTTTCGGTGACGAACCTGCGCAAGGCGCTCGATCGCACGCAGCCGATCGCCGTCGTCAACGCCCGCACCGGCGCGCGCAGCCTCATCTGGGCCGAGATGGACACGACGAGCAGGCCCGGCGAGCGACTGCTGATCATTCACCCGGCGAAGAACCTCTCGCGCGGGCAGCGCTACATCGTCGCGCTGAGCAAGCTGAAGGACTCCAAGGGCCGCCTGATCAAGGCACCCTCGTCGTTCCGCGTCTTCCGTGACCAGTTGCAGACCAGGAGTCGCGTGCAGGAGCGCCGGCGCCTCAGCTTCGAGAAGAACTTCGCGACGCTCGCCAAGGCGGGGATCAAGCGCAAGGACCTCTACCTCGCCGTGGGACTTCACCGTCGCGAGCACGCGCACCATCACCGAGCGGTCGGTCGCGATCCGCGACAACGCGTTCGCGATCCTCGGCGACAACAACCTCGTCGACCGGCAGGTGAAGGGCGGCGCGCCGCGGTTCGCGCTCGACGCGCCGCAGGAGTTCGCTCCCTGCGGCGCCGACGGCTGCCAGGCCGGCGAGAACGACCTGCTCGCGCGCAAGGTCACCGGCACGATGACCGTGCCGTGCTACCTCGACAAGAAGGGCTGCCCAGTCGGCTCGCGCTTCCGGTACGAGCACCTGAGGAAGACCGCCAACTTCCAGGCGAACCGCTTCGTGTACGTGCCCGATCGCATCAAGAACAACACGATGCAGGTGCCGTTCACGTGCATCGTCCCGCGCGCCGCGCTCAGCAAGCCCTCACGCCTCGCCCTCTACGGCCACGCGCAGTTCAGCACCCAGGACGACGTCCTGCGTCCTGACGTCCAGGCGCTCGCTCAGGAAGGCGACATCACGTTCTGCGCCGCGCGCCAGGCCGGCTACGCAAGCGAGGACGCGGCGCTGCTGCGCTCGAGCTTCGCGGACGCAAGCCGCTTCGCCCAGGTCGCCGACCGCCTCCAGCAGGGCGCCGTCAACACCCTGATGCTCGGGCGGCTGATGATTCACCCCAAGGGCCTCGTGTCCCAGCCTGCGTTCCGCGCGCCGTCCGGCGGCCCGGCGGTGGACACGTTCGAGGTCTCGTACGACACGACCTCCGGCGGAGCGTTCGGCGGCATGGTCACCGCGCTCTCGCCCGACGCCGTGCGCGCGTCGCTCGGCACCGGCGGCATGAACTACAACCTCATGCTGCCGCGCAGCACCGACTTTCAAGCCCTTCGAGGCGGGGTTCGCGAAGGCCTACCGGAGCCGCCTGGACCGCATGCTGATCCTGTCGATGCTCCAGGGCCAGTGGGACCGCGCGGAGACCGACGGTTACGCGCAGAGCCTGACGCAGGATCCGCTCATCAACACGCCGCTGCACACGCTGCTCTTCCAGGCCGCGGTCGGCGACCATCAGGTGCCGAACATCGCGACCGAGATCGAGGCGCGCAGCGCCGAGGCCGTCGTCCGCGCCCCCGAGTTCGACGCGGGCCGCTCGGCCGACCTGATCCCGGGCTACGCGCTGACGGAGACGAGTCAGCTCGAGCTCGGCTCCGTGCTCACGATGTGGGACGGCGGGCCTGTCCGTGACGGCGGCGCCTTCGGGACCCCGGTCGCGCCGGCCGCCGACGTGCCGCCGACCGCCGGCAAGGACCCGCACGACCTTCCGGCCCAGACCCCGGATGCACGCAAACAGCGCTCCGACTTCATGCATCCCGACGCGCGTTTCGTGGACGCGTGCCCGCCGGCCCGCGCCTGCCGCGCGGCCGGCTGGGGCTACTGACGCGGGTCGGCCGGCACGATCACCCGGCGCGGTTCTTCCAAGCATGTCCGCAACATGGGCCGTGGAGTTTCTGGCACACTCGCGGCCATGCGCCGACTCCTGATCGCCCTTTCAGTGCTCCTGCTCGTCGTCGTGCCGGCTGCGGCCGACGCCCAGACCAAGACCAAGACGAAGACCATCGACGCGTCGGTCGTGGTCAACCACGGGCAGCGGCCCGGTGACCCCGGCAACTGCAGCGCGATCGCGTTCGCCCAGTGGAAGCACGTCCCCAACGTCACGTCCGCGACGGTGCATTTCGCGGTGAAGACCTCCGGGGCACCGCGGCCGGAGTCGGTGACGCGTCCGGGCCCGGCATTCGACAACCATCTCGTGTTCGTCGCCACCTACGACGTTCCCCCGGGTGCGGATTGGGTCGCGTTCGGGAAGAACTGGCGCGATGGCCCAGGGGTCGACACGTGCGAAGCGTCGGCGATCAAGCTGAACGACGCGATCGTCCGGCCCGTGACCGTGGATCTCACGATCACGATCGATCCGGTGGCCTGCTCGGCGGCTCGGAAGAGGCAGTCGGCGAAGCAGAAGGCCGTCAAGAAGCTCCAGGGCCGCGTCAGTGGGGCGAAGGGCCGTCAGAAGGCTCGGCTCAAGAGGGCGCTGAAGGCCGCGAAGAAGTCGCGGGACGCGGCCAAGGCCAAGGTCGCCGAGGTCTGCTAGACCGCGGCCGGCTGGCGCGCCGGCGCGAGCGTCACCGGGATCCCGTTCAGGACGGCGTTGCCGGTGAGCGCCTCGAGCGTGCTCGAGTCTCCGAGCACGTTCACGTTCACCCCGGCGTGCGCGCGTGCGACGTCCATGTCGACGCCCTCGAGGTCGTGCCCCCAGCCGTGGGGGATCGAGATGACGCCGGGCATCATGTCGTCGGTCACCAGCGCCTGGAGCTCGATCCGCCCGTTGGCACTCGAGACGACGGCCGTCTCGCCGTCCTCGACGCCGACCCGCTCCGCGTCGTCCGGATGCACGAGCACGGTGCAGCGCTCGGGTCCGCTCACGAGCTTGGGCAGGTTGTGCATCCAGGAGTTGTTCGAGCGCAGCTGGCGCCGGCCGATCAGCAGAAGGCGGGCCGGGTCGGCGCTCGCGAGCGCGTCGCGCAGCCGCGGCACGTCGGAGAGCAGCAGCTCCGGGGCGAGCTCGATCATGCCGCTCGCGGTTCGCAGAACCTCAGGCAGCCGCGGCTGCAGCGGGCCGAGATCGATCCCGTGGGGCGCGGCCTCGAGCTTGGCGAGCGTCAGCCCGTCCTCGCGGCGCGCCGAAGAGGTCGCCGTACGGGCCGCTGCGCAGCTGACAGGTCGAGCAGGCGCTCGGGGCCGACGCGCGGCGCGACGGCGTCGAGGAACTCCTGCGGGTCGCGGCCCTCGAGCGCCGGCTGGCGCGTCGCGCGCCGCGCCAGCTCGGCCGCGACGAAGTCGTCGATCGCCGCGATGTCGGCGTCGGGGCCCGCGCCGGAGGCGATCCCGGCGAGCCGCAGCAGGATCTGCCACTCGTCGAGCACGCCCTCGGGCAGCGGGTAGGTCGGCGGCGAGTAGTTCGCGACGTTGCGCACCGCGAACGCGTAGAGCGCGATGTCGAAGTGCCCGTTCATGAGGGGCGACGGCCCCGGCAGGATCACGTGTGCGTGCCGCGTCGTCTCGTTGCGGTACACGTCGATGCTGACCATGAGGTCGAGCGTGTCGAGCGCTTCCGCGAGCCGGTCGCCGCGCGGCGTCGAGAGCACCGGGTTCCCGGCGATCGTGAAGAGCGCGCGGATCTGGCCGGCGCCCGGGGTCTCGATCTCCTCGGCGAGACACGCCGCGGGGAACTCGCCGAAGACCTCGCCGCGCCCGCTGACGCGTGAGGACCAGCGATGCGCCAGCACACCACGGCCGCGGCCCGGCGCGCCGGAGGTGTTGCCGGATCCGGCGGCGGGCTTCGTGAACATCGCGCCGCCCTCGCGGTCGAGGTTCCCGGTCAGGACGTTGAGCACGTCGATCAGCCAGCTCGCGAGCGAGCCGAACTCCTGGGTCGTCGTGCCGATCCGGCCGTACACGGCGGCCGACGGCGCGGCGGCCAGCTCACGCGCCATGCGGCGGATGTCGTCCGCGTCGATGCCCGTCGCGCCCGCGACGGCCTCGGGGGTGAACGGCGCGGCCAGCTCGCGAACCGTCTCGAGGCCCGTCAGATGCGGTGACAGATGCTCGCCCGGATCCGCCAGGTCCTCGTCGAACAGCACCTGCGCGAGCGCGAACAGCAGCAGCGCGTCGGTGCCGGGGCGGATGAAGTGGTGCTCGTCGGCCTCCCCGGCGGTCCGCGAGCGGCGCGGATCGACGACGACGATCTTGCCGCCGCGGGCGCGGATCGCGCGCAGCCGTCCGCGGGCGTCGGGCGAGGTCATCAGCGAGCCGTTGGAGACCATCGGATCGGCGCCGAGGATCAGCAGATGATCCGTGCGGTCGATATCCGGGATCGGGACGCTCAGCCCTGTGCCGAACATGAGGCCCGACGCGAGCTGCTTGGGGTACTGGTCGACCGTGCTCGCACTGAAGATGTTGCGCGTCCCGAGCGCCTTGGCGAGCACGCGGCCGTAGAGCACGAGGCCGAGGTGATGGGCCGCCGGGTTGCCCAGGTACATCGCCATCGCCTCGCGACCGTGCTCGGCGTCGATGGCCCGCAGGCGCTCGTCGATGAACGTGAACGCCTCCTCCCACGAGACCTCGTCGAAGCTGCCGTCCGGACGCCGCAGCAGCGGGGCGCTCAGACGGTCGGGATCGTGGTGCAGCTCGCCGAGCGAGGCGCCCTTGGGGCAGATGAACCCGTGACTGAAGACGTCGTCCTTGTCGCCGCGCACCCGCGTGATGCGGTCGTCCTCGATCGTCAGCTCGAGGCCGCAGGTGGCCTCGCAGAGCGGGCAGGTGCGGATGGCGGTGCGTGTGGCGGAGGGCATCACCGAAACCTACGCCTCGCCGCGGCGCGGGTCCAACCTATCCTGGCTGCGTGGCCTGCGGAGATGAGCTGACCGGTCGGGAGGAGCGCCTGAAGGCGCTGCGCCGCAGCCTGCCCGACGCGCCGGGCGTCTACTTCTTCAAGGGCTCCGGCGACGAGGTGCTGTACGTCGGCAAGGCCCGCTCGATCCGCAAGCGCGTCGCCTCGCACTTCTCGAACCCCGTGACGCGCGGCGACGTCGAGATGGTCGCGCTCGCACAGGACATCGAGGTCCTCGCTGCTGGCGAGCGAGGCGGAGGCGCTGCTCGCCGAGAACCGGCTGATCAAGCGCCACCAGCCGCGCTTCAACATCCGCCTGCGCGACGACAAGAGCTACCCGTACGTCGCGATCTCGATGGACGAGGACTTCCCGCGCGTCTACTTCACGCGCGAGCGCCACCGCCGCAACCGCCTGTACTTCGGCCCCTACTCGAACGCCAAGCGCACGCGCGCGACGCTCGACGTGCTCGGCAAGGTCTTCCAGGTCCGCTCCTGCCAGGGCGCGGAGCCCGGCCGGCGGACCGGCTCGCCGTGCCTGGACTTCCACATCGACCGCTGCGGGGCGCCGTGCGTCGGGCTACGTGACGCAAGGAGCAGTACCGCGAGGCGGTCGACGGCGTGATCGCGTTCCTCTCCGGTCGCTACAAGGAGGTCGAGGCGACGATCGAGGCGCGGATGGCCGCGGCCGCGGCGGCGCAGGAGTACGAGCAGGCCGCGCGCGAGCGCAACCGCCTGCGCGCGATGCGCTCGCTGCTCGAGCGCCAGCGGATCGTCCAACGACGCGGTCGGCACGCTCGACGCGATCGCGCTCGCCGTCGACGGGACCGACGCCAACGCGCAGGTCTTCCAGCTGCGCGACGGCGTGCTCGCCGACCGTCAGTCGTTCTACCTCGAGAACGCCGGTGGGCTCGGGCTCGGGCAGGCCGCGCGTCGAGTTCGTCTCGCAGTACTACGCGGACCGCCCGTCGGTCCCGGCGCAGGTGATCGTCCAGCAGGCGATCGCGGAGGAGGACCGCGAGGCCCTCGCGCAGGCGCTCGCCGTGCGGCGCGGCGGTCCGGTCGAGGTGCGCGCGGCCGAGCGCGGGGACAAGCGCCGGATCCTCGAGCTCGCCGAGCGCAACGCGCTGCTGGCGCTCGACACCGAGCGCCTGAAGGCCGAGCGCAGCCGCCAGCAGCGGGTCGAGGCGCTCGACGAGCTGCAGGCCGCGCTGGCCTCGACGTGCTGCCGCTGCGGATCGAGTGCTACGACATCTCGACGCTGATGGGGACGAACACCGTCGCGTCGATGGTCGTCTTCGAGGGCGGCGCGCCGAAGAAGAGCGACTACCGGCGCTTCACGATCCGGTCGCTGCAGCGAAGGGGTGAGCGACGACTTCGCCGCGATGCGCGAGGTGCTGACGCGGCGGATGCGCGCGTGGGACAGCCAGCGCGACCTCAGCCCGCACGATCCCGCCGCATGACGAGTCGTTCGCGACGCTGCCGAACCTGATCGTGATCGACGGCGGCAAGGGCCAGCTCGCCGCCGGGCCTCGAGGCGCTCGCAGGACGCGCGCGAGCGCGGGGTCGCGGTCGTCTCGCTCGCCAAGCGGATCGAGGAGCTGTTCCTGCCGGATGTCGCCGGCGCCGATCGTGCTCGCGCACGACACGCCGGCGCTCCAGCTCGTGCAGCGGGTCCGCGACGAGGCGCACCGCTTCGCGATCGCCCACCACCGCAACCGCCGCGACAAGGCGATGACCGCGTCGGTGCTCGACGGGCTGCCCGGCGTCGGGCCCGCCCGCAAGCGCGCGCTGCTCGCGCACTTCGGCTCGCCGGACGCCGTCCTCGCCGCCAGCCGGGAGGAGCTCGAGGGCGTGCCCGGGCTGCCGCCGAAGGTCGCGCGCGAGATCTGCACACCTATCTGCGGCAGCCGACGGCGTACGCCGCGTCGCAGCCACCTGCTTGACTCCTGCGTGTGAGCAGCGCGCCCGCCGACCGACCGCCGCTCGAGGATCTCGTCGTCATCACCGGCGTCTCGGGCGCGGGCAAGTCCACTGCGATGCAGGTCTTCGAGGACGCCGGCTACTTCTGCGTCGACAACCTGCCGCCGGAGATGATCCGCGGCCTCGTCGAGCTGTTCCTTCACGAGGGCTCCAAGGTCCGCCGCGCCGCAGTCGTCTCCGACGCGCGCGGCGGCGCGTACTTCGAGCAGATGTCGGCGGTGCTCGACGAGCTCGACGCGGCCGGGGTGGACCACCGCGTCGTCTTCCTCGACGCCAGCCGCGAGGCGGTGATGACGCGCTACAAGGAGACGCGTCGCCGTCACCCGCTCAGTCCCGAGGGCAGCGTCGCGCAGGGCATCGCCGACCGAGCGCGAGCTGATCGAGCCGCTGCGCGCGCGCGCCGACCTGGTCGTCGACTCGACCGGGCTGAAGGCGCACGAGCTGCGCCGCAAGCTCGCCGACGAGATGCTGCCGCGCGCGAGCGCGACGCGCATGGCGGTGACGTTCGAGAGCTTCGGCTTCAAGAACGGGCCGGCGCGCGACGCGGACATCGTGCTCGACGTGCGCTTTCTGCCGAACCCGCACTACGTCGCCCGAGCTGCGGCCGCTCACCGGCCGCGACCAGCGGATCGTCGACTACGTCGCCCAGGACGGCCACCTCGCGGCGTTCTACGAGCGGCTGCTGCCGCTGCTCGACTTCCTGATCCCCGAGTACGTGGCGAGGGCAAGGCGCACCTGACGATCGCGATCGGCTGCACCGGCGGCCGCCACCGCTCGGTCGCGATCAGCGAGTTCCTCGCGAAGCGCTTCGCGGATCAGCGACGACATCGTCGTCGACGTCGTGCACCGCGACACCGACCTACGCCGGCCTGACCGGCCTGCGGAGTACTACGGACGCGGCGCGCGGGAACGCCCGGGCGCCGCAGCGGAGTCCGCTCGGCTAGCCTTGGGCGAACCGCCGGTTCCCCTCAGCTCACCGCCGGCTGCTCCAACCAAGCCCCTCAGGAAGGACCTGACCACCACATGTCCGTACGCGTCGGCATCAACGGCTTCGGCCGCATCGGCCGCAACGTCGTCCGCGCCGCGAAGGCCTCGGGCGCCGACATCGACATCGTCGCCGTCAACGACCTCACCGATCCGAAGTCGCTCGCCCACCTGTTCAAGTACGACTCGATCCTCGGGCCCTACCAGGGCGAGGTCGAAGCGACCGAGCACGGGATCGTGATCGACGGCGACGAGATGAAGGTCTTCGCCGAGCGTGACCCGGGCGCACTGCGACTGGGACTCCGTCGGCGCCGAGATCGTCATCGAGTCGACGGGCTTCTTCACCGCGCGCGAGGACGCCGCCAAGCACCTCGGCGGCAGCGTCAAGAAGGTCGTGATCTCCGCGCCGAGCAAGGGCCAGGACATCATGGTCGTGCTCGGCGTGAACTTCGACGCCTACGACAAGGACGAGCACCACGTCATCTCGATGGCGTCCTGCACGACGAACTGCCTCGCGCCGTTCGCGAAGGTCGCCAACGACACGGTCGGCATCAAGCACGGCCTGATGACGACGATCCACGCCTACACCGGCGACCAGAACCTGCAGGACGGTCCGCACAAGCGACCCGCGCCGCGCGCGCGCCGCGGCCGTCAACCTCGTCCCGACCTCGACCGGCGCCGCGAAGGCCGTCGGCCTCGTGCTGCCGGAGCTCGCGGGCAAGCTGCACGGCTTCGCGGTCCGCGCCCCCGTCATCACCGGCTCAATCGTCGACCTCACGTTCGAGGCCGAGCGGGCGACGACCACCGTGGACGAGCTCAACGCCGCATTCAAGGCCGCCGCCGATGGCCCGATGAAGGGCATCCTCAAGTACAGCGAGGAGCCGCTCGTCTCGACCGACATCATCAGCGACTCGCACAGCTCGATCGTCGACGGCGGCCTGACGGCGGTGCTCGACGACACGCTCGTCAAGGTCGTGAGCTGGTACGACAACGAGTGGGGCTACTCGAGCCGGCTCGTGGACCTCGTTCAGAAGCTCCTCTAAGGGCTCGGCTCACCGCCTCATGCGGACCCTCGACGACGTCGACCTCGCCGGGAAGCGCGTCTTCGTCCGCGTGGACTTCAACGTCCCGCTCGACGACGCCCGCCAGATCACCGACGACACGCGCATCCGCGCCGCGCTGCCGACGCTTACGGCGGCTGCACGACGCCGGCTGCTCGCTCGTCCTCGCCGCGCACCTCGGGCGCCCGAAGCGGCGTCGACCCGGCGTTCTCGCTGCGCCCCGCCGCCGACCGGCTCGCCGAGCTGACCGGCTGGGACGTGACGCTCGCGCCCGCGGTCGTCGGCGAGGCCTGTCGAGGGACTCGCGCGCGGGCTGAATCCCGGGCGACGTGCTGATGCTCGAGAACGTCCGCTTCGAGCCGGGGGAGACGAAGAACGATCCGCGTGCTCGCGCAGGCCTACGCGCGGCTCGCGGAGGCATACGTCGACGACGCGTTCGGCGTCGCGCACCGCGCGCACGCCTCGAACGTCGGCATCGTCGGGCACCTGAGCCCGAGCGCCGCCGGCCTGCTGCTCCAGCGCGAGGTCGAGACGATCGGCGGCGATCCTCGCCGACCCGCCGCGTCCGCTCGTCGCGATCGTCGGGGGGGCGAAGGTCACCGACAAGATCGGCGTGCTCGACGCCTTCCTCCGAGCGTGCCGACGCGGTGCTGATCGGCGGCGCGATGTGCTTCCCGTTCCTGAAGGTGCAGGGCCACGCGGTCGGCGCGTCGCTGTGCCGCGGACGAGGATCTCGAGCCTGCGCGCCGTGTGCTCGACGACCCGGCGGCGCGCGCCAAGCTGCGCCTGCCGGCGACCTCGTGCTCGGGGAGCGCTTCGCGGCCGACGCCGACCGCCGCAGGCGCTCGACGGCGTCGACGTCCCCGAGGGCTGGATGGGCCTGGACGTCGGGCCGCGGACCGCCGCCGCATACGCCGCCGAGATCAAGCGCGGCGGGCAGCGTCTTCTGGAACGGCCCGATGGGCGCGTTCGAGCTGCGCGCCGTTCGCCGGCGGCACGCGCGCGGTCGCCGAGGCCGTCGCGGCCTGCTCCGGCGTCACCGTGGTCGGCGGCGGCGACAGCGCGGCGGCGCTCACCCAGTTCGGCCTGGAGGACCAGGTCACCCATCTCTCAACAGGTGGCGGCGCCACCCTCGAGCTGATCGAGGGCAAGACGCTGCCGGGCGTGGAGGCCCTCTCCGTATGACTCAGGCTCGCACACCGTTCATCGCCGGCAACTGGAAGATGTACAAGACGCAGGCGGAGGCGGAGATGTTCATCTCCGGTCTGCTCCCGCTCGTCTCGTCATCGGACGGTGTGGACGTCGCGATCTGCGTGCCGTTCACCGACCTCGAGGCGATGGTCGGCTCGACGCGCGGCTCGCGCGTGCAGGTGTTCGCGCAGAACATGCACCATGCGGCCGAGGGGGCCTTCACGGGTGAGATCAGCGCGCCGATGCTGACCGAACTCGACGTCCACGGCGTCGTGCTCGGCCACTCCGAGCGGCGCCAGTACTTCGGCGAGACCGACCGCGAGCTCGCGCTGAAGGTGCCGGCGGCGCTCGATGCCGGCCTGCTGCCGATCCTGTGCGTCGGCGAGACCGAGGCCGAGCGCGAGGCCGGCGAGACCGAGCGCAAGCTGCGCCACCAGGTCCAGGAGGGCCTCGAGCAGGTGCCGCGCGAGCGGCTCGCCGAGGTCGTGATCGCCTACGAGCCGATCTGGGCGATCGGCACGGGCAAGGTCGCGACGCCCGACCAGGCGCAGGAGGCCTGCGCGTTCGTCCGCGCGCTCGTGGCCGGGATCGACGGCGATGCCGCGCAGGCGCTGCGGGTCCAGTACGGCGGCAGCGTGAAACCGGACAACGCCGCGGAGCTGCTCGGGCTGCCCGATGTCGACGGCGCGCTCGTCGGCGGCGCGTCGCTCGAGCCCTCATCGTTCGCCGCGATCGTCGAGGCCGCACGCGGATGACCGCCCATACCTGCTCCGGCCGCCGCCCTCGTCGATCCTCGACGGCTGGGGCCTCGCGCCGCCCGGGCCCGGCAACGCCGTCGAGCTCGCAGACACGCCCGTCTTCGATGACCTCTGGGCGCGCTACCCGCACACGCAGCTCACCGCCTGCGGCCGTGCCGTCGGCCTGCCCGAGGGCCAGATGGGCAACAGCGAGGTCGGGCACCTCAACCTCGGCGCCGGCTCGGTCGTGCGACAGGACCTCACGCGGATCGACGACGCCGTGCGCGACGGCGTGCTCGACGAGAGCCCGGTCCTCCGCGAGGCGATGACCGGCGCGCCGCGCGTGCACCTGATCGGCCTCGTCAGCGACGGCGGCGTGCACTCGAGCCTGGAGCACCTCGATGCGCTGATCCGTCTCGCGGCGGACCTCGCCGTGCCGGACCTCGTGATCCACGCGTTCACCGACGGGCGCGACACGTCGCCGACGGGCGGCGAGGGCTTCCTCGCCACCGTCGAGGACTGGTGCACCGTGGCGGGCGACGCGCGCATCGGCACCGTCATCGGCCGCTACTTCGCGATGGACCGCGACAAGCGCTGGGATCGTCTGCAGCAGGCCTATGACCTGCTCGTCCATGGCCGCGGCGGAGCATCACGTGCCGAACGCGCCCGCGGCGGCGCGCGACGCCTACGACCGCGAGGAGACCGACGAGTTCATCACCGCGACGACGCGTCGGCGAGGAGGCGCGCATACGCCCCGGGGACAGCGTCATCGGGATCAACTTCCGCCCCGACCGGATGCGCGAGATCAGCCGCGCGCTCGCCGAGCCGGGCTTCGCCGACGTCGACCGCGGCGGCGCGCCGGTCGTCGAGCGCTACACGTGCCTGACCGAGTACGAGGAGGGCTGGCCCTACCCGGTCGCCTTCCCGCCCGAGCGCCCGAGCATCACCCTGCCGCACGTGATCGCCGCGCACGGCGGGCGTCAGCTGCACGTCGCCGAGACCGAGAAGTACCCGCACGTGACGTACTTCTTCGGCGGCGGGGAGGAGACGCCCGAGGACGGCGAGCGGCGCGAGCTCGTGCCGTCGCCGCGGGATGTCCCGACCTACGACTTCAAGCCGCAGATGAGCGCGCGCGAGGCGGCTGACGCGTTCATCGGGGCCTGGCGTGAGGACGCGCCGGCGCTTCGGGATCATCAACTTCGCCAACCCCGACATGGTCGGCCACACCGGCGTGATTCCCGCCGCGGTCACGGCGATCGAGACCGTCGACGCGTGCCTCGGCGACGTCGTGCGCGCCGTCCAGGAGTCGGGAGGTGTGCTGCTCGTCACCGCCGACCACGGCAACGCCGACCACATGCTCAACGACGACGGCAGCCCGAACACCGCGCACTCGCTGAACCCGGTGCCGTGCGTGGTCACCGTCGAGGGGCTCGAGCTTCGCGACGGCGGCGTTCTCGCCGATGTCGCGCCGACGCTGCTGCAGCTGCTCGGCATACGAGCAGCCGGCCGGCATGACGGGCACGTCACTGATCAGCTGAGCCGGTCCGTCGACCCACGCGGGCAGCTCGGCGAGCGAGCGCGGGTCGACGTGGTGGGCGGCATCGCTCTCGTCGTACCGCACGTCGAGGCCGCCGTCGGTCAGCAGGTCGCGTGCGGCGCGGCCGAAGTCGACGCTGATCACCGGGTCGCGGCGCCCGTGGGCGATCCAGACCGGCAGCCCCGCGCGCGGCGGAAGCTCGGCGCTCCAGCCGTCGACCGTCGGGACGAAGCTGCTCAGCGCGATGATGCCGGCCGGGCGCGGGCGGCCCGCACCCAGGCCGGTCGCGTAGGACATCACGCCGCCCTGCGAGAAGCCGCCGAGCACGATGCGCTCCCAGGGGACGCCGAACGCGGCCGGCACCGCGTCGAGGAACGCGCACAGCACGTCGTAGGTGGCGTGGAAGGTGTCGTGGTCGGGGTAGCCGACGCGCGGCACCGCGTACCAGTGCCGGCCGCCGGGCGGCAGGTGGAGCGGCGCGCCGGGCGTGATCCCGACGAGCCGGCGCCTGGGATCGAGGATGTCGAGGAACGGCAGCAGATCGTGCTCGTCGGCGCCGCGCCCGTGCAGCAGCACGATCGCCCCCTGCGGCTCGGCCGCGGCGGGGCGGACGACGTGGGGGAGGGTGTCGGGCAGCCCGTCGCTCACGCCGGCGCGCGCGGGTTCGCGATCGGCGTGAGCGCCTGCTCGAGATGTGAGCGGAGCCGCTCATGCTGCTCCGGCAGCTTCAGGTCCTGACCGAGCGTCGAGGCGGGCTCGTCGACGGTGAAGCCGACATCGCGCGAGGCGAGTTCGAAAAGGACGCCGCTCGGTTCGCGGAAGTAGACCGAGTGGAAGTACTGGCGATCGATGATCGGCGTCGTGTGGGCCCCGGCGCCGGCCGCCCTGGTGCCGAAGTCCCGCAACTCGGCGTCATCGGCCGCTGACCATGCGACGTGGTGCACGGTCCCGGCGCCCTGGATCCCGCGGTCCGGCGGCGGCCGGTCGTAACAGAGGAGTGCGTGCCGGCCGGCGCCGTCGAGCCTCCAGTGCTCGCCCGCCGCGTCCTGGGACGCGAACCCCAGCGCCGCGAGCAGATCGGAGCTGCGGTCAGGGAGCGCCGCGTAGGCGCGGATGCCGTGGAAGCCCTGGAGCGCGTGCTCGTCGGGGATGTCGGAGGCGTGCGCGGAGAGCGGCGGGTCGTTGCCGTGGGCGACGAGCAGTTCATGGGCGAGGCCCTCCGGGTCGCGGAACAGCAGGACGTCGCCGTCCCGTTCGACCCCGATGCCCTCGGCCGCGAGCCGGCGCTCCCAGAACTCGATGGCGGCGGCGGACCCGACGCGCCAGCGGATCGCGTGGATCATGCCGTCGCCGGCACGTCCGCGCGCCGCGCCGGGGAACTCGAAGAAGGTGAGGATCGAGCCGGGCGCCCCGATCTCGTCCCCGTAATACAGGTGGTACACGGTCGGCTCGTCGAAGTTGACCGTCTTCTTCACGAGCCGGAGCCCCAGCAGCCGCGCGTAGAAATCGACGTTTCCGGGCGCGTCGGCGGTGATCGCGGTGATGTGGTGGAGACCTTCGAGTGCCATGTGCGAGCACGCTATCAGTGCTATACTTGCACGTGCAACCAGTCGTCGACGAGCGCCGCCTCCACTGCTACCTTCGCCCTTCCGGCCCGTCCCACCACCACTGCCATGGCCACAGCTCCAGCACCAACCACCGCCGCAACCGCCGACAGCTTCACCGACCGTGAGCTGCGTGCATGGCGAGGAATGCTGCGGGCACATGCGTCGCTGACGAAGGCGCTCGACGCCGACCTCGAGGCCGAGCACGGGCTGCCGCTCAGCTCCTACGAGGTGCTCCTGCACCTCGCCGCCGCCGAGGGGGAGCACATGCGGATGAGCGACCTCGCGCACACGGTGATCCTCAGCCGCAGCGGCCTGACCCGCCTCGTGGACCGGATGGAGCGCGAGGGCCTGCTGGCGCGCGAGTCGTGTCCGAGCGACGCACGCGGCTCCTTCGCGCGGCTCACCGAGGCCGGCCGCGCGAAGCTCGACGCCGCCCGGCGCACGCACCTCTCCGGGGTTCGCGAGCGCTTCCTCGACCGGCTCACCGCCGACGAGCTCGATGTGCTCGGGGAATGCTGGGACCGCGTGATCCCGCCCGGGACCGACCCCGGCCCCGCCTGCGGCTCCGCCGAATCATGAACAACCTCGGCCTCTACGTCGTCTGCCTCGGCATCCCGCTCGTCATCGGGCTCTGGACGCAGCATCGCGTCAAGAGCACGTTCCAGCAGTGGTCGCGAGGTGCCCGAGGACACCGGGATGACCGGCGCCGAGGTCGCGCGGCGCATCCTCGATGCGAACGGCCTGCAGGACGTCCCCGTGCAGGGCGTCGCCGGCGCGCTCACCGATCACTACGACCCGCGCACGCGCAGCGTGAATCTGTCGGAGCCCGTCTACGCCGCGGCGACGATCAGTTCGACGGCGGTCGCCGCGCACGAGGTCGGGCACGCGATCCAGCATGCGAAGTCATACGCGCCGATGACCGTCCGCTCCGCGCTGTGGCCCGTGACGGCGTTCGCTTCGAGCACCTGGACGATCCTGCTCCTGATCGGGGCCGTGCTGGGCGCCCTGAACCTCGTGCTGGCGGCGATCGTGCTGTACGCCGCGGTCGTGCTCTTCCAGATCGTCACGCTGCCGGTCGAGTTCGACGCCTCACGCCGCGCGGCCATCCAGCTGCAGAGCCTGGGGATCGCGAACCCCGACGAGTCGGTCGGCGTGCGCAAGGTGCTGACGTCCGCCGCGCTCACCTACGTGGCGGGCGCGCTCGCCGCGCTGTCGCAGCTGGTCTTCTTCGCCATGACGTTCCTCGGCGGCCGCAACTGACCCTCGAGATCGTCGGGCGCGACGCGCAGTCGCAGGCCCGCGCCGGCGTTCTCACCACCGCGCACGGCGCCGTCCGGACGCCCGCGTTCGTCCCCCTCGCCACGAAGGCGACCGTCCGCGGCCTGCTGCCGTCCGAGGTCTCAGCCCTCGGCTACGACATGGTGCTCGGGAACACGTTCCACCTCCACCTGGAGCCGGGGGACGACCTGATCGCCCGCCAGGGCGGGCTGCACCGCTTCATGGCATGGGACGCCCCGATCATCACCGATTCCGGCGGATTCCAGGTCTTCTCGATGGGCCACGGCACGGTCGCGGACGAGGTGAAGGGCCGTGCCCCGCGCGGCGGGGACCGCTCAGGGCGCATCCTCGAGATCGAGGAGGACGGCGTGCGCTTCCGCTCCTACCTCGATGGCGGTGAGCGCTTCATCGGGCCCGAGAAGGCGATGGAGATCCAGGCGAACCTGCACTCCGACATTGCACTCGTCTTCGACGAATGCACCCCGTTTCACGTCGAGCGCGAGTACACGCTGCGCTCCACCGAGCGCACGCACCGCTGGCTCGACCGCTGCCTGGCACTGGCACGGCGAGCAGGGTCCGCGGGACCAGCTCGTGTACGGGATCGTCCAGGGCGGGGTCTACGAGGACCTGCGCGTCGAGAGCACGCAGGCGGTCGCGGCGCGCGCCTGCGACGGCATCGCGATCGGCGGCTCGCTCGGCGCCGGCAAGGCGCAGATGTACGAGGTCGTGGGCTGGGCCACCGGCGCGCTCGACGCGGCCGGCGACCTGCGACCGCGGCATCTCCTGGGCATCGGCGAGATCGACGATCTCGTCGCCGGGGTCGTGCGCGGAATCGACACGTTCGACTGCGCGATGCCGACGCGGCTGGCGCGGCACGGGATGGCGCTGGTGCCGGATCCCGCCGGGCGCTGGCGCGTGGACCTCGCCAAGGCGGTGCACCGCGACTCCGACGAGCCGATCATGGAGGGCTGCCCGTGCCCGACCTGCGCGATCGGATGGACTCGCGGCTACGTCCGCTACATGGCCTCGAACCGCGAGCTCACGATCGCGCGCGCGCTCACGCTGCACAACCTCGCATTCGTTCAGCGGGTCGTCGCCCGGCTGCGGGCCGCGATCCTCGACGGGACCCTGGCCGACACCGCCGCCGCGCTGCTCGGCGGCGAGGCGCCCTGACGCCCGTCGCTCACCGGGTGTTCTGGCGGATCATGTCCTGCATCCTGCTGACGGTCTGATCCACCTGGTCGGAGACGACCTTCTGCAGGCGCAGGGTGTTGCTCTCGCGCGTCACGATCCCGACGATCACGGCGCCCCCGGCGATCAGCACCACGAGCAGCACGACCAGGGGGGCGAGCCGGCGCTTGCGGCGCGCCTGCGCGGGGAGCGGCGCGGGTGCGGCCTGGGCCAGCGGGGCGACGGGCCTGCTCGGCGGCAGCGGCTGGCGCTGCTGCACCGGTCCATCCCGTCCCACCCGCCCAGCGGGCACGGCGACGGCGCGGGTCACGCTCGTCGCGGGATCGGCGACGCGCTTGGCCCGCGTCGCGGTCCCGACGCCGCGGGCGCCCGCGACGAGCGCTTCGCGCAGCTCCTCGGCGGTGGCATAGCGGTCGGCCGGCTCGAGCGCGAGCGCGCGATCGACGGCTGCCGCGAGCTCGGGCGTGACCTCGGGATTCACGTGGTCCAGCAGCGGTGGAGCCTCTCGCTGCTGCTTCAGCGCGAGCTCCGTGAGCGTCGTCGCCTCGTAGGGGAGGCGGCCCGAGAGAAATTGATAGCTGACGACGCCGAGCGAGTAGATGTCCGAGCGCGCGGTCGCCTCGACCCCGGTCGCCTGCTCGGGCGCGAGATATGCCGCAGTGCCGAGCACCGAGCCGACCTGCGTGATCGACGACTCCTCGCTGAGCGCCTTCGCGATGCCGAAGTCGGCGAGCTTCACGACGCCGTCGGTGGAGCGCAGGAGGTTGCCGGGCTTCACGTCGCGGTGCACGACCCCGTTGCGGTGCGCGTAGTCGAGGCCGCGACAGGCCTGCGCGACGATGCCGAGCGCCTCGGCGACGGACAGCATGCCCTGCTCGCGCAGGATCTCCGCTCCCGACTGACCCTCGACGTGCTCCATCACGATGTAGTGCCGGCCCGTCGCCTCGTCGAGCCCGAAGTCGAAGACCTGCACGATGTTGGGGTGTACGAGGCGCGCGGCCGACAGCGCCTCGCGGCGGAAGCGCGAGACGAACTGCTGGTCGTCGGCCAGGTGCTCGGCGAGCAGCTTCACGGCGACGTGCCGCTCGAGCCGGCGGTCGAGGGCGAGCACGACGGTCGACATGCCGCCGCTGCCCAGGCGCTCGCCGAGCTCGTATCGACCCGCGAGGAGCTGCGTGCTCATGACGACGGCCCGTCGCTCACGGTGTCGTCGCCGCCCCGGTCGTTCCCTGGCCGGGGCTGACGCCGCCGTTGGGGCCGGTTGACGTGGTGGGCGTCGTGGTCGTGGTCGTCGGCGTCGTGGTGGTCGTGGTGGGCGTCGTGGTGGCGGTGGTGGTCGTCGTCGAGCTCGTCGTGGTCGTGGTGGGCTCGGTCGTCGTGCTCGGCGTGGTGGCGGTGGTGGTCGTCGTCGTCGGCTTGGCCTGATCGGCGATCGCCTTGCACTGCGGTCCGACGGTCACCGTCAGCTGCTGGAGACCCTGCTTCAGCCGCGCGGTCAGGCGCGTGTCGACGCTCGCGGGCAGCTTCGCGTACGCCTGCTGCGCGGCCTGCAGGGCAGCCTGCGCCTGCTGGCAGTCACCGGCGCCGGTCGCGTCCGCGACCTGCTGCAGCGCGGTGTCGAGCGTGCTGGCCTGGTCGGCGGGAAGCAGCTTGTCGCTGTTCCCGCAGCCGGCCGTCCCGCCGATCATCGCGACTGCGATGACGACGGTGAGCAGCGGAAATGTGCGCCGAGGCAGCATCGTCATTGACCGTACTGGAGCCGCTCCGCGAGTGAGTCGGGCAGCCGGGCCGCCCGGATCGCGGTGGCGGCGCCGTCGACGTCGTAGGTGGTGCGCCGCCATGAGGCGGACGCCGCGGAGAGATCGAGCAGCAGCCATGCCGCGCGCGGATCGCCGTCTCTGGGCTGTCCGACGCTGCCGGGGTTCAGCAGCCAGCGGCCGGCAGCGACATCGGCGCTGTCATCGGCCCGGCGCGAACTGCCGGTGGCCGGTTCGCCCTCGGGGCGCGTGAAGGAGCACGCGACGTGGCTGTGCCCCAGCAGGCCGATCCGCTCGTCGAAGGCGTCGAAGCAGAGGTCGGCGAGCAGCGCGCTCAGCACGTACTCCCAGACCGGGTCCCGCGGGCTGCCGTGGAAGAGCGCCGTGTCCTCACGGGCGCCGCGCGGCTCGAGCCCGGTGAGCCAGTCGAGCCTGTCCGGGTCGATCACCTCCTGCGTCCAGCGCGCGGCCATCGCGGCGCCGGGCGAGAACTCGTCGAGCGGGATCTCGCCCGTGACGCCGAGATCGTGATTCCCCGCCAGGCACACGGTGGCGCTGCCGCGCACCAGATCCACGCAGTCGTTGGGATCGGCGCCGTAGCCGACGACGTCGCCGAGACACCAGATCTCGCGGGCGGCGGTCGCCGCCACGTCCGCGAGGACGGCCTCGAGGGCGTGCCGGTTGGCATGGATGTCGGAGAGGACGGCGACCTGCATAGCGGCTGGACCGACCGCCGACGGTAGCGACAGCGACCTAGAAGTCTTCGCGCTCCTGCTCGATCTCGGGCAGGTCCTTGATGCTCTCGCGGGCACGCCAGCGCCCGTAGTTGTCCTCCATCGCGTCGATCAGTTCGCGCATGAAGCGGGAGGACAGGTTGATCCGCGAGACGACGACTCCGGGGATCACGTCGTCCTCGACCTCGTGGTCCACCCGCGCGAACGTCAGCGTGAACTCGTAGTCGGAGTGGCTCACGTTCGCGAAGTTCGCGTAGTGGCCCGCCATCTTCTCCGGCTCGATGTGGATGTTGATCTGTCGCTCGGGCTCTTGGGGAGTGTCGGCCATGGTCCGCCTAGTATCCCGCCTCGTGAGGATCCTCGTCGTCGCCGTCGGCCGCCTCCGCCCGCCCTACGTCGACGACGTCCAGCACTACCAGCGGCTGATCGCCCGGCACGCGCGTGTCGAGCTGATCGAGGTGCGCGAGGACGACAAGGTCGAGAAGCGGATCCCCGAGCGTGCGTTCACCTGCCTGCTGGACGCCGGCGGCGCAAGCTACGACAGCGAGGGTTTCAGCGCCTTCCTCGAGGAGCGGCGGATGAGCGGGCTCGACCTGTGCTTCGTCGTGGGCGGCCCGTACGGTCTGGCGCTCCCGGGCGCGACGCACAAGATCTCGCTCGGCCCGATGACGCTGCCGCACCAGCTCGCGCGCGTCGTCCTGCTGGAACAGCTCTACCGCGCGCACAAGATCCTCGCCCGCGAGCCCTACCACCACTGATGCCGGTTCGCGGCGACCTCGGCCCGTTCCTGCGGCGCCTGGCGTTGGTGGGGCTCGCGCTCCTCCTGCTGCTCGCCGCGGGCACGGTGGCGTACACGGTCTTCGAGGGCGTGAACCCGTGGGACGGGTTCCTCTGGTCGCTCGACACCGTCGCGACCGAGGGCGCGCGCAACAAGCCCAACAGCGTCGGTGGGGAGATCACCTGGGTCGTTCTGATCGTCCTCGGCGTCGGTACATTGCTCTACGCGCTGGTGACGCTGGTCGAGCTCCTCGTCTCCGGGCACCTGCGCACACTCCTCGACGAGCGCCGGGAGCAGCGAGCCATCGACGCCCTGACCGACCACGTGATCATCTGCGGCTTCGGCCGCGTCGGCCGGCAGGTCGCCCGCGACCTGCGCGCCGCCGGCGAGCGGTATGTCGTGATCGACCCGCGGCCCCAGCACGCCGAGGAGGCGCGACACGTCGGCGTGCGCTTCATCGAGGGCAGTGCGTCCGAGGACGACGCGCTCATGCTCGCGGGAATCGAGCGGGCCAGCGCGGTCATCGCGTGCATCGACTCCGACGCGGAGAACGTCTTCGTCGCGCTGTCGGCGCGGCAGCTGAACGCCGACGTGCCGATCATCGCCCGCGCCTCCAACCCGGAGGCCGAGCCCAAGCTCCTGCGCGCCGGCGCGACGCGGGTGATCTCGCCCTACCGCACGAGCGGCACCGAGATGGCACGTGCGGCGCTGACCCCGCAGGTGTCGGGAGCGCTCGAGGTCGCGCCGGAATACCGGCTCGAGGAGATCGAGGTCGAGGCGGGGTCGCCTGCGGACGGCAGGGCGATCGTCGACGTCCGGGGCGATGCGATCATCGTCGGTGTGCGCCACCGCGACGGATCGTTCCTTCCGCAGCCCCCGAGCAGCACCGGTCTGCAGGCCGGGGACGTGCTGCTGGCGCTCGGCCACGTTCAGACGCTGCGCCGGCTGGAACGCTCGCTCGGCCCCAAGGGCGGCGCGGCATGACCGAGCCGCTCGCAGACCTGCGCGCGGCGCTCGACGCCGCAGTCGCCGACGTCGCCGGTGAAGGCGGTCCGCCCCCGACTCCCCCGGCGCTCGACCGGCCGCGCCAGGCGGAGCACGGCGACTACGCCACCAATGCCGCGATGCTGCTGACCAAGCGCCTCGGGCAGCCGCCGCGGGAGATCGCGAGGCGCATCGCGGTCGCGCTCGGTGAGCACCTCGGCGGGTCGATGACGAGCGCCGACGTCGCCGGCCCGGGGTTCCTCAACCTCATCCTCGAGGACACGTGGTACGCCACGGCCGTCGCCGACGTTCTCGCCGCAGGCGACACGTGGGGCGGGGGCGGCGCCGACGCGCCCCTGGCCGTCAACGTCGAGTTCGTCAGCGCGAATCCGACCGGGCCCGTTCACGTGGGCGGTACGCGCAACGCCGCCTACGGTGACGCGCTCGCACGACTGCTCGCCTTCCAGGGGCATCGCGTTCATCGCGAGTTCTACGTCAACGACTTCGGCAGCCAGACGCGGCGGCTCGGCGAGTCGATCCAGGCCCGCGCTCGCGGGGCGGAGCCGCCCGCCGACGGGTACAAGGGCGAGTACGTCAAGGACCTCGCGGCGGCGATCGAAGGCGCGGCGGACCTGCCCGTGGACGACGTCGCACGACGGGGCGTCGAGCTGATGGTGGCCCAGGCCGAAGCGTCGCTCACGCGGTTTCGGATCACGTTCGACCACTGGTTCAGCGAGCGCTCGCTGCATGTGGGCGACCCAACCCCGGTCGCGCACGCCTTCGAGGTCCTCGACGGGCAGGGCCGCACGTTCCGCGAGGACGGCGCGCT
The DNA here is from genome assembly GCA_963805615.1 of uncultured Actinomycetes bacterium. Classification (GTDB taxonomy): domain Bacteria; phylum Actinomycetota; class Thermoleophilia; order Solirubrobacterales; family Solirubrobacteraceae; genus F1-60-MAGs163. The sequence goes on along the minus strand of CAWDUW010000003.1, from coordinate 571,688 downwards.
GTGGCTGCGCACGACCGACTTCGGCGACGACAAGGACCGCGTGCTCGAGCGCTCGAACGGCGAGCACACCTACTTCGCGAGTGACATCGCCTACCACCAGGAGAAGCGCGAGCGCGGCTTCGATCTGCTGATCGACGTCTGGGGCGCGGACCATCACGGCTACGTCCAGCGGATGCACGCGGCGTTCCAGGCGCTGGGCGGCGCACCCGAGCAGCTCGAACTGCTGATCATGCAGTTCGTGCATCTCGTCGAGGGCGGCGAGCGCGGCAAGATGAGCAAGCGCGCAGGCGAGTTCGTCACGCTCGACGACCTCGTGGACGACATCGGCGTCGACGCTGCGCGCTGGTTCCTGCTCGCCCGCTCGCACGACACGTCGATCGACCTCGACCTCGAGCTCGCGCGCAGCCAGTCGAGTGACAACCCCGTGTACTACGTCCAGTACGCGCACGCCCGGATCGCGTCGGTGCTGCGCAAGGCCGGCGGCGCGCGGGTCGGCGAGGCGCTCGCGGCGCCGGTGCAGGTGCCGGCCACCGGGCTGCACCCGAGCGAGCGCGCGCTGGTGCGGCGCCTGCTCGACTTCCCGGAGGAGGCGCGCGAGGCCGCCGACCGCCGCGCTCCGCACCGGATCGCCGCCTACGCGCTGGAGACGGCGCAGCTGTTCAGCGCGTTCTACCGCGACTGTCAGGTCGTCGGCGTGCCGGCCGACGAGGAGACCCTGCGACTGCGGCTCAGCGTCGCGACGTTGAACGTGCTCGCGCGCGCACTCGACCTGCTCGGTATCGAGGCTCCGCAGGAGATGTAGCGCCGTCGGGCACGGGAACGGCCCCGCGCTCGACCGTGATCTGATCGCCCGGCGGGTCGGCTTCGAGCGGAAGCCAGGGGGCGCGGCGCCGCTCGCGCAGGGCCTGCGCCGCGAGCACCGCGCCCGCCGCCCCGGCCGCGACGAGCAGCGGCAGCACGCGCAGATTGTGCCGCGCCTGAGCGACGAAGACGGCGTTGACGGCGGTGCTGGTCAGGACCGGGGTGAGGACCAGGATGAGCCCGGCGCGGCGACCGCGGGCGAGCACGAGGCCCGCGATCCCGCCGGCCAGCGCCAGCCCGACCAGCAGCAGGTGCCAGGCGGTCAGCCAGCTGCGCGGGTTGCGCGTGCCGCCGCGGTAGTAGCCGCCCCACATGCGCGTGACCTTGCGCGCCTCCATCGCCGCGAACGCGACCGGCTGGTGCACCGCGTACGTCTTGAGGTTGCGGCGAGCCTCGAAGCCGAGCGCCCAGCGCAGCTTCTCCTCGGGAATCGCGCGGTACGGCGCGGGCACGAGCTCCGGGTGGCGCTCACGGACGTACGCGCGCAGGACGTACTCGCCGCGCAGGTTGCTCGTGCGCACGTTCGTGAGGTTCGGCATGTTGCGCCGCACGTACAGCTGCAGCTGCTGGCGCACGCCGCCGAGCTTGCCGTCGCCCGGGAGGTACGTGCCGACGAAGAGGGTGGAGGGGCCGCTGCCCGCGACGGGGATGAAGCGGCCGGCCTGCAGCGACGCGTAGACGCTCCAGGGGGCGGCGACCAGCAGCGGGACGGCGACGAGCAGCACCGCCTGGCTCAGCGCCGTGCGCGTTCCGGCGCTGCCCCGGGCGAGCAGGAACCAGACGGCGCCGAGAACCGCCGGCAGGACCAGCAGGTCGGCGCGCACGAGCAGCGCCACTCCCAGCGCCGTGCCGGCGAGCGCGATCCGCCAGAGCTGCGGTCTGCGCCAGGCCGCGAGCAGCGCCAGCGCCGCGAGCGCGAGCGTCAACGCCCCGAGCGGCTCGCTCACGAGGTCACCGGTCGCGCGGATCAGCGGCGGATAGGTCGCGACGGCGCCGGCGGCGAGAAGTCCCGCGAATGGTCCCGCGAGCCCTGAGGCGAGCAGGAAGACGACCAGGATCAGCGCGGTGCCGATCAGGGCCTGCGCCCAGAACGCGCTGCGCAGCTGCGCCGGCGAGCCGTCGCCGTCGGCCCCGGAGGCGAGCAGATGCGCGGCGGCGAACGCGACGGGCGTTCCGGGCGCCCAGTGCCACGGGTCGGAGGATCCGGGCGCCCGGTACCCGTCGCCCGAGGCGAGGTTCAGCGCGATCCGCGCATACGAGCGTTCGTCGGTGGACAGATAGCGGCCCGGGTCGGCCGCCTCGGCGCCGCGCAGCGCGCCGCCGAGCGCGATGATCGCCACGAGCCACACGAGCACCGTGCGCCGCGAGAGCGTGCGCGTGACGCTGCGACCGGCTCGTGTCGCAGTGGCGCCTGCGACACGATCCGGCGAACGGGGAAGCTCGCCGCGGAACGTGGCCATCAGCGCTGGATTCGCGCCGGCGCGCGCCGCCCCTTGCCTGGGCGCTCGATTGCAGCGCGGCCGGGCGCCGCCTACAGGTTGTAGATGCCGTCGAGCCCGATGCTCTGGAGGAACTGCTGGGCCTCGATGTTGAGCCGCGTGAGCTCGCCCGACAGGATCAGGGTGCCCATCACGATCAGGATCGCGCCGGAGATGAAGGTCACCGTCAGGTAGTGGTCGCGCAGCCACGAGAAGGCGCCGGTCGCCTTGTCGAACGCCACGGCGGTCAGCAGGAACGGGACGGCGAGGCCGAGTGAGTAGAACGCGAGCAGGACGCCGCCGTGTGCGACCGAGTCCGCGGTCGAGGCGGCGGCGAGGATCGAGGCGAGGGTCGGACCCACGCACGGGGTCCAGGCGATCGCGAACGCGAGCCCGGCGATGATCGGCCCGCCGGTGCCCGCTCGCATGATCAGCGCATCCGGCCGCCAGTCCTTGTTCAGGCGGGGTACGAACGGCGTCAGGACGAAGAAGATCCCCATGCCGATGATCAGCAGGCCGGCGATCGTGTCGAGCGTCTGCTTGTGATCGCGCAGCGTCGAGCCCAGGCCGGTCGCGCTCATCCCGAGCGCGACGAACATCAGCGTGAATGACAGGCAGAAGACGATCGCGGGGGCGAGCACGTGCGAGAGGCGATGCTCCCCGGTGCGCATCTCGGCGATGCTGATCCCCGAGATCGCCGAGAGGTACCCCGGCACCAGCGGCAGCACGCACGGGGAGAGGAACGAGATGAAGCCGACCGCGAAGGCGGCGAGGACCGTGGTGTCGGCCGTCGCGATGATCACCGCGTGTCGAACCGCGAGAGCTCGTCGTCGAGCCGCAGCCTGTCGCCGTCGTCGATCGTCACGAGCGGGCTGTCCGGTGCAGGCTCACGGGAGCGCCGCCGCCAGCGCGGGAGGAGCACGATCATCAGCCCCAGGAGCCCGGCCGCCACGAGGATCGGCACGAGGTAGGCGGCGAGGCTGAAGCCGCTCTTCTCGGGCAGCGCGAGGATCGCCGGTCCGTAGCGCGCCTTCAGCGTGGCCTTGATCTGGGCCTTCGTCTCGCCGCGAGCGATCAGCGCGCGGATCTCGCGGCGCAGCTGGTCGGCGCGCGGGGATTCGGCGATGTAGAGCGGCACGTTGCACGTGTCGCACATCACCTCGTCCTCGATGTCGGGAAACGACGCGCGCGGCGTCACGCCGAAGGCGGTCCCCGTGGGAGCCAGGGCGAGCAGGCAGAGCAGCAGCGTGAGCAGGCGGGTGCGGGTCATGCCGCCGCCTGGTTCTTCAGCGCGCGATCGATCGCGCCGTTCAGGAAGTTCTCGCGGATCTCACCGCGCGAGATCGCGACGACGTGGCCGTTGCGGTCGAGCACGAACGTCTCCGGCAGCTTCGAGGTGCCGAACTTCGGGGCGACCTGCAGCTTGTCGTCACGCAGCGAGGGGTACGTCACCTTCAGCTCGCGCTCGAACTTGCGCGACTCGTCGGCGAAGTCCTTGTACGTGACACCGAGCACCGTGCCCTTGCCGCTGCGCTGCAGGCGCTGTTGCGCGCGCTCGAGGATCGGGGCCTCGGCGCGGCAGGGGTCGCACCAGGACGCCCAGAAGTTCAGCACGACGACCTTGCCCCGCAGGTCCGCCAGGGACGTCTTCGTGCTGCCGTCCAGTGCTGGGAGCGACACGCTCGCGGCCGGCGCGACGGGCCGTTTTCCCTGCTTGACGGCGCTGTCGAGCGACGTGTCGTCGCCGGTGTTGAGGACGCCGTAGATGATCAGCCCGGTGAGCATGACGGCGAGCAGCACGACGGCTCCGGTGGCGAACGGCGGACGTTTCACGGATGGCGAAGGGTAGATGCGTGCGGTTTCCGGGGCGCCGACGGGAGGAGATCCACCATGTGTGCGAAACCTCTTGAGCATCCTGACGTTCTTGTCGATGTGCCCCTCATGAGACCGCTCGCCTCACCCTCGCGCCCGTCGCGACGTCGCGCGCGCCGGGCCGGCCGCGCCGCGCCGGTCGTCGCCGACGCACCAGTGAAGTCCGCCCCGACGCCCGAGGAGCGCGCCCGCCGCGCAGGCGGTCCCGAGGATCGCGCGCTCTACACCTGCGGCTGCGGCGCCGCGTTCGACGCAGCCGTGCTGATGGACGTCACCTGCCCCGCCTGCGGCGCGGCCCAGAGCTGGTAGCCCTCTACTTCACCTGGGAGAGGTTCGCGAGGAGCGCCTCGCGGCATCCCGGCTTCGGGTCGAACACCACGCCGACGTCGTCCGCAGTGTTGGAGACGACGGGCGCGTCCTGGGATGTCCGGCGCTTCAGGACCTCCGCATGTGTCGGCAGGATCATCGTGACCGTGCATCCCGTGGGGTTCGTCCAGGTCCTGCCGTCGGCGTTCAGCGTGAAGCCCGCCAGCTTCGCCACCTGCCTGTCCGAATAGCGGCCCTTCGCGGCGGCGGCCGCCGCCGTGCTCGTCGCGGTCGTGCCGTCGCGGGACCCGCAGGAGCCCAGCCCGAGCGCGGCGAGCGCGAGCAGCAGCGCCGGCCCGCGATGTCCTGCGGCGTGGATCATGGCCCGGGAACCTAGAGCTGCGGCGGGTGTACCGTCCAGAGCCATGAACGATGCAGACGTCCTGAACCACATCGACGAGCTCGTCGCGGAGGAGCACCGGCTGCTGGACCAGGGCGCCTCCGAGCATGGCCTCGATGCCGATGGTCATGCTCGCCTGGCCGACGTCAAGGTCCAGCTCGACCGCTTCTGGGATCTCCTGCGCCAGCGCCGCGCGCACGAGGAGTTCGGGCTCGACCCCGACGAGGCATCGGAGCGGCCGGCCGACGTCGTCGAGGGCTACGAGCAGTAGTCACGCGGCGATGGGCGAGCAGCGCGAGCGCATGGTCGCCGGGCTGCCCTACGACCCCGCCGATCCCCAGCTCGTCGCCGAACGAGCGGGCTGTCGCACGATCCTGCAGCGGTTCGAGCGGGCGGCGAGCGCGACGGAGGGGATGGAAATCCTGCGCGGGCTGCTGCGGGAGGTCGGCACGGACGCGATGGTCGTCGGGCCGCTGCGGTGCGACTACGGTTGGAACATCCAGCTGGGCGACCGCGCGTTTCTGAACTACGACGTCGTGATCCTCGACTGCGCTCCCGTGCGGATCGGTGAGCGGGCGCTCGTCGGCCCCCGGGTCCAGCTGATCGCCGCCGACCATCCGCGGACCGTCGAGCGTCGGGCCACGGGGCTCGAGTCGGCGGCCCCGGTGACCGTCGAGGACGATGCGTGGGTCGGCGCGGGCGCGATCGTCCTGCCCGGCGTGACGGTCGGGCGCGGCAGCATCGTGGGCGCCGGCAGCGTCGTCACGCGTGACGTTCCCGCCGGCGTGGTCGCCGCTGGGAACCCGTGCCGGGTGCTGCGCGAGGTCAGTGCACCAGGGCCTTGAGCAGGATGACGGCCCCGCCGAGGGCGACGGCGATCAGGGTCGAGAGGATCGTGCCGCGGGGACCGGCTCCGGACATGCGGGCCGCGTAGGCGCCCGCCCAGCCGAGTTCCGCCAGGGCCACCAGGGTCGCGAGCAGGATCGCCGTCCTGTCCGCCAGGACGCCGATGCCGCCCAGCGCGAGGACGACCACGAGTGGCACGGTGACCTCCACGAGCGGCCAGTCGTGGCGAAGTGCCTCGCGCACCTCGAGCCTGTTCAGCATCCGGCGGCGGGCGATCGAACGCGCGAGCACCCGCGAATAGACGTGAGCGAGCCAGAAGACGATCCCGGTCACGAGGACGCTGACGCCGATGATCCCGGCGTCCGTCGAGTCGTACTCCCGCGACACGGCGATCACGGACGTCGCCAGGACAAGGCCGTAGATGCCTTCGGTGACGCTCCCGGTCGTACGTACGACCCGCGGGCGCCAGTCCCGCTGGTCGGTGGTGGTGTCTGAGGCCATGTGACTCGCAGGCGCCGTGCCGGGCCGCCCGCACGAGGATGTCGCAACCATGCAGGCTTTGAGAGCGGCGGACGGGAGTCGAACCCGCGACCCTCAGCTTGGGAAGCTGATGCTCTACCAACTGAGCTACCGCCGCATCGGCGGCTGAGGATACCGGGCGCGCTTGCGCGGCTCGGCCTGCGATACTGCGTGATGCATGGACCCTGCCCGGAAGCGCCGCATCCGGCTCGTGGTCGCGCTGAGCGCCGCCCTCGTCCTCGCGGGCGCGCTCGTGTACACGAGCTTCTCCGCAGCCAGCTCGGCTGTCACGCCGAGTCAGCTGCTCGCATCCGCGAACCCGGGGCAGCGGTACCAGCTCACCGGGAAGGTCGTGGACGGCTCGATCGTGCGCCGTTCCAACGGAATCCTTTTCCGCGTCCGTGACCGGGAGGGCACGAGGTCCGTGCCCGTCCGCTACACGGGCGCCGTCCCGGACCCGTTCCGCGAAGGCCGCGAGGTCATCGTGGACGTGCGCAAGCACGGCGGCGTCTTCGTCGGCGAGAAGGACTCGCTCACGACCAAGTGCCCGTCGAAGTTCACGGACCAGAAGCCGCCGGCCGCATCGCCGTCCTGACATCCATGGGCGTCGTCGGCCAGGCCTGCCTGATCATCGCCTTCGGCCTCTGCGTCTACGGCGCCGTGGTCTCCGTCATCGGTGCGCGCAGCCGCAACGATGGCCTCGTGCTCTCGGGCCGGCGAGCGCTGTACGCCCTGGCCGTCGTCACGACCGTGGCGTTCGCGATCCTCGAGATCGCGTTCCTGCGGTCGGACTTCCACTTCACCGTCGTCTCGACGCACTCCTCGACGACGACGCCCTGGTACTACCGCGGCCCCGCGGCGTGGTCCTCGCAGGAGGGCTCGCTGCTGCTCTGGCTGTGGCTCCTCTCGCTCTGGAGCGCCCTCTGCCTGTTCCTGCTGCGGGGGCGCCTCCGTGACGTCGCGCCCTACGCGACCGCCGTGCTGCTCGGCCTCGGCACGTTCTTCGCCGGCCTGCTGCTGTTCACCGCCTCGCCGTTCGAGCGGGTCGCGCTGGCGCCGATCGAGGGTGTGGGCCTCAACCCGCTGCTGCGTCACCCGAGCATGATGATCCACCCGGTCATGCTCTATTCGGGGTACACGCTCTTCAGCGTCCCCTTCGCCTTCGCCATCGGCGCGCTGATCGTGCGGCGCGTCGACGCCGAGTGGATCCGTTCCACGCGGCTGTTCGCGCTCGGCGCATGGCTGGCGCTCGGCGTCGGGGTCATTCTCGGCGCACGCTGGTCCTACGCCGAGCTCGGCTGGGGCGGGTACTGGGCCTGGGACCCGGTCGAGAACGCCTCGCTCCTGCCTTGGCTCACCGGCACCGCCTTCCTGCACTCGGTGATGATCCAGGAACGCCGCGGGATGCTGAAGGTCTGGAACGCGTCGCTGATCCTCGGCACGGGGATCCTGTGCATCCTCGGCACGTTCCTGGTGCGCTCCGGGATCCTCGACTCGATCCACGCGTTCGTGCAGAAGGGCAACACGATCGCCTGGTCGTTCACCTCGCTGATCGTGCGTGATGATCGCCGGCTCGGTGTACCTCGTCACCACCCGCAGCAAGGACGCGCTGCGCTCAGAGGCGCGGCTCGACGCGCTGCTGTCGCGCGAGTCGATGTTCCTCGCGAACAACTTCGTCCTCGTCGGGATCGCCTTCGTCGTCTTCTGGGGCACGTTCTTCCCGCTGATCTCCGAGGCCGTGACCGGCGACAAGGCCGCCGTCGGCCCGCCCTGGTTCGACCGCTACACCGTGCCGCTCGTGCTGATCCTCGTCCTGCTCTCGGGGATCGGGCCCGTGATCTCGTGGCGGCGGGCGACGCCGTCACGACTGTGGCGCAGCCTGCGCGGGCCGGTGATCGCCGCGGCGGTCGTCGTCACCGCGGTGCTCGTGTTCATCCAGGGCTCGTCGACGAAGATCCTCACGCTGCTGCTGTTCGCGGTGGCCACCTTCGCGATCGGCGTCGCCGTTCAGGAGCTGTGGCGCGGGCTGCGTGCGCGCCAGGCGATGACGAGCGACGGGCCGGTGCTCGCGTTCACCGGCCTGATCCGTCGCAACCGCCGGCGCTACGGCGGCTACATCGTGCACATCGGGATCGCCGTCCTCTTCGTCGGGGTGGCGGCGTCGTCGGCGTTCAACGGTCAGCGCGACATCCGCCTGAAGCCCGGGCAGTCCACGACGATCAAGGGCTACACCTTCACGTACGTCAAGCCGACCGGGAAGATCGAGCAGCGGGCCGGCGAGCTCGAGCGCATCACGCTCGGGTCGCGCGTGCGCGTGACCAAGGACGGTCGCCAGGTCGCCCTGCTCGAGCCGAGCCGCGGCTACTACCCGGTGACGAACGGCTCGCTCCAGGGCGTGCTGAGCAAGTACTTCGAGGGCGAATCCACGAGTGAGGTCGGCATGAAGGCCGGCATCGCCCGCGACCTGTGGATCGCCGAGCAGCCGGACATCGCGGCACTGCAGAAGAAGGTCAGGCGCGCCGACGCCGTCTTCGTGCAGCTCGTGCGGTCGGGGCAGATCAAGATGACCCAGGCCGGCAAGATCCGCGATCTCACGCTGAACCGCTTCGTCACCGACTATGCGAAATCCCCGCCCGCGGCGCAGTTCCGCGTGATCGTGAACCCGATGGTGGCCTGGATCTGGATCGGCGCGACGATCGTGTTCGGCGGCGGCCTGATCGCGATCTGGCCGGCCCCCGGCGCCGTCCGCGGCCGCGCCCGCGCGCGCCTCTCGGCGCGCGTCGCCCAGGATCTCGGCCGCGCCTAGCGCGACCGCGAAGCGTCACGCCCCATGACCGTCCTCGCTCCGATCATCGTCATCCTGCTGCTGGGCGCGGTCGTCTGGTTCGTCAGCGGCCCGCTGCGCCGTGGCGCGGTGGCCCAGGTGCACGCCGAGAACGAGGGCCGGCGCGCCGACCTCGAGGCCGCGCGCGACGCCAAGTACGGCGAGATCCGTGACCTCGAGATGGACCACCGGACGGGCAAGCTGTCCGACGAGGACTGGCGCCGCCTGGATCGCGAGCTGCGCGCCGAGGCGGTCGACATCCTGCACGAGCTCGACCAATTGGGTGACGCTCCCGCTACCATCGCCGAGCGATGACGTTCATCCTCTCAGCGCTCTGCGTCTTCCTGTCGATCGTCGTGATCTTCCTCGTGCTCATGCACTCCGGGAAGGACGCGGGCCTCTCGGGCGCCTTCGGCGTCGGGACCGGCTCCGGTCAGCTCGGTGGCGGCTCGCTCGTCGAGCGCAACCTGAACCGCTGGACCGTCGCGCTCGCGATCCTCTGGATCGTCGACATCCTGCTGCTCGTCACCAAGCCCTGGAATTAGTCCCACCCGCCCGCCTCACCAGGCTTCGCGGTAGAGCTCCTCGAGCTCCCGCGGCCCCGGCGGGGGCGGTGTCAGTGCCAGTTCGGAGCGTGCCGCTGCCGCCTGCGCGCAGGCGGCCAGCATCTCCTCGGGGACCCCGATGTCACGCAACCGGCGTGCTCCGGCGCGGTCCGCGAAGCGCCGGGCCACCGCTTCCACCGGTTCGCCCAGGACGGCGTCGATCGCTGCGATCCCATCCGGCAGCCGCCGCCTGAGCGCCGCGCTCGTCACGGGCAGCATCGCCGCGTTCGCGGGGCCGTGACCGGCTCCGGCCTCGCGGACGAGCGTCTGGCTCATCACGTGGTGCAGGCCGTACCAGTTGGCGTCGACCGCGTAACCCGAGAGAAGCGCGCCGAGCGCCAGCCCGTCGCGGTCGGGGTCGCCGGCCGCCGGCAACGCGAGCGAGAGCCTGCGGGCGGCGTCGCGCGCCGCGAGCGTCGGAACCGGCGTCGCCATCGCCGTGACCGCACCGTCGACCGCGTGGCCGAGGGCGTTCGCGGCGCTGGCGGCGAGGTCGGGCATCGGCTGCGATGCGCTGAGCGCCGGGTCGTTCAGCACGATGCGCGGCCGGACGCGCGGGGTCGCCGGGTCGACGCCGCGCGCGTGCCGGTGAACCCACGTCATCTCGGCGGCGCTCAGCGTGGTGGGGACCGCGGCGACGACGCGGTCCGGCCCGCCGGCCGCTGCGATCGCCTTCGCGACGTCGATCACGCGGCCACCGCCGAGCGCGACGATCGCCGCCGGCGTGCCGGCGGACGGCAGGAGGTCGGCGGCGAGGTCGTCCACGCGGCCGGGGCCGACGTGCAGCACCTGCCCGGCGGCCTCGCCGAGAGCCGGCGCGGCGGCGAGTCCACGCTCGCTCGTGAGCAGGAGGTAGCCCTCGCCGAGCAGGGCCGGAGCGTCGTCGAGCGCGCCGCGGCCGAAGCGGATCGTGCGGTCGCCGTCGCGCCAGGTGAAGTTCTCGCTCATGGCGCAAGATTGGCAGGTCCGCAACCGGCGGATCGCGCCTCATCGCGCTGCCGCAGTGGGGCGATCAACGCGGCGCTTCAGTGCGAGCGCTGCGGGGCGACGGTCGAGGCGCGCGGCATCGCGGTCGAGCTGCTCAACGAGCCGCTCACACCGCTCGCGCCGCGCGCCTGAGCAGCGTCCGCGTCCGGTTCCGCGGCAGCCGCTCGTGGTCGAGCAGGTCGGCGCGTGCGCGCAGCAGCAGGACGAGGTCGGTCGTGAGGTGGAACGGGTCGGCGATCGCGCGCCCGCTGTGCAGGCTGATCGCGGCGCGCAGCTGACCGTCCTGCTCGGCCACCAGGGCGTCGCCGGAGAGCGGCGAGGCGTCGTCGAGGTCGGCGAGGCGGCGCAGGGCGCGGGTGTCGGACTCCTGGGCCCGGCGCAGCACGACGGCGTCGGACGCGGTGTCGATGGGGCTGTGTGTGTCCGTGATGAGCATGGGTCCAATGTGCCATCTTCAAGCCAACAGCGCAAATGATGGTTCTTGACACCAGGGATAAGCTCTGCTGATGCTCGACGTCCGCCGAATGAGAGTCCTTCGAGAGGTCGCCGCCTGCGGGTCGTTCTCCGCCGCGGCCGAATCGCTCGCCTACACGCAGTCCGCCGTCTCGCAGCAGATCGCGGCGCTCGAGCGCGAGGCGGGAACCACGCTCGTGGAGCGCGGCGCCCGCGGCGTGCGCATGACCGATGCCGGTCGGGCCCTGGTCGAGCACGCCGACGTGATCCTCGCGCGGCTCGATGACGCCGAGGCCGAGCTCGAGGCGATCTCGGGCCTGCGCTCGGGCCGCATCCGCGTCGTCGCGTTCCCCAGCGCGGGCGCGACGCTGATCCCGCCCGCGATCGCGCGGTTCCGCGCCGCGCACCCCGACATCGAGCTCAGCCTGCGTCCCGGGGAGCCCGCCGAGGGTCTCGCGATGCTGCGCGCCGGCGATGCCGATGTGGCGATCAGCATCGAGACGCCGGGATCCTGCAGCGCGCCGCCTGAAGGGATCATCCTCGAGCCACTGCTCGATGACCACATGTACGCGGTGCTGCCCGTGGGCCATCGGCTCGCCGGCCGCCGACGAGTGCGTCTCGAGGATCTCGCGGCGGAGTCCTGGATCCTCGGTTCGAGTTCCGGTGAGTGCCCGGATGCCCGGATCGTGCTGCAGGCCTGTGCCGCCGCCGGCTTCGAGCCGGACATCGCGTTCCAGAACGACGACTACCAGGCGATCCAGGGGTTCATCTCCGCGGGCGTCGGCGTGTCGCTGATTCCCGAGCTCGCGCTGGCCACTCTGCGCGACGACGTCGTGGCCCTGTCGCTCGGGGCGCGGGCGCCGTTCCGGCGGATCGTGGCGGCGACGCTCGCGGGCGGCTGGGAGTCGCCGGCGAAGCTGCGGATGCTCGATGTCCTGCGCGAGGTGGGCGACGAGTTCGCCGGCCGGCGCGGCGAACTGCGGCTCGCGAGCTGAGCGGCGCCGGCTCGGAACGACGAGGCCCCCGGTTGACATCCGCCTGACGTTCGTGCCGTCACCAGCATGGTCCAGCGCACTTCGGCGGCCCAAGCGTCGCCGCGGGCAACTACGGATTGCGCGGCAGCACCGTACGGGCGTAGGCTCGCCGAGCGGGCACACCGTCGACAGGGAGTGACGCGCCCGTAGGACTTTTTCCAAGGAATGGACTCGGGTGTGCGGGCGGGCTTCGGGGGGGGCGTTGCCCGCGCACCTGACTCCACCGCGTGGCCATCCCGCGGCGCCTGATCGAGGTGGCCGCGCACGGCCTGGCCGGGGTGAAGTGCGGGTTGAGGTTTGCGTAGGTTTGCGTATGCTTCGTCAATGCGACCGGTCGTCGTCGTGACCCGCAGCGAAGTCTTCAACCTCGCGCAGCAGATCGCGGCGCACCCGCCGGACGATCGCGTCACGTTGTGCAACGCAGCCGACGGAGCCATGCGCGCCGAATGGACCTACAAGGACCGGCCCGTGCGCATCGGCCTCGCCGGATTGCCCCGCGAGGCCGAATACCGGCGCAAAGCCACACGTCGGCTCTACACACCCGGCACAGCAGTGACGCCGACACGCGCCACAGCACCGCGCCGGCCGCAGCCTCAGCGCTGACCACACCGGCCTGGGCGTGCCCCGTAACGACGAAACCCCCGCGCGTGCGGGGGCTTCGTGTGAAGTGCGCCGAAGAGGACTCGAACCTCCACCCGGTTTCCCGGACTAGGCCCTCAACCTAGCGCGTCTACCAATTCCGCCATCGGCGCAGAGGGCACCCGCAGGCCGGCCGCGGGGACGGCGAGGATAGCAGCGGTTCTGCGCTTTTCGGCCCGTCGCGACGGTCGCTTGCGTTCCGTCCATGGGCCGCGCTACCGTGTCGAACACATGTTCGATTCAGCCTCGAGTTCGGAGCCCTCATGGACCTGACAAAGCGCCAGCAGGAGATCTTCGACTACATCAAGAGCTACTCGGCCGGGCACGGCTATCCGCCGACCGTGCGAGACATCGGGAAGGCCGTCGGACTGACGTCCTCCTCGACCGTTCACGCCCATCTCGCGAACCTCGAGAAGCTCGGACTGCTCCGCCGCGATCCGTCGAAGCCGCGCGCGATCGAACTGCTCGACCGGGCGACGCGCGACGCGCGGGCGGCGGTGTCGAATGCGATCGGTCGCGTCGTGCCCTCCGGCGGCCTGCCGGTCGTCGGCAGCGTCGCCGCCGGCCAGCCGATCCTCGCCGAGGAGAACATCGAGGAGTACGTCACGGTCCCGCCCGCGGCAGGTGGGGAGGACGGCGACTATGTGCTGCGGGTTCGCGGCGACTCGATGATCGACGCCGGGATCCTCGAGGGCGACTACGTCGTCGTCCGGCCCCAGGACAGCGCGGGCGACGGCGAGATCATCGTCGCGCTCGTGGGGGAGGAGGCGACCGTGAAGCGGTTCTTCCGCGAGAACGATCACGTCCGGCTGCAGCCGGAGAACCAGACGATGGAACCGATCCGCTCGAAGGACGTGCGCGTCCTGGGGCGGGTGGTGGGGCTTTTCAGGAGCGTGTCATGAGCTCCGCAACGCTTGCCCGGCCGCGCACCGCCCCTCAGGCGGTCGCGTCCGGTGATGGCTGGAGGCCGACGCTCGACGAGTTGCTCGTCGGCGTATGGGAGGGTCTCCACCTCCACGACGAGACGGGATGTCCGGTCTGCGGCGGTGCGATGGTCGCGCAGGCGCAGACCGGGCGCCCGCCCGTCGCGGGCCACTGCCGTGACTGCGGCTCGACCCTGATCTGAACCGGCGGCACGCCACGTGTGCGCGATCGCTCGGGTCGCGAACAACCAGGGCAAGGTCGTTCTGGTGCGTCAGCCGGCGGCATCCCCCAGGCGGCGCGCGGTGTCCTGGATGAACGGGCGCAGCTTGCGCTCGATCATTCCCGCGGTTCCCGGCAACTTCGCGCGGAAGCTGGAAGCCCAGCGGATCGTTGTGCCGCCGGATGGGGTCGGCTCGAGCGTCACGGTCCCGCGGTAGTTGCGCACCGGGATGTTCCCGCCCACGAGCGCGTACTCCAGACGGCGCGGCGCGTCGAACACCACGACCTCCTCGATCGAGCGTGTGCGCTCGACGCGCAGTTCGCGCACCGCGCCGACGCCGGGGCCGCCCGAGGGGTCCGCGCTGCGCAACCGTGCGACGTCCCAGACGCCCCAGTCCGTCCACGTCGTGACGTCGGCGAGCAGCGCCCACACGGCTTCGGGCGCGGCGTCGGTGGTGTGCTCGGTCTCGATCGTCGTGAGGGCCATGTGCGCTCCTGTCGTCTGCGTCCTCGGTCGTCCGCCACCGCGCCTTGACGGCGCGCGTGCGCACGCTACCGTCAGACGTGCGCGCTGGACAGCCGCGGCGGGAGAGAAAACCCGTCGAGGAAAGTCCGGACATCGCAGGGCACGGTGGTCGGGGAACCGACCCGGGGAAACCCGCGGGACAGTGCCACAGAAATACACCGCCGATGGCGGGGTGGGCTGGACGTCCGCCCATTCCGCACAGGCAAGGGTGAAAAGGTGCGGTAAGAGCGCACCGGCGTCGTGGTGACACGGCGGCCAGGCAAACCCCACCGGATGCAAGGCCAAGCAGGACCGTTCGCAGGCTGCCCGCCAAGGTCCAGGTAGGCCGCAGAGATGGATGGCTGTTCACGACAGAATCCGGCTTACAGGCGCGCTACGGAAAGGCCCCGCTCCGGCGGGGCCTTTCTACTTTCAGATCCGCGACGCCGGCGCGCTACTTGCCGGTGGTGCGATGCATCGTGGCGCGGGAATGCCCGGCGCGGCCACGACCGCCGCTCTCGCCGCCGCCGGTGCCGCCGCGGCCGGGCTGCGGGGTGCGGCGGATGAGCAGCCACAGCGCCCGGTCCTGCGGGCCTTCGCCTTCGCGCTCGGTCAGCGTCTTGGGGTGCACGGAGCGAAAGCCCGGCCCGCGATCCGGATCCACGACGGCGACGACGGCCTTCGTCCGGCTCGGGACGTCAAAGACGATCCCGTCGAGCTCTGGGCCGCCACTTGCGACGCGAACGAGGTCTCCGGGACTGGTCGACTCCATGATCGGAGCCTAGATGATCAGGGCAGGAAGCCGGCGATCTCACGGGCCAGGGCCCGGGGCTGGTCCAGCGGAATCAGCGTATAGCTGTCCTGCAGCTCCACGAGGCGGCCTCGCGGGAGCAGGTCGGCGAGCTCGCGCCCGTGACGCGGCGGCATCACGCGGTCCTCGGCCGCCCAGACGACGAGCGCGGGCCGATCAAAGCCGCGGAGGCCCTCGGCTGCCCGGGTGAGGACGGAGCGGTCCAGGTTCCCGGCGTACTTGCGCAGATCCCGGCGGATGTCCGGCTGGGTCAGCAACGGCTCGAGCCAGCGGTCGAGCTCGTCGTGGGGAATCGGGCGTTTGGCCATCAGGCCGAAGCCGAGCGGGCTGCGGCGAAACCAGTGCATGCGCAGCTGCTGCATCACGAGGAAGATCCCGCCGGGCAGCTTCGCGGCGACGGCGACGGCCTTGCCCGGGAGCCCGGGCGGGTAGTTGTCGAACGCCTCGCACGATGTGATGACGAGGCGGCCGACGCGGTCGCAGCCGGCGGCGCAGAGGACCTGCGCCATCGCCGTGTCGTTCTCGACGAGCGTCACGTCGTCGAGGTCGAGTGCCGCGAGGAACTCGCCGAGGATCGCCGCCTGCCCGGGCATCGTGAGGTCGGCGTCCGGGCGCATCGGGATGCGATGCGCGCCCCAGGGGAGCGTCGGCACGATGCAGCGCACGTCTCCGCCGAGTTCGGCCACGACGCCGTCCCAGAGCGACGGGCCGATCGCCAGGCCCCCGAACAGGACGACGACCGGGCCGTCGCCGCTGTCCGCGTATTCGATGGTCCCGGCTGACAGCTCGACGGTCGGCATCTCCCAATCCTTTCTAGATAGATCGTTCTAGCGGCACCGTAGCGTACGATGCGACGCATGACCACCGAGGAGCTGACGACGGGCGCGCCGCCCGCGGTTCCGACGAAGGAGCGGATCCTCTACGCGAGCGCCGAGCTCTTCCGTCGCCGCGGGTACACCGGGACCGGCCTGAAGCAGATCTCGCAGGCGTCGCACGCGCCGTTCGGGTCGCTGTACCACCACTTCCCGGGCGGGAAGGAGGAACTGGGCGAAGACGTCATCCGCCAGGCCGGCGAGTTCTTCCGCGTGCTCGTCGAGTCGGTCCTCGACGGTGAGCCCGACCTCGTCACCGGCGTGCGCGCAGTCTTCGACGGGGCCGCCGAGACCGTCCGCGTGACGGACTTCCAGGACGCCTGCCCGATCGCCGTGATCGCGCTCGAGGTCGCGAGCACGAACGAACGCCTGAGGCTCGCCACGGCCGATGTCTTCGAGAGCTGGATCCTCTCGGCGACGGCGCGGTTCGCCGCCGCGGGGTTCCCGAAGCGCAGGGCGCGCGAACTGGCGCTCGCGCTGATCTCGGCGCTCGAGGGCGCCTTCGTCCTCGCGCGGGCCATGCGCGACACGACCGCGCTCACCGTGGCGGGCAGGACGCTGGCGGACACGGTGCAGCGCGAGCTGTCTGCACTCCCCGGCCGGGCCTAGGCTCCCGGGCACCCGTGTTGGCCGAGCGTCTCACCGCGCAGCTGCTGTCGGGCCCGGCCGCCGCCGGACCGCAGGAGGTCGCGGGGAGACTGCTTGCGGTCCAGGCGCAGGAGCTGCGCGGCGCGCGGCTCGCGATCCGCGCACGGTCCAACGGCCTGACGGCTCACGACGTCGATCACGCACTGAGCGAGGAGCGCTCGATCGTCATCAGCTGGCTGAACCGCGGGACCCTCCATCTGGTCCGCCGCGAGGACTACGGCTGGCTTCACGCCCTGACCACGCCCCAGCTCCGCACGGGGAACGCCAGACGCCTTCAGCAGGAGGGCGTGTCGCCTCGCGCGGCCGACCGCGGCGTCGCCGCCGTGGAGCGGGCACTGGCGGACGACGGGCCACTGACGCGGGCGGCGCTGCGCGAGCGGGTCGCCGCGGCAGGCGTCCGCACCGAGGGTCAGGCCCTGGTCCACATCCTCGTGCTCGCGACGTTGCGCGGGCTGATCGTGCGCGGCCCCGTCGACGGGAAGGACCAGGCGTTCGTCCTGACCCGCGACTGGCTGGATGAGGCCGGACCGGTGGACCGCGACGCGGCGCTCGCCGAACTCGCGCGACGCTACCTCGCAGGTCACGGCCCGGCGGATGACCGCGACCTCGCGAAGTGGGCCGGCGTCCGGCTCAGTGACGCGCGCGCCGGGCTGCGGGCGATCGCCGGGAAGCTCACCGAGCGCCCGGACGGGCTCGTCGACCTGGCCGGCCGAGGGCCGGCCGCCGAGCTGCCGGACCCGCGGTTGCTCGGACCGTTCGATCCGGTTCTGCTGGGCTGGAGATCGCGTGAGCAGGTCGTGGGATCCCGCAAGGGCGTCGTGACCGTGAACGGGATCTTCCGGCCGATCGCGATCATCCGCGGCCGTGCGGTCGCGACATGGCGGATGCCCGCAGGGGAGGTCGTCCTCGAGCCGTTCGGGCCGATCGCTCGCGTCGACAGGGAGGCGCTGGACGCGGACGCCCAGGACGTCGTGCGCTTCCTCGCCGCCGTGCCAGACTCGCCTGATGCGCCGACTCAACATCGCTGACCCGGAGTTCACCTACGACCCCGGGGATCCCGACGGGTTCCACGCCGGCATGCTCCGCTTCGGGCCGCAGCTCGGCGCCGAGCAGACGGGCGCGAGCGTCTACGAGCTGCCCGCGGGCGAGGCGCTCTGCCCCTACCACTACGAGCACGGGGAGGAGGAGTGGGTCCTCGTCCTCCAGGGGAGCCCGTCCGTGCGCACGCCGGAGGGGACGCAGACGCTGACCCCATTCGACATCGTCTTCTTCCCGCGCGGGCCCGAGGGCGCCCACCAGATCCGCAACGACTCGGATGCCGCCGCGCGGGTGCTCATGTGGTCGTCCATCCTCTACCCGAGCGTCTCGGTCTACCCCGACAGCGACAAGATCGGGGTCTGGACCGCGGGCAGGATCGACAACGTCATCGTGGAGCGCTCGAGCGGCGTGGGCTACTACCTCGGCGAGGGCACGTAGGCGACGCCGGCGGCGGGCTATCGTCGAGGGCATCGCCGACGTCGCTCCCACGCCCCTCTCGCTCACCGTGGGATGCACGTTCGGCCTTGCGACCCCGCAGCCGGTCGCCTCGGTCTTCCAGGTCGCACCCTCGGGGCCGGGCCTTCAGCTGCTCGCCGAGCGCTGGGAGACCGGCGCCGACCACCACACGTACGTGGACCTCTACGGCAACCGCTGCGAGCGCCTGACGATTCCGGCGGGCGAGTCGCGGATCGTCTACGAGGCCGACGTCGTCCTCGACGAGCCGCGCGACGTACACCGGCCCGGTACACCGGAGACGCCGGTCATGGCACTGCCCGATGCGTGCCTGTCGTTCGTCATGCCGAGCCGCTTCTGCCTGCCGGACGAGCTCGGGCACGAGGCGTGGCAGCGCTTCGGCGGCCTTGAGCCCGGCTGGGAGCGCGTGCAGGCGATCGTCGACTTCGTCCACGGCCACCTGGAGTGGGTGGCCGGCGCATCGAACCCGTGGACGACGGCCGTCGACGCCCATCGCGCCGGCCAGGGCGTCTGCCGTGACTTCGCGCACCTGGCGATCACGTTCTGCCGCGCCCTCAACATCCCCGCGCGGTACGTCTTCGGCTACATCCCCGAGATCGACGTGCCGCCACCCGTCGAGCCGATGGACTTCGCCGCCTGGTTCGAGGTGTACCTCGACGGGCGCTGGCACACGTTCGACGCGCGCAACAACCGCCACCGCGTCGGCCGCGTCGTCGTGGGCCGCGGCCGCGACGCCGTCGACGTCGCGCTGATGACGTCGTTCGGCCCGGTCACGCTGACCGACTTCTCGGTCCGCGCGGCCTAGAGGGCGTCCGGCGCGTCGGCCGGCGGCGCCCGATACCGTCCGCGTAGGCGACTTGGAGGACGTGGGATGCGACGTGTGGTGCAGGGCCGCGCCGGGATGGTGGTGGCCTTCATGCTGGGACTGGTGATCGCGACGGCGGGAACCGCGACTGCCGCGCGGCTGATCACCGGCAAGCAGATCAAGGACGGCTCGGTCAGCACCCGCGACCTCACCAAGGGCGTGCGCCACCTGCTCGCGAAGCGCTCGGCGCGCGGTCCCGCCGGCCCGGCGGGCCCCCGCGGCTCCCGCGGCGAGCCGGGACCGTCGACCGGCCCGGCCGGCGGCGATCTCACCGGCAGCTACCCCGACCCGACCCTGCGCCCGCCCGTGGAGGTTCAGATCGCCGACCCGGGTGCCGGCGTGAGCTGCGTCGTGGCCTTCGACACCTTCTGCGGCACCGCCGGAGCCGACGTCTGGATCGCCGCGACCGGGGGCAGCTTCGGCCGGCTCGGGTACTTCGTCGAGCCGTCCGGGTTCGTGCAATTCCAGGGCACGGCTCAGGAGGTCGGAACGCCGTCGCCGTCCGCGGTGCTCTTCTACCTGCCGCCGGGCCGCCGGCCGGGCGCCACGCTGCGCATCCCGGTCGTGAACATCAGCAACCCGGATGACGCCGGCTACGCGCGGATCGGCGACAACGGCGAGGTCGCGCTGGTCGGCTTCACCCTCGTGGACGGGCTGCGGGTCGAGCTGAGCGGCGTCCGCTTCCGCATCGGCCGCTAGCGCCGGCGCGCGGGGAGCACCCGCAGCGCCAGCGCGACCGCCGGCCCGATCAGCAGGGCGAACGCCACCGTGCCGATCCCCGCGACGCCGCCGAGCAGGATGCCGGAGACGAGCGCGGTCAGCTCGATCGCGGCGCGCACGGCGGCGATCGGGAAGCCCGTGCGCAGGTGCAGGCCGGTCATCAGCCCGTCGCGCGGGCCACGGCCGAGCGCGGCGTTGATGTAGATCCCGCTGCCGACGCCGACGAGCGCGATCCCGCCGAGCATCAGCGCCCAGCGGGCGACGATGCCGTCCGGCGTGCTCAGGAGGTCCGCGGTCACGCCCAGCGCGACGCCGACGACGACGGCGTTCAGCACGGTGCCGAGGCCGGGCCGCTCGCGCAGCGGGATCCAGATCAGCAGGATGCAGAAGCTCGTCACGATCGTCGCGGTGCCGATGTTCCAGCCCGTCTGCTCGGCGACACCGCCGGCGAAGACGGTCCAGGGCGAGTTGCCGAGCTCGGCGACCACGAGCAGCGCCTCGCCGGCGCCGAACAGCCACAGGCCGACGACCAGACGCAGCAGCTGCGCGGGTTCTGCGCGCCAGCCGGACGAGCTCAGTGCCTCGATGCGCTCGTCGACCTCGGCGAGCGCGCGCGGCTCGTGCAGTTCGGCGGGCACGTGCCCATCCTCGCAAAGCCCCTTGCATGACCCGGGACAGGGATGCGAACATGTGTTCGATCGTGATCGTCTGTGTCCTCCTTCCCCGTTTCGAGCTCGCGATCGCCGCGGGCGGTCGCGCGGCGCTCGCGCAGGGGCCGATGGCGCTGGCGCCCGAGCCGGGGCGCGAACAGCTGGTCGGCGAGGTCTCGCAGGCGGCCGAGGCACTCGGCATCCATCCCGGGATGCGCCTGGGCGAGGCGCTGGCGCGGGCGCCGCGGCTGGCGCTGACGCCGCCGGACCCGGTCGGCGTCGCCGATGCGTGGGAACGCGTGCTGGGTCGACTGGAGGCGGTCGGCGCCGCGGTCGAGAGCGAGCGCCCGGGGTCGGCGTGCTTCGAGGCGCGCGGCCTGCGGCGGCTCCACGGCGGCTCGCTCGACGGCACCGTCGACGCGGTTCGCGCGGCGCTGCGGCTGCCCGCGCGGATCGGTGCCGGACCCTCGCGCTTCTGCGCGGTCGCCGCCGCCACCCGCGCGCGTACGCGCCGCGCGCACATCGTTCGCGGCGCGGAGGACCTGGCGGGCGAGCCGGTCGGCCTGCTGCGCCGCCGCGCGGAGACCGCGCACCTGCCGGCCGCCCTGGAGCGCCTGGGGATCACGACGCTCGGCGCGATCGCCGCCCTGCCCCGCGCGGCGATGGCCGACCGCTTCGGCCCGCCCGGGATGCTCGCCCACGACCTCGCCCACGGGCAGGACACGCCGCTGCGTCCGCGTGCCCCGCGGGAGGTGCTCGAGGAGACGCTCGACCTCGAGGAGTCCGCCTCCGGGGAACAGCTCGAGCGCGCGCTCGGCCTGCTCGTCGACCGCCTGCTCGCCCGCCCCGACCGCCGCGGCCGCGTGCTGCGCGCAGCGGTCCTCTCGGCGCGGCTCGTCGAGGGCGGGACGTGGCGCGAGCGGGTCGTCTTCCGCGAGTCGACCGCCGATCCGCTGCGGATGCGCCTGGTGCTCACCGCGCGCCTGCGGCTGCTGCCCGCGCCGGCGGAGTCCCTGCGGCTGACCGCCGAGCAGCTCGGCGCGCCGCGGGCGGACGGACCGGCGCTGTTCGAGGTCGACGCGGTGCGGCGAGCGGACCGGCTCAAGGAGGCCGTCCGCCAGGCGCGGGCCGCCGCCGGGCCCGAGGCGGCGCTGCGGGTGCTCGCGATCGATCCCGACTCGCGTGTTCCCGAGCGCCGCGCGGTGCTGACGCCGTTCGAGGGGTGAGCGGCGATGGTGCCGAGCGCCAGACGGCTGGCGGAGCCGGCGGCCGCGCAGGTGCTGGCGGGCGCCCACGGCCGCCCGATCGACGTGGACGGGCACGAGGTCATCGCGGTGCGCGAGTCGTGGCTCGTCGAGGATCGCTGGTGGACTGCGCGGCCACTGCGCCGCCGCTACTGGGAGGTCGTCACGATCGACGGCCACGACCTCGTCGTCTTCCGCGACCTCGTCGGAGGGCGCTGGTTCCGTCACCGCTGAGGCAGGGTCGGCGCTCACTCGTGACGGTCACGCGGTAGTCCCGTCACACGGTCCGCGACACGGTTGCGCGGTGCAGCTCGCGAGCGTGGATGGGCAATCGACGGTCGAGTACGCGGGGCTCGTGCTCGTCGCGGCGGCGGTGCTCGCGACAGGCGCGGCGGGGCTGCACGCGACCGGGATCGCGGAGGCGCTGATCGGGCAGATCCAGCGGGCGATCTGCCGTGTCTCGGGCGGAGAGTGCCGTGCGGTGCCGGAGCCCTGTGTGGTCGCCTCCACGGTGACGCAGGACGACACGAGCGTGCGGATCGCGATCCTGCGCCTGCGCAGCGGGACCACGGTGCTGCGCGAGCGGCGCTCGGACGGCAGCGAGCGGGTGACCCTGGTGCGGCGCATGAGCGGCGGTGCCGGACTGGGCCTGGGCGCCGAGATCGGCGCCGGGACATGGGTCCTGGGCGGGCGCGTGGACGGCACGGTCGAGGCTCGTGGCGCGTCGGGTCGCGCGTGGACCCTGCATTCCGCGCGCGCGGCGGACGCGCTCGTGCGCTCGATCAGCGCGCGCCCGGTCGCCGCGGGACGCACGCCGCGGCGCCCGCGCGTGCGTCCCCCGGCGCTGCCCCCGGCCGACGTGGTCTTCGGCGAGCACGGCCTCGGAGCGACGATCGCGGGCAACCTCGAGCGTGTCGGCCTGTCGCTCGATGCCGAGGACCTCTTCTCGACCACGACCGATCGCCGCACGGGCGAGCGCACGCTGGTCATCCGCCGTCACAGCGAACTGCTCGGGACGCTCGGCGTGGCCGGCCCGCTCGGCGCCGAGGCCGGGCTGGGGCGCGACGATCGCGCCGCGCTGGTCGTCGACGCGCGGGGCCGTCCGCTGCGCCTCACGGTGACCGGCATCCAGCGCGTCCAGGCGGGCGTGAAGCTGCCCGGACCGCTGCGCCTGCTGGTGGGCGGACGGCTGCCGCTGCGCGAGGGCCGCATCGTCCAGACCGAGCGCCGGCTCGACCTGTCCGACCCCGCGAACCTCGCCGCCGCGGGGGCCTACGTGCGGGCGCTGCGCGATCCGGGGATCCACCTGGCCTCGGCATTCGCGGTCTCCGGTGCGCTGCGCCGGCGGCTCGACGCGGCGGGGGAGACCCGCCTGCGCGTCTACGCGCTGAACGTTCGCCACAGCGGGGCCCATGGCGGGGTCGATGTGGGGGTCGGCCTCGGCGGCGGATTCGAGCACGCCGTCGAGACCGCGCGCCTGATCGCCGCCGCCGAGCACGAGGCGGGCGGTGCGTGGCGCACGCGGGACGACTGCCTGGTTGCGGCGTGAGTCACGCCTCGGGCGTCGCACCCCCGAACCGGACGGTCATCCACGTCCCGTCGTGCTCCGCGCCGATCACCGGCCGGCCCAGTGCATCGGCGACGCGCAGCACCATCTCCGCGTTGGAGATGTGCACGAGCTCGAACAACGGGTCCGGATCGACGCGCAGGCGCTCCCACAACCGTCCGAGCTCGACGCCGCGCACGAACTCGGGGTCGTCGGTGTCAAAGGCAAGTAGGCAGGTGAAGCCGTCCATTGCATGCCCCGTTGGTCTTGTCCTCGTGGGAGGCTCTTCCGGGACTCATTGCATCAGCTCCACGCGGCCGAATTCTTCCCCCAAAGGCATAGTCGAAGCCGGCGACGTCTTCATTCGCCCGGCGCGTATGCGAACATGTGTTCGTGTCCTACGTCGAGCTTCACTGCCACTCGGCCTTCTCGTTTCTCGACGGGGCGTCGCTGCCCGATGAGCTCGTCTCGGCGGCTGTGCAGTGCGGGCACACGGCACTTGCGCTGACCGACCACGACACGGTCAGCGGCTCGATGGAGTTCGCACAGGCGGCTCGGCAGGTGGGCCTGCGCGCGATTCACGGCGCCGAGCTCACAGTGCTCGATGGGCCCGGCATGCCGGTCGAGGATGCCCGCCACCTGACGCTGCTCGTCCGCGACGCGCGCGGCTGGACCAGTCTCTGCCGGCTCCTCACGCGCGCGTGGGCACGCACGCGGGAGACGGACGCGCGCCGTTCGCTCGGCGCGCCGTCGGTGACGCTCTCCGACATCGAGGAGCACGCGGAGGGCCTCGTCTGCCTGAGCGGCTGTGCCCGCCGCGGCATTCGCGACGAGCCGACGATGCGCCGCCTGCTCACGGCGTTCGGGCATGACGCGTTCCGGGTGGAGCTCCAGCGGCCGTTCGCCCGCCACGATCGCACGCTCAACCGTGGCCTCGCCGCACTCGCGGGGCGCCTGGGCGTGCCGTGCGTGGCGACCGGCAACGTGCATGCGCACACGCCGATGCGCGCGCGTCTGCAGGACACGTTCGTCGCCGTGCGCGAGCACACGACGCTCGACGCGTCCGAGCCGCTGCGGCGCGGCAACCACGCACACGTCCTGACCACGCCCGCGGCGATGGCCGCGCGCTTCGAGGACCATCCCGACGCGGTCGCGGAGACCGCCCGGCTCGCCGAGACACTGACGTTCGACCTCACGCACGACCTCGGCTACCGCTACCCCGGGGCCGAGGACGACGATGGTGATCGTGGACTCGCCCAGGTCGCCCGCGCCAGCTTCGAGACGCGCTACGCGCCGGGGCATCCGCTGCGGGACGAGGCGTCCGGGCGTCTGGACGAAGAGCTCGCGCTGATCGCCGAGCTCGGGCTGTCGGGCTTCTTCCTGCTGCACCGCGACATGCTCGAGCTCGCCCGCGAGGTGGCGGCCGAGGTCCGCGGCCCCGACACCGCGCGCGCGCTGCTTCCGCCGGGTCGTGGGCGCGGGTCCTCGGTCTCCTCGATCGTCTGTTACCTCACGGGTCTCTCACACGTCGATCCGGTCGCGAACAAGCTCTTCCTCGGGCGCTTCCTCAACAACGAGATCACCGCACTGCCGGATATCGATCTCGACTTCCCGCGCGATGTGCGCGAACGGCTGATCCCGCGCATCCACGAGCGCTACGGCCGCGACCGGTCGGCGCTCGTCGCCGCCTTCCCGACCTACCGGGCACGCGGCGCGATTCGCGAGCTCGGCAAGGCGCTCGGGCTGCCGCCCGGAGAGATCGAGCGCGTCGCCCGCGGCTCGGAGGGCTGGTCGGCACATGCGGTCGACCGCGACATCGTCACCGCGCTGGGGGCCGAGCGGCTCAGCTCCGACGGGCAGGCCGGCCGCTGGCGCCACCTCGCCGCGCTCGCGGACGAGGCCCATGGCCTGCCGCGCCATCTCTCCCAGCACTCCGGCGGGATGATCGTCGCCACGCGCCCGCTCGTGGACTGCTGTCCCGTCGTCCCCGCGGCGATGGAGGGCCGGCAGATCGCGATGTGGGACAAGGACTCGTGCGCCGACGCGGGCTTCCTGAAGATCGACCTGCTCGGGCTCGGCATGCTCTCCGCCGTCGAGCGCTGCGTCGAGCAGATCGCCGCGCGGCGAGGCGAGCGGATCGACCTCTCGCGGATCCCGTACGACGACCCCAAGGTCTACGACATGATCCAGAGCGGCGAGACCACCGGGGTCTTCCAGATCGAGAGCCGGGCGCAGATCGCCTCGCTCGTGCGCACCCGGCCGGAGAATCTCGACGACCTGACGATCCAGGTCGCGATCGTCCGCCCGGGGCCGATCCAGGGCGGCGCGGTCAATCCGTACATCGAGCGCCGCCAGCGTCTGCGCGTCGATCCCGGCTACCAGGTGCCCTACGAGCACCCCTCACTCGAGCCGGTGCTGCGGGACACGCTCGGCACGATCATCTTCCAGGACCAGGTGATCGAGGTCGCCATGGCCTTCGCCGGCTTCTCCGCGGGCGAGGCCGAGGGCCTGCGCCGCGCGATGAGCCGCAAGCGTTCCGCCGCGGCGCTCGAGTCGCACCACCAGCACTTCGTCGAGGGCGCGGTCGCTCGCTGGGAGGACGTGGACGAGCCGCTCGCCGAGCGGATCTTCACGATGATCGCGGGCTTCTCCGGGTTCGGCTTCCCCAAGGCGCACGGCGCTGCATTCGGCCTGCTCGCCTATCAGTCGACCTGGCTGCGGGTGCACTACGGCCCGGAGTTCCTCGCCGCGCTGCTCGACGAGCAGCCGATGGGTTTCTACCCGCCTGATGCGCTCGTCCACGAGGCGCAGCGGCGTGGCATCGAGGTGCTGGCGCCCGACGTCAACGCCAGCGGTGCGGGTTGCACCGTGACGCCCGGGGGGGCGGTCCGGCTGGGGCTCGGGCACGTCCTCGGTGTGAAGGGCGACGAGGTGCGGGCGCTGGTCGCCGAGCGGGAGACCGGGGGCGCGTTCGACTCGCTGGAGGACCTGGCATCACGCGCCGGGATGGGGAGGCCGTCCCTGGAGAAGCTCGCCTGGTCGGGCTCCGCCGACGGCCTCGCCGGCGAACACCGCTACGCGCGGCGCGAAGCTCTGTGGCGCCTGGGCATCGCCGCGCCGCCCGTGGCCACCGGGCGCCATGGCACGCAGCTCTCCCTGGCGCTCGACCTGCCCGCCGCGCCGTCACTCGATCCGCTCGGCGACTGGGACGCGATGATCGCCGACTACGCGACGACCGGGCTGACGACGCAGGCGCATCCGCTGAAGCTCCTGCGCCCCGGGCTCGTCGCCCGGAAAACCGTGACGAGCGCGGATCTCGGCCGCGTCGCGCATGCCACACGCGTGCGGATCGGCGGCCTGGTCGTCGCCCGCCAGCGCCCGGGCACCGCCGGCGGCGTCTGTTTCATGCTGCTGGAGGACGAGCACGGGACGATCAACCTCGTCGTCCCGCCCGCCGTCTACGAACGTCACCGGCTCGTGGTGCGCACCGAGCCGCTGGTGCTTGCCGAGGGCGTTCTGGAGCGCTACGCGGCCGGCGGGGGCGCCGTGAACGTGCTGGTGCGACGCCTGCACGCGCTTGACGCGCCCGATCGCCCGGTCGCTGAGATCAAGGACTTCTCGCCGCTCGACGAGCGCGAACACGAGCGCCGGGCGCAGGAGGCCGGCGCGGCCGCGGCCGCGGGAGGGGGCGCCGGATTCCGGGCCGTGGCGCCGCCCGTCATGTCCTTTGCCCAAGGTCGCAGGCGCTGAGGCGCTCTGGCGCGGGGACCTTCAGGACGCCTTCCAGGGCCCTCTCGGTGTAACGTGCGGCGCCGATGATCGCCATCGCATTCCTCGTCGCCGCCTTCCTGCTCGTGGGCGGCGCGGTTGTCGCCGCCGCCTTCACGGGGGGACGCCGCCGCACGGACTCGGCCGGACCCTCCCGGGGTGCCAGCCGGCTGATCTACACCGGCGTGGCGGTCGTCTGCATCGGGATCGGGCTTGGCCTGCCCCTGCTGCTCCTGATCAACAACGCCGCCGACGCCGACCGCACGGCCGTCGGAGGGGTTGACCTGACGGCCACGCAGGCCAAGGGCCGGGAGCTCTTCGCCGGGAACTGCGCGACCTGTCACACACTTCAGGCGTCCAACTCCGTGGGCGTCACCGGGCCGAATCTCGATGTGCTGCGCCCCGCCGCGGGCCTCGTCGAGAACGCCATCCTCGTCGGCCGCGCCCGCGGCGCCGGCAACATGCCGGTCGGCCTGCTGACCGGGGACGACGCCAAGGCGGTCGCCGACTACGTCGCCGCCGTCGCCGGCCGCGGTCACGTCCAGATCACCGATCCGGGCTCCGCCGCGAAGACGACCGCGCCGGCTGTGCCGGCGGCGCCCGCGGCACCCCCGGCGCCCGCGGCGACCACGCCCACCACACCGACCACACCCGCGCCGCCCGCGGCACCCGCGAGCGGCGACTCCTCGCAGGCATCCGCCGCCGGCAAGGCCGTCTTCACCGCCAACTGCGCGAGCTGCCACACCCTCAAGAGCGCCGACGCGACCGGTCAGGTCGGGCCGAATCTCGACACGCTCAAGCCGGATGCCGCCAGGGTCTCCAAGCAGGTCATCAACGGTGGTGGCGCGATGCCGGCGTTCAAGGGCCAGCTCACCGACAAGCAGATCGCGGACGTCGCAGCCTTCGTGGCGGCGACCGCCGGCTCCTGATCGTCGCCGCGGACGGCACGCCGCCGCCGCGCCCGCTAGCCTCGAGGGAGACAGAAACCGCTGAGTTCGCGTGACGCCGGCCGCCGAAAGGCACCTGCGGATCGCGGAGCGGGGGACCCACGACCTGGGGCGAATCGCCGGGCGACCGGTGTAGCGCGACTCTTTCTGCGCGAGCCCGTCAGCTAACCCCGTAGGCCGACGAAAGAGGATCCCATGTCACAGCCGGAGGCCCGCGCCTGGTGGGCCGATGTCGAGGACCTACGGGAACGGATCGAGCTTCGCCGCGAGGCTGAGGACCGGACGCCGACATCCGTCGCGATCGCGCCCCGCGCCGCCGTCCCGCGCCGGACCGTGCAGATCACCGGCCGCCCCGTGTCCGCGCCGGCACCGCGACCGCTCGTCGCGTCACGACAGCGGCCGACCCGTGCGATGGACGCCGCGACCCGGCGTCCCGACCGCATCGCCGGCTGGGCCGTGCTGCTCGGGCTCGTGCTCGTGCTGGTCTCGACCGCCACGCACTGACGCTGGCCCGCACGGCCTCCGCGGCCGTACTGGAGGAAGACTCGGGGATCGACCCTTGCGCAGACCTGTACTCTTACGAACAGTAAGCGTTTAGAAGCAGGAAGCTCAGGGCAAGGACCGCTCAATCTGCCGTCTTTCTGAGGAACAGCCATGACTGCCATAAGCCGCTTTCCCGTCCATGATGAGCTCAGCGCCCCGGAGGGCTCCGTGCCCGTCCTGCGCGGGGCACTCGCAACCGCCGGTCAGCTCCCGAACTTCCTCGGCGTGCTCGCAGGCTCCCCCGCAGCGCTCCGCGGATATGCGCGGCTGCGCTCGGAACTGCGTCACGGCGCGCTCGAACCCCGCACGCTCGAGCGGATCTCGCTCGCCGTCGCGGAGCACCGCGGGTCCGACCCGGGCATCGCGATGCACAGCAAGTCCGCGCGCCTCGCGGGCATGTCGTTCGACGAGATCGCCGCTGCCCGGCGCTTCACGTCGGCCGATGAGCACGAGCAGGCGCTCCTCTCCTACCTGCGCTCGCTGATCGAAGAGCGCGGACGGCCGCCCGTTCACCTCCACGAGGAGGCGCGCGAGTCCGGCTGGACCGACGAGCAGCTGCTCGAGGCGATCGCGTTCGTGGCGCTCGAGACGTTCACGGCCCTGATCAACGTCGCCGGCGACGTGCCGGTCGACGGGTCCGCCGAGCAGGGCCGCCTGATGGCCGCCTGAGACGCGGCCGCCGGCCACCGAGCCATGGAGGTCAGCCCGCACCCCGTCGCAGCCGCGCCCGCGCCGCAGCCCGTGCAGATCGCGCGCGGTGCGGGTGGCTGCTGCCCGTACTATCACGAGGCGGTCGAGCTGATCGGCCGCCGCTGGACCGGGGCGATCATCGCGGTGCTGCTGAAGGCGCCCGAGCCGCTGCGGTTCTCGGAGATCAGCGCGGCGGTGCCCCAGCTCTCCGACCGCCTGCTGTCAGAGCGGATCAAGGAGCTCGAGCGGCGCGGCCTCGTCGTGCGCGAGGAGGCCCCGGGCGCACCCGGGCGTGCCGGGTATCGGCTCAGCGAGATGGGCCGCGACCTGGAACCCGCGCTGACCGAGCTCTCGCACTGGGCCCGGCGCTGGCTCGCCTGCTGATCGTCGCCCGCGCCGCCGTCGCGGCTCGCTGACCGACCATCTAGGGTGCCGGTCATGGCAGCCGACCCGACGCCCACCACCGCCGACGACGTCAAGGCGATCTGCGAGGAACGCAGCATCCGCTTCATCCGTTTCTGGTTCACGGACATCCTCGGCCAGCTGAAGTCGTTCTCGATCGGCAAGGACGAGCTCGACGACGCGTTCGAGGGCGGCATGGGCTTCGACGGCTCGTCGATCACGGGCTTCAACGCGATCGAGGAGTCGGACATGATCGCGATGCCCGACCCGTCCACGTTCGCGGTTCTGCCCTGGCGCCCCGAAGAGCAGGGCGTCGGCCGCATGTTCTGCGACGTGCTCACGCCCGAGCGCACCCCCTACGAGGGCGATCCGCGGCACGTGCTGCGCCGCGCCCTGCAGCGCGCGGAGGGGATGGGCTTCGATCGCTTCAACGTCGGGCCGGAGCTCGAGTACTTCCTCTTCAAGGACAAGAACGGCACCGAGGTCCTCGATGAGGGCGGGTACTTCGACCTCACGACGCTCGACGCGGGGTCCGACGTGCGCCGTGAGACCGTCCTCGCCCTCGAGCAGCTCGGCATCCACGTCGAGTACAGCCATCACGAGGTCGGGCCCAGCCAGCACGAGGTCGACATGCGCTACGCCGGCGCGCTGAAGATGGCCGACGACTGCATGACCTACCGGATCACCGTCAAGGAATACGCGATGAAGTACGGCTGGCATGCCACGTTCATGCCGAAGCCGCTCTTCGGCGAGAACGGGTCCGGCATGCACACGCACATGTCGCTGTTCGCGGGCGGCCGCAACGCCTTCTTCGACGAGAACGACGCGTACTACCTCAGCGACATCGGCAAGGCGTTCATCGCCGGCCAGCTGCGCCACGCTCGCGAGATGAGCGCGATCTTCGCCCAGTGGGTCAACAGCTACAAGCGCCTGGTCCCCGGGTACGAGGCCCCCGTCTACGTGGCCTGGTCGCGGCGCAACCGCTCGGCCCTCGTCCGCGTGCCGCTCTACCACCCCGGCAAGGAGCAGGCGACGCGGATGGAGCTGCGCTGCCCTGACCCGGCGTGCAACCCCTACCTGACGTTCGCCGTGCTGCTCCACGCGGGCCTCGAGGGCATCGAGAAGGGCTACGAGCTGCCGGAGCCGATGGAGAAGAACCTCTACCACCTGGCCTCCGACGAGCGTCGCCGCCTGGGCATCGAGCAGTTGCCCGAGACGCTGGGCGAGGCGATCGACCTGGCGGCCGACAGCGAGCTCGTGCTGCGGGCGCTCGGCGAGCACACGTTCAACCGCTACGTCGAGATCAAGCGCCAGGAGTGGGAGGACTACCGCGTGCAGGTCACGCAGTGGGAACTCGACCGCTACCTGCCGGTGCTGTAGGAGAGCGCGGGGAAGCCGGTTCAGCGGAACGTCGTGACGACCGTCGTGCTGCCGGTGAGGCGCGGCGTCGCCTTCGGGTGGTACCTGGGCTCGAAGTCCACCTGGACCTTCCACTTCCCTGCCGGAACCCTGCGTGCCGGGATGCCCGGCGCCTTGCGCTTCAGCGTTCCGCACGGCCCCCGGGGCACGCCGAAGCGGTAATTCGCGTACGTCCTGCCGTTGTGGCGGAAGTGCCCGTAGATCGGCTTGCCGGGCCGCTGGAAGAGCCCGCTGAACTTCCAGGTGCGGCTCGCGCGCGGGCTCTTGAACCCGGTGGAGGTGGAGAAGACGGCCGTCGCGACGTGGACGTCGACGGTCGCCACGGTGCTCGTGGCGGGATCGGTCGCCGTGATCGTGTACGTCTTGGTCGCAGGCTTCGAGGTGCCGAGCAGCGGTGCCTTGACCGGCGCCTGGAAGGTGCCGTCCGCGCCCGCCGGGCCCGTCAGCGCGATCTGCTCACCTTCGAGCGAGATGGCGGCGGCGGGCGCGAAGCCCGCGCCCGCCAGGCCCATCGTGAAGCCCTCGATGTAACAGGCCTGGTCCGCGGTGAGTGTGGCCGCCGAGGCGCCGGGGGCGACGGCGAGCAGGGCGCCGCAGGCGGCGAGGGCGGCAATCGAGGTCGCGCGCATGCCGGGGACCCTAGCTCGCGACGTCGACGGCGGGCTCCGGTTCCGGTGCCTGAGGCTCCGCGCGGTCACCCGTCGCCCGTGCGAGCTTTGAGGGCCACCAGATACGGCTCCCGATGTCGAGGACGAGCGCGGGAACGAGCGTGGAACGCACGACGAACGTGTCGAGCAGCACGCCGAACGCGATCGCAAAGCCGATCTCGGTCAGGAACACGAGCGGCAGGACCGCCAGCACGGCGAAGGTGCCGGCCAGCACGATCCCGGCGGACGTGATCACGCCGCCGGTGACCGCAAGGCCACGCAGCATGCCCTCCTCGGTCCCGTGTTTCTGCGCCTCCTCGCGCACGCGGGCCATCAGGAAGATGTTGTAGTCGATGCCCAGCGCCACGAGGAAGACGAACGCGAACAGCGGAAGCGACGGATCACTTCCCGGGAACCCGAACAGCGTGTCGTAGACGACGTAGCTCACACCGAGCGCGGCGGCGAAGGACAGCACGACCGTGGCCATCAGCAGCACCGGGGCGGCGATCGCGCGGAGCAGCACCATGAGCACGAGGAAGACCACGAGCAGGATGAGCGGGATGATCACGCGGTTGTCTCGCGCCGAGGCCTTGCGCAGGTCACGCTCGATCGCGGTGCTCCCGCCGACGAGCACGCCGTTCCCGCCGGCCTGGTGGGCGGCGCTTCGGACCTTGTCGATGACGTCGTAGGCCTGGGTCGAGTAGGGGTCGAGCGTCAGCGATGCCTGCAGGTACGTGCCGGGCTCGCCCTCCTTGACGACGCGAACGCTCGAAACGCCGGGAACCGCCGTGACCGCCCGCTTGACGGCGTCCACGCGATCGGCCGCCGGCACGACGATGTCCGTCGGGGCGTTGTCACCACTGGGGAAGGACTTCGACAGCAGCTTCTGGCCCTGCACCGACTCGACCTCGCCGCGGAACGAGTTGCTCTGGGTCAGGCCGCTCGAGTAGTTGAGCAGGCCGAGCGCCATCGTCAGCAGCAGCAGGGTCGTGAGGATCCAGACACGGCGCGGGCGGCGGGCGATCCAGTCGCCCCACTGGCGCCAGCGGCCGTGTGTCGAATCGACCGTGTGTGAGTGGTCGCTGAAGCGGTGCTCGGTGGTGCGGAATCGCGCGCGGAACGAGCCACCCGCGACGCGCAGGACGATCCCGGCGATGACGAGGACGCCGAAGGTCAGCGGAGCGGGCACGCCGATCGCCGCGAGCACGGCGATCAGGACGCCGGCGTTCAGCAGCATCGCGAGACCGAAACCGACCCGGGTCGGGACGTGCGATGGGGCGGGCGTGGCATCCGGGGCCTCGGGGCCGGCCGGGCCGTACGGCACGAACGGCCAGAACGCGCGGCGGCCGAAGATCGCCAGCATCGCCGGCAGCAGGGTCAGCATCGCGATCATCGCCGTCAGGACGCCGATCGCGCCGAGCGGCCCGAGGCCGGCGGTGCCGTTGACCTGTGCGAAGGTCAGGCAGAGGAGCGCCAGCACGACGGTGATCGCCGAGGCGACGACGGCGGGGCCGGAGGCGCTGAGCGCGTTGGCGAGCGCCAGGTGCTTGTCCTGCTCACGCCGGAGCTCTTCCCGATAACGCGCGACCAGGAGCAACGCGTAGTCGGTTCCCGCCCCCAGGACGAGGATCGACATGATCGAGGACGACTGGCCGTTGACCGTCACGCCCGCGACCTCGCTGGCCATCCAGCCGAAGCTGCGGCTGACGACCTCCGCCAGCATCACGGTGACCAGCGGAATCCACAGGAAGAGCGGACTGCGGTAGATCAACGCGAGCAGGACGAAGACGAGCGCGAGCGCCGCCACCAGCAGCGTGCCGTTGATGTTGTCGAAGACCTTGATGCCGTCCGCCGAGTAGCCGGCGGAGCCCGTGACCTTCACCTGGAGGCCGCCGCCGGGGTCGCTGATGCGGTCGCGGACGTCGGTGACAGGATCGAGGATCGTCTTGCCCTCGCCGTTCGTCGCGATGTCGGCGAGCAGCAGTGCGGAGGTGCCGTCCTGCGAGAAGCGCGGGGCACCGAACGGCTTGGTCCGCGGCAACTTGAGAGCGTTGAGCTCCGTGCGGTCGGAGGCGATCCGGGCCTTGTCGGCGGCGGTCAGCCCGCCGTCGCGCCGGTACACGGCCACGATCGTCACGGTCTCCGAGCCCTGGATCTGCTTCGTCGCCGCGAGCGCCTTCGTCGACTCGGCGCTCTCCGGCAGGTACGAGGCGGAGTCGTTCTTCTCGACGTCCGAGAACTTCCCGGGCAGATTCGCCCCCGAGAAGGCGAACACGGTGATGATCCAGATGGCGAACACGACCCACTTCGCGCGTGGGCCGGCAGAGATCGTCAGGAGCTGCTTCATCTGAACCTCCAGATGAACTGTGGCGGGCGGAGATCAGGGTTCTAGCAGCCCTCGCAACTCGGCTTCCCCCGTCACCGGCGCGCGGCACGCGAACCGTTCGCAGACGTAGGCGGCGGCGCGCCCGTCGATCGCGTGACGGCCCTCGAGCAGCGGGACGTGCGAGTGCGCAGGACCTCCGTCCACGAGCCCCGCGAGCACGAGCCGCGGGCGCAGCTGCGAGCGCACGACGCGCGCGAGCGCCTCGACGCCCTCGGCGGGCCCGGCGAGCGCCAGCTCACGTGCCGGGCCGACGTGCAGGTCGATCGCCTGCAGCGTGTGGGCGAACGTCGGGGCGTGAGGCGCGCACAGCGGATGGACGAGCCGCAGGTGCGCGAGGGCGGCGTCCTCGTAGCGCGCCTCGCCGGTCAGCAGCGCCAGGCGCAGCAGGCCGAGCGCGGCTGAGCCGCCGCCGGAGGGGATCGGCGTGTCCTCGAGCTCCTTGCGCCGCGTGATCAGCGGCTCGCCGTCGTCGGGCGTCGAGAAGAAGCCGCCGTGTTCGTCGTCCGCGAAGCGTGCGAGCAGGTCGTCCGCGGTGTCACGCGCGGCGAGGAACCAGCGCTCCTCGAACGTCGCCTCGTAGAGCGCGAGGAGCGCCTCGAGCAGGAACGCGTGGTCCTCGAGGAAGGCCGGGTGCTTCGCGGCGCCGCGGTTGTACGTGCGCTGCAGCCGTCCGGCGTCGTCGCGCTGCACCTCGAGCAGGAAGATCGCGGTCGCCCGTGCGGCGTCGAGATAGTCGGGGCGCTCGAGCGCTGCGCCGGCATCGGCGAGCGCCGTGATCATCAGCGCGTTCCAGCTCGCGACCCGCTTGTCGTCGGTCGCGGGCCGTACGCGCCGCGAACGGACCTCGAGCAGCCGTGCGCGGATGCGCTCGCGAACCTCGGGATCCGGCTCGGGCCCTCGCGACTCGAGGACGTTCGAGCCCGCCGGACCCTCGGCGAAGTTCCCCGCATC
This sequence comes from uncultured Actinomycetes bacterium, assembly GCA_963805615.1. Classification (GTDB taxonomy): domain Bacteria; phylum Actinomycetota; class Thermoleophilia; order Solirubrobacterales; family Solirubrobacteraceae; genus F1-60-MAGs163. The sequence continues at coordinate 536,595 of CAWDUW010000003.1, read as the reverse complement.
CGTCGCGCCGAACCAGTCGAGCGCCGCGCCCGAGTCCGGTCCCAGCGCGCTGACGAGCTCCGCCGTCGTCCACACGTAGAACCTGCCCTCGACCCCCTCGGAGTCCGCGTCGAGCGAGCTGAAGAACCCTCCGTCGGGCGCGCGCATCTCGCGCAGCGCCCAGTCGAGGATCTCCTCGGCCGTTCGCCGCAGCAGCGGGTCGCCCGCCGCGAGCGCCCCGTGCAGATACGCGCGGGCGAGCAGCGCGTTGTCGTAGAGCATCTTCTCGAAGTGGGGAACCGTCCAGGCACCGTCGACGCTGTAGCGGGCGAAGCCGCCGCCGACCTGGTCGTGAATCCCGCCGGACGCCATCGAGCGCAGCGTCTGGATGCTCATCTCGCGCTCGCCGCGCGCGAGCAGCAGCTCGATCACGCTCGACGCGGGGAACTTCGGGCCCCGCCCCGGCGAGCCCCAGCCGCCGTGAACGCTGTCGTAGGTGGAACGGAGCGTCGCCACCGCCGCGTCGAGGATCTCGGGACCGATCGGGTCCGCCGACGGCCGCAGTCGCGCGCCGCCGCGCAGCCGCTCGATCGCCTGGTCAGCGTCCGCGACGATCTCGGCGCGGCGCTCGCGCCAGCCCTCGCCGACGGCGAGCAGCACCTGGCGCCACGAGGGCAGCCCGTGGCGCGGCGCGGGCGGGAAGTAGGTGCCGCCGTAGAACGGAACCTGCCCGGGGGTGAGGAAGACGTTCAGCGGCCAGCCGCCCTGGCCGGTCATCGCCTGGAGCGCCTCCATGTAGAGCGCGTCGACATCGGGGCGTTCCTCGCGGTCGACCTTGATGCAGACGAACTGGTCGTTCATCAGCGCCGCGGTCTCCGGGTCCTCGAAACTCTCGCGCTCCATCACGTGACACCAGTGACAGGCGGCGTAACCGATCGACACGAGGATCGGCATGTCGTGCTCGCGCGCGCGATCGAGTGCCGCGGGGCCCCATGGGTGCCAGTCCACGGGGTTCTCCGCGTGCTGGAGCAGGTACGGCGACGTCTCGTGGGCGAGTGCGTTGGCCACGAGCTCACCCGGCGGGGCGGAGCGGCGGGTGCGCGAACCCGGGGAGCGCGAGGCTCCTGGACCGATCCTGCCGTGCCCCCCGTCGAAGACGCGGTCGCGAACGAGGCCTGCACCCGGCGGCCGCCGAGGACGCCGCGGGCTGTGCCTGTCCCGTCGATCGTCAGCCGGCCGCGAGCCGCCGCGACGCCGGTGATGAGGAGCTCTGAGGTCTTCCCGCGCTTCAGCGCGTAGGTGCCTGAGACGCGCACGCCGGGGACGTAGGAGACGCGGCGCAGCTGAACCGTGTCGCCGCTGACGGAGGCGACGCCGCCGCGCAGCCCGCCGGTCCGCGAGCCGGTGCCGATCGAGCGTCCGGAGGCGACCGCGTCACCGATCAACTGGCGTCGCACGTCGTCGATCGTCGCGTGAACCGCGGTGACGGTGCGCAGCGCCTTCGTCCCACCCTGCAACGACGAGAGGTGCAACGGCGGCCGGGGCGTCGGCCCGATGGGGGAGGCGGTGGGCCGGCAGGTGCTGGGCGTGCCGGCGGCGAACGCGGCGACCTCGGCGTCGGCGCAGCCCGAGAGGTCGCTGCCCAGGACGGAGTGCCCGGTTCCGGAGGCGGCATAGAGCCGCGCACCGGGGATCGCCCGCGCGACCGTGCGGGCCTGGTCGACCGGGGTGCGCAGATCGGCCATGCCCTCGAGGACGAGCGTCGGAACCGCGGGGAGCGCGCCGAGCGCGGCCTGAGGCAGAGGGGCGTCCGGCCACGCGGCGCAGAGCTCGACCACGCTCTGGGACAGCGGGACGCTGAGGCCGAACGGCGCAAAGCGGCGCGTACCGAGGCGGCGCAGCGCGGTCGTCGCCTGCTGCAGGCGCTGGCCGGAGGTGGCCGACGCGGCCCAGGGGAAGTTCGTCTCGCTGCAGCGCGTCGCAGTGAAGAGCCCCGTGTTCACCTCGTCTCCGGCGGACTGCAGACCGGGAGCGGTCGTGTCCGATGTCGGGACGGTGCCGGTCAGGCCCGCCGCGCGGGCGCGCAGCCGCAGCAGCGGTGTGCGATCCCCGCGCAGGGCGGCGCGTATCGCGCCCGGGAGCTCGGCGCGCAGCGTGGGGTTGAGATCCCCGGCGAGCAGGACCTGCCACAGGCCGAGCTCCGTGAGGCGCACGGTGATCCGGGACCCGTCCGGCCCGGTGATCGAACCCCGGACCGGCGTGCGGGCGAGGTGTTTCGACAACGCTTTCAGGTCGGCGTTCGGGCTCGGCGTCGCGCGCCGGCAGGCGTGCCGGGAACACAGGTTGCTCAGCACGCCCTTGATCGCCTGGAACGACGGCCGCGCCCACACGTCCGGCCCATCGAGCGGCACGACCGAGTCGAGCACCAGCCCGGCGACGCGGTCGGGGTAGCGCGCCGCGTACGTGAGCGCGACGCGCGTCCCGTACGAGACGCCGTAGAGGACGAGCTTGCTGTACCCGCCGGCCACCCGGAGCGCCTCGATGTCGTCCGCGCTGTCGATGCTGCGGTAGAACCCCCGCGCGCCGCCCAGGGCGGAGGCGCAGGCGCGGACCTGGGTCCCCGACGTCGGGCCGGCGGCGCCGAAGCAGCCGATCGCGCCGGACGATCCGGTGCCGCGCTGATCGAAGACGAGGAGGTCGCGGCCGGAGAGGAGCGGCTTCAGCGACTGCGCGAAGTCGTCGACGAAGGGGAGCGCGGCCTGCCCTGGCCCGCCCGCGAGCGGGACCACGGCTTCGTCGGTCGGGCTGACGCCCGCGGGCTGCACGGCCTCCGCGAGTCCGATCTCGCCGGAAACCCCGGCGCTGCGGTCGATCGGAACCGGGAGCGTCCCGCAGCGCTGCTGGCCGGCCGAACCGCAGGTCCTGCCGCCGAGCGCGGCCTGCGCCGGAACCGCCGTCGCCGCCACGAACAGGCTCGCCAGCAGCACGGAGATCGTCGGCCGCGGGCTGAGGGTCGGCATCGAGTCTGACGGTAGCGGACGATGGCGCCGCTGACGCCGCCTTGCCTGCGGCGCCCGCGGCATGCGACCATCGCCGAAAGGTCCGGTGATCGGACCTCTCCCCGCCAAGGAGGCGCCGATGTCCCATCACCGCGAGCCCGTGACCGCCGTCGGAGCCCCGGCGGCCGTCGGGCCGTACAGCCACGGCGTGATCGCCGGCGGCCTGCTCTTCTGCTCAGGCCAGACGCCGCTCGACCCCGACACGAACACGCTCGTCGAGGGCACCGTCGGCGACCGCACGCGCCGCTGCCTCGACAACCTCGCCGCGGTGTGCGCCGCGGCGGGCGCGCAGCTCGGTGACGCCGTGCGCTGCGGCGTCTACGTCACGGACCTCGGCGCGTTCGCCGAGGTCAACGCGGCCTATGCCGAGTACTTCCCCGGACAGCCACCGGCCCGGACCACGATCGGTGTCGCCGCGCTCCCGCTGGGGACCGACGTCGAGATCGACGCCATCGTCGCGCTCCCGGACTGACCTGTGGCCGGCCCGCGCACCGTGACCGCGCAGGACATCGCCCGTGTCCGGCCGGCGGTCACAGCGGTCGCCCGCCGCACACCGGTGCTCGACTCGTGGACGCTCAACGAGCGCTCCGGCGGGGACGTCGTGCTCAAGGCGGAGTGCCTGCAGCGAACCGGATCCTTCAAGGTCCGCGGGGCGGCGGCCAAGCTCGAGGCGCTCGGCGCACAGGCGGATCGCGGGGTCGTCGCCGGCAGCGCCGGGAATCACGCATGGGCGGTGGCGCTCGCGGCGCGCCAGCGCGGGATCCCGTGCGAGGTCGTGATGCCGCCCGGCGCGCCGCTCGGCAAGGTCGAGGGCTGCCGCGCACTCGGCGCGCTGGTGATCGAGGGCGGCGCGACGGTCGACGCGTGCGTGGAGGAGGCCCGTGAGCGCGCGGCGGCGGCCGGCATGGCCTTCATCCACCCGTTCGACGACCCGGACGTGGTCGCCGGCCAGGGCACCGTCGGGCTCGAGCTGCTCGAGCAGGTTCCGGACCTCACGAAGGTGATCGTGTGTCTGGGCGGCGGCGGGCTGGCAGCCGGCGCGGCGATCGCCGTGAAGGCCGAGCGCCCGCAGGTCGAGATCGTCGGCGTTCAGGCGCAGGTGGTCGCCGCGTACCCGCCGTCGCTCGCCGCCGGCCATCCCGTCGAGATCGAGGGCGCGACGACGATCGCGGACGGGATCGCGCTGAAGCGCCCCGGGGACATCACCTTCCCGCTCGTGCGCGACTGGGTCGACGAGGTCGTGACGGTGGCGGAGGACGACATCGCGGATGCGATGGTCCTGCTCCTCGAACGGGCGAAGCTCGTGGTGGAGGGCGGGGGCGCGGTCGGCGTCGCGGCGCTGCTCACCGGGACGACGAGCGCCGCGGAGCGCGGGACCACCTGCATCATCCTCAGCGGCGGGAACGTCGATGCCGGTCTGCTCGCCTCGGTGACCCGGCTGCATGAGAGCCGCTCCGGACGCCGGCTTGTGCTGTTCACGCGCGTGGCAGACCGGCCCGGCGGGCTCGCGGATCTGCTCGCGGCCGTCAGCGGCGCGGGTGCGAACCTGATCGGGGTCGAGCACGTGCGCGAGGGCGTCCCGTTGCACGTGCGCGAGACGGGGGTGCGCCTCGTGCTCGAGACCCGCGGCCCCGAGCACGCGGAGGCGGTGCTCGCCGCGGTCAGGGCTGCGGGCTACGAGGTGTGACCTCGTCCGCCGCAAGCGCACCGCAGACGGTCTGCAGCCACATCCGCTCCTCATCGTCCGCGTGCCGCAGTCGCCGCCGGGCCCACTCGTCGAGCGCGCCACGCGATCCGATGGCGGACTTCGCGCCCGTGACCGCGTAGCGCCCGTCGGCGAGCAGGACGAGCGCCCCCGGCTCGTCCCGTCGCATGCGCAGCGTGTCGAGCACCTCGTGGCCGCGCACGGCGCCCGGCCGCGAAGGATCCCCCGCTCCGGCGTCCCAGGGCCACGACGAGAAGAGCGGAGCGGTGCCGGAGCGCTCGGGCTGCCGCCGCGTGCCCGGACCGATCGGGCCGGCCTGCCAGCGCTCGATCAGGTCCTCGACCGCGCGCCGCACCTCGTCGCGAACGAGCACGTGCAGCTGATCCCCCGGGCGGATGACGGTCGCGCCGCGCGGGGGGATCGCCTCCTGACCGCGCACGATCACGTTGACGACGGCCTCCCGCGGCAGCGCGAGGTCACGCACCCGCAGTCCGGCGATCGCGTCGCCGTCCATGACCGGGAACTCGAGCACCTCGGCGCCCAGACGTCGGACGGTGCCTGAATCGGACAGCGGACGGGGCAGCGCGGGGGCGTTGGTCGTCAGGCCGAGCCGGCGGGCGAACCGCTCGACCGTCGTGCCCTGCAGCAGCGTCGAGATCACGACGACGAAGAAGACGATGTCGAAGACCCGCTGGGCGCCCGGGACGTGCCCGGCCACGACGAACGTGGCGAGGACGACCGGGACGGCGCCGCGCAGGCCCGCCCAGCCGAGCACGGCGGTCTCACGGACGCTGAAGCCGAACGGCAGCGTCGCGACGGCCGCCCCGAGCGGACGGGAGACGACCGCGAGCAGGAGCGCGATCGCGGTCCCCTCGATCAGCACTTCGCCGATGCGGCCGGGGAACACGAGCAGGCCGAGCGTGACGAAGAGCACGACCTGCGCGAGCCACGCCAGCCCGTCGTGGAACGCGGCGATCGTGCGGCGACCCGGGAGCGGCGCGTCACCCAGCGTCAGGCCGACGAGATAGACGGCGAGGAAGCCCGAGCCGTGCAGCGCGGCCGCGCCGCCGTACGCGATCGCCGCCGTCGCGAGAGTCGCGACGGGGTAGAGGCCCGCCGAGGCGAGGCGCACCCGGCGGAACGCGGGCACGGCGACGCGGCCGACGATCAGGCCGATCGCCAGGCCGATCGCGAGCTCGCGGGTCAGCAGCCACGCGATGTCGCCGGCGTTCGTCGAGGGCTCCGTGATCAGCTCGATCAGGGCGACGACGAGCAGCACCGCGACGGGGTCGTTGAAGCCGGACTCGCCCTCGAGCGTGCGGGCCAGTCGGCGCTTGAGCTGCGAGCCCTGGAGCAGCGCGAAGACCGCGGCGCCGTCGGTCGAGGACAGCACCGCGCCGAGCAGCAGCCCGCTCTTCGTCGAGAGCCCCAGCAGCGGCGCGGCGATGAGTCCCGTGATCGCGGCGGTCACCACCGTGCCGACGACGGCCAGGCTGACGGACGGCCCGAGGACCGGGCGGATCTCCGACCAGCCGGCACGGAGGCCGCCGTCGAAGAGGATCAGCGCGAGGGCGACGACGCCGACGTCGCGCGCGAGCGTGTAGTCGCTGAAGTCGACCCAGCCGGTGACGTCGGACCCGACGACCATCCCGATGCCGAGAAACAGCAGCAGCGACGGGATTCGCGCGCGCTGAGCCAGGAACGACGCCGCGACCGCGCCCGCGAGCAGGGCGCCCGCGACGAGGATGAGCTGGCCGAGCGCCACACGCTTAGCCTACGGCCCCTCCGGGCCGGCGGCTGTTACAGCGGATCTCCGAGCGGCGTCACGTATGCGCCGCTGATCCCGCCGTCCACCAGGAAGTTCGCGGCGGTCATGAACGACGACTCGTCGCTGGCGAGGAAGACCACCGCGTTCGCCATCTCCTCGGGCCGCCCGAACCGTCCCATCGGCACGTGGACGAGCCGGCGCGCGGCGCGCTCGGGGTCCTTCGCGAACAGCTCGCGCAGCAGCGGCGTGTCGACCGGGCCGGGGGAGAGCGCGTTGACGCGGACCCCCTGGCGTGCGAACTCGACGCCCATCTCGCGCGACATCGCGAGCACGCCGCCCTTGGACGCGGTGTACGAGATCTGTGACGTCGCGGCCCCCAGCGTCGCGACGAACGAGGCGGTGTTGATGACCGAGCCGCGGTGCGGGCCGTCGTTCTCGAGCAGGTGCGGGATGCCGTGCCGGCAGCAGAGGTAGACCGACTTCAGGTTCACGTCCTGCACGCGCTGCCACGCCTCGAGCCCGGTCTTCAGGATCGAGTCGTCGTCGTTCGGCGAGATCCCGGCGTTGTTGAAGAGCACGTGGATCGCGCCGCACTCCCTGCGCACCTGCGCGTACATGTCGCGGACCGCGCCGTCGTCGGTCACGTCGGCGCGCAGGGTCAGATCGCCCGGCGCGCCGTCCACGAGATCGACTCCTGCGACGGTCGCGCCCTCGCGCTGGAATGCCGCGACGGTGGCGGAGCCGATGCCGCCTCCGGCCCCGGTGACGACGCAGACCTTGCCTTCGAGACGCCCGGCCATGTGCTCAGTCCTCCTGGGTGCGGTAGTAGACGGTCTTGACCTCGGTGTACGCGTCGGTGGCGTGCGGCCCGAGCTCGCGCCCGTAGCCGCTCTGCTTGAAGCCGCCGAACGGCGTGGTGACCCGTACCGAGCTGTTCGAGTTGATCGAGAGGTTGCCCGACTCGAGCGCGCGTGCGACGCGCAGCGCCTTCGCTCCGTCGCGCGTCCAGACCGAGCCCGACAGGCCGTAGATCGTGTCGTTCGCGAGGCGGACCGCCTCGTCCTCGCCGCTGAACGGGATCACGCATGCGACCGGCCCGAAGATCTCCTCGGTCGCGGCGCGGTCGCCGTGCTGCACGGGGTGCAGCACGGTCGGCGCGAACCAGTACCCGGGCCCGTCGGGGACGCTGCCGCGGATCGCGACCGGCGCGTCGCCGGGAACGAACCCCGCCACGCTCTCGCGCTGGCCGGCGGAGATGAGCGGGCCCATGTCGGTCGCCGGGTCGAGCGGGTCGCCGACGCGGATCCCCGTGACCGCAGGCTCGAGCGCGGCAAGGAAGCGGTCAACGACGCTCGCCTCGACGAGCATGCGCGAACGCGCGCAGCAGTCCTGGCCGGCGTTGTCGAACATCGCGCCGGGAGCGGCGCTCGCCGCGGCCTCGACATCGGCGTCGGCGAAGACGATGTTCGCCGACTTGCCGCCCAGCTCGAGCGTGACGCGCTTGATGGTGGCGGCTGCGGATGCGGCGATCGACGCGCCGACCTCGGTCGACCCGGTGAAGGCGATCTTGCCGACTCCGGGGTGCTCGACGAGTCGCTGTCCGCACGTCCGCCCGGGGCCGACGACGACGTTGATGACGCCCGCCGGAACGCCGGCGTCGGCCGCGATCTCGGCGAAGCGCACGGCGGTCAGCGGCGTCAGCTCCGCCGGCTTGAGCACCACGGTGTTGCCGGCGGCGAGCGCCGGGGCGAGCTTCCAGGAGGCGATCGCGAGCGGGAAGTTCCACGGCGTGATCAGCCCGACGACCCCGATCGGCTCGCGGAAGGTCATCGCGATCCCGCCGTCGACGGGGATCGTGTCGCCCAGCAGCCGCTCGGGCGCCGCGGAAAAGTAGCGGAAGGTTGCGATCGCGCCGCCGATCTCGCCGCGTGCCGCGCCGATCGGCTTGCCCGCGTTCCGTGCCTCGAGCACGGCGAGCTCCTCGTGCGCGGCCTCGAGCGCCGTCGTGAGATCACGCAGGATGCCGGCGCGCGTCCCCGGCGCGAGCGCTCGCCATGCGGGCAGCGCCTCAGCGGCGCGGGCGACCGCCTCGTCGGTCTGCTCCACACCGGCGCGGGGAAGGGTCTGGAGCACCTGCTCCGTCGCGGGCTCCAGGACGGACAGCGTCTCGGTCATGGGCAGCAGTCTGGCAAAGGACCGAAGGTCATGCCATTGCAGGGGGTGGAGAGGTTCCGGCCCGCCCCCCGACGAGCCGGAACCTCAGGCACGCCTGACTACGGAGCCTCGGGGAACTTGGGCGGCTCGCCGATCTCCGCCTCGAGCGCCTGGGCCTCGGCGCCCATGTCCTCCTCCGCGGGGCTGTGGAACGTCTTGTGGCCGCTGACGGACCACAGGATCGCTGCGAACAGGATCACGACGATCACGGTGACCGGCGCGTAGTTGAACGACTCCCAGCTGAAGCTGCTGTCCCACGGAACGCCGGCGGGGTTGAACGGCAGCGAGAAGATGATCACCGAGAGAATCACCCAGACCACCGCTATCGGGTTCAGCCAGCGGTACTTCTGGCCCAGCGTCCACGGCCCGTGCTCGAACGCGTCACCGAGGCGCCAGCGCAGGAACACCGGGATGACGTAGGCGATGTACAGGCCGATGACCGTGATCGACACGACCGCGAAGAAGGCGAACGGGAACCCCGACGAGTTGCCCTTCAGCGCCGGGATCGCGACGAGCAGCGACCAGAAGCCGATGAACAGCACCGCCATGTACGGGACGCGGTGGTGGTTGAGCCGCGTCCACAGGCGATGGCCGGGGATCGCACCGTCACGCGAGAACGCGTACGTCATCCGTGACGCACTCGTCACGCACGACATCCCGCAGAACAGCTGCCCGATCGTCGCGATGACGAGGATCATCTTCGCGGCCCACGAGTCGAGGAACGTCTCGAAGATCGAGATCGACGTTCCGCCGGCCTCGTTGATCGGTCCCGCGTCGGCGGCTGCGAACGTGATGGCCAGCAGGACCAGCCAGCCGATGACGCCGGCCCAGAAGACCGATCGCCACACGCCCTTGGCCGCCGCCTCGGATGCGCCCTGTGTCTCCTCGGAGACGTGGGCGGAGGCGTCGTACCCGGTCTGGGTGTACATCGTCAGCAGGAAGCCGAGCGGCAGCACGTAGAGCCAGAAGAACCCGCCACTGACGGAGCCGTTGGAGAACCCGGAGTTGTTGATGCGCTCGGTGAAGACGAACTTCACACTCGCGTGCTGGTCCGGGACGAAGATCAGCAGGCCGATGATCACGGCGACGCCCAGCACGTGCCACCAGACCGAGATCGAGTTGAAGCGGGCGACGAGCGGCGAGCTGAAGATGTTGATGATGATGTGCAGGATGAGGATCACGCAGTAGAGGACGAAGGTCTCGCCGAGGATGTGCGCGCTGTCACCGAAATTCATCCCGAAGATGTTCAGCCCGTAGATGCCGAGTGTCGCGTCGGCGAAGGCGGCCGCTGCGTAGTCCACCGAGGCGACCACCCCGATCAGGCCGATGAGGTTGAACCAACCGGTGTACCAACCCCACTTTCGTCCGCCGATTCGCGCAGACCACCAGTAGATCGCCCCGGCCGTCGGGTACGCGGAGGCGAGCTCCGACATCGAGAAGGCGACGGTCAGGATGAGCGCGCAGATGATCGGCCAGCCCCAGGAGATGGCGATCGGCCCACCGTTGTTCCAGGCCTGGCCGTAGGTCGTGAAACACCCGGCCAGTACCGAGATGATCGTGAACGAGATCGCAAAGTTCTGGAAGCTGCTCCAGCCGCGATTCAGACTCTGTTCATAGCCGAGCTCCGCGAGTCGCCGTTCATCGGCGCCCATCGCGGCCTGCTGTTCGGTCGTGCTCACGCGGTGCCCTCCTCAGGACGTCCTGTTGTTGGAACGTTTCCCGCCAGAGCCCGTGTCGGCTAAAGGTCTGCCTGTCCGTCCTCTGGCCCGTCGCGACCATACGAATGCACACGGACGGAAGTCAAGCGACGAATCGCACAATGCGGCCTCGACGTTCGGTCGAAGCGGCCCGTGGCGGTCAGGCTTCGGGCAGCAGGCCCGCCAGCACGTGCTCGGTTCCGTGCAGATGGTCGGCGACGATCCCCAGTGCCCGCGTGGCGTCCCGGGCGCGCACGGCGGCGAGGATCAGCGCGTGCTGCTCGTTGCTGTGCAGGAGTACTTCGGGCGGGTGGGGGATGTGCGAGATCAGGTCGGTCATCTCTCCCTGGGCCTCCGTCATCGCGGCGACGAGCCGACCGCTGCCCGAGGCCTCCGCCAATCCGATGTGGAAGCGCACGTCGGCCGGGCGGAAGGCCTCGTAGTCGCCGAGCAGGTCGTCCATCCGCTCGACGAGCTCCGCGAGCGGGCTCAGCTCGTCGTCGCCCGCGCGCTGGCAGGCGAGTGCCGCCGCACCGAGCTCGACCGCCAGCCGCACGTCGCAGACCTCGCGCCAGCGCGAGAGCAGCTCGTCGCCGGGTCGGTCGGCCGGCGGGAGCGGGTCGGCGACGAACGTGCCCCCACCGCGGCCTCTCATCGCGTAGAGGTGACCGCTCTCCGTGAGCGCCGTGAGTGCCTGACGCAACGTCGAGCGCGCGATGCCCATGTGCGAGCACAGCGCGCGCTCCGGAGGCAGCCGCGTTCCGGGTGTCAGGAGCCCGAGCTTGATCGCGGTCCCGAGCCGGTCGACGGTCTCCTCGAAGGCCGTCTGCGAGCGGACCGGCGCGAAGACCATGTCGAGGGTCGTGTCCGCGTGGGGCTTGGCCGGCACCGCTACAGCCGCTCGAAGCCGCGGACGCGTTCCCAGTCGGTGACGGCCGCGTCGAACGCCTCGAGCTCGATGCGGGCGTTGTTGAGGTAGTGGTCCACGACCGCGTCGCCGAGCGCCGAGCGCGCGACCGTGCTGGCGGCGAAGAGGTCACGCGCGTCGCGCAGCGTCCCCGGCACGCGCCGGTGGTCGGTCGCGTACGCGTTGCCGCTGACGGGCGGTTCGAGCGGCAGCCCGAGCTCGACCCCGTGCAGGCCGCCGGCGATCAGCGCTGCGAGCGAGAGGTAGGGATTCACGTCGGCTCCCGGCATCCGCAGCTCCACGCGCTTGCCCTTGCCCTCGCCGAGCACCCGCAGCGCGCAGGTGCGGTTGTCGGTGCCCCAGGCGACGGCCGTCGGCGCGAACGAGGCGGACGCGAAGCGCTTGTACGAGTTGATGTTCGGCGCGTGCAACAGCGTGAGCTCCGGCAGCGTCGCGAGCACGCCCGCCATGAACGAGTCGAACACCTCCGGCTGGTCGGCGAAGACCGGCGCGTCCTGTGCGTCGCGCAGCGAGAGATGGACGTGGCAGGAGCTGCCCTCACGCTGGTCGTACTTCGCCATGAACGAGATCGCCATGCCCTCCTGGTCGGCGATCTCCTTGGCGCCGTTCTTGTAGATGACGTGCTTGTCGGCCGTCGCGAGCGCCCCGTCGTAGAGGAAGTTGATCTCGTGCTGGCCGAAGTTGCACTCGCCCTTGGAGTTCTCGACGACCATCTCGGCACCCGACATCTCGTTGCGGATCCGGCGGATCAGCGGCTCGACCCGCGAGGTCCCGAGCATCGAGTAGTCGACGTTGTAGAAGTTCGCCGGCTCGAGGTCGCGGTACCCCTTCAGATGCGCCTCCCGGTAGGAGGTGCTGAAGAGCATGAACTCGAGCTCGGTCGCGGCGAGCGAGCTCCAGCCGCGCTCGCTCAGGCGCTCGAGCTGCGCGCGCAGGATCTGGCGCGGGGACGCCACCACGGGCGTGCCGTCGTGCCACTGCAGGTCGGCCAGCAGCAGCACGGTCCCGGGCAGCCACGGTGTGCGCCGCAGCGTCGAGATGTCGGGCTCCATGACGAAGTCGCCGTACCCCTGGTCCCACGAGGACATCGCGTAGCCGTCGACCGTGTTCATCTCGACGTCGACGGCCAGCAGGTAGTTGCACCCCTCGGCGCCGTGGCCTCCCAGGACGGTGTCCAGGAAGTGCGTCGCGGTGAAGCGCTTGCCCTGGAGACGTCCCTGCATGTCGGTCATGGCGAGGAGCACCGTGTCGATCTCCCCGTCCACGACCCCGTTGCGCAGCTCGTCGAGCGTCATGCCCCGGAAGGTATCCCGGCCGGGCCTTTGGGCGCAACGTGGCGTGCTTGACCGTCATGATGCGCGTCCATAGGCTGAACGATTGGACCGGACCAAATGGACTTTACGCTCGACACCGATGCCGGCCGCCCGGCCTACCAGCAGATCGAGTCCCAGGTCACCGACGCGATTGCGCGGGGAACGCTGGGGCCCGGTGACCGTCTGCCGCCGGAGCGCGACCTGGCGCTGACCCTCGGCGTCAGCCGGATGACGGTCCGCCAGGCATTCGATGCGCTGGCCCGCAAGGGCCTGGTCGAGCGCGGGGTCGGTCGCGGGACGTTCGTCACCGCGCCGCGCATCGAGTTCGACCGCACCGAGCGCGTCGCCGGCTTCAGCGAGCAGATGGCGCGGGCGGGCCTCGAGGCGGGCGCGGTGCTCGTGAGCGCCGAAGTCGTGGGGGGGCCGAGCTCGATCGCACGCTCGCTCGAGCTGGAGCCCGGCGCCCTCGTCGCCCGGATCCGGCGCGTGCGCTCCGGCGCCGGCCTGCCGCTCACGCTCGAGGACTCGTGGCTGCCGGACGCACTCTTCCCGGGCATCGTCGAGCAGGACCTCGGCGGCTCGCTGTACGCGCTGATGGGGAGCGAGACGTACCGTCACGCGCCGGTCCGCGCGATCGAGCGCCTGGAGCCCGTGGCCGCGCGCGCGGCCGATGCCCAGGCCCTGGGTGTGCGCACGCGCTCCCCGCTGATGCTGGTCGAGCGCGTCGCGTACGACGCGCGCGGAACACCCGTCGAGTTCGCCCAGGACCGCCATCGCGGCGATCGGGCACGGTTCGTCGTCGAGGTCGCCGCGAGTGGATGACCTGCGGGTGATCCTCGCCCGCCTCGAGCCCGAGCTGGGCAAGCTGGAAGGCGAGCCCGAGGTGCTCTCGGGTGGGATCACGAACCGCAACCTGCGCGTCAGGCTCGGCGGCGAGGACTACGTCCTGCGCCTGTGCGGCAAGGACACGGAGGTGCTCAGCATCGACCGCGAGACAGAGGTGGCGGCGACCCGCGCGGCGAGTGCCGTCGGCGTCGCCCCCAAGGTCGTGCGCTGGCTCCCCGACCTGCAGGTCCTCGTCACCGCCTTCGTGCCCGGGCGCACGATGGACGCCGCAGAGCTGCGCGACCCCGCCACGCTCGCCGTCGTCGCCGCCGCCCTGCGCCGCGTCCATGACGGCCCGGCGCTCGCGACCGCGTTCCCCACCTTCACGCTGGCACGCGAGTACGCCGACGTCGCGCGGGCTCGCGGGGGAGAGGTGCCGGCGGACGACCACGCGCTCGCGCTCGAGCTGTCCGAGCGGATCGGCGGCGCGCTGAAGGATCGCCCGGGGGACGGGCCCGTCCCGTCCCACAACGACCTCCTGACCGCGAACTTCCTGCGCTCCGGCGCTGAGCTGCGGATCGTGGACTGGGAGTACGCGGGCATGAACGACCGCTTCTTCGATCTCGGGAACCTCGCGGTCAACAACGGGCTCTCCGAGGACGATGAGCGGCTCCTCCTGGGGCTCTACTTCGGCGAGCCGGCGGACAGGCACCAGGTCGCCGCCCTGCGGCTCATGCGCCTGATGTCGGATGTGCGCGAGGCAATGTGGGGCGTCCTGCAGCGCGCGGTCAGCGACCTGGACTTCGACTACGGCGCCTATGCGGACGAGCACTTCGCGCGCCTGCGCTCCGGCGCGGGCGACTCCCGGCTGGAGGAGTGGATCCGTGGCGCGTCCGCGTGAGCTTCCGGCCCGCGCACGCGTCGTCATCATCGGCGGCGGCGTCGGCGGCACGAGCATCGCCTACCACCTCGCGCAGCTCGGCGAGCGGGACGTCGTCCTCGTCGATCGCAACGAGCTGACCAGCGGGTCGACGTTCCATTCCGCCGGCCTCGTCGGGCAGCTGCGCTCGAGCGTCTCGCTGACGAAGATGATGATGTACGGCGTCGGGCTGTACCGCAGGCTCGCCGCGGAGTCCGAGTTCGATCCCGGCTGGGTCGAGTGCGGTGGCATCCGCCTCGCGTGCACGCCCGAGCGCGAGCAGGAGATCCGCCGGCAGGTCGCGTTCGCGAAGACGTTCGGCCTGCCGCTCGAGCTGATCTCGCCGCAGGAGGCGCAGGAGCGCTTCCCGCTGATGGTCACGGACGGCGTGCGCGTCGCGTCGTTCCTGCCGACCGACGGCTACCTCGACCCGTCGCAGCTGACGTACGCGCTCGCCGACGGCGCGCGCCGCGGCGGCGTGCAGATCTTCACCCACACCCGCGTCGAGGGCATCGACGTGGAGGAGGGGGCGGTTCGCGGCGTGCGGACGGAGTGGGGCGACATCGAGTGCGAGGTCGTCGTCAACGCCGGCGGCATGTTCGCGGCGGAGATCGGCCGGCTCGCCGGCGTGCGCGTCCCGATCATCCCGTTCGCGCACGAGTACCTCGTGAGCCGGCCGTTCGCGGCGATGCAGGAGGCGCGCGGCACGGCGCCCCCGCTGCGGCATCTTCCGACGCTGCGCGACCCCGACCTGCTCGTGTACTTCCGCGAGGAGGGCGGAGGCATCGTGATGGGCGGCTACGAGCGCGACAGCGCGCCGTGGTCACTCGACGAGCAGCTCGTCGACCGCATCCCGCCCACGTTCAACGGACAGCTGCTCGAAGAGGACTGGGACCGTTTCGAGGAGATCACCGAGAACTCGCGGAAGCGCGTGCCGTCGATGAACGACCTCACGGTCACCAGGCTCATCAACGGCCCCGAGGCGTTCACACCCGACAACGAGTTCTGCCTCGGCGAGACGGACGTCCGCGGCTTCTTCGTCGCAGCCGGGTTCTGCGCACACGGGCTGGCCGGGGCGGGCGGCATCGGCAAGGTGATGGCCGAGTGGATCCACTCCGGCGAGCCGCAGCTCGATCTCTGGCACATGGACGTGCGCCGGTTCGGGCCGGCCTACCGGTCGCCGTCGTACACGCTGAAGCGCGTGAAGGAGGTCTACGAGACGTACTACGACATCCGCCACCCCGGGCACGAGCGCCTCGCGGGCCGTCCGCTGCTGACGTCGAGCGCCTATCCGTGGCACGTCGCAGCGGGCGCGGCGTTCGGCGAGAAGTCCGGCTGGGAGCGTGTCAACTGGTACGACGCCAACGCGGCGGACGGCGACGAGGACCTGCGCCCGCGCGGCTGGGCCGGCGAACACTGGTCGCCGGCGATCGGCGCCGAGCATCGGGCGGCGCGCGAGACCGCCGCGCTGTTCGACGAGTCCTCGTTCGCGAAGCTGCAGATCTCCGGGCCGGGCGCCGCGACGTTCCTCGAACGCCTCTGCGACAACCGCGTCGCGCGCGGCGTGGGGCAGATCACGTACACGCAGATGCTGAACTCGCGCGGCGGGATCGAGTGCGACTTCACCGTCACGCGGCTCGCGGAGGACCAGTTCTCCATCGTCACCGGCACGGCATTCGGCCAGCATGACGCGGCGTGGCTGCGGCGGCATGCTCCGCGCGATGGCAGCGTCGAGATCCACGACGTGACGGCGCGCTGGGCCTGCTTCGCGCTCTGGGGGCCGCGTGCCCGCGACATCCTGCAGCCCCTCACGCCGGACCCGCTGTCGAACGAGGACTTCCCTTACATGTCGATGCGCGAGATCACCGCCGGCGATGTCCCGGTGCGTGCGCTGCGCGTGACCTTCGTCGGCGAGCTGGGCTGGGAGCTCTACTGCCCGACCGACCACGGCGCCGGCCTGTGGGACGCGCTGTGGCAGGCGGGACAGGCGCACGGCATCGTCGCGGGCGGCTACAAGGCGATCGACACGCTGCGCCTTGAGAAGGGCCACCGTGTGTGGGCCGCTGACATCACGCCCGACGAGACGCCCTACGAGGCGGGGCTCGGGTTCTGCGTGAAGCTCGAGAAGGACGGCGGGTTCATCGGGCAGAGCGCGCTCGCGGCCGATCCCGCGACGGGCGACGATGCCCAGCGCCTGGTCTGCATCACGCTCGCGGACCCGCGCTCGGTGGCACTGGGGAACGAGCCCGTGCGGATCGGCGGCGAGATCGCGGGACGCGTGACGAGCGGCGGCTACGGCTACACGGTCGAGCGCTCGATCGCCTATGCGTACGTCCCGGCGTCGAGCGCCGCGCCGGGCACCGCGGTCGAGATCGACATGTTCGGTGAATGGGTGGCCGGCGAGGTCGCGGCGGAGCCGCTGTACGACCCCGCCGGCGAGCGCGTGCGCGCCTGAGACGCGCCACCACGGACAGCGGGCGGGGCCAGTCTGCGCCGTGCCGCACAGCTGCCGACCGTCTAGCCTTGGTTCATGACGATCAGCACACAGCTCGACCGCACACGGATCGCGGAGCTCACCGCCCGCGAGGACGCCCGGCTCAACGAGAACACGCAGGAGTCGGGGAGGACATACGAGCGTGCGAGGGTGCACCTCAGCGGCGGCGTCGCCTCCTCCTACCAGCTGCGGGAGCCGTGGCCGATCTACCTCGAGCGCGGTGACGGTCCGAGGGTCTGGGACGTCGACGGCAACGAGTACTTCGACTTCCACAACGGCTTCGGCTCGATGGTCCAGGGCCATGCGCACCCGGCGATCGGCGCCGCGATGAGCGAGCGCTACGCGCTCGGCACGCACTTCGCCGCGCCGACCGAGGACGCGATCGCCGTCGGCGATGACCTCGCGGCACGCTGGGGCCTCGCCAAGTGGCGCTACACGAACTCCGGCTCCGAGGCGACGATGGACGCGATCCGCATCGCCCGCGCCTTCACCGGCCGCGACACGGTGATGAAGATCTTCGGGTCCTACCACGGCCACCACGACACGGTGATGGTCAGCATCGGCGTCGCGTACGACAAGATCGGCGACCACGAGAACCTGGAGTCGCTGCCCTACGGCGCCGGCATCCCCGACTCCGTCGTGCAGATGACGATCGCGGTCCCGTTCAACGACGCCGGTGCGATGGAGCGCCGGATCGAGCGGCTCGAGGCCGAGGGCCGCAAGCCCGCCTGCGTGATCATGGAGGCGGCGATGATGAACCTCGGCGTCGTGCTTCCCGAGCCCGGCTACCTCGAGGCCGTCCGCGAGATCACGAGGAAGCACGGCATCGTCCTGATCTTCGACGAGGTGAAGACCGGCCTGTGCATCGCCGCCGGCGGGGCGACCGAGAAGTACGGCGTGCTCCCCGACATGGTCACGCTCGCCAAGGCCCTCGGCGGAGGCTTCCCGGTCGGTGCGATCGGCGGAAGCGAGGAGGTCATGAGCTGCGTCGAGGACGGCAGCGTCTACCAGGTCGGAACGTACAACGGGAACCCGCTCTGCATGGCCGCGGCGCGTGCGAACCTCGAGCAGGTGCTCACGCCCGACGCCTACGCGACGCTGAACCGGCTCAACGACCGCATCCTCGAGGGCTGCACCGGCGTGATCGAGAAGTACGCGCTGCCGGGCTACGCCGTCGGCATCGGGTCGAAGGGCTGTGTGACGTTCTCGACCGCCAAGGTCGTCGACTACGAGACGTTCGCCGCGAACCAGGACGCCGAGCTGGCGGATCTCGCCTGGCTCTTCAACATGAACCGCGGCATCTACATGACGCCGGGCCGCGAAGAGGAGTGGACGCTCTCGGTCACGCACACCGACGAGTCGGTCGACCGCTACGTCGCGGTGTTCGAGGAGATGGCGCGCGAGCTGACGCAGTCGTGATGCGCTGACCCAGACCCGCGACCTGTTCGCGGCCGGCCGGTTTAAGGGGAACTCCACCTCAACCCCAGGAGATTCCCCCTCATGTCAATCAGGTTCACCACCATCACCGCGGCGGCGCTCGCCGTCGCGGCACTCGCCCCCGCCGCCGCGAGTGCGAGCGGCGTCGGCGGCGTCCAGGCGTTCACGAGCCAGTCCCAGGCCGGCCTGCCCAAGCCGACTGACTCGGCGTACCGCGTCCCGGTCGGGAAGGCCGAGCACCGGGTCTGGACGGTGACCGTCTCCGGCCCGAAGTCCGTTCCCTCGAAGGAGCGCCACGAGCTGTGGCTTTCGGCCACCCGCGCGCGGCTGGTCGCCACGACCATCGCCACCGGCAAGGTCCGGACCGAGGTCGTCGACCGTCCCGGCGAGAGCCGCATCTACGACGCGAAGACGAACCGCCTCACGATCGTGAAGCACAAGGTGACGGACCCGCCGCCCTACGCGTCGTCCACCTACGAGGCGGCGCTGCACCTGGCCTACGTCCAGCAGGGCATCATGCGTGTCACCGGTGAGCAGGTCGTGGGCGGCCGCCGCGCGCTCGTGCTCGAGTCGGTCGCGGCGAAGTGGATCACCAGCGACCCGGGCTCGCGCGGCACCGCGCTCGTCGACGCGCAGACGTACCGCGTCCTGCAGACGCAGTCGATCCTCGGTGACGGCCAGTTCAAGCAGACCGTCGACACGGGCGTCGACGAACTGGTGAACGCGAAGGCGCAGGTCACCGCAAAGCTCGCCGCGCGCCGGCACGCCGGAGCGAAGGTGAGCCGGATCGGGCGCTGAAACCTCACACACCCTGAACACCCGGTCAGAAACGTCCGACCCTGACCCGCAACCACGGTCACATCTGACGGTTAGAGCAGCTGAGAGAGCATTTCCAGTCCACGAGAAGAACCCGGGAAGACGCCATGACTCGCACCATCATCCGGACCGCCGTCGCCGCCGCGAGCGTCTCCGCACTGCTCGCGGGCGGTGCGGCGATCGCCCAGACCGGCGCGCCCGTCGCGCCCGGCACGACCAGCATGAGCGTCGGTCCGCGGGTGCAGCTGCCCGCCGGCGCGATCAACCCGACGGACTTCCCCGGGGTGCGTGACGATCGCCGCGGCAAGCCGATCCCGTCGCGCTTCCGCGCGATCTCGTACGCCGTCTCGATCACCCGCGGCACCACCGAGACCTACCCGACCTTCACGGTGCGCTGCCCCGCGGGCCGCAAGCTGTTCACGTTCGCCACGACGGGCGACATCGGCCCTCAGGTCGTCGGCTACACCCCGTTCGTCCGCCGCCGCGGCTT
Source organism: uncultured Actinomycetes bacterium (assembly GCA_963805615.1). GTDB lineage: Bacteria > Actinomycetota > Thermoleophilia > Solirubrobacterales > Solirubrobacteraceae > F1-60-MAGs163. Next base: position 516,951 of record CAWDUW010000003.1, on the reverse strand, counting down.
CGACTACAGCGGCAAGTCGAGCTGGGGCGTCGTCGCGGACTACAACCGCCGCGACGTGAAGGTCGGCGACACGGTGACCGGCACGATCTATGCCCTCTGCCGCTGAGTCCCGCCGCAGCGCACGCCGCGTGCGCGCCCGGACCGCCGTGAGCACGCTCGTCGTGCTCGCGGCGCTCGCGGTTGCAGTCTCGCCGGCGCAGGCGGCGACGACCGCCAAGGTGTGCAGGACGCGGGTCGCCGTCGTCGTGGAGAGCCCCGGCGGCTTCGCCGTCGGCTACCTGTATCGCGGTGATCGTGTCCGCGTGCTGCGCCGCAGCGCCGACCGGCGCTGGATGCGCATCAACACGCGCAACGAGTTGCGCGGCTGGATCAGGAGCAGAAGCCTGTGCCGGTGATGGCCCCCGCGGGCCCGCGCACCTCGGACGCCGCGCTCGTCGCCGCCTATCGCGCGGGTGACAGGCACGCCTTCGAGCTGATCCACGAGCGGTACAGCGCACGGCTGGAACGCTTCGCGCAGCGCATCCTCCAGCGCTCTGCGCCCGGGGTCGCCGAGGACGTCGTGCAGGAGGCGATGCTCCGCGCGAGCCGCGCCCTCGTTCGCGACGACCGCCCGATGGACCTCAAGCCGTGGCTCTTCCGGCTCGTCCGCAACTGCGCGCTCGACGAGCTGGGTCGCGTGCGGATGGACAAGGTCACGCTCGACGACGAGCTCATGCCGGTCATCCTGGCCGCGCCGCCGGGGAGCGAGCCCGAGCACGCCGCTGCGCGCCGGGCCGGCGTCCGCGATCTGCTCGACGATCTAGCGACGCTCCCCGACGAGCAGCGCCACGCGCTCGTGCGGCGCGAGCTCGACGGGCTCACCCACGAGCAGGTCGCCGCCGAGCTCGGAATCACGACACAGGCGACGAAGAGCCTCGTCTTTCGCGCGCGGGCGAACCTCGTGCGCCACCGCGAGGCGCGCAGCGCCGACTGCGAAGGCGTGCGCGCACGGCTGCTGGAGGCCGCGGACGAGCATCGCCGGGCGCCCGCCGGCGCGCTGCGGCATGTCGCCGTCTGCGCTCCGTGCCGCGCGTTCCGGCACGAGCTGAAGCTCAGCGGCCAGGCCCTCGCGATCCTCAGTCCCGGGCTCCTCCTCGTCGGCGTCGGCGGCGCCGGCGGCGCGCTCTATGGGCTCGCCGGGAAGAGCGCAGCGGTGAAGGCGGGCGTCGCGGCGACCGCGGGCATCGCGGCGGCCGGCGTCGTGATCGCCGGGACGCAGGTCTTCGGTCCCGGGGACCCCGCGCCCCAGGCCGTCCGCAGCCCCGCCGTCCCGCGCGGCGTCCTCGCCGCGCAGCAGCCGCTGCCGGCCGGGACCTCGATCGTGCGGCGGCGGCTGGTGCTGCCCGCCGGCAACGCGCCGCTCGGCGCGGTGCGGTTCACGTGTCCCGCTCCGATGCGCGTCGCCGATCTGCTCCCCGTGGTCGGGACCGTGTCACTGCGCACCGCGTACGCGCGGGGGACCGTCGTCGGCGCGAGCCGCTCCGCGCGGGTCCTGCTGCTGGCCCCGGCCCGTTCCGCGGCGACGAGCGTGACCGTCGGGATTCTCTGCCGCCGCCCGGCGGCGGGCGGGTCGATCCGCGCGGCCGACCAGCGTTCCGCGGCCACGCCGACCGACCGGGTCGCCGTGCGCGAGGCGCTGCTTCGTGTGCGCCCGGGCGGCGCCGCGGCCGGGTCGGTGCGGCTCGATCAGCCGGTCCGCGTGCTGCGCCGCTCGGGCGAATGGTCGCGCGTCGTCACCGACGCCGGCCGCCGTGGCTGGGTGCCGTCGGCGGCGCTCACGCCGCTGCCGGAACGAGCACCGTGACGACCTCCTGGCGCGGGCGGAAGCCGAGCCGGTCGTAGAGCGCGCGCGCCGGGTTCCCGTCGCTGACGCGCAGCCCGACGACGCGCAGGCCGTCGTCGCGGGCCTGATCGAGCGTCGCTGCGAGCAGCGCCGCGCCGACGCCGCTCGGGGCTTCCGGATGCCGGAAGAGCTCGCCGACCCATGGAACGCCGAGCGGCGGCTCGCCCGCCGGGTCGAAGACCAGCGCGGCGCCGACAGTACCCGTCCTGCGTCCGCGCGACCCGGGAGCAGCCGAGCAGCGGGCCGATCACCTCCCCGGCCATCAGCGCGCGGAGCAGCTCCCGCTGGCCGTCGCGGTCCAGGCCGGTGTGGTGGTCGGGATGAGCCTCGGGATAGGCGTTGACGTAGGCGTCGAGCAGGTCATCGGGCGTGCGGCCCGCGGCCGGCTCGATGGTGACGCCCGAGGGCGGTGCGGGCATCGGCGCTCGCGCGGCGGCAGGGTCGCACTCCATCAGCGTCGAGCGGCGGCGGGCGACGGCGCCCCGCCGCACCAGCAGCTCGCCGAGTTCACGCGGAGCCCCGATGATGTGTCCCGGCAGCTCGCGCTCGATGGCGTCGGCGATCTGCTCGGCTGTCGCGCCGCCTGCGGGCTGCACGTCGTCAGCCAGCGGGAACCCGTCGCGATCCCCGCGCAGAAATGTCGCGACGGGCTGACCCGTCGCGCCGGTCAGCCGCTCGCGCGTGGCGGGGGTCACCGGCTCTCCCGCAGCAGCGCACGCCGCACCTTGCCGCTGGCGGTCTTCGGCAGGTCGTCGGCGAACTCGACGATGCGCGGGTACTTGTACGGCGCCGTCTGGGCCTTCACGTGATCCTGGAGCGCGCGTGCGAGCGCGGCGGACGGCTCGTGACCGTCGCGCAGCACGACGACCGCGCGCACGACCGAGCCGCGCTCGGGGTCCGGCGCGGCGACCGCGGCGGCCTCGGCGACCGCCGGGTGCGACACGAGCGCCGACTCGACCTCGAACGGCCCGATCCGGTACCCGGCGCTGATGATCACGTCGTCGGCACGGCCCTCGAAGTGCAGATACCCGTCCTCGTCCTGCCCGACGCGATCCCCGGTGCGCCAGGTGCCGCCGTCGCGGCGATCGGCGTGCACCTCAAGCGCCCCGCGGGACCCGTGGTGCACTCCCTCGCCGAGATATCCCAGGAAGAACGTGGGGTCGCTCAGCGGGTCCAGGCACAGCTCACCGTCGTCGATCCAGACTCGCACGCCGGGCAGCGCCGGCCCCATCGAGCCGGGCCGCGGATCGCGCCCGGGCGGCTGCGCCGTCGTCTGGCCGGTCTCGGTCTGGCCGTAGCCGTCACGGATCCACAGGCCGGTGCGCTCGTGGAAGGCGCGCAGCACCTCGGGGTTGAGGGCCTCTCCGGCGGCGACCAGCGCGCGCAGCGACCCGACGGGTCGCGGCTCGGCGCGCGCCGCGATCACCCGGTACTCGGTCGGCGCCATGCAGAGCACGTTCACGCCCTCGCGCTCGAGCAGTTCAAGGCGCTCGGCGGGATCGAAGCGCGCGTCGTGCAGGAGCGCCGCCGCGCCGCGCATCCACGGCGCGATGAAGACGTTGCGCGCCGACTTGCTCCACCCGCTCGCTGCGGTGCACCAGACGAGGTCGCCGGGCTGCGCGCCGAGCCAGTGTTCGGCCTGCACAGCCTGCCCGTCGAGATAGCGCTGCCCGTGGACGACCGCCTTCGCCTCGCCCGCGGTGCCGCTCGTGAAGGTGATGAGGCAGGGATCGGCCGGCGCGGCATCGCAGTGCGGGGGCGCCTGCGCCTCGAGCCCCGGCTCGAAGAGCGACTCGTCCGGAATGAGCAGCACCGGGCACGTCGGCCCCGCGGCCTCCAGCTCGGCGCGGTTGCGCTCGTCGCAGACGATGGCGGCGGGTCGCGCGACGTCCAGTCGCAGCCGCAGATCGTGCGCTCGGAGCTGCTCGGTGCACGGCAGCACGACGTAGCCGGCGCGGAAGCAGGCGACCATCGTGACGACCCACTCGGGGCGGTTGCCGATCAGGGTGAGCACCACCTCACCGGGCCGCACCCCGCCGCGGTCGAGCGCCGCGGCCATGCAGCCCGCGCGCCGCGCGATCTCGCCGAAGTGCCATTCGCGTCGCGAGCCGTCGCGGGCGAGTTCCACCAGGGCGAGCCGCCCGGGGTCGGCGGCCTCGATGACGTCGCGCGCGAAGCTCAAAGCGTCGTCGCGACCAGCACGATCGCCAGTGAGTCGAGCAGGATCAGGGATTGCAGCAGCCGGTTGGACCCGTGGACGACGAAGACGTGGACGCACGTCAGAACGACGGCGATCGTCACGAGCGTCAGCTTGATCCTCATGGCGGTCTCGGGCCACAGGTGCAGGTGCGAGGCCATCATCGAGCCGGTGACGAGCGCGACCGCGATCGCCCCGAGCGACGCCCATCCGAAGCGCCGCGCGATCGGCTGCATCCACTCGTGCGCTGCGCCGTCCTGCCCGCCCTGCGCAACGTAGACCGGAACGATCGCGAGCCCCATGAAGAGCTGCCCGCCGAGGAACAGCGCCATCGCGAGCAGGTGGACCCAGAGGACGATGTCCCAGCCGGTCAGGTGCATGCCGGCCAGTCTGGCAAGCGGTGGCCTGCCGACGCGGTCAGCCGGGGAGCAGGATCTGGGTGCACACGAAGTTCGCCATCAGCCGCTCGTCGGCCTCCCGGCGGATCCGGACCTCCCAGACCTGCGTGCGGCCACCCGCGTGGAGCGCCTCTCCGACGCCGATCAGGACGTCGCCCGCGCGGCCGGCGGCGAACACGTTCGTCTTCAGCTCGAGCGTCGTGAAACTCGCGCCCGCGTCGAGCGCGTGCATCGTGCCCCAGGCGGCGACGGTGTCCGCGAAGGCGGTCCAGGCGCCGCCGTGCACGTAGCCGCCGGGATGCAGGTGCCGCGCGTCCACGGCCATGCGTCCGACGGTGCGCTGCTCGTCGATCTCGATCAGCTCGATCCCAAGGTCACCGGGGAAGGAGCCCGGCAGCACCGTCAGGCTCAGCTCAGGCGTGATCCGCTCGTTCGGCATCCTGGAAGCCTAATCCGGGCGGTCCCTCGTATCCTCTTGGAGTCGCCCGAGCGCCACGCGCCGGGCCCAGCCCGACAGCCGCAGAAGGAGCCCCTGAGTCACATGGCCATCGCCGTTCCCTTCGAGGAGAAGACCGACGAGCAGAAGGCGATCACCGAAATGGTGCGCCAGTTCGCCGACGAGCAGATCCTCCCCAACGCCGAGCACTTCGATCACGAGGACGAGTTCCCGACCGAGATCGTCGAGCAGCTCAAGGAGCTCGGCCTCTTCGGGGTCACGATCCCCGAGGAGTACGGCGGGATGGGCCTGGACCTCACGACCTACGTGATGATCGTCGAGGAGCTCAGCCGCGGCTGGATCTCGATCTCCGGCGTCATCAACACGCACTTCATCGGCAGCTACCTGCTCGTCAAGTACGGGAGCGAGGAGCAGAAGCAGAAGTACCTGCCGCGTATGGCCACGGGCGAGATCCGCGCGGCGTTCTCGCTGTCCGAGCCGGAGATGGGCTCCGACGTGCAGGCGATCAAGACGGCCGCCAAGAAGATCGACGACGGCTCGTACGAGATCAACGGCCAGAAGATGTGGGTCACCAACGGCCTGCGCTCGTCGCTCGTCTTCGTGCTCGTGAAGACCGACCCCGACGCCGACCCGCGCCACAAGGGCTTCACGTGCTTCATCACCGAGAAGGAGGCGGGCGTCTCCGAGAACACCGGCGCCTACGCCGGCCTGATCGTCCCGCCGCAGATCAAGAAGCTCGGCTACAAGGGCGTCGAGTCCACAGAGCTCGTGTACGACGGGTACAAATGTCCCGCCGAGAACATTCTCGGCGGCGAGGACGCGGGACTGAACAAGGGCTTCGCGCAGATGATGGACGCGCTCGAGGTCGGCCGCGCGAACGTCGCCGCCCGCGGCGTCGGCATCGCCCAGCGCGCGCTCGAGCTGGCGCTCAAGTACTCACAGGAGCGCAAGACGTTCGGCAAGCCGATCGCCGAGCACCAGGCGATCCAGTTCAAGCTCGCCGACATGGCCACGCAGGTGGAGGCCGCGCGCCTGCTGACGCTGCGCGCCGCACGCCTGAAGGACGCCGGCGAGCGCTCCGACATGGAGGCCGGCATGGCCAAGCTCTTCGCCTCCGAGGCCGGTCGCTTCTGTGTCGAGGAGTCGTTCCGCATCCACGGCGGCTACGGCTACTCCAAGGAGTACGAGATCGAGCGCCTGTACCGCGACGCGCCGCTGCTGCTGATCGGCGAGGGCACGAGCGAGATTCAGCGCATGGTCATCGGCAAGAAGCTGCTGCAGCGGCACAAGATCTGACCGCGGTTTCCGTGGCGCTCTTCAGGGCCATCCGCTGAGCGCCGCGGGGACCGACCGCTAGGGTCAGTTCATGTCCGAGGATGCACGACGGCTCATCTCCAACGCCGCATCAGGGCTGCTCGAGCAGATCCCGGCACTGAAGCCACTGAAACTCGACGTCGGCATCGACCTGCACGGTCGAGGCGACACGCAGCAGTTCCGCCTGGTCCTGCCCGAGTGTGAGGTCACGAAGGACATCTCGACCGACGCGAAGGTGCACGTCGAGATGCGCCGTGAGGAGTTCAACCGCCTCACCGAGCACAACCAGCTCAAGGACTGGCAGCAGGCGTTCGTGACCGGGCGCGTGAAGGCGACCGGGGTGGACCAGTACCTGAAGCTCATCCAGCAGGTCGTCGAGAAGCAGAACGAGCGCGAGCGCCTCAAGAAGGCCCGCCACTAGGACGGGCCGGGGCGTGCGGCCGATCCTCGCCCACTGGCACGACGACTGCCTGCTGCACGACACCGGCTCCGGCCTCTTCGAGGGCGGACCGTCCCCGCTGCTCGCCGTTCCGGAGCTGCACCCCGAGAACGCGGAGCGGCTGCTCAACGTCCGCTCGGTGATCGAGCGCGGCCCGCTCTGCGAGGACGTTGAGTGGCGGGAGGCGCCGCTCGCGACCGACGGCGAGCTCGCGACCGTCCACACCGCTGAGCACATCGCCTCGGTCGAAGCCCTGGCTGGCGCGGACGGCGTCGTCTGCGTCGAGGGCTCGACGTTCGCGAGCTCGGCGACGCCGGCCGCCGCGCGGCGCTCGGCCGGGGCGGCGCTCGCGGCCGCCGATGCGGCGGCGGGCGCGGAGGCGGCGATCGCCTATGCGTGCACCCGGCCGCCGGGGCATCACGCCGCGCCCGCGACCACCGACGGCTACTGCTTCTTCAACAACGCCGCGCTCGCCGCGCAGCGCCTGCGCGACCGTGGGGCCGCCCGCGTGGCGGTCGTCGACTGGGACGTCCATCACGGCAACGGCACGCAGGCGTGCTTCTGGGAGCGCTCCGACGTGCTGGCGATCAGCGTGCACATGGACCATCGCTCTTGGGGCCCGAACCACCCCGAGGACGGGGTGATCACCGAGCGCGGCGCGGGCGCCGGGCTCGGCGCCACGCTCAACGTGCCGCTCCCGTTCGGCTGCGGGGACGAGGCCTACGCCGACGCCTTCGATCACGTCGTCCTTCCGGCCCTGCTCGAGTTCGTGCCCGACGCGATCGTGTGCGCGCTGGGAACCGACGCATCGCAGTTCGACGCGAACGGGCGCATGGCCGTCTCCGGCGCCGGCTTCCACCGCATCGGGACGGTGATGCACCGGGTCGCCGTGGAGCTCGGGGTCCGCTCGCTCGTCGTCACGCAGGAGGGGGGCTATGCGCGGACGTACGGCGCCTACGGCACCGTCGCGACGTTGCTCGGCCTGCTGGGCCGCCCGAACGAGATCGACGACCCGCTCGCGTACCCGCCGCGCGGTGAGGACGCGCATCGCGCCGCCGTGGCGGCGGCCCGGGAGGCGTGGGAGCTCGGCGCCGGTGAGCGCGCCGCGGCTCAGGCCGCCGGCTGAGCCGTGGGCGACGTCACCGCGTACTTCACCGCGCTGGGACTGGCCACAGCGGCCGGCCTGAACGCCTGGGTCCCGCTGCTCGCCGTGGGAGTGCTGGCGAAGTACACCGGGCTCGTCGATCTCAGCGGCTCGTGGACCGCGCTCAGCGACACGCCCGTCCTGATCGCGCTCACGGTCGTCGCCGGGCTCGACTTCGCGGGGGACAAGATCCCGACCGTCGATCACGTGCTCCACGCCGCGGGCACCGTGATCGCGCCGACCACGGGGGTGGTCGCGGCGCTGTCGTCGACGAGCGCGCTCGACGTCTCGCCGGGTCTGCTGACGATCATCGGCCTCGTCGCCGCCGAGACGGCGCACGGCACGCGCATGGCGATCCGCCCGTTCTCGACGATCGGCACCGCCGGCGCCGGGAACCCGGTCCTGTCGCTGATCGAGGACGCCACGTCGACCGGTCTCTCGGTCGTCGCGATCGCCCTGCCGGTGCTCGCGCTGCTGCTCGTGGTCGCGATGTTCGCAGCCGCGTGGACGGCGATCCGCCGGCTGCGCCGCCGGCGGGCGGCGCGACGCGACCGGGTCACGCCCCGACCCGGATAGGCTTCGCGACATGTCGCACCCCGACCTCGGTGCCGCCCCCGACACACGGCCGATCGAGGCCGGCGAGGTCTGGGAGAACCCCGTGACGCGCGAGCGTGCCGTCCTCATCGAGGCGCCGTGGTGGAACGACGAGGGCCGAGCCGTCGCCGATCTGACGGCGCTGCCCGGCGCGCGCGTCGTCGGTGAGCACCTGCATCCCGCGCTGCGCGAGAGCTTCACCGTGCGCGAGGGCGAGCTGACCGTGCTCCGCGACGGCCGGCGGTCGGTGCTGCGAGCCGGTGAGCGCGCTGACATCGAGCCGGGCGTCTGGCACGACTGGTGGAACGAGGGCGACGTGGACGCGATCGTGCGCGTGGAGGTCACGCCGGGTGAGCGGTTCACGCACCTGATCGAGACGCTCTTCGGGCTCGCCCGCGCAGGCCACGTGGACCGGCGCGGGATGCCGAACCCGCTCCAGCTGGCGCTCATCGCGACCGAGTTCTCCGATGTTCTGGTCCTCCGCAGGCCGCCTGCCGCGGTTCAGCGTGTGCTGTTCGGCGCGCTCGCTCCGATCGCCCGTCGCCGCGGCTACCGCGCGACCTACCCGACCCTGTCCAGGACGACCCTGGCTCCGCGCCCGGGCCTATCCGAGTGAGAGCACCGGCCTCTTGACGTGACAGGAGCTCGCTGAGACGGTTGCCCCATGACGGATGAGACCACACTGAAGGCGCAGACTCGAGATCAGCTACGGCGACCGGTTGGGTTCTCGCGGAGGACGCGGCTCGGCCTTGCCGTCGCCGGGCTGACGGCCCTGTGGCTGATGGCTCCCGCCGCGGCGACGACGTTCGCTCAGGCGCCGGCGACCACGGGCGGGATCGCGCCGCCGACGCCGATCGCGGTGTACCAGTCGACCATGATCTGGAGCCAGCCGGACGGGAGCGGCGGGTACCGGCTCGTCAGGCAGACCTACGGCGGGTTGCCGCAGGCACTTCCGATCGCCTCGCGCAAGGTGCCCTTCGACGCCGATCTGGGCCCGACGAGCTCGGGCGGGCTGTACGCGGTCTACTCGCGCTGCCAGGTCGAGCCGCAATGGAACGGCACCGGGATGCCGCCCTACGAGACGGGCAAGGGCTGTGACGTCTACAAGCTCGATCTCGGAACGCTCACCGAAGTGCGCTATACGAAGGTCAACGCGAGCAACGGCTCTGAATACTGGCCGTCGTACTGGAAGGGAACGATCGCCTTCGCACGCGCGTACGACTCGAAGCCGGGATCGCCCTATCTGTATTCGAAGGTGATCTCGAGCGGCGCGCCCTCCCAGCAGCAGCCGATGGGCTCACGCGGTGTCGGCAGTTCCACGCCGCTGCAGATCGAGCTCTACGGATCCAGGCTCGCCTTCGGCTGGCGCTACCAGACCGGCTCCGCACCCCGTGCCCCGGCCTACGACCTGCGCGTCGACACGATCGGCGCCGGTCACATCCGCCTCGACACCGTCGCGCCCACCGGAACGTCGGAGACGCTGATCGGATGGCCGTCGTTCTCCGGCGGGTACGTCTACTGGTTGCGCTCCTGCGGCGGCGACCCGGGCGGCTGTCAGTCACGCGGCTTCTACGCGTCCCCCTACACGGGCACGCCCCCGGCCCCCCTGCAGGCCACGTCCCCGTCATACGTGCTGGCGGCCGAGCACGACCAGGCCTCGGTCACCTGGTCGGAGACCGACCTCTCGGGCACGTCCGGGTACAGCTGCCAGGCCGACCCGCCGACCATCCCGCAGTGTGCGATCCAGCCGCTCAACGCGAGTTACGCGGCGCCCGGCGGCAGCTGATCAGCCGCCGGTGACTCGGCCGGGGGCCGGCTCGCCGGCACCCGGCTGGGGCGTGCGGGCTCCCTCGATGTTCACATGCGGGAGCAGCCGGTCCAGCCAACCCGGGATCCAGAGCACGCGGCGTCCGAGGACGGCGAGCAGCGCCGGGACGAAGATCAGCACGACGATCGCGTCGATCGCCACCGCCACCGCGAGTCCCACGCCGAACTGCTTGATGGTCGGGTCGCCGTTGAGCACGAAGCTCGCGAACACGCTCACCATGACGAGCGCGGCGGTGAGGATGATCCGCCCTGCGTAGCCGAGGCCGGCGACGACGGTCGCGCGGGCGCCCTCGCCGGCGTGAACGTGCTCGAGCACCTGGCTCAGCAGGAACACCTGATAGTCGGTCGAGAGCCCGAAGAGGACCGCGAACATGATGAGCGGCACGTAGCTCACGACCGGGATCGCGCCGTCGAGCCCGATCAGCGTCGCGCCGTGCCCGTCCTGGAACACCAGCGTCAGGACTCCGTAGGCGGCGGCGACCGACACGAGGTTGAGCAGCGCGGCCTGCCCGGCGAGCAGGAGTGAGCGGAAGCCGAGCAGCAGCACCAGGAAGCTGAGCGCGGCCACGACGACGATGACGATCAGCAGGCGCGAGCCGATCTTGTTCGCCAGGTCGACATACCCCGCGGTGCTGCCGCCCACGTCGGCCGTCATGTCCTTGTCCTTCGTGGAGCCGGGAATCGTCTGATCGCGCAGCCGTGAGACGAGGTCCTCCGTCGCGAGGTCCGACGGAGCCGTCGTCGCGATCAGGGTGTAGACGGCCGCGGTGCCGTCCGAGGTCGCCTGCGGGGCGGAGACCGAGGCGACGCCCTTCGTGTCCTGAAGGTCCTTCTGGAAGTCCGTCAGCCGTGGGTCGCTCGCCGGCGACTGTGCGAACTGCGCCTGTTGCTCGAGCTGGGCGCTCTGCTGCTGGTTCTGCGGGTTGTCCTGGACCTCCTGTTGGGCCTGGTCCGGTGGGGTTCCCTGCGCCTCGAGCTGCGAGATCTGCTGCTGCTCGCTGTCCTGGAGCTGCTGCTGCTGCTGGGCGGTCTGCTGCTGCAGCTGCGTGTCGGGCTCCGCCGGCTTGCTCAGCTCCGCCGCGATCAGGAACGGCCCGTTGGTGCCCGGGCCGAAACCCTTGTCGAGGTTGTCATAGGCCTGCCGGGCCTGGGTGTCCGTCGGGAGCGCGCCGGTGTCCGGCTGGCCGAGGCGCAGGGAGAGCACCGGCACGGCGAGCGTGAGGAGCAGCACGAGAACCAGCGCCATCACCGGCCAGGGACGACCGGTCACGAAGACCCCGATCCGCCCCCACACGCCCGCCTCGGGCGATTCACCCCGCTGGTGGGCCCCCCATGGCAGCTGCAGGGACATCACCCGGTCGCCCAGCAACCCGAAAAGCGCCGGCAGCAGCGTGAGCGCAGCGAGGATCGCGAGGACGACCGCGATCGCCGAGGTCCAGCCGAGCGCCGTGACGAGCGGGACGTCGGCGACCCACAGTGCCAGCAGCGAGATGGCGACGGTGCCGCCCGCAAACAGCACAGCGCCGCCGGCGGTCGCGATCGACTGGGCGATCGACTCGTGGATCTCGAGCCCCTCCGCCACCTGGGTGCGGTGTTTCGTCACGATGAAGAGCGCGTAGTCGATGCCGACTGCGAGACCGATCATCGTCGCGACCGTCGGGGCCGTCGTCGGGACGTCGGCGACGTGGGTCAGCAGCGTGATGACGCCCAGCCCGATCGCCAGGCCGAACAGCGCGCTCACGATGGGCAGGCCCATGGCGACGACTGAACCGAACGCCGCGAGCAGCACGATGACCGCGACCGACAGCCCGATCACGTCACTGCGGTGGCTCGACGGCGTCGAGACGGCCTGCCCGAGCGAGGCTCCCGCCGCGACCTGGAGCCCGGCCTTCTTCGCCGGGTCGGCCCGGTCGATGATCGACTGCGCACGCTCCTCCGTGAGATCGCCGGTGCCGATGTTGAGGGCGAGGTTGATGTAGCCGATCGTCTGGCCCTTGCTGAGCTGGCTCGAACCCGCCGTGCTCAGGGGGCTCGTGACGCTGTTGACGTAGCTGCTCTTCTGCAGCGACGAGACCGAGTCGTTGATCGCCTGCTGATACTTCGAGTCCGTGAGCTTTCCGCTCTTGGTCGCCAGGACGATCGGGTTCGTCCCGTACTGGATCTTCGGGAAGTTGGCCGCCAGCACATCACTGGCCTTCTGACTGTCCGTGCCGGGAAGCGAGACGTTGTTGTTCGCGTCGGAGCCGAGCGCGGCCGCCGCGGCCAGCACGCCGGCCGCCACGAGCAGCCACACGGCCAGAACGGCGATCCGATGGCGCGCACAGCCTCGACCAAGGCCGTGAAGAAGACGCGTCATGTGCAGACCCTACGTCAGCGTCGGCTCGCCCCGCAGACGCGGTCTGCGGGCGGCCGGCGGACACTCCGCCATCAGGATCGTCGGGCGGCACGCGTCAGCGAGTGCCCGCGGGTCACGTGCTCTCCGGCGCTGTGGGAGGGCCCGTGCGGAGAGGCCGTGCGGAGCTGGCCGAGCCAATACGTCACGTGACGCTGAGCCTGCCTGAGGTGCCGGTCGCTTGCTCCGTCGCGCTCGAGGACGACGAGCCGCGCGCGTGCTTGCCGCAAGCGATCCCTGATGATCTGCTCGTGTTCGCGCGCTGTCACGATCGCTCCCCCTGGCCGGCTACCCTGACGCGCGCAGGCCGCAGTGCCATGGGTGCTGACACCCATAAGGGGGTCGGGCGGGCCTCCGGGGAGCCTGCCCGTGGACCGGCCGCTACAGCGCGGCGCCGCCGTCGTAGAGCTTCAGCACGGTCACCTTGCCGGGCACGGCGTCCTGGCAGAGCCGGCACAGGACGCACTCGTCGAGCGCGCCCTCCACGATCTTCAGCGCGCCGCCCTCGACGGCGAAGATGTCGACCGGGCAGACCTCGGTGAGCTTGGCCGCGATCGCCGCATCGGCGGCGGCCGCGTCGTCGACCTCGACGCCGATGAAAATTCCGTCGAGCCTCATGCTGCGCTCCTCTCCGCGATCTTCGATCGGATCAGGTCGGGGATCTCCGAGATCTCCTCCGCGACGACGATTCCCGCTTCGGCGAGGCGCGCGATCTTCTCGGTCGCGGTGTCCTCCTTGCCCTCGACGATCGTGCCGGCGTGGCCGAAGCTCATGCCGGGCATCTCGTCCATGAACCGGCCGGCCATGAACGCGACGATCGGCAGCCGCGAGTTGTTCACCCGCACCCACTCCGCGAGCTGGGCCTCCATCCTGCCGCCGGGCTCGGTGTAGATCACGATGCCCTGCGTCTCGGGGTCCGCCTCGAAGAACGGCATCAGCTCGGCGTAGGCGGAGCCGATGATCGCGTCGCCCCCGATCGAGACCGCCGTCGACTGGCCGAGGCCCGCAGCGGTGAGCGTCGAGGACATCTCGGTCGTCATGCCGCCCGAACGGGAGATGACGCCGATCGGACCGGGGGAGTACGCCTTGGCGGCGTCCTTCGCGGGGCCGCCGATGCCGCCCATCTTGATCACGTCGGGGACGATGATCCCCAGGCAGTTGGGGCCGATGATGCGGGCGTCGTGCATGGTCGCGAGCTCGACCATCTGGGCGACGTCCCGGCGCGGGATCCGCTCGGTGACGATCACGATGATCTTGATGCCGTTCTGCAGCGCCTCGAACACGGCGTCCTTGGTGAACGCCGGCGGGACCGTCACGACGGAGCCGTCGATCGGGGAGCCGTGGTGCTCGACGGCCTGAGCGACGGTGTCGAACACCGGCACGCCGTGGACCTCGCGACCCTTGCGGCCCGGCGTCACGCCGCCGACGACCTTCGCGCCCTGCCCGTAGTCCAGGCACTCGCGCGTCAGGTTGACCGCCTCGCGGCCGGTGATGCCCTGGACGATGAACGTCGTCTCCGCGTTGATGAGGATGCTCATCTAGGCCCCCGAACCGATCTTCTCGACGGCGCGGCGCGCCGCCTCGTGCATGGACACCGAGCGGTCGGCGTATTCGACGCCGTACTTCTCGAGGATCTTGAAGCCTTCTTCCTCCCAGGCGCCCGGGATCCGGAAGATCGCGATCTTCTCGGCCGGGTCCATCCCGAGCTCCAGGCACGCCTTGATGACGCCGCGGGCGACGATGTCGACCCGCGTGTTCGAGACGATCGACATCATCACGGCGATCTTGTCGACGCCCGGCTTCTGCAGCACGAGCTTGGCGAGGCCACATGCCTTGGACACCGACGGGTTGCCGCCGATCTCGCAGTAGTTGGCGGGCTTGCCGCCGTGGGCGCGGACCGCGTCGAACAGGGTCAGCGAGCCGCCACCGGCCCCGATCACCAGGCCGAGGTTGCCGTCGAACTCGGTGACGTTGCCGGCGACGCCGCGGTGGTCCTGCGCGTCGACCGCCTCACCGGCGAGCTCGAACGGCGTGGGCTCGCGGGCCTCGCGCGTCTCGTCGTCGCCGACGCCGAGGTCCTTCAGCAGCGCCCTGTGGCGGCCGCGGGCCTCGTTCTCCATGTCCATGTGCGCGTCGAGCGCCACGAACGAGCCGTCGGCGAGCTTGCCGAGCGGGTTGATCTCCGCGAGCGTCAGGTCGTTCTCGACGAAGAGCTTCGCGAGCCGGGTCACGATCGGGACGAGCTTGTTGAGGTCGCTGCCGGTGACGCCGGTCGACGCGATGACCTCCTTGGCCTCGAACTCGCTGAACGGCAGCAGGTTCGAGAAGTGCCGGCGCCCGACCTTGTCGGGCTGCTCCTCGGCGACCTGCTCGATGTCGATGCCGCCGACGGGCGAGAAGATGATCACCGGCTGCTTGGCGGTCCCATCCCACACGACGCCCGCGTAGAACTCCTGCGCGACCTCGGCCTTGGGGTCGACGAGCACGCCGCGCGGCATGTGCCCGTTGATCTCGAGCACGAGGATGTCCCGCGCGTAGTCCTCGGCCTCCTGCGGCGTGTCGGCGAACTTCACGCCGCCCGCCTTCATGCGGCCGCCGGAGAGCACCTGCGACTTGATCACGGTGGGGCCCGCGATCCGCTCGGCGATCGTCTTGGCCTCCTGCGCGTCGCGCGTGAAGCCGTAGTCGGTGACCGGGATGCCGGCGCGCTTCACGATCTCGCGCGCCTCGTATTCGAAGAACCTCATCAGACCTGCCTCTGGGGGAGCGGGTGGCGGCGGCGGAGCCTAGACGACGAACGGGTCACGCGGCGGCGCCGGTGAATCCGTACGCCTCGGCGAGCTCGGGGTCCTTCTTGGCGAGCATCTCGGCCAGCTGGACCATCACCTGGCACTGCTTCCATGTCGCGTCGTCCTGCATCTTGCCGTCGATCATGTGGACGCCGCGGCCGTCCGGGATCGCCTCGATGACCTTCTTGGCGAACTTCACCTCGTCAGGGTCGGGCGAGAACACCTTCTTGGCGATGTCGATCTGCACGGGATGCAGCGACCAGGCGCCGACGCAGCCCAGCAGGAAGGCGCTGCGGAACTGGGCCTCGCAGGCGTCGACGTCCTTGATGTCGCCGAACGGCCCGTAGAACGGGAGGATCCCGGCGCTCGTGCAGGCGTCGACCATGCGCGCGATCGAGTAGTGCCACGGGTCCTGCTGGGCCGTCACCCGGGTCTGCCCGGGGATGATCGCGCCGTCGGCGTCGAGCTGCGGATCGCTCATCGAGACGTAGCCGGGGTGGCCGCCGCCGACACGCGTCGTCTTCATCCGCCGCGAGGCGGCGAGGTCGGCGGGGCCGAAGCTCATGCCCTGCATGCGGGGGCTCGCATAGGCGATCTCCTCGAGGTTCGCGACGCCCAGCGCCGTCTCGAGGATCGCGTGCACGAGGATCGGCTTCTGCACGCCGGCGCGCGCCTCGAGCTGGGCGAGCAGGCGGTCGACGTAGTGGATGTCCCAGGCGCCTTCGACCTTCGGGACCATGATCACGCTGAGCTTGTCGCCGATCTCGGTGACGAGCCGGGTGAGGTCGTCGAGGACCCACGGCGACTCGAGCGAGTTGACCCGCGTCCAGAGCTGCGTGTCGCCCAGGTCGATCTCCCTGCCGACCTGCACGAGGCCTTCGCGGGCGGCCTCCTTGTTGTCGACCGGAACGGCGTCCTCGAGGTTGCCCAGCACGATGTCCGACTTCGCCGCCATGTCCGGGAGCTTCGCCCGCATCTTCTCGTTCGACGCGTCGAAGAAATGGATCATCCGCGAGGGCGGGAAAGGGATCTCGCGGACGGGATCGGGGGCTCCGGTGGCGAGCGGCTTGAAGAAGTCACGGGGGTGGCGCATGGGGACCACGATATTGACTCGCGAGTCAATCTGAACGCGGGTGCGGCATCCTGTAGGCATGACCGACACGACCACCGACACCGGATTCACCACCGATCAGGCCGAGCGCGAGGCCTCCGGCGCGCACGAATACGGCCGTTATCTCGAGGAGTTCGAGGTCGGCGCCGTGTACAAGCACTGGCCGGCGAAGACCGTGACCGAGTCGGATGACCATCTCTTCTGCCTCATCACGATGAACCACCATCCGCTGCACCTGAACGACGTCTACGCGTCGCAGTCGCAGCAGAAGCGCAACGTCGTCGTCGGGCCGCTCGTCTACTCGCTGGCACTCGGGATGAGCGTGAGCGACGTCTCCGGCAAGGCGATCGCGAACCTCGCCACCGAGGAGCTCTCGCATCCCAACCCGGTCTTCCACGGCGACACGCTGTTCGTCGAGACCGAGGTGCTGGAGAAGAAGGAGTCGCGCTCGAAGCCCGACCGCGGCGTCGTCAAGGTCCACACCCGCGTCTTCAACCAGGACGGCGTCCTGGTTGCGGAGTTCAAGCGGCTCGTCCTGGTCCCCCGCAAGACGCACGGGGCGCCGGTCGAGTAGTCAGGAAAGCCGTAGTTCCCACGGATCCGGGAGCGGGCAGAGCCACGACGCCGTGGTCCTGGCTGCTCGGTACCCTGTTCCGCGAAGTCCCTGGGGGCGAGGCGTCACCACTCGCCCCCTTCGCCGTTCCGTGACCGGTACGGCATGTCCCCGTCAGCCCCTCAGGAGGCCGTCACCGCCGTGTCCGAGGTCACCGTCCCCACCAAGAACGAGAAGCTCATCGCCTGGGTCGATGAGATCGCCGAGCTGACCAGGCCGGAGGCGGTGTACTGGTGCGACGGCTCCGCCGAGGAGTACGACCGGCTCTGCCAGCTGCTCGTCGAGCACGGCACCTTCACGAAGCTGAGCGAGGCCAAGCGACCGAACTCGTACCTGGGGTGGTCCGATCCGTCGGACGTCGCGCGCGTCGAGGACCGCACGTTCATCTGCTCCGAGAACGAGCATGACGCGGGCGTGACGAACAACTGGGAGGCGCCGGCCGTCATGCGCGAGCGGCTCTCCGGGCTGTTCGAGGGCGCCCATGCCGGCCGCACGCTGTACGTCGTCCCCTTCTCGATGGGCCCGCTGGGCTCGGACAAGTCCCACGTCGGCGTCCAGCTCACGGACTCGCCGTACGTGGCGGTCTCGATGCGGATCATGACCCGCATGGGCCAGGGCGCCCTCGAGGTGCTCGGCGCCGAGGGCGAGTTCGTCCCCTGCGTGCACTCCGTCGGCATGCCGCTCGAGGCCGGCGTGGAGGACGTGCCGTGGCCCTGCAACGACGAGAAGTACATCGTGCAGTTCCCCGAGACCCGCGAGATCTGGTCCTACGGCTCCGGCTACGGCGGCAACGCACTGCTCGGCAAGAAGTGCTTCGCCCTGCGCATCGCCTCGGTGATGGCGCGCGACGAGGGCTGGATGGCCGAGCACATGCTCATCCTCAAGCTCACCTCGCCCGAGGGCGCGGTCAAGTACATCACCGGCGCGTTCCCGTCCGCCTGCGGTAAGACGAACCTCGCGATGCTGATCCCGACGATCGACGGCTGGACGGTCGAGACCGTCGGCGACGACATCGCCTGGATGAAGTTCGGCGAGGACGGCCGGCTCTACGCGATCAACCCGGAGGCCGGGTTCTTCGGCGTCGCGCCGGGCACGGGCAAGGAGACGAACCCGAACGCGATGGCGTCGATCCGCGCGAACTCGATCTTCACGAACGTCGCGCTCACCGACGACGGCGACATCTGGTGGGACGGCATGACGCCGGAGCCGCCGGCGCACGTCATCGACTGGCACGGCAACGACTGGACGCCGGAGTCCGACAAGCCGGCCGCGCACCCGAACGCCCGCTTCACCTGCCCGGCTTCGCAGGATCCGGCGATCGCCGAGGAGTGGGAGGACCCGGTCGGCGTACCGATCGACGCGTTCCTGTTCGGTGGCCGCCGCGCGACAGTCGTCCCGCTCGTGCGCGAGGCGTTCGACTGGAACCACGGCGTGTTCATGGGCGCCACCATGAGCTCCGAGCAGACGGCCGCGGCCGCCGGCACGATCGGCGCGCTGCGCTTCGACCCGTTCGCGATGCTGCCGTTCTGCGGCTACAACATGGCGGAGTACTTCGGCCACTGGCTGACGATCGGCGAGCGCGGTGACGCCGACAAGCTCCCGAAGATCTTCTACGTCAACTGGTTCCGCAAGGGCGACGACGGCAAGTTCCTGTGGCCCGGGTTCGGCGAGAACAGCCGCGTGCTGGAGTGGGTCTTCCGCCGCTGCGACGGCGCGGTCGACGGCGTCGAGACGCCGATCGGCCTCGTGCCCGCCGTCTCCGACCTCGACGTCGAGGGCCTCGACATCGATGCCGGCGCGCTCGAGCAGCTGCTGACCGTCGACGAGAGCGCGGTCAAGGCCGAACTCCCGCAGGTGCGCGAGCACCTGGAGAAGTTCGGCGCAGACCTGCCGGGCACCCTGCGCGACGAGCTCGAGAAGCTCGAGGCGCGGCTCGCGTAGAGCCGCGCCGCTGCGGCGTCAGCCGCCGGGGTTGACGCCGTAGTACTTCGCCGAGAACTTCGCGGGCTTGCAGGCGTAGCCCTTCGGGAACGTCGCGGTGCCCTTGTACCGGCCGTTCTTGAACGACGCGGTGATCTTCACCTTGGCGATGCGCGGCTTCGGGTCGCCGGTGTAGATCTTCGCGTTGCCGCTGTACGAGAAGCGGCCGCCGGACTTCAGCTTCAGCTTGCGGCTCACGATGAACGAGCCGTTCTGCGCGCCGGTGTCGCTGCTGATGCAGGCGGTCTGGAAGCTCTTGATCGCCGTGACGTCCTTCGTCGTGATGATGTACGTCTGGAGCTTGGCGTCGATGTAGTAGCCGCGCTTCGGCGACGAGGCGGCGAGCGCGGGCGTGACTGCGCAGGCGCCCACCAGGGCGACGGCGATGGCGAGACGGGCGAGACGGTGCATCGGTGAAACCCCCCACGGTGACGAATGAGGCGCGGACCTTACCGGCGATCAGGCCAGCGGTCGCGGGGCATCCGGGGCTCCGGGCGTGACGAGGCCCGTCTCGTAGGCCAGCACGACCGCCTGGATGCGGTCGCGCAGGTGCAGCTTCATCAGCACTCGCGCGACGTGGGTCTTCACCGTGGCGTCGCTCACCACGAGCTCCGCGGCGATCTCGGCGTTCGACATCCCGCGGGCGACGAGCATGAACACCTCCAGCTCGCGCGCCGTCAGTTCCTGCAGCGCGGGGGAGGCTCGGGGGCGGGAGCGTGCCTGCCGAACTCCTCGATCAGGCGCCGGGTGACCGACGGGGCCAGCAGCGCCTCGCCGCCGGCGACGACGTGCACTCCCGCGATGAGCTGCTCGGCCGGGACATCCTTGAGCAGGAAGCCGCTGGCTCCCGCCCGCAGGGCCTCGTAGACGTACTCGTTGAGGTCGAACGTCGTCAGGACGAGGATCCGGATCGCCGGCTCGTGATCCTTGGCGAGGATCCGGCGGGTGGCTTCGAGCCCGTCGATACCGGGCATCCGGATGTCCATCAGCACGACATCCGGCCGCAGCGTCTCGGCCAGCTCGACCGCCTGCAGGCCGTCGCTGGCCTCGCCGACGATGCTCAGCGACTGCTCCTCGTCGAGGATCATCTTGAAGCCGGTGCGAACGAGCTCCTGGTCGTCGGCGATGAGCACGCGGACGGGGGTCATGCGGGCTGTGCCTCCTGGGATTCGGTGGTCGAGTGCGGCCGGTCGGCGGGATCGGCGGGGATCCGCGGCAGCCGCGCATGCACGCGGAATCCGCCGCCGCGAACGGGGCCTGCCTCCAGCTCGCCGCCGGCCAGCGTCGCACGCTCGCGCATGCCGGCCAGGCCGTGGCCGGAAGACGGGATCGCCGGGCTCGGGCCGCCGGGACCGCGGCCGGTGTCGCGAACGTCGATCACCAGGGCGTCGGGATCCCACCGCAGCAGCACGGTCGCGTGCGCCGGGCCGGCATGCTTGAGCGTGTTCGTGAGCGCTTCCTGAACGATCCGATAGGCGGCCAGGTCGGTGCTGCTGGGAAGCGTCCCGGGCTCACCCTGGACGCGCAGATCCACATGGAGCCCTGCGGCACGTGCGTTGTCGGCCAGCTCGCCGACCCGGGCGATCGACGGCGCCGGGCGCAGCTCGGCGGGGGCCGCCGCATCCGCGCGCAGGAACCCGAGCGTCCTGCGCAGCTCGCCGAGCGCCTGCCGGCCGACGCTCTGAACGATCTCCAGCGCAGCCGCCGATTCCTGCGGCGATCGGGGGAGCACCCGGCGTGCCGCGCCCGCCTGGACCACCATCGCCGAGACGCTGTGGGCCACAACGTCGTGCAGCTCGCGCGCGATCCGCGCTCGCTCGCGGGCGACGGCGGCCTGCGCCAGCTCGTCGCGCTCACGCTCCAGCTGGGCGGTCTGCGCCTCGAGGCGCTCCGCGACCTGTGCGCGACCGCGCACGAGCCGTCCGACGAACCAGGCCGCCAGGAAGATCAGCGTGGGGAATATGAAGTCCTCGGCTCCCTGATTGGACTCGCTCGTCAGATCGACCACCCCGACGAGCACAGGGAGCAGCGCGCCGAGCCAGTACGCCCGCGGCGCCTGCGCATATGCGCCGGCGGCGAACGCACCCACGACGAGCGTCACCATCGGCGTGAACAGGTCCTTGACGTCGGCCGCCAGGAAGTGGATCGAGAGCAGGATCACGGCCACGCCCAGGAGCGCCGCCGTCGCGTGCCTGCGCATGACGAGCAGCGGGACCGGGCACATCGTCATTCCCAGCACGACGATCCACGGATGCGCGCCCAGGTGGTCTGCGGGGGCCGTCAGGGAATCGACCAGCCCGACCGTCATGAGCAGCGCGACGACCACGACCTCGGGGGCCTCGATCCCCTGCCGGCGCGCGGCGGCCAGGAGTCGGGTCACCGTGCAGGCTCCGTGTCAGCGAGCGGCAGCCGGATCAGCAGGACGCCCCCGCGGTCATCGGAATGGGGGTCGACCACGATCGACCCCCCGAACAGCAGCGTTCGCTCGCGGACACCGGCGAATGCGGCGGGGGAGAGGACCCCATCCGCCTCGAGCTGCAACTCGAGCTCCGTGCGCGACCGGCGGACACGCGCACTGGCGTGGCGAGCACCGCCGTGCTCGACGACCGAGCGCAGGCCATCGCTCAGGATGCGGTATGCGGCCATGTCCAGCCCCGGCGACAGCGTCTCGGTGGGGCCTTCCACGTCGAGCTCGGTCTCGACCCCGAGGCCGCGCATCTCGTCCATCAGCGCGGCGATGCGTCGCATCGACGGCTGCGGCCGCAGCGCGAGCTCCTCGTCGCCCTGCCGGAGCACGCCCAGCAGGCGGCGCGTCTCGGTGAGGGCATCGCGGCCGGTCGTCTCGATCTGCTCGATCGCATGCTCGGCGCCGTCGCGACCGCCGAGCACCACGCGCTCCGCCGCCTGCGCCTGGACGACCATGACGCTCACGTCGTGCGCGATCAGGTCGTGAAGGTCCCGTGCGATCCGCGCGCGCTCGGACGTGACGGCCGCGGCCGCGCGCGCCTCGCGGTTGGCGTCGAGCTCCCGCGCCTGCTGCTCGAGGCGGCGCGCCGCCTCGGCGTGCCAGGCCATCAGCCGCCCGCCGGCCGCGCCGAAGCCGACCGGGACCAGCAGGATGAAGATCAGAGAGCCGGCGGCGGCGGAGGGCTCGTGGATGACGACCGCCAGCGGAAACAGGACGATCACCAGCGGAGCGGTCCGCACGAACGTGCGGTGGTCGGTGTTCGCCGCCCAGCTGACGGGGAGCAGGAAGTACGCGATCAGCAGGAGCGCGTTGTCCTCGTCGAGTGCGTCTCCGAGCACCACGGCGAGGATCAGGGCGACGGAGAACCCGAGGATCGCGGCAACCGGACGACGGCGGGCGTAGGCGACGGCCAGACCCGCGGCGACCGCTGAGAGCGCGCTTGCGGCAGGGGCATCGAGGTCGCCTCCCTGCGCGACCAGGACGACGATCGACAGCACGATCAGGAGCGCCGCCGCAGACCGCCAGCACGCGGTCCGTGTCCGCGGCCTGCACGCGTGCAGCATTCGATCCCGGATGAGCCACGCCCGGACCGTAACCCAGCACCGGCGGGCCCGCATCCCCTCCGCGGGTGATACCGCGGTCATCCTCGAGGATGACGCCGAATCGCCCGCTCAGCAGGCGGATTTCGCCCACCAGGCCGACGACGCCGCCGCCGGCGGAGACGAGCATCGCCTCATCGTTCACGAAACCGCTTCACGGAGGCGAAACCACATGCTCGAAACCATCCTTGACCGACCGCCCGAGACCGCCGCGACCGCCGTGGCCGTCAGCGGAACCGGGCTCACCCGCCGGTACGGCGACGGCGACACCGCCGTCAACGCCCTTCGCGCCATCGACATCGACGTTCCCCGCGGTGAGTTCGTCGCCGTGATGGGGCCGTCCGGCTCCGGAAAGTCCACGCTCATGCACCTGCTCGCGGGACTCGACGTCCCGACCGGCGGGACCGTGCGGATCGACGGTGAGGACCTCGCGGGGCTCTCCGACGATCGCCTCGCCAAGCTGCGGCGCACGCGCGTGGGGTTCATCTTCCAGAGCTTCAACCTGGTTCCCACGCTCACCGCCGAGGAGAACATCGTCCTCCCGCTGCAGCTTGCGGGCGAGCACGTCGACCAGGCGTGGCTCGAGCTCGTGCTCGATCGCGTCGGTCTCGACGGGCGCCGCGACCACAAGCCGACCGAGCTGTCGGGTGGCCAGCAGCAGCGCGTCGCCGTGGCTCGGGCGCTCGTCACGGGCCCGGCCGTCCTGTTCGCGGACGAGCCGACCGGGAACCTCGACACGCGCTCCGGCGCCGAGGTGCTCCGGCTCCTGCGTGACGCCGTCGACGCAGACGGTCAGACGATCGTCATGGTCACGCACGACCCGCGCGCGGCGGCGGTCGCCGACCGCGTCGTCTTCCTCGCGGACGGCAGCATCGTCCGCGAGCTGCAGAGCCCGTCCGAGGACAGCGTCATCGCGACCATGGCCGAGGTGACGGCATGAGGCGCCTGGCATTCGCAGATCTGCGTTCGCATCGCCTGCGCACGCTCCTCAGTGTCATCGCAGTGACGCTCGGCGTCGCGCTCGTCACGGGCGCCATGACACTCACCGGGACGATGACGCGTGCAGCGTCGTCGCTCTCCGCATCAGCCTACGACGGCGTCGACGCCGCCGTGGACGCGCGGTCCACCGTCGACGCGACGAACCAGTTCGAGGGGGCCACGCGGCCGTCGCTGCCCGAGGCCGCGGTCGAGCGGGTCGCCGGCGCGAACGGCGTCGCGGCAGCCGCCGGCGAGGTCTTCAGGACCGACGCGCGCATCACGGGCAAGGGCGGCAAGGTGTCCGGATCCGGCCCGTACTTCGGCGTCGGCTATCCGTTCACCGATGCCGCTGCGCGGCGCCTCTCGGCCTTCCGGCTGGACAGCGGCGCGTGGCCTTCGGGGC
The DNA here is from genome assembly GCA_963805615.1 of uncultured Actinomycetes bacterium. Taxonomy (GTDB): domain Bacteria; phylum Actinomycetota; class Thermoleophilia; order Solirubrobacterales; family Solirubrobacteraceae; genus F1-60-MAGs163. The sequence goes on along the minus strand of CAWDUW010000003.1, from coordinate 492,866 downwards.
CGGGCGTCACAGCGATCGACGCGGCGACGGCCGACCGCGAGGGTCTCGAGGTCGGTGACACGGTGCGCATTGCAGCGGGGGGCGCCTCGCGCCCGTTCCGCGTGTCGGGCATCGTGCGCTTCGGCACGGTCAAGGGACTCGGCACTGCCACGACGGCATTGTTCGACCTCCCCACCGGTCAGTCGCTGTTCGACCGCCGCGGGCGCGTTGACACGGTGCTGGCCGCTGCCGAGTCCGGGACCTCGGCGAGCGTGCTGCGCGCGCGTCTCGCACGCGAGCTCGGCGCATCGGCGCGCGTGCGCAGCGCCCGTGCCCAGGACCGCTTCGACCTCGGCGGTCTGAAGCAGTTCGTCTCGATCCTCCGGGCGATCCTGCTCGCACTGGGCATCGTCGCCGTCGTCGTCGGGGCCTTCACGATCGCGAACGCCCTGTCGATGGCCGTCGCCCAGCAGCAGCGGACGCTTGCGCTGCTGCGGGCCGTCGGCGCGACGCGCCGTCAGGTTCGGCGGATGGTCGTCGTGCAGGCGCTCGCGATCGGTGCCGTCGGCTCCGTGATCGGCCTCGTGGTCGGCTTCGGCCTGGCGCAGGGGCTGGCGTCGCTGTTCTCGGCGCTCGGAATGGCGCTGCCGGCGACGGGCATGCAGATCAGCGCCGGAGTTCTGTCTGCGGCACTCGCTATCGGCACGGTCGTTCCGCTGATGGCGGCGCTGCGACCGGCGCGTCGGGCTGCGCGGGTGGCTCCGGCTGCCGCGATGCGCGACGCGGACGATCCGCGGCCGGGCGTCGTCGGCCGGGTCGTGCGCGTGATCGCCGGCGTCGTCGGCGCCCCGGCGGCGCGGTTCGGGGGGGTCCCCGGCACACTCGCCCGGCGCAACGCGATGCGCCGGCCCGGACGCACGGGATCGACGGCGCTTGCGCTGACGATCGGCGTCACGCTGGTCGCGGCCGTGGCGATCGTGGTCAGCGGGCTCAAGGGCACCGCGCGCTCGCAGGTCACCGACCACATCAGCGCCGACTACGTCGTCGCCTCCGAGTCGAAGGGGTGGGGCCCGGCAACGCCGCAGGCGCTGCGTGCGGTCGCGAAGGTTCCGGGCGTCCGCGGCGTGGGCCAGGTGGCACTCGACCGTGCCCGGCTGGGCTCGGCCGAGGCGACCGTGGCCGGTGTGGACCATGCGGCGGCCTCGATGCTGCGGTACGAGATCGCGTCCGGCACCGCCGGTTCGGACGGTCTGCCGAACGTCGGCGAGGCGTACGTCGCGGACCGCTACGCGGACGCGAACGGGATCGCGCTGGGCGATCGGATCACGCTGCGCTCCGCCACCGGCTCGCCGGTGTCCGCACGCGTGTCCGCGATCACCCGTCGCCCCGCCATCGACGTCCTCGGGCTCGGTGACGTCACGCTGCCCTGGACGGTGTACCGGTCGCAGTTCACGACGAAGGCCCCGAAGTTCGGGCTGGTGGACACCGACTCGGGCGCCTCGGCGGCGCAGCAGGCGGCGATCGCGCGCGCGATGCGTGCGTTCCCCGGCGCCTACGTCGAGACGTCCGGCCGCTGGGCCGCCGATCAGGCGGCGTGGCTGGACCAGGTCCTCGCGATCATCGTCGTGATGCTCGCGCTGGCCGTGGTGGTCAGCCTGCTCGGCATCGTCAACACGCTCGCGCTGGCCGTCGTCGAGCGCACGCGTGAGATCGGCCTGCTGCGCGCGGCCGGCATGACGCGGCGCCAGGTGCGGCGCATGGTCCGCTGGGAGAGCGTCCTGACCGCGCTCGTCGGCGCCGGGCTGGGCATCGCGGCAGGGCTCGCCCTCGCAGGCATCGCCACCGCACTCCTCCACGATGAGGGACTGGTGTTCGTCCTGCCGGTCGGGATCCTCGCGGCGATCGCGATCGTGGCCGCCGTCGCCGGCGTCGTCGCGGCCGTGATCCCGGCGCGGCGCGCAGGGCGGATGGACGTCCTCGCCGCGGTGACGGTCGACTGACCGGCCCCTCAGGTTCGGTGTGCCGGGACGGTCCGGGCCACGTTCAGTGGCTCGGACCGTCGGCCGTCGCGGCGGGCGGCCGCGATTCCTCGGCGAGCGAGGTGATCGCGAGCGGTCCGCGGGCGGCCTCCTCGAGCACCTGCGTCGCCTCCTCGAGCGAGCGCGCGTACAGCTCCACGAGCAGGTGCACCACGATCTTGTCGTCGTCGTGCTTGTGAAAGCGCACGTGCGTGAAGAACTCGCGCGTCCCGTGCTCGCCGAACGCGGCGAACGACAGCGCGTCTCCGGCGTCCGGGCCGGAGCAGGTCTCGACGTCTTCGAGATCGACGGTGACGGTGCACGACGCGACCCACGGCGTGCCGGCGATCATGCGCTCCCAGCGGTCCTCGACCGGCTCGACGCGCCCATCACGGAAGCCGAGGTGCGGCTGGTCGTGCATGCAGTCAAGGCACTGCACGACGGCCTCCTGCAACTCGTCCACGACTTCGGCGCGTTCGCCGCTCGTGGGGTCGATCTTGTGGATCCCCTCGTAGTGCACCTGCACCTCGAGGTCGCTCGACCAGCATCGGTAGCAGCGCAGCCAGGCCTTCGTCTCGACGGACACCGCCCCAGTCTAGATGTGCTGCACAGGTAGGCTGCCGCGCATGCCGGGCACCGTTCTCTACGAGACCGCCGAGGCGGTCGCGACCATCACGCTGAATCGTCCCGAGCGCCTCAACGCGCTGACCCCGGGCTCGTCGGCGACATGCGCGACGCGCTGATCCAGGCCAACGACGACGATCACGTGCGCGCCATCCGCCTGCGCGGTGGCGGCACCTCGTTCTGCGCGGGCTACGACATCGGCTGGGGCGCGCAGATCATGGAGGAGCGCGAGGAGGACCGGCCGTGGGACCCGATGGCCGACCTGCGGATCATGTCGCGGTTCGTGGACCTGTACATGGCGATCTGGCGCTCGCCCAAGCCCGTGATCGCCCAGGTGCACGGGTACTGCGTGGGTGGCGGGACCGATCTCGCGCTCTGCTCCGACCTGATCGTCTGCGCCGACGACTGCCGCATCGGCTACCCGCCGGCGCGGGTCTGGGGCTCGCCGACGACCGCGATGTGGATGTACCGGCTCGGGCTCGAGCGCTCCAAGCGCGTCCTGCTGACCGGTGACGCGCTCGACGGGCGCCGCGCCGTCGAGTGGGGTCTCGCGAGCGAGAGCGTCCCGTCCGATGAGGTCGACGGCGCCGGATTCGCGCTCGCCCGTCGCGTCGCGATGCTGCCCGCCAACCAGCTGCACATGATGAAGGTGCTCGTGAACCAGGCGTTCGAGCAGATGGGTCTGCACACGACGCAGCTCATCGGGACGCTGCTCGACGGCGCCTCGCGACACACGCCGGAGGGGGCGGCGTTCAGCGCGGCGGCGAAGGTCGACGTGCGCAAGGCCGTGCGCGAGCGCGACACCCGGTTCGGCGACTACGGCGAGGGCCCGCGGACGGTGTGATGGACGTGGTCGGGGCCGTCCTTGCGGGCGGTGAGGGTTCGCGCCTGGGCGGATCGAAGGCCGCGGCGCTGCTCGCCGGCCGGCCGCTGCTGTCCTACCCGGTCGCGGCGCTGCGAGCCGCGGTGAGCGAGGTCGCGGTCGTCGCGAAGGCGGACACCGAGCTTCCGCCCGTCGGCTACGGCGTGCTGATCTGGCGTGAGCCGCAGGAGCCGCGCCACCCGCTCGCGGGAATCGTCGAGGCGCTGCGGCGCGCGGAGGGGCGCGCGGTGGTCGTCCTCGCCTGCGACCTGCCGTTCGTGACGGCAGGGCTCGTGCGCGAGCTGGTCAGCGCCGACGCCGGCGGGGCCCCGGCGGTCGTCGCCACCACCCACGAGCGCGGCCTGCAGCCGCTGTGCGCGCGCTACGAGCCTGCGGCGCTCGATCTGCTCGCCGGTTTCGATCCCGGCGGGCGGGCGATCGCGCAGGTGCAGGCGCTCAGGCCGTTGCCGCTCGCCGTCGACCCGGACCTGCTGCGCAACGTCAACAGCGCGGCGGACCTGTCGGCGGCCGAGGCGGAGCTCAGCCGCCGATAGCGCTCATCGTGCGGGCCGGCTGGATGAAGCCCGGCTCGTTCACGTGGTGCTTGAGCTCCTTGCGCCACACGGCGTCGCGAATCAGCTGCTCGAGTTCGTCGTCGCCCGCGCCGGAGCGCAGCGGCTCGCGCAGGTCGGTCTCGTTCAGTGAGAAGAGGCAGGTGCGAAGCTTTCCCTCAGCGGTGATGCGGATCCGGTTGCAGTCGCCGCAGAACGGCTCGCTCACCGGGTTGATGAACCCGATTCGGCCCTGCCCGTCGGCAAAGCGGTAAACCCGCGCGGTCGCGCTCGGCTCGCGCGGCTCGGGCTCGAGCGGGAAGCGCGTCTCGATGATCGCGCGGATCTCCTCGCCGGAGAGGACGCTGTCGGGCGTCCAGGCATGGTCCGCGTCCAGCGGCATGAACTCGATGAACCGCACCTCGAAGGGATGCTCGCGAGCGAACTGCGCGAACGGCAGCACCTCGTCCTCGGTGAAGCCGCGCATCGCGACGGCGTTGACCTTGATCGGGTGGGCCTGTGGGAATGCGGCGAGGGCCTGCAGGCCGTCCAGCACCTGGGGCAGCGCGTCGCGCCGGGTCATCTCGAAGAAGCGGTCACGCTGGAGCGAGTCGATCGACACGTTGAAGCGCTGCACGCCGGCCTCGACGAGCGCCGCGGCGTCGCGGCCCAGCAGGAAGCCGTTGGTCGTGACGGAGAGGTCATCGACGCCGGGGATCCGCGCGAGCATGCCGGCCAGCCGCGGGAAGTCGCGGCGGACGAGCGGCTCGCCGCCGGTGAGGCGCACGTCGTGCACGCCCATCAGCGACAGCAGCGTGACGACGCGCTCGATCTCCTCGAAGCTCAGGACCGCGCTGCGCTCCAGCCACGGCAGCCCCTCGGCGGGCATGCAGTACTGGCAGCGGAAGTTGCAGCGGTCGGTGACGGAGACGCGCACGTCGCCGATGTGGCGGCCGTGACCGTCGATGAGCGGGCTCAGCTGCACGAGCACAGCCTACGGGGCGAGGTCGCGAGCAGCCTCGGCGAACACCTCGGTGTGGCGATCGACGTCCGCCTCCGTGCTCTGCGGGCACATCAGCGCCATGTTGTGGAACGGCGTGATCATCACCCCGCGGTTGAGCGCGTGGAGATGCAGGAAGTGCTCGAGGTCCTCGTCGTGCGCGGCGGCCGCGACGGTGCCGTCGCGGGCCGGCTCGGGCAGGAACTGGTACTCCGCACGGCAGCCGAGCCGGCTGACGTTCCACGGCAGCCCGTGCGTGTCGATCACGCCTTGAACGCCCTCCGCGAAGCGGGTCGCGAGCGGGATCGTGTGGGCGAACGCCTCTGCGTGCAGCGTGTGCTCGAGCGTGGCGCGCATCGCCGCGCTCGAAAGCGCGTTGCCGGCCAGTGTGCCGCCGACCCCGCCGGTGTCCTCGTAGTCGGCGTCCTCATCGGCGAACAGCCGATCCACAAGCTCCTCGGTGATGCCCATCGCCCCGGCGGGCACGCCGCCGGCGATCGCCTTGCCGATGACGAGGATGTCCGGATCCAGGCCCCAGGCCTGCGTGCAGCCGCCGGGCCCGGCGGAGAACGTGTGGGTCTCGTCGATGATCAGCAGCGTGCCGTGCCTGCGCGTGAGCTCGCGCAGCGCGTCCATGTAGCCGTCGTCCGGGAGGATGATCCCCATGTTCGTCATCGCCGGCTCGGCGAGGACGACCGCGATCTCGCCGCTCGCGAGTGCACGCTCCAGCGCGTCGACGTCGTTGAACTCGACCGCGACCGTCGTCTCGCTGACGGGGACCGGTGCGCCGACGTTGCCCTCGCGCATCTCGGTGACGCCGCCCCGCCCGACGGCGAACGACTCGTCGACCGACCCGTGGTAGCAATAGCTGTAGACGAGCACCTTCGGCCGCCGGGTGAGCTGCCGAGCGAGCCGCAGCGCCGTGCGGTTGGCGTCGGTGGCGCTGAGCGTGAACAGCCAGCGCGGCATCCCGAAGCGCCGCGTCAGCTCCTCGCCGACCCAGATCGCCTCCTCGGTCGGGAGCATCATCGTGATGCCGTGACTCGCCTGATGGGCCGTCGCGTTCGCCGTCGTCGCGGGCGAATGGCCGGCCATGGCGCCGGTGTCGCCGAGCGCGAAGTCGATGTACTCGTGGCCGTCCACGTCCACGATCCGCGCGCCCTGGCCGTGGGCGGCGAACACCGGGTGCCCGCCCGCCCAGCGCATCATCCAGGGCATCGGGACACCTCCGATCAGCGAGCCGCGGGCGCGTTCGTAGAGCTCCTTCGAGCGCGGGTGGGCGCCGGCGAAGGTCTGGAGCTCCCGTTCCAGGAGCCGGCCGAGGTGGTCACGATCGATCGCACGCATGCTCATGCTCCCGGCGCTCCCGCCTCGAGGGTGGCGGCGAAGTCGGTCTTGGAGATCGGCCCGAGACACGGCGAGGTCGCGCCCGCGTCGCGGTAGCGCTGGATCCCGGCGCGGACCGTGTCCGGGTCCCCGACCGCCGTCAGCGTGGCGAGAAAGTCGTCGGAGATGGCGGCGGACATGGCCGCGACGTCACCGGCCGCCGCGTCGTATGCGGCGATGTCGCCCTCGAAGCCCGAGCGCTCGAGCATCGCGCGGTAGAAGGGCAGCCCGAAGTACGTGAGCAGATCCCGGCGCATGGCCGCGTAGGCGGCGTCCACGTCACCGGTCGCCGCGGCCGGCACCGCGGCGATGATGTCGAAGCCCTCCGGCGGGCGACCCGCCTTCTCGCGGCCCTCGCGCACGCACGGCACGACGACATCGCGGATGTAGTTCGGGTTGCAGAGCCAGAGGATCACGGCGTCGCCGATCTCGCCGGCGAGGCGCAGCATGTTCGGCGACAGCGCCGCGACACCGATCGGAAGCTCCGGAAAAGGCCCGATCCCGCTGAGCTGGAACTGGGTCGTCCACTTCTCGCCCTGCGGTGGCGGGTCGCCGTCGAGGATCGCGCGCACGATCCGCGTGTACTCGCGCATCTCGGTGACCGGCTTGTCGATCCGCTGCCCGTGCCAGCTCTCGACGACCGGCCGATGCGAGACCCCGATCCCGAGCAGCATGCGACCGCCCGACGCGTCGTCGATCGTCGCGGCCTCCTGCGCCATCGTCGCCGGCGTGCGCGAGTAGATCGGGACGACACCGGTGCCGATCCGGATTCGCTCTGTCCGCTGCGCGTAGGCCATGCAGACCTGCATGGCGTCACGGCCCGCGAGGTGCGTCACATAGGCGGACGCGTATCCGAGCGATTCGGCGAGCTGAACGCGCTCGATCGCCTCGGGCAGCGAACGGCCGGTGGAGATGAACGAGCCGAGTGGCATCGTTGAAACCTAGTGCACGTGGCGCGAAGTTCTGCGGGTCTCGGCGACGTTCGCTCCCGCCTGAGCTGTGTCGGTGTCCGGCCTCGTGCCACCCGCACGAAACCGGAACACCGCCGCACCTCAGATCGCGACCGACCGAGCGCCGAATACCGCGCAGAACTACGGTCCACGTGCACCGGTCACCGGCGCAGCAGCACGAACATCAGCGTCGCGGCGAACGCGAGCTGCCCGAACGTCAGCGCGGTTCCCGTGTTGACTGCGCCCAGGAGCTCGGCGAGCAGCGTGCCGGCCACGAATGCGCCGAGCATCAGGCCCAGGTCGATGAGGCGTGCGCGGCTCATGTCGACGCCGCCTCGAGCGCGAGCAGCTCGACGAGTGACGGCACGTCGGCGCCCGGATCGGCCGCCGCGAGCCGCTTCTCGGCCGCGCGCCGCCCACCGAGCGCGCGCAGTCCCTGCTCGCCGTGCTCGGCGGCGAAGTCCGCGAGCGCGGTCGCGCGGCGGGCCGCGAGTCGTCGCCCTGCCAGGTCGAGCCGCCGGCGGTGCGCGGCGATCTGCGTGACGAGGTCGTCGATGCCCTGCGGCGGCGAGAGCGACGAGACGGCGACGACGGGCGTCTCGCTGTCGCCGACCGAGCGCAGCGCGGCACTCAGGTCACGGCGGGCGCGCAGCGCGACCTCTCCGAGATCCGACTTGGTGACCACGAGCACGTCGGGGATCTCCATGATCCCGCTCTTGAGGAACTGCAGCGTGTCGCCCGACGCGGGCTGTACGACGACCGCCACGGTGTCCGCGACCTCCGCCACGTCGGTTTCGCTCTGGCCCACGCCCACAGTCTCGACCACGACGACGTCGAAGGCGGCCGCGAGCGCCGCGGCGGCCTCGCGCGTCGCGGGCGCGAGCCCCCCGAGCCGCCCCGCGGCGGCCGTCGAGCGCATGAAGACCGCGTCGTCGGCGGGATCGAAGGCGATCCGCGCACGGTCGCCCAAGAGCGATCCGCCGCTGCGGCGAGAGGAGGGGTCGACGGCGAGCACCGCGACGCTGAGGCCGGCGCCGCGCCACGCGCCGATCAGCTCCGACAGCAGCGAGGACTTCCCCGCCCCCGGAGGCCCCGTGACGCCCACGATGTGTCCCGTGGCCTCCCCGCCGAGCGCGGCGGGGGAGACGCTGCGCAGCAGCGCCGCGATCTGCGCGCGCGCCGCGGGTGCGCGGTTCTCCACGAGGTTCAGGACCTCGGGGGCGGCGGACAGGTCGCCGCTGCGCAGGCGCTCGCCGAGCGCGGTGCCGTCGGGCAGGGACATCGGGCCGGGACGCTAGCGGGCCGCGCTGATCACGACGTAGCCGCTCGTCACCGCGAAGGCCGCGGGGTCAGCGTTCTGCTCGCGCAGCAGGCCCACGGCGTCCAGCGCGACCGCCGCCGCCGTCGGCCCGTAGTCGCCGTCACCCCACTCGAGTGTCACGTCGCCGGACATCCGGCGCCGCACGCTACCGGGCTGTCCATAGACTCGCAGCGATGGGCGACCACACCGAGCGGTCGACGCTTGCGGCGAGCGTCGCGAGCATCCTCGGCGTCCCGCCGAGCGACGTGCCGCTCGACGACGACGGGCTGCGCGCGTGGCTTGCAGCGCGCGGGCTCGGGCTCGTGCCGGTCCAGGCCGCGCCTGAGTTCTCGTGGGCGGGTCCCTGGATCGCATGGCGGCCGCGCAGCGACGGCCGCGGGCGCGCCGCGGCGGTGATGTTCGGCGTGCCGTCGGGCGCGGTCTTCGATCCGGCGGGAACCACGGATGAGGTCCTCGAGGGTGTCGTTCCCGCGGCGCTCGACATCGCGCTCTGGTCCGCCGCGAGTCGCGGCGAGCCGGGTCGCGGGATCGTCGAGGCGATCGTGATCGCCGTGGCCGCGGAGGCGCCGGTCCGCTCGGTGCGGGAAGCGCCGGCGCTGCCGGGCCGCGGGCTCGAGGGCGACCGCTACGAGCTCGGCGGCGGGACGTTCGGATCAGGGCGCCCCGGGAGTGCCCTCACGCTCGTGGATGCCGGCGTGCTCGACGAGCTCGAGGCCGCCGCGGGGACGCCGATCGACCACCGCCGCAACGTCGTCGTCCGGGGCATGCGCCTGAATGCCCTCGTGGGCCGTACGTTCCGCATCGGCGACGTCCGCTGCGAGGGGCGTCGCCTGTGCGAGCCGTGCGCACACCTGAACCGGCTCAACTCGTCCGACGTGCTCAGGCCGCTCGTCCACCGGGGCGGCCTGAGGGCCGACATCCTCGGCGGCGGCCTCCTGCGCGTCGGTGACGTGGTGCAGGCCGAGGACTGAGCGGTCAGGCGGGCTCGGCGCCGCGCAGCCGCCTCTGCACCTGCCGCACCGACCACTGGTCGGCGGTGTGCCGCTCCTCCCGCCAGGGGTCGCCCTCGTTGTGGTACCCGTTGCGCTCCCAGATGCCGGGCTCGTCGTGGTCGAGCACCTCGATGCCGCTGACCCACTTCGCCGACTTCCACAGGTACCGCTGGGGGACGAGGAGTCGTGCGGGGCCGCCGTGCTCGCGCTCCAGCGGGCGCCCGTCGTAGGTGTGGGCGATCAGCGCGTCGTCGTCCATCAGCGCCGCGAGCGGCAGGTTCGTCGTGTAGCCGCCGTGCGCATGGATCAGTGCGTGCGTGGCAGCCGGCCGCGGCTCGGCGCGCGCGAGGAGATCGCGCACGCGCACGCCTGTCCAGCGGGTATCGAACTTGGACCAGCGGGTGACGCAGTGCAGGTCGGTCGTCAGCTCGGCCTGCGGCAGCGCGAGCAGATCCTCCCAGCGCAGCGCGAACGGCTGGTCGACGAGGCCGTGCACCGACAGCGACCACGTCGCCGTCGCGACATCCGGGACGGGCCCGATGGTGAGCACCGGGAACTTCTGGGTCGGCGACTGGCCGGGCGGGAGCCGCGCCGGGTCGATGCCGAGTTTCTCGGCCCGGCGGCGCCCGCGCTCGCCGAACAGCTTCGGTGTCAGCGCAGCCACCGCTACGCGGTCGCTGCGACGCCGCCGCGCTCGGCCACGAGCCGGACGATGTCCTGCATGATGCGCGTGATGTCGAAGTCCTTGGGCGTGTACACCGCGGCGACGCCGGCGGCCTTCAGCAGCTCGACATCAGCGTCGGGGATGATGCCGCCGACCACGACCGGGACGTCGACGCCGCGGCTCTGCAGCGCCTCGACGACGGAGGGGATCAGCTCGCGGTGCGAACCCGAGAGGATCGACAGGCCGACGACGTGCACGCCCTCCTGGAGCGCGCTCGCCGCGATCTGCTCGGGCGTCAGGCGGATGCCCTCGTAGACGACGTCCATGCCCGCGTCGCGCGCACGCACGGCGATCTGCTCGGCCCCGTTGGAATGCCCGTCGAGACCCGGCTTGCCGACGAGGATCTTGATCCGCCGGCCCAGCGCCTCGCTGATCCGCTCGACCTCGTCGCGGAGCGCCGCGAGCTCGTCCTCGCCGGGCCCGACCGGGGCCGCGGCCTCGCCGACACCCGTGGGCGCGCGGTACTCGCCGAACACCTCGCGCAGCGTGCGCGACCACTCACCCGTCGTGGCGCCCGCGCGAGCGGCCGCGATCGTCGCCGGCATGATGTTCTCGTCCGCGCTGCGCGCGACGCGCGCGACCTCCGCCAGCGCGGCATCCACGGCGGCCTGGTCGCGTCCGGCCCGCCAGAGCTCGACGGCCTCACGCTGATGCGCCTCGACGTCGGCGTCGACCGTGAGGATGCCGCCGTCGGCGCCCTGCATCAGCGGTGACGGCTCGCTCTCGGTGAAGCGGTTCAGGCCGACGACCGTGAGCTCGCCCGCCTCGATCCGGCGCAGTCGCTCGCGGTGGCTGTCCACGAGCGCGGCCTTCATGTAGTCCACGGCCTTCACCGCGCCGCCGTGCTCGGCGACGACGGCCATCTCGCTGCGCGCGCCCTCGAGCACCTCGGCGACGAGCCCGTCCATGACCTTTGAGCCCTCGAAGATGTCCGGGTACTCGAGCAGGTCGGTCTCCATCGCGAGCACCTGCTGGATGCGCAGCGACCACTGCTGATCCCACGGCCGCGGGAGCCCGAGCGCCTCGTTCCACGCGGGCAGCTGGATCGCGCGGGCGCGAGCGCTGCGGCCGAGGGTGACGCCGAGCGCCTCGAGCACGATCCGCTGGACGTTGTTCTCCGGCTGGCTCTCCGTCAGCCCGAGCGAGTTCACCTGGACGCCGTAGCGCAGTCGCAGGGCCTTCTCGTCGGTCACCCCGTAGCGCTCGCGCCCGAGCTGCTCCCAGAGGATGCCCATCGCCCGCAGCTTGGCGTGCTCCTCGATGAAGCGCACACCCGCGTTGACGAAGAAGGAGATCCGCCCGAAGACCGCGGTCAGCCGGTCCGCGGGTACGCGCTCGCGGACGGCGTCGAGCACCGCGATCGCGTTGCTCATCGCGAACGCGATCTCCTGGACCGGCGTCGCGCCCGCCTCCTGCAGGTGGTAGCTGCAGATGTTGATCGGGTTCCAGCGCGGAACGTTCTCGACGGTGTAGGCGATCATGTCCGCGATCAGCCGCATCGACGGCTCCGGCGGGAACGCGTACGTCCCGCGGGCCAGGAACTCCTTGATGATGTCGTTCTGCGTCGTGCCCGACAGCTGCTCCTGCGCGACCCCGTCGGCCTCCGCGGTGACGATGTAGAGCGCCAGCAGCCACGCCGCCGTCGCATTGATCGTCATCGACGTGTTCATCCGGTCGAGCGGGATGTCCTCCAGCAGCGTCGCCATGTCGCCCCTGTGCGCGACCGGCACACCGACCTTGCCGACCTCGCCGCGCGCCAGCTCGTCGTCCGGGTCGTAGCCGGTCTGCGTCGGCAGGTCGAACGCGATCGAGAGGCCCGTCTGGCCCTTCTCGAGGTTCGAGCGGTACAGCTCGTTGGACTTGGCCGCGGTCGAATGCCCCGCGTAGGTCCGCATCATCCAGGGCTTGTCGCGCTCCGGCAGGCGATGGCTCATGGGTGGATTGTATGGTCCCGGGCCGTGCCATCGAGACTCGTGACAGGCCTGCGCCACCGCCTTGCCGATGGGGTCGACCTGGTCCTCCGCCGCAACGACCCGCTGATCCCGCCGCGCCGGCTGCGCTACGTGGGGGAGGGCGACTACGCCGAAGTCGGGGACACCTGGCTCGGGCTGCTGCGCAGCCTCGCGCTCGTGCGCCCGGACGAGCGGGTGCTCGAGGTCGGCTGCGGCGCGGGCGTGCTGGCACGTCCGCTGCACCGCCACCTCGGTCCCGGAGCCCGCTACACCGGGCTCGACGACGACTCCGCCTGCGATCGAATGGTGCGCGACCGCGTACAAGGACCGCCCGGACTTCTCGTTCGCGCCCGTCGAGGGGCTGCTCGAAGACGACCTCGAGCTCCCGTTCCCCGACGCGACCTTCGACGTCGTCGTCATGCACGACCACCTCCAGTGGCTCGACGCCGACGGCGTGGCGTCGCGGCTGCGCGAGGCGCGGCGCGTCCTCATTGCCGAGGGCCGCCTGTTCGCCACCGCCTATCTGCTCGACGAGAGCGCGCGAGCCGCGATCGCCGACGGGACCGCCGCGATCGCGTTCGACGCCGAGGGCGGTCCGCTGCCCGATGGGCAGGGGACGCGTGCGATCGACGAGGAGTGGCTGCTCGACCGGGTCGCCGAGGCCGGCTTCAAGACCGCTGGGATCCGCCATGGCTCGTGGACGCCGCGCGACGGCGCGACGGCGTTCCCGGACATCCTCGTCGCGCGCCTGTGAGCGCCGGCGACGAGCAGCTCGACGTCCTCCACCTCGGGCGCGCCAACGTCATCTGCTGCCACCGCGTCGGCGACGTCCTCGTCGATCCCGGGCCGCAGTCCTGCGAGGCCGCCCTCCTCGACGCGCTCGGAGGCCGCGTCCCCCGGGCGATCCTGCTGACGCACATCCATCTCGACCACGCCGGCGCCACCGGCGCGCTCGTCCGGCGCTGGCCGCACCTGGTCGTCGCCGTCCACGAACGCGGGGCACGGCATCTGTCCGACCCCTCGAAGCTCATCGCCAGCGCCACACGGCTCTACGGCAGCGACATGGAGCGGCTCTGGGGCACCATCGTCCCCGTGCCCGAGGACCGGCTGCTCGTGCTCAGCGGAGGCGAGCGGCTGGACGGCTGGGGCGACGACGGCTCCTGGCGCGTCGCCTACACGCCCGGGCACGCCCAGCACCACGTCAGCTACCTGCGTGAGGACGACGGGACCGTGTACGCCGGAGACGTCGCCGGCGTGCGGATCGGCGACGGGCCTGTCATGCCGCCGACGCCGCCGCCCGACATCGACCTCGACCTGTGGCGCACGTCCATCGACACCATCGAGGCCTGGGCGCCGCGGCGCATCGCGATCACGCACTTCGGCACCTACGACGACCCCGCGACCCACCTCGCCGAACTGCGCGAGGCGATCGACCGGCTCGGCGAATGGTCACGCGATCAGGATGCCGCCGGATTCGAGCGGAGCGTGCGGGCCTGGATCAGTGAACGGGTCGGCGCAGAGCGCGCAGCCGCGTACTTCCAGGGCATGCCGCCCGACGCGCTCTACCCCGGCCTCGCCCGCTACTGGGCTCGGCACGCCTCGTAGCTCGGAACCTTGCACGCCGGAACGGTCGCGTTACCCTCTAGGCCGATGTCGCAGGTGGTGGAGCTTCCACGGGTGCAGGGACCCGGATCAGGCCTCGGCGGTTCGTGGCACGTGATCGTCCGCAACGACGATCACAACACGTTCGACGGGGTGGCCGGGGCGCTGTCGCGCACGATTCCCGGCATTTCGCTGGATCTGGGCTACACGATCGCCGATCGCATCCACAACACCGGCCTGGCGATCGTCTGGAGCGGACATCGGGAGCTTGCGGAGCTCTACTGGGAACAGCTCCGCGACTGCGGTCTGACCATGGCGCCGCTGGAGCAGGGCTAGCCCCGGTCGAGGAAACGTCGGCTGATGCGGCGGCGGGTACGTGCTCCGCGCGAAATCGCTCGCGGACAGATCGTCTGTCCGGTGGTGAGTTCATGCGGAGGGCGTATCGCGTCCCACGCTACGTCCTGCGGTGCCCGGTCAGCACCGCCACTGCACCGAGGCCGACGATGATCGTGCCGCTGATGCGGTCGAGCCGCTGACGTGAGCGGAAGCTGCCGCGCAGGTGCTCGGCGGCGGTGCCGGCGAGCAGGGCGTAGGTGCCGTCGCTGATCATCGCGATCGCGATGAAGACGAGGCCGAGGACGATGATCTGGATGCCCGGAGTGCCGGCGTCCGGGTTGATGAACTGGGGGAGGAATGCGACGAAGAAGATCGCGACCTTCGGGTTCAGCACGTTCACGACGACCCCCTGGCGGAAGAGGTGCGCGTGCGAACGGGGCTCGGAGGCCTCCATGTCGTCCTCGCCGGCGTGGCGGATCCGCTGGATGCCCAGGTACACGAGGTAGGCGGCGCCCGCGAACTTCACGACGGTGAACGCCTCGGCCGACGAGGCGATCAGGGCGGACACGCCGATCGCCGCGGCGAACACGTGGATCAGCCCCCCGGCCTGCACGCCGAGCATCGACATCAGCCCGGCGCGGCGGCCCTGGGAGATGCTGGCGCCGACGATGTAGAGGACCGACGGCCCCGGCACGACGATCAGCGCGAACGACGCCGCGGCGAAGACCGCGAGCGTCGACGCGCTGGGCACCGGATCAGGCGGACGCGGCGGGCTCGGGCTCGGACGGCGCGGGCGCGGGCGCTGCTGCCGCCGTCACCGTTCTCCGCGGGCTCGATCGCGCCGTGTCCGACGAGGTCGTGCGGGACGTAGAGCAGCGGCACCTGCCACCACCCGGAGGTGATCGTGCGCAGCTCGCGCATCTCGTGCCCGTCCCACCAGCGCTCGAAGTCGATCTTCTGGTCGAAGAAGACGATCTGGAGGATCTTGTACTTGTCGTCCTGCGAGCGGTAGAGCGTCCACGACGTCGCGCCGTAGCGCAGCGCCGTCGGCGTGGCGTCGAGCAGCGCGGCCTCGAGCTTGTCGCCGCGCAGGCCCGTGGCGTACCACGGGATGTGGAAGGCGTAGGCCATCAGGCGCCGACCTCCGCGCGGATGGCGCCCGGGCCTTCGGCCGTCGCGCCCTGACCTTCCTCGGTCGCGCCCACGAGGATCGCGATCTTGCCGAGGTGCTTGTTCTCGTGCATGAGCTGGTGAGCCTCCGCAACCTGGTCGAAGTTCATCGTCTGCCACAGGACCGGCCGGATCAGGCCGTCGTCGATGAGCTGGTTGGCCTTCGTGCACTGCCACGCGTTCGCGAAGTGCGAGCCCAGGATCTCCTTCTGGCGCATCCACAGGTAGCGCACGTCGAAGTCGAGGTTGAACCCGGACGTCGCGCCGCAGATCACGACCTTGCCGAACGGCTTCACGGTGAAGACGGAGGTCGGGAACGTCGCCATTCCGACGTGCTCGAAGACGACGTCCGGTGAGTCGCCGAGCAGCTCCTTGACGCGCTTGGCGAACGCGCGGGTGACGGCGAAGCGCGCCTTCTCCTCGTCGGCGGTCTCGCCGCCGCGGCGCATCATGCCCGCGAACTCGTTGCGATCGATGTAGTCGACGGCACCGAGCTGCTTGACGAGCTCGCCCTTCTGCGCGGACGAGACGACGCCGACGCTCTCGGCGCCCGCCGCCTTCACGAGCTGGGTCGCGAACACGCCCAGGCCGCCCGCGGCGCCCCAGACCAGCACCCGGTCCCCGGCCTGCAGCTTGGCGCGGTCCATCAGCATCCGGTAGGCGGTGAAGTACGTCAGGCCGTAGGAGGCGGACTCCTCCCAGGACAGCGCGGAGGGCTTGGGCAGCAGCTGCTGCGCCTGCACCTTCGTGAACTGCGCGAACGAGCCCCAGGTCGTCTCGTAGCCCCAGATCTTCTGCGAGGGAGCGGCCATCGGGTCGAGCCCGTGAACCTCAGGGTCCTCGTAGGAGGTCTGGTTGCAGTGGACGACGACCTCGTCACCCGGCTTCCAGCGCGTGACACCGGGGCCGACCTTCCAGACGACGCCGGACGCGTCGGAGCCCCCGATGTGATGCCCGTACTCGGGGTGGTCGCCGTAGCCGAAGATGGACACGGGCTTGCCGAGCGCCGCCCAGACGTTGTTGAAGTTCACGCCGGCGGCCATCACGCGCACGATCACCTCGAACGCCTGGGGCTCCGGCACCTCGATCTCCTCGAGCTGGAACGCGTCGACGGGCTCGCCCTCGCGCTCCTGGCGGATGACCCATGCGGCCATCGTCTCCGGCAGCTCGCCGGGCTCGGTTGAGACGTGCGAGATCTGCGACAGGTCGACGGCCATGATGGGGTGCGGTTCCTCTTTCCGGGCGGACGGGACGGCCGCGAATACTACGGTCCCGGCGTGTCCTCGGCGGTGCGGCGGGGGACACGGCGCGGGCGGGTGATGTAGCCCGCGCGGATGAACCAGACGCTGAGCCCCGCGATGATCGCGACGGAGCTGCCGAGTCCGAGCACGAAGAACGCCCCCGCGGACGACACATGGCGCACGAGCCAGGCGAAGTTCTGGCCGAAGAAGCCCGTCACGAACGTCAGCGGCAGGAAGAACGTCGCGACGATCGTGAGCACCTTCATCGTCTCGTTGAGCCGGTTGGAGACGGCGGAGACATAGAGGTCGAGCGCGCTCGAGACGCTGTCGCGCACGCTGTCGAGCTGGTTGGAGACCACCACGAGGCGGTCGTAGACATCGCGCAGGCTGTCGTGCGACTGCGCGTCGTGGAAGCCGGGGACGAGGTCGAGCAGGTCACGCCGCCCCGCGAGTTCGTCGCGCTGCCCGTCGACGACCTGGCGCATCCGGACGAGTGAGTGCTTCAGGTCGAGCAGGCGTTGGCGCAGCTCGGGGCGCGGGTCGTCGAGCACGAGCTCCTCGAGCCGGTCGACCTCGTCGTCGACGGCGCTGAGCGCCGGCCCGAAGGTCGCCGCCATCCCGTCGAGCACCCGGTAGAGCGCGCCTTCCGACGTGTTGATGTCATCCAGGGCGATGCGGCGGCGCACGTCGCCGACCGCCGTGACGTCCTCGTGCCGGACGGTGACGATCGCGTCCGCCGTGATGTGGAAGTGGACCTCGATCGGCCGCGGCATCGGCCCGGTCCCCGTGTCGTCGGTGCGCGAGCCGTATGCCACGAGCAGGGCGGAGTTCGGGTAATCCTCGATCTTGGGGCGCTGGCCGAACTCGATCGAGTCGTTGACGGCGGTCGGGCTCAGCCCGAGCAGCTCTCCGAGCTCGTGGAGCGTGGCCTGCTCGGGCCTGTACAGCCTGAGCCAGAAGCGGTGCTTGTCGGCGAGAAGCCTGCGGACCTCATCCGCGTCGAACTGCTCAAGCACCTTCACAGGTGTCGACGGTAACGACGGGTTCGGTCGGGTCAGGCCCTCACAGCGGCCTCGCCCTGCGGCGCTCCACCGGCGTCTCCGGCCTCGACGAGGTCGAGCTCGATGCGCTCACCGAGCGGCAACTCGTCGTTGGTCCGGTCCCCGGCGGGAATGGCATCGATGAGGAGCCACGCCACGACGGCGCCGACCAGCGCGAAGCCCGAGCCGATCTTCAGCGACGTATTGACCGCGTCGAGGAACGCGGACTGCACGGCCGCTCCCGCCGCCCCGGGGACGCCGGCCCCGCCACCCGCGAGCGCGTCGACCAGGTGACTGATCTGGGTCCCGCTCGCAGCGGGGAGGGAATCCTGCAGATGCGAGCGGCCGATCGTCGTGATCAGCGCGCCCATCACCGCGACGCCGAACGTGCCGCCGACCATGCGGCTCATCGAGAGCACGCCCGACGCGGCGCCGGCCTTCGTGTGGTCCACGGCGTTCATCGCGGCGGTGCTCATCGGCGACATCACGAGGCCCATGCCCGTGCCCATCAGGACGAAGCCGACCGCGAGGTAGGCGTAGCTCGTGTCCGGCGCGAGGAAGCTCTGGATGAACAGCGAGGCGGAGACGATCACGAGGCCGAGCGACATCAGCGGCCGCGGCCCGACCTTGTCGGCCAGGCGCCCCGCGATCGGGCCCATGAAGATGATCACGACGGTCGAGGGCAGGAAGCGCACGCCCGCCTCGAGCGGGCTGTAGCCGCGGATGTTCTGCATGTAGAGCGCGATGAAGAAGAACATCGCGAGCATCGCGAAGCTCACGATGAAGGCGACGATGTTCGCCCCGAGGAACGAGCGCGAGCGGAAGTAGGCGAAGTCGAGCATCGGGGCGCGCACGCGGTGCTCGATCACGAAGAACCCGGTGAGACCGGCGATCGCGACGATGAAGAGGGCGACGATCTGCGCCGAGCCCCAGCCCCAGGAGTTGCCCTCGACGAGGCCGAGGATGAGCGCGCCGAGGCCGGCGCTGAGTGCCAGCACGCCGGCGACGTCGACCTTGCGCGCGGCGGTCTCGTCGCGCGACTCCTTCGTCGCCCAGAGCGTGACGCCGACGGCGACGATGGCGATCGGGACGTTGATCAGGAAGATCGACTGCCACGAGACGTTCTCGACGAGGAACCCGCCGACGACGGGGCCGATCGCGAGCGCCATCGCGCTCACGCCCGCCCACGTGCCGATCGCCTTGCCGCGCTCCTCGGGCGGGAACGCGTTCGTGATGATCGACAGGGTGGCGGGCATCATGAACGCCGCGCCGACGCCCTGTGCCGCGCGGCCGGCCACGAGCCATGTGGCGGTCTGCGAGAAGGCGATGAAGAGGCTCGACGCGCCGAAGATCGCCACGCCGATGAGGAACCACCGGCGCCGGCCGAAGATGTCGCCCAGGCGCCCGCCGGTGACGAGCAGCACGGCGAAGGTGAGCGTGTACGCGTTGACCGTCCACTCGAGGTTCGACGTGGAGACGCCGAGATCGCGCTGGATCGACGGCAGCGCGACATTCACGACCGTGTTGTCGAGCATGATCATGAACAGCGCGAAGCACATCGCTCCGAGCGTCCACCAGCGGCGGTTGGTGTCGTGCGGGTCTGGGAGGGAGAAGGCCATGAGGTGCGTCCTGTCAGTCGGCGGGTGTGAGGGGGAGGTCGTCGAGCGCCGTGGCCAGCCGGCCGCGCTGGTCGGCCGAGAGGGTCTGGGCGAAGCGCTCGAGGGCGACCAGGCGCAGGCCGTCGATCCGCGCGAGCGCGTCGAGGCCGGCGTCGGTCACGGTGAGCCGCTTGATGCGGCGGTCAACGTCGTCCTCCCGGCGCTCGAGCAGGCCTCGGCGCACCAGGGCGTCGACGGAGCGGCTCGAGTTCGCCAGCGAGCAGCGGAGCGACGTCGACAGCTGCTTCACCGACGGCGACGTCGCGTGCGACGAGAGCGCGTCGAGCGTCTTCACGTGCGCCATCGAGAGGTCGAGCTCCTCGAGCAGTTCCGAGAGCTCACCGCCGGCCTCGCGAGCCACGTACTTCCAGAGGGCGAGCAGCCGGTCGGCGAGCTCACCGGTGGCGGCGGGGACGGAGGGCGCAGGAGACGATGCTTGCATCCGCGAAAGTATTACGGCGGTGCAGTCATCACGCAACTGTGATTGTCGTCACAGTGCGCTGTGCCCCCGGAGCTAGGTCCCGAGGAAGTGCGAGATGAGGTCAAGTGCGCCGGGGCGCACGTAGTAGTAGACGAACAGGCCGTGCTTCTCGCTGTCGAGGATGCCCGCGTTGCGCAGCACCTTGAGGTGATGAGCGACGGTCGGCTGGCCGATGTCGAACAGCGGGACGAGCTCGCACGGGCAGAGCCTGCCCGGATGGGCTCGCAGGATGTCGACGAGCTGGACGCGGACCGGGTCCGAGAGCGCCTTCGCGAGCGCAGCGATGTTCGCGGCCTGGTCAGGAGTGACGTCGGGGCGCGCGGGCGGGCAGTCGCAGGCGACGCCGGCCGGCTGCCTGCTCTTCGGCGTGATGTCGAGGGTCGACGTCATCGCGTCGCCGCGCTCGCGGCGAGCAGGCTCTTGACGTGGTCGACGTCGGGGACCTGGCCGACGAGGACCACCGTGCCGTCGATGGCGAGCGCGGGGGTGCTCATCACGCCCATGGCGGCCATCTGCGCGTAGTCGGTGACCTTCTCGATGTCGCCGCCGATGCCGAGCTCGTTCATGGCCTGCTGCGTGATGGCGGCGAGCGCCTGGCAACGCTTGCAGCCGGGCCCGAGGACTTGGACGGTCATGGTTGGTTCTCCTGTCACAGGATGAGGTTGAAGAGCAGGCCGATGGCGATGATCGACACCGCGACGGTGGCGGCCCAGATGGCGATGAGCTTCACCATCAGCACGCGGCGCAGCAGAATCATCTCCGGCAGCGACAGCGCGACGACGGCCATCATGAATGCGAGGACGGTGCCCATCGCGACGCCCTTGGCATGCAGCGCGGCGACGAGCGGGAGGACGCCGGCGGCGTTCGAGTAGAGCGGCACGCCGAGCAGCACCGCGGCCGGCACCGCGAGCGGGTTGCCGGACCCGGCGACGGACGCGAGCGCGTCGGCCGGTACCCATCCGTGGATGACCGCGCCGAGCGCGATGCCGACGAGCAGGTAGGGCCAGACCTTGCCCAGAATGGTCCGCACCTCGTCGCGGGCGTAGGCGAAGCGGTCATTCCATGTCAGCCCGACGGACGGGTCGATGCCTTCCGGCATGTGGGTGTCGTAGACGAACGGCTCGACGTAGCGCTCGAGGTTCATCCGGCCGAGGACGACGCCGGCGACGATCGCGATGGTCAAGCCGGAGGCGATGTACAGCGCGGCGACCTTCAGGCCGAAGAGACCGAACAGCAGGATGACGGCGACCTCGTTGACCAGCGGGCTGGCGATGAGGAACGAGAGCGTGATGCCGAGAGGCACTCCCGCCGACACGAAGCCGATGAACGCCGGGACCGCGGAGCATGAGCAGAACGGCGTTGCGACACCGAGCGTGGCGGCCGCAGCGTTCCCGACGCCTTCCCGGCGTCCGCCGAGCAGCTTGCGGGTGCGTTCGACGCTCATGAAGCTGCGCAGAACGCTGACGGCGAAGACGATGCCGGCGAGCAGCAGAGCGATCTTCGTCGTGTCGTAGAAGAAGAACCGGACCGTCTCGCCGAGCCGGGACTGCAGGTCCAGGCCGACGACGCCGCCGAGCAGCCAGTCCCACAGCGGCGCGAGCGCCTTGATGGCGGCAAGCCACAGCACGCCGAGCGCCCCGAGGGTGAGCAACGGATGGCGCCGCGCGAGCCTCGGGAGGCCTGGCTGACCTACGACGAGCGTTGCGGGCGTGTCCATCTGGCCGCCTCAATCTATTGATAACTATCAATAGATTAGCACCCGGTCGCGACCGGCACAAGACGCACGCGTCCGCAGATGGACGGCTGTTGCGAGCGGCGTGGCGTCCGGCCGGGGGCCGGGCCTACGGCAGCATCAGGTCGTTCTGTGACGACGGGCGCGGCTGTCCGACGGCGAGCGTCGTGGGGGCGACGGAGTCGTTGCTGACGCGGACGCGGTAGATGCCGCGAACCACGGTCGCCTTGATCTGGGCCGTGTCGTTCGGGTTGATCGGCCCGGTCTGCTGGCGGATACCCGGACGGGCGCTGCTCCCCGGCGCGCCGGCCGACTCGAACGTCACCTGCTGCGAGCTGCCGGTGAGGTTCGTGAAGACGAGCGTGATCGGGCCGGCGCCGATCGCGCGTGGTGAGACGCTGATCCGCTCAGGCGTGATCGCCGAGTTCAGCAGAATCGGCGCCGGCGGGCGGAGCACGTTCTTGTGCTTGGTCGTGCCGCAGCCGCTCGCACCGAGCGCGAACGCGCCGGTGAGCGCGATCGCGAGGGTCGTGCGCCGTGGGATCTGCATTGCTCCTCCTCCGTGCGGCGCATCCGGCACCGCGCCGGGGACCCTACCCGAGCGGGCGGCGCTCGCGAAAGGGCCTTGGCCTAGTCCTCGAGCGCGGCCTCGGCGTGGGCGTCGGCGAGTGCCTCCTGCAGCCGGTCCCATGCGGCACGCTCGGTCGCCTCGTACTCGGCGCCGGAGAGGTCGCGCAGTTCGTCGGCGTACCGCTGCCACGCGTCCCGCGTGCGCTCGACGATGACCGGATCCTGTGGTGCAGCGATGCTCATGGCGTACCTCCCTCTCGGTACGCGCACAATACTCCCGCTGACGACGGACCCGCACCAGTCGTCCGCAACGTGCCGTGCATGGCGTCCGGCTGCGTTCGTAGACCACCGCGGATGGACGGATCCACCCCGCTGCGCACCGCCGAGTTCCTCGTCGTCGACACGGAGACCAACGGGCTCGCGGGAGATGCGTGCGAGCTGACCGAGATCGGCGCGGTGCTCGTCGGCGGCGGTGAGCTGCACGAGCGCTGGGAGACGCTCGTCGAGACACGCCGGCCGCTGTCGCGCGGCATCCAGCGCTTCACCGGCATCACGCAGGAGATGGTCGATCACGCACCGCCGGCGGAGGCGACGCTGCCCGAGCTGCGCGAGTTGCTGCGGGGTCGCGTGCTCGTCGCGCACAGCGCCGCGTTCGACCGCCGTGTGCTCGCACAGGCGTTCGACCGCGCCGGCCTGGACTGGCCGGACCCGCCGGCGCTCTGCACCGTCGCGCTCGCGCGGCGGCTCCACCCGCTCGCCCGGCAGCGCAAGCTCGGGCCGCTCGCCGCCTCGCTCGGCATCGAGCCGGAGGTCGCGCACCGCGCGCTCGCCGACGCGGAGACCTGCGCACGCGTCTTCTGCGCGCTCTTCCCGCGGCTCTGCGCGAGCGCGCCGACGCTCGCGGACGCGCTCGCGCTGCTCGGCCCCAAGCGGCCCGCGCGCCGGCGCTCCGGCGCGACCGACGGCGGGGCGCTGCCGCTGCGGGCACGCCGCCGGCTGCCCGACCTCGGCGGTGTGCGCGACGCCCCCGGCGTCTACGTCGTGCGCAACGAGGTGGGCCAGCCGCTCTACGTCGGCAAGTCGGTGCGCGTGCGCACGCGCGTGCGCGCCCACTTCGCGCCCTCGTCGCCGTCCACCGCCTGGACGGCGCGCGCTGAGACCGTCGAGCACCTGCCGACCCTGACCGACCTCGGCGCGCTGCTGCTCGAGCACCGCACCGTCCGCCGGCTGCGCCCGCCCGGCAACGCGAAGCTCAAGCACGCCGACGACTGGGTCTGGGTGCGCTGCCGGCTGGACATCGCGTTCCCGGTGCTCGAGGTCGGCCCGGCGCCCGCGCCTGCTCCCGCGGTGAACGTCGGGCCGCTGCGCGGGCGGGCGACCGCGGTCGAGCTCGTCGAGCAGCTCGTGTCGCTGTTCGGGCTGCGGCACTGCGGGCGGCGCCTTCCGCGGCGCGACCATCCCTCGGCCTACGGCGAGATGGGGCGCTGCCTGTCGCCGTGTCTCGGCGACCTGGACCCGAACCTCTACCGGCGCCGGCTCGACGAGGCGCTCGGGGTCCTGAGCGGACCCGGTGATGGCGCGCGGCGGCTCCTGGCGCACGTCGACGGGCTCGTCGGCGAGGCGTCGGCGGCCCGGCGCTACGAGCGCGCCGCGTGGCTGCGGCGCCGGCGCGAGCGCCTCGAGGTGCTGCTGAAGCGCGCGGGGCGCGGCGTCGGCGACGCGGATCGCCCGCGGCTCGTGCTTGACGAGACGCCCGAGGGCGGCGGCTTCGAGGGCTTCTGGCTCGTGCGCGGCGGCGTCGCGGACTGGGGTGAGCTGGGCGACGACGCGGACGCGATCGCCGAGCGCACCGCGGCGGCGCTGCGCTCGCCCGGTCCGGCTGACGGCGATGCGCTGGACGAGGCGCGCCTCGTGAGCGCCTGGGCCGCGGCCAACGACGCCCCGGTCCTCGAGCTCGAGGGCGGCGTCAGCGGCGCGCGCCTCGCACGGTTCCTGCGCGGCGCGGGCGTCGATCTCGCCGGCGTGGCGTCCCGCTCCGCGGAACGGCTGCGCCACGCGGCGGCGTAGCGCGCCGGCCGCAGCGGTTCGCGGTCAGGCGAACGGGAGCGCGACGACGGTCGCGGTGACGCCGCCCGAGCCGGCGAGCTCGAGCTCGGCGCCCGGTTCCGCCTCGCGCCGCACGAGCGCGAGGCCGATCGGCCCGAGCGTGGGGGAGACGACGCTGCTCGTGAGCGTGCCGACCTCGCGCTCCCCGAGCCGCAGCGCACGCCCCGGTCCGGCCGGTCCGGAGAGCCGCAGCCCGCGCAGGTGCCGGTTCGGCCTGCCCTTGTAGAAGAGCCGCGCGACGGTCTCCTGACCGACGTAACAGCCCTTCGTGAAGCTCACCGCACGCTCGTTCAGCCCGGCCTCCTGCGGGATCACCGACGCGTCGAGATCGACGCCGTAGCGCGGCCGCCCCGACTCGACGCGCAGCACCTCGGCGTCGGCCTCGGACACCTCGACCGCGCCCGCCTGCACGAGCGCGGCATGCACGCGCGCGGTGTCGTCCGCCTCGCACAGCACGTCCACGCCGAGGTCGGTGGCGATCAGCCGCACCGGCGCGCCCGCGATCTGCGCGGCGGTGTTCGACGAGCTCCTCGTCCGGCAGGCCGGCGGCGCCGGCGACGTCGCGGCTGCCCGGACCGAGCAGCGAGAGCAGCCCGGTCTGGAGCGTGCGCTTGTCCAGCTGCGGCGTCGTAGCCGACCAGTCCGTGCCGGATCGCGTCGAAGACGGCCTGCAGCGCGGGACGCTCCATGTCGAGCAGCAGCTCGTCGCCCGTGTCGAGGATGCGCAGGTCGCCGAGCATCTTGCCCTTCGGCGTCAGCACAGCGGCGAGCACGCCGTGGCCGGCCTCGAGCGTCTCGACCTCGTTCGTGACGATCCCGTCCAGCGCTTGACGGGCCTCGGCGCCGCTGATCGCGAGCCGGCCACCGTGGTCGCTGCGATCGAGGATTCCGGTGGGTGCGTCCATCCTCCGAGGATACCCAGCGTGCGGCGGCGATCTTCGGCACGGCGCGTTGTAGATTTCGGTGTGCCATAATCTTTTCTGTGGATCAGGTTGCCCACCGTCCATCGCCCGCCGTCGAGGACTACGCGAAGGCGATCTACGCGCTCGAGCGCCGCACCGAGGATGGGCAGGTCACGACCAACGCGCTCGCCGAGCGCCTGGGCGTCACCGCGGCCTCCGCGTCCGGGATGGTCCGGCGGCTCGCCGAGCTCGGCTTCGTCACGCACGAGCCCTACCACGGCGTCGCGCTGACCCAGGACGGGCGCCGCGTCGCGCTCGAGGTGATCCGTCACCACCGCCTGCTGGAGCTCCTGCTGATCGAGCTCGGCGTGCCGTGGGACCGCGTCCACGACGAGGCCGAGGTGCTCGAGCACCACATCTCCGAGGAACTCGAGGAGCTGATCGCCGCGCGGCTCGGCAACCCGACACACGACCCGCACGGCGATCCGATCCCGAGCGCCGACCTCACGATCGACGAGGGGCAGAGCGAGGCGCTGGACGCGCTCTCGGTCGGCGCCTGCGGCCGTTTCGTCCGCGTGTCGGATGCCGACCCGGAGATGCTCCGCTACCTGGCCGATCGCGGCATCGCGCCGGGGGACGACCTGGAGGTCGTCGAGCGCCAGCCGTTCGGTGGCCCGGTGTTCGCGCGCTTCGGCGAGCAGACCCATGTGCTGGGCGGCTCGCTCGCTCGGGCGATGCGCGTCGAGGTCACCCCGTGAGCGCCCCGCTGCGCGAGGCCGATCCGGCGACGCCGGACCTCGCCGGCGCCCTCGACGAGCGGCTTCCCGCGGGCCTCGACGCCGAGACCGCCGCGCATCACGGGCCGAGCGACCTCGAGCGGCTCAAGGAGCGCGGGCGCTGGCGCACGACCGTCGCGGTCATGGGCCCGGCGTTCGTCGCGTGCATCGCGTACCTGGACCCCGGCAACTTCGCGACGAACATCGCCGGCGGCGCGACCTACGGCTACATGCTGCTCTGGGTGCTGCTCGCGGCGAACCTCATGGCGATGCTGGTGCAGAACCTGTCCGGGAAGATCGGCATCGCGACCGGGAAGAACCTCCCGGAACTGTGCCGCCTGCACTTCTCGCGGAACGTCACCCGCGGCCTCTGGGTGCAGGCGGAGATCGTCGCGATGGCGACCGACCTCGCGGAGTTCGTCGGCGCCGCGATCGCCCTCAACCTGCTGTTCGGCATCCCGCTGTTCCCGGCGGGCCTGATCACCGCGGTCGTCTCGTTCGGCGTGCTCGCGCTGCAGCGCCGCGGCTACCGGCGCTTCGAGGTCGCGATCGCGTTCCTGCTCGGGGTCATCCTGCTCGGCTTCCTCTACGACACGCTGAAGATCGGCTTCGTCCCCGGCGAGGCGGCGAAGGGCTTCATCCCGAGCTTCGACGGCGGGGACAGCGTGCTGCTCGCCTGCGGCATCCTCGGCGCGACCGTGATGCCGCACGTCATCTACCTGCACTCCGCGCTCACGCAGAATCGCATCAGGCCCCGCGACGACGACGAGAAGCGTGCGCTGCTGCGCTTCCAGCGCCTCGACGTGACGATCGCCATGGGGATCGCCGGCCTCATCAACATGTCGATGCTGATCATCGCCGCGTCGCTGTTCTTCAACTCGCCGCTGAACGGCGTCGACACGATCGAGGGCGCCTACCAGGGCTTCGACCAGCTGGTCGGGCCGCAGGCGGCGCTGGCGTTCGCGCTCGCGCTGCTCGCGTCGGGACTCGCCTCGTCGAGTGTCGGCACGTACGCGGGGCAGGTCGTGATGCAGGGCTTCATCGGGCGTCAGATCCCGCTGACACTGCGGCGCCTCGTCACGATGTCGCCGGCCCTGATCGTGCTCGCGATCGGCGTGAACCCGACGGACGCGCTGGTCATGAGCCAGGTCGTGCTGTCCTTCGGCATCCCGTTCGCGCTCGTCCCGCTGATCCTGCTGACGCGGCGCCCGGACGTGATGGGAGTCCTCGTCAACCAGCGGCGGACGACCCTCACGGGGTGGGTCGTCGCGGGGCTGATCATCTCACTCAACCTGTTCCTGGTGGTCCAGATCGTCGCCGGCTGACCCCGGGGGGTACCCTGCGCCCGATGGGACTCGCCGACACCTTCCAGCAGGTTCTCGACTCGCTGCCCGACGACTGGACGGACATCGAGCTCGACCTGCGGATCTTCGATGAGGCGCGCTACATCGAGGCCGCGACGTTCCTCGTCACGTGCAACGCGCAGCCCTATTCCGAGCACGATTGGCACTGGCGGATCCTCTGCGCGCACCGCTTCGGCCACGCGGCCGCGGCACCGGCGGTCCATCGCTCACTGCTGTTCCTCGACGAGGCGGGCATCTCCGGCGAGATCGCCGTCCGTGAGGTGCGCTCCGGCCGTGCGCCGGTCTTCCACGAGTGGGGGCGCCCGGAGTCGGTGCGCGAGGAGTTCCGCAAGCTGCACCACCAGTAGCCGTGGCCCGCGTCGTCGCCCTCGTGCCGGACCTGCTGTTCGGCTCGAAGATCCACGCCTCGCTGGCGGCCGCCGGGCATGACGTGGTGCTCACCGGGGTCGAAGCCGACGCCCGTGCCCAGGCGCCGGAAGCGGACGTGCTGGTCGTCGACCTGGCGAGCGGCACGGTCGAGGGGGCGGAGCTCGTCGAGTCGATGCGCGCCGGCGGCGAGCTCGGGGGCACGCGGACGCTCGCCTTCTACAGCCACGTGGACGTCGAGGTGCGCGAACGGGCGGTCGCCGCGGGCTTCGACCTCGTCGTCCCGCGATCGCGGATGAACCGCGAGGGAGCGGACCTCGTGACGCGGCTCGCGGGCGGGGACTCAGCCGCCGGCTGAGCGCGAGACCGCGGGCGCGAACAGGCGCGCGACGTCAGGTCGCGTCGTCACGATGCCGAAGCGCTGCTCCCACGCGGCCCAGGTCCGCAGCGTCCGCGGATCGAGGTCGCCGAACCGTCTGCCCGGAGCGGTGAACGCGGGGGCGAGGGCGGCGAGCTCCCGCGCCGCGGCGCTGCGGTCGACACCGGGCGCGGCGGCGGTCAGGGCGGACAGCGCTGCCGCGGGTTCCCGCGCGGTGGCCTCGTAGCCGCTGCGCAGCGCGGCGACGGCCCCGGCCACCCGCGCCCGGTGGGCGCGCAGCGTCTTCGGTGTCGTGACCAGCACGAGCTCCGGATAGGACGGCGCGCCGAAGTCGTCGACGCGGAAGACGTGGGTGGCGGGCCGCCGGCGCTGGAGGGCGACGCCCTCGGCGTTCCAGAACCCGGTCGCGCCGGACACCCTGCCGGACAGCAGCGCCGGCACGGCCTGGAACCCGATCGTCACCTTCCGCACGCGACCCGGGTCACCTCCGTCGCCGCGAACGATCGAGGCGAGGACGGCGTCGTCGCTCGGGAGCCCGCTCACCCCGGCGCGATGGCCCTCCAGGTCGCGCGGACGGCTGATGGAGGACGCCGCGAGCAGCGCCGCGAGCGGCTGCTGGACCAGCGCCATGACGCCGACGAGCGAGCCGGGGCTGCGCTCGTCGGCGATCGCGAGGTCGTGGATGTCGATGTACGCGAGGTCGGCGCGGCCTGCGCGCAGGAGCTTCACGGAGTCGGTCGAGCTCGACGGCGCGACGACGCGCAGACGCACGCCCTGGGCCCTGTCGTACCCGCGCGCGGTCGCCAGGTACGTGCCCGCGTGTACGGCGTTCGGCGCGAAGTCCAGGACGAGGGTGGCCCGGGACGACCGGGGGCGGTCACTGGACGCTGTGGCCCCGCAGCCCGCAATCGCGCATGCGCCCACGAGCAGGACCAGCGCGGCCAGCCGCGAACGAAGAACGGTCATCCGGGGCCGGAGCATAGGAACACGCCTCACGGACCCCGATCTCGTCCCCAGGAAAGGAAGGACCTCGTGGAACCCAAGGGTGCTCGCTCCTATGTCGCAGAGCTCGTCGGCACATTCATCCTCGTGCTCTTCATCTGCCTTGTCGTGTCGCTGTCCTCGAAGGCCGCGCTCGGCTTCACCGATTGGGCCGTCATCGGCCTCGTCCACGCGTTCACGCTCGCACTGCTGGTCGCGGCGATGGCCGGCGTGAGCGGCGCGCACTTCAACCCCGCCGTCACCATCGCGCTCACCGCGACGCGCAAGTTCCGCGGCGCCGACGCGGCCGTCTACATCCTCATGCAGCTCGCCGGCGCAACCCTGGCGGCGCTCGTCGCCAAGGGCCTGCTGCTGGACGAGGGCCGTCCCGTGAACTGGGGCGCGACGCTCATCAACAAGGCGTTCTTCCAGAGCGACTGGTCCGGGTTCTGGGCCGAGGGCCTGGCGACGTTCCTGCTGATGGCGACGATCACCGGGACCGCGGTGATCGCGAAGAACAAGAGCGACATCACTCCGTGGCTGATCGGCGGCGCCCTCGGCGTCGGCGTCATGTGCATCGGCCCGATGACCGGTGCGGGGATCAACCCGGCGCGCGCGTTCGGCCCGCTGCTCGTCTCCGGCCAGCTCGGCTCCAACTTCGGCACGTTCATCTTCGTCTACACGCTCGGTCCGATCGTCGGCGCGCTGGCGGGCGCCGGGCTGCTGGAGTGGCTCTACAAGGGCGATCTCGAAGAGGCGGGCATGACGCCCGCGCGCGAGGACGACCTGCTGATCGAGATTGACGACGGCGGCCTCGACGCCCCGCGCTGACCTCGGATGACATCCGGCCCCCGGCTCATCGCCGGGGGCTTCGCGGCGGCGCACCGGTAGGCTCCGATCGACCGATGCGCCGCCGTGTCACGTTCTCCAGGAACTTCACGCTGTCGCTGTCGCGGCGCTGTCAGTGCTACTGCAAGTACTGCTCGTTCGCGACGCACAGGGCGCACCTCTACTCGCCCGAGGAGGTCGAGGAGCAGCTCGACCTGGCACTGCGTCGCCGCGCCAAGGAGCTGCTCGTCCTCACGGGCGAGAAGCCCGAGGTCGACCCGATCGTCGCGGCGCGCCTGGCCGAGTACGGCCACGAGGACTTCACCGCGTACGTCATCTGGACGTGCGAGCGAGCACTCGAGCGCGGGCTGCTCCCGCACACGAATCTGGGCGTCCTGAGCCGGGAGGACCTGGGACGGCTGCGCGAGGTCACGGCCTCACAGGGGCTGATGCTCGAGTCGGCCAGCGAGCGGCTGATGCAGACCGTTCACGCCGGCTCGCCGACGAAGCACCCGGCCCGGCGCCTTGAGACGATCCGCGCCGCCGGGGAGCTCAGGATCCCGTTCACGAGCGGCATCCTCGTCGGCATCGGCGAGACCGAGGACGAGCGGATCGCATCGCTCGAGGCGCTCGCGGCGGTGCACGCCGAGTACGGGCACCTGCAGGAGGTCATCCTCCAGAACTTCGTGCCGCACGAGCGCTACTACGGCCGCGAGCCCGCGCAGATCGCCGACGAGAGCGCCCGCCGGTACTGGGCGACGGGCATCGGGGATCAGCCCGAGCTGCCGCTCCCGGACTGGGCGTGCGAGGTCACGATCGGGGACATGGAGCGGCTGATCGGTGAGACGCGGCGACTCATGCCGGACGTCGGCATCCAGGTGCCGCCGAACCTCGCCGAGTGGTGGCCGCAGCTCGTCGGAGCGGGCGCCACCGACCTCGGCGGCCTGTCCGCAAATGGCGATCACATCTCGCCCGAGCACCCGTTCCCCTCGCCGACGCAGGTGCGCAAGCGGCTGCACGCCGAGGGCGTCGCGCTGACCGAGCGGCTCTGCGTGTACCCGCAGTACCTCGATCCGCAATGGGTCGCTCAGAGCGTGCTGGACACGGTTCGCCAGCGCTACTGGAGCTTCATCCCGCGCCGTGGCTCGGGCCGGCAGGAGCCGCCGTTCGCGATCGAGCAGGACCTCGTCGGCCCGGCGATCGAGCGCGCACGCGGCGGCGAGGTGCTCACCGCGCAGGAGCTGACCGCGATGTTCGCGGAGACACGACCCGAAGCGATCGAGGCGATGCGGGTCGCGGCGGACGAGCTGCGCGCCGACCTCGCCGGCGACACCGTCACGTTCGTCGTCAACCGCAACATCAACGTCTCGAACATCTGCACGGTCGGGTGCGCGTTCTGCGGCTTCGGCCAGGGCCGGCGCTCGCCGGAGGCCTACGAGCACTCCGAGGAGGACTTCCGCGGGCGGGTCGCGGAGGCGGTCGCCTACGGCGCGAGCGAGCTCTGCATCCAGTCGGGGATCCATCCGGACTGGGCGCTCGACGACTACCTGCACTGGCTGCGGGTCGCCAAGGACGAGGGCCTGGCGCGAGGCACCGACCTGCACCTGCACGCCTACTCGCCGATGGAGATCGCGCACATGTGCGACATCTCCGGATGCTCGCCCGCCGAGGTCTTCGCACAGCTCGCCGAGGCGGGCCTCGGCTCGACGCCCGGGACCGCGGCCGAAGTGCTCCATGACGGCGTGCGCGAACGGATCAGCCCGAACAAGCTGCCCGTCTCCCGCTGGGTCGAGATCATCGAGGCCGGTCACCGCGCGGGCGTCCCGAGCACGAGCACCGTGATGTTCGGTCACATCGAGGAGCCGTGGGAGCTCGCGGAGCACATGCGCGTGATCCGCGAGGTCCAGGCGCGGACGGGCGGCATCACCGAGTTCGTGCCACTCTCGTTCATTCCGTTCCACACACTGCTCGGCCGCACGCACGGGATCGAGGAGATCTCGCGCGAGGAGAACCTCAAGCACACGGCGGTCTTCCGTCTCGCTCTCGGCCGTTCGATCGTCAACCTGCAGGCGAGCTGGGTCAAGATGGGCCTCGACGCCGCCACCGAGGCCCTCAGCTGGGGCGTCAACGACCTTGGAGGAACATTGATGGAGGAGAGCATCAGCCGGCTCGCCGGGAGCTACCACGGCGTCCGACTGGACCCGCCGGACCTTGCGGCGGCTGCGCATCGCGCGGGCCGTCCGGCGGCCGAGCGGTCCACGCTGTACACGATCCGCGAGCGCTACCCGGTGGGTGTGCTGCCCGAGTCACCGCTCGACCAGGTCGCCGTCGGCGACGGCGGGCTCGCCGAGGTCGCGGCATGACAGGCGAGGCGATCACCGCGGAGGGCCTGACGAACCTGAAGGCCGAGATCGCGGACCTCGAAGGCCCTGTTCGCGCCGCGCTCGCCGTGAAGATCAAGGCTGCGCGCGAGGAGGGGGATCTCAGCGAGAACGCCGAGTACCACGCGCTCAAGGAGGAGCAGGGTCACCTCGAGACGAAGATCCTGCGGCTCACCGAGCGGCTGCGCAACGCCGTCGTCGTCGAGCAGACGGCGGACGCCACCGTCGTCACGTTCGGGAGCACGGTGCGCGTCACCGACCTCGAGTCCGGTCGCGAGCAGAGGTTCACGCTCGTCGGGCCGACGGAGGCGGACCTCAAGAGCGGAAAGCTGTCGGCGGAGTCCCCGGTGGCGCGCGCCCTGATGGGCGCGGCGCCCGGGGATGTCGTGAAGGTCGAGACGCCGCGCGGCGACCGTGAGTGGCGCGTCGACGGTCTCGGCGACGCCTGACCGCTCACGCCCATGGCGCGGGCGCCGCTCCTGATCGTCGCGCTGATGTTCGCCGGCGTGATCGCGTCGGTGGTCGTCGTCAACGGCCGGCCCGGGGCCGACCCCTCGGGCAAGGACGCGATGATCCCGGCGCTCGCCGTGGTGGTCGTCGGCGTGCTGCTGATCCTGATCGTGCAGTCGCGGGCTCGGCGGCGCGCCCGCACGGCTGACCTGGAGGCCGCGCAGGCCCTGGCGGCGACGGAGCCGCGTGACCTCGCCGACGCCGGCGCTGCGACGCCCGAGGAGGTCCAGGCGTCGCTGCGGGTCAGGCCCGACGCCGCGCGCGACCTGGAGGCGCGGCGCGCGATGTGGGGCGTGGCCGACCGCTCCTCGCGCGGCGCGGCGATCGCCGCGCTGCTCGTCGTCGTGCTGATGCCCGCGGCGGTCATCACGCAGAACCCGCAGGTCATCGTGCTCGCAGCGATCCCGATCGTGCTCTTCGCGCTCTACTCGGCCGCGCAGACCCTCCGTCCCGGAGGCCGCCTCGACCAGGCGTACGCGAGTGCCGACGAGGTCATGCGCCCGCTCGGCCTGCAGGCCATCCAGCGCCCGCAGTGGGTCGTGATCCCGTACGCGACCGGTGACCTGCACTCGACGGTGATCGGGCCGACCGTGCTCGGCGGGCACCGGCACGGCCGCGAGGTCGAGGTGACGCTGCAGGGCGGGAAGTCCCAGGTGGCCGTCGGCTGCGACGTCGCGCCGTTCACACTGGACGGGCGCGACGGCGTGCTGAACCCGGGTCCGGACACACCGCCGCAGGTCCGCGGAGCCGCCCACACGCTCGCGCCCGCGGGCGTGTGGAACGGCGCGCACGTCGAGGCCGGGGGCGGCCGGATCCTCGTCTCACGGCGCCGCTCCGGGCCGGAGCGCTGGGCGCACGACCTGTGGCTCGCCGAGCGGCTGGCGGCGGCGGGATAGCATCGCGGGTCCCTACCCAGGAGGAGCAGATGGCTGGTTACACCGTCGCCAAGATCGATGACATCGAGGCGATCTACGGGGGCGGCTTCAAGCGTGCCCGCTCAGCGCTCGGGATCACGTCGTTCGGCATGCAGGTCATGGACCTGCCGCCCAACTTCGAGGGCTACCCCGAGCACGACCACAGCTCCGACGGCCAGGAGGAGGTGTATGCGACGTTGCGCGGGGGCGGGGAGATCGAGATCGACGGCGAGCGCCACCCGATCGACGCGGGTCAGCTCGTGAGCGTGATGCCCGGAACGAAGCGCAAGATCTTCCCGGGATCCGAAGGGATCCGGCTGCTGATCATCGGCGGTACCCCAGGGGCCGCGTACGAGAAGCTCGACTTCACCGACGTCGGGGCGCCCGACCCCTCGGCCTCCTAGGCGAACAGGTCTTCGGCGCGCGGGCGCAGCAGCGCCTGCGCGCCGGGACCGTCGTCCGGCGTGACGAAGCGCTCGAGACCGCGCAGCAGGACGGCGGGCACCCGCTCGTCCTTGCCGCGCACAAGATCGGCGGCGCCCGCGGCCTGGTCGGCCACCGCGATCCAGGTTGCGCGCAGCTCCCGCCCCTCGGCGTCGCGCCGTCCGCGCCAGTCCTCGAGCGCGCTGAGGCCCGCGATCCCGATCGCCGCCTCGGTCTGCCCGTGGCGCCAGGCACGGCCGAACGAGTCGGAGATGACGATCGCCGGGCGTGTCCCAGCGGGCCCGGGGGAGATCGCGGCGCGCAGCGCGCGGGCACTCGCATCGGGGTCCACCGGCAGCGTGATCAGCCGGTCTTCTCCGCCGGCGTTCGACGCGTCGACCCCCGCGTTGGCGCAGACGAACCCGTGCCGCGTGCGGCAGATCAGGACCCCGGGGCCGACGCGCACGAGCTCGGCGGTCTGGTCGAGCACGACCTGGACGGCGCGCGGGTCCTTGCCGTGCTCGTCGGCGATGAAGCGGGCGCGCGCGGTCGGCGTCACGTCCGCGAGGTCGACGATCGCGCCCTCCGCCTTCGACACGACCTTGTGCGCGATCACGAGCACGTCGCCCGGCTCGATGCCCCCGGCGGCCGCGGCCGCCGCGGCGATCAGCGCCGCCAGGTCGTCGCCGGGCGCGACCTCCGGGATCCCGTGGAGCGGGAGAGCCTCGAGCGCCGTCATCCCCGCCGCACGCGGCTGAGCGCGTCGCGCGTGTAGACGGCGGTCGCCCGCGGCGAGTCGGCGAGCGCCTCGGCCAGCGCGTCGAGATCCTCCGGCGTGTCGACGTCGAGCATGAGGGAGGCGATCTCCGCGATGCGCACGGTCGCCCCGGCGTCCTGCGCAAGGCGCTCGTGCCGGACGCGGCTGTCCTCGCCGAAGCTCGGCTCGATCACGTCCGGCGGCGTCAGCATCAGGGCGTTGGTCCCTGTGCCGTGGCGGTCGGGCACGATCACGACCTCGGGCCCGTCCGAGAGCATCCGCACGAGCTCGTCGATCTCCGCCGCCTGAACGGCGGGCGCGTCGCCGGCGAGCAGGAGCACGTGAAAGGCGCCTTCGCCGACGGCCCATTCGATACCGCGCACAGCTGCCTCGTTGTGGCCGTCGGTGGGCAGGTCCGCGATCACCTGGGCGCCGTACGTGCGGGCGAGCACCTCGGCGTTGGGCTCACCGGTGACGACGACGACGTCATCCACGTTCGATGCGAGCTTCAGCGTCTCGAGCACGTCGGTCAGCATCCCGGTGGCGAGGGCGACGCGATCGGACGACCGCAGGCCACCCTGACCGAGGCGGTGCTTGGCGATCTCGAACCGCTTGACCGGCAGGACGACGACCACGCTCATTGCGAGGACTCCCTTGTCATGCCTTCATGATGACCGCTGCGAGTTCGAGCGCCGCCGCCGCCACGCGGCGCCTGCCATCGGCATCCGCCATCAGCGTGTCCGTGAGCATGACGCGGACGTCCTCGACGCCTTCGGCCTCGTCGGCGAGCAGGCCGTCGATCACGCCGGCGTAGGCGCGGGCGATGCCCGCGGCGCCGACCGGCAGCCCCGCGTGCTCCATGAAGCCCGCGGTCGGGCCCTTGATCACGACACCGCCGACGATCGGCGAGACCGCGATGACCGGGGCCGGCGCCGCGCGGAGCGCATCGGCCATCCCGTGCAGCGCGAGGATCGGGCCGATCGAGATGATCGGGTTGGAGGGCCCGACCACGATCGCGCTCGCGGCGGCGATCGCCTCCAGCACCGCGGCCGTCGGCTGGGCGGCGTCGATCCCGTCGAGGGCGACGCCGTCGACGGGGCCCTCGGCGCGGCCCTTGATCAGGAACTCCTGCAGCCCGGTCCAGCTCCCGCGCGCGAGCACGCGGGTGCGCACCGGCTCGTCGCACATGGGGAGCACGCGTGCGCCGACCCCGATCGCGCGGGTGAGCGCGGCGTGCGCCTGCGTCGCGGTCTCGCCGGCGGCGAGGCGCCGCCCGCGCTCCAGGCACCAGGCGAGGTCGCGGTCGCCGAGGGCGAACCAGGTGTCCGGCGCGCCCACCTCGCGCAGCAGGTCCATCGCGGCGAACGTGTCGCCCGCGAGCCCCCAGCCCCGCTCGTCGATGCGGTCGGCGAGCCAGAAGGAGACGAGATCCGGGTCGGGGGAGACGGCGGCGCCGTGCACCTCGACGTCGTCACCCGTGTTCACGACGACGGTCAGTGCGTCGCCGACGAGGTCGAGCATGCCGCGGGCGAGCTTCGCGCCGCCGGTCCCGCCGGCCAGGACGACGACCGGCCCGCTCATCACACCCCGGTGATGCGGATGCCTGCGTGCGTCTTGTGCTTGATGTTCAGCGAGATCAACAGGGCCGTCAGCGACTCGGTCACGCGCGACAGCTCGAGCCGGCCGGCGTCGATCGCGCGCAGGCCCTCGATCAGGCCGATCAGCTCGATCGCCGCGGTCTTCGGGTCGCGGCGGTCGCCGCAGACGAGCACGTCCTCGGCGAGCTGATGGCCCGGGTCGGCGAGCGAGGAGGCGCTGACGGTGTGCAGCGCGCTCACCACGTCCACCCCCTCGGGGACGAGCTCGGCGGCCTGCTGGGCGGCGGACCCCTGCCACACGCCGACCATGCGGGTCGGCTTGCCGCCGACCGCCGGGGCGAGCGGGACGGTGGCGTCGATCACGAGCGTGCCGGGCTTCAGGGTGTCCGAGATCGACTTGTAGGTGGCGGCGGCGCCGGCGAACGGGACCGACATGACGACGACGGGCGCCGCGGCGGCCGCCGCGGCGTTGCCTGAGCCCTCGACCTGGGCGTCCGGAACGGCGGCGCGGACGCGGCCGGCAGCCTCCTCGGCGCGGCCCGCGTCACGCGAGCCGATGACGACGGGAACGCCGGCGCCGGTCCAGCGCACCGCGAGGCCGAAGCCGAGGTCGCCGGTGGCGCCGAGAATCGAGACGGGGTCGTGCATGCGGCGGCGGAGTATAGGTTTCCGCGCATGCGACTCGAGGGACGGACGGCGCTGGTCACGGGCGGTGCGAGCGGGATCGGCGCGGCCACGGCGCGCCGGCTGGCGGCGGAGGGCGCACATGTGATCGTCGGCGACCTGGACCAGGATGGCGCGCGCGAGGTCGTCGCCGAGATCGACGGCACCGCGATCGAGCTGGATGTCGCCGACGTCTCCCAGGCGCACGCCGCGATCGCGCAGGCGATGAGCGACGTGGCGCCGATCGACATCCTCGTCAACAACGCGGGCACCGACCGCTTCGCCTTCTTCGTCCACACCGACGAGGAGCTGTGGGACTTCGTCCTGGGCGTGAACCTCAAAGGCGTCCTCAACTGCACCCACGCGGTGCTGGGCTCGATGCACGAGCGCGGCGGCGGCGCGATCGTGAACGTCGCAAGCGAGGCCGGCCGCGTCGGCTCGCAGGGCTCGGTGACCTATTCCGCGGCGAAGGCCGGGGTCATCGGCTTCACGAAGGCGATCGCACGCGAGTCCGCCCGCTACGGCGTGCGCAGCAACGCAGTGGCTCCGGGCCCGATCGAGACACCGCTGCTGAACGCGGCGCCCGTGATGCTCGGCGACATCGGCGCACGCCTGAAGCAGGGCATGATCGACAGCACCGTGATGCACCGGTCCGGCGAGCCGGACGAGGTCGCGGCGGCGATCGCGTTCCTCGCCTCGGATGACGCCTCCTACGTCACCGGCCAGACGCTGAACGTCAGCGGCGGCCTCTCGATGTGGTGACCCCGGGCGCGGCGCTGCCGGCTGCGGTGCGTGTTCGCGAGGTCGGCCCGCGCGACGGCTTCCAGAACGAGCCCGAGGTCATTCCCACCGCGAGAAGGTGCGGCTGGTCAACCTGCTCGCGCAGACCGGGCTGCGACGGATCGAGGTCACGAGCTTCGTCCGCCCGGACGTCATCCCGCAGCTGTCCGACGCGGCGGACGTGCTTGCGCAGATCGACGTGCCGGCCGACGTGGCGATCAGCGTCCTGATCCCGAACGCCGAAGGGCTCGACACCGCGCTCGCGCTCCTGGCGGCCCACGGGGGAGAGCGGCGGGCCTTCGACGAGGTCAACGTCTTCCTGTCGGCGAGCGAGTCGCACAACCGCGCGAACGTGAACCGCTCGGTCGAGGAGTCGCTGAGCGGGCTCGAGGGCGTGCTCCCGCGGGCGCGGGAGGCCGGCCTGCGCTGCGAGGGCGTCATCTCCGTCTCCTTCGGCTGCCCGTACGAGGGCCGGGTGGAGCCCGCCCGCGTGTTCGAGATCGCCGAGCGGCTGATCGCGGCGGGGGCGCAGGAGATCGGCTTCGGTGACACCACCGGCATGGCCAACCCTCGGCAGGTCCGCTCGTTCTTCGACCGCCGCGCGTGATCGGCTCGGCGACGCGGTGGAACTGACGGCGCACTTTCACAACACGCGCGGGCAGGGCCTCGCGAACGTGCTCGCGGCGCTCGAGGCCGGCTGCGAGAGCTTCGAGTCCTCGTTCGGCGAACTGGGCGGCTGCCCGGTGCCGGCCGGGGCGACGGGAAACATCGCCACCGAAGATCTGATCTCGATGGTGCACGAGATGGGCATCGAGACCGGAGTGGACCTCGAGCGGCTGCTGGCGGCCGCTCGCGCCGCGCGCGACGTGCTCGGGCGCCCGCTGGGGTCGCACACGCTGGTTGCCGGGCCTGTTGACTGGCGCCGGTAACTCCTCCTCAAACCCGCAATTTGGTGGGTTTCAGACCCCATGTGAGCGGTCCTGCGCCAGAATCTGCGCCGTTTCTTCGCTCGGAGCAGGAAAACCTCCACTCAAGGAACGCGCGTCTCAACGGCGAAAGAACTTCCTCCATGCTCGCGCGATCGGAACCGAGATGCTCGTAACCGGAGCCGCACCCACGACGCCGAAGCGAGTTCTCTCGCGAAGCGCACGCACTGAGCTTGCCGACATCCTCGCCGAGGGTGCGGTAGAAGCCGGCTTCCAGCCGGTCGTCGAGCTCGCCACCGCGCGCGTCGTCGGCTGGGAGGCCCTTGCCCGCGGCCCGCGGGGCAGCGAGCTCGAGTTGCCCGACAAGCTCTTCGCGGCCGCCCGCGCGGCCGGCCGGCTGGAGGAGCTCGACTGGCTCTGTCAGCGCAACGCGCTGCGCGCGGCGCTCGAGGCCGGCGTCCGGGCCCCGAGCATCCTCTTCCTCAACATCGAGCCCGACACCTCGGGCTTCCTGCCCCTCGAGCTGCGCGATCTCTATGCCCGCGCGAGCCAGCAGATGACCGTCTGCGTCGAGGTGACCGAGCGCGCGCTGACCCAGCGCCCCGGCGCACTGCTCGCCCACATCGCCGACATGCGCGCCATGGGCGTCGCGGTCGCGCTCGACGACGTCGGCACCGACGCCGACACGCTGGCGATGATGAGCCTGCTCGCGCCCGAAGTCATCAAGCTCGACCTGGCGCTCGTGCAGAGCAGCCCGGACGCCGAGATCGCCGAGGTCGTCCACGCCGTCGCCGCCCAGGCCGAGCGCTCCGGCGCGACGATCCTGGTCGAGGGCGTCGAGACGCCCGCGCAGGCGCGGTCCGGCTTTGCGCTCGGCGCCACCCTCGCGCAGGGCTGGCTCTACGGCCGCCGCGAGGTCGAGATCGAGCTGCCCGACGAGCCGGGCCCGGCACTGGTGTGGCCCGGCCGGCACGCCGACCCGCGGGACCTCGCGCCGTTCGCGCTCGTCGCCGAGCAGCGCAGCCCGCGCCTGACGACCCAGCCGCTGCTGCTCGCGATGACCCAGCACCTCGAGGAGCAGGCGCGCGGCCTCGGTCGCACGGCGCTGCTCGTGGCGGCCTTCGATCAGGACCGCAGCTTCACCCCGAGCCTGCAGAGCCGTTATGCGCAGCTGGGTCGCGACCTCGCCTTCTGCGGCGTCGTCGGTCGCTGCGTCCCCGCCGAGCCCGCACCAGGCGTGCACGGGGGCGCGGTGCTCAGCGGCGACCCGATCAGTCACGAATGGGCGATCGCCGTCGTCG
This sequence comes from uncultured Actinomycetes bacterium, assembly GCA_963805615.1. Taxonomy (GTDB): domain Bacteria; phylum Actinomycetota; class Thermoleophilia; order Solirubrobacterales; family Solirubrobacteraceae; genus F1-60-MAGs163. The sequence continues at coordinate 452,722 of CAWDUW010000003.1, read as the reverse complement.
GCCCGCACTTCGCGGCCGCGCTCGTCGCGCACGAGCGCCGTGGCTCCGCTGACGGCGACGAGCAGGAGTACGACTACGTGCTCACCTATGACCGCGAGCGCGCGACGGCCGTAGCCGCCGCGCTCACGGCGCGCGTCGCAGCTTAAGGAAGGTCTTTCAGAGAGCCGGACCGCAGGGTGGTACTCCCGTGGCGCCGGTTCGCGACGCCGCTCCTTGCCGATGCCACCGGCATCGGCTGCAGAACGGCGTCCCGCCCGGCATCCACTCGAGCGCCACCCTGCGACCCGCCTCAGTTCTGAAACACCTTCCCCCACCCACTCACGTAGGGTTCGCCGCCGCGCGCTCGACTGATTCCCGCGCGCTGCATTCGACCCTTGGAGGGGACGAGACGTGACGGATATCGCGAAGGTCGGCGTCGTTGGCGCGGGACTGATGGGCCACGGCATCGCCCAGGTCTCGGCCGAGGCCGGCTACGACGTGATCCTGCTCGACGCCGACGGCCCCGCACTCGAGCGCGGCCTCGACGTGGTCCGCGGGCAGGTCGCCAAGGCCGTCGAGAAGGGCCGCCGCACGCAGGACGAGGCGGACGCGATCCTCGGCCGGCTGCGCGGCGCCACGACGGTCGGCGAGCTGCACGACCGCGACATGGTGATCGAGGCCATCGTCGAGAACCTCGAGGCCAAGAACGGGCTGTGGCGCGAGCTCGACGCTGCGGTGCAGCCGTCGTGCGTCTTCGCGACGAACACCTCGTCGCTCCCGGTGATCGACCAGGCGGCGGTCACGAGCCGCCCCGACCGGTTCATCGGACTGCACTTCTTCAACCCCGTCCAGGTGATGAAGCTCGTCGAGGTCGTCCGCACCATCGCCGCGTCCGACGAGGCGGTCGCCGCCGGCATCGCCTACGGCGAGCGGATCGGCAAGGTCGCGGTCGAGACGCGCGACCGCGCGGGATTCCTGGTGAACCGCATCCTCGTCCCGTTCATGCTCGACGCGATCCGCGCCTTCGAGGAGGGTGTCGGCACGATCGAGGCGATCGACGCCGGTTTCCGCCTCGGCGCGGGGCACCCGATGGGTCCGCTGACGCTGAACGACTTCGTCGGGCTCGAGACGCTCTCGCGCGCGGCGGAGGGCATGTACGACGAGTACCGCGACGCCCGCTTCGCCACACCGCCGCTGCTGCGCAAGATGATCGTCGCCGGGTGGTACGGCAAGAAGACGGGCCTGGGCTTCTACGACTGGTCGGGCGCCGAGCCGGTGCCCAACCCCCGGATCGACCTGCTGAGGAGCGTCTGATGACCGACCCCGGAGCACTCGACGACGCGACGCGGCGCGCGCGCTCCGGCGGTCCGCAGCGCCATCACGAGAAGTCCGAGGAGCAGGGCAAGCTCCCCGTCCGCGAGCGGCTTGCGCTGCTGCTCGACGAGGGCTCCTTCGCCGAGGAGGCGCTGCTCGCCAACTGGGACCAGGACGGTCTCGGAGCGGACGGTGTCGTCACCGGCGTCGGCGAGGTCGAGGGCCGCCCGGTCTGCGTGATGGCGAACGACCCGACCGTGAAGGCCGGCTCCTGGGGCTGGAAGACGGTCGAGAAGATCATCCGCATCCAGGAGCGCGCGCTCAGCCTGCGGATCCCGATGGTCTACCTCGTGGACTCCGCCGGCGCGCGGATCACCGACCAGGTGCTGATGTTTCCCGGCCGCCGCGGCGCCGGGAAGATCTTCCACAACGAGGTCAAGCTCTCCGGCCTCGTGCCGCAGATCTGCGTCCTCTTCGGCCCGAGCGCCGCCGGCGGCGCGTACATCCCGGCGTTCTGCGACATCGTGATCATGCGCGACGGCAACGCGTCGATGTACCTCGGCTCGCCGCGGATGGCCGAGATGGTGATCGGCGAGACCGTGACGCTGGAGGAGATGGGCGGGGCGCGGATGCACACCGGCACGTCCGGCTGCGGCCATGTGCTCGTGAAGACCGACGCCGACGGGATCTCCTCGGCGCGGCGCTACCTCGGCTACTTCCCGACGAACTGGGAGCAGCCGACGCCCGTCGTCGCCCCCGTTCCGCCGGCCTCGCAGACGCCGCTCGCGGAGATCGTCCCCGAGGACGAGAACAAGCCGTTCGACATGAAGCTCCTGATCGACACCCTGATCGACGGGGAGTCGTTCTTCGAGATCCATGCGCGCTGGGCGAAGGAGCTGATCGTCGGCTACGCACGCCTGGACGGGCGCGTGATCGGGATCGTCGCGAACCAGCCGCGGCAGAAGGGCGGCGTGCTCTTCGTCGACTCCGCCGACAAGGCCGCGCGGTTCATCACGACCTGCAACGCGTTCAACGTGCCGCTGCTCTTCCTCGCCGACGTGCCGGGCTTCATGATCGGCACGGCCGTCGAGCGCCAGGGGATCATCCGCCACGGCGCCAAGATGATCTGCGCGGTCTCCGAGGCGACGGTCCCCAAGCTGTCGGTGATCATCCGCAAGGCGTACGGCGCCGGGCTGTACGCGATGGCGGGGCCGGCGTTCGAGCCCGACGCGACGATCGCGCTGCCGTCTGCGTCGATCGCGGTGATGGGCCCGCAGGCCGCCATCAACGCCGTCTTCTACAACCAGCTGCAGGCGATCGACGACGACGCGGAGCGCGCGGCGAAGACGGAGGAGCTGCGCAGCGAGTACGCGCAGGACATCGACGTCCTGCACCTCGCGAGCGAACTCGTCGTCGACGCCGTCGTTCAGCCCGAGGACCTGCGCGACGAGATCACGCGGCGCTTCGCCCACGCTGCGACGAAGTCGCGCGACTGGCCGGCGAAGCGCAACACGGTCACGCCGGCCTAGGCGCCGGCGCTGCCCACGGTCAGGACGTCGAGGACTGCAGCGGCGCCTGGGCCTGCTGCTGCGGCTGGACGTCCTGCTGCTGCGGCTGGACGTCCTGCTGCTGCGCTGCGTGTCCTGCTGGGGGACGGCGTACCCGTTCTGTGAGCCGTCGTCCGTGTAGCCGCCGTAGCCGTCGTCGTAGCCGGGCTCGGCGTAGGTGGACTGAGGCGGCTGCACGGGCTGCGGCGCTGCCGCGACGTGGTTGGTGGGCTTCGCGGGCGTGCGCGCGCCGAGCGCCGGATCCTTGCCGCTCGCCATCTGGACGGCGAGCAGACCGAGGATCACCACGAACAGCGTGAGCCCGGTGATGAGCACCGTGCGGGCCCCGTTGCGGGAGAAGCGATCAGGCATGTCGACCAGTGTTCACAGGGATGGTCAAGAGCATGCAAAGGAACTCTGAGAGAACTCTTACGACGTCTGTGTCTTCACCGAGGAGCCGCCGCCGTGCTGGTCTCCGCCATCGGTGATCACGCTCGCGGCGAACCCGACGATCGAGCTGAGCACCGATCCCTCCTCGTCCTTGGGCGCCGCGGCCGGCGCCGCGCTGTGCACCTGCGCAGTTCGGACCGACGGATCGCGCCCGCGCAGCATCTGCAGCGACAGGAACGTCAGGAGCAGCGCGAACAGCGCCGCGCAGACCACGAGGGCGCGCCGGAGCGCGTGGATGCGAGAGGACATCAGGGTGACGCTAGGCGCGCTGTCTGAAGCGGCGCTGAAGCCCCGCTCAGGGGTAGATCTGTTCGCCGCTCGTGCTGTCGGTGACGATGATCGCGACGGACGGGCAGCCCTCGGCGGCGGCGAGGATCACCTCGTCGGACGCCGTGCCGATGACCTCGGCGACGTCGCCCTCGAGGCTGAAGACGGTCGGGGCGATCTCGACGCAGTCGCCGTGTGCCGCGCACGCGCCGTCGTCGATGGTCGGAACGAATGTCATGAAGCCTCCGCGCTGGGTGTCGGGTCGTCGGTCAGGAGCTTGCGTAACCGTGGCACGTCGCGCGGACGTGCCACCGCCGTGGCTGCGACGGGGGCGCCGTCGCGGAAGGCGACGGCGGTGAACGAGCGGGCGGTCATGTCCCCGTCAACCTCGAGCACACCGGAGCCGACCGGGTCGCCGAGACCCTGGATGCGCACGCCGTGGACGTCGCTCCACCAGGTCGTGACGGGCATGGGGAGGGGCTCCTTGCCGAGGATCGCGTTCGCGACCGCGCGCCCGGAGTGGGTCGCCTGCTCCCAGTGGTTGCCGCCGGCGGCGTCCCCGGCGAGGTGGAAGTTCGGGTGCGCGCAGAGCTCATACACGTCGGCGCCGACCCACTCGGTCGCGGGCACGATCCCGATCGACACGAGCAGCGCGTCAAGCTCGAGCCGCGTGCCGTCGCTGAGCGCCAGCGCCTCGAGGGTGTCGCCGTCGCCGACGAGCCGCTCGACCTTGGTGTCGAGGAGCACGTCGACGCCCTCCTCGCGCTGCATCGCGACGATCCACTCCGCGAGCTCGGGGTGGAGGGCACGCGCGAGCGGGAGCGGCTCGGCCTCGATCAGCGTGACGTCGACGCCGGCCTTGCTCGCGGTGGCCGCGACCTCCTGGCCGATCAGCCCGGCACCGAGGACGGCGAGCCGCGCACCCGGGCGCAGCACATCGCGCAGTGCGAGGGAGTCGTCGAGGCTGCGCAGCGTGAAGACGTTCGTGTAGCTCTCGGAGCCGGGAAGCATCCGCGGCCGGCTTCCGGTCGCGATCACGAGGTGCTCGAAGTCGAGCGCCCGGCCGGACTCGAGCAGCAGCCGCCGGCCCTCGACGTCCACGCCTGCGGCGGCGTCGCCGAGCACGAGCTCGACGTCGTTGGACCCGTGCCAGTCGGCGGGGCGCAGGAGCAGGTCGTCGAGCTCGCGCTCGCCGGACAGGAAATCCTTGGAGAGCGGCGGGCGATCGTACGGGGCGTGCAGCTCGTTGCTGACGATCCGCACGCGCCCCGTGTACCCGCCGCGGCGCAGCGCCTCGGCGCTGCGCTGGGCGGCGAGCCCGCCTCCGGCGATGACGACCCCGCTCATCGCAGGACCTCGGTGCGCGCGCGGCGGACCGGGGCCGGGACCGGCTCGTCCACGTGCGGATGGGGGTGGGGGTGCAGTCGCTGGCTGATCGCGCGCCGCTCGCTGGCGGCAAGCCGCTCAGCGGGCGAGCGGGACGGCACCCGCGATGCGGGACGGCCGGCCTCCTCCGACGGGAGGATGCGGCGCAGGAACAGGTACACGATCGGGATGCCCGTGACGACGAGGATCCCCTGGAACCACTGCTGCCCGGCGTCCGTGCCGGCGCCGAGGGCGTGGACGACGCCCAGGGCCCAGACCGCGATCGTCGCGCGGTGCACCGAGCGCCAGCGCTTCACGCCGATGCGGCGACGAGCGTAGAACGACAGCCCCAGGAAGACGGCGAGCCAGCCGGCGATGATGCCGAGCCCCGTGAACCCGGGGCGGTAGCTGATCGTGAACGGCACCGCGATCTGCGACAGCGTCGGGTGCATGAACTTGTCACCGAGGAGCGTCAGGCCGTGGACGCTGATCGCGACCATGCCCGCCAGCGCGGTCGACTCGTGGATCGCGACGAGCTTGCGCTTCGTCAGGCCGCCCCAGCCGCGCTTCGGCAGGCCGTTGGCCATCATCAGGCCGATGATCACCGACACGGACACGGCGAGGATGGAGACGATGCCCGCGGACCGCGAGGCAAGCCACCACCCGTAGTGCAAGGGGTCGGGTCCGGTCATGCGGCGCTCCTCGGTGGCTGGATCGTGGGGCTGGGAAGACGGAAGCGCACACGCGGCGCGGGCTCGAGGCGGCCGATGCGGTCGACGGCGCCGTCCTCGGCGACCGTGATGCCGCCGTGGGCGGCGAGCACGCTGCGGGCGCCGAGCGGTCCGCTCAGCAGCGCCTGCTTGGCGAGCGCCTCGGCCTCGACGGCGCTGGGCGCCAGGGCCGTGACCGCGACCAGCCCGGTGAACGCGGGCCGGCCGGTCGACGGGTCGAGGAGGTGGTGGCGGACGTCGCCGCCGTCGCCGCGCCAGATGCGCGAGCGCAGGCCGGAGGTCGCGACCGCGCCGTCGCGGATCTTGATCGTCTCGAGCGTCTCGCCGCTGAAGGGATGCTCGACCTCGACGTCGCGCACCAGCCCGGCGTCGCCGCCGATGCGCAGATCGCCGCCGCAGTCGACGGCCCAGGCGTCGTAGCCCGCGAGCAGTTCGCTCGCGCGCTCGGCGGCGTGGCCCTTGCCGGTGCCGCCGGTGTCGATCCGCAGGCCCGCAGGCCGCGTGATCGTGCCCGCGTCGTCGTCGACGGTGAAGAGCTTCCAGCGCTGCTGCGCGGTCGGGTGGGCGCCCGCGGCTGCGGGACGGTCACCGGCGAGCGCTGCGCGCAGATCGAGCCGGCGCTCGGGGTTCCAGGACTCGACGTAGCCGACGGTCTCGAGGTCGTCGAGGACGGTCGGGTCCACGAGCCCGCCGGTGCGGGACGCGGCCCACAGCGCGGCGCGCACGGCGTCACGGAGGAGGTCCGAGGCCGGGACGGTGTCGCGGGGGTCGGCGTTCAGCAGGCTCAGCTCGGAGTCCGCGCGAAAGCGCGACAGCCGCGCGTTGTACTCCTCGAGGTAGGCGACGACTGCGTCGGCGGCCTCGTCCGAGGAGGGCAGGTCGTCGCGGACCGGAGCGCCGACGACCACACGCATGTGCGTGCCCATGAGCGGGAACTCACGGTCGACGGCTGCCGGCGCGGTGCCTGCAGCGGTCGGAACGGGGATGAGGGAGCGTTGGCTCATGGTCTTTGGGTTCTAGAGCGACTGTCTGAGGATTTGCTGAATGTCCGCTGAGTTCAGGATGTGGCAGTTGCGACCGGGGCGGGGGCCGGCGCGGGCGCCGGGGCGGGAGCGGGTGTGTACGTCTGGGCCGGCGCCGTGTACGTCGGCGCGGGGGCGCTGGCGGCGGGGGTCGAGGCCGTGTAGTTCTGACCAGCGGAGACGGCCGGCGTGACGGTCTTCGGCGGCTTGATGATCGTGATCTTCTTGGTGATCACGACCTTCCGCACGAGCACCTTGTGCGGCTGCACCGCGGCGACCTTCTTCTGCGGCCCGAGGGCCGGATCCTGGCCCTGCGCCATGCGCACGCCGAGCAGCCCGAAGAGACCCAGGAACAGCAGGCCCATGACGGCGAACACCGGAAGGGGGCTCGGCTTGCTCGCGCCCTTGCGGGGCCTGGTGGCGGCGCCCGCGCGGGCGCCCGGCCTGGACGGCGGCTGAGTGGAGGTGGGAGTGGAGTCAGGCATCGTGCCCCTCGCTTGTGTGGTGACGGGTGGAGTGGGTGGCGGCCGGCGCGGTGGATGGCGCGCCGGTGCTCGCGGGCTGCGAGGCCTTGATGACGTGGCCGCTGGCCGTCGTCTTCAGGGGCTTCGTGGTCCAGCCCTTGCTGTGGTGGGCCGAGGTCTGCGTGACCTTGGCGCTGAGCGACCCGAGGCTCGGGTCATGGCCCTGCGCCATCCGGACGCTGAGCGAGCCGCCGACGATCGCGAAGAGCGCCGCGGTGGTCGCGTAGACGGCCACCGATGTCCTGCGCCTGGAGCGCTGGACCTGGGTGCGCCGATCAGTCATCGCCGCCGCCCTCGTGCTCGCCGCCGTCCTCGTGCTCGCCGCTCTTGCCGCCGCCTCCGCTCGTGGCCGTCTTGAGCGGCTTGCTCGAGACGGGCGCGGGCTTGGTCGCGACCGGGTGGTAGGTGGGCTGGGCGGGCGCGGGCGCCTGGGCGATCTGGACCGGGCGCGTCGCCACGGCGGGCGCCGGCGGAGCCGCGACCCGCTTCTGCTTCTTGGGCTTCTGGTGCCGGACGACGCGAATCGTGCGGTGGACCACGACGGTGCGGACCTCGACCGGCTGCGCCCGGGGGACGGAGACGGTCTTGACCTGCTGGTCGGGGCCGGCGCCGATCGCGACTGCCGCCAGGGCACCGAGGGCGACCATTGTTCCGGCCGCTGCGATATGGGTGCGGTTGGGCTTCATGGACGGCATAGTGCGGACCGGCGCCGAAACCCCTGCGCAACGAGGGGGAAAGCCTTGGCAAAGCCTGATTCGGCCCTGTCGCGCCAGTACCCTGCGACTCGTGGCCCAGCCCCGAATCCTGCTCGTAGAGGACGAACGCTCGATCGCCGAGCCGTTCGCCCGGATGCTCGGCCGCGAGGGGTTCACGGCGACGGTCGCCGCAACGGCCGCGGCCGCGCTGGAGGCCTTCGACCGCGAGTCGCCCGACCTCGTGCTGCTCGACCTGAACCTTCCCGACGGCGACGGGCGTGACGTCGCCCGCGAACTGCGCTCGCGCTCACGCGTGCCGATCATCATGCTGACCGCCCGCGGCACGGAGACCGACCGCGTGGTAGGCCTGGAGATCGGCGCGGACGACTACGTGGTCAAGCCGTTCTCGGCCGCCGAGGTCGTCGCGCGGATCCGCGCAGTGCTGCGGCGCACCGCGGAGAGCGCACCGGACGGGGATGCGGCGCCGAAGGAGCCGATCGAGATTCGCGAGCTGCGCATCGACCCCGCGGCCCGGCGCGTCGTGCTCGACGGGGCCGAGGTCGAGCTGAGCCGCAAGGAATACGACCTGCTGCTCGCGCTCGCGGTACGGGCCGGCACGGTCGTCACGCGTGAGGACCTCATGTCGGAGGTCTGGGATGAGAACTGGTTCGGCTCGACGAAGACGCTCGACGTGCACATCGGGTGGCTGCGCCGCAAGCTCGGCGATGACGCAGCCGAGCCGCGCTGGATCGAGACGGTGCGCGGCGTGGGCTTCCGCTTCGCCGCGCCGGACAGCGGCGGCGCGCCGTAACCCTCCGCCGTGGCCTGCTGCTGGCGCTGGCCTATGTGCTTGTGCTGGCTATCGTGGCACTGCTCGTGCCGCTCGGGCTGAGCCTGCGCGACCGCGTGAACGCGGAGGTGCAGTTGCAGTCGCGCTCGCAGGCGGAGATCGTCGCCGCGCGCGCGTCGGCGCTGATCGATCCGCCCCGGATCCGTGAGCTGCGCGAGCTTGCGCAGAAGGCCGCGCGCGAAGTTCGCGGCCGTGTGGTGATCGTCGGTCCCACGGGCCGGATGCTCGCCGATTCCTCAGGGGTCGTCGCGCGGGGCGCGCCGTATGGCAGCCGCCCGGAGATCGCCGCGGCGCTCGCGGGCAACGTCACGCAGGTGCGGCGCACGTCCCAGACGCTCGGTGAGGAGATCCTCGCGACCGCGGTCCCCGTGCTGTCGGGGGCGAGCCGGCCGGCGGGCGCGGTGCGCGTCACCCAGAGCGTGGCGGCCGTGAACCGGGCGATTCGCCGCACATGGCTCGCGATCGCGCTCATCGGCGGGCTCGTGCTCGCGCTCGGCCTGCTGGCGGGGGCGATCATCGCCCGGCAGGTCGCGCGCCCGATCCTGCGTCTCGACGAGGCCGCCGAGCGGGTCGCGGGCGGCGACCTGAGTGTGCGGGCGCGGATCGAGGGCAGCACCGAGCAGCAGAAGCTCGCACGCACCTTCAACGGCATGACCGAGCGCCTCGCGACGCTGCTCGCGGCGCAGCGCGAGTTCGTGGCGGACGCTTCGCACCAGCTGCGCACCCCGCTCGCAGGACTGCGCCTGCGCCTGGAGGAGGCACGGGCGGAGGCGGTCGCGCCGGTCCAGCAGGAGGACCTCGACGCGGCGCTCGGCGAGGTCGACCGCCTTGCCGACATCGTGAGCGAGCTGCTCGAGCTGAGCCGCGCGGGAGAGGGCGGCCGCGCCGCCGCGACGACCGAGCCCGCCGCCGCGGTCGACCGTGCCGTCGGGCGCTTCGCCGCGTCAGCGGCCGCGTCGGGGTGCGAGCTCGTCGCGCAGCCGGGGACGCGGCCCGGGTTGCTCGTGGCGTGTCACCACAGCGACCTCGACCGCATCCTCGACGTCCTGCTCGAGAACGCCATCGCCTATGCCCCCGGAGCGCCGATCGAGCTCTCGGCCGACGGTCCGATGATCAGTGTCCGCGATCACGGGCCGGGCCTCGTCCCCGGCGAGGAGGAGGCCGTCTTCGAGCGCTTTCACCGTGGGCGGCTGGCGTTGTCCGCGGGGGTCTCCGGCACCGGTCTGGGGCTTGCGATCGCGCGCGAGCTCGCGCGCCGGTGGGGCGGCGACGTCACGTTCGAGCCTGCCCCCGGCGGCGGCGCGCTGGCGCGTGTGCGCCTGGTTCCCGCTCCGTTTGCCCGTTCTTCACCGAGGCGCGTCTAGCGTGTTCGGCATGGGTCGTTCCCGAGCAGCCGTCATGGCATTCGCGCTTGCGGGCCTCGTGCTGGTCGCCGGCGTGACCTATCTCGCGAGCCGGCTCGTCTCCCAGCCGATCGGGCTCGCCTCGGAACCCGCGACGCTCGGCCGCTCCCTGGCCCCGGTTGCGGACACGCCGACGTCCACGACGCCGCAGACGACCACGCGAACGGTCACGACGACCACCACGACGCCGGCGCCCACACCCACGCCGGCGCCCACGCCGACACCCGCCCCGACGACCTCGACATCGACGACGCTGTCCGTGCCGACGACCCCGACGACGACGTCAAAGACGCCGGACGGGGACGATCACGGACACGGCGGCAGCGACGGCGACGACTGAGCGCGGCCCCGAGTTCAGTCGGGATCGCCCGGCGGCGGGGACGACGGCGGCGCGAAGCCGCCGAGGTCGGGCTCCTGCCCGGCTGCTTCCGGCGCAGCCGGAGCCGGCGTCGTGGGGGCGGCCAGCGCGGCCTCGCCGTGCGGCTCGAGCGCGCGGCGATCGGCGTCCTGGGTGAACTGCGGCCAATCCTCGGTGAGCAGCAGGCCGTACGGCATCGCGCGATGCTGGTAGCTCAGGCCCAGACGCAGCATCTGGTAGATGCCCTCGGGCTGGCGGCCGGTGATCACGATGGCGAACCAGGCGATCACCGCGGCGATCTGCGCGACGATCCCCATCGCATAGGCGATCAGCCAGACCGGGATCGCGAGGATGATGCGGAAGAGGACCTTCATGCGGCTGTACTCCGGGAGCGGCTCGCCGAGCCGCAGGTGCACGGGGTAGTCGAAGTCGGGCGCGCCGGAGAAGCCCGGCCAGCGATCGGTCGCGAGGTAGCAGTACGAGTACACGTAGGTCGCGTAGCGAGCGAACGACGCGTTGAAGTCGTAGAGCCCGCGCGGGTAGCGCCCCGTGAAGAGCAGCGCGAACCAGGAGATCGGCACGGTGATCCAGAGCGCGATCGACCAGAGCATCAGCACGAACAGCCCGGGGATCGCGGTGATGAAGCGGAAGAAGGTCGTCAGCCGGCTCTGCTCCTGCTGGTACTCCATGTCGAAGACGGGCTGACGGCTCAGCGACGTGTCTGTCATCTCAGGCTCCTGACTCGGGTCCGGTCATCCCAGAGTGAACACCCTTGGGCGGCGTCAGGCGTTCAGGGGGCGCTGTCCGGCGCGCCCGACGCGAGCTCGGCGTCGAGCGCACGGACGAGCGCGAGCGTGAAGGCGACACCGTCGCCCTCGCCACCGATGCCGACGGCGATCGCCGGCCAGCGGGCGCTGCGGGCGCTCGCTGCGGCGGTGCCGGCCACGTGGCGGCGCTCGCGCACATCGAGGTCCGGCTCGGCGGCGGACGCCGCCCGCGCGGCGCGCACCAGCTGGGGATGCAGACGCCCGCTCAGCACAAGCCCGTCCCGTGCCCAGAATGATGGAGGGTCGCCGGGCGTGGGCTCCAGATGCAGCAGCGCGACATCGGCGCCGGTGAGGCCGCGTCGGCGTCGGCTGCGAAGCCAGGCGCGCAGCCCGGATGACTGGGCGCCGCCGGCGCCCGCCAGCACGACCGCGACGCCGAGGTGGGCGGGTGGCGCCGCGTCGAGCTCCGCCGCGACGGTGAGCGCCGCCGCGACGGCGCCGCGGTCATCCTCCAAGGCGGGCTCGGCGACCGCCTGGTCGAGCAGCGCGAGCAGGCATCCGAGCAGCACGAGTGTCGGCGGCAGCTGGACCACGCCGACCCAGCCCGCCTCGGTCCCCGCGACGCGCACGATGCAGCAGGCGAGGACGAGGGCGAGCGCAGCGAGCGACCAGCGCAGCACGCCGCCCGGGAACCTGCGCGCGAGCCCGCCGCGGGCACGATCGACCGCCGCGGTCAGGATCAGCGTGACGGGCATGTCGGCCCCGCCCGCCGGAGCCGACACGACGTTCTGCGTCGCGCGGACGGGGATCACGCGCCGAAGCGGCGCGGCCGGCAGCAGATCGAGCAGGGCCGTCAGCAACGCGGCCCCAGCGAGTGACAGCCCGGCGACCGGGGTTCCGACGCCCACGACGCTCCCGGCGACGCCGAGCGCGGCCGCCAGGGCCTGCGGCGCCCACCACGCGGCGTGCACCCAGAGGGTCTGCACGCGCGGCTCGCGCCCCTGGTCACGGAGCTCCTGTGCCAGCGCGAGCGCCGCGCGGCGCTCGGCGTCGGTGCACGCGATGCCGCTCTGCTCACCCGCCGCCGTGTCGCTCACGCGGCGGCACATTAGTGTTCGTCGCACCTATGGACGCCACCGATCTCGCCTACGCCGGCGCGGCAGAGCAGGCGCGACTCGTGCGCGAGGGGGATGTCTCGGCCCGTGAGGTCGTCGAGGCCACCCTCGAGCGCATCGACCGCCTGGACCCGCGCCTCAACGCCTTCCGCATCGTCTTCGCCGAGCGAGCGCTCGCCGAGGCCGACCAGGCCGACGCCCGCCGCGCGGGCGGCCAGGAGCGCCCGCTCCTCGGCGTGCCGGTCGCGATCAAGGACGACGCCCACATCGCCGGGGAGGTCACGGGGTGGGGCGGGACCGCGAACGGTGGTCCGCAGCCCGTCGACTCGGACGTCGTCGCCCGGCTGCGCGCCGCCGGCGCGATCTTCGTCGGCAAGACGAACGTGCCGGAACTGACGATCTGGCCCTTCACCGAGACGGTCGCGTACGGGGCGTCACGCAACCCGTGGAACACGGAGCTGACCCCGGGCGGGTCCAGCGGGGGCTCGGGCGCCGCGGCCGCCGCCGGTCTGTGCGGTGTCGCGCTCGCCTCGGACGGCGCCGGGTCGATCCGCATTCCGGCGGCGTTCAACGGGCTGTTCGGGATCAAGCCCCAGCGTGACCGGGTCTCGCTCGGCCCCGACCACCATGACGCCTGGCACGGGCTCGTCGTGACCGGCCCGGTCGCGCGCCATGTCGCCGACGCTGCGGTGTTCCTCGATGCGACCGCGGACGGCGGGCCCCAGGGCGGCTACGCCGCGGCGCTCGCCGAGCCGCTCGGCCCGCTGCGCATCGCGATCTCGACGAAGGTGCCGCCGCCTATCGCGGGTGTGAAGCTGCACGCCGCGCAGCGCAGCGCGCTCGACGACACCGCGGAGCTTCTGCGCGGCCTCGGCCACGAGGTGCGCGAGCAGGAGGTCGACTACGGGACGGCCGGTTTCCTGAACGTGTCGGCCCGGTATCTGCGCGGCATCAGCGACGACGCGGCGGGCGTTCCGCGCCCGGATCTGCTCGAGCGGCGGACGAAGGCGATGGCGCGGATCGGCAGGCTGGTCCCGGACTCCCAGCTCGCACGGGCACGGACCGGGGAGCCGGCGTTGGCCGCGCGCATCAACGCGATCTTCGACGACGTGGACGTCGTGCTCATGCCCGGCCCGTCGGGCCCTCCGTTCCGCGTCGGGGAGCTGCAGGACCGCGGCGCCCTCTGGGCGCTCAACGCATCGATCCTGCGCGTCCCCTGGTACGGGATCTGGAACGCGATCGGCCAGCCGGCGACCTCCGTCCCAGCCGGCTTCGACGACCTCGGCGCCCCGACCGCCGTGCAGTTCGGCGGCCGTCCCGGTGACGAGGTGACGCTGATGCGCCTCGCCGCGCAGATCGAGGACGCGCGCCCGTGGGCCCACATGCGCCCGCCGCTCGACGCGCCCGCGGCGGTACCCGCGTGAGCGACGCGCCCGCCGCGACCACACTGCTGGAGGTCGCCGAGCGCGCCGCGCGCGCGGCGGCCGGCGTGCTCGCGGACCAGGCGGGGCTGCGCGGTCCCGACGCCGTCCAGACGAAGAGCACGCTGACGGACCTCGTGAGCGCCGCGGACATCGAGGCCGAGGCTGCGATCCGGGCCGTCCTGAAGGCCGAGCGCCCGGACGACGCGATCGTCGGCGAGGAGGGCGCCGCCACCGCGGGGGAGACGGGCCTGCGCTGGGTCGTGGACCCGCTGGACGGCACCGTCAACTACCTCTTCGGCATTCCGCAGTACTCCGTGTCCGTCGCCTGCGACGGCATCGCCGGCGTGATCCTCGACCCTGTGCGCGGCGAGTGCTTCCGCGTGATCCAGGACGAGCTGGCCACGCTGGACGGCACGCCGCTGCAGGCGAGCGACCGCGCGGACCTGGGAACCGCGCTCGTGGCGACCGGGTTCGGCTACGACGCGGCCGTGCGCCGAGCGCAGGCTGCGCAGGTCGCCGAGCTCCTGCCGCAGGTGCGCGACATCCGGCGCCTGGGCAGCGCCGCGCTCGACCTGGCATGGACGGCCGCGGGTCGGTACGACGCCTACTACGAGCGCGGCGTGCAGGAGTGGGACGTGGCCGTCGGCCTGATGCTCTGCCACACGGCGGGCCTCGAGATCCGTCAGCTCGACGGTCGCGGGGACCTGCCCGCCGGCGTGCTCGTCGCGCCCGCCGCGATCGTGGACGAGCTGCTGGCGATCGTGGGCTGAGCACACGAGTAGGTTTCGGACGATGCTGCACACCGCGACGGGATGGTGGATCGAGGAGGCCGGCGCGCCCGCGGCGCAGCCGCCCCTGACCGAGCACACCGAGGCCGACGTCGTCGTGATCGGCGGCGGGTATCTCGGCATGTGGACGGCCTGGCAGCTGCTCGAGCGCGAGCCCGGGACACGCGTCGTGCTGCTCGAGCGCGACCGGTGCGGGTTCGGGCCGAGCGGGCGCAACGGCGGGTTCGTCAACGGCTACTGGGGCCATGCGCCCGCGGTCGCCGCTCGGGCCGGGGCAGGGGCGGCCGTCCGCCTCGCGCAGGAGGCCGACGCATCGGTCCGCGCGATCGGCGAGTTCTGCAAGCGCCAGAAGATCGACGCCTGGTATCGCCTGGTCCCGCAGGTCGAGATCGCGACCGCCCCCGCGCAGGACGGCTCCTGGCGGGAGCATCTCGAGGGGTTGCGGCGCCTCGGCCACGGGCGACGAGGCGACGGAGCTCGCGCCCGGGCAGGTGCAGGCGATCTGCCGGTCGCCCGTCTTCCGCGGCGGAGCGGTCGAGCGCACGGGCGCGACGGTGCAGCCGGCGCGCCTGGCATTCGGTCTGCGGGCGGCCCTGCTGCGGCGCGGCGTGACGATCCACGAGCAGACCGAGGTGACGGCGGTCGAGCAGCATGGGCAGGGCGGCGTCGTCGTCAAGGTCGCGGGCCGCCACCACGTGACGGCCTCCGCGGCGGTCCTCGCCGTCAACTGGCGCACCCTCGCCTGGGCGCCGTTCGCGCGCGAGCTGAGCGCTGCGTCGAGCCACATCGTGCTGACCGAGCCCGTTCCCGACGTGCTGGCCGAGGTCGGCTGGACCGGCGGCGAGGCGCTGTCGGACTGCCGGCGCATGCTGCATTACTTCCGCACGACCAAGGACGGCCGGATCGCGTTCGGCTGGGGCGGCGGGCGGATGACGCGCGGGACCCGCCACGAGGCCTACCTCGACATCGACGCCGAGGTCGTCGGGATGGCCGCGGACACGCTGCGGCGATTCTTCCCGGGGCTCGCGGGTCGCGAGATCACCCATGCATGGGGCGGACCGATCGACGTGGCGCCGAATCGCCTCCCGATCTACCGCTCGCGGGGTGACCTGCACGCCGGCTGGGGCTTCACCGGGCACGGCGTCGGTCCCTCGCACCTCGGCGGGCGGATCCTGTCCGGGCTTGCGCTCGGCGTGCGCGACGAGGTGACCACGCTGCCCCTCGTCGCACCGGCCGTGAAGCAGTTCCCGCCGGAGCCGGCACGCTGGCTCGGCGGCTCACTCATTCGTGAGGCGCTGATCCGCAAGGACGCAGCCGAGGAGCGCGGCGAGCCCGTCGGAGCGGTGACGCGCGGGGTGGCGAAGCTGCCGAAGCTGCTGGGGATGAACCTGCCGCGCTGAGCGGCGGCTGCGCCATGGCGGAGATCGGTCGCCGCGTCTTTGCCATCACCGGGGGTGCGCGCGGCATCGGCGAGGCGATCGGGCACGCGCTGGCTGCGCGCGGCGGGCGTGTCGCGCTCGGTGACGTCGATGAGGACGCCGCGCGCGCGACGGCCGCCGCGATCGGTCGGGGCGCCATCGGGTGCCCGCTGGACGTGACGAGCACCTCCTCGTTCGCGGAATTCCTGGACCACGTCGAACGGGAACTCGGCCCGGTCGACGTGCTCGTCAACAACGCCGGTGTCATGTGGGTGGGGTATGCAGGCGACGAGCCCGAGGCGACGGCGCTGCGGCAGTTCGACGTCAACTTCCACGGCGTCGCCCGGGGCATGCGCCTCGTCCTGCCGCGGATGCGCGCCCGCGGCACCGGCCAGGTGGTCAACATCGCCTCGGTCGCGAGCAGGGTCGCGCCCGCCGGCGAGGCGACGTACGCGGCGAGCAAGCACGCCGTGCTCGGCTACAGCACCGCGGTGCGCGAGGAGCTGCGCGGGACGGGCGTCGAGCTGAGCGTCGTGATGCCGGTCGTGGTCGAGACGGAGCTCGCCGCCGGCACGAGTCCCGGGGGCGTCAGCGCTCTCGCACCGAGCGACGTCGCGGACGCCGTCGTGCGTGCGATCGAGCGACCGCGTTTCGAAGTCTTCGTGCCTGCGCGGGTCGGGGCGCTGACACGCCTGCTTGCCATCCTGCCCCAGCGCGGCCGAGACCTGCTCTATGGCCGGCTCGTCCCGGATCAGGCGGCGGAGACCGATGCCGCCGCGCGCAGTGAGTACGAGCAGCGGATGCTCGGAGACCGATAGGTCGTCAGAGCGAATACCCGGGGTGGGAATCGAACCCACACGTCCCGAAGGACAACGGATTTTGAGTCCGTCGCGTCTACCGTTCCGCCACCCGGGCTAGATGCCGAGCGGCACGTAGTCCGGCTCTTCAGCCGGGTAGTGCTCGACCTCGACGTTCCACTGCTGGTTGAACGCGTGCATCGCGAACACGCACATGACGGCCTGGAGCGCGACGAGGATCGCAGTGAGGGTCGCGAGCAACCCGGCGCTCAGCGCCGACGAGGCGTACGAGGCTGAGTCGCGGTCCACCCACGTCGGCACGGCGATGACGGCGAAGATCAGCATGATGATCGACAGCGCCGCCACGACCGGGAGGACGCCCCGGTTCCAGCGCGCCACGTAGTACGCGAACAGCAGGTAGAGCAGGACCCAGCCGATGGCGATGATCTTCATCCCCATCAGCGCGGACCAGCCCCCGACGATGATGAGGCCGATCAGCGCGGCCGAGCCGAGCAGCAGCAGGACCATGACCAGGCGCGAGGTCTTGCTCGACGCCTTCGCGCGGTTCGGGTGCTCGATGACCATCTGACCTTCGTGATGCGGCTTCATCGCCGGGCGATGCTACCCCGCCACGCGGTCGGGCGCGACTCGCGGGGTACGCTGAGCCGCGCGCGGGCGTGGCGGAATTGGTAGACGCGCCGGCTTTAGGTGCCGGTGGCTCAGGCCGTGGGGGTTCGAGTCCCTCCGCCCGCACCTGGTTTGTTCGCGCAACGGCCACGGCCGACACCTGGCCGTTAGGGTGGGCCGGTCAGCGACGGGGAGGCTCAGATGTCCGACCGGTGGTTCAGTGACGAGGAGCTGGGTGAGCTTGCGCGTCCGACGATGGACCGCGCGATCGAGGCCATGGACGCGGGCGACCTTGCGACGGCGCGCGCGCTGTGTGAGGGCATGAAGTACGAGTGGCTGATGCTCCACGACCTCTACGCGCACGGGATGGCCGGGCTGCTGTCGTTCATCAAGGAGCGGCTGGGAGAGGACGCGGTGGCCGAGGCCCAGCAGGACGACCACGGATACTGGGAGCGGCAGGTCGAGAAGATCGGCAAGCTCGACCGGCGCGTCGTCGTGGAGCTCTTGGCTGCGACCTGGCGGGCGCACTCGACGTCGGGGGTCGGACGCAACCCGGGTGCGTTCACGATCACCGAGGACGAGACGAAGGTGACCTTCGCGATGAACCCGTGCGGGTCCGGTCAGCGGCTGTGGCGAAACGGCTTCTACGAAGGCGAGAACGCACTGGCGGTCACCGACGAAGCCCATGACTGGAGCTACGACCGCAAGGGCCTGCCGATCTACTGCACGCACTGCACGTTCATGAACGAGTCGCTGCCGATCCGCTGGCTCGGGATGCCGCTGTACCCGAGTCATCCGCCGGCGGACTACGACCACGACCCGTGTGTGTGGCACTGGTACAAGGACCCCGCGGACATCCCCGCCGAGCACTGGGAGCGCTACGGACTGGAGAAGCCCGCATGAGGGCGCTCGTCACCGGAGCGTGCGGGGGCATCGGCCGCGCGATCGTCGCCGAGCTCGCCGAGACGGGCGCGAGCGTCGGTGCGTGCGACCTGCAGGTCGCCCTGAACCACGGCGCGCCCGCGGGCGCCGCTGCCAGCACGGCGTTCGACCTGCACGACACCGAAGCGATCCGGACCGGTGTCGCAGCGATCGGCCAGGCGCTCGGGGGGCTCGACGTGCTCGTGGCGAACGCGGGCGTCGTCGACACGATCCACCGCGCCGACCGCTTTCCCGCGGAGGAGTGGCGTTCGGACGTCGAGGCGAACCTGACCGGACAGTTCGTGCTCGCGCAGGCCGCATGGCCGCTCCTGCATCAGTCCGCCAAGGACGGCCGCAGCCCGGCCGTCGTGTTCGTCTCCTCGGCCTCCGCCGAGACCGGCCTCCCCGGTCAGGTCGCCTACACCGCCGCGAAGGCCGGGGTCGTGGGCATGGCCCGCACGCTCGCGGCCGAGTGGGGCCCGCTCGGTGTTCGCGTGAATGTCGTGATGCCCGGGGTGATCGGCACCCCGAAGGTCAACGCACTACCCGACACGATCCGCGCAGGGATCGCCGCCTCGCTCCCGCTGCGACGGATCGGTGAGCCCGAGGAGATCGCCCGCACCATTGCGTTCCTTGCAGGCCCCGGGGCCACCTACGTTCACGGGCAGGTCCTCCGGGTCGATGGCGGCCTCGGCCTCATGTCGCAATCACTGGCGACCGGCCGCGACGGCTGACTCGGACGCCCGCACCGCGCCGCTCTGCAGAAATCTGTTTGTAGCGACCCGGCGGAACGCCCTGGCGCGAGATCGCAGCGCTCTGCGTCCGTGCCCGGACCATGGGCGCAGAGCAACCCCTACGCCGGGCCTCTGAAACTGGACGCGCTTGGTGGCAGGAGTACGCTGGACCGTGCGCTGACGACGGGCGAAAGCCTAAGAAGATGTCTTAGGGCAGCCGACGGCGGGCGACCGTCGTCAGTGACTGGAGAGCTGTCGCGGGCGTTCGGACATCAGGCCGTCATCGCCGCGGGATCGAACCGGTCGACCTCCACCACCTCGTCGGCGGGGATCCCGGCGCGCCGCGCCGCGGCGATGATCGCGTCGGGTGACTGCGCCTCGTAGAGGCAGTAGGAGCGGCGCCGGTCGGCGCTGAGGAACGAGAACAGCCAGCTCACTCCCTCGTCGGCGTTGATCTCCTCGATCAACGTGACGTCGTCCTTCGTGAGCTCGAGCTGCTCGGCGAACGCCCGCTCGATCACGTATATGGGCATGCGCCGATCCTACGCCTCGAGTCACCGCTCGACCAGTCTCTGGCGAAACGCGTATGCGGCGGCCTCGGTGCGGTTGGCGCAGTCCGTCTTGCGCAGGATGCTGCGGACGTGGTTCGCCGCGGTGTGCTCGCTGATGAACAGCGTGCTGCCGATTTCGCGGTTCGAGCAGCCGGCGGCGACCAGCCGCAGCACATCGACCTCACGGCTGGAGAGACCGTCGGGCAGCGCGGGCTCTCCGATCGGGCCGAGCGCCCGGATCCGCGCGAACAGCGCCGGCATCCCGATCGCCTCAGCGAGGGTGCCGGCCTCCGCCAGCAACGCCGCGCCCCGATCGGCGTCGCCCTCAGCCGCCAGCAGCCGCCCGAACTCGTAGGCCGTATGCGCGAGCCAGGTCCGCGCCCCCATCGCGCGGTTGCTCTCGAGCGCCGACTCGAAGTGGCGGGACGCCAGTTCGGGCTCGCCGAGCGTTGCCGCGAGCATCCCGAGGTAGCGGTCGGTCGAGCCGTAGCA
The DNA here is from genome assembly GCA_963805615.1 of uncultured Actinomycetes bacterium. Taxonomy (GTDB): domain Bacteria; phylum Actinomycetota; class Thermoleophilia; order Solirubrobacterales; family Solirubrobacteraceae; genus F1-60-MAGs163. The sequence goes on along the minus strand of CAWDUW010000003.1, from coordinate 432,583 downwards.
GGCGACGCCGTGCCCGATCATCAGGTTCGTGCCCGCCAGCGGCTCGAGCGCGGGGTAGACGAGCTCGGCGACCGGCCGGTGGCCTACGGCGCTCACCGCGTCGGTCAGGTAGGTGAGCGACCCGAGCCACAGCGCCTCGCGCAGCCCGGAGAGCCCGGCGCGCTGGACGCGGTCGAGTTCGCGCGCGGCCGCCTCCTTCATGTCGAGCTCGGCGAGCATCGCTGTCAGCCCGGGTCGCCACGCCCCGCCGTCACGCTCGGAGCCCGCCAGTACGCGGACGACCGGGGCGAGCTCGGCAAGCCGGCCCTGCTCGCGGCGCACGCCGAACATCTGCACGCCGTAGATGCCGGAAGCGTCGCGCCCGAGGAGCAGCTGGCCCCACTCGCGTGAGCGCGTCGCGGCAGCCTCGGCGTCGTCGAGCCGCCCCTCGAGCAGCGCGAGCGCGGAGCGGTAGTGCTCGGCGACGTGGAGGATGAACGGCTGACGGGTGTCGTTCGCCATCCGTTGCGTGAGCTCGAGCTCCCCGCCCGCCGCCGGAATCTCACCCAGCGCCATCAGCGCGGCGATCCGCCACTCCATCGCCTCGGCCTGAACCTCGATGTCTCCGAGCCGCTCGCCGATTTCGCGCGCCTCGTCGAGTTGCCGGAGAATGGTGTCCAGGTCCGTCGTGGAGCGCGCCCAGTAGGAGCCCATCAGCACACCCGCGAGCCCGCGGCGATCGTCGATTCGCCGGGCCATGTCGACGGCCTGCTCGCGGGTCTCGAGGGCGGTCTGCGAATCGCCCTGGAACTCGAGCGCCCGCGCAAGCCCGGCGAGCACGCCGACGCGCAGCGTCGAGTCCCGCGGGTCGCATGCAGCCGAGGCCTCGTCGAGCAGTTCGCGAGCCCCCAGGTGAGGGAGGCCGGGGCGCCAGCAGGTCTTCTCGAACCCGATCGCCGCGCGCGCCAGCAGCTCCCCGTCGCCCCTGCGACGTGCGATCTCCGCCGCCTGTCCGAAGGCGTCGAGCGCCTCGTCCGTGCGCCCGGCGCGAAAGTGCGCCGACCCGAGTGCCAGCAGGATCTCTGTCCGGCGGTGCTCGTCCTCGACGCCGATCCGCAGTGCGGTGCGAAGCCGTGCCGCCGCTTCGCCGTGGGCCAGCGCGGCGGACGCGGCGTCCGCGGCGAGGAGGTTGTAGTCGATCGCCCGGCGCGGGCCGTCGATCGGCGCAGCCGCGGCGAAATGATGGGCGAGGTCGGCGAGCACCCGGCCGCGGGCCGGTCTGCCGGTCGCCTCGAGCGCCTCACCGATCCGCAGGTGCAGCTCGGCGCGGCGCACGACGCTGAGCCGGTCGTACAGCGCGCGCCGCACAAGCTCGTGGGTGAACCGGTAGGAGAGCGTCGGCGACGGGATCTCCTCGATCACCCCGCTGCGCATGGCGGGCTCGAGCGCGTCGAGACGCTCGAGCTCGTCCGGCGCGGCCAGCCGCAGCACCCCGAGCTCGAACTCCGGCCCCGCGACCGCCGCGAGCTCGAGCAGCTCACCCGTCGTCGGGTCGAGCCGCGCGAGGCGCTGGCTGACGACCTCGCGCACGCTCTCCGGGGTGGCGATCTCGCGCAGCGGCGCCGTCACCCGCAGCACGCAGTCCTCGATCGTGACGGCGCCCGTCTCCAGCAGCGTGCTCCAGAGCTCGCACAGCAGGAACGGGTTGCCCTCCGTCAGGTCGTGAAGGGCCTGGGTGAGCTCGAGCCCGCTGGGGTCGATGTCCGAGCCGACCGCACGGCGGACGAACTCGTCGACATCGTCCGCCGTCAGCCCGCCGAGGTGCAGGCGCACCACGTCCTCCGAGCGCCGCAGGTCGGCGAGCACGTCCGCGAGCTCGGGGGAGACGTCGGCCTCGGTGTCGCGAAAGGTCGCGAGCACGAGGATGCGCGCGTCGGTCGTCGCGCGGGCGAGGTGGCGCAGCAGGTCGAACGTCGGGGCGTCGGCCCAGTGCGCGTCCTCGATCACGAGCAGCACCGGCGCGCGGCGCGCCGTCGCGGCGAGCACGTCGGCGACCGCGGTGTGCAGGCGGTGACGCTCTGTGTCCGGGTCGGCTCTCACCGGCTCGGCCAGCCCGCTGACGTGTGCACCGAGATCCGGGAGCATGCGCGTCAGCTCGCCTCCCGCAACCCCGAGGTCCTCGCGGAGCATCTCGGGGTCGGTGCCGCGAACGAGCTGCTCGAGCGCGTCCGCGAACGGCCGGTAGGGCGTGTGGACGACCGCGTCGCACGCGCCGTAGAGCACGTGCACGCCATCCGCCGCGACCTCATGCGCGAGCTCGCGGACGAGGCGGCTCTTCCCGGACCCGGCCTCGCCTCCGACCAGTGCGATCCGCCGGTTCTCGCCGGTCGCGCGGGGTACGAGCGCCCGCAGCCGTGCCAGCTCCGGGGTACGGCCGACGAACGGCGTCGAGCGCGCGAGCCTGAGCGGACCGGGGAGCGTGTTGGCGGGCATCGTCAGCCGATGATCAGATCTGATTATCGCCCCGTCGGCAACCCCTTGGAAAGGGGCTGAAAGTCGGTCAATCCAGGTCATGACAGGCGGTGTGCGCGGACGTACGTTCGTCGCAGCTGGAATCCGACGATGAGAGGACGAGACATGAGTACGACGACGACGGTGGCGAACGCGGCACACGAGGAACTGCGGGCGACGTTCAGCGGCGAGCTGGTCGGCCCGCAGGATCCCGGGTACGACGAGGCGCGCGCCGTCTACAACGCCATGATCGATCGCCACCCGGCGGTGATCTGCCGGTGTGCGACCACGGACGACGTGGCCGCGACGATCGGCTTCGCACGCCGCCACGATCTGCCCCTCGCGGTGCGCGGCGGCGGGCACAACGGCGGCGGCCTGGGGGTGGTGGACGACGGCGTCGTCCTCGACCTCTCGCTGCTGAACAGGATCGACGTGGACACCGGCGAGCGGACCGTCCGCGTGGGCGGGGGCTGCACCTGGGGCCAGGTCGACGCGGCGACGCACGAGTTCGGGCTCGCGGTCCCGTCGGGAATCATCTCGACCACCGGCGTCGGCGGGCTGACGCTCGGCGGTGGCCTCGGGCACCTGTCGCGCAGCTGCGGACTGACGATCGACAACATTCTCGGCGCGGACGTCGTCCTCGCCGACGGCTCACAGGTCCGCGCGAGCGCCGACGAGAACCCAGAGCTGTTCTGGGCGCTGCGCGGCGGAGGCGGCAACTTCGGCGTCGTGACGGAGTTCACGTTCCGCGCGCATCCGGTCTCCACGGTGATCGCCGGCCCGACGTTCTGGCCGATCGAGCAGACCGAGGAGGTCCTGAAGTGGTATCGCGAGTTCCTGCCGGCGCAGCCGCGTGAGCTCAATGGCTTCTTCGCGACGATGACGGTCCCGCCCGCCGACTTCCTGCCGGCCGAGCTGCACGGGCGCAAGGTGTGCGCGGTCGTCTGGTGCTATCGCGGCGACGAGGCCTCGGCCACGGACCTGCTCGCGCCGGTCCAGCAGGTCGGCACGCCGCTGCTGCACGGGCCCGCGCCCGTGCCGTTCCCGGCACTGCAGAGCCTGTTCGACCCGGTCTTCCCTCCGGGTCACCAGTGGTACTGGCGGGCGGACTTCGTGCGCGACATCCCCGACGGGGCGGTCGAGCAGCACGCCAGGTTCGGCGAGACGCTGCCGACCGGGCAGTCGACGATGCACCTCTACCCGATCGACGGCGCCGTCCACGACGTGGGCGCGGCCGAGACGCCGTGGGCCTACCGCGACGCGACGTGGGGGGAGGTCATCGTCGGCGTCGATCCGGACCCGGCGAACGCCGGCATGCTCCGCGACTGGACCGTCAGCTACTGGGAGGCGACGCACCCCTACTCGGCCGGCGGCGCCTACGTGAACATGATGATGGACGAGGGTGACGAGCGGGTGCGCGCAAGCTATGGCGACAACTACCCGCGCCTCGCGCGTGCCAAGCGGACGTTCGACCCTGAGAACACGTTCCGCGTGAACCAGAACATCACGCCGGCACCGGCGGGCTCATAGCTCAGCCGGAGCGGGCCTGGCGGCGAAGCGGCGCGGCACCAGCCGCGCCGCGTACGCCGCCAGCAGCACCGCGCCGCCGTCGACCATGGCGTACCCGCCGACCGCTCCGGACGGCGGGTTCGTCTCGGTCAGGCCGGCGAAGATCTCGGGTGTCCAGGCCCAGACGCCGAGCGCCGAGCCGACGATCTCGAGGTAGGCGACGAGCAGCCCGAGGCCCGCGTAGAAGCGCTTGCCCTCGTCCGGAAGGACGATCATCCCGATCACGTAGAGCACGCTGAGCAATGCCCCGACCTGGTCGCCGCCGAGCACGAGGTTGACCACGCCGTACAGCGCCTGGGCGCCGGCGGCGCTCCACGCGAGCGTGCGCGTCGAGACGGTGTGCGTGTCGACGACCCGCAGCGCCGTGAGGAAGACGATCCCGTGTGCGGGGATGATCCACGGCGGGATGTTGTCGAGCCGGTAGACGTACCAGCCGAGGCGATGACTCAGCACGTACTCCGCGAACGTGATCATCGGCAGGAAGCAGAGGAGCATCAGCTGCCGGCGGCGCGGCAGTTCCGGCATGACGCTCAGCACGACGAGCCAGACGACCGCGGAGAGCACCCACTGCTCACCCTCGGACAGCGCCAGCTGCGTGTCGATCGCGCAGCCGAGCGGGACGGCTATCGCGACGGCGATGAACCAGCGGCGCGGAACGCGCCAGAGCCACCGGACGGGGGACACGCGGGGGACTCTACGACTGCGTCATGAGGGTGCAACTCTTCGCCTTCTTCTTGCCGGTCGAGGCGCCGCAGAGGCCCTTGCCGGCGTTCGCATCCTTCAGCGCCGTCGTGTCCGGGTTCAGGGGCACGTTCTGCGAGCCGTCGTCGTAGCGGATGACGATCACGTCGTTCTTCTTGATCTCGTAGGTCGCGGGGTCGCGGATGCGCCTCCCGTTGACGTAGACCCGCACCGTGCGGCCATCGCCGTTCTTCAGCGAGCCGATCTGATCCGGGCCGAGCGTGACGCCCCAGACCTCGAAGACGTCGCCGAGCGTGTGCGGGAACGGCTTGTTCGACTCGAAGTGCAGGACGCCGGTCGCGTCGTGGGTGTGGATCGGGGAGATCACCTTGCGCTTGAGGTCGATGCCGACGTTCGCGGGGACCGGTACGAGCAGCCCGTCCTGATAGATCCGCATCAGCGCGTGGAGGTGGTACTTCTCCTTGCCGGTCGGCGGGAGCCCCATCAGCCGGATCCGCTGGGGCAGCTTCGTGTACTCCGGCGTGAACGGCGGCGCCTCGGCGCTGACGCCCGGTCCGGTGACGATGGTGCCCTGCGGCGTACTCGCCGAGGTGGGGTCACCCACGCCGCAGGCGGAGAGGACGAGGGCGCAGAGACCGGCGAGCGCCAGGCCGGCGAGCGGCAGCAGGCGCGCGACGTGTTGGGGGCGGCGTGACTTCGGCACGCGCCCAGGCTAGAGCGGCCCCGGCCCGCGGCGTGCCGATACCATGGCGCGCGCTCCCCGGGGGAGTGAGTTAACGGCTATGCGCGCGGTCTCCAAAACCGTGAATCCGGGTTCGAATCCCGGCTCCCCCGCTGCGATTGCGAAGCCGAGGTGTCAGGAGTAGCTTCGACTGTTCCACACCCCGATCCCGAAGGAGGGATACGTATGGCGGACGCAGCGCTGTTCATCGGATGGGGAGAGGCGATCCACGGACGGGAGGAGCGGGGTCTCCAGGTGTTCTCGGAGACCTTGGCCTACTACGCGAGCCTGCAGGAGTCGGGCCGGATCGAGAGCTTCGAGCCGGTCCTGCTCGCGCCGCACGGCGGCGGCGTCGGCGGGTTCATCCTGCTGCGCGGCGAGCGTGCGCGCCTCGACGAGATCCGCGCATCCGACGAGTTCGAGCGGCTGACGCTCAAGGCGGAGCTGGTCGTTCGGGAGGTCGGCGTCGTCAACGCGCTGATCGGCGCCGGGCTCACGCACGGCATGGAGCTGTACGAAGAGGCACTCGGAGCCGTCGCGGTCTGAGACGGACCCTCGGTGGCCGGTGCGCAGGAAGGCCGTGCCGGCCACCGCTTCTCCATAGATGACGCCGACCGCGCCGGCGGGATTCGGCCATCACGATCCATGTCGCAATTCCGCTAGACACGGAGCAGGGCGCCGGTCACGATCGACCGGTGCACGACGACTTCGACACCTGTTACCGGGCCGCGACGTCCAAGGACCCGCGGTTCGACGGCTGGTTCGTCGCGGCCGTCACCTCGACCGGTATCTACTGCCGCCCGAGCTGCCCGGCGACGACGCCGAAGCGGGCGAACATCCGCTTCCTCCCGACGGCCGCGGCCGCCCAGCAGGCCGGGTTCCGCTCGTGCAAACGCTGCCGGCCCGACGCTGCGCCCGGCTCACCTGAGTGGGACGGTCGCGCGGACGTCGTGGCGCGTGCGATGCGCCTGATCGCCGACGGCGTGATCGACCGCGAGGGCGTTCCCGGGCTCGGCTCACGGCTCGGCTACAGCGTGCGGCAGCTCCAGCGGGTCCTTGTGGCCGAGGTCGGCGCGGGGCCGATCGCGCTTGCGCGCGCGCAGCGTGCTCAGACCGCGCGCGTCCTGATCGAGACGACGACGCTGCCCATGGCGGACGTCGCGTTCGCCGCGGGGTTCTCGAGCATCCGCCAGTACAACGACACGGTGCGCCAGGTGTTCGCGCTCACGCCCACCGCACTGCGGGAGCGGCGCGGGCCGGCGCCGACCGCGCGGGGCGGCATCACGCTGCGGCTCGCGCACCGGCTGCCGCTCTGCCCCGACAACCTGTTCGGGCACCTCGCCGCGACCGCCGTTCCCGGGGTGGAGGAGGTCCAGGGCGCGACGTACCGGCGCACGCTGCGGCTCGCGCACGGTCCCGGCATCGCCGAGCTCACGCCCGCGCCGGATCACGTGGAGTGCCGGCTGATGCTCGCCGACCTGCGTGACCTGACAACCGCGATCGCGCGCTGCCGCCGGCTGCTCGACCTCGACGCCGACCCCGAGGCGATCGACGGGCTGCTCGCCGCGGATCCGGCGCTCCGCGCGCTGGTGCGGCGCGCCCCAGGCCGCCGGGTGCCGCGCTGCACCGACGGCGCCGAGATGGCGCTGCGCGCCGTCCTCGGTCAGCAGGTGTCGACGGCTGCTGCGCGGACCCACGCCGGCCGCCTCGCCGAGCGCCTCGGCGATCCCGTGACGGACCAGCGCGGCGGGCTGACGCGCCTCTTCCCGCAGGCGGGCGCGCTCGCCGGCGTCAGGCTCGCGATGCCCGCGAGCCGCCGGCGGACGTTCGCGGCGCTGGCCGAGGCGCTCGCCTCCGAGCGGCTGTCGCTCGACCCCGGGTGTGATCGCGACGAGGCGCTCAGCGTCCTTTCCGGCCTCCCGGGCATCGGCCCGTGGACGACGCAGGTCATCGCGATGCGCGCACTCGGCGACCCGGATGCGTTCCTCGCGGGCGATCTCGGGGTGCGGCGGGCCGCGGAGGCGCTCGGTCTGCCCGCGACGCCGGCGGCGCTCGTCGCGCGCGCCGAGCCGTGGCGGCCCTGGCGCGCGTACGCCGTCCAGTATCTGTGGTCGGCCGGCGACCACGCGATCAACGACTGGCCGCCCGTCGCTACGCCGCGATCTCCTCGCGGTCGGGCTGCGGCAGCAGCGTGAAGTCGGCGGGGTCCAGCGTGCTCGCCCGCTCGATGAACTCGCGCATGTAGCCGGGCCAGTTCGTGACGATCCGGCCGTGCTCATCGCGGTACCAGGAGTCGCAGCGCAGCCACGCCGTTCCGGCGAAGTGCTCCTGCACGGCGCGGTCGCTCGCGGCTTCGACCTCGGGCCGCACGTCGATCGCGGCGGCGCCGTGGTCGCGGACCTGCTGGAGCGCCTGGCGGATGTACCCGGCCTGCGCCTCCTCGAACGCGATGATCGAGCCACCGGAGGTGTTCGTGTTCGGCCCGTACATGAGGAACATCGACGGGAAGCCGGGAACGGCGATGCCCATGTGCGCGTGTGCCCCGTGCGCCCAGGTCTCGCGCAGCGACTGACCGTGGGCTCCGGTCACCTCCATCGGGAACATGAACTTCATCGTCTGGAATCCCGTGCCCCAGATGATGCAGTCGACCTCGTGGTGCTTCCCGTCGGCGCTGATGAGGCCGGTCTCGTCGACGCCCGTGATGGCCTCGGCGACCAGTTCGACGTTGGGCCGCTGGAGCGCGGGCAGGAAGTGCGAACTGAAGAGGACGCGCTTGCACCCGAAGGTGTAGTCCGGCCAGACCCTGCGCCGCAGTTCGGGATCCCGGATCTGCCAGCGCATGAAGGCGGACGAGCGCGCGCGGCCGACCAGGCCGAACGTGCGCGGGTGGCGGATCATCATCGTGAGCGACTCGAGGTAGAGCCGTTCGATGAACATGCGGCGACCCGCCTGAAGGCCCGGGACGTGCTTGAACAGCGACAGCAGCAACGGCGGGTAGGCCCGGTTGCGGCGCGGCATGAACCAGTTGCCCGTGCGCTGGAAGATCGTGAGCTTTCCCGCCTCCTTGGCGATCTCCGGGACGAACTGCACGGCGCTCGCGCCGGTGCCGACGACGGCGACGCGCTTGCCGCGCAGGTCGTAGTCGTGATCCCAGCGCGCCGAGTGGAAACTGTGCCCGGCGAACGTGTCGAGGCCTTCGATGCGCGGGAACGCGGGGTGGTGCAGCTGTCCGGTCGCGATGATCACGGCGTCGGATTCCCACGCGCGGCCGTCGGCGGCGCTGACGGTCCAGCGGCGGGTCTGGTCATCCCAGGCGCAGGCGGTCACGTCGACGTGCGGCTCGACGAGCCGGTCGACCCCGTAGTCGCGCGCGACGCCCTGCGCGTAGTCGAGGATCTCGTCCTGCGGCGAGCACAGACGCGACCAGTCACGGCGCTGGGCGAACGAGTACGAGTACATATGGCTCGGCACGTCGCAGGCGGCGCCCGGGTAGCTGTTCTGCAGCCATGTGCCCCCGACGCCGCTGTCGCGCTCGAGGATCGTGATGTTGCGCAGCCCGTGCGACTGGAGCTCGATCGCGGCGGCCAACCCGCCGAAGCCTGCGCCGATGATCAGGATTTCCAGCTCTCGTTCCTCGGCCATGCGCGGCACGCTAACGCGTGTGTAGGGTCCGCGCGAGATGGCCCCTGCCAGCGCGATCTTCGACCCGGGCCTGCTCAGCGGCCGTGTCGTCCTGGTCACGGGCGGCGGGACGAATCTCGGGCTCCACGCCGCGAAGGAGCTGCACCGCGCGGGCGCGACCGTCGTCATCGCCGGGCGGCGGGTCGAGGTGCTCGAGGAGGCGCGGCCGCAGATCGGCGAGCGCTGCACGATCGCCTCGGCGGACATCCGCGAGCCGGCGGGCGCGCAGACGATCGTCGACCGGGTTCTGAGCGACCACGGACGGCTCGATGCGCTCGTCAACAACGCGGGCGGCCAGTACTTCGTACCCGCCGAGGACATCGCTGCGAAGGGCTGGCGCGCGGTCTGGCGGCTCAACGTCGACGGCACGCGGACGATGACCGAGGCGGCGGTCGCGGGGGGCTTCGGGGATGGGGGAGGGACGGTGGTGAACGTCACCGTCAGTCCGCATCGCGGGTATCCGGGGCTGGCGCACACCGGCGCGGCGCGCGCCGCCGTCGAGGAGCTGACGCGCGAGTGGGCGCAGGCGTGGGGTTCGCGCGGGATCGCGGTCATCGCCGCGGCGATCGGCCGGTTCGACACGGAGTCCCTGCGCAAGTACCCGGAGATCATCTGGCAGGGCGCGCGGGCGACCGTTCCGCTGCAGCGCCTCGGGACGATGGATGAGTACGCCTGGCTCATCACGATGCTCTGCTCACCGCTGGGCCACGATCTCAGCGGGTCCGTCGTGACGCTCGATGGCGCCCTCGACAACTGGGAGGGCCCGTGGCCGCGCGAGACGATGGTGGACGAGCGCGGGGTGGTGCCGACGGAGGAGCGGAAGGGCTGATCCTCGACCGGTCCAAAGGACAACAAGCGCGAGACGGGGCTCGAACCCGCGACATTCAGCTTGGAAGGCTGACGCTCTACCAACTGAGCTACTCGCGCATCGCGTGGGAGGATAACGACGGGCCGGTCCGGCCAACCGACGCGACGCAACAGCTCATTCTTCGGTCAGCGTCACGCGGAGCGATCGGCGCCGCTGGGCAGTCCGACGCCTGTGGCAGTTCGAACACACGACCTCGCACTTCTCCATCTCGGCCAGGATCGACTTCCAGCTTCGGCCGGCCAAGTTCGAGCAGACTTCGAACTCCTTGTCGGCGAGGTGATCGAACTCGAGCACGACGGGATCGCGTTCGCCGCAGTCGACGCAGGGGTTGTCGCGAAAGAAGGCGATCAGGAACAGGGTGCGCTCGCGGGCGATCCCTTCGCCTTCCGCCACGCGAAGTGTCCGCGGGCTTGAGGCCGCAGCGGTCCAGCTCTTGGCTCGGCGGCACGAAGCCGGTGTTGCTTCGAGCCTTTGACGAGGACCTCGTACACTGGCCGGGCACCACGGGGAGTGGCGCAGTCTGGTAGCGCACCCGGCTGGGGGCCGGGCGGTCGCAGGTTCAAATCCTGTCTCCCCGATAGCCGTTCCTGATGGAGAGGGCTCACGAGACGCCACATCCACAGGCCTTGACGGACGGTCTGTGCGGGATCGTGGGGACCCTCCCGGTCCTGGCGCTGACACGGCGCTGCCACAGCCAGGTCGAGTGTCACTGACATCGGCTCCTTGGCCGTCGGTCACAGATGCGTGCGGTCGGGGCGCTGAAACGCCCCATACGCGCGCGGCCGTGTACCTGTAGAGCTCTCGGCCCGATGGGCCACAGATTTCGCCGCTCGGCGTGCGGTCCAACGGGGGTCGTTGCCCCATCTTCAATGGGTGAGCACGCTCGACCGAAATCTGGCACCGACCGCCTGGAATACCTCGATGATTTCGCGTCCGCGGTGCGGTGCGGTGATCGCCACGACCCACCCTGGGGACGAAGGCGACCTGGCGAAACCGGCTGGTCCTGTGTCGCGTTACACAGAAAGCAGTACTCGGTTGTAGCTTCGGTCAGGCGCGATCCGGCTTGAGGAACAGCCGCACGGCGCCGGTCTCGAAGGTCGTGCTGTCCATGAGCCGCAGTCGGACGAGGTGGCCGGGGTCGTCGAACAGTCGCCGGCCGGCGCCCGCCACGACGGGCGTGAGCGACAGCACGAGCAGGTCGAGCAGCCCGTCGGCCAGCAGATCCCGTGCGAGGCGCCCGCAGCCGTAGGTCAGGAGCTGCTCGCGCTCGCGCAGGGCGGCGATGTCGTCGTAGCCGACGATCGTCGTGTGGTCCCACTCCTCGGCGGACCCGAGCGTCGCGGACACGACGTACTTCGGCATCGCGTTGAGCCGCTCGGCCATCGGGCCGGTCTGGTCGCGCCACGCGCGGGCCAGGCCCTGCCAGGTCTCGCGCGCGAGCAGCAGCGCGTCGGCCGCCATGGCGAGATCGAGCGCTCCCTGCCGGCCGGCGTCGCTCATGTACGGCAAGAGCGCGTCGGCGGGCGGGGCGTCGATGACGCCGTCGAGCGTCGCGTGCGTCTGCGCGGTAATCGAGGTCATGCGCGTAAGACCGGCCGCCGCCGCGCAACTCATCGGGCGCCACCCGGCGACTGCCGCTTCGGGCGAAAAGCAGGAGCGCCGGTAAGCCGTTGCGTGGAAGCTTTATGGCGGATCACGGGTCGGCGCGCTCGAGCAGGCCGTGGAGGACTTGGACGGCGATCGATCCCTCGCCGACGGCCGACGCGACGCGCTTCACGGAGCTGTGGCGGACGTCGCCGGCGGCGAGCACCTGAGGCATAGTCGTCTCGAGCGGGAACGCCTCGCGTGCCAGCGGCCACGCCGGCGAGGCGTGTGCCTCGGGCCCCGTGAGAATGAAGCCCTGCTCATCGCGCGCGATCTCGGCCGGCAGCCAGTTGGTGTAGGGATGGGCGCCGATCATGAGGAAGAGCCCGTCGGCCGCGACCGTCTCCTCCTCGCCGGAGTCCCTGTGCCGCAGGACGAGCCGCTCGAGCCACGCTGCGCCGCCGCCGCCGACGACCTCGGTCCGGACGCGCACGTCGATCACCGGCGAGGCCCGCACTTCGCGCACCAGGTAGTCGGACATGCTCGCCTCGAGCGATTCACCGCGCACGACGAGTGTCACGCGCCGGGCCCAGCGCGCGAGGTGCACCGCCGTTTGGCCCGCCGAGTTCGCGCCGCCCACCACGTAGACGTCTCGATCGGCCATCCCGGGCGCCTCGGTCGACGAGCCACCGTAGAAGACGCCGGCGCCGGTCAGCGTTTCGAGCTCGGGGATGTCCAGGAGTCGGTAGCTGGCGCCTGTCGCGAGGATCACGGCGCGGGCTCGGACGCGGCCGCTGACCGAGAGGTCGAGGGCGAGCCCGTCCCCGTCCCGTTCCATGAGCGTCACGTCCTGGAAGAACGCGAAGCTCGCCCCGAGAATCCACGCCTGCTCATAGGCCTGCTGCGCCAGCCGCCCGCCACTGATGCCGAGCGGGAAGCCGAGGTAGTTGCGGATCAGGGAGCTGGAGGACGCCTGCCCCCCGATCCCGCCGCTGTCGACGACGAGCGTGGAGAGCCCTTCCGAGGCGCCGTACACGGCCGCCGACAGGCCCGTCGGGCCCGCGCCCACGATGACCACGTCGAAGTCCCGTCCGTCGGGCTCGAGCGGCGTGCCGGAGGCGACCGCCAACTCTGCGTCGCTGGGGTCTTCGAGCACCTCACCGTTCGGGAACAGGACGAGCGGCAACTCCACGTCCGGGCCCGCGTTCGCCTGCGCCAGCACGCTGCGCCCTTGGTCGGAGTCGACGAGACAGAACGAATGCGGCATGGCGCACTGCCCGAGCGTTCGCCGCAGCTCGTACGCCCGCCCGGACCAGGACTCGCCGACCACGTGGATCGTATGCGGGGCGATTCGTTGCGCCTCGGCCCACTCGAGCAGGAAGCTCGAGAGGGTGACGCTGAACCGCTCGTCAGGTGGTGAGGACGGACGCACCAGATAGTGGTCGAACTGCCCGCGTGCCATGGCGTCGGCGAGGAATCCGCCGGTCTCTCGATCTCCAAGATCCTCCCACTCGATGAGCAGCGCCCGCTTGGCCTGCGGGTGCAGCGGGCGCACACGGGCGAGGAACTCCGCGCCCGTCATCCCGTCGAGCCGCTTCGCCGCGAGCACCAGCGCCACGGGCTCGCCGGCGGCCGCCGACCGCTCGAGCAGGCTGAGCCCGTCGCAAGGGGAGGCCACACTCGCAACGCGGTATCTGCGCTGGTACCCGTCGGCCAGCTCCTGCTCGATCGACTCCAGCGCCGAGACATCGTGCTCGACCGTGAGGATCACCGGATCCGCCATCAAGCCGCGATTCTACGTCGCCAGGTCAAGCAGTTCAGGGGGGACCGCCCCGGGCCTGGGTTGCTTGGGAACCAACACGCTTCTGGTGCCTGTATCCGGCTAAAGTCCGGTCCTGACGCCCGCAGGACGGTGCCGATACCGAGTCCCTGCTAGTCGCCTGTATTGAAGGCCATTTGCGCCTGTCTCCCCGATTCACCCGGGGTGATGATGAAACCTCGCCCGCCGTCTCTCAGGCGGCATCAGGGCTGAAGAACACGGCCGTCAGGCGCAGCAGATGGCAGCGGTTTCGCCGGTCAGCGGATGCGGGTGAAGCGCACAGCGGCGACGATGGCCGCGCTCGTCATGATGAGCGCCGACGCGACGCACCATTGGCAGACGGCGCCGATGACGAACACTTCCAGGTACGTGAAGTAGGCACTGAAGACGACCCCGGTCGCGGCGACGAGCAGCCCGGAGAGCCGGCCGAACTCTCCGCGCATGAACGTGGAGGCGAGCAGCATCGCGTATCCGGCGAGCCCCAGGAAGGGGACGGGAATGCCGGCGAGCTGGGAGTACCTGCTGTTCTGCACGGTCTCGCAGCCGCCGCTTGCGAAGCACACGGGGCTGGCCCCGCGGGCGTGCAGCACAGCGAGGTATCCGGCGACGACCAGTCCAAGAGCCGCCAGGGCGGCGAGCAGGAAGGTCAGCGCCCTCGACGGACGTTCCGTGCCGGCGCCGGGAGCGCTCATCGTGCGCTGCTCATCCGTGCCTTGAGAGCTTGCACGGCGGATGCGCCGTCGCCGCTGCCCATGTCGACCTTCACGAGCGTGCCGCCCGCGCGGCCGAAAACGAACGTGGGAACGCTGTTGAAGCCCTGCTCGATGAAATCGTTGCGGGATCGCTCACCCACCGCGATGACCGCGGCGTCCTTGCTGTCGGCGATGAGCTTGCCGGCGTCCAGGCCGGGAACGGCGGAGGCGACGTTGCGTGCGAACGCGTCGCTGACGTAGCCGCTGTTCTCCTGACCCTGGTTGAGGTACCAGACCTTGACGAACTCCTGAAGCTTGTTCTGCTTGGCGGCGGCGCCGGCGTACGCCTCAGCTGCAGTGGAGTCGTCGCCGAGGATTCCGACCGCGCGCATCGAGAACCGCACCTTGCCGGTCCGGACGAGATCGTTGATGACCGTCGGGACGATGGAGTCCGACCACAGCTTGCACGCGGGGCATTGCAGGTCGCTGTACTCGACGAGCTCGTAGGCGGCCTTCGGATTGCCGAGGTACAGGCCGTGCTGCTCGATGCCGCCGAACTCCTCGGCGGCGAGCGCCTGCCCGCTGACTTGCGCCGAGGTCGCCGGTGCGGTCGAGGACTGCTTCCCGGGTGCCAGCAGGACGACGAACGCGACGGCCAGCACAGCGACGAGGGCGACGGCGAGGGCGATGAGCCTGCGGCGTCTTGCCGCCTGCGCGACGGCGCTACTGGAGGGCCTCTGCGCCTTTGGGCGCTTCTGCTGATGGGAGGACATGCCGCGTCCACCAAACTAAGCGGAGCGCCGCCCCTGTTTCATCGTGGCTAACTACCGGGGCCTCGCGTAGAAGGCCACGCTCACACGGATTCGCGCTGGCCGGCAGGGCGCCATGCTGTGAGTACCACGGGTGAGATACCACGGGGGGAACGGGCGGTCCCCTTCCGCTGCTGCATTCACCGTGGCAGGCGGCGGCCCCGGCCGGCCAAAGGGCTACCCGTCGTCTGTGTGGCGGTGGGCGAGGCGCATGAACGTTGACGCGGCCTGCGCGCGATTGCTGGCGTGCAGCTTGCGCAGCAGGTTGCTGACGTGCGTCTTCACGGTGCCTTCGGAGATTACGAGGCGCCGCGCGATCTCCGGGTTCGTCAAGCCGTCCGCCATGAGCTGCGCGATCTCAAGCTCGCGGCGGGTCAGCAGCGTTCGCAGCTGCGACTGCGGCTGCACGATCGCCGCTGACGCCGCGCGCGTCACCGCCGCGGTCTGACGGTCGAGGCGCGCCATCTCCACCTCGGCGTCCACGACCTCGTCCACGACCGCTTCGATCGAGCCGGTCAGGTCACGGACGCGCTCGCGCAGGTCCCGCAGGCGCTCAAGGAGCACGGTGCGCTCGAATGCGTAGCCGGCTCCCTCGGCGAACATCCACAGGACGTCGCGATCGAACTCGTCGACATCCCGCTGGGTCATGTAGCAGTCGGCGTGAATGAAGCCGATCACGCGGCCCTCGGGCATCAGCGGTGCCGTCACATAGGAGCGGCTGAACGAGGCGTCAGCGATCGGGCGGTGGGTTCGCGGGTCGTTCTGCACGTCGCGGACGAGCATCGGCGCGCGCAGCCGCACCATCTCGGTCTCGAGGATCATGTGGTCGAGCCGTTGCGGGTCTGCGCGGCCGGCGGCGAGGATCGCCTCGCCCCACTCGGGGTCGCCCTCGATCAGGCACGCCTCGGGTATCCAGTGGCCGTCGCGCACGCGCGACACGATGATGCGCGAGAAGCCGAGTGTGAGTGCCTCGGTCGCCACGGCGCGGATCGCCTGATCGGTGGTGCCGAGCTCGCGCAGCCGGGAGAGCGCCGCCTGCACGCGGGCGAACATCTGCGAGCGGTGTGCCAGCCGCGCGTCGCCGAGCGCGCGCTGGAGGCGGTGCAGCGTTCCCGCGTGCGCGGACAGGCGCGCGAGCTCAGGGGCGGCCGGCTCGCGCTCGAGCGCATCCGCGACCCGGTCGAGCGCGAGGTCGAGGGCCAGCTCTGCGGCGTCCTGCGAGAGGACGTCGCGCGGCTCCGGCCGGCCGAGGTCCGGGACGTCATGCGCGACGGCGCGCAGTGCCTCCTCGATCCTGCCGCGCAGGGCCTCGTCGTCGAGCGGTTGCCCGAGCACGAGCCACTCGGACGTGTCGGGGACGCGCGTCACCGCGGTGTCCGGCGTGTCCTCCGTTTCGACCCTCGGACCCACAGTCGGCCGAGCGTACCCGACGGGCACTCGGTCGAAGGGGGCAGGAACTCCCCTCGTTCAGGGGATGTGGCGGGCCTCGCTGCGGCGTACCTTCGCCGTCATGCTCCAGACCAGGTTCACCGAGACGTTCGGCGTCGAGCACCCGATCATGCAGGGAGGCATGCAGTGGGTCGGCCGCGCCGAGCTGGTCGCGGCCGTGGCGAACGCCGGCGCGCTCGGCTGCATCACCGCGCTCACCCAGCCGACGCCGGAGGCGCTGGCCGACGAGATCGCCCGTTGCCGCGAGCTGACGGATCGGCCCTTCGGCGTGAACCTGACGATTCTTCCGTCGATCAAGCCGCCGCCGTACGCCGAGTACCGGCGCGCGATCATCGAGTCCGGGGTGACGATCGTCGAGACGGCGGGGTCCAATCCACAGGAGCATCTCGATGACTTTCGCCCCCACGGGATCAGGGTGATCCACAAGGCGACGTCCGTGCGTCACGCGCTGAAGGCCGAGTCGATCGGTGTCGACGCCGTGTCGATCGACGGCTTTGAGTGCGCCGGGCATCCTGGGGAGGACGACGTCCCCGGCCTGGTTCTGATTCCCGCGGCCGCCGCCGTCCTGACGGTCCCGATCGTCGCCTCGGGGGGGATCGCGGACGCGCGCGGCCTGGTCGCGGCGCTCGCGCTCGGCGCCGACGCCGTGAATATGGGCACGCGCTTCATGTGCACCGCGGAGTCGCCGATCCACGCGCGCATCAAGGAGCAGATCGTCGCGAACGACGAGCGCTCGACGAACCTCATCTTCCGCGGCTTTCGCAACACCGCGCGTGTCGTGAAGAACTCCGTCAGCGACGAGGTGCTCGAGATCGAGGCTCGTGGCGGCGCGTTCGAGGACGTGCGTGAGCTCGTCTCGGGGGCCCGCGGCAGCAGGGTCTACGAGACCGGCGATCCCGAGCACGGCATCTGGTGGGCCGGAATGGTCCAGGGCCTGATCAACGACGTTCCGCCCGTCGGGGACCTCGTCTCGCGGATCGTCCTGGAAGCGGACGCGATCATCACCGGCAGGCTCGCCGGGATGACCGGGAACGCCGTCGCGCAGGCCTGACCGCAGTCATCTCCCCCACCCGGGGGAGAGAGATCGGCCCGTCGGGCGATGGTCGCGCGGATCCGCGAGTGGGACGGTGCCCAGCCATGAGCACGCTCACCGCAGTCCGGCCGACGATCGACACGCCCGACGCCGACATCTCGGCCCGCTCGTTCTGGGCACAGGACTTCGAGACGCGCGACCGCGTCTTCGTCCGCTTCCGCTCGGACTGCCCGGTGTCGTGGCACCGCCCCTACGAGTCAGAGCTGATGCCGCCGGACGCGGAAACGCCCGGCTTCTGGTCGGTCTGGCGCTTCGAAGACATCCGGACGGTCAGCCGCAACGCCAAGCTCTTCTGCTCGGGGCAGGGCATGCTGATGGAGGACTTCCCCGAGGTCGTCGCGACGATGTCGCAGTCGTTCCTCGCCATGGACGATCCAGAGCACGCGCAGCTGCGGGCGATCGTCTCGCAGGCGTTCACGCCGCGGCGGATGCGCACCATCGAGGGCTGGATCCGCGAGAACGTCAACGCGCTCGTCGACGAGATGGCGCACCTCGGCGAGGGTGACTTCTGCGAGCTCTTCGCCAAGCTCGTGCCAGGCCGGATCTTCGCGGACTTCTTCGGGCTCCCGGAAGGTGAGACGCGGGCGAACGTCATGGACGCCGCCGAGAAGATGCTCGCGTGGGACGACCCCGCGGCGGCGCAGGGCCGCGACGCGATCGAGACCTACGGCGAGGAGGCCCAGCGCCTGCTCGACATCTGCTTCGACCTGATCGACGAGCGCCGCGCGGCGCCCGGTGAGGACCTCCTCAGCTGGCTCGTCGAGGCCGAGTTCGAGGGCCGCAAGCTGGAGGACTGGGAGATCGGCTCGTTCTTCACGCTGCTGGCGGCCGCGGGCAACGACACGACGCGGCACTCGACCGCGCACGCGCTGCACCTGCTGACGACGCATCCCGACCAGCGGGCACTGCTGCTCGAGGACCTCGACGGGCGGCTGGACGGGGCGGTCGAGGAGATCCTGCGGTACGCCTCGCCGGTCATGCAGTTCCGTCGCACGGCGACCGCCGACACGGAGATCGACGGGGTGCGGATCGCCGCCGGCGACAAGGTCGTCATGTGGTATTGCTCGGGCAACCGCGACGATGCGGTGTTCCCGGATTCGGGCCGCTTCGACATCCTGCGCGCGAGCGAGGTGCCGCACCTGGGCTTTGGCGGCGGCGGCCCGCACTACTGCATGGGCGCAGCGCTCGGGCGGCTGATGCTCAAGCACGGTATGCACGAGCTGTTCACGCGCATGCCCGACATCCGGTCCGGCACGCCGGGCTTCCAGGTCAACAATTTCATCCACGGGATCCACTCGCTCCCCGCGACGTGGACGCCCGCCTGACGAGGAGGACGCATGCCCTATTTCAGCGGCTCGGACGAGGTCTACAAGTACCTGGGCGGGGTCTTTCGCCTTGCGGCGGAGACGGAGGTCGGACCGAAGCTCGCGACCGCCGACATCGATCTGCAGGTCTACTACTCCGACCCGGACAGCCGCGTGCTGATCACGATGCACGGCGACAACATCGAGGTCTTCGACGACACCGAGAACGAGGACGCCGACGTCAAGCTGTTCATGCCGGCGGATATCGGCGACAAGTACTGGCGCGGCGAGTACAACCTCGCCGTCGGTCTCGCCAAAGGCCAGGTGAAGGCCAAAGGCCCGGTCAACAAGATCCTCAAGCTCGTCCCGCTGACGCGGCCGGTCTTCCCGATGTACCGCGAGATGGTGGCCGAGCGCGACGCGGCCGCAGCCGCCCGATGATTCCCGGGGCCCACGATCCGGCGCTGCCCGCCATCGTGATGGCGACGAGCGGCGAGGTGCTCGACCTACGGCGAGCTCGACGCCGCGGCGAACCGCATCGCGCGGCTGCTGCGGTCGATGGGCCTGCAGCCGGGAGATCACATCGCGCTCTGCCTGGAGAACAGCCCGCGCTTCTTCGAGGTGGTCTGGGGCGCGCACTACGCCGGTCTGCTCTACACGGCCTGCTCGACACGGCTCACCGAGGACGAGCTCGCCTACGTCGTCGATGACTGCGGCGCGAAGGTCGTCGTGTTCTCGCCGCGCTACGCGGAACTCGCGACGGCGATCACGGATGCGACCCCGCGGGTCGCGCGGCGACTCTCGGCGGGCGGCCCGATCGACGGCTTCGAGCCGATCGAGGACCTCGCAGCGGCGTTCGATGCCTCGCCGCTTGACGAGCCGCGGATCGCCGGCCGCGACATGCTCTACTCGTCCGGGACGACGGGCCGCCCGAAGGGCATCCGCCCGACGGAGCTGACCACGCCGCTCGACGACGCACCCGTGCTCGTGACGCCGGTGCTCAGGGACATGCTCGGCGTCACGGCGGCGGACGTCTACCTCTCGCCGGCGCCGCTGTACCACGCCGCGCCGCTGCGCTTCTGCCTCGCGTTCCAGCAGCTCGGCGCCGCGGTCGTCGTGATGGAGCGCTTCGACGCCGAGCAGGCGCTGGACGTGATCGCCGAGCGCGGCGTGACGGCGACGCAGATGGTGCCGACCATGTTCGTCCGGCTCCTGCGCCTCCCCGCGGCGACGCGCGCCGCGGCCGACCTGTCGTCGCTGCGCTTCGCACTGCACGCGGGCGCGCCATGCCCGCGTGAGATCAAGCGCCAGATGATCGACTGGTGGGGACCGTTCATCCACGAGTACTACGCCTCGACCGAGGCCTGCGGGCTGACCTGGATCACGAGCGACGACTGGCTCGCCCATCCCGGAAGCGTCGGCCGCGCCCTGATCGGCGTCGCGCACATCGTGGGCGAAGACGGCGCGGAGCTGGGCCCCGGTGAGACGGGCACTGTCGCATTCTCGGACGGCCCGGCCTTCGAGTATCACAACGATCCGGCGAAGACGGCCGCGGCGACCGACGAGCGCGGCTGGCAGAGTTTCGGCGACATCGGCCATCTCGACGACGACGGCTTCCTCTACCTCACCGATCGCGCGTCCCACATGATCATCACCGGCGGGGTCAACGTGTACCCGCAGGAGACCGAGGACGTCCTGCAGTCCCACCCGGCCGTCATGGACGCCGCCGTCTTCGGCGTGCCGAGCGTCGAGTGGGGCGAGGAGGTCAAGGCCGTCGTCCAGCCGGTGACGATGCCGGCGGGTGACGATGCGGCCGCCGCGCTCAGCGCCGAGCTGCTCGCGCACTGCCGCGCCCATCTCGCGGACCTCAAGTGCCCGCGCAGCATCGACCTGCGCGCCGAGCTCCCGCGGCACGACACCGGAAAGCTCTACAAACGCCTGCTCAAGGACGAGTACGCGGGAGCGGTGGTCACGTCATGACCACCCTCAGCGTCACCCACCAGCAGATGTTCATCGACGGGAGCCACGTCGATTCCGACGAGCGCTACGAGATCCGCCATCCGGCGACCGAGGAGCTCGTCTGCACAGTGGCGAAGGGCTCTGCCGTCCACGCCGACGACGCCGTCGCGGCGGCGCGCCGGGCGTTCGACGCCGGCACGTGGTCGCGGATGGCGCCGGAGGACCGGTCGGCCGTGATGAAGCGGATCGCCGACCGGCTCGGCAGTGAGCTCGAGGAGATCACCGAGCTCGAGATCCAGTGCAACGGCGCGACGATCCGTCAGGCACTCGGCTTCCACACCGGCCTTGCCGCCCCGCACTTCCTCTCCTTCGCCGAGCAGGCCGCGACGTACGAGTTCGAGCGTGACGTCCCGACGACGGCGTATCCGACGCTGTCGGTCAACCGCATCCGCCGGGAGCCGATCGGCGTCTGTGCCGCGATCGTTCCGTGGAACTTCCCGCTCGTGCTCGGGATCTGGAAGATCGGGCCGGCGCTCGCGGCCGGCAACTCCGATCGTCGTCAAGACCGACGAGAAGACGCCGCTGTCACTCCTGCGGCTCGCGGAGATCGCGCACGAAGAGGGCGTTCCGGACGGCGTGCTGAGCTGCGTGACAGGCGACGGCCCAGCGGTCGGGGCGCGTCTCGCCTCGCATCCCGACGTCGACAAGGTCGCGTTCACCGGCTCGACGGCCGTCGGCCGCGAGATCATGCGGCTCGCCTCCGGCACCGTGAAGAAGGTGTCGCTCGAGCTGGGCGGCAAGGGCCCGGTGATCGTGCTCGACGACGCCGACCTCGATGTCGCGGTCGACGGCGCGCTCTTCGCGTGCATGCTCTACTCCGGGCAGATCTGCGAGTCGGGCACGCGGCTGCTCGTGCCGTCCGCGCTCGCACGACGAGATCGTCGAGCGCCTCGTCGCCCGCGCGACCACGATCACCCTGGGCGATCCGGCGGACTTCGACACGGACATGGGTCCCGTCGTCTCGGCGCGTCAGCGCGACCGGATCCTCGAGTACCTGCGGTCCGGCGCCGAGCAGGGCGCGACCGTCGCGCTCGGCGGCGGCGTTCCCGCCGGCCCGCAGTTCGAGCGCGGGTTCTGGATCGAGCCGACGATCTTCACGGGCGTCACGAACGACATGCGGATCGCGCGCGAGGAGATCTTCGGCCCGGTCCTCGTCGTGCAGCGCTACGACAGCGTCGTTGAGGCCGTCGCACTCGCCAACGACTCGGACTACGGCCTCACCGCCGGGGTCTGGTCGGGCGACTACGAGCGCGCGCTCGAGGTCGCGGAGCAGCTGCGCGCGGGAACCGTGTGGATCAACAACTGGCACATGATCGATCCGGCGTTGCCGTTCGGCGGCTACAAGCAGAGCGGCGTCGGCCGCGAGCTCGGGCCGGCGCGATCGACGAGTACACCGAGACGAAGCACATCCACGTCGACCTGACGCAGAGCAAGGACCGGCACCTGTTCGACGTCCTGCTCTCGAACCCCGGCGACTGAGCGACAGGAGTGATCGTGAAGGCCACCGCCGCGCTGCTGCGCGAGACCGACGGACCGCTGACGATCGAGGAGATCGAGCTGGACGAACTGCAGGCGGGCGAGGTGCTCGTGCGGATCCGCGGCGTCGGGATCTGCCACACCGACATCGCCGCGCAGCAGGGCGTCATCCCGCTCCCGTTGCCGACGGTGCTCGGGCACGAGGGCTCAGGGATCGTGGAGGCGGTCGGAAAGGACGTCACCCGGCTCGCGCCCGGCGACCATGTCGCGCTGAGCTACGACCACTGCGGCGACTGCCAGTGGTGCAGCCGCGGCCGCACCGCCTACTGCGAGGTCTTCGCCGCCGTCAACTACTTCGGCGCACGCCTCGACTCGAGTCTCACGATGAGCCAGGGGGACGAGGAGATCTTCGGGAGCTGGTTCGGCCAGTCGTCGTTTGCCACCTATGCGATCGCCAGCGAGCGCAACGCCGTGAAGGTGCCGGAGGACCTGCCGATTGAGCTGCTCGGCCCGCTCGGCTGTGGTCTCCAGACCGGCGCCGGAAGCGTCATGAACGTGCTGCGCCCCGAGCCCGGGGACGGCTTCTGCGTGTTCGGTCTCGGCGCCGTCGGCCTCGCCGGCCTGATGGCGGCGAAGGCGCTCGACTGCGATCCGATCATCGCCGTCGACCCGAACCCCGCGCGGCTCGAGCTCGCGCGCGAGCTCGGCGCCACCCACACGTTTGATCCCGCGGCTTCGCACGACCTCGTCTGGGACATCATCGGCGTCGCCGCGCCGGGTGTGCACTGCTCGCTCGACGCTGTCGGCACCGGCCCCGTCATCCGCCAGGCGCTCGAGGTGCTGCGCTCGCCTGGGCGATGCGTCACGGTCGGCTTTCAGGGTCTCGAACACGACGTCACGATCGACCAGGGTCACCTGCTGCTCGGCCGCTCCCTCTCCGGCGTCATCGAAGGCGACGCGGACCCTGCCGAGTTCATCCCGCGGCTCATAGCGCTGCACCGCGCAGGCGGGTTCCCGTTTGAGCGGCTGATCGAAACCTTCCCGTTCGAGCGCATCAACGAGGCGATCAAGGCTGCTGAAACCGGCACGGTGGTCAAGCCGGTAATCGTCTTCCAATGACCCAGCAATGAAGCCGGTCTGACGCGGGTAGGGTCCGGGGCCCGGCTCATGACGAAGAGGTGAAGGATGGGTGTGCATAACGAGCAGGTCGCTGCGTTTCGCCGCCTGCACTCTGCCGGCTGTTTTGTCATGCCGAACCCGTGGGATGCGGGGAGTGCGCGAGCGTTGGAACATCTCGGTTTCGAGGCTTTGGCGACGACGAGTGCCGGGTTTGCGTGGACGCTGGGGCGCGCGGACAATCGGGTCGAGCTGGGGGAGGTGCTCGAGCATCTGCGCCTCGTCGTGGACGCTGTCCGCGTTCCGGTGAACGCCGATTTCGAGGGTGGGTTCGCGGTCGATCCGGCGCAGGTCGGCGCGAATGTCCGGCTCGCGGTGGAGACGGGGATAGCCGGGTTGTCGATCGAAGACTCCACGGGTGATCCAGCGGAGCCTCTGCATGGGTTCGATCTGGCCGTCGAGCGCGTGCGGGCCGCACGGAACGCGATCGATGAGAGCGGCACCGGGGTCGTTCTCACCGGTCGGTCGGAGGGGTTCGTGTGCGGACGTCCCGACATCGACGAGACGATCCGAAGGTTGACGGGCTATGCCGAAGCGGGCGCTGACTGCCTCTACGCACCGCGGATCGAGACCTCCGAGCACGTCGCCGCGATCGTTGCCGCAGTGGCCCCCAAACCGGTGAACCTGCTGATCAACGCGCCGTTCCTGAGCGTTTCAGAGGCGGCGGCGCTGGGCGTGCGGCGGATCAGTGTCGGAGGCACGCTCGCTCGTACGGCCTGGGCCGGATTCCTCGAGGCAGCGGGCGAGATCGCGGCAGAGGGAACATTCTCCCGGTTCGACCGGCTCCCGAACGTCGACGCCCTGCTCGAACCCCGGTAGCCGCCCGGATCAGCCAGGCGGGCCTCAGCCGTTCTCGGCGGGGGAGCGCCGCTCGTACATGGGCAGGCGATGCAGCGAGCGGTAGCCCATGCGTGCATAGATCGGCTCCCCGGCGGCGGAGGCCTCCAGCGTCGTGGTCGTACAGCCCGCCTCTTTGCACTCTCGCAATGCGCGGGCCAGGAGACGGCGCCCGAGGCCGTGGCCCTGCGCCTCCGGGGCGGTGGCCACGAGTGTCACGTAGGCGTCGCCGCCGACGATCTGGATCATCAGACCGCTCGCCGGCCGCCCCTCGCTACGGGCGATCCACACCCGCGCCGCGGGATCAGCGCCGAGCCCCGCAAACGCCGGAGCGAGCGTCCCCTCCGGCATCCTCCAGGCGCGCTCGTTCAGCTCCCCGAGCAGGCCGAACGACGGCGCCGGCTCGAGGTCGAGCGGCGCCCCCTCGGCGGTCCCCAGGTCGAGGTCGGCGAGCTCCGCGACCTGCAACATGGGCTGGCCGTCGCGCCGGTGACCGCGCCGTTCGAGCTCGGGCACGAGCGCGGCCTCGTCGGCGGGCTCGACCCAGACCGTGAATGCAGCGATGCCGGCGTCCGCATACGCGGCGGCGACCTCGTCGTAGCAGTCGAGCAGCGCCCGGGCGTCCTCGTAGAGCACGCTGTTCGGAAGCGAGCGCTCCGGCACGGCCGGGACGACCGCCGCCCCGACCCCCGGCCAGGTCGCCCAGCGGGCGCCCGGCGAACCGCAGGCGCCGACCGCTGAGAAGAAGGCGACATGGCTGTGGTGATGGATCGCGATGAGCGCTGCGTCGCTCACGCCCAGACCCTACCTCGGGGGCTGTCCGGAGGAGTAGTGTCGAGAGCCATGACCGAGCAGCAACTCGCGGGTGCGGTGGCTCTGGCCAACGAGGAGGCGGTGCGCGCATGGGACACCGTGCTCTATGAGCGGTGGAAGTCGAACCGCAAGGTGTTCGTGGGCGCGCTCGCAGAGGTCACCGATGAGGTCTTCGAACTCTTTCCGCCGCCCAAGGGTGGGCGCTGCATCGACATCGGTTGCGGCTTCGGCGAGACGACCCAGCGACTGGCTGAGCTCGTTGGGCCGGAAGGCTTCGCACTCGGCACGGACTCCTCTCCGCGCTTCGTCGACGACGCCCGACGCGAAGCCGCCGAAGCGGCGGTCGACAACATCCGGTTCGAGCTCGCCGATGCGCAGACGGCAGAGTGGGAAGCCATCTACGACTACGCGTTCTCGCGCATGGGCACACAGTTCTTCGCGGCGCCCGTTCCAGCGATGCGCGTGGTCCGCGGCGCGCTGAAGCCCGGCGGCAGGCTCGCCAAGGTCTGCTGGCGCCGCAAGGCCGAAAGCCCGTTCTGGGCGGAGACCGAGCAGGTCGTCGAACGGTTCCTCTCGCGCCCGGACGAATACGAGGCCGACACCTGCGGGCCCGGGCCGTTCTCGCTCGGTAATCCTGAGACGACGCGCGGGATTCTCGAGGCCGCCGGGTTCGCGGAGATCGAGCTGCATCAACGCGACTTCGACTACTTCATGGGCGCCGACATGGACGAGGCGATCGACTCCCTGCTCGCGATCGGACCCGGCGCCGAACTGATCCGCCTCAACGGCGACTACGGCGAGAGCCGACGCGGTGAGATCGCCGAGGCCCTGAGGGAGCACTACGCCGCCTGGCAGCAGCCTGACGGCTCCATCGTCGGTCGCGGGTCCATCTGGATCGTCTCGGCCACGAATCCCACCGGCCCGTGACGTCCGTCAAGGCTTCGCGGTACCTGGCGATGGACGCGGCGACTGCGTTTGAGCCCTTCAGCCCGCAGACGTCCCGGTGCGGTCCGGCGCGACCGCCGTCAGCAGCTCGGTGACCGTCCCGGCCACGCGGTCCGGTGCTTCGATCGCCGGGTAGTGGCCGATGTCGGGCCAGCGCGTGACCGGCGCTGAGGGACGCAGTTCCAGCAGCCCATCGAGCACGTTCGTCGTCGCGACGGGGTCCTGCAGCCCCCATGCGAGGTGCAGCTCGCCGGGCCAGTCGCGCACGGCGCCGTGCCAGCGGTCGGCGAGCCTGATGCGCTCGCCGATGTAGTCGGTGAGCTTTGCCATGATGCGCCGCCCGCCGCCGTGGTCGATCAGCGCGTACTGATCCGCGGCCTCCTCGCGTGAGAGCGGATGCTCGCGCGAGAACAGGCGCGCGAACTGGCGGCGGAACGACGGCTCGTTCGTGAGCCGGGCGAACAGCGGTCCGACGCGCGAGCGCAGGAGCTTCTGCCCGATCGTGAGGCTCGCGCGCTCGACGATGACGCTGCCGTTGAAGAGCAGCGCGCCGCGGATGTCGAGCGGCGTCTCCCCGCGGATGTCGCGGGCGAGCAGTTCGGTCGCGACCGAGGTGCCCATGTCGTGGGCGACCAGGACGACCTGCGGGGCGCCTGCGCGGGCGACGAGCTCCTGGGCGAGGTCTGCCTGCCAGCCGAGTGTGTAGTCGTGGTCGCGCGGCTTCTCCGACAGGCCGAAGCCGAGGCAGTCGAAGGCGATCGCCGCCTGCTCGGGCAGCGCGTCGAGCAGGCCACGCCAGTCGAACGAACTGGAGGGGAAGCCGTGGAGCAGCAGCAACGTCGGCTGCGCGCCGCCGCGCTCGAACGTGTGGATGCGGCGCCCGCGGAACTCGACCGCGGAGCCGCGGTCAGCCCACGCGCCGACCCTTGGGCTGAGGGAGGACATGCGCGGCACATCATCGCCGACGACCGCGCGCCCGTGCGGCGTGAGTAGGGTGATCCGCGCTGCGCGATGACCGCTCACGACCCCGCCCTCCTGCGCGCCCTCTCGGTCCACGAGACGACGCTGCCTGCACTGGCCGGGGCCGCCGCGGCCGACCACGTGGCCGTCCAGGAGTCGACCCTCGCAGCCCTGCTCGACGGCGCCTACGAGGGGAACCTGACCGTCGCCGAACTGCTTCGGCACGGCGATCACGGGATCGGCACGCTCAACGGCCTCGACGGCGAGCTCATCATCATCGACGGCCGGGCCTGGCGGGCGGGCGCAGACGGGTCGGTCGATCCGGTCCGGGGAGACGCCCGAACCCCGTTCGCCGTCGCGACGCGGCTGTCGGATGCCGCCGCGTTCGACATCGAGCGACCGCTCGCCTACGAGGAACTCCTGGCATGGCTGGACGACCGCCTCCCACCGGGCGCGAGTGCCGACGTCGTCCGGATCGACGGGCGCTTCGGGCGCGTTCATGCGCGCTCCGTGCCGCGCCAGCGACCGCCGTACAAGACGCTGGCACAGGTCGCCGAGCAGCAGGTCGACTGGACGTGGCGCGACCTCGACGCGACGGTCGTCGGATTCCGCTTCGACGCCTCGACCGCGGGCGTGGACGCCGTGGGCCACCACCTCCACGTGCTCAGCGCCGACCGGACGAGGGGCGGCCACGTGCTTGCGTGCGACCTGACGTGGGGGAGCGTGCGGATCGAGCGCCTGGACGAGCTGCGGGTCGCCCTGCCGGTCGGCGTGGCGCTCACCGACCCGGGGCAGTTCGACGCAGAGGAGGCCGTGCGGCGTATCGAGCGGGAACGTCCGCAGTCCGGCTGAGGACCGGGACGACCTCGAGACTCAGAAGCGTCGCCCGGGCCATCGGGCGCTCGATCCCCCTCCTCCGTCCGGAGGCGTCTCAGCCCAACTTCTTGCGGCGGACTACCGAGGCCGCCGGGGTTGCTGGTTGTAGCGTCCGGTGCGGATGCGGCCCCCCAACCCGAAGCATCTTGCGCCCGAAAGCTCCGGCCAGCAGGGGCGCCGACGAGCTGCTCTCGGGGGTTCGCTCTTTGTGCTTGCGGGAGTGACGATCCTGATGGGGATCATCACGGCAGAGGCCCTCTTCCCACGCGCGTACAGCACGACGAGTAACACGATCAGCGACCTCGGCTCGACCTGGCAGCCGGGCGATCAGGTCCGCGAGCCCTCGGCGACGATCTTCAACACGACGATGATCATCACCGGGTTGATGATCGCCGTCGGCGCCTTGGCCATCCGTAAAGCCATCGGCGGCAGGGCACTCGCGGTGGCGCTGACGTTGCTCGGCGTCTTCGTCTTCCTGGTCGGCATCTTCCCGGGAAACGAGATCAACGGGCAGTCCTGATACCACGGGAGTTCATCCCGTGGTCGCCTCGCTCACCTTCCTCAGCGGAGGAGTCGCGGCGATCCTCGCGGGCCGGGTCACAAGGCCGCCGTTCAGATACCTCTCGATCGCCCTGGGCCTGATCGCGCTCCTCAGCATCTTTCTCTCGGGTTGGCTCGGCGACACGAGACTCGGGGACGGCGGAATCGAGCGTTGGGTCGCCTACCCGATCGTTCTCTGGCTGGTGGCCTTCGGCGCCTACATCCTCGGCTCTGATGCCTCCTCCACCCGGCTCACGACTGACCAACCCTCCTAGGAACTACACCTAGGCCCCGCAGTGTCGCGGCGGCCATGTCGCGATCACTCGCGCTCCGCCTGAGAGGATCGCCGTCATGGGATTCCTCGATCGACTCAACCGCGTCGCCGGCGAGGTCGTGAACCCGACCGTCATCACCGACCGGGCGTTCGGCCGCGGCGATCGCCTGATGGCGCACGGCGAGCAGATCACCGGCCGCCTCGTCGGCATCGAACGCAAGCTTGACGGTGGCAACGACACCGAGCTGTTCGCGTTCGATGCCACGACGGCGGGCGGGCCGCTCCGCGCCGGGGCGCGGGTGCGCGCTGACCGCATGGAGCGCCTGCGCCTGGGGATGCCGGTCCTGCTGCGCGGCGACGACGACGGCAACGTCGTGCTCGACTGGAGCGCAATGAGTTCGGGCTGGGGCTTCGGACAGGGCGACGCGTCGCAGAAGACCCTGCGCTCGGCTCCTGACGACGGTGTCAAGGACCGCGCGCTCGACATGCGCGTTCAGCGACGCCTGGCCAAGGGCACGCGGGCGACCGCGACGATCCGGCGGCTCCGGCGCAGGACCGCCCTGGGGATGGCGACCCAGAACTGGGACATCGCCCTGGAGCTCCCCGATGGGCGCCAGGTCGCGGCGCACGGCGACGAGGTCCCGTTCTACGCCGCATGGTTCGCGGCTCCCGGCGCCGAGGTTCCCGTCGCGCTCGACGCGAAGAACCACGACCGCGCGACGATCGACTGGCCGGCCGCAGCGAACGCCGCGGCCGGGACCGCCGGCGGCATGAACGATGCGCCGCCGGCCGGCAGCGTCGCCGACGTGCTGCAACGCGACCGCGCGGCCGAGCACGAGGCGATGGCCTCGGGCACTTCGGCGCCGGCGGCCGCCGGAACGGCCGCCGGACCCGACTCCGACGTCGATCCGGCCCTTGGGCCGATCGACGGTGTCACCCTCGACATGTGGGCAGCGGTCGAGGTGGGCACCGCCCGCGACCGCGTACCGCCGGCCAAGTACGACGAGTACGCGCAGACCCACGGCGTTCCTGCGGGCGCATGGGCCGCGGCCGACGCGGCCTGGCGCGCGCGCATGACCAGCGACTGGCGGGCGGGCGCGAAGATCGGCGAGGCACTGGAGGCCGCCAGGAAGCGTCGTTGACGCCAGAGCCCCGCCACTGGCATCCGGCAACCGCACGGAGTAGCGTCGTCCCGGAAGGTGGAGCGACAAGGGGTTACGCACATGCGACGTATTCGTCGGGCCGTGTTCGCCGCGGCCCTCGCAGCAGCGGCCACGGCAGCGGCGACCGCTGCGCCCGCCGCCATGTCCGCCACGACGACGAACGCGGGCAACGGCACGGTGCAGGTCGGGATGACCGACCTCGGGGTGCTCGGCGCGCAGCCGTGTGACGTCAACATCGGCGTGCGGCTGGCGAGCCTCGGTCAGGCCGGCGACGGCGTCTGCCACGGCGTCAACACCTTCGACGGCTGGGGTGCCGCGGACCAGACGAGCGGCGTCACCGGCTACGTGAAGTCGCCGGACGTCGTGGCGCCGGTGAACGTCACCCCGGTGTCGCTCACCTCCGGGGATGGGGGGACGACCGTGACCGCGGTCGACCAGGTCGGCTCGACGCTCCGAGTCACGCACGTCCTCGCGCCGTCCCCGGGAACGCCGAACGTCTATGTCGCCACCGTCACGGTGAAGAACATCAGTGGCGCCGCGGTGGACCTGCGCTACCGCCGCACCACCGATTGGGACGACCCGGTCTTCAAGGAACACGTGACGCTGGGCGGCACGCTTCCGCCGTCCCTGACCGGGGGCGTCGTCGACGAGGGGAGCGGTCTCCCGATCGAGGCGCTGAACCCGCTCGCGGAGGGACAGCCGGTCATCCAGCCGTTCCCCGGCCCGCTCGCCGACCTCGGTCCGCAGGACACCGGGACACGCTTCGACTTCACACTCGGAACGGTGGGCCCGCAGCAGTGCCAGTCGTTCCAGCTCTTCTACGGTGCGGCCCCCGACCGGGCGAGCGCGGACGCGGCGGTCGCGGCCGCCGGCATTCAGGCCTGGGCGCTGTACACGCCCGACACCGACCCGCTCACCGGGACGCCGGTCACGTACATCGTCGGCTCCGCCCAGCCGGCGGCGGGGCCGTTCCCGTGCCCCGATCCGGTGCCGGCCGCGCCGCCCGCGCAGCCTGCGCCGCCCGCGCCCCCCGCCGCTGCACCGCCGCGGGTCCCGCTCAAGGCAAAGAGCATCTTCGTGCTGCCCGGCGCGAAGGCCTGCGTCAGCCGGCGGCGCTTTCGGATCCGCCTGCGGGTCCCGAAGGGCGTGACCGCTTCGTCGGCGACCGTGCGGGTGAACGGCAAGAAGGTCTCGGTGGTGAAGGGCAAGAGGCTGACGGCGCCGATCGACCTGCGCGGTCTGCCGAAGGGGCGCTTCACGGTGAAGATCTCCCTCAAGACGACCGACGGCCGCTCGGTCTCGAGTTCCCGTCGCTACCGCACCTGCGCGCCGAAGCGCCGGCGCTGAAGGAGGTCTGATGATGTCGGTCCGCTTGGGAATCGCGACTGCTGCGATCTGTCTGGTCTGGTGCGCCGCCGCGTTCGCGAGCAGCGTTCAGTACAACGGACCGGCGGCACCCGGCAACGGCGCGGGCGTCGAGTTCGGCGCCAAGCAGGTCCACGCCCGCCCGACCCTCGTCCGGCGCTTTGAGTTCCACAACATTCCGGCCGCCTGCAAGGGCTACGCGGGCACCGCGGTGACCGGGATGCTCACGATCACGATGAAGGTCGGCAAGCGGCGGGCGTTCAGCGGGACACAGTCACTCAACGGCGGCCGCGAGAAGGTGGCTGTCCGCGGCGTGTTCGCGCGCGGCTTCAAGAAGGCGACCGGAACGATCCGCGTCCGGGGGACGGTCACCGGCTGCCAGTCCGCCGATACCGGCAAAGTCCGCTGGAGTGCCCCGGCCGTCTGACGCGTTCAGCGACCTGGTTCGAGCAGCGGCGACGACGTCGCCGCTCCGCCCTGAGGGGGCCGAGCGGCGACGGCATCGCGGCAGCGGTCAGGACTCGACCGCGTCTGACACGCGCTTGTCGGCGTCCTCGAGCGCCTTCTGCAGCTTCTCGTAGTCGCCGGAGTCCACGGCCTTGCTGATCTTCTTGCTCGACTTCTCGAGCGCGTGCTCGACACGGTCAAGGTACAGGTCGTCGACGAGGACGATGACGGCTGAGGAACCTGCGGGGAGGTACTCCTCGATGTCGACACCGAGCTCCTTCTCCTCATGACGCTTCTTCAGCTCGCCGATGCCGGCGCCGATGCCGGCGCCGACCGCGGTCGCCAGGAGCAGCGGCGGCGCGAACAGACCGATGACGAGTCCACCGGCCGCGCCCAGCGTCGCGGTGCCGGCGACGGGCGAAGCGACCCCGTGCTCGTCGACCGTGACCTCGCCGGCCGCATCGCGGCTCGCGACGACCGCGCCGGCCACGGCGAAGTCTCCGGCGGTCTGTGCGTCCTTGAGGGACTGGAAATCTGCTCCTGCGGCTGCTGCATCCTCGTAGGACGCGACGTACAGGATGAGGTTCTGACTGGCCATCTGAGACCCTCCATTGGGGAAGTGGTGATCCGGGCGTCACGACCTGCGCGACGCCGGCGATCGGTGTGACGGCAACAGTACGTGCCATGGGCCCCACGCCGGTTTCTCGCGGGCGTTACTCCAGGAGAGTGCCTCTTGAGAAACACGGGCTTGCATACACGGCTCAGAAGAGTAGGCTCGCTTTTGGAGGGCATACGTGGCGAAGTCGCTCGCGAGCGGCAGCGCCGGCCTGACTTCCTGAGGTCGAACACCCAGGAGATCCATGCCCGACACGCTCGTTCCGCCCGACCAGCACAGACCGCCCCCGATCCCGGGCCGGCGAGGTGTGCTCCTTCACCAGGTTCCGGACAGGTGACTTGAGCGCATCACAGCCCGCCGCCTCGCCCCCCCGGTGGCGGCGGGTCGTGATGCGCTCCGGTCACGACATGCAGGAACCGGCGGGAGTATCATCTGCGTCGAGTGGCAGACCAATGAGGTGGAGGTTGGAGATGGGTGCGCAGGACACTCGCAGCCATGGTGACGTGCTGACGACGATTTCGAACGGGATGGTCGCGCTGCTGAAGGAGTTCTACGGTCGCGGCCCGACGCGGACGAAGTCCTACTACGAGGACGACATCGTCGTGTGCCTGCTCCGGGGCGGATTCTCCCGTGTGGAGGAGACGCTCCTCGACGGGGGCCGCGGAGACGCCGTGATCCAGCAGCGCATGGAGTTTCAGGAGGTCATGCGCCAACGGTTCGTGAGCGTGATCGAGGAGGCCACCGGCCGCCTCGTCATCGGTTTCATGAGCGGTAACCAGCAGTCGCCGGACATCATGTGCGAGGTCTTCATCCTCGCCCCGACCGACCTTGTGGACCCACACGAGATCCCCGCGCGGGATCAAGCCGTCGGCGCCTGACGCGCCGGCGCCGCCGAGGCCGGCTGGGTCAGCGGGAGCTGCCCGCGGATGTCGCAGAGGTCGACGACGCGATCGACCACCGGCGAGGGAACGATGCTCAGGCGACCGCCGTTGCGCGTTGCGCGCACGCTCGCCGCGACGATCAGGCGCAGCCCGGTCGAGTCGATGAACGTGATGCCGGACAGGTCGAGCACGACGGCGACCGGGTCCCCGGCCTCCGCGGTCGCAAGGGCATCGGTCACGTCCCCGGCGGTGTGGAGATCGAGCTCGCCACGCGCGCGAACGCGCACGCCCTCAGGGGAGGGTTCGCTGACGACCTGGAAGGACTCGACCATTCACGCCCAAGGTACAGCGGCGATCGCGGGGCCCGCAACCGGGATCTGCGCCGGTTCGAGCCGCAGTGCGAGCACCGCCTCGTCGTCGGACTGCGCACCCACCCGGTACTCGTGGATCGCGCGGGCGACGTGGTCGACGAGCCCGGACAGCGACTCCGGGGCCTCCGCGAGCGCCGATCGCAGCCGCTCGGGGCCGAACAGCTCCTCCGGGCCGCGGGCGTCGGTGACGCCGTCGGTGTAGAGCACGAGGGTGTCTCCGGGCTGCACGACGATGCGCGACGAGCGCCAGGACAGCTCGGCGAAGGCTCCGACGATCGGGCTCGCCTCACCGACCTCGACGACGCCGCCGGAAGTGACGAGCAGTGGCCGCGGGTGTCCGCAGCAGGTGACCTGTGCCGCGACCGCGCCGTCCGCCAGCGGGCCGAGCAGCACGCACACCAGGGTCACCGGTGAGAGCTCCGGCTCGGCGAGGAGCATTCTGTTCAGCTGGCCGATCGCGGCGATCGGATCTCCGGTCAGCTCGGCGACCGCGCGCAGGGCGAACCGTGCGACGGCGGTCAGGCGAGCTGCGTCCGCTCCGTGCCCGGTGACGTCCCCGACGACGATCATCCACCCGTTCGGCGTCTCGAACGCGTCGTAGAAGTCGCCGCCGACCTGGCTCAGTGCGCCGGCGGGCTGGTAGTGCGCCGTCGTCGCCCAGTTCGGGATCTGCGGGAGCGCGGCGGGCAGCAGGCCCTGCTGGAGTGAGGCGGTGATGCCCGCCAGCTCGGTGAAGAGGCGAGCGTTCTGGACCGCCATCCCCGCCCTACGGCCGAGCTCCTCCGCGAGCGCCTGGTCGTCGTCATCGAACCGCCGCCCCGACTCAGCGCTGACGAGGGTGAGCGCGCCGAGGGTCCGTCCGGACGCGCGCAGCGGGACGGTCATCCCGCCGCGGATGCCGAGGCCGCGCAGGAGGCGCTCGTGCTCCCCGTCCTGCGCGGCAGCGGCGATCAGGTCGTCGGAGACGTCGTCGATGCGCAGGGTCGCCCCGTCGCGGATGACGGCCGCCGTGCCCATCGGGGCGTCCGCCGGCTCCGGATAGCGCTCGCCGAGCTCGCGCGCGAACTGCACCTTCGCGGGATCGGTGTGGGCGACCGCGAGGGTGCGGATGAATCCCCGCCCGTCGGGCACCGCGACGCCGCACCAGTCGGCGAGCTCCGGCACCGCCAACTCGGCGACGCGCTGCAGGGTGAGCTCATAGTCGAGCGAGGAGGCCAGCGCCTCGCTCGCCTCCGCGAGAACCCGCGCGCGCAGCTCTGAGCGCTTCATCACGGTGACGTCCTCGATGACGTTGACGACGCGGCTGAGGGCCCCGCGCTCGTCGCGGATAGCGGTCGCGCGCTGTACGAGCCAGCGGGAGTCGCCGGTGGAACGCCAGACGGTGCGGACCAGCAGTGGGGGAGGGTCGGGGACGCCGGCGAGCAGGGCGCTCGACGGGACGTCCGCGAGGGAGAGCGGCTCGCCATCCTCGCCGTAGACGTCGAAGAGCTCCATCAGTTCCCCGGGCTCGGCTGCGTAGAGCTGCTCGGGATCGTCGAACCCGAGCAGCTTCACCGCCGCCGCGTTCGCGTAGTGCGTGCGGCCATCGGCGTCCATGATCGTCACCGCCTCGTCGAGCGCGCCGATCGCCACGCCGAGCCGGCGTTCGGCGTCGCGCAGCTCACGGTCCAGGCCGGCGTTGTCGAGCGCGAGCGCTGCGCGGCCGGCGGCGATCTGATGGAACTCGAGGTCGGACTTCGGTGAAGCGCCGGCCTGATGCTGCTGTCGTCACGAGCGTGAGCGTCCCGAGGGTCTGCCCGCGGGCGGCGAGTGGAACGACGGTCATCGAGCGCACGCCGAGCTCCAGCAGCCCGGCGAGATCCTCGTCACTCGTCGCGACCTGGCGCGCGATGGAATCGTCCGCCTGGATCAGCTGCGGTCTGGCCGCGCTGATCGTCGCCATCGACCCGAAGCCGGACGCCGCGTCGCTCGGCGCGCGCCCGCGCAGGAACGCCTCCTGCGCTTCGGCGCGTGGACCGGCGATGCGCACCGCGACGCGCCGCAGGCCCGCGCCGCCGATGACCGTGTCGATGACGCACTGGTCGGCGAGCGCGGGTACGAGCACGCCGGCGATCCGGTCCGCGGTGTCGTGCAGCGACAGGGTGCCGTCGGCCGCGTCCGCGATGGCGCCGAGCGCAGCGAGGCGGGCAGCGTCCCGCCTGTTGCGACGGTGAGAGCGCGCGGCGATCACGGCGATGCCCACGCCCGACAGCACGACGAGCGCATCGAAAGCCTCCTGCACGGTCATTGAGACCGCGCTGCAGGCCTGTCGTTACGGTCGGACCGCAACCTGGAACGTTCCGCGGAGCTGCACCGTGACGTCCGCGGCCCCGATCCCGATGATGAGCGCGACGTCACCGCAGCTCGGGCAGCGCAGCACGATGCCGGCACCGTGGTAGGCACGATGGTCGGCGATCGGGCGCTCGTCACCGCAGGACTGGCAGCGCCTGGCGATGCTCGTGGCGTCGACCGCCAGCAGCTGGGAGAGCAGCCCCGCGATGGCGTTTCCGTCGGTGTGCAGGTCGTCCATCTTCAACCTCCGGTGGGGCCGAAGCGCTCGGCGTGGATGCGGTGGTTCTCATGGCCGGCGGCGACGAGCAACTGCGTCACGCCCTCGACGAACGGCGTCGGCCCGCACACGAAGCACCGCGCGCCAGGCCCGGGGTCGATCTCGGCGAGCATGGCAGCGTCGACGCGGCGCCGCCAGCCGGACCAGCCGGGCGGCGTCGTGCGCGTATACGTGTGAAACACGGCCAGGCCCGCGGCCGGCTGAAGCGCGCCGAGCTCGGCGCCGTAGAGGAGGTCGTCCTGTGAGCGCGCGGATACGAGCAGACGCGCCTCCACGTCGCTCGTCCGTGCGGCACGGTGACGAAGCATCGACATGAGCGGCACGAGGCCGGAGCCGCCCGCGACCAGCAGCAGCGGGCCGCCGTCACCCACCGTCCAGCTGAAGTGCCCGCCGATCGGGCCGCGAACCTCGAACTGGTCGCCCGCGCGGACCTCTTCCGCGAGGTAGGGCGAGACCTCGCCGTCGTCGATCACCTCGATCGTGAGCTGCAGCGTCGGCGATTCGGGCGCTGAGGCGATCGAGTACGAGCGCTCGGCCTGGTACCCGTCCTCCGCGGTCAGGCGCACGTCGACGTGCTGCCCCGCGCGGTGACCCGGCCACTGCGGGACGTCGAGTACGAGCGTGCGGGCGTGCGCCGACTCCTCGATGACCTGCGCCACCGTGGCGGTGCGCCAGACCACGCGCGGGCCCGGCGTCAGTCGTTCCAGTACCGCTGCTCCCGCCACGGGTCCCCGTAGTTGTGGTAGCCCGCGGCCTCCCAGAAGCCAGGTTCGTCATCGAGGGTCAGCGTCAGCCGCCGGACCCATTTCGCGCTCTTCCAGAAATAGAGGTGCGGCACGAGCAGACGCACCGGCCCCCCGTGTTCGGGGGCCAGCGGCTCGCCGTCGTAGGTGTGGACCACCCATGCGCGCCCGCCGCGCAGGTCCTCCAGCGGCACGTTCGTGGTGTAGTCGCCGTCACACCAGGCCGTGACGTAGTCGGCCTCGGTCTCGACGCTCTCCAGCAGCGTGTCGAGCGAGACGCCCGCCCAGGTCGTGTCGAGCTTGGACCACTTCGTCACGCAGTGGATGTCAACGGTGAACGTCTCGGTCGGCAGCGCCAGCAGCGCGTCCCAGGACCAGCTCAACGGTGCGTCGACCGCGCCGTCGATCGTGAGGCTCCAGTCAGCGGGTGCGACGTACGGCGTCGGCCCCGCGGAGAGCACCGGGAAGTCCGGCGTGAGGTACTGGCCCGGCGGGATCCGGGACGAGTCGACGGCGGGATCGCGGCGGCCGTGGAAGCCGCGTGAGAAGGCGGGCATGACGATCTGGCGGGAACCTACGCCGTCGCTCCGCTCCTCGCAAGGGTTGTCAGCTCGAGGGCCGGCTGACAGTCATACTCCCCGCGTGTCCGCCGCCCCCGAGGACCAGTTGCCGGCTCCGGTCCTGCTCGCCGTCAACGTCGGCACGCCGCGTGATGTCGAGCTCGAGGGCCGCGTCATCTCGACGTCGATCTGGAAGGAGCCGGTCGAGGGTCGCGTGACGGTCCGCGGCGTGAACGTCGCCGGCGACGACCAGGCGGACCGCACGGTGCACGGCGGGCCCGACAAGGCCGTCTACGCCTATGCGGCGGAGGACATCGCGTGGTGGACCGAGCAGCTCGGCTCGGACCTCGGTCACGCGCCTTTCGGTGAGAACCTCACGACGCTCGGCGTCGACGTGAGCGGGGCGCGCATCGGCGAGCGGTGGGCGATCGGTTCGGCGCTCTTCGAAGTCCGCCAGTCGCGCATGCCGTGCTTCAAGCTCGGCCTGCGGATCGGCGACCCGCGGTTCGTCCGCACGTTCGCCAGGGCGGATCGTCCCGGCGCGTACCTGGGCATCCTGCGCGAAGGCGACGTCGGGGCGGGCGACACGGTGGAGATCGTTCACCGGCCGGACCATGATGTGACCGTCGCACTCATGCACCGCGCGCTGCTCCGGGACCATGACCTGCTGCCGGAGCTGCTCGCGGCGCCCGAGCTGATGCCGGAGTGGCGGGCGTTCGTGCTCGAGCGGTCCTAGCGGCGATCGCCGGCGATGGTGCGGTGGCGGCGCGCCTCGGCTTCGGCCGCGGCGGCCCGCCGCGCCGCTGAGTACTCGTTCTCGCGCTCGCTGCGGATCTGCGTCTCAGCCGCGCGCTCGGCGCGCGCGGCGTCACGTTCCGGGCGCGGCAGCCGCAGCTCGCGCAGCACCACGGCGAGGGTTCGGCGATCGCGGCGCATCGCTCAGCTCAAGGTACGCCCGTGATCCGCCGCGGTCAACGCCGGGCCGGGGCGCACGGGCAGAGGCCGCCGAACGGCGCCGCCGCCTACAGTCCGCGGCGCGTGCGCATCCTCTTCGTCACCCCGATGTGGCCCGGCCCCGATGACCCGGACTTCGGGTCGTTCCTCGTGCCGATCGTCAGCGAGCTTGCGCGCGCTGGGCCACGATGCTGGAGCTCGTCGCGATCGACGCGCCGCGCCGGAGGGCCGCGGCGCCATCTGCGGCTGGCGATGGAGACGATCCGCGCCGCGCGCCGCACGCGCCCCGACGTCGTCTTCGCGCACATGCTCTTCCCGGCCGGGCTCGGCGCGCTCATCGGCGCCCGCCTGGCGGGCGCGCCGCTCGTCGTCATGGCTCACGGGCAGGACGTCGCGAACCTCGACCGCCCGCTGCTGCGAGCCGCCACCGCGCCGGTGCTGCGCTGGGCCGACGGCCTGATCGCCAACTCCCGCTGGCTCGCGGCGCGGATCCCGCGTGCGCCCGACGCCGTCGTGGACTGCGGTGTCGATCTCGAGGCCTTCCGCCCGCGCCCGCGTGGAGACGACCCCGCGCCGCACTTCCTCTGCATCGGATCGCTCACCGAGCGCAAGAACGTGCTCGCGCTCGCCGACGCGTTCGCGCGCCTGGGGGAGGGCCGGCTGACGTTCCTGGGGGACGGGCCGCTGCGCCCGGCGCTCGAGGGCCGGGCGAACGTCGAGCTGCCGGGCCGCGTCCCGCACGCCGAGGTCCCGGACTGGATCGCGCGCGCCGACGTCATCTGTCAGCCCTCGATGCGCGAGGCGTTCGGTCAGGCCTCGCTGGAGGCGATGGCCATGGAGCGCACGGTCGTCGCGACGATCCACGGCGGGCCGCCGGAGTTCGTCACGCCCGAGGCCGGAGTGCTCGTCGATCCGGCCGACGCCGACGCGCTGGTAGCGGCGCTGCGCGAGGCCGCGGGACGGGCGACGCCGCACGCCGCCGCGCGCGTCGCGGCCGGCGAGCATGACGTCCGCCTGCAGACGTCGCGCATGCTCGAGGTGCTTCAGGCCGTGCGCAGCCGCTGATCGGGCGCTGCGGTGAGGCTCACACCTCCTTCGGCACCTTCCCGCTGAGCTGCAGCATCACGCGCATGCAGCGGTGGCCGGCATCGGACGTCGCTCCGAACATGTTCGGGCACCCGCCGGGGATGACGGCGATCCCGTGTTCGGTGCAGAACTCGACGGCCGCCTCGGAGCTGCTTCCCGGGCCTATCCCGCGGTGCAGCCATACGCGCGGGACGCCCGCGTCGTGCGCGTCGGCGACGACCTGCTCGGCGGCCTCCGGCGTGGTCACGACGACGATCCCGTCGAGCTGCGCCGGCACGGCCTGGACAGTGGCGTAACACGGGTCGCCCTCGACCTCGGCGGCGTTCGGGTTGACGGCGAAGACCTCGTGACCGGTGTCGCGCAGGCGGCGGTAGATCAGGTTCGCCGGCTGCTTCTCGTCACGCGAGACCCCGGCGACGGCGATCCGGTGCTGGGCGAGGAACTCGTCGGCTGCGTCGCGAAGGGTGGTCATGCCCGTGGAGTCTCGCGGGCCGCGGCGTGCCCGGCGTCCGTAGATCCCCGCGGCGTCAGCGAGAGCAGGGTCCGGTGGAGACCGTTGCGCCGCGGCCTGCGGCGGCGCGCTCCAGGACCGAGGCGACGACGCTGTTCGGGACGCCGTAGCCGCCGCGGACATCGCGCTCGCGCGACGAGGCGAAGACCGTGGTGAGGACGCGGCCCCGCGAGTCGACGATCGGCCCGCCCGAGTTGCCCGGGCGCAGCAATCCGCGCACGGGGGTCATCAGGCGCTGGACCGGTCCCTGGCCGTAGGCGTCTTGCGAGATGACGCGCCGAGCCTGGCCGATCCGCGCCGGCTCGACGTCGAACGGGCCGTTCAGCGGGTAGCCGAGGAGCGCGCCGGCGGTCCCTGCGGCCGGGGTCTCGACCATGCGCAGAACCGGGCCGCTGATGCCCGGGACCGCGAGAACCGCGACGTCATTGACACGGTCGAACGCGAGCGCGCGCGCCGGGAGCGTGACGTTCCCGCTGCGCGGCCGGACGACCACGTCGCCGTCGGTGCCGGCCACGACGTGCGCGTTCGTCACGACGACGTTCGGCGCGGCGAGCCAGCCGGAGCCTTCGACACCGAGCCCGCACGCCGAGCCGAGAATCCGCACGACCCCGTCGGCGGACTGCGCGACCCCTGGCCGCCGCAGGATCGCCCGGTCCGGGGGGGACAGCGTCGTCGTCGAAGGCCCGGCGATCGACGGGAGCGGGTCGAACCGTGCGAGCGCCCGCAGGATCCCTCCCGACGGCGGCAGCGCGTCGTTGAGCGCCTGCAGGATCTGTGACTTCTGAACCTCCGCTCGCAGCGTCCGCACACCCGGCGTCTGCAGCGCGACGGCACCCGCCAGCCAGGCGAACGTGAGCGCGACGATGCCGCCGAGCAGCGCGCCGAGGATGGCGTCCGCCGCTGCGACCGGTGTCCTGCGCAGGCCGCGACCCGCCCGGATGCCGATCGTTTGGAGCAGGGCGGCGAGCAGCCCGCCGATGAGCAGCGCGCCGCCCATCGCGAACAGCGGAGACCAGGGCGAGGTCTCACCGCCCGGGAGGATCAGCGGGCCGAGTCGCGCGCCGGCCCAGGCGCCGGCCAGGAACCCGACGAGCGCGAGCGACCCGGCGAGGAAGCCCCGCAGCGCGCCGTGCATCGCGGCGGCGATGGCGACGGCGACGATGATCCAGTCCAGCGTGGTCAACGCTGCTCAGCGTAGGGTGAACGAGGTGACCGACCCTCGCCTCAAGCTTGCCGAGACCGTCACGGCCGAGGCGGGTCGCCAGGCGCTCGCGGCGTTTCGCTCCGATATCGGCGCGGTGCGCATGAAGCGCGGGCCGCACGACGTCGTCACCGAGACCGACGAGCGAATCGAGCGCCTCGTCGCGCATTCGCTGCTGTCGGCGTTCCCCGGTGACGGGATGGTGGGGGAGGAGGGCACGAGCGATCGCGAGTCCGAGACGGGCTTCACCTGGACCGTCGATCCGGTGGACGGGACGTGGAACTTCGCATCCGGGATCCCGCACTGGTGCGTCGTGGTCGCCTGCGCGGATGAGCACGGGCCGGTCGTGGGCGCGATCGCCGACCCGGTGCGCGACGAACTGTGGAGCGCGGTGCGCGGCTCGGGCGAGCTGCTGCTGAATGGTGAGTCTGCGCCGCCGCGACCCGTCCGTGCAGATCGCGGACTCGACCTGGGCCGCGGCGCTCGGCCGCGCCTACGGCGAGCCGCGCTGGCGGGGGCTGATGGGTCGCCTGGGCCCGATCCGGATCATGGGAAGCCTCGCGCTCGACCTGGCGTGGACCGCGGCCGGCCGGCTCGACGCGTTCGCCTACACGTGTGACCGCAAGCCGTGGGACGTCTGGGCGGGTGAGGTGATGGCGCGCGAGCGCGGGCTCGTCGTCCGCGAGGAGCCGGAGTCGCGCCTGCTCGCCGTGATGCCGTCCGGCTGGTGGGAGGAGCTGGGCCTCGACGTCGGCGCGGGCTGAGGCTCAGCGCGGCGCGGCCCCGCCTCCGCCTTGACTCACGGCGGGGGAGGCACGCTCGTTCGGGCACGGCGCCTGCGAACGTGCCGCCTGCTCGCCCTGCTGGCCGGATCTCGTACATCGTCCGACCCATGCGGATGAGAGGACTCGAACCTCCACGTCCAAAAAGGACACAGGCACCTGAAGCCTGCGTGTCTACCAATTCCACCACATCCGCTGGCAGGGACGGGAACTGTAGCGCGTCCGATCAGCTCTTCAGCCCGACATGTCCGAGCATCAATGCGACGCTCGGCCGCCGGTAGATCCGAACGTGCCGGTCGTACCTGCGGCACCCCACGCGGACGTGGTCGCACGCCCCGACGAACAGGTCGAGGATGTCGGTCGACCTGTTCGAGAAGTCATAGCTGA
This sequence comes from uncultured Actinomycetes bacterium, assembly GCA_963805615.1. Taxonomy (GTDB): domain Bacteria; phylum Actinomycetota; class Thermoleophilia; order Solirubrobacterales; family Solirubrobacteraceae; genus F1-60-MAGs163. Next base: position 390,211 of record CAWDUW010000003.1, on the reverse strand, counting down.
GGTACTGGTACTTGCCCGTCCGGTTGATGAACGCGCAGCCGTCGGAGCGGATACAGCCGGAGAGGAATCGCCATGGTGCGGCGGCCACGGCTGCGTGCTGCCAAGGCTCGAGCGTCATCCGGCGGTGTGTTTCCTACCTGGGCCATGCTGGGGAAACAGGCAGGGGAGTGGAGGTGGTCGACCGAGAGGATCCGCGTGTGTCCATCGTCGCGCCGAGCCTCGCCGATGCGGTTCGCCGGGAACATGCGCGCGAGGATCGTCGCGGTCTCCGCGACGATCCGTGGGTACTGCGCGTCGAATGACAGCCGCAGCCGGAGCGAGCGGCCGATCCGCAGGATGTGGCCGTCGCCGAGGTAGAGGCCGAGCACCTCCGCGTAGTCGCCAGGCTCGTAGGCGATCGCCCGTGAGCGGCGCCAGCAGCGAGGGCATGTCGAGGACAGGGAGCCTGCCGGCCGGTGGCTTCGCCAGTCACGCACGGTCGAGCGCGCGATGCCGAGGTCGCATGCGATCTCGGCATCGCGCCAGCCGAGGGACGCGAGCGCCGCGGCGCGAGGGCGGAGTTCCGGTGGGTGCAAGACGAACACATGTTCGCATGTTGGACGGTCGGATCACGTCTGTCGCCCCAGCCTCACGTTGCTATCTTGGTCGCCCCCGAGCCGCCATCGTCTAGGGGACTAGGACGCCGCCCTCTCACGGCGGAAACCGGGGTTCGAATCCCCGTGGCGGTACTTCTGGAAGCCCCGTGGACACGGGGCTTTCGTCGTTCCGGGATGACTGTGAATGACGGGTTGAATGCCAGCCGCACGAATCTCGTGCCATCCGCGCAAGATCCGTCTGAGGGGTTGCCGTCAGCGGCCCTTGCGCTTCCAGGCATGAGACTGAACTTCGACGGTGCTGGACCTTGACGTTCGTCAGTCGTGGCGGGACGATGGGAGCGATCAAAGGAGGTTGTCTATGGCGCGAATGATGGCTGACTGCCGTCGCTGGCCGAGCGACTCCGATTGCTCGCTGACGATCATCGGCGAGGAGGACGAGGTCGTCCGCGCAGCCGCCGAGCACGCCGCTTCGGTGCACGGTCATGAGAACACACCCGAGCTGCGTGAGCAGCTGCGTGGGTTCCTTGAGCCGGCCGACGCGTACTCGAACGCTCCGCGTGAGCACGAAGCGATGCCCAGCTAGCCAGAGCGGCCGTGGTCTCGCGGCGCCGCGGCGGCGCGAGACCACACCCTCACACAGCAGGAAGCACCACCCGCCGGACCGGGTGAGGGCGGTGGCCGCCCGGCCTGGCGACCGGTCAGTCGCCGGTGTCGTACTTGAACGAGATGCTGAGGCGCACTCGGAAGCTGCTGATCTTGCCGTCCTCGATCGTTACGTCCTCACGCGTGACCTCGGCGACCCGCAGGTCGCGCACCGTCCTTGCCGCGGTCTCCACGGCGCTCCTTGCGGCCGCCTCCCAGGACTCGCTGCTTGCCCCGATCACCTCGGTGACCCTGTAGACGCTGTCGGCCATGGTCCGCCTCCTTCGGGTTGAGTGAACGCTGAACCCCGACGATCCCAGAACCTGCGCACGAACGAAAGCCCTCGCGGCCCACCTGACTTGCCCTGCTTGCGCAGCGCCGGCATCCGTCGCGCCCAATTGGGTGCGCGCACCCATGGCTGGTGGAGCGCCGAGCATGGGATTGTGGTCCTTGAGCGAGAAACGCGAAAGGGTGAACGGTATGAGACGGTTGCCTGCAGCGATCGCAGTGGTCACGGTTGTTTCAAGTCTTGCCGTTGTTTCGTCGGCCCCCGCCGAGCCGATCATGTCGGTGCAGAAGTTCACCGGAAAGGCGTCGCCGAGCAGGGCCGGTACGAAGTCCAAGCCGGCTGCGGTCAGCCTGACCGGCCGCGCCTACTTCGACACCATCGCTCCGGACCTCGACCGCCAGGTGCAGTTTGCGACGGTCGACGCGGAGCTGTACCTGTCCAAGGACGGGATCACGAACAACAGGAAGTTCCCGTCGTGCACCCCGGCGAAGGTGCTGCTCGACGAGAACACCTGCCCGAGCGGTTCGAAGGTGGGCGCGGGCACCGGCCGCGGGATCGGCTTGGGGCTCGATGAGACGGTGACCGTTGACGTCTACAACCTGCCGAAGGGGAGGGGCATCGTGATGCTGATCGTCGGCGAGTCGCCGCTGATCATCCGCGAGGTCGTCGTCGGAGCGCTGACGAAGATCAAAGGTGACAAGAGGTACGGGTGGCGCGTCTCGTTCACCGTTCCGCGCAACCTGCAGTCACCGGCTCCCGGTGTGATCGCCGCGGTCAAGGACTTCAAGATCACGATTCCCCGCCAGTACCTCAAGAAGCACGGCAAGGTCTATAAGTACAAGTCAGGGAGCAGGAAGGGTCAGAAAGTCCCCTATATCGCGACGGTCGGTTGCACCGGCGGGCGCTGGTGGGCGAAGCTGACCGCGAAGTACACGACGACCTTCGACGGGGCGCTGAACGGCGGCTCACAGACCGTCGAGAGCTCGCAGCGGTGCACCGGCATCGTCACGAAGTCGGCGAGCGTCCGCGGCGCGCGCCTGACGTTGACGGTTCCGTCGGGCTGCGTCGACCCCGGCGGCCGCCTGAGCGCGTCGGTCACCTGGAAGCGCAAGAAGGTCAAGCACAATCGCTTCGTACGAGTACGGCGAACGTCCTTCTACATCGGCTCCAAGCGCGTCAGGACCGACGGCAGGTCGCCGTTCAGGCAGAAGGTGAAGCTCGCGTCGTCCGCAAAGGCCGGCTCGACGGTGACGCTTCGTGCCCGGGTTTACACGAAGGTCAGCAAGGGCAGGGCCCCGACCAAGACGATCACAACCAAGGTCGGCGTCTGCGCATGAGCTCCCACGATCAGCTCGCAACCCCCCGGCGCCCCAGGCCCGACGCGGCAGGGTTGTCGCCGAGGCACGTGGCGATCACGCTGCTGGCGACGGCCCTGCTGAGCGCGATCGTGCCGGCGGCCGGCCGCGCCGCGGCAGGGGATTCAGGTGTCGCTGCCGCAACGCGGTACCTCCAGATCTCCGCCGGGGGAACCAGCGCGTGCGCGCTGCGCGCGGACCGCTCGATCGTCTGCTGGGGCAGCGACAGCTATGGGCGCAGTGAGCCTCCCGCGGGCCGCTACAAGCAGGTTTCAGCCGGGCGCGTCCATGCGTGCGCACTGACGACGAGCGGCCGGGCCGTCTGCTGGGGGAGCAACAGGTACGGGAAGGCCACGGCCCCGGGAGGACGCTACGTGCAGATCTCGGCGGGCAGTGACCACTCGTGCGCGCTGACGAGCGGGGGCAGGGGCGTGTGCTGGGGTCGCAACGGCTCTGGGCAGCGCCGCGTACCGTCGGGCACCTATCTGCAGATCTCGGCGGGGGGTTTTCACTCGTGCGGACTGCGGGCGAGTGGGAGGCTCGTCTGCTGGGGGAGCAACCGCTATGGCCAGCGCCGGGCTCCGGCCGGCCGCTTCAAGCAGATCTCGGCCGGGTACCGGCGCTCGTGCGCGGTCCGAACGAACGGCAGCGCGGTGTGCTGGGGCTGGAAGCTGCTCGGCGATGCTCGCCCTCCCACCGGCCGATACGTGAAGATCGCCGCGGGTGACGAGCACTCGTGCGCGGTGACGACAGCAGGCAGGGGCGTCTGCTGGGGTCGCAACTCGTGGGGACAGCGCAAGGTTCCCGCCGGCCGCTACACGCAGATCAGCGCGGCGCGCTATCAGTCGTGCGCGCTATCAGTCGGCGGTCGGCGCGTCTGCTGGGGCAACAACTTCCGCGGCCAGAGCACCGTTCCCGTCGGTCGCTACGCGCAGGTCTCCGCCGGTGTCAGCCATTCGTGCGCCGTGACGACGGAGCGCGAGGCAGTCTGCTGGGGCCTCAACCGCTACGGGGAGTCAGCGGTCCCCGCAGGCAGCTACACGCAGATCTCCGCCGGATTCGTTCACACCTGCGCAGTGCGAACCGACGGACGCGCCGTCTGCTGGGGACGCAACAACGACGGGCAACGCAAGGTCCCCGCAGGCCGCTACACGCAGATCTCCGCCGGATACGCCCACACCTGTGCCGTGCGAACCGACGGGCAGGCCGTCTGCTGGGGCAAGAACGATGACGGTCAGCGCATCGTCCCGCCGGGCCGCTACACGCAGATCTCCGCCGGCTTCTTTCACACGTGCGCAGTGACGAGCGACGGTCAGGGCGTCTGCTGGGGGCGCAACGCATGGGGGCAGCGCACCGTTCCCGCGGGCCGCTACACGCAGATCTCCGCCGGCGCCTACCACTCCTGCGCACTCACGAGGGACCATCGCGGCGTCTGCTGGGGGCGCAACACCCGTGGACAGGCAAAGGCTCCCGCAGGCCGCTACACGCAGATCTCCGCCGGCGCCTACCACTCCTGCGCACTGACCACGAACGCCAGGCCCGTGTGCTGGGGGCGCATCGCGGACCCCGTGAGCGACCTGCCGCAGAACAGCTACACACAACTGTCTGCCGGAGATGGCTACACGTGCGCCGTGACCAGGGCAGGAACCGTCGCGTGCGACCCAGCACACGTCCGACTGGCCGGATGAGCCTGACGCCGGTCAGGCCCACCAGTCGCGCCGGCCTTCGACGTCCTCGCGCGGAGCCTCGCCGAGATGGGGAGCGCCGATGACGAGCATCTCGAGGCCCTCCGAGCCCGCCTCGTAGCCGCGCCACGTACCGGGCGGGACGCGCACCGCGTCCCATTCCCTGAGCTCGACGATCTCGTCGTCGAGCTTCATCCGCCCGCTCCCGCGCAGCACCACGTACACCTCCTCCTGCTTCCTGTGGGTGTGGCCGTAGGGGAAGCGACAGCCGGGCGGGACGCGCTGGTAGCCCAGGCCGGATTCCTCGAGTTCGAGTGCCACGGTCGCCAGGCGGAACTCCAGGTCCGGCGCGCCGTCAAAGTTGGACCCGACGTCCTCCAGGTCCTCCTTGAGGTTCCTGAGCGTGAACGGCACGGGCGCGATCCTATGGCACCCTCCCGCCATGCCCTTCGGGACCCCCGAGCACAGCAGCGAGCTCGCGCCGGTGCCGGCGCGGTGAGCGACCGGCAGGGACCCGGGCCGCCGTACCACCCGCGGACCCACGCGCGGCGTATCCACGGTGGGGCGCTTCTCGGGCTGCGCGAGGCGTCCGCGATGGCGATCGGCGGGATGATCGGCGGCGGCATCTTCAGCGTCCTGGGGGTGACGATCGACCTTGCGGGCCACCTCGCGTTCGCCGCCTTTCTCCTGGGCGGCGCGATCGCCGCGCTCACCGCCCATGCCTACGCTCGCCTGGCGCTGCGATCGGGCCGGGCGGGCGGACCGTTCACCTACCTGCGCGACGAGGGCCACACTCGGCCGGCCGCCTGGGTGGCGTGGCTTCTGATCGTCGGCTACGTCTTCGCGCTCGCCGTCTACGCGTTCACCTTCGGGCACTACCTCGCCAATGTCGTGGGCGCCCCGGTGCTCGTCGCGCGGCTGGCGGGAGCCGGGGTTCTGGGCGTGTTCGTCGCCGTCAACCTGCGCGGGGTGGCCGCGTCTGGCCTGACCGAGGACGTGATCGTCCTCACCAAGCTCGCGGTCCTTGCGGGCGTCTCGCTGATCGGCCTGGGCATGTTCTCGCCGGCCCGTTTGAGCCCGCTGGACAATCAGGGTCTGTCCGGGGTCTTTCTGGGCGCCGCCGTGATCTTCGTGGCCTACGAGGGATTCGAGCTGTTGCCCTACGACTACGACGACATCGCCGATCCTCGCCGAACGCTGCCCCGGGCGCTGTATCTCTCGGTCGCGGTCGTGGTCGTCGTCTACGTCGCGGTCACCCTCGCCTCCCAGATGCTGGTCTCCGACCAGACGATCATCGCCCGCAAGGAGGTGGCGTTCGCGGTCGTCGGCGAGCGGGCACTCGGCGTCTTCGGTCTCTGGGCGGCGACACTCGGCGCGCTCTTCTCCACCAGTTCGGCGATCAATGCGACGCTCTTCTCGACTGCTCGACTGACCCGTGACGTCAGCGCGGCCGGCGAGCTCCCGGCGGTGCTGGGGCGGGAGCAGCGCGGGGTGCCCGCGACCGCCGTGCTCGGAATCGCCACCCTCGGCGCGGCGTTCTCGCTGCTGCCGGGCATCACCGAGATCGTCTCCTTCGGCTCGCTGACGTTCCTCCTGGTCTTCGGCCTCATCAACGTCCTGCACGCTCGACACACCGCAGCGCCCGGCTGGGATCGCGCGCTCGCGTACGTCGGCGCGGCCGCCTGCATGGGGGCCGCGGCCGGCCTCGTGTACTACCTGGCCCGCTCCGATCGTCCCGCCCTGGTCCTCGTCGGCGCCTGCACGGTGGTGATCGCGGCGGCGCGCGCCGCCTTCGTCACGTCGCGACGACGTCACGCGCCGCACACCTGAGCCCTCGACCCTTGTGGGAGCGGGCGCCTCTCAGGTGGGCGGTTGTGCGGACGCCAGGTCAGGCGCGGCGGCCGAGTGATAGGCGGGCGGGGCGAGCGAGGTGATGGTGCAGTCCGGGGCGGGCGGCGGCGTCGGGATGTCGGTGATCGACGTATCCGGGCAGTCGGTGACCTCGTAGAGGCGTGTGCCGGTGTCGGCGAAGCCTGAGACGAGGATCGGTCCGGGGTCGCCGCGCTGGTAGGTCGGGGTGGAGATCCGGTAGCGCCACGGGCCGACGAAGGTTGTGCAACTCGCGTCCGTGACGGCGCAGGCCCGGTACCACGCCAGGCGTCCGCTGAAGAACGACGGGCCGACGAGCGACTGGCCGTTGAGGCCCGACGCCAGGAAGTCGATCTGCTGGGCGGAGCGGTCGCTGACCCGGTCGAGCCGCGTCTCGGTCTGCGAGATGCCGGTCAGGCCCTGGAAGACGTAACGGACGATCAGCCCGAGGTTGTCACCCCACAGCTCCAGCGCCTCGACGCGGCGGTTCGTCGGCAGTCCGCACGGAGGCTCGACGAGCCCGACGTCCTGCGCGCAGCGCAGCGTCGGCACTCCGGGGAGCCGCGTCGATGGCTGCGAGCGCGGCGCGGTCAGCAGCTTCGTGTAGACGACGGGGTTGGCGTCCTTGCCCGAGCCGTACTCGCGTGTCCACGCGATCCGCCCGCGCCAGAGCGTCGGGCCGACATCGTTGCGCGAAGCGTCGTTGGCGTTGCGCACCGGACGCTCACCGGTCGCGACGGCCAGCGAGAACACGAACAGCTCGCACCCGGTCGGAGCGCTTGCGGTGCCCGTACAGCGCTGGTAGATCAGCTGCGGGCGCCCGTTGCTGTCGGTGCCGATGTCAGCGTCGAACGGCACCGGGCTCGGCGCGATCGCAATCCGCCGTCTGCGCGGCACCGACCTGACGCACGCTCAGATACCAGCGCCGTTCAGCCTGCACGTACTCGCTGAACACGATCGTCCCGGCGTACTCGCGCACGGCGGTCTCCACGCCACCGGGCTGTGCGACCGTCGCAGCCGGGGCGGTGGACGGCACAGCCGCGCAGGCGACGACTGCCAGGGCGACGGCGACGGTATGGGGGCGATGACGAAGCACACGGGGAGTCTGCTGCCCCCGGGACCGTGTACGCGTCCGTACTGTGCCGTCCGATCGGCAGTACTTCGCTGCACACCGGACCGCCGAGTAGGTTGGGCGGCGATGGACGAGCGCCCGCACCCGTCTCCGTCCCGTCGTCCGGATGGCGAGCAGTTCCGTGCCGCTCTGGGCACGATCGTGTCGGCGAGCGCGGCGCCGTACGGCTACACGGTCTCGCTCTGGAGCTCGGGGGCGCTGCTGATCCGTTTCCACGGTTTCCCGACGGTGGGAGAGATCTTCCTGTTCCTCACCGGAGCCCTGCTCGGGTTCGCGCTCGTCGGTTCGTTCGCCCACGGAGCGCTGCGGACGAGAGTGCCACTGAGTCCCGGCCAGGGGCACGTGCTGACGGGTCTGCTGCACTGGTTCGCCGTCGGGCTTGCCGTCGGCTCCGTCGCGCTCGTGGCTGAGGTCCCGGGCTGGGTCGCCTGGCTGCTCGGCTCCCTGATCGCGACCGGCGTCTACCTGCTCGCCGCAAGCCTGCAGCTCGCCATCGTCACCGCTCACGCCGCGCGCACCGACCCCGGCTCGGGCCGGGGGGCGCTCCGGAACGACGTGGAGGGGGCCACCGACTGGTCGGCGCCCCCTCCGCACGTTCGGGATCCCTGAGGACTAGCTGGCCTTCAGGTGCAGCACCGGGGATGCGTTCTTGCACGCATCCTGGTTCGAGGCCGTGTTGGACAGCGCGAGGCCGCCCGCCGTCGGGACCGTCACGTTGATCGTTCCGCTTGCGGGGATCGACTGGTTCACCGTGTAGTTCGGGAAGGAGAAGTCCGCGGGGTCACAGCCACCGGGCAGGCCGGTGATGCCGTTCGTGCCGAACGACGTGTCGGCGACGACCTGGGCGACGGTCACGGGCGAGTTCGCCGACGAGTTCGTGATCGTGAAGCTGACCGGGGACTTGGTGCCGGGGTACAGCGTGTTGCCGAACGCGACACTGGTGATCGTCAGGCCGCTGTCGGTGCCGACGGAGGCGGTGCCCGAGCCGGTGCCGGTCGACGTCCAGAACGCGATCGCGCCGCCGGCGACGACCAGGGCGGCGACGAGACCGAAAACGATCGCGCGGCTGCGCTTCGTGCGGATGATGCTCATTACGGACTCCTTGGGGAGAGAGAGTCCCGCCAGGCGGGCCCTCGATAGGTTGGGTGACTCGCTCCCTGGACGACCGGGTTGGTGGCATCACGAGCCGCCATCCGACGGGCGCGGGGCACTGGGCCCGAGCCCTGGGACGACGTTCCGGGGAACGCCGACCGCATCGGTGCGCCCTCGCTCTGGCCGGATGACCGATGCACCTTTGCGCAGGTTTGCGCAGATGAGTGGAGCTTCTCGCTGCAGCATCGCCGCGCGAACTCCCGGCCCGACGCCGCCGACCTATCGCGCGCGCTTGCGGATGGCTTTCAGCTGCGCCTTGTGCAGCGAGTCGTCGAGGCGGAAGGTGCGGCCGTGCAGGTGCTCGGCGAGCCCCGCCTGCGTCACGCGCTTGAGGACGAGCGGACAGCGCTTGCAGCGCGGGCTGCTCTTGCAGCAGCGCTTCTTGGCGCGGACGAGCTTTCCCACGCTCCGAACGCTAGCTGCCGTCCGGTCCGTCAGCGGGGGAGGGTCTGAACGTCCGGGATGGGGTGATCACACGGGGCGGTCGGCAGGTCCACCTGAACCGGGCGCCATCCGCTCGTCTTCAGTGCCTTCACCGCCTGCGCACGCGTCGCGGCCTGGACTGCGCCCTCCTGCCGTTCACCCTGGACGTTCTCTGCGATGTAGGGATAGATGGGCATACGTTCAAGCTACGCCGCGGCCCCGGGGATTCCATGCGGCTTTTCTGCGCCCCCGTCGTCCGTAGTCGGCCCACCGCCACGCCGTGACCTGAACGCCGCGGCGTTGCGTTCCGCAGTCGGTCCGTTAGCCTCTGTTCGGGTCTTAGGGTTCCCTAACCCCCTGCGACGTTCACGTGTCCTTCTCCGAAACCGCACTCCTCGGCGCACTCGCCGGCTTCACGATCTTCGTCGGGCTGCCCGTCGGGCGCCTCGATCGCCTCAGTACGCGCGTGCGGGTCGGCCTCGCGATGTTCTCGGTCGGCGTCCTGGTGTTCCTGCTCGTGGACGTTCTCAGCCACGGCTTCTCGATCAGCGAAGAGGCCGTGACGGCGTTCAAGGACGGCGAGGGGAGCTTCAGTCGTGCCGCGGGCTTCTCCCTGCTGCTCGTCGGCGGCTTCACGCTCGGCTGCGCCGGCCTGGGCATCATCGAGCGCCGGCTGCGCAGCGGCACGTCGAAGCCGCCGCCGCTCGCGGGGGGCGCGACCGACGTCGTGAGCCTCGAGGACGAACTGCTCGTGCTCGAGCACGTCGACCGCGCCCGCGCGCATGCCCTGCGGACAGGGCTGATCATCGCCGGGGCGATCGGGCTGCACAACTTCGCCGAGGGCCTCGCGATCGGCGTGTCCGCGCAGGCCGGCGAGATCGGCCTCGCCACGGTCCTGATCGTCGGCTTCGCCCTGCACAACGCGACGGAGGGGTTCGGCATCGTCGGACCGCTCGGGGACGTCAAGCCGTCGTGGCGCTGGCTCGCGCTCGCGGGACTGATCGGGGGTGCCCCCACGTTCATCGGCGCGATGGTGGGCTACAACGTCACCAGTCAGCCGCTCGAGCTGCTCTTCTACGCCGTCGCCGGCGGCGCGATCCTCTACGTGATCGGTGAGATCTGGCAGGGCATGCGCCGCTACGGCCATCGCGAGCTCGGCCTCGTGCTTCTCTCCGCCGGCTTCACCGCCGGGGTTCTGACGGACCTCGTCGTCGTCTACGGCGGCGGCTGAGCTGCCGGCCAGCTCAGGCGCGGCGTGTAGGTCTCACCGGCGCGCACGAAGCGGCCGGTCACCCTGCTGAGCTCGAACCACTCGGTGCCCTGCGATGTCTCGACGAGCACGCGGGCGCCCTCGACGGCGACGATCTGCCCGGCTTCCATCGATGCGAGGTAGTGGACGTGCACGGCATCACCGACCGCGGGCACGGGGCGTGAGGGGCGCATGGGATCAAGTGTCCTCCCAAGTCCGACGCGGAACGACTGAGGCGCCCCCGCGGGGGCGCCTCAGGTCACATCGGTGCCGGCGCCGCGACGCTCAGGCGGCGGGGACCGCCGGGCGCACGAGCGTGATCTCGGCCCAGACCGGGCCGCCCGCCGTGAGCTTCAGCTGGGCTTCGTGGACGAGCGCGCCGGGCTTCAGGTCGGCGATCGTGCAGGGAGCCGGAGCGCCGGGAAGGCCGCCGCCGGTCGGCATACCGCCGCTGGTCGGCATGCCGCCGGCAGTGCCGCCCTGGGGGCCGCCACCGCAGTCGCCGCGGTCGCCCTCGTTGTCGTCACCCGGGTTGTCGTCACCCCGGTCGCCGCCGTCGCCGCGCTGACCCTGGTCTCCATGCGAGGAGGAGTGTGCGTGCTCGTCGTCGCCGTGACGGCGGTCGCCGGCGCACCTGATCTTGGTGTTCGCGGTGACCTTGCCGGTCACGGGTGTGCCGCCCGTGGTCCCGGTCGTGATCACGAGCGTGCCGTCGGCGAACGACGTCACAGTGCCGATGTCCTCGCTGCCATCGAGCACGCCGTCGTCATCGGTGTCCTTGTCGCGCGGGTTCGTGCCGGCCGCGAACTCGGCGGCGTTGTTGGCTCCGTCGCGGTCCTGGTCGCGGCCCGCCTGGTTGACGCGCAGGCTCAGATGGTTCTTGCGCTCCCAGCGATCGGGAAGGCCGTCGCGGTTGCGGTCGGCCTTGTGGGCCACCTTGCCGCCGTGGCGGGCATGCCGCTTGGCGCCTGCGGTCGCGGGCAGGGCCGCCATGAGTGCCAGCGCGAACAGCGCGAGCAGCGTACGGAAGGTGATGCGGGGCATAAGGGACAGACGCTCCTTGTGGGGGTGGTCATCCGTTGTGACCGCCGCCCATGCCCGACGTGACGGTCGGCTGGACGGCTGCTCTGTCCTGGCGCTCTCGCGTCCGGCGGGCGCATGAACCCGCCGCATCGCCCGTCGCCCCAAGGGGGAGGGAAGGGCGACGAGCGAAGCGGGCGGAATCCGGTGCTTCGGCAGCCTGGCCGTGAGGGTCCAGTCACACGGCGCGGCCGACCGGGGGGCTACCCGGGCCCTCAGAGGGCCAAACACGGATCTCAGAGTTCCTCTCTCACCGAACTCTGACCTTCCGGCTAGCCGAGTCCCAGCCGATCGGCCTACGATCGAGCTTCGTGGTCCGCCTCATCCTCATCGTCTCGATCCTGGTCGCGGCGCTTGTGCTTCCGGCGACGGCATCTGCGACCTTCCCGGGGCGCAACGGCCGCATCGTCTTCGCCTCCGACGGTCTGTCGTGTACCCCCGGTTGCAGGCTCGCGCCGCGGCTGTTCACGATCGATCCCGACGGCAGCGACCTGTGGCCCGTCGGCGCGCCGATCTTCACGCGCGGGGCGCCGTTCGGGGACGGAAACCCGAAGTGGTCACCCGACGGCCGGCGCATCGCGTTCGATCGCCGCACGCTCGACGACAGCGGCTCGATCGTGGATGAGAACGTCTGGGTGATGCGGGAACACGGCCGCGACGCGCGGCAGCTCGTCCGCGGCCGCCTCGCCGGCTGGACGCCGGACGGCCGCATCGTGGTCAGCGACCCCACGACGAACGGGCTTGCGCTGATCAACCCCGACGGCAGTGGGCTGACATCCATCAGCGACGGGTTCGACGGGTCGACGTGGGCCTGGTCGCCGGACGGCCGCTCGATCGCCTTCGAGCGCGGCTCGGACATCTTCGTGATGAACGGCGATCTCTCGAGTCCGGCGAACGTGACGAACACGCTCGGGCTCGCGGACGGCGCACCGAGCTGGTCACCGGACGGCGCGCGCATCGCCTACTCGTGTCAGGTCCCGCTGTTCAGCAACATCTGCGCGGCGGGCTCGGGCGGCGCCGGCGCCGGCGCCACGAGCCTCACGACGTTCGCCGAGCCGTTCGCCGCGCGTCAGCCCGTGTACTCGCCGGACGGCCGCCTCATCGTCTTCGGGCGCACCGCCGCCTATCCCGACGGTCGCTGGACCCTGTGGAAGATGAACGCCGACGGGTCCCGGCAGCGGGAGATCAGCCGCCGCTCGGTCACCGCACTGGACTGGCAGCCGGTGCGTTCGCGCGGTCACCGGACCGACCGCTGAGCGAGCGGTGAGGTCAGCTTGCCGCTGCGCAGTCGCGCAGCGTGCGCAGCTGCTTGCTCATCATCAGGAGGTCGCCTGCGGGCAGCACCAGCGACGCGAGGGCCTGGGCTGCCGGCCCGTGCGCGTAGCGGACGAGCAGCCGCACGAACAGCCGGCTGGTGTGCGGCCCCGCAGACGTCACCTCATACGTGCCCACGACCCGGCCGAACAGCGGCCCGTCGTGCACCACGGTGATCGACCGGCCGGGCTCGAACTCCGCCAGCCGGAAGATCGTCATGAAGCGCTGACCGACCTCGATGTCCTCGAGGCCCGGCGTCAGCGTGCGCGGGCTGCGTCGCCCGCGGTTGTCGAGCCAGTCATAGCTGTACGGCGCGACGCGCAGCTGACAGAGCCAGCGAAAGAGCGTCTCGGCGGGGGCATCCACCTCGATCGCCCGCAGCAGCACGTGGTCGGGGTCGTGGATGTGCCCGTCGCATGGCAGCACCCGCTCGCGCTCGCCGGGCCTTGAGCCCCAGCGCCCGAACGGCCCGGCGGGGAAGATGAGACGCTGGTGCAGGGGGACGCGATGATCCTCTCACGCCCGCGCTCGCCTATCGCAGGCGGACCTCGCAGTTGACCACGTGGTCGCTCGAGTCCGCCTGAACCCGGTCACGTCCCGGGCCGCAGTCGATGTGGTCGCTGCCACCACCGACCGCCCGGATCGTGTCGTCACCCCGGCCGCCGTAGATGTGGTCGTCGCCGAGACCGCCGTTCAGACGGTCGTTGTTGTCGTCGCCGTAGATGACGTCGCGTCCGCGGCCGCCCTCGATCTCGTCCGCGCCGGTTCCGCCGTGGATCGTGTCGTTGCCGCTCCGGCCCAGGAGCTCGTCATTGCCCGCGCCGCCCAGGATCCGGTCGTCGCCCTCGTTTCCTTCGACCGCGTCGTCCCCGCCGCGCGCGTTGATGTGGTCCGCGTGGGGTGTCCCGATGATGCGTTCGGCGCTGTCGGTGCCGACGGCGCAGCCTGCGTGCTTCTGCATCGAGCAGACGGGCAGAATGGCCGACCCGTAGACGGTCCGGATGACCTCGGCGCCGCGGCGGCCCGCCTTGAGCCGGCCCGCGTTGCTCCAGTCGGCGAACAGCGATCGCAGCACGTCGAGGTATCGCATGCTGTCGGTCGCGTCGACGCCCGCCACCTGATGCGACGCTCCGGGCTCCGGTACGGGCAGGACGATCGTCTCGCAGTGCAGGGTCCTGCGCGCCTCGGCCTGTGAGCCGACCCATACGGTGTCCACGCCCGGCCCGCAGTCGACGGTGTCCATGGAGCGGCCGCTGTGAATGAGGTCGTTGCCGTAGCCGCCGAAGATGTGGTCCTCGCCCCCGAAGCCGTAGATGGTGTCGTTGCCGGCATCGCCGAGGATGCGCGCCCCGCCCTCGCCGGAGTAGATGAGGTCGTCGCCGGGGCCGCCCCGCACTGGCATGTCGCCGTTCTGGCCCATGCCCGAGCTGATGCGGTCGTTGCCCGGCCCGCCATCGATGCGGTCGTCGCCGGGTCCGCCGAAGATGATGTCGTCGCCGGGGCCGCCGCGCACGTCGCGATCCCCGCCGGCGCCGGTCGCGATGAAGTCGTCGCCGGTGCCACCATCGACGATCACCTCGTTTCCGGCGCCCGCCTCGCCGATGAAGTCGTCGCCGGAGCCACCGAACAGCCGGTCGTCACCGTCGTCTCCGTCGATCAGGTCGTCGCCGGCCTGGCCGAGGAGCGTGTCGTTCCCGGTGCCGCCGAACAGCTCGTCGTCGCCTGTTCCCCCGATCAGCCTGTCGTTCCCGGAGTCACCCCGGAGCCGGTCCGAGCCCGAAGCTCCCGAGAGGCGGTCGTTCCCCGTCCCGCCCGTCATCAGGTCGTCTCCGGCCTTGCCGAACAGGAAGTCCCCGGAGCCCATGCCGCGGATGGTGTCCGCCGTCGCTCCCCCGCGCAGCGTGTTGGAAAGGCGATCACCGGTCAGCGTTGCGGCAGCCACGGGCGATGGCAGGAGCAGGGAGCAGACGACCGTCAACAACGGCGCCAGCCGGCATCCGATTGTCCGGCGAACCATAATACAGATGGTACGCCTGATGTTGCCTTAGAGTGGACAAACGTTCACGTCCGGCAAAGCTGGAGAGCGAGCGCTCACCTGTCGATGACCAGGACGTGGAGTTGCCGGCCCCACGCACCCTCGCGATCACCGCGGCGATCGTCCTCCCGCTCGCCGGCTTCGGCTGGCACCTGCGATCCGAGCGCCTGCATGTCGAGCAGCGCGCGAGCGCCGCGGCCTCGCAGGTCGCGGGGCGCACCGTGAAGGTCCACTGTCCCGGACAGCTGCGGCGGCGCTTCATCAAGGAGATCCACGACGGCGAGGTGAAGTTCAGGGACGGCCGGCCCGCCGACGAGGCCGATGTCACCGCCCGCGTCTGCGACGGGCTCGGGCGGCTGCTCGACAAGGGCGCCGCCCTCGATCTCGCATGCCTGCAGCTCGACGCCTGCTCGAAGGACGACACGGCGGTCGCGTACGGCGTCGCCGTGCTCACCCACGAGTCCGTGCACATGCGCGGAGTGATGGATGAGGCGGCGACGGAGTGCCAGGCGGTCAGCCGGTCCGCCGGCGTCGCCCGGGCGCTCGGTGCGTCACCGCAGGCCGCGGCCGCCATCGCGGACTGGCAGTTCTCCGTCGCCGACGACCAGCTGCCCGAGCAGTACCAGACGACGGCGGACTGCCGGCGTCCCGGCGCCGGGGCCTGACCGGCCCCGGAATTGCGAACGCCCGCCAGACCGGACGCGAGGGGGGGTTCGCATGTGTCCTGGCCGGCGGGCGTCGCGTGCGATCTGGGAAAGATCGTCGGCGGACATCCATGTCCGTTGACAGCTGCTTCGCCGCCGGCACGGCGACTCCTTCAAGGCCGCCGGACTGGCGTGTCAGGCGCGAAAGCGCCCCGGCTCCCACAGCGGCTCGTCGCCGGCGTTGGCGCCGCGGCTGAGGATGAAGAGCAGGTCGGAGAGGCGGTTGAGGTAGCGCACGATCTCGCCATTCGCGCCGTCCACGAGCAGTGCGCGGCGCTCGGCGCGGCGGCAGACGGTGCGGCAGACGTGCAGCTGGGCGGCGGCGGCGGTCCCGCCGGGGAGGACGAAGGACTTCAACGGCTCGAGCGTGGCGTTGACCTCGTCGCAGCGCTGCTCGAGCCAGGTGACCTGCTCGGGCAGGAGACGCAGGCGCTCGCGGCCGCCCGTGTCGGCGCTCTCGGGAACGCTGAGGTCGGCGCCGAGGTCGAAGAGGTCGTTCTGGATGTGGCGCAGCCACGGTCCGTACGCCGCGGGCAGCCCTGCGACGGTCAGCGCGACGCCGATCTGCGCGTTCAGCTCGTCCACGGTGCCGTACGCCTCGATCCGCGGGTCGGTCTTGGCGACGCGCGACATGTCGCCGAGATGCGTCTCGCCGTCGTCACCCAGGCGGGTGTAGATGCGGGTGAGGTTGACGGTCACGAGAGAAACCGTAGTACACGCCCGCCGACGTGGCCCAGGGTATGCTTGGCGCGTTCAAGGTCGGTGGTGAAGGGAAGTCCGGTGAGACTCCGGCGCGGACCCGCCACTGTGACCGGGCGATGTACCCCACCTGCACGCGAGAGCAGCCACTGGCGCCGATGAGGCTCCGGGAAGGCGCGGGAACGGGGGCCCGGAAGCCAGGAGACCTGCCTCCGGCCGTCATAGCGCATACGCCCTCGTGGAAAGGGGTGGCCCATGGCCCGCCGTACCCGTTTCGCCGCCGCAGGCACCGTCCTGGTGGCCCTGCTGATGCCGTCCGCCGCGCTCTCCGCGGATCCAGCCACCGTGACCGTCCGCGTCGAAGGTGACGCCGACACGCTGCTCGCCGCCACCATCGTTCCCGTCACCGGCCCCGCCGTCGTGCGCGACGGCAACTCCTGCCCCGGTGACAGCGCCGCCGCGGCGCTCGACCGCGCGACCACGGGCTCGTGGAGCGGCACCTGGAACGCCGGCTTCTCCGACTGGGAGCTCACGGCGATCAAGGGTGAGGGCCACAGCTTCAGTGCCCCCGCCTACTGGGGCTTCTTCCTCAACGAGTCGGTCGCCAGCGCCGGGATCTGCACGCAGAAGGTGCAGGCCGGTGACCGGGTGCTGTTCGCGCCCGCGCCGTCCAACTTCGATCCCGTCGGGGTCCTGACCCTCGAAGGTCTGCCCGAGACGGTCGCGCCCGGCACGCCCTTCACGGTGACCGTGAGGCGCACCGCGACCGCGTACGGCGGCCCGCCCGACTACGCGGCGATCACCGAGACGCTCCCGCTCGCCGGGGCGGCGATCGCGCTGCCGGGCGGCGGATCGGCGACCACCGGCGCCGACGGCGCCGCGGCGATCACGCTGACCGCCGGTGGTCCGGTGTGGCTGCGCGCGACGAACAACGGCGACGTGCGCTCGGCCGCCCGGGCCACCTGCGTGACCACCGGCGGCGACGGTCTCTGCGGCTCGGCGGTTCCGGGCGGGATCACGAGCGCCGCCCTGCCGGGAGCCCCTCGCGACGTCACACCGGCGCTTCCCCGGATCCGCCTGATCGCAGAGGCCGCGCGCTTCAGCCGCAGGCGCGCGCCGCGCACGCTGTCCGGCACGGTCGCCGCCGACCCGTCCGGCCTGAAGGACGTGATGCTGCGGCTCACGCGCCGTGCCGGCCGGCGCTGCGGTGCGTACGACGGGCGCCGCGAGCGCTGGGTGCGCCCGAGCCGCTGCGGGACCGAGGGCGGGAGGTTCTTCTCGATCGGCAACCGCGCCGACTGGTCCTACCTGCTGCCCGGGGCACTCACCGCAGCGCGCTACGTGCTCGACGTGCGCACCGTCGACGGCGCGGGCAACGTGACGCGCGGCGCCAGCCGCGCCGGCGATCCCTCCAAGCCGCGGACGCGCGTCGTCTTCAGGGTCGGCTGATCCGGTGCGCGGTCCTTCCAGCGATGCTCGTGCTCGCCGCCGCGCTCGCGCTCGGCGCGGGTGCGGCCGGGTGCGGCCTAGGCCCCGGCGGCAGCTCGAGCGGTGACGCCATGACGCTGACGGTGACGCGGGACTTCGGCACGACCCCGGTGCTCGAGCGGACGCAGAAGAAGGTGCCCGACTCCGAGACGGTGATGCGTCTCCTGCAGCGCCGGGCGCACGTCACGACGCACTACGGCGGCGGGTTCGTCCAGTGCGTGAACGGGATCTGCGGCGGCTCGGAGAAGGGCAGCCGCGTCGACTGGTTCTACTTCGTCAACGGCGTCGAGGCGACGAAGGGAGCGGCGGCCGTGAAGGTCGGCGGGGGGGACCACGTCTGGTGGGACCATCGCTCTTGGGAGGCCACCGACCATGTGCCCGCCGTCGTCGGCTCGTTCCCCGAGCCGTTCCTGCACGGGCCGGGTGACGAGAAGCGCCTGCCGGTCCGCGTCGAGTGCCTGAACCCGCAGGGCCAGGTCTGCAGGGACGCCCAGGCCGCGCTCGTGGACTACGACATCTCCGCGTCGAAGACGACGCTGCGCAGTTCGATCGCGCAGGACACGCTGCGGGTCGTCGTCGGCACCTGGGACGTGCTGCGCGAGGACGGGGCGCTCCAGCCGCTGGAGGACGGTCCCTCCGCGAGCGGCGTCTACGCCGAGCCGCGTGCGGACGGCACCAGCATCGCGCTGCTCGACACGCGCGGGAGAATCGTCCGCACGCTCGGCGCCGGCGCCGGTCTCGTCGCCGCCACGCGCGTCGGCGAGGACCAGCCGGTGTGGGCGATCACCGGCACCGATGACGCCGGCGTCGCCGCGGCCGTCCGCGCGTTCACCGCCCAGACGCTGAGGAATCACTACGCGATAGCCGTCGAGAACGGCGCGCAGCCGGTCCCGGTCCCGATCGTGGGCGGAGCACGCTGATGTACCGCCGCCGAGCGAGCCCGCTGCACGCGGCGCGCGCCGGCGTCGCCGCGCTGTATGGCCTCGGGCTCGTGACGCTCGCGCTCGTCTCCACGCACCCGCTGCTGCTCGCCGCGGTCGCGGCCGCCGTGGTCGGCTCCGCCGTTCTGGCGGGCGTGGGGCCGGACCTCGCGCGCGCCGCACGCCTGGCGGTCCCGCTCGCGGTGCTGCTCGCGGCCGCGAACGCGCTCGTCGTGCGCGAGGGCCTCACGGTGATCGCGCGCTTCGGCGAGTTGCCGCCGTTCGGGCAGGTCGACGTGACGCTCGAGGCGCTGGCCTACGGGGTGCTCATCGGGGTGCGCGTGGTCGTCGTGATCCTCGCCTTCGCGCTGCTCGTCGCGATCGTCGATCCCGACGAGGTGCTGCGGGCGCTGCGGCGCGTGTCGTTCCGTTCGGCCCTCACGGCGGTCCTCGCGACGCGGATGGTGCCGGTGCTGACGCGCGACGCGCAGCGCATGGACCTCGCGCTGCGCTCGCGCCCCGACGTCGACCGCTCGACGACCGCGGTCCGCGTCGCCGTGGTGCGCGCGCTGGCGTCCGGCGCCCTCGACCGCGCGGTGGACGTCGCCGCGACCCTGGAGCTGCGCGGCTACGCCACGCGCCGCGGGCGCGCCCGACGCGCGCCCGTTCCGTGGTCGCGGCACGACACGGGCGTCCTCGCGGCCGGGCTCGCGCTCTGGGCCATCGCGCTCGGAGCGGCCATCGCGCGCATCGCGGCCGTCGAGCCCTACCCGCGGATGACGATCACCACGACGTCCGCGACGATCGCGCTCGCGGCCCTCGTCGTCGTCATCGCGGTGCTGCCGTTCGCTTCGCGCCGCGGGGTGGGGGACGCGTGAGCACGCTGCGCCTCGAGCGCGTGAGCTACCGCTATCCGGACGCCCCGGCGCTCGCGCTCGACGACGTCTCGCTGAGCGTCGAGCCGGGCGAGTTCGTGGTCCTCGCCGGGCTCTCGGCGTCGGGCAAGTCCACGCTCGTGCGCGCGGGCTGCGGCCTCGTGCCGCATTTCCACGGCGGCACGTTCACCGGTCGCACCGTCGTCGGCGGCATGGACACGCGCGAGCATGGGCCGGGCGAGCTCGCGGCCGTCTGCGGAACGCTGCTCCAGGACCCCGAGACGCAGATCGTGATGGGCACGGTGCGCGCGGAGCTCGCCTTCGGGCTCGAGAACCGCGGTCTTGCAGCCGCCGCCGTCGCCCGCGGGGTCGAGGAGGCGGCGCTCGCGCTCGGCATCGCCGAGCTGCTCGAGCGCTCGACCCATGAGCTCTCGGGCGGGGAGCTGCAGCGCGTCGCGCTCGGCGCGGCGCTCGCGGGCCGCCCGCCGCTCGTCCTGCTCGACGAGCCGACCTCGCAGCTCGACCCGGTCGCCGGCGACGAGCTGATCTGGCTGCTGCGGCGGCTGAACGAGGAGCAGGGCACCGCGGTCGTTCTCGCCGAGCACCGGCTCGAGCGCTGCCTGGCGCACGCCGACCGCGTGGTCGTCCTGCGCGACGGGGCGATCGCCTGCGACGCGCCGCCGCGCGAGATGCTCGAATGGGCCGCCGAACACGAGCCGGCGCTGCTGACGCCCGCCGCCCGGCTGCTTGCGCGCGCTGGACTGCGCCCCGCCCCGAGCGGCGTGAAGGAGGCCCGCGCGACGCTGCGTGCCCACGGCCTGCTGCCGGATCCCGCGCAGGCGGCGCTCGCCGCGGCGGCTGCGGGGGACACCGCGGAGGCCGGGGAGCGCCGGCGGCTGCGACTGCCGCGGCGCCGGCCCGCCGGCCCCGAGCCCGCCGTCGCCGCGCGCGGCGTCTGGCACGAGCTCCAGGGCGGCCGCGCGATCCTGCGGGCCGTTGACCTGTCGCTCGCGCCGGGTGAGCGCGTGGCGCTGATGGGGCGCAACGGCGCCGGGAAATCGACGCTGCTGCGCCACCTCGCGGGGTTGCAGGAGCCGACCCGCGGGAGCGTCACGGCCGCCGGGCGCGTTGCGCTGCTGATGCAGAACCCCGGCGACTACCTCCTGCGTGAGCGCGCGGGGGACGAGGTTCCCGCCGACGGGCTCGACCGCGCGGGCCTGGCGGGGCTGGAGGACCGGCATCCGCGCGACCTCTCCGGCGGGGAGCGCCAGCGCCTTGCGCTCGCGATCGTCCTGGGCGGCGCCGAGGCTCCCGCCGCGCTCCTGCTCGACGAGCCGACGCGGGGGATGGACCGGGCCGCGAAGGGCGTCCTCGTCGAGCCGCCTGCGCGGACTGGCGGCCGCGAGGCGTCGCGGTGCTCGTCGCGACGCATGACGCCGAGTTCGCCGCTGCGATCGGCGACCGCGTCGTGCTGCTCGCCGACGGCCGGCCGATCGTCGACGCCCCGGCCGCCGAGGTGCTCGCGGGCGGCTGGCATTTCGCGACCGAGACGGCGCGGGTCCTCGCCGAGGACGCCCCCGCCGCCGGCGTGCTCACGCCCGAGCAGGGCGGCGATCTCCTGCGCAGCCGGATGACGATCGAGGTGGACGCCGATGGGCTGGCAGATCGGCGCCCTGATCGTCCTCGGCGCTGCGCTCGTCGCGGGCTTCACGTGGTACGAGCGCACGCATCCGACCTCGCGGATGCTCGCGCTCGTCGCGACGCTCGCCGCGCTCGCCGCGCTCGGGCGGATCGCGTTCGCGCCGCTGCCGAACGTCAAGCCGACGACGGACATCGTCCTGATCGCGGGGTTCGCGCTGGGCGCGGCGCCCGGCTTCGTCGTCGGCGCGATCGCCGCGCTCGCGTCGAACCTCGTCTTCGGGCAGGGTCCGTGGACGCCGTGGCAGATGGTCGCCTGGGGCCTGTGCGGTGTCCTCGGCGCCGTGCTCGGCCGCCTCGACCGGGCACCGGATGGGGCGGGTCCCGCTCGCGCTGGCATGCGGCGCGGCGGGCCTCGGGTTCGGCGTGATCATGGACGCCTCCGTCTGGGTCACCTACGGCGCCGGGCAGCAGACGCTCGCCCAGTTCCTCGCGATCTCCGCGACGTCGCTCCCGTTCAACCTCGCGCATGCGGTCGGGAACGTCGTCTTCTGCCTGGCCTTCGGGCCGGTCCTCGTGCGCGCGCTGCTGCGCTACCGCGCTCGGCTCGAGGTGCGCTGGGCCGATCCGGCGCCGAGCGCTCGGCCGGCCGGCTGGTCACGCCGCTTGCGCTGCTCGCTCGCGCTCGTCGTCGCCGGGTCGGCGCGCTGTGCCGGCGCGCCGCCGCCCGCGCGAGCGGCGGCGGCCGGCGGGGCCGTGTCCGGCGCCGCGGGCTGGCTGATGCGCGCGCAGAACGCGGACGGCGGCTGGGGCGCCGCGCCCGGCGCGCGCTCGAACGCCGTGCAGACCGCCTGGACCGTGATCGGGCTCGCGGCCTCCGGCCGCAGGCCGTCGCGCGTTCACGCGCGCGGGCGCTCACCGCTGCGCGCTGCTGCGCGCGCAGGCAGCCGGCGCGCGCGGACCGCCGCCGACGTGCAGCGCAGCGCGCTCGCGCTCGCGGCGCCGGGCCTCTCGCCGCGGCACCGGCGGTGTGTCCGCGCGCCTGCGCCGCGCCCAGCGCGTGACGGATCGTTCTCGCGCCTCGTGAACCTGACGTCCTACGGGATCCTCGCGCTGCGCGCGGAGGGCGTCTCGCGCCCGCGACCGCCCGCATGCGCCGTGCGGCGACCTGGCTCGCGCGCCGCCAGAACCGTGACGGCGGCTTCAGCTTCTCCGGCCGCGGCGCGAGCGGCGACCGACGACACCGCCGCAGCGGTCATGGCGCTCGCCATCGCGCGCGGGCGCGGCGCGCGCAGCGTCCGGCGCGGCGCGGCCTGGCTCGCCCGCAAGCAGAACCGCGACGGCGGCTACGCGCTGCAGCCCCCCGGCGCCTCGAACGCGCAGTCCGCGGCGCTCGCCGTCCAGGGCCTGCTCGCCGCGGGCCGCGATCCCGGCCCGCCAGCGCCGCCGCGGCGCGCGCTCGCCGCTCGCCTTCCTGCGCACGCTCCAGCAGGCCGAACGGGCTCGTGCGCTACAGCCGCACGAGCACCCAGACCCCGGTCTGGGTCGACGCGCTCCAGGCGCTCGCCGCGCCTCGCCCGCAGCGACCGCTGCCGGTCAGGGGTTGGCTAGGGTCCGCGACCGATGCGACTCGCCGTCCCGAAGGAGACCGCGCCGGCGAGCACCGCGTCGCGCTGGTTCCCGACATCGTGCGCAAGCTGACGGCGCGCGGCATCGAGGTCCTCGTCAGAGCGGGCGCGGGCGACGGCGCGCTGATCCCCGACGCCGCGTTCGCGGACGCCGGCGCGCAGCTCAGCGACGACCAGGCCGCGGTCTGGGGCGCGGATGTGGTCGTCACGATCGCGCCGCCCGCTCCGGCGGACATCGCCCGGATGCGCGCGGGCGCGCTGCTCGTCGGCTTCCTGCAGCCGCTGACGAGCGCCGCGACCGGCCGTCGCCGCGCGCGACGCGAAGGTCACTGCGCTCGCGATGGAGGCGATCCCGCGCATCTCGCGCGCGCAGGCGATGGACGCGCTCTCCAGTCAGTCGAACGTCGCCGGCTACGAGGCGGTCGATGCTCGCCGCCGAGCACCTGCAGCGCTTCTTCCCGATGCTGATGACCGCTGCGGGAACGATCCCGCCGGCGAAGGTGCTCGTGCTCGGCGCCGGCGTCGCCGGTCTGCAGGCGCTCGCGACGGCGCGTCGCCTCGGCGCCGTCACGACCGGCTACGACGTGCGTCCCGAGGTCGCCGAGCAGGTCGAGTCGCTCGGCGCGAGCTTCCTCGACCTCGGCATCGAGGCCGCGGGCGAGGGCGGCTACGCGCGTGAGCTGACCGCCGAGGAGCGCGCCGCGCAGCAGCAGGCGCTGACCGACGCGATCAAGGGCTTCGACGTCGTCATCACGACCGCGCTCGTGCCGGGCCGCCCGGCGCCGAAGCTCGTCAGCGCCGAGGCCGTCGAGGGCATGAAGCCCGGCAGCGTGATCGTCGACCTCGCGGGCGAGACCGGCGGCAACTGCGAGCTGACCGAGCCGGGGCAGACCGCGCGTGAAGCACGGCGTCACGATCCTCAGCCCGCTGAACCTTCCCGCGCAGATGGCCGAGCACGCCAGCCAGCTGTACGCGCGCAACGTGCAGGAGCTGCTCGGGCTGATCGTCCCGCGCCCGCCGAAGAGGGCGGCACGGTGCAGGTCGTCCTGGACTGGGACGACGAGATCGTGTCCGGCTCGTGCGTCGCGCGCGACGGCGAGATCGTCCACCCCGGCGCCAAGGCCGCCGTCGAGGCCGCGAGCTAGGAGCCCAGGCCCATGACCTCCGACATTCGTCACGAACCTCGCGATCCTCGTGCTGGCCGGCTTCGTCGGCTACGCGGTGATCTCGAAGGTCCCGAACACGCTGCACACGCCGCTGATGTCGGGCACCAACGCGATCCACGGGATCGTCGTGCTCGGCGGCATCCTCGTGCTCGGGCTCAGCCACGACCTCGGCGCGCTGAACAAGGCGATCCTCGTCCTCGCGATCATCTTCGGCACGATCAACGTGGTCGGCGGCTTCCTCGTCACCGACCGCATGCTCGAGATGTTCAAGACGAAGCCTGCGCCGAAGCAGGACGACGAGGAGGCCGGCACGTGAGCGCGGTGCTCGCCACGTCCTTCTTCCAGAAGGCCGACTTCATCGCGATCCTCTACATCGTCGCGTTCAGCCTGTTCATCTACGGGCTGAGCGGGCTGACGGGGCCGCGCACCGCGGTCCGCGGCAACCGCATCGCGGCCGTCGGCATGGCGCATCGCGCTGGTCGCGACGTTCCTGCTACCCGGGGATGGGCAACTGGGGCCTGATCGTCTTCGGCCTGATCGTCGGCACGATCATCGGCGTCCCGTCGGCGCGTCAGGTGAAGATGACGCAGATCCCGCAGATGGTCGCGCTGTTCAACGGCGTGGGCGGCGGCGCGGTCGCGCTGATCGCCTGGGCGGAGTTCAACGAGACCGGCGGCTTCGCCGACCTCAAGCTGACCTTCGTCATCCCGTCGCTGTTCGCGGCGATCGTCGGCTCGGTCTGCTTCTGGGGCTCGAACATCGCGTTCGGCAAGCTCCAGGAGATCCTTCCCGGCCAGTCCGATCAGCGCGGGCAAGGCGCAGCAGCCGATCAACCTGCTGCTGCTCGTCGCCGCGGTCGGCGCGGTCGATCGCGATCGCGTCCGGCGAGACATCGGGCTTCTGGATCGCGATCGTGCTGATCGCCTCGGCGCTGCTCGGGCTGTTCGTCGTGCTGCCGATCGGCGGCGCCGACATGCCGGTCGTGATCTCGCTGCTGAACGCGTTCACCGGCCTCTCCGCGGCCGCGACCGGGCTTGCGCTGGACAACACCGCGCTGATCGTCGCGGGCATGATCGTCGGCGCGTCCGGCACGATCCTCACGCGCCTGATGGCCGAGGCGATGAACCGCTCGATCCCGTCGATCGTCGCCGGCGGCTTCGGCGGCGGCGGAGCGGTCGAGGGCGCCGCGGGCGCCGGCGAGCACGCCGGCACGGTGCGCGCCACGAGCGCCGCGGACGCCGCGATCCAGATGGCGTACGCGCGTCTGCGTCGTGATCGTCCCCGGGCTACGGCATGGCCGTCGCGCAGGCGCAGCACACCGTGCAAGGAGCTCGCCAACGAGCTCGAGAAGCGCGGCGTCGAGGTCAAGTACGCGATCCACCCGGTCGCCGGCCGCATGCCCGGCCACATGAACGTCCTGCTCGCCGAGGCCGACGTGCCGTACGACCAGCTCAAGGAGATGGACGACATCAACCCGGAGTTCAGCCGCACCGACGTGGCGCTCGTGATCGGCGCCAACGACGTGACGAACCCGGCCGCGAACACGAACTCCGCCTCGCCGATCTACGGGATGCCGATCCTCAACGTCAACGAGGCCAAGAGCGTGATCGTCCTCAAGCGCTCGATGAACCCCGGCTTCGCCGGGCATCGAGAACGAGCTCTACTACGAGCCGATGACCTCGATGCTGTTCGGCGACGCCAAGGCCTCGGTCGCCGACATCACCGCCGAGCTGTCCGCCCTGTAGGAACGGCCGCCCGGCAGCTCGTGTCGACGAGGTCGACACGACGATTTTCTCAGGTATCGTGCGGGGCCGATGGTGATGCCGCTTCCCATCGTGCTCGTGCTGCTGGCGATTCTCGCCGGCGCACTCATCGTCGGCTTCCTCGGCGCGCCGGGCGGCCGGATGCGCCCGCTGGTGACGGTCGTGCTGCTGGGCCTCGGCCTGGTTCTGCTGCCGCTCGGCCTGGGCGCCGTCGTGATCGGGCAGGCGGAGACCGGGACCCTGATGGTCTGGGCGGGCGTCCTGCTGTTCTCCTGCGCCGCGCGGTTCCTGCGCGCGCCCGAGCATGGCGACGGTGACGACGAGGAGGACGAGGGCGGCGGCGGTGGGGGCGGGCCGCAGGGTCCCCAGCCCGACCCGGGCGGGCCCACGTTCGACTGGGACGCCTTCGATCGCCAGCGCGAGGGCTGGGGCGCGGAGCGCGGTCCGGTCGGCGTGCGATAGCCATCGCGTCGGCCTTGCCGACGTGTCCTGCCGGGGGGCCGTACATTTGCCCGGATGATCGCCCGCACCCAGGCTCTCGCGGCACTCGCGTCCGAGCCCTTCGACGTCGTCGTCATCGGCGGCGGCATCACGGGCGCCGGCGTGGCGCTCGACGCCGCGAGCCGCGGCTACTCCGTGGCGCTCGTCGAGCAGGCCGACTTCGCGTCCGGCACGTCGAGCCGCTCGTCCAAGCTCGTCCACGGCGGCCTGCGCTACCTGCAGAACTTCGACCTCGGGCCTCGTCCGCGAGGCGCTGCTCGAGCGTCAGCTGATGGTCAAGCTGGCGCCGCACCTCGTGCGCCCGCTGCCGCTGGTCGTCCCGGCGTTCGAGGGCGCGCGCCCGGACCGGCTCGTCGGCGTCGGCCTGAACCTCTACGACGTGATGGCCGTGGACAAGCTGCGCGGCCGCGCGCAAGCGCCGTGAGGAGGCCGAGCCCGACGAGTTCCGCGACTGGGCGCCCGAGCGCCATCGCGTGATCCCCGGGGACGAGGTCGTCGAGCGGCTGCCCGCGCTCGCCGGACGCAAGCCGACCTCGGGCTACCTCTTCTACGACTGCCAGACCGACGACGCCCGGCTGGTGCTGACGGTGCTCGGCGAGGCCGAGCGCTTCGGCGCGGTCTGCGCGAACCGGCTGGAGGTCACGGGCCTCGTCGAGGACGCCGGACGCGCGAGCGGCGTGCATGTCCGCGACCGCGAGACCGGCGAGCTGTTCGACGTCCGCGCGACGAACGTCGTCAACGCGACGGGCGTCTGGGCCGACCGGATCCGCCCCGAGGAACTGCACGACGAGGCGGAGGTCCCGCGGATCGCGCCGAGCCGCGGCACGCACATCACGATCTCGCCACGAGCGCCTGCCGCTGATCGACGGCGCGATCGTTCCGGCCGGGGCCGGCCGCTCGATCTTCGCGCTCCCGTGGCTCGGTTCGACGCTGATCGGGACCACCGACAACGACTACGACGAGGGCGGCCTGGACCACATCAGGCCCGCCGACTCGGACGTCGCCTACCTGCTCGCGGCGACGAACGACTTCTTCGGGACCGAGCTCGGCCCGGGCGACCTCAGCGGCGCCTTCGCCGGGGTCCGGCCGCTGATCTCGACCGGCGATCCGAAGAAGTCCGTCGACATCTCGCGCAAGGCCGAGCTCTACGAGACGAGCAGCGGCATGGTCACGATCACCGGCGGCAAGCTGACCACGTGGCGGCGCATGGCGAAGATGACCGTCGACCGCCTCGTCGAGCGCGAGGCGCGCGAGGCGCCATGCCGCACGCACGAGATCCCGCTCGGTCAGGCGGTGGATCCCGTCGGACCTTCCGCGCGTCGAGGGCGTTCCGCCGGAGGCCTACGCGCAGCTCGCCGGCCGCTACGGGCATGCCGCTCACGACGTGCTCGCCGTCGCGGCCGAGCGCGGGGAGCTGGCGCAGCCGGTCCTCGGGGATGCCTCCGGCCCGTCGGACCTCTTGGCCGAGACGGTCTTCGCCGCGCGCCGGGAGCAGGCGATGTCCGTCGGCGACGCGCTCCTGCGTCGCACGCGGCTCGGCCTGCTCGCCGCGCGCGAGGTCACGGACAGCGGTGGGGAGACCGCCCTGCGCGTCGCGCGGGCGATGGCGCCGGACCTCGGCTGGGACGAGAAGCGGGCCGCTCGCGAGGCCCGGGCCTTCCTCGAGGAGGCGGCCGCGGAGGGAATCGTCGCGCGCACGGACGCCGCCGCCTACCCTGTGCCGTAGTGGCGGTAAGCACGATGCTCCGCCGCGGCATCGCCGCGGCCTGCGTGCTGGCTGCGCTCGCGCCCGTCGGATCGGCGGTCGCGCAGCGCACTCCAGGCGCGTTCTATCCCGGACAGTCGGTCGACGGGCCGTCGACGGACGTCCGCGCACTGGGCGGCGTCGACCTGGCGCGGGACGGCGGCGGCGCGGTCGCCTACGTGCGCCGGGACGGCGGGGAGGACCACGTCTTCGTCTCGCTGCTGTCGGCCGGCGTGCCGCAGCCCCCGGTGCGGGTCGATCCCGGGCAGGCGCCGCTCGCGCCCGGTGAGCATCCGGCGATCGCCGCGTCCGACGGCGGCCAGGTCGCGGTCGTCTACGCCAACGCCGCCGGCGTGTGGGCGGTCGTCCGGGCCGCGGGGAACCGGTCGTTCGGTCCGCCGCAGCAGCTCGGCGATCCCGGCGGCGCGGCGCCGGCGGTCGACATGGCGTCCACGGGCGTCGCCTACGCCGTCTGGTCACAGAACGGCGATGTGCGCGCCGCGTACCTCGCGCGCCGCCAGAGCGCCTTCTCCGGCTACGCGATGCCGCTCGACGCGGACCAGTCCAACGACGCGGGCAGCGGCCCGACGATGAACCCGCAGGTCGGGACCGCCGCCGACGGCACCGGCATCGCCGTCTGGGGTGAGAAGGACGCGACCGGCATGCCCCATGTGATCGCGCGCCGCCTCGTGCGCGCCGCCCCGTCCGCGGTCACCGCCGACGCGACGCTCGGTGCGCTCGACGGCCGCGCCGCACACGCTGCCGACTCGCCCGACATCGGGATCGAGGACGACTCCTCCTACGCCTGGGTCGTGTTCCGCCAGGCGATCGACGACGGAGCCGGCGGCACGACCGTCCGCGCCGTCGCGCGGCGCCTGCGCGGCTCGGACTTCGACGACCCGTCGGCCATCGACGGAGCACCCGCGAGCGGCAGCGTCGCCGCGCCCCGCGTCGGCGTGAACGGCGACGGCGCGGGCATCGCCGTCGTCGAGGCGCCCGGCGGCTCCACGCTCGCGTCCGTGATCCGCGACGACGCCGCCGACCGCGCCGGTCGGGCTCGGCCTCACCGGTGGCGTGCTGGGCCAGCCTGACGCCGCGTTCGCCGAGAACGCCGATGGCGTCGCCGCGTGGCTCGCGGCTCCGGGCCTCGGCGCACCGGCCGAGGTCCACGCGCGACTGCTCGAGGACGATCCGGGGCTGCCGGTCGCCCCGCCGTTCGGCGGCGACAGCAGGCTGTCCGACCCGCTGCTCGGCCCCGTGGACGCCACCGCGGGCGGCCTCGCCGTCTCCACCGATCGCGTCGGCGACTCGGCGATCGCGTACATGCAGGGCTCCGAGGACACGGGCCGGCGGCTCCTGGTCGCCGTGTACGACCGCGGCCCGGGCGCGCCGACCGGGACGACGACCACGAAGTGGCGCCGCGCCAGCCTGCCGACGCTCTCCTGGTCCTCGGCGCTCGACCTCTGGGACAGCATGACCTACCAGGTGCTCATCGACGGGCTGCCCGCCGGGACGACGCAGACCACTCGGCTGAAGGCTCCGGCGCCCGTGACCGACGGCCTGCATCGCTGGCAGGTGATCGTCACCGACGTTCGCGGGCAGGTCGCGCGGTCGGCGACGCGCAACCTGCGCATCGACAGCACACCGCCGCAGCTGTCCGTCCGCGTCGGCGGGAAGCGCGCGCCGCGCCGCAAGCTCGTCTTCGGCGTCCGCGCGGTCGAGCTTCGCCCACCGTCGGGCTCCGGGCATCAAGCGCGTTCGCATCGACTTCCGCGACGGCACGCGGCCCGTGGTCGTCCAAGCTCGAGCGCCCGACCTTCGGCCATGTCTTCCGGGCGGGAACCTTCTTCGTGCGGGTCAGCGCCACCGACGTCGCCGGCAACGCGACCGTCGTCGTTCGCAAGATCGTCATCAAGAAGCCCAAGAAGTCGAAGAAGGGCGCCAAGAAGAAGAAGCCGGCCGCCAAGAAGACCCCGGCGGGCGGCACGCCCGCGACCTGAGGTCGCAGCGGCCCGCGGGCGTCGCTGGCATACGATCGGGGTATGAGCACGGCGCTCCAGCCCCTCGGTCCGGCCGGCGCGCCGCAGAGCGCCGCCGAGCTCGTGACGCGCATGGGCCTCTGGGACGACCCCGGTCACGCCGAGCGCCCGCGCGTCGTCGTCGCGATGATCGGCTCGGCCGACGGGCGCGCGACCGTCGAGGGTCGTGCCGGCGGCCTCGGCAGCCCTGCCGACCGCTCGGTCCTGCGTGAGCTGCGCTGCGCCGCCGATGCTCTGCTCGTCGGCTCGGCGACGCTGATCAAGGAGGGATACGCGACGCTGCTCGATCCGCCGCAGCAGGACGTCCGCGTCGCCCGCGGGCTGCCGCGCGAGCCGCTGATGGCGACGATCTCGCGTGCGCTCGATCCGCGGCTGCCGGAGATCGCGCTGTTCGCGGAGCCGCAGCAGAGCGTGGTGGTCTACACCGAGGCGCACGCCGAGGCGCCCTCACGCGGCGCCGACGTGCACACGCACCGCTTCGACCCGGGCGGCCTGAACGCGCGCGCCTGCCTGCGCCATCTGCGCCTGGAACTGGACGCGAAGGTCGTCGTCAGCGAGGGCGGTCCGACGCTGCTGCGCGAACTGCTCGCCGAAGCTCTCGTCGACGACCTCGTGCTGACGGTCGCGCCCGCGCTCGTCGCGGGGGAGGGGCGGTCGGTGGTGAACGGCACGGTCTTCGATCCGCCGCTCGACCTCGAGCTGCGAGAGGTCCTGCGCAGCGGCGGTCACCTCTTCCTGCACTACGTTCCGGCCGCGGCGTGAGCGACCCGCCGCTCCTCGCGCTCCCCGGCCGCGTGCTCACGATCGAGCGCGGTCGCCCGCTCGTCATGGGCATCGTGAACGCGAATCCCGACTCGTTCTCCGACAGCGTGCGCCTGGACACGCTCGAGCGCCAGGTCGACCACGCGCTGGCGCTCGTCGCGCAGGGAGCGGATCTCATCGACGTCGGCGGCGAGTCGGGTGTCACCTACACCGACGTCACGGCCGCCGACGCGGAGATCGAGCGCGTCGTCCCGCTCGTCGAGCGGCTGAGCGCCGAGGGCGTGCTCGTCTCGGTCGACACCTGGAAGCCCGACGTGGCGCGCGCGGCGGCCGGGGCGGGCGCCGCGATCATCAACGACGTCAGCGGCCTCGCCGATCCCCGGCTCGCGGACGTCGCAGCGACGTCCGGCGCCGGGCTCGTCGTCATGCACACGCGGGCACAGCCCAAGCAGGAGCACTTCCACGACTACCGCGGCGCCGTCGTCGAGGATGTGGAGGCCTTCCTGCGCGACCGCATGGCGGTCGCGATCGAGCACGGCGTGGCGGCCGAGCAGATCCTCCTGGATCCCGGCCCCGACTTCGCCAAGACGCCGCAGGAGAGCGCCGCCGTGCTGCGCGCGCTTCCGCGCCTGCACGAGCTGGGGCGGCCGATCCTGCTCCCGGTCTCGCGCAAGTACGTCATCGGCGCGATCACCGGCCGTCCGCCCGCGGAGCGCCTTGCCGGGACGCTCGCCGCGCTGCTCCACGGCGTCGCCGCGGGCGCCGCGATCGTGCGCGTCCACGACGTCGCGCAGGCGGTCGACGCGCTCGCCGTCTGGCGCGTGCTCGAAGGGCTCGACGAGGTGCCGGAGTTCGACGCGGGGGATGACACGCTCAAGTGGATCCGGGCGCGGGGGCAGACCGGCTAGAGCGCCGTCGGACGACGCCTGCGGCGCCGTCCGTCCCTCGGGGGCGCCGTGCAACGCGCTACGGTTGGCGCGCACGGGTCGACCTGCCGCTGTCCCAACGCGGCAGGATGCCGACCGACTCACCCATCACAAGGAGTTCCCCACATGTCCGTTCTCTCTCGCGACGCGCTGCAGGACAGCCCGCTCGCCGATCTCCACGAGATCGCCTCCGCGCTCGGCATCGACGACTTCCGTCGACTGCGCAAGGACGACCTCGTCGACACGATCATCAAGCGCCAGGGCGGTGACGACGCCGGCTCGTCCGACGAGGCCGCCGAGGATCGCCCCGCGCGCTCCCGCAGCCGTCGCGGCGGCCGCAGCCGCGCCAAGAAGTCCGAGCCCGCCGAGGACGACGCCCCCGCCGAGGACGGCGACAAGGACGACGAGCCGGACACGCCGCCCGCCAGGGAGCCGCGCTCGCGTTCGCGCAGCCGGCGCCCCGCCGCGTCCGACGACGACGAGGCCCCCGCGCGCAGCCGCGGCGGCCGCTCCGCCGGCGGCGCCGACAAGGAGGACGAGGTCGTCGAGGGCTCCGTCGAGATCCTCGCCAACGGCTCGGGCTTCATCCGGGTCGGCGACGGGGAGAGCGACGGCGACGTCTACATCTCCGCCGCCCAGGTGCGCCGCTGCGACCTCGTGGGCGGCGACCGCGTCGGCGGCCCCGTCCGGCGCCCGCGCCGCTCCGAGCGCTACGCCTCGCTCGTCCGCGTCGAGACGATCAACGGATCACCCGCGGAGGAGGTCTCGGCCGGCACGCCGTACGACGACCTGCCCGCGACGTTCCCGAGCACGCCGATCGCCTTCACGGCCAAGGACCCGGTCCTCAAGCAGATCGCCGACCTCGCGCCGATCGGGCGCGGCTCGCGCGTCAGCATCGTCGGCGCGTCGGGCTCCGGCCGCACGACCACCCTGCGCGCGCTCGCCGTCGAGCTCGCGGCCCAGGAGGGCGTCGAGGTGCACGTCGTGCTCGCGGGCGCCCGCCCCGAGGAACTGCCCGAGTGGGTCGCCGCCGAGCTGACGCCGGAGGGCGTCGCGACCCTCGCGGCCGGTCCGGACATGCAGGCCCAGGCGGTCGACCGCGTGGTGGACACCGCCAAGCGCAACGTCGCACGCGGCGGCCACGCCGCAGTCGTCATCGACGCGCTCGACCAGCTTCCCCCGGGGCTCGCACGCCGTGCCCTCGCCGCTGCACGCAGCGTGCCGGACGGCGGGTCCCTGACGGTCGTCGCGGCCGGGCGCGAGCCCGTCGGCGGCGAGACCACCGTCATCGCGCTCGCCGACGGCGGCGCGGAGAAGCACCCGGTGCTCGACGCGGCCGCCAGTCACACGCTGCGCACCGAGGCGCTCGTCGGGTCACGCAAGGCGACCGCGATCCTGAAGGCCCGGGCGAAGGCGCTGGCGCCCGCCGCGGCCGAGTAGCCCGTCGCGTCCCGGCAGCGCTGAGAGCGCTCAGACCGCGCCTTCGGCGCGGTCTGTCCTGCCGGGGGCCGTGCCTCAGGCCGCGCTGCGCGGGATGTAGGCCACCCGGCCCCATGAGGGCTCGGGTGCCAGCTCGACGGGCTCGTTGCCGCGGTCGGGCTGGATGTAGCTGAACGTCTGGTAGCGCTCGTCGAAGCGCACGTCCAGCTCGCCCTCCTTGACGCGCTGGTCGAGCCAGGCGGAGCGGAAGACCAGGCGGCGCAGCCAGTGCACCAGCGAGCGGTCGGCGGGGCCGACGAGCTCGGGCCAGCAGTCGTTGACGTGCTCGCCCAGGGCGGATGCCGGCTCCTGGATCTCACCGTTGACGGCGAGGTTCACGAGGTCCTCGAGCTCCGGCTCCTCGAGCGTGCCGCCGACGAACCCGAGCTTGCGCCCGGCCTGCTCGCAGCGCTCGCTGAAGTCACGTTCGTTGAACGTGAATCGAAGCTCTCCGTATTCGAGGACGAAGTCCTCACCCGAGTCGTAGTTGCCGCGCACAGAGGTGTCCATGGTCTCCCAGAAAGCAGTTGGCCCGGCGGCCGTCGTGGCACAAACCGAGCCGTCGGGATCCTACGGCCGATCCCTCCCCGGACCCCAAGCCTGAACGAGATGTTGCACAGATCTGCGCTGTTTGCGGGTTTCTGGAGAGGTAGGGTCCGAACGTATGGGATACGACCTCTCCGGCAAGGTGGTGGCGATCACCGGCGCGTCATCCGGGATCGGCGCGGCGACGGCGCTGCTGTGCGCGAAGTCGGGGGCCGCCGTCGCGCTCGGCGCGCGGCGCTCCGACCGCATCGACGCGCTCGCACAGCAGATCGAGGATGAGGGCGGAGCGGCCGCGGCGATCACCGTCGACGTCGCATCCGAGGAGCAGGCCCGCGGGTTCGTCGAGGGCGCACACCACAGGCTCGGCCGGATCGACGCGCTCGTCAACAACGCCGGCGTGATGCTGCTCGGGCCGGTCGAGGGCGCCGACACGGCCCAGTGGCGCCAGATGATCGACGTCAACGTCCTCGGCCTGCTCTATTGCACGCACGCGGCGCTGCCGCTGATGCGCGAGCAGGGCGGCGGGCACATCGTCAACGTCAGCTCGGTGGCCGGGCGCCGTGCGTCGCTGGGCGCCGCGGTCTACAACTTCACGAAGTTCGGGGTCACGGGGTTCAGCGAGGGCCTGCGCCAGGAGGCGCTGCACTCGAACGTGCGCGTGACGATCATCGAGCCCGGCTTCGTCGAGACGGAACTGCTCAGCCACAACGAGGGCAACCCGTTCGTGATGCAGGCGGGGGCGAAGGTGAAGGACGAGATCGGCGAGGTGCTGAAGGCCGAGGACATCGCCGACGCGATCGTCCACTCCCTCGCGGCGCCGCCGCACGTGAGCATCAACGAGGTGCTCGTGCGGCCGACGAAGCAGCGGACGTAGATCGCCGGACCGCTACCGCGGGTGGGCGACGCGGTCCCACCACAGGAACCCGCCGCCGAGCATGACCAGGCAGCAGAGCAGGCCGAGCCATGCCGCGGCCTGGGCGTCCACGATGTCCTGCGGCTCGGGGCCGCTGATCACGACGTGCAACAGGACGAGCGAGGTTCCGACGGCGCCGGTGACGATCGCGCCGAGCGCCGCTCGCAGACCGGTGAGCCTCCCGGAGATCGCCGCGAGCGGGAGGAGCAGCCCCGCGCCGATGACGAGCAGCAGCACCAGATCCGAGAGCAGCCCCCACGGCTCCCAGGCGTTCGCCCCCGTCGCGTAGTCGTTCTCGCGTGCGTAGCGGGCGATCACGGCGCCGCCGCCCGCGATCCCGCCGAGGTCGATGCGATACCACGTCATCAGTGAGACGACGAGCAGCCCCGCGGCACCGGCCAGAACGATCAGCGGGCCGGGCTGCAGGCGCTCACGCACGGCGCGGATCGTAGTGAGGCGACACCGGGTCGCGCGTGCCCGGGGGGAAGTCTGAGCCGCGAAGGGCTACCGGACACATGACCAATCGTGACCGACCCACCCTGCTGCTGGTCGAGGACGACGCCGCGACGCGCGGCTTCCTCGGCGACAACCTCCATGCCGACGGCTACGAGATCGTCGCGGCGCAGACGGCCGCCGACGGCCTGCGCCAGCTCGGCATCGCCTTTCCCGACGTCGCGATCGTTGACGCCGGGCTCCCCGACGCGAGCGGCCTGGACCTCGTCGCCCACGTTCGCAGCGCCGACGGCGTCGCGACCCGGATCGATCCGGGCGTGCCGATCCTCGTCCTGATCGCCCGCGACGACGAGCTCGACCGGGTGCGCGCGTTCGAGCGCGGAGCTGACGACGTGCTCGTGAAGCCACCGAGCTATCGCGAGCTGCGCTGCCGGATCGACGCGCTGCTGCGCCGCAGCGACCGTCGCTCGCGGGCCGGACGGCTGCGTGTGGGGGACCTCGAGATCGACACGGCCTCGCGATCGGTCCATCTGCGCGGCGACCGCCTTGACCTGAGCGCCAAGGAGTTCGCGCTGCTGCGCACGCTCGCGGCGGATCCGACGCGGGTCTTCTCCAAGCTCGAGCTGCTGCGCGCGGTGTGGGGCCAGCGTGCGGTGGGGACGACGCGGACGCTCGACTCGCACGCGTGCCGGCTGCGCCGCAAGCTCGGCGTCGGCGGTGAGCGGTTCGTGGTCAACGTGTGGGGCGTGGGGTACCGGCTCGTGGACGCTCCGGCGCCCGCGCAGCTCTCGATCGCGGCATGAGCGGAGGGCGCCGCGCCGCCGTGCTCGGCGGCCTCGCGGTCGTGCTCGGGTCGCTCGCGGCGTCCGACGTGTCCGGGCGCGAGGCGGCGCTGCGGCGCGGTCTCGGGCCGATCGTTCCCGTGGTGGTGGCCCGCGCCCGGATCCCGGCGGGTGCGCCGATCCGCGCGGCGTCGCTCGCGGTGCGGCGGGCGCCCTCGCGCTACGCGCCGGCGCAGACCTTCCGCGACCCGGCGGAGGTCGCGGGCGGGCGAGCCGGCGTTCCGATCCCCGCGGGCACCGACCTGCAGCCGGCGCTGCTCGCCGGCGCCGGCACCGCGGGGGAGGCCACCGTGCGCCCCGGCGAGCGGATCGCGCGAATCGTCGCCGTCGGGGCGACCCGAGAGCTCCCCCCGGGCTCTCTCACGGACATCCTGATCACCCGCGACGGCCCCGGCGGGAGCGCGCACACGCAGCTCGCGCTGCGGGCCGCGGAGGTCGTCGCGTCGGCCCCGGCGCCGCGCGCGCCCGAGGGGGATCAGGCCGGCCTCCCACGCGCCGCGCTGGCGCTGCGGGTGACGCTGCGTCAGGCGATCGCGCTGGTCGAGGCGCAGAACGGGGCGCGCGAGCTGCGCGCGCTCCCGCGCCCCGGTGCATCGACGCTGCGTTGAGGTTCTGTCCGGGGGACTCAAGAATCGCGCCCAGAGGCCGATATGCACGGCGATGCCCGGATCATTCCCCGTCCGCGGCCGACGCGTCTGGATCATCACCGCCTCGGCCCTCACACTGGCCCTTCTCCCGGCCGGCGCAGCGCATGCCGCCAGCACGCCGGTGATCACGAAGGTCTCGCCGATGCGGATCGAGGTGGGCCAGACCCTCACGATCAGCGGGCGCGGCTTCCGCAAGGGCGCGAACAAGAACATCGTCGCGTTCAAGCGCAGCGGCCGGCCCGCGGTCTTCGTCAAGGCCTCGAGCGCCACGACGACCAAGCTGAAGCTGAAGGTCCCGACGAAGATCCTCCCCTTCCTGAACGACGACAAGGGCAAGTCCGGCGTGCGTCAGTTCCGCCTGCGAGTCCTTGCCAAGCGCTTCGGCAAGAAGTTCACCAGCGCCAAGCTCTCCCCGCGCGTCGGCCCGCCCGGCAGCAACACCCCGGGCGCCGGCGGTGGCACGGCCACTCCGGGCGCTCCGGGCGCTCCGCAGGCCGCAGACTGCAAGGCCGTGGTCACGTCGAACACCACCGACACCGACAAGGACGGGCTCTCCGACGCGCTGGAGACCAAGATCGGGACCAACCCGTGCCTGCTCGACAGCGACGCCGACGGCATCGCCGACGGCTACGAGTACGAGTCGGCTCTGGACCTCAACTCACGCGCCCTCCCGTACGCCGGCAAGAAGCCCTACCCGAACCCGCTCGACGGCAGCGACGCCAACATCGACTTCGACGGCGACGGCCTCACGATGGCCGACGAGTACCAGCTTTCGCTCTACAAGAACGGCGGCGCGCTGCCGCCCGCCTACTCCGACGGCAACCAGGACACCGGTGGCCCGACGGCTGCCAACGGTTCGCCGCTCGACATGAACAACGACGGCGTCCTGACCGACGACGAGAAGGACGCCGACAACGACGGCCTGGGCAACTGGGACGAGTCGCACGGCCGCATGACCATCAAGTGGTGGGGCGGCGTGTTCATCTCCGAGGCCCCGTTCGCCGGTCACCCGGAAGAGGGCGCGATGGCGATGGGCGAGCTGTCGATGACCGACCCGGACACCGACGGTGACGGCGTCACCGACGGCGCGGACGATCAGGACCAGGACGGCTACACGAACCTGGACGAGCTCGACCGTCACTACACGGTCGTCGGCGGGAAGAACCTCTGGATCAACCCGTACAACCCATGCCTCCCGGACCCGAGCTCGCGCGTGTGCACGCTGCACCCGCCGCACAGCAGCCCGTGGGCCCCGTTCGGCCCCGAGGGCCTCATGCCTCCGGGTCCGTACCCGCTGAGCACCGACAACCTCGGTCCAACCGCGAACCGGATCCCGCAGGTCTTCTAGGCCACCGAACTTCTCAGGGACGCGATCCCCCCAAACGGATCTTCACCGGCCGCCCATTGGGCGGCCGGGCGTTCTTCCGGGGGGCCTTTCGCGGCGCGGCGGCTAGGGGACCCATGGACCCCGCCGCGCACGAGGCGATCATCGACGACGTGGCCGAACGGCTGCGCGGGCGCCTGCTCGAGGAGGCGTACGCCGCGCCCGCGGATCCGGACGGGGCGGCGGACGACCGCGTGCGCCTGCTCGTGGACCGCGAGGCGGCAGGTCTCGACGCCCGCGACCGCCGTGCCCTGAGCGAGCGGATCGTCGAGCGCGCCCTGGGCCTGGGCCCGCTCGAGCCGCTGCTGCGCGACCCCGGCGTCGATGAGATTCTCGTGAGCGGAACGCGCGCGGTCTGGGTCGAGCGCGCGGGGCGGCTCGAGCGGACCTCGGCGAGGTTCGAGACCGAGGCCGATCTGCGCCATGCGATCGAGCGGCTGCTCGCGCCGGCGGGGCGCCGCGCGGACGAGGCGGAGCCCGTCTGCGACGCGCGACTGCCGGACGGCTCGCGCGTCAACGTCGTGCTGCCGCCGCTCGCGGTGGACGGCCCGGCCCTCACGATCCGCCGGTTTCGCCCGCGCGGGCTGCACCCCGACGAGCTCGTGCGCAGCGGCTCGTGGACCGAGCCGCTGCGTGACCTGCTGCGCGCGGCGCTGGACGCCCGGCTGAACATCCTCGTCTGCGGCGGGACCGGCTCGGGCAAGACGACGACGCTCGGCGCGCTCGCGACGTTCCTGGGGGACGAGGAGCGCGTGGTGACGATCGAGGACACCGCCGAGCTGCGCCTGGGCGGCGCGCACATCGTTCGGCTGGAGGCGCGCCCGCCGGGCCATGACGGGCGCGGCGAGGTGACGATCCGGCGGCTCGTCCGCAACGCGCTGCGCATGCGGCCGGACCGGATCGTCGTCGGCGAGGTGCGCGGGCCTGAGGCGCTCGACATGCTCGCAGCGATGGCGACGGGGCACGAAGGGTCGCTCGGCACGGTCCACGCAGGCTCGCCGGACGAGGCTCTGAGGCGCATCGAGACGCTGGCGCTGATGGCAGGTGTCGGCCTGCCGCACGCGGCGATCCGCGCCCAGGTCGCGGACGCGCTCGACCTCGTGATCCACCAGGTGCGCGAGCGCGACGGCGTCCGCAGGATCACCCGCGTCGCCGAGGTCGTCCGGCTTGCCGGCGGCGCCGGAGTACGCGACGTGTACACGCTGCGCGACGGGAAGCCGGTGATGCGCGCCCCGCTGACGCCGCGGCTGGCCGAGCGACTGTGGGACGTCCGCCCATGAGCGTGCTGCTGGCCGCGGCCGCCGCCGGGCTGGCGGTGTTCGCGCTCTTCGAGGCGCTCGTCGCGGTGGACGGCCTGCGCGTGCTGGGCCTGCTGACCCGGGTGCTGGCTCCCGCGCGGGCCGCGGGGCGTGACGGGCATGCGCCCGGGCGGCTCGAGCGCCGCCGCCTCGTGCTCACCGCTGCGCTCGTCCTGTGTGCGTGCGGCTGGCTCGTGGCCGGTCCGCCCGCGGCACTCGTCTGCGCGATCGCGGGCGCTCCGGCGGCGCTCGCGCTCGTGGCGACGCGGCGCAGGCGCTGGCGTGCGGCCGTCGCGGCGGAGGCGCCCGCCGCTGCGCGGGCGCTGGCCGCTGCGCTGCGCGGAGGCCACGCCCTGCCGAGCGCCCTGGGCCTGGCGGCCCGGGACGGGGCGCTCGGCAGGCCGGCGCGGGATCTGCTGGGCCAGGCCGTCCTCGCGATCGACCTGGGTGCCCGCACGCAGGATGCGCTGCTCGGCGTCGCCGGCCGCGCCGGACAGGGACCGTGGCCCGCACTCGTCGCAGCCGTGCTCCTGCAGCGCGAGGCCGGGGGCGACCTCGCGCGGCTGCTCCACGAACTCGCCGATGACCTCGACACCGTCGCGCGCGCCGAAGCCGACGCGCGCGCCGCCAGCTCACAGGCGCGGCTCACCGCGCGGATCGTGGTCGCGCTCCCCGTCGCCGGCGCGCTGCTGATCGAGCTTGCGGCACCCGGGTCGCTCGCGGCGATCCTCGACGACCCGCTGGCGGTGCTCCTTGTCGCGGCGGCGCTGGCGCTCGAGACGCTCGCCCTCGTGAGCGTGCGGCGGATCGCGCGGGTCGCAGCGCCGTGACGGCCACCGCGGGGCTCGCGGGCATGGCCGCGGCCGCCGCCGTCCTGGCTGCAGGGGACATCACAGCCCTCGTCCGTGTCCGGCGCCGCGCGCGGGCGCCCCGGCGGCCGACCCGCGTGCTGCCGGCGCTGCTGACCTGGCTGGCGCGCCGCGGCGTGCCCGGCCCGGCCGGTGACCTGACCGCGCTGCTCTCCGCCGCCGGCGCGCCGCGCTGGCTCGGCGCGGGGGAGGCGATGGCGGCGAAGTCGGCGCTCGCGGGGGCGGCCGCGCTCGTGGCGCTCGGCCTGGGCGGCGCGCTGCCCGGGCGCCTGGGGTCGCTCGCGGTCGTCGCAGCTCCCGCCTGCGGATTCCTGCTGCCGGATCTCCTGCTGAAGCGCCGCGCGCGGGCGCGCGCACGGGCGGCCCGGGCCGAGGCGCCGGATCTCCTGGATCGGGTGCGGCTCGCGTCCGATGCCGGCCTGCCGCCGGCCGCAGCCCTCGCTCGCGCCGCCCGGCACGACGATGGCCCGCTCGCGGCCGAGCTGCACGCGCTGGCGGCGGCGACGAGCCTCGGCGTCCCACGCGAGCAGGCGCTGCACAGGCTG
Organism: uncultured Actinomycetes bacterium; assembly: GCA_963805615.1. Taxonomy (GTDB): domain Bacteria; phylum Actinomycetota; class Thermoleophilia; order Solirubrobacterales; family Solirubrobacteraceae; genus F1-60-MAGs163. The sequence goes on along the minus strand of CAWDUW010000003.1, from coordinate 349,561 downwards.
GCCGCACGGTTGCCGGTGCCCGAGGCCCACGCCCTCGCGGCCGCGGTCCGTCGCTCCGAGCGCCACGGCGAGCCGCTCGGGCCCGCCGTGGCCGCGCTGGCCGTGGGGGCCCGGGCCGAGCGCGGGCGCCGCGTGCGCGACCGCGCTCAACGGGCCGCGCCGAAGATCCAGCTGGTCGTGGCGCTTCTGCTGGTGCCCGCAGTCCTGCTGCTCGTCAGCGCGGGTCTGCTGGCCGGCCTGCGCTGAGCGCCGGGGGAGAAGGCCTCCCACGAAGCCCCACGATGGACGCACACCCTTCGGACGGAAGCTCGGCGACGGTGCAACGGCGCTTGCGGATGGACGAACGGCAGCCGTTCGTGCATTTCGGCCCGACATCGTCCCACCGCTGAAACCTGCCGCTGAGCAGGTATTTCTCTCGGTGATTCGCCCCCTTTGAGGGCAATTGGGGCTCGATGTGGGAAAAAATGTGCAGCCGGGGTTGCGTTGTGGGAGAGAGTGGGTTAGGTTGCCGCCACGCGGACCGGGGTGGAGGGGTTCCTCCCACTCCTCCACCCCGGCCCGCAACTCCTTCTCGCCGGCCCGGTCCGGCGCACGTCATGGCCTTTCGCGGCACCTTCGACCACACACTCGACGCGAAGAACCGCCTGACGGTCCCGTCGAAGTTCCGCAGCCAGCTCTCCGGCGGCGTCGTCCTCGCCCAGAGCGTCGAGGCCTGCCTGACGATCTGGATCCCCGCCGCGTACGAGGAGTACGTCGACCGCGCATTGGGAGCGGTCAACCCGATGACGGCGCGCTACCGCGACCTCGAGCGCTTCTTCAACGCGAACGCGTTCGAGACCGAGCTGGACGCGGCCGGGCGCATCATGATCCCGCCATCGCTGATGGCGTGGGCGGGCCTGCGCAAGGACGTCGTCGTGACGGGCACCCGCAAGTGGCTCGAGATCTGGGACCGCGAGTCCTGGGCCACGACCAACGCCGCGCTCGCGACCAACGTCCGCGACCTCACCGAAGCCCTCGGGCAGGCGTAGATGCTCGCGATGGCGATCGAGCACGTTCCCGTCCTCGCCGCCGAGCTGCTGGAGCTGACCGATCCCCAGCCCGGCGACGTCGCCGTCGACTGCACCTTCGGCGCCGGCGGTCATGCGCGCCTCGTCGCAGAGCGGCTCGGGGACGACGGCGAGCTGATCGCGATCGACCGGGACCCCGGCGCGCGCGAGCACTTCGAGGCGCTCGCGGGCGAGGTGTCCTGCCGGACGCGCTTCATCGGTACGTCTTTCGCGGAGGCGCTCGAGCTCCTGCGCGACGAGGGCACCGAGGCGGACATCGTGTACCTGGACCTCGGCATCTCCTCGATGCAGATCGACGTCGCCGGGCGCGGCTTCTCCTACGTCGCGGACGCTCCCCTCGACATGCGGATGGACACCAGCCAGGAGCTCACCGCCGCCGACATCGTCGCGACGTGGGACGAGCGCCGACTGGCCCGCGCGCTGCGCGAGTACGGGGAGGAGCGCTACGCCGGCCGCATCGCCCGTGCCATCGTCCGTGAGCGCGAACGGCGCCCCATCGAGACGACGACGGATCTCGTCGAGATCGTGACCGCGGCGATCCCGACGCCCGCGCGCTTCGCCGGCGGTCATCCCGCCAAGCGCGTCTTCCAGGCGATCCGGATCGCGGTCAACGACGAGCTCGGGCAGATCGACGACGCGCTTCCACTGGCCTGGGATCTGCTCCGTGAGAACGGGCGATTTGCAGGGATTTCATTCCATTCCCTGGAAGACCGGCGCGTGAAGCGCTTCCTGGCCGAGCTCGAACGCGGCTGCATCTGCCCGCCAGGGCTTCCGGTCTGTCGCTGCGGGCAGACGCCGCGCGCCGAACTGCTGGCCCGCGGCGGCGTCGTTCCGACCGAGGCCGAGTCCGCCGACAATCCCCGCGCACGCTCCGCCCGGCTGCGCGCCGCACGCAAGCTGGGAGCACCCGCATGACGCCTCCGCCCGCCGCAACCGCAGCGCCGAGGAGCCCAGCCGGCCGTCGCCTGGGAAGCCGCACCTCGTCACGGATTCCACGCCGCGTGTCCGGGCCGGTGCGCGCGGGCTCATCGCGTCTTGCGAGCGCCGGCATCGCGCTGCCGCGGCCGATCGACGTGCGGCTGCCGCGCCCCTCCGTCGGCGCGCTGACCGATGCGCTGTCCCGGGCCGCCGGCCTGCTGCGGGGACGCGGCCTGATCGTCGTGCTCGCCGGTGCGCTGCTCGGTCTCGTCTTCCTCCAGGTCTCGCTGCTCAAGCTCCACACCCAGATCACGCAGAACATCCAGCGTGCGTCGGCGCTCGAGCGCGACAACGCCGGCAAGCGCGCCACGATCTCGAATCTCGACGCCGGTCGCCGCATCCAGGACGTCGCGGGCCAGCGCGGGATGGTCATGCCCGGTGCCGGCGCCGTCTGCTACCTCGACGCGCGTCGCAGTGGGGCGTGCTCGGGCGGCGACCCGGCGGCCGCCGCCAGCGCCGTGGACCCGGCGGCGGACGCCGCTGCGCCCGTGACGCCCGGCGGGCCCGATCCGACGGCGGCGACCACCACCGACGCCGCAGCCGCGGCGCCTGCGACCGGCCCGGCGGCCGCCACCACGACGCCGCCGACGACGGCCACCCAACCCGCGCCGACGACCCAGACACAGGCGCCGCAGCAGACCGCGGCGCCGACGACCGCCACCCAGGCGCCCGCCGGGGCGACTCCGGCGCCGACGACCCAGTCCACCCAGCCCGCCGCCGCGGCGCCGACCGACCAGCAGGCCGCCGCCACCGGCGGAACGACCCCGGGGGCATAGAAGTGCCGCGGGTCGAGACCCGGATCCGCCTTCTCTTCACCGGATTCCTCGTACTGCTGACGCTCGCCGGCGCGCGCGCCGCCTACATGGGCGTCGTCAAGGGCGGCGGTCTCGCGAGCGCGGCCACGTCGCAGCAGGTCGCGGTGCAGGAGGTGGTCGCGCGCCGCGGCACGATCACCGATCGCCACGGCGCACCGCTCGCGACCTCCGAGCCCGCCGACGACATCTCCGCGACGCCGTACCTCGTCAAGGATCCGGTTCGGGCGGCGGCGAAGATCGCTCCGCTGCTGAGCCTCGACGAGAACGCCGTCGCCAAGGAACTCGCACGCCGCGACACCGGCTTCGTCTACCTCGCACGCCGCGTGCCCGCGGTCACCTCCGACAAGGTGAAGGCACTCGACATCGCCGGCGTGGACCTGACGCCCGCGTCACTGCGCACGTACCCGCGCGGCATGCTCGCGGCGCAGGTCATCGGCGCGGTCGGGCTGGACGGCGACGGCCTCTTCGGACTCGAGTTCTCGCGCAACAAGCTGCTCGCCGGAAGCGACGGCAAGCAGCGGACCGTCTTCGACGGCGGCCGTCAGCCGATCGAGGTGCAGGACGTCCAGCGCGCCAAGCCCGGCCGCCGACTGCGTCTCACGATCGACGCCGAGGTCCAGGAGCGCACCGAGGAGATCCTCCAGGGCGTCGGCGCCAGCTACAGCCCCAAGACCGCCTCCGCGATCGTCATGGACCCGCGCAACGGAGCGCTGCTCGCCGTCGCCAACTGGCCGCGGATCGACTCCAACGCTCCCGGAAAGTCACCGGCGTGGGCGCTCCAGAACCAGGCCGTCGGCATGACCTACGAGCCGGGCTCGACCTTCAAGGCCTTCACCGTCGCCGCCGCGCTCCAGGACGGCGACGTCACGCCGCACACCGAGTTCAACCTGCCGCCGCAGATCCAGGTCGCCGACCGCGTGATCGGGGAGTCCCACCCGCGCGGCTGGCTCACCCTCGACACCGGCGGCATCCTCGCCCAGTCGAGCAACGTCGGCGCGATCACGATCGGCCAGCGCCTCGGCGGGCGGCGCTTCGACCGATGGGTGCGCGAGTTCGGCTTCGGCTCGCCGACCGGGGTGGACCTGCCCGGCGAGGAACAGGGTCTCGTGCTCCCGTACGCCAAGTACTCCGGATCCTCGATGGGCAACCTCCCGATCGGCCAGGGCGAGCTCGTCACCCCGATGCAGATGGCCACCGCCTACTCCGCGATCGCCAACGGCGGGATCCTGCGCAAGCCGCACCTCGTGCGAGGCGATGGACGGCAGGGCGACGCCGCTTCCGCCCGGCAAGCGGATCATCTCCGCGCGCGTCGCGCATGACGTTCGCACGATGCTCGAGGGCGTCCTGGCGCCGGGCGGCACGGCCAGCGAGGTCAAGATCCCCGGCTACCAGCTCGCCGGCAAGACGGGCACCGCGAACAAGATCGACCCGGCGACCGGCAAGTACTCCGACTCCAGGTACGTCGCCTCGTTCGTCGGCATGGCGCCCGCGTCCAACCCGCGCCTCCTGATCGCCGTCGTCGTCGACGAGCCGCAGGGCGCGATCTACGGCGGCACGGTCGCTGCGCCCGCATTCGGCAAGATCGCCTCGTTCGCGCTGCCCTACCTGCGGATCCCACCGTCGTAGGCCGCGGGTACCCTCAGCGGTCGATGCTGCTGCGGGACCTCTTGGGCGACGGCCAGGGCGCGGCGCTGCCCGAGGTCGAGGTGACGTCGCTCGCCTACGACGCGCGCTCCGTCCGGCCTGGAAGCCTCTTCTTCTGCGTCCCGGGGTTCACCCGCGACGGGCATGACTTCGCGCCGCAGGCGATCGAGCAGGGGGCCGCCGCGCTCGTCGTTCAGCGACCGCTCGGCCTGGGCGTCCCCGAGGTCGTCGTCGACGACGTACGCGCGGCGATGGCGCCCGTCGCGGCGCGGCTGAACGGCGATCCGACCGCGCGGCTCGCGGTCGTCGGCATCACCGGGACCAACGGCAAGACGACGACGGGCTTCCTGACACGCGCGCTGCTCGAGGCGACCGGGACCCGCACGGGCCTCCTGGGCACCGTCGAGCAGGTCGTCGGGCGGCGTCGCCGAGCCGGCCGTGCGCACGACGCCCGAGGCGATCGACCTGCAGGCGACCTTCGCGCGGATGCTCGAGGGCGGCGACGGCGCCTGCGTCATGGAGGTCTCCTCCCATGCGCTCGAGCTGCACCGCGCCGACGCGATCCACTGGGCGGCCGCGGTGTTCACGAACCTCACGCGCGACCACCTCGACTTCCACCCGACGATGGAGAAGTACTTCCTCGCCAAGCGAGAGCTCTTCACCGCGGCGCCGGGCGTGCGGATCGTGAACGTCGACGACCCGTACGGGCGGCGGCTGGCCGACGAGTTCGCCGGCGCCGTCACCGTCGGCATCGACAGCGAGGACGCGACGCTGCGCGCCACGGACGTGCACACCGGCCTCGACGGCTCCTCGTTCACCGCCGCGGGGCGAGCCTGGCGCACCGCGCTGCCCGGCCGCTTCAACGTGCTGAACGCGCTCTGCGCCATTGCGGTGTGCCGTGCACTGGGCGCCGCCGACGACGATCTCGCCGCCGCGCTGCCGCGCGCCGCGCGCGCCCCGGGGCGGCTCGAGCCGGTCAGCGAGGGACAGGACTTCGCGGTGCTCGTCGACTACGCGCACACCCCCGATTCGCTGGAGAACGTGCTGCAGGCCGCCCGCGGCGTCACGCGTGAGCGCGTGATCGTCGTCTTCGGCGCGGGTGGTGACCGCGACCGCGGGAAGCGCCCCGGAATGGGGGAGATCGGCGCGCGCCTGGCGGACATCGCGATCGTCACCTCCGACAACCCGCGCTCAGAGGACCCCTCCGCGATCATCGCCGAGGTCCTCGCAGGCGTTCCCGACCGGCTCGCGGCGAAGGTCGAGACGATCGAGGACCGCGCGCGCTGCGATCGCGTCCGCCGTCGAGCGTGCGGCGCCGGGCGACGTCGTCGTGATCGCCGGCAAGGGCCACGAGCAGGGCCAGGAGTTCGCGGACGGCCGAAAGCTTCCCTTCGACGACGCGAGCGTCGCCCGTGCGGCGCTGCGCGCGACGGTGCGGACACGCTGATGCACACGCGGGACGCTGCCTGGATCGCGGAGGCCATCGGCGCGCGGCTGCTCGCCGCCGTTCCCGTGCGGGAGGGGAACCCCGGACCCTCGCGCGTCACGATCGACTCGCGCACCGTGGGCGAGGGCGACCTCTTCGTCGGTCTCGTCGGCGAGCACCGCGACGGCGGAGCGTTCGCCGCGCAGGCGCTCGCCGCGGGCGCGTGGGGCGTGCTGGTCCGCGCCGCAGCACGCGGCGATGGCGCGCCGCGGCAGGCCCGGCGTCGTCCTCGCCGTCGACGACCCGCTCGGCGCACTGCAGCGCCTCGCCACGACGTGGCGGCGCGAGCTCGGCGCCACCGTGATCGGGGTCACCGGATCCACGGGCAAGACCTCCACGAAGGACCTCCTGCGCGGAATGCTCGAGCCGCACCGCAAGGTCATCGCGACCGAGCAGAACCTCAACACCGAGATCGGGCTGCCGCTGACGATCCTGGGCGCGCCCGCGGGAACCGAGGTCCTCGTGCTGGAGATGGCGATGCGCGGCGAAGGCCAGATCGCCGAGCTCGTCGCGATCGCCGAGCCCGACGTCGGTGTCGTCGTGAACGTCGGCCCCGTGCACCTCGAGCTGCTGGGCGTCGGTCGAGAAGATCGCGGCGACGAAGGCCGAACTGATCCGCGACCTGCCCGCTCACGGCACCGCCGTTGTGCCCGCCGGCGAACCGCTGCTCGACCCGCACCGGCGCGCGGACATCACCACCGTCACCTTCGGGCCGGGCGGCGACGTCGACGAGCTCCCGGCGGGCCTCGACCGTGCCGTTCGACTCCGCGCACATGCGCCTCAACGCGCTCGCCGCGCTCGCCGCCGCACGCGCGATCGGGGTCGAGCCGGCAGGCGCCGTCCGCGTCGCACTGTCACGGCTGCGCGGCGAGCGGATCGCGCTCGACGAGGGCGTTGTCGTCATCAACGACTGCTACAACGCCAACCCCATGTCGATGCGGGCCGCCCTCGACGATCTCGCCGAGACGGCCGCCGGTCGGCGCGTCGCCGTGCTCGGCGACATGCTCGAGCTCGGGCCGCGAGGACGCCGCTTCCACGCCGAACTCGGAGATCACGTCCGCGCGACCGGCGTCGATGTCCTCGTCACCGTCGGCGATCTCGCCGCGGAGGCGGGCGCCGGCACCGACGGCGAGCCGCACAACGTCCGACCGCGACGGAGGCGGCGAAGCTGCTGCCCGAGCCTGCTGCAGCCCGGCGACACCGTGCTCGTGAAGGGCTCGCGCGGCGTCGGCCTGGAGCTCGTCGCCGAGGCGCTCGAGGCGCGGGAGGCCTAGGCGTGGGCGAGGTGCTCATCGGCGGCACGGCGGCGCTGCTGCTGTGCGTCTTCCTCTCGCCGAAGTTCATCGCGTTCATGCACGACCGCCAGTTCGGGCAGCACATCCGCGAGGAGGGCCCGGCCGGCCACCACGCGAAGGCCGGGACGCCGACGATGGGCGGCGTCGTCCTGCTCCTCGCGATCTCCGGTCCCGTTCCTGATCCTGACCGACGGGGACTGGCGCGCCGTCGGCGTGTTCGGCACGCTGCGTCGCGTGCGGCGCGCTCGGCTTCGCGGACGACTACGTCAAGATCGTCAAGCGCCGCTCGCTCGGCCTGCGAGGGCGCACGAAGCTCGATCATCACGATCCTGATCTCGCTCGCGCTGTGGTGGGTGGCGACCGAGCAGGCCGGCATCACCGACCAGCGTCCGGCTGCGCTTCGCCGACGCCAGCATCGACCTGGGCTTCGCGTTCCCGATCCTGATCTACCTCGTGATCGCGGGCAGCGCCAACGCCGTCAACCTCACCGACGGCCTCGACGGGCTCGCCGCCGGGTGCGTCGGGATCGTGATGCTCGCCTACATCGGGATCACCTACATCACCACCGGGGACCGCGACCTCGCGCTGCTGAGCGCCTGCGTCGTCGGGGCCTGCGTCGGCTTCCTCTGGTTCAACGCGTTCCCGGCGACGATCTTCATGGGCGACACCGGGTCACTTGCGCTCGGCGGCGCCGTCGGGGCGATCGCCGTGATGACGAACACCGAGATCCTGCTGATCCTGATCGGCGGGATCTTCGTGATCGAGGCGCTCAGCGTGATGATCCAGGTGTTCGCGTTCCGCACCTTCCGCAAACGTGTGTTCCTGATGGCTCCGATCCACCACCACTTCGAGATGCGCGGATGGTCGGAGACGAAGATCATCCTGCGCTTCTGGATCATTGCCATCATCTGCGCAGCCATCGGATTCACGCTGTACCAAGCTTCGATTCGGTGACGGGGCGCGCCTCGCGGCGCCTGCGGCCACGCCGAGGCGGCGGGATGGCCATCCGGCCAATCCCGCCGCACGCCGCGCCCTCATGCCATCCACGATGCATCGCCCTGCCCTCGGGTTCGGGCGGGGGCTCCACGGACTAGGTTGTCGCCTGTGACGCCGCATCGACCGCCACTCGCGCCCGGGCCGTGGCTGGTGGTGGGCCTTGCGCGCTCGGGAGCTGCCGCGGCGCGGCGCTGTGGTCGCGGGGGGAGCCGGTGATCTGCGTGGACTCCGGTGAGCCCGCCGAGGCGGCGGCGCTGCGCGCGGCCGGGATGGAGGTGTGGACCGGCGTGACCGGCCTCGCCGAGCTGGAGCGCGCGCGGGCGGTGGTGAAGAGCCCCGGGCGTGCCGCCGTCGGCTGCGGTGCTGGCGCGCGCCGTGGAGAAGGGCATCCCGGTGTGCGGCGAGCTCGAGCTCGGCTGGCGGCTGCTCGACCGCCCGTTCGTCGCCGTCACCGGGCACCAACGGGAAGACGACGGCGGTCGAGCTGCTCGGGGCGATCTGGCGCGCCGCGGGCCGTGAGGCCGCGCTCGCCGGGAACGTGGGCACGCCCGTCACCTCGCTCGTCGGACGTGCTGCCGGATGGAGCGACCGTCATCTGCGAGGCCAGCAGCTACCAGCTGCACGACGCCGTCGCGTTCGCGCCCGAGGTCGGCCTGATCCTCAACCTCACGCCCGACCACCTCGCCTGGCACGGCACGCTCGACGCCTACCGCGCCGCCAAGCTGCGGCTGTTCGAGCACCAGGGCCCCGAGCACGTCGGCCGTCGGCCCGCGCGATCTGCTGGCCCAGTCGCCGCGGGGACGGGCGGCGCGTCATCGTCGGCCGTGAGCCGCGGCGACGATCTCGCGCGTGCGCGACGGCGCGCTCGTGGTGGCAGGGCGAGCGGCTCGATCGGGCTTGACGAGATCCGCCTCGCGGGCGCGCACAACGCGTGGAACGCGGCCGGGGCCGCCGCCGCGGCGCTGGCCGCCGGGGTCGAGCACGGCGCCGGTGGCCGCGGCGCTGCGCACGTTCGCCGGCGTCGAGCATCGCCTGGAGGATGTCCGCGACCCTCGACGGCGTCACCTGGGTCAACGACTCCAAGTCCACGAACATCGCCTCCACGACGGTCGCGCTCGACACCTTCGAGGCGCCGATCCACCTGATCCTCGGAGGCCAGGCGAAGGATCAGGACTTCACGACGCTGCGCGGCGCGATCAGCGCGCGCGTCGTGGCGGTGCACGTGATCGGCGAGGACGCGCGCGGATCGCCGACGACCTCGACGGGACCGTTCCGCTCTACGTCGACGACGACCTTCAGGCCGCCGTCCGCGCCGCCCGGGGGACTGCGCGTGGCGGCGACATCGTCCTTCTGTCGCCCGCCGGCGCGAGCTTCGACCAGTTCGCCGACTACGAGGAGCGCGGACGGGTGTTCAAGGCGCTCGTGGCAGCGCTCTGATTTCCTGAAGGAGTCGACGTCCCGGCGCCGAATCGAGCCTCGATGGCTCGCGTTGCCGCCCGCGCCAGCACCCCCGCGCCCGCCGCGGCACGTTCCCCTGCCAAGTCCGGGCGGAAGATCGAGGAGGACGTGCTGCTCACCGCCGTCCTGTGTCTCGTGGCGTTCGGAGCGGTCATGGTCTACAGCGCGTCGTCCGCGACGACGGTCGTCAAGGCCGGCGGCGACGGCACCGGCCTGCTGCTCAAGTACCTCATGTACGGCGCCGCCGGGTTCTTCGCACTGCGCGTCGCGGCGCGCGCTGCCGCTGCAGAAGGTCGTTGCGCTGACGGGCCCGCTGCTCGCGCTGTCGTTCGGCCTGCTCGTGCTGGTCAAGGTCCCCGGGTTCGGCGTCACCGTGAACGGGGCGAAGCGCTGGCTCGGCGCCGGCCCGCTCCAGTTCCAGCCGAGCGAGATCGCCAAGCTGGCGCTCGTCCTCTACACGGCGCGGTTCCTCGCGGAGCGCCCGCGCCGCCTGCGCCGGCCCAAGGATCTTTCGCCCGTCGGCCTTGTGGCCGGCACCTCCGTGCTGCTCGTCGCGACCCAGCCCGACCTGGGGACCGCGCTGGTCATCTGCTTCACGGTCGGCTCGCTGCTGATCGTCGCCGGGATCCCGATGCGCTGGATCGGCGGGTTCGCGGGTGTCGGCGCGGTGCTCGTCTCGCTCTACGCGGTGACGGCGCCCTACCGGATGGCGCGCCTCACCTCGTTCCTCAACCCCTGGGATCACGCGGGCGGCGCGGGCTTCCAGGCGGTGCAGGGCCAGATCGCGATCGGCTCCGGCGGCCTGTTCGGCAACGGCCTGGGCCAGTCGGTCCAGAAGATCTTCTACCTGCCCGAGGCCCACACGGACTTCATCCTCGCGATCATCGGCGAGGAGGTCGGCCTCGCAGGCATCTGCGGGCTGATCGCGCTGTACGGGACGTTCGCGTGGGCCGGGCTGCGGATCGCCCAGCAGGCGAAGGGCCGCTACGCCGCGCTGCTGGCCGCGGGGGTCACGTCACTGGTCCTGTGCCAGGCGCTTCTCAATCTCTGGGCGGTCCTCGGCATCGCGCCGCTGACGGGCGTGCCGCTGCCCTTCATCTCCTACGGGTCGACGAACCTCGTCGTCCTGCTCGTCGCCTGCGGGCTGCTCGTGAACGTCGCTCGCGGCGGCTCCGTGCACCTGCGGGCCATCAACGGGGGCCGCGATGCGCCACGATCCACCGCCGATGGAGCCGCAGACGTTCGTGATCGCAGCGGGGGGGACGGCCGGGCACGTGGTGCCGGCCCTGGCGGTCGCCGGCGCGCTGCAGGCTGACGCGGATCCCCAGCCGCGGATCGTCTTCATCGGGGGCGACCGGGCCGAGCGCGACCTCGTGCCCGCCGCGGGCTTCGACCTGCGCACGATCACCGTCGAAGGGCTCAGCCGCTCGAACCCGCTGAAGGCGCTGCGCTCGCTCGGCAGGGCCGCGGCCGCGGTGCGCGCCGCGGGAGCGATCCTCGATGACCTGAAGCCCGCCGCGGTGCTCGGCGCCGGCGGCTACGTCGCCGGACCGGTCGGCCTGGCAGCGACCCGCCGCGGGATCCCGCTCGTGCTGGCCGAGGCGGACAGCCACCTGGGCCTCACGAACCGCCTGCTCGCTCGGCGCGCCCGCCGCGTCTGCCTCGCGTTCGCGATCGACGGGCGAGCGGGTGACCGCTACCGCGTCACCGGACGGCCGGTTCCCGCGCCGCCGGCGGACCGCGCACAGGCCCGTGCGCGTTTCGGCCTGGACGCGGGCGACACCGTCGTGCTGGTCTTCGGCGGATCGCTCGGGGCGCGCTCGATCAACGATGCCGCGGTGACGGCGTGGGGTGCGGAGGATCCCGGCTTCCGGGTGCTCCACACCGCGGGCGAGCGCGACCTTGCCGACCTGGCACGGCGTCTGGGCGACCCGCCGCCCCCCTGGTACGACCTGCGCGGGTTCATCTCCGGGTTCGGGGAGGCACTGCTCGCCTGCGACCTCGTCGTCGCCCGCTCCGGCGGCTCGATCTTCGAGGTCGCGGCCGCGGGCCGTCCGGCGATCCTCGTGCCGTATCCGCACGCCGCCGCCGACCATCAGGCCGAGAACGCGCGCTGGATGGAGCGCGCGGGTGCGGCCATCGTGATCGACGACGGTGAGGTCACCGCGGAGCGGCTGGCCCGTGAGGTGTCCGGGCTGCTCGCCGACCACGAGCGCCTGAGCGCGATGGCCTCCGCCTCCGCCGGGCTCGCACGGCCGGACGCGGCACGCGACATCGCGGCCGAAGTGCGCGCGGCGGCGGCGGGAAGCTAGCGTCCGGTCCGATGCCCGACCCAAGCCCCTGGACCGGCCGGCGTCTGCACTTCGTCGGGATCGGCGGCGTGGGGATGAGCGGCTACGCGACGGTGTCCGCGCAGCTCGGCGCGACGGTGACCGGCTCGGACCGCGCGGAGTCGCCGGCGCTTCAGCGGCTCGCCGCGGCAGGGATCGACGCGCGCGCCGGACACGATGCGGCGCAGGTGCCCGAGGGCGACGACGTCGAGGTCGTGGTCTCGAGCGCGATCGCGGAGGGAAACCCGGAGGTCGCGGCCGCACGTGAGCGTGGGCTGCGCGTGATGCCGCGCGCCGAACTGCTCGGCGAGCTCAGCGCCCTGCGGCGCACGATCGCCGTCGCGGGCGCGCACGGCAAGACGACGACGTCGAGCATGACCGCGCACATCCTGCTCGAGTGCGGGATGGATCCCGGCTACCTGATCGGGGGCGAGCTGCGCTCGACCGGGCTGGGCGCGGCGTGGGGGACCGGCGAGTGGCTCGTGGTGGAAGCCGACGAGTCCGACCGCTCGATGCTCTCGCTGCACGTCGAGGTCGCGATCGTCACGAACGTCGAATTGGATCACCACGCGACCTACGGGTCGCTCGCCGAGGTGCGCGACGTGTTTCGCACCTTCCTGACCGCGCCGCCGCACGCGATCGTGCTCGACCGGCCGGACCTGCTCGCGCTGCGGCCCGGCGGCGACACCGTGGCCTACGAGGCACACGACCTGCGGCTGGGCGCGTCGGGCTCGCGGATGACCTGGCGCGGGCACGAGGTCGAGCTCACCGTGCCGGGCGAGCACAACGCCCGCAACGCCGTTGCGGCGCTCGAGGCCGCGCGGCTCGCCGGCGCGCCCGAAGAGCAGGCGGTCAGCGCGATCGCGGCGTTCTCCGGCGCCGGGCGCCGCTTCGAGCGGCTCGGGCACACCGCGTCGGGGGCGCTCGTGATCGACGACTACGCCCATCATCCGACCGAGGTCGCCGCCACGCTCGCCGGTGCCCGCACGCTCACGCCGCGGCGGCTCGTCGCGGTGTTCCAGCCCCACCTCTACTCCCGCACGCAGCACCTCGCCGGCGCGTTCGGCCGCGCGCTGGCCGCCGCCGACGTCGTGTGCCTGCTGGACGTCTACCCGGCGCGGGAGCGGGCGGAGGACTTCCCCGGGGTCAGCGGCCTGATGATCGCCGAGGCGGCGGTCGATGCCGGCGCAGGGGCCGAGGTGCTGTGGCTTCCCACGTTCGACGACGCGGAGCGCGTTCTCCTGGGGCGGCTCGTCGACGGCGACCTGTGCATGATCCTGGGCGCGGGCGACGTTCGCGCGCTCGGCGAGCGGCTCGTCGCGCAGTAGGGTCGCGGCCATGCGAGCCCTTGTGATCATCGACATCCAGAACGAGTACTCCGGCGACGGTAAATGGGCCCTGCCGCGCTTCGAGCAGGCGGCGGCCCGCGCGGCGCAGGCCATCGCCGCGGCGCGCGACGCCGGGGTCCCGGTCGTGCACGTGCGCCACGAGATCACCTCGACCGATGAGCACGGCTTCGTCCCGGGCAGCGCGGGCGCGCAGATTCACAGCGCCGTGGCGCCTGCGGATGGGGAGGCGGTCCTCGTCAAGCACCATCCGAACTCGTTCCTGGACACCGACCTCGCCGCCCGCCTGCACGCGCTCGGCGACGGGCCGGTCGCGTTCGCGGGCATGATGACCTCGACCTGCGTCGACTCCACGGTGCGCGCAGCATCCGACATGGGGCTCGAAGCGGTGCTCGTCGGCGACGCGTGCGCTGCGCCCGGGCTCGAGCACGGCGGGGTCAGCGTCGATGCGGACGCCGTGAACGCGGCATTCCTCGCCGCGCTCGGTGAGAACTTCGCGCAACTGGTCGTCGCGGACGCGCTGATCGTCGGCTGAAGGACCGCGCGCCCGCGCGTCGAAGGAGGGTCCGGATGCCCTCTCGCATCGCGCTACCGCAGCCTCACGCCGCCCGGCTGCCGCGCCCGCCGCGCGTGTCGTGGCGCGTCGTGGCCGGGGCGCTCGCGGTCGCCGCGCTGCTGCTCGGGGGATGGCTCTGGCTCAGGGACTCCTCGCTCGTCCGCGTCACCGATGTCCAGGTGACCGGGGCGAAGGGCTTCGGCGGAGGCGCCGTCCGCTCGGCACTCGAGGCGGCCGCCGGTGACATGACGACCCTCAACGTCGACCAGTCGGCGCTGCGCGCGGCAGTCGCGCGCTACCCGCTGGTGCGCGACGTGCAGGCCAGTGCGCATCCCCCGCACCGGCTCGACATCCGGGTGATCGAGCGTGTGCCGGTCGGCGTGATCCATGCCGACGGGACCGCCGTCGCCGTCACCGACGACGGCATCCTCCTGCGCGGTGTTCCGACCGGGTCGCTGCCGCAGATCAGCGCGAGCGTCCCGCCCGGGGGCGCCCGCGTCGGCGATCGCAAGACCGCCTCGAAGGTCGCGGTGCTCGCCGAGGCGCCCGCCGTCCTGCGCTCACGCGTCACCTCGGTCAGCCTCGGTCGCTACGGCCTGCAGGCCCGGCTGCGGAGCGGCCCCGTGCTGCGGTTCGGTGACGGCCAGAGGCTGCGCGCCAAGTGGATCGCCGCGCAGCGCGTGATGAGCGATCCCGGCGCCGCGAACGCCACCTACATCGACCTGCGCATTCCGTCGCGCCCGGCGGCCGGCGGCCTGACGGAGGTCCAGGGCGGAGCACCGACGCCGCTCAGCGCCGTCACCACCGACCCCGCCCTCGCCGCGGCGACGCCGGATCCCGCTGCCGCCACCACGGACCCGGCGGCGACCACGACGCCCGCGCCCGCCCCGGACCCGGCGGCAGCGGCGACCACGCCCTGACCTCACCCTCGACCTAGGATCAAAGGTTCTCGAGCGGCAAACCCTCACGTCAGACTAGAGGGTTGTGCTGGCGCAATGGATCTTGCGGCGGTAGCCTTGCGTTGACACCACCGAATGCCGATGCGTACGGTGATTGAGCTTCTGGGACTCGGCGACCGCCGAAAGTCTCGACACTACCTCGAAGGTTGGACGGAACCCTCATGATGGAGAGCAGCGGCACCTACCTCGCCGTGATCAAGGTCGTCGGCGTCGGCGGCGGCGGCACCAACGCGGTCAACCGCATGGTCGACGCAGGCCTCCGCGGGGTCGAATTCATCGCGGCGAACACGGACGCCCAGGCGCTCCAGATGTGCGATGCCGACATCAAGCTCAACATCGGGCACGAGCTGACGAAGGGTCTCGGCGCAGGCGCCAACCCGGAGATCGGCTTCGGCGCGGCCGCCGAGTCGCGCGACGAGATCAAGGAGGCGCTGAAGGGCGCGGACATGGTCTTCGTCACCGCCGGCGAGGGTGGCGGCACCGGCACGGGCGCGGCGCCCGTCATCGCGGAGATCGCCAAGAACGAGATCGGCGCGCTGACCGTCGGCGTCGTCACGCGCCCGTTCGAGTTCGAGGGCAGCCAGCGCATGCGCTCCGCCGAAGAGGGTGTGCAGCGGCTGCGCGACGTCGTCGACACGCTGATCGTGATCCCGAACGAGCGCCTGCTGTCCACGGTCGAGCGCCGCACCACGATCCTCGAGGCGTTCCGCGAGGCTGACAACGTGCTGCGCCAGGGCGTCCAGGGCATCACCGACCTGATCACGATCCCCGGCCTCATCAACCTCGACTTCGCCGACGTGCGCACGATCATGAGCGACGCCGGCTCGGCCCTGATGGGCGTCGGCAGCTCCAGCGGCGAGAACCGCGCGATCGACGCGGCGAAGTCCGCGATCGAGAGCCCGCTGCTCGAGGACGCGATCGACGGCGCCACCGGCATCCTCCTGAACATCACCGGCGGCAAGGAGCTCGGCCTGTTCGAGGTCAACGACGCCGCCGAGATCATCCACACGGCCGCCGACTCCAACGCGAACATCATCTTCGGAGCCGTCATCGACGAGTCGATGGGCGACGAGATCCGCGTGACCGTCATCGGCACCGGGTTCGATCACAAGGGCGGCCGCGGCCGCGCCGCGCGCGACGAGACCCGCCGCACAGCCGACCGCTCCACCCGCGATCGCGCGCCCCGCGTCGAGAAGGTCTCGGATCTCGAGATCGGTGACGACGACCTCGACATCCCGGCGTTCCTGAAGTAGCGCCCGGCCTCAGCCGAGGTCGCGGCCCCCGGTCGCTACCTTGCTTTGCGTGCCTGAACTGCGTCGCACGCCGCTGTACGACCGTCATGTCGCCGCCGGGGCGAAGCTCGTCCCTTTTGCGGGATGGGAGATGCCGGTGCAGTACGCGGGCATCCGCGAGGAGCACGAGGCGGTCCGCGGCCGTGCGGGAGTCTTCGACGTCTCGCACATGGGTGAGATCGAGACGCGGGGCCCGCAGGCGTTCGAGCTGCTCCAGCGCCTGCTGTCGAACGACCTCGAGAAGCTCCAGGTCGGCGGCGCGCAGTACAGCGTGCTCTGCCGTGAGGACGGCGGCGTGCTGGACGACCTGTTCACCTACCGGCTCGCGCCCGACCACTACCTGACGGTCACGAACGCCTCGAACCACGAGAAGGACCTTGCCTGGTTCCAGCGCCACGCCGAGGGGATGGACGTCGAGATCGAGGACAAGCTCGAGGACTGGGCGATGCTCGCCGTCCAGGGCCCGGCCGCGCGCGAGACGCTCCAGGCGATCTCCGACGCGCCGCTGCCGGCGCGGTTCACCGTCGCCACCCGCGTCATCGGCGGCCACACCACGCTGGTCTGCGGCACGGGGTACACCGGCGAGGACGGCGTCGAGCTGCTCTGCAGCGCTGAGGCCGCGGGCCCGATCTGGGACGAGCTGCTGCGCCGCGGCGTCGAGCCGGCGGGCCTCGCCGCGCGCGACACGCTGCGCCTGGAGGTCTGTTACCACCTCTACGGGAACGACCTGATGGAGTCGCGCGGGCCGATCGAGGCCGGTCTCGGCTGGTGCTGCAAGGAGGACACGGGTTTCATCGGGTCGCAGGCCGTTCGCGCGACGCGCGAGGCGGGCCCGGAGGAGAAGCTCGTCCCGTTCAAGATCACCGGCCCGGGCATCGCCCGGCAGGGCAACCCCGTCGTCGGCGGGGGCGAGGTCACGAGCGGCACGATGTCCCCGAGCCTCGGCATCGCGATCGGCATGGCCTATGTGCCGGCCGTGCGCGCTGTCCCCGGCGCGCAGCTGCAGATCGACGTGCGCGGCAAGGTCCGCGACGCCGTCGTCGCCGAGCGGCCGCTCTACAGCGGGAGCGCCGCGTAGGATCGCGCTGACGGCGCGAACCGAACGGAGACCCCATGGCCGACGCGAGCTACCCCCAGGACCTGCTGTACCACCCCGAACATGACTGGGTGCGGCTCGACCCCGCCGACCAGGAGCTCGCCACGTTCGGCATCACCTGGTACGCCCAGGACGCCCTCGGCGAGGTCGTCTTCTTCGACCCGCCCGCCGTCGGCACGATGGTCGAGGCGGGCGACTCGTACACCGAGGTCGAGTCCGTCAAGGCCGTGAGCGACGTGATCGCACCGATGTCCGGCGAGGTCGTCGAGGTCAACGAGGACCTGGGCGACGCCCCCGAGTCGATCAACGGCGATCCGTACGGCGCCGGATGGATGGTCAAGGTCCGGCTGTCCGACGTATCCGAGAAGGACGACCTGCTGGACGCCGCCGCCTACGAGGCGACGCTGGGCTGACCCCCGACCGAAGGATCACGTGAGCCGCTACACCGCCGTCACCAACGCCGATCTGGAGCAGATGCTCGCCACGATCGGCGTGAACAGCCTCGAGCAGCTCTTCGATTCGATCCCCGACGGCGTGCGCCTGCGCCGTGAGCTCGACCTGCCGGCGGGAATGAGCGAGCAGGACGTCTACGGGCACCTGCTCGACCTCGCGCGCCGCAACACCTCGGCGGAGGACGAGCTCACGTTCCTCGGCGGCGGGATGTACGACCACTACGTCCCGGCGGTCATCGACATGCTGCTCGGGCGGTCGGAGTACCTGACGCCGTACACGCCCTACCAGCCGGAGATCAGCCAGGGCGGCCTGCAGGTGATGTTCGAGTACCAGACCGCGATCAGCGAGCTGACGGGGCTTCCGGTCTCCAACGCCTCCGTGTACGAGGGCCCGAGCGCCGTGGGCGCCGCCGCCTACCTGGCCAAGCTCGCCAACGGCAAGCACCGGATCGTCGTCTCGCGCGGGGTGCACCCGCACAGCCGCGAGACCCTGCGCACGCTCGCGCACGGCTACGGCATGGAGGTCGTCGAGGTGCCGCTCGCGAGCGGCGTGACGGACGCCGGCGCCTGGGCCGCCGCGATCGACGAGGACACCTCGTGCGTGATCTTCCAGCAGCCGAACTTCCTCGGAGCAGTCGAGGACGCGGCGGCGCTCGCGGCTGCGGCGAAGGACTCCCCGGCGGTCGTCGTCGGTTCCTACGACCCGATCCCGCTCGGGATCGTCGCCGCGCCGGGCGAATGCGGGGTCGACGTGGCCGTCGGTGAGGGCCAGACGCTCGGCAATCGCCTGGACTTCGGCGGTCCCTCGTTCGGCTTCTTCGCCGCGACGGAGGCCTACCTGCGCCGGATGCCCGGCCGGATCGCCGGTGAGACCACCGACGTCGACGGGCGCCGGGGCTTCGTGCTGACGCTGCAGACGCGCGAGCAGCACATCCGCCGCGAGAAGGCGACGTCGAACATCTGCACGTCGCAGGCGCTGAACACGCTCGCGGGCGTCGTCTACCTGGCGTGGCTCGGCCGCGAGGGGCTCGTCGAGCTGGCCGAGCTGCTGCTCCAGCGCACGGCCTACGCGCGCGAGAAGCTCTCCGCGCTCGACGGCGTGGAACTGGTGCACGACCAGCCGGTCGTGCGCGAGTTCGCGATCGACCTGGACGTCGCGGACACCGCCGCGGTCCGGCGCGTGATCGCCCGCTGCCAGGACGCGGGCGTGAACCCCGGCTACGCGCTCGGCCGCGACTACGACGAGCTGCCGACCGGCCTGCTCGTCGCGATCACCGAGCAGCGCACGGCCGAGCACATCGACCGCCTCGCCCAGGTGCTGGCGGAGGCGCTCGCCGCCGAGCGAGCCGGGAGCCCGGCACGCGAGGAGGTGCGCGCATGACGCCTCGAGCGACTCCGCCGATGCAGGACGACCCGGCGGTCACGATCTTCCAGAAGGGCGCGGCCGGCCGGCGCGCGTTCCTGTGTCCCGAGGCGGGCGTGCCGGCGCGCGACCGGCTCGAGCTGCTCCCGCAGCGGCTGCGGCGCAGCGCGCCCGCGCGACTTCCCGAGGTCTCCGAGCCCGAGCTCGTGCGCCACTACGTGCGGATCAGCCGGCGCAACTTCGATCTGGACTCGGGCTTCTACCCGCTCGGTTCGTGCACGATGAAGCACAACCCGCGCCTGCATGAGCGCGTCGCGGCGCTGCCCGGTCACGCGCGGCTGCATCCGCTGCAGGACCCGAGCCGCGCGCAAGGGGCGCTCGAGCTGATGTGGAACCTCGAGCGCGCGCTCGGCGAGGTCGCCGGGCTCCCGCACGTCTCGCTGCAGCCGAGTGCCGGCTCCCACGGCGAGCTGGCAGGCGTGCTGCTCACCCGCGCCTACCACGAGTCCCGTGGGGAGCAGCGCCACAAGGTGCTGACGCCCGACACCGCGCACGGCACGAACCCCGCGACGGTGACGATGGCCGGGTACGAGGTCGTGAAGGTCGGCACGAACCCCGAGGGCGGCGTCGACGTCGAGGATCTGCGCGCGAAGATCGACGAGGACGTCGCGTGCCTCATGCTCACGAACCCCAACACGCTCGGCGTGTTCGACCCGAACATCGAGGAGATCGCCGAGCTCGTCCACGCGGCGGGTGCGACGCTCTACTACGACGGCGCGAACCTGAACGCGGTGATGGGCAAGTCGCGGCCCGGCGACATGGGCTTCGACATCGTCCACTACAACCTGCACAAGTCGTTCACGCAGCCGCACGGCGGCGGCGGACCGGGCGCAGGGCCCATCGCGGTCAGCGACCGGATCGAGCCGTTCGTGCCGCGGCCTGTGATCACGCGGACCCAGACGCCCGACGGCCCGCTGTTCGATCTGGACGACGACCGCCCGCAGTCGATCGGCAAGCTGCGCGGCTTCCAGGGCAACTACGGCGTCTTCGTGCGCTCCTACGCCTACATCCGCTCACTCGGCGCCGAAGGCCTGCGCGACGCGAGCGAGACCGCGGTGCTGAACGCCAACTACCTGCTCGCGCGACTTCGCGACCTTTGTGGTGACGATCTGCCGCTGGCTTTCGGTGAGCGCTGCATGCACGAGTTCGTCCTCTCAGCGACGCCGCTGAAGAAGGAGACGGGCGTGAAGACGCTCGACCTCGCCAAGCGCCTGCTCGACCACGGCTACCACCCGCCGACCGTGTACTTCCCGCTGCTCGTCGACGAGGCACTGCTGATCGAGCCGACCGAGACGGAGACCAAGGAGACGCTCGACGGCTTCGCCGAAGCCCTCGCCGCCATCGTGCGGGAGGCCAAGGAGGACCCGACGCTCGCCCAGAACGCCCCGTACTCGACGCCGGTCCGGCGGCTTGACGAGGCGACCGCCGCGAAGCGCCCGGTGATTCGCCAGGCGCTGTAAGGAGGCGGGGGAGGGCACGCTGGCCCAGGCGGGCTGGGTGTCCCTCGGTGCCGCTTTCACGCGGAACCGGAACCGCGGCCCCTAAGTCTGGACGGCGTAGACGGGCCAGCGGTCAGGGATGCCTTTGAGTTCGTATTCGCCGCGGTCGGTGAACGTGAGCTCACTGCCGATGACGAGGTCCTTCACCGTTCGGGAAACGAGGATCTCGCCCTCCGTCGCGTGGCCCATGATGCGCGCGGCGAAATGGACAGCAAGCCCGGCGACATCGTCGCTGCTGCGTTCCACCTCCCCCGTATGGAGGCCGCTGCGAAGCCGCAGGCCAAGCGCGTCTGCGTCGGAATTGATCCTCCCGGCGCAGCGGACGGCCTGCGCCGGACCGGTGAAGAGGGCGAGGATTCCATCGCCGGTGGTCTTCACGATCTCCCCGCCATGTTCGTCGACTGCCGCCCCGGTTGCGACGAAGTGACGGTCGAGCATGTCGGCCCACGCTCGGTCTCCTTCAGCGGCGGCGCGCTTCGTCGAGTCGACGAGGTCGGTGAACAGCACCGTTGCGAGGATGCGGTTCGTGGCACGAGCCGGCGGGCTGCCCGTGACGAACTCTTCGATGACGTCGCCAAGGAGGTCGACATCGAGCGCGTAGATGAACGTGGCATCGCCTGCGATCTCGCGGTAGTGCGCACCTGGAATCCGTTCGGCGAAGTCTCGTACGGTCTCGGCCGGCAACAGTTCAGAGTCGCGGGGAAAGAGCACCAGCGTCGGCGCTTGGACCAGGGGGAGGACGTCGCTGATATCACTCGTGAACGCCATGCGCAGGAGGCGTTCGGTCTGCCTCGGTGTGGAGCACGTCTGGAAGTAGCTGATCAGGCGCCTGCTTCGAACCGGGTCGCCCGCCCACTGCGGAGCGCTGGCCAGCGCCAGCGGACCGGGATAATCGTCAAGGCCGGCGAGGGCCGCGGTGACGGAGGCCGCGAACTCGGGCGTCATCGCGAGCGTCGCCCGTGCGCTGGGCAGAAGCCCGATCAGGCCGCCCACGCGCTGCGGGTGGGTGGCGGCCAACAGCGCCTGGGAGCGGCAACCGTCAAAAGCTCCGAACAGCACCGGGCGCCGTGCCCGTACCGCATCGATCACCGCGAGCGCGTCCTGCGCGTGGGCTTCGAGCGTCAGATCGTCCCTGACCGGATCGGAAAGCCCAGAGTCGCGCCGGTCGTAGCGGATCACGCGTGCGAAGCGGCCCAGACGATCGAAGAGGCGCGCCGCCTCGGGGAGTTGCCACACCGTGTGGACATTCGAGAACGGGCCACCGGAGAGCACGATGTCGTGGTCGCCCGAACCGTGGACCTGATAGGCGATCGCGAACTCGCCGCTGCGGACGTAGCGCGTGATTGGAACCTCCACGACGCGAGCTTATCCCGCGCCGACGCACGTCTCGCGTCGCTCTCGTGGAGGCAATCAGGCCCGACCGGAGGTGCGCGACAAGCGGCGGTACACGAAGGCTCCCTCTTGGCTCGGGCCCATGACGTTGCTGGTTCGCCGGGGCTGAGCTCTCACCGTCGCCTCTGGGTACATTCCTGAACGCTGGCCCAGGCGGGCGTCGTTTCGCTCGTGAGGGGCCGGCGATCTAGTGAATGTCGGGTTCCAGCACGTTCACCTGGCGCACGACTCGCCCGGAACGAAGTTCGGTTGTCTGCGTGATCACGTAGTCGAGTGTCTCGCCCGTGTCGTGTCGGCGATGCTGCAGGCGCGCTCGGCGTACGACGTGCCCGCGTGCCGCTTCCTCGAGTGAGAGGTTCTCGATCGTGTTGTCGTCGTAGCGGGCGAACACGCCCCGCCAGAAGTCCATGACGGCAGCGCGACCTCTGAGTGTGTCGCCGTCTGTCAGGGGTGGGGGCGGCGCATATTCGACATCGTCGGCGAATAGTGCGAATACCACTTCGAGATCACCGCGATTGAACGCATCGCGGGCGCGATCGAATGCTGTCTCCAGGATGCGGCGACGGATCGGCTCAGGCAGCGCGCCGACGGCTTGAGCGCCGAGCGTCGCGAACCAGGGGGCGCCGACTTCGAGGCGGTCAGCGAGTGGGCGATCGTGGACGGCCATGGGCGCGGGATCGTAACCGCGGGCCTGAGAAGTCCTCAGCTCTGGTGACATTCCCGAACGCTGGCCCAGACGGGTGAGGTGTCGCCCGACGCTCGCTTGCCTGGAAGGCAGGGGAGCGGGCTGTGTGATCGCTTGTACTCAGATCTCGCAGACCGCAATCGCCGGTGCGTCGCGCCGGGCCTTCTCGGTCGCGGTACGGAGGTCGCCGAGTGGTGTGTAGGTCACGCGGTCGGGGTCAAGGTCGAGGGCGGCGGCGTCCTCAGGCCCGAGGCGTTCCATCAGGTCCTTCGACGCGAGCGCGCGTCCGCCGCTGGCGCAGGCCTCGATGCGGGCGGTCTCATTGACCTCGTCGCCGAGCGCGTTGACCTCCGAGCGTCCGGCGGTGGTGATCTGGCCGACGTAGAGCCTGGAGCCCCAGTGCAGGCCGAACCGGAGGACGACGTCCTCGGGCGCCAGGTCGCTGCGCTCGGCCACGTCGCCGAGCGCCGTGCGGAGCGCTCGGGCCGCGGTGATGCAGGCGCTGGCGGCGGCGGATTCCGATCCGGCTGTCTCGGCGAGGAAGAAGGCGACGATCCCATCTCCGACATGGCGGCCGACCAGGCCACCGGCATCGATGACGCACTGGTCCGCGGCACGGACCAGGCGCCGGCCGAGCGCGAAGTAGCTCGACGTCGAGAGGCGCCGCGCCAGGGGTGACGATGCTTCGAGGTCAGCGAACAGGATTGCGGCGGGGCGCCTTGCGGGCTTCGCGACGCCCTGCATTCGTTCGAAGTGCCGCAGATCGCCGGCCCCGGCGATGGTCCCGAGCACCGCCATGCTGGCGGCCGGCTTGTAGGTGAGCGCGGTGCCGGCGAACCTTCCCGCATCGTCGTACAGGCGCACAGCAGTCACGCGGGCCGACCTCTCGTTGCCGCTGTGCATGCCCCGCCACTTAAGAGACAGCGCCGGTACGCGCTCGGGCGACAGCTGGTCGACGACGTCGCCCAGTTGCGGATGGACCTTCGCGCGCAGTTCATCGCGGCCACCCGGGGTATCGGCGAGGATCAGGCCGCCCATCGCCGCGAACGTGCTGCGAACGAGATCCAGCGTGTTCTGCCCAGCACGCCACTTCAGACGCGTCTCCACCGCCGCGGTTCCGAAGTAGTGCTCGCCGAGCGCGACATCGGCAAGCTCGAGCAGCCCGCCGTGGCTGAGACGAAGATCGTCAGTCACGTACGCCAACCGCCAGTCCTGGTCGACGACCTCGCCCCAGTGGCCGACATCACGCATGGCAACGGCCATCGCACCGAGGACCGGGTCTGCAGGCAGCGGGCACGTCTGCTGGCCGACCGTGCTCATCGCCCGACACTATCTCCGACGGCGCTCCCGCAAGAGGACGAGAGGCGGCACCGCGGGCTCTGGGTACATTCCTGAACGCTGACCCAGGCGGGCGAGGCGTCTCTGGAACCCTGCTTCCGATCCGGACAGCTACTGATGCGGTGCAGGGCGTGTCCGGGTAGCGTCGTCATGGGAGTGTCCGATCCCGACGGTCAGGAGCCCATCGCGTGACCAGCACCGGAGTTTTCGTGTTTGCCGTCAGCACCGGCGTTGTCGTCATCGTGGTCGCTGTCTGCGTCGTTCTGGTGGTGCTGCTGGTCACCCTGTCGATGCGAGGTCGGCGGCAGCAGTCGTCGCAGCGCCGCGCGGACGCCCGACGCGACCTCGACGCCGCGCAGGCCAGGGAAGCCGGGGAGGCGCACGAGCGCGCCGGGGACGAACCGCCGGAGCGCGGCCTCTAGGGACATGCCCGCACGCTGGCGCAGGCGGGCGGGGCTTCTCGGGGTACATTCCCGAACGCTGGCCCAGGGCCGGCGGGGCTTCTCTCGGGCTTCTGCTTTTCGTGGAAAGCGGGAGAGGGGATGGTCTAGGTGTAGGACCCGAGCGGGTTGTTCCGCTCGTTGAGTCGGGCGATTGGGGGCTGGCGGCCGAGGGCTGAGTGTCTCGGCGATGGTTGTAGCGTCCATAGCCAGCCGTCGAGGGCGGCGGTGCGTTCGTCGCTGTTGCGGTAGATCGCGCCGTAGGCCCAGCCGCCGAGCATCGTGCGGATGAAGCGTTCGGCTTTGCCGTTGGTCTGCGGGCGGTATGGCCTGGTGCGCAGGTGGCGGAGGCCCAGGCGCGGCAGGCGATCGCGTGCACCGCCGAGCGGTAGGCCGACGCCGTTGTCGGTCAGCAGCTGCTCGACGGTGATGCCGTGCGACGGTAGAACGCGCAGCGCGCGGCGCAGGAACGCCGATCGCCGTGGTGGCTTTCTCGTCGCTGAGGACTTCGGCGTACGCCAGGCGGGTGCGTCGTCGATAGCGATGTGCACGAACTCCCAACCGACGATCTGCGACGGCGCCTTCGGCGTCGGTGCGTGGCCGGTGTGCGCCCGCGCTGCCGGTGATCCTGTGCCCGGCGCCTCGCTCGATGCGCCCGAGCTTCTTGACGTCGATGTGGATCAGCTCGCCTGGCCGTTCGCCTCGTAGCGGACCGTCGGCTCCATCCCCAGACGCCCCAAGCGTCCCATCCCGATCCGGTGAGGATCCCCAACCATCGACAACGGCATCCCCAGGCACTCGGCGATCTCCGCACCGGTCATCCGCACCCGGCGCAGCGCGGCGATCGCCTCGATCCGCTCGCTCCTCGGTGCGTTCGCGACCGTGTGCGGCGCCGACGTGCGATCGAGCAGCCCGGCCCGACCTTCCAGCCGATACGGGCCAACCACTTGCGCGCGTGCCTCGCTGATTCCGGCCCCAGGCGGCCTCCGATCAGCGACCACCCCGCTCCTCAACACGATCCACAGCAGCTCGCGCCTCTTCAGGCCGGCCTCTCGTTAGCGTGCAACTTCATCCGGGCCTCCTTGGACTGAGCCTCGCACCCTCACCCTCCAAAGCCCGAAACAACGTCCTCAGCTCTCTAGGTCTCGACGGCGAAGACCCGCCAGCGTCCGGGCACGCCTTTGAGGTCGTGTTCTCCACGGTCAGTCAGGGTTTGCCCGGAGCCGATGCTGAGATCGCGAACGGTGCTGCTGACGAGCACCTCGCCGGGTCCGGCAAGGCTGCTGATGCGGGCGCCGATGTGAACCGCCAGCCCGCCGACGTCGTCGTCGGGGAACAGCTCGCACTCGCCGGTGTGCAGACCGGCGCGGATCTCCAGGTCGATGTCACGGGCGCGCTCACGGATCGCGGTCGCGCCGCTGATCGCTCGGCTCGGGCCGTCGAACACGGCCAGCGCGCCGTCGCCGAGCGACTTCACGAACCGACCGCGATGGCGTTCGACCTCTTCGCGCACGAGCGTGTCGTGACGTTCCAGCAGCGATCGCCAAGCGCTGTCGCCCATCGCTGCGGCACGCTCAGTTGAGCCGACGATGTCGGTGAACAGCACCGTCGCGAGGATGCGGTCGCTGACGACCGGCCTCCGAGCACCCGTGAGGAAGTGCTGGATCTCATCGGCGAAGGCGTCTTCCTGGCCGAACCACAGCGGGCCCTCGCCCGGGAACTCGACGTACCGCGCGTGCGGGGTGTGCTCAGCGGTGTAGCGCGAGTGGCGCTCGTCGATCATCAGGTCGTCCTGAGCGCGAAGCACCAGCGTCGGGCACTGCACGCTCGGGAGCACGGCGCGGACGTCCGTCTCACCCTGGGTGGCCAGTGAAGCCGCAACTCCGGCTGGACTCATCGCCAGACGCCGGTAACGCGCCAGCGCAGCGCGGTGTTCGTCTGCGACCACGAGCGTCGGGTTCGTGGGCGACGCCGAGCCCCAATGCCCGATGAACGACTCCACCAGCAGAGCGCGCTGCTCGGCGCTCTGCGCCCACTCATACCCCGGCCCCGCCACCGGACGCGGAACCGGTGACACCATCACCAGCGCACGCACGAGGTCCGGGCTCGAGGCCGCGAACAACACGCTCAGAGCGCAGCCCTCCAAGATGGAGAGCAGTACCGGCTGCTCAGCACCGACCGCGTCGATCACCGCGCGCACGTCATCGACCTGCTCGTCCAGCGGCGCCCCAGCGATCCCGTCCGACATCCCGTTCCCACGTCGGTCAAACAGGATCACCCGTGAGAACGACGCGAGCCGCTCAACGAACCGCGCGACCGGCGGCAGGTCCCAGCCAAGCTCGATGTTCGACATCCAGGTGGGAACCAACACGATGTCGAGCGGCCCCTCGCCGACCACCTGGTAGGCGATCTGCAGATCGCCGCTGCGCGCATAGCGCGTCTCCGGAACGTCCACCGGGCCACACTACCCCTGGCCGGGCATTCCCCGAGCACGGCGGCTGCCGGTTCGGACGAAAAGCAGAAGTTACGTGTCGACCGCGAAGATTCGCCAGGGTCCGGGCACGCCTTTGAGGTCGTGTTCGCCGCGGTCGGTCAGGGTTCGGCCGGAGCCGACGATGAGGTCGCGGACGGTGCTGCTGACGAGGACTTCGCCGGGTCCCGCGAGGCTGCTGACGCGCGCGCCGATGTGCACGGCGAGGCCGCCCACGTCGTCGGCGGGGAGCAGTTCGCATTCGCATGGCAAGCACGAGCGCCGCGGTGACCCCTGCTAGGAGCTGAACTGCAGGATCGTGCTCCCCTCGGTGATCACGGGCGGGCTGCCCGTTGTGCTGACGTTCTCCTTGACCCAGTTGGCTGCGCGCCGGGACGACTCGTCTGTACCGGCCTTGTCCTCGCAGACCGTCACGGTCGCTCCGCCGTCGCCGCTGCGAAACGCCGCGTAGCTGACGAAGCCGGGGACCCCGCTGATCAGGTTCTTCACGTCCTCCTCCCGCCGCCCGAGAAGGTCGAACAGTTCCGAGGCACCTTGCCCGGAGTAGCTCCGAACGACTACGTACATGGTGGCTGCCTTCCCTTCGCGTGGCTGGTGCCACTTCGTTTGTCCCAACGAGAACCTATCCGCGACGATGGGCCAACTGCTACCGCTCAGGACGAAGAGCGACAGCGCGCCGCTCCGCATGGAACGCGACAGCCCTGTTCGGGTCTTCCCCCCACTGGACTTCCTCGCAACTCTTGCCGCCCGCTTACGCTTCACCTGGTATGCGCTTTTCTTGGGCCGCCGCGGCGGTCCCGATCATGATTGTGCTTTGCGCATGTGCTGCTGCTCAAGCGACGCAGTTCGGAGCGACGGCAAGCCTGTCGAGTGCTCGGTACGTGGGCGACCCCGACGCGGCAGTGGGCGCAGCCGGAGATGTCGCTGTCATCGCCACTGACCCTGACGGCCTCTTGGTCGCGCGTCACGCTGCCCACGCGGATGCGGGAGCGTGGACGACGGAGCATCTGGCGTACGCCACGCGCATTCGTAAGGTCGTGGTGACGCCCTTGGGAGTCACCGTCGTGGCATTCACGCGCACCGGCCCCTCGGGCGACTCGGCAATGGTCGTCGCTGCCCAACGCGGGCAGCCGTTCGGCGCACCCGTCGAGGTGACCTCCGCTGCCCCGGTGCCGCAGCCGCTGGCCCTATCGGTGGTTGCTTCTGGCGCGGTCGTTCTGGCGCACGCGCACGGGTCGTATTTCTCCTGCTGCGGCACAATCGAGGTCGCAGTCATGCACCCAGGCGGGACACGGTTCGGCAAGGCAAGACGGGTCTACAAGGGCTCGGTTCTCCACCTCGCGCTGGCCGCTGACCGCAGCGGCGCGCTGATGACCTGGACGGGAGGACCTGTCGAGTGCAACGCATCGCCGAAGGGCTGCGCCCGGGTGCTGCGCGCACTGCGACTTGACGTCACCGGCCGCGCCCAGGGACGCGCCGTCAGAGTGGCCCGGGACGGAGGTCGCTGGCACGACACCGTCGGGGAGCCGGGCCAGCGCGCGCTCGTCGCCTGGATGCCCAATCGTCGCGTCCACTCCTGCCGCCTTTCAGGCCAGCCACTGCATTGTGCGCGCCAGGCGCTCGCGCCAGCGTTCACCGACGGCTGGGCCGGGCTCACGCTCGGCCCGAGCGGGATCGCCGCGCTCAGCTTCGGGGCCTACGAGCGAGGCCCCGGGGCGTTCTCAACGCTCGACCGCAGCGGCCACTGGTCAGCCCTGCGGTCGCTTCCGCAGCCGGTCACGTACAGCACGTTCCTGCGCGATCCCGACGGCACGTTCCTCGCGGTCGATCCCGGGAGCCTCACGCCTGAAAGTGCGCCGGTCAGGGTCTACTCCATCCCCCTTCAGAGACCGCCGCTCCCGCTGCAGACGCTCGACTGGCGATCCGATGACGAGGCGACAGGCATCGTCGCCGCCGACGGCAACGCGCACGTCGCCGTCGTAGCCGCGCTCAAGCTCAACCCTGGCCCAGGCGGCACGTTCCTCGGCCTGAACGCCGCAATCGCCCGAAACCGCTGAGGGCCGTGTGCGGCGTCAGCAGGACGGTCAACTACTGCGCGATCCTGGCCGATGAGCGCGCTGTCGCTTCGGACGAAAAGCAGGAGCGTGCTGAGGAGGCTTAGGCGAATCACGAAGCCGCCGGAAATCCGGCACCTCTGCCGAGGGGATGTGGCGTGCGGCTCGACGGTCGGGCGGCTTGCTCCGACTTGCGGTGCCAGGCGGAGGAATAACTCGGGTCGGAGTCTCCGACGCGCCCTCGGTCACGTATAGACTCGGCTTCGTGGGGGGCGTGCACGCTATGAGGGCGGGTGTCGGCGCGTGCACGTCGGTCATCGTGGTCGTCCTCGTCGGGCTGGGACTCGCCGGTCCGGCTCGGGCTGCAGGCGTGACCAACTTGGGCTCGTTCGTTCCCGCCGGGCTGAACGCGAGCGACCAGGTCGTCGGTGACATCCCGGACCTCTCACCGGACGGGGGGCACCAGCACGCTGCGCTGTGGTCGGACGGGATTCTGACCCCGCTGCCGGAGCAGCCCGGCGCCACCAAGAGCGATGCTTTCGCGATCAGCGCGGGCGGCCGGGTCGTCGGCGACAACTACGTTCCGGTCGTGCCGACCTCGTACGGCAGCAACGAGGTACACGCCTTGTTCTGGGACGGCGTCGGGGCTCCAACCCAGGTCGAGCCGGTGGACCCCGTTTCCGGCTTTGACTACAGCCAGGCGTTGGACGTTGACGCCGCGGGCGACATTGTCGGACTCGCGGACCCGGTGGGCGGCTTTCTGTACCACGGAGGAGTGCTTTCACCGGTCGGGCATGGGGAAGGGGCGGGCGGCGGCACGACGGTCGGCGCGATCACGGCCGACGGCAGCCGGCTGCTCGGGACCTACGCGGATCTGGTGTCCTTTGGCTACTACCTGTGGTCGGGCAGCGCACCGGACGCGCCCGGGACCAAGCTGGATCTGACCCCTGAGACCGGCGTCTTCAGCGCGCTCTCGGGCGCCGGCAGCGTCAACGGCCTGATCATGAACGACATGGCCAGCGACGGCGCGGTCATCGGCTTCAAGGACAGCGGGGGAACCCCGAACGTTCGCACCCACTACCTGCGGCTGCCCACCGGGACCGAGATCCTGATCGCCACCGGCCCTGCCAGCATCACCGCTGTGAACGCCCAGCACGTCGTCGCCGGCGCGATCCCGGTCGGGGCAGCGTTCCATGCGGCGACGTGGCAGGACGGCACGTTCACCGACCTGAACACGCTGCTGCCGCCGAACTCAGGCCTCATCCTCACGGAAGCGACGGCGATCAACGACGCCGGTGACGTCGCGGGTGTGGCGGTCAGCACGACGACGGGGGATGAGGTCGGCTTCCTGCTCGAGCGCAGCAGCACGCTGACGATCTCGGCGGTTACGATCGCGCCGGATCCGCCCCAGGTCGGCGACGACCCGATCACGGTGTCGATCACGGTGCGCAACGGCACGAGCGACACGGTGACCGGGGTGTCGGCGGGGCTGACGTCGAACACGCCGGACGTGGTGACGGTGGCGCAAGCCCCGGCGCCGGCATCGGTGGCCAGCCTGGCGCCGGGGGCGTCGACGACGTTCACGGCCAAGCTGCACCCGGTCGGCGGCGGAGATGCGTCGCTGTCGGTGACGGCGTCCGGGACGGACGGCTCGTCGACGCTCACGGCGACGCCGCGGACGCGGACCTTCACCGTCGCGCATCTCGCGGGCACGGTCACCGACACGAAGGGCAAGCCGGTCGCCGGCGCCACCGTGAACGTGACCGGGGCCAAGACCGACGGCAGCCCCGTGGCCACCAGCGCCGTGACGGGGGCTGACGGCGTGTACCGCCTGGGCCTCGCGGCCGGCTCCTATGACTTCGATGTGCGTGGGGGTCCCACGCCGACGGGTCAGGCCGACGGTGGTACGTGGACCACGACGGCGTGCGCCGGCCTGGGGCCCGCGGTGCCGGGCACGTGTCACCTGGACGTCACGAGCGACGCCACGACGCTTCCGAGCTTCGGCTACCTCCTGCCCGATCTGCAGGCCGAGAACGTCGAGATCTCTCAAGGCATCCAGTCGGAGACCTGGGACGACACCAGCGGCGCCTACAGCGGCGTGCCGCTCGTGCGCGACGTGCCCACCGTCGCCCGCGTGTACGCCAGCGTCACGGCCGGCCTACCGACCGACGTGGCGGACGTGCCCGCGGAGCTGCACGGGTACACCGCCACCGGCGCCGAGCTGGCGGGGAGCCCCATCACCGCGACGGCGAGAGCGCTGCATGCCGGGCCGTCGCTGCCCGCGGCCCGGACCCAGGCGGCAGGCGCCTACATCTTCACGCTGCCGCCAGCCTGGACGGAGGCGGGCCCGATCAGGCTCACCGCCGATGTCGACCCCAAGGTCGGTGACGCGCGCCCGATCCACGAGTGCACGGGCTGCGACGCCAACGACGGCTTCTCGTTGGGCCCGGTCACGTTCGCGACCGTCGCCCCGCTGACCATTCGCCCGTTCGCGATCACGTACAGCTACAAGCCGCTGGATCCCCACGCGGATTTCGTGCCACGGACCCCGCGCGACCTCTCGTGGCAGTTCGACCGGGCTCGTGACCTGCTGCCGATCCCCACCGGCGGCCTGCAGGTCCAGAAGTTCCCCCAGGCGACGCTCGACATCACGCCCGAGATCACGAACATCCTGCACTTCTGGCGCACCCGCAACCACCAGCCGCTGGCCAAGCCCGATCTGAGCGACTGCGAGCAGATCCCGCTCTGCCGCGGTGACATCCATACGTTAGAGCTCGCCGCAGTTCATCGTTCGATCACCCTGTCGCATGGCCCCCGCACCTTCCTCTTCGGCTTCGAACCGAACGCCGAGGTCGGCGTCACCCAGGCGACCAGGGGCGTCTCGGTCGCAGGTCCGGAGCCGGGCGCCCCGCGTCCGCTGACGTCGATCACCCACGAATTCCTGCACCTCCTCGGCTTGCAGCACGCCAGCTCATGCGGCGGCGGCGGGGCGGACGGCCAGGTCGCCGCCGACTGGCCGCCGGACGAGAAGGGGTACATCCAGGGCGTCGGACTCGACCGGCGGCCGGACTCCGCGGGCACCGGGCTCTACAAGATCATCGCTCCCGGCGTGGGCAACGCCCAGTGGTACGACCTGATGTCCTACTGCGCGAAGACCAACGACTCCGACGCCTGGATCTCGACGACCAACTGGACGAAGCTCGTCCACGAAGGCTCGACCCAGGCGCGCGGCGCAGCCCGGGCAACCGGCTCGCGGCTCGCGGTCGACGCGTCGACCCAGACCCCGCCGCGCCGCGCCGCGCAGGCGACCGGCCCGCGGCTCGCGGTCGACGCGTCGATCCAGAACGGGAAGGTGAAGCTGCTCGGCGCCGGCGAGATCGACGGCGCCGCGACCGTGAGCCGGGCGTCGCCCTACCACTTCAAGGCGCTCGGCAAGCGCGGCCGAGTGATCGCCGACATCGGCGTCGCGCCCCAGGCTCTCGGCGACTCGCCCTCCGTCCTGCTGTCGGCGAACCTGCCTGTGAAGGGCGTGACGGCC
This sequence comes from uncultured Actinomycetes bacterium, assembly GCA_963805615.1. Taxonomy (GTDB): domain Bacteria; phylum Actinomycetota; class Thermoleophilia; order Solirubrobacterales; family Solirubrobacteraceae; genus F1-60-MAGs163. The sequence continues at coordinate 316,931 of CAWDUW010000003.1, read as the reverse complement.
GTGCAGGTCGCCAGGCGCGGCAAGGTCGTCGCCACGGAGCGCAAGCCGACGCCGGCCCCGCGCGTGACGCTCGCCACGCCGCGTCGCAGGGGCGGCAAGCTCACGCTGCGCTGGAAGGCGCACGGGGCTCGGGGCGTGGCGCTGACGTCGACGATCCAGGTACGGACGAAGGCCGGGTGGCAGACGCTGATCGCCGGCCTGACCAGGACCCACTACACGGCGAAGGTGCCCAAGCCGACGGCGGTCCGGATCGCCGTCAACGACGGGTTCACGACGATCAAGTCGAACGCCAGGAAGCGCTGAGCACGACGATCGGGTGCGGTCCGGTGGATCGGCTCAGAGCTTTCCACCTGCGGGATATCGGCTTGTCAGGCTGCCGAGTACAGGGCCCAGGGGTCCGGGATGCCTTTCAGTTCGTGTTCGCCGCGACCTGTGAAGGTGAGTTCGCTGCCGATGACCAGGTCGCGGACGGTGCGGGAGACGAGGACCTCGCCGCCTTCCGCGAGGTTCATGATGCGGGCGGCGAGGTGGACGGCGAGTCCTGCGACGTCGTCGCCGGTGCGTTCGACCTCACCCGTGTGCAGGCCGGTACGCAGGTTCAGGCCAAGGTCGCGGGCGCCGCTGATGATGCTGTGGGCGCAGCGAACGGCCTGGGCCGGCCCGGTGAACAGCGCGAGGATCCCGTCGCCGGTGGTCTTGATGGTCTGTCCGCCGTGAACCTCGACGGCTGCGCGCGTCGCCGAGAGGTGGCGGTCGAGCGTGTCAGCCCAGGCGCGGTCTCCGGCCAGCGCGGCGCGCCGTGTTGAGTCGACGAGGTCGGTGAAAAGGACCGTCGCCAGGATGCGATCGGTGACGGGCGCTGGTGTTGTGCCGGTGACGAACTCCTCGATGGCGTCCGCGAGCACATCGGGATCCGTTGCGTGGATGAGGAGGTCCTTACCGGGGATCTCCTGGTACTGCGCGCCCGGGATCAGGTCGGCGAACTGCCGCACGACCGCGGCCGGGAAGATCGCGTCGACGGGACGCAGGACGAGCGTTGGAGCCTGCACGAGCGGCAGGACCTCGGTGACGTCGCTCGCGAGTCCCATCTGGAAGAAGCGTGCGGCCTGGAGTGGGGTGAGTCCGCTCTGCAGGCCGCGCTCCAGTCGGTCGGCGCGAACCGGGTCGGCGGCATAGTCCGATCCGAGTATCGCCGCGACGGCACTCGTGAGCGGATCGGGGCCGGCCACTGCCTGGCGCATGTAGGCGGCGAGTTCCGGCACGGCGACGGAGATGCTGGCCGGAGTAGGTCCGAAGGCGACGAGCGCCCCGGCGCGATCGGGACGCGTTGCGGCCAAGACCGCGTAACGCGAACAGCCCGTCGAACGACGATGTCAATCCGACGCTCTGGCGCGGACGGATCGCCTGGACACGCCAGTACGGCTCGGGCGACAACACCAACCCGGTCGTCTACACCAAGATGCTGACCGCCCCGCGCTCGCAGCCGTCGACGCGGCTCCCCGGCGTGCCGACGCGGCGCTGGGGCGCCCCGACGTCGCGTCCCCAGGTTCAGGCGCTCGAGCTCTGGGGCGACAACCTCGCACTGATCGTTCGGTACGAAGCGCTCCGTTCGAGCGCGGGTGGCTTCGCTCAGAACGAGGTGCAGCTGGACCGCGTCAGTGACCGGTCGCCCGGCAGGTCAGTTTCATGGTGACCGGATTGGCCGGCCAGTCCTTTGCAGGACCGTCCTTCTTCGCTGGGCGCCTTTCGTGGTACAAGGCGTGCACGCATGACGCGGCGGCCTGCGCGACTCTCGTCGGGCCGTGGCGCTACCGGCTGTCGTCGCGCACCTACCAGCGTGGCGCCCCAGGCCCGATCTCCGTCCACGGTTTCACCGACACGGGCACACGCCTCTACGAGATCGTCGGCTGTCCCCTGAACTTCTACGAGCTGCGGACGTCCTATCCCTCATATCCGGACCTGCGGTTCGGCGGGCCGCCCGGGCCGTGCGCGGTGACCGCATCCGCGCCGCCCGCCTACGAACCGCACCGGACGCCATCAATGGCGCCGACCGAGTCTCCCTGACAGGTGGCGCGGCACGGCGCCGACAGCCCCTACGCCTGACGGGTGGCTCGTTCCGGGGCGTCCGAGGACCATCGCTGAAGCGAGTCCCGCCGATGAGTTCCGCGACTGGTGCCAGTCTCAGACGCCATGACCTTGACCACGTGCCACATGTCCATCTCGCTCGACGGCTTCGTCGCCGGGCCGAGCCAGAGCCGCGAGAACCCGCTCGGCGTCGGTGGCAGGCAGGTCCACGCCTGGCATCTCGGCGAGGTGGCGGACGAGGCGGATCTGACCGCCCAGAGCTGGTTGATGCGTCCTCGCGGTGCCTACGTCATGGGCCGCAACATGTTCGGCCCGATCCGCGGCGCATGGGACGAGGACTGGCGCGGCTGGTGGGGCGACGAGCCGCCGTATCACGCCCCCGTCTTCGTCCTCACCCACCACGCCCACGACCCGATCGAGATGCAGGGCGGCACCACGTTTCACTTCGTCACCGACGGCTTCGAAGCGGCGTTCGAGCAGGCCACGGCGATCGCCGGCGAGCGCGGTGTCGACATCGCGGGCGGCGCCTCGACGGTGCGTCAGGCGCTCGCAGCCGGGGTCGTGGACGAGCTGACGCTCGACATCGCCCCGGTGCTTCTCGGGGAGGGCGAGCGGCTGTTTGACGGGATCGCCGAGCTCGCGCTGACGCCGGTCGAGACCCTCCACTCACCGCACGCGACGCATGTGCGCTATCGCGTGGAACGCCGGCCGTAGGGAGGTTCCAGTTGTGCACTGCGGCGCGCCCTACATGCTGCGCGGCCGCCAGGGCTCGTGCTCATGCGCGAGCCACACGAGCTCGGGCTCGAGCGCGCGCACACGCAGCTGGCCTTCGGTGTGCGGCTCGTCGAGCTCGCCGAACCACACCGCCACGTCGCCGCCGACCACGACCGGACGCCCGCCCGTTTCGACGACGACCACCTGCATGCCGGGTGTGTGGCCAGGCGCCGGGACGAGCCGGAGCCCGGGAAGCAGCTCGAGCTCGCCATCGACCGGCACGTACCGCACGCCGGGCGCCTCGACCCACTCGCGAATCGTGTAGTCCTCCTCGCTGCGCGCGTCGTCGAGCTCCCGGCGCTGGACGTAGATCGGCCTGCCGGCGAAGAGGTGGTTGCCGCCGCAGTGGTCGAAGTGCAGGTGCGTGTTGACGACGATGTCGACGCCGGCGAGGTCGAAGTCCTGCGTGCTCAGCGGACGGAGGCGGGGATCGAGGTCGGCCACCGCCGGATGCAGTTCCGTCATGCCGGTGTCGACCAGCACGCGCGCATCGGGATGGTCGATGACGTGCACGTAGACCGGCATCCGCTCGCCCTCGGCGAGCAGGTCGGCAACGCGCAACGGCGTGATCGTGGGCGGTGTCGTCACCAATCAACCCCCTACCGGCGGTAAGACTCCCGCCGTGAGGCGAAGTCATCGCTTCCCATCAATCGATGCCGAGGCCTCTCGACCCGCAGTCAGATCGCGGTGACGGGAATCGCCCCCGCGTCGCGGATCGCCTTGTCGCTCGCGCCGTCGAGTTCGCCGAGCGGGGTGTAGGCGAGCGCGTCGGGGTCGAGGTCGGCCGCCTGCGCATCGCCGGCGTCGAGGCGCTCGATGAGGTCCTTGGAGGCGAGGATCGCGCCGCCTCTGGCGGCCGCCTCGATGCGTGCGCCCTCGTTCATCTGGTCGCCGAGCGCGGTGACTTCGAGGCGCCCGCGGGTGGCGACCTGGCCGACCATGAGGGTGGCGCCCCAGTGCACGCCGATGTTGAGCCTGACGGTGATGTCGTCGGGCCCGAGGTGCTGCGCGCCGTCGCGGATCGCGCGTGCGGCTTCGATCGCCGCGCGTGCGGCGGCGGACTCCGAGCCGTCGAAGTCGGCCGCGAGGAACAGCGCGGAGCCGCCGTCTCCGGCGTGCTTTCCGACGATCCCGTCGCGGTCGACGACGCAGGAGTCGATCAGGTCGGTGAGGTCGCGAATCAGGTCGAAGTAGCCGCGCGAGGACAGGCGCCGGGAGAGATCACCCGACGCTTCGAGGTCGGCGAAGAGGATCGCGGCCGAACGGCGGGCGGGCTCGCTGACGCGATCCATCCGCCTCATCAGGCGCTCGTCGCCGCGGCCCAGCCGCCACATCAGGCTCTCGGGCAGCGTGCCCCGATAGAGGAACAGCACGCCGATGAACACCCCGTCGTCGTTGCTGATCCGCAACTGCACCTGGAACTGGTCACCAAGCATGTTCCGGCGAAACCGAAGGTGCGGCGGGAACGAGAGCCGGTCATACCAGGCGCGGCGTGGCGCCTCGACCGGCTCGACCTTGGCGGCGTAGGGAGCAGCGAGATCGAAGACCTCATCGAAGTCGGCGTCGCCGGGCGCGACGTACCGGCGCATGATCGGCACGTTGTGCCGCGTCCAGTCATTGCCGCTCGTCTCGTCGACGCGTCCGATCTCCGCGAAGTCGTCACGGAACGTCCGGGCGATGAGCGAGTGGCCGATGATGGCGCGTGCCTCCTCGTGTGACAGGCCCATCGCTCGAGCCGACTCGCTGGAGAAGAAGATGCAGCGAAACCGCTCGTCCAGGATCTCGCCCATCATTCCGGTGCCCTCGATCATCAGCGCGATCTCGCGCAGGTCGGGATGCTCTGGAAGCTCAGGGACGTAGGGCGCGTCGTCGCTCATGGGGCGCAGGCTAACCGCGACCCCCGCCCGACCTGCGTCAGCGGACGGTGATCGTGCGACTGGCGCTGCGGCCCCGCGAACTGGCCCGGAGCGTGGCTCCGACCTTCCTGGACAGACCGGTCACGCCGAGGATCCGCAGGGCGCGCCCGCCGCGTCCCGTGGCCTTCAGTACGAGGGATCGCTCGCGTCCGGCCGGGACGCGTGCGCTGCCGGCGGCGATCTTGAACGTGGTCCTGGACCCCAGGTCGTGCAGGAGCACCCGGCGTCCGACGACGACGGCGAGCGACAGGAGCAGGCGGGCTCGCCCGCGGTCCAGGGATGCCGTGGGGGATGTCGCCAGCGCGAGCGCGTCGTTGTAGGCCCTGGCGTCGGCCTTGGTCGGCCTGGACGCGGACATGCTGTGCAGGACGGCGGAGGCGGCCGGGCCGCCCGCCTGCGCCGCCCGCGCCCGCAGCGCGGCGGACGCAGTCGCGGTCTGCGGCGGGAACGTGCCGGCGAGTCCGCTGTCGGCGTCCTGCAACGCGGCGACGACGTCGGGAGATCCGGCATTGGCGCGGATGTACCCGTCGAACTGCTGGAAGGACTTGTCCGCCGACTTTGCCTTGTTCGTCGTCACGTCCTGGGTCAGATCGAAGATCTTCGTCTGCAGGTCCTTCATGATCTGATGGCGATCGGCGCGGGCCTTTGCGTCGGCCTCCTGGATCTTCTCCAGTTCGGTGAGCTTCCCCTTCGTCGCCGTTGTCGTCGCAGCGACCGGACAGGTCGACGTCCCGAGCTGCGACGCGCGGGCGCCGGAAGCCTTCGCGCCGCCGCACGTCGCGGTCAGTTCCAGCGTCGTCGCCCCGGGAGCCAGCGTCTTCGGCGTGATCACGGACGCGCTCTTGCACGCTCCGAGGCAGAGCTTGGCGAAGCCGGGCGGAAGCGGCGGGGACGTTCCCGCGGGGGGTACGCCGACGAACGACCAGGCGTTCGTCGCGAAGCCCGGGCAGAGATGCAGTCCGGCGCAGTTCGAGCCGGGCGAGTCGACGAAGAACGTGCGCGGCATCGTCACGTGAAAGAGACCCCACTGCCACTCGCGGCCCGCGCGCGCGAACGGGATCACGGTGCACGACAGATCAGCGGTTCCGCAGCCGGACACACGCTTCCCCGGGAACGTCCAGCTGATCGACTTCGTTTGGGGCGCATACGTGCCGGAGTTCGAGCCGCCGTCGGGCACAGCGGTCATCGTGACGCGGCTGCCCGCCCGCACCACCGTCGACGGCATGAGGGCGAGGTTGCCCCAGACCGGCACGCAGCGCGGACCCTGGACCCACGCCTTCGCCTTCCCCGAGTAGTAGTAGCCGTAGTTCGGGCCGTAGCCGTCATCGCCCGGCGCTGAGCATTTCCCGGGCAGATGACCCGGAGCGATCTGCTTGGCTCCTGCCGGCAACGGCGGACGGGCGGCCTGCACCGGAGCGACTGCGGTGAGCATCAGGGCGAGGACACCGGTGATTGACCAGCGGAGTGACATGACTCCACAATAATGGCGTTGGAACGGTGAGAGCCGCTCTGAGGCAGGCGGTCGAGCGGCCCGTCACCGACCACCTGGTTGGACATGTCAGGGTCGCCACGTCGTCGTGGCGAGGCCGTTGGCGATGATCAGGCCGGTGCCGTCGGTGGCGCCGGCTGCTGCCCTGGACGTTGTGATCGGTGCTGTTTGGATCGGCCCGTTCGTGGGCCGCGCGCCGATCTCGCCTGCCATGACGATCTGGTTGCCGGTGGCGTCGGCGGTCGAGGCGATCCAGTCGGCCTGTGGGAAAGCGGGCGAGGTCCACAGGCCGTTGACGTTCATGTGTGAGGTGAGGATGGCGGCCGTGGAGGTCGCGGTCGGGAAGGTGTTCCAGGCGACATCGGCGCCGTCGGAGGGCGCGCCGGAGAGGATCGGTCCGCGGGCGTTCTGCGGGTCAAGGACGGTCGGTTTGCCGGCGGCCGCGTGGGACAGGCGCGCTGCGTGGATCGGGCCGGTGAGATCCTCGCTCGTGCTGCAGGCGACGGCTCGCCAGGCCAGTGCGCCGCGGCCTGAACCGGTCAGCACGAGGCGCAGGTTGCTGCTCGGGGTCGGCGCGACGGTGCGCATCGCGCGAAAGTGGCGGCTCGACGGATTGGTCCTCAGCAGCACCCCACGGCTATGGCTTCCGTCGCAGTTGGCGTTGCCAGCGACGTACGCGCGACCGGCCGCGTCGAACAGCGTCGTCGGGTCAATGAGGCCGGTCGGCAGTGCGTGCACGGGTCCGAAGTGGTGTCCTGGTGAGCGCCAGACGGCTGCCATGCCGGGCGCGGCCTTGGACACCGAGTTGTAGGTGAGCAGGACGGTTCCGCTGCGGGCCGCGGCAACGGTCGGGTAGGCGTACCAGAACGGCGAGGTGCGGCCGATCGCCTGGACATCTGACCAGTGGCCGGCTGGCGTGCGGTAGGCCGCGCGAACCGTCTTGTGACCGTGCAGGAGCCCATTGGTGGACGCCTCGTCGATCCATGCGACCGTCAGCTCGCCGCGAGGATCAAGCGCAACCGACGGCCCGCGGGCCTTGAAGCCGGCGCGATGCCACACCGTCCGTGTGCGGAACCGGCCGCCCCAGCCGCGCCGGTAGGCCACCCGGACCTGCAAGTCGCCGGCTCTCGCGGCCGAAGCCGGGTCCACCACCCACGCAACCGCCGCATCGCCACGGGCGTTGATCGCCGTCGACACCCCATCCACACCCGTCGCCGAGGTGAGGCGCGTCGTCGGAGCCCAGCCCGCCCACGACGGCCCGGCAGCAGCGATCCAGAACGCAAATCCCAGGGCCACCGCCACGCCGAGTCTTCGTGCAATCGAACTCACCGTCCTACTGTGACGCGGCCGAACACGAGCCACATCCGTGAGAGGCACGCAAGCCGCGCCGTGAAATGCCGCGGACGAGTGCGCTGAATGCATTCCCTGAACACCGGCGCAGAAAGGCGGATTCACCGGTTGCCCCCAGCTCCGTTCTGAGAGAGAGTCACGGCAACCATCCCCACGAAGGAGGAGACATGGATCACGCGGCCACGATGCGAAGCTTTTACGAGATGCTGAGCGCCGGAGACGTCGACGGGTTCGGAACGTTCTTGGCCGACGATTTCGTCGAGCACGAGGAGACGCCCGGCCTCGCGCCGACGAAGGACGGAGTCCTGGAGTTCTTCCGGATGTACCGGGCGGCGTTCCCCGACCTGCGCATGGTTCCCGAAGATGTTCTGGCCAGCGGTGACAAGGTCGTCGCGCGCGTGCAGGCGACCGGGACCCACCAGGGTGAGTTCATGGGAATGCCGCCGACCGGCAAGAGCATCGACGTGCAGCTCATCGACATCATCAGGTTCGGCGACGACGGTCTGGCGCGCGAGCACTGGGGCATCGTCGATCTGATGGCGATGATGCAGCAACTCGGCGTCGTTCCCGAGGGCCCTCCGGCGTAGGGGGACGGACACCGTGCGCGATGGGCGCCTGGCCCGAAGACGGCGCAGTCGTTGACGCCGGCGGCTGCGTCCACGGCGCTGCGTGCGCCACGCTCCGGCCCGATGGCGTCCCTTCGATGGGAGCGGGGGCGGAGCGCCGATGGTGACGCTGGACGAGGTCGGCCGGATCTCGGTGTTCGCAGGGCCGAGCAGCCGTGCTCGAGCAGATCTGCCGAGTCGCCGGGGACATCGCGCTCGGCCCCGGTGAGTGGGCGGTGCACGAGGGGGACGAACGCGCCCTGTTCGGCATGCTCGAGGGCCGCATCGAGGCCGTCAAGCTCGTGGATGGTGAGGAGCGCGTGGTCGGCGAGCGGCGGCCGGGCGACCCCTTCGGTGAGATGTCGATCACGCTCGGCATGCCCCATCCCGCCGGGTTCCCGCTCCGCGCATGGGACGAGAAGAACATCGCGGCCTGCCCGGACGTGCGCGACGCCGGGGCGGTGGCAGCTCAGCCGGGACCCCTACCTCCTCGAGACGAGCGTCCCCGGCATCTTCGCCTGCGGCGACGTGCGGCTCAGTCCGGTGAACCGTGTCGCCGCAGCCGTCGGCGAGGGCAGCATGGCGATCGCCTTTGTTCACCAGTATCTGCGCGACATCTCGGACTGACCGCGTCGTCGTGCTTGACGCCCGCGTGATGATTGAGGCGAACGCGATGAGGGGAGCACCGTGAAGCGGTTGCCTGGGGTTGGGCTTGGCTGTGTGGTGCTGGGCCTTGTGCTCGGCACTCCTGCGGTGGCCGCCGCCGTGTCGTTCTCCTCCGCCGGGTATCCGTTGCCGCCGGCTGACAGCGAGTACCACTCGCGGCTGGGTGCGGTGTCGGTCGTCGATCTCAACAACGACGCTCGTCCGGATGTCGTGGTGTACCGGGGCGGCGGGAACGTCGGGAAGCTGTTCGTGCTGCTCAACCAGGGCGCTGGAACGTTCGCGGCAGCCCAGGAGTACCCGGTCTGCGCCAACCCTGACGGCGGGACGATGGTCACGGGTCAGTTCGATGCGGGGCAGGCCGCAGACGTGATCGTCGCCTGCGAGGCCGGGCGCGGGTTCGATCAGCTGCTCGGGAACGGGGATGGCACGCTCTCGGACGCCGTGTACTTCGACGGGATCAGCCTGAACAACGTGCTCGCACTGTGGCCGTCGGACACCGGCGGCTTTCCCGATCTCCTGTACAGCCAGTCGGCGGGGGAGCAGTACCTCTGTTACAGGCCGGTCAACGACCTCGCGAGCCCGGTGTGTCCGAACGACACGAGTGCGTCGGACGTGAACGGCCCGAGCGGGCACGCCTCGGTCGGCCCGGACCTTGCGACCGCGCACTTCTACTCCTTCCCTCAGTGTTCACAGGATGACGTGATCCTGAGCCCGTACCTGAAGAGCGTGCGCGCGTGGGGGCGCAACCCGTTCGGGACCCTGTCGGTCCCGCCCTGCTCGTCGTTGTCGTACGTCGACCGGGAGATCCCGCTCCCGGCCGACGTGACGCTGGCCTGGATCTCAACCGGTGACCTGAACGGCGACGGGACCCCGGACCTGATCATGACCGGCGGTCCGCAGTTCAGCAGCGACCGGCTCGTGACGCTGATCTGGCAGAACGCGGCGGATCTGTCAGGCGGGTTCCCGCCGGGCCAACAGCCGGTCCTCACGCCATCGATCACGGGCATCGACGATGTTCAGGTTGCCGACTTCGACGGCGACGGCCACCTCGATGCCGCGGTGGAGGGCTACAACGGGGAGGACACGACCGGCACGCTGGCCGTCCAGCGAGGCCACGGCGACGGCAGCTTCGACACCCCGCCGACCACGTTCACCATCCCGGGCGGAGCCAACGTCGGCCCCAACCGGTTCGCCGTCGGCGATCTCAACGGGGACGGCAGGCCTGATGTCGTCAGCATCGCGATGGACGACCCGTCGGTGGCCGTCCTGCTCAACTCCTCACCCGCGCCCCCGGCGCCGGTGACCGTCCCGACGCCGCTGCCCCCACTGCCGCTGCCAGGCGCTGTCGACGCGACGGCGCCCGCCCTGCGACAGGTGAAGCTCACCAACCGGACGTTTGCGGTCGGCAGCAGGGCGACCGCGCTGAACGCGAGCACCAAGCACGGAACGACCGTGCGCTACACGCTCTCGGAGGCAGCTCGAGTGACGATCACCATCACCCGGCAGGACAGCGGGCGACGGAAGGGCAAGCGGTGCGTCAAGCCCACGCGCAAGCTTCGGCGCGCGAAGCGCTGCACACGGACGACACGCAAGGGAACGTTGACGCGAGCCGGCGCGCTGGGAGCCAACGCCGTCGCGTTCAGTGGACGCCTCGGCAAGAGGAAGCTCGCGCCCGGCAAGTACCAGATGAACCTGATGGCCACCGACACGGCCGGCAACCGCTCAAAGATCACCAAGCTCTCATTCGTGATCGTCAAGCGGTAGCACAGAGCGCTGGCCGCGGACGTCGTGGCGCGGTAGCGTTCAGTACGTGGTTACCGCAACTCGACCGTGGGGTCGATACGTCGTCGGCATCCTGGTCGGCGCGCTGCTCGCGGGAGTCGCGTCCTCGGCCGCCCTCGCCGGCTCCGGCAAGCCGAAGCGGACCGTGACCGTGCTCTCGGCAAAAAAGGTGAAGGGCCGCGTGAGTGTTTCCGTGCGCGTCGCCTTCACTCCGGCTGCCGGCACGTCGAAGTCGAAGGCGTGCGCGGGAACCGTGACGCTCACGACGATCGTGAAGCACGGCAGGCGGAGTGCAAGCCTGCACGGAAAGCCGGCGCTGTCGGCGGGCCTGTGCGCGGCGGTCCTCCGCGGCAGGCTCCCGCTCGCGGATTACGGCAAGTCGGTCCCGTTCAAGCTCAGGTTCCGCGGCTCGCACGGGGCGTTTGCGAAGTCCCTGCACGTCCGTGTCGCGCCGCCGCACGTGGCCCCCGGGACGCCGACACCCACAACGCCGGGCGGAACCGCACCGACAACCCCGGTCCCCGCGACGCCGACGACGCCGACGACGCCGAACCCACTGCCGGCGCTCGGCGCGCCGACCGCCGCCAACGGCACGTGGCAGGGCCATCTGGACGGGCCTTACTACACCAACATCTCCATGACGGTGGTCGACGGCGTCATCACGGCCGCCAGGCTGTTGTCGCCGGTCCAATTCCTGAAGTGCACGCAGAACGGCACGACGACGGAGGTGACCCGTCAGACCGACTGGGCCTTCCCGCTGCCGACATCGATCGGAATCAGCCCGCAGGGCGAGTTCTCCGCCGAGAAGTCCGTGCAGCGACCTCCGACCACCCCGGGAGGCAACTCCGATGACTTCAAGTACACGCTGTCCGGCGTCTTCTACACCGAGCAGTCGCCCCGCACGGGCACGTTCACGATCGGCAAGGCCGGTTCGCTCGTGGACACCGGCATCGGGTACGGCTGCTCCGGGACGGCGACCGGTGTGCTCACCAAGCCGTAGCTCGCGGAACGGCGGCGTTCGCGCGGGTGATGGGTGGTGCCACCCATCACCGCGGGCGGTGCGTGTCCCGTAGGTTGGTCCGAGCCGTCGCCTTGGGGGAAGGAGGCGGGCGGCCGGGCGGCTTGCCGCTGTCCCGGTATCCCAGACAAGGAGGAACCTGTGTCACGCAACATCAAGCGCCGGTACGGCCGGATCACGCTGACGAGCCTTCTCGCGGCGCTCCTGGTGCTCGCGATCGGCGTCGCGTCCGCGTCGGCGACCAAGCCACCCAAGGTCGTGGCCGCGCTCGGCGATTCGATCACGCGCGCGTTCAACGCACCGAACTACGGCGACAACCCGGCGAACTCGTGGTCGACCGGCACCAACCCTGCGGTCAACAGCCAGTTCCTGCGCATCCAGGCGAGGAACAAGAATCTCAACCCGGTCGCCTTCAACGACGCGGTTTCGGGTGCGCGGATGGAACACGCCCCGGCGCAGGCCGCCGCTGCCGTCAGCCAGGGCGCGGACTACGTGACGATCGAGATGGGCGGCAATGACGCCTGCAAGCCGACGATCGCTGCGCAGACGCCGACTGCGACCTACCGGGCGCAGTTCCAGGCGACGATCGACACGATCCGGAGCGGGCTGCCGAAGGCCTACATCTTCGTGGCGAGCGTCCCCAACATCAACCAGCTCCACACGATCTTCACGAACCCGGTGGACTACAACGCGCTCACGCGCTGGTCGGCGTTCAACGTCTGCCAGGCGCTGCTCGCAAACCCGACGTCGACCGCGCCGGCCGACGTCCAGCGGCGGGCCGCCTTCCAGGCACAGGTGCAGGCGTACAACGGCGTCCTCGCCGATGTCTGTGACGCTGACAAGCGCTGCAAGTACGACGACGGCGCTGCGTACAACACGTCGTTCACCACCAGCGACATCGCGACCGTGACCAACACGACAGGCCTGAACGCGTTCCCGTTCAATGTTCTGCCGATCTTCCCCCCGGGGAACCCGAACTCGACGGCGGACTACTTCCACCCGTCGGTGACCGGCCAGGCGAAGATCGCCGAGGTCACGTGGGAGAGCAGCTACTGGCCCAACCAGTAGGGCACTGAAGGACGTCGGGTGAGAGCCGGGCATGGTGCCCGGCTCTCACCCGGGCTGCTGCCGACGAACGGGCAGATGGTCGGCGACCGCCGCGTCAGATCTCGCAGACGCCGATTGCCGGTGCGTCGCGGCGGGCCTTCTCGGTCGCGCTCTTGAGCTCGCCCAGCGTGACGTACGTGACGCGGTCGGGATCCAGGTCGAGGGCTGCGGCGTCAGCCGGGTCGAGGCGCTCGATCAGCGCCTTCGACGCCAGCACGCGGCCGCCGGTCGCGCAGGCTTCGATGCGGGCGGCCTCGTTGACCTCGTCGCCGAGCGCCGTCACCTCCGCCCTCCCGCTGGTCGTGATGCTGCCGACGTAGAGCGTCGAGCCCCAGTGCAGCCCGAAGCGCAGGACGAGTTCGTCTGCCTCCAGGTCGCTGCGGGCTGCGACACCGATGATCGCGTCGCTCAGCGCTCGCGCCGCGCCGATGCATGCACGCGCGGCGGCCGACTCGGACCCGGCGGTCTCGGCGAGGAAGAACGCGACGACTCCGTCGCCGGCATGGCGGCCGGGCAGCCCCCCCGCGTTGATGATGCAGTGGTCGGACGCCCGGACCAGGCGCCGCCCGAGCGCGAAGTAGCTCGCGGTCGACAGGCGCCGTGCGAGCGGCGACGACGCCTCGAGGTCGGCGAACAGGATCGCGGCCGGTCGTCTCCCGGATTTCGAGACCTGGAGCATGCGGCGCAGGTGGTCGGCATCGGCCATCGAGGTCATCGAGCCGAGGGTCGCCATGCCGGCCTCGGGCTTTGAGATCATCGCCGTGCCGGCGAGACGCCCATCGCGGTCGCGGATTCGGAACCCAGCCAGCGCCACGCCGACGGGGATGTCGAGGCCCATGCCCGAGCCGGCATACCAGCGCGCGGCGGAGTCGTCGGCCGACAGGCCGTCGACCATGTCGCGCAGCGACGGGTCGACGAGCTCCCGCAGCGCATCGCGCCCACCCGGGGTGTCGTTGAGCACCCAGCCGCCGACAGCGGCGAAGTTGGAACGAAAGAGCTCCTCGGTCGTGGTCCCGAAGCGCCACGTGAGCGTCGCCGCCTTGAACTCCGGCCCGAAGAAGTGCGCCCCGATCGGCCAGTGCGAGAGCTGGGTGTTGCCGCCGAACGTGAGCCTCATCTCGTCGGTCACGTAGAGGACTCGCCACTGCGGGTCGAGGACCCAGCCCCAGTGCCCTGCGCCGCGCAGCGTCGCGGCAACCTCGGCGAGCACCGGGTCCTCGGGCAGCGGGTACGACTCCTGCGGGTCCATCGGCCGACCCTATCCCGGCGGACCGCACCGCGGCCCCGAGATGCAGCGCGCTCTGGCCATGCGCCGGCGGACCGGCTCGCGGCTGTCAGTGCCTACCCGGCGGACTTCGCCGCCTTGGCCTTGGCCTTCGTGTTCGTGCTGTGGTAGACGTAGTTGACGAGCGCGTCGAGCTGTGTCGGGGTGAGTGCGGTGCCGTAGTTCACGGGCATCACGTTCGCCTGGTAGCCGGGGATGATCTCCTTGTTGGGGTCGACGATCGACTCGCGCGTGGCCGACGCCGGATCCGGACCCAGCTCCTTGTCGAGGTTCGGGCCGACGGTCGCAGTGGTGCCCGCGGTCTTCATCGTGTGGCAGCCACCGCACGCCGTGACGCCGGTCGCTGCGTCGCCCGCGACGAACAGCTGCCTGCCGAGCGCGTCGCCGGTGAGCTGCGGCGCAGTCTGGGTGGCGCCGCCCGCCGCGGCCGCCGGCGCGGTCACGGTGGTCGTGGTACCCCCGTTGTCGCTGCTCTTGAGCAGCGCGACCGTGGACATGGTCAGCGCCGCGAGGATGGCCAGCCCGCCGAAGATGAGCACCGCTCGCCCGCTGAACCGCGCGACCTCGGCCTCGAAGATCTCCTGCTCGGACGTGTCCGGCTTCGCGTCAGGCGTGGCGGGCTGCGGCTCATCGGTCCCCATGCGCGTCTCCTCTTCTCCGCGTGGTCCTTTGCGAGCACGCTAGGCAGCGGGTCGGGGGCGACGCATCCGCGCGATGCCGCAATCCGGTCAGGGGTTTTCCCGAGCGCACGAGCGGTCGTCCCGCTCCGGCGTTCCTCAGAGTTCGCTCAGAGCCGCCCGGCAAGTTCCGCCGCATGCAAGCGCCTGTGATGCTCCGTGCCCGCCCCGCGATGCTGGTCGTGGCGGGGTCCCTCCTGGCGCTGTCCGCATGTGGGGAAGCCGGGTCGATCAGCGAGGCGTCCACGACCAAGGCGACCGGGCGCGGCTCCGCGAGCACGACCGCCGGGCTGAAGAAGACCGGTTGGGGGAAGAACATCAAGGTCAGCTACGGCAAGGGGTACGTGCGGCTGCGCTCTGACGGCATCCCGAACCACCCGCGTTCCAAGCAGTACGCGATAGCCGGCGGCGGTGCACGAGTCCCGACGGCGGCGACATCGATCGCCGCCGACGACCCGACGAAAGCTCAGTCGTACGACTTCAAGATCCCCACCACGCCGGTCAAGACGTCGAAGACGACGTCCGCGCCGCTCGGCTCGATCGGGTTCATGATCTCCGGAGCGGTGCTCTTCAACCCGTTCGAGGGAGACGGCTCGACGGTTGCGATGGCGAGCAACTTCACCGTCAAGGGGGCTGACGGCAGCGACGTGCCGTTCGTCGATTCGTGCAGCGGTCACCCGACACCGATGCAGGGCCAATACCACTACCACGGGTTGCCGGCGTGCGTCGCGTCGGAGGTCGACACCAGGACCGGCCCGTCACACATCATCGGCGTCGCGTTCGACGGGTTCCCGATCTACGGCGCGCGAGACATCAACGGCCGCGCCGTGCGCGTGTCCCGGCTCGACAAGTGCAACGGGATCACCAGCCCCACACCGGAGTTCCCGAAAGGCATCTACCACTACGTGCTTCCCGGCACTGCGGCCGCAAACTCCTCGATCCGCTGCTTCCACGGCAGGGTCAGGACGTCCCTGATCCAGCGGATGCCCGCAATGGGTCCACCCGGCGGAGGCCCGCCGACCGGCCAACGCCCCCGCCGCGCTCGCGGCGAGCGCAAGCCTGTCATCACGACTCCTCTGCCACCTGACCTGACGCGAGCACAGCCGCCGCTAGGGTCGCGGAGATGCGGCTCGACCTCGAGCGGATTCGGCGGGCACGCGGGGCGATCGCTCCCGTCTTTCTCGGCTCCCCCCAGTACGAGTGCGCGTCGCTCGGCGCAGAGCTGGGCTGCTCGCTGACGCTCAAGGTCGAGACCCTCAACCCGGTGCGCAGCTTCAAGGGACGCGGTTCGGAGACCGTCATGTCCTGGCTGGCACAGCGCAAGCCGGCCCAAGCCGCCGTCGTGGCCAGCGCGGGGAACCTCGGGCTGGCACTGGCGTACAGCGGCGCTCAACGAGGTGTCCCGGTGACCGTCGTGGCCGGGGCGAGCGCGAATCAACTCAAGATCGACGGCATCCGGGCGCTCGGGGCGACGGTTCAGCTGGAGGGCGACGACATCGAGGACGCCCGGCGGGCGGCACGCGAGATCGCCGAACGCGAGGGGTCCCACCTGGTGGAGGACAGCCTCGATCTCCTGACCTGTGACGGAGCGGGGACGATCGGGCTCGAGCTCTTCGAACGCCCCGACGAGTTCGACGCCGTCGTGATCGCTCTCGGGGGCGGAGCGATGGCGAGCGGCATCGGCTGCGTCGCGTCGTCGCTCGCTCCAGGTGTCGAGGTTCTCGCCGTCCAGCCGCAGGGTGCGCCCGCGATGGCCCTCTCCTGGCGCACCGGCTCGATCGTGGAGAGCGAGACCATCGACACGATCGCCGACGGCGTCGCCGGCCGCTTTCCCATCCCCGAGGTGCTCGGAGATCTCCTCGCCGTGGTCGACGACGTCGCGCTCGTCAGCGAGGAGAGCATCAAGGCGGGGATGCGCCTGCTCTACCGGTGCGCGGGGCTCGTCGTCGAACCTTCGGCGGCGCTCGGCGTGGCAGCAATCCTCGAGAACCGAGACCGATTCAGCGGACGACGGATCGCAACGGTCATCTGCGGGAGCAACGTCATGCACAGCGACTTCGAGCGCTGGGTTCTCGCGCCCGAGGTCGGCCGATAGGCCCGGGCCTTCACACAAAGGTCTCCCGGCCCCCCCGGGGAACACGCATGCATGACGATCCCCGTGCCTGAGCAGTCGCCGCAGCAACGAAGGACCGCGCTGATCGCGGGGGTGTGGTTCGCGATCACGTTCCTCGCCTCGATTCCGGCACTGCTCCTCTACGAGCCGCTGCTGAAGCACCACGACTACATCCTCGGCGGGGGCGCCGACACGCGCGTCGCCCTGGGTGCCTCGCTGGAGATCATCCTCGTGATCGCCAACATCGCCACCGCCGTCGTTCTGTATCCGATTCTGCGGCGCCAGAGCCCGAGCATCAGCCTCGGCTACGTCGCGAGCCGCACGATCGAATCAGCGATCATCGCCGTGGGCATCATCAGCGTCCTGTCGCTGATGACCCTGCAGCAGGACGTCGGGGGACCGGGGGCGGCGGACGGCGCCTCGCTCGTCCTAGCGGGACGCTCGCTCGTCGCCTTCCACGACTGGACGTTCCTGCTCGGCCCGGCCTTCTGTGCCGGCTTCGGAAACGGGCTTCTGCTCGGCTACATGATGTACAGGTCCGGCCTCGTGCCACGCGGCATGGCGATGCTGGGCCTGATCGGCGGCCCGCTGATCTTCGCCTCGGGCATCGCCATCATCTTCGGCGCCTTCGACAACGGGTCCACGGCGTCGTCCGTCCTCGCACTGCCCGAGATCGCCTGGGAGGCGTCGCTGACGATCTACCTCATCGTCAAGGGGTTCCGGCCTTCTCCGGTGCTTGCGTGACGGCGGAGCGCTGCACGTCGCACTTCCGCGGAGCGTGGCAGGCTTCAATGCGGTCATGCATGAGACCCCGGCCGACATCACGGTGCTCCAGGATCTCCTCGACCGCAGCTACGCAGGCGCCGGGGCGCATCTGCTGCGCATTCACACCCCGGAGCGGCGCCTGAAGGCGGAGCAGGTCGCGCAGCGGCTGACGGGCATGCGGCTGCTCGCGCTGGCGACCGTCACCGCGGACGGCCGGCCGATCGTCGGCCCCGTCGACGGGATCTTCTTCCGCGGCGCGTTCCATTTCGGCTCTGCTCCGGACTCCGTGCGCTTCCGGCACATCAATGCTCGCCCGCAGGTCAGCGCGACCCATCTTCCCGGCGAAGAACTCGCCGTCACCGTCCACGGCCGGGCCGTCCCGGTCGACATCAAGAGCCGCGAGAACGCGGCGCTGCGGCAGACGCTGCTCGACATCTACGTGCCGCGTTATGGGCCGGGGTGGGAGGAGGAGTTCCTCGACTCCGGCCCGGTCTACGCGCGGATCGACGCCGAGCGAATGTTCACCTTCCACATGAACGGGTTTCCCGTAACCGACGGGTAACGAACCCCGATGGCGCCGGGCGTGACCCCGGATATCTTCAGTGTACGCCCGCTGATTCAGCGCGAGCAGTCGTCACCACGAAGGTGGGAGTCATGCTCCGGTCCACTCGTTCAAGAGCGACGCGCGCCGCTTGGGCGGCGGCTCTTTCCTGTACCGCAGCGCTGCTGACCTGGGCGCCGGCGCAGGCCGGCGTGACCAGGCCGCAGCGTGTGTCGCCCCACGGCATGAAGGTGCAGCAGGGTGATGTCGCAGCCGGCGGCGGCCGGACGGTCGTGCTGATGGAGGGCTACGTCGCGACGACGCACACGCAGTCCTGGTCGCTGCTGGCGCGAACCGGGGGCGTGCGCGGTCTCGGCGCCCCCGTGCGCCTGGCGAGCGGCGCCGCGGATCGCCCGCGGGCGGCCGTCGGCGCCGACGGCACCGCGGTGGCGGCTTGGACGGCGCGGCCGCGGCGCGGCACCGTGGCACTGCGGGTCGCGGTCGCGCGGCCGGGCCACAACTTCGGACGGACGCAGACCTTGGCGCAGGCGCCCTCGGTTTCACCCGGCGGCGTGGCCGTGACCGCCGGCGGCCGGGCGGTGGTCGCCTGGCGTCTGGGCACGAGCACGACACCGGTACAGGTCGCCATGGCGAACCCCGGACACCTGTTCGGGGCGACGCGGACACTGGGCGTCAGCCGGCAGTCCGCGCCGGCGGTCACGGTCGCGCCGGACGGGACCACCGTCGTCGCATGGCTGGACACCCCGCCTTCGCCGAAGCCGCCACCGGCGCCGCCGCCGACGGTGACCACGGCCCGCGTCCTCGCCGCGACGCTCGCGGCAGGATCCTCCAGGTTCCGTTCGGCGACCGAACTCTCCACGCTCACCTTCTGGTTCTCGGGCCCAGGGGCCGCGAGCGGACCCGGCGGCGCAGCCGTCACCTGGCGCCAGAGCCCGATCGAGCAGCGGCTCGCGGCGCTCGGTCCGGGAGGACACTTCGAGCCCGTCGTCCCGCTCGCGTCGGCCGGGCCGCCGCGGACGGCCGATGCCGGCCTGTCCGACCGTCTGGCGCTCGCGATCCCTGACGCACGGACGACGGTGGCGCTGTGGCTGGAGGCGGGCGCCGGCAAGGCCGTCGTGAAGGCCGGCACGCTGCGCGCGGGCGGAGCGTTCTCCGCGGCACGCCGGCTCTCTGCGAGAGGGTGGCTCGCGTGGCCCCCTGCGGCGATGGCACTGCCGGACCGCGCGGTGGCCGCCTGGAGTGAGACGCGCGGCCGAGAGTCCCGCGTGCGCCTCGCCGTGCGACCCATCGTCGGGGGCTGGGTTGCGCCGGCCCCGCTGAACACACGGGCACTCGATGTGCTGTCACTCGCCGCGGCCGCGTCGTCGAGCTACGCGGTCGTCACATGGATCCAGGACGTCGCCACCTCACGGACGTCCCTGGGCGGCGGTCAGATGTACCTGACGACATACCGGCCAGGAGCCTGACTCGCCTGCGGGTCCGCCCGGAAAGCGAAACGCCCCGGTGACGGGGGTCCAGGCCGTCACGCGGGGCGAATCATGCAACAGACAAAGACGGCCAAACCGGAGGAGGGGCAGCCGTATACCCCCCTCGGCATCTGTGCCCGCGACCTTGAGGGCTGACCGGCATCGTGGACGAGTGACAGGGTTCGGCGATCGGCGGCAGTTTCACCGGATCGGGCGAACGCCCTATCTCTGAACCGGGAGCCACTTCGGCGGGTTAAGGTCGCGCATCCACCAGAGAGGGGCTCCCATGCTCCGCCGGATCCGCAGCCGCCTGACGTACGCCGATGTGGTGGCGACCATGGCGCTCTTCATCGCCCTGGGCGGCGTCAGCTGGGCGGCGGTGAAGCTTCCGCGCAACAGCGTGGGCGGACCGCAGATCAGGGCGAACGCGGTGACGGGCGCGAAGGTGAAGAACCGGTCACTCACCGGCGCCGACGTGCGGGACCGGTCACTCACGGCCGCCGACTTCCGGGGCTCGATCCAGGGCGCGGCCGGGGCGGCGGGCGCAGCCGGGGCGGCAGGCGCGACCGGGGCGGCAGGCGCGACGGGGGCCGCGGGCGCGGCGGGACCGGCAGGCTCCAGCGGTCCGATGGGCCCTGCCGGGCCTTCGACCGGCCCGGCCGGCGGAGACCTCAGCGGGACCTACCCGGACCCGAAGATCACCGCGCACGCGATCGGGTCGGGTCAGCTCGGGACGATCACGGATCGGACGGCCACCAGCGCCAGCATCGCGAACGGGGGAAGCGGCAGCGCGGTCGCGACCTGCGATCCGGGTGAGACGGCGATCTCGGGCGGGAGCGACGGGTCCACGATGGCCGGGTTCACCATTGTCGCTTCGCACCGGTCAGGCATTGACAGCTGGGTAGTGTTCCTCCAGAACAACACCGGCAGTCCCCGCCACCGTCACCGCCCACGCCTACTGCATGGCGCCTTAGCCACGGTTCCCGCGAATCGCGGGAACCGAACACCCAGGGCCTCTTGAGCCGGACACCTGTTGCAGCCTCAACCCGAGTCGAGGTAGGGTCGGCGCTCCGTCGCCTCCTTGGGGGGGAGGCGGCCCGGCGACCTGCCGGTGTCCCATTTCAAGGAGGAGTACCCATGTCCAGCAGTTCACGGTCGCGCCTGCGCGGCCTCTGCGTGGTCTTCACGCTCGTCGCGCTGTTCGTCGCCGCTCCGGCCGCGCACGCAGCCAAGACCGCACCGGTCATCCAGGCGCCGGTCGCCAACGGCACCTACCTGGCGCTCGGCGACTCGCTCGCCTTCGGCTACCAGGCCGAGAAGGTCAACGCCTGCGCCGCAACCGGCTGCACGTCACCCGACACGCAGTTCTCGACCGGCTACGTGGACGTCTTCGGCAGCCTCTTCGGTGCCGGCGCGCTGCACGTGAACACCGTCAACCTGGGCTGCCCGGGTGAGACGAGCGCCACGCTCATCAACGCCACGAACTCGACGACGGGCTGCACCACGTACCCGTTCCCGATCCACTCGAACCACCCCGGGAAGACTCAGCTGCAGGCCGCTCTGAAGGTGCTCGACGAGCGCGGCAAGCGCGTCTCGCCGATCACGCTCGACATCGGCGCGAATGACATCCTCGGGCTCGTCCGCGGAACCTGCACGTCGGGCGGCGTCATCAGCCTGAGCTGCGTGCAGGCCAACGCTCCCGCGACGTTCGCGACGATCCAGTCGAACATCGACCACACGCTGAACCGCCTGCGTGACGAGGGCGGCGTGAAGCACGAGATCATCGTGATCGGGACCTACAACGTCCTCTACCCGGCGATCTTCCAGCAGGTGCTCGCGCAGACCGGCAGCCCGGCGCTGGCCACCCAGGCGGCGGACGGCACCGACGCGCTCGCCGCGTCGCTGAACTCGCTGGAGGCCGCGACCGCCGCGAAGTACCGCGCGGTGTTCGCTGATCCGATGCCGGTGTTCAACCCGCAGGGCGCCCCGCACCCGAATCTCGAGATCGGGACGATCTGCACGCTGACCGCCGTCTGCGGCCCGCTGCAGGACATCCATCCGACAGACGTCGGCTACCAGGCGTACGGCAACCTCGTGAAGCAGGCGTCCGGCTTCTAGGCCGCGCGACTGATCACGTCGTGAGGCGAAGGCCCCGGGCGCGAGCCCGGGGCCTTCGTCGTTCCGGGCGCGCAGCCTGCGCAGGGCGCCCGCCTCGCTGCTCCCGTGGGGCCTGCTGACCGAACCGGCACGTGAGCCGCCGCGTTTCATTAGGCTGGCGGCTGCCCCGTTGTCCCCGAAGGGATCGATTCGATGCGCAGGACCCTGCTTCTCCTGATGTCCGTCGCCGCCGCCGTGCTTGTCGTGGCGGCCCCGGCATCAGCCATCCAGTCCATTCAGAAGGCTGACGTCAAGGTCACGCCGAACACCGCCGGTACGAAGGCGAAGCCGCAGGGAGTGTCGATCTCCGTTCACGCGTACTTCGACTCGATCGCGGCCGACCTCGACCAGCAGGTCCAGTTCGCGACCACGCACGGTGATGTCTTCTTCCCCAAGGAGGGACTCACCAACAACAAGCTCTTCCCGGGCTGTTCCTCGGCGACCGTCTTCCAGGACGAGAAGCAGTGCCCCTCCGATTCGAAGATCGGCACCGGCACCGCGCGCGGCATCGGCCTCGGCCTCGATGAGACCGTGAAGCTCACCGCGTACAACCTGCCGAACGGTGCAGGCGGCGTCGTGCTCGTCGTCGGCGAGAGCCCGCTGATCATCCGCGAGGTCGTCGTCGCAAACCTGAAGACGCTGACGAACGATCCGCTCTACAAGTACGAGCTGTCCTTCGACGTGCCGAAGAACCTGCAGTCCCCGGCGCCGGGCGTCATCGCCGCGGTCAAGGACTTCAAGCTCAACATCCCGGTCAAGTACCTGAAGAAGCGCGGCAAGTACGTCAAGAAGAAGGGCCAGCGGATCCCGTACATCGCGACGACGGGCTGCAAGACCGGCAAGTGGTCGGGCAAGGCCGTTCTGGATTACACGACGACGTTCGACGGTGCGGTCGAGAGCAGCCAGACCATCGACGTGTCGACACCCTGCAAGGCAGCGAAGAAGAAGAAGAAGAAGTAGTCCAGCCGGTCAAGGCGCGGCGCCGCTCTCGGCGCCGCGCCCGGCCTGCGCCCTCGTTGTGGACCGAGCAGGACTTCAGGACCTTCAGCGCCCGCTGAAGGAGCGCTACCGGGACGACCCCGGCGCCGCCCTCATCACGCTGTCGGCGAGCGGGTCGCTCGGTGAGGGCCTCTCGTGTTCGGTGAACACCGGGCGCGCGATCGCCGAGGCCGGCCTGCACCCCGCGACCGGCGGCGACGGAACGCAGCTGTGCTCCGGCGACATGCTGCTCGAGGCCCTCGCGGCGTGCGCAGGGGTGACGCTGCGCTCGGTCGCGACGTCGCTCGAGATCCCCGTCACCCGCGGGACGGTCACGGCGGAGGGAGACCTGGACTTCCGCGGCACGCTCGCCGTCGACCGCGAGGCGCCCGTCGGCTTCGCGGCGATCCGCCTGCGCTTCGACCTTCAGACGACCGCCGACGACGAGCAGCTCGACACGCTCATCCGGCTCACGGAGCGCTACTGCGTCGTGCTCCAGACGATCACGTCCGCGCCCGCGATCACCGTCACACGAGTGCGCGCGTAGCTTCGTGGGGGAGGCGATCGGGCAGGTCCTGGCGCTCGGCGTCGGTGTGGCCGTCAGCCCGCTGGCGGTCGTCGCGGTCGTCGTGATGCTCGACGTGCAGCCCGGCCGCGCCGGCGCGGCAGCGTTCCTCGCCGCGTGGGCGGCCGGCCTCGCGACAGTCGGCACGCTCGCGCTGCTCCTCGCGGATGGGGCGGACGCGCGCGACGGCGGCGCGCCCGCGACCTGGGTCAGCGCGCTCAAGATCGTCCTGGCCCTGCTTCTGATCGTCGTGGCCGTCCGTCAGTGGCGGGCACGCCCGGCCGCGGACGAGCAGCCCGAGCTGCCCGGCTGGATCAGCAGGCTCGATGGCATCACCCCGGTGCGGGCGGCGGGGCTCGCGCTGCTGTTCGCCTGCGTCAAGCCGAAGAACCTGTTGCTGACGATCGGCGCCGCGCTCGCGATCGCGCAGACCGGCGCGAGCCCGGCTGCTCAGGCGGGGGCGCTCGCCGTCTTCGTCCTGCTCGGATCGCTGGCACCGGGAGTGCCCGTGGCGATCCACGTGGTCATGCGTGAGCGCGGCGCGGGGACCCTGGCCGCCATGCGGGGCTGGATGGAGCGGGAGAACACGACGATCATCGTCGTTCTCTGCCTGGTGCTCGCCGCCAAGCTCGCGGGCGACGGCATCAGCGCCCTCGCCGGCTGACGGTGCTCAGCGCTTGAAGCGCGGGCAGGGGACCTTGATGACGTTGGTCGTGCGCAGCCCGGTCCGGTAGCTGTAATCGGCCTTGAACTGGAGCTTGCCGGAGGTCGGGCAGCGCGGCAGCTTGGCCCAGAACTTTCCACCGGCGGTGATGCCCCTGCTCTCGACGTGCACCTCGGCGACGCTGAAGGGCAGGCGCCCGAAGTTGAGCGGCAGCAGCCGCATCCGGTACCCGTAGAGGCCGTCCGCGCTCGGCTGGTTGAACAGGTTGACCGTCGCTCCCGGCTGCTGATCCGTGAGCAGGGCCGTGTTGCGCACGATCGGGGCCTTCTGGTCGTACAGCGACATGATCCCGAACCCGCCGATCGCGCCCTTGGCGCTCGGGGGCGACAGGAAGACGTACATGAACCCGGGGATCACGTCGGGGAAGTTCGGGCGCGCATCGAGCGTGAACGTGCCGCGGCCGACGAACGCCTTCCGGCAGGTGTCGAGAATCTTGAGGCTCGCCGGCCGGAGCTTGCGGCCGATGCGCTTCTGCGTGGTCGCCAGGTTCCCCAACATCGCCTGGTACTTCAACGTCTTCGTCTGGTAGGCGAGCAGGATGAGCCGGAGCTTGCCGGTCTGGCACAGCCGGTCCCGCTTCAGGAACTCCGGCTTGATCGCGATGCCCTTCGCAAACCGCACCGAAGCCTCGGTCAGCCCGGGGGGCGGGGCACCTGTCGTGTCGTAGGAGTTCGACGTGAACACGACCGAGAAGCGCCCGTTCGCCTTCACGTTCTTGATCTGGACCCCGAACTCCTGAACGGGGGCGGCGACGGCGCCGGACACCCCGAACGCGAGCAGCATGACGAGCAGCAGCGTGCCGCGAAGTGTGTGCTTCATTCCTGGCCTGGCCCCACCTGCACAGCGTGGCATGAACGGTCGCGCGTGTGCGCCGGTCGGGCGGGCCAGAAGTCGTCGGGGCCCGGGCATGGGGTCCTTTCGGGTCGTCAGGTGCCGAACCAGCGAGCGCGGCGGCTGGAGCCGAAGTGCTCCTTCTGCTGTACGAGGTCGGCGGACGGAGAGTTGAACACGCCGGTGGGCGAAGGCCCGGACATGAAGTCGACGTCGACGCGGCCGACGCGGCCCTGGCCGAACTCGATGTAGCACGAGCCCTTCCCGTCGTAGCTCGCGGCGGGCTCTTCGCCGCGCAGATCGGCGATCAGGTTCTGCGCCACGATCCGCGCGGCGCCCTCGGCGAACACGCCGGCCTTGGGAACGCCGACCGTCGCGACGTCGCCCACGGCGTAGACGCCGGGGTGGCTCGTCCTGAGCGTGTGGGGGTCCACCGGGATGTAGCCGTCAACCGTCATGCCGCTGTCGATCACGACGTCCGGGGCGCGGTGCTTGGGGACGCCCAGGAAGAGGTCGTACGCCAGTTCGCTGCCGTCATCGAGCACCGCGACGCCCCCCGACGGATCGAGCGAGCTGACGCGGCGGCCGGTGATCAGCGTGATGTCGTGTTCGGCGAACGCCGCAACGAGGGCCGTGGACGTGTCGGGTGAGGGCGGCACCGGGGTCGGAAACGGGATCACGAACGAGATCCGGCAGGCGTCCCGGACGCCGCGCCTGACCAGATCGTCGTGCAGCAGCAGTGCGCACTCGCTCGGCGCAGGCGGGCACTTGAACGGTGCACCGCAGACGCCGACCACCGCGTGACCCTCGGAGAACTGCGGAATGATCCCGGCGAGCCGCTCGGCACCCGCCACCGAGTAGAACTCGTTGTCGCCCGTGGCGAGACCGGGCGTCGCGTCGAGGTCATAGTCGGCGCCGAGCGCGATGACGAGCACGTCGGCCTCGTGAGTGCCGGCGTCAGTGGTGACGCGCCTGGCCTCCGGGTCGATCGACGTGATGGTCTCGCGCAGCAGCCGGACCCCCGGCTTCGCAAGGTCGCTGTACGGCATCCGGATCGCCTCGGGCGTGACGCGGCCGAACATCACGTCGAGCTTCGAGTAGCCGAACACGAAGGTCTCGTTCTTGTCGATCAGGGTCACGTCGACCTGCTCGCCGAGCTCCTCCGACAGTGTGGTGCTCAGCTCCAGGCCGCCGAACCCGGCTCCCAGGATCAGGACGCTGCTGCTCATCGGGCGACCCTATCGCGACGGCCAGCGCCGTCAGTGGATCGTCTCGCCGGCTTCCAACATGGCAACGAACGTCGCGAGACGGCGGGCGCGCGTCTCGGGCTTCTTGGCGTCCTGGAGGCGGTAGAGGATCGCGTAGCGGTTCTGGCTCGTGAGCCCCGCGAAGAACTCCGCGGCATCGGGGCGCCCGTCGAGCTCACGCTGGAGATCGTCGGGCACCTCCATCGTCTTCTGGCCCGCGTAGGCGGCGTCCCAGCGCCCGTCGTCCCGAGCTCGCCGCACCTCGGCAAGGCCCGCGGGCTGCATCCGGCCCTCGGCGATCAGCCGCTCCGCGGTGTCGCGGTTGATCTGCGACCAGCGGCTGCGTGAGCGCCGCTGCGTGAAGTGCTGGAGGAAGTACTGGTCGTCGAAGGCGCGCCGGCGCCCGTCGATCCAGCCGAAGCACAGGGCGCTCTCGAGCGCCGCGGGGTAGTGGACGCTGTCGATCCCGGAGCCCTTCTTGGCGATCTTCAGCCAGACGCCGGGCGACGCCGCGTGATGCTCGCCGAGCCATCCGTGCCAGGCGTCCGCGGACGGGAACGAAAGAACGTCAAGGCCGTCGTCGGCGTTCACGCGCCGAAGGCTAGCCAGCGGGTGTCAGGACGGCACGCCGCCGACGGCGAGCGCGAGACCGATCGTCAGCGCGGCGCCGAGGCACACGCGCGCGACGACCGTCTGCACCTGACCGAGGGCGGAGAGCCAATCACTCTGCTGCTGAAGCGGATCCATCGCACCGGGGATCGGCACGACGTCCACGGGTCTTGAGCACATCGTTCACGGGCTGGCCGGTCGAGGGCGCACTCGACACGGTGGTGTCCCGGACGTAGGCTCGCCAACCACGAGGCGCTGAGCGCGATGTCGCCGCCCGCGGGGAGCATGGGCCGTCTCGTCTCGGCCGAGCTGACCGAGGTGATGCTCGACCGGGAGCCGTCAGTGCGCTGAGCGCCACATCATCGTGATGACGGGGCCGCCGGGCGGCCGCGTCCTACGCCCCGATCACCCAACTCTTAGCTCGGACTTAGCGACCGTGGCATGGTTGGCTGTGGGATGTCCAAAGGGGGGACAACCGGAGTGAGGCAATGGTCGAGATCGGTGAGGTGTGGGCAAGCGGCGAGCGAACCGTTCGCGTGCTCGAGCGGGGTGATCGGGGCGTCATCGTGCGGGACACCTACGGCTGGCGTCGTTCGCTCACCGAAAGCGAACTCGAGCAGGGATTTCGCCCGCTGACCGGGCGTCCGGTTCCGGTTCCCGGCGTCATGGCGCGCCGCGCGCTGGCGGACGTCGAGCCCGCGTAGCCACCGCGGCCCCTGCCGGACCGCGATATCCCGGGTACTGGGAGCGCTTCGTCTTCGACCCGGACGGCATGCGGATCGAGGTCGCGTACCACCCGCCGCAGGACTCGCACTAGCCTGCGCCACCCATGCGCATCTTCAGCGGAATCCAGCCCACCGGCCGCAAGCACCTGGGCAACTACATCGGCGCCATCCGGCAGTACGTCGAAGGGCAGGAGCGCGCGGCGGCTGCAGGGGACGAGAGCATCTACTGCATCGTCGACCTGCACGCCATCACGATGCCCTACGACCCCGCCGAGCTGCGGGACCGCGTGTACGACACGCTCGCGACGCTCATCGCCGCCGGCCTCGATCCGGACAGGAGCATCCTCTTCCGCCAGGGCGACGTGCAGGAGCACGCCGAGCTCTGCTGGCTGCTCTCGTCCGTCACCGCGGTCGGCGAGCTCAATCGCATGCACCAGTTCCGCGACAAGTCCGTCGCGCAGCGCGAGCTGGTCGCCGCCGGGGTGCTC
This sequence comes from uncultured Actinomycetes bacterium, assembly GCA_963805615.1. Classification (GTDB taxonomy): domain Bacteria; phylum Actinomycetota; class Thermoleophilia; order Solirubrobacterales; family Solirubrobacteraceae; genus F1-60-MAGs163. The sequence continues at coordinate 288,947 of CAWDUW010000003.1, read as the reverse complement.
TTCTACCCGGTCCTGCAGGCCGCCGACGTGCTCGCATACAAAGCGGGCGAGGTCCCGGTCGGGGAGGACCAGCGCGAGCACCTCGAGCTGATGCGCGACGTCGCGCGGCGCTTCAACGCGCGCTTCGCGCCCGGGGACGAGGAGGTCCTCGTCGTCCCGGAGCACCGGATCCCGGCGGTCGGGGCGAGGATCATGGACCTCCAGGACCCGACCCGGAAGATGTCAACGACCGGCGGGAGCGTGGAGGGCACCGTCCACGTGCTCGACGAGCCGAAGGCGATCGAGAAGAAGCTCAAGCGCGCCGTCACGGACTCCGACGATCCCCCGGTGATCCGCCGCGGGCCGGACAAGGCGGGTGTCACGAACCTCGTCGACATCCTCGCCGCCTGCAGCGGGCGCACGCCGGACGAGGTCGTCGCGGACCTCGCCGATGCGCGCGGCTACGGGGACCTGAAGGCGGCGACCGCCGACGCCGTCATCACGGAGCTCACGCCCGTCCGTGAGCGCTACGCCGAGCTGCGGCCCGACGAGGCCCGGCTGGAGGAGATCCTCGAGGCGGGCGCCGAGCGCGCCCGGGCGATGGCGCGCGGCACCCTCGCAGAGGTGCGTGCGCTCATGGGCGTCGGACCGGCGCGGTAGGGCCTCCTCGTGGAGCGGCGGCTGCTCCTGCTGATCTGCGTCACCGTCCTCGTCGACACGATGCTCTATGCGGCGCTCGCGCCGCTGCTGCCGGAGCTCGAGCGCGAGTTCGGCCTCTCGAAGTCGGGGTCGGGCCTGCTCGTCGCCGCCTACCCGCTCGGGACGCTGCTCGGCGCGCTGCCGGGCGGCTGGCTCGCGGCCCGCCGCGGGCCGCGGGCCGCGGTGATCGCCGGCATGATCGTGATGACCGCGGCGGGGGCCGGGTTCGCGCTCGCAGACTCCGCCCTGCTGCTCGATCTCGCGCGCTTCGTCCAGGGTCTCGGCGGCGCGCTGACATGGACGGCGGGGCTCGCGTGGCTCGGGGTCGCCGTCGTTCCCGAGCGACGCGGAGAGGCGATCGGCTTCGCGATCGGCGCCGCGGTCTTCGGTGCGCAGTTCGGTCCCGTGCTCGGCGTGATCGCCGACGCCGCCGGGCGCGGGCCGACGTTCCTCGCGATCGCCGGGCTGGGCATCGTCCTCGCGCTCTGGGCGAGGTCGGAGCCGCGCCCGGTCCCGCGGGGCGAGACGTCCGTCTCGCCGCGGGTGCTGGCCGGCGACCGGCGCTTTCGCTGGGCTGTGTGGCTGACGTTCGTCGCCGCGCTCGGGTTCGGGGTCGTGGAGGTGCTCGTGCCGCTGCGCCTCGACGTGCTCGGGGCGACGGCGCTCGGGATCGGGGCGGCGTTCTTCGTCTCGGCGCTCGCCGAGGCGCTGATGAATCCGCTCGTGGGCCGGCTCGCGGACCGGCGCGGCGCGAACGCCATCGTCCAGGTCGCGTCGCTGCTCGCCGCGGTGACCGTCGTGCTGCTCGCGGCGCCGCGGGACCCGCTCGTGCTGGCGCTGCTGGTCGTGGTCTTCTGCGTCGTGGCGGGCGCGCTGATGACACCGAGCGCCCAGCTCGTCTCCCACCGGGCGGACGAGATCGGGGTGGACCAGGGCTGGGCCTTCGCGCTGAACAACGTCGGCTGGTCCGCGGCGGTGGCGCTCGGGGCGGGCGCGGGCGGGGCACTCGGCCAGGCCGCCGGCGACTGGCTCCCGTACGCCCTGTGCGCCGCGCTGCTGGCCGGGACCGGGGCGGTCGCCTACGACACCGGGCGCCGGACGCCCGCGGCATCCGCGCCGCCCGCTACGTTCACGGCGTGATCGTCGCCGAGCTCGAGCTCGACCTCGAAGTCTTCACGGGTCCGTTCGACCTGCTGCTGACCCTCGTCCTGCGCGAAGAGGTCGACCTGCTCGAGGTCCAGCTCGCCGACGTGGTCGTGTCCTACCTCGACGTGCTGGAGGCGCGCGGGGAGCTCGATCTCGAGGTCGCGACCGAGTTCCTCGTCCTGATCGCGGCACTGCTCGAACTCAAGTCGCGCCTCATGCTCCCCCGCGCCGACGAGGACCTGCTCGAGGAACTCGACGCCGGAGAGGCGGCCGAGGAGCTGCTCGCGCGCATGCTCGACGCCCGGCGCTACCGGCTCGCCGCCGAGCACCTCGCGGACCGCCTCGAGGACGAGCGCGGCCACCGCTTCCGGCTGGCTCCGCCGCCGCCGTTCCTGCGCCGCGTGACCTACGAGGCGAGCGGCCAGGTGTACGAGCCCTCGCAGCTCGGGGCCGCGATCGGCGGGATGCTGCGCACGCCGCCGCCTGTGGATCTCGGGCATCTGGCGACGCCGCGGGTCAGCGTGTCCGAGCGCCTCGCGCACCTGCGGCGCCTGCTGCGCAGCGGGGTCGTCTCGTTCGACAGCGCGGTCGCCGGCGCCGACCGGATGACGGTCGCCGTCACGCTGTTCGCGCTGCTCGAGCTCTACAAGCAGGGCGAGGCGCGCTGGGCGCAGGACGTCGCGTTCGGCCCGATCGAGATCGAGCCCATCACCCGCGACATGGCGCACGTCCATCCCCTGCACGCCGTCGGAGGCGCCGCATGAGCCCGCTCGCAAGAACGCTGGAGGCGCTGCTGTTCCTCAGCCCCGAACCGGTGCCCACCGCCGCGCTGGCGGAGGCCGCAAACGTTGCGCAGGAGGACGTCACCGCCGCGCTCGAGGAGCTGGGCGCCGCGTACGCGCCGGGTGAACGCGGGCTGGTCCTGCGTGAGCTTGCGGGCGGCTGGACGCTCGCGACGGCTCCGGAGCAGGAGGAGGCCGCCCGCCGCCTGCTCGCGCGGCCGCGCACCCCGCCGCTGACGCCCGCCCAGTCCGAGACGCTCGCGATCGTCGCCTACCTGCAGCCGGTGTCGCGGCCGGAGATCACCCGGATCCGCGGCGTCGCCGCCGACTCTGCGTCCGGGACGCTGCTCGAGCGCGGCCTGATCGAGGAGTCCGGTCGCTCGCAGTTCGGCGCCGTCCTCTACCGCACGACGCCGCTGTTCCTGAAGCTGTTCGGCCTCAACGCGCTGAGCGACCTGCCCGATCCCTCCGCATGGGACCCGACGCCCGACGAGGAACACGACCTGCGCGAGCGGCTGCTCAGCGCCGGCGACGTCCGCGCCGGCCGCCAGGGCGCCCCGGAGCAGCCGGTGCTGGACGAGGAACCGGCCGGCTCCACCGAGGGCACCGAGCGGGTCGTCGCGCCGGACTTCGACGACATCCGCGCCTGAGCGCTAGACCGCGAGCGCCTTCGCCGCGAGCTGGCCGCAGGCGGCGTCGATGTCCTGCCCGCGGGTGAGGCGGACGGTCGCGTTGAAGCCATGCTCGACGAGCACGTCGCGGAAGGCCCCGATCGCGTCGCGTGAGGAGCCGTCGTAGATCGAGCCGGTCGGGTTGTACGGGATCAGGTTGACCTTGTACTTCTTGCGGTCGAGCAGCTTCGTCAGGCCGAGCGCCTGCTCGTAGCGGTCGTTGACGCCCGCGAGCATCACGTACTCGATGAAGACCATCCGGCGGCGGCGCTCGTACCAGCGGTCGCATGCCTCCAGCACATCGGCGAGCGGATAGCGATCGTTCACGGCCATGATCGAGCTGCGCAGCGCCTCGTCCGGTGCGTGCAGGGACAGCGCGAGGCGGATCGGCATGTCGCACGCCGTCAGCGCGTCGATCCCGGGGATCCAACCGACCGTCGAGACGGCGGTCCGGCGGTTCGTGATGCCCAGGTCCGGCAGCAGCCGGCAGGAGGCGAGCACGTTGTCGAGGTTCATCATCGGCTCGCCCATGCCCATGAAGACGCAGTGGTCGACCTCGGACTTGCGGCGGAAGTGCAGCGCCTGGTCGACGATCTCCCAGGCGGTCAGGTTGCGGCCGAACTTCATCGCGCCGGTCGCACAGAACGTGCACGTCAGCGGGCAGCCCGACTGCGAGGAGACGCAGAGCGACCGCCGACCGTCCCTGTAGCGCATGAGCACCGCCTCGACCGGCCGGCCGTCGGCGGTCGAGAAGAGCGCCTTCACGGTCCCGTCGAGCGCCGTCGCCTCGTGCTCGAGCTTCAGCGTCGAGAACGGCACGTCCTGTGCCAGCCGCGACCGCAGCGCGGCGGGCAGATCGGACATCTCGTCCCACTCGCGAACGCCCCGCGCCTGCCACGCCCAGGCCTGCCGCGCACGGTACGCGGGCTCGCCCGCGTCGGCGAGCGTGGTCTTGAGCAGGTCGAGGTCCATCGCGATCGACCACCTATGGTGACAGCGTGCGACTGGCCAAACACCTCGCTCACGCCGGCGTCGCCTCGCGTCGCGCATCCGAGCAGCTGATCTTCGGCGGGCGCGTCACGGTCGACGGCGAGACCGTCACCGATCCCGCGCGCGACGTGACGGGCTCCGAGCGGATCGAGGTCGACGGCGAGCTGATCGGCGGCGCCCCGATCGTCCGCGTCGTCTACGCGCTCTACAAGCCTCACGGCGTCGTCTCGACGGCCGCGGACACCCACGGCCGGCCCACGGTCGTCGATCTCGTCCGCACGCCCGGCGACCGGCGGCTCTATCCGGTCGGCCGGCTCGACGCCGACAGCACCGGTCTGATCCTGCTGACCGACGACGGCGACCTCGCGCACAAGCTCACGCACCCGAGCTTCGGCGTTCCCAAGACCTACCGCGTCACCGTCGGCGGGCCGCCGCTGCGGGACGGCGTCATCAAGCGCCTGCGCGACGGTGTCGAACTCGAGGACGGGCGGACCGCTCCCGCCGAAGCACGGCGGATCTCCGGGCGTGAGCTGGAGCTCACGATCCACGAGGGTCGCAAGCGCCAGGTGCGCCGGATGTGCGACGTGGTCGGCCAGCCGGTGCGGGAGCTGCGCCGCGTCGGGTTCGGCCCGCTCGCGCTCGGCAACCTCAAGGAGGGCCAGTCGCGCCGGCTCACGCCCGGCGAGATCGAGGTGCTCCGGGGCGCGGCCGAAGAGGAGCGGCTGCCATGATGGCCGGCGCCATGCGCCTGCACGCCCTGCGCGGGGCCACCACCGTCGACGCCAACGAGCGTGAGCAGATCCTCGACGCGACCGAGGAGCTCATGAGCGCGCTGCTCGAGCGCAACGCGCTCGCGACCGCCGACATCGTCAACTGCATCTTCACGATGACCGAGGACCTCAACGCCGAGTTCCCGGCCGTCGCGGCGCGCCGCATGGGCTTCGAGCGCGTGCCGCTGCTGTGCGTGCGCGAGATCGACGTACCCGGCTCGATGCCGCGCGTGATCCGGGTGCTCGTGCAGTACCACGCGCCGGACGGCCACGAGGCTCGTCACGTGTACCTGCGGGAGGCGCGCGCCCTGCGCACCGACCTGGAATCCGCCCAGTGACCTGATCAGGAGGAAGTCGTGTCCGAGAACACCGTCATCAGCGAGGTCGTCGAAGGCCAGGGGTGGGCGGCCGGTCACCTCGATGCGCTCGGCGAGGGCTGGGGCTTTCGCAAGATCCGCGTCCCGCTCGGCGTCACGTCGATGGGCGCCAACGCGCTCGTGCTCCCGCCGCGCTACCAGGCGGGCTTCCACTACCACGACGAGCAGGAGGAGATCTACTTCGTCCACGCCGGTGACGTCGAGCTCGAGTTCGGTGACGGCTCGGTCGCGCGACTCGCGCCCGGCGGCGTCGCACGAGTGGATGCGAACACCGTCCGCCGCCTGCGCAACCTCTCAGCCGAGGACGCCGTGATCTTCGTCGTCGGCGGCAAGGGCGGGTACATCGGCCGTGACGCCCATCTGGCCGAGGACTCCGATCGTGCCGGCGGCCCGATCGACGACTGACACAATCCCGGCGTGAGCATCGAATACTCAGCGCGCCTGAAGCGGATCCCGGCGTATCCCGCGGCCTCGGCCTACGAGCTGCCGGAGGATGTCGCGCCGCTGGCGTCCAACGAATCCCCGGACCCGCCGCTGCCCGCGGTCGTGGAGGCGGTCGACGGCGTGCTGCGCGGCCTGAACCGCTATCCGGACCCGACGAACGCCGGGCTGCGCGCCGCCCTCTCGGATCGATACGGCGTTCCGGCCGAGCGGATCGCGATCGGCAACGGCTCGTGCGACATCCTGCTCGCGCTCGGCGAGGCGCTGCTCGAGCCGGGGGCGGAGCTCGTCTACGCCTGGCCGTCCTTCTCGGTCTATCCGCACCTCGACGCCGCCTCCGGCGCGACCGCGGTGCGCGTGCCCCTGAACGACCGTGACGAGCACGACCTCGAGGCGATGCTGCGCGAGATCACGGCCGCGACGCGCCTCGTGATCGTCTGCAACCCGAACAACCCGACGAGCACGGCTGTCCCGGCGACGGAGCTCGCCGAGTTCGTCGCGCGCGTGCCGCGCCACGTCTGCGTGCTCATCGACGAGGCCTACTGCGAGTTCAACACGCTGGACGATCCCGACACGACCCTCAGGCTGCTGGGGCACCACCCGAACCTGATCCTGCTGCGCACGTTCAGCAAGGTCTACGGCCTCGCCGGCATGCGCGTCGGGTTCGCGCTCTGCGGGTCCTCCGAACCGGTCGCGGCCGTCGATCGCGTGCGCCAGCCCTTCTTCTGCAGCGCCCCGGCGCAGGCCGCCGCCGTCGAGGCGCTGCGCCACCAGGACGCCGTGGTGAGCCGCGTGGAGCGGGCGGTCGTCGCGCGCGCCGAGATCGAGGGCGGTCTGCGCGCGCTCGGCGTCCGGGTCGCGGACTCGGAGGCGAACTTCTGCTGGCTGACGCTGCCCACGACTGCGGGCGAGGACCCGGCGGCGGTCGAGCAGCGCGTCGTCGCGGAGCTCCGTGACCGCGGCGTGCTCGTGCGGGCCGGCACTGCCCTCGGTCGCGCGGGCTGCCTGCGCGTCACCTACGGCCGGCCCGACCAGAACGCCAGGTTCCTCGCGGCCCTGAGCGACGCGCTCGCGCTCGCCGCGACCTGAGCGCGCGGCCGCGACACATTCGCGCTCGCCGCGAACGTGTGCTTGAATGCCTTCGCAATGAGCCGCGAGGCCCACAGCGCCACGACGTATCCCACCAGCGCCGCGCTGTCCGGCTTCGGCTTCGCCTATCGCTACACCTGGCGATTTAGCTAGGCGCTCTGCCGGTCCCACGAGGACCAGGCACCCAGGGCCTTCGGGCCGAGCGCCGTTTCAGGAGGGGCTGTGCGCCCCTTTCCGGGTTCGCCCGGACTACCCCTATCGGAGATCGAGTAGCGAGAAGGACTGAGCGAAGGAATGTTGATCGTCATGAAGCCCCAGGCAACCGAGGATGAGATCCAGGCGGTGATCGACCGGATCGAATCGGTCGGCGGCACCGCCCACCCGAGCCGCGGCGAGGAGGTGACTCTCATCGGCGCGATCGGCGACACGGACACCGAGGTCCGCGTCAGCGCACTCGAGCTGGACGGCCAGCCCGGCGTCTCGAAGGTCGTCCCGATCCTCAAGCCGTACAAGCTCGCCAGCAAGGAGCAGCACCGCGAGGCGTCGATCTTCGACATCGGAGGCGCGAAGATCGGAGGCGACAACTTCGCCCTGATCGCCGGCCCGTGCACCGTCGAGTCCCGTGACCAGCTGCTCGAGACCGCCGACGTGGTCAAGCTCGCCGGCGCCAACATGCTCCGCGGCGGCGCCTACAAGCCGCGCACCTCGCCCTACTCGTTCCAGGGGCTGGGGGAGGAGGGCCTGCGGCTCCTCGCCGAGGCCAAGGAGATCAGCGGGCTGCCGATCGTCACCGAGCTGATGGACGCCCGTGACCTCGAGCCCGTGCTCGAGGTGGCCGACGTCATCCAGGTCGGCGCGCGGAACATGCAGAACTACGGCCTGCTCAGCGAGCTCGGCCGGGCCGGTCGGCCGGTGCTGCTCAAGCGCGGCCTCTCGAGCACGCTCGAGGAGCTCGTGATGGCAGCGGAGTACATCCTCAAGGAGGGAAACGAGGCGGTGATGCTCTGCGAGCGCGGCATCCGCACGTTCGAGACCGCCTACCGCTTCACGCTCGACCTGATGGCCGTGCCGGTGCTCAAGCAGATGACGCATCTGCCGGTCGTGGTCGACCCGAGTCACGCCGCAGGTCGCCGCGATCTCGTCGAGTCGCTGTCACTCGCGGCCGCGGCCGCCGGTGCGGACGGCATCATCGTCGAGGTGCATCCGCAGCCCGAAGAGGCGATCTGCGACGGCCCGCAGGCACTGCGCGCCTCGGAGTTCGCCGGGTACGCCCAGAAGGTCGAGCAGGTCGCACGGATCGCCGGAAAGCAGCCGTTCCTCCAGGCCCAGGCCTCGGCGGCGTAGGCGTTGAAGCTCGCGGTCGTCGGCACCGGGCTCATCGGCGGGTCGGTCGGAATGGCCGCCCGCCGCAGGCTCGGCGCCCACGTTCGCGGGACCGGCCGCAAGGCGCAGCTCGGCGTCGAGCTCGGCGCGCTCGACGAGGCGTGCGGCGACCTCGCGGCCGCGCTCGACGGCGCGGACGTGGCGGTCGTGTGCGCGCCGGTCGATGTGCTGCCGGAGCTCACCCGCGAGGTGCTCGCGCTCGCCCCGGCGCAGTGCGCGGTCACGGATGTCGGCTCGACCAAGCGCGCCGTCGTCGGCGCGGCCGGAGGGGACGAGCGCTTCGTCGGCGGACACCCGCTCGCGGGCGCCGAGGTCGCGGGCGTCGAGCACGCCCGCGAGGACCTCTTCGAGGGCGCGACCTGGTACCTGACGCCGCAGAGCTCGACGAGCGGCGTTCTGCTCGAACGGGTGCACCGGCTCGTCACGGGCATCGGGGCGCGGCCGCTGGTCGTCGATCCGGACGACCACGACCGCACGATGGCTGCCGTCTCCCACCTGCCGCACGTGCTCGCGAACGTCCTGGTCGCACAGGCCGCCGGCGCGCTCGGCGGCGAGCGCATGCCCGCGACCGGGCCGAGCTTTCGCGACGCCACGCGCGTCGCCGGTGCGAATCCCGGTATCTGGACGGGGATCTACCGCTCCAACCGCGAGGCGCTGCTCGCGCAGGTCGACGGCGCCATCGAGCACCTCACCCGCGTGCGCGCGGTGCTCGACGCCGATGACGACGGGGCGCTGAGCGCCTGGCAGGCGAGCGCCGGGGAGCAGCGGCGCACGCTGCTGGAGGCGGGCCTCGCCGGCGGCCGGGTGCGAGAGCTCCGCGCCGCCGTGCCCAATCGCCCCGGCGTCATCGCCGACATCGCGCTCACGCTCGGGCGCGCCGGCATCAACATCACCGACATGTCGCTCACGCCCTCGCCGGACCACACGAGCGGCAGCATCTCGCTGTGGGTCGCCGAGGAGCGCGCGGCTCAGGCTCAGGCCGTCCTCGCAGAACTCGGGATGGACGTCGCATGACCGCCGTCCACATCGATCCGAGCGGACCGCTGAAGGGCACGCTCGTCCCGCCGCCCGACAAGTCGCTCTCGCACCGCATGGCGCTGCTCGGCGCGATGTCGGACACGCCGGTGCGGATCGCCAACTACCTCGAGGCGGAGGACACCCTCTCCACGCTGCGCGCCGTCCAGGCGCTCGGCGCGCTCGTCGAGCAGCGCACGGACGAGGTGGTCATCCGCGGCGCCGGGTTGCGCCAGGCGCGCGAGCCCGACGGCCCGATCGACGTGGGGAACGCGGGCACGCTGATGCGGCTCCTGCCCGGCTGGCTCGCAGCCCAGGACGGGCGCTCGTTCACGCTCGACGGCGATGCCTCGATCCGCAGGCGGCCCGTCGACCGCGTCGCCGCGCCGCTCCGCGAGATGGGTGCGCAGATCGAGGCCTCGGGCAAGGGTTTCCCGCCGTTCACGGTCACCGGTCAGCGCCTGCACGGCATCCGCTACGAGCTGCCCGTCGCGAGCGCCCAGGTCAAGTCGTGCGTCCTGCTCGCGGGGCTGCTCGCCGAAGGCCCGACGACCGTCGTGGAGCCGCAGCGCAGCCGCGACCACACCGAGCGGCTGCTCGCCGCCGCGGGCGTGGTCCTGCGCCGTGAGGGCGACGCGATCACGATCACGAGCGCCGACGAGCTGACCCTGCCCGACCTGCTGACCGTGCCCGCCGATCCGTCGTCCGCCGCGTTCGCGATCGCCGCCGGCGTGCTCGTGAAGGGGTCGCGCCTCGTGATCCAGGGCTGCGGCGTCAATCACACGCGCACCGGGTTCATCACGATCGCCCGCCGGATGGGGGCGATCGTGCTCGGAGACCTCGAGCAGGAGCCCGGCGACGACACGATCCCGACCACGGAGCCGATCAGCGACCTCGACGTCGCGGCGACCGGGCTCGTCGGCACCGTCGTCGAGCCGCACGAGGTGCCGCTTGCGATCGACGAGCTGCCGCTCGTCGGCCTGCTCGGATGCTTCGCGGAAGGGGAGACCGTCATCACCGGCGCGGACGAGCTCCGCGTGAAGGAATCCGACCGCATCGCAGGCGTCGTCGAGGCCCTGAACGCGCTGGGCGGTGACGCCGAGGCGACCGCCGACGGCTTCGTCGTCCACGGGACCGGCGGACTGCGCGGGGGTCAGATCGACTCACGCGGCGACCATCGAATGGCGATGCTCGGCGCCGTCGCGGGCCTCGCGTCGAAGGACGGCGTCACGGTGAACGGCATGGAGGCCGCCGCGGTCTCCTATCCTCGGTTCCTGGAAGATCTCGCAGCACTGCGGTAAGCGTCCGAACGCGAAGCTGGCGCGTACCACCACCAGAGCCATGGCCGAGAGCGATCCAAAGATCCGTCGCACCGGGGCCCAGGACGGGCAGGCTCCCGAGCGCCCCCCGGGCGGACGGGCGGAGGAGCCGCCGCCCTGGCCGCGGATCGAGCCGTCATCCGACGGTCGCGGCAAGCCGCCCGAGAAGCAGCCGATGGTGCCCAAGCAGGGTCGCCGCACGCTGATCACCATCTTCGTCGCGCTGCTCGCCGTCAACGTCATCTTCGCGCTGGTCACCGGGCGGCCCGAGAGCGCCACGCAGGTGCCGTACAGCCCGTTCTTCCTCAAGCAGGTCCAGCAGGGCAACGTGCAGGAGATCTCGTCCAAGGGCGAGACGATCGACGGCAAGCTCAAGGAGAAGTCCCCGTACAAGCCGCAGGGCGCGAAGAAGACCAAGGAGGTCGAGCACTTCAAGACGCAGGTCCCGACGTTCGTCAACACCGATCAGCTGACCAAGGACCTGCAGAGCAGCGGGGTCGTGCTGAACGCCAAGAATCCCGACAGCGGACGCAACCCGCTGCTGACCCTGATCCTCGCGTTCGGCCCGACGATCCTGATCATCGGCGGCCTGATCTGGCTGATGCGCCGCGCCGCGAGCATGGGCGGCGCGGGAGGGCTCGGCGCCTTCTCGCGCTCACGCGCGCGCCTCGCGGAGCCCGGCCAGATGCGCGTGACGTTCGCCGACGTCGCCGGCATCGACGAGGCCGAGGACGAACTGCACGAGATCGTCGACTTCCTCAGGCGCCCCGAGCGCTACGCGCGTCTCGGCGCACGGATCCCGCGCGGCGTGATGCTCTACGGCTCGCCCGGCACCGGCAAGACGCTGCTCGCACGCGCGGTCGCCGGTGAGGCGAACGTGCCGTTCTTCAGCTCCTCGGCGTCCGAGTTCGTCGAGGCGATCGTCGGCGTGGGCGCCTCACGCGTCCGCGACCTCTTCAAGCAGGCCAAGGAGGCCGGGCCGGCGATCATCTTCATCGACGAGCTCGACGCGATCGGGCGTGCGCGCGGGCCCGCGGCGGGCTTCGGCGGCAACGACGAGCGCGAGCAGACGCTGAACCAGATCCTCACGGAGATGGACGGCTTCGAGGGCGACTCCGGCGTGATCGTGATCGCCGCGACGAACCGTCCCGACGCGCTCGATCCCGCGTTGCTGCGGCCCGGGCGCTTTGACCGCCGGATCGCCGTGATGGCACCCGACAAGGTCGGGCGCGAGGCGATCCTGCGGATCCATTCACGCGGCATGCCGCTCGGCGACGTCGACCTCGGCCGGATCGCGGCCTCGACGCCGGGCATGACCGGCGCGGACCTCGCGCTGCTCGTCAACGAGGCGGCGCTGTTCGCCGCGCGCCGCGAGCACGCCGCGATCGAGCAGCGCGACTTCACCGACTCGATCGAGAAGATCGTGCTCGGCACCGAGCGCCAGGTCGTGATGTCCCAGGCCGACCGCGAGCGCACCGCCTACCACGAAGCCGGCCACGCGCTCGTCGGGCATGCTCACCGTGGGGGCGGACCCCGTGCGCAAGGTCTCGATCATCCCGCGCGGGCAGGCGCTCGGCGTGACCCTGTCCACGCCCGAGGCCGACAAGTACGGCTACGAGCGTTCAGAGCTGCTCGGCCGGATCCGCGTGATGCTCGGCGGCCGGGCCGCTGAGAAGGTCGTCTACGGCGAGACCACGACGGGCGCCGAGTCCGACATCCAGCAGCTCACGCGGATCGCCCGCAGCATGGTCGGGCGATGGGGGATGAGCGACGCGATCGGCGCGGTCGCCGTCTCGCCGATCCGAGAACGCCGGCCCGCTGCTCCCCGGAGCGTCGGAGACCTCGGAGCACACCCAGCGGCTGATCGACGAGGAGGTGCGCAAGATCGTCGACGAGGCCGAGCAGGAGACGATCGCGCTCCTCGAGCGCGAGCGCGACCGCCTGGAATCGCTTGCGCGCGCACTGCTCGAGCGCGAGACGCTGGACCAGGACGAGGCCTACGAGGCCGCCGGCGTCGACGCCGCTCCGGTGCCGGCGCCGCTCACCTGACGACGACGCGGCTCAGCGCGCCGCGCCCGGCGTGCTCTCGAGCTCGTCGATCATCGTCGCCGGCGCACCGGCGAGCATCGCTTCGCCGTCCGGCGGCTCCGCGATCGGAGGCTGTTCGCGGCCCATGCGGAAAGCGACGTACATGCCGCCGGTCACGACGGCGGGAACGATGCCCGCGATGATCAGCGTCGTGTCCGCACCCAGCGCGGCGGCGGCGGGACCGGTCAGAGCGAACGAGATCGGCGCGAACCCGATCGAGACGAACCAGTCGACGCTCGTGACGCGGGCGCGCATATCCCGCGGCACGCGCGTCTGCTCGAGCGCGGCCCAGATCACGAGGCCGGTCGTGATCAGCGCGCCGTGCAGGAACGCAAGCCCCATGAGCTGCCATGCGTGCGTCCCGAGGGCATATCCGATGAACGGCAGCGTCGCCACCGTCCACGAGGCGTAGAGCACCGACAGGTAGCGGCGCGGGAGCCCGCGCTGGCTGAGGATGATCGACGCGGCGACCGATCCCACGCCGTCCGCCGCGAGGATCAATCCGAAGGTCTCCGGCCCGCCGCCGAGATCGTTGCGCACGATGTAGGGCAGCAGGACCTGGACGGGACCCCAATAGAAGAGCGTGAAGAGCGAGGCGACGATCAGCGTGACCCAGATCCAGCGCTGCGAGCGCACGTAGGAGACGCCCGCGCGCAGGTCGTCGAACGCGCTGGACTCCTTCGTCCCGTGCCCGCGTGAGGGCGTGCGGATCAGCGCGATCATCAGCGCCGAGAAGACGAACGTCACGGAATCGATGATGAACGCCGTGGCGGTGCCTGCGGTTGCGACGATCGCCCCGCCGATCGCGGGACCCAGGAAGAGCCGGCACGTCTGGCGGACCGACTGCGCGAGCGCGTTCGCCTCGACGATCCGGGGACCGGCGACGAGGTCGGGGATGATCGCGCCCAGGGCGGGCCCGAAGAACGCCTCGCCCGCGGCGTAGACCAGAACGAGCGCCACCAGATGCCCGATCGCGAGGTTGTCGGTGGCCGCGAGGACCCCGATCACGACGAGCGCGGCCGCGCGCACGAGATCGGCGGCGATCATCACGCGGCGGCGGTCGAACCGGTCGCTCACCACGCCGCCCGTCAGCAGGAACAGCGCGAGCCCGATCGACCACGCGAGGCCGACGAGCGCGAGCGCCGACGGCGTGTTGGACAGGTCGTACACCTGCCACGCCACGGCGACGAGGTAGATGCCGTCGCCGAGCAGCGAGACGGTGAGGCCACCCCAGAGCAGCGCGAAGTCCCGGTCGCGCAGCGGCTGGAGGATCTTCAAGACGCTCTACGCTCCTTCGCGATGCTCGTCGCCATCGACGGCCCGGCCGGGGCCGGGAAGTCCACCGTCGCGCGCGCCGTCGCGCAGGCGCTCGGCTTCACGTACCTGGACACCGGGGCGATGTATCGCTGCGTCGCGCTGGCGCGGCTGCGCGACCCCCGGGCCGACCCCGCGGCGCTCGCGATCGACGTCGGCGACCACGTCACGCTCGACGGGGAGGACGTGACCGATGCGATCCGCGCCCCCGAGGTGACCGAGGCCGCGTCACGCGTCGCGGCCGACCCGGCCGTCCGCGCGGCCCTCGTGCAGCGCCAGCGGGCGCTGATCGGCGCCGGCGACTGGGTCGCTGAGGGGCGTGACATCGGCACGGTCGTCGCCCCCGCGGCCGAACTCAAGGTCTTCCTCGACGCCACGCCGCAGGAGCGGGCCCGGCGCCGAGCCGCGCAGTCGGGCCGCGCCGCCCAGGACGTGCTCGCCGAGCAGGAGGACCGGGATGCCCGCGACCGGGGACGAGAGACGTCCCCGCTGGCCCCCGCCCCAGACGCGATACCGCTTGACACAACCGGCCTGACCCTACCCGAGGTGGTGGACCGCATCGTCACATTGACAATGCAGGCTCAGGCGGGGCGGGCGGCCCGATGAGCCGCGTGAAGGTCGCCGTCGTCGGGTATCCGAATGTCGGCAAGTCGAGCCTCGTGAACCGGCTCAGCGGAGGTCGCGAAGCAGTCGTGCACGAGCGCGCCGGGGTCACCCGCGACCGCAAGGAACTGCCCTGCGACTGGAACGGGCGCGAGTTCACCCTGATCGACACGGGCGGCATGGACGCGCTCGACCTCGACCCGATCGCCGGGTCGATCCGCGAACAGGCGCGCGCCGCGCTCACCGAGTCCGCCGTCGCCGTCTTCGTCGTCGACGCGCGTGCCGGCGTGCGCCCCGGCGACGAGGAGCTCGCCGACCTGCTGCGCCGCGCGGACATCCCCGTGATCGTCGTCGCCAACAAGGTCGATCGCGTCGAGGATGCGCCGTTCGCCGCGGAGTTCCACCGGCTCGGGCTCGGCGAGCCGATGCCGGTCTCCGCCGCGCAGGGCCTGGGCACCGGAGACCTCCTGGACCGCGTCGTCGAGCTGCTGCCCCCGCCCGACGAAGGCCCGCAGGAGGATGAGGACGCCACGATCCGGCTCGCGATCATCGGGCGGCCGAACGTCGGGAAGTCCACGTTCGTGAACCGGGTGCTCGGCGAGGAGCGCGTGATCGTCAGCGAGATCGCCGGCACCACGCGCGACGCGATCGACCTGCCGCTCGAGGTCGACGGCCGCAAACTCGTGCTCGTCGACACCGCCGGCATCCGGCGGCAGTCCAAGCTCACCGACAGCGTCGAGTACTACACCGTGCTGCGCTCGCAGCGGGCCGTCGAGCGCGCCGACGTCGCGCTCGTCATCTGCGACGCGCGCGACGGCGTCACGGCGCAGGACCTGCGCATCGCGGAGCTGGCGATGCAGGAGGGCTGCGCGACCCTGCTGGCGCTGAACAAGTGGGATCTCGCACCGCTCACCGAGGACGACCTCGACCACGAGCGCGCGAAGGTCACCCGCAAACTGCGCCTGCGCCCGAAGGTCATGACGATCAGCGCCCAGGGCGGGCGCAACGTCACGCGCGTGCTCGCCGAGGCGATCACGCTCGGGGACAGACGTCGCGAGCGGATCCCGACGCCGGGCCTCAACCGGTTCCTCGCCGAGGCGATCGACGCGCGCCAGCCGCCGGCGAAGCAGGGCCACCGGTTGAAGCTGCTCTACATGGCGCAGATCGAGACGCGGCCGCCGCGCTTCGCCCTGCAGGTCAACAACCGCAACCGCGTCACCCGCGACTACATGTACTACCTCGAGAACCGCATGCGCGCGCGCTTCGGGCTCGACGGGGTCCCCGTGATCATCGATGTGCGCGAGCGCAAGGACCGGCACAGCGAGAAGTGAGCGACGCCGGCGGCAGGCGGGGCATCGTGGCGGCCGTCGCGGTGATCCTGGTGATCGGTGTGGCCGGCCTGGTCGCGCTGCTCGTGATGAGCACGGGTTCGAGCGACCGGGCCATCCGCACGGGCACGCTGCGCCTCATCCCCGCAAACGCGCTCGTCGCGCTGCACCTCTCGACGGACCGCGGCCGCACCGCGGTGCGGGACGGCGCCCGTGTCGCCGGGCGCCTGCCGTCCTGGCCGCGGATCCAGCGCGACCTCGTGCGCCGCGTCTCCGCCGCCGGTTGCGGCATCGACCTGCGGCGCCGTCCCGGCCGGGAGCTGACATTCGCGCTGCTCCCCGTCCGCGGCGGCAGCTCGACCCCGCTGCTCGTGACGGATGCGCCCGCAGCCGGGGTGAGCGCCGCACCGAAGCCCTGCGGCGCGCTCGTGGTCCGCAAGGTGGGAAGCCTCGTCGTCATCGGTGAGCCGGCGGGCGTCGCCGCCGCAGCCGAGGTCGCGGCCGGCCGCCGTCCCGCGCTCATCACGTCGGCGGTCTACCGCAGCGCCGCGCGCGGCCTGCCGGACGCGCGCGTCCTGGACGCCTGGGCCTCGGCGCGGGGGACACGCGACCTCCTGACCCCGCTCGGCGGGCTCTACGCCACGCTCGCCGGGCTCGTCGACACCGACGGCCTGCGCGGGGCGGCCGCCGCCCTCACCACCAGCGGCGACGGCGCGCGGTTCGTGATCCGGCGGGTCGCAGTGTCCGCCGCGCCGGTCGCGCCGTTCCGCGCGACGCTCCAGGACAAGGCGCCGGCGGACACGCTCACCTACGTGGCCTCCGGCGACCTCGGGTCCGGCCTGCAGCGATGGCTGCTGCTCGCCGCGCCCGGAGCGGGATCCCCGACGACCACCACCGCAACGCGGCTCCAGGCGCTCGGCCGGCGCGGCCGCGAGACCGCGACGCTCGTCGCGCCCGGCGACAAAGGCCCGAGCGTGACCCTCGTCAGCCAGGTGCGCAGCCCCGCCGCCGTCCGAACCGCCATGACCGCGCTCGAACCCGCCCTCGCGACGCTCATCGGAGCGCCCACCGGAGTCGCGTGGAAGACGAGTGGCAGCGGCGCCGCGCGCACCAGGACCCTCGGCGATCCCGCAAGCGCGCCGCTCGCCTGGGCACTCGACGGCAGCACCCTGATCCTCTCGACCGCGCCCGGCGGGATCGCGACCGTGCGGGGTGGCGGCCCGCGGCTCGCGCAGGCACCCGCGTTTCGGGCCGTGACCGGAAACCTCCAAAATCCGATCACCTCGCTAGTATTTCTCGACCCCAAGCAGCTCCTGCGCCTGGGCGCGGACACCGGGATCAGTCCGGTGGGCGCTCTGCAAGGCAGTCAGGCGGACCTCGCACGAGTCCGCTCGATCGGAGTCACCACCACCGGCACCAGCCGGCTGTCCACCGTCGAACTCTCCCTCTGGATTCCATGAGCCAAGACACGTCGTTCCTCTTCACCTCCGAGTCCGTGACCGAAGGTCACCCCGACAAGGTCGCCGACCAGATCTCCGACGGCGTTCTCGACGCCGTCCTCAAGGACGATCCCTACGGTCGCGTCGCCTGCGAGACCCTCGTCAACACGGGCCTCGTCGTCGTGTCCGGGGAGATCTCCACGTCCACCTACGTCGACGTCCAGGACATCGCCCGCGACACGATTCGCAGCATCGGCTACATCGACGCCGACCTCGGCTTCTCCGCCGACTCCTGCGCCGTCCTCAACGCCATCGACAAGCAGTCCGCCGACATCGCGCAGGGCGTCGACAAGGCGTACGAGTCACGAACGGACCCCAACGACGACGACGAGCTCGACGTCGCCGGCGCCGGCGACCAGGGAATGATGTTCGGCTACGCGTCGAACGAGACGCCCGAGCTGATGCCGCTGCCCATCTCGCTCGCCCACAAGCTCGCCAAGCGGCTCGCAGACGTCCGCCACAGCGGGGACCTCGACTACCTGCGCCCCGACGGGAAGACCCAGGTCTCCGTGCGGTACGTCGACGGCCGCCCCGTCGGCATCGAGCAACTGCTCATCTCCTCGCAGCACCGCGAAGGCGCCGAAGGGATGATCAAGGACGACCTCTGGGAGCACGTCGTCGAGCCCGTCCTGCCCAAGGACCTGTACGACGAGGCCGAGCTGCGTCGCGTGTTCCTCGTCAACCCGACCGGCCGCTTCGTCATCGGCGGGCCCGTCGGCGACGCCGGTCTCACCGGCCGCAAGATCATCGTCGACACCTACGGCGGCATGGCCCGCCACGGCGGTGGCGCGTTCTCCGGCAAGGACCCCTCGAAGGTCGACCGGTCAGCCGCCTACGCCTCCCGCTGGGTCGCCAAGAACATCGTCGCCGCCGGCCTCGCCGACCGCGCCGAGGTGCAGGTGGCCTACGCCATCGGCGTCGCGCACCCCGTCTCCGTGATGGTCGAGACATTCGGCACCGAGAAGATCGGCCGCGGCCGCATCCAGGAACTCGTCGGTGAGCACTTCGACCTGCGTCCCGGGGCCTTCCGCGAGGAGCTCAAGCTGCACCGCCCCATCTACCAGAAGACCGCGGCGTACGGTCACTTCGGCCGGGACGATGCGGACTTCACCTGGGAGCGGACGGATAAGGCAGCCGCTTTGGCTGACGCTGCTGGTTTGGCTGCGCCCGCCGCGGCATAGCGCCTCGGCGTGGTCGCGGATCTCGTGGCGCCTGAGGCCACCCGTGCGAAGGGGTCCGTGCTTGCGCACTGTCCCCCTTCGACGTGCGGCCTCATGCATCCACGATCTCTCGCTCCGGTCCCGGTGCTCGCTTTCCTCGGAGCGCGGGGCCGGGTTCGCGCGGGTTCGGGCGTGCCGGTCGGGGTGTCGAGCCCACCGGTGGACGCGCCCTGAGCGGGCTGGTGGGGGAGCCGGTCGGCAAAGCCGACCGGCTCTGCCTCCAGGAACGGCCCCCTGGCAGGACAGAACGCGCCGAAGGCGCGTTCTGATGGGCATCCCGCGTCCCTACGGGGCCCGTCCCTCCAGCCCGCGCCCTAAAGCCCGCCCGGAATCTCCCCGCCCGGCCCGCCGCCGGCCACGCGTGCCTCAGCCGCGATCCGCTGTGCGCGGTCGACGGCCGCAGCGACACCGTTCGGGTCGTTCACGCCATCGAAGGTGAAGTCGGAGTCGTCGGTTCCCGCGGTGTCGAAGTCGACGGAGCCGACGCGCAGCAGCCGGTCGATGGGCCGCTGGCGGGTGTTGACGTTCTGGACGCGATCGATGCGCGTCTGCTGGACGCGGCGCGAGATGATGCCGCGCTGGATCCGCAGCCGCTGGTCGGTGATCGTGAAGCGCACGAACAGCCGCCGGATGAAGCCGATGAGGACGGCGAGCCCGATGCACACCAGGAACACGAGGATCCCGAGCCCGTGTGAGGCGGCGAACCAGAAGATGGCGCCCAGCACCAGTCCGGCCGCGAAGCCCTGGAGGTAGAGCGCCATCACGGAGCGCCAGCTCGGGCGCCCGTCGTAGATGACCTGTTCACCGGGATGCAGTTCGAGTGCCATGACCGCCGAGCCTACCGCCGCGCCGGGACCTACTCTCGACTGGTGCCGGGTGTCGCGCGGGTCGAGCCGATCACGACGGCTCGCGTCCTGCGCGGGCCGTTCGACTACGCGCGGCCCGAGGGCGTCGGGATCGGCTCGGTGCTGATGGTCCCGTTCGGCGGCCGCGACATCCTCGGCGTCGTCACCTCGCTCGCGGACGACTCCGAGCACGCCGTCGTCGAACCGCGCCGTGTCCTGGAGGCCTCGCTGCCGCCGGATCTCGTCGACCTCGCCCCGTGGATCGCGACGGAGTACTGCTCGACGCCGGCGCGCGCGCTGTCGCTGATGCTGCCGCCGAAGGGGGTCCGTGCGCGAACCGCGCTGCATGCCCGAGCAGCCCGCGAGCCAGCGGAGGACGAGCGCCTCACCGACGCGCAGCGCGCCCTCCTCGCGTCGCTCCCGCGCCTCACGGGCACCGACACGTCCGCGCTGCGGCGTCTCGAGCGCCGCGGGCTCGTGGCGATCGAGCCGCGCGTCGTGCGCCGCGCGCCCGAGCACACCGTGGTCGGCTCACTCGCGGGCTCCGACCCCCCGGCGCTCACGGCCGACCAGGCTCAGGTGCTCGAGGATCTCGCCGCCGCCGCTCCGGGGGAGCGCCTGCTCCTCCACGGCGTCACGGGCTCCGGGAAGACGGAGATCTACCTGCGCGCGGCGGAGCGCACGCTCGCCGCCGGCCGCACGGTCCTCGTCCTGGTGCCGGAGATCGCACTGACGCCGCAGATCGTGGCGCGCTTCCAGGCACGGTTCGGCGACACCGTCGCCGTCCTGCACTCGGGGATGGCTCCGGGCGAGCGCTATGACGAGTGGCTGCGCCTGCGCCGCGGCGAGGCGAGGATCTGCGTCGGCCCGCGCTCCGCCGTCTTCGCGCCGATGGCCGACATCGGCCTGATCGTCGTCGACGAGGAGCACGACTCGAGCTACAAGCACGAAGGCGACCCGCGCTATGACGCGCGCCATGTCGCCGAGCGGCGCGCGACGGACCACGGCGCGGTGCTCGTCGCGGGCAGCGCGACGCCGCGGGCGGAGTCCTGGGAGCGCCTGCGGCGGATCTCGCTGCCCCGGCGCGTCGACGGCGCTCCGATGCCGTCCGTCGAGATCCTCGATCTGCGCGGCGTTCGCGGCGCGCTGCACCCGGACGCGCACGAGGCGCTCGTGGACGCGCGCAAGGCGATCGTGCTGCTGAACCGCCGCGGCTGGTCGAACTTCCTCACGTGCACGACCTGCGGACGCGCGTGGGAATGCCCCGACTGCGACGTCACGCTGGTGCTGCACCGCGCGGGCGGAACGCTCGCCTGCCACCACTGCGGCCACCGCGAGCCGGTCCCGACGAGCTGCCCGGACTGCGGCTCGGTCTCGATCGCGCGTCACGGCACCGGCACCGAGCGGCTGGGGGAGGAGCTGCCCGGCCGCGTGTTCCGCCTCGACGGCGACGCCGGGCGGGCGGGCGGCGCGGCGGCCGTGCTCAGCGCGTTCGAGCGCGCCGACCGGGGGATCCTGCTGGGCACGCAGATGGTCGCGAAGGGCCACGACTTCCCGGACGTGGAGCTCGGGGTCGTCGTCGACGCCGACCAGACGCTGCGGTTCCCCGACTTCCGCGCGGAGGAGCGGACGTTCGCGCTCGTCGCGCAGCTCGCGGGCCGCGCAGGGCGCGGAGCGGCCCATGGCCGCGTCCTCGTGCAGACGCTCGTGCCCGACGCCGAGCCGATCGTCCGCGCTGCCCAGCACGACGCGCCCGGTTTCCTCGCCGGGGAGCTCGGCCGTCGTCGCCTGCTGCGCTATCCGCCGTTCGCGACGCTGATCCGGGTCGTCTGCGCGAGCGCGGAGGAGGGCGCGCCGGACGCTGCCGCCGGAGCGGTGCGCGGGCGCCTGGACGCCGCGCTGCCGGCGGACGTCGCGAGCGTTCTGGGTCCCGCGCCGCTGTTCCGTCTGCGCGGCAAGCACCGCAGCCAGGTCGTCGTGAAGGCTGCTGACCGCGCGCGGGCCGTCAGCGTGATCGGGGAGGCCGTCGATGCGCTCGCCGCGGCGCGCGAGCACCGCGGCGTCGCCTTCAGCGTGGACGTCGATCCGCAGTAGCGCGCGCTGCGCTCACAGCGCGAGGATCAGGTCGCGGACGGCGGGCGGCTGGGAGAGGAAGGGGTGGTGGCCGGCATCGAGTTCCACGACGCTTCCCGCCCGGCCGGCGAACGTGCGCTGCAGCTCGGCCGGGGTGCCTCGGTCCGCCGCGCAGACGAGGTAGGTCGAGGGCACCTCCTGCCAGGCCGCTGACTGCACCGGCTGCTCGAGCACGGCGAGGCTCTGGCGGGCGGTCCGGTCCATGGCGTCCCGCTGGATCTCGGGGTCGCAGTCCTGCAGGAACGTCTCCGCCAGGGAGTTGACCTGGACGCTGAAGGTGCCGCCCTCGGGATCGATGTCGAGGAATGGGGCGGGCTCCTCCCCGCCGAACGTGGAGAGGCTCTGCCCGGGCTCGGGCAGGTAGCTGGAGACGAGCAGCAGATGGCGCACGGCCGGGACTCCCGCCGCTGCCTCTGCGGTGACGATCCCGCCGTAGCTGTGGGCGACCACCACGGTCGGCTCGTCGGTTGCGAGGAGGGCGCGCCGGACCGCGCTGACGTCCTCGGCGAGGCCAGGTCCCATGGCATTCGGCGGCTCACCGGTCTCGCCGCAGCTCGGCAGGGCGGGCGCCTCGCTGGCGATGCCCTGCTCGGCCAGCAGCGCACCGGTTCGGTGCCACCACCAGGGTCCGTCCTTCACGCATGCCCCGTGCACGAAAACGATCCTCATCGTGACCTCCTCATCGTGTCGATCCGCTCTCGAGCACGATAGACGTACTGATCGTTACGTGAAAAGATCGATGGGTGGGCAGACACCGCCAGCCAGACATACGGCAGCGGCTCCTCGACGCGTGCACCGACCATGCGCTCGAGCACGGGCTCCCGGACCGGCTTCGCCCGCTGGCCGACGCCGCAGGCACGTCGAACCGGATGCTGATCTACCACTTCGGGACCCGCGACGACCTGCTCCGCGAGATCCTCGGCCAGGCGCGCCGGCGCCAGGTCGAGGCCTTCACCGAGCTCCTGCGCCTGCGGCCCGGCGAGCCGTACGGGACCACCCTCGCCCGCGCCTGGTCCGGGATCTCCGGGCCGCAGGGCGAGCCCTACCTGCGGATGTTCGGGCGGCTGCACGACACCGCAGGGGAGCCACTCTGGCCCGGGTTCCGGCGGACCGCGACGACCGACTGGCTCGCGCCGCTCGAGGGCGGCATGCGCAGCCTCGGCCGGCCGGAACTGGCGACCGTCGTGCTCGCCGTCATCCGCGGCCTGCTCATGGACCTCGACGCCACCGGGGACGCCGCACGAACGGACCGCGCCTTTCACGCCTTCCTCGCGACCATCGGCGGAGCAGGCGGCGACGGACACCCGTTCTAGACTCAGGTCCCGATGTCCGATCACGAGCATCCGCACGACGGCGACCTTCTCGAGGCCGACGACGGCGCCCACGACGCGCCGCCGCCGCTCGACCCCGACGTCATCGCGCGCCGTGAGGCGGCTCTTCGCCAGGTCGTGCAGTTCGGCGACCCGGTGCTGAAGTCCAGGGCGATGCCGATCACCGCCTTCGACGACGCCCTGAGGGCGGAGATCGAGCGGATGGCCGGCCTCATGTCCGACTCGCTCGGGATCGGGCTCGCCGCGACCCAGGTCGGGCGCCTGCGGCGCCTGCTCGTGTACCGCGTCGAGCAGGACGGTCCCGTGCAGGCGCTGATCAACCCCGAGCTGCAGTGGGCGTCGAAGGACGAGGAGGTCTTCGAGGAGGGCTGCCTCAGCCTGCGCGGCGTGCTCGTCGACGTGGAACGCCCGATCCACGTGCGGGTGACCGCGCTCGATCCGAGCGGGGACCCGATCGTGGTCGAGGCCTCAGGCCTGGAGGCACGCGTGATCCAGCACGAGATGGACCACCTCGACGGCGTGCTGATCATCGACCGGGCGGCGCGCGACCAGCGCCGCGAGGCGATGCGGATCCTGCGCGAGCGCGACGAGGCCGCCGCCTAGCCGGCGGCACACTCGTGCGCACGGTCTATCTCGGCACGAGCGACTACGCCGCAGCCGTCCTGGGCCTGCTCGCGCGGACCGGTCATCGCCCGCAGCTCGTCGTGACGCGTCCCGACCGGCCCGCCGGCCGCGGGCGCAAGCTCACCGCGCCGCCCGTCGCGACGCTGGCACGGGACCTCGGCATCGAGCTCGCGCAGCCGGAGGACGTCAACGCGCCGGCGGCCACCGAGCGGATCGCCGACGCCGGTCCCGGCGCGGTGATCGTCTGCGCGTTCGGGGCACTGATCCGCGACCCGCTGCTGAGCGACCACGAGATCCTGAACGTCCACCCGTCGCTGCTGCCGCGCTGGCGCGGCGCGGCTCCGATCGAGCGGGCGATCATGGCCGGTGACGCCGAGACCGGCGTGTCGATCATGCGGCTCACCGCCGGCCTCGACAGCGGCCCGGTCTGCCTCCAGCAGACCGAGCCGATCACGGCCGACGACACGTACGGCACGCTCGCGGGCCGCCTCGAGGGACTCGGCGCGATGCTGCTGGTTCGCGCCCTCGACGAGCGTCCGCCGTTCGCCGAGCAGGACGAGGACCTCGTCACGTACGCCGAGAAGATCGTGGCCGCGGACCGCACGCTCGACCCCGCCCGAAGCGCCGCCGCCCGCGAGCTCACCGTGCGGGCGCTGGCGCCGCACATCGGGGCGCGGATCGCGCTGCCGGACGGCAGCTTCCTCGGCGTCACGCGCGCGCACGCCGACGGTGACCGCTTCGTCCTGGACGAGGTCCAGCCGCCCGGCGGGCGGCCGATGGCCTTTGAAGACTGGGCCCGCGGGCATCCCGAGCAGGCGGCGCCGCTCCGCGCCGGCGGCGATCAGGCGTGAGCGTCAGCCCCGCGCGCAAGGCCGCGCACACCGTGGTCGTGCGCACGCTCCAGAGCGGCGCGTACGCCGACCGCGCGCTGCACAGCGCCGCGCAGGGCCTCGAGCCGCGCGACCGCGCGCTCGCCAAGCGCCTGGCGTTCGGCGCCGTGCAGCGGCGCGGCACGCTCGACTGGATCTGCGACCGCAACGCCAAGGGCAAGAAGCTCGACCCGGGCGTGCGGGCCGCCCTGCACCTCGGGCTCGAGCAGCTGCTCTTCCTCGATGGCATCGCCGAGCACGCCGCGATCGACGAGTCGGTCGAGCTCGCCAAACCGAGCCCGGGCCACAAGCTCGTCAACGCGGTGCTGCGGCGCGTCCAGCGCGAGGGCGTCGAGATGCCGGAGGACGACACTCCGTGGGGCGCGGCGATCCGCCACGCGCACCCGCTGTGGCTGACCGAGCTGTGGTGGAAGTGGCTCGGGCCGGACCGGACGCGGGCGCTGCTCGCCGCCGACAACGAGCCGGCCGAGCTCGCCCTGCGGGTCAACTCGCTGGTGACGGGCGTGGATCTCACGGGCATCCCGGGCACGCGCGACGGCGAGACGATCGTCGTCGAGGGGGCGTTCGACCTGTTCGCCCACCCCGCCTACGAGCTCGGCGCCATCACGCCGCAGTCGCGCGCCGCCCAGCGCGTCGCGCGGTTCGTCGATCCCCAGCCCGGCGAGCGCGTGCTCGACCTGTGCGCCGCTCCCGGCGGCAAGACGACGCATCTCGCGGCGCTGATGGGCGGGGAGGGGGAGATCGTCGCCGTCGATCGCCACGAGGGCCGCGCCGCGGCGCTCGAGCGAACCTGCACGCGGATGCACGCCGGGATCGTGCGCGTCGTCGCCGCGGACGCCCAGACGTACCGCGACGCCGACCGCTTCGACCGTGTCCTGCTCGACCCGCCGTGCAGCGGGCTCGGGACGCTGCAGGCACACCCTGACCTGCGCTGGCGCGTGCGCCCCGCGGATCTCGACGCGCTCGCCGCCGAGCAGGACGCGCTGCTCGAGGCGGCGCGGGCGAACCTGCGGCCCGGCGGCACGCTGGTCTACGCCGTCTGCACGCTCAATCCCGGGGAGGAACGCCTGCAGAGCAACGACTTCTGGCGCACCCTGCCGTCGGAGGACGGCACCGACGGCTTCTATAGTGCCCGCGATGCCGGAGCCTGAGGTTCAGGTCGGTCTGCGCTGTCCCTCGTGTCGCGAGCCGTGGCTGCGGCCGTCGAGCGTTCCCGGCCGCTATCGCTGCGTGAACTGCCTGCACCGCTTCGAACTGCGCTCGGTCTGTCCGGGCTGCGGCGAGCACCAGACGATCGTGCGCATGGCGAGCACGGCGACGACCGAGTGCGGGCACTGCGGCTCATCCATGCTCGTCGAGGTCTAGGACCCCTTACGCCGCCGCGCGCGGCATGATCCCGGCGATGCCGCCGCTCGAGGTCGCCCCGTCCATCCTCGCCGCCGACCACGGACGCCTGCGTGAGCAGGTGGAGACCGTCAAGGCGGCCGGCGCGCGCGTGATCCACGTCGACGTCATGGACGGGCACTTCGTCCCGCCGCTCGCGCTGGGGCCCGGCGTCGTCGCCGCGCTGCGCGATCTCGGCGTGCACCTCGAGGTCCACCTCATGGTCGATCGCCCCGAGCGCACCCAGATCGCGGCGTTCGCCCAGGCGGGTGCCGGGACGATCTACGTGCATGCCGAGGCCACGCCGCATCTGAACTACGCGCTCCAGCAGATCCGCGACGCGGGCTGCCTGGCGGGCCTCGCGCTCACGCCCTCGACGCCGCTCGACGTGTTCGGCGAGGTCGATGTCGACATCGCGCTGCTGATGACGGTGAACCCCGGCTGGGGAGGGCAGGCGTTCATCCCCTCGTCGCTCGACAAGGTGGGGCGCCTGCGCGAGCTGCTCGGGCCGGACGTCCCCATCGAGGTCGACGGCGGGATCGACGAGCGCACCGCCGGCCCGGTCGTCGGGGCGGGCGCGACCCGCCTGGTCGCGGGAACCGCCGTTTTCGGGACCGACGACCCCGCAGCGGCGTACGCGCGCATCGAGCAGGCGGGGCGCGCCGGGCTGAAATAACGCTCGTGTGAGGACGGGGGCTGTCCCCATGGCGGGACGACCCCGCGACATGCGATCCTGGCGGCCATGAGTATGCCCGCCACCCCCGTTCCCGAGCAGCCCACCACCACGCCGATCGTCTCCGCCCGCGACGTGTGCCGCGTCTTCGGCACCGGCGAGGCCGAGGTCAACGCCCTCTGCGACGTCAGCCTCGAGTTCCCTCGCGGCAAGCTGACCGCGATCATGGGCCCGTCGGGCTCCGGCAAGTCGACGCTGATGCACGTTCTCGCCGGCCTCGACCAGCCGACCAGCGGCACCGTCACGCTCGACGGGATCGAGATCAGCGGCCTCGACGACAAGGAGCTCACGCAGCTGCGCCGTGAGAAGGTCGGCTTCATCTTCCAGTCGTTCAACCTGCTGCCGGTCCTGACCGCACGGGAGAACATCGAGCTGCCGCTGTCGATCGCCGGTCGTGAGCCCGACGGCGACTGGGTCGAGCGGATCATCGACACGGTCGGCATCAGGGACCGCCTGAAGCACCGGCCGAGCGAGCTGTCGGGCGGTCAGCAGCAGCGGGTCGCGGTCGCGCGTGCGCTGGCGTCGCGTCCGGCGGTCGTGTTCGCCGACGAGCCGACCGGCAACCTGGACTCGAAGTCCGGCCACGACGTGCTCGACCTGCTGCGGCGGTCCGTCGACGATTTCGGGCAGACGATCGTGATGGTCACGCACGACGCGAACGCCGCCTCGGTCGCCGACCGGCTGCTGATGCTCGAGGACGGGCGCGTGGTGCACGACGGCGACGCGGGCACCTCCGAGGACGTCTTCGAGCTGCTCAAGAGCCTGGGAGGCTGATCCATGCGCCGGATCCTCGTGCGCGGGCTCTTCGCCAGGAAGCTGAGGCTCGCCCTCACGCTGATCGCGGTCGCGCTCGGCGTGTCGCTGATCTCGGCGACCTACATCTTCACCGACACGATCAACCACAGCTTCGACAACATCTTCACGCAGTCGAACAAGGGCGTCGACGCTGCGGTGACGCCGAAGAAGTTCATCGACACCACCGACTCGGGCGGCACCGCTCCGACGGTGTCGCCGGCCATCCTCAAGCAGGTCCGCGCGAACCCGGATGTCCTTCAGGCGCAGGGCTCGGTGTTCGACACCGCCACCGTGCTCGACAAGAAGGGCAAGCGGATCGGCGCGGGAGGCGCGCCGAACTTCGTCAGCTCCATCGCGCAATACCCGCGCTTCGAGGCGTCGACCGTCAAGGACGGACGCTTCCCGGCGACCGCGGACGAGGCGGTGATCGACCTCGGCACCGCCAAGAAGAAGGGGTTCAAGCTCGGCGACCGGGTGACCGTGCAGGGCGCGGCGCCGCGCAAGGACTACCTGATCGTCGGCTTCACGCAGATCGCGGGCGTCGACTCGTTCGGCGGCGCGACCGTCGTCGGGCTGATCCTGCCCGAGGCGCTGCGCATGCTCGGCAAGCCCGGCTTCGACACGGTCGAGGCGGCCGCCCGCTCGGGCGTGACGCCCGAGCAGCTCGTCGCCTCGCTGCAGCGGGAGCTTCCGGCTCGCACGCTGAAGGTCAGGACCGGAGCCGACGAGGCGCGCTCGCAGTCCGACGAGGTCGCCTCGAACCTCAGCTTCCTCAAGACGTTCCTGCTGATCTTCGGCTTCGTCTCGCTGTTCGTCGGCGCGTTCATCATCTTCAACTCGTTCTCGATCACCGTCGCGCAGCGCACGCGTGAGCTCGGGCTGCTGCGCGCGATCGGCGCTTCGCGCCGGCAGGTGCTCTCCAGCGTGCTCAGCGAGGGCGTGCTGCTCGGCGTCGTCGGCTCGACGCTGGGCCTGCTGCTCGGGATCGCGCTGGCGCCCGGCATCAAGGCGCTGTTCGTGGCGATCGGGGTCGACCTGCCCTCGTCGGGTCTGGTGATCGAGCCGCGCACGATCATCGTCCCGCTGGTCGTCGGCACGCTCGTCGCGACGCTCTCCAGCCTCACGCCGGCCCTGCGCGCGACCCGCGTCGCGCCGATGGCGGCGCTGCGCGAAGCGGAGGCGCCGACGGTCGGCCACGTCTCGCGGAGGATCACGGTCGCGGCGAGCATCCTGCTCCTCATCGGCGTGGTCCTCGTCGCGCTCGGCCTGTTCGCCGGCGGCTCGACGAACGCCACGCTGTTCAAGCTCGGCGCAGGCACGCTGCTGACGTTCATGGGCGTGGCGCTCCTCAGCCCGTATCTGGTCGGGCCGATGTCGTCCGCGATCGGCTGGCCGATCGAGCGCTTCGCCGGATTCCCCGGGCGGCTCGCCCGCGAGAACGCGACGCGCCAGCCCGGCCGGACCGCGGCGACCGCGGCGGCGCTGATGATCGGCGTCGCGCTCGTGACGTTCGCCTCCGTGTTCGCGGCGGGTGCGTCGGCGACGATCGACAGCGCCGTGAAGGACAACTTCAAGGGCGCGTTCGTCGTCAGCAACGTGGACGGCTTCTCGCCGTTCTCCGCCCAGGTGCTCAAGGGGGTGAACTCCGTCGACGGCGTGCAGTCGGTGAGCGCCCTGCGGTTCTCCAAGGCGAAGGTGAAGGGCGTGTCCGGGAACACGAGCGTCTCGGGGATCGACCCGGCGACGCTTCCGGGCCTCTACAGCATCAAGGTCGAGAAGGGGCCGAAGGACGCGATCCAGCAACTCGGCTCGACCGATGGCGTCGTCGTCAAGAAGGGCTTCGCCGACGACAACAGCGTCAAGGTGGGCGAGACGCTCGTGCTGACCACCCCGACCCGCCAGGTCCTGCGCCTGCCGGTGATCGGCGTGGTCAAGGACGACGGCGGGCTCGTCGCCGACGTCTCGGTCCCGCTGCCGCTCGTGCAGAAGGCGTTCGGCGAGCGCAAGGATGCGTTCGGGCTCGTCGGGATCACTCCCGGGGCCGACGCGAAGGTCGTGCAGAAGCGGATCGACGCGCTCTTCAAGGCGAAGTTCCCGGAGGGCGACGTGAAGACTGCGCAGCAGTTCATCGACGACCAGACGGCGCAGATCAACCAGGTCCTCGCGCTGATCTACGCGTTGCTGTCGCTCGCGGTGATCATCTCGCTGTTCGGCATCGTGAACACGCTCGTGCTCTCGATCAGTGAGCGCACGCGGGAGATCGGCATGCTGCGCGCCGTCGGAACGTCGCGCCGGCAGGTGCGGCGCATCGTGCGCTGGGAGGCGGTGATCACCGCCCTGATCGGCGGCATCATCGGCTGTCTCGTCGGCCTCGGCCTGTCGGTGCTGTTCATCCAGCCGCTCGACGGCTTCAAGCTCGCCATCCCCTTCGGGCAGCTGATCGTGCTGATCGTGCTGGCCGGGGCCGCCGGTGTGCTCGCGGCGGTCTGGCCGGCGCGCCGCGCAGCGAAGCTCGACGTGCTGGAGGCGCTCGCGTACGAGTGACCCGCACATTCCTCATCGGGGGTGGTCGCGACCCGCAGGGCGTGACCGCAAGTCATCGGCCGCTCGTCGAGGCGGCCGGTGACGGCCCGATCGCGTGCCTCGTCGCCGACGAGGGCGACGGCATCGACGCGGCACGCTGGACCGGCGGGCTCCGCGGCGCCGGCGCGTCCGATGTGCAGGTCGTCGCGCTGTCGGCCTCGCGCCCGGTGCGCGCGGCGGACGTCGCCGGCGCGGCCGCCGTCTATGTCGCCGGCGGTCTGACGCCGCTCTACCTGCGGCTCCTCGTGAACGATGCCGAGCCCGGCTGGCTGCCGGACGACATGCCGTACGCGGGCTTCTCGGCGGGCGCGGCGGTGGCGGCGACCAGCGCGATCGTCGGCGGCTGGCGGATCGGGGAGCTCGCGGTCTGCGCAGACGAGGCGTCCGAGGACCTCGACCAGGTCGAGCCGCGGCCAGGCCTCGCCCGCGTGCCCTTCACGGTCGACGTCCACGCGACGGCCTGGGGAACGCTCACGCGGCTCGTGCACGCCGTCGCCGCGGGCCTCGTGCCCGAGGGATGGGCGATCGACGAGCACACCTGCCTCGCCGTCGAGGACGGCCGCGCCACGGTGCACGGCAGCGGCTGCGCCTATCGCGTGACGGGAACCGGCGGCCGGTCGGCGTCGAGGTCGTGCGCGCCTAGGGAGCCACCGCGTCCCGCCGGTACAGCAGCCACAGCAGCAGACACAGCAGCGCGGACGAGGCGGCGTAGCCCACCTCCGCACGCAGCAGCACGTCGCTGACGATCGGGCTGGCGACCCAGGCGACGAAGAGCAGCGCGCAGAACAGCCAGAGGCCGCAGGCGGCGTTGGCGCGGCCGCGGGCGAGCGCGGCCTGGTTGAGCGTTCCGGCCGCGAGGTGGAAGCCCATGCCGAGCGCGACGACCGCGAGGCCGACGCGCCCGTACGTCGTGTCGCTGCCGAACACGATCTCCATGACCTTCGGGCCGATGATCAGGAGGCCGGCCGCGACCATCACTGCGAAGCCGGCGATCGCGAGCACCGTCACGCGGATCGCCCTGCGGAACGAGTCCTGGCCCTCGGTCACCTCGAGGCCCGCCAGGTGCGGCAGCAGCGACGTCTGGACCGATTGGAAGAGCTGGAGCGGCGCGCGCGTGATCAGCAGCGCGTTGAAGATGGCACCCGCGACGGCCGCGCTGGAGACGGCGTCGGCCACGATCACGCCCGCGTTCAGCAACGTCTGCTCGCCGAGCTGGATGCCCGCGACCGCGAACGCGAAGCCTGCGCCGGCCCGCATCGTCATCGCCGGGTCGGGGAGCGGCGCCTCCGCGTCGAGGCGCCGGTGCCGCGCGATCGCGAGCGGCACGACGATCAGCGACGCGAGCGGCGCGGCGAGGATGCCCAGCGCCACCGCCGTCTGGCCGGACGCGATGCCGACCGCGACCGCGACCGGGAAGCAGAAGCGCGAGACCGATTCGAACAGCACGAGCCCGCCGTACAGCCCGAACCACTGATGCCCCGCGAAGTAGCCGCGGGCGAAGTAGCTCGCGGCGTAGGCGAGCGCCGCGCCCACGAAGATCCAGTAGAGCGACGCGGAGTCGCCGAACAGGCTCTCGATCTCGGGCCGCAGGGCGAGCGCGACGACGAGGAACAGCAGGGCGAATCCGCCCTGGATGCTCAGGGGCACGCGCAGCGGGTGGCCCGTGTGCAGGCCGCGTGCGCGGCGGTCGGCGATCGAGCGCGACAGCAGCTGCTCGACCGGCCGGTAGATCACCGAGATGACGACGAAGAGGATCGACCACAGGAGTGCGATCGAGCCGTACAGCGTCGCGTCCAGGACATGTGAGGCGACGCCGAAGTAGGCGAACGAGAAGACGCCGGTCGCGGCGATCCCGATCGAGAGGATCCGCGCCCCGCGGGCGAACGTGGCGTCGGGGTTCGCTGCGGCCTCCTCACGGGCCGCGGCTGCGCCCGAGTCCTCGAGCTCAGCGGGTGCGTCGGTCACGGCGCGGTGGGTGGGCGCAGTTTGCGATCAGGAGGCGACGCGCACGAGGCACATCGTCCACGGGAAGGGCTGACGCAGCTCGACGACCTCGCCGTACTGCGACAGGAGCTTCTTGAAGGCTCCGCTCGACCAGTGGTTCACGTGGCCCGGCGTGTTGCCCAGCGTCTTCCAGTACGCGCCGCGGCCCATGTTCGTCGCGCGCCAGAGCGGCTCGCGGGGGACCGAGACGAGAATCCAGCGCGAGGCGCAGCGCTGCATCTCGCAGAGCGTGTCCTCGGGATCCGGCACGTGCTCGAGGACCTCGATCGCCGTCGCCATGTCGAACTCGTTCTCGGCGAACGGCATGTTCTCGGCCTTCATCACCTGGTACTCGAGGTTCGGCCGGGTGCGGCCCTTCCACTGCTCGTGCAGCAGCGGGTCGTCGAGGTCGATGCCCACGATCCGCCCTTCGCCCAGGCGCTCCGCCCATTCGTAGGTGAGGACTCCCTCGCCGCAGCCGACGTCCAGCACCGAGCTCGGCGAGGCGAGGCCCCAGAGCTCGTCGAGGTTGCGGTGGAACCCCGTCATGAGCCGGCGGACGACCGGGTTCGTGGAGCCGTACTTGTCGTACGTGTTCCCGGTGACGGTGCCTTCGGGGTCGACCGTGACGTTCGTGCTCACAGCTTGATCGCCTCCTGCTCCTGCGTGGACTGGCGCTGCTCTTCAGGTGTGGGGGCGCTGCGTGCGCCGGTCGTCGCGGCATGGCCGGTCGCCCGCGCGCCGGGCTCGTAGTGCGACGGCGGCACCTCCAGCTGCAGCTCGATCCGGCGGATCTTCTCGAAGACCCGCTGGGTCATCATCCGCTGGCCGTGCAGCAGGTCGCCGATGACGCCGAGCGCGGCCATCACGACCGCCGCGTTGAAGAGGACCGCGCCGAAGATCAGCGACTGCACGTGGCCGGCGCCGTCGTCCTGGACCCAGGCGACCGCCCAGCGCAGCCACGGGACCATGGCGAGCCCGACGAGCAGGAGTGCCAGTGCGAAGAAGACTCGCATCGGCTCGTACTGGGCATAGATGCGGAAGATCGAGAGGCTGTTGCGCCGCACGTACGACCACATCGACGGGAACAGCCGCGACTCGCGCGTCTTCGGGTTCGTCCCGATCTTCACGTCGTCGATCGCGACGAGCAGCTTGCCCGCCTGGATGATCGACTCGAGCGTGTAGGTGAACTTCGAGACGACGGCGAGCTGGAGGGCGGCCTCGCGGTTGTACGCGCGGAAGCCGGAGGTCGTGTCCGGGACGCTGGTCTCCGAGGCCTGGCGGACCACCCACGACCCGAGCCGCTGCAGCCGCTTCTTCAGCGGCGAGAAGTGGTCGATGTCGTCGATCCCGCGGTCGCCGACGACCATGTCGGCGTCTCCGTCGAGGATCGGCGCGACGAGCTTGGGGATGTCGCCGCCGAAGTACTGGTTGTCGGCGTCCGTGTTGACGATGACGTCGGCGCCGAGCTTCAGACAGGCGTCGAGACCGGCCTGGAAGCCCGCGGCCAGGCCCTTGTTGTTCGTCAGACGGACGATGTGGTCGACGCCGTTCTCGCGGGCGACGGCCACGGTCCGGTCCGTTGAGCCGTCGTCGATGACGAGCCACTCGACGGACGAGAAGCCCTCGACCTCGCGCGGAAGGTCGGCGAGCGTCGCCGGGAGCGTCTCCTCCTCGTTGAGGCAGGGGATCTGGATGAAGAGCTTCATGCGTGCGAACCAGAGTACGACGCCCGGTGGCGGCTGGTTACGGCACGCGTGAAACGCGGGTGGTGCCGTACACTCGCGCGCTCAGTATGCCTGACGATCGGGCGGCACGTCCCAACACCGTCCCGAGCGCCAGATTCGCGCGGGTGAGCGCCGTCAATTGGCCGGCGCTGCTGCTCGGCGCCCTCATCCTGATCATCATCGTGGGGACGTTCGTGTACCCGACGTACACGAACTACGACTCGACCTATTCGCTGCTCTGGGGCCGCGAACTGCTGCACGGTCACCTGCCGTCGTTCGACGCCTACCGCGCGCCGACGCAGCATCCGCTGGCCGTGATCTTCGGCGCGCTGGTCGCGCTCCTGGGGTATTGGGGGGACCGCGTGCTGGTCCTCCTCACGCTCGCGAGCTTCGTGGTGCTCGTCGTCGGGCTCTACCGCCTCGGGCGCACGTCGTTCACCTCGCTCGTCGGCATCTTCGCCGCGATCATCATCTGCACGCGGTTCGACTTCCCGTTCCTCGCCGCACGCGGCTACGTGGACATCCCGTACCTCGCGATCGTGATCTGGGCCGGCGTCCTGGAGGCCGAGCGATCCCGGCGCGGCCGGCCGGTCCTGCTCCTGCTGGCGCTCGCGGGCCTGCTGCGCCCGGAGGCGTGGGTGCTGAGCGGCTTCTACTGGCTGTGGCTCTTCCCGAAGGCCACCTGGCGGGAACGCGATCGAGGACGTGCTGATCGTGGTCTCCGCGCCGCTCCTGTGGGTCGCGAGCGACTTCATCGTCACGGGCGACCCACTCTTCTCGCAGCAGCACACGAGCGGCCTGGCGGAGGAGCTCGGCCGCAACAAGGGCCTCTCCGAGGTCCCGGCGACGATGGTCAGCTTCCTCAAGGCGCTGGTGAAGCTGCCGGTCGCCGTGGGCGGGCTGGTCGGGCTCGGCATCGCGACATGGCTCACGCCCACCAGGCTCCGCGTGCCGCTCGGGCTGCTCGTGATCGGCCTCTTCACGTTCGTCCTCGTCGGCGCGGCGGGGCTTTCCGTGATCAACCGCTACCTGCTCGTGCCCGTCGCTGATGGTGATGCTGTTCGCCGCGCTCGCCGCCGGGGGCTTCACGATGCTCGAGCGCGGCCGGATCAGAACGGCATGGGCGGTCCTCGCCGGGCTCGCGGTCATCTTCGCGGTCGTGTGGACGGCGCTGCGCGTGGACCTCACGAGGCTGACGAACGAGCTGGCCCTGCGCGGGAAGGCCCAGCACGGCCTGCGCGATCTGCTCGACGACCCGGCGGTCCGCGCCGCCAGGCACTGCGGGCCGGTGCTGACACCGAACCACCGCCTGATCCCCGACGTGCGCTGGATCATGAACCTCCCCGACGGCCAGGTCGTCGCGCGCACGGACCTCGAGGGAGCCGCACGCGTCCACAGCGGCATCGCGATCCTGCCCGCCCGGCGGTCGATCCTGCAGCGGCAGGGCTTCGACCCGGTGGACAAGAGCCCGCAGGACACCGCGAACGTGCTGCCGCCGCCCGGGTACGTGCGGATCGCGACGACGGCGTACTACGCCGCCTACGCGCGCTGCACCTGACGTCGGGCGCGCGGTTCCCGCACCGTATCCTGGGGTGTGGTGACCGTGCACGACGTCGACCATGAGCTGCTGGATCGGGCCATCGAGCTGGGCCGTCGCGGGCTCGGACGGGTCAGCCCGAACCCGCTCGTCGGCGCCGTCGTCGCCCGTGACGGGAGCATCCTCGGGGAGGGCTGGCACGACGTCCACGGCGGGCCCGCACGCCGAGGTCGCGGCGATCACCGCCTGCGGCGACGTCGACCTCCACGGCGCCACGCTCTACGTCTCGCTCGAACCCTGCTGCCATCAGGGGCGCCAGCCTCCCTGCACCGACGCGATCCTCGCCGCGGGCATCGCTCGGGTCGTCGTCGGCGGGGACGACCCCACCGAGAAGGCCAACGGGCGCGGGCTCGGGATCCTGCGCGACGAGGGCGTCGAGATCGTCGTCGCGGGGGAGGCCCAGGCGGCGCGTGCCCGGCTCGAGAACCAGGCCTTCCGCAAGCACGCGCGCACCGGTCGCCCCTGGGTCCTCTTCAAGGCGGCGATGAGCCTCGACGGCAAGGTCGCCACGCGGGCCGGCGACTCGCAGTGGATCTCCTGCGAGAGCAGCCGCGAGCTCGCCCACCACTGGCGTGCCGAGGTCGACGCGGTGGTGGTCGGCATCGGCACCGCGCTGACCGACGATCCCCGCCTGACGGCGCGCGTGCCCGGGGTCGAACGTCAGCCGCGGCGGATCGTCTTCGACTCCACCGCGCGCCTGCCGCTCGACTCGAAGCTCGTGCGCGACGCCTCGGAGATCCCGCTCACCGTCATCGTCTCGCGGGCCGCCCGCCGCTCCGCCGTCGAGACGCTCGAGATGGCGGGCGCCGACGTGCTCACCGCCACCGGCGAGAACGAGCCGGCGCGGGTCGCCGACGCGCTCGACCAGCTCGGCGAGCTCGACCTGCCCGTGACCGCGCTGATGCTCGAGGGCGGGCCGCATCTCGCCGGCGCGTTCTTCGACGCCGGCGAGATCGACGAGGCGCGTCTCTTCTTCGCGCCGCTGCTGATCGGCGGCCGCAGCGCCCGCGACCCGCTCGAGGGCGAGGGCGCCGGGAAGATCGCGGACGCGATGCGCGCCATCGCGCTCGAGTCGCGGCCGTCCGGCGACGACATCCTGATCACCGCCAGATTGCGAGTGTGGTGAGCGTGTTCACGGGGCTCGTCGAAGACCGGGGGACCGTCGTCGCAATCGACACGACCGCCGACGGTGCGCGCCTGCGCGTGCGCACCCGGCTCGCAGCGGACGTCGGCGAGGGCGACTCCGTGGCCGTCTGCGGCGTCTGCCTGACCGCGACCGCGATCGAGGACGGCAGCTTTGCCGCGGACGCGATGCACGAGACGCTGCGTCGTTCGTCGCTCGGCGCGCTCGACGTCGGCTCGCCGGTCAACCTCGAGCTCGCGCTGCGCGCCGACGCGCGCCTCGGCGGCCACATCATGCAGGGGCACGTCGACGGGACCGGCGGCGTCGCGGCGGTCCGCGAGGACGGGTTCGCCCGCGTGATCACGATCGCCGCCGGGCCGGAGCTGCTGCGCTACGTGGTCGAGAAGGGCTCGATCGCCGTGGACGGCGTCTCGCTGACCGTCTCCCGTGTGGACGACGCGGGCTTCGACGTCTCCCTCATCCCTGAGACCCTCGAGCGCACGACGCTCGGCGAGGCGGCTCCGGGCCGTACCGTCAACCTGGAGGTCGACATCGTCGCCAAATACGTCGAGAAGCTCGTGTCCCACACCACGGAGGCCGGCCGATGAGCACCCCAGCCCGCGAAGAGATCCGCTTCGCCACCATCGAAGAGGCCCTGGAGGACGTCGCCGCGGGCAAGATGATCGTCGTCGTCGATGACGAGGACCGCGAGAACGAGGGCGACCTCGTGATGGCTGCCGAGCACGTCACGCCGGACGCGATCAACTTCATGGCGATGCACGCGCGCGGCTGGATCTGCCTCGCGCTCACGCCCGAGCGCTGCGACGAGCTCGAGCTCGAGCTCATGACGGCGAAGAACGACACGCCGTACGAGACGCCGTTCACGGTCACGATCGAGGCCCGTGAGGGCGTCACGACCGGCATCAGCGCCGCTGACCGCGCCCACACCATCAAGACGGCGGTCGATCCCGCCAACGGGCCCGACGCGATCGTCAAGGGCGGCCACGTCAATCCCGCTCAAGGCCAAGCCCGGCGGCGTGCTGGAGCGCACCGGCCACACCGAGGCCAGCGTCGACCTCGCGCGCCTGGCGGGCTGCGTCCCCGCGGGCGTGATCTGCGAGGTGATGAACGAGGACGGGTCGATGGCCCGCGTCGGCGATCTGCAGGCCTACTGCTTCAAGCACGGGCTGCGGATGATCACGATCGCCGACCTGATCGCCTACCGCCGCAAGCACGACAAGCTCGTCGAGCGGGTCGTGTCCACGAGCCTGCCGACCTCGTTCGGCGACTTCACGGTCGTCGGCTACCGCTCGCTCGTCGACGAGAAGCACCACGTCGCGATGGTGAAGGGTGACGTCGCGGGCAAGCAGGACGTGCTCGTGCGGGTGCACTCGGAGTGCCTGACGGGCGACGTCTTCCACTCGCTGCGCTGCGACTGCGGCGAGCAGCTGGAGGCGGCGCT
Source organism: uncultured Actinomycetes bacterium (assembly GCA_963805615.1). Lineage (GTDB taxonomy): Bacteria > Actinomycetota > Thermoleophilia > Solirubrobacterales > Solirubrobacteraceae > F1-60-MAGs163. The sequence continues at coordinate 251,026 of CAWDUW010000003.1, read as the reverse complement.
CGGGCAGATCGAGGAGGCGGGGGAGGGCGTGCTGCTCTACCTCAGCCAGGAGGGCCGCGGCATCGGCCTGCTCAACAAGCTGAAGGCCTACAAGCTGCAGGAGGAGGGCTACGACACCGTCGAGGCCAATCTCAAGCTCGGGCTCCCGGCGGATCTGCGCGACTACGGCATCGGCGCTCAGATCCTCGTCGACCTGGGGCTCTCGTCGATCCGCATCCTCACCAACAATCCGAAGAAGATCCGCGGGCTCGAGGGCTATGGCCTGTCGGTCAGCGCGCAGATCCCGATCGAGCACCCGCCGAACGCCCACAACGAGTCCTACATGCGCACGAAGAAGGACCGCATGGGCCACATCCTCCACCACCAGGGGCTGAACCTCGACGAGGAGATGCTGCACGCCGAGCGCGAGCAGGACCGCAGCCGCGAGGGCGGGGACGGATGAGCGCCCCCCGCTGCGCGATCGTCGTCGGGCGCTTCTACGAGGATCTCGCCGAGCGGCTCGTCAACGGAGCCCAGGCGGCGCTGGGTGAGGCGGGCGCGCCGCCGGCCGAGGTGTTCGACGTTCCCGGCGCCTTCGAGCTGCCGATGGCCGCGCAGCTCTGCGCCCAGAGCGGGCGGTATGACGCCGTGATCTGCCTGGGCGCGGTGATCCGCGGCGAGACCGACCACTACGACTACGTCTGCGCGGAGGCCGCCCGCGGCATCCAGGACGTGCAGCTGCGGACGGGGACCCCGACCGCATTCGGCGTGCTGACGGTGGACACTCACGCGCAGGCCCTCGCCCGTTCCGGCGGCGACACGCGGGACTCCGGGCGGCACGCCGCGGACGCCGTCCTGGCGCTGCTCGCGATCCGCGAGCGGCTCGCCGCGGAGGAGTAGCATCCCGGCCATGGGAGGCGAACAGGCCGCCATCCTCCTCGTCGGCGTCGTCCATGTCTTCGCCGTCTGCGTGCTGCTCTGGATGCTCGTGAAGGCCGGAGACGGGGCGCCAGGGCTCGGCTTCTGGTTCGGGGACGACTCCCGCGACGATCCCGAGCCGCCGCCGGAGCCGGTCGCCCCCGGTGGGGCTCAGCTGCCGCTGCCCGTCGCCGAGCAGAGCAGCGTGCGACTGCGCGAGCCGGGCCGGATCGCCGACGTCCGCCCGCGCCCGGCGCGGCGGCCCGCCCATGAACCGCCGCCCGCCCGCCCGGTCCGCACGCCCGATCGCGGCTGAGCGGACGCGGTCGCTACACTCGTCCGCCTCATGGCGAAGGTATGTCACAGCTGCGGCAAGGGTCCGGCGTTCGGGAACAGCCGCAGCCACTCGATGGTCGCAACCAAGCGACGCTTCAACCCGAACCTCCAGAAGGTCCGGATCATCGAGGCAGGCGCACCGAAGCGCGCGTACGTCTGCACGCGCTGCCTCAAGGCCAACAAAGTCCAGAAGGCGCTTTAGCCTCCCTCGGCGCATGGCGCCGGCGCAGCACCCTCCGAGCCTCGTCCGGTTTCGCGCCGCCCTCGAGGGCGCGCTCGTCCAGCTGGAGTCGCGGCGGCAGGAGATCAACGACCTGAACGTGTTCCCGGTCGCCGACGGCGACACGGGTGACAACATGGTCCTCACGCTCGAGGCCTGCCTCGCCGAGGTGGATCGCCTCGCGGAGGCCAGCGGGGACCGCCCGCTCGACGAGATCGGCCGGGTCGAGATCGTCGACTCGGTCGCGCGCGCAGCGCTGCTCGGGGCCCGCGGCAACAGCGGCGTGATCCTGTCGCAGCTGATTCGCGGTGCGGCGGAGGAGCTCATCTCCCGCCCGGGCGAGCTGATCGATCCGGCGCTCGTCGGAGCGGCGATGGCGCGCGGAGCGCAGCGGGCCTACGCATCGGTCCGCCAGCCCGCCGAGGGCACGATCCTGACCGTCGCGCGGGACATGGCGGCGTCGGTCGCCAGCGAGCTCGCGCACGGCGAGTGGCGGCTCCCGCCGGACGCCGACCCCGCGGACCAGGACCGCCGGATCGCCGATGTGCTCGCCCGCGCGGTGGTCGCCGGCGAGGAGTCGGTGCGCCGGGGCCCGGACCTGCTGCCCGCGCTGAAGGAGGCCGGCGTCGTCGATGCCGGCGGGTATGGCGTCGTCGTGCTGTTCGCCGGATGCGTCGCGGCGCTGCGCGGTGAAGAGGCCCCGGAGCTGGCGCACCACGACGCGCCGCTCCCCGCACGGGTCACCCACCCCGAGCACGAGTCCTCGACCTACCGCTACTGCACGAACTTCGCCGTCACGGCGGCCCCGGGCGCCGAGCTCGACAAGCCCGCCAACTACATCGGGCTGCTCGAGGCGATCGGCGACTCCGTGCTCGTCGTCGGCGACCACGTCACGCTGCGCATCCACGTCCACACGAACAGCCCGGAGGTCGCGACCGCGCTCTTCGAGGCACGCGGGGACGTGTCGCGCCTGGACGTCGCCGACATGCGCGCGCAGGTGGCCGACCGCGATCGCCGGCTCGCCGCCGACGTCCCCGTCGGCGCGCCGCAGCGGTGTGGCGCGCTCGCGATCGTCTCCGGCCCGGGGCTCGCCGACATGTATCACTCGCTGGGCTGTGACGTGCTCGACGGCGGGCTCACGATGAACCCGTCGACCTACGACATCCTCGCCGGCATCCACACCGTGGCCGCCGAGGAGGTCGTCGTGCTCGCGAACAGCTCGAACGTCGTGATGACCGCCCAGGCCGCGGCGGACATCTCCGACAAGACCGTCGTGGTCGTCCCGTCCGGCGAGCAGCAGGCCGGGCTCGTGACCGCCGTCGTCCTGATGCCGGACCGCTCAGCGGCCCAGAACGCCGAGGCGATGAACGCCGCCCTGGCAGAGGTGCGCACCGGACAGGTCGCGCCGGCCGCGCGCGCCGACGCGCAGGGCCGGTTCTCCGTCGGCGACGCCGTCGGCTACGTCGGCGGCGACCTCGTCGCCTGGGGCGCGCCCGAGGCCACGCTCACCGTGGTGCTCGACCACCTCTCCCAGGAGGCCGAGCTCGTGACCGTGATCAGCGGCGAGGGTGCCCCGCTCGACCACGCCGCGATCGCCGGGCTCGCCCCGAACGGGGTCGAGCTGGAGCTGTGCGAGGGCGGGCAGCCGACCCGCTGGTGGCTGCTGTCCGCCGAGTAGCGGACGATCCCCGAGTGCCGGATCGCCTGCCAACCGCGTTCGCTCAGACCGATGCTCCCGACCCTGCCGCGCTCCTCGCCGCTCCCTGGCGCGGACCCCGGGCCGCCGCGCTGAACGCCGGCCTGGTGCTGAGCGGCGGCGGCGACAAGCAGCGGGAGGCCGCCGCCGCGCTGGGCCTGCACACGGTCGGCGATCTGCTTGAGCATCTTCCGCGCGACACGCGCGAGGCGCGCACCGTGGGCGAGCTGGGCCAGGGCGAGCAGGCCACGGTCGCCGTCGAGGTCCGCTCGATCACCTCGCGGCCGGTGCGCCGCAAGGGCATGCGCCCGATCGTCGAGGCGGTGGTCGCCGACGAGAGCGGGTCGATGAAGGCGGCGTTCTTCAATCAGCCCTGGCTCGTGAAGAAGTACCCGACCGGCACGCGGCTCGTCCTGCACGGGACGTTCGACGCACGCAACCGCTTCCGCGTGACCTCGCATGCCCCCACGAGCGAGGGCGTGGGGGGTGCGGGCGACGTCGCCCACTACCCGGCCACCGAGGGGCTCTCGTCGACGCAGATCTTCGCGCTGGTCCAGGAGCATCTGCCGCTCGCGCGCGCGGCCACCGAGCCGCTTCCGGGACGCCTGCGCGCCCGCCACCGGCTCCCCGACCGGCCGGCCGCGCTGCTCGCCGCGCACGGCGGCGACGCGGAGGGGGGTCGCCGCCGGCTGGCGTTCGACGAGCTGCTGCTGGTCCAGCTCGACCTCCTGCGCCGTCGCGCGCACCGCCGCGACGCCGACCGCGCCGCGGCGCTCGACCTGCCGTTCGAGGCCGGTGACCAGGGTGCCGAGTGGGGCGGGCGCGGATTCACGCGCCGCTGGCTCGACACGCTGCTGCCGTTCGAGCCGACCGGCGATCAGCGCCGCGCCATCGACTCGGTCATCGGGGACCTCGCGCTCGAGCATCCGATGCAGCGGCTGCTGATGGGTGAGGTCGGCTCAGGGAAGACCGTGGTGGCGCTCGCAGCGATGCTGCGCGCCGTCGAGCACGGCACCCAGGCGGTGATGATGGCGCCGACGGAGACCCTCGCCGAGCAGCACTTCGCGACGCTCCAGGCGCTGATGCCCGGTGAGGCCGTTCCCGCCGCGCTGCTGACGGGCGCGACCCCGGCCGCGCGCCGCACGGACATCCTGGGCAAGCTCGCGACGGGCGAGCTCGGGCTCGTGGTCGGTACGCATGCCCTGATCGAGGACGACGTCCGCTTCAATGCGCTCACCGTCGTCGTCGTCGACGAGCAGCACCGCTTCGGCGTGCGCCAGCGCGCGCGCCTGGACGCGAAGGCCGCCGACGGGCTCGTCCCGCACGTCCTGCACATGACCGCGACACCGATCCCGCGCACGCTCGCGCTGCTCGGCTACGGGGACCTCGACGTCACCGAGCTGCGCGAGCTGCCCAAGGGCCGCCGGCCGATCGATACGCACGTCGCGAGCGGCGAGCGCGAGCGCGGGCGGGCCTACGAGCGGATCCGCGAGGAGCTGCGCGCCGGGAGGCAGGCGTTCGTCGTCTGCCCGCTCGTGAGCGAGTCGGAGGCGCTGCAGGCGCGCGCCGCCACGGCCGAGTACGAGCGCCTCGCGGCGACCGAGCTGCAGGGTTTTCGCGTCGCGCTGCTGCATGGCCAGATGCGCTCGGCGGAGAAGGCGGCGGCGATGCGCTCGTTCGCGGACGGGGAGGCGGACGTGCTCGTCGCGACGACCGTGATCGAGGTCGGCGTCGACGTGCCCAACGCGACGGTGATGCTCGTCGAGGACGCCGAGCGGTACGGCATCTCCCAGCTGCACCAGCTGCGCGGGCGCGTCGGGCGCGGGGAACATCGCTCGCTCTGCCTGCTGTTCGGGCCGAAGGAGTCCGCGCGGCTGCAGGCGCTCGCCGAGCACAGCGACGGCTTTCGGCTCGCGGAGATCGACCTGCGCCTCCGCGGCGAGGGGGAGCTGACCGGCACGCGCCAGTCGGGCGTCCCGGCGTTCCGCTACGCGCGGCTGCCCGAGGACGCCGAGCTGCTGGAGCGCGCGCGGGCGAGCGCGCGGGAGATCCTCGACGCCGATCCGGTCCTCGCCACCGCCGAGCACGCACCGCTGCTGGACGCGCTGCACGCGACGCGCGGCGAGATCGACCGCGTCGCCATACCCGCGTAGATGCGAGTCGTCGCAGGCCGCTTCGGCGGTCGCCGGATCGCGACGGTCCAGGGAGATGCGACGCGCCCGACGACCGACCGGGTCCGCGAGGCGCTCTTCTCGATCCTCGGTCCGCTCGACGGCGCGCGCGTCCTGGACCTCTTCGCCGGCTCGGGCGCGCTGTCGATCGAGGCGCTCTCGCGGGGCGCCGCGCACGCGACCCTGGTCGAGAAGGACGCCTGGGCCGCGGCGGTGATCGAGCGCAACCTGGAGACGCTCGAGCTGCTGCCGGAGGAGGCGCAGCTGCTCCGGATGCCGGCCGATCGCGCACTGCGCGCCGCACGCGAGCGCGGCGACGCCTACGATCTCGTCTTCCTGGACCCTCCATACCGGCAGGCGCCGGCCCTCGGACAGCACCTGGCCGCCGACCTGGCGGCCGTGCTCGCGCCGGGAGCCCGCGTCGTCACCGAGAGCGACCGCCGCGCTCCGATGGACCTGCCGCTCCCACCACCCGACGAACGCCGCTACGGCGACACGCTGATCCGGATCCACTCAACGCCATGACCCCGTCCAATCGCACCGCGGTCTGCCCGGGCTCCTACGACCCGATCACCCGCGGCCACATCGACGTCATCGAGCGCGCAGCCGCGATGTTCGACGAGGTCGTCGTCGCCGTCGTCAACGCCTCGATCCGCAAGGACAAGTCGCTGTTCGGCACCGAGGAGCGACTCGCGTTCATCGCGGACGCCACGTCCCACCTGCCGAACGTCCGTCCGGAGCCGTTCGACACGCTCGTCGTCGACTTCGCGCAGAAGATCGGCGCCAAGGCGATCGTCAAGGGGCTGCGCGCGATCTCCGACTTCGAGTACGAGTTCGAGATGAACCAGCTCAATCGCCTGCAGGCGCCCGACATCGAGTCGCTCTACCTGATGGCCAGCCCGCAGTACAGTTTCCTGAGCAGCAGCGGAATCAAGGAACTTGCGATGTTCGGCGGGAACATCGACGAGCACGTCACGCCGCTCGTTGCCCGCCGTTTGAAGGAACAACTCGCCCGCTAGCGAAAGCCACCCTGCCATGGACGTCCTCGTTCTGATCGACAAGCTCGACGATCTCATCCACAACGCGAAGCCCGTTCCGTTGACGGATCAGGTGCGCGTGGACAAGGAGGAGATCTACGACATCCTCGACCAGATGCGCGCGACGATCCCCGAGGAGATCAAGCAGGCGCGCTGGATCGTCAAGGAGCGCCAGGAGATGCTGGCCGAGGCCAAGCGCGAGGCCGAGCGTGTCATCAAGGAGGCACGCGAGAAGCAGGACCAGCTGATCTCGCAGGAGGAGGTGACCCGGCAGGCCGAGCGCGGCGCCGAGGACATCATCGAGGACGCGCGCGGCCGCGAGCGTGAGATCCGGCTGGGCGCCGAGGATTACGCCGACGAGATCCTCGGGACCCTCGAAGTCAATCTTTCGAAGTTCATCGCCGCCGTGCAGCGCGGACGCGACCGGCTCGCCGGCCGCCACGACGAGGAGCCGGTCGAGACCGGCTCCGAGCGGTAGCTCCCACGAGCCTCGCCGCTCAGAATCCCGACAGCGTCCCGCTGAACGGGCCTGGCGCGATCGTGTTCCCCAGGAGGTCGGCGATCAGCGGGTCCGGCGTGTAGTCCGGCACCGCGGCGGGAACGCCGTTGGTGCGCCTTCCGGTCCGCCGCTGGCCGAGCACGAGCGTCAGCGTGCGGGCGGCAGGATCCCAATCGAGTTCCGAGGCGTTGCCGCCCGTCCCGTAATACGTGGCCGTCCTGGACACGTAGTTGGCGTTCGTGTCGATCGTTCCGAGGTGGAACGTGCAGCCGGAGGTCGTGGCCGCCGTGATCGTGTCGCTCGCACCGACGTTGTTGATCGTGATGACCACGAGGTTGTTGGCGAGCAGTGACTGGGGTGAGCCATTGGTCCAGGTCGAGCAGAACGAGCTCGCGTCCACGACGTCGCTGTACGTGATCGTCACCGTGTCGTTCGTGTCGAGGCGGCCGGCGCGCCCGGCGTTGGCCAGCTGGATGTCCGTGGCGGTGAGGCGTCCGACGCGCACGATCGTCGTGAGGGTGACTGCGTTGCCGACGTTGTCGGTGCCGGTCAGCGTGTAGCGATAGCAGGTGCCGCTCGCGATGCCCGAGGCCGCGTTCTGCGCCGGGGCGCCGACGAGCGTCGTCGCGGTCGTCCATGTCGTGCCGCAGGTCGCGCCGCTGAGCGTCGCCTGATCGCGGACGAGCGTGCTCGAGGCCAGCCCGGAGGCCGCGCCGGTCTGTGTCTCGGCGAAGTCGGTGCGCAGGCCGATGGTGAACGAGGGAGTCGAGATCGACGACGCGGTTCCCGCTGCGCTCGCCGCCGTGCCGTTCACCGTCAGCGCGCCGCCGACTGGGGCGGTCACGTCGCGCACGAGCGTGAACGATGCCGCGCCCGCGAGCCCTGAGCCGTTCGTCGCGGTGACGGTCTGCGCACCCGCACCCGTCGCGGTCGTCCAGGTGTAGGCCGTCCCGAAGGGCGCCGTCGCGTCCGTTCCGCCACCTGTGAAGCCGGCCGGAGCGGGCCACGCCACCTGGGCGATGCCCGAGTCCGGGTCGGCGACCGTCGGCGCCGCCACCGTGATGGTCGAGCCGGCGCCGGTCGCACCGTTGTAGTACGCGGTCGTGCCGGAGACGAAGGCGTACGGCCCGGTCACGCCGAGCACGAGCGCCGGCGCTCCGAACGCCGGGGCGGACGTGTCCACCTTCACCGTCGTGGTCACGCTGACCGTGTTCCCGACGTTGTCGGTGCCCGTGAGCGTGTAGCGCCAGCAGCCCGTCGGCAGTCCATTCTGCGCGGGCTTGCCGTTCAGGGTGACCGGCGAGCCGAACGTGCCGCACGCGTTGCCGGTGAGCGGCGCCTCGTCGCGGACCAGGACACTCGAGGCCAGACCGGAGGCAGCGCCACCACTCTCGTTCCAGTCGGTGCGAGTGTTGATCGTGAACGCGCCGGTCGCGTTCGTCGATGTCGACCCCGCGCCGCTCGCCGCGCTGCCGTTCACCGTCAGCGCGCCGCCGGTGGGTGCGGTCACGTCCCGCACGAGCGTGAAGGTGGCGCTCGAGGTCAGGCCGGTGCCGTTCGCAGCGACCACGGTCTGCGTGCCTGCGCCGGTGGCCGTGCTCCACGTGTACGTCGCGCCGAACGGGCCGGCGAGGGCGGTTCCGCCGCCTGCGAAGCCCGCAGGCGACGGGAAGGTCACGCTCGCGACGCCGGAGGTCGGGTCGGCGACGTTCGGCGCGCTCACGGTGATGCTCGTGCCGGCTCCTGCGGTCCCGTTGTAGTAGGCGGTCGTGCCGCTCACGAAGGCGTACGGGCCGGTCTCCGAGACAACGAGGGCGGGTGCGCCGAAGGTGGGGGCCGTCGTGTCGACCCGAACGATGGTGCTGATCGCTGCGGCGTTCCCGACGCGGTCGGTGCCGGTGAGCGTGTAGCGGTAGCAGTTGCCGCTCGCGATGCCGGAGAACGCGTTCTGCGCCGGCGTGCCGACGAGCGTCGTCGCGGTCGTCCAGGTCGAGCCGCAGACGCCGGCCACCAAGGGCGCCTGATCGCGCACGAGCGTGCTCGACAGCAGCCCTGCCGCCGCCGGCCCGGTGGCCTCGGTGAAGTCGGTACGCGTGTTGATCGGGATCGTCGTCGTGTTGACGGTGGTCGTCGCGCCGCCGGCCGTCGCGGGCGTCGAGTTGACCGTGAGCGCTCCACCCGCCGGGTCGGTGGTGTCCGGGACCACGTTGAACGACGAGGCGGCGCTCTGGGCACCCGCGTTGCTCGTCGCGGTGACGGCCTGGGCGCCCGAAGCGGTGGCGGCCGGTCCCCAGGCGTAGGTGGCGAGGTAGGGGGAGAGGAGATCGTCGCCCCCGCCGCTCGTGAAACCGCTGAGCGCGGGGAATGCGACCTTCGCGATGCCGGAGCCCGTGTCCGTCGCGACCGCCTGGACCTGGAATCCGCCGCTGTGGCCGGCCTGCGGGTTGATGTAGACCGTCGCCCCGGTGATCGCCGTGTCGCCCGTGGGTGCCGTCGGCGTGAGGACGGGCGTGCTCGGCGGAGTCGTGTCCACCTTGATGTCGGGACTGGTGAACGTCGTCGTGTTGCCGACGTTGTCCGGCACGACGTACTGGTAGCGGTAGCACGCCCGGTCCGGAACGACATCGGAGACGGGGGAGGCGGGGTCCAGCGCGCCGACCTGCGCGAACGCGCCGAATGCGCCGCAGACACCGTCGGCGGTGCCGGCCGAGGTCAGCGTCGCGCTCGCCCGCAGCAGCCGGGCTCCGGTCGGCGCCAGGCCCGACTGCGCATCCGAGCCCTTGCTCAGCGCGACGCTGAGCGTCGTCGAGGCGGAGTAGCGCCCGCCCGTGCCGGCGAGCCCGGCCGCATCGACCGAGCCGCCCACCGGGCCCGCGACGTCGCTGGCGAAGGTCAGCGTCGTCGGCGCGGCGTTGCCGGCGACGTCGGTGGCGGTGATCGTCTCCGTCGGCGTGCTCGATGTCCCGGCAACCCAGGAGAACGGCGCGGAGGTGAACGGCCCGCCCGCGGGGGTCGACACGCTGCCGGGAACGTGCGACCACCCCGTGGTCGTACCGGCGAGCGCCGAGGTCGCGCTTGCGGCGGGACCCGAACCCGTGTCGACCGGCGCGTTCACGATGGCGAACGATCCGGCGGCGGCGCCGCGGTACCAGACCGTCGTACCGGCGCGGAAGGCGCCGCCGGTGACGCCGGAGAGCGAGAGCACGGCTGCCGGGGCCGTCGTGTCGATGCGGACGTTCTGCGAACCGATCGCGCTCGTGTTGCCCAGCGCGTCGGAGGCGGCGAACCGCACCGTGGTCGTCACACTCAGCGAGAGCGGCGCGGCGTACGTCTGCGCGGTCCCGGAGATCGTCGGATCGCTGCCGTCCGTCGTGTAGCGGATCTGCCCGCCCCCGACGCCTGTGCCGTCGTTCGAGGTGAGCGTGACCGTGACCGGCGCAGAGGCGTTCCAGCCGGCACCGTTCGGCGCGGGCGCGGCGGACGCGCTGACGGTGGGGGCCGTGCGATCCACGAGGATCGTCGCCGACGCCTGTGAGGGCACCGTCGCGTTGCCGATCGCCCACACCGTGTGCGGGCCGTCGGCGACGGCCGGGATCGCCAGCGACGTGATCGCGGCGGTCCCCGCCGGACCGGCGGCGGAGGGAGAGCCGGTGAGCGGGGTGGCGGCGTCGAGCCGGTAGGTGATGCCCTCGTTCGCCGCAAAGCCCGCAAGGGTGCCCGTGGTCGTGCGCGGGAAGGCTGCCGGCCCGCCGAACTGCGTCGTGGTGAGGGTCAGGGTTGCGGCGCCGACGGTCACGATGCCGCTGCGCGGGCTCTCTGCGCCGCGCCAGTTGACCCCGATCAGCGGCGTCGCGCTGTAGCGCCAGGTTCCGGGCGGAACCGCCGTCTCGACGCACGAGGTGGCAGCGATCGTTCCGGTGCAGCCGAGTCCGACGGCGGCGGCCGTCCCGCTGACCGCGTCGTAGCGCCGGACGACGTACCCGTCGACGGGCTGGCCGTCCGACAGCGTCGATGCCGCCCAGGAGACGGTGACCGCGCGCCCTGCGCCCACGCTGGTGGTCGGCGTCGCGCCCGCGGTGACGGTTGCGCCCGCAGCGGCGGCGGGGCCGCTGCTCGCGCCGGGAGTCCAGAAGGCCGAGGCGGCGCAGGCGAGCGCCGCGAGCGCGACCAACGCGCCGAGCGCGGCGAGGACGCGGGTGCGCGCCGTGCCCGTCACGGGCCCACCCGGACGAAGACCGTGAACGCCGCGCCCTGGCAGGCGTCAGCGGCTGCGAGGCCCATGGAGACGGCGCCGCTGAGGCTCAATGTGAGCTGACCGCTCGTGACGCCGATCCGCGCGGGGACGGCCCAGCCGGCCCCGGCGTTGGTCTGGGTCGTGAAGCTCAGCGTCCCGAGCCCGCAGCCGCTGTGGGCGCCGTCGACCGCGAAGCCGCTGCTGCCCTGCGTCGTGTCGAGCACGAGCGACGGGACCTGGACGGGGAAGGTGTTGGGATTCGAGAGCACGACCGCCACGGGGCTCGTGCCTCCGGGGTGCAGGCTCGCGGGCGGCGCTCCGGCGGTGACCGTGAGCGGCAGAGCGGTTGCGGTGGCGGCAGAGCCGGGTCCCGTGCCCGAGCCGCTCCAGAACGCGATGGCGGCCCCGCCCGGGAGGGCGAGGCCGATGACGGCGGTCACGAGGGCCATGCGTGCGTGCCGTCGCGGGAGCCTCACGTCGGTTCCCGCCCCTCGACGTTGAAGCGCAGGGCGACCGACGCGCCCTTGCAGCCGTCCTGGCTCACCGGCCGGTCGATCATCGTCACCGTGGGCCAGGCACTGCGCGGGAGCCCGAGCGCGAGCAGCGTCCGGCTCGTCTCGGCCTGGAGCCGGAACGGCTGCGGGAGGATCGCCGCCGAGGTCGTGAAATCCGCTTCCGTGCAGTCGCCGCCGGCCACCGGCGTCACGCCGGTGATGGTGGCCGTGAGCGCGGTGATGTCGACGGCCGTGCCGAAGGCGTTGGTGAGGACGAGGTTCACCGGTCGCGCGACACCGGGCGCGAGCGGCTCCGCGACGTCGCCGGCGGCGTAGAGCTTGCCGGGCGGGACGGCTTCGCCCTGCGGGACGGCCTGGCCCTGCGGCACGGTCTGGCCCTGCGGGACGACCGGGGCGGGGATGGCGACGACGAGCGTCAGCTTGGCGCGGAGAACCTTCAGCTTGCGCCGGACACCGGGGCGCCGGCGCGGCCAGGCGCTGATGCGCAGCGTGTAGCGCCCGGTGTGGATGGAGGCGGCGGTGCGCACGGTCAGCGTCGCCTTGAGACGGGTGCGCGTACGGTTCAGGCGCAGCGTCACGCCCTTGGGCGCCTTCCAGAGCTTCAGGCGGTAGCTGCGGACGGTGCGCGCGGGCTGGAGCCGGACGGCGAAGGTGGTGCGCGCTCCCGGGCGGATCGTCCGGATGGCGGGGGAGGCGGAGATGGGGCGCGGCCGGCGGATGACCCGGTCGCTGACCGTGCGGCCTGAGGACGGGGTGCCGCCCACCGGTGGCGTCGCGCGGGCTGACGGCGTCCGGGCGTCGGGGGCGGACGCGCCGCCGGTCGCCGCGGCGGGCAGGGCGGGGAGACGCATGCCCGCCGCGCTCGCCAGCCCGCTGCACACGAGCAGGATTGCGAGGGCCACGGCCACGCGGCCGGCGATCTGAGGGAGGGTTCGGGGGCGCATGTCAGCGGTCTCGCCGGAACGGCGTGGAGGGGGCGACCGACTCGGCGGCGCCCCCTCCACTGGTCCGGATGGGATGGGGCTAGCTGGCCTTCAGGTGCAGCACCGGGGACGCGCCCTTGCATGCGTCCTGGTTGACCGCCGTGTTGGCCATGGCGAGGCCGCCCGCCGTCGGAACGGTCACGTTCAGCGTGCCGCCTGCCGGGATCGACTGGTTCACCGAGTACGTGGGGAACGTGAAGTCGGCTGCGAGGCAGCCGCCCGGGAGACCCGTCACGCCGGTCGCGCCGAACGAGGAGTCCGCGGCGACCTGGGCGACCGTGATGGCCGACGTCGCTGACGAGTTGGTGATCGTGAAGCTGACGGGGCTCTTGCCGCCCGGGTACAGCGTGTTGCCGAACGTCACGGCGCTGATCGGGAGGCCACCGTCGGTGCCGACGGAGGCGGTGCCCGAGCCGGTGCCGGACGACGTCCAGAATGCGATCGCGGCGCCGGCGACGACGACGGCGGCCACGAGGCCGAAGATGGCTGCGCGGCTGCGCTTCTTGCGGATGATGTTCATTACGGACTCCTTGGGGAGGGAGAGTCCCGTCATGCGGGCCCTCGATGGGTTGGTTCTCGCTCCCTAGACGACCGGGGGGTGGCATCACGAGCCGCCGTTCTGCGGTGCACCGGGATCTGGGTCCCGAGCCCCGCGAACGACCTTCCGGGGAACGCCGACCGCATCGGTGCGTCGCTCCTCTGGCCGGATGATCGATGCACTTTTGCGCAGGTTTGCGCAGATCAGTTGAGTTTTCGCTGCAGGATCGGGGCCGGACTGCCCGGCCCCGGGGCGGGCCAACGCCCGAAAAACGGGAGGATTGGGCCGCGAACCGCCGAATCAGAAGGCCGGCAGGCCGTCCCGGCCCGCCGATCTGGGTCAATTCGAGGAGGTTGTCGTGGCTCGTGACGAGTCGAGAGTCACCGGGTGGTGGGTGTTCGCAGGAACCCTGCTGCTGATCGTCGGTGTCCTGAACATCATCTGGGGCATCGGCGCCATCGGCGACGCGAAGTTCCTGGTGAACGATCAGAAGTTCATCATCAGCAGCCTGCACACCTGGGGCTGGATCACCCTGATCCTCGGCGTGGTCGAGCTGATCGCAGGCTTCTCCCTGTTCTCGGGCGGCGGCTTCGGTCGCTTCGTGGGCATCGTCGCCGCGGCGCTGACGTCGATCAGCGCGCTGCTGTCGATCCCCGCGTACCCGTTCTGGTCCCTGTGCGTCTTCGCACTCGCGATCATCATCCTGTACGAGCTCAGCAAGGCGCCTGAGCGCTACGACGTCGCCTGACCGGCGTCACAGCAGGTGCTGGTTCGAAGGCTCCGCATCGCGGAGCCTTCGTCGTTCTGTATACCTCGCAGCATGGAAGCCACGCAGCAGTCAACTCAGGCCATCCAGCCCACGACGCTGGAGCACGCCAGGCAGTTCTTCATCGGCGGCGAATGGACGGCGCCCGCGACGCCGGCGACGCTTGACGTCATCAACCCGGCCACCGAGCAGCCGTTCGCGACGATCGCGCTGGGCGCCGACGCCGACGTCGACCGCGCGGTCGCGGCTGCGAACGCCGCGTTCGACGGCTTCGCCGCGACCTCACGCGAGGAGCGCGTCGCCCTGCTCGGACGCATCGTCGAGGTCTACATGGCGCGTGCGGGTGACCTCGCGACCGCCGTCAGCATGGAGATGGGCGCTCCCGCCGGCCTTGCGGCGCACGCGCAGGTTCCCGCCGGGCTCGGGCACTTCGCCGTCGCGCTCGAGACGCTGAAGGGCTTCGAGTTCGAGGAGCAGGTCGGGACGTCGACCGTCGTCTCCGAGCCGATCGGGGTGTGCGCCCTGATCACGCCGTGGAACTGGCCGCTGAACCAGATCGGCGCGAAGGTCGCGCCGGCGCTCGCCGCCGGCTGCACGATGGTCCTCAAGCCGTCGGAGATCGCGCCGCTGAGCGCCGTCATCGTGGCCGAGATCCTCGCGGAGGCCGGCGTGCCCGCCGGTGTCTTCAACCTCGTCCAGGGCGATGGCCCGACCGTCGGCGCTGCGCTCTCCGCGCACCCCGACGTTCAGATGGTCTCGTTCACCGGGTCGACGCGCGCGGGCATCGAGGTCGCGCGCAACGCCGCGCCGACGGTCAAGCGCGTCGCTCAGGAACTGGGCGGCAAGTCCGCCAACATCGTGCTCGACGACGCCGATCTCGAAGCGGTGATCACGCGCGATGTCGCGGCGATGTACGTCAACTCCGGCCAGTCATGCGACGCCGGGACGCGCATGCTCATCCCGGCCGCCCGCATGGACGAGGCGATCGAGATCGCCCGGCGCGTGGCCGAGGAGGTTCCGGTCGGGCCGCCGGACGCCGAGGGGACCCGCGTCGGGCCGGTCGTCTCGCTCGCGCAGTTCAACAAGATCCAGGGCCTGCTGGAGCGCGGCGTCGATGAGGGCGCGACGCTCGTCACCGGCGGTCCCGGCCGTCCCGAGGGGCTCGAGACCGGCTACTACGTGAAGCCGACGGTGTTCGCGAACGTCACGAACGACATGACGATCGCCCGCGAGGAGATCTTCGGGCCCGTGATCTCGCTCATCGGCTACGCCGACGAGGATGAGGCGGTCAGCATCGCCAACGACACGACCTACGGCCTCGGGGGCTACGTCTCGTCCGGTGACCCGGAGCGCGCGCGGGCCCTCGCGCGCCGGATCCGCACCGGGATGGTCCACATCAACGGCGCCCCGCTGATGTTCGACGTCCCGTTCGGCGGCTACAAGCAGTCCGGCAACGGCCGCGAGTTCGGGGCCCATGGGCTGCGCGAGTTCCTCGAGACGAAGACGATCTTCGGCGACAACGCCTGACGCGGCGGCAGCGGCCGCCGGGCCTGTCGCCGCGATCGCCGCTGGCACCGGGCGGGCGATGGTCCGCCCGGTGCAGCTGGCGACCCCCCCTAGTTGAGCGTCATGTTCGGCTCACCCTGCGCGTTCAGCCCGCTGGCCGAATGCGTGCAGGTGCCGCCGCGGGGTGCCCCGCTGTTGTAGGCCTGCCGGATGCAGTTGCGCAGCGCCTTCTGACCCCAGTAGTCCGGATGGATGTCCTCCTGGAGCTGATAGGGCCCGAACAGCGTTGAGCTCGTGCGCACCTGCTGGACCCACTCGGTCCGGTCGGCCGCGGTCGGGCTCGTCCAGCTTGTGACGCCCTTCTCCTCGAGCAGTCCGACGCCGGTCTCGCACAGCCGGTGCCCGTTCAGGGCTCCCGCCGCCTCGACGATCTTCACGTTGCCCAGGCCGCTCTGCGCGACGCCGTTGCGGATCGAGCCGTTCAGCGCAGGCACGACCGTGTCGTTGGCCCAGTCCGCGTCACGATTCCAGATGCCGCAGCCGCCGACCGTCTGGCGGGTGTAGCCGCTCTGGGAGTAGCGGAAGCCCGAGCCGCGCGGGATCGGTGAGGAGTAGGTCTGGGCGACGAGCGTCCAGGCGTTGTCCGCGTAGCCCGCGTTGCGCATCGCGGTGCGCAGGTTCTGGTAGGCGCCCGCGACCTTCGCCGTGATCGCCGCCTGGTTCGCGGCGGTGAAGCGCGACCGGATGCTCGAGTCGTCGTAGCAGTAGTTCGGCCACCACGACGGCGACAGGTACCAGTTGAGCACGCACGTCTGCACGATGTCGGCGAAGCCGTAGTCGTTGGCGCCGATCAGTGCGACGACCATCTTCACGTTGTGCGTCGAGGCGTATTGCTGCAGCGCCTTCGCCTGGCCGATGTGGCCGGCTCCGTCGTCGTAGAAGTCCAGCCCCGGCTTGTAGTCCGACCCGCTGCTGAACGGCTGTGTCGCGGTGCGCGCGCCCGAGCACGCGAGGTTCGCGCTGTTGACGCCGCCGCCGATGCCGATCATCGACGCCTTCGAGCGGTGACAGCCGGTGATCGCCTCAGAGCTTCCGTTGTCGGCGTACGCGGTCGACCCGAGCGCGTCCGTCAGCGACGGGCTCTTGTTCGTGTTCCCGGCCCAGCGCCCCGCCTCGCCGGAGATCGCCGAATCGCCGACCGAGGCGATCGACGGGGTTCCGACGCCCGGGCCGTCCGCCCGCGCCGCCGCCGTGCTCAGCATCGCGGCCGCCGAACAGGCGACCGCGGCCACAAGCGCAGATCTGCGCATGTCTTCTCCTCCCGGTTTGGGGGCCTCCCTGCCCCGGGTTGTTCCTGTCGAGCGACCCTAACCGCGTGGGGTCACTCAGGGGAAGAGCTGAGCGCTTCGTGTGCTTCGCCGTCCTGGGCCAGTGCACAGATCTCGTCGAGCTGGTCGCGCACGCCCTTGGCGAGCACGTCGACGGCGTCGGCCGACTTCCCGATCTGGGTGCGCGCCGACGTGAGCCCCGCCTTGATCGCCTTGACCTGCCCGAGCAACTCGATCGCGCGCTTGGCGGCCTCCTCGATCGCGACGGTGTCGACGCCGTCGGCGGCGGCGCGCGCCATCAGCACGCGGGCGCGGGCGAGCGCGTAGCCGGTTTCGAGCACGAGCGTGGAGCCCTCGTCCGGGTCGTACGTGACGACGAGCTTGTCCCCGTGCAGTTCCTGCAGGGGCCGCATCTTCGCGGGGACGCGGTCCTCACTCGGGACGACGAGGACGGCGAGCGCTGCGCTGCGCTGCTCGCGTGCCGCGTCGAGCGTGCGAATCGCCTCGGGCATCGTGATTCGCGAGGTCTTGACCTCGAAGACGACACGTCCGCGGGCCGGCCCGTCCTGCGCCTCCAGGTCGACGACGACATCACCCTTCTTGCCGCCGCCCTCGGTCGTGTCGCCGACGGGCGAGGCGCAGTCGCCGCGGCGGTGGGCGATCTCGGCGATCGCGTCCGCGACCTGCTCCTCGTAGGTGCGGCCCTTCGCGGTGCCGCGCTCGGCCTCCTCGGCGACCGCTTCGGTCTTCTCCTGCTCGGCCTTCAGCAGCGCGACCTCCGCCTTCAGCGCGTTGATCGTGTCGTTCATCGCGACGAGGTGGACGTGCTGCTGGTCGGACGCCTGCTTGATCGCGCCGACCGCCGACCGCTGGAACTGCGCCAGCGGGTTGCTCTCGTCGGCGGCGGTGAACTGCTTGGTGAGCGACTCGCGATGGCTGCGCAGCAGCTCGTCGACGAGCGCCTTGACCTGATGCTGGACCGCGCCGGACGACTCCGCGCCGAAGTGCTTCTCGAGCAGGCGCGGGACCGAGCCGGTCTCAGCGCCGAACGCGGCGGTGACGGCGTTCTCGAGCTGCTCGCCGGCGAGCCGTGCGCGCTCGCCGAACTGCTGCTCGACCTCGCGCGCCTGACGCTCGAACTCCGCCTTCACGTACTCGGTGTTCGCCGCCGCCTGCTCGCGGTCCAGCACGCGGGCGCCGATCTCGATCGCCTGCAGGATCAGGTCCGCGGGATCCTCCGCGGCCTCCTCCCGCTCACGTGCGAGCCGCACGGCGCAGTCGTCCTCGACGATCAGGCCGTCGATCCGCAGCCGGTCACCCGTGAAGGTGATGTGGAACGGGCGAAGTGGTGTGGCGGCTTCCATGGTCATCAGGTCGCACGGTAGGCCTCGCATCTGACGGAACGCACGCGGGCTTGCTCGGAGTAGGCTCGGCCCCATGCTGGATCGTCTCCAAGGGCCGCTGTTCGTGGCGCGCACGCTCGCCGGCGCAGGGTTCCTGCACCCGGAGCGCCCGGACCGCCTGCTGCGCGCGCTCGGCACGCTGAAGGACTGGGGGCCGACGATCGCCGCCGGCTATCAGGCGGCTGCGCAGCGCCGGCCGGACGCGGTCGCGCTGGTGGACGAGCGCGGCACGCTGACCTTCCGCGAGGTCGACGAGCGGACGAACCGCCTCGCGCGGGCGCTGCGTGAGCAGGGCGTGGGGCCTGGCGACGGCGTGGCGATCCTGGCGCGCAACCACCGCTGGTTCGTGGACATCTCGGTGGCGGTGGCGAAGCTCGGCGGCCGCGCGCTCTACCTGAACACGATGTTCGCGGCGCCGCAGATCGCCGACGTGTGCGAGCGCGAGCAACCCGTCGCGATCGTGCACGACGCGGAGTTCGCCGAGTTCGTCGCGGGTGCCGCGGAGGGTCGGCGGCGCTTCGTCGCCTGGTACGACGATCCGGCCGTCCCCGATGCGGGCGGCGCTCCGACGCTCGACCTGCTCGCAGCGAACATGTCGTCGGCCGCGCTCGACCCGCCGCCCGAGCCCAGCCGCGTGATCATCCTGACCAGCGGGACGACGGGGACGCCGAAGGGCGCGCAGCGCAAGCAGCCCGATTCGCTGATGCCGATCGCCTCACTGCTCTCCGCGATCCCGCTGCGCGCGCGAGAGACGACGATGATCGCTGCACCGATGTTCCACTCGTGGGGCATGGCGCACTTCCTCCTGTCGCTGACGCTCGGCTCGACGCTCGTCGTCCGGCGGCGCTTCGACGCGGAGGACACGCTCGCCGCAGTGGCCCATCACCGGGCGACGGCGCTCGCGGTCGTGCCGGTGATGCTCCAGCGGATGATGGACCTGCCGGACGAGGCGGTCTCCCGGTACGACACCTCCGCGTTGCGCGTCATCGCCGTCAGCGGCAGCGCGCTCCCCGGGGAGCTCGCCACGAACGTGATGGACCGCTTCGGCGACGTCGTCTACAACCTCTACGGCTCGACCGAGGTCGCCTGGGCGACGATCGCGGGGCCGGCCGACCTGCGCGCCGCCCCGGGCTGCGCCGGCCGCCCGCCGCACGGGACCGTCGTGCGCCTGTACGACGAACAGGGGGAGCAGCTGACGAAGAGCGGGGAGACCGGTCGGATCTTCGTCGGGAACGACATGGCCTTCGACGGCTACACCGGTGGCGGCGGCAAGGACGTCATCGATGGGCTGATGTCCACCGGCGACGTCGGGCACTTCGACGAGGGCGGGCGCCTGTTCATCGACGGCCGCGACGACGAGATGATCGTGTCCGGCGGCGAGAACGTCTTCCCGCGCGAGGTGGAGGACCTGCTCGCCGACCACCCGTGTGTCGCCGACGTCGCCGTCATCGGCGTGCCGGACGACGCCTGGGGCGAGCGCCTCGCCGCGCACGTCGTCCCCGTGGAGGGCATGGAGCCGACCGCGGACGACCTGAAGGCCTACGTGAAGGAGAACCTCGCGGGCTTCAAGGTCCCGCGGGACGTGGTGTTCCTCGACGAGCTGCCGCGGAACGCGACCGGCAAGGTGCTGAAGCGCATGCTCGCGGGCGGCTAGAGGCAGTTCAGGACCGCCACTTGATCGAGCAGCCGATCGGCTCGGTCTCGGGCAGCCCGACCGGCCGGCCGGCGAGCACGTCGTCGAGCGCGCCCCGCAGCCAGTCGGCGTCCTGGCGCGGGTCCTCCCAGTCACTGTCCGGCGCGCCCCGGTAGGCGAGCCGCCCCTCGGGATCCAGCACGAACACGTCGGGCGTCGTCTGGGCGCCATAGGCCTCCGCGACGTCCTGGGTCTCGTCGTGCAGGTAGGGCATCGGCCAGTCGCCGGGATCGGCCTCGACCCGCCTGACCATCGCTTCGAACGAGTCCCGGGGGTAGCGCTCCGCGTCGTTGCTGTTGATGTTCAGCACCTCGACGCCGTGCTCGGCGTAGTCGGAGGCCACCGCGGCGATCCGGTCGTGCCACGCGAGCGCATACGGGCAGTGGTTGCACGTGAAGACGATCACCGTCGCGGGCGGGTTGCTCTCCAGCGCGACGCCTGCGGACGTTCCGTCAGTGGCGGGGAGGTCGAACGGCGGCGCATGGGCGCCGATGCGCAGGCTCATGACGGGGTTCCTTCGGTCGTGGTCGCGCGGCGCAGCGCGTCGCGCAGGTCGTCGGGGTCCGGCACCGGGGAGATGCGGCCGTCGCGGCGGCGGTAGACGCGGCAGGCGAGCATGACCGGCTCGCCGCCCGGGTCGACCACATCGCGCCCATCGATGCGGATCGTGGGGGACCCGGTGAACGCCTCACGCGTCGCGGCGGCGTCGTCGGCCACCTCGCGGACGTCGATCCCCTCCGGGTCGAGCCCCGTGTCCGCGAGCGCGGCCCGCAGGTCGGCGAGCGCGCGCGGATGCGATGGACAGCCGTCCCAGAAGAGCAGTTCGACGTGCGGCGGCATCGACCGCTGAGCCTAGGACTCCTGCGCGAGGTCCAGGACGGCGGCGCCCTGAATGGAGCCCGAGCGGATCGCGTCGAGTGCAGCCTCGGCCTGCTCGAGCGCGAAGGTCGTCACGTGCGTGCGGACCGGCACGCGCGGCGCGACGTCGAGGAACTCGACCGCATCGGCGCGGGTCAGGTTCGCGACCGACCGGATCTGGCGCTCCTCCCACAGGTCGACGTACGGGAACGTGGGGATGTCGGTCATGTGGATGCCCGCGCAGACGACGATCCCCCCGCGGCCGCAGGCGCGCAGGGCGGCCGGGACGAGCTCGCCGGCCGGCGCGAAGACGATCGCGGCGTCGAGCTCCTCGGGACCGGGCTTCAGGGCGTCGCCGGCCCAGGTGCACCCGAGCTCGAGCGCGAAGGCCTGCGAGGCCGTGTCAGCGGCGCGGGTGAACGCGTACACCTCGCGGCCCTGTGAGAGCGCGACCTGCGCCACGATGTGCGCCGCCGCGCCGAAGCCGTAGAGGCCGAGCCGGTGAGCGTCGCCCGTCATGCGCAGCGCGCGGTGACCGATCAGGCCCCCGCACAGCAGCGGCGCGACCTCGAGGTCCCGGGGACCCTCGGCGAGCGGGAAGCAGTAGCGCTCGTCCGCCACGGTGAGCTCGGCGAACCCGCCGTGGATGTCGAGGCCCGTGAAGCGGGCGGCGGTGCAGAGGTTCTCTCGCCCGCGCTGGCAGAACCTGCACGTGCCGTCCGTCCAGCCGAGCCAGGGGACGCCGACGCGGGTCCCCGGCGCCGTCGTCGTCCGCGAGCCGCCGCGCTCGACGATGCCGACGATCTGGTGGCCCGGCACGATCGGCCGCGTGGCCGTCGTCAGCTCCCCGTCGCGGATGTGCACGTCCGTCCGGCAGACCCCGCATGCCCGCACGCTGAGGAGCAGCTGCCCGGCGCTCGGCTCCGGATCCGGGAGCTCCGCGGCGATCAGCGGCGTGCCCGGTTTCTCGAGGATCATCGCCCGCATGCCACGGGTTCTACTCTGAAGTCGCGATGCCCGCCAGAGCCGACAGCTTCGACCTCGCGCGCCTGCATCTCCATTCGGGGGAGGGACGCCGCATCGACCTCGAGGTCGAGCTCGGGAGCTTCCGCTACGGCGAGGCCGGGTACACCGCCGAGCCGTCCGTCGTCCCCGTCCGGCTGGACCTGTCACGGATGGTCGGCGAGGGCTGGTCCCTGCGCCTGCGCTTCGAGGCGGCCCTGCGCGGCCCGTGCATGCGCTGCCTCGGCGACGCCGAGCCGGTGACGCAGGTCGACGCTCGCGAGATCCATCAGGTGGGGGCGGACGACGAGGAGCTCGCGAGCCCGTACGTCGAGGGCGAGGAGCTCGACCTGCACCGCTGGGCTCACGATGCCTTCGCGCTCGCACTTCCCGCCCAGGTGCTCTGCCGCCCGGACTGCCGCGGGCTCTGTGCGGAGTGCGGGGCGGACCTCAACGCCGAGCCCGATCACGCGCACGAGGCCGCCCCGGACCCGCGCTGGGCGAAGCTCGGCGAGCTGAAGTTCGACTAGAGCCAGGCGCCGCTCGGCAGGAACGGCGCCAGCGGGCCGAGCGTCCCCTTCACGCACAGCGGGCCGTCGGGCGTCAGCGGAAGCCGCGCGTCCAGGGCGACGCGGATCGCCCACTGCTGGGCGGCATCGATGAAGAGCACGAGCGCCGTCGAGCCTGGGGGCGCGGTGGCGAGCGCGGCCCACAGCACCAGCGACGCGGCCTCCTCGTCACGGGCCAGGAGGAGCTGCACGCTGCCCTCACGTGCGCACACGACGGCTCGGTCCTCGAAGGCGAGCATCCGCGAGCCGGTCGCGAGGAAGACCTTTAGGTCCTCGCCGTAGCCGGCGCCCCGCAGCTCGCGGCCCAGGGTGTCGGCGAGCGGGATGGCGGCGGCGCCCGCGTCCTGCACGGCCTCGAGCCCCTGCGGCGCGCGCCGCAGGTCGGGGACGCCCATCGCGGCGATCGTGGGGCGCAGGTCGAACCCCGCGTTCCCGTAACGCCGCATCGCCGCCGGCTTCTCCGAGGACAGGATGATCCAGCCCTCGCAGCCGCGCGCCTCCCCGTAGGCGAGCGAGCGGTCGAGCAGCTCGCGTCCGACGCCGCGGCCCTGCAGGTGCTCGTCCACGGCGAAGAGCGAGAAGCCCCACAGGCGCTCGCGGACGAGTCCCATCGCCACACCGGCGACGACGCCCTCGTGCTCCGCGACCCAGGTGCCGCCGGGGTCCGTCACGCGTGGATGGTCGATCCGCGCCAGGGACCTGGCCCGCTGCACCGCGGGGGTCACGTTCGGGTCGTCCTCGAACAGCACCCGCAGGCACAGTTCGTAGACATCGGGCGCCTCGCCCTCGCGCATCGGCCTGATCAGCACGTCGTCCGGGAGCACACCCGCCAGCTAAGCAGGCGCTACCCTCTGCTGCCTCATGGCCGTTCCTAAGCAGCGACAGTCGCACTCCCGCACGACGAAGCGCCGTTCGACGCACAAGCTCAGTGCGCCGACGTACAACGCGTGCCCGCAGTGCCACACCCCCCGCCTCCCGCACCGCGTCTGCGCGACCTGCGGGACGTATGCCGGCCGTGAGGTCGTCGCGCCACGCGCTGACGACCACCACGATCACGACCACTAGCGCGGTCCCTTGACCATCACGGTCGCGGTCGATGCCGGAGGCGCCGATCTCGGCCCGGCCGAGGTCGCGGCGGGCGCCGCGATCGCCGCGTCCCAGGGTGTCCGCGTCCTCCTGTTCGGCGCCGCCGACGAGATCGGCGAGGTCGCCGACGGCGTCGAGGTGATCGACTCCCCGGTCTCGATCGCGAAGGCCGCAGATCCGGCGCGCGCGGTGCGCGGGACCCCGGACTCTTCGATCGTCCGCGCCGTGCGCGCCGTCGTCGGCGGGTGACGCCGACGCCTTCGTCAGCGGCGGCTCCACGGGCGCCGCGCTCGCCGCGGGCCTGTTCGAGGTCAAGCGCGACCGCGGCATCTATCGCCCGGCGCTCGCCGTGCCGGTGCCGATCCCCGGCAACCCGATCACCCTCGTGGACGTCGGGGCCAACGCCGAGGTGCGGCCCGAGCACCTCGTCCAGTTCGCCTTCATGGGCGCCGCGCTCGCCCAGATCGTGCTCGGCGTCGAACGCCCGCGCGTCGGCCTGCTCTCGAACGGCGAGGAGCCCGGGAAGGGCACCTCGACGGTGATCCAGGCGCACGCCGCGCTGGCCGAGCGCGCGGCCGCCGCGCCGGCCGCGCTCACGTTCGTCGGCAACGTGGAGGGCACTGATCTCACGACGGGCGCCGCCGACGTCGTCGTGACCGACGGCTTCACCGGCAACGTGGTGCTGAAGACGATGGAGGGCATCTCGCAGGTGCTGCTCGGCGCCGTCCGCGACGCGGCGATGTCGAGTCCCCGCGCGAAGGCGGGCGGCGCGCTCCTGCGGCCCGCGCTGCGCGGGCTGCGAGACGAGCTCGATCCCGAGGGGCCCGGCGGGGCCTACCTGCTCGGGCTGCGCCGACTCGGCGTCGTCCCGCACGGGCGATTCACGCGCTACGGCTTCTCGCAGGCGATCCTGCTGGCCGCACGGGGCGCCAGGGGCGACGTCGTGGGTCGCACGCACGCGGCGCTCGACGCGGCGGGCGCGCTGAAGGCCCGGGCGTCCGATCCCGCGTCTAGCGTGTCGCCCTCATGACCCGTGACGAGGTCCTTCAGCGGATCCGCGAGCATCTGGCCGACGAACTCGACCTCGACCCCGAGGCGATCGGTCCCGACGCCCGCTTCAAGGAGGACCTCGAGGCCGATTCGCTCGACCTCTACACCCTCGTGCAGGAGCTCGAGGACACCTACGGGGTCACGATGTCCGACGAGCAGGCCGCGCGCATCGTCACCGTTGGTCAGGCGGCCGATTTCGTCATCGCCCACGCATCAACCGCGACCTGAGCCCTGAAGCTCCTCAACGATCTTCTCGACGAGTTGCCGGAGGCGCTCTACCGGCAGGTCTTCACGCACGCCTCGTGGAGCGACCGGCCGGCGGACTCCTATGCGCGCCTCGCGTTCCTCGGGGACAGCGTTCTCGGGCTCGCGATGACCGCGCACCTCTATCCCCGGCTCGAGGCCGAGCGATACGGGGCCGGGCGCCTCACGAAGATCCGCGCGCAGACGGTCTCCGGGCCGTCCTGCCGCGACGTCGCCGAGCGGCTGGGGGTGGAGGCGCGCCTGCGTGCGTCGGCTCCCGATGCGATGACGGTGCCCGCCACGGTGATGACCGAGCGCGTCCTTGCGTCGGTGATCGAAGCGGTGATCGGGGCGTGCTTCCTGCATGCGGGCTACGAGCGCACCGCGGCGGCCGTCGTCGAGGCCTTCGCCCCGGAGCTGGCGCATGCTCTGGAGCATCCGGTGGACTTCAAGTCGACGTTCCAGGAGCGGCTCGCCCAGCACGGCGACGTCGTGCTCTACGAGGTGACGGAGGAGATCGGGCCGCCGCACGACCGCACGTTCGAGGTCAGCGCGATCGTCGACGGCAGCGTCGTGGGCGCAGGGAGGGGGCGGTCGAAGAAGGCCGCCGAGCAGGAAGCGGCGCGGACTGCGCTCGAGCACGTCGAGGAGGACACCTGAGATGCACCTGAAGTCGATCACCCTGAAGGGGTTCAAGTCCTTCCCGGACCGCACGACGCTCCAGTTCGCGCCGGGAGTCTCGGTCGTCGTGGGCCCCAACGGCTCGGGCAAGTCGAACGTCACCGACGCCGTCCTGTGGTGCATGGGCGAGCAGTCGCCGCTGGCGGTCCGCGGTCAGTCGATGCAGGACGTGATCTTCGCGGGCGGCCACGGCGTGCAGGCCCGCTCCTCCGCCGAGGTCGAGCTGGTCCTCGACAACTCGCGCGGGCTCATCGACATTCCGCTCGGCGAGATCTCGATCAGCCGGCGGCTGGACCGCAGCGGCGAGGGCGAGTACCGCCTGAACGGCGCGAAGTGCCGGCTCGTCGACGTGCTCGAGGTGCTGTCCGACACCGGGCTCGGCAAGGAGATGCACTCCGTCGTCAGCCAGGGTCGCGTCGAGTCGATCGTGACCTCCAAGCCGAAGGACCGCCGGCTCCTGATCGAGGAGGCCGCGGGCCTGGGCAAGCACCGCAAGCGCCGGCGTCGGGCGCAGCTGAAGCTCGACCGCACGCAGGAGAACCTCGACCGCGCGCTGGACATCGAGCGCGAGGCGCGCTCGCGGCTGCGGCCGCTGAAGCGCCAGGCGGAGGCGGCCGAGCTGCACGAGCGGCTCGAGCGCCAGACCCTCGAGGCGCGCTGGGAGCTGGCGCGCGATGACGTGCGCGGCCGCCGTGCCGAGCTTGCAGCCGCGCAGGCGGCCGCGATCGCCGCGCGCACCGCGCGCGCCGAGGCCGACGCTGAGCTCGCCGAGGTGGCCGCCCGGCGCGAACGCGCCGAGCAGGCGCTGGCCGAGCGGACCGAGCGCCGTGAGGCGATCGCGCGGCGTGCCGAGCGTGCGCGCACTGCCGCGGACCGCATCGAGGTGCGGCTGGAGCGCACCGTGGAGACCGCGGAGACCGTCGGCGAGCGCCTCGCGAGCCGCTCGCGCAGGCTCGAGGTGCTGCGAGGCGCAGGCCGCCGGGGACGCACCCGACGCCGCCGGGAACGCGCGCATCGAGGCGCTGGAGCTGGAGCTCGAGCGGCTCGACGGCGAGCGCGCCGCCGAGCTCGAGCGCGAGCTCGCCGGTCTGCGAGACCGAGCGGACGGAGGCGGCCGCGCAGGTCGCCGCTGATGCAGGCGCAGGTCGAGCAGGCGAGCACCGCGCTCGCCGATGCCGACGCCGCCAACGAGCTGGCACGCGGCGCGCTGCGTGCCGCGGAGCGCAGCGCCGAGGACGCCCGCCGCGAGGCTGCGCGCGTCGGCGCGGAGCTCGCCGCCGCCAACCAGTTCCTGCGCTCGCACGCTTCGGCTCCGAGCGGCGAGCGCGCGCTCGCCGACGACCTCGAGGTCGAGCCCGGCTACGAGCTTGCGGTCGCGGCCGCGCTCGACGGGCGCCTGCGGTCGGCGATCGTCACGGACCGCGCCTCGGCCGACGCGCTGCTCGGGCGCCTGGGCGCCGAGGGCGGAAGCGCGCTCGTCGCGGGCGACGCGCCGGGGGCCGCTTCCGCGTCCGCGCCGCCCGCGCCCGGCGCGCGGGCGCTGGCCGAGCTCGTCCGCGGCCCCGACGCGGCCGCGGCGCTGGCGCGGCGGCTGCTCGCGACGGCCTGGGTCGTCGAGGACCTCGGAGCCGTCCCGGACGCCTTCACGGGCGTCGCCGTCACCATCTCCGGGCGTGCCTGGATCGGCGGCACGCGGGAGCTTCGCCAGGCCCCCGAGGGCGGCAGCGAGCGCGTACTCGCCGAGCGCAACCGCCGCGATCAGCTGATCGCCGAGACCGAGCTGGCCGCGAGCGCCGAGCGCGCCGCGCTGGGCGCCATCGAGGCCGCGGGACAGGCCGTCGCCGCCGCCGAGGCCTCACGCGAGCAGGCCGACACGCGCCGCCGGGAGGCGGCGCGCGGACTGACCGCTGCGCACGAGGCCGAGCGCCGTGCCGCATGGCTCATCGAGGAGCGCCGCGGCGCCCCCGACCAGGGCGCGGGCGCCGTGCGCCGGGCCCAGCTCGACGGCGAGCTCGCCGCCGAGCGCCGGGTCGCCGAGCGGGCGGCCCGCGAGCGTGAGGAGCGCGCCGCCGCGATCGAGCAGCTGAAGCTCTCCGTCGCTCGCGACACCGCCCTGGGGCCCGCCGCGCGAGCGGCTCGCCGAGGTCCTGCGCAGCGCGCTCGAAGCCGTCGCCGCGCGCGTCGGCACGATCGAGCACGAGCTCCTCGCCGATCGCCGCGAGGGTGAGGGCGTCGCCGCGGAGCTGCGCGCCTGCGCGACGCTCGAAGCGCAGATCCAGCAGCGGCTGCGCGAGCTGGGCGAGAGCGTCACCGCCGCCGAGGTGCGGGCGCAGCAGACGCGCGATCAGGAGGCCGAGGCCGCTGCGGAGCTCACCCAGGTCGCGGAGCGGCTCGGGCTGGGCGCGGAGCCGGCGGAGGAGCCGCTGGGCGCCGAGCAGGCCGCCGCGCTGCGCGACCGCGTCGCGCGGCTGAACCGTCGCCGCGAGCAGCTCGGTCCCGTCAACCCGCTCGCCAAGGCGGAGTACGACGAGGCGATCGCGCACGTCGAGGAGCTCGAACGCCAGCGGACCGATCTCGAGACCGCTCTGCGTGAGCTGCGTTCACTGATCCGTGAGACCGACCGCCAGATCCACGACACGTTCGAGGAGACCTTCGCGGCGGCCGCCAAGAACTTCGAGGAGCTGGCCGCGCACTGCTTCCCGGGCGGACGCGGCCGGCTTCGGCTCGTGCGGGAGGACAGCGGGCCCAAGGCCGTCCTGGGCGGCGCGGACCCGGCGGACGAGGGCGCGCAGCTTGCGGCCGCCGAGGCCGAGGCGGACGCCGAGCTCGAGAAGGAGCTGGGCGAGCCGGAGGACGATCTCGGCGTCGAGATCGAGATCACGCCCGCGGGCAAGTCGATGAAGCGGCTCACGCTGCTCTCCGGCGGTGAGAAGTCGATGACCGCCATCGCCTTCCTCTTCGCCGTCTTCCTCGCGAAGCCGTGTCCGTTCTACATCCTCGACGAGGTCGAGGCAGCGCTTGACGATCTCAACATCGGGCGCTTCCTGGAGCTGCTGCGGACCTACCGCGACCGGGCCCAGTTCATCGTCGTGACGCATCAGAAGCGCACGATGGAGGCCGCGGACACGCTCTACGGCGTCTCGATGGGCGGCGACGGGGTGTCCAAGGTGATCTCGCGCCGGCTTCCGCAGGAGGCTCCCGCCCCGGAGTCCGTGGGCGCGGCGGCCTGAGGCCGGGCGGCGGGTGCGTCCCGAGGACGCGCTGGCGCGCCTGCCCGTTCGAGTGCGGCGCGTCGCCTACCGCGTCGCGTACCGGCTGCTGCAGATCTGGTCCCATCTGCGACCCGTGCCGGCGCAGGGCGTCAAGTGCGTGCTGCGCCACGAGGGACGGATCCTGTTCATCCGCCACACCTACGGCGACCGCGAGCTCTGGGAGCTGCCCGGCGGCGGAGTGCACCGGGGCGAGCCGCCGGTGGAGGCGGCCGCGCGCGAGGCCCGCGAGGAGCTGGGCGTCGACGCTCGCGTGGCGACCGCTCGCCTCAATCGAACTGCGCGACCACCGGCTCACGACGATGCACGTCTTCACCGCGGAGGCGAGCACCGACGCGGTGACGCCCGACCCGGGCGAGCTCGCCGCGGTCCTGCTGGGCCGCGCCGGAGGCACCCCCGTCGCCGCTGTCGCCCTCGTCGACGGCGATCCTGCGGCTCCCGGGCTCTAGAGGTCCTTCTCGCCCCAGAACGAGGCGGCCGGATTGGCGTTGTAGTCCGGGATCTCGCGGTAGCCGGCGGACAGGTACAGCGTTCGCGCATGCGGCTGCCGTGGGCCCGTGTCGAGTCGCACGCGGGTGTAGCCGCGCTCGCGTGCCGCGTCCTCGAGCGCGCCCAGCAGCGCTGCGTGCCACGCCCCGCGAGCGTCCGGCCGGAGCCACGTACATGCGCTTGATCTCCGCGAGGCCCGGGCCCAGGCGCTTCACGGCGCCGACGCACGACGGGCTCGTCCCCGAGCCGGCCGACGAGGCAGACGCCGTGCGGCGGTGCGAAGTCGTCCGGGGTCGCGCTCGGCATCCCGGGCCGGTCGATGCGCCCGTAGAACGCCTCCAGCTCGTCGACCATCGCGGCGATCAGCTCGCGCGCCGGCGACGTGTCCGCGGGCACGGTGGTGAACTGGACCGGGCCGGCGGCGGGCTCCCGAGGCGTCGGTGGTCACCGCGCTATCGTCGCGCATCCGCATGCCCCGTGACTGGTCCGACGTCTTCCTGCTCGACCGCGCCGAGGATGCCGCCGCAGGCCGGCCAGGCGCCCGAGCCCGAGGCGGAACCGACGCCAGAGGCGCGGCATGTTCGCCCGTCTGCGCGAGAACCTCGGCAAGACGCGCGCCGCGCTCGCCGCAGAGGTCCAGGCGACGCTGTTCGACACGCTGGACGACGAGACGTGGGAGCGCCTGGAGGAGGCGCTGATCATGGCCGACGTCGGGGCGCGCACCACGGCGGAGGTCGTCGAGAAGCTCGAGCACGAGGCGACGAGCGGACTCGTGGAAGGCGGCCCGGCGCTGCAGGCCCGGCTGATCGAACTGCTCGCCGAGCAGGCCCGGCCCGGCGCCGACGACCGCATCGACCTGCGCCATGCGCCGACGGTGATCATGGTCGCGGGGGTCAACGGCACCGGCAAGACCACGACGATCGGCAAGCTCGCCTGGCACCTGACGCAGGACCAGGGCATGACCGTCGTGCTCGGCGCCGCCGACACGTTCCGCGCGGCCGCGGTCGAGCAGCTGGAGGAGTGGGCGCGGCGCGCGGGCTGCGAGCTCGTCAAGGGCCCGCCCGAGGGCGACCCGGGGTCGGTCGCGTTCGAGGCGATCCGCCGCGGGCGCGAGCAGGGTGCCGACGTCGTGATCGTCGACACCGCGGGGCGCCTGCACACGCAGGACGACCTGATGGCGGAGCTGACGAAGGTCCGCCGCGTGATCGCCAAGCAGCTCGAGGGCGCGCCGCACGAGACGCTGCTGACCGTCGACGCCACGACCGGCCAGAACGGCCTGCGCCAGGCGGAGCTGTTCTCGCGGGCGACGCCGGTCACCGGGATCGTCCTCACCAAGCTCGACGGCACGGCGAAGGGCGGCATCGCGCTGGCGATCGCGCGCGACCTCGGTATTCCCGTGAAGCTCATCGGCGTCGGCGAGCAGCTCGAGGATCTGCGCCCGTTCGACGCGGACGAGTACGCGAAGCGCTGCTGGCTCCCTGAACCGGCTGCCCGCCGCGATACGCTCAGTTCCGATGGACACATGGGTCATCTGGTTGATCGTCGCCGTCGTGCTCGCCGTCGGTGAGATCGCCACGACCAGCTTCTTCCTCGGCCCGTTCGCCCTTGGCGCGTTCGCGGCCGCGGCGGTCGCCCTCGTCGGCGCCGGGGCCGCCGCGTCATGGGTCGTCTTCACCGTCGCGACGATCGCGGCGTTCGCGATCGTGCGTCCGGTCGCCCGCAGGCACCTGCGCCAGCCGCCGCACACCCGCACCGGCACCGCCGCGCTGATCGGGTCCGGCGCACAGGTGGTGGAGCGCATCGAGAACGACGCGAACACGGGCGCTGTGAAGCTCGAGGGAGAGGTGTGGACTGCGCGGGCGTTCGAGGACGATCACGTCTTCGAGCCCGGGCAGCGCGTATCCGTGGTTGAGATCAAGGGCGCGACCGCGCTCGTCACCGAGGACTGAGGAACGACATGACCGGACTGATCATCGGCGCACTGCTCCTGCTCTTCGCGATCTTCGTCGCGGCGAAGACCGTGCGCATCATCCCTCAGGCGAGCGCCGGCGTCGTCGAGCGCCTGGGCCGCTATCAGCGAACCCTCGGGCCGGGTCTCGCGATCGTCATCCCGTTCGTGGATCGCGTGCGCCCCCTGATCGACCTGCGCGAGCAGGTCGTGAGCTTCCCGCCGCAGCCGGTGATCACGCAGGACAACGTGTCGGTGCAGATCGACACCGTTCTCTACTTCACGATCACCGACCCGCGCGCCGCGTCGTACGAGATCAACAACCCACTGCAGGGCATCGAGCAGCTCACGGTCACGACGCTGCGCAACATCGTCGGCGCGGTCACGCTGGAGGAGGCGCTGACCGGCCGCGAGCGCGTGAACACCGAACTGCGCGTCGTCCTGGACGAGCGCACGGGCAAGTGGGGGATCCGCGTCAACGGCGTCGAGCTGAAGTCGATCGATCCGCCCGCCTCGATCCAGGAGGCGATGGAGAAGCAGATGCGCGCCGAGCGCGACCGCCGCGCGACGATCCTCACCGCCGAGGGCGTCAAGCAGGCGCAGATCCTCGAGGCCGAGGGCGAGAAGACCTCCTCGGTGCTGCGCGCCGAGGGTCAGCGATCCGCGGCGATCCTGAGGTCGGAGGGCGAGGCCAAGGCGATCGCGACGGTCTTCGAGGCCATCCACGAGGGCAGGCCCGATCAGGCTCTCCTGAGCTATCAGTACCTCCAGATGCTGCCGCAGATCGCCCAGGGCGACGCGAACAAGGTCTGGGTCATCCCGAGCGAGGTCACGCAGGCTCTCGGGAACATCGGCGGCGTCGTGCAGCGGTTCGGTGCGCCGCAGCCGCCCGCTCCGCCCGCACCGCCGGAGCCGCCCGAGGAGTGAGCACGCTCACGCGCAGGCGGCTTCGCCGGCGATCCGGCTGACCGTCCGCTCCAGCGCGCCGCCGGCGAGCATCGAGCGGGTCGCGGCGGCGATCACACGCCCCAGCAGCCCCGATCGCGGCCGGATCGCCACGGACGCGGCGATCCGGCTGCCGGCGTCCGTGGCGTGCACGTCGTAGCGCACATCGAATCCCACAGGGCCATCGGCGGTCAGCGTGAGGCGCCCGGCCCCGGCCTCGTGGACGTCAACGTCGAAGCCCACGGGCCGGCCGGCGAATTCCCCGACGAGCCGCACTCGCGCCCCCGGCCGGAGCCGGGGTGTGTCCTCTGCGAGACGGAAGCCGACAGGTGACCAGCGCGCCGCCGCGACCGGGTCCGTGAGGACGTCGAGGACGGCCTGGGGGCCGGCCGCCGACGGCGCGATCGCGGTGAACGTGGTCATGCCGGGGAGTCTGCGAGCGCCGTCGCCCGCCGTCATCGCCCGCGGGGACCGTTCATGTCATCCGCGCGGGCGATCCGGCTCTCGGCCGGTCGGGGGAGCCCGGCTGTCAGACTGACGGCGTGTTCGACACCCTCTCCGAGAAGCTTCAGGCGACGCTCTCCGACCTGCGCTCCCACGGGACGCTCACGGAGGAGGACGTCGACCGCGCGATGCGCGAGATCCGGCTCGCGCTGCTCGAGGCGGACGTCAACTTCAAGGTCGTCAAGAGCTTCACGCAGAAGGTCAAGGAGCGCTGCCTGGGCGCCGACGTGATCGGCGGGCTCAACCCGGGGCAGCAGGTCGTCAAGATCGTCGACGAGGAGCTCGCCGCGCTGATGGGCGGCGCCTCGGTCGGCGTGACGTTCGCGCCCCGGCCGCCGACGGTGATCCTGCTGGCCGGCCTGCAGGGGTCCGGCAAGACCACCGCCGCCGCCAAGCTCGCCCGGTTCCTCAAGGAGGAGCACGGCTCGTCGGTTGCACTGGCGGCCTGCGACGTGTACCGCCCCGCGGCGATCGAGCAGCTCGTCACGATGGGCGAGCGGGCGGGGGCCGACGTCTACCAGCGCGGCGCCGACGAGGACCCGGTGAAGATCGCGGCCTGGGCGCTGGACGAGGCAAAGCGCGCGGGCAAGGACGTGCTGATCGTCGACACCGCGGGCCGGCTGCACGTCGACGCGGACCTGATGGATGAGCTGGTGCGCATCCGCAAGGCCACGAAGCCGATGCAGGTCCTGCTCGTGGTGGACGCGATGACCGGTCAGGACGCCGTCAACGTCGCGCAGCAGTTCGGCGAGGCAGTGGCCTTCGACGGCGTCGTCATGACGAAGCTCGACGGCGATGCTCGCGGCGGCGCCGCGCTCTCGGTGAAGGCGGTGACCGGCAAGCCGATCCTCTTCGCGAGCACGGGGGAGAAGATCGACCAGTTCGAGCGCTTCCACCCGGACCGCATGGCGCAGCGGATCCTCGGGATGGGCGACGTCCTCAGCCTGATCGAGAAGACGCAGGCGCAGTTCGACGAGGACGAGGCCGCTGAGCTCGAGCGCAAGCTGCGCCGCAACGAGTTCACGCTCGAGGACTTCCTGTCCCAGCTCCAGCAGGTCCGCAAGATGGGCCCGCTGCAGTCGATCCTCGGAATGATGCCCGGCTTCGCAGGACAGCAGCTCAAGGGCATGAAGGTCGACGAGCGGGAGCTGGACCGGGTCGAGGCGATCATCCGCTCGATGACCCCCGTCGAGCGCCGGACGCCGACGCTCATCAAGGGATCGCGCCGTCTGCGCATCGCCCGCGGATCGGGGACGAGCGTCCAGCAGGTCAACCAGCTCGTGAAGCAGTTCGACCAGATGCGGAAGGTCATGCGGCAGATCTCCGGCGGCAAGATGCCGGACATCGGCGCGCTCATGCGGCAGGCCCGCTGAGACCCCGCTACCCTCCAGGACTGAGTTTTCAAGCGTTTCGAGAGGAATCCGTGGCTGTACGACTGAGGCTCACCCGCGTGGGTGGCAAGAAGAACCCGATCTGGCGCGTCGTCGCCACCGATCAGCGCTCCCCGCGTGACGGCCGGTTCATCGAGGTCATCGGGCACTACAACGCCCAGACGGACCCCTCGACGATCTCGCTCGACGAAGAGCGCGTTCGTGCCTGGATCGCGAAGGGCGCCCAGCCCACCGACCAGGTGCGCAAGCTCATGAAGATCCAGGGCATCACCGTCTGATTCAGCGGTCGATGCGCGAGCTGCTCGAAGATCTCGCGCGCGCCCTCGTCTCCGACCCGGACGCGGTCGACGTCGAGGAGTTCACAGAGGACGACGGAACCGTCGTGCTCGAGCTCTCGCTGGGCGAGGACGACTACGGCCGTGTCATCGGCCGGGGCGGACGCACGGCGAACGCGCTGCGCACCGTGATCAAGGCCGCGGCGGTCCAGGAGAACCGCCGCGTGCTGATCGACATCGTCGACTGATCGTGGCCCCCGAGCGGGCCGACTGGCTTCCGGCGGGACGCATCGGCCGCCCGCACGGCCTCGACGGCAGCTTCAAGGTGACGCGTCCGCGCCCCGAGCTGCTGCGACTCGGCGCGAAGGTCCGCGTCGGCGACCGCGAGACCGAAGTGGTGCGGCTGTCGGGCACCCAGGAGCTGCCGATCGTGCGGCTCACCGGACTCGAGACCCGCGAGCAGATCCAGGCGCTGCGGGGAGCCGACCTCCTGTGCCCGCGGGCGGAGGTGCCGGAGCTCGGCCCGGACGAGTGGTTCGCCGAGGATCTCGAGGGCTGTCGCGTCGTCGACGGTGATCAGGAGGTCGGCGTCGTCCGCGCCCTCGTCGGGCTGCCGTCGGTCGAGGTGCTCGAGGTCGAGCGCGCGGGCGCCGCGGACCTGCTCGTGCCGATGGTCCGTGACGCGATCCGCAGCGTGGACGTCGGCGCGCGTGTCATCGACGTGAATCTCGCCTTTCTCGGCGAGCAGGGAGGATGAGGCCGTGCAGATCGACGTCATGACGCTGTTCCCGCAGTGGTTCGAGTGGTTCACCGAGCAGCGCCACGTCGGCAACGCGCTGGCGGGGGGAGCGAGCTGCGCGCGCTGGACCTGCGGGAGCACACGCCGCTCAGCGGCGGTCAGGTCGACGACACGCCCTTCGGGGGCGGCGCCGGCATGGTGCTGCGCGTGGATGTCGTCGATCACGCGCTGCGCGGCTTCTACGGCGTCGATCCGGTCGATCTGCGGCGCGAGCGGCGCGTGATCGCGCTGACCCCGGGAGGGCGGATCCTCGACGAGGCGCTCGTGAACGAGCTTGCGGCCGAGCCGGCGCTCACGCTGCTCTGCGGGCGCTACGAGGGCTTCGACGAGCGGATCGTGCAGCACTTCTGCAGCGATGCGGTGTCGATCGGCCGGTACGTCATCGCCGGCGGCGAGCTCGCGGCGATGGTCGTCTGCGACGCCGTCCTGCGCAAGCTGCCTGGTGCGCTGGGGCACGCCGACTCGGCCACCGAGGAGTCGTTCAGCGAGGCGCTCGGGGGCGACCCCGAGTATCCGCACTACACGCGGCCGGCGGAGTACCGGGGGTGGAGCGTTCCGGACGTGCTGCTGTCCGGCCATCACGAGGAGATCCGCCGCTGGCGGCGCGCGCGCAGCCGCGAGCGCGGCGCCGGCTCCGGTGGCTGATCGATGTCCGGCGCGGCTCCGCTATCCTCAGCGGTCGCGCGGCGAGCCTTCTCGGCCCCGTCCTCCGGGACGCGGCCTTCTTCATAGCCCCGTCCCCGCGCGCCTCCCTTCGCCATGAGCACCGTCATCGAAAGCCTCGAGCGCGCCCAGCTGCGCCGGGTCCCGAACTTCGCCCCGGGCGACCGCGTCAAGGTTCACTTCCAGGTCGTCGAGGGCACGCGCCGTCGCACCCAGGTGTTCGAGGGCGTGGTCATCAAGCGCCAGGGCCACGGAGCACGCGAGACGTTCACCGTGCGCAAGCAGTCGTTCGGCGTCGGCGTGGAGCGCACGTTCCCGGTCCACTCGCCGAAGATCGAGCGCATCGAGGTCACCGCCCGCGGTGACGTGCGCCGCGCCAAGCTGTACTACCTCCGCGACCGCGTCGGCAAGCGCGCCCGCGTCCGCGAGCGCCGCTACGTCGGCCCGGAGGACGTCGTCGAGCCGGGTCTCCTTCACGAGGAGCAGCCCGTCGTGGACGCCGAGGTGGAGGCCGTCGACGGCGACGCGCCCGAGGCCGTCATCGAGGCCGAGGCGCCCGCGACGGAGGACGTCGCAGCGCCCGAGGCTGAGGCGCAGGCCGCTGCGGACGAGCCCGAGGCGGAGGCCGCCACGGCCGACGCGGACGGTGGGACGCCCGCAGCAGACGATCAGGCGTGAGCCGGCGCGACACCCCTGAGGCCAAGTCGGCGGGGAGCTCGATCCTTGAGCTCGTCGTCATCGTGGCTGTGGC
Source organism: uncultured Actinomycetes bacterium (assembly GCA_963805615.1). GTDB lineage: Bacteria > Actinomycetota > Thermoleophilia > Solirubrobacterales > Solirubrobacteraceae > F1-60-MAGs163. The sequence goes on along the minus strand of CAWDUW010000003.1, from coordinate 214,681 downwards.
ATTGGGGATGGCGCTCGCGATCCAGGCGTTCCTGATCAAGCCCTACCGCATCCCGAGCGAGTCGATGGTGCCGACGCTCCAGATCGGCCAGCGGGTTCTCGTGAACCGTGTCGGAATGCATCTCGGCGACCCGGACGTCGGCGACATCCTGGTCTTCCATCCGCCGCAGGGCGCCGAGTCCTCGACCGGCGACCAGTGCGGCGAGCAGCCGAAGTCGGGCGCCGCATGCGACCAGCCGACGCCGAAGAAGGCGAGCGTCAACTTCATCAAGCGCGTCGTCGGTACGCCGGGGGACACGATCGCCATCCGCAACGGCCGGGTCATCCGCAACGGCAAGCCGACGAAGGAGCCGTTCATCGCCGACACCTGCCGCAACGATGCCGGCGCCGGCTGCAACTTCCGCAACCCCATCACGATTCCGCCCGGGCACTACTTCATGATGGGCGACAATCGTGGCGAGTCGGACGACAGCAGGTTCTGGGGCCCCGTCCCAACCTCATGGATCATCGGGAAGGCCTTTGCCACCTACTGGCCTGTCAAGCGCATCGGCACCCTCTGAGTCGGAGGCCGGTGCGAAACCGCGGCGCCGGCCGCGGACACCGACAAGTGGGCGCCGGCTGTTCGCCTTCGACCGCTCGATCGGCGCGCGCTTCGTCGCCGGCGCGGACGAGGCCGGGCGAGGATGTCTCGCAGGCCCGCTGGTCGCGGCGGCCGTGCTGTTCGACCTCGAGCGGATCGGCGTCGCCGAGATCCGCGCGCTCGCCGCGCTCAACGACTCCAAGCAGCACGACGAGGCCACGCGCGAGGCGCTCTATCCGATCGTCATGCGCACGGCCATGCGCGCGAGCATCGTCTCCCGCTGCGCGCCGGGCATCGACAGCCGCGGGCTGCACAAGACGAACCTGAAGGCGCTCAGCGACGCGCTCGCACGGGTCGCCCGTCCGGGCTGCGTGTGCCTCGTCGACGGGTTCTCGGTGCCCGAAATGGGTCATGAGCAGCGCGCCATCGTGGGCGGCGACTCGACCAGCGCGGCGATCGCCGCCGCGTCGATCCTGGCGAAGGTCTCGCGCGACCGGTTCATGCGCCGCGCTGACGACCTGCACCCCGGCTGGGAGTTCGGCGCGCACGTCGGATATTCCACGCCCGAGCACCGCGCGGCCATTCTGCGCCAGGGCGTGTCGCCGCTGCACCGGATGTCGTTCCAGTCGACGGCGTACCAGCAGCTCGCCCTCTGACATCAGAACGCGGCCTCGAGGTGGTCGAGGCGGACGAGTCCGCCGCGGTCGTCGATCACGATGCCGATCGCGTCAAAGCGGATCTCGGCGGCGGCGGGACGCGGCGCCTCGTCGTGGAGGAAGGCGCGCGCCATCTGCCGGACCTGCCGGCGCTTGCGCTCGTCGAGGGCGTCCCAGATCGCATCCGGGCGCCGGGCGCGGCGCGTCTTCACCTCGACGAACACGAGCGCCCGGTCGCCGCGAACGACGAGGTCGATCTCGCCGAAGCGGGTGCGGTGGTTGCGTGCGACGAGCGCGTACCCGAGGCGCTGCAGGTGCTCGAGTGCACGTTGCTCGCCGAGGCGGCCGAGGACATGGCGGGGGTCTGATGACACGAGGCAGACGGTAGGTCGCCTCCGGTCACAGCGGACCGGCCGGATGGCGGCGGAACTGCGCCGGGAAAGCGCCTTCTCTGCGGAGGCTCAGGGCGATGCGCAGTCTTGGTGCTTTCTCGTCGCACCAGTGCCTGAATCCGAGTCCCACAGGCGCCGGTTCCTCACCTAGCGTGGCCGTCGTGCTCGCCCGTGTCACGACCTTCACCATCGATGGCCTCGACCCGTGCCCGGTCGTCGTCGAGGCCGACCTCCGCGCGGGGCTGCCGGCCTTCACGATCGTCGGGCTCGCCGACCGCTCGGTGACCGAGGCGCGCGAGCGCGTTCGGGCGGCGATCCAGAACAGCGGCTTCGAGTTCCCGATGCGGCGCGTGACGGTCAACCTCGCGCCGGCGCATCTGCGCAAGGGCGGTCCCGGCTTCGATCTGGCGATCGCCTGCGCGATCCTGCTCGCGAGCGGGCAGCTGCCCGCGCCGTCACTCGACGACGTCGCCGTCTTCGGGGAACTGTCGCTCACCGGCGAGGTGCGACCGTGCCGCGGAGTGCTCGCCGCAGCACAGGGCGCCGCAGGCGCCGGTCTGCGCGGGGTGCTGATCGCTGCAGAACGCGTCGGCGAGGCACAGCTCGTGTCCGGGCTCGAGGTGCGCGGGACCACGAGCCTGCAGGCCCTGCCGCGGGTTCTGGCGGCCCCGCCCGCAGAAGAGCGGCCGGCGGCCGCGGATACGGTCGCGGCCTCGCCGGGGGGTCCGGACCTCGCCGACGTTCGCGGTCAGGCCGCGGCGATCGCGGCGCTCACCGTCGCGGCCGCGGGTGGCCACAACCTGCTCTTCATCGGCCCGCCCGGAACCGGCAAGACGATGCTGGCACGACGGCTGCCGTCGATCCTGCCGCCGTTGAGCCCTGCCGAGGCGCTCGACGTGACCCGCATCCAGAGCGTCGCCGGCCTGCGCGTCGAGGATGGCATCGCGCACCTGCGGCCCTTTCGTGCGCCGCACCACACGATCTCCGCCGCGGGTCTCATCGGCGGTGGCCCGCTGCCGTCGCCCGGCGAGGCGACATTGGCCCATGCCGGAGTGCTGTTTCTCGACGAGCTCTCTGAGTTCGACCGCCGGTCGCTCGAGGCATTGCGCCAGCCGCTGGAGGACGGCCACGTGTCCATCGTCCGGCAGAACCGCGTGGCGCGGTTCCCGACGCGTTTCGCCCTGGTCGCCGCCACGAACCCGTGTCCGTGCGGGCGCGGCGGCCGTGCCTGCCGCTGCGGCGAGGCCGACCTCCAGCGCTATGCGCGGCGGCTCTCCGGGCCACTGCTGGATCGCATCGACCTCGTCGTGAGCGTCGAGCGGCCGACGACGGAGGACCTCGCGGCCGAGCCGGTGGCGACCTCGGAGGTCGTGCGCGCGCAGGTGCTCGCGGCGCGCGAGAGCCAGGCGGCCCGAGGCGTGCGCTGCAACGCGGACCTGCGCGGGGCGCGCCTGCGCGCGGCGGCGTCGATCACCACCGAAGCGCGGGAACTCCTGGACCGCGTCTACGACGTGGGCGACCTGTCGGCTCGAGGGCGCGATCGGGCACTTCGGGTCGCGCGAACGGTTGCGGACCTCGAAGGCGCCGGCCGGGTTGACACCGTCCACCTGCGCGTCGCGCTCGCGTATCGCCGCCAGGACGAGGCGTTGGCCCAGGTGGCCGCGTGAGCACCGTCGACGTCTGCGACGACTGCGCGCGCCGCAGTTGGCTCGTCGCGCGTCTCTCAGGGCATCTGGAGCTTCGCCGGGCCGAGCGAGAGGTCATCCGCGAGGTGCTGGCGCTGCCTGACGCCCGGTTCATCGCCGCGCTCGGCGGGCTCGAGGCGGCGGTGATAGCGGCAGAGCACTCCGGCCGGGACCCGGATGACCTGCGGGCGACCTGGTCCGCAGCGGGCACCCACGCGATCTGCCGGCACCGACCGGGTTATCCGGCGAGCCTGCTCATGCTCCCCGATGCACCCGCCGTCCTGCACCTGCGCGGGAACCCGCAGCGGCTCGTCGATCTGCTGGCCGGCCCGAGCGTCGCGATCGTCGGTGCGCGCAAGGCGTCGGTCGAGGCTCGAGACTGCGCTCGGCTGATCGGCCGCGGACTCTCGGCCGCCGGGGTCACCGTGGTGAGCGGCATGGCACTCGGGATCGACTCGGCGGCGCACGAGGGCGCGCTCGAGGCCGCGGCCAACACCATCGCCGTCCTCGCGTGCGGGCCGGACGTTCCGTACCCGCGCAGCCGTCGCGGCCTGCACGAGCGTCTCGGCGATCGGGCGGCCGTGATCTCAGAGCTTCCCCCGGGCGCGACCCCGTATCGCTGGGGGTTCCCCGCGCGCAACAGGATCATCGCGGCGCTGGCGCAGATGGTCGTGGTCGTGGAGGCCGCCGAGCGGTCCGGATCGCTGATCACCGCGGACATCGGCATCACGCTGGGCCGCGACATCGCGGCGGTGCCGGGCTACCCGGCGAGCTGGCGCTGCGCCGGGACGAACCAGTTGCTGCGGGAGGGCGCGACATTCGTGCGCGATGCGGTCGACGTCCTCGACAGCCTCGCTGATCCCGAGCCCTCGGATCTCGCGGCGGCACGTGCAGCCGGCCCGAGCACGCGGCGGACCGATCCTCCCGTGCCCGCGGGGCTCGCCATCCACCTGCAGAACCTGCTGCTGGCGATCGAGGGCGGCGCCGAGTCCGTGAGCGCTCACGCGCGGACTCCCGAGGAGGCTCGAGCGGTCCTCGGGGACCTGACGGAGCTCGAACTGCTCGGTCTGGTCGGCCGGGGACCGGGGGGGACCTACACGCGGATCCGCGGCTGACAGGCGACCTATCCTCCCGTGCCGATGACTTCTGCGCTTCAGATCCCGGTGTGCCTGACGATCGCCGGCTCGGACTCCGGCGGCGGCGCCGGAATCCAGGCGGACCTCAAGGCGTTCGCCCACGCCGGTGTGCACGGAACGTGCGCGATCACGGCGATCACGGCCCAGAACACGATCGAGGTCGCGGCCGTCGAGGCGATCTCGCCCGACATGATCGTCGCGCAGGTGCGGGCCGTCGTCTGCGACCTCGGAGTCGACGCCGTGAAGATCGGGATGCTCGGCAGCGCCGCAAGCGCCGAGGCGGTGAGCCGGGCGCTCGACCTGCTCGAGCCCGGCACGCCGATCGTCGTCGACCCCGTGATGGTCGCGGAGTCCGGCGGGCGACTGCTCGAGCACACGGCGGAGTCCGCACTGCGCGAGCTCATCCTTCCGCGGGCGACGGTCGCCACACCGAACGTTCCCGAGGCACGGGTGCTCGCGGGCGCGGGCGATGAGCTCGGTCCGGCGGAGCTCGCGCTCGCCGTGCAGGCACTCGGGCCGCGCTACGTGGTCCTCACCGGCGGGCACCGCGAGGAGGCGACGGACCTCTTCACCGGCGGCGATGAGGTCATCGAGATCCCCGGGGCGCGTCACGCCCCAGGAGCGGCCCACGGCTCGGGCTGCACGCACGCGGCCACGCTGGCAGCGCAGCTCGCGCTCGGGCATGCGCCCCTCGAGGCGGCGCGGACCGCTCGGCGCGTCGCCGGAGGTGCCGTCCGCGACGGCCTGCGCGGGCTCGGCGCGGGACCTGGCCCCGTCGACGTGCTCGGCCTCGCCGCCAGAGCCGCCGAACGCGGCCGCGCCGACCGCTCGGGTGGGGCCTGAGCCGCCCGTACGCCCGCCGCGGCTGGACGCCGTCGCCTGCCATACTCCGCGGGTCATGAGGTTCCTGCGCATGAAGCCCGGGCACGGCGAGATCCTCCTTGCGGAGGGCGACCTAGCACGGCCCGCCGAAGAGGAGGCGCTCGTCGAGGAGTTCCGGCGCCAGCTCGAGCTCGGCATGTGGGCAGCGGTGCCGACGGCGACGGCGGAGGGACGGCGCGAGGCGCGCATGGTCCGCGACTTCGCGGACGTCCCGCGCGACGCCGACCGTGTCATCTTCTTCCCGCGCGCGGCCGGCGGCTGACGCACATGCGGCTCGCTGGGCAAGGGCGCGCATGATCCTCGCGTTCGCAGCGACGGCGATCGTCATCCTCGCGCTGCTGTGGGAGGTCGGATGGCCCACCGTGTCCGAGAAGCTCGAACACCGAAGGGCACGGCGGGCACGCGTCCCCGCGCTCGACTACGACCCCGGGCGCGAGCGGCGCGCCGAGCAGCGCGCCCGCCAGCTGCTGCGGTCCTGCGTCAACGACGAGGAATGGGAGATGTACCGGGACCTCGGGCTGATCCGCGTCTGGGGAGGCCTCGCCGGCGGCCCGGGACGCGGCGGCACGAGCGCCACGGAGGCGGGCGCGCCGTACGCCTACATCCTCTATCCGCACAAGCCGATCGTCGCCTACCTGCCGCAGACTCGTGAGCTGCTGAGCGAATACTGCGTCGACTTCCCGGACGAGACGCGGCCGTACGGGAGCCCGCACCTGCCCGACTCCGACGATGTGCTCGCGAAGTGGATGGCGCTGACGGGTGACGAGCGCGGCCTCATCGAGACGGCCAACATGCACCTCGCAGGGCGGCAGATCGACCCCAAGCGCGTGCGCCGCGACCTCTGGCGCCTGCAGGAGTGGGAGCGCCAGCGGATCCGTCGCGCAGCACGTGCCGGAGGGGACCCGGCACGCCCCGACGGGGGCATCCCGGCGCCATAGGTGGGATCGGCGGCGCGTGGCCGTCGGGCCGGCTCTGCCGACCCGTCCTGCCAGGGGGTCGTACCCTAGCCCGCGTGAGCGACTCCCTCAGCCATCTCAAGCACAAGAGCGCCGCCCTCACCGATGGGCCCGAGCGCGCCGCAGCCCGCGCCTACCTCAAGGGCATCGGCTACGACGACGAGGCGCTGGCCAAGCCGATCGTCGGTGTCGCCTCGACATGGATCGAGACGATGCCGTGCAACTTCCACCTGCGCGCACTCGCCGCGAAGGTCAAGGAGGGCGTCCGCGCCGCGGGCGGTACGCCGATGGAGTTCAACACGATCGCGATCTCCGACGGGATCACGATGGGGACCAGCGGGATGAAGACGTCGCTCGTCAGCCGCGAGGTCATCGCGGACTCGATCGAGCTCGTCAGTCGCGGGCATCTCTTCGACGCCGTCATTGCGCTCTCCGGGTGCGATAAGACGCTCCCCGGGACCGTGATGGCGCTCGCGCGCCTCGACGTCCCCTCGGTGATGTTCTACGGCGGCTCGATCTCGCCCGGCCGCTTCAAGGGTCACGACGTGACGATCCAGCAGGTCTTCGAAGCCGTCGGCGCGCACGCCGCGGGCAAGATGAGCGACGCGGACCTGCATGAGCTGGAAGGCGTCGCGAGCCCCGGGGCCGGAGCGTGCGGCGGCCAGTTCACCGCCAACACGATGGCGATGGCGTTCGAGATCCTCGGGATCTCCCCGATGGGCCTGTCGGAGGTTCCCGCCCAGCACAAGAGCAAGGCACAGGTCGCGTTCGAGGCCGGCGAGCTCGTCATCGACGTGCTGAAGCGCGGCCTCAAGCCGAGCGACATCATCACGCGCGAATCACTCGAGAACGCGATCGCGGGCGTCGCGATGAGCGGCGGCTCGACGAACGCGGTCCTGCACCTGCTGGCACTCGCTCGCGAGGCGCGCGTCGAGCTCAGCATCGACGACTTCGACCGCATCAACGAGCGCACGCCGCTCCTCTGCGACCTGCAGCCGGGCGGGCAGTACGTCGCAGTCGACCTCTTCCAGGCGGGCGGCGTGCAGCTCGTCGTGCAGCGCCTGCGCGACGCGGGCCTGCTCCACGAGGGCGCCATCACCGTGGACGGCAGGACGCTCGGCCAGCACGCGTCAGAGGCGGTCGAGACCCCGGGCCAGAAGGTCGTGCTTCCGCTCGACGAACCGATCAAGCCGAGCGGTGGTCTCGCGATCCTGCGCGGCAACCTCGCGCCGGACGGCTGCGTCGTGAAGCTCGTCGGGCACGAGCGCCGCTTCCACGAGGGCCCGGCCCGCGTCTTCGAGGGCGAGGAGGCCGCGATGGACGCCGTCACGCACGGCGGCATCAAGGCCGGCGACGTCGTGATCATCCGCAACGAGGGGCCGGCCGGCGGCCCCGGGATGCGCGAGATGCTCGCCGTCACCGCGGCGATCAACGGTGCGGGCATCGGTGAGGACGTCGCGCTGCTGACCGACGGTCGCTTCTCCGGCGCGACGCACGGCTTCATGGCCGGCCACGTCGCTCCCGAGGCGTTCCGCGGCGGCCCGATCGCCGCCGTGCACGACGGCGACCGCGTCACGATCGACGTGGAGCAGCGCCGGATCGACGTGGACCTCACCGACGAGCAGATCGCCGAGCGCGTGGCGGCCTACGAGCCGCCGATCAGCCTCGACCGCACCGGCGTGCTCGCGAAGTACGCGGCGCTCGTCGGCAGCGCGGCCGAGGGCGCCGTCACGCTCGTGGACGACTGATCCGGATTCAACGCCCGCCCGCCCCGTGCGCATCGCGATCGACATCGACTCGACGCTCCACCACTACTGGGACCAGTTCTCAGACGTCGTGCGGCGCCGGTTCGACGTGGACCTGCCGTACGAGCACCAGCAGACGTGGGCGATCAGGCGGCTCGAGCCCGAGCAGGTCCACGCCGCGGTGCTCGAGACGCACAGCCCGCCGCTGGTCGCCGCGGCGGTCCCGTATCCCGGGGCGGTGGAGGCCGTCAACGCGTGGCATGCCGCCGGGCACTTCATCCACATCACGAGCCACCGCTCGACCGACAGTCATGAGGCGACCGTCGCCTGGCTCGACGCGATCGGCCTCGCGCATGACGAGCTCTACTGCTCCTACGACAAGATCACCCGCTGCCGCGAGATCGGCATCGACGTCCTCGTCGATGACAGCCCGGTGAACCTCGAGCGGGCGCTCGAGGAGCACATCATCGGAGCGACGATCGTGCACCCGTGGAACCGCGAGCTCGTCGCGACGCGCGACGTGATCGCCGCCGATGACTGGCCGGGCCTCGAAGCGGCGCTCGCGCCGGTGCTCGGCCCGGCTCGCTGACGTTCGGCCAGCGCGCTTGCAACCCTCGCGCGAGGGCCGGGGCGGTGCGTATATTCAAAAGGGTCCGCCGCTCCCCGGCCCGGACTGCCGCGCGTGCGCCGAACCCATGTCATAGCCATCGCCGTCGTAGCCGCGCTCGCCGTCGTGGTCGTCGGCGGGGCATGGGCGTACGACCGTGGTCGCCAGGACACGATCGTGCCCGGCGTCAAGATCGGCGGGGTCGACGTCGGCGGGCTGACCGCCGCACAGGCCCAGCGGCGCATCGAACGACAGCTGCTCAACCCGCTGCAGGAGCCGATCGTGATCAAGCGCGGCACGCGCTCCTGGCGCCTGGGCTCCAAGGAGGCGCGGATCTCCGGGAACATCGCCGGCAGCGTGGGCGCCGCGATGGACAGCGGACGCGACGGCAGCTTCCTCGCCCGCACCTGGCGCTCGGTGACCGGATCGAAGGACGGCACGACCATCCAGCCGGAGCTCACCTACAACGATCATGCCGTGGTCCGGCTGATCGACCGCGTGCGGCGAGTGGTCGACAAGCAGGCGCGCGACGCCAGCGTCACCTTCACCGGCAACACCGTCGAGCCGGTCGCCGATCGGCCTGGACGCAAGCTGCAGGCAGCGGCGCTGCACCGCGACATCCGCGCCGCGATCCTCTCGCCGACGGCCGAGCGCACGTTCGTCGCCCACACCCGCAGCGTCCAGCCGAAGGTCACGACCGCGGATCTCGGGAGCGAGTACCCGACGCTGGTCATCGTGAACCGGTCGGGCTTCCGGCTGACGCTCTTCCGCAACCTGAAGCGGGTCAAGAGCTACCCGATCGCGGTCGGGCAGGCGGGCCTCGAGACGCCTGCCGGGCTCTACCACATCCAGGACAAGCAGGTGAATCCCTCGTGGCACGTGCCGAACAGCGCGTGGGCGGGGGATCTCGCCGGCAAGGTGATCCCGCCGGGTCCGGACGATCCGATCAAGGCGCGCTGGATGGGCATCTTCGACGGCGCCGGGATCCACGGCACGACCGACATCGCGTCGCTGGGCTCGGCCGCCTCGCACGGCTGCGTCCGCATGGCGATCCCGGACGTCAAGGATCTGTTCGACCGGGTGTCCGTCGGGACGCCGGTCTACATCGCCTAGGGTTGCCACGCCCGCATCTCCTCGACGTCCACCTCTTCCCATCCCCGCTCCAGGAGCAGGGCGTGGTGGTCTCCGTGTCGAAGAGTCAGCGTGCCGATGAAGATCCCCTTCTCCCGCCGCCGCATCACCGCGTACCAGAGCGTCGTCGCGTCGTCCGTCGCCTTGATCCGGTACCACGGCGCCGGCGGATCGCCGTCCACGGGGGCGACCCCGGTCTCGACGAGCCGGTTGCGCGTGGTGACCTGACCCGTGGACGTGTCGATGAAGAAGATCGCCATCGCGGGCGAGGATACGACGCCCGGTGGTCTCGGACGACTGGGGCGGCGCGCTGCGCCTGCTGGACGACGACCTCCTGCGGCGTGGGTCCGCCGACCGCACCCGTCGCGCCTACCGGACCGACCTGCGTCAGTTCGCCGTCTGGGCGACGGCGGCCGGCATCGCCCCGGCGGACGCCGGACCGCGTGAGCTGAGGCGGTACGCCGCGACGCTCACGCAGCACCGCGCCGCCCCGAGCACCGTCGCGCGCAAGCTCGCCGCGCTGCGCGCCTGCTTCCGCGCGCTGCGCGAGCACGGGCTCGTCGAGCAGAACCCCGCGGAGCTCGTCGCGTCGCCGCGGCGACAGCGGCACCTCCCGCGCGTGCTGCGCCCCGACGAGCTTGCGGCGCTGCTTGACCGGATTCCCGCCGGCACGCCGCTCGAGCTGCGCGACCGCGCGCTGCTCGAGGTCGCCTACGGCTGCGGGCTGCGCGCCGAGGAACTGGTCAAGCTCGACACGCTGTCCGTCGCGTTCGACGCCGAGGAGCTGCGCGTCGAGGGCAAGGGGGGAAAGACGCGGATCGTTCCCGCCGGCGAGCCGGCCCTGCAGGCGGTCACGCGGTACCTGGAGCGCGGTCGGCCCGTCGCTCGCCACGGACGCGGCGGAGACCGCGCTCTTCCTCTCGAAGTCCGGCCGCCGGCTGTCCACATCGGACGTCCGCCGCCGGCTTTCGGTCTGGGCGCGGGCCGCCGCCCTGCAGGGCGGCGTGTCGCCGCACGCCCTGCGTCACTCGTTCGCGACGCACCTCCTCGACGGTGGAGCCGACCTGCGCGCGATCCAGGAGCTGCTCGGGCACAGCAGCATCTCGACGACACAGATCTACACTCGGGTAGAGTCGGCCCGCCTGCTCAGCGCCTACCGGCGCAGTCATCCGCGGGCCTAGGCGACGGGAGATATGGAAGCAAACGTCAAGGCAGTCGAGCTCCGTGACCTCTGGCGCCGTTACAAGACGGACGGCGACGAGCGTGCGCGTGAGCGACTGGTCGTCGCCTATTCGCCGCTGGTGAAGTACGTCGCCGGCCGTATGGGCTCGGGTCTGCCCTCGCACGTCGAGGAGGCCGACCTGATCTCGTACGGGCTCGTCGGCCTGATCAACGCGATCCTGCGCTTCGAGCCCGAGCGCGAGATCAAGTTCGAGACCTACGCGATCACGCGTATCAAGGGAGCGATCATCGACGAGCTGCGCTCGCAGGACTGGGTGCCGCGCTCGGTGCGCGCCCGCGCCCGCCAGATCGAGCGCGCCCACGGGAAGCTGGAGAACAAGCTCCAGCGCGCGCCGACGGATGAGGAGATGGCCGCCGAGCTCGAGATGGACGTCCAGGCCTTCCAGGACGCCATCCTGCAGATCTCGAACTCCTCGATGGCGGCGCTCGATGAGCTGTGGACCGTCAGCGACTCGAGCGGCGACTCCGTGTCCCTGCTCGACACGATCGCCGACGAGAACGCGCCCGACCCGGCGGCGGCGCTCGACCAGAGCGATCTGCGCGATCGGGTCGCCGACTCGATCTCACGCCTGCCCGAGCGCGAGAAGCTCGTCATCGCGCTCTACTACTACGAGAACCTGACGCTCCGCGAGATCGGCGAAGTGCTCGGCGTGACCGAGTCCCGCGTCTCCCAGCTGCACACGAAGGCCGTGCTGCGCCTGCGCTCGGGCCTCACCGAAACGGTCGATTGAGCGCCTGAGGCACACGTGCGGGGAAACCCGCACACAGCTCCGCCGCGCGCCGGTAGGGTCGGGTGACGGCACCCCCCACGGGAAGGAGCGCAGGCATGCACCAGGCGGACCGCATTCGGAACGTCGCCCTCGTCGGCCACCGCGGCAGTGGTAAGACGTCCCTGCACGAGGCCCTGCTGTTTCAGGCAGGCGCCACGAAACGGCTCGGATCGATCACGGACGGCTCGACCGTCTCGGACTCCGATCCGGACGAGCAGGCACGTCAGATGACGATCAGCGCGAACCTCAACTCGTTCGACTGGGACGACCGCAAGATCAACCTCATCGACACCCCCGGCGAGCCCAGCTTCATCGCCGACGCGCTCGGTGCGATGCGCGTGTGCGAGTCGGCGGTCTTCGTCGTCAATGCCGTGATGGGCGTCGAGGTGGGCACCGGGCGCCTGTGGGATCGGGCCGATGAGCTCGACCTGGCGCGACTGATCTTCGTGAACATGCTCGACCGCGAGCGCGCCGACTTCTTCCGCACGCTGGAGCAGCTCAAGGCGACGTTCGGCCGGCACGTCGTCGCGACCGAGATCCCGATCGGCTCCGAGCACGAGGTGCGCGGCCTGATCGACCTCGTCGACATGAAGGCCTACGAGTACTCCTCCGACGTCCCGGCGACGCGCGAGAACTGCAGCGAGATCCCGGTCCCGGAGGACATGGTCGAGCTTGCCGAGCGCTATCGCGAGATGCTGATGGACGAGGTGGCCGAGGTCTCCGACACGCTGATGGAGCGCTACCTGGAGGGCGCGGAGATCTCCCATGAGGAGATCGTCGCCGCACTCAAGGACGGGACGAACCACGGCGGGATCTTCCCCGTGACGTGCGGCGTCGCCACGCGCAACCTGGGAACGAACAGGCTGCTCGACGCGATCGAGGAGGACCTGCCGTCCCCGGTCAAGCACGGCAACCTCGAGCTGCCGGAGATCACGCTCGAGCCCGATCCGGCCAAGCCGCTGTACGCCTACGTGTTCAAGACGAAGGCCGACCCCTTCGCCGGGCGGATCAACTTCTTCCGCGTCTACCAGGGCACGATGCGGCCGGACGGGCACGTGCTGAACACGCGCGCCCACGCGAAGGAGCGCCTCGGCACGCTGCTCGAGTTCCCCGGAAAGGAGAGCCGCGGGGCCGACGGCTTCGGCCCGGGTGACATCGGCGCCGTCGCCAAGCTCAAGGAGACGCGCGCCGGCGACTGGCTCGCCGACCGCGACGAGCCGATCCAGATGCCCGCAGTCGACCTGCCGCAGCCGGTGATGGCGTTCGCGATGGAGCCCAAGACGAAGGGGGACGAGGACAAGGTCTTCACGGCGCTGCGCCGCCTGCAGGAGGAGGACCCGACGATCGACCTGCACCGCGACCAGCAGACCGGCGAGCAGATCGTGGCGGGGCTCTCACAGGTGCACGTCGAGGTCGTCGTCGACCGGCTGCGCTCGCGCTTCGGCGCCGAGGTCACGCTGAAGCCGCCGCGCGTCCCCTACCGGGAGACGATCCGGGGCAACGCCAAGGCCCACGGGCGCCACAAGAAGCAGAGCGGCGGCCGCGGCCAGTTCGGGGACTGCCACATCATCGTCGAGCACTTCGACGGCGGCGACTTCGAGTTCGTCAACGAGATCAAGGGCGGCGTCATCCCGACGAGCTTCATCCCGGCCGTCGAGAAGGGAGTCCAGGAGGCCCTGATCCACGGTCCGGTCGCCGGCTATCCCGTCAAGGGCGCCCGTGTCCGCCTCGTCGACGGCTCCTACCACTCGGTGGACTCCTCCGAGATGGCGTTCAAGCTCGCGGGCGCGGCGGCGATGCGCGAGGCGCTCGGCCAGGCGAGCCCGGCACTGCTCGAGCCGATCATGCGCGTGACGCTCGTGGTGCCCGAGGACTCCGTCGGGGACGTCGTGGGCGATCTCAGCTCGCGGCGGGGGCGACCCCAGGGGATGCAGCCGTCCGGAGGCGCGACCGAGATCAAGGCCGAGGTGCCGATGGCGGAGATGCTCGCGTACGCGCCCGACCTGCGCTCGATCACCGGCGGCCGCGGCGACTTCACGATGGAGTTCCTGCGCTACGAGGAGGTGCCCGCGCACCTCTCCCAGAAGCTCGTGGAGGCTGCGAAGGAGTCGGTCCCGGCCTGACCGCCGGGCACAGCCGGGCAGGCCGCCGAGCGGTACTCTCGGGCACCGTGGAACCGCGCCAGATCTCGACGATGCACGAGCCCGTCCCGTGCGCCATCTGCCAACGCACGATCCTGCGCGGCGAGTCGCCCGATGTCTTCCTGCACGGGGGCCGGCGTGCCGTCGTCTGCGAGCTGTGCGTGCCGCGCGCGGTGCACGAGGGCTGGATTCGCGAGGGCGCCGACGCCGCTCCCGGGCGCGTCGCCCGCGGCTGGGCTCGCCGCGGCTCCGGGCGGTCGCTGATCGAGCGCCTGCGCGCGCGCCGTCCCGGCGAGGCCGAGCTGCTCGTGCCGGAGGAGGCCGAGGGGCTGCTCGAGGCCATGGAGGAGCCGGAGTACGAGCTCGAGGCCGAGGAGCTCGTGGAGTCGCCGCCCCCGATCGACGTCTTCGCGACCGATGAGCCGCCGATGTACCGGGAGGACCGCTTCGTCCATGCGATCCCGACGAACGCCGACATGAAGGTCGTGCGCGCGATCGAGCTCTTCAACGCGAGCACGCACTGCCGGATCATCTCCGGTGTGGCACGCACGCTCGGTGCGCCGCTCGTGATCGTCCGCCCGTCGGCGATCGAGGGCAGCATCGTGACGATCGTGATCGCGTGGGAGCTCTCGTGGTACCGCTTCGAGGTCGACCTCGCGGACGAGGCCGCCGGTGTCCGCGCGACGGGGCAGGGAACCGAGCTCGAGGAGCTCGACGAGGAGGACCGCGCTCCCAACGCGATCGCCGACGAGCACGGCGCGCTCCACGCCGCGGTCCAGCCGGCGTGAGCGCGGGCGCTGGCCTTGTGTCCCGCCGACGTGAGACACTTGTCCCCGCGATGATCTACAGCGTTGTTCCCGAGGAGCTCGGGCCCGAGATCTACGAGCAGCTGAAGGCGTATTACGCCGATGACCCCGAGGTCACGGTCATCGTCGATCGCCGCCGTGCCGGGCGCGAATCAGGTGGCCCGCCGACGGCCGACGAGTCGGAGTTCCGCGGGCGCCGCCGCCGCCGCGCGACGGGCGATCATCCGCCGCTGTATCTGGCGGGCGGCGACGACGGCCCTGCAGCGGCCTGACCCCGCCCCAGATGAAGCTCATCGTCCATGTGGACGGCGGGTCGCGTGGCAATCCCGGTCCCGCGGCCGCCGGCGCCGTCCTTTCGACGCCGGACGGCGAGGTCGTCGACGAGCGCACGCAGCTGCTCGGCATCGTCTCCAACAACGTCGCGGAGTACCGCGCGCTGCTGCTCGGGCTGCAGTGCGCGCGTGAGCTCGGCGCCACCGAGGTCGAGGCGGTCAACGACTCCGAGCTGATCGCCAAGCAGGTCAACGGCCAGTACAAGGTCAAGCACGCCGACATGAAGCCGCTGCACGCCGAGGCGCTGGCGGCCCTGGGGGAGTTCGACAGCTGGATCGTGCGCACCGTGCGCCGTGAGCAGAATGCGCACGCCGACGCGCTCGTGAACGCCGCGCTCGACGCCGCCCGCTGACCCGGCTGGCGCACCGCTCGCGCGGGCAGTAGGTTCGGCACATCGTGACCGTGGTTCTGTGGCATATCGAGCTCTCGCACTACAGCGAGAAGGTGCGGTGGGCGCTCGACTACAAGGACATCCCGCACGAGCGGCGCGTGCCGATGCCGGGACTCCACGGGATCCGCGCGGCCGTGCTCACGCGCGGCGCGCACCGGCGCCTCCCGGTGATCGATCTGGACGGCCGGCGTGTCTGGGACTCGACGCGGATCATCGCGGCGCTCGAGGAGCACCGCCCCGAGCCGCCGCTCTACCCGGATGACGCGGATGAGCTTGCCGAGGCACTCGCGCACGAGGACTGGTTCGACGAGCACCTGGCGCCCGATCTCCGCCGTCTCGTGTGGTTCCACACGCTGCCGGACACCGACGCGACCGCGGCGGCCCTCTTCACGAACGAGAGTCCCGCGCGCGAGCGACTGCTGCGGATGACGGCCCCGGTCTCTCGGCGAGCCGTGAGCGCCGACTACGAGGTCAACGCCGGGAGCGCCGAGGCGGCGCGCGGCACCCTGTTCGAGGCGATGGACCGGATCGAGAGCGCCATCGGCCCCTCCGGCTACCTCGTCGGCGACCGCTTCAGCGTCGCGGACCTCTCGGGCGCTGCTCTCTTCACGCCGCTGATCGCCCCGCCCGAGCGGCCGTATGCGCCCGACCTGCTGCCGGCCGCGATCGAGGATCTCCGCGAGGAGCTGATGGCGCGCCCGGGCGCCGACTGGGTGTTCGAGATGTACGCGCGGCACCGCACCGCGTGGGTGCCGGCGTAGGCCTCAGCTGACGTAGGTCGAGACGGCGGGCGTGGCGGCCGACAGGTTGCCGGCGGCGTCGAGCGCGATCACGGCGTACTTGTACTCCGTCTTGTGGGACAGGTCGGGGTCGGTGAACGTCGGTGTGGTGCTCGTGCCGGCGAGCGCGCCGTCGCGGTACACGCGGTAGCTGACGACACCCTTGTCGTCCGTCGGCGGCGTCCAGTTCAGCGTGACGCTGAGCGCGTTCGGATCCGCCGTCGCCGTGAGCCCGACGGGAACTCCCGGAGGCTGGGTGTCCGGAAGCAGTTTGGGAAGAGCCCACACGGTGCCCGACGGCTTTGAGATGTTGCGCGCCATGTCGACCGCGAACACGCGGTACTGGTGCGCGACGCCGTTGGTGAGGGCGGGGTCGGTGAACGTGGTGGACGTGATCGTCACGACGTAGCGCCCGTCGCGGTAGATCTCATAGCCCGCGATGCCGCCCGCGTCCTCGGACGCCATCCACGTGAGGACCGCGCTGCCGTCGCCGGGCGTGGCCGTGAGGCCGACGACACGGTGCGGGCGGGTCCGGTCCTCCACACACGCCCAGCGAGTCCGCAGCCTCGTCGCGTGGTGACGCTTCCCGTGCTTGCCGATCACGGCCACGCGCACGCGGACGATGCGCTTCTTCAGCTCCTTCCCGGCCTTGCAGGTCGCAAGGCCGGTCTTCACGGGGTTGGACTTCGCCGCAGGTGCCGCCGCTGCCGTGAGCGGGGAGAGCAGCGCCACCAGGAACACCTGGAGCAGCAGCAGAGCGGTGAGTCTGTTGTGACGAATCATCTGATCGGTTCCGTTGTTCAGCTCACGTACGTGGAGACCGCGGGGGCCTGGGCGGACGCGTTGCCCGCCGCGTCGACGGCGGAGACCGTGTAGCTGTAGGTCTTGCCGTTCGACAGGTCGAGGTCGTTGTAGGACGTGGTCGTCGGCTGGCTCACGAGCGTGCCGTTGCGGTAGACGCGGTACTTGACGACGGCCACGTTGTCGCTCGAGGCGTTCCACGCGACGGTGATCGAGTGCTGCTGGGCGTTCTTCGTCAGCGTGATGCCGGTCGGGATGCTCGGCGCCTGCGTGTCCTTCGGCGTGACGCTCACCGCCGCCGTCTGCGCGGACGCGTTGCCCGCCGCGTCGACGGCCGCGACCGTGTACGCGTACGCGACCCCGTTCGTCAGGCCGGTGTCGATGAACGACGGCCCCGCGGGACTGCCGACGAGGACACCGCCGCGGTAGACCTTGTAGCCGGTCACCCCGACGTTGTCCGTCGACGCGGTCCAGGTGAGTGACGCCTGCCCGGTGCCTGCCGTCCCGGCGAGGTTCGTCGGGACGCTCGGGGCCTGTGCGTCACCGCCGGCGGGGGGCGCCGGCGTCGCCGTCACGGGGGCCGTCGCAGCCGAGGCGTTCGCCGAGCTGTCCACCGCGACGACCTTGTACGTGTAGGTGACGGAGTTCGTCACCGCGGTGTCGGAGTAGTACGGCGTCGACGGCGAGGCGATGAGGACGTCGTCACGGTAGACGCGGTAACCCGTGACCGCGACGTTGTCGGTCGAGGGTGTCCACGTCAGCGAGACCTGGGCGTTCCCCGGGGTCGCGGCGAGCCCGCCCGGGACCGAGGGGGCGACAGTGTCAGCCGGCGTCGCGGTCGCGCTGCTCACCGGGGAGCTGTTGCCCGCTGCGTCGATTGCGAGCACGGTGTACGAGTACGTCGTGCCGTTGGCGAGTGAGGTGTCGGTGAAGGTCCGCGCCTCCTGGAAGGCGATGGCCGCGCCGTCACGGCGCAGTTCGTAGTAGACGACGCCGACGTCGTCGCTCGCCGCGCCCCAGCTCAGGGCGACCTGCTGGTCACCCGGGATCGCGGTGAAGGCGGGCGGTGCGCCGGGCGGTGTGACGTCGCGGGAGGACTTCGGCGTGGCCGAGATCGTCGCGGTCGGCGACTGGTTGCCGGCGGCGTCGACGGCGGCTACGCCGTACGTGTACGCGTGGCCGTTGGTCAGCCCGGCGTCGGTGTGCTGCGCGCCGGCGGGCGAGGCGATGAGCTGCCCGTCGCGGAAGACGCGATAGCCGGTGACGCCGACGTTGTCGGTCGCCGGGCTCCAGACGAGGGCGACCTGCGCGTTGCCGGGCGCTGCCTGGAGGCCGCCGGGGGCGGTCGGCGCCTGGGCGTCCTTGACGGGGGCGACAGCCTTCGCCTTCGCCTTGACGCAGACCCACACGCGCTTCTTCACCCACACGCGCTTGCGCTTCATCTTGCCGTGGACGCGGACCCGCTTCGTGACACGGACACGCTTCGTCTTTCGCACGAGCTTCTTGCCGCGCGCGCACTTGGGCTTCTTGGCGGCGGACGTGCCGGTCACGGTGGAGACGCCGAATGCGGCGGGAGCGAGGCTGCCGCCGAGCAGCAGCGCTGCGAGAACGGCGGCCGTGGCCCGGTGCAGCACCGGGCGTGAGGGGAGGAGTCGAGTGGTCATGCGGCTTCCTTGTCCATCCGGGTGTCGGGGGTGAGCAGCCGGCGCAGCCGCGGGAGCTCCCGCGGCCGGTCGACTGCGAGCGCGGCGACGGGGGTGCCTCCGCGCAGTGCGACGGCGGTGAAAGACCGTGCATCACGGTCGCCGTCGAAGATGAGGTCATCCGCGCCGAGCGGGCTGCCGAGCCCCTGCAGGCGCAGATCGTGAACGTCGCTCCACCAGCTGGTGACCTGGGGCGGAGCGGGGTCGAGGCCGAGGATCGCGCGGGCCGTCGCGCGGCCCTGGTGAGCGGCGGCCTCCCAGTGGTCGCCGCCGGCGAGATCTCCCGCGGCGTGGATCTCGGGGCGCTCGAGGAGCTCGTTCAACGGTGCGCCGAGCCACTCGACCTCGGGTGCGACGCCGATCGCGACGAGGAGCATGTCGAGTTCGACGCGGGTGCCGTCCGTCAGCTCGAGCGCCTCCAGCCGTGCTCCGGTTCCGACCAGTTGCGCGACGCCTTCGCCGAGGTGCACCTCGACGCCCTCTGCGCGCTGCAGCGCGACGAGCCAGGTGGCGAGGTCGGGGTGGAGCGCGCGCCCCAGCGGCAGCGGTGCCGCCTCGACCAGGGTGACGTGGGCACCGAGACTGCGAGCGGTCGCGGCGACCTCCTGCCCGATCAGGCCGGCGCCCAGGACGACGAGCCGGCGCCCGGGGGTCAGCTCCTCGCGGAGCCGGGTCGCGTCGGTGAGGGTGCGCAGAGCGTGGACGTTGCGGTACCCCTCGGTTCCCGGCAGCGTGCGCGCGCGGCTGCCGGTGGCGAGGACGAGCTGGTCATAGGGGAGGACGCAGCCGGAGCCGAGCTGCAGGCTGCGGGCCGCCGCGTCCACCGCGACCGCAGCGTCGCCGAGCATGAGCGTGACGTCGTTCTCGGCGTGCCAGCCCGGCGGCCTGAGCGCGAGACGGTCCGGCGTGAGGTCTCCGGCCAGAAAGGCCTTGGAGAGCGGCGGCCGGTCGTACGGCGCGACGGCCTCGCGACAGACGATCGTGATGGGACCGTCGTGGCCACCCTTGCGGAGCCCTTCGGCGCAGCGCTGTGCCGCGAGCCCGCCGCCCGCGATCACGACTGCGGCCGATGCATCAGGCCGCGGCATCGGCGGTGGCGGCCCTCCGTGCCGCTTCGCGCTTGGGGTCACCGGGGACGGTCCGGCGCAGGAACAGGAAGACGATCACGACCGAGCTCGAGAGCATCGTGACCTGGAGCCAGGACTCGTTCGCGTCGGTGCCCGCCCCGATCGTGTGTGCGATCCCCAGGGCCCAGGCGACGACCGTCGCGCGGTGGAGCTTGCGCCATAGGCGGGTGCCGATGCGCTTGCGGGCGTAGTAGCTCAGCCCGAGCGCCGCGGCGATCCAGCCGGCGATGATGCCCAGGCTCGTCCAGAGCGGGCGGTAGCCGATCGAGAACGGCACCGAGATCTTCCACAGTGTCGCGTGCATCCACGGATCGCCGAGCAGCGTGATGCCGTGGACGGCGATCGCGATGAGGCCCGCGAGCGCCGTCGACTCATGCAGCGAGACGAGCACGCGGGTGGCGCCCTTGCGCCGCGGCAGGCCGTTGGCCATCAGCAGCCCGAGGATCACCGAGGCGGTGATGGCCAGCAGGGCGACGATGCCCGCGGATCGCGACGCGATCCACCAGCCGTGCTCGAGTGGCGTCGGGACGCTCGTCATGCGGCGCTCCGCTCGGGCATCCGCAGGCGCACGACCGGGCGACCGGCCGCGGGACCGAACCGCTCGAGCCGGCCCGTCTCGTCGAAGGCGATGCCGCCGTGGCGCGCGAGCACCTCGCGAGCGCCGGCGGGGCCGGACAGCAGGGCGGTCTTCGCCAGCGCCTCGGCCTCGATGCCCGTCGGCGCGAGCGCGGTCACGGCGATCAGGCCGGTGAACGCGGGCTCGCCGGTTGCCGGATCCAGCAGGTGATGGCGCACGCTCCCGTCCGGTCCCTGCCAGATGCGGGCGCTGAGGCCGGAGGTGGCGATTGCGCCGTCGCTGACGGTGAAGCCGCTGATCAGGTCGCCGGTGAACGGGTGCTCGATGTCGACGCGCCGCTGGGCGCCCGCGTCACCGCCGACGCGCAGGTCCCCGCCGCAGTCGACGGCCCAGTGCGCGTAGCCGTCGAGCAGCGTGGCGCCGAGGTCGGCAGCGTGGCCCTTGCCGGTACCGCCCGTGTCGAGCCGCAGGCCGGGCGGGCGCGAGATCGTCCCCGCCCGGTCGTCGACGGAGATCTCGCGTCGGCGAGACGCCGGGTTCGGCGACGCTGCGCGCCGTGGGACGGTGAGCACCGAAATGGCCTCGCGCACGTCGATGCGGCGGCTGCGGTCCCAGTGATCGCGGTAGCCGACGGCGACGAGGTCGTCGAGGAGCGCGGGGTCGACCAGGCCGCCGGAGAGCTCCGCGGCCTCGAGCGCCGCGCTGATCGCGCTGCGCAGGAGATCCGATGCCGGCACGACGGGGCGCGGATCGGCGTTGAGCGCGCACAGCTCGGAGCCCGGCTTGAAGCGGGACAGCGCACGGTCGTAGGCGCGCAGGAATCGCTCGACCGTCGCGGCCGCGGCATCGGGGCTCGGCAGGCCCGGCCGCGCCGCCGGACCGACGAGGATCCGGATCCGCGTGCCCATGAGCTCGAGCCGGCGATCGGCTCCCGTATCGGGTGTCGCCGCCGTCATGAGGTGGTGGTTGCGACCGGCGCAGGAGCCGGGGCGGGCGTGGGAGCGGGGGCGGTCTGCTGGACGGGTGCCGACGTCTGTGGGGCCGCGGCGGGCGCCGGGGTCGTCGCGGACGGCGCGGGCGCCTCCACGGTGGGGTCGCTGCTCACGGGGGCGGGATCACTGCCACCGCCGGTGCGCGTCGTGGAACGGCGCGGCGCGGTGGTCGACACGGCGCCGCCGCCCGAGGACACGAGCGTGGGGGTCGGCGAGCCGTCGCCGCCGGCGGACGCGAGGTACCGGCCGGAGGCCGCCGGCGCGCGGCGACGGACGACCACGATCTGGTCGACGCCCCGGCGGCGGATCTGCCGCCGGGTGAGGCCGTCGATCCTGATGCGGCGTGTGACGATCACCTTGCGCTGCGGGGGCGTCACGGGCACGGCAGCCGCCAGCGGCTGAACGGAGAGCCCGAGCGCGGGGTCCTCACCGGCCAGCATCCGAGCGGAGAGCATCGCGCCGATGCCGGCGAAGAGAACGAGGGCACCGACGTAGACGAGTGCACCGCTCGGCCGGCGAGTCGCGGCCTTGCGCGCGGGAGCCGGCTTCGCAGGGGCCGGCGCCGCCGCCACGGGGGCGGCCACCGGAGTGCTCTCCGGGACGACGATCGCGGCGGGCGTGACCCGCGCCGGCTCCGGAGCCACGGGGGCGCGGCTGGGCGGCGGGATGCTGACGGTCCGTACGGCGCTCACGGGACGACCACCGTCGGGGCGCCGGCGGCGGGAGCCGCCGGGGTGGACGCGGCGTCGGCTTCGCCGGGCAGGGGAGCGAGGTCGCAGCCGTTGACCACACCGCCGGGAACATCCTCGGGCAACGGGTGGCTGGTCCGCAGCGGGCGCCCGCCGAGAACGGTCTTGGTCACGCGCTTGCTGGTGCGCTGGGCGGCGCGCTTGCGGGCGCGCCGGGCGGCGCGCTTGCGGGCACGCCGGGCGGCGCGCTTGCGGGCACGCTGCGTGACGCGCCGGTCGGCGCGTGAGGCGGAGGCCAGGGCGACGGGCGCCGGCGCGCCGGCCGTCGTGCTCTGCGGGGCGCCGCCGGTGGTGACCGGCAGGCATTCATCCTCGGTGACGCCCGGCTCCGGGAGATCCGCCGAGTTGCTCCCGGTGGAGCTCGTGGGCTGTGCCTTGGGCTTGGGTGCCGCCTTCTGGGTGCTCGGCGCGGCGGCGGCCGGGGTTGCGACCACGGCGGCTTTGCGAGCGGCCTTGCTGCTCGAGGGGGTCTTCGCGGCCGAGGATGACACGCGGGCGGGGACGAACTTCGTGAGGACGCCGACGGTGCGGTGCACGACCACCGTCTTCGGCGCCACCGGCCTGACCGCGGCGACCGGCGCGGGCGCGGGGGTGTGCTTCCGGCCGGCCGGATTGGACGCGGTGGCGACGGCTGCGAGCGCGCCGAGCGCGGCCAGCGTGCCGAGTGCTGCGATCTTCGTACGGGGGGCGCTTCGTGCCATCTGGTCGTTCGGCTCCTTGAGGACGGGTGCGGGCCTCGCCACTGAACTTGTCGGCGATGGGAAAGCAATTCCGGGGCCTCGTGACGCCCTTTTTCGGTCAGGTGGACGTTTCTTCTAGCCCAGGTCCCACTCGGGGACCGCTGACCTCGGCACGTGCGCCGCTGGGCGCATGTGTGTGCCGCCGGCGCTGATCCTCAGCTGTGCGGAGCGTGCCGCTCGAGCACGTCGTTCCAGGCCACGTGCGCGGCGCGGAACGCCGAATCTCCGCCGAACAGCTGATGGTGCCAGTTGGCCGTCAGCCCGATCGCCTGGAGCTCGAACGCGACCTGCTCGGGGTCGGCGCCCCGCCGCAGCTCCCCGGTCCTCTTCGCGCCCCGGACGTTGCCGGCGAGGAAGGCCAGCCACTCCGTCATCACCGCGACGAGCTCATCGCGCGCAGGCCCGGGCCGGCCGTCGAGCTCGGCTGCCGCGGAGGAGAGCAGACATCCGCCCTCGAAGAGGCCGCCCGCGAGGTAGGCGAACCAGGCCTCGCCGACGGCGAGCAGCCGCGCACGTCCGGGGGGTGCCTCCAGGGACGGCGCGATGACGTGCTCGATGAGGATCTCCCGTGTGCGCCGGAGCACGGCGACCTGGAGATCCGCCTTCGAGCCGAGCGCCGTGTGGACGCTGCTCTTGTGCACGCCGAGCCGGTCCGCGAGATGGGCGAGGCTGAGCCCCTCGAGGCCGTCGACCGACGCCAGCTGCACCGCCTCGTTCACGACCGCTGCGCGCGTCCGGTCGCCCCGCGCGCGGCGCCCGTCGACGGGCTCGTCGGCCGGGGGCGTGGGGAGGAGCGGCGCAGCCATCCCGACAAGATAGACGATCGTTCGTATATATTCGCGGCATGGCCGCCGAAGACGATCCGCTCGAGGACTTCGACCAGCGGGAGATCACCCTGAACGGGGTGACCAAACGCGTCCATGTCGCCGGCAGCGGGCCTGCAGTCATCGTGATGGCCGAGATGCCGGGCATCAGCCCGCACGTCGCGCGGTTCGCCCGTTGGGTCCGTGACGCCGGGTTCACCGTCTACATGCCGTCGCTGTTCGGGCGGGACGGGGCGGTGCCGGCCGTCGAGGAGGGCACCGCCGTCCTGCAGCGGGCGTGCATGAGCGCCGAGTTCCGCGCCTTCGCCGCTGACAGGGCGAGCCCGGTGACCCAGTGGCTGCGGGCGCTCGCCCGGCTCGCTCACGGGGAGGCCGGCGGGCCTGGCGTCGGCGCGATCGGCATGTGCTTCACCGGAAACTTCGCGCTGACCATGATGCTGGAGCCCGCGATGCTCGCCCCGGTCGTCGCGCAGCCGTCGCTCCCGCTCGATGACCCCGCCGGCCTGGAGATCGGGACGGACGAGCTCGCCGCCGTCCGCCGGCGGCTCGACGAGGAGGATCTCACGGTCATGGCCTACCGCTTCGAGGGCGATCAGTTCTGTCGCGCCGAGCGGTTCGCCGCGTATGCCGAGGCGCTCGGTGACCGCTTCGTTCCGCACGTGCTGCCCGACAGCGCGGCCCATGCCGACCCGCCGCCGTTCTTCAAGCACGTCGTCGCGAGCCCGCACAGCGTTGTGACCGCGCACCTGATCGATGAGGCCGGCCAGCCGACGGTCGCCGCGCGTGACGAGATCCTCGCGTTCTTCACCGAGCGGCTGGGCTGACTGGCAGCTGGGAACGCGAGGGCGCTCCCGGCACCAGTCGGGGGGACCGAAGCTGGTGCCGGGACAGTCCTTGCCCTCAATGACCGATCAGGGCCGTCCCGATGTGCGGACCGTCGGGGGGGAAAGACCGCCGCGGCGGGACCCCTCCTTGCCCTCATCGGTTGCGACCGTACTAACCCGCAGACGTGACGGTCGCGATCGTGACGAATCCGTCATTCGATGGTCACGCAACGCGGGGTACGGTCGCCGGATGGGGCACAGAGTCAAGGCGGTGAAGGTCCAGGTCGCCGGTGCTCCCTGGGGCGAGGAACCGGTCGCGGTGCTGACCCTCGACGGCGCGGAGTACGAGCGGGAGCCCGTCGTCGAGCGCGACGGTGTGCGCCACGTCCTCCAGATCGCCGGATTCGAGCGGGGCGTGCCGGTGTACGTCTACGACCGCGCACTCAGGCCCGACGAGGCGGGTCCGCCCGAGCCTTTCGCGACCACTCAGGGCCCGCCGCCGCCGGACGCCGCCTGAACGCAAGCGGCGGCAAGGTGCCAATGGCTGCGACACCGCATCGTCGGTAGCGATGGTCACCCCCTGCGCTCGTTGCCCCAGCGCAGCGCGAGGACGACGACGATCAGAATCGCGATGACAGAGATCGTGATCTCAGCGGGGTCCACGGCGCCTCCTTCGGCTCTGATGAGCCGGGACTACCCGCAGTCTCGACGCTTGGAACCCAGAGGGCCACGGGCGTACGCGTCGGATCGGTGGCAGCACCCATGTTCACCCGCTGCGGTTGGCTGTCATCGTGGTGGCGTACACCGACAGCATCGGCCCTCGTACGCGGTCGCTTGATCGCCGGGCTTGGCTGTCAGAGGTGTCTCGAGAGTCACTGTGCATACCGCGCAGCGGCGTCGACCGGTGAGCTTTCCCAGGTCGACGATGAAGCTCTCAGAACCGCCAACGACTACGGAGGTGACCATGAGACTCCCGACCATGATCCTGGCGACCGTCGTCTGTGCGCTCGCCTTTTCGCCATCGAGCGCCGGGGCGACTGTGGTTGGAAAGCGCGTACCGGTCTGCGTGTCCTCGCTGGAGCTCAACCGCGCTCCCAACGAGGGGCGCGACGGCGTGCTGGCGAAGGCAGAGACCTTCGCGGTGCGCAAGCTGTCGGACTCGGGCAAGTACGCGTACGGACTCGCCTACGGCAACATCAATCGCGACGGCTGGGTGCTGGCCGGTGGCCTGTGCGGCAGCGACCGTGCCCTCGCGTCTCTCTCAGAGAAGTTTGTCGGCAAGCGCGTCCGCGTATGCGCCGCAGATCTCGAGCTCAACCGCGTTCCCAACGAGGGTTGGGACGGCGTGCTGGCGAAGGGAGAGACCTTCGCGGTGCGCAAGCTGTCGGACTCGGGCAAGTACGCGTACGGACTCGCGTACGGCAACATCAATCGCGACGGCTGGGTGCTGACGGGCGGTCTCTGCGGCAGCGACCCGCTTGGCCAAGCGGGGGCGGACACGATTGTCGGCAGGCGCGTGGTCGTCGGTGTGCCGCAGCTGCTGGTCTACGAGCGCCCCAATCAGTCCTACATCGGGTCTCTGCGGGCCGGGGAGACCTTCCGGGTCAGCAGGCTCAGCGACTCCGGAAAGTATGCCTACGGAGTGGCGTATGGCCGAGCCGACAAGGTCGGCTGGGTTCTGACCAGCGGCTTGGAACGCAGTTCGTGATCATGGGAGGAACGGACCCAGGGGGCGCGTCTCGTTCTGTCCGCATCACGCCCTGAAAGCCGAAAACCCCGTTTTCACGGGGCTCTCGACAAGCGGCTGAAGGGACTCGAACCCTCGACCTTCTGCATGGCAAGCAGACGCTCTAGCCAACTGAGCTACAGCCGCATCGCGGTCGCGGAGTATAGCCCGCGATCCGCTTCCGGGCGCTTCTAGGGGTTGACGGAGATCTCGGCGATCTGGGCGTTGCTGATGTGGGACTCGACCTCGAAGCGGCCCTCGATGTTCGCCTTGAACGTGAATGACGCCGGCTTGCCGGGCGCTGCATCCTGCTCGAGATCGAAGCCGTGCACGTGGATCTCGCCCGCCTCGTCCGAGGTGACCTTCAGGCGGATCGTGTCGCCCTTCTTCACGGTGATTTTGCGCTTGCCGCCGGCCGGCTGTCCGCCGACGAGGTGGATGACCGTGGCGTCGGCAAGGGTCGTCGGGCCCGAACCGGTGGTGGTCGTGGTGGTGCTCGTCGTGGTCGCCGCCGACGTTGTCGTGGTCGAGGATGAGGACGTCGTGTCGTCGCCCGGGCGCAGCACGAGGAAGCCGGTGACGGCGATGGCGACGGCGGCGACGACGAGCGCGACGGTGCGGGAGTTGCGGTTCATGCTGCTCCTGGTGTTCGAAGGATGGTCTCACCCGGGGACAGGACGCACGCGCGCGGTCGCGGTCCGGGCGGGCCGTGACGGGGCGCTGTCAGGCGTGCGCCCGGAGCACGGGCGGTGGCCGCACGGCGAGTCGGCGGCCGAGCACGGTGCGGCCTGTCAGGCGCGGGGCCCAGACGGTTGCGGGCACTGCGTCGTCGATGGGCCGGATGGTGCGGACCGGCCGCGAGCGGGCGGCGCGCAGACGCGCGATCTGCCGCTCGCCGGGGTAGGTGCGCAGCAGGAGCGGCCCGAGGAGCAGGAGCACCGGGACGATCGAGGCGAGGCCGGTGATGCTGCCGCCGGTGGCGAGCACGGCAGCGGCGACCACGGCCGCAGCAAGGCAGGGGATGGCGAGGGATCGACGGTCCGGCACCAGGGTGCGGATCCTACGCGACCGGCTCAGCGGCGTCGCCCGTGACGAAACCGGCCCACAGGCGGTCACACAGGAATGCATCGACGTTTCCCATTCGCAGCATGCCGCGCGTGCGTGCTCGCGCCACCGCGTCGTCATGCCGTCGGAGCCAGGCGTGCTTGCCGGCAGAGAAATACGGGTCGCGCGACGACTCGCTGCGACGGCGGCGCTCGGCGGCGTCGCAGCCGCCCGCGCTGAGAAGCCGAAAGATCGACAGGGGTACCGTGTCTGCATGGCCTCCGTCCGCCGCCCGGGCCATCCCGGACTGATCCTGCTGCTGGCCTGCACGGCGCAGTTCATGGTGATCCTCGACGTCTCGATCGTGAACGTCGCGCTGCCGTCGATCCAGGCCGGCCTGAACTTCTCCGAGGCGAATCTGCAATGGGTGGTGAGCGCGTACACGGTCCCGTT
This sequence comes from uncultured Actinomycetes bacterium, assembly GCA_963805615.1. Taxonomy (GTDB): domain Bacteria; phylum Actinomycetota; class Thermoleophilia; order Solirubrobacterales; family Solirubrobacteraceae; genus F1-60-MAGs163. The sequence continues at coordinate 186,890 of CAWDUW010000003.1, read as the reverse complement.
CGCGGGCTTCCTGCTGCTCGGTGGGCGCTCCGGCGATCTGCTCGGGCGCAAGCGCATGTTCCTCGTGGGCGTCGCGCTGTTCTCCTTCGCCTCCCTGCTCGGCGCGCTCGCGAACACCGAGGGCCTGCTGATCGGCGCGCGGGCGCTGCAGGGTCTTGGCGGTGCGGTGGTCGCGCCGGCGACGCTTTCGATCATCACGACGACGTTCCGCGAAGGGCCGGAGCGCAACCGCGCCCTCGGCCTGTGGGGCTCCGTCGCGGCGGCGGGCGGGACGGCGGGGGCGCTGGTCGGCGGCCTGCTCACGGGCCTGCTCAGCTGGCGCTGGATCTTCCTCGTCAACGTGCCGATCGGCCTGCTCCTGCTCCCGCTGTCCTGGCGCTTCATCCCGGAGAGCAGGGGGACACTCGAGCACCGCAGCTTCGACGCGGCCGGCGCATTCTCCATCACGCTGGGCCTGAGCGCGGTCGTGCTCGGCATCGTGAACATCGAGCGCTACGGCTTCGGCTCGACCGAGGTGCTCGTACCCCTCGGCGTTGGACGCGTTCCTGACGGTCCTCTTCATCCTGATCGAGAGTCGCTGGGCGAAGGCGCCGCTCGTCCCGCTCGAGATCTTCTCCTCGCGCACGCTCACCGGCGCGAACGTGGTCGTCGTCCTGATGGGCAGCGCGATGTTCGCGCTCTGGTACTTCCTCTCGCTGTATATGCAACAGGTGCTCGGCCTGACGCCGATCCGTGCGGGCCTCGCGTTCCTGCCGATGACGCTGACGCTCGCGGTCACGGCGACGCTGGCGCCGAAGCTCGTCGCGCGCTTCGGCGTGCGCGCCACGCTGGCCACGGGTCTCGCGCTGATCGGAGCGGGCTCCGCGCTGCTGACGCAGATCTCCGCGCAGGGCAGCTGGGCGAGTGACGTGCTCGTGGCATCCGTCGTCGCCGCGCTCGGCTTCGGCCTGTCGTTCGTGCCCGTGACGATCGCCGCCGTCGCAGGCGTTCCGGGTCGCCGCGCCGGCCTCGCGTCCGGGCTCGTGAACACGTCGCGGCAGCTCGGCGGCGCGCTGGGCCTTGCGGGCCTGACGACGTTCGCGGCGTCGCGGACCTCTGCCTACGTCGTCGACCATCCCCGCAGCTCGTCCCTCGGCGCGCCCGCGCTGACCTACGGCTACCAGGGAGCGTTCGCGCTCGCCGCCGGGCTCGCGGTCGCGGGCTCGATCGCGGCGCTGGTGCTGCTGCGCGGGGTGCGCGTGCCTGCCCCCGTCGCCCCGGCCCGCGAGGTGGTCGTCGAGGAGGTGTAGGGCTCGCCTGGGCGAGCGCCCGGACGAGCCTGACCGCCGCTCTGGTGCGCAGCGGGTCGAGACCAGAGCCCGCGACGCTACGGTTTTCAGGATGAGCGCTCGGGCGCCTCTCCCGGTTCTGCCGATCACGACTGTTCCCGCTGGACCTTCGTCCGCTGAGCGTGGGCGGTTGGTTCGGCGGGCTCAAGTGCTGGCGTGGGTCGGCTTGGGATGGCATCTGATCGAGGCCACTGTTGCCATAGGTGCCGGCGTGATCGCCGGATCGGTAGCGCTGGTCGGCTTTGGCGCTGACAGCTTGATCGAGGTCGGCGCTGGTCTCGTGGTGCTGTGGCTGATGGCCGGCGGGCGGTCGAGTTCTTCTCAGGCTGAGCGGCGGGCTCAGCAGCTGATCGCGGCGTCGTTCTTCCTCCTCGCCGCCTATGTTGGTGTCGAAGCGCTGCGTGACCTGCTCGGCGGTCAGCATCCAGATGCCAGCTGGATCGGCATCGCGCTCTCGGTGGTCACGCTGGCGACGATGCCTCCGCTCGCCGTCGCCAAGCGCCGGGTCGGCGATCAGCTTGGATCTTCGGCGACCACGAGCGAGAGTCGTCAGACGATGCTGTGCGCCTACATGTCTGCCGCTCTCCTGGTCGGCCTGGCGGCGAATGCAATCGCAGGCTGGTGGTGGGCGGATCCGGTGGCGGCGCTCGTCATCGCCGGTATCGCCGTCCGCGAAGGCCGCGACGCCTGGCGCGGCGACGCTTGCGGCTGCTGCTCGCAGCAACCGGGCGAGACCTGAAGGGTGCCGGCGCGAGCCGACGTTCGACGAGCTCGCAAGCTCCGTGGCGGTGTTCACCTATACCACCGACGGTCTGGGGGTCCGAAGGCACCCGCTCAGCCCAGCGCCGGGCGGGGGTCGGGCCTATGCGGTCTATGATGCGTCCGATTCCGGTGCCAGGCGAATGAAGCTCGAATGCGAAACGTTTGGCTCTCCGACTGCGCCGGCGTTGCTCCTGGTTATGGGGTTCGGCGCGCAACTGATCGCGTGGCCGCGTGCGTTCTGCGAGCGCCTGGCGGCGGGCGATCGGTTCGTGATCCGCTTCGACAACCGTGACTGTGGGCTGTCATCCAAGCTCGACGGTCAAGCCGCAGACGTGAGTGCGATCGCCGCAGCAGCCGCGGCTGGCGATCTCGATCGTGCGCAGGCGATGTCGCCGTACACGCTCAGCGACATGGCCGACGATGGGTTCGCACTCCTGACGAGCCTGGGCATCGATGAGGCGCACGTCGTTGGTTCGTCGATGGGCGGCGCAATCGCACAGACGATGGCGATCGAGCATCCCGAACGGGTGCTGAGTCTCACGTCGATGATGTCGGCGACGGGGGAGCCGGAGTTCGGGCAGCCCACGGCCCAGGCCCTGGAGGCGTTGCTCACACCGCCGCCGAGCGACCGCGATGGGTACGTGCTCACAGCGACGAACAACGCGATGGTCTGGAGCTCGAAGAAGTACTGGGATCCAGCCGCGGCACGGGAGCTCGCTGCTCAGAGCTATGACCGCTCCTACTACCCCGAGGGCGTCGCCCGTCAGCTTGCGGCGTTGATCGCGAGCGGATCTCGCGCTGGCGGACTGCGGGATCTCGGAGTGCCCACGCTGGTGATTCACGGGCTCGATGACACGCTGGTGACGCCAAGCGGTGGGGAACGAACGGCTCACCTCGTCCCGAACGCGCGCCTCTTGCTTCTCCCTGACATGGGTCACGATCGACCGCCGCAGCTCTGGCCTCAGATTTGCGCGGCCATCCTCGAACACACAACCGCCGAACACTGACCCGCCAGCCGGACCAGGCAGGGCGTGGCTCAGTCGGCCAGCAGCATCCGCCGTCAGGGCGGGAGCAACAGCCGAACCGAGAAGGCGACACCCGCCGCCCGGGGTCCGCTGCGACGGGCTGCTGCAACGAAGAAGCTACGGCGACAGAGCGACAATGCCACCGCGAACAGTCGCGCGCGAGGCTCACTCTCGGTGTGCGGGTCCCCGAGGCGGGCGCGCCCCGCGCGGAGCCGCCCACTGACCACGGACCGCGAACTGCAGGGCCCCAGGGTGCCCTGACTTGATCGTGTAGTTCACGCCGTTATCAGGCTGTCCAAGCAGAGCGGCCGGCGACCGGCTTCGCCGCGACCCTTGAGTCTCTAAAGCACACGGGGCACAACGAGAGAGAGAAGAGACAAACAAAGTAGGGACCCAGAAGCAAGCCTCAGCCCAGCAAGGCGACGACCGGAATCGAACCGGTGCCGTCGCCGACACGGCTTGAATTTGCGCTTCTGCCGGTCCCCCCGTGGGACCGGAATGGGCCGAGCACAGCTAGGCGGCTCGCGCTACGACGCCAGTAGCGACTGTCCTGACTGCGGCCGGTCGCGGTACGTGACGACCGAGGGGTACGTCATCACCTGCAAGCGCCGCGACTGCGCCGGCTTCTCCGAACGCTGGGGCCGCGATCAGACGACGCGCCTGAAGCACAACCTCGCGGCGTGGCGACACTTCGCGCAGATGTTCACCCTCACCGCGCCGGGAAAGGACGTGCTGCCGTTCGACACGGATCAGTGCGGCCACCCTGCCGACGGCTCGAAGTGCTCAGGGCCGGTCGGTTGCGTGGTGCGCCCGATCCAAGCTGCCGAGTGGAACCGCCACGAGCACGAACGCTGGGCGCGGGCCTTGCGGGCGGCGCGGCTCGCGGCGAAGCGAAAGGGCGTCCGCGTCAGCTCCATCCGTGTCCTGGCCTACGTCGTCCAGATCGAGCGCGGGGTTGCTCACCGGCACGTGGCGCTGGGGTGGACCGGCGACGTTCGACCGGGCGAGATGCGCATGTTCCTCTCGCAGCTACGACGTGCCGCCAGGCGCGAGGGGTATGGCCGCCAGATGAAGGCGGGCCGGATTTCGCACGGATCGGCAGAAGGCGTCGGCTCGTACATGGCCCGCTACATGGCAAAGGGCGGCTTCGGCGCACTGGCCGCTGTGCCGGCGAGGGTCAGGCCGGTCTACGTGTCCACGATTCTCACGCGTGAGACGGGCATCACGATGCGCTTCCTTCGCATGGCGCGGCGCGCCTGGCGGCAGTGGGGCGTCTACGACTATGGCCTCCTGGTTCGCTTCTTCCGTGACGCGGAACGGTCGAACGCCGACCCGTTCACGTGGATGCCGTTGCGCAAGCCACGTCGTCGTGGCCCGCCGAAGGCAAAGTGGGTTCCGATAGCGGAACCGGTGGCGGTTCCGGCATCGCATGTGCAGCTGGCACTCGAACTCTTGATCTAAGTGCGCACGACGCGGATGCGCGTCAAGCGCGCCGCGCCGGGCGCATCGTGGGTCAGGCTCGAAAGCTCCCGCCCATCGAGCACGTCCGCGAACGCGAGCTGTACCCGCTGCGGCGTTCGTCGGCGGGCGCGAAGCGCCCGAGGGCCGTAGGCCCGTCCGTCGAGGGGGTCCAGCCGCCGCAGCGGGTGCGCTGCGAGCGGTTGCGCGGGCGGCTTCGCCGCCCGCCTTGAATCTCTAAAGCACACGGGGCACAGAAGGGAAAGTGAGAAAAAAGAGAAGAAATAAAAGTGGTTGGCCGGCGACGCTTTTGTCGTCGTAACAGGGCAAAGCGCTACAGTCGATGCAATGTATAAATGGTTCGCCGCTGTGCTCATCACTGGTTGCTTCGGTTTCGTCGGGGTGGCTCAGGGCGCAAGTCCGGTGACATTGAATCTCGGTCGAGCCTACGTGGGTGGTGTCTTCCCGCGACAGGTAGCGCACGGCAACGTTCGGGTGACGCCGGCGCCTCGGTGGAAGTTCGTTCGCTACGGCGTCGTCGGCCACTCCAAGGCGCTCTACACGATCCCGGTGACCGGGGCCGGCTGTGTGCCCCAGGTCGACTTGCGCGTCGTCGGTGTGCAAGGCACAGGGGCCGACCCGCTTGCTGTTGCTCGTGAACATGCGTACCACGGCGTCGTCGCGTCCGGTCGGGTTCATTCCGGCGCTTGGGCAGTCGTCCGCTACCGGACAGTCCCGTCGACGGCTAAGCCGACGCTTGGTGGGATCACGATCGTCCGGGTAGCACCGCGGCGGCTGCTGAAGGTCGAAACGCGTGTGACTATCGGATGCCAGCTCTCGGCTGCAGAGCTGGACCGTGTCGCGAGTGAGCTCGGGGCTGTCGCTCGCTCAGCGCGGTCCCATGTGAGCCTGGGTGTATCGGCACGTGGCCGCGCGGGACAGCCAGTAGTGCCCACTTTCGCCGGCTGACGACCGTAAAGGACTTGACAGCGACCGACGACGGGCTTACGGTGCTCGACCATGGTTCCCGCGTCCAGCGACGATCACGGTCGGATTGAGAAGGGCCGTGCGCTCGTCCGCAGTCTCCACCTCAGCGAGCTGCAGGCGGCTGGCGCAGCACGTGCGGTTGCTCTCCACGAGGCTGACGTGCAGCTCGACCGCGTTGCTCGGCTCCTGCCGGACGCGCTCGCCGGTGGCCTGAGCCTCACCGAGATCTCGCGCGTGACCGGCGTCAGTCGGCCGACGCTCTACGAGTTGCGCGGCCGCTACAGCGACTCGCCCCGCGATCTGCGCCTGGCGGTGCTGCAAGCCATCGCATCGCGCGGCACGCTGACACCCGACGACCTGTACGAAGTGCTCGGCGGCCGTTCACCTGAGCGCGAGCGAATCGTGGGCGACCTCCAAGACCAGGACATCATTGAGTTTGATTTCGATGATGAGCCGTACTACGTCCTGACGCGCGGCGGTTTCGCGCTTCTTGAGCACTGGACCTTCGAGGATCTGGACTACGAACTCGGGGACGATGGGCCGTGAAGCTCGCGGACGCCATCGACGAGTTCGTCCGTGACTGGCGGATGCAAGGGCGCATCAACTCGGACCACACCGAGCGCTCGTACCGGTCGGTCCTCAACTGCCACCTCGAGGACGTGGGGAACCGCGACCCGGCATACATCGGGCGCGCGGACGTGAAGCGGACTCTTGCGCGTTGGCCCTACCCGAACACGCAGCGCAAGAGCCGCTCAACGCTGGTGAGCTTCTACGACTGGGCGATGGAGGAAGGGCACCGCAAGGACAACCCTGCGCGCCAGACCCGCCGGCCGAAGCGCCGGCCGGCGCACGTGTACCGGCTGACTCGGAATGAAGCGACGGCGATGCTTCTGGCGGCAAGCTCACGCCGCGAGCGGTGGGCGATCTACCTGGCGGTCTGCGCGGGCCTTCGCAACGCCGAGCTGCGCGGGTTGCAGGGGCGACACTTCTCTCGACCCGGCTTCGTCCACGTGTCCCAAGACATAGCGAAGGGCGGTCGCGAGCGCTGGGTACCCGTCATTGCGGACCTTGCGCCCGTCGTTGCCGAGATTCGGTTCAACGTGCGCGACGACGAGTACGTGCTGCCGGCGCAAAGGTTCCGCGATCCGCCCTTCAACACGACGCGCGACGACCTGCGCTATCGACGTTCGTCAAGCCAGGCGCTCCGGACGCTCGTCATGGCGATTGGCGTTCGGGCTGGCATCAGCGAGCACATCCATCCGCATCTCCTTCGCCACGCCTACGGCGATCACATCGCGCGCTATGCCGGCATGCGCAACGCGCAGTTCCTGCTCGGGCATGCGGACATCGGGACGACCGAAACCTACGTCGGTCAGCCCACACTTGACGAGCTTGCCGGCTCGGTCGAAGGCTTCACGTTCGATGCCGTGGAGCGAACGGACGTTCTAGGGGGTCCAGAAGCACCCGCTCAGCCCAGCAAGGCGACGACCGGAATCGAACCGGTGTACACGGCTTTGCAGGCCGCTGCGTAACCACTCCGCCACGTCGCCAGGGAAGCGCGCTCAGCGTAGCGACCGGAGCCGTCGCGGCCGCTCGTCGTGCGGGAGCCCGATGCTACGATGCCCGTTCTTCCAGGGCGATTAGCTCAGCTGGGAGAGCGCCTGCTCGACAAGCAGGAGGTCACTGGTTCGAGCCCAGTATCGCCCACTCCGAAGCCCCCGTGACGACGTGGGTTTCGTGCTTTCTGGGGGCGCCGTGGTACTTCGACTCTCGCCCGCGGAACGATCCGCGCCGGGCCTGTTGCCAGACTCGGCCAATGACTGAGAACCCGAGCAGTGACCAGACGCGGCCCGCGCCCGAGGGCGAGTATCGAAGCCTCATTGAGATTGCCGCATGGGGCGTCACGGCCTACCCCGCCGTGAAGGAGATCGTCAAGGACGTCACGCAGGCCGCCACGAGCGAGCCGGCGAAGGCGGACCCCGCTCCCGCCGAGCAGCAGGCACCGCCAAAGGCGTGACACCCCTCTCGCCGCTCGCGTGGCTCGTCCACCATCCCGCCGTGATCGAGCAGGATGGGCATCGCGTCCGCCGCTGGGGCTGCCAGCGTCTCGACGGGCTCGCGCGGATCGTGCGACGTGACGGGGTGCTCTACCGCCGGCAGGCGCCGACGCTCTGCTCGTCCTGCAGGCCCAGAGACCGCCGCCGAGGCCGAACACGCCGTCGAAGTCGCGCCGGCCGTCTTCACCTACGACCAGGTAGAGCAGGAACATGCCCAGGAGGCCGCCGACGAAGATCCCAGCGCCACGCCCTGACCACCCGTCACGCGCGGAACCTGCCGCGGACGCCGGGCTATTCCCTACTCAGTGATTGTGGCCGCGAGGTGTTCGAGGACGGGCGGCAGGTGCTCGGGGCGGAGTGGGCGCGTTGCAGTCCGGGCAGGTTGGTCGGCGGGGCCGCAGACTCTGTCCGGGCGCCCGGACTCGCGGCGTCTCGCGGTGTTCAGCGCTGGCTTCTGCTTTTCGGCCGAAGCGGCACTGCGCGTCAGGCGCTCGGATCGCGGCGAGTCAGCCGGCGGCCGCGAAGGACACGACATCGCCTCCAGACGGATTCGCCACCGGACAGACCGTCTGTCCGCGAGCGAATTCGCGTGGAGCACATGCCCCGTCGCTCCTCGTCCAAAGCGACAGTGAGCGAGTCGCGGGCTACCTGCGTCGACGCGGCCCGGAGGCGAACACTTCTTGAACGACGCAGATGGGAACCACCGTGGAGCGTTTGCCGAGCCGAGCGTGAACCTGGTCTCAGAGGTCAGATCCACCACGGGACGCTTACCGAGCGGCTCCGCGAGAACGACTGCCACGCACCGGAAGATCCCCACCGCCGGACAGACCGTGGGCGGGTCGGTCACGGGTGGTGCGGGGACCGTCTGCGTCAGCCGGATCTGCACCGACGTGCGCCGCTGAACCAAGCGGGCAACATCGACGCGCGTCGTACACGCGCCGATCAGGACACTGAGGCGGACAGTGCGCCGTATCGGTGAGCCCGCAAAATCGCTGATCCGAAGCGACGACACCGAAGCGCCAGGAACGGCGACGGCTGGCGAGGCCGCGAACACCGAGAAGGAGCCGAGGGCGAGCAACGCGAGCGTCAGCAGAATGGATCGCACGATCAGATCGTAAGGCTCCTCCGCGGCGATGAGCACCACTCCCTGTCGCTTTCCATGCAAAGCGACACGGAGAGAAACGCGAGGTCCTGCGGTCGTCAGAGGCGCAGGACGGAGCTGGCGCTGAGCACGGGGGCGCGGCGGGCGTTGACGGCCGCGATGATCTCGGTGTTGTCGATGCCTTGCAGGTAGATCGAGGTGACGCCGAGGTTGGTGTGCCCGAGCTGGCGTTGGATGAGGTTCAGCGGCACGCCCTCGCGGGCCATCTCAACAGCGTGCGCATGGCGCAGCTGGTGCGGGGCAAAGCGTCTACGCACGCCGGCTTGGTGGGCGACGTGCCGCAGCTGCTGGCGTACGGCGCCGGCAGCGCACGGACGACCCTGAGTGGGTGCGTTGATGACGCAGAACAGCGGACCGATGGGGAGCTGCACGCGCAGCTGGAGCCACGGTTGCAGTTGCTCCCACGCCCAGGCGTCCATCCCGACCTCGCGTCGCTTGCCGCCCTTGCCGCGGCGGACAAGCACCGATCCGCGTGCCTGGTCGAGATCGGGCTCGGTGAGCGCGAGCGCCTCACCGATGCGCAAGCCCGCGCGCCAGAGCACCACGATCAACGCGCGGAGACGCTCCCCGTGTGGGCTGTCTCCAGCGTGGCGCATGACCGCGATGATCTCCTCGACCGTCGGCGGATCCGCCGGGTAGCGGCGCCCTTTGTTCCGCGGCGACCGACCCGCGTTGTAGCCCGCCAACGTGACAGGCGAGCCACGCCGGCCATCTGTATCCACGACACCCGGCACATCCATGACCTACCCCCAAGCGCTAGCGACCCGAGCAGCCATCCTCGGCCACCCGCTCCGTGTCGCAGCCAATGGATGGCAGCCGCCGACGGCGGGAATCTCGCGCGGTCAGGGGCCGCGCGGCGTCAGTGGTTGCTGTCCCCGACAGTGACGACGGCGCCATCGGTGAAGCTGACTACGAGCGTGAAGTAGTCCACGCCGTCGTAGCTGCGATAGGCAGCCGTCTCGAAGGTGCGCGGATCGAGTTCCAGTTGCTCGGGTCGAGAGCCGCTTGCGTCCTTCAGCACCGGGAAGACCACGACGCCTGGATCGCTGTCGCTCGGCGGCAGTGGCAAACCCAACGTCCCCGCAAAGCCGGAGGTCCCGCTTGCTGACTCGACCCCGACGTCAACCTCGCGTCCCTCGCTGAACGTGAGGAACTCAAGGCACTCGCCGAACGTCAGCGGCGGCGCGTCGTGCCATTCCGCCCACTTCTCGTAGCCGGAGTACCCGCGCCGCGTGCGGCGGCGATCCTTGTAGTCAACGACGTACGCGACGGCAGCGTCGAAGTCCTCGGCAGTCAGCCCCAAGTCCGCTTCGGCCTCCATGGCGCGCCCACTCAGAGCCTCTGCCGTCTCCTTGAACAAGTCCTTGAAGTACCGACCCGTCCCGACCGGAGCGACGGCTCGGCCCTCAGAGGTGACGAAGAAGCGACCGTCCGACCATCTCGCCAGGCCCGCGCCGACGAGCCGGCCCATGGACCCACGAACCGTTTCAGCCCACGCGACCGAGTCGATCTCACACCGGAGGAGGAACTCGCCCAGGGTCAAGGCCCGGCCACTCGTCGAGAGCATCGTCAGCAGCCGCGCATCCTGCTCCGGCCAAGCCTCATCGGGTTGGTTCGCCACATCCGCAGTGTGCCCGATGAACCGCGAATGCTGGCCCTTTGTCGCAGGCGCCGGCTCCGTGTCGTTTTGCATGGAAAGCAACAGCGCGCGGGGCTCGGGTTCCAGGCGCTTGACGCACGAACGCGGCGCAGCCGTGGTGTCGTGCAGGTCGACCCCGTCGGGTGACTTCTCACAGGGTGTGCCGTTCGATCACTCGATGCTTCGGGCTGGCCGATCGTGCTGCGGGCGCTGTCGCTGGTCGTCCTGATGATCAGGATGACGTGTCCATGCCGAGCTCGCGCAGAGAGTGCCGGTTCATAGCGAGCCATAGCTCTGCCGCGGGCGCTAGACGTTCTCAGGGACGGGACATAGCTGTGCGCGACGCGACAGGAGCGGTTGGTTCGCTAGCCGGCCGGCGCGACGCTTGTGGCCGTCAATGGCCGGGTCAGGCACGGGACGGCCGTCATGCAAGCGACCATGGACGTGCGTCGGGTCTCATGCACCGCGAGCTTCATGGTCGACCCGGCCGCGACGCTGTGACGGCGATCACCGCTGCGTCGACGATCTACTCGCCGGAGCGGACTGTCGTTTGCACGAAAATGGCAGTGAGCGGGCGCGGCGCTTGCTGGCTCCGGCCCACCGTCGGGCGGTTGCCTTCAGGTCGTATGGTCCGCTGGTGGGCTGGATCGTGATCCTGCGCGGTCGGCGTGTCATCTTCGCCGCTTGGTTGTTCGCGATTATGCGGACAGGGCAGCTTCCGACGCTCTTCTTCCTCCTCGGCCTCGATCATTTCGCCGCTCGTATCGGCGCTCGCGCTCGTCGTCCCGGATCGCTCGGCACAACTGGACGCGGTCGAGTCCGACTTGGCACAACTGCGCGAACTGGCGGATCTTCACGAGCGCGGAGCGCTGACCGATGACGAGTTCGCGGCACAGAAGGCGCGCGTTCTGGGCTAGGTGTCCCGCGACCGGTGGAGTGGTCGTTCGTGACTGTCGCTTTGGACGAGGAGCGACAGCGGGGTCGCTTCGCATGGAAAGCGGGCGCGGTGGGTTGCCGGGCTCGGCTCCAGTTGGGTACCGTCCGGCGAACCGATCTAGGAGTGGGTTCGATGCGTCGCTTCTTGCAGGGCCGAGCCGGTGTGGGCGTGGCGTTCATCCTCGGACTGCTGGTCGCCACTGCAGGCACGGCGACCGCCGCCAAGCTGATCACCGGCAAGCAGATCAAGGACGGGTCTATTGGCGCCAAGGACCTGAACAAGGCGGTGCGGGCTCGGCTGGCGAAGGTCGGTGCGGCCGGACCGCGGGGAGCGAAGGGCGATCCGGGGTCGCAAGGGGCAAAGGGCGATCCGGGGTCGCAAGGGGCGAAGGGTGATCCCGGTGCGCGCGGTCCGAGCGCGTTCGATCCCGTGCCGTCCGGCGTGACCTTCATCGGCGGGGGCGTTCTCGATGGCTACGTCCCGGGCGTCGCCGCGACGATGAGAAGCTACTCCGCGTTGCCTGCGCGGCTGGCTGCGCCCCTGAAGGCCCCAGGTGCTGCGCGCAACGTGTTCTTCGCGCCGGGGACCGCAAACGCGGACCCCGCCTCGGTGTCGCCCTCGTGCGAAGGGAGCGCGGACGTGCCTTCGGCACCCAGTGGCCTGCTGTGCGTGTATGTCAAGAACCAGTCCAATGTGTTCGCTGGGTCTGCCCTTCAGGTGAACGCCGGAGCATCGAGTTCCTCCGATGGCGCCGACGGCAGCGGGTTTTTTGTTGCGGCCTCGTCCGCGGCAGCGGGGGAGCTCCTCGTCCAGTACGTCTGGGCGTACACGGCGCCCTAGGCGCGGCGCGGTCACGCCCGCATGGCCGTACCCAGCCGCAGGCTCGCGTCGGGCAAGAGCGGTTCCGCGCAGCTACTCGACCGCGTAGCTGCGAGGAACGAGGAAGGTGACGGTCCGTCCCTTGGCGCGGCAGATCGGCCGGTGCAGAGGGTTGGTAAGGGATTGGAGCTTGCAGGTGTATCCACGGATCCGAGCGCACCCGGGAAGCATCGGCTTCTTGACGGCTGACTGCTTTGGACGAGAAGCGGCGCTGATGCCGCCTGAACTGTGTCACTGATGAGTGCTGGGCTCATGGCATTTCCGCGAGGCGTACGGCGATCAGTTTCTTGACGATGTCCTCTGGGAGCGGATGGTCGACCGGAAAATGAAGAGCACTCTTGGTCATCGTGTAATCGCGAAGCTCATCGTCAAGCTGGGCCAGGACCGAGCCGCTGAACGGCAGGTAACTGAGGTGGTCCTTGAACGCGGCGAAGCCCGCCACGACGTCGCCGCGGATGCGAAATGCGGGAACGCGGTATGAGATGCCCTGCTCAGCGTCCGGAACGATTTCGAGAATCGTGCGGCGCAGCGCCTCCAGGGTTCCGCGCTTCGGCTCGTCGACAGCGAGCAGGTACTCGTCGATCGCCGCAGCGGACATGGCCGCAGTCTAGGGTCGATTACTCCCCGCGCCTGGAGCACCTCCAGACCTGACAGAAGCCGTCGAGCCGGCTGTCGCTACGGACGAGAAGCGGCACCCTTGCTCTGCATGGGAAGTAGCAGTTCGGCGCTGACCGATGATTTTGCGCCCCGTGCTGGTCTGTACGTCGACGACCGACTCCCGGGAGGCTGACGCCATGCGGAAACTGACCTTTGGCATGAACCTGAGCGTGGACGGCTACATCGCCGCGCCCGGCGACGACCTCGGCTGGAGCGCTCCGAGCGACGAACTGTTCCAGTGGTGGTCCGACCGGGTGGCGACGACAGGCCTGGCGCTGTACGGGCGCAAGCTGTGGGAGGCGATGAGCTCCCACTGGCCGACCGCGGACCAGCAGCCCGGCGCCACACCGGCGGAGATCGAGTTCGCCGGCCGCTGGCTGCGAATGCCGAAGGTGGTGTTCTCCTCGACGACCAGCACGGTCGACTGGAACACCCGCCTGGTCGGCGGCGACGCGGTCACCGAGATCACCAGGCTCAAGGCCGACGACGGTGGCCCCATGGACATCGGCGGCGCCACACTTGCCGCTGCGGCCATGCGGGCCGGGCTGATCGACGAGTACTTGATCGTCACCCATCCAATCCTGTTGGGCCGCGGCACACCGTTCTTTACGGCGCTGGACACGTGGGTGAACCTGAGCCTGGTGGAGACCCGGACGTTTCCCGACGGCGTGCTGCTGACGAGGTACGAGACCAGGCGCTGAGGTCAGCGCCGACAGATCCTCCGCGCACTGTGGCAATGGACGAGAAGCAGAAGCCGGGAGTCCGGGGATATTCCCGAATCGCCCAGACCGGCGACACTTCTCAGGGCAGGGTTCAGGTCACGGCGCCCGGAGACTGATCCGGGAATGCCGCGATGGACCTGGCCTGCTTGTCGGATCCATAGAAGTGACGTGCCCAGAAGCTGTCGGGAGCTGCGATGAGGAAGGCCGAAAGCAGCCACGCGAGGCCACCGGTCACGAGGCCGACAAGCAGCCAACCCCAGCGGCCCTTCGCCGCCGTGACGCACCCGGCGCCGACGCAGCACGCCGCTACCAGCGTCCAGAACACAAGCGCGAGGTTGGGAGTCACGGTGAAGTTGCTCGTCACCTCGGCCAGGGTCATGGGCCAATCCTAACGACGGATCTGCCTTCGGGAGACAGAACTGATCTGGCTGCCTGTCGCTTTGGACGAACAGCAGGAGTCAAGGCGAGGTAGCAGTTGAGGTAGCAATCTGAGCGAATCTCAGATCACTTGAGAGCACATAGGTGCAGCGGGGACGCGGCACCGAGTACAGCAGGCTCTAACTCTGCGAGTTCGAGCCCAGTATCGCCCACTCTCGATGCCCCCGCAGATGTTGGGGGTCGTCGTGTTTCGGGGGGCGAGGTCGCGCTCAGGTAGCAACGCCGACGTGGCGGCGTGACTGAGGACGAACGACTCCTGCGGCTCGGCACCCTTCGCCCGGCGTGCACGTGCGTTACCCGACGGTCGTCGGGATCTGGGGCCTCAGGAGGAAGAGTTCGATCTCGATGTCGGGGCCGACATGGTGGTTGGAGATGAACGCCAGCACGCCGCGGCCGGAGAATCGTTCGACGGCGTCGATGAACTTGTGCTGCATCGCGTTCTGGAAGGCGCTGCGAGTTTCTTGGACCACCGTCGTGTGCTGAAGCTCGATCATCGTCTTCTCCACGTCGGTGTAGACGCCCCCCATGACGCACGCGATCAGGTCGTCCCCCAGCATCAGGGTCTTGGCGGTCACCGGCGCGCGGTGGTGGTAGCGCTGATGCAGCGCGACCATCGCTTCGGTGATGGCGGCGAGGAGGTCGTCGCCCGTCAGTGGACTGTCGTTGGCCGACATCTGCGGCCTTCTCTCTCGTCCTCCGGGTCGGTTCGCGCGCGAGGCAGAAGGGCGAGAACCAGACGAGCGTGACGCCTAGCGTAGCGGCGCGGCAACCACCTACGGGAAAACGGAGCGTCGCGTAGTCTCCCGTCGCAGAAGGCATTGACGGTGAGGTCGCCCGCGGCGGCAGCGTCATCTGGCTTCCTCACGTTCGCCCAGCCAAGGATTCCTCGATGCCCGAACGTCGTACCGAACAGGACACGGGATCGGCGGTGCGTCCCGCCCACGCCGCCTCGCGGTCCGAGCTGCACGGTGACGTGCTGACCGCGATCTCCAACGGGATGGTCTCCCTGCTCAAGGAGTTCTACGGACGCGGCCCGACACGGACGAAGTCCTACTACGAGGACGACCTCGTCGTGTGCCTCCTGCGCGGAGGGTTCTCCCGGGTCGAGGAGACGCTCCTGAAAGGCGGGCGCGGTCAGTCAGTGATCCAGCAGCGCATGGACTTCCAGGACGTGATGCGTGCGCGCTTCGTGGAAGTCGTCGAGGACGCCACGGGTCGTCGGGTGATCGGCTTCATGAGCGGCAACCAGCAGGGCCCCGACCTCATGTGCGAGGTCTTCATCCTCTCGCCGACCGACCTGCTGGACGATCACGAGATCCCCGGCCAAGGACCCTCCGCCGCGTAGGACTTCAGAAGCAGGTCGAATCCGCTCCGCCGGCGATAGGTTGAACGGATGGGTCATCGCATGGTGTCGGCACAGACGGCGGTCTGGCAGCCCTCCAAGCTGGCGGGCATCGAGAACTGCGACCTTGCGAGCCAGC
This sequence comes from uncultured Actinomycetes bacterium, assembly GCA_963805615.1. Classification (GTDB taxonomy): domain Bacteria; phylum Actinomycetota; class Thermoleophilia; order Solirubrobacterales; family Solirubrobacteraceae; genus F1-60-MAGs163. The sequence goes on along the minus strand of CAWDUW010000003.1, from coordinate 171,358 downwards.
TCGCGACGCCCGGGCTCGCCGCCCGGCTGTGGCGCCTGCTCCCGGGGGAGGCCCTCGCCCGCCACCGGCATAAGGCGCAGACCGAGGTCTACGTGGTGCTGGAGGGCAGCGGGCGCCTGCGAGTCGACGACGGGCTGCTGACGCTCGCTCCGATGTCGGCCGTCGCGGTCGATCCGGGGAGCGTCCGGCAGGTGTTCAACGACACGCGCGCGGACCAGCTCTGGCTCGTCTTCGGCGCGCCCGCCGAGACGCCGCCGACCGCTGACGAGATCGCGTTCATGTACCCCGACGGCCCACGGGCACTGCCCCCGGAGCTGCTGCCCGGCGGCAAGGTCGTTCGCCGGTAGACGCCGGCGACCGCGCCATCGTCTACCCGTCGACCGCTGCCCGCTGCGGGATCTCCTGTGTCGCCACGGGCAGCGCGCCCATCTGCTGGAGCATGCCCGCGACGTCCCAGTAGTTCTTCTCGGCATGGACGAGGTCGTCGGCGCCGACGCGGGCGATGCTGCACCCGTCGACTTCGAGGAACCGCCCGGTGGGCGGGAACCCCATGAAGTCCTCGTCGTGCGTTCCGGTGGCTCGCCACTCGTACACGAGCACGTCGCCGTCGACCGCGACGACCTTCGACTCCATCCGCGCGTCGTGGAAGGCGCGGAAATACGTCTCGACCCAGTCGCGCACGACCGCTCGCCCGTGCGCGGGCACGGCGGTCGCGATGTCGCGGAAGATGACGTCCGGCGCGTAGAGCGCGGCGAATGCCTCGGGGTCGTGGGCGTTGAATGCTTCGATCCGGTGCTGCAGCAGTGCGCTCATCCGTTCGCGCATGGTGGGGCGGCCTCCTCGGCGTTCGTTTCGCGGACCCGTGGCGAGGCTACGCCCGTGTGCGCATTGGCGCAACACCTGTCGCCGACACGGGCCATCACACCGGAAACCGCGGCTCTCGGTGGACGCTTGCACCCCCGGGCGATAGCTTCGGCGGCATGGGGAAGAACGCTGCCAAGGTCAAGAAGCGCGAGAAGCCGGCGAAGGCCAAGCGGCGTGGCCGGGGGGTGCTCGACCTTCCCAAGGCGGTCGAGGAGCGCATGAGCGAGGGACGCTCCGAACGCTCGCGGGTGCCGCTCGAGGCACACGCGGAGTGGGGTGCCCCGGACGGCCGTCCGGACCCGGTCGCGACGCTCGAGCAGCAGAACGAGACCCGCGTTCCGGAACTCGTCCCGATCCGGCACGGCCGCATGATCGTCTCGCCGTTCACCTTCTACCGCGGCGGCGCGGCGATCATGGCGTGGGACCTCTCGCGCACCCCCACCACCGGCCTCCGCGTGCAGTGCTGTGGTGATGCGCATCTCTCGAACTTCGGCGTGTTCGCCGCGCCGGACCGCAACCTCGTCTTCGATCTCAACGACTTCGACGAGACACTCCCGGCGCCCTTCGAGTGGGACGTCAAGCGCCTGGCCGCGAGCTTCGTCGTCGCGGCTCGGGACAACGGGCACCGCCCGAAGGACCAGCGCTCGGCGGTTCGCGCTGCCGTCAGGACCTACCGGGAGACGATCGCCACGGCGGCGACGATGCGGTTCCTCGACGTCTGGTACCGCCGGATCGAGGTCGACGAGCTCCTCGCGGAGCTCACGCCCACCGCGGCCGCCGGCACCGTGAAGGCCGCCCAGAAGAATCTGGCGAAGGCTCGCAGGCGCACGAGCCTCGGCTCGCTCTCGAAGTTCGCCGAGAAGGTCGACGGCGCCTACCGCATCGTGCAGCAGCCGCCGGTGATCGTGAGGCCGCCCGACGACCAGGAACAGGCCGCCGAGGACCTCGTCCGGCAGGGGCTGATCGACTACGCCCAGACGCTGAGCCCCGACCGGCGCGTCGTGCTCGACCATTACCACTATGAGGACTTCGCCCGGAAGGTCGTCGGCGTGGGCTCCGTCGGCACCGAGGCATTCATGGTGCTCCTGATGGGCGACCGTGACGACGACCCGTTGTTCCTCCAGGTCAAGGAGGCGACCACGTCGGTGCTCGCTCCGTACGCAGGCGACAGCGAGTACGACCACCACGGCGAGCGCGTCGTCCAGGGCCAGCGGATGATGCAGTCGGCGAGCGACGCGTTCCTCGGCTGGGTGACCGGCGCCGGCGCGCTGCACCGCGCCTTCTACGTCCGCCAGCTGCGCGACATGAAGGGTTCAGCCGCCATCGAGACGATGGCGCCGCAGGTGCTCTCCCGCTACGGCGAGATCTGCGGCGGCGCCCTGGCGCGAGCACACGCGCGCTCCGGCGACGCCGCGAAGATCGCCGGCTACCTCGGCGACGACGACACGTTCGACCGGGCGATCGAGGAATTCGCGACGGCGTACGCCGATCAGAACGACGCCGACTACGGCGCCTTCACGTACGCCGCGGACGAGGAGCTGATCGCGGTCGAGCGCGGGGTGTAGGCACCCCCTGGAAGCACGGCGCCGCCCCGCCGCCAGCGGGGGGAGTCTGGACGGCGGGGGACGCCGCTCGTCCGAGCCTAGGACGCAGCCAGGGGCCAGGACAACTGGGCTTTCGGTCAGTTCCGCCTCCTCGACGCGCGCGTATGCTCGCGCCACGTCACGGGCGCACGGTCTACGACAGCGCCTACGGGGGGAGCGCCCGTGACGTCGATTCCCGGCAGCTACGGTGACGCGATGTCGTCGGCCGTCAGCTTCTGCGACGAGCTCGAATTCGCCTTCGGGTGGATGCATCCGGATCCGCCGTGGATGCTCCGCGCCGGGCACGCGGTCCGCGCCGGAGGTGGCGTCTGGGTGATCGACCCGGTCGACGGCGACGGGGTGGACGAGCGCATCGCCGCGCTCGGCCGTCCGGCCGGTGTCGTGCGGCTGCTCGATCGCCACCCGCGCGACTGCGCGGCGTTCGCGCAGCGGCTCGGCGTGCTCCTCTACGAGGAGCCTCTCGATGGAGTCCCGGGGGCCCCGTTCGAGGTGATCCCGGTGCTGCACGTGCCCGGCTGGCATGAAGTGGCGCTGTGGTTCCCGCGGGAGCGCACGCTGGTCTGCGCGGACGCGCTCGCCAACGCGCCGGGGTACCGGGCGCCGGGGGAACGGGTGGGCGTGCACCCACTGCTGCGCATCAGGCCGCCGAAGAGCCTCACGGTGTACCCGGCCGAGCACGTCCTCCTCGGGCACGGGCCGGGGGTCCACGGGCCGGACGCCGCGGCCGTGGTGCGACGGGCGATGAACACGGCATGGCGCCAGGCACCGTTCTGGGCGGCTGCGCAGGCGCGAGCGCAGCTGCGGCGCCTGCTTCGCGGCTAGATCCCGTCGCGACCCTCCGTACTTCTCCCGGATGAGGGGCTGCGAGGCCGCGCCTACGGTGACTCCATGTCCGGCCACACGCAGCCCCCGAGAGTGCTCATCGCGGGCGGCGGCGTCGCCGCGCTCGAGGCGCTCCTCGCGCTGCGCGCGCTCGCCGGCGAGCTCCCGCACCTCACGCTGCTCGCGTCCGACCCGGAGTTCGTGGTGCGTGCCAGCGGCGTCCTGGAGCCGTTCGCCCGCGGTCACGCGCGCCGCATATCGCTTGCGAATGTCGTCCGCGGTCAGTCGGCGGAGCTCGTCGTGGACACCCTCGAGTCGGTCGACGCGGAACTGCGCGTCGTCCACACGGCCGGCGGGAAGGAGCTGCCCTACGACGCGCTGCTCGTCGCGCTCGGCGCCGTTCCGCAATCGCCGTTCCCCGGCGCACTCACGTTCAGCGGTCCGCAGGACCGGGACGTGATGGCGGGCGTGCTGGCCGAGGCGCAGGCCGGCACGATCGCGAGCATCGCCTTCGTCGTCCCGGCGGGGGCGACGTGGCCGCTGCCGCTCTACGAGCTCGCGCTGCTCACTCGCGCACACCTGCGCGACCACGGCCACGACGAGGTCGCCCTCACCGTCGTCACGATCGAGGACCGTCCGCTCGACGTCTTCGGCACGGGCGCCGCTGACGACCTCGAGGCGCGGCTCGCAGCTCAGGACATCGAACTGCGCACGCTCAGCCGGGCACGCGAGCACGCCGGGACGAGACTCTCACTCGAAGGCGGCGCGCATGTCACGGCGGACCGCGCGATCTCGCTGCCGCGGCTCACCGGCCCGGCGCTGGCGGGCCTGCCGCAGGACGAGATCGGCTTCATCCCGACCGACGATCACGGGCGCGTTCCGGGCGCGGCGGACGTCTACGCGGCGGGTGACTGCACCGCCTTCCCGCTGAAGCAGGGTGGGATCGCCGCCCAGCAGGCGGACGCCGCGGCGCAGTCGATCGCCGCGGCACTCGGTGCTGACACCATCCCGCGGCCGTTCACGCCCGTCCTGCGGGGCCTGCTGCTCACCGGCGACGAGCCGAGCTACTTCCGCGCCTACCCCGGTGCCGAGCGCGAGCCGACGAGCGTCGCGATCGAGACGCCGAGTCGCCGGCGGCGCGCGAGCGCGCCCCATGACGTGGCGGCGCATCGTCCGCTCTGGTGGCCGCCGTCAAAGGTGGCGGGGCCGTATCTCGGTGCCTGGCTCATCGGGTCGGGCGAGCCGGGCGGTGAGGTGCCGCAGATCGCGGATCGCGAGGTGACGGCACCGAGCGACGAGGCCGCGGCCATCGAGGAGCGCGAGGCCGCGCTGGATCTGGCGCTCACGATGGCCGACGGCGAGGCGCGCTACGGCGACTGGAAGGCGGCGCTCCGGGCACTCGACGCGGCCGAGGCGCTTGCGGGCGCGCTGCCGCCGGAGTACGCGCAGCTGCGCGAGCTGTGGGAGGCCGAGCTGGGCGGGGCCTCCACGGCGCGCTTCCGCGGGTCCTGAGGTCCACCCGGCGAGCGCCGGGTTGACGAGGCCATGGGTCGGGCCGCTGGGGCAGGGGAAGCGCTCGCGGCAACGAACCTGGCGCGACGTGACCACTTGCGCATAGGGTTGGCGCGGCGGAACGCGATCATCGGCCGGCAGCGTGCCGGAGAACCAGCTTCGGGAGGAACGGTATGGCGACAACGAGGGGCACCGGCGCACGTCGGACGGCGGCCAAGAAGACGACGGCCAGGAAGCCTGCGGCGAAGAAGACCGCAGCGGCGCGCAAGACGACGGCGGCGCGCAAGCCCGCCGCGAAGAAGACGACCGCGGCGCGCAAGCCGGCGGCCAAGAAGACCGCGGCGAAGAAGACGGCGGCGCGCAAGCCGGCGGCGAAGAAGACGGCGGCGCGCAAGCCCGCGGCCAAGAAGACGGCGGCGCGCAAGCCCGCCGCGAAGAAGACGGCGGCGCGCAAGCCCGCCGCGAAGAAGACGGCGGCGCGGAAGCCGGCGGCGAAGAAGCCGGCGGCCAGGAAGACCGCGGCGCGCAAGCCCGCCGCGAAGAAGACGGCGGCACGCAAGCCGGCGGCCAAGAAGACGGCGGCGCGCAGGCCGGCGGCCAAGAAGACGGCGGCACGCAAGCCCGCCGCGAAGAAGACCACGGCACGCAAGCGCTAGCTCTGCTGACAGCGGGCCCGGACATCCTCCGGGCCCGCGTCGCGCGCCGCGCCGGCTAGGCCAGTCCGGCGTCCGCCTGCGCCTCGGCGAGCAGCGGCTCCGTGGCCGGGTCCGCATCCTCGCGCGCGTCGTCCTGGCCGAGGAACTCGATCAGCGCGCGGTTGAACGTCGCCGGGCGCTCGAGCATCGGCACGTGGCCGGTGTCGTGGAGGATCAGCGTCGTCGCGTCCGGGATGCGAGCGGCGAACTCGTGCGCGTCGCCGATCGGAACGAGGACGTCCTGGTCGCCCTGCACCACGAGCGCCGGGCAGGTGATCTCGCCCAGGCGGTCGGTGAAGTCGTAGCCGATGATCGCCTCGAGCGCCGGCATGAACCCCGGCGCCCCGACCGAGCCGAGCTGCTCGGCGACGAGATCCCGCGAGAGCAGCGTCGGGTGGCGCGCGACGGCCCCCATCCCGATCTGCACGAGGCCCGGGCGGGTCATGAGCTTCAGCGCCTTGTCACGGTCGCGCGGGGCGGCGCCGCCGATCGCACCGGTGACGAGGAACCTGCCGATCCGCTCGCTCAGCCAGTTGCGGCCCAGCGCGGAGGAGATCCCCGCGGCGTCGACGAGGACGAGCCGGTCGATGCGGGAGGGGTGGCGGATCGCCGCCTCGGCCGCGGTGAAGCCGCCCATCGAGTTGCCGACGATCGAGACGGTCTCCAGGCCGAGTTCGCCGCAGAGCTCGTCGACCGTCCGCGCGAGGCGCGTGATCGTGATCGGCTCCGAGGGCATGTTCGAACGCCCGAAGCCGGGCAGGTCCAGCGCTATCACGCGATACCCGGCCGCGGCGACGGCCGGAAGGTTCTCGAGCCAGTTCTGCCAGCAGCCGCCGAGCCCGTGCACGAACACGACCGCGCGGCGACCGTCGCCCAGGTCGACGTAGTTCACCGCGCCGCCGCGGATCCGCGCCTGGCGGGTGTGCGCCGGCCAGTCCACCTCCCGCCAGCCCGGCTCGGCCGGCTTGCCGTAGTCCGCGTCGGCGCGGCGCGCGGCGCGCCGGCGTGCGGGCTTCGACGGGGAGGGCCACACGGTGCGCATGGGTCCGCTGCGGTAGAGCCGCTGCTCGCTGGTCTTCGGCATGGGCGAACGGTACCGGAGGATCGGCGTGGAGCCACCCGCGGGAGCTAGATTGCGAGGGTGCTCACGGAGGCCGAGGCCGCCCGCCGGCTTGCAGCGCGGGGTGCGCGGCGCGCTCCCTCGTCGAGCCGCTCGGCGTCCAGCATCGTTCGCGCCAACGTCTTCACGCTGTTCAACGCGATCCTCGCCGTCGCGGGAGCGGCCATCCTGATCGCCGGAGACCCGCGCGACGCGCTGTTCCTCGGAATCCTCGTCGCGAACACCGCGATCGGCGTAACGCAGGAGCTGCGCGCCAAACGCGAGCTTGACCGGCTCGCCGCGCTCGTGGCGCCGAGCGCGCACGTGATCCGCGACGGCGGGCTCCGCAGCGTGCCGGTGGACGAGGTGGTCACGGGGGACCTGATCCATGCCGGAAGCGGCGATCAGATCGTCGCGGACGGCGTGGTCCAGCCCGGCGAACGCGCCGCCCTCGACGAGTCGGTCCTGACGGGCGAGTCGCGCTCGGTGGTCCGCGCGGCAGGGGACGAGATCCTCTCCGGGTCGTTCGTCGTCGAGGGCTCGGTGGATTACGTCGCGGACGCCGTGGGCGCTGACAGCTACGCCGAGCGGATCGCCGACGTCGCCCGTGCGTTCCGTCACCCGCGCTCACCGATGGAGCGGGGGCTCAACGAGCTGCTGACCGTCCTGGTACTCGCGATGGTTCCGCTCGGCCTCGTCCTGGGGATCGCGCTGGTCGCGCGTGAGGCCGACAGCGCGCAGGAGACGGTGTCGACTGCGGTCGCGGCGCTCGTGATCCTCGTCCCCGAAGGGCTGATGCTGCTCGCGAGCCTGACCGCGGCGGTCGCCGCGATCCGGATGGCGCGACGGGGCGCGCTCGTGCAGCAGCTCAGCGGCGTCGAGTCGCTCGCGTCGGTCGACGTGATGTGCCTGGACAAGACCGGGACGCTCACACAGGCCGCGCTGCGCGTCGAGCGGCTCGTCCCTGCGGCGGGCGTCGCCGAGGCCGAGCTGGCGGATGCGGTGTCGCGCCTGGCGGCGGCCACGGGGGACCCGAACCGCACGATGCAGGCGCTCGCGCAGGCGTTTCCGGGGAAAGCGATCCAGCCTGTCGCCGAGGTCGCCTTCACCTCGCGCCGGCGCTGGAGCGCCGTGGAGCTGGATGGCGGGAGCCTGCTGCTCGGCGCGCCCGAGCGCTTCGGGCTGGGCCCGCTTGTGGACGTTCAGCAGGCCGAGACCGCGGCGGGCCGGCGTGTCGTCGCCGTCGCGAGCGCCCCGCCGGGCCTCGCGCAGCCCGAGGCCGACGACGGGCCGCCGGACGCCGCCCGCACGCTCGGCCTCGTCGTCCTCGCCGAACGGCTGCGCGACGATGCCCGCGAGACGGTCGCCTTCCTGCGCGGTCAGGGCGTCGAACTGCTGATCCTCTCCGGCGACGCGCCCGCCACCGTCGCGGCGATCGCGCGCGACGCGGGGGTCGTGCACGCGGACAGCGCGATCGATGCGAGCGAGCTTCCGGTCGACGACGACGCGCTCATCGCGCTGCTCGCGCGGACCGCGGTCGTCGGCCGCATCCCGCCTGAGGGCAAGCAACGAATCGTCGAGGCGCTCGTCGGGCAGGGCCGCTATGTCGCGATGGTGGGCGACGGGGTGAACGACGTGCCCGCGCTGAAGGCGGCGCGGCTCGCGATCGCCCAGGGGACGGGAGCGCAGATGGCCAAGAGCGTCGCCGACGTGGTGCTCGTCCAGGGCGACTTCGCCGCGCTCCCACCGATGGTGGCCGAGGGGCGCACGATCCTGCGCAACGTGCAGCGGGTCGCGCGGCTGTTCGTGACGAAGTCGGTGTTCGCCGCGGTGATGATCGTCGCCTTCGCGGTCGCCGGGTTCGACTACCCGTTCATCCCGCGGCAGCTCAGCCTCGCTGCGACGCTCACGATCGGCGTGCCGGCGTTCTTCCTCGCGCTCGCGCCGAGCACCGGCCCGTGGCGGCCCGACGACCTGGTGCGCGGCATCGGCCGCTTCGCCGTGCCCGCCGGCCTGGCGCTCGCGGCGGGGGTGCTCGTGGCGTACGTCGTCGCGATCGACGTCTTCGACTTCGGGACCCAGGCCGCGCGCACCGTCGCCACGACGACGCTCGTCGCGGTCGGCCTGGGCTACGTCGTCGCCCTCGAGGGCGGGCGACGGCGATCGCTGGCGGTCGCGCTCGCGCTGCTGATGGGCGCGGCGTACGTGGTCGTGCTGGCGGTGCCGGCGAGTCGCGACTTCTTCGTGCTGCGCCCGCCGTCGGGCGCGATGCTGCTGTCCGCGGCGGCGGGGTCGGCGCTCGCGCTCGGCGTGTTCCTGCCGCTGTGGCGGCGGATCGCCGAGCGCGAGTCAGCAGCGGCTCAGCGGCCGCAGACCGGCCACGGTGAGGCGCCGGAACGGGCGTAGAGCATCGCGGCGCGCCGGTACTGCTCCTCGGCCGGAGCGGCCGCGGGGTCCCCGCTGCCGCCGACCGACGCCCAGGTGCCGCTGTCGAACTGGAAGAGCCCGCGGTAGGTGCCGCTCGAGTCCACGGCGGCCGGGTTGCCGCCGGACTCGCACTGTGCGATCGCGTGCAGGGCGGCGGGAATCGCGATGTCGGGCGCGCCCCCGGTGCGGCGCAGTTCGCTCACGCTCGCCCGCAGGCGGTGCTGATGCGAGCGCAGGCGCGGGGTGGACCAGGTGGCGAAGCGATGCCGGCTCACGCGGGTGCTGTTCCCGGCGAGGTGTGCGCGGCGGCGTGAGAGCCGCAGGACGTCGCTCACGGCGTCGCTGTGCGCGATACGCGCAACCACGACGCTGGTGGCGCGATCGGCGGCGGCGACGGCCGCGAGATCCGGGCCGTCCGCGGCGCGGGCCGTGCTCAAGCTGATGGGGCCCGGGGCCGCGAGCGCGACCGCGGCCGGGAGGGTCAGCGCGAGGGCGCCGGCGAGTGCCGGCAGAAGCTGTCGTGTTCTCATGCTGGATCGGTCCTTCCTCGGGGTGCACGCGTGCGCTGGCGCACGGCGACGCCCGTCGGTTCGGCGGCTCGACCGTGGATCGGTGGGTCCCGAGACCAGGGGGGCTCGGGTCGTCCGCGGCCCGAGCGCATCGCGAAGACGCGCCCAGGAGCCTGGGTTCGTAGCTAGGAACCCCGTCGGATGCAGGGAGTTTCTTCAGTGTGCGCTACGTCACACAGGTGGACGGGGGTCGCAGAGGGCTGCGCAGGACCCTGGGCGCGCCGCTCGCGTAGCATCGGCGCCGATGAACGTCACCCTCCCCGACGGCACGCTCCTCGACCTTCCCGACGGCGCCAGCGGCGCCGACGCCGCCGCCGCGATCGGTCCCGGCCTCGCGCGCGCCGCGCTCGCCGTGAAGGTCGACGGCGAGGTGCGCGACCTCGCGCGGCCACTCGACGACGGGGCGGCGCTCGAGATCATCACGCCCAAGAGCGGGCAGGACGCGCTCGACCTGATCCGGCACGACGCGGCACACGTGCTCGCGACCGCCGTGATGGAGCTGTACCCGGGCGTGAAGATCTCGATCGGGCCGCCGATCGAGCACGGCTTCTACTACGACTTCGACTTCCCGGAGGGCGTCACCGTCACCGAAGCCGACTTCCCGGCGATCGAGGAGCGGATGCGCGAGCACATCGCCGCCGCCGAGGCGTTCGACCGCAGCGAGGCCACGGTGGGCGAGGCGCTCGAGCGCTTCCGGGCCGAGCAGCAGGACTACAAGGTCGAGCTGATCGAGGATCTCGTGAAGGCCCAGGGGATCGACGCCGTGTCGCTCTACCGCAACGGCCCGTTCTCGGATCTCTGCCGCGGGCCGCACGCGCCGAGCACCGGCAGCATCGGCGCGATCAAGCTGCAGTCCGTCGCCGGCGCCTACTGGCGCGGTGACGCGAGCCGGCCCATGCTCACCCGCATCTACGGGACGGCGTTCTTCTCCAAGAAGGAGCTGGCGGCGGAGCTCGAGCGACTCGAGCAGGCCCGCGCCCGCGACCACCGCAAGCTCGGCCGCGAGCTGAACCTCTTCACGTTCTCCGAGGTCTCGCCCGGCTCGGCCTTCTGGCTGCCGAAGGGCACCGCGATCTGGAACGAGCTCGTGGCACTGTCGCGCGAGATGGGCGCGGTCCGCGGGTTCACCGAGGTGAAGACCCCGCAGCTCTACGACAGCGAGCTGTGGAAGACCTCGGGCCACTGGGGCAAGTACCGCGAGCACATGTTCATCACCGAGACCGAGGGCCACGAGTTCGGCCTGAAGCCGATGAACTGCCCCGGGCATGCGCACCTGTTCAAGAGCCAGCACTGGAGCTACCGCGACCTGCCGGTGCGGTACGCCGAGCCGGGCCTTCTGCACCGCAACGAGCTCAGCGGGACGCTTCACGGGTTGCTGCGGGTCCGGCACTTCGTCCAGGACGACGCGCACATCTTCTGCACCGAGGATCAAGTCGAGGACGAGGTCCGCCGCTGCCTGGAGTTCGCGTTCGCGACCTTCGGGATCTTCGGCTTCGAGATCGAGCTCGAGCTCTCGACACGCCCCGACGAGCGGATCGGCACGGACGCGATGTGGGACCGCGCCGAGTCCAAGCTGGAGGGCGTGCTGAAGGCCGACGGCCTGAACTACGTCGTCAACCCTGGCGACGGCGCGTTCTACGGGCCGAAGATCGATCTCCACACCACCGACTCGATCGGCCGCTCCTGGCAGCTGGGGACGGTCCAGCTCGACTACTCGATGCCGGAGCGCTTCGAGCTCGACTACATCGGCGCCGACAACGCAGAGCACCGCCCGGTGATGATCCACACCGCGCGGATGGGCTCGTTCGAGCGCTTCATCGGGATCCTGATCGAGCATTACGCCGGTGAGTTCCCCGTCTGGCTCGCTCCGGTGCAGGCGGTGGTGCTGCCGATCTCCGACCGTCACGCCGAGGCCGCAGCGGGTGTCGCGTCGGGCCTGAGGATGCGCGGACTGCGCGTCACGCTCGACGACCGATCGGAGTCGATCGGCCGGCGGATCCGCGAGGCCGAGCTCGAGAAGATCCCGTACATGCTCGTCATCGGCGACCGTGAGGCGGAGGAGGGGAACGTCGCCGTTCGCCGCCACCACGAGGGCGACATCGGCACGGTGACGGTCGAGCGGTTCGCCGAGCACGTGCTGCACGAGCGGGCCGTTCGCCACGACGCGCCCTTGACGGCTTGAGAACGCGGCTATACTTCCGTCCGTTGACCTTGACGTCCGCCCACCCGCGCGCTTGAAGCGCTCGCGCAACAGCTAGTGCCGGTCCCTCGTAGATTCGACCGGCGCCCGCCCGAGCGGGATACCACCCGGATCAACGAACGCATCCGCGTTCCCGAGGTTCGGGTCATCGGCGACGACGGCAGCCAGGTCGGCGTGATGCAGATCGACGACGCGCTGAAGTACGCGCAGGAGCGGGACCTCGACCTCGTCGAGGTCGCACCGGAATCCAAGCCGCCGGTGTGCCGCGTGCTCGACTACTCGAAGTACAAGTACGAGCTGGCACAGAAGCAGAAGGCCGCGCGCAAGCATCAGAAGCAGATCGTCATCCGCGAGATCAAGTTCCGGCCGAAGATCGCCGAGCACGACTACGCGACGAAGAAGGGTCACGTCCAGCGTTTCCTGCGTCACCGTGACAAGGTCAAGATCACGATCATGTTCCGCGGGCGCGAGCAGTCGCATCCCGAGCGCGGCAAGATGATCCTCGACCGGCTCGCGAGCGAACTCGAGGATCTCGCGCAGATCGAGCAGCGGCCGAACCTCGAGGGCCGCAACATGACGATGGTCCTCGGCCCGTCGAAGGCGGTCCTCAAGGGCGACTTCGACGACAAGCCCGACGTCGAGGCTCCCGCTGACGGCGAGGCCGTCGCCGACGTGGACGCCGCCGCTCCCGCGGTCGATGCGCCCGAGCCCGAGACTGCGGGTGCACCGGCAGTCGAGGCGCCCGAAGCCGACGCGCCCGCCGCCGAGGCGGAGGCGCCCGCCGCCGACGAGCCGGCCGCCGAAGCACCCGCCGACGCGCCGGCTCCGGCCGACGCCGAAGCACCGGCCTAGCCGAAGACCTCCGCGAAGCCCTCGCGCCAGGTCGGGCGCGCCGGCGTCCAGCTCAGCTCGTGCCGTGCCTTGGCGTTGTCCGCGCCGCGCAGGCTGACGGCCCCGAGCGCCATCGGGCCGGCGACGAGCTTCGCGAGCCACAGGGGGACGTGCCGCGGGGCCTTGGTCCCGAGGATCCGCGCGAGGCCCGGGACCCATTCGCGCTGCGGCACGGGCTCGTCGTCGGTGACGTTGTAGATGCCCGGCGCGCCGTGGTCCAGCGCGAGGACGGTCGCCGCCGCGGCGTCGTCGACGTGCACGAACGAGAAACGCCCCTCACCCGAGCCCACGACGGGGAGGCGCCGCCGCCGCAGGTCCTTCGCCATCGCGCCGTCCGGCGAGAACTGCCCGGCGCCGTAGAAGAACCCGTAGCGCAGGACCACGCCCTCGATGCCGGGTGTGTTCAGGGTCGCGTCCTCGAGCACCCGCATCGACTCCACGGCGTCGCGCGTGCTCGCCGGCGGGTTGCGATAGAGCGGGGCGGATTCGTCCGCGACCCAGGGCCCGGACGGGTCGAGCATGAACGAAACGCTCTGGGAGATCACGCGCCGCGCGCCCGCATCGGCCGCCGCCTGCGCGACCACGGGGTAGGCCTTGAGGCGCAGCTCGGTCGTGGCCGCGAGATCGGCCGCGTAGTGCCGGGGTCGGATCACGGCGGGCAGGGCCGTCAGCTGGTTGACGACGACCTCGGGGCGGGCCCCGAGGATCGCGGCGCGCAGCGCCGCGGGGTCGAGTGCGTCCGCGATCGCCGTCTCCGCGCCGGCCGCGCGCAACGCCGCGGCGCGCTCCTCGGACCGCGCCAGCGCGACGACGTCGTGGCCGCCCTCGAGGAGCCGTGTGAGCAGCGGCCGGCCGATGGCCCCCGAAGCTCCGGCGAGAAAGACCCTCATGCCTGCTCCTCCCGGCGCTGGGCGACGACCAGCCAGGCGGTGACGAGCGTGAGCGCCGCCAGCGCCACGACGTTCGCCATGCCCTTCCAGCCGGGGCTCGCGATCCCGGCGTCCGCGAAGTGATTAGCGACGTGCAGCACGCCCTGGATCACGCCGAGGGCGAGCACGGGGATCCGCCACGAGGCGAGGCGCACGGCGATCAGCAGCGCCGCGCCGTAGGCCGCGGACCAGGTCGCCACGTCGCGCACGAGGTGATCGTTCGCCGCGCCGAACCCTCCGACCTCGCTGAGGAACCCGGACGGGTCGGCGACCATCACGAACGCGGTGATCAGGGAGGAGGCGCCGAGGACGGCGAGGCCGGCCCGAATCGCCGTCTCGCGATGGGCCCGTGCCGGGGGGGCTGCGGTTGTCGTGCTCATGCTCTGCACGCTATGGTCGAGTTGGTCCCGCGAACAGGACCAATCCAGCTCATATGTCGGGTACCACTTCAGTCGGTCAGGCCAGCCCCGAGCTCCTGCTCGAGCTGCGTCCGGACATGGGCCTCGGCCGCGGGGTCGAGGACGCCCTGCGGGCCGCGGTGCGCTCGCGCCGCGTGACGTCCGGGACCCGCCTGCCCTCGACGCGGGTCCTCGCACGCGACCTCGGGGTCTCGCGCCGGCTGGTCGTCGAGGCCTACGAGCAGCTCGTCGCGGAGGGCTGGCTCGAAGCCCGGCAGGGCTCGGGCACGTTCGTCGCCCATGCGGCGCCCGCAGACGCACCCGGGGACACCCCCGCCGCCGGGCTGCCGCCGGAGCCCGAACGCGTTCCCTACGACTTCTTCCCGGGCGAGCCCGACCTCTCCTCGTTCCCGCGCGAGGCCTGGCTGCGCGCGCTGCGCGACGTCCTGCGCGAGGCGCCCGACGCAGTGCTCGGCTACCCCGACCCGGCCGGGCGGCCGGAGCTGCGCGCCGCCCTGTCGGCGCACCTGCGGCGGGTGCGCGGGGCCGAGGCCGAGCCGGGCCGCGTGATCGTCGTCAGCGGTGCGCGGCAGGGACTCGCACTGCTCGGGCGGGCTCTCGCCCGTGCCGGGCACGTGCGCATCGCCGTCGAGCGCCCCAGCCTCCCGCAGCACGTCGAGGTGCTCCGGGCCGCCGGCCTCGAGGTCGTCGGCGTGAACGTCGACGACGAGGGGCTGAGCGTGGACGACCTGCAGCGCAGCGGCGCGGATGCGATCGTCGCGACGCCCACGCACCAGATGCCGCTCGGCATCGCGCTGTCGACCGCGCGGCGCGCAGAGCTGCTGACCTGGTCGACCGCGCACGACCGGCGCCTGATCGTCGAGGACGACTACGACGCGGAGTACCGCTACGACCGGCGCCCGGTCGGGGCGCTGCAGGGGGTCGCCCCGGGCCAGGTCGCCTACCTCGGGTCCGCCAGCAAGACGCTGGCACCCGGGCTGCGGCTCGGCTGGCTGCTCCTGCCCGAGCGTCTGGTGGCGGACGTGCGCCTGGAGAAGGAACTCGACGACGGCGGCAGCGAGGTGCTCGGGCAGCTGGCGCTCGCGCGGCTGCTCGAGAGCGCGGCGTACGACCAGCACCTGCGGCGGGCGCGCCGCGCCAACCGCCGTCGGCGAGATGCGCTCGTCACGGCACTGGCCGAGCAGGTCCCCGGTGCGCGGCTCGACGGGCTCGCCGCCGGCCTGCACGCCATCGTCCGCCTGCCGGCCACGGTGGACATCGCGGCGCTCGCCGCCGCGACCGCGGCGCGCGGGGTCGCCGCCGCGCCACTCCCGGGGCCCCACGGGCGCACCGCGGCGCTGATCCTGGGGTACGCGCGGCTCAGCGAGCCCGCGATCCGGGAGGGTGTCCGGCGGCTGGCGGCGGCGCTGGCCGACGCGGCCTGAACAGCGCCGAATCCGGACTTTCCTATACTCGGCCGCTCGCCATGCCGAAGATGAAGACTCATTCGGGCGCCAAGAAGCGCTTCAAGCTGACCGCCAAGGGCAAGGTCCGTGGCCGTCACGCGTACTCGAGCCACATCCTCGAGAAGAAGTCGCCCAAGCGCAAGCGGGGCTTCCGCAAGCCCGTGGCGATCTCCGATCACGATGCCCCGCGCATCAAGAAGATGCTGGGAGCAGGCAAGTGACCCGCGTCAAGCGCAGCGTTCACGCGAAGAAGAAGCGCCGGGCGACGCTCGAGCGCGCCAAGGGCTTCCGCGGGAACGGCAGCACGCATTACAAGCGTGCCAAGGAATTGACCATGAAGGCCGATTCCTACGCGTACAGGGATCGGCGCAATCGCAAGCGCGACTTCCGTCGCCTGTGGATCACGCGCATCAACGCTGCGGCGCGCCTGAACGACATGTCGTACGGCACATTCATGCACGGGCTGAAGCTCGCCGGCGTGGAACTGGACCGCAAGGTGCTGGCCGACATCGCCGTGCGCGATCCCGAGACGTTCTCCCGATTTGCCGACGTCGCCCGTGAGGCGTCGGCCGCTGCCGCGTAGCTGCAGTCGACATCACCTCTTCACCGGGCGCCGCTTCCTTCCAGGACGGCGCCCTTTTTCGTTCCAGGACCCATGATCGACAGTCAGAACAACCGTCACCTGAAGGAACTCCGCAAGCTGCGGACCGCCCACGGCCGCGCGAAGTCCGGTTCGCCGCCGCGGTTCGTCGCCGAGGGTGAGGACCTGGTCGCCGCCGCGGAGTCGGTGGGCTGGGATCCGATCGAGCGGTTCGTCGCCGCCGGCAGCGGGCTCGCGGGCACCGAGGTCGAGCCTGAGCTGCTCGCCGGCGCGAGCAGCCTCGGCAGCGGGACGCGCGTGCTCGCCGTCTACGAGCAGCGCTGGAGCACGCCCGCGGGACCGCTCTGCGTGTACCTGCACGGCGTCGGCGACCCGGGGAACGTCGGGGCGATCCTGCGGTCGGCCCAGGCGTTCGGCGCCGGGAGCGTCGTGCTCGGGCCAGGGGCCGCGGATCCGTTCGGGCCCAAGGCCGTGCGCGCGAGCATGGGCGCGGTCTTCACGATGCCGCTGGCGCGGCGTCCGCGAGGAGGACCCCGCGGAGCTGCTCGCCCGGCTTCCGGGACGGACGATCGCGCTCGCGGCGGGGGTCGGCGCGCCGCTCGCCGGGCCGCTCGAGGGCGAGGCGACGATCCTGATCGGGGCCGAGCGCGACGGGCTCCCGCCGCAGCTGATCGCGGCGGCCACCGAGACGTGCCGGATCCCGATCCGGGTCGGAGTCGCTGAACGCCGCGATGGCCGCGACCGTCGCGCTGTACGAACTGACTAGGGTGCCAGCCGCATGATCGAGCGCATCGAGGCCATCCGGGCGGAAGCTGAAGCGGCCATCGGCGCAGCGCCGACGGTGGCCGCTCTCGAGGAGCTGCGCGTGCGCTTCCTCGGGCGCAAGGCCGAGCTTCCGAACCTGCTGCGCGGTGTCGCCGAGCTCGAGCCCGCCGAGCGCGGCAAGGTCGGCAAGGCGGCGAACCAGGCGCGCCAGTCGCTCGAAGCCCTGATCGCCGCGCGCGGCGCCGAGCTCGAGGCCGGCGAGCTGCGCGAGCGGCTTGCCGGCGACAGCGCCGACGTGACGCTGCCGGGCGACCCGCCCGCGCCGGTCGGGCATCTGCATCTGCTGACCGCCACCCGGCGGGAGATCGAGGACGTCTTCTGCGGCCTGGGCTTCCAGGTCTACGAAGGCCCCGAGGTCGAGCTCGTTCACTACAACTTCGATGCGCTGAACCACGATGCGGCGCACCCCGCCCGGGCGCGCACCGACACGTTCTACGTTCCGCGCCCGGACGGCCCCGCAGCCACGCCGGCCGACGAGGTCGTGCTGCGCACCCACACCTCGCCGATGCAGGTGCGGATGATGGAGCAGCATCCGCCACCGATCGCGCACATCTACCCGGGGCGGGTCTTTCGCCGTGACAGCGACGCGACCCACACCCCGCAGTTCCATCAGATCGAAGGACTGGCGGTCGACGTCGACATCACGCTCGCGGACCTCAAGGGCACGCTGCTCGCGTTCGCCCGCGCGATCTTCGGCGAGGATCGCGACGTGCGCCTGCGCCCGCACTTCTTCCCGTTCACCGAGCCGAGCGTCGAAGTGGACGTCTCCTGCTTCCAGTGCGCGGGGTCCGGCGTCGTTGCCAAGCCGTCCCACCAACCCGTGCGCTGCAACCTCTGCAAGGGCACCGGCTGGCTCGAGATCCTCGGCTCCGGGATGGTCGACCCGAACGTGCTCGCGTACGTCGCGCAGCACGGCTACGACCCCGAGCAGGTGCAGGGCTTCGCCTTCGGCATGGGTGTCGAGCGGATCGCGATGCTCAAGCACGGCATCCCGGATCTGCGCCTCTTCTATGACAACGACGTCCGCTTCCTGCGGCAGTTCGGATGAGGTGAGACGGTGCGCCTTCCGCTGAGCTGGCTCCACGAGTACGTCACGCCGGACCTGTCCGTGCGCGACCTCGCGACGCGCCTCGCGATGACGGGGACCGAGGTCGACCGCGTGCACGTCCACGGTGTTCCCGACACCGCGAACTTCGTGATCGGCCGCGTCCTGACCGCCGAGCAGCACCCGGACGCGGACCGGCTCAAGGTCTGCACGGTGGACGTCGGCGAGGGTGAGCCGCAGCAGATCGTCTGCGGCGCGCCGAACGTCGCCGCGGGACAGACCGTCGGCGTCGCGCGGCCGGGCGCGGTCATGCCCGACGGCACGAAGCTCGGGAAGGCCAAGCTCCGCGGCGTCGTCTCCCACGGGATGATCCTCGCCGAGGACGAGGTATCGGCCGGGATGGGTCACGCGGGCACGATGGTGCTCTCCGACGAGTTCGTTCCGGGCATGCCGCTGTCCGACGCGCTGGCGATCCACGACGACGTGCTCGAGCTCGAGATCACGCCCAACCGCCCCGACTGCCTGGGCGTCTACGGCGTCGCGCGAGAGGTGCACGCGGTCACCGGCGCGCCGCTCGGCCCGCCGCCGTGGAGTGAGGACCCGGGCGCCGCCGACATGGGCACCGCGCCCGCGGGGATCACCGTCACCGTGAAGGACCCGGACCTCTGCCCGCGGTTCACCGGCCGAGTCTTCGAGAACGTCACGATCGGCCCGTCGCCGCTCTGGCTCAAGGCGCGCCTCATGGCAGCCGGCCAGCGGCCGATCTCGAACGTCGTGGACATCACGAACTACGTGATGCTCCTGACGGGTCACCCGCTGCATGCGTTCGATCTCGACCGGATCGCGGGCGGGAGGCTCAACGTGCGCTGGGCGACCGACGGCGAGGAGGTCACGACGCTCGACGGCCAGGTCCGCACCCTCGACCCGCGGATGGGCGTGATCGAGGACGCGGATGGCCCGACGTCGATCGCGGGAGTCATGGGCGGTGAGCGCAGCGAGGTCCACGAGGGCACCACGCGCGTGCTGATGGAGGTCGCGACCTGGAACGGCCCGGGGATCAACTACACCTCGTGGAAGCTCGGGCTGCGCAGCGAGGCCTCGGCCCGCTACGAGAAGAACCTTCCCCCCGAGGGCTGCCTCGAGTCCCAGGCGGTCGCGACGGCGCTGATGCTCGAGCTGACCGGCGCGACGCTCGTCCCGGGGACCGTCGACGTCGGGACGCCCGGCGAGAGCGATCCGGTCGTCCCGCTCCGCGACGCCCGCGTCAGCGGCCTGCTCGGGGCGGACGTGCCGCGCGAGCGCAGCGCGGAGATCCTCACGGCCCTGGGCTTCTCCGTCACCGAGGTGCAGGACGGCCTCAGCGTCGGCGTCCCGCACTGGCGCCGCGCGGACGTCATGCGGGAGGCCGACCTGATCGAGGAGGTCGCCCGCATCGACGCGCTCGAGCAGCTGCCCGCCACGATCCACGAGAACCGCACCGGGCTCCCCGGCCGTCTGACCCGCGCGCAGCGGCTGCGCCGGCGGGCGGAGGATGCGCTCGTCGGCCGCGGGCTGCTGGAGGTCGTCGGCTGGTCGTTCACGGACCGCGAGCTGCCGGACCGTCTGCTCGCTCCGGAGAGCGATCACCTGCGCGACCTCGTCGAGCTGGAGAACCCGATGTCCGCCGAGCAGGCGGTGCTGCGGCCGACGGTCATCGGCTCGCTGCTCGACATCGCAAAGCACAACCTGGCCCGCGGTCAGGACCATCTCGGGATCTTCGAGTCCGGCACCGTGTATCGCCGCAGCGGCGGCGGGCCGCTGGCGGACGAGCACCACGCGCTCGGCGCGCTGCTCGTCGGGGACGCGCGGCCCGCGGGCTGGCGTGACGGCGGCTCCCCGCCGGCGGACGTCTACGCGGCCCGCGCGCTCGTCGAGGCGGTCCTCGGCGCGCTGCACGTGGAGTGGCACGCCGAGCAGGCGCAACGGTCCTTCCTGCATCCGGGCAAGGCGGGCGTCATCCGCGCCGGTGAGACGATCCTCGGCATCTTCGGCGAGGTGCATCCGACCGTGCTCGCAACCTGGGAGATCGACGCTCCGGCGGCGTTCCTGGCGATCGACGTCGGCAAGGCCGTGGCCGCGGCGCCGGCCGAGGCCACCTACGACGACCTCACGACGTTCCCCGAGCTGCGACAGGATCTCGCCGTCATCGTGCGCCGACGACGTGACCGCTGACCGCGTGCTCGCCGTCGTGCGGGAGGCGGGTGCGCCGCTGATCGCCGACGCCGGAGTGTTCGACGTCTACCGCGGTGAGCAGGTGGGGGAGGGCCGGGTCTCGCTCGCGCTGCACCTGGCGTTCCGCGCGCCTGACCGCAC
Organism: uncultured Actinomycetes bacterium; assembly: GCA_963805615.1. Classification (GTDB taxonomy): domain Bacteria; phylum Actinomycetota; class Thermoleophilia; order Solirubrobacterales; family Solirubrobacteraceae; genus F1-60-MAGs163. The sequence continues at coordinate 151,059 of CAWDUW010000003.1, read as the reverse complement.
GCTCGCCGACGAGGACGTCGCGCCGCTGCGCGACGAGATCGTGCGCGCCCTGGAGCGTGAGCTGGGCGGTGAGCTCCGTGGCTGAGCCTCGCGTCCTCATCGCGGGCGCCTCCGGCTTCGCCGGCGCGATCGCCGCGCGGCTCGTCGATCGTCATCCGCACTTCGTGCTCGGGCCGGTCACGTCGCGGTCGGACGCCGGCCGCAGGCTCGACGAGCTCTATCCGCATCATCGCGTCACGGCCACGCTCGAGCAGCTCGATCTCGAGCGGCTCGACGACGTCGACGCGGCGATCGTCGCCTACCCGCACGGCGCGTCGGCGCCCGTCGTCGCCGCGCTGCGCGAGCGCGGCGTACGGGTCGTCGATCTGAGCGCCGACTTCCGCCTGCACGACCGGGCCGTCTACGAGGCGACATACGTGCCGCACGAGGCACCGCAGCTGCTCGGCGAGGCCGTGTACGGGCTGACGGAGCTGCACCGCGACGCGATCCGCGAGGCGGGGCTCGTGGCAAACCCCGGCTGCTTTCCGACGGCGGCGCTGCTCGCGCTCGCCCCGCTCGCCCGCGCAGGGCTGTCGCCGACGTCGTCATCGACGCGAAGACCGGCGTCAGCGGAGCCGGCCGGGCGCCGTCGGAGACGACGCATTTCGTATCCATCGCCGAGAACGTGCGGCCCTACAAGGTCGGCGCGCACCGGCACACGCCGGAGATCGACCAGGAGCTCGCCGTGCTCGGCGCGCCGGTCGCGACGACGTTCGTGCCGCACCTCGTTCCCCTCGACCAGGGGGAGCTCGTGAGCTGTTACGTGACGCCGCCCGAGCCCGTCGGGCAGCCCGCGCTCGACGCGCTCTACACGACGGCGTACGCGGCCGAGCCGTTCGTCGACGTCGTCCCCGTGCCGCCCGGGGTGCGCGATGTGCGCGAGACGAACTACTGCGCGATTCACGCGCGCGTCGACCCGCGCAGCGGCAAGGTCCTCGTCTTCGCGGCGATCGACAACCTCTGGAAGGGCACGAGCTCGCAGGCGCTCCAGAACCTCAACCTCATGTTCGGGCGGCCCGAGACCGAGGGGCTCCTCTGATGGCCGCGCTCGAGCCGTTCAGCTCCCGCTGGGTCCCGCTGCCCGATCACGCGCGGCTGCTCACCGATCCCGACCTGCTCCCGGACGGCTTCCGGGCCGCGGGCGTCGCCGCGGGGATCAAGCCGTCCGGCGGCACCGATGTCGGCCTGCTCGTCAGCGACGCGGCGCAGACGACCAGCGCCGCGCGGTTCACGCGGTCGGGAACGGCGGCGGCACCCGTGCTGCTCACGCGGGAGCGCTGCCGCCTGGACGCGATCCGCGCGGTCGTCGTCAACAGCGGCAACGCGAACGCGGCGACCGGATCCATGGGACTCCAGGACGCGGCGAAGATGCAGGGTGCCGCAGCGATGTGCGCGGCCGTCCCCGAGGATCAGGTCGCCGTCTGCTCCACCGGGGTGATCGGCGTCCCGCTCGACTCCCGCGCCGTCGTCAAGGGCCTGTCCGCCGCGCGCGAAGAGCTGCCGCCCGGATGGCGCGGGTGACCTGCAGCGGGCGATCATGACCACCGACCTGTTCGAGAAGCGGGTCGCGCTCGCGGTCGACCTCCCGGGCGGGACGGTGCGCCTCACGGCCCAGGCCAAGGGCGCCGGGATGATCCAGCCGAGCTTCGCGACGATGCTGTGCTTCGTGCAGACCGACGCGCTGCTCAGCGCCGAGACCGCGGACCTGCTGCTCTCCGTCTGCGTGCAGCGCAGCTTCGACCGGATCTCGGTTGACGGGCAGCTGTCCACGAACGACACGGCGATCCTCCAGGCGAGCGGCGCATCCGGCGTGATCGTCGAGCCGCAGTCCGACGGCGAGCGGCTCTTCGGCGAGGCGCTCGACGCGCTGCTGCGCGAGCTGGCACTCGCGATCGTGCGCGACGGCGAGGGCAGCGAGCGGATCGGCCGCGTCGTCGTCCGCGGCGGGCACGGCCCGAACGTCGAGCGCACCGCCCGCGCGGTCGCCAACTCGCCGCTCGTCAAGACCGCGCTGCACGGCGGTGACCCCAACTGGGGGCGCATCGTGCAGGCCGCGGGAATGGCGATCGTTGACGCGGCTCCGCTGCCGATCGACGTCTCCATCGAGGGCGTGCAGGTCTGCGTCGCGGGCCAGGCGATCGGGCACGATGTCGAGGACCTCGCCGCGCGCGTCAAGGGGCCCGAGGTCGAGTACGTCATCGGCCTGCCCGGCGACGGCTTCGAGACCGAGGTCTTCTTCAGCGACCTCGGGCACGAGTACATCCGGATCAACGCCGAATACACCACGTGACGACATGACTCCACTGACGCCGCACGGCGACATCGCGACGCTCCTCCAGGCGCTGCCCTACATCCGCGAGTTTCACGGCCGGACGATCGTGATCAAGTACGGCGGCGCGGCGATGGAGGATCCCTCGCTGCGCGAGGAGTTCGCGCGCGACATCGTCCTGCTCAAGTACGTCGGGATGAACCCGGTCGTCGTGCACGGCGGCGGCCCGGAGATCACGAGCTACATGGAGCGGCTCGGCCTGCCGGTCGAGTTCCGCGGCGGCCTGCGCGTCACGAGCGCCGAGGCCATGGACGTGGTCAAGATGGTCCTCGTGGGCAAGGTCAACGCCGACATCGTCACGCGCATCGGGCGCCACGGGCAGGCCGCTGTCGGCCTGAGCGGTGAGGACGGGGACATGTTCCGCGTCTCGCGCCGGCTTGCTCCGGACGGGAGCGACGTGGGCTTCGTCGGACAGATCGACCGCGTCGACGTCGACGTGATCAACCACGTCGCGCAGGACTACATCCCTGTGATCGCGTCGATCGGCTGCGATCGCGACGGGCAGAGCCACAACGTCAACGCCGACGAGGCGGCCGGCGCGGTGGCACGGGCGCTCGGCGCGTACAAGGTGCTGTTCCTCACGGACGTCGAGGGCTGGCTGCACGACCCCGCGGACGAGACCTCGCTCGTGAGCGAGGCGACCGCCGACGAGGTGACCGCCGCGCTCGAGGGGATCTCCGGCGGGATGCGCCCGAAGCTCGCCGCCTGCGTCGACGCGATCCACGGCGGAGTCAGCAACGCCCACATCGTCGACGGCCGCGTCCCGCACTCCATCCTGCTCGAGCTCTTCACCGACGCGGGCGTCGGCACGAAGATCCGGCCGGCGCGATGAGCCTCCTGCATCTCCAGGAGCTCGACGCCGCGCACGTGATCGGCACGTACGCTCGGCTCCCGCTCGAGATCGTGCGGGGCGACGGGGCGCGCGTCTGGGACGACGAGGGCCGCGAGTACCTCGACCTGCTCTGCGGCATCAGCGTGACGAGCCTCGGGCACTGCCACCCGGCGGTCGTCGAGGCGATCCGCGAGCAGGCGGGCACGCTCGATGCACGCGTCGAACCTCTTCTACACCGAGCCGGGGATCCGGCTGGCCGAGCGCCTCAGCGCCGGGTCGCTCGGCGGCAAGGTGTTCTTCTGCAACTCCGGCGCCGAGGCGAACGAGGCCGCGCTGAAGCTCGCGCGGCGCGAGAAGTGCCGGCGGCGAGGTCGTCAGCGTCGTCGGCGGCTTCCACGGGCGCACGTTCGGCGCGCTGTCGGCGACGGCGCAGGAGAGCAAGCAGGCTCCGTTCGCGCCGCTCGTCCCGGGCTTCCGCGCGGTCGCGCCCACGGCGGCGGCGATCGAGGGCGCCGTGCACGACGGCACCGCGGCGGTGCTCGTCGAGCCGATCCAGGGAGAGGCGGGCGTGCATCCGATCGAGAACGACGTGCTGGAGGCGGCCCGCCGCGCGTGTGACCGGCACGGCTCGGCGCTGATCTTCGACGAGGTGCAGACCGGCATGGGCCGCACCGGCACGCTGTGGGCCTACGAGCAGACCGGCGTCGTGCCCGACGCGCTGACGACCGCCAAGGCGCTCGGCGGCGGGCTGCCCATCGGTGCGCTCGTCACCGGGCCACGGCTCGCCGAGACCCTCCAGGCCGGCGATCACGGCTCGACGTTCGCAGGCGGCCCGCTCGTCGCGCGCGCGGCGCTCGCTGCGCTCGAGGTCACCGAGGATCCAGCGCTGCTGGCGCGGGTCCACGACCTGGGCGAGCGGATGCGCGCCGGGATCGCGGCGCTCGACGGAGTCGATGCGGTCCGCGGCCGCGGCCTGATGATCGGCTTCGACCTTCACGGCGGCGAGGCGCCCGCGTTCGTGCTGCGCGCGATCGCGCAGGAGCGCCTGATCATGAACGCGACGGGGCCGCAGACGGTGCGACTGCTGCCGCCGCTCACGCTGACCGACGCCGAGGCCGCGGACGCGGTCGCGCGCATCGGGCGGCTCCTGACCTGAGCAGGCTGCAGCGCCCGGGCGTCGAAACCGGCAGACTCGGAGCACCATGCCCGGGAACCTCGTTCAGCTCGCCAGCCGGCACGGCTCGCCCGGCTCGCCGACGGTCGTCGAGCTGCTCGAGCGCTGCCGTGCGCGAGCGCGGCGAGCTCACGGACGACGACATCCGCGCGGCAGCCGCCGCGACCGGCCTGCCCGAGGCGGCCGTGCACGGCGTCGCGACCTTCTACGACGACCTCACCGCCCCGCGCGGGCGCCGCCACGTGCGCGCCTGCACCGGGACGGCATGCTTCGCCGCGACGGGCGGCGCGCACGAGCGCGAGCTCCGGGCAGGCCTCGGGGTCGCGCCCGGCGAGTGCGCCGCCGACGGCTCCGTCTCGCTCGCCGAGACCGTCTGCCTGGGCTTCTGCCACAGCGCCCCCGCGGTGCGCGACGGCGACGTGGTCGACGCGGGCCCCGGCGTGGTCGAGCGCGTGCTCGCGAACGCCGCGCGGGACGCCGCGGAGCCGGCGGCGCGCAGCGTCCTGCCCGAGCCGGCGCTGACCGTCGCCGGGGACTGGTCGGCGCTGCCGCACGTGCTCGCCCGCCTCGGTCCCGAGCAGGTCCTCGAGCAGGTCGCGCAGGCGGATCTCCGCGGACGCGGCGGCGCCTGGTTCCCCGCGGCACAGAAGTGGCGCTTCGCCCGCGAGGCAGCCGGCGAGCGGCGCTACATCGTCGCCAACGGCGATGAGGGTGATCCCGGCTCGTACATCGACAAGCACCTGATGGAGCGCAGTCCGGCGCTCGTGCTGGAGGGGATGGCGCTCGCGGGGTATGCGGTCGGCGCGAGCGAGGGCGTCGTGCTCGTGCGCTCGGAGTACCCGCGGTCGCGTCCGGCGCTCGAAGCGGCGATCGACGCCGCGCGCGCCGCCGGCATGCTCGGAGAGGACATCCTCGGATCCGGCTTCTCGTTCGACGTGCGGGTCGTCGACGGCGCAGGGTCGTACGTCGTGGGGGAGGAGACCGCGCTGCTCGCGTGCCTTCACGGGCTGCGCGGAACGGTGTCCGCGCGGCCGCCGTTCCCGGCCGAGCGGGGTCTTCACGGGTTCCCCACCGTCGTCCACAACATCGAGACGCTCGCGAACGTCCCGGTCATCGCTGCGCGCGGTGCCGAGGCCTACCGCGCTCTCAGCCCGCTCAGCCCCGACGGCGGCAGCAAGCTCGTCTGCTTCAACGAGCGGTTCGCCCGCCCCGGGGTCGTCGAGGTGCCCTTCGGGATCACGGTGCGCGAGCCTGTGCGAGCAGGTCGCCGGCGGCCTCGTGGAGGGGTACGCGATCAAGGCGGTGCAGATCGGCGGCCCGCTCGGCGGCGTCCTCCCGGCATCGCTGCTCGACACGCCCTTCGACCAGGCGCCGCTCGCCGCCGCCGGCTGCATGGTCGGGCACGGCTCGATCCTCGCCTTCGACGAGCACATGGACATGCGCGCGCTCGCGCGGCATCTGCTCGCGTTCGGCGCGGACGAGAGCTGCGGCACGTGCTTCCCATGCCGGATCGGCCTGCGCCGCGCGCACGAGGAGTTCGCCTCGCAGCAGGCCGTCGACCGCGCGCGGCTCGATGCGCTGCTCGAGACGCTCGAGGTCGCGAGCCTGTGCGCCCACGGCGGCGGGATGCCTGCTCCGATCCGGAGTCTGCTCGAGCACTTCCCCGACGAGCTGGGGCTGCGCTGATGCGCGTCACGGTCGACGGCAGCGCGGTCGAGGTCGAGCCCGGGCACGACCGTGCTCGAGGCCGCACGCGCGGCGGGTGGCGCCGTGCCGACGCTCTGCTTCGACGAGCGGATGGCGCCGTTCGGTGCCTGCCGTGTCTGCCTCGTCGGCGTACACGGCCCTGACGGGACCACCGCGATCGTCGCCTCCTGCACGACGCCGTGCCGCGAGGGCATGGTCGTCGATACGCGCGATGCCGGAGCGCGCCGCGTCGTCGGGGCCGTCGTGGAACTCGTCCTGTCCGAGCTGCCCGCGCCGCCGGCGCCGCACACCGAGCTCGCCGCCGTGGCGCGCGATCTCGGCGTTCGCGGGTCGCGGTGGGAGCGGCGCCGTGCATCCCGAACGCCACGACACGCGGCATCCCTACCTCGCCTTCCAGCACGAGCTGTGCATCTCCTGCGGAAGCTGCGTCCGCGCCTGCGACGAGATCCAGGGGGCCTTCGCGCTGACGGCCGTCGGGCGCGGCTTCGACGCGAACGTCACCGCCGGCATCGACGCCGGCTTCCGCGACTCCGCCTGCGTGTCGTGCGGCGCGTGCGCGGACACGTGCCCGACCGACGCGATCACGGAGCTGTCGCTGCTGGCCATCGCGGGCGCGACGGAGGATGATCCCGCGGGGGCTTCATGAACGACGAGCGCTTCGACACCACCGTGTCCACGACGTGCGGCTACTGCGGCGTCGGCTGTCGCCTCGAGGCCCACACCCGCTCAGGCGGCGTCGTCTCGATCAGCCCCGCCGCCGACGGGCCCGCCAACCGCGGGCACACCTGCCTCAAGGGCCGCTTCGCGCATCAGTTCTCGCGCTCCCGAGAGCGGCTCACGACGCCGCTCATCCGGGATCGCGGCGAGCTCCGCGGTGCGACGTGGGACGAGGCACTGCAGCGCATCGCGACGGAGCTCGGGGACATCCGCGCCGCGCACGGCCCGGACGCCATCGCGGGTCTTGCGTCCTCGCGCGCCACGAACGAGGACTGCTGGGCGATGCAGCGGCTGATGCGCGCGGCGATCGGGACGAACAACATCGACAACTGCTCGCGCGTCTGTCACTCGCCGACGTCCTACGCGCTGCGCAGGTCGCTCGGCTACTCCGGCGCCACCGGCTCGTTCGACGACATCGAGGCGGCGGGCGCGGCGATCATCATCGGCGCGAACCCGACCGAGGGGCATCCCGTCGTCGGCGCGCGGATCAAGCAGGCGGCGCTGCACGGTCTGCGGCTCGTGACGATCGACCCGCGGCGCATCGAGCTCGCCGACCACGCCGTCGTGCACCTCTCGCCGCGGCCCGGCACGAACGCCGCGATCCTGCTCGGGCTCGCGCATGTCGGCGCACCGCGACGGACTGATCGACCGCGCGTTCATCGACGCCCGCACCGAGGGCTTCGACGCGTACGAGCAGCTGCTGGCGCTCTACGACCCCGCGGTCGTACGGGAGATCAGCGGCGTTCCGGACGCCGACCTCGAACGCGCGGCGCACGTCTACGGCGAGGCCGGCGAGGCGTGCATCCTGTGGGGCCTCGGCGTCACCGAGCACAAGTACGGCTCGGAGGTCGCCCAGCTGATCTGCTCGCTTGCGCTGATGACCGGAAAGGTCGGGCGCCGCGGGTCGGCGCTGCTGCCGCTCCGCGGGCAGAACAACGTCCAGGGCTCGTCGGACATGGGCGCGCTGCCCGACACCTACTCGGGCTACCGGCGCGTCGACGACGAGGAGGTCGCGCAGGCGTTCGAGGCGCGCTGGGGGGTCGCGCTGCCGCGCAGCCCGGGGATGAAGATCCCGCAGATGTTCGACGCGGCGGTCGCCGGCACGCTCAAGGCGATGTACATCTTCGGCGAGGACGTGGCGCAGACCGACCCCAACACGACCCATGTGGTCCGCGCGCTCGAGTCGCTCGACTTCCTCGTCTGCCAGGACATCTTCGAGACCGAGACCACGAGGTTCGCCGACGTCATCCTGCCCGCCTCCTCGTTCCTCGAGAAGACCGGCACCTTCACGAACGCCGAGCGCCGGATCCAGCTCGTCGGCGCGGCGATCGAGCCTCCGGGCGACGCACGCACCGACTTCGAGATCCTGCGCGCCGTCTCGCGGGCGCTCGGGCACGAGATGGACCTGGAGAGCCCCGAGGCCGCGATGCGCGAGATCGCCGCGCTGACGCCCGAGTTCGCCGGCGTCACCTACGAGCGCCTCGGCCGCAGCGGCCTGCAGTGGCCGGTCGAGGCCGACGGAAGCGACGCGCCGATCCTCTACCAGCACGAGTTCCACCGGCCCGGCGGCCGAGCGCACATCGCCGCGCTGCCCTACAAGGAACCCGGCGACGCCGCGGACGAGGACTTCCCGCTCGTGCTCGTGACGGGCCGGCGACTGCAGCACTACAACGCCGGCACGATGACCCGGCGCACCGCGAACCTGGAGCTGATGGACCGCGACTGGCTCGAGATCCACCCCGACGACGCCGCACGCCTGTGGATCGGGGACGGCGATCTCGTCTCGGTGCGCAGCCGCGTGGGGCGGATCGAGGTCGAGGCCCGCGTCACGGAGCGGATCGAGCCGGGACATGTCTTCACCGCGTTCCACTTCCCCGAGGTGCGGACGAACCTGCTGATCGGCTCGTCGGCGGACGTGAACACCTCCTGTCCCGAGTACAAGGTCGTCGCGGTGGACGTGCGGCCGGTGGCCGAGGAGCCGTCGCGCACCCCGGCACTCGCCGGGCCGGCGGCCTGACGCCGCGATGGACGACGTCGGACTGGGCCACCTGATCCGGGCCGTCGAGCGCGACGGCGGCGAGCGCGACGAGGTCGCCGTCGAGGAGCCGCTCGAGATCCGCGTGGACGGCGAGCCGCTGGCGGTCACGATGCGCACGCCGGGTCACGACGAGGAGCTCGCGCTCGGGTTCCTGCTCGGCGAGGGCCTGATCGACCGCGCCCACGACGCGGGGCCGACGGCCGACCTCGCCGGGAACGTCGTCGACGTCGCCGGCCCGCTGCTGCGCGACGCCGGCGCCCGACGCTTCTACACCTCCTCCTCGTGCGGGGTCTGCGGCAAGGGCGCGCTCGAGGAGGTCGCGGTGCACGCGGACCCCGCGGGGCCCGGACCGGTGGTGCCCCGGGCACTGCTGGCCGGCCTGCCCGAGCGCCTGCTCGCCGCGCAGCCCGGCTTCGCACGCACCGGGGGGCTGCACGCGACGGGGCTGTTCGACGCCACGGGGACCCTGCTCACCGCGCGCGAGGACGTCGGGCGCCACAACGCGATGGACAAGGTGATCGGGCGTGCGCTGCTCGACGGTCGCGTGCCGCTCCGCGCTCTCGTCCTGTGTGTCAGCGGCCGGCTCTCGTTCGAGCTCGTCCAGAAGGCCGCGGTCGCCGGGTGCCCGATCCTGGTGGGGGTGGGCGCCCCGTCCTCGCTGGCGATCGCGCTCGCGCGTGAGCAGCGGATGACCCTGATCGGCTTCGCGCGCGGTGACGTGCTCAACGTGTACGCAGGGGGCGAGCGGGCGGGCTGAGGCGCCGCGCGGCGGGCAGTCGACCTACACTCCCCGGCCACATGACCGACGCCTCCGACGCACGCCACACCCGCACCGCCAGCTACCTCGCCGAGCCCGGCGAGGTGCACAAGGTCCTCCTGCTGTATTCGGGCGGCCTGGACACGAGCGTGATGCTCAAATGGATCCAGGACGAGTACGAGGCGGAGGTCGTCGCCCTGACGATCAACCTCGGCCAGCCCGGGGAGGACTACGACGTCGTCAAGGGCAAGGCGCTCCAGCTGGGCGCGGTCGCCGCCGAGGTGATCGACGCCCGCGAGGAGTTCGCGAGCGACTTCATCACCCCCGCGATCAAGGCGAACGCGGTCTACGGCCTCAGCTACCCGCTCTTCACGGCGCTCGGGCGTCCGCTGATCGCCAAGCTCGCCGTCGACTACGCGCGCAAGCACGGGTGCGACACGATCGCTCACGGCTGCACCGGCAAGGGCAACGACCAGGTGCGGATCGAGGCGACCGTCGCCACGCTCGCGCCGGAGCTCAAGGTGATCGCCCCGGTGCGCGGCTGGCAGATGGGCCGCGAAGAGGAGATCGCCTACGCCCGCGAGCACGGCATCCCGATCAAGGGCGGCGCCGAGTCGACGCCCTATTCGATCGACGACAACCTCTGGGGCCGCTCGTCGGAGGGCAAGTGGATCGAGGACCTCACGCACGCCCCGGACGACGACGTCTTCCAGCTCGTCACGCGCCCGGAGCTCGCGCCGGATGAGCCGGAGACCGTGACGGTCACCTTCGAGCAGGGCGTCCCCGTCGCTCTGAACGGTGAGGCGCTCGGCCTCGTCGATCTGCTGGAGAAGGCCGCGGAGATCGGCTGCCGGCACGGCGTCGGGATCATCGACCACATCGAGGACCGCATCGTCGGGCTGAAGGTGCGCGACATCTACGAGGTCCCGGCCGCGGCGATCATTCTCGCCGCGCACGCCGAGCTCGAGCGCCTCGTCGGGACGATCCACCAGAACCAGTTCAAGGGCGACCTCGACCGCCAGTGGGGCTACCTCGTCTACGCGGGACTCTGGTGGGAGCCGCTGCGCGAGAACCTCGACGCCTACATGGACTCGGTCAACGAGCGCGTCACCGGCACGATCGGGCTGAAGCTCTACAAGGGGTCCGTACGGGCGGTCACGCGCGAGAGCCCGAACGCCGTTTACGACGCGTCGCTCGCGACGTTCGAGACCAGCGGCGGCCTCTTCAGCCAGCAGGCCTCGCCCGGGTTCATCGAGCTGTGGTCGCTCCAGTCGCGGCTTGCCTACCGCCTCAAGGCTTCACAACAGGACTAGAGGGGTATCGTCCGCGACATGCCCGGCGCACGGACCTACCAGACGATCGGCTACGCGACGTACCACGGCGGGCGCTTCATCAGCCGGCGCAAGAAGGCCGAGGCGCAGCGCGAGGCCGAGCGGCGCGCCAAGCGCCACAGGACGAAGATTCGCGGCGTCCTGATCGTCGTCGTCGTGGCCGGGGTCGCCGTCGCCGCTGCACGCCGCGGCTCCGGCCCGACCGTCTGACGGCCGCCGCGCAGAACCCGCCGCCCGGCGCGCTAGCGTTCGCCTCGCATGGTGGCTCCAGCCGACAAGCCCGACCGCGGGCCGAAGCGCGGCAAGGACCCCGAGGTGCTCGCCGAGCGGCGGGCGCGGCGGGCCGAGCTGGCCGAGGGCGAGCTTCGCGCGCGGCTCGCCGACGCCGAGCAGCGGGTCGCCCAGCTCGAGCATGGCGCGCACGAGGCGGCGCTGCTGCGCGAGCGGCTTGCGTCCCGCGCCGAGCGTGACGGCCGCATGGCCGCGCTCGTCGCCGACGCGGCGACGACCCTTGCGGGCGGCGCGGGAGGCACTTGACCGCGAGGTCGCGGCCCGCGGCGTCCTGGAAGCAGCGCTGGGCGCCGAGCGGGCCGCCCGCGAGGCCGCCGAACAGGCCGTGGTGGCCGAGCGCCTGGCGCGCGATGCCGCGACGAGCGCGCTGACCGCCGAACGCGCGCGGGTGCCGGCAGCTCCGGTGTTCGGGCCTGCGGCTGCGGTGGAGCCGCCGTCCGCGCCGGTTCCCGCCGAGGAAGCGCCGCTCCCGGCGCCCGTGGCGATCACGGGGCCTGCGCCGGCCCCCCCGCAAGCTCCCGCCGGACCCGTGCTCGACAACGAGCAGCTGATCGCCGGCCTGGCGCTCGCGGCCGATCGCCTTCGCGCCCAGACGCCTGTCGCCGAGGAGGCCGCCGCGGAAGCAGCCCCCGCGCCGGAGCCGCAGCCGGAGCCCGCTGCGACGCCGGTCGCCGAGGCCGCGCCGGAGCCTCGGGCGGTGCCGGCCGTCGTCGCACCCGAGGAGCCCTGGGCACCACGCCCCGGCGGGTTCGTCGAGCGCCTCGGCCGGGCGTTCCGGCGCCGCGGCTGACGCGCCGCGAACGTCCGCAAGGAGCGGCCTCGGCGTCCGCGCCCCGTCCGGTCCGGCCCCTAACCTCCGCTCCTCGGTGACCGTTCCCAGCTGCGCACATCTGCACGTCCACAGCGAGTACTCGCTGCTCGACGGAGCCTGCAACATCGACGCGCTCGCCGAGCGTGCCGCGTCCTTCGGGCAGCCGGCACTGGCCCTCACCGACCACGGCGTGATGAACGGCGCGGTCGAGCTCTACCGCGCGGCCAAGAAGCACGGGATCAAGCCGATCGTCGGCTGCGAGATCTATTTCGTCGACGATCACACGGAGCGCGCGAAGGCCGAGCGCAACCACCTGACGCTCATGGCGTCGTCCAACGAGGGCTACCGCAACCTCGTGAAGCTCTGCTCCACGGGTTTCCTCGAGGGCCTGAGCCGCGGCAAGCCGACGGTGGACCTCGCGCAGCTGCAGGCCCACGGCGACGGCCTGATCGTCCTCACCGGCTGCCTGGCGGCGCGGTTCACCTCGCGGCTCGCGGAGGGCCGGGACGCCGAGGCCCGGGCGCACGCCGACGACCTGATGCAGGCCGTCGGCGCCGAGAACGTCTACTTCGAGGTCCAGAAGAACGGGATCCCCGAGCAGGACCGGGCGAACGAGGGCATCGTGCGGATCGCGCGCGAGGTCGGCCGCCCGATCGTCGGCACCGGCGACGTTCACTACCTGCGCAAGGAGGATCACGCCCACCACACGGCCCTGCTCTGCGTGCAGACCAAGAGCACGCTCGCCGCGCCGAAGATGACCTTTGCGACGAACGAGTTCTACCTGCGCTCGAACGAGGAGATGGCACAGGCGTTCGCGGAGTGGCCCGAGGCGCTCGCGTCCACGCTCGAGATCGCCGAGCGCTGCGACGTGGAGATCGAGCTCGGCAAGCAGCTGATCCCGCGCTTCCTCCCCGAGGGTGAGGACGAGCGCGCATATCTGCGCGAGCGCGTCATGGACGGGCTCCGCGGCCGCTACGGGGATCCGCCGCCCGCGGCCGCCGTCGAGCGGATGGAGATGGAGCTCGAGGTCATCGACCGCATGGGCTTCAACGCCTACTTCCTGATCGTGTGGGACTTCGTCACCTGGGCGAAGAAGAACGGCATCGCCGTCGGCCCGGGCCGCGGCTCGGCGGCCGGCTCGATCGTCGCCTACTGCCTGCGGATCACGGACATCGATCCGCTGCGCTACGACCTCCTGTTCGAGCGCTTCCTGAACCCGGAGCGTGTGTCGATGCCGGATATCGACATCGACTTCTCGGTGCGCGGGCGGGACGAGGTCATGCGCTACGTGACCGACAAGTACGGGCGCGAGTCGGTCGCCCAGATCGTCACCTTCGGCAAGATGTTCCCGCGCGCGGCGACGCGCGACGCCGCGCGCGTCCTGGGGCACGACTATGGCGCCGGCGACCGCCTCGCGAAGCTCATCCCGGACCCGATCATGGGCCGCTCGCCGAGCTTCGCCGACTGCCTGGGCGATGGCGAGCCGCTGCGCGCCGAGTACGACCGCGATCCCACGGCGAGGCAGATCGTGGATGTCGCCCGCGGGCTTGAGGGGATCGTCCGCAACTCCTCGGTCCACGCCGCCGCGGTCGTGATCGCGGACCGGCCGCTGACCGACATCGTCCCGGTGCAGCTCGCCGACGCGAACACGACCGACGAGAACGGCGACCGCGTGTACCGCGTCGTGACGCAGTACTCGATGGAGCCGGTCGAGGCGCTCGGCCTGCTGAAGATGGACTTCCTGGGGCTGCGCAATCTCGACGTGATCGAGGATGCGCTCGACATCATCGGCCGCTCGACCGGTGAGCGGCCCGACATGGCGACGTTGCCGCTCGACGATCTGAAGACGTACGAGATGCTGGGGCGCGGAGACTCGGTCGGGGTCTTCCAGTTCGAGTCCGAGGGCATGCAACAGGCCCTCAAGAAGGTGCGGCCGACGGAGTTCGACGACCTCGTCGCCCTCGTCGCGCTCTACCGCCCGGGCGCGATGGATCAGATCCCGAGCTATGCCAGGGGCAAGCGCGACCCGGAGTCGGTCGACATCCCGGACGAGCGGCTCGAGCCGATCATCGGCCCGACCTACGGCGTGATCCTCTACCAGGAGCAGGCGATGCAGATCGCCAAGTCGCTCGGTGGGTTCAGCGGAGCCAAGGCGGACGACCTGCGCAAGGCGATCGGCAAGAAGAACCGCGCCGCGATGGCGAAGCTCGAGCCGGAGTTCCGCCAGGGCTGCGCCGCCTCCGGCATGGATCCGCGCGTGGTCGACTGGATCTGGGCGACGAACGAGAAGTCCGCCGACTACAGCTTCAACAAGTCCCATGCCGCCTGTTACGCGCTGATCGCCTACCGGACCGCCTGGCTGCGCGCGAACTACCCCGCCGAGTACATGGCGGCGCTGATCTCCTCGGTGATGGACACCAAGGACAAGGTCCCCTTCTTCGCGGCCCGCTGCGAGGACATGGGGATCGACATCCTCCCGCCGGACGTGAACCTGTCCGACCACGAGTTCGTCGTCGTGGACGGCAACATCCGCTTCGGGCTGGACGCCGTGAAGGGCGTCGGCTTCCAGGCCGTCGAGTCGATCAAGGGCGCCCGCGCGGAGCACGGGCCATTCGAGTCGCTCTGGGACTTCTGCGAGCGGGTCGACGCGCGGCTCGTCAACAAGCGCGCCATCGAGGCCCTGATCAAGTGCGGCGCCTTCGGATCGACCGGCGCGACGCGCAAGGGCATGCTCGCGGTGCTCGAGCAGGCGCAGTCAGCAGGCCAGCAGTCCCAGCTCGACGCGCAGATCGGTCAGGGCTCGATCTTCGACATGGCCGATCTCGGCGGGGGGGACGCGCAGGCGTCGCCCGCGCAGGCGTTCCGCCCAGCGCATCCGCCGATCCCGCTCGAGGAGTTCGACCAGCGCGAGCTGCTGGCGGTCGAGAAGGAGGCGATCGGGCTCTTCGTGTCGCTGCACCCGCTGAAGGAGGTTCGCGAGGCGCTGCGCGCGGCCGTCGACGGGTCGCTCACCGAGCTCTCGCAGCGCCGCGACGGGGAATGGGTCACGGCCGGCGGCATCATCACCCAGGCCAAGAAGATCCGCACGAAGACGGGCACGCAGATGATGTTCTGCACGCTCGACGATCTTGACGGCGAGGTCGAGCTGATCGCGTTCGAGAAGACGATCTCCGAGTGTGAGGGCGCGCTGGCGGTCGACGAGATCGTGCTCGTGCGCGGCAAGATCGACCACAAGGACAAGGACAAGACGAACCTGATGGTGCAGAGCGTGGAGCGCTTCGAACCGACGCCCGAGGAGATCGAGGCCGCGAGGGAGAAGGCCGCGCGCGAGCCGCAGGGCCCGCAGCCGCTGCGCCTGCACCTCGACGCGGCGGCGACCGGCGTGCCCGCGACCATCATCGACGACCTCAAGCACGTCCTGGGCAACCACACGGGCGACAGCGAGGTCGTGCTCGACGTGACCACCTCCGGCGGGGCGCGGACGCTGCGCTTCGGCGAGGAGTTCCGCGTCACGGCCACTGCGTCACTGCGTGCTGAGCTCGAGCAGATCCTCGGCTCCGCGGCGCTGCGCACCTCCGTCGCCTGAGGCCCCGTCACTGACTCCCAGGTCAGTTGCGTGGAGCAACGCGGCAGTTCGCCGCGTGCTAGCTTCCGGCCTGGTTCCCCGCCCTACCGCTGGACCGGGGGCGGGGAACCGCTCTCGCTTTCCTGCTACCGGCTTCAGCCCCGCGAGCGGGCCTCGACGCCCTCGCTGCGCAGCCGCTCGCAGAGGGTCAGCTCCTCGGCTGTCGGCCCGCTGCGATCGGGTCCCGGGGTCTCCAGCACGCACGGCAGCTCCTCGAAGCGCGGCTCGCTGAGGAAGACGCGGCAGCCGTCCAGGCCGATCTCACCGTCGCCGATGTTCGCGTGGCGGTCGCGGTTGGAGCCGAGCGGCGTCTGGCTGTCGTTGAGGTGCAGTGACCCGAGCCGCTTCGGCCCGACCGCGGCCTCGAGCTCGTCCAGCGCCTCGCCGAGGGCGTCGGCCGACCGGATCTCGATCCCGGAGGCGAGCATGTGGCACGAGTCAAGGCAGACGCCGACGCGCGGATCGCCGCCGGCCGCCTCGATCAGGGCAGCCAGCTCGTCAAACGACCGGCCGAGGGTGCCGCCGGTGCCGGCCGTGTTCTCGAGATGCAGAGCGCAGCTCTCGGTCTCGGCGAGCGCCTCGGCGATGACCTCGCCGGCACGGGTGATCGCCGGCCCGACCTCGCCGGTCTTGGCCGAGCCCGGGTGAAGGATCACCGCGTGCGCGCCGAGCGCCGCCCCAGCGTCGAGTGAGGCGATGAGCGAGGTCAGCGTCTTGGCGCGGATCTCGGGATCCTCACTCGCGGCGTTCAGCAGGTAGACGGCGTGGATCAGCAGCGCGTCGACCGCGCTGGCGGCCAGCGCCTCCCGGAAGGCCTCGACCTGCTCGCGGGCGTAGACCGTCGGCTTCCAGGCGCGCGGGTTCTGGTTGAAGATCTGGATGCTGCGGGCACCGAGCGCCTCGCCGCGCTCGACCGCCTTCGCCGGACCACCGGCCGGGGAGACGTGAGCGCCGATCAGCATGGGCGGGGGACGGATCGGCGGGGAATGGGGCTGAAGCAGGACATGTCCGTACATTCCTAGCGACATGCGCGTCCGCTTCGCTCCCAGCCCCACCGGCCAGCTCCACATCGGGGGCGCCCGCACGGCGCTCTACAACTGGCTCGCGGCCCGGGGCGCCGGCGGGCGGTTCGTGCTGCGGATCGAGGACACCGACCGTGAGCGGTCGACTCCCGAGAACGTCGCGCACATCCTCGAGGCGCTGCGCTGGCTCGAGCTCGACTGGGACGAGGGCCCGCTGTCACAGGCCGACAACGAGGAGCGTCACCGCGCGGTCGTCGAGCGTCTGCTCGAGGAGGGCCTGGCGTACCGCAGCAGCGCCGGCCGGTGAGGACGTGCGCGCATGGAAGGCCGAGCACGGCGCCGGCCGCGGCTACCGCGGCACGCCGGAGGCCGACGGAGCGGTGCGCCTGCGGGTCGCGGACGAGGGCCAGACCGTCGTGCACGACCTGATCCGCGGCGAGACGGTCTTCCAGCACGAGCACCTCGACGATCCGGTGATCGCGCGCGCGGACGGCAGCCCGCTCTACAACCTCGCCGTCGCGATCGACGACCACGACGCCGAGATCACGCACGTCATCCGCGGTGAGGACCACATCTCCAACACGCCGAAGCAGCTGCTCGTGCTCGAGGCGATCGGCGCGCCCAAGCCGATCTACGCGCACCTGCCGCTGCTCCACGGTCCCGACGGCAAGAAGCTGAGCAAGCGCCATGGAGCGGCATCGGTGCAGGACCTGCGCGACGCCGGCTACCTGCCTGAGGCCGTGCGCAACTACCTCGCGCTGCTCGGATGGGGCGACAGTGACGACGAGACGCTGATCTCGACGGGCGACCTGGTCGAGCGATTTGACGTGGGCCGGGTCTCGAAGAACCCGGCGCAGTTCGATGAGCAGAAGCTCCGGTGGATGAACGGTCGCTACGTGCGGGAGCTCGGGACGCAGGAGCTGACCGCGCGGCTGGAGGCTTTCACCGGCCGCGACGGGCTCGGGCCCGCAGTCGCGATCAGCGAGGAGAAGATCCAGACCCTGTCGGACTTCTGGCCGCTCGCCGGGTTCATCTACGACGGACCGGCCGACGATCCCAGGGCGCGGGAGAAGTGGCTCGGGGACGACGGGCTCGCGGCGCTCGCCGACGCGCGCGCCGCGCTCGCGCTGCTGCCCGCCGAGGACTGGGCGGTCGATCCGATCGACGCGGCGCTCCGCGGCGTCGTGGAATCACGGCAGGCGAAACCCCGTGACATCTTCCAGCCGCTGCGCGTCGCGCTGGCGGGGACGGCGGTCTCACCGGGCATCTTCGAGACGCTCACGGTGATGGGGCGGGCGGAGGCGCTGGGGCGGCTTGACGGCGCGCTTTCGCGAGGTTCCGCGGGGCGCTGACAGGGGTCAGACCCCGCCGCCGGCGCGGCCTGTCCTGCAAGGCGCGAGGACCAGGGCTAAAACTCTCGTCCATGCCTGCCGATAGGTGTTCTAGGTCGCAACGAGGCGACCGCGGATTCCCCATCCTGATCGGAACATCTGACCATGCCCCAGGCAGCAAACGCCTCCTCTCTGCGCGTCGCGGACACCTCCGCAGATGCGGCACGTCGCCACAACGAGGGCCACGGCCGGCGCCTCACCGCCGCGTTCGAGGCGCTCGAGAACTTCCCCGCTCTCGCTGAGTCCCGCGATCGCGTGCTGCGCGTCGTGGGCGAGGAGCGGACCAACATCGGGGAGATGGTCGCCGCGGTGGAGGGCGACGTCGCCCTCGTGATCGCCGTCCTGCGCGTCGCCAACGGCATCGAGGGCCGCACCCGCGGTCGCGTCGAGTCCATCGTGCAGGCGACCGACGTGATGTCGCCCGAGGCCGTGCAGTCCGTCGCCGCCCGCGCGCGCACCTTCGACTTCTTCGAGCGGTCGACCGTCTGGGAGGCCGCGCCCGAGCGCTTCCGCCTGCACGGCGTCGCCACCCAGCGCGCCGCCGAGCGCCTCGCGGCCGAGGTCGGCTACGAGGACCGCGACCGCCTGATGGTCACCGCGCTCCTGCACGACATCGGCAAGCTCGTGCTCATGCACGCCTACCCCGGGTACCCGCAGCAGGTGCACCAGGGCGCCCGCACGCCCGAGGAGCGCATCCACCGTGAGCGCCGTGAGCTCGGCGTGGACCATGCGCTGGTCGGTGGCGTGCTCGCCCGTCGCTGGGGCCTGCCGAAGTCCGTCGCGTCCGTCATCGAGCGTCATCACGCCGAGGACGCCACGGACGAGACCGCCTTCGTCCGCCTCGCGGACATGCTCGCCCACTACGCCCAGGGCGGCGCGGTGTCCCCGACCGAGATGCTGCGCTGCGCGCGCGCCATCGGCCTGGGCCCGGAGGAGCTGCGCAGCGTCATGTACGACCTGCCGTTCCCGTCGACCGGGCGCATCCGCCAGGTCGATCCGTGCCCGCTCAGCGGCCGCGAGGTCGAGGTGCTCAAGCGCCTCTCCGAGGGCAAGGTCTACAAGCAGATCGCCCACGAGCTCGAGCTCTCCACGAGCACCGTACGCACGCACCTGCACAACATCTACGGCAAGCTCGGCGCCGTCGATCGCGCTCAGGCGGTTCTGATCGCCACCGAGCGCGGCTGGTTGTAGGGCAGCCCCGGGACCTGACACGTATCGTGTCGGCTTCGCCGACCCGTCCTGCCAGGGGGCCGTACCCGAATGCTGAGCATCACCACGAAGTCGCCGTACGCGCTCCAGGCGCTCTCCGAGCTGGGGCAGTCGGGTGATGTGGGTCCAGTGCCGATCGGCGAGCTCGCGCGGCGGCGGGAGATCCCGACGCAGTTCCTCGAGCAGCTGTTCGCGACACTGCGTCGCGCCGGCCTGCTGAAGAGCCAGCGTGGGGTGAAGGGCGGCTACTCGTTCGCGCGCGACCCCGGGGCGATCACGGTGCTCGAGATCGTCGAGCTGCTCGACGGCCCGCTCGGAGCGGGCAGTGCCGGCGTCTTCGCCGAGGCCGCGGAAGCGGCCCGTGAGGTGCTCGAGAAGACCTCGGTCCAGGACGTCATCGACCGCGAGCGGTCCGATGCCGGCCAGGCCATGTACTACATCTAAAACGCCCTGGACACCGGGAAGAAGGCGATACCGTATCCAGACCGGTCGTCTCTCGCGCCCCTGTTTGCTTGGGGAGCGGGAGTCTCAACGGCGGCGGTCTTCCCCACGCGGCTCGTCGGCTTGCGTAATGTCCGCTGGGTCCAGAACCCAGCCTGCAGGAGGGCACCGTGCTCCGAGGGATTCGCCCATACCTGTCGTTCGCGAACGTCGTCTCGGTCACGGCGCTGTTCATCGCGCTCGGCGGCGTCAGCTACGCCGCGATCAAGCTGCCCAAGAACAGTGTCGGCAACGCCCAGATCAAGAAGAACGCTGTCACCGGCTCGAAGGTCAAGAACAGCTCGCTGACCGGCAGCGACGTGAAGAACAGCTCGCTGACCGGCAGCGACGTGAAGGACGGGTCGTTGACCACCGCCGATTTCAGGGGATCGGTTCAAGGACCGCAGGGACCGGCAGGACCACAGGGCGCGAAGGGCGACACCGGGGCAAAGGGCGACCCCGGATCGGCGGGTGCCACCAGCGTGGTCGTGCGGCGCAAGAGCCTTGGTGCGCTGGCAGCGAACACCTTCACCAACGATTTCGCACTCTGTCAGGCCGGTGAGCGGGCCACGGGCGGCGGCGGGGGATTCCAGGGCAACGGCGGCAACGAGATCATCCAGCAGAGCTATCCCATCCTGGCGAACGGCGCAGCGGCCCAGGATGGAGAGACACCGGTCGGGTGGCGCGTCTTCATCAAGAACGCAAACGCATCCCCGCTCCCCGACACCTACATCTACGTCGTCTGCGCCAGCCCCTGAGGTGTCATCCAGTGCGTCGCGTTGTGCTGACAGCTCTCTTGGCCGTCATCGGCTGCTCCGCGCCGCCGGCGTCCGCCCGGACCGACTCATCGTCGCTGGACACGGTTGGCGAAGACGCGATCTCCGCACGCGCGCGGCGCGCCACGGTGACCGCGACGTACATGGTCCTGCCATCGGGACGACTGCGGGTGTCCCTGAGGAGCGATGCGGCCCGCGTGAAGCTGACCTACAGCACGCCCAGGAAGGGGCTCCGCTCGAAGTTCGTCAGGATCCGCAAGGGCACAGGCGCCGCGACCGTCGCCAAGGGGTCGCGGAAGCTGACCGTGCGTGCGCTCGCCACGTCGCGACTGCGTGCCTCCACCAGTACTCGAGTGCGCCGGAACCCCCTGCTGCGAGATGCGGATGGGAACGGGATCCTCGACTACCAGTACGACGTGGACTCCGACGGCCGCTACGAGACCGCCCTGTTCGACGACGACAGGAACGGCAGGTTCGAGATGGCCTTCTTCGACACGGGCGCCATCTCGGGCCTCTTCAAGGACCAGAATGACGACGGCTACTTCGAACTCGTCGCCCTGGACGCCAATCGGGACGGCAAGGCTGAGCGGCTCTTCTACGACGCCGACCGTGACGGCTACCCCGAGCTCCAGTGCCTCGACTACATCGGCCCCGACGGGGTCGCCGACACGTGGGTCGACACCAGCGTCCAGTCGAAGAATCTTCAGCAGGACCGGGCGGCCGAAGACCTGATGGTCAAGAACATCGTGACGCTCAACCAGCTGCGTCAGCTCAACCCCTCGTCAACCGGCTACATCCGCTACAACCCGGCTCCCTCGCTCCTGCGCCCGCACGAACGTGCGGACTTCGGGCCCAGGTAGGTTTCACCCCGCCGCTTCAACGCGGTGACGACCTGCAGGTGTCGTGGTCCAGCGGGCTGATCCCGGCGCCACTCGGGAGAACCCGAGCCGGCGCCGGGACCGTTCCATGCCTCTTGGACGATCAGGGCACGTATCCCACGTTTCGACAGTCGGGGGGTGTGACCGTCTCCCGCCCCGCGAGACCCCAGGTGCCCTAACGAGTGCGACAGCGGATTCTCGCGAACGTGACGGCGCCGCCGGGCCGGCAGGCCCGGGGGGAAGAGCCTGGGCGGGGCGGCGCCGCGAGCAATGAATTGTGGCACGTGCTCGGACGCCCGCAAGTGGGGGTTTCCGCGGATTGGCGGGGCCGCTGGGCAGTTGGTGCGGGAGGTCGACGCGATTCGGCGTTGCGCCGGCAGCGCCGGCGGGGGCGGTCGCGGTCGCGGCCAAGGACAAGTATCGACAGCGGCACGAAGTCCTGGACCGGCGCGCTGTTCCAGCAGCCGCTGAGCAGTACCCCGCCGTCAACCCTCGGCTGACCGGGGCAGGGACAGAACCAGGCGCCGGAGCCGATCCCATCTCGTCATGGATGGTTGCGCGGGCGCGCATCCGGGGCGCCCGCGCTTCCAAGCCCATCCATACCCCTGCGACAAGACTTGCGGGCGCGCCACTTCCTCTTGGCAGGGGTACAACCAGCAACGCGCCCGCTCGCCCGAGCAGCCTACGGGTGTGTGGGGCTTCGACGCAAGTGATGCAGCGCGGCCGGCGGCCAGATCGCCGTGGCCGCCCGCTGGTCAGTGTTCGAGCAGCTGCGATCCGAGATGGCCGCCGCGGCGCACGCCGGGTGGGATCGCGAAGATGCCGCCGGCGGTGTGAGTCAGGTACTCGTTGAGCGCGTCGTTGTCCGCCAGGCGCTGCTGGATCGTGATGAACTGGCGCCGTGGGTCGCGCTGGTAGGCGATGAATGCCAGGCCGGCGTCGACGTCGTCGGCCTGCGCGTCCCAGCCGTCGTGGAACGAGTAGCCGCGCCGCAGGATGCGCTCGTCTTCGCTGTCCTGTCCGGTGCGGGGGTTGGCGAGTCGCACGTGACTCGTCGCGGGAAGCCTGCTGGTGTCCACCGGGTCGTTCTCACGCGTGCCGCCGTAGGGAGCGCCGTTGGCGCGGTAGCGACCGAAGACGTCCTGCTGCTCGCCGAGCGGGCTCTCGTCCCACTCGCTGATGCGCAGCCGCACGCGGCGATACACCTGGTACGTGCCGCCTGCCATCCACGACGGTCCGTCGCCGGACGCGGCCCAGACGTTGCGGCGCATCCGCGCGTCGTCCGTCGGATCGAGGTTCGCGGTGCCGTCCTTGAACGCGAGCAGGTTGCGGCCGGTGCCGGCGGGCCTGACCGGGGGTTCGTCGAACCCGGACTGCTGCCAGCGACGCCGCACCACGCCTGCGCCGAGCCGGGCAAGGTTGCGGATCGCATGCTCGGCCGCCAGCCGCGTATCCGCGCAGGCCTGCACGGAGATGTCGCCGTCACTGCGGCTTGCGTCGAGCTGATCACCCGGAAAGGGGGGGACGTCGACGAGCGCCGGCGGCCGGCGCGACGCCAGGCCGAACCGGTCATCGAACAGCGAACCACCGAAGCCGATCGTGATCGTCAGCTGCGCCGGACCCTGCCCGACCGCCTCCCCGGTGTCGGTCGGGGGTTGGTCGAGCGTCTCGGCCGCGGACAGCTGCGTCCCGGCGGTCAGCAGCTCGATTGCGTGCTGCCAGCTGCGCAGCAGATCGCGCAGCTCGGCGGCTGAGCCGCTGACGACGTCGAACGCCGCCAGCTCCAGACGATGCTGCATCGCCGTCGTCACGCCCGCCTGATGGAGGCCGTAGCAGTCCATCGCCTGCCGGGCGCGCGGGTCGCCGTTCGGCGACTTGGCCAACGCCGCCGAGCCCGGATACAGGAGCCCGAGACCTCCAGCACCCACACCCTCGAGCAACTGCCGACGCGAAATACCCGACACCAGATCTCCTCCGCTCCATCGCCTTCGTCTCCACGCGCGAGCCTACGGACTCCCGCCGGCCCCGTGTTGCGGGAGCGGTCCCCCTTCGTCGGCCCGCTTCGCGCCCCCACAGGAGGTGGTTGGCCCAAGACGCACGCTGCAGGCGCTCTCTCCCGTGGGAGGCGCCGCCCGCCCGGGTCGGACCTGCTTCCCCTGGGAGTGGGAGCGGGCGGACGGCGCTTGACGCCAACGTACGTCGCGGTCGGCAAACACATGGCTAAGACCGCGATCGGGCCGGCAGCGCGCTCCCGCGGCCGCTGCGCGTATCGTCGCGGCGGTGTCCCGCCGCACCGAGGCCCTGCATCTGATCGCACGCTTCGCGCCGCCGGTGGCGCTGATGGCGCTGATCTACGCGCTCAGCGCACAGCCCGACCTCAACTCGGGGCTGGGCACGATCGACTTCGTCGGACGCAAGTTCATCCACATGACGGAGTACGGGCTGCTGTTCCTGCTCTGGCTCCGCGCGCTGCGCTGGCGCAGCCCGCTGGCGGCCGCCGCGATCGCCGTCGCGTACTCCGCAACCGACGAGTTCCACCAGACGTTCGTGGAGGGCCGGCACGGAACGCCCGTCGACGTGCTGATCGATTCGCTGGGCGTCGCCGTCGCCTACGGCGTGTGGCGCCTGAGCCGGGCGCGCGGGCTCTGGGGAGCGCCTGAGGGCTGAACCGGATTCAGGAGCGCCGCCCCGTCGCAGGGGTACCAAGACGGGGCGGCACCTGGAGGCATCCTACGTGAGCGTGCACGCGGCTGCGTTCGCTGAAATACGGCGCCCGCTTTCAAGCCCTGCACGTTCCCGGCCGATGCGACATCAGTGCTTCGCCGAGTCCCATTTCTGCTCGCGCTCGCCGCGCTGGTCACGATCGCGGTGCCCGCCGCCCCTGCCTCCGCCGCACGGAAACTGAGCCACGCGCACAAGGCCAAGATCCGTGCCGAACTGCGGCGGCAGGTGAAGCGCAATCCGCGCGTCCTGCGCCGCCGCTCGTTCCTGCGCCGCGCCGCGCTCGTGAACTTCAACCTGCCAGTGACGATCCGCCTGCGCAATCCGTGTATGACCGACAACGGGCAGAACCCGGCTCCCGGTGCCGGGCAGACATGCGCCACGCAGGGAACCGCGCTCAACCAGATCACCGTGCCCAGCGCGCGCGTCAACCTCGGTCCGTCGCTCGGCGCGCGGGACATCGTCATCTCCGGTGCACTCGCCGCGGTCGTCGAGTTCCAGGACACCTTCGACGGCGGCGCGATCGGCAACGTCAACCTCAAGCTTCTGCCGAGCGACAAGTCGCTCCTGACATCGTCGGTGCCGCTGCTCTGGAACGACGCGATCGCGGACCCGTCCGCCCGCTCGGACGCCAACTGGCTCGCGTCGCTCGCCCGCCCGGGCGGGCAGCTGTCCGCGCTGCAGTCCTATGCGGGAAGCGCGGCGAACACCTCGGGCTGCGGCGACTGGACGACGACGGCCGGTGAGGGCGGCACGTACGCCGCCGCCGCCGCCGGTCCGGGCTACAAGGCGCTCTTCCACGACACCCCGATGAACTTCGGTTCCGGCACCGGCGCAGGGCTCCCCGGGTACCCGGTCTCCACGTCCGGCGGCGCGCCGGGCGGCGCCTTCCTTCCGGTGAGCGCCGGGGTCGACGACCCGGGGGACATCCGCGCCGGCGGCGTCACCGGCAGCAACGACTGGATCGGCCCGGGCTCAAGCCCGTTCCCGACGGGTTCCGCGCCGGGGGGCTTCACCGGCTCGGCCGCGAGCACCGTTCTGCGCACCACGGCGCTGAGTCTCGGGATCGCGCCGGGCGGCATCGCGGTGAACATGAGCACCGGAACGGCGACGACCCCCGGTGGGCTGACGACCGCACAGGGCTCCCAGGACACGACGCTCGGCTACTCCGGCGGTCAGGCGAACCTGTTCGGGAACATCCCCGGCAAGAACGTCGGCATCGACGTCACCGTGAACCTTGCGACGAAGATCAACGCGGTCGCGCGGATCGTCGATCAGGACGTCTTCAAGCAGCCGGGCCTGATCGAGGGCGAGGACTTCCCGGCGGCGTACTTCCAGTGCCGCCAGGTCGTCACCGGCGCCGTCCAGAACTACATCCCGGGCGTGCGCCTGACCGGGAGCCTGCGCATCGCCCCGGCGATCACGAAGGACGGCCGCGTGCGGATCGCCAAGGCGACCGTGCAGTCGAACGTCAACGAGCCCGAGCACATCGCGCTGAGCGCCTGCCTGTTCCCGGCCAAGCCCTACAACGCGTACGCGGGGACGTCGTCCGACGCGCTCGCGGCGAAGGTCCCGACGCTTGCGCAGGTCACAGCGGGCGGGGCCTCACAGGTCGTGCCCGGCGGCGTGCTGCAGACCGACGGCAACACGAACGTCCCGTTCCGCGACGCCGAGCGCTACCCGAACCTCGCCGAGGGTCTCGCGCCGACCTCGGTCCCGTGCGGCTCCGACGCCTCGGGGCACCTCGCGGACGTGATCCGCAAGTCCGGCCTGACGGGAACCGTGGGCGGGCTGCCGACCCCGACCGACCCGGCCTACGGCGGCGTGAACTACCGCGGTGATCAGGCGTCGGTGTCCGGTGACCTCACCGTGAACCCGATCGACGTCGACGTGCTGCTCGGCGACGAGCCGATCAGCTGAGTGCCGCCTCGCACACAACCGCAACATGGCGACCCATACGGTCGTTCCATGAGCATGAGCACCGCCCCCCGGAACCGCACCGACACCGCGGCGACGCAGCCGATCGTCTCGGGCGCACGCCGCCGTCCGCCGCTCGGCACGGGCCGGGCCGCCACGTCGCACCGCGACCTGCGCGACCGGCTTCTGCGCTGCGCTGGCTGACGCGTACGCTCCCTGCATGGGAACGCGCCTGGTGTTCAGCGACGGTGAGTGGATCGCGAGTGAGCTCGAGCTCGCCGACGTGGAGCTGCGCATGTCCGAGGGCCACGTGATTCCCGCGAGTCGCAAGGGCAAGCGCATCGTGGTCAACCCCGACCATGTGGTGTACGCCGAGCAGTGGGATCACCCGCAGGCCGAGTGAACGGGGCGGCCACGTCGGCGACGTGCTCTAGTCTCGTCGGCGGTCAATGGCGGCAATCCCGATCAACATTGCCGACCTCGTCGGCGGCACCCCGATGGTCCAGTTCACGCGCCTGCTCGGGGACAACGCGAACGGCGTGCAGCTGTTCGGGAAGCTGGAGGCGCTGAACCCCGGCGGATCGGTGAAGGACCGCATCGGCGTCGCGATGATCGAGGCGGCCGAGCGCGATGGCCTGATCGAGCCCGGCGGCAGCACGATCGTCGAGGCCACCTCGGGCAACACCGGGATCGCGCTCGCGTTCGTCTGCGCCGCGCGCGGCTACGACCTGCGGATCTTCCTGCCGCAGGGCATGAGCCGAGAGCGCGAGGCGCTCCTGCGCATGTACGGCGCGACGGTCGAGGTCGTCGAGTCGCTCGGCGGGATGGGCGAGGCGGTTGCCGCCGCGCGTTCACTGGCGGCCGAGCCCGATCACTTCCTCCCCGATCAGTTCTCGAACCCCGCGAACCCTGAGGCGCATCGCACGGGAACGGGCCCGGAGATCCTCAAGGCGATGGACGGCAAGGTCGACGTCTTCGTCGCCGGGGTCGGAACGGGCGGCACGATCACCGGGGCCGGCGAGGCGATCAAGGCGAAGAACCCGAAGGCGCTCGTGATCGCGGTCGAGCCGCAGTCGAGCGCCGTGCTCTCGGGGCGCTCTGCGGGTCCCCACCGGATCCAGGGGATCGGCGCAGGCTTCGTCCCGTCCGTGCTGAACCGGGATGTGCTCGACGAGGTCATCGCCGTTCCCGACGAGGCCGCGATCGAGACGGCGCGGCTCGCGGCCTCACGCGAGGGCGTGCTCGCGGGGCTGTCGTGCGGAGCGGCGCTCTGGGCCGCGATGCAGGTCGCAGGTCGCCCGGAGTCCAAGGGAAAGCGCATCGTCTGCGTGCTCCCCGACTCGGGCGAGCGCTACATCTCGGCGCCGTTCTTCGCCCCGCAGGGCTGAGCGCACTCGAGCGCCCGAGCAGGTGGGGGCTAGTAGCTGACGCAGCGGCACCGGTGCCGCTGCCGTGCCTTGATCGCCGGGTCCTGGCCGCGGGTCCACAGGCGCAGGTCCAGCTCGCGCGGCGGCACCCCGGTGCGGGCGGAGAGCAGCTCGCAGGCATGCACGGCGCAGGCGCGGATCTCCTGCTCCTGTCGCCCGGGACGCAGCGGGCGACCCGCGTCGATGACGTCGGCGAGCCCGGGGGCGTAGCGCAGCACGCCGTCGCAGCGCAGGACGTGGGGGACGAGATTGTCGGCGAAGATCGTCAGGCGGTCCAGGTCGCCGAACTGCGCAACCCCGGCGAGCGCGAGGTTCGACGGCGCGATCTGGGCGCGCTTCCAGAATCCGCGGTCGTCGTAGAGCGCCATTCCACCGGCGAGGCGGCGCGCCAGCGCCGCCGCTGACCCGCCGGACTCCGCGACGAGATCCAGCGCGTGGCGCTCGCCGAGGAATCGACCCAGATCGCGCAGTGCCTGTGCGTACAGCGCCATCAGCTCGTGGTCGCGGTCCTGCCCGAGCGTGTCGGCGACCTCCTCGGTGCGCAGGGCGCGCAACTCGGCGTTGGTCCACGGGCCGACACCGCGGAAGCGGTCGGCGAGCGACCACGCGACCGTGAAGTAGCCGGACACCGGGCGGCCGTCGTGATCGAGGCGCTTGCGCAGGGTCGGGAACCAGCCTGATCCGAAGTTGATCGTGTCGAGCGTGAGGAAGTAGGCCGCGACGTCCTCCGGCCTGCCGTCGATCAGGTGGCGCTCGGCGTCGGGCGCGGGCGCGGGGCCTGGATCGAGGGCGTCCAGCGCCTCGAGGTCGATCGTCACCGACCGTGCGTTCTCCGCGATCAGCGCGCAGCTCGCACGGACCTCGTCGGGCAGGCTGATCGCCATGGCCGCGAGCGTATCGCCGGCCGCCGCTCGCCGCCCTACCCTGAAAGACGCATGCCCGACGCCCCCGCCGACGAGCGCCTCGAGCACCTGCTCGCGGGCCTCAACGAGCCCCAGCGCGAGGCCGTGACGCACGAGTCCGGCCCGCTGCTCGTGCTCGCCGGCGCCGGGTCGGGCAAGACGCGCGTGCTGACCCACAGGCTCGCCTGGCTGATCCAGACCGGGCGCGTCCGGCCGGGCGAGGTGTTCGCGATCACCTTCACGAACAAGGCCGCGCAGGAGATGCGCGAGCGCGTCGAATTGCTGCTCGGGCATTCGACGCGCGCGATGTGGGTGATGACGTTCCACAGCGCGTGCGCGCGGATCCTGCGCGCCGAGGCGCCCCGCCTGGGCTACACGCGCCAGTACACGATCTACGACCAGGCCGACAGCCGCCGCCTCGTCAAGCAGTGCCTCGACGAGCTCGGCATCGACCCCAAGCGCTACACGCCCGCGGCGATCCAGCACCAGATCTCGGCGGCGAAGAACCAGCTGCGTGACGCGGCGGCGTACCGCGAGCTGATCGGCTCGCACTTCGAGCAGACGGTCGCGGACGCCTACCAGCTCTACGAGTCGTCGCTGCATCGGATGAACGCGATGGACTTCGACGATCTGCTGGGTCGCACGGTGGACGTGCTCCGGCTCTTCCCGGAGGTGCGCGCCCGCTACCAGGCGACCTTCCGCCACGTGCTCGTGGACGAGTACCAGGACACGAACCACGCGCAGTACGTGCTGCTCCAGCTGATCGCGGGCGAGCACGGGAACCTGATGGTCGTGGGCGATGATGCGCAATGCCTCGTCGAGGGCACGCTGGTGACGATGGGCGACGGGTCGACACGCCCGATCGAGGAGATCGTGGCGGGTGACGAGGTGCTGTCGAACGGCGGCAGCGGGACGTTCCGTCCGGCCCGGGTCCTGCGGGCACACCGATCCGAGCGGCGCGACGGGATCGCAATCACGATGGCCAGCGGGCGCCGCGTCGTCTCCACTCCGGAGCACACGCACTTCGCCGGCTTCCGCGTCGGCCTGACGCCACAGATGCACGTGACGTACCTGATGCGGCGGGGCTCTCACGGCTGCCGCGTGGGAGTGACGCGGACCTACAGCGCAAGCCGCGCCAAGCCGGTGCTCGGCCTGCAGATCCGCTGCAACGGTGAGCACGCGGACGCGGCATGGGTCGTCTCGACGCACGCCACAGATGCCCAGGCACGTGCCGCCGAGCACGCGCTCGCGGTCCGGTACGGCATCCCGATGATCCCGTTCGTCGCGCGGCGCGGCCCGCGGAGCAATGGGCTCGTAGGCAGCCAGGCGCTCATCGACCAGGTCTTCGCCGAGACCGACTCGGACGAGGGTGGACTACGTCTCGTCCACGACCACGGCCTCGACGTCGATCATCCGCACAAGCTCCCGAACAGCCACGAGGGCCGGCGCCGGATCGTGACGATCACCCTCTGCGGAGATCCCCGCGCACAGAGCACACAGCATCGGGTCACGGTGGCCGGCCGGGATCCCGCGGTCGCCGACCGCCTCCGCGAGGCGGCGATCAACGTGCGGCCGTCGAAGAACGGCGGCTGGCGGGTCGAGACGTCATTCCGTGACTTCGAGAACGCCGTCCGGCTCGCCGACCGGATCGCCGCGTGTACGCCGGTCGTCGTCCGCTACGTGGCGCGGCTGGCAAAGCGTGTCCCGGGGCAGGGCTCCTCGCTGCCGTTCATGCCTGCGTCAGCCGTGCGCCCGGGCATGGTCATGGTCGATGGGGACGGCGCGTTCGACGTCGTCGAGTCCGTCGAGAAGGTCAAGCTCGAGGCGCCCGTCTACGACATCGACGTCGAGGACACGCATAACTTCATCGCGAACGGCATCGTCACGCACAACTCGATCTACTCGTTTCGCAGCGCCGACATCCGCAACATCCTCGACTTCCAGGACGACTTCGAGGAGGTCAAGGTCGTCAAGCTCGAGCAGAACTACCGCTCGACGCAGACGATCCTCGACGCCGCCAATGCGCTGATCGCGCACAACAGCGGGCAGATGCACAAGACGCTGTGGACCGACCTCGGTCCCGGGGACGAGATCGTCGTGCGCGAGCTCGACGACGAGCACTCCGAGGCGCGCTACATCGCCGGTGAGATCGAGCGACTGGTCGACGAAGGTCTGTCGCGCAGCGAGATCGCCGTGCTGTACCGGATGAACTCGCAGTCGCGTGCGCTGGAGGACACGCTCGTCCGGCGCGAGATCGGCTACCAGGTGATCGGTGGCACGAAGTTCTACGAGCGCGCCGAGATCAAGGACGCCATCTCCTACCTCACGCTGCTCGGCAACCCGCAGGACGCGGTGAGCTTCCAGCGCGTCGCCAACAGCCCGCGGCGGGGCATCGGCCAGACGTCGCTCTCGCGCGTGCTGACCCACGCCTCGACGGTCGGGATCAGCATCTGGGACGCAGCGGCCGAGCCCGCGTCGGTGCCGGGGCTCGGGTCCGCGGCGATCAAGGCGCTCGGGCGCTTCATGGACACGATGGAGGGCCTTCGCGCGCGGGCCGAGCAGAAGGTGCCGATCGGCGACCTGCTCGAGGCGGTGATCCACGAGTCCGGCTACGTCGACTGGCTCGAGGCCGAGCGCACGATCGAGGCCCAGGGCCGGCTCGAGAACCTGCAGGAGCTCGTGGAGGTGGCGCGCGAGTTCGACGCCCGCGCGCCCGAGGACGAGGACACGCTCGACGTCTTCCTGCAGCAGATCGCGCTCGTCGCCGACGCCGACTCGCGCGAGGACGACGAGGGGCTCGTCACCCTGATGACGCTCCACAACGCGAAGGGCCTCGAGTACCCGGTCATCTTCATGATCGGGATGGAGGAGGGGATCTTCCCGCACTCGCGCTCGCTGGACGAGGGCAACCTGGAGGAGGAGCGCCGGCTCTGCTACGTCGGCGTCACCCGCGCGATGCGCAACCTCACCCTCACGCACGCACGGCGGCGCAACGTGTTCGGGTCCGCGACCTACGGGCTCCCGAGCCGGTTCCTCGGCGAGCTTCCACCGGAGCACCTGGACCGCGAGGGCGCCCCCACTGGGTGGGCGGGAGCCGCCGCGGCCAGTGCGTCCGCGGGTGCCGGCCGGCCGCGCGCGCTGTCCTGGGGCTCCGACGTCGCGGCGGAGACCGGTGGCGGCGCGTCGTTCAGGCTCGGCGACGACGTCGTGCACGCCGCGTTCGGCGAGGGCGTCGTCACGGGCGTCGAGCCCGGCGGGATCGTCGTCGTGCGATTCGGCAGCGACGGGTCGGAGCGCAAGCTCATGGCGGAGTACGCACCGATCACCAAGCGGTGATGGGGACCTCGTGCCCTCGGCCCCGACGGATAGCGTTGTGCCCGTGAGTGCCATGATCATCGACGGCAGGGCCGTCGCGGCCGAGGTTCGCGCTCAGGTTGCGCAGGACGTCGCCGCGTTCACCGCCCGCCACGGTCGCGCGCCCGGGCTCGCGACGGTCCTCGTCGGCGAGGACCCGGCGAGTGCCGTCTACGTCGGTGGAAAGCAGAAGGCATCGGCCGAGGTCGGCATCACCGGGTTCCGCCACGACCTGCCGGCTGACGCCACGCGCGAGCAGGTCGCCGCTCTGATCGAGCAGCTCAATGCCGATCCGGCGGTCAGCGGGATCCTCTGCCAGCTGCCCGTCCCGGCCCATCTCGACGGCGTCGAGCTGACCGGCCTCGTGGATCCCGGCAAGGACGTGGACGGCCTCACCCCGATCAGCGCCGGCCGCCTGGCCCTCGGCGAGCCGGGCCTGCGTCCGTGCACCCCCGAGGGGACGATGATCCTGCTCGAGCACGCGGGCGCGGCGCTGGAGGGCGCAGAGGCCGTCGTCATCGGGCGCTCGAATCTCTTCGGCAAGCCGATGGCCCAACTCCTCCTCGGCGCGAACGCCACCGTCACCGTCTGCCACTCGCGGACCCGGGACCTCCCCGGCGTCTGCCGTCGCGCCGACGTGCTGATCGCCGCGGTCGGGCGCCCGCGGATGGTCGGGGCGGACTGGGTGAAGCCGGGTGCGACCGTGATCGACGTCGGGATCAACCGCACCGACGCGGGGCTCGTCGGCGACGTGGACTTCGACGCGGTCGCCGAGGTCGCCGGGGCGATCACGCCGGTGCCGGGCGGCGTCGGCCCGATGACCATCGCCTGCCTCCTTGGCAACACCTTGAAAGCGGCGCGGATGGCCGCGGGGGACGGCGCCTGACGTGCGGCTGCGCCCCGCCGACTGGCTGATCCTCGTGAGCGCGGTCGCCGTGCCCGTCACGCTCGGTCTGGACTGGTTCACCGCCCCGGACGGGCCTCAGACCGGCTGGTCGTCGCTCGGCTGGGCGACGCTCGCGCTCATCCTGCTCACCGTCGCGCTCGGTCTCACCACCGTCGTCCTCATCGCCGTCGGCGCGCGTGACGCGGTCAATCTCCCGCCGGGGGTCCTCCTCGCGGCGCTGATCCCGTTCGCGATCCTCGTGACGCTCATCGTCACGCTGCTGAAGCCCGGCGCGGCAACCGGGATCGACACCGGAGCCTGGGCCGGCCTGGCCGCACTCGTGGCGCTCAAGGCCGGCGCCTGGTTCTCGATCCGCGACGAGCGCGTCGACCAGCCCTCGCGCTACGTCGAGCCGCCTCCGGCGCGCCCCGCGCCGCCCGCGGCGTAGCGCGCTCTCTAGAATCGCCGCCGCATGATCGACCCGGCCGAGGTTCTCCACGTCGCGCGCCTCTCGCGCCTGAAGCTGACCGACGAGGAGACCGAGCGGATGGCCGGCGAGCTGTCGTCGATCCTCGATCACATCGCGAAGATCAGCGAGCTCGATCTGGACGGGGTTCCGCCGACGAGCCACGTCGTCGAGGTCGAGCAGGGGCTCCGCCCCGATGTGCCCGGCCCCTGCCTGCCGCGTGAGGTCGCGCTCGCCCAGGCGCCCGCCGTCCAGGACGGCGGCTTTCTGGTTCCGAGCCCGCAGGCCGGCTGATGGACGTCAGCGAGCTCCTCACCCTCACAGCCGCGCAGGCGACCGCCGCGATCGAGCGTGGCGACCTCGATGCCGCGGAGCTCTTCGCCGCCTATCGCTCGCGTGCGGCGGACGAGGACCTGAACGCGTTCACGTGGGTCGCGGAGGACCTGCCCGAGGATCTCCGCTCGGACGGCCCGCTGCGCGGCGTTCCGCTGGCCGTCAAGGACCTCTTCTGCACCGAGGGCGTGCCGAGCCAGGCCGGCTCGAAGATCCTCGAGGGCTACCTGCCGCCGTACACCGCGACCTCGGTGAAGCGCCTTCAGGATGCCGGCGCGACGCTGCTCGGCAAGACGAACCAGGACGAGTTCGCGATGGGTTCCTCGAACGAGAACTCCGCCTACGGGCCGGTGCTGAACCCGTGGGATCGCACGCGTGTCCCGGGCGGCTCGTCGGGCGGCAGCGCCGCCGCGGTCGCGGCCGGGCTCGCGCCGTGGGCGCTCGGAACCGACACGGGCGGCTCCATCCGCCAGCCTGCCGCGCTCTGCGGAATCGTCGGCCTCAAGCCGACGTACGGCACCGTCTCGCGCTACGGGATGATCGCGTTCGCCTCGTCGCTCGACCAGGCCGGGCCGTTCACCCGCGACGTCACCGACGCCGCTCTGCTCTACCGGCACATGACCGGCACCGACCCGATGGACTCCACGGCCGTCGCACACCCGGAGGAGATCGTCCTGCCCACCGCCGAGCGACTCGACGGCATCCGGCTCGGGGTGCCCGCCGAGCTGAGCACCGGTGAGGGCGTCGAGCCGGGTGTGCTCGCCGCATTCGAGGCGAGCCTCGAGACGGCGCGTGGCCTCGGCGCCACGATCGAGACCTGCCACCTGCCGACCGCGGCGCTCGGCCTCAGCGCCTACTACGTGCTCGCGCCGGCCGAGGCCTCCTCGAACCTCTCCCGCTACGACGGCGTCCGGTACGGGCTGCGGACGCCCGCGGACGATCTCGTCTCGATGTACACCGACACGCGCCACGACGGCTTCGGCGATGAGGTCAAGCGGCGCATCCTGATCGGGACGTACGCGCTCTCGAGCGGCTACTACGACGCGTACTACGGCCGTGCGCAGAAGGTCCGCACCCTGATCGCGCGCGAGTTCGCGACGGTCTTCGAGACCGTCGACTTCGTCGTCACCCCGACGAGCCCGACCGTCGCGTTCGAGCTGGGCTCCAAGACCGCCGACCCGCTCTCGATGTACCTCAACGACTTCTTCACCGTGCCCATGTCACTCGCGGGGATCCCGGCGATCTCGATCCCCTGCGGGCTCTCCGAAGGCCTGCCCGTCGGGCTTCAGCTGGCCGGTCCCGCGTTCAGCGAGAACCGCATCCTCGACGCATCGCACGCGCTCGAGCGGGCACTCGCCTTCGACGGCTCCCCGCCGCGCGGAGGGGCAGTTCGATGACCGAGATCCAGTACGAGCCCGTCATCGGCCTCGAGATCCACGTGCAGCTGCGCACCCGGACCAAGATGTTCTGCTCCTGCCCGCTCAGCTTCGGCGAACCGCCGAACACGCGCACCTGCCCGGTCTGCCTGGGGCTGCCCGGCACGTTGCCGGTCACGAACGCGGAGGCGATCCACTACGGCCTCATGATCGGCATGGCGGTCGGGTCCGACCTCGCGCCCCGGTCGATCTTCCACCGCAAGAACTACTTCTACCCCGATCTGCCGAAGGGGTACCAGATCAGCCAGTTCGACGAACCGCTCTGCTCGGGCGGGCGGCTCGGCGACGTGCGGATCCACCGCGTGCACCTCGAGGAGGACGCGGCGAAGCTGATCCACGCCGGGGCCAGCGGCCGCATCCACGGCTCGGACGCGTCCGTCGTCGACTTCAACCGCGGCGGCACACCGCTCGCGGAGATCGTCACCGAGCCCGACGTGCGCTCCGCCGAGCAGGCGAGCGAGTGGCTGCGCCTGCTGCGCACGACGCTGCGTCAGCTCGGCGTCAGCGACGTGAACATGGAGGAGGGGTCGCTGCGCTGCGACGCCAACATCTCCATCCGCCCTGTCGGTCAGACCGAGCTGGGCACCAAGACCGAGCTGAAGAACATGAACTCCTTCCGGTTCATCGAGCGCGGGATCCGCGCCGAGGTCGCGCGCCAGGAGCGCCTGCTGCAGGCGGGGGAGAGCGTCGTCCAGGAGACACTCCATTTCGACCCCCGCACCGAGGCGATCACGTCGCTGCGCTCCAAGGAGGAGGCGCACGACTACCGCTACTTCCCGGAGCCCGACCTTCCCCCGGTGAGGATCACCCCGGAGATGCTCGAGCGTGCGAAGGCGGCGATGCCGGAGCTGCCCGCCGCACCGGGAGCGGCGCCTGATCGACGCCGTCGGCCTCAACGCAGAGAGCGCGCGGCTGCTGTCGTGGCGGGCCGAGCTCGGTGACCTCTTCGAGGCCGCGCTCGCGAGCGGGGAGGCCGGGGACGCCGAACCGCAGCTGGTCGCGAACTGGGTCAACGAGCTGCAGGCGCGGCTCGGCGACGAGGACCCGGAGGCGTCGAAGGTCACGCCGGCGGCGCTCGCCGGGCTCGCCGCGCTCGTCGCCTCCAAGGCCGTCACGCAGGGCGCCGCGAAGCAGGTCCTCGACACGCTCGTCGCCGAGGGCGGCGACCCCGCCCAGATCGTCGAGGCGCAGGGTCTGGGGGCCGTCGGCGGGGCGGATGAGCTGGCGCCCGTCGTCCGCGCGGCGCTCGAGGCCAATCCGGATGTCGCGGAGAAGCTGCGCGGCGGCGACATGAAGGCGATCGGGGTGATCATCGGCCACGTGATGAAGGAGACGCGCGGCCGCGCCGACGGCAAGGAGGTCACGGCGATCGTGCGCTCCGAGCTGGGCCTGTAGCTACCAGACGAGCGACTCGTCGACGTAGCGGCCGTCCGTCACCGGCCGGTAGCCGAGGATCCGCTGCGCGCGCTCGGTGCTGAGCAGGCACGCGTTGCCGCTTGCGCGGTTGCGCGCGTAGGGCCAGCGCCGGGCGATGTAGTCCTGGATATCCACGACGCCCGGATCGACCTCTCCGTCCGCGAGGTTGAACACGCCGAAGCGCAGGTCCGCCGGAGGCAGCAGCGCGCAGGCGAAGCCGGCGACCGTGTTCTCGATCGAGGTCGAGACGTAGAGGTTATGCGGGACCGCCGAGCGGAAGCCGGGGTACTCGAGGCGCAGGGCCACGCCCCGGATCTCGCCCTGGTCGCAGCGGCCCTGCATGTAGCGCTCGAACGCGCCTTTGAGGAAGCCGTAGGTGGTCTGGCCCTCGGCCGGGAGCGGCAGGTGGGTGCGCTCCGGCAGCGGCAGCTCGTCCACCCGCACGGGGCTGTTGATCCGGTACACCTGCGCCGAGGACGCGAAGACGAACGTGTCGACGCCCGCGGCGATCGCGGCCTCCAGGACGTTCACCGAGCCGTCGTAGTTGAGGCGCTGGAAGGTCTCGTCGGTCGCGCCCGGCTGATGCGGGTGGGGGATGCCCGCGAGGTGGATCACCGCGTCGCTGCCGCGGAAGGCGGCAGCGACGGCTTCGCGGTCACCGAGGATGTCGTCGGCGCGCCGGCGGATCAGCCCGGAGCGGACGAGCATCGGCTCGGCGCGCTTCTGGGTCGCGCGGATCGCCCGTGCGGCGCGGCGCGCGGCGGGCCGCTCGGCGGCGGCAAGGTAGCGGCGGCGCACGAGGTTCACGAGCGGCCCGCGGTAGGGGTCGAAGACGCGCACCTCGAAGTCCTGCTGCTGCAGGCCGACGCGCAGCAGCTGGCCGAGGAAGCCGCTGCCGCCGGTGATCGTGACGACGCTCACGCCACGACGTTTGCGGGATCGAACAGCGCGCACCAGCCGAGGATGCCGTGGCCCCAGTCGGCGATGTAGCCGTCCGCGTTCGCTGCGAGCGCCTCCCCGAGCTCGGCCATGCACGCGCGCGGCGTGCCGGCGGTCAACGGGACGGCGTCGATCGCCTCCCACACGTGCTCGTTGGCGACGATGCCCGGAGCCTCCTTCTCGAGGTTCACGAACGGATCGGATGCGCGCCGGTGGTCGACGACCGGCTCGCCGCACGTGATCGACAGCCCGAGGTGCCGGCAGACGCGCTGCAGGGCCAGGCCACCCCAGATGTCGTCGAAGCGCCGGAACGGGCGCCCGCGGCCCATCGGCGGGAAATACATGAGGCACGCGACCTCGCGGCGGAACGCGACGTTCATCCCGGACAGCGGGAAGTACTGGGCGGATGGCATCACCCGCGTGTGGACCGGCCCGAGCGACGTCACCGGCTGGTCGTGCGCGGCGAGCGTCGAGACCGAGTCGAGGTCCGGCACCCCGCGCCAGAGGCCCATGCTCACGTGCACGTCACGCAGCAGGCCCTGGTTGCGGTACGGCAGGCCGCGAACCCGCATTCCGGGCACCGAGCTCTGCCAGGCGGGTGTGCGGTAGAGGTTCTCGCGGTGCGCCTCGACGAAGCCCTCGCCGACGGGGTGGCAGTCGTCGTCGAGCGTGAAGATGATCTCGGCGCCCGCCGCCCACGCGCGCCAGAACCCGAACGAGCGGATCGCGCTGTCCTGGCGCGAGATGATCGACGGGTCGGGCAGCGCCGCGTCGATGTCGTCCCAGGCGTGGCACTCGAGCCGCTCGGATGCCGCGCGCTCCAGGCCCTCGGGGATCACGAGCGCGGCCTGCGGCTCGTCCTGAACGACGATGATCCGGTCCCACGGCCACGGCGCCCACGCCTCGAGGAACTCGGCGAGTCGCGGCGCGGAGTTGGTCGGTATGACGAGCGCGTTCACAGAACGCCTCGGATATGCGCGGGAACGAGCTCCGGCGGCGCGTCGAGGTCGGGGCCGCGGCGGAACCACTCCTCGAACTCGGCGGGCTCGGCGATCCGGTTCTGCACGCCCGCGCCGGCGTCGCGATCCTCCGCGTTCCAGTCGCGGGCCGCGGAGCGGCGGTGGCGCTCAAGGCACCAGTCGTAGTCGATGCGGTGCAGGTGGATCAGCATCAGCTCGGGGTCGGGCGGCGCGTCGGGCGCACCGTACTCCTCGTGGAACCCCCGCGACCACTGCAGCGGGATGCGCGACAGGAGGCGCTTGGAGTACGCGAGCGAGGCATGCCAGCAGCGCCGCTGAGCGAGCAGCGGGGCGTCGCAGCGCAGCGGCGGGCTCATCCTCCTGGTGGACGACGTTGAAGCCGCTGCAGCGTGCGGCCGGCGCCTTCGAGCGCGTCGATGTAGGCGTCGAGACCGCTGTGGCGGCTGGGATCGGCGACGACGAACTCATCGACCTCGGCGAAGAGCACGGTCTCGTAGGAGCGCAGCAGGAACGCCTGGAAGTCCTCGACGACGGTGCGCAGCCAGCGGTGGTCGAACGCCGCCTCGCGGTGGACCGGCACGACGTTGCAGAGTCCCGTGAGTCCATCCGTGCTGCCGTCGCTGGTGTCGTGCGCCAGGACGAACAGATCGTCGGGGGCGAAGAACCGCCCGTAGTAGCGCAGCCAGATCGGCAGCATCACCGGCTCGTCGTGGGCGATCGTGAACGCCGCGCGTGGGCGTGCCCCGTCACGCGGGCGGGCCGGCGCGTCCACCGTCACCGTGGTTGCGGCGACCTCGCGCAGCGGGTCGCCGGGCAGCGCGGCGAGCAGCGCGATCCGGACGGGTCCGGGGGCCTCGGTCCGCAGGTCGAGCGGCGTCTCGAAGCCGCTCGCGCCGGCGTGGGTGATCGCCGGGAAGGCGTCCCGCACGTCCGGGCGCCACACGCCGAGACGCACCGGGACGCCGGCGCCCGCGCCGGCCACCAGCAGGGCGCGCTCGAGCGGCGCCGCCTCGGCGAGCGCCCAGCCGGAGACGGTGAGCAGTCCCTGCGCGACCGCGGCGCCGGCGTTGGGCGCGTCGATCCGTGCGTGAATCGTGTCGTCCCCCGGGCCGCTCACGGACCCGATGCTATCCAGCGCCCGGCATTCGGCGGTCTCGACCGGGTGTACGGGTGTCCTGCGCGAATTGCGGACCGGTGGGCGATGGGAGAAAAGCCCGCAATCACCGAAGATCTCGGCATGACCCGGCCATCGCCCACATTGTCGCGCTACCTCCTCGCAACGGCGGCCCCTCCGCGCCACCGCGACCCGAACGCGGCGAAGGTGCGCCGGTACCGCCTGGCGCGGGTCCAGAACTCGGCTCGGACCGGGTCTCCCGACCGCTTCGCGCATCTGCGCCGCTCGTACGACTGATCCGGAGCGCCCGGGCCCGCGCCGTATCATTGGGGGCATGGAAGAGAAGTCCGGTTCGTCGTTCGGCATGAAGGCGCTCGCCGTCATCGTCCTCCTGATCGCCGCGTGGGTCCTGCTGCGCGTCGTCATCGGGCTGATCGCGGGCATCGCCTGGTTCGTGGTCATCGTCCTCGCGATCGTCGCGATCTTCTGGGCCTGGCGCACGCTCTCGTCGGGCTAGGTGATCTGAGTGGCCGGCGGCGCGTACGTCGTGATCGCCGTGTGCTTCGGCGTGGGCGGTGGCATCATCGGCAAGGCGAAGGGCAGTTCGTTCTGGCTGTGGTTCCTGATCGCCGGCGCGATCCCGATCTTCGGCCTGCTGGCGGCGGTCTTCTACCGCAACGAGCATCGCGAGGAGAAGCGCATCTGCCCGGGCTGCGGACGCGAGCGTTACGCGTACGAGGCGCTCTGCACACGCTGCGGGACCGAGCTCGAATACCCGGAGTCGGCGGAGGAGATCATCCCGCCGCAGCTGCCGGCGCACCGCTGAGGCGGGCGTCGTCACACCGCATTCCGACTGGTACCATCGGGTTTTCTGAGCCGCCGCGGGCGGCTCGTCGTATACCAGCACAACCCAGCCACCCGGGGAAGGAGGCGAAGACGAGGATGCGCGCAGTCGATGCGTTGATGGAGTGCCTGAAGGCCGAGGGGGTCGAGGTCGTATTCGGCTACCCCGGCGGCGCCAACCTTCCCACCTACGACGCCTTCTACGACGCGGGGATCCACCACGTCCTCGTGCGCCACGAGGCGGGCGGCGGCCACGCGGCGGAGGGCTACGCCAAGGTCACCGGCAAGGTCGGCGTGTCGCTCGGCACGTCAGGCCCCGGCGCGACCAACCTCGTCACCGCCATCCAGGACGCGATGATGGACTCGGTTCCCGTCGTGTTCCTCACCGGCCAGGTGCGCACCGACCTGCTCGGCACCGACGGCTTCCAGGAGGCCGATGTCATCGGCATCACGATGCCGTCGGTCAAGCACTCGTTCATGATCACCGACCCGCGGGAGATTCCGCGGGTCATCCACGAGGCGTTCCACATCGCCGGGACCGGCCGTCCCGGGCCCGTCCTCGTCGACATCCCGACGGATCTCTCGCGCGCGGACATCGACTACGTGCCGGTGACGGACGTGCATCTGCCCGGCTATCAGCCGACGACCGAGGGCAATGCCAAGCAGATCCGCCAGGCCGCGAAGGCGCTGGCGGCGGCTCGGCGCCCGGTGCTCTACGTCGGCGGCGGCGTCGTCGCCGCGAACGCGTCGGCGGAGCTGCTCGCGCTCGCGCACAGCGACCGGTTCCCCGTCACATGCACGCTCAACGCGCTCGGCGCGTTCCCCGCATCCGATCCGCAGTGGCTCGGCATGCTCGGGATGCACGGGACGCGCACCGCCAACTACGCGATGGACGAGGCTGACCTCATCTGCGCGATCGGCGCCCGCTTCGACGACCGGATCACCGGCAAGCTCTCCGAGTTCGCGCCGCGTGCCAAGTTCATCCACATCGACATCGATCCCGCCGAGATCTCCAAGAACATCCCGGCGCACATCCCGATCGTCGGGGACGCGAAGAACGTGCTCGAGCGCCTCGTCGTGGAGTACCGCGCGCTCGAGACCGACTCCGGTCGTCTCGAGGAGTGGTGGCAGCGCCTCGGCCAGTGGCAGGCGCAGCATCCGCTGAAGTTCGAGCTCTCGACGAGCGGCGAGATCATGCCGCAGCAGCTGATCAAGACGATCATGAAGATCACCGCGGGCGACGCGATCCTGTGCTCGGACGTCGGGCAGCACCAGATGTGGGCTGCGCAGTACTACGACTTCCCGGAGCCGCGCCGGTGGATCAACTCGGGCGGGCTGGGGACGATGGGCTTCGGCCTCCCGGCCGCGATCGGGGCCCAGCTCGGGGATCCCGAGCGTCTCACCGTCGTGATCAGCGGTGACGGCTCGATCCAGATGAACATCCAGGAGCTCGCGACCGTCCGGCAGGAGGGCCTGCCGCTGAAGATCGTCGTGATGAACAACGGCTACCTCGGCATGGTGCGCCAGTGGCAGGAGCTCTTCTGGAATGAGCGCTACAGCCACGTCGACATGCAGACGCATGGCGGCGAGGAGGCGTTCCCGGACTTCGTGAAGCTCGCCGACGCCTACGGCATCCGCGGGGCGCGACTGACGAACCCCGACACGCTCGAGGAGGACCTGCGCGCGGCGTTCGAGGCCGAGGGCCCGGCGTTCATCGACGTGCACGTCGCCCGCGAGGAGAACGTGTACCCGATGATCGCGCCCGGCGAGGCCGCGCGGAACATGGTGGGCTGAGCGATGGTCGAGACCAACGAACTGCTCAGCCTCGACGACCTTGAGGCCGCCGGGAACATCCGCTCCGGGCGCAAGCACACCCTCTCGATCCTGACGGAGAACAAGTCCGGTGTCCTCAGCCGGATCGCGGGCCTCTTCGCGCGGCGCGGCTTCAACATCGACACGCTCACGGTCGGCCCCACCGACGATCCGCAGATCAGCCGCTTCACGATCACGATCGACGGCGCCGAGCATTCGATCGACCAGGTGACCAAGCAGCTTCACAAGCTCGTCAACGTCATCAAGATCCGCGATCTCGAGCCGGACGAGACGGTCGCCCGCGAGCTCGCGGTGTTCAAGCTCGCGGTCGACGGCGGCGCGCGCGCCGAGGTCATGCAGATCTGCGAGATCTTCCGCGGGAAGGTCGTCGACGTCAGCCGGCGCTCGATCATCCTCGAGGTGACCGGTACGACGGAGAAGATCGAGGCGTTCGAGCGGATGGTTCGGCCGTTCGGGCTCGTCGAGATGATGCGCACCGGCGAGATCGCGATCGCCCGCGGGCGCTCCGAGACCTGAGAACGCCGCCGCGGCGGTCGTATCCTTGGTGACGATGCCGGCTCCGATCACGGCGGAGGCGGGCGCGTTCGCCCTTGCCTCTGCCGACGCTGAACGCCTGCGCGACCACCTCGCCGCGGCGCGGCGACGCGCCCGCCGCTCCAGCACCGGTGAGGCGCTGGCAGCGATCACCGTGGCGCTTCCGCGCGGCGCGGACCCGACGGCGATCGCTGTGAGCTCGCGGGTCGGCGACGAGCCGTGGTTCGTGCTCGAGCAGCCCGACCGCGCGAGCGCGGCGCTGGCGACGCTCGGGCTCGCGACCGCGATCGAGGCGCGCGGCCCGGAGCGGTTCGCCGTCGTCGCGGCACGCTGGCGCAAGCTCGCCGCCGGCGCCGTGGCGGACGTCCCGGATGGCCCGCGGGGATCCGGGCCCGTCGCCGTCGGGGGCTTCGCCTTCGCGCCCGAGGGCGGTGGCGCCCCGCACTGGCACGGCTTCGCTCCAGCCTCGTTGCACGTCCCGCAGGTCGCGTTCGCGCGCCGCGGCGAGGATCTGCGTATGACGCTCGCGGCGCTGGTCCGCGCGGACGACGACGTCGACGGCGCGCACGCCCGGCTGGCCGAGCGGGCGGCAGCGCTGCGGCAGCAGCCGCTCCCGCTGCTCGACCCGGATCCCGCGACCCGCGCGCGCGTCGTGAGTGCGATGCCGCCCGAGCACTACGAGGCCGCCGTCGCGCGCGCGGTCGAGCAGATCCGCGCCGGCCGGCTCGACAAGATCGTGCTCGCCCGCGAGGTGCAGGTTCACGCCGCCGCAACGCACGAGCCGGGTGCATTGCTCGGCGTGCTGCGCGACGCCTTCCCCGGCTGTCATGTCTTCGCCGTCGGCCGCGGCGACTCGACGCTGATCGCCGCGAGCCCTGAGCTGCTCGTTCGCCGTGAGGGCCTGCGTGCGGGCACGCTCGCGCTGGCGGGCTCCACGCGCCGCAGCGCCGACCCCGCCGTCGACGACCATCTCGGCGAGCAGCTGCTGCGCTCGGCCAAGGACCGTGAGGAGCAGGCGATCGTCACGCGGCGGATCGTCCAGGCGCTCGGCCCGCACAGCGTGTGGGTCACCCCGGCCGACGAGCCGGTGCTCGCGCGCGTCGCGAACATCCAGCACCTCGCGACGCCGATCCGCGCACAGCTGCGCGAGCCGGTGAGCGTGATCGAGCTCGCCGGCGCGCTCCACCCGACGCCCGCCGTCGGCGGCGAGCCGATCAGCGCCGCGGCGCCGTTGATCCCGGCGCTCGAGGGACTCGACCGCGGCTGGTACGCGGGACCCGTCGGCTGGGTCGACGAGCACGAGGACGGCGAGTTCTGCGTGGCGCTGCGCTGCGCGCTCCTCACCGGTGCGGTCGCGCGCTGCTACGCGGGCGTCGGCGTCGTGCGCGACAGCGACCCGGCTGCCGAGCTCGCCGAGACGGAGATCAAGTTGGACGCGCTGCTGCCGGTGCTGGCGATCTGACGCCGACCCGATGCTGCGCGGCGCCCGTTTCTGCCTGATCGCGCCGTCGGTGCTCCTGCTCTTCACGTCGGTGCCCGCGTCCGCG
Source organism: uncultured Actinomycetes bacterium (assembly GCA_963805615.1). Classification (GTDB taxonomy): domain Bacteria; phylum Actinomycetota; class Thermoleophilia; order Solirubrobacterales; family Solirubrobacteraceae; genus F1-60-MAGs163. The sequence goes on along the minus strand of CAWDUW010000003.1, from coordinate 107,004 downwards.
CAGGTCGCTGCGCCGGCGTCGTCGTGCCGGGTGGGTCCGTCGCTCCTGACGGCCGGCTCGGTGGCACGGGGAAAGCCGAACCGGGGCACGCTGATCCGCGGGGTCAAGTTCCCCGCGGAGTCGGAGGCCGCGTTCACGTGGGACTTTCCGCTCGGTGTCAGCCCGAGCCGGCCCTGGCGGCGGTGGGGCACCGAGAAGCTCGTGCGAACGCTCGAGTGCGTCCTGACGCAGGCGGATCTCACCCACCCGCTGGGCCAGCGCGTCGGCGTCGCCGACCTGTCCCGGCCTCACGGCGGGCCGTTCGGCAGCCGTTACGGCGGCCTCGGGCACGCCTCGCATCAGAACGGGCTCGACGCGGACGTCCTCTATCCCCGGTCTGACGCGTGCGAGTGCGCGCCGGAGCGTGTCTCGCAGATCGACGTGGGCCGCTCGCAGGAACTCATCAGCGCGTTCGTGGCGGCCGGGGCCCAGTACGTGTTCGTCTCACCCGTCCTGTGGCGCCAGGGGAGGCTGCGCGGCCCCAGGGCGGTGGTCCGCCCGCTCGTCCATCACGACGACCACATGCACGTGCGGCTACGGCCGTGACGTCGCCGCTGTTCCGGGCCGGCAACTCGCTCACGAGGGCTCGGCGAGTGCAGCGCCGACCGTCTCCCACATGGTCCGGTGCAGGAGCACGTTCTCCGCGCGGTTCGTCCGCACATGGATGAGCTGGGTGCCGTCCGACGCGAGGCCGAACTCGATCGACGCGCGCAGCCCGGCGAGATCCTCGACCGGCAGCAGGTGCAGCCCGTAGGCCTGGGCGAGCCCGGCGACATCGAGGTCGTGCGGGGTCGCGACGTGCGTCTCGAAGTGATCGGCCTGGCTCGCGACGGGGAGGAAGTCGAAGATCCCGCCGCCGCCGTTGTCGATCAGGACGATGGTGAGCGGGACGCCGATCCGGCGCGCAGTGAGCAGCGAGCCGGCGTCGTGCGCGAGCGCGACGTCGCCGGTCAGCAGGACGACGGGGCCGGGGCCGGCCGCCGCGACCCCGTAGGCGGTCGCGAGCGTGCCATCGATCCCGTTCGCCCCGCGGTTGCTGAGCACGCGCAGCGGCGCGGCGCGCGCGGGGAACACCGTCTCCACATCGCGCACCGGCATCGAGGAGGCGACGACGAGCGTCGCGTCGGGCGGGAGTCCCGCGCCGAGCTCGAGCGCGACGCGTGGTTCGCTCAGCTCATCGCCCAGCAGCTCGGCGAGGCCGCCGGCCGCGCGGGCGTCGGCGTCCGCCCATGCCGCCGTCCAGGCGGCGTCGGGCTCACCCTGCGCGATCTCGGCGAGCGCCTCGAGCAGCGGCGCCGGCTCCGCGCCGAGCGTCAGGTCGCAGACCTGTGCGGGGTCCTGCCAGGCGCCGTCGGGATCGACGAGCACCTGCACGGCGTCGAGGCCCGCGAGCCATTCGCGCAGCGGCTTCGACGTGGGCAGGTCGCCGATGCGCAGGACCGCGCGGGGGCGCGCCGCCTGCGCGAACGCCGGGACGCGCAGCAGGGCGTCGTAGTGGGCGATCGAGCCCGCGCCGCGCGCGCCGGAGAGCGGATCGGCGAGGAGCGGCCAGCCGGTGCGCTCGCTGAACGCCGCGGCTGCCCGGGCCAGCGGACTCAGGTCGCCGGCGACGGCCGCGGGGCGCTCGCTGCGCCCCAGCACGACGATCCCGCGTGGCGCGGCGGCGACGACCGGGGCGAGCGTGGCCGCGGCGGCGCGGCCGTCCACGACGCCGGGAAGGTGGCCGACCCAGGGCCGGCCGTCGGGGCGCCCGCCGCCACCCGGCTCGTCATCCGGCAGCAGCTCGCCGAGCACGAGCGGCTCGCGCAGCGGCAGGTTCAGGTGGACGGGCCCCGGTCGCGGACCGCGTGCGGTCCAGACCGCGCGGCAGGCGAGCGCCCTGATCCAGCGCAGCGTCTGCGGCGTCGCGTCCTGGACACCGACCTCGGTGAACATCCGCACGGCATCGCCGTAGAGCTTCACCTGATCGATCGTCTGGCCCGCACCCGTCGCTCGCAGCTCCGGCGGGCGATCGGCGGTCAGCACGATCAGCGGCACGCGGGCCTCGCTCGCTTCGATCACCGCCGGCAGGTAGTTCGCCGCCGCCGTGCCCGACGTGCAGGCGAGCACCGCCGGCCGGCCGGTCGCCTTGGCCAGCCCGAGCGCGAAGAACCCGGCGCTGCGCTCGTCGATCTGCGAGAAGCAGGGGAAAGCCCCGCTGCGGGCAAGCGACAGGACGACGGGGGTCGAGCGCGAGCCGGGCGACGTCACCGCTCCGCTGATGCCGCAGCGGCCGAGCTCGTCACAGAGAGCGCGGAGCAGCAGGTAGGTGTCGGTCGGAGCGGGCATGATCAGGTGATGGGCGAGACGCTGGTCCTTCTGCACGGCTTTGCAGGCACCGGCCGTGCCTGGGACCCCGTCATCGGGGAACTGGGGCGCGAACGCTATACGGCGCTCGCCCCTGACCTGCGTGGCCACGGCTCGCGAGCCGGCGCGGCGCCGGTCACCTTCGAGGCGATCACGGCGGACGTGCTCGCCGCGGCGCCGCCGCGGTTCGCCCTCGGCGGGTACTCCATGGGCGGCAGGATCGCGCTCGCAGTCGCGCTCACCGCGCCTGAGCGGACCAGCCGGCTGGTCCTTGTCGCCACGACCGCCGGAATCGAGGACGCGGACGAGCGCGTGGCGCGCCGCGCCGGCGACGAGCGGCTCGCCGACGAGATCGAGCGGCAGGGGATCGCGGCGTTCGCGGATCGCTGGCTCGCCCAGCCGCTGTTCGCGGGCGACGACGAGGCGTCGCAGCGGCGCGCACGTGCCGACATCGCCCGCAACGAGCCCGCCGGCCTCGCGGCGGCACTGCGCGGCGCGGGGACCGGTGCGATGACGCCCCTCTGGAGCCGCCTCGGTGAGCTCACGATGCCGGTGCTCGTGCTGGCCGGGGAGCGCGACGCGAAGTTCACGGCGATCGGGGAGCGGCTCGCCGCCGCCATCCCGGACGCTCGGCTGGAGATCATTCCCGGTGCCGGGCACGCGTTGCTGCGGGCGGCGCCCGCGGCGGTCGCCCGGGCGATCAACGGCCGCTGACGGGCGCCGGCAGGCGAAAGATGCTCTGGGCGTTCCCGCTGAGGAATCGCTCGCGCTGGGGCTCGTCCAGGCCCAAGGTGTCGAGATCCTCCAGACAGCGCTCGGGCGTGATCATCGGGAAGTTCGAGCCGAAGAGCACCTTGTGCCGCGGGCGGCGCAACTCCTCCACCAGCGCGGCGGGATAGCGGCGAGCCGTGTAGGCGGACGTGTCGATCCAGACGTTCTCGTGCTTGCGCGCGAGCGCGAGCATCTCGTCCGTCCACGGGTAGCCGATGTGGCCGCCGACGATCACGAGGTCGGGAAAGTCGAGTGCCACGTCGTCGATGTACGGGATCGGCCGCCCGGTCTCCGACGTGCGCAGAGGCCCGGTGTGACCGACCTGCGTGCAGAACGGGATGCCCAGCTCCACGCAGGCGACATAGAGCGGGTAGTAGCGGCGGTCGTTCGGGGGCCAGCCCCAGAGCCAGGGGATCGCCCGCAGGGCGACGAAGCCGAGGTCCTCCACGCAGCGGCGCAGTTCGCGCACGGCGCCCACCGGATCGCGAAGGTCCACCGCCGCGGCGCCGATGAACCGGTCCGGGGCCGCACGGACGGCCGCGGCGACCTCGTCGTTCGTGATCATCGGGCCGTCCGGGCCATGCCATGCCGAGAGCACGGCGACGTCAACGCCGCCGCCGTCGAGTGCGCCGAGCGTCAGGTCGAGCGGGACCTCGGCGGGCAGCTCGCCGTCCATCCAGCGTCGTAGCGAGGCGAACATGTCGTGGCGCAGGAAGCGCCCCGTCGGATGCTGGATCCAGGCGTCGACGATCACGCGCGCACCCTACTCGGCGGGCTTCACGCCGAGCCCCGGAAGTCGCGGCACGTCGATCGCCCCGTCAACGGTCGCCAGCGGCCCGGGATCGAGATCCGCGAACCGGTCGAGCGTGGCGAGTCCGCAGGGGAGGTCGACCTTCAGCGCCGCGGCGCAGTGCACGGCGGCGGCGATCCCGAGCGGTCCGTCGAAGGTCGAGGCGAGGTACACGTCCGCGCCGGTGGTGCGGACGAGCGCCGCCTGTGCGAGGAGGGCCGAGATCCCGCCCGCCCGCGAGATCTTCAGGCAGACGGCGTCGGCGGCGCCGCTGGCGAGCGCGCCCGGGTCGGCCGCGGTCTCGTCCATCGCGATCCGGACGGGGACCCGCTCGCGCACCGCGCGCAGCGCGTCGATCCCGTGGACGGGCTCCTCCACCAGCTCGAGCGCGGCGGGCGCGAGCGCCTCGATCATGCGCGTCGCGGTCGCCACGTCCCAGGCGCCGTTCGCGTCGACGCGCAGCGCGACGTCGGGCCCGACGGCGGCGCGCACCGCGGCGAGGCGGCCGGCGTCATCGCCGCTGCCGACCTTGACCTTGACGCAGCGAAAGCCCTGCGCGGCGGCGCCCGCCGCCTGGGCCGCTGCGGTCGCCCGGTCCTCCGCCCCGACGACGGCATTGACCGGCACGCGGGTGAGCGCGTCGTCCGTGAGCAGCGCGAAGAGCGGCTGATCCTCGCGAATCCCCGCGAGCGACCAGAGTGCGAGATCCACCGCGGCGAGCGCCTGCGGCAGCGGGTCCGCGGCGCGGCACGCGTCGAGCAGCGCGGCTCCGCCGCGGATCGCGCCACCGCGCAGCGCCGCCGCATGGGCCTCGAGCGCGTCGCGGCAGCGGGCCGGCGAGACACCGTCATACGGCTCGAGGGGTGCGGCCTCGCCCCAGCCGACGCGGCCCTCGCGATCCTCGATGCGCAGCATCAGCAGCGTGCGCTCGGTGATCTCCCCGTAGGACGTGCGCAGCGGGTCGCGCAACCGCAGCGTGATCGGCTCGACGTCGGCGCGCACGGGCGTCAGGAGAGCAGCAGGCCGATCGCGAGCAGCACGCAGAAGAAGAACTCCAGCTGCCCGGTCCCGGCGAGCGCCGCGTTGAGGGTCGGCCCGTCGGCGTGCGTGCGGACGGTGCGCTGCAGCCGCGCGGCGAGCGGCGCGGTGAGCCACGGCAGCAGCAGCCAGGCCGTCAGCGAGTCGAGCACCCACGGCAGTCCGACGGTGAGGTATGCGGCGAGGAGCATGGCGGCGTAGAGCGTGCGTGTGCGCTCGCGCCCGAGCCGCACCGCGAGGGTGCGCTTGCCCGCGCGCCGGTCGGTGTCGAGGTCGCGGACGTTGTTGACGACGAGGATCGCCGACGCCAGCAGCCCCACCGGCACGGCGAGCACGAGTGCCTCCCAGGGCAGGTCCTGGCGCTGCACGTAGTACGAGCCGGTCACGGCGACGACCCCGAAGAAGAGGAAGACGAAGACCTCACCGAGGCCCTCGTACCCGTACGGTCGCGGCCCGCCGGTGTAGAGGATCCCGGCGAGGATCGAGGCGGCGCCGATCAACAGCAGGACGGGGCCGGCGACGGCGATCAGGTAGATGCCGCAGAGGACGGCCGCGGCGAAGCTGAGGTAGGTCGCGACGAGGACCTGCCGCGGCGGCACGAGCCCGCCGGCCGTCACGCGCACCGGCCCGAGCCGGTCCTCGGTGTCGGCGCCGCGCCGCGCGTCGGAGTAATCGTTGGAGAGGTTCGTCCCGACCTGGATGAAGAGGGCGCCGAGCATCGCCGCCGCGAACGCGATCAGGTCAATCGAGCCGCGCGTCTGCGCCAGCGCGGTCCCGACGAGGACCGGAGCGACGGCGGCCGGCAGCGTCCGCGGACGTGCGGCCATGAGCCAGATCCCGAGTGATGAGGCGATGGCCGTTGCTCCTCTCGATCAGTGCGCGACGTCACGGCCGGCGGCGGTGAGCGTACGCATCAGGAGACGTCCTGCGCGCTGCGCAGCGCCATCAGCTCGGCGTGCAGCGCGAGGGCATGGCGCTCACTGTGCCACTGCAGCTGCACGAGTCGGGACATCTCGGTGAGCGGTCCGGGCAGTGTCTCGGACGGTGCCGCGGCGTCGCGCATGACGCTCACGAGCTCCTCGGCGTGGATGTTCGCGCGGTGGTGCCGGACGGCGAGGTCGCGGTTCACGAGCCCCATGTCCGGCGAGTAGAGCGACAGGTCGAAGTCGGCCGGCCCGGGCGGCGCGAGGTCCGACTGGCCGGCGAAGCCGCCCGCCTCGAGCACCTCGTAGCTCTCGGCGGTCACCCATCCGTCGCCGCCCGCGCGGTCGTAGACGAAGACGGCCCGCGCGCATGCCATGCCCTCCAGCGCGCAGCGCCCGTAGCCGACGACGATGTCGGCGGCCGCGATCATGCTCGACGGGTCGTCCGTCGGGGAGCTGCTCGATCCGGCCCGCTCGAATGCCACGCCCGCCGCGTCGCAGGCAGCGCGGATCGCGGCGACGCGCTCCTCCGGCATCGCGTTGCCGAACGCGAGCAGCCGTCGTGGACGCTCGGGCAGCGGTGAGCGCGGCGTGAACACCCTGGTGTCGATCGGCTGCCTGAGCCGGACCACGGCGGGCACCACGGCCATCGCCTCGACGCGCTGCCGGACATGCTCGTTCATCACGACGACGGCACTCACGAGGCCCGGGAGCTGGGGCGGGAGCTGAAGGTCGTGCAGGGAGGAGTGCGACACGAAGACCTGCGGCGTCGTGGGATACCGCTCGGCGAGCCGGAAGCTGACGATGGAGTCCTGCGCCAGGATGGCGTCGACGGCGCCCGGCAGGCCCCGCTCGCCGGCGGCGGAGCGCAGGCCGTGCTCGGCCGCCAGGACCGAGCTGTCGGCGTCGTCGATCGAGTGCACGATCACCTCGTGGCCGAGGCGCACGAGCTGTTCGGCGACGGTCAGCAGATAGGTCTCGCTGCCGGCCCGTTCGATCAGGCGAAAGGTGCTGAGAAGAAACCGCAAGGGTTCGCCGCCTACGCGCGCTTCGGGAACCGCGAGAAGTCGGGCCGGCGGCGCTCGCGGTACGCGTCACGCCCCTCCTGCGCCTCCTCACTCGCGTAGAAGAGGAGGTTCGCGTCGTGCGCGAGCTGCTGAACGCCGGCCATCCCGTCCTCACCGGCGTTGAAGCTCGCCTTGAGCAGCCGCAGCGAGAAGGGGGAGAGCTCGAGCATCTCGCGACACCAGCCGACCGTCTCGGCCTCGAGGTCGGCGAGCGGGACGACGGCGTTGACGAGGCCCATCCCGAGCGCCTGCTGCGCGTCGTACTGGCGGCAGAGGAACCAGATCTCCTTCGCGCGCTTCTGCCCGACCTGCGCGGCGAGCAGGCTCGCGCCGTATCCGCCGTCGAACGAGCCGACCTTTGGGCCGGTCTGGCCGAACCGCGCGTTGTCCGCCGCGATCGAGAGGTCGCAGCAGATGTGCAGCACGTGCCCGCCGCCGATCGCGTACCCCGCGATCATCGCGACGATCGGCTTGGGCAGGCGGCGCATCTGCACCTGGAGGTCCGTGACGTGAAAGCGGCCCACGGCGGCGGCTCCAGGCTCGGTGAGGTAGCCGGTGTCGCCGCGGACGCGCTGATCCCCGCCCGAGCAGAAGGCCATGTCGCCCTGGCCGGTGAGGACGATCACGCCGACCTGGGGATCCTCGCGCGCGGCCTCGAGCGCGCGGCTCAGCTCCATGATCGTCTGCGGGCGGAACGCGTTGCGCACTTCGGGGCGGTTGATCGTGATCTTCGCGATGCCGTCGCCGCTGAGCTCGTAGCGGATGTCCTCGTACTCACCGCCGCTGCGCCAGTCGGCGGCGGGGCGGATCGTCGTCGCGCGCGGATCGTTCTCGGGGCTCATCTCGGGGTGCAGGCTAGCTTTCACGTCGTGGAGGTCGATGCCTGGCTGCCGCGCGCCGCCGCGGCGCACCCTCGCCGGCTCGCCGTCGGCTCCCTGGAGTACGTGCGCCTCCTCGGCGAGGCGCAGTCCGCGGCGCGCCTGCTCGCGGGAAGCGGGGTCGCGCGCGGAGACCGGGTGGCGATCACGCTGCCTCCCGGTGAGGACTTCGCGAGCGTGCTGCATGGCTGCCTGCTGCTCGGCGCGGTCGCCGCTCCGCTCGACCCGCGGCTCCCGGAGGCGGAGCGAACGTTGCGCGCGGCGTCGTGCGCCGTCCTCGTGGATGCTCCCCTCCAGGGTGACGAGGACATGTCGGCTGTCCTGCTGGATCGCCACGACCTCGAGGCACCCGCCGTGATCGTCCACACCTCGGGCACGAGCGCGGGTGCGCGCCCGGTCACGCTGACCTACGGCAACTGGCTCTGGAGCGCGCTCGGCTCAGCGGCGGCGCTCGGTCTGGACGCGGAGGAGCGCTGGCTCTGCTGCCTGCCGCTGGCGCACGTCGGCGGGCTCTCGATCCTGTTGCGCTCGGCGATCTACGGCACCCGCGCGATCGTCCACGAGCGATTCGACACCGGTGCGGTCCTCGCGGCGCTGCGCGACCCGGCGGGACCCACGCTGGTCTCCCTCGTCCCGGCGACCCTCACGCGACTGCTCGACGCCGGGCTTCGCGAGCCCCCGGCGCTGCGCTGGGCACTCCTCGGCGGCGCCGCGATCCCGCCGGCGCTGCTCGAGCGCGCCGCGGACGCCGGCGTACCGGTCGCCCCGACCTACGGGATGACCGAAGCCTGTTCGCAGATCGCCACGAACGGGGTGCCGCTCTTCTGCACGCGCGTCGGCCTCAGCGAGACGGGGGAGATCCTCGTGACCGGCCCGACGGTGTCATCCGACGCCGGGCCTGTCCTGCACACCGGCGATCTCGGGGGCCGCGACTCGCGCGGCCGCATCGTCGTGCTCGGCCGCGCGGACGACGTCATCATCAGCGGCGGCGAGAACGTCAGCCCGCTCGCGGTCGAGGCGGTCCTGGAACGGCACCCCGACGTCGCTGAGGCGGCCGCGCACGCTCGCCGCGACGAGCAGTGGGGACAGGCGGTGGTCGCGACGATCGTGGCCTCCCCGGGGACCAGTCCCGACGAGCAGGACGTGCTCGCGTTCTGCCGCGAGCGGCTCGCGCCCTGGGAGGTGCCGAAGGCGCTGAGCATCGTCGACGAGCTCCCGCGCACACACAGCGGCAAACTCCTGCGGCGGGCGCTCTAGGGTGCGAGCAATGGACGCCGAGAACTACCGCGCCGACAGCCGTGACCGCTGGGAGCAGGCGGCCGAGGGGTGGACGAGCCGGCGAGAGCAGATCCACGCGTCGGCGCTCCCCGTGTCCGAGTTCCTGATCGAGCGGGCAGCGCTCCAGCCTGGGCACGAAGTCCTCGAGGTCGCCGCCGGCCTCGGCGACACCGGGCTCCTCGCCGCCGACCTCGTGAAGCCCGGAGGCCGTGTGGTGATCACCGATGGCGCGGAGGCGATGGTCGAGTCCGCGCGTGCTCACGTCAAGGCGCTGGGCGCGGACAACGTCGAGGTCCGGCAGATGGAGGCCGAGTGGCTCGACGTCACGACGGCGTCGTTCGACGCGATCCTGAGCCGCTGGGGCTACATGCTGCTCGCCGATCCCGAGGCCGCGCTCCGCGAGGCGCGCCGTGGGTTGCGACCCGGCGGGCGGGTGGCGCTGGCGGTCTGGGCCCCGCTGAGCGAGAACCCGTGGATCGGCGTACTCCAGCGCGAACTGCTCGCGCGCGAGCTCGCGTCCCCGCCCGAGCCGGGCACGCCGGGGATGTTCGCGCTCGCCGCGCCCGGAGGCCTCGAGGAGCTGCTCGCCGCCGCCGGCTTCTCGGGCGTCGCCGTCGAGCCGGTCGACTTCACGTGGAACGCCGACAGCCTCGACGCATGGTGGGATCATCAGCGCGCCGTCTCGATCTCCCTCGACGCGGCGCTCGGCAAGCTCACGCCCGCGGAGCACTACGAGCTGCGCGATGCGGTCGACGAGGGCTATGCGCGGTTCGTCGCGGACGACGGGTCCGTCGCGCTGCCGGCGCGTGCGCTCGTCGCCTCCGCCGACGCCTGAGTCAGCCCGCTGGGATGCACGCCGCCGCCCAGTGGACGGTGATCGCCCGGCGGCCGAGGGGCGGGACCGTCATCAGAGCGCGCCGCATCAGCCAGCGCGCGTCCGCGCGCCTCCGTCCGGAGGGGTCACCCGCCCAGTACCGGTGCACCTCACGCGGCAGCGGGTCGGACAGCTCGGCGCGCACGCGCAGCCCGGCGCGCGCGATGACCTCGTGCATCTCAGCGCGTGAGAACCGCTGGAGATGCCCGATCTCGAGCGCGTGCGCCCGCTTGGCGGGTCGCCGGGCGGAGACGTTGTCCTCGAGCGGGACCTCGACGATCACCGCGGAGCAGACACGTGCGGTCTCGGCGAGCAGCACCGCCGGGTCGTGGACGTGCTCCAGGACATGGCTCAGGATTCCGAGGTCGTAGCTGCCTGAGTCGTAGGGGAGGTCGTCACCGGTGATCACGCGCACCTCGCCGACGCCCTCCCGGCCCGCGGCGATTGCGGCCGCGGCGTGCGAGAGCTCGCAGCCGTCGAGCCTCTCGCCGAAGCGGTCGGCCGCGAGCCACCCGAGGATCGCGCCGTCGCCGCAGCCGACCTCGAGGACACGCTGCGGAGCGAGTCCCGCGCGCGCGGACAGCAGGGTCACGTGGTCCGCCTTGCCCCGCGCGCACAGTGCACGCCATCCGCCGGCCCGCGCGGCGTCCGACGGGCGCCCGTGCCCGGCGCCGGGCGTGTAGCAGTCTTCGTAGAACGCGCGCAGCTCCGCGTCCGTCGCATCGGGCGAGATCGGCATCCAGGTCCAGTATGCCGCGCGGCCGGCGGGCACTCGGGGCGGCCGCTTCGCCTACCATGCCGCGCCATGTTCTACGACGACGACGCGGACCTCGCACACCTCGACGGCAAGACCGTCGCGATCATCGGCTTCGGCTCCCAGGGGCACGCGCACGCCCAGAACCTCAAGGACTCTGGCGTGAACGTCGTCGTCGGCATCCGCGAGGGCTCCGACAAGCTCGCCCAGGCGCAGGCCGCCGGGCTCGAGGTGCTCAGCCCGTCCGAGGCCGCCGCCAAGGGCGACATCGTCATGCTGCTCGTACCCGACGAGCGCCACCACGACATCTACGAGGCCGACATCGCGGGCAATCTCGAGGCCGGGAACATGCTGATGTTCGGTCACGGCTTCTCGATCCACTACGGCGAGGTCGTCCCCCCGCAGGACGTCGACGTGTCACTGGCCGCCCCCAAGGGCCCCGGCCACCTCGTGCGCCGGCAGTACCTGGAGGGCTCCGGCGTCCCCGGCCTGATCGCGATCCACCAGGACGCGACCGGGAACGCGCGCGACATCGCCGCGGCCTACGCCAAGGGCATCGGCTGCACCCGCGGCGGCGTGATCGAGACGACGTTCAAGGACGAGACCGAGACCGACCTGTTCGGTGAGCAGGCCGTCCTCTGCGGCGGCGCCAGCGCGCTCGTCCAGGCAGGCTTCGAGACGCTCGTCGAGGCGGGCTACGACCCGGAGATGGCCTACTTCGAGTGTCTCCACGAGCTCAAGCTGATCGTGGACCTCATGTACGAGAAGGGCCTCGCCGGCATGCGCTACTCGATCTCCAACACCGCCGAGTACGGCGACTACACCCGCGGCCCCCGGATCGTCAACGCGGACACGCGCGCGGAGATGAAGAAGATCCTCGGCGAGATCCAGGACGGCACGTTCGCGCGCGAGTGGATCGCGGAGAACCGGGCGGGCCAGGAGAACTTCACGCGGATGCGCGAGGAGGGCGCCACGTCCCAGCTCGAGGCGACCGGCAAGGAGCTTCGGTCGCACATGGACTGGATCAACGACTCAGGGTTCGAGCAGGGCTGACGCGGACCAGCCTGCCGCGGACGGCGTGATGGGCTGCGTTCCGGGCGGGCTCGCCGCCGAGGTCAGCGCACAGGGCGGCTGCCGCGGTCGCCTCCGCTATCCTCGCCGGGTCGTCGCGACTGGCGCCTGTAGGTGGAACTGACCATCGGGGAGCGACGACCGTCTTGCCGCCGCGCGCCTGGGCACCGCCGCTCACCCACGAACCCGCGGAGTCCCACGTGAACGCCACAACAGCGCTGACGATCCCCGAGAACCTGTTGCCCGCCGACGGCCGTTTCGGCTGCGGGCCGTCGAAGGTGCGCCCGGAGCAGCTCGCCGGCCTGGCCACCGAGGGCGCGGTGCTGATGGGCACCTCACACCGCCAGCGTCCCGTGAAGGAACTCGTCGGCCGCGTCCGCGAGGGCCTTGCGAGCCTCTTCGACCTGCCTGACGGCTACGTCGTCGCGCTCGGCAACGGCGGCGCGACGGCGTTCTGGGACGCCGCCACGATCGGGCTCGTCCGCGACCGCGTCGCTGCACCTCGTCTACGGCGAGTTCTCGGGCAAGTTCGCCAAGGCGACGGCGGCCGCGCCGTTCCTGCACGAGCCGATCGTCATCGAGCGCGGCCCCCGGCGACGCTCCGGCACCGGTCGCGGATCCGGCGGCCGATCTCATCGCCTGGGCGCACAACGAGACCTCGACCGGCGTGATGGTCCCCGTCCAGCGGCCCGAGGGCGCCGGCGACGCGCTGGTCGCGATCGACGCGACCTCGGGAGCGGGCGGCCTGCCCCTCGACGCCGCGCAGGCCGACGTCTACTACTTCGCGCCGCAGAAGTGCTTCGCCTCCGACGGCGGGCTGTGGCTCGCCCTGCTCAGCCCCGCGGCGCAGGAGCGGATCGGCGAGATCGCCGCGCTCCGGCCGCTGGATCCCGGACTTCCTGAACCTGCAGACCGCACTCGAGAACAGCGTCAAGGACCAGACGTACAACACGCCGGCGCTCGCGACGCTGATCATGCTCGTCGAGCAGCTCGACTGGATGAACGGGCAGGGCGGTCTCGACTTCTGCGTCGAGCGCACGACCGACGTCCTCGGACCATCTCTACGCGTGGGCCGAAGCCGCGCCCTACGCGACGCCGTTCGTCGGCGATCCCGGCCAAGCGCTCGCTGGTCGTCGGCACGATCGACTTCGACGACAGCGTCGACGCGGCGGTCGTCGCGGCGACGCTGCGGGCCAACGGCGTCGTCGACGTCGAGCCCTACCGCAAGCTCGGGCGCAACCAGCTGCGCGTCGGCGATGTTCCCGGCGATCGAACCGGACGACGTGCGGGCACTGACGGCCTGCATCGACTGGATCGTCGACCGTCGAGCAGGAGGCCGCGTCATGACGAAGCGTGCTCGTCGCCGAGAACATCGGCGATTCGGGGATCGCGCTGCTGCGCGACGCCGGCTTCGAGGTCGAGACCGGCTTCGACTGGACGCGCGAGGAGCTGCTCGAGCGGATCGGCGGCTACGACGGCATCCTGATCCGCTCCGCGACGAAGCTCGATGCGGAGGCGCTCGCCCATGCCGATCAGCCTGCAGGCGATCGGCCGCGCCGGCGTCGGCGTCGACAACGTCGACGTCCCGGAGGCGACCAAGCGCGGGATCATCGTCGCCAACGCGCCGCAGTCGAACGTCGTGACCGCAGCCGAGCACACGATGGCGCTGCTGCTCGCGCTGGCGCGCAACGTCCCGCAGGCCCACGCGGCGCTCGTCGCCGGGCGCTGGGATCGCTCGAAGTACTCGGGCACCGAGCTGATGGACAAGACGCTCGGCATCCTCGGCTTCGGCCGGATCGGGCAGCTCGTCGCCGAGCGCGCCCAGGGCTTCGGCATGAAGGTCCTCGCGTACGACCCGTACGTCGGTGCCGACCGCTACCGCGCCCTCGGCGTGCAGCAGGCCGCGGACTCGGCCGAGGTCTACGCCGCCGCCGACTTCATCACCGTCCACCTGCCCAAGACGCCGGAGACGGAGGGCTGGCTGAACGCCGAGCCGCGTTCGCGAAGATGAAGGACGGCGTCCGGATCCTCAACGTCGCCCGCGGGCCGCTGATCGTCGATGAGGACCTGCAGGCCGCGCTCGACTCCGGGAAGGTCGGCGGCGCCGCGCTCGACGTCTTCCGCAGCGAGCCGATGACCGAGAGCCCGCTGTTCGCCTACCCGAACGTCGTCGTCACCCCGCACCTCGGCGCCTCCACCGCGGAGGCCACCGACCGCGCCGGCTTCCAGGCCGCCGAGCAGGTCGTCGCCGCGCTGACCGGCGGCAGCGTCACGACCGCGGTCAACGTCCCCGCGGTCGCGGCCGAGGACCTCGAGGTGCTCGGCCCGTTCCTCCCGCTCTGCCGGCGCCTCGGCCGGCTCGCCGCGGTGATCGGGCAGAACGGCTCGATCGACCGCATCGAGGTCGAGTATCTCGGCCGGCTCGCCGACCGCGACTGCCGCCCGCTCACGACCGCGGTGCTGCTCGGCATCCTCTCGGGCCACACCGAGGACGAGGTCAACGCCGTCAACGCACCGGGCATCGCCTCCGAGCGGGGCATCGTCGTCTCGGAGACGACGCGTACGAGCGCCCGCGACTTCACCGAGCTGGTCCGCGTCACGGTGATCTCGGGCGGGCGGCCGAACGCGGGTCGTCGGCACGACGCTCGGCCGGCGCAACCGCCCGCACCTGCTCGAGGTCTGGGGACGGCGCTTCAACCTGCAGCTCGAGGACCACATGGCGCTCTTCCGCTACGAGGACCGCCCGGGCGTCATCGGGCTCGTCGGCACGACGTTCGGCGCGCACGGCGTCAACATCGACGCCGCCGCCGTCGGCTACGAGCCGGACGAGGAGACCGGCGAAGCGACCGGGGAGGCCGTGATGGTGGTCACCACACACGACGCGATCCCGGACAAGCTGGTCGAGGAGATCAAGGCCACCGGGGGCTTCACGGCGGGGCGCGCGGTCAGCCTGGCCTGACGCGGTGTCCAGCGCGGTCCGCCGCGGCTCGACAGTCGGGCGGTTGCGGTCCGACAGGTGATGACCATAGGGTGGGCCGCCATGGAAGCGGCGTCCCTCCCGGCACCCAAGCCGTCCGTCGTGCCCGAGGGCTCGGGGGCAGGCCAGAAGGGTCTGAAGGCCGGGGCGATCGGCTTCATCTCCGGCGTGGTCATCGGCGTCGCGTCCACCGCGCCGGGGTATTCGCTCGCCGCTTCACTCGGCCTCGTCGTGGGCATCGTCGGCATCGGCGTCCACGCACCAGTGATCATGATCGCCGCGTTCGTCCCGATGCTGCTCGTCGCGTCGGCCTACTACTGGATGAACCGGGCCGATCCGGACTGCGGGACCACATTCTCGTGGGTCACCCGGGCCATGGGCCCGTCCTGGGGCTGGATCGGGGGCTGGGCGATCATCGTCGCCGACGTGATCGTGATGGCAAACCTCGCGCAGATCGCAGGGCTCTACACGTTCCTGCTGTTCGGCGTTGATAACGCCTCGACACTCGCAGTCACGGTTCTGGGCGTCATCTTCATCGCCGCAATGACGTGGATCTGCGTCATCGGCATCGAGCTCAACGCGAAGACGCAGATCGGGCTGCTCGCAGCCGAGCTGATCACCCTCGGCATGTTCTCGGTGGTTGCGCTCGTGCGTGTGTTCGCCAACGACGCTCCCGCCGGCTCCGTCAAGCCGTCGCGCGGAGTGGTTCAACCCCGGCGGCATCACCACGACCAGCGCGTTCGTCTCCGGCCTGTTGGTTGCGATCTTCATCTACTGGGGATGGGACACGACCGTCACGGTCAACGAGGAGACCGAGGATCCGGGTGAGGCTCCCGGCCGTGCGGCGATCTGGGCGACCATGATTCTCGTGCTGACCTACGTGATCGTCACCGTCGCGGCGATCTCGTTCGCCGGGCCCGAGCGGCTCGCCAACGACAGCTCCGGGGACGTGCTCGGCCTGCTCGCCAACGACGTGTTCGGGAGCACCACGCTCGGCAAGATCGTGATCATCGCGGTGCTGTCATCGGCCGCGGCCTCGTGTCAGACGACGATCCTCCCGACCGCGCGCACATCGCTGTCGATGGCACGCGCAAAGGCGCTGCCGGAGAGCTTGGGGAGGTCAGTCCGCGCTATCTCACGCCGGCCTTCTCGACCTGGGTCATGGGCATCCTGTCGGTGGCCTGGTACGTCGGCCTCACGCTCGTCTCCGAGAACATCCTGTTCGACGCGATCGCCGCGCTCGGCCTGTGGATCGCTTTCTACTACGGCCTGACCGCCTTCGCGTGCACGATCTACTACCGCCGCCAGGTGTTCACGAGCGTGAAGAACTTCATCTTCCTCGGCGTAGCCCCCGTGCTCGGTGGGCTGATGCTCCTCGGGATCTTCGTCAAGTCGTGCGTCGACCTGTCCAAGCCGGCGAACTCCGAGTCGGGCGACTCCTGGTTGGGCCTCGGGCCGCCGCTCGTGATCGGGATCAGCTTCATGGTGCTCGGCGGAATCCTGATGCTGATCTGGCGCGCGCAGGGCCACCCCGAGTTCTTCAAGCGTAAGCGCGAGGTCGCCGATCCGGCCCTCGTCGCAGCGTCTCCGGCCGGAGGCGGCGCGTCATGAGCAGCAGGACGATCGTCGTCGGTTACGACGGCACGGATGGGTCCAAGGCCGCGCTCGCCGAGGCGCTCACAGGTCGCCGGGGAGATCGGCGGCGACATCGTGGCGGTGTTCGCGTATGACCGAGTCATCGTCGGCGGCGAGTCGCATGATCTCGACGCCCAGGTCCACGCGCGCGGCGACGCGATGCTCGCCGAGGCGGAGGCGACCGCACGGGCGGCCGGCATCGATCTGCGCAAGCAGTACATCGAGGAGAGCGCGGCCAGTGCGCTCGTGACCGTCGGAGATGAGGTCGACGCCCGCTTCATCGTCGTCGGCTCCTACGGCGAGCGTCCGCTGAAGGGCGCGCTCGTCGGCTCCACGCCCTACAAGTTGATCCACCTCGCCGAGCGTCCCGTCATCGTCGTCCGGATCCCGGACTGACCTGCCCGGCACGCTGAACCGGTACGGTGCGAGCCAGGAGGAACAAAGGCGAAAGTGAGGGTCGCGTATGACTGATGAACAGGAGATCGCCGACGTGGCCCCCAGCGAGGTCGACATCGCCCTGCGCAATCTCACCAAGCGTTTCGGTGACGTCGCGGCGGTCGACGACCTGTCGCTCGACATCCCGCGCGGCAGCTTCTTCGCGCTGCTCGGCCCGTCGGGGTGCGGCAAGACCACGACGCTGCGGATGATCGGCGGCTTCGAGGAGCCGACGGCCGGCACCGTCGAGCTCGCGGGCACCGACGTCACGAACGTCCCGCCCCACAAGCGCGACGTCAACACGGTCTTCCAGAGCTACGCGCTCTTCCCGCACATGACGGTCGAGAAGAACGTCGCGTTCGGGCTCGAGCGCCGCAGCGTCCCGAAGGCTGACGTGAAGCGCCGGGTCGCCGAGGCGCTCGACCTGGTCGAGCTCGGGCCACTCGCGCGCCGCGCCCACGCAGATGTCGGGCGGCCAGCAGCAGCGCGTCGCACTCGCGCGCGCACTCGTCAACCGGCCGAAGGCGCTGCTGCTCGACGAGCCGCTCGGCGCGCTGGACCTGCGCCTGCGCAAGCAGCTCCAGATCGAGCTCAGCCACATCCAGCGCGAGGTCGGGATCACCTTCGTCCATGTCACGCATGACCAGGAGGAGGCCATGACGATGGCCGACACGATCGCCGTCATGCGCGACGGGCGGATCGACCAGCTCGGGTCCGCGACCGAGCTCTACGACCGCCCGCGCACCGAGTTCGTCGCGAACTTCCTCGGGTCATCGAACCTGCTCGACGCAAAGCCGGTCGGGCGCTCGGCGGACATCGCCGAGTTCGAGACCGACGGCGCCCGCCTGCGCGCGCCGGCCGGCGCTGCTCGACAACGGGCCGGGCGCGGGACCCGTGCGAATCGGCGTGCGCCCCGAGAAGATCACCCTGCGGCCGGAGGACGACGCCGGACCGGCCGACGGCCGCAACGTGCTCCTCGGCCACGTGACCGACGCCAGCTTCCTCGGCGTCTCGACGCAGTACGTCGTCCGCACCGACGGCGGCGACGACGTTCAGGTGTTCGCGCAGAACGCCGGATCCAGGATGGAGACCATCGGTCCCGGTCGCCGTGTCGCGGCCAGCTGGGACCCGCAGCACACGTTCATCGTCGCCAAGGAGACAGGGAATGACACAGCAGCCGCATGAGCCGGGCACCGGGCACGACGAGGAGCCGATCGAGCAGTTCCTCGAGCGGCTCGTCAACGGCGAGCCGATCTCACGCCGGACCGTCCTGCGCCGGTTCACCGCCGCCGGGCTGACCGTCGGGGCCGCGAGCAGCTTCCTCGCCGCGTGCGGCGGGGTGTCGGGGCACCAAGAAGTCCGGCTCGACGATCGACGTCGCGAACGTGAGCCACCCACCGGAGTCCTTCAGCAAGGTCGTCTTCTCGAACTGGCCGCTCTACATCGACCGAAGGTCATCCCCGGCTGGAACAAGAAGTACGACGGCCAAGCTCCGCTACCTCGAGGACTACAACGACAACGAGGAGTTCTTCGCCAAGGTCCGGCAGGAGCTCGAGGCCGGCCGCAGCATCGGCCGCGACCTCGTCGCCCCGACCGACTGGATGGCCGCGCGCTGGATCGATCTCGGCTACGCGACGCCGATCGACAAGAAGAACGTGCCGAACGCGAAGAACCTCCAGGACAGCCTCAAGCACCCGCCGTTCGACAAGAACCGCGACTTCACGCTGCCGTGGCAGTCCGGCATCACGGGCATCGGCTACAACCCGAAGAAGACCGGCCGCAAGCTCACGAGTGTGAAAGACCTGTACGACCCGGCCTTCAAGGGCCGGGTCTCGATGTTCACCGAGTGGCGCGACTCGGCCGGGCTCGTCCTGCTCGGCGACGGGCAAGAACCCGACGACGGCGACGAAGGACGACTACATCGGCGGCGATCGCCAAGATCGACGAGGAGAACAAGAAGGGCCAGATCCGCAAGTTCACCGGCAACGACTACACGAAGGATCTGGCGTCCGGCAACCTCTGGGCCTGCATCGCGTGGTCCGGCGACCTCGTGCAGCTCCAGGCGGACAACCCGAACCTCGAGTTCCTCGTGCCCGAGGAGGGCGCGATGACCTGGTCGGACAACATGCTGATCCCGCAGAAGCCGTCGACGGCCTACGGCGCGGAGACGTTCATGAACTACGTCTACGACCCGCAGGTCGCGGCCGTCGATCGCGGCGTACGTGAACTACTTCTGCCCGGTCAAGGGCGTGAAGGAGGTGCTCGCAGAACAAGAGCCCCGAGCTCGCGAACAACCCGCTGATCTTCCCGGACGAGGCGACGCTGAAGCTGCTGTATTCCTACCCGAGCCTCGGCGCCGCAGCCGAGCGCGAACTCGACCGCAGAGATGCAGAAGGTCACCGGGGCGTGAGCACGGCCGGCGCCACAGCGGCGCCGAAGGGCGGCGGCGGGTGGCTCACGCTGCGCCGCCGCCGGGCGCTGCTCCCGGTGATGTTCATCGCGCCGGGCCTGATCTGGCTGGTCGTCTTCTACGCGATCCCGATCGTCAGCCAGCTGTGGGTGTCGCTGCAGACGGGCAACCCCGACGACGGCTTCGCCCAGACGTGGAACTGGTCGGTCTACCCGGACTCGATCTCGGAGTACTCCGACCAGCTCGTGCGCTCGGTCGAGTACGCGGGCGCCGCGACGATCCTGTGCCTGGTCATCTCGTTCCCGCTCGCGTACTTCATCGCGTTCAAGGCGGGGCGCTGGAAGAACCTGATGCTGCTGCTGATCATCCTGCCGTTCTTCACGAGCCTGATCGTGCGGACGGTCGCGTGGCAGACGATCCTCAACGACGACGGCTGGATCGTCAACACGTTCCAGTCGCTGGGGCTGCTCGACGCGAACGGCCGCCTGCTCGCCACGCGGACCGCCGTCATCGCCGGCATCACGTACAACTTCCTGCCGTTCATGGCACTGCCGCTGTACGCGTCGCTGGAGCGGCTGGACCGCCGGCTGATCGAGGCGGCGACCGATCTCTACGCGAGCCGCTGGACGGCGTTCCGCAAGGTCACGCTGCCGCTCGCGGCGCCCGGCATCTTCGCCGGCACACTGCTCACCTTCATCCCGGCGATCGGCGACTACATCAACGCTCAGCTGCTCGGCACCTCGCAGAACTACATGATCGGCAACGTCATCCAGTCGCAGTACCTCGTCGTGCGCGACTACCCGACGGCGGCGGCGCTGAGCTTCGTGCTGATGGTCGGCGTGCTGATCGTGATCGGCGATCGCGGCCCGGGCGCTCGGCCTGCGGCGGCTCTCGGAGGCGGCGGCGGCATGAGGACGACCGTCGACCGCATCCGCGACTGGGCGATCGGTGCCTGGGCGGTCCTCGCGATCGTCTACCTGTTCATCCCGATCTTCGTGATCGTCCTGTTCTCGTTCAACGACAACAAGGGCCGCTTCAACTTCACCTGGCAGGGCTTCACGCTGAAGCACTGGAAGGATCCGTTCGGCGTCGAGGGGCTGCAGTCGGCCTTCACGACGTCGCTCTCGATCGCCGCCCTGACGACGATCATCGCCGTGACGCTCGGCACGTTCATCGCGCTCGCTCTCGTGCGCTACCGCTTCCCGGGGCGCGGGCCGGTCAACGGTCTCATCTTCCTGCCGCTGGCGACGCCCGAGGTGGTGCTCGGCGCCGCGCTCCTCGGGTGGCTGCTGACGCTGTCGTTCGCGCGGGGGTACACGACGATCCTGATCGCGCACGTGATGTTCACGCTCGGCTACGTCGTGGTGACGGTGCGCGCGCGCCTCGAGGGGATGGACCTCCACATCGAGGAGGCCGCCCAGGATCTCGGGGCGAACCAGTGGACGACCCTGCGCAAGATCACGCTGCCGCTGATCCTGCCGGGCGTCGCCGCCGCCGGGCTGCTCGCGTTCGCGATCTCGATCGACGACTTCGTGGTGACGAACTTCAACGCGGGCGAGACGATCACGTTCCCGCTGTTCGTCTACGGCGCCTCGCGGCAGGGCGTGCCGCCGCAGGTCAATGTGCTCGCCACGATGCTGCTGGTGTTCGTGATGGCACTGATGGTGCTCAATGTGCTGTGGCAGCGCCGCGCGGCCAAGCGCGACGCGCGGACGATGCCCGAGATCGAGCTCGCGGCCCGCTGAAACGGGCGGGGGTAGGGTGCGCCGATGCGCGTCATCGTCATCACCCGCCATGGCGGCCCGGAGGTCCTTCAGGTCCAGGAGCGTCAGAGCCCGGTCTGCGGTCCCGACCAGGTCCGCATCCAGGTCGCGGCCGCCGGGGTGAACTTCGCCGACACGCTCGCGCGCGTCGGGCTCTACCCCGATTCCCCGGATGTGCCGTGTGTCGTCGGCTACGAGGTCGCCGGGACCGTCGCCGAGGTCGGGGAGGGCGTCACCACGCTGACGGTGGGGGATCGCGTCATGGCGGGCACGCAGTTCGGGGGGTACGCGGAGGAGGTGGTGGTGCCGCACGCCGACGCCATCCCGCTGGCGGACGAGCTGAGCTTCGAGCAGGGTGCGGCCGTGCCCGTCAACTACGCCACGGCCTGGGCCGCGCTCCTCGGCTACGGGAGCCTGCGTGACGGCGATCGGGTGCTCATCCAGGCCGCGGCGGGCGGCGTCGGCATCGCCGCGACGCAGATCGCCCGGCGCCACGGCGCGGAGGTGTGGGGCACGTCCTCACCTGGCAAGCACGAGGCGATCCGCGCGCAGGGCGTCCAGCATCCGCTCGACTACGGCCGTGACGGATGGTGGTCGTCCGTGCCGCCGCTCGACATCGTGCTCGATGCGATCGGCGGCCCCTCGTTCAAGCGCAGCATGAAGATGCTGCGCCCCGGCGGTCGTCTCGTCGGCTACGGCGCCTCGAGCGTCAACGAGGGCGAGCGGAAGAACATGCTGAAGGTTCTGCCGAAGGCGCTGCCGATGCTGCGCGGGTTCAACCTCATCGACCAGATGCAGGACTCCAAGGCCTTCATCGGGCTGAACATGCTCACGCTCTGGAAGGACCGCGGCAGCCTCGCGCCCTGGATCGACCCGGTCAAGGAGCTGATCGAGGACGGGACGGTGCGTCCGGTCGTCCACGAGGCCGTGCCGTTCGATCGCGCCGGCGACGCCCATCGGATCCTCGCCGAGCGCCGCAACGTCGGCAAGGTCGTCCTCGTTCCCTGAGCGTTTGCGCCGCGGCCGATTCCGTTGCTACGCTCACGCTTCGTGTCGTTCCTGCTCGACCTCCGACTTCTGCTCCTCCCCCTCCGGGGGGAATAGCGCGCGGGCGGCCGCCAAAGCCGCAACTGACCACCGAGGATGTCCGAGAAGCACGAGCCGCAGGGAAGGGAACGACCGATGGATGACAACCGCGTACTGATCTTCGACACGACGCTGCGCGACGGGGAGCAGTCGCCCGGAATCTCGCTCAACACGGCGGAGAAGCTCGAGATCGCGCATCAGCTCGCGCGTCTGAACGTCGACGTCATCGAGGCCGGGTTCCCGATCGCCTCGCCGGGTGACTTCGAGGCCGTCCAGGCGATCGCCCGCCAGGTGCAGGGCCCGATCATCGCCGGCCTCGCGCGGGCCAACCCCGGCGACATCGACCGTGCCTGGGAGGCGGTGCGCGATTCGGAGCGTCCCCGAATCCACACGTTCGTCTCGACGTCGGACATCCACATCGAGCACCAGATGCAGAACACGCGCGAGGACGTGCGTGGCCTCGCGCGCGCCGCGGTGGCCCAGGCGCGCGCGCTGTGCGACGACGTGGAGTTCTCGCCGATGGATGCAACGCGCGCCGACATCGAGTTCACCGCGGAGATCTGCCAGATCGCGATCGACGAGGGCGCGACCACGATCAACATCCCGGACACCGTCGGCTACACGATGCCGGACGAGTACACGCGCTACCTCGAGCAGCTGTACGCGTTCGCGCCCGGGCTCGCCGGCGTCGTGCTGTCGACCCACTGCCATGACGACCTCGGCCTGGCGGTCGCGAATTCGTTCGCCGGCGTGCTGGCGGGCGCGCGGCAGGTCGAGTGCGCGATCAACGGGATCGGCGAGCGCGCCGGGAATGCGGCGCTCGAGGAGATCGTGATGCTGCTGAGCACCCGCGGCGACGCGGTCGGCGGTCTGCACACCGGGGTCACGACGACTGAGCTGGCGCGCACGAGCCGGCTCGTCTCACGGCTGACGGGCTACCTGATCCAGCCGAACAAGGCGATCGTCGGGCGCAACGCGTTCGCGCACGAGTCGGGCATCCACCAGGACGGCGTCCTGAAGGAGCGCACGACGTTCGAGATCATGGACGCCACGAGCGTCGGCCTGGAGGCCAACCAGCTGGTGCTGGGCAAGCATTCCGGCCGCCATGCGCTGCGCCAGGCGCTCGAGGAGCTCGGCTACGCCGTCGACGGGCAGGCGCTGAACACCGCGTTCAAGCGGTTCAAGGACATCGCGGACAAGAAGAAGCAGGTCACCGCGATGGATCTCGAGGCGCTCGTCACCGACGAGCTCCGGGAGGAGACCGGGTACGCGCTCGAGTCGTTCGATGTCGAGGCGAGTTCGGTGCGCCCGCCGCACGCGTCGGTCCAGGTGCGCATGCCGGACGGGTCGCTCGCGCAGGGCTCGTTCACCGGCGATGGCCCGATCGACGCCGTCTTCCACGCGATCAACGCCGCAACCGGCGTCGACGCACGCCTGCGCGAGTTCCGCGTGGATGCGGTCAGCGAGGGTCAGGATGCGCTCGGCGACGTGAACGTCGTGCTCGAACTCGACGGCCACAGCGCGACCGGACAGGGCGTCGCGACGGACATCATCGAGGCCGCGGGGCGCGCGTATCTGCGGGCGCTGACGCTCGCGGTGGCCAAGGCGACGCGCGGCGACGCGCCGCGGCCGAAGCCCGAGGTGCCCGGGCCGCTGCCCTCGCCGGCGGCGTAGGGCGCGCGGCGATACGAGCGTACGTGATAACGTACGCTCGTCCGATGGCGACCGTCCCCGACACCACCGCGATCAGCATCGGCCCGCGCGTGAAGGCTCTGCGCGAGGCCGGCGGCCTGTCGCTGCGCGATCTCGCCGAGCGCTCGGGCGTCAGCGCGCCGATGCTCAGCCAGGTGGAGCGCGGGGAGACGAGCCCGACGCTCGCCGTCGCCGCGCGCATCGCCGCGGGGCTCGAGTTGACGCTGTCGCAGCTGTTGCGGCTCGACGAGGGAGGCTCGGTGACGATCGTCCGCGCGGGCGAGCGCCGCGGCGGCGGCTCGGCGCGCAGCGGGCACACGTTCGAGGTCCTGACCCCGCCGCTGCCCGGGCAGCGCGCTGAGGTCAGCCGTCACCTGCTCGCCTCGGGTGCCCGCACCGGTGGGCCGGGTGACTCCCCGATGCACGAGGCCGGCAGCCGCGAGGTCGCCGTCATCGAGGACGGCGACGTCGTCCTGGACATCGACGGCGAGCGCCATCAGCTGCAGTCCGGAGACAGCGTGACGTTCGACGCCGATCTTCCCCACCACTTCGAGAACCCTGGTCCCGCACCTGCGGCCATCCTGGCCGTCGTCAGCGCGGGCCTCCGACGGAGCTGAGAGAGACCACCGCCATGCCAGAACCCACCACGCTGTTCGACAAGATCTGGGCCGACCACGAGGTCGCGGACGGGCTCATCTACATCGACCTGCACCTCGTCCACGAGGTCACGAGCGCGCAGGCGTTCGACGGCCTGCGGCTCGCCGGGCGCCCCGTGCGCCGACCCGACCGCACGGTCGCGACGGCGGACCACAACGTGCCGACCGACGGCACGCCGGTGGCGGCGCGGATCAAGGACGAGCTCAGCCGCATCCAGGTGGAGAAGCTCGAGTCCAACTGCGCGGAGTTCGGGATCCCCGTCTACTCGCTGGGCTCCGAGCATCAGGGCATCGTGCACGTGATCGGGCCGGAGCTCGGCCTGACCCAGCCCGGCATGACGATCGTCTGCGGCGACAGCCACACCGCGACGCACGGCGCGTTCGGCGCGCTGGCGTTCGGGATCGGCACGAGCGAGGTCGAGCACGTCCTCGCGACGCAGACGCTGGTCCAGCGCAAGCCCAAGTCCATGCGGATCACCTACGAGGGCAACATGGGCCCCGGCGTGACCGCCAAGGACCTGATCCTCGCGACGATCGGCCAGATGGGCGTCGACGGCGCCGTCGGGCATGTCGTCGAGTTCGCCGGGCCCGCGATCGAGGCGCTCTCGATGGAGGGTCGCATGACGATCTGCAACATGACGATCGAGGGCGGCGGCCGGGCGGGCATGATCGCTCCGGACGCGACCACGATCGACTTCGTCAAGGGCCGGCCGGCGGCGCCCGCCGGCGCCGACTGGGATGCGCTCGTCGCGCGC
Organism: uncultured Actinomycetes bacterium; assembly: GCA_963805615.1. Taxonomy (GTDB): domain Bacteria; phylum Actinomycetota; class Thermoleophilia; order Solirubrobacterales; family Solirubrobacteraceae; genus F1-60-MAGs163. The sequence continues at coordinate 81,766 of CAWDUW010000003.1, read as the reverse complement.
TGGGGCGCGCTGCGCACCGACCCGGGCGCGAGCTTCGACCGCGAGATCACCGTCGACGTGGGCGCGATCAGCCCGATGGTCAGCTGGGGCACGAACCCCGGCATGGTCGTCGGCGTGGCGGGGAGCGTCCCGCACCCCGAGGGCGACGGCGACCGCCGCGCGCTCGAGTACATGGGCCTCGAGGCCGGCACGCCGATCGAGGAGATCAAGCTCGACCGCGTCTTCATCGGCTCCTGCACCAATTCGCGGATCGGCGACCTGCGCGCCGCGGCCGAGATGATCCGCGGGCGCCGCGTCGCCGACAGCGTCTACGCGATGGTCGTTCCCGGCTCCGTCCAGGTGAAGGCGCAGGCGGAGGCCGAGGGCCTGGACCGCATCTTCAGCGAGGCGGGATTCGACTGGCGCGGCGCGGGCTGCTCGATGTGCCTGGGGATGAACCCCGACATCCTGCAGCCGGGCGAGCGCTGCGCGTCCACCTCGAACCGCAACTTCGAAGGGCGCCAGGGGAAGGGCGGCCGCACCCACCTCGTGAGCCCTCAGATGGCCGCCGCCGCGGCGATCGAAGGCCGATTCGTCGACATCCGCGACTGGAGCTGACCCCATGGACCCCGTGACGAGCATCATCGGCCCGGTCTCGGTTCTCGACCGTGACGACGTCGACACCGACCAGATCATCCCCAAGCAGTTCCTCAAGCGGATCGAGCGCAGCGGCTTCGGCGAGTTCCTCTTCTACGACTGGAAGCACGAGCCGGGCTGGGACCTGCCTGCGAATCCGATCCTCGTCGCGGGGCGCAACTTCGGCTGCGGCTCGTCGCGCGAGCACGCGCCGTGGGCACTCGAGGACTACGGCTTCGCGGCGATCATCGCGCCGTCCTTCGCCGACATCTTCGCCTCCAACAGCACGAAGATCGGGCTGCTCCCGGTCACGTTGACCGAGGACGAGTGCCACGCCGTCGCCGCCGCCGGCAGCGCCGAGATCGACCTGGCGGCGCAGGAGGTGCGCTTCGGCGACCGGCAGCTGGCGCGCTTCGAGATCGACCCGCACATCAAGCACCGCCTGCTCAACGGCCTCGACGACATCGCGCTCACGCTGCAGCAGGCCGACGCGATCGATGCCTACGAGCAGCATGCCGAACGCCCGGGCCCGGTCACGACGCAGGTGATGGCGTGACGCAGATCGCCCTGCTGCCCGGAGACGGCATCGGCCCGGAGGTCGCGGCCGCGGCGGTCGAGGTGCTCGACGCGCTCGCTCCGGGCAGGCTCACCTTCACAGAGCACCCGTTCGGCGGCGCCTCGATCGACCTGCACGGCACGGCGCTGACCGACGAGGTTCTCGCCGCCTGCGAGCAGAGCGACGCGGTGCTGCTCGCCGCGGTCGGCGGGCCGAAGTGGGACACGACCGACCCGGACAAGCCGCGCCCGGAGCAGGGCCTGCTCGGCCTGCGCAAGGCTCTCGGCCTGTACGCGAACCTGCGACCGGTCACCGCGATCGCCACGCTGCTCGACGCGAGCCCGCTGCGACGGGAGATCGTCGAGGGCACGGACATGCTGGTCGTGCGCGAGCTGACCGGCGGGATCTATTTCGGCGAGAAGACCCGGACGGACACATCGGCCAGCGATGAGTGCCGCTACTCCGTCGAGGAGGTCGAGCGGATCGCGCGCGTCGCCTTCCGCGCCGCAAAGGCCCGCGTGACGAGCGTCGACAAGGCCAACGTGCTCGAGACGAGCCGGCTGTGGCGCGAGGTCGTCCATCGCGTCCATTCGCAGGAGTTCCCGAACATCGAGCTGGAGCATGCGCTCGTCGACTCGACGGCGATGAAGCTCATCACGGCCCCGCGCCACTTCGAGGTGATCCTCACCGAGAACATGTTCGGCGACATCCTCAGCGACGAGGCGTCGGTGATCACCGGCTCGCTGGGGCTGCTCCCCAGCGCCAGCATCGGGAATCCCGACGGGCCGGGGCTGTTCGAGCCCGTGCACGGATCGGCCCCGGACATCGCCGGCCGGGGTGTCGCGAACCCGCTTGCGATGTTCCTCTCGGCCGCGATGATGCTCCGCCACGGGCTCGGTTGGGATTCCGAGGCCGCCGCCCTAGAATCGGCCGTTCACGCGGCGCTCGATGGTGGCCTGCGTACCCGCGATCTGGGCGGCGAGGCCACGACGGCCGAGGCGGCCGGCGCGGTGCTCGCCCACCTCTAGCGCGACGATCAAGGAGACACAGTGCAGCCCAGCGAGGTCATCTGGATGAACGGCGAGTTCGTGCGCTGGGAGGATGCCCAGGTCCACGTGCTCACGCACGCGCTGCACTACGGCACCTCCGTCTTCGAAGGCGTGCGCTGCTACGACACCGAGATCGGCCCCGCGGTGTTCCGCAACCAGGATCACGTTGAGCGGCTGTTCCGCTCGAGCGGCCTCTACTACATGGACGTGCCGTTCGATCGCGAGCGGATCCGCCAGGCGACGCTCGAGACGATCGCCCGCAACAACCTGCGCTCCTGCTACATCCGCCCGCTCGTCTTCCGCGGCTACGGCACGATGGGCCTGTTCCCGCTCGAGGCCCGCGTCGACGTCGCGATCGCCGTCTGGGAGTGGGGCTCCTACCTCGGCGACGAGGGCAAGGCGAACGGCATCCGCGCAAAGATCAGCTCGTGGCGCCGGATCAGCCCGGACTCGCTGATCCCGCAGGCGAAGGCCGGCGGCCAGTACCTGAACAGCGTGCTCGCCAAGATCGAGTCGCACAAGGCGGGCTACGACGAGGCGATCCTCCTCGATGACAAGGGACACGTCTGCGAGGGCTCGGGCGAGAACATCTACGTCGTGCGCGACGGCGTCATCCACACGCCGCCGCAGACCGCGTCGATCCTCGATGGAATCAACCGCCGGAGCGCGATCCAGATCGCCCGCGACCTCGGCTTCGAGGTCGTCGAGCGCGACATCGCCCGCGCCGAGCTGTACCTCGCTGACGAGGTCTTCCTCAGCGGGACGGCCGCCGAGCTCGTGCCTGTGCGGGAGATCGACGACCACACGATCGGCGACGGCGTCCCCGGCGAGATCACGCGCGCCGTGCAGAGCACCTTCGAGGATGCGCTCTACGGCCGCGCGGAGCAGTACCGCGAGTGGCTCGACCCGGTGCCGGTCGGCTCGACCGCGACATCGTGACCGCGCCTGTCGAGCTCTACGACGCCACCCTGCGTGACGGCATGGGCGGCGGCGGCATGAGCCTCACCGCCGAGGAGAAGGTGCGCGTCGTACGCCGCCTCGACGACCTGGGGATCCACCTGATCGAGGCGGGCTTTCCGGCGTCCAATCCCAAGGAGCAGGAGCTGTTCGACCTGCTCGCGGGCGAGCGTCTTGAGCGGAGCGAGATCGTCGGCTTCGGTATGACCCGGCGCCGCGGGCTCACCGCTGACGCCGACGAGGGCCTGCGCATCCTCGCCGAGTGCTTCGCACCCGCGATCACGCTCGTGGGCAAGGCGAGCCTTTTGCACGTGGAGAAGGTCGTGCGCGTCTCGCGTGAGGAGAACCTCGCGATGATCGGCGAGTCCATCGCGTTCCTCGTGGGGGAGGGCAAGCGCGCGCTGCTCGACGCCGAGCACTTCTTCGACGGCTGGACCGTCGACCCCGGCTATGCCCTGGACTGCGTGCGCGCCGCCGCGGACGCGGGCGCCGAGCGCGTGGTGCTCTGCGACACGAACGGCGGCACGCTGCCGACGCAGGTCGCCGCCATCGTCGCGTCCGTCCGCGAGGCGCTGCCCGGCGTCGCGCTCGGCATCCACACGCACGACGACGGCGGCTGCGCGGTGGCGAACACGCTGGTCGCGGTCGAGGCGGGTGCGACGCAGGTGCAGGGCACGATCAACGGCATCGGCGAGCGCACCGGGAACGCCAACCTGGTCACGATCATCGCCGACCTGCAGCTGAAGATGGACCGGCCGGTGCTCGAGCCCGAACGGCTCGCGCGCCTGACGGCCACCGCCCACTTCGTCGACGAACTGCTGAACCGGGCGCCGTCGCCCGCGCAGCCGTTCGTCGGCAAGCACGCCTTCGCGCACAAGGCCGGACTCCATGCCGCCGGCATCCGTGCCGACGCCGCGACCTTCGAGCACGTGGATCCGGCGCTCGTCGGGAACCTGCGCGACGTGCTCGTGTCGGAGCTCGCGGGCCGCGGGACGATCGCCGAGAAGGCCGAGGCCGCCGGGATCGAGGTCGACGACGAGGCCGCCGCGCGGATCGTCGAGCGCGTCAAGGAGCTCGAGCACGGCGGCTACCAGTTCGAGGCGGCCGACGCCTCGTTCGAGCTCCTGATGCGGCGTGAGACGGGCGCGTTCGAGCCGCTGTTCCAGCTCGAGTCGTGGCGTACGATCGTCGAGCAGCGCGCCGACGGCAAGGTCGAGTGCGAGGCGACGGTCAAGATCTGGATCGACGGCGAGCGGTACGTGCGCAGCGCCGAGGGCAACGGCCCGGTGAACGCGCTCGACAGCGCGCTGCGCGACGCGCTCACCGAGATCCACCCGCATCTGGCGGAGATCGATCTCGTGAACTTCAAGGTCCGCATCCTCGACGAGACGCGCGGCACCAAGGCGACGACCCGCGTGCTGATCGACGCCTCCGACGGCACCGAGGTGTGGGGCACGATCGGCGTGGCCGAGAACGTGATCGCGGCGTCCTGGCAGGCGCTCGTCGACTCGCTCGCGTTCCCCGAGCAGCCCGGCCGCGCGGGCGCGGGGCAGCCCGCGGCCCCGGCGGCGAGCAGCGGCGACCAGGCGTGAGCGTCCCGCTCGCCAGGCCGGTTCTGGGGGAGGCGGAGGAGGAGGCGGTCCTCGAGGTCCTGCGCAGCGGGCAGCTCTCCCTCGGCCCGCGCGTCCCCGCGTTCGAGCAGGCGTTCGCCGAGCGCCTGGGCATCCAGCACGCCAGCGCCGTCTCGAGCGGGACCGCCGGCCTGCACCTGGCTCTGCGCGCGGTCGGCGTCACCGACGGCGACGAGGTCGTCACGTCGCCGTTCTCGTTCGTCGCGAGCGCGAATTCGTGCCTGTTCGAGCGGGCGCGGCCGGTGTTCGCGGACATCGACCCGGTGACCCTGAATCTCGATCCTCAGGCGGCGGCCGCCGCGGTCACGGAGCGCACGACCGCGCTGCTGCCGGTGCACATCTTCGGCTATCCGGCCGACCTCCCCGCATTCGAGACGCTCGGGCTCCCGATCGTTGAGGATGCCTGCGAGGCGCTCGGCGCCGTTCATGCCGACGGCACGCCCGTCGGTGGACGCGGGCATCCGGCGGTCTTCGGCTTCTACGCCAACAAGCAGCTCACCACCGGTGAGGGCGGCATGCTCACCACGAGCTCGGACGCGGTGAAGGAGCAGGTGGACAGCGAGCGCAACCAGGGCCGCGCCCCCGACATGGGCTGGCTCGACCACGATCGCCTGGGGTTCAACTACCGCCTGAGCGACATCGCCTGCGCGATCGGCCTCGCGCAGCTCGACCGCCTTGACGGGATGCTCGCGGGCCGAGCCCGCGTGGCCGCGCGCTATCGCGACGCGCTCGCCGGCATCGAGGGCCTGGGGCTGCCGTGCGCGGACACCGGCGGGGATCGTCGCGGCTGGTTCGTCTTCGTCGTGCAGGTGCCGCCCGGCGGGCCACGGCGCGACGAGGTCGTCCTCGGCCTGCGCGAGCACGGGGTCCAGAGCAAGCCCTACCTGCCCGCCATCCACCTGATGAGCTTCTATCGCGAGCGCTTCGGTCATCGTGAGGGGGAGTTCCCGGTCTGCGAGGACATCGCCGCCCGCTCGGTCGCGCTGCCGTTCTTCCCCGAGATGACCGACGGTCAGGTCGAGCGCGTCGCGACGGCGCTGCGAGCCGTGCTCGAGCCCGCCTAGCCCTAGACTCGCCGCTCAATGTCGCGCTTCGCCGAGCCCCAGGATCCGGACTTCGCGTCCATCAACAGGTCGCTCGACGTCGACCGGCGGCTGTGGCCGTACGACGTCGCGCAGTCGCGGGCGCACGCGCGGATGCTCGCGGCCCGGGACATCATCTCCGCCGCCGACCGCGACGCGCTGCTCGCGGGGCTCGACGCCGTCGAGGCGGAGCTGCGTGAGGGCACCTTCCCGTTCCGCGAGGACGACGAGGACATCCACATGGCGGTCGAGCGTCGCCTCACCGAGATCGCCGGCCCGGTCGGCGGCAGGCTCCACACGGCACGTTCCCGCAACGACCAGGTGGCCACGGACGTGGCGCTCTTCGTCCGCGAGTCGGCGGACGAGGCGGTCGAGCGGATCGAGGACCTGATGTCCGCGCTCCTCGATGCCTCAGAGGCGCACATCGACTGGCCGCTCCCGGGCTACACGCACCTCCAGCGCGCGCAGCCGGTCTACCTGGGTCATCACCTGCTCGCCTACGTCTGGATGCTCCAGCGCGACCGTGAGCGCTTCCGCTTCGCCCGGTCGCAGGTCGCAGACCTCCCACTGGGCGCGGGCGCGCTCGCCGGCGTGAACTTCGACACCGACCGCCGCATGGTCGCTGCCGAGCTCGGCTTCGACGGGGTCGCCCCGAATTCGCTCGACGCCGTCGCGAACCGCGACTTCGTGCTCGACTGGATCGGTGCCGCGGCCACGTGCGCCACGCACCTCTCCCGCCTCGGCGCGGAGCTGGTGCTCTGGTCGAGCCAGGAGTTCGGCTTCGTCCGCCTCTCAGACGCGTGGGCCAGCGGCAGCTCGATCATGCCGCAGAAGAAGAACCCGGATGCGGCGGAGCTCCTGCGCGCGAAGGCTCCCCGCGTGGTGGGTCATCTGTCGGCGATGTACGGCGTGCTGCACGCGCTGCCGCTGACCTACAACAAGGACCTGCAGGAGGACAAGACCCATCTGTTCGACGCGGTCGACACCCTGCGCCTCACGCTCGCGGCGTCGTCCGGCATGGTGCGCGGGGCGACGTTCGACCGCGAGCGGATGGCGGAGGCGGCGTCCGACGAGCTGATCGCCGCGACCGACATCGCCGACCTGCTCGTGAAGCGCGGGGTGCCGTTCCGCGAGTGCCATGGGATCGTCGCAGGCCTCGTGAGAGACGCCGTCACGAGTGGCCGGCAGCTCTCCGACTTCAGCCCCGACGAGCTCCGCGCACACTCCGAGCACCTCGACGCGGGGGTCGCACAGGTGCTGCAGAGCTCCTCGTGGCTCGAGTCGAAGGTCAGCGAGGGCGGGACGTCGCTCGCGCGCGTGCGCGAGCAGCTCGAGCTCGCCCGCGGCCTGCTCGCCGGCTGATGGCCGCGGCGCTGCCCGCGGACTTCTACGCGCGGCCCGTCCTGGAGGTCGCCCGGGATCTCGTCGGCTGCGTGGTCCGTCACGGCCGGGAGTCGGGCAGGATCGTGGAGACCGAGGCGTACCACGACACCGAGCCCGCCTCGCACGCCTTCGCCGGCCTCACGCCGCGCACCACGACGCTGTTCGGGCCTGCGGGCGTCGCCTACGTCTATCGCTCGTATGGCATCCACGCGCTGCTGAACGCGGTCTGCGAGGACGAGCGGACGGGCGCCGGCGTCCTGATCCGCGCGCTCGAGCCGCTCACCGGAGTGCGGGCGATGCGCGCACGCCGCGGACGGGACCGGCTCGAGGATCTGTGTTCAGGCCCCGGCAAGCTCACCGTTGCACTCGACATCGCGCTCGAGTGCAACGGGAAGAGTCTCGTCACCGGTCCCGTGCGGATCCAGGCGCCGGCTCCCGATGCTCCGGTCGCGGCGATCATCATCGGCCCGCGCATCGGGATCACACGCGCCGTGGACCTCCCCTGGCGCTTCTGCGCGGCGGGCAGCCGCAGCGTGTCGCGTCCGTGGCCGCCCGGTCTGCTCGCGCCGCTCAGCCCGACGGCGCGCTGACGCCGCCTGCCTCCGCGCCGCCGGTGCCGCCGCCGTTCGGCGTCGGAGCGGGCGCGGGTGCCGGCGTGGGCGCCGGAGCCGGTGTGGGCGTGGGCGTCGGTGCGGGCGTCGGCTTCGGCTTCGCGGTCCCGCCACCGCCCTTGTCCGTGGTGCCGTTCCCCTTCCCGGTGCCTCCGGTGCCGGGGGTTTCCCGCCGGTGCCGGTCCCGTTGCCGCTGCCCGTGCCGCCCGAGCCGCCCGAGCCGCCGGTCACGGGCGTGTCGAGCGTGGCGGAGGGGTCGGTGGTCGTCGGAGCCGCCTTGCCGTCGCGCTTGGCCTGGCGGTCGGCGATCCGCTGCTTGAAGACCGCCCCCGCCTGGACGACGAAGTCGTGCCAGATCTGTGCGGGGAAGGTGCCTCCCGCCACGGGCTCGCCGTCGAACTCGGTCTTCATCGGCGTGAGCTTGTCGGGGTAGCCGACCCACACGGCGATCGTCATCTGCTTGGTGAAGCCGACGAACCAGGCGTCACCGAAGTTCTCCGTCGTGCCGGTCTTGCCGGCGGCGAAGCCCCCGTACGCCGCGCGCTTGCCCGTGCCGCTCGACACGACCGTCTGCATCTGCTGCGTGGTCAGCGCCGCGAGCGTCTCGGAGAGGACGCGCTTCGTCTTGACGTGATTGCGGGCGACGACCTTGTTGGAGGTGATCGAGCGCACGTCCTGGATCCCCACCGGCCCGTGATCCGGGGCGCCGAGCGTTCCCCAAACGCGCTTGCCCCCGGTCGCGAACGATTCGTAGGCGTGCGCCCAGTCCAGAGCGGAGACGCCCTGCTTGAACGCGCCGAGCGTCATCGCCGGGTTCGAGGACACCGGGGTGCGCACGCCCATTCGCTCGATCAGCTTGGCGATCCGCTTGGTCCCGGTCGCGATGCCGGCCGCGGCGAAGACCGAGTTGTCGGACACGGTGAGCGCGGACCCCAGGTCCCGCGAGCCCGAGTACGAGTTGTCGAAGTTGTTGACGACGAACTTCTCCTGGCCACCCGTGCCCGGCACGGTGAAGACGCGCTTCTGCGACGGCCAGACCGACCCGAGCCCGTAGCCGCGCTTCATCGCCTCGGCCAGGATGAAGGGCTTGACGGTCGAGCCGGGCTGGCGCTCGGCCTGGGTGGCGAGGTTGAACGGACGGTCGCGGTAGTTGGTGCTGTTCACGAGCGCGCGCACCTCGCCGGTCGCGTTGTCGATCGCGACGAGCGCGGCCGCCGGGCCGTCCGGGTTCGGCAGCGAGCGGTCGATGGCGGCCTGGGCGGCCTTCTGCAGGTCGAGGTCGAGCGTCGTCCGCACGCGCAGGCCACCTTCGAAGGCGCGGCGGGCGCCGAACTGCTCGACCAGCTGCTGGCTGATCCAGGTCGTGAAGTACGGCGCCTTCGTGTCGACCGTCGGCGGCACGATCGGTGCGGGCAGCGCCTGCTGCGAGGCGTCGTTGTACTCGGCCCGGGTGATCTTGCCCTGCTCGAGCATCTTCGCCAGGACGATGTTGCGCCGGCGGGTCGCGGCTTCCGGGTGGGCGACCGGGTCGAACGCGGTCGGGTTGGCGACGACCCCGGCGAGCAGCGCGGCCTCCGGGATGGTCAGCTCCTTCGCGCAGGGCCGCGCGGTGGTGCCGCAGCCGGCGTGGTTGGGATCCGCCGCGAAGTAGACACGGGCCGCGGACTCGATGCCGTACGCGCCGTTGCCGAAGTAGATCGAGTTCAGGTACTCGGCGAGGATCTTGTTCTTCGACCAGCGCCGAGTCAGGTGGTAGGCGAGCGCCGATTCGCGCAGCTTCTGGAAGACCGTCCGGTTGGACTGCGCCTCGAGCGCGTTCTTCACGAACTGCTGGGCGATCGTCGACCCGCCCTGACGCGAGCCGCCCTTGACGACGTCCTCGACGAACGCGCGGCCGATGCCGCGCACATCGACTCCTGAGTTCTCATAGAAGCGCTGGTCCTCGATCGAGATGATCGCGTTGCGCATGATCGGCGAGATGTCGCTGAACGGGATGAGGACCCGGTTGCGATCGCTCGCGAGGATGCCGAGCGGCGCGTTGAGCCGGTCCACGAGCACGGAGTTGCGGGCGCTCTGGAACTCGCGCGCCGTCTCGAGGTTCGGGAGCTCGCGCGCGAGCGCCATCATCATCCCGAAGACCGTCGAGACGATCGCGAGCAGCACGAGGGGGAGGATGGCGAGCAGCAGACGGCGCTTGCGAACCCGCGGCTTGCCCACCGGCGGACGAGGCTCGAAGGGGTCCTCCGGGAGCGCGTCGGCGTCCACGGGCGAGGGCGGGATGTCGGGCTGATCGTCGTCGCTCATGGTCGCGCGGAGCGGTCGGAGACGGCGGCGGACGCCCAGCGGCAAGGGCGTTGGAGCATCGGCGATCACGCGCATCAGGCGACCGCTCGGAGTGCCAGACTCTAGCATTGGCCCGGATGCCTTCCGCCGGTTCCGATCCCGCCTCCCAGGCCGCTTTCCTGGGGCGCAACGCCGCTGAGTCGCTTCCCGCCGGGGCGCTCGAGCAGCGTCTCGGGGCCGTCGCCAAGGAGGGACGTCCGCTGCGCGTCAAGCTGGGTCTCGATCCCACCGCTCCGGACATCCACCTCGGTCACACGGTCGTCCTGCAGAAGCTGCGTGAGTTCCAGGACCTCGGCCATGTGGTCGTCCTGATCGTCGGCGACTACACGGCACGCGTCGGCGACCCCAGTGGGCGCTCGGACACGAGGCCCGTGCTCACCGGGGAGGAGATCGAGGCCCACGCGCACACGTACGAGCTCCAGGCGCAGCGCGTCCTGCGCGACGACCCTGAGGTCTACGAGCTGCGATTCAACGGCGAGTGGCTCGACATGCCGATGGAGGACCTCTTCCGCCTCGCGCGCACGACGACCGTCGCCCAGCTGCTGGATCGCGAGGACTTCGCGACCCGTTACGCCGCCGGCGCCCCGATCTCGATCCTCGAGCTCCTCTACCCGCTCATGCAGGCGTACGACTCGGTCGCGATCCGCTCGGACGTCGAGCTCGGCGGGACCGACCAGACGTTCAACCTGCTGCTCGGCCGCGAGGTTCAGCGCGCGTACGGCCAGCCGGAGCAGTGTGTCCTGACGCTGCCCATCCTGCCGGGCATCGACGGCGTCGACAAGATGTCGAAGAGCAAGGGCAACCAGATCGGCATCACCGATCCGCCCGAGGAGATGTTCGGGAAGACGCATGCGGCTTCCGGACGAGGCGATGGCGTCGTGGTTTCGGCTGCTGGCGATCGATCCGCCGCCGGCCGGCACGACGCCGCGGGACACCAAGCGCGCGCTGGCACGGGCGATCATCGAACGCTTCCACGGAGCGGAGGCCGCGGTCGCGGCGCAGTCCGGGTTCGATCGCGTCTTCATCGACCACGACATTCCCGACGAGGTCGAGACCGCGCGAATCAGCTCGGACGATGGCCGGCTTCACCTGCCCGCGGCTCTGGCCGACGCCTTCGGCATGTCGCGCTCCGAGGCACGGCGCCTGATCGCTCAGGGCGGGGTCAAGGTGGACGGCGCGGCTCTGGCGCCTGACGAGCTGGACGTGGACGTTGAGGCCGTCGACGACAAGGTCGTCCAGGTCGGGCGCCGGCAGTTCCGCCGGCTCCAGGTCGAGCGATGAGCGTGCATGCCGGCCTTCTCCGCCTCGCCACCGACGGCAACGGCGAGATCGTCGACGTCACCGAGGGCGTGCGTACGATCGTCGCGCGGTCGGAGGTCCGCACGGGGGTGGCCACGGTGTTCGCCGTGGGGGCCACCGTCGCCGTGACCACGATCGAGTACGAACCCGGCGCCGTGGCCGATCTGCAGGCGCTCCTCGACCGCCTCGTACCGGTGGCCGGCGACTACCGCCACAACGAGCTCAACGGGGACACGAACGCCCATGCGCACCTGCGCGCGGCGATCATCGGACCGTCGGAATCCGTGCCGATCGTCGACGGCGCGCTGGGCCTTGGGACCTGGCAGCAGATCGTCCTCCTCGACTTCGACGACCGCCCGCGGGAGCGCGTGGTGTCCGTGCACGTGCTGGGCTAGAGAACCCTGCTACTCTCCGTGTCCCGGTCGGCAGGCACTGCCCAAGTGGCCCCGTTGAGGGGCTCCAAGCACGGTGCTATCCTGACCGGTCCGTTCTTCGGGATTCGTCCCGAAGTGCGTCCTTCTGAAGGAATCCCCTTCCCGACAGGGCGCGACGGTCTTTGAAAACTCAACAGCATGCGCACCTCTGACCCAGTTCACACCGGGTCCAGAGATGTGTGTCCAGATTCGAAGCGTCGGACGTCCGGCTTGCCGGCTCGACCGACGCTCTGAGCATTAACTCTGTCAAGACCGCGATGCCTCGTGTATGTGGCATCGCATATTTGGTCATGACGAACTCTCTGATACCGGGCAACAGTCCTTGTGGCTGAGGTCCGGTTCACTTCATGGAGAGTTTGATCCTGGCTCAGGACGAACGCTGGCGGCGTGCCTAACACATGCAAGTGGAGCGACGAACCAGACTTCGGTCTGGGGCCAAGCCGCGAACGGGTGAGTAACACGTGGGTAACCTGCCCCAATGATCGGGACAACCCGGGGAAACCCGGGCTAATACCGAATGTGGTCGCAGTCCGTGAGGACGGTGACGAAAGGAAGCTTCGGCCTCCGCATTGGGATGGGCCCGCGGCCCATTAGCTTGTTGGTGGGGTAATGGCCTACCAAGGCATCGATGGGTAGCTGGTCTGAGAGGACGATCAGCCACACTGGGACTGAGACACGGCCCAGACTCCTACGGGAGGCAGCAGTGGGGAATCTTGCGCAATGCGCGAAAGCGTGACGCAGCAACGCCGCGTGGGGGAAGAAGGCTCTCGGGTCGTAAACCCCTTTCAGTTGGGACGAAGCTTCGCCGGTGAATAGCCGGCTGGAGTGACGGTACCTTCACAAGAAGCCCCGGCTAACTACGTGCCAGCAGCCGCGGTAATACGTAGGGGGCAAGCGTTGTCCGGAATCATTGGGCGTAAAGCGCGTGTAGGCGGCTTGATAAGTCTGTTGTGAAAGTCCAGGGCTCAACCCTGGAATGCCGATGGATACTGTCAAGCTCGAGTCCGGAAGAGGCGAGTGGAATTCCTGGTGTAGCGGTGAAATGCGCAGATATCAGGAGGAACACCAATGGCGAAGGCAGCTCGCTGGGACGGTACTGACGCTGAGACGCGAAAGCGTGGGGAGCAAACAGGATTAGATACCCTGGTAGTCCACGCCGTAAACGATGGGTACTAGGTGTGGGGGGTGTCGACTCCCTCCGTGCCGAAGCTAACGCATTAAGTACCCCGCCTGGGGAGTACGGCCGCAAGGCTAAAACTCAAAGGAATTGACGGGGGCCCGCACAAGCAGCGGAGCATGTGGTTTAATTCGAAGCAACGCGAAGAACCTTACCTGGGCTTGACATGTGCCTGACCGCCGTGGAAACACGGCTTCCCTTCGGGGCAGGTTCACAGGTGGTGCATGGCTGTCGTCAGCTCGTGTCGTGAGATGTTGGGTTAAGTCCCGCAACGAGCGCAACCCTCGTCGTATGTTGCCAGCATTTAGTTGGGGACTCATACGAGACTGCCGGTGACAAACCGGAGGAAGGCGGGGATGACGTCAAGTCATCATGCCCCTTATGTCCAGGGCTACACACGTGCTACATTGGCGCGTACAGAGGGCAGCGATACCGCGAGGTGGAGCGAATCCCATAAAGCGCGTCTCGGTTCGGATTGTAGGCTGAAACCCGCCTACATGAAGGTGGAGTTGCTAGTAATCGTGGATCAGCACGCCACGGTGAATACGTTCCCGGGCCTTGTACACACCGCCCGTCACACCACGGGAGTGAGCAACACCCGAAGCCGGTGGCCTAACCCGCAAGGGAGGGAGCCGTCGAAGGTGGGGCTCGTGACTGGGGTGAAGTCGTAACAAGGTAGCCGTAGCGGAAGCTGCGGCTGGATCACCTCCTTTCTAGGGAGCCTCTTCGGAGGCACGTGATGGCACGGCGCCGTGTCCCGCTTCTCGCCTACGTCGCGAGGAGGCGGTGGAGCGGCCACCGGCCCACGTCTAGAACGTCGACCGAATCTGGCTTCTGCGACCGCGACATACCGTCGGGGTTTAGCGGATGCATGCTGTTGAGTTTTGAGAGACCGGCGCGTCCGCCGGGCGACCCTCGTGTCGTTTCGGCCGGCGTGAAGCCCTCTCGGCGACCCTTGAAAACCGCACAGCAGCCAATGACCCGATCTCGATGAGCGATCGGGTCAAACGGGTATCACCAGCCGGCCTCTCGAGGTCGGCTGATCACCGTCAAGATAGTAAGAGCACATGGTGGATGCCTTGGCACCTAGAGTCGATGAAGGGCGTGGACGACTGCGATAAGCCACGGGGAGGCGTTGAACAGCCTGTGATCCGTGGATGCCCGAATGGGGAAACCCGGCGCCGGTAATGCGGCGTCACCTCCTGCTGAACACATAGGCAGGCTGGGGACAAGCGGGGGAAGTGAAACATCTCAGTACCCCGAGGAAAGGAAATCAACCGAGACTCCCTGAGTAGTGGCGAGCGAAAAGGGATTAGCCCAAACCTGATGCGTGCAAGCGGCTACGCGTTGCGCACCAGGGGTTGTAGGGCGTCTGTTCCGAGCCGTGGCCGGCTCGGCCGAAGTTACAAAGTCACGTTGGTAGTCGAAGCGCGTGGAACCGCGCACCATAGAGGGCAATCGTCCCGTAGACGAAACCTCGTGACCTTCGGTCAGACGTTCCTGAGTAGGTCCGCTCTCGTGAAACGCGGACTGAATCTGGGGGGACCACCCTCCAAGGCTAAGTACTCCTAGGTGACCGATAGCGGACTAGTACCGTGAGGGAAAGGTGAAAAGTACCCCGGAAGGGGAGTGAAATAGTACCTGAAACCGTGTGCTTACAAGGGGTGGGAGCGGACTTCGGTCCGTGACCGCGTGCTTTTTGCATAACGAGCCAGCGAGTTGCTCGTGTGCGGCAAGGTTAAGCGATGAGCGGAGCCGTAGCGAAAGCGAGTCCGAATAGGGCGACTAAAGTCGTACGCGGCAGACCCGAAACTGAGCGAGCTACCCATGGGCAGGCTGAAGCGCGGGTAAGACCACGTGGAGGGCCGAACCGACCTAGGTTGAAAACTGGGCGGATGACCTGTGGGTCGGAGTGAAAGGCTAATCAAGCTCAGTGATATCTGGTTCTCTCCGAAATATATTTAGGTATAGCCTCGGATAAAATGCGTTGTGGCCGTAGAGCACTGTTTGGTCTAGGGGGCCTACCAGCTTACCGACATCAGGCAAACTCCGAAGACCACCAACGTCTACTCCGGGAGTCAGTTGCTGAGGGATAAACTTCAGCGTCAAAAGGGAAACAGCCCAGACCGCCAGCTAAGGTCCCTAAGTACTTGCTAAGTGGTAAACGATGTCCGGGTGCACAGACAACCAGGAGGTTGGCTTAGAGGCAGCCATCCTTGAAAGAGTGCGTAACAGCTCACTGGTCAAGTGTCCGGGCGCGGATAATGTAACGGGGCTCAAGCAAGTCACCGAAGCTGCGGGTGCGTGAGGTCTTCGGACCGATCGCGCGGTAGGAGAGCGTTCCCATGCGCGTGAAGCGGCGGTGTAAACCAGCCGTGGACGCATGGGAAGTGAGAATGCTGGCATGAGTAACGAAAGAGGGGTGAGAATCCCCTCCACCGATTGCCCAAGGATTCCTGAGTAAAGTTCGTCTGCTCAGGGTTAGTCGGGACCTAAGGCGAGGCCGAAAGGCGTAGTCGATGGCGAACAGGTTGATATTCCTGTACCACGTCGCTTCCGTTTGACCGATGGGGGGACGAGGAAGGCTAAGGGAACCCAGGCGATGGTTGTCCTGGGGTAAGCATGTAGGGGTGGTCCTAGTTAAATGCGGGACCGCATAACCTGAGGTGCGATGCCAGCTGGCTCATGAGCCGGCGAGTCCCCGACGCCATACCTCCGAGAAAAGCCTCTAGGGAGGAAGCGCGTGCCCGTACCAAAACCGACACAGGTGGGCAAGTAGAGAATACTAAGGTGATCGAGATAACCATCGTTAAGGAACTCGGCAAAATTGCTCCGTAACTTCGGGAGAAGGAGCGCCCTGGTAGGGTGAAGCCGCTTGCCGGCTGAGCCCGAGGGGGCCGCAGTGAATTGGCTGAAGCGACTGTTTACCAAAAACACAGGTCTCTGCTAAGTCGTAAGACGACGTATAGGGGCTGACGCCTGCCCGGTGCCGGAAGGTTACGTGGAGAGGTTAGGATTCGTCCGAAGCTTCGAAGCTAAGCCCCGGTAAACGGCGGCCGTAACTATAACGGTCCTAAGGTAGCGAAATTCCTTGTCGGGTAAGTTCCGACCTGCACGAATGGCGTAACGACTTCAGCGCTGTCTCAACGATGGGCTCGGTGAAATTCCAGTCTCGGTGAAGATGCCGAGTACCCGCGGCTAGACGGAAAGACCCCGTGCACCTTTACTACACCCTGGTATTGGCGTTCGATGCATTTCGCTCAGGATAGGTGGGAGGCTTTGAAGCACCGGCTGCGGCTGGTGTGGAGCTAACCTTGAGATACCACCCTTGATGTATTGTACGTCTAACATCGCGCCGTGAATCCGGGCGGTGAACAGTGCCAGGCGGGTAGTTTGACTGGGGCGGTCGCCTCCTAAAATGTAACGGAGGCGTGCAAAGGTTCGCTCAGCACGGTCGGAAATCGTGCGTAGAGTGCAATGGCATTAAGCGAGCTTGACTGCGAGACCGACGGGTCGAGCAGGTGCGAAAGCAGGTCATAGTGATCCGGCAGTGGCAAGTGGAAGCGCTGTCGCTCAACGGATAAAAGGTACGCCGGGGATAACAGGCTTATCGCGCCCAAGAGTCCACATCGACGGCGCGGTTTGGCACCTCGATGTCGGCTCGTCGCATCCTGGGGCTGAAGTAGGTCCCAAGGGTTGGGCTGTTCGCCCATTAAAGCGGCACGCGAGCTGGGTTCAGAACGTCGTGAGACAGTTCGGTCCCTATCTGCCGTGGGCGTTGGAGAATTGAGAGGATTTGCCCCTAGTACGAGAGGACCGGGGTGAACGTTCCTCTGGTGTAGCTGTTGTCCTGCCAAGGGCACCGCAGCTTAGCTACGAACGGATCGGATAACCGCTGAAGGCATCTAAGCGGGAAGCCGGCCTCGAGATGAATTCTCCCATCCCCTTCGAGGGAGTAAGGACCCTGGTAGACCACCAGGTTGATAGGCCGGAACTGGACGCGCGGCAACGCGTGAAGGTGACCGGTACTAATCGTCCGAGGGCTTGACGGTTCTTTTTTAAGATGCCCGTTTCTTGATTTGGCTGCAGTGCGGTTTTTAAGGGCCGTCGAGACGGGTGGTCTCGACAGGTTCCGGTGGTGCTGGCGAGGGGGAAACACCTCTTCCCATTCCGAACAGAGCAGTTAAGCCCCTCAGCGCCGATGGTACTTGGCCCTTCGGGCCTGGGAGAGTAGGTCGCCGCCGGTTTTACTTTGATGAGCCGCCCTCCGGGGCGGCTCATCGTCGTTCTGCTGTGCGTTCGGGTGGCCGGGACTTCTAGGAGGGGCCGACGTGCCGCTCGCCGGCGCCCTGCCCGCGGCGCGGTGGCTGGCGGGGTGCCTGCATCACGGTCCGGCAGATCTGCGGCTGTGCCGCCACCCGCCCCGGCCGGCGCGCGGGCAGGTTCAGCGCGGCGCTCCGGCGGTGCGGATGGTGGTATGGGTCCGGGCAGATCTCCGGCTCCTCGCCTGCGCCGGGAGCCAGCGTCACGAGCTCGACGAACGAGTGCAGAGCTCTCCGAAGGCTGCCGGTGCGGGGGTGTCGAAGCGGGGAACATATGTTCGTAAAGGTACGACCGGCGTCGGACGGCTGGTCGCTCGGCGCGCGGCACAAATCCGCCTGCTGCCGATAGATGCTGGGTTTCTGCTGCAAGCCACGTTGCACGGGCACTGCGCGTACGATCCGCGCTCATGGTCCACCTGCGCATCATCGCCCCGCGCGCGGAGGCGGACCGGGCCTTGGCGCTCCTGAAGCGGTGCGAGACCGTGACGGCCCTGGTCGTCTACCGCGATGCCGGTGTCGACCCGGCAGGGGACGTCGTGTCCTGTGACGTCGCGGACGAGGAGGCCAGCTTCATCGTCGGCGATCTGCGCCAGATGGGCATCTCCGAGTGCGGGGTGATCGACGTCGACCACCTGGACGCGTCCGTGTCGACGCGGGGCCTCGAGGCGACCCGGCTCGCCCGGGGCAGCGCTGCCGATGCTGTCGTCTGGCATGCCGTCGGCGAGCGCATCGCACAGCAGGGGTTCCTCAGCTGGGGGCTCGTCGCGCTGTTCACTCTTGCCGGCGCGATCGCGTCGGTCGCCGTCCTGATCGACTCCGCGCCGATCGTCGTGGGCGCCATGGCGGTGAGCCCGGACTTCGGGCCGATCGCGGCGTTCTCGGTCGGGTTCGTCCGGCGGCGCCGCGACATCGCCCTCGGCGGGTTCGCGGCGCTGACCGTTGGCTTCACCGCCGCCATCGGCGCGGGCTTCCTCATCACCAAGCTGCTCGTGGCCGCCGGCATCGCGCCGGACCACTTCGTCCGGGCGGGCAACACGCTCGCACAGACCATCGCCGCGCCCAACGGATACTCCGTGGTGGTCGCGCTGTGCGCGGGAGCGGCGGGGATGCTGTCCGTCACGCTGGGCAAGTCAGGTGCGCTCGTGGGCGTCGCGATCTCCATCACGACGATTCCGGCCGCCGCGGATATCGGGCTGTCTGCGGCGTACGGGGACTGGGCGTCGTTCCGCGGCTCAGGGCTTCAGCTGGCGCTGAACATCGTCAGCCTGCTCGCCGCCGGCACCGCCGTCCTGGCGCTCATGCGGTCCGCGACCATGCGCCGCGGCCGGCGGCACCGCGCCGAGCTCGGGCTGGCGGAGCCGCCGCCCGGGCGCCCGCCGCTCGACGATCCGCTCGAGGCGCACGAGCACCTCACACCGCCGAGCCCAGCGACGCCCACACGTCGAGCTTCGTCTGCACCCGATTGATCACCTCGCCCGTGAAAGCGCTCGAGCTGGCGCTGCCGCCGAGATCGGGAGTGCGCACGCCCGCGGCGGTCGTCTCCAGCACTGCTTCGTAGATCGCGCGCGACGCGCGCTCGAGGTCGGGGCGCCCGGGTGAGGCGTACTGGAGCACCGCGGCGCAGGCGAGGATCATCGCCATCGGATTGGCGAGGTCCTTGCCCTCGAGCGCCGGCGCCGTCCCGTGCGGGGCCTCGGCCATCGCGACCCGGGTCGAGAGATCCGCGTCGAAGGCGAGCAGCACGGACTCCGCGCCCGCGATCGAGCCGAACATGGGCATCACGAGGTCGCTGAGGCAGTCGCCGTCGCGGTTCAGGGCGGGGATGACGAGCGGCACGTCGCCTGCGCCGGTCACGAGCCCGGCGTAGGTCGCGTCGATGAGGACGGGTTGGTAGGGGATGTCGGGATGGCGCGCCGCGGCCGCGTCCATCTCCTCCTTCAGCATCCCCTCGTAGACCGGCGAGACCGTCCACTTGGGGCCGCCGTACACCCGCGCGCCCATCCGCCGCGCCTGGCGGAACGCGTACTCGGCGACGGCACGGCAGGTGCCGCGGCTGATGTGCTCGGTGCGGTACGCGATCTCGTCCCCGCCGCCGGCGGGGCCCTCGCGCCACTGCTCGGCCCCGTACGCGTCGTCGATCGCCATGCGGACGATGGAGATCGGGTGGTGCACGCCGGCGACGGGCGTGACGCCCGGGATGCGGCGACCGGTCCGGATGATCACCCGGCCGCCCACGTCTTCGCGCAGGATCCGGTTGGGCGACCCGACGTCGTCCGCGCCCTCGGGGGTGATCGTGGCCGCCTTGATGCCGAAGCCGGCATCCCGCATCGCCGCGGCCGCATCGACGACGACGGCGTTCTGCGTCGCGCGGCGCGCGGCCAGCGACAGATCGAAGTGCCGCAGGTCCAGGGGCACCCCGATGACCTCGGGCTGGATGACGCGCAGGGCCTGATCGAGCAGTTCCTGGCCGGTCTGGTCGCCCTCGAGGACGACGATGGCGACGGGATCGGGCATGGCGCCCACGATATCCGCCGCGCCGCCGCGGGCCATACGCTGCGCCGATGTCTGACGAGCACTGCAGCTGGTGCGGGGAGCCCGTCCCACAGGACGACGGATTCCGCGCCTTCGAGCCGATCGGTGAGCGGCGCGCCGTGTTCTGCCGCCTGGAGCACGTCGTGCCGTGGGCGATCCGCGGCGCGCATTGGGCGCCGGCGGCGATCGACGCCGGCGAACTGCGTGACGGGCTGGAGCCCGAATGCGCGCAGTGCGGCCTCGCGCTGACAGACACCCGGGTGCTGCTCGTCCGGCACCGCGGCGAGCACCGGATCGCCGACGGGTTCTGCGGCGTGCAGCACCTGGAGGACTGGGCGAAGGCGGGCGGGCGCTGGGGCTGAGGCGGAGGCTCAGGCCGTCGCGACGGCCGGGCGCAGCGTGGAACGGCGCAGGAACCCGACGGCGATCCCGAAGGCTCCGACGGCGGCGGCGGCGATGAACGCCTCGCGCCAGCCGATCGAGGCCACGATGCCGCCTGACGCGGCGTTGCCGGCTGCGACCCCGCCGACGAGCGAGGTGAGCGGCCACGTGTAGGCCTCGGTCAGCGCGCCCCGCGGGGCGACCTGCCCCACGAGCTGGCTGCCCGCGGCGATCAGCGGCGCGATCGCGATGCCCGAGAGCAACGCGAGCGGCGCCATCACGAGGAACGAGCTCGGGAGCGCGAGCGGCAGCGTGACGAGCGGCACGATCGCGAGTGTCCGGAGGTAGGCGGTCGTCAGATCGACGCGGTGTGCGTGGGCACCGTAGAAGAGGCCACCGCAGGCGCTGCCGAGTGACCAGATCGCGATCAGCGGGCCGGCCAGCGCCGGGCTGCCGAGCGACTCGCCGAACGCGGGGAACGCGACCTCGGCCGCGCCGACGCAGAAGCCGATCGGCAGCGTCGTGGCGACCAGGGTGCGCACACCCGGGCTGCGCAGTGCGCCGAGGCGGCCGCCGGTGTCGTGGGCATGGTCGCCGCCCGGATCGTACGAGCGCACCGGAGCGTTCGCGGCGAACGCCGCGGTGCCGGCGATCACGAGGCCGATCGCTGCGAGCAGCGCGAGCTGCGGCGAGGCCACGGCGGCGACGAGGCCGACCGCCAGCGGGCCGATCACGAACGCCACCTCGACGATGACCGAGTCGAGCGCGTACGCGGTGGTGATCAGGTCCGGTTCATGGGCCATCAGTGACGGCCAAAGCGCCCGGAGCACCGATCCCACCGGCGGGATCGCCGAGCCGGCGGCGAACGCGACAAGGAAGAGCCACCCGTTCGCCGTCCCCGAGACCCCGAGTGCGACGAGCATGCCCAGGAAGACGCCGTGGGCGATGGCGAGCGGGAGCAGCACGCGCGGAGCGCCGGTCCGGTCGACGAGCCGGCCCAGGAACGGCGCGACGGCCGCGGCGCCGACGGCGTAGAAGCCCGCCACGGCGCCGGCGGTCGCGTACGAGCCGGTCTCGGCACGCATGAAGAGGACGATCGCGAGGCCGTTGACCCCGACGGGGGCGCGGGAGATCAGCGCCGTCGTGAGCAGCCGCACGACGAACGGCGAGTGCAGGACGGCGGCGTAACGCAGCCGAGCCGACAAGCGGCTACCGGATCAGCCGGCGTCCGCGGCGTCCGCGGTGCCGTCCAGGCCCAGATCGGTCGCGCGCTCCTCGAGCGCGGAGATCACGAGGGTGACGTGCTCGTCGAAGTCGACGCCGAGCTGCTCGGCGCCCTGCGTGACGTCGTCACGGTTGACCGCCGCGGCGAAGCTCGGCTGCTTCAGCTTCTTCTTCACCGACTTCGGCGTGAGACCGTGGATGCCCGTGGGCCGCACGTACGCGCAGGCCAGGACGAACCCCGAGAGCTCGTCGACCGCGTACAGGGTCTTCTCCATGTCCGAGTCTCGCGAGACGCCCATGAAGTCCGCGTGCGAGGCGATCGCGCGCACCATCGCGGGGTCGACGCCCCGCTCGGTGAGGACCCGCATCGCCGTGCGCGGATGGCCATCGGCGGCGTCCATGTCCGGATGGCGCTCGTAGTCCATGTCGTGCAGCAGCCCGACGACGCCCCAGACCTCCTCGTCGGCCCCGTTCCGGCGGGCGTATGCCCGCATCGACGCTTCGACCGCCTGGCAATGGCGGCGCAGTGGTTCGGACTCCACCCAGTCGCACAGCAGGGACCAGGCTTCGTCCCGCGAAAGCCCCGAAGACATGGCTGTTACCCTAGCCGAGCGCCTGCCCCGGACCGACTCGGCGCCCCCTGTTATGGAGAAGTTCGTCATCGAGGGCGGCACGCCCCTGAGCGGCACGATCGTGCCTGCCGGGAACAAGAACGGCGCGCTCCCGATCCTTGCCGCCTCAGTGCTTTCGAGCGAGGAGGTCGTGATCCGCAATGTCCCGCGGATCCGCGACGTCGAGGCGATGCTCGCCGTGCTGGAGGGACTCGGGGTCACGATGGAGTGGCTGGGCGATCACGAGATCAGCCTGTGCGCCGCCGACGTCGACCCGCACGCGGAGATCGACCGCAGCCGCGCCGAGGCGATCCGCGCCTCGTTCCTCCTGGCCGGCCCGCTCCTCGCGCGCTTCGGTCGCGCGGCCATGCCGCCGCCCGGGGGCGACGTGATCGGTCGCCGGCGTCTTGACCCGCACCTCGACGGCTTCGCCGCGCTCGGCGCGAGCTTCCGGCACGAGCGCGACATCGTCATCGATGCCCCCGTCGGCGGACTGCGCGCCGCCGAGGTCTTCATGGACGAGCCGTCCGTCATGGCGACGGAGAACGTCCTCATGGCCGCCGCGCTGACCCCCGGCGAGACGGTGATCGGCAACGCGGCCTGCGAGCCGCATGTTCAGGACCTCGCGCGCATGCTCGTGAAGATGGGCGCCGACATCCGCGGGATCGGCTCGAACGTGCTGACGATCACCGGCCGGCAGGAACTCGGCGGCTGTCGCCACGACATCGGCCCGGACCACATCGAGATCGGTTCGTTCATGGCGCTCGCCGGCGTGACCGGTGGGGAGCTGCGGATCCGCGACACCGATCCCGATGACCTGCGCATGATCCGCCTGGTCTTCGCGAAGCTCGGGCTGCAGAGCGAGATCGACGGCGCCGACGTGATCGTCCGCGGCGGGCAGAAGCTCGTCGCCGCCCGCGACGTCGGCGAGTACAAGGCGAAGGTCCAGGACGGGCCCTGGCCGGCCTTCCCGGCCGACCTCACGTCGATCGCGGTCGCCCTCGCGACGCAGGTCGAGGGCTCTGTGCTCATCCACGAGTGGATGTTCGAGAACCGGATGATCTTCACCGACAAGCTCGTGCTGATGGGCGCCGACATCACGATGTGCGACCCGCACCGCGCGATCGTCAGCGGGCCCTCACGGCTGCGTGGCGAGCGCGTCGAGTCCCCCGACATCCGCGCGGGCATGGCGATGCTGATCGCCGCGCTCTGCGCCGACGGCCGCAGCGAGATCGGCAACATCGGGCAGATCGACCGCGGATACGAGCGGATCGACGAGCGGCTGCGTGCGCTCGGCGGGCGGATCGAGCGGGCAGCGACCGACCCCGAGCCCGTTCACGCGTGACCCTGCGCATTCCCAGCGGCACCCGTGACGTGCTTCCCGAGGAGATGCGTGCGCTGCGCCGCATCACGAGCGCGTTGCTCGAGACCTTCGACGGCTTCGGCTACGGCGAGATCTCCACGCCGGCGGTCGAGTTCGAGGAGACGCTGCGGGCCGCCGACCTCGGGCTGAAGCCGTCCTATCGCGTCGTCGACGACCACGGCGCGCTGCTGGCGCTGCGCGCCGACATGACGGTGCCGATCGCGCGCGTCGTCGCGACCCGCTACGCGGACGCCGAGCCGCCGCTGCGCTTCTGTTACGCCGCCCACGCCTACCGTGCCGTGCGCCCGCATCGCGGTCAGATGCGCGAGTTCCTGCAGTCGGGCGTCGAGCTCGTGGGAGCGCCCGGCCCGGCGGGGACCGCGGAGGTCCTGACCGTCCTGTGCCGCGCGCTCGAGGCGACCGGGCTGCGCGAGTTCAGCGTCGGGGTCGGCGACGCGACCCTCTACCCGACACTGGTCGACGCCTTCGGTGTTCCGGCCGCCGCGCGCGAGGAGCTGCTGCACGAGCTCTCGATGCGCGACCTGGTCGCGCTCGACCGCGTCGTGGCGTCGCTCGGCCTGAGCGCCGAGGCTGCGGCGACGCTCTCCCGGGTTCCACGGCTGCGCGGCAACGCCGGCGTGCTCGACGAGCCGCCCGGCCCGGTGCGCGACGCGCTCGACGGGCTGCGCACCGTCATCGATCTGCTCGACCCCGACGTGGCGGCGCGGGTCATCATCGATCTCGGGCGCTTCCCGCGGCTGCGGTACTACACCGGCACGATGTTCGAGGTCTACGACCCCGAGTTCGGCGAGCCGCTCGGCGGCGGCGGGCGCTACGACGAGCTGATCGGGCGCTTCGGTCGCTCGCTCCCGGCGGTCGGGTTCGGGCTCGGCGTGGACCGGCTGCACGCCGCGCTCGCCGGCGAAGAGCGCGGGGAGACGAGCAGGTGAACCGCTTCGGGCTGACCATCGCCGTTCCACGCGGCGCGCTGCTGACCGAGACCCTCGACGCGCTCGAGCGGATCGGCATCGACACCGACGAGGTTCGCGACAACGACCGCAAGCTGCTCTTCGAGGACGTCGGGATCGTGACGATGCGCCCGTCGGACGTCGCCACCTACGTCGAGGCCGGCGCCGCCGACATCGGCATCACCGGCAAGGACGTCCTGATGGAGCAGCGCGAGCGCGAGGTCTTCGAGCTGCTCGACCTCGGCTTCGGGCCGTGCCGCATGATCGTCGCCTCACCCGCCGGGCCCGACAAGGCGGCCGAGGCGCTGCGCCGCCTGGGCGTCATGCGTGTCGCCACGAAGTACCCGCGGATCGCCGCCGAGTACTTCGAGGAGACGGGGCGTCAGGCGGAGATCGTCGAGGTCAAGGGCTCCGTCGAGCTTGCGCCGCTGACAGGCCTCGCCGAGGCGATCGTCGACCTGACGGCGACCGGGACGACGCTGCGCGAGAACGGCCTCGAGATCCGCGAGGAGATCGCCACGTCGACCGCCCGGCTGATCTCGAACCGCGTCGCCCACCGCCTCAAGGCGGCAGCCGTGGACGACATCGTCGAGGCTCTGCGTGGCGGCTAGCGCCCGCCTGCGGCTGGACGACCCTGCTGCCGCGGACGCGCTCGCGGCCCGGATCCGCGCGCTGGTGCCGGCGGCCGCGTCGGTGAGCGCCGAGGTCGCGGCGATCGTCCGCGCCGTGCGCGACGGCGGCGACGAGGCGCTTGCCGGCTTCGCCGAGCGGCTCGACGGCGTGAGCGGCCCGCTCCGCGCGACCGCGGAGGAGCTGGCCGGTGCACTCGAGGCACTCGATCCGGACGTCCGCGCCGCGCTCGAGCTGGCGATCTCGAACGTCGGAGCGGTGGCGCGCGCCGGCGTGCGCGACGACACGGACGTCCCGCTGCCGCAGGGCCAGGTCGTACGCCTGCGCGAGGTGCCCGTCCGTCGCGCGGCGATCTACGTCCCCGGCGGCCGCGCCCCCTATCCGAGCAGCGTCGTGATGGGGGTCGTCACCGCCCAGGCCGCAGGTGTCGACGAGGTCGTCGTCTGCGCGCCCGGAGGGCACCAGGTGATCCTCGCGGCCTGCGCGCTGTGCGGCGCACGCGAGGTCTACCGCGTCGGCGGAGCCCACGCCATCGCCGCACTGGCCTTCGGTACACCGGCCATCGCCCGTGTCGACGTGATCGCCGGTCCCGGGAACCTCTGGGTGCAGGAGGCCAAGCGGCAGGTCTCGGGGGCGGTCGGCATCGACGGCTTCGCGGGGCCGAGCGATGTCCTCGTCATCGCATCCGAAGGCGCGGATGCGGCACTTGCATCGATCGACCTGCTCGCCCAGGCGGAGCACGGCTCGGGATCGCTCGCGGTTGCGATCAGTGAGGACGCGGCGTTGCTCGACGACATCGCCGAGCACCTCGCGGACACCCCGGACAGCGGTGCGGCGATCGCGCTCGTCGGCGTTCCCGACACCGCCACGGCACTTGCGCTGGCCGAGGCGATCGCGCCCGAGCACCTCGAGCTGACGGGCGCCGCCGCCGAGGCGCTGGCGCCGCAGGTGCGCTCGGCGGGCTGCGTCTTCGTCGGCGCCGCCGGCGCCACCGCGTTCGGCGACTACGTGGCCGGCTCGAACCACACGCTGCCGACCGGCGGGGCCGCGCGGTTCGCCTCGGGCCTGGGCGCGGGGCACTTTCGGCGGCGCATGAGCGAGGTGCACATCGGGGATGCCGCGACCGCTCTCGCCGGGCCGGGCGCAGCACTGGCACGTGCCGAAGGATTCGACCTGCACGCAACCTCGATGGAGGTTCGGAAGAATGGGGCCACATGAGCCGCACCGCTGAGATCGCCCGCGAGACCGCAGAGACGCGGATCCGCCTGTCACTGGACCTCGAGGGCTCCGGGGCGGGGGAGCGCAGCACGGGCGTGGGATTCCTCGATCACATGCTCGACCTGCTTGCGCGCCACGGCCGGCTCGACCTCGACCTGGAGGTTGCGGGCGACCTGCAGACCGGGTCGCACCACACCGTCGAGGACACCGGGCTCGCGCTCGGCCGAGCGCTCGACGAGGCGCTCGGCGACCGCTCCGGCATCACCCGCTACGGCCATGCCGTGATCCCGATGGACGAGGCGCGCGCGCTCTGCGCGATCGACATCTCCGGCCGGCCCCTGCTCGTGTTCGAGGCGGACCTGCCGCGCGGCGGGACCGGGGGAATGGAGCACGAGCTCGTCGACGAGTTCTTCCGCGCCGTCGCGAGCACCGCGAAGCTCACGCTGCATCTCGAGGTCCAGCGCGGAACCAATGCCCACCACATGATCGAGGCGGCGTTCAAGGCGTTCGCGCGCGCGCTGCGCCAGGCCGTCGCGATCGATCCGGACGAGGACGGCGTGCCCTCGACGAAGGGCACGCTCACCGACTGATGGAGGGCACGCGGCCGGCCATCGGGATCGTGGACTACGGCGCGGGGAACCGCCGGTCGGTCGAGAAGGCCGTCGAGCGCGTGGGCGCACGCGCGGTGCTGAGCGCCGACCACGACGCCCTGCGCGCGACGGACGGGCTCGTGCTGCCGGGCGTCGGGGCGTTTCCCGCCGGCATGAAGCTGCTGCGTGACGGCGGCTTCGACGACCTGTTGCACGAGCGCGCCGCGGCGGGCGTGCCGATCTTCGGCGCATGCCTGGGCATGCAGCTGCTCTTCGACGCCTCCACCGAGCACGACGGCGCCGCCGGGCTCGGCCTCATTGCCGGGGACGGTCCGGCGGCTCGAGGCGCCGGGGCTGAAGCTTCCGCACATCGGCTGGAGCGACGTGCGCTGGACCGGGCTCTCGCCGCTGCTCGAAGGGCTGCCGGACCCGGCGATCTTCTACCACGTGCACTCGTATGTCCCGCACCCTGAGAACGATGCGGACGTGCTGGGCGTCAGCGAATACGGAACGCCCGTTCACGAGCGTGGTCGCGCGCGGCTCGATCTTCGGCGCGCAGTTCCACCCGGAGAAGTCCTCGGTGCACGGGCTGCGCATGCTCGCCAACTTCGCCGCGCTCGCGGCACGGACCCCCGCATGATCCTCTACCCCGCCGTCGACATCCTCGAGGGGCAGGCCGTCCGCCTGGTGCAGGGCGACTTCGAGGACAGCACCGTCTACCGCGACTCGCCGCTCGAGGCCGCCCGCGCGTGGGTGGAGGCCGGTGCGCGCTTCCTCCACGTGGTGGACCTCGACGGCGCGAAGAGCGGTGAGCCCGCGAACCTCGAGCATGTCGCCGCGATGACGCGCGAGCTGGCCGTCCCGGTGCAGCTCGGCGGCGGCCTGCGCTCACTGGCGTCGGTCCGCGCCGCGCTCGACGCCGGCGTCGAGCGGGTCATCCTCGGCACGGCGGCGCTCCGCGACGTCGACCTCCTCGACGACTGCCTCGGCGCCTTCCGCGAGCGCGTGATCGTCAGCATCGACGCGCGCGGGGGGCGGGTCTCGGTGTCCGGGTGGCAGGAGAGCACCGGACTGCCGGCCGAGGACGTCATCGAGTCGCTGCAGCACCGCGGCGTGCGCTCGTTCGTCTACTCGAACGTCGATCGGGACGGCATGCTGCAGGGCATCGACACCGATGAGGTGCAGCGGATCGCGAACGTTGTCCGCGGGCGCTTCATCTACTCCGGCGGCGTCGGCACGCTCGACGACCTGCGCGAGCTGCGCCGCGCTGCGGCAGGTCAACCTCGGCGGCGTGATCGTCGGGAAGGCCCTCTACGAGGGCCGGTTCACGGTCGCCGAGGGCCAGAACGCCCTCAAGGGCCGCTGACGCCAGACTCGTGGAGCGACCATCTACCCTCGACGCCGTGCACATGAAGCGCGTCATCCCGTGCCTCGACGTCGACGCCGGACGCGTCGTCAAGGGCATGAACTTCGTCGACATCCGCGACGCGGGCGACCCCGTGGAGCTCGCCTCGCGCTACGACGCGGCGGGCGCCGACGAGCTGGTCTTCCTCGACATCACCGCGACGCATGAGCGGCGGGACACCGTCGCGGCGCTTGCGCGGCGCACCGCTGACGACGTCTTCATCCCGTTCACGATCGGCGGCGGGATCCGTTCGGTCGAGGACGCGCAGGCCGTGCTGGACGCCGGCGCCGACAAGGTCAGCGTGAACTCGGCGGCGCTCGCGCGGCCGGAGCTGCATCGACGAGCTGAGCGCGCGCTTCGGCGCCCAGTGCGTGGTCCTCGCCGTCGACGCGAAGGCGCGTGACGCCGGCGATCCTGAGGCGGGCTGGGAGGCGTTCGTCGCGGGCGGGCGCACGCCGACGGGGCGCGACGCTGTGGCCTGGTGCCGGGAAGCCGTCGAGCGCGGCGCCGGGGAGATCCTGCTCACGAGCATGGACCGCGACGGGACGAGCGACGGCTACGACCTGCCGCTGACCAGCGCCGTCGCGCGGCCGCGGTGGCCGTCCCGGTGATCGCTTCGGGCGGGGCCGGCACGCTCGACCATCTCGTCGAGGCGCTGCAGGCGGGCGCCGACGCCGTGCTCTGCGCGTCGATCTTCCACTACGGACGGCACACCGTCGGCGAGGCGAAGGCGCACCTGGCCGCGGCGGGCATCGCGGTCCGTCCACCGCCTGCCTGAGAGGCCGCTCAGCCGCCGGACGAGCCCGCGGCCGCGGCACGCGCGCGGGCGATCCGCTCGCGGTCGCGCTTCGGCGGCAGGATCTTCGGACGGTCGCCGGGGTACGTCTTGACCGGGCCGGTTCCGGGCCGCAGGTCGTAGGCGAAGAGGCTCGTCTGGCCGTTCAGGAAGAGGTAGCGCCCGTCGCTGATCACCGGGTTGAACTTCCCCTTCGGCACGCTCCAGACCTCGCGCCCGGTGGCGGCGCCGACCGCGGTCGTGTGCCCGTTGAGCGTCGAGTAGAACACGAGGTCGCCGATCATCTGGATCCCGCCGGAGATCCGGCCCTCGGCGCGGTGGCGCCAGCGGACGTCGCCGCTGCGGGCGTTGAGCGCGTACAGCGTCCCGTCGTAGGACCCGACGTAGACGGTCGGCCCGACGCCGGGAACGCTCGCCACGGCCGCCGAGGAGTAGATGTAGTTCCCGGTCGCGCGGCGCCAGGCGAGCTGCCCGTTCGTCGTGGCGAACGAGTACATGCTGCCGTTCGTGTTGCCCGAGATAGACGCGGCCGAACGCGACCGACGGCGTCGCATAGAACTGGCCGCCGCCGAGGCCGAACGCGCCGC
This sequence comes from uncultured Actinomycetes bacterium, assembly GCA_963805615.1. Lineage (GTDB taxonomy): Bacteria > Actinomycetota > Thermoleophilia > Solirubrobacterales > Solirubrobacteraceae > F1-60-MAGs163. The sequence continues at coordinate 52,002 of CAWDUW010000003.1, read as the reverse complement.
CGCCCCCGCTGACGCGCCAGACCTTGCGCCCGGTGTTCGCGTCGATGGCCTGCACCCGGCCGCTGTAGTCGCCGAAGTAGAGCTTGCCGCCGTCGTAGGCGAGCCCGCCCTTGACGGCTCCGCTGCGCCTTGTAGGTCCAGCGAAGCTTGCCGTCGTCCGCGGACAAGGCGTAGACCGTCCCGTTCTCGCTGCCGATGTAGACCGTGCCGTTCGACGACGATCGGCGAGGTCTCCGTGCGGCTGGTCAGCGTCCGCGACCAGCGCACCCGCGGGTACTCGACGTTGAACGCGACGATCCGGCCCTTGCTCGAGCCCTTGTCGCCCTCGAGGATCGTGCAGAAGAGCACCCCGCTGCGGTATGCCGGGCGAGGACGCCGCGAGGTGCCCCAGCTTCTTCTTCCAGTACACGACGCCGGTGCGCCGCTTGATCGCGTAGAGCGCGCCGTTGTTCTTCAGCAGGTACAGCGAGCTGCCGCCGGCGACCGGCCCGAACTCGAGCAGGTCGTTGTCGCGAACGGCCCAGCGCTGGGGGAACGGCGGGCGCGCAGGCGTGCTCAGCGGGAAGAAGCGGGTCCGTGCGCGGTGTGTAGCCGTAGATCGGCCATTCGAAGCTCTTGGCGTGCTCGACCGGCGGCGGCGCCGGGGGCGCGACGGGCGCCGTGAACGACGACGTCGGGATGCGAGACGTCGCCCGGGCGGTCGTTCGCGAGCGCGTACGCCAGCACGCCCGCGGCGGCGAGGATCAGGACGAGCAGAGAGGCGGCCGCTATGCGGGCGTTGCGTGATCGCGGGATCATGCGTGCCCTTATGGAAGCAAGCCGGGTGGTCGAGGTGCTGGAGGGGACGCCGTGTGGGCGGCGGCTGCTGACGTCCGCAGCGGGAAGTTCAGGGGTCTGGCTGGTCGGCGGCGCGGTGCGGGACATGGTCCTGGGGAACGCTCCGCGGGAGCTGGATGTTGCGGTCGAGGCCGACGTCGCCGGCCTCGCGGCGGCGCTCGGTGGAGCCGTCACGATCCACGAGCGCTTCGGCACGGCCACCATCGAGGACGACGGCTGCCGGTTCGACCTGGCACGCACCCGCACCGAGGTCTACCCGGCGCCCGGCGCGCTCCCGGAGGTCACCTGGGCGTCGCTGACGGACGACCTGGCCCGCCGCGACGTGACCGTGAACGCGATCGCCGTGCGCCTGGCGGACGGTGCGGTGAAGGCGTGGCCCGGTGCGCTCGACGACCTGCGCGACCGTGTCCTGCGCGTGCTGCACGAGCGATCGTTCATCGACGATCCGACGCGCGTCTGGCGGCTTGCCCGCTACGCGGCGCGGCTCGGCTTCAGCGTCGAGCCGGAGACGGCGCGGCTCGCCGCGGCGGCCGGGCCGGGCGAGGTCAGCGGCGAGCGGCTCGGGTACGAGCTGCGGGTCGCGCTCGCCGAGCCCGACCCGTCGGCCGTGTTCGAGGAGCTGCTGGCGCTGAACCCGAATGTCCTCCCGGAAGGGTTCCAGGCGCGGCCGCCAGCGCTCGGCGCGGCGCTCGACCTGCTGCCGGATGACGGGCGGCGCGATCTCACCGTGCTCGCCGCATGCTGTGCGGGGATGGACGCAGGTCTGCTCGCCCGCTGGCTCGACCACCTGCAGTTTCCCGGGCCCGACCGTGACGTCGTGGCGGCCGCGTCGCGCTGGGTCACGGGAGCGCCGCTGCGCGCGGCGGAGACCCCGAGCGAGATCGGGCGCGCGGCGCGCGGCGCGCCCGTGGAGGCCGTCGCGCTCGCGGGCGGCGACAACGCGCGCCGGTGGCTCTCCGAACTGCGCCACGTGCGCCCGGCGATCACGGGTGACGATCTGCTCGCGGCGGGCGTCCCGCAGGGCCCGGAGGTCGGGCGCCGGCTCGCGCGGGCGCTCGATGCCCGCCTCGACGAGCGGGCGGTGGGCCGCGACGCAGAGCTGGCCGTCGCGCTCGCCGACCCGGCCGAGGACTAGATTCCCAGCCGATGCGCCCGCTGAACGACCTGCGCTGGGACGGCGGCCCCGGCCACTACGAGGTCTGGTTCCTCACGCTCACGGACCGCGGATCGGGCCTGGGCATCTGGATCCGCTTCGCGATGCACGCCCCGCTGGACGGGCCGGCCGACTGCTCGCTGTGGTTTGCCGCGATGCACCGCGACGGGACGCGCTTCGGCGCCCGCGCCGTGTTCCCGGCAGACCAGCTCCGCGGGGAGGCCGATCCATTCCGGCTCGTCATCGGCGATGCGGAGCTGTCGAGCCGCGGCACCGCGGGCGCGTTCGGCGACGTCACCTGGGAGCTGCGCTGGACCCCCGGCGACGAGCCCGGGCTGCCGGTGCACCCGCTCGTGGAGCGGGCGAAGCTCGCGAAGACGATGTACGTCATCCCGGAACCGCGGATCGCCGTGGAGGGCACCGTGACGTTCGGCGGCCGCACCGTCGAGCTGTCCGGCGCCCACGGCGCACAGGCGCACCTGTGGGGCGCGCGGCACGCGAACAGCTGGGGCTGGGCCCACGCCGCCGATCTCGAGACGCTCGCCGGGACGCCGGCCCCGGGGGACTGGCTCGACAGCATCTCGGTCACGGCGCCGCGCCTGGGTCGTGAGGTCGGTCCCACGACGTCGGTCGTCGGACGCCTGCTCGGTGAGCCGTTCAGCGCCACGAGCCCGGCGCAGGTCCTGCGTTCCAAGGCCAGCAGCAGGCTCACGAGCTATCGCGTCACGGCCCACCAGCGCACCCGCCGGGTCGAGCTCGAGGTCGATGCCGTCCGCGAGGCCCTCGTCGGGGTCGTCTACGACGACCCCGACGGGGACAAGCTGCGCTGCTGGAACAGCGAGGTCGCCGATCTGCGCTGCCACGTCTGGGACCGCACGCGCCGCGGGCTCGGTGGCTGGCATCTGCGGGAGACGCTGGTCGCCCCGCGGCGAGCGTGCTTCGAGTACGCCCAGCGCGACCCGATCGCCGCGCTGCCGACGCACATCGGCCAGTGAGCCCGGTGCTCCCGCCGCTGCCGGAGCCGTTCGGCTGGCAGGACGGGCAGATCGCGGCCGCCGCTCCAGGTGGGCGGGCGCTCTTCACGACGCGCCTGACCGGCGCTCGCGCCGCGCCGATCGACCTGAAGCGGTGGACGGATCCGGGGGTGGGGGACCCGCTCGCCGTCGAGGCCGGGCTCCCGCCCGGACGGATCGCCCAGAGCCACCAGGTGCACGAGGCGCGGGTCCGCGTGATCGCCTCCGAGTCAGACCTCCACATGCCGCCGTCCGACTACGACGCGCAGGTCACGACGCTGACCGATGTCGCGTGCGTCGTGCGCACCGCGGACTGCCTCCCCATCGCCCTGATCGCCCCGGAGGCCGTCGGCGCCGTCCACGCCGGCTGGCGCGGCCTCGCACTCGGGGTCGTGCAGGCCGCCGTCACCGAGCTGCGGCAGCTCGGCGCGACGCAGATCGCCGCCGTGATCGGGCCTGGGGCGCGCGTCTGCTGCTACGAGGCCGGGGAGGAGGTCCATGCGGCGTTCGCCGGACTGGGGCCCGGCGCGCGGCGCGGCTCGCACGCCGACCTTGCCGCCGTCGCGCGGGCGATCCTGGAGCAGATGGACGTGACCGGGATCCACGACAGCGGGCTGTGCACGATCTGCGAGCCCGACCTCTTCTGGTCCTTCCGCCGCGAGGGCGAGGCCGCCGGACGGCAGGGGGTCGCCACATGGCGGAGCTGATCCACGGCCTCGACGCCGAGCGGGTCCGCGCGAATCTCGAAGCGGTTCGCGCCGAGATCGCGGAGGGCTGTGCGCGCGCGGACCGCGATCCGGCCGGCGTCGAGGTCCTGGCCGCCGTGAAGTACGTCCCGCTGGACGAGGTCGGCGTCCTCGCTGACGCGGGCATCGCCCTCGCCGGCGAGAACCGTGCTCAGGATCTCGTCGCCAAGCAGGAGCGGTGGGGCGAGCGCCTGACGTTCGACTTCATCGGGCATCTGCAGAGCCGCAAGGTCCGGCAGGTGCTGCCGCACGTACGCCTGATCCACTCCGTCGCGAGCGACTCGGTCCTCGCGCAGCTCGAGCGCCACGCGACCCCGGAGACCGAGGTGCTGGTCGAGGTCAACGTCGCAGGTGAGGAGGCGAAGAGCGGCGTGCGGCCTGAAGATCTCGACGCGTTCCTGCAGCGATGCCCGTGCCGCGTGGTCGGACTGATGACGATGCCGCCGTTCGCGCAGGATCCGCAGGAGAGCCGCCCCTGGTTCGCCCAGCTGCGGGCACTCGCACACGAGCGTGGGCTGCACGAGCTCTCGATGGGGACCACCCAGGACTTCGTCGTGGCGGTCGAGGAGGGCGCCACGATCGTCCGTATCGGCACACGCCTCTACCGCTGACCTGCACCCTCGCGCCGGACGACTTGCAGGAGAACCGCAGCAAACGAGTAAATTCCATTGGATATGGCCTTCCGGGACTCCTGGCACCGCGCGCTCGTCTACTTCGGCCTGGCCGAGGACCACGACCCCTACGAGGGTGACGAGCCCTACGAGCCCGAGGCGGAGCTGGAGGACCGCTACCGCGAGCGCCCGAACGTCCGGCGTCTCGCAGCGCGCCGCCGGCGCGACGAGTTCGACGACATCTTCGCCGAGGACGAGCCGGCCGGTGGACGCCCCACCACGTCGCTGCGCCCCGTCGCACCGCGGTCGGGGAACGGCGGCCGGGGAGGCACCGGCAAGGTGCACCTCGTCATCCCCAAGAGCTTCAACGATGCGCAGCAGGTCGCCGACAAGTTCAAGGACGGCATCCCCGTCGTGCTGAACCTCCAGGGCACCGACACCGAGCTCAGCAAGCGCCTGATCGACTTCGGCAGCGGTCTCACCTACGCGCTCGACGGCGGGATGCAGCGGATCGCCGACAAGGTGTTCATGCTCACGCCGCGCGACGTCGAGATCTCGGCGGAGGAACGCGCCCAGCTGATCGAAAAGGGATTTTTCAATCAGAGCTGACCCGGCGTCCGCGGCTTCGGTCCTTGTAGCGTGACCCAGTCATGAGGATCGGGTTCATCGGCGCCGGCAACATGGCCTCGGCGCTTGCGCGGGGTTTGGGCGAGCCGGTCGTGTGCTCGGACGTCGACGCCGCGCGGGCGCAGGCGCTCGCCGCGGAGCTCGGCGGGCAGGCTGCCGCGAGCAATGGCGAGGTCGTCGCATCGAGTGATCTCGTGGTGCTCTGCCACAAGCCCAAGCAGCTCGAGCAGGTCGCCGCGGACATCGACGCCGCCGACACCATCATCGTGTCGCTGCTGGGGGGCGTGCCGCTCGCCGCCGTCCGCGCCGCCTACCCCGGCGCTCGTGCCTACAGGATCATGCCCAACACCGCCGTGGAGATTCGCAGCGGCGTCATCGGCCTCGTCGATGACGACGCGGGCGATCCGCAGGCGTTCGCGGCGGTCCAGGAACTCTTCAGCCCGGCCGGCGAGGTCATCGTGCTGCCCGAGGCGCAGCTCGGCCCGCTCACCGCAGTCTCGGGAGTCGGCCCCGCCTACGCAGCGCTTGTCGCCGAGGCCCAGATCGACGCCGCCGTCCGCGCCGGGATCCCGGCACCGGTCGCCGCGCGCCTCGTCGGTGCAGCGATGGCCGGCGGCGCGGCGCTGCTCCAGGCTCGCGACATGGACACCCTCGGCGTCCGCCGGGCCGTGACCTCGCCCGGCGGTGTGACCGCGCGTGGCCTCGCCGCGCTCGAGGCGGGCGGTCTCCGCGCCGCCTTCGACGACGCGATGGACGCCGTGCTCGAGGCCGGCGCATGAGCGTCGGCGTCCTGGTTCTCGCAACCGCCCGGTCGCAGGTCGCCGACTACGTCTCGACGCTGATCAGCGTCTACGTGGTCCTCATCCTGGTCTACATCCTGTCGACGCTGTTCTTCTCGTTCGGCGGCCGTGCCCCGTACAACCGCGTCCTCAGCGCCGTGCTCGATTTCCTGCGCCAGGTGTGCGAGCCCTATCTGCGGTTCTTCCGGCGGTTCATCCCGCCACTCGGCCCGCTGGACCTGAGCCCGATGGTCGGGATCATCGCGCTGTATGTGGTCGGCGGCATCGTCGTCAGCCTGATCCGCGGCTAGACGATGTCGCGCGGGCGCGTCCTGGCGTACACGGCGATGACGGCGCTCGCCGTCGTCGCCCTCGATCAACTCGTCAAGGCGCTCGTCCGCGGCGACCTCACCGAGGGGGAACACCGCGACCTCGTCGGCGCGGCGCTGCGCCTCGTGCACGTCGAGAACGACGGTGTCGCGTTCGGGCGCCTGTCCGGCACTCCGTGGCTGGTCGCGCTCGTCGTCGGCGGCGCGCTCGTCGCGCTGCTCGTCTACTTCGCGACGCATCTCGACGTCCGCGGGATCTGGCTGCCGACCGGCATGCTGATCGGCGGGGCGATCGGGAACGTGATCGACCGCGCGGCGCGCGGGGCGGTGACGGACTACATCAAGCTGCCCCGCTGGCCGGCGTTCAACCTCGCCGACGCCGCGATCACGGTCGGTGTGGTCGTCCTGCTCGTCGTGGTCGAGCGGGATGCGCGCCGGCGCGAGCGGGCCTCGGAGGCCGCCTCGGCGGCGGAGCGTGGCGATGGAGCTCCTGGTCCCGCCTGAGGCCGACGGCGAGCGGCTCGACGCGCTGCTCGCCGAGCCGCTCGGGTCGCGCAGCCGTGCTCAGCGCCTGATCGACGCCGGGCAGGTGACGGTCGACGGCCGCGTCGTGCCCAAGCGTCACCGCGTCCGTGCGGGCGAGGTCGTCGCCGCCGACGAGACCGACAACCGCCCCGGCCCGCGGCCGGACGATGCGCCTGCGCCGTTCCGCGTGGCGTACGAGGACGAGCACCTGCTGGTGGTGGACAAGCCTGCCGGCGTGGTCGTGCATCCCGCCCGCGGACACGCGACCGGGACGCTCGTGCAGGCGCTCGCCGGGCGCGCGAGCGGCGGGGAGGACCCGGAGCGACCCGGCATCGTGCACCGGCTGGACCGTGACACCTCGGGGTTGCTCGTGGTGGCCCGGGACGAGGCGACGCACCGGTCGCTGAAGGCCGCACTCCAGCGCCGCGCGATCACGCGGGAGTACCTCGCGCTCGTCGAGGGGCGCCCGCCCGCACGCAGCGGCACGATCGACGCGCCGCTCGGCCGGGACCGCCGCCACCGCACGGAGATCTCCACGGAGACGGATGTGCCGCGTGACGCGGTGACCCACTTCGAGATCGAGCAGGCGCTGCCTCACACGACGCTGCTGCGGGTGCGCCTGGAGACGGGCCGCACGCACCAGATCCGTGCGCACATGAAGGCGATCGGGCATCCGATCGTGGGGGATCCGGTCTACGGGACGGCGGGTCGCCTGGGCCTCGGCCGCCAGTTCCTGCACGCGGCGCGGCTCGCGTTCCAGCACCCCGTCACGGGGACCCCCGTGGACGTCACCTCGCCGCTCCCGCCGGATCTGGCCGACGCGCTCGCCGCGGCTGCCGCGCCGGGCAGCTGACGGCCGCTACCCTTCAGCGTTCAACTGTCGTCACTTCTACCCCGTGGGTGCTCCGGCATCGCGGCCCTGCCCGACGCGTCCCGATGACGCCGAGGGTTCCGCCGATCGCCTCCCGCGGGCTGCACCACCAATCGAACAAGGGAGAAGCACCGTGGCCACGACCCCAAGTCAGGTCGGGATCCGCGAGCTGCTGGAGGCCGGCGTCCATTTCGGCCATCAGACACGCCGCTGGAACCCGAAGATGCGCCGCTACATCTACGGCGAGCGCGACGGGATCTACATCATCGACCTGCTCCGCACCGAGGCGCTCCTGCGCCAGGCGCAGGAGTTCACCTCGCAGGTCGCCGCCCGCGGCGGCATCGTGCTGTTCGTCGGCACCAAGAAGCAGGCCCGCGACGCCGTCAAGGACGCCGCGGAGCGTGCCGGCATGCCGTACGTCAACCACCGCTGGCTGGGTGGCCTGCTCACCAACTTCCAGACGATCAGCCAGCGGATCCGCCGGCTGCACGACCTCGAGCGCTACGAGGCCGAGGGCCAGCTCGAGCTGCTGCCGACGCGCGAGCGCCTGACCGCCCGCGCGGACCTCGTCAAGCTCCAGGCGAACCTCGGCGGCGTGAAGCACATGCAGCGCGCGCCCGACGCCGTCTTCGTCATCGACCTCAAGACCGAGGAGATCGCGGTGCGCGAGGCCCAGCGGCTTCGCATCCCGGTGATCGGACTGGTCGACACGAACTGCGACCCGGACGGCATCGACTTCGTCATCCCCGGGAACGACGACGCCATGCGCGCCTGCAAGGTGATCGCCGACGGCATCGCCGACACGGTCGCCCAGGCGCGCGTCGGCTTCCTCGCCGAGGAGGAGAAGGCCCGCGCCGAGGCGGAGGAGAAGGCCCGCCTCGAGGCCGAGGAACGTCAGCGCAAGGAGACCGAGGAGCGCGAGCGCAAGGAGGCCGAGGCGGCCGCCGCCGCCCGTGCCGCCACCGCGGCAGCCGCTGCCGCAGCCGAGGAGGCCGCCGCGCCGGCGGCGCCCGAGGCCCCCGCGCCCGAGGCATCCGCACCCGAGGCGCCCGCAGCTGCGGCGCCCGCTCCCCCGGCGCCGGCCGCTGAGCCGGAGCCGACGCCGGCGGCAGAGGCCGCCGCTGAGACCCCCACGGCCGAGGAGGCGCCCGCAGCCGAGGCGCCCAAGGAGGACACCCCCGCATGACGACGATCAGCGCGTCCGACGTCGCGGCGCTGCGCAAGCAGACCGGCGCCGGCATGATGGATTGCAAGAAGGCGCTTGAGGAGGCCGGCGGCGACATGGAGAAGGCCGTCGAGATTCTCCGCGTCAAGATGGGCAACAAGCTCGGCAAGCTGGCCGGCCGCGAGGCAGGCGAAGGCACCATCCAGAGCTACATCCACGCCAACGGCAAGGTCGGTGTTCTCGTCGAGATCGACTGCAACACGGACTTCGTCGCCAAGAACGACGAGTTCATCGCGTTCGCCCGCGACATCGCGATGCACATCGCCGCGAGCCCGCAGACGAAGGTGATCGCGCCGCGAGGACGTCTCCGACGAGGACCGCGACGCGGAGACGCGCGTCTTCGAGCAGCAGGCGGCGGACAAGCCGGAGAACATCCGCCCGAAGATCGTCGAGGGCATGCTGAACAAGTGGCTCGGCGAGGTCGCGCTGCTGAACCAGGAGCACGTCAACGGCGACAAGCACGACGGCAAGACGATCGAGCAGCTCCGCGCCGACCTGTCGGCGAAGACCGGCGAGAACGTCGTCATCCGCCGCTTCACGAGGTTCGCGGTCGGCGAGTAGCGCCGGCACGGCGATAGGGTCAGCCCCGTGCCAGAACCCGTCTTCCGCCGCGTCCTGCTGAAGCTCTCGGGCGAGTCCCTGATGGGGGACCTCGAGTACGGGACCGACCCCGCGCGGCTGGCGGCGGTCGCGGAGCAGATCCGCACCGTGCACGATCGCGGGGTGCAGATCGCGATCGTGGTGGGTGCCGGGAACATCTACCGCGGCGTCACCGGCGCGGCGGCCGGGATGGACCGCGCCAGCGCCGACTACATGGGCATGATCGCCACGCTGCTCAATGCGCTTCCGCTGCAGGATGCGCTGGAGAAGCTGGGCGTCCACGTTCGCGTGCAGTCGGCGATCTCCGTGGCGGAGGTCGCCGAGCCGTACATCCGGCGCCGCGCGATGCGTCACCTGGAGAAGGACCGCGTCGTGATCTTCGCAGCCGGAACCGGGAACCCGTTCTTCACGACCGACACGGCCGCCGCGCTGCGCGCCACCGAGGTCCACGCCGAGGCGATCCTGATGGCGAAGAACGGGGTCGACGGTGTCTACACGGCCGACCCGCGCGAGGATCCCGAGGCACAGCTGATTCCGCAGATCACCCACATGGACGCGGTGCAGCGTGGGCTGCGGGTGATGGATGCCACCGCACTCACCCTCTGCATGGAGAACGACATCCCGATCTACGTGTTCAACATGGACGACGAGCGAAACATTGACCGGATAGTGTGCGGCGAGCGGGTCGGAACACTGGTCACCACCTCATGAGCGAGATCATCGACGAGCTCCTCGCGGACGCGGGCGAGCGCATGGAGAAGTCCGTCGCGGCGACGAACCAGGAGTTCGGCTCCGTTCGCACCGGGCGTGCCAGCCCGGCGCTGCTGGACCGGGTGACGGTCGACTACTACGGCGTCGCGACGCCGCTGCGGCAGCTCGCGACCATCAATGCGCCCGAGGCCACGCTGCTGTCCCTCCAGCCGTACGACCAGTCCTCGATCAAGGCGATCGAGAAGGCGATCATGGAAGCCGACCTCGGCCTCACGCCGAACAACGACGGCAAGCTGATCCGCCTCCAGATCCCCGCGCTCAACGAGGAGCGGCGCAAGGAGCTCGTGAAGGTCGTGCGGCACATCGCCGAGGAGGGCCGGATCGCGATCCGCAACGTCCGCCGCGAGATCATGCACGACCTGCGTGAGCTCAAGGACGCGGGTGACGTGGCCGCCGACGACGAGCACCGCGGCGAGCAGGGCCTGCAGAAGCTCACCGACAGCCGGATCGCCGAGCTCGATGCTCTCCTGAAGGGCAAGGAATCGGAGATCATGGAGGTCTGATGGCCGACGGCGGCCGCGCGGCGCGGTACGTCGCCATCATCACCGACGGCAACGGCCGGTGGGCGGCCGAACGCGGCCTGCCGGTCATCGAAGGGCACCGCGCCGGCGCCGACGTGGTCAAGGCGCGCCTGAAGGACGCAGCCGACCTCGGGGTCCGCGAACTGACGGTCTACTCGTTCTCGACGGAGAACTGGTCGCGCCCGCCGGAGGAGGTCGCCGCGCTGATGGCGATGTTCGCCCAGCGGATCCGCGACGAGACGCCGGAGCTGCGCGACGAGGGCGTGCGGATGCGCTTCATCGGACGCCGTGACCGCGTGTCGGCGGATCTCGTCGAGCAGATGGCCTGGGCCGAGGAGGAGACGCGGGACGGGGACCTCATCACCCTGGTCATCGCGTTCGACTACGGCGGGCGTCAGGAGGTTCTCGACGCGGCCGCCCGCTACGACGGCGGCGGTGAGGCGGCGTTCCGCAACCTCCTGTATGCGCCGGACCTGCACGACCCCGACCTCGTGATCCGCACGAGCGGCGAGCAGCGGCTGTCGAACTACCTGCTCTGGCAGTCCGCGTACTCCGAGCTCGTGTTCCGCGACGAGCTGTGGCCGGACTACACCCGAGCGGCGTTCGAGGACACGCTCGCCGAGTACCGGGCGCGCGAGCGCCGATTCGGAGGCCGCTGATGCCCGTGGCCCGGCGTGGCGGGCGGCGACCGCCCGAGGGCCTGCGCCGCGCCCGCTCGGCGGCCCGGCGTCACGGTCGGTCCGACCTCGGGGCGCGGCTGCTGGCCGCGCTGCCGATGGTGGTGCTGGCGATCGCACTGGTCGCGCTCGGCGGAGGCGTCTTCGCGGGCGGTCTGTTCGTTCTCGGCGTCATCTGCCTGCACGAGCTCTTCTCGATGTACGAGCGCGCCCGCCCGGCGATCTTCGGGGCGTTCGTCGGCCTCGCCGGCCTGATCGCGGCCGCCGCGCTCGGAGACGGCGCCACGGTCCTGCTCGCGCTCGTCTGCTGCGTGCCGGTCGTCTTCCTGCTCGGGCTGGTCCAGCCGCGGGCCGCAGGGGTCGCGGGCGTCACCGTCGCGCTGTTCGGCCTCGTCTGGATCGGCATGGGGTTCGCGCACGCGGTCCTGCTGCGCGACGCGGTCCACGGCGGCGGGATCGTCGTCCTCGTCCTCGTCGCGACGTTCATCGGCGACACCGGCGCCTACTTCGGGGGCCGTGCGCTGGGGCGGCGGAAGCTCGCGCCGGCGATCTCCCCGAACAAGACGATCGAGGGGCTGATCGCTGGGATCGTCGCCGGGACGGCGGCGGCCTGGTTCGTCGGCCTCTACCAGGACTGGCTGAGCGGCACCGACGCCCTGATCCTCGGCGTCGCGGTGGCCGTGATCGCGCCGCTCGGCGATCTCTTCGAGAGTTTCGTCAAGCGTGAGGCCGGCGCGAAGGACTCCGGCCGCGTCTTCGGCGCCCACGGCGGCGCGCTCGATCGCCTCGACGCTGTGATCTTCTCGGTCGTCGCCGGGTACTACGTCTGGCAGGCGCTCATCTAGGCCGTCAGCGCAGCGTCGCGATCGGCGCCGCGCCCACGAGCGCCCACACCCCGCGCAGCGTGTGGTTCGCGACGATCAGCGGCATCGGCGGCTGGCGCCGCCCCCGGCGCGTGATGGGGGCGCCGAGCGCACCCCGGTCGAAGAGGACGCTGACCACGTCCCCGGTGCGCAGCACCAGCCGGTCCTGTGCCCAGGTCTGCAGGCGCGTCGTGTGCTCCGGCTCCGCCGGACCCTGCCGCCAGTGAAGCTCATGGCGGAGGAACCCTGAGCACCGGTTCCCGCGGAGCTTTCGCCGGTCGAGCACGACGATCACATCGGCGAGCGCCTCCCACTCGCGGTCGCAGCGCGCGCAGACGACGATGCAGGGCGAGTCCGCGGGGTCCGGCGTCAGCAGCGCCTGATGCCCGCAGCCTGGGCAGGGCGCCCGCCGGATGCTGTTGACCGTGTCCTGCACGAGGTCCGGCATGCTCAGATCGTACGCCCGCGGAGGTGCGCGAACGCCGGGTGCGGCAGACTCCGGCGCCGTGTCCCGACGTCTCGTCATTCTTGGTGCCACCGGCTCGATCGGCGTTCAGGCGCTGGACGTCGTCGCCCGAGCCGACGACCTCGAGGTCGTCGGGCTCAGCGCCTCCGGCTCGTGGGAACGGCTCGTGGCGCAGGCACAGGCCACGGGCGCACCGCGAATCGTCCTTGCGGACCCCGCGGCGGCCGCTCAGGCCGCCGCCGCGTGGGACGGCGAGGTGCTGGTCGGACCTGAGGGCCTGGTCGAGCTGATCACCGGGTCGGGAGCCGACATCGTCCTGAACGCCCTCGTCGGCTCGGCGGGCCTCGGCCCGACGGTGGCGACGCTCGGCGAGGGCATCGACCTGGCGCTCGCGAACAAGGAGTCGCTCGTCGTCGGCGGCGAGCTCGTGATGCAGCTCGCCGAGGCGACCGGCGCCCGCGTGCTTCCGGTGGACTCCGAGCACTCGGCGCTGCACCAGCTGATCGCGGGCGAGGCTCCGGGCACCGTTCGAGCGGCTCGTCCTCACCGCCTCCGGAGGCCCGTTCCGCGGCCGCAGCCGCGACGAGCTGCGAGAGGTCACCGTCGCGGACGCCCTGCGCCACCCGACCTGGGAGATGGGGGGCAAGATCACGATCGACTCGGCCACCCTGATGAACAAGGGCCTGGAGGTGATCGAGGCGCACCACCTCTTCGGCACGCCGTACGACCGGATCGGTGTCGTCGTGCACCCGCAGTCGATCGTCCACTCGTACATCACGATGTGCGACGGCGCGGCGCTCGCCCACCTCGGCCACCCGGACATGCGCGTCCCGATCGCCTATGCGCTGCACTGGCCCGATCGCGTGGACGTGCCGGTCCGTGCACTCGACCTCGCGGAGATCGGCGCACTGACGTTCGAGCCGGTGGACGATGACGCGTTCCCCTGCCTGCGGCTCGCCCGCCAGGCGGCGATCGCGGGGGGCACCGCCCCGTGCGTGCTGAACGCGGCGAACGAGATCGCGGTGCACGCATTCCTCGCGCGGCCGCCTGCCGTTCCTGGGCATCGCGGAGGTCGTCCAGGGGGCCCTGGAGCGGCTCGAGCCCCGGCCTGTCCGCGCGTTCGACTCGCTGTACGAGGCCGACCGCGAGGCGCGCGAGCTCGCGGCCACGCTCGTGGACAACCGGGGCTGACCGGACCGGCAGCGGCCTACACTCGAATGCGGTGAGCTACCTCCTCGCGTTCGTCGGCTTCAGCCTGCTGATCATCCTGCACGAGCTCGGCCACTTCGTCGCGGCGAAGAAGGTCGGGATGCGCGCTGAGCGCTTCTCGCTGTTCTTCCCCCCGCACATCTGGAAGCGGACGAAGGGGGAGACGGAGTACTGCATCGGCCTCATCCCGCTCGGCGGCTATGTGCGGATCACCGGGATGAATCCCGCACGAGGAGATTCCCGAGGACGTCGCGCACCGCGCCTACTTCCGTCAGCCGGTCTGGAAGCGCGTCGTCGTGATCGCCGCCGGGCCGGCGATGAACTTCCTGATCGCTTTCGTCATCTTCTTCGGCCTGTACGTCGCGCTCGGCGTGAGCCACGGCACGACGGCCGTCGCCCAGGTCGAGCGCGCCGGAGCGTCGAACGGGGTGCTGCTGAAGGGCGACACGGTCGTCTCGATCGACGGGAAGCGCGGGAGCGCTCAGATCCTCAGCGACCAGATCGCCACGCACAAGTGCGCCGGCCGGCAGGTCGCGGGGTGCCGCGCGGCGACCCCGGCGCGTGTGGTGGTCCTCCGCGACGGCGCGCAGAAGACGCTCACGATCCATCCGAAGTACGACCCCAGCCGCGGGCGCACGCGGCTGGGCTTCGGCTTCGGTTCGACCAACGAGGCGGTCGGACCGGTCGATGCGGCCGGGCGCAGCGCCACGTCGATGTGGGACGTCTCGACCGCGACGGTGAGCTCGATCACGAAGATCTTCTACGACGCGCAGGCCCGGAAGCAGGTCTCCGGCGTCGTCGGCTCCTACGAGTACACGCGCGAGTCGATCCAGTTCGACTGGGTGCGGGCGCTCTACGTGCTGGCGATCATCTCGCTGTCGCTGGCGCTCATCAACCTGTTCCCGTTCCTGCCACTCGACGGCGGTCACATCTTCTGGGCGGTTGCGGAGAAGCTGCGCGGACGCTCGATCCCGTTCGCCGTCATGGAGCGGGCCAGCGTGGTGGGCTTCGTGCTCATCGTGTTCCTCTTCGCCGTCGGGTTGTCCAATGACATCGGACGGCTGACAGGTGAGGGTTTCCAGGTCAGATAGGGCTCAGGGGAGGTAGGTTTCTCCGCATGTCGACCAGCACGCCTCGCAAGCAGGCCAAGCACGCAGGCACGATCGCGGAGGCCTTCCGCATCACCGCCGGCGCGCATGGCGACAAGGTCGCGATCCGCTCGCGCGACGGCGCGGTCGAATGGACCTGGAGTCACCTGCGTGACCGCGTGGACGCGCTCGCCGGCGGGCTGAGGGCACTCGGCGTCGAGCGTGGCGAGACCGTCGCGCTGATGCTCGTCAACCGGCCGGAGTTCCACCTTGCCGACCTCGCCGTCGTGACCGCAGGCGGCACGCCGTTCTCGATCTACCAGACGTACACGGCGGAACAGATCGCCTACGTCGTCTCCGACTCCGGAGCCAAGGTGATCATCACCGAGCTGTCGTTCCTCCCGGCCGTCCTGGCCGCGCGCCCCCAGCTCCCCGGGGTGGAGCACGTCATCGTCATCGACCCGCCCGCCGAGGGCGCGCCCGCGGGCACCACCGCGCTGGGCGACGTCGAGGGCGCGAACCCGGGCTTCGACGCGGAGGCGGCCGTCGCGGCCGTCCACCCGGATGACGTGCTGACGCTCATCTACACCTCCGGGACGACCGGTCCGCCGAAGGGCGTCGAGCTCACACACGGCAACGTCATGAGCGTCATGGGCGCGTTCGATGAGATCGTCGACTTCCCGCCGGGCGCGCGGGTCATCTCGTGGCTCCCCGCCGCGCACATCGCCGAGCGCAACGCCCACCACTATGCGCCCGTCGTGCTCGGCTTCCAGATCACGACGCTCGCCGACCCGCGCGAGATCCTCGGGGCGCTCGCCCACGTCCACCCGCAGTGGTTCTTCGCTGTACCGCGGATCTGGGAGAAGCTCAAGGCCGGGCTGGAGACGATGGTCCACGGCCAGCCGCCCGAGCAGCGCGAGCCGCTCGAGCGCGCACTGCAGGACGCGATCGCGAAGGTCCGCCTGGAGCAGGCCGGCGAGGACGTCCCGGACGATCTGGCCGCCCGCGTCGCCGATGCCGATGCGGCCCACTTCGCCGGCTGGCGATCGATGCTCGGACTCGACGAGGTCGTCGCGATCAACGTCGGCGCCGCGCCGACGCCCGTCGAGGTCCTCGAGTTCTTCCATGCGATCGGGCTCCCGGTGAGCGAGCTGTGGGGGATGTCGGAGACGTCCGGCGGGGGCACCGTGAACCGCCCTGGGAGCATCCGGATCGGGACCGTCGGCCCGCCTGTTCCGGGCTTCGAGGTGAAGCTCGCAGACGACGGGGAGGTCCTCGTGCGGGGCGACGCCGTCATGCGCGGGTACCGCAACAAGCCCGATCAGACGGCCGAGACGATCGACCCGGACGGCTGGCTGCACACCGGCGACATCGGTGCCTGGGACGAGGCCGGGCACCTGCGGCTCATCGACCGCAAGAAGGAGATCATCATCAACGCCGCCGGCAAGAACATGTCGCCGGCGAACATCGAGGCGCACCTGAAGTCTGCGCACCCGCTGATCGGGCAGGCCTGCTGCATCGGCGACGCGCGCCCGTACAACACGGCGCTGATCGTGCTGGACTCCGACTTCGCGCCGATGTGGGCCGAGCAGCAGGGGATCGAGGACGTCTCGCTCGAGGCGCTCGCCGCAGACCCGCGGGTGATCGCCGAGATCCAGAAGGGCGTCGACGCGGCGAACGAGCATCTCGCCCGCGTCGAGCAGATCAAGCGCTTCCTGATCGTGCCCGGCGACTGGCTGCCCGGCGGCGACGAGCTGACCCCCACGATGAAGCTCAAGCGCAAGCCGATCGGCGCCAAGTACGCCGACGACATCGAAGCGCTGTACGCGGCGAAGCGCGAGTAGCGCGGGCTCCCGTGGCGCTTGAGATGGAGCTTGTGCCGCTCGACGGCGGCACGTTCGTCATGGGGACGGACGGGAGCTACGGCTACGCCCAGGATGGGGAGGGGCCGGCGCACGAGGTCGAACTGGCGCCGTTCTCGATCTCCCGCTGCGCCGTCACGAACGCTGAGTTCCAGGCGTTCGTGGACGCGACGGGTCACCGCACCGAGGCTGAGGTGTTCGGCTGGTCGTTCGTCTTCGCGGGCTTTCTGCCCGGCGAGCTCGAAACGCGCGCGGTCGTGGGAGCGCCCTGGTGGCGGCAGATCGAAGGCGCCGACTGGGCTCATCCGGAGGGCGCGGAGTCGGGCGTGGGGGACCGCGCCGACCACCCGGTCGTGCACGTCTCGTGGAACGACGCGTTCGCCTTCTGCCACTGGGCCGGCACCCGCCTGCCGACGGAGGCGGAGTGGGAGTACGCGGCCCGCGGAGGGCTGGTCCAGGCTCGGTTCCCGTGGGGCGACGAGCTCGAGCCGGGTGGCCTGCACCGGATGAACGTCTTCCAGGGCGAGTTCCCCGCCGTGAACACCGAGGCCGACGGGTTCGCGGGCACCGCGCCCGCGACGACCTTTGAACCGAACGGCTACGCGCTGCACCAGATGACGGGGAACGTCTGGGAGTGGACGGCGGACTGGTTCGATCCCGGGTACTACGCGCGCAGCCCGCGGGCGGACCCGCCCGGGCCCCAGACCGGAGCGGCGAAGGTGATGCGCGGCGGCTCCTACCTGTGCCACGCGTCCTACTGCAATCGCTACCGCGTGGATGCGCGTAGTTCGAATACCCCCGACAGCTCGACGGGCAATCTGGGGTTCCGCGTGGCAGCAGGCGGGCCTGAACTGCGATAGACAGGTCTCAGACAGCAATCCAGGAGGAGTCCGACGTGAGCAAGAGGAAGTTCAACGGCAAGATCGAGCTCGACATCCGGGACTCGACGCCGGACTGGGAGCCGTTTCTGGCGCCGCAGGCACCAGCGGGCGCTCCGAACGTCCTCTTCCTCGCCTGGGACGACATCGGCTACGGGACGATGGACGTGTTCGGCGGCCCGGTCGAGACGCCGACGATGCGCCGGATCGCCGACATGGGCGTGCGCTACGCGAACTTCCACACGACGGCGCTCTGCTCGCCGACGCGCTCCTCCCTCCTGACCGGCCGCAACGCCACCTCGAACGGCATGGCCACGATCGCGGAGTTCAGCTCCGGCTTCCCGGGCATCTCGACGCGGGTCCCGTTCGAGAACGGGTTCATCTCCGAGGTCCTCGCCGAGCGGGGCTACAACACGTATTGCGTGGGGAAGTGGCACCTCACGCCCGGCGAGGAGGGCACGATGGCCTCCTACAAGGGCCGCTGGCCGCTGGGGCGCGGCTTTGAGCGCTTCTACGGCTTCCTCGGGGGCGAGACCAACAGCTGGTACCCGGACCTCGTCCACGACAACCATCAGATCGATCCTCCGGCGACGCCGGAGGAGGGCTACCACCTCTCCGATGACCTGTCGGACAAGGCGATCCAGTTCATCCGCGACGCCAAGGTCGTCGATCCCGACAAGCCGTTCTTCCTCTATCTGGCGCCGCAGGCGGGCCACGCGCCGCATCATGTCCCGCAGGAGTGGGCCGACAAGTACAAGGGTCGCTTCGACGAGGGCTACGAGGCGATCCGGCAGGGGATCCTCGACCGGCAGAAGGAGCTCGGGCTGCTGCCGCAGGACACCGAGCTCTCGCCGATCAACCCGCACGGTGAGCCGCAGACCACCGGCCCGGACGGCCAGCCGTGGCCTCTGCTCGACACCGTCCGCCCCTGGGACTCGCTGAGCGCCGACGAGCAGCGACTCTTCGCCCGGATGGCGGAGGTGTTCGCCGGGTACATCTCCTACGCCGACGACCGGCTCGGCCGGGTGATCGACTACCTCGAGGAGTCCGGTCAGATGGAGAACACGATCGTCGTCGTCATCTCCGACAACGGCGCGAGCGGTGAGGGCGGCCCGAACGGCTCGTTCAACGAGTGGCGTTTCTTCAACGGGATCGCCGACTCGACCGACGTCACGCTCGAGCACATCGACGAGCTCGGAAGCCCGCAGTCCTACAACCACTACAACACCGGCTGGGCGTGGGCGTTCGACACGCCGTTCCCCTACTGGAAGCGCTGGGCCGGGTTCGAGGGCGGCATCGCCGACATGTGCCTGGTCTCGTGGCCCGCGCAGATCCAGCCGCAGGCCGAGCCGCGCCAGCAGTACGTCCACGCCGTCGACGTCGTCCCGACCGTCTACGAGCTCCTGGGCATCGAGCCGCCCGCGGCGATCAAGGGCTATGAGCAGAGCCCGATCGAGGGTGAGAGCTTCGCCGCGAGCCTGACCGATCCCGGCGTGCCGGGGAAGGAGACGCAGTTCTACGCGATGCTCGGCATGCGCTCGATCTACCACCAGGGGTGGCTCGCCTGCACCCTGCATCCGCCGCTGAGCGGCTGGGGCAATTCGATCAGGACGTCTGGGAGCTCTACGACCTGCGCACCGACCGGGCGCAGTCGCGGAACGTCGCCGCCGACGAGCCCGAGCGTCTCGAGCAGCTGCAGCGGCTGTGGTTCAGCGAGGCGCAGCGGCTGAACGGCATGCCGCTCGACGACCGCAGCGCGATCGAGCAGGTGCTCGCGGAACGCCCGTCGGCCGGGCCGCAGCGTGACCGCTACGTCTACTACCCCGATTGCGCGGACGTTCCAGAGGCCGGCGGCGTGCGCATCAACGGGCGCTCCTACACGATCGCCGCCGGGGTCACGGTGGAGGGCCCGGGGGCCGAGGGCGTCCTCTACGCCCACGGCGGGGTCGCCGGCGGCCACAGCCTCTACATCAAGGACGGGCGGCTGCGCTACGCGTTCAACTGGGTCGGCACCCATCTGCAGGACGTCGTCGCCGACCGTGACATCACCGCGGGCGACCACGTGTACAGCGCCGAGTTCGCGGTCACGGGCAAGAACGAGGATCCGGCGATGCCGGGCTTCGCGGGCACCCTCACGCTCTACATGGACGACCAGGCGGTCGGGAGCGGGGAGATCGTCACGCAGCCAGGCGCGTTCTGCCTGGTCGGTGACGGCATCTGCGTGGGCCGCGACAGCGCATCACCCGTCACGCCTGACTACACGGCGCCATTCCGCTTCACCGGGGGCGTCATCGACAAGGTCATCGTGGACGTCAGCGGTGAGCGCTACATCGACCACGAGGCCGAGGTGCGCGGCTGGTTCATCAAGGACTGACGGCTCAGAGGACGTGCGCGCGGGTGACGTCCGCGGGTGAGGTGCAGCCGAGCAGCGCGAGACCGTTTGCGAGCTCGGCGGTCAGGATCCGCAGCACATCGAGGGCGCCGGCCTCACCCGCCGCAGCGAGGCCCCACAGAGCGGGACGGCCCACCAGCACCGCCTGCGCCCCCAGCGCGAGCGCGACGAGCACGTCGGTCCCGCGGCGGATACCGCCGTCGACGATGATCTCCAGCCGTCCGGCGACGGCATCGACGACCTCCGGCAGGATCTCGGCCGTCGCGCTGACGCCGTCGAGCTGGCGACCGCCGTGGTTCGAGACCACGACGCCGGCCGCGCCGTGCCCGCAGGCCAGCGCCGCGTCCTCACCGGTCTGGATGCCCTTGACGAGCACCGGCAGCGGACAGTCCTGCGCGAACCGCTCGAGCTCGCGCCAGGTCAGAGCGGGGTCCACGACGCTGAAGAAGTCCTCGACGGTGACGCCGCCGCTGCGGCCCAGGGCGGCCGTGACCGCCGGCATGTCGAGGTCGGCGGGCACCTTGAAGCCGGTCCGGTGGTCGCGTTCGCGCATGCCGGGGACCGGTGCGTCGACGGTGACGACGACCGCAGTGAACCCGGCGTCGAGCGCGGCGTCGACGAGGGCGCGCGAGATCGAGCGGTCGCGCGTCACGTAGAGCTGGAGCCAGCGCGGGGCGCCCGGAGCGGCCGCCGCGACCTCTGCGGGCGTGGACGTGCACAGCGTCGAGAGCGTCATCAGCGACCCGGCGGCGGCCGCGGCACGTGCCATTCCCGGCTCGCCGTCGGGGTGCGCCATGCGCTGGAGCGCGGTCGGCGCGACGAGTACGGGCGTGCGGACGGGCGTCCCGAGCACGGTCGTGGCGGTCGAGACGCACGTGACGTCCACGAGCACCCGGGGCCGCAGCCGGCGCCGGCTCCAGGCCGCGACGTTCTCCTGCAGCGTCCGCTCGTCGCCGGCGCCGCCCGCGTAATAGCCGAGCGGGCCCGCGGGGAGCGCGGCCTGCGCCAGGCGCTCGTAGTCGTGGACATTCAGCGGCTCGGAAGAGGTGCCCTGCATCGCGCGCGGACCCTAGTGAACGCCTGACGCCGAGGTCTCAGCGGTCCTCACGCTCGTACACTCAGGACATGGCCTCGAAGGTGCAGATCAACGTCGGCGGCGTGCCGATCGGCGGCGGCGCCCCGGTCGTCGTCCAGACGATGACCAAGACGGAGACCGCCAACCTCACGGCGACGATGGACCAGATCCATCGCTGCGCCGAGGCGGGCGCCGACGTCATCCGCGTCGCCGTGCCGCGCGACGAGGACGCAGAGGCGCTGAAGACGATCGTCGCGCAGTCGCCCGTCCCGATCATCGCGGACATCCACTTCAACCACACGCTCGCCCTGAAGGCGCTGGACAACGGCGCCGCCTGCGTGCGCCTGAACCCCGGCAACATCGGAGGTCCGGAGAAGGTCGGGGAGGTGCTCGTGCGCGCCAAGCAGCTCGGCACCCCGATCCGCATCGGCGTGAACTCCGGCTCGCTTCCCAAGCATCTCCTCGAGCTCGAGTACACGAACCCGGTCGAGGCGCTCGTCACCGCCGCGACCGAGTGGGTCGCGCTCATGGAGCGGCTGGAGTTCACGAACTTCAAGGTGTCGATGAAGTCGACGAGCGTGCCGAACACCATCGCCTCCAACCGCCTGCTCAGCGAGCGGATCCCGTACCCGCTGCACCTCGGCATCACCGAGGCGGGCACGAAGTACACGGGCTCCCTGAAGTCGGCCGTCGGCCTGGGCACGCTGCTCGCCGACGGCATCGGCGACACCATCCGGATCTCGCTCTCCACCTTCCACGCGGAGGAGGAGGTCAAGGTGGCCTGGGAGATCCTCAAGGCGCTCAAGCTGCGCGAGCGCGGCCCCGTGCTGATCGCCTGCCCGACCTGCGGGCGGCTGCAGTTCGACATGGACTCCGTGGTGGTCGAGATCGAGCGGCGCCTCGAGGCGTACGAGGATGCGATCGAGGTCTCCGTCCTGGGCTGCGCCGTCAACGGGATCGGCGAGGCGCGCCATGCGGACTTCGGGATCACCGGCGCCAAGGACGCGGGCATGATCTTCAGCAAGGGGGAGCCGCTGAAGAAGGTCCCCACGGACCAGCTCGTGGACGAGCTCTTCAAGGAGATCGACCGCTACTACGCCGCGGGCAGGACCGTCGTGCGCGACGCCGCCGCGGCCGCCGAGGCGGCGCAGTGGCTGTCCGAGAACGAGGACGCGACCGCGATGACCCCCGAGCGCCTGGCCGCGCTCGAGGAGGCCGCGAGCGTGGAGTCCGGAGGCGGGGAGGACGTTCTGTCCTCCGGCGTCACGCTGGACGAGGCGCAGTCCCCGGTCGCCGGTCGGCGCTTCACGCGGACCTGACGGCCGCGCGGGCTCAGCCCAGCAGATAGCGGCTCGAGAGCGGAACCTCGGCCGCGGGCTCCGCGGTGATCGGCTCGCCGTCGAGCGTCACCGCGAGTGTCGTCGGGTCCACGTGGACGACGCCGCGGCGCGTGTTGCGCACCATGTCCGCCGCTGAGAGCTCCCGGCAGCCGCGCACGACGGCTCGCTCCCGCATCGTCGGCAGGTCGGCCTCGAGGCCCGCCTCGCTCACGAACGCGAGCGAGATCCGGTCCGGCGCGCCGCCGCGGGCGCCGAGCTGCGGCCCGACACGGACCGGCTCGGCGAGCATCGTGGTCGCGTTGCCGTCCCCTGAGGCGCCCCATGCGGCGATGCCGGCCTTGACGACCAGCTCGGGACGCACGCCGCAGAACTCCGGCTGCCAGAGCACGCAGTCGGCCAGCCGGCCGGGCTGGAGCGAGCCGACGTGCTCGGCGATCCCGTGCGTTATGGCCGGGTTCAGCGTGGCCTTGGCGACGTGTCGCAGGACACGCTCGTTGTCGTTCCCGCTGCCGTCGCCGCCGAAGCGCCGCTTCATCAGGGAGGCGTTCTGGAGCATGCGGCGCAGCACCTCGCCGGCGCGGCCCATGCCCTGTGAGTCGGAGGAGGTCATCGGGATGACGCCCAGGTCGTGCAGCACGCCCTCTGCGGCCATCGTGGACGCGCGCACGCGGGCGCGCAGGATCTCCCAGTCGCCGGCCCGGCCTGCGGGCTCCAGCAGGTGGACCGCCGCGACCATGCTGAGGTGCTCCTGCTCGGCATTCACGCCGAACGGCACCGTCGGGTTGGTCGAGGAGCAGAGCATGTTCGCGTCCCCCGCAAGCTCCAGCAGGTTCGGCGCGTGCCCGCCGCCGCAGCCCTCGATGTGGAAGAGGTGCACCGTGCGCCCGTCGATCGCCGCACGCGTCCCGTCGACGCCGATCGCTTCGTTCAGCCCGTCCGTGTGGATGGCGAGTTGCACGTCGAAGCGATCACAGACGTCCAGCGCGCAGCGCAGCTGCTGCGGCCCCGCGGAGACGTCCTCGTGGATCTTCAGGCCGCCGCCTCCGGCGCGCAGCCCGTCCTCGAGCAGGTCGGGCCGGGCGGAGGATCCGCGCACCAGCATCAGGACGTTCAGGGGGATGGCCTGGAAGGCGGCGTAGGCGGCCTGCAGCAGCGTTGCCGGGTTCGAGCCGAGGTTCCACACGGGGCCCGGGTCCTGGACCATCAGCGTCGTGACGCCGCCCGCGAGCGCGGCATCGGCGACCTGGGGGGAGAGGAGGTGGATGTGACTGTCGACCGCCCCCGGGGTCACCACCATCCCGCCGGCGTCGATCACGGCGGTGCCCGGGTCCAGCACGATGTCGATGCCGTCCATCGTGTCGGGGTTCCCGGCGCGGCCGATCGCCGTCACTCGCCCGCCGCTGACGCCGATGCTCGCCCGCCGCACCCCGAGCACGGGGTCGAGCAGGAGGCCACCGGTGATCGCGACGTCGACGCCGCCGCGGCCGGCGCGTACGCCGAGGCCGTCACGCATCGTCCCGCCCCAGCCCGGGAGCAGCTCGTCGGGACCGCCGACCTCGTCCGACTCGGGCTCGACGATCAGGCCGCTGTCGCCGAGCTCAGGCACCGCGGTAGCCCTGCTCACGCGCCAGCTCGAGCGCCCGCTCGCGCGCGCCGTCGTCGTCCAGCGGGCCGTCGCAGAGCCCCCCGTGGCCACGCACGACCCGCGCGCCTCCGATCGGGGTCAGCCGCACGGAGACGGTCTGGCGGGGCGCGAAGACGACCTTCTCGCCCGCGCCGATGGCGAGCCGCATGCCCCAGGCGGCGGAGCGGTCCAGCCGCAGCTCGCGGCTTGCCTCGAAGAGGTGGAAGTGCGACGTGACGGCGACCGGAGCCTCTCCCTCGTTCGTGACCTCCAGCTTCGCGACCGCGCCCGGGTCCCATGTCGGCGTGACGACGGCCGGCGACGGCGGGGCGTCCCGGACGAGCGGCTCGTGCAGGACGAGGAGCCGCGTCCCGTCGTCGAACAGGGCCTCGACCTCGATCCGCGGCACGAGGGCGGAGACGCCGTCGAGCACGTCGTCCTCGCCGAGCAGGGTGTAGCCCAGCGCCTGGACCTCGCCATAGGTGCGGCCGTCGCGCACCGCCTCGCAGAGCTCGTCAGCGATCAGGGCGACCGCCTCGGCCTGGTTGAGCAGCAGACCTCGGGCGCGGCGCCGCCGGGCGAGCTCCCCCGCGAGGAAGAGCTCGAGCCGGTCCTGTTCGCGGGGCAGCAGGCGCATGGCGCCCAGTCTGCCAGCCGCGGCTATCTCCTGCGGGCCTTCGCCTTGGTCGGCTTGACCGTCATCGTCGACGAGGTGACGGTGTGGCCGTCGGCACCGGTGTAGCGGAAGCGCATCGACGTCTTCTTCGTGATCGTCGTCGTGAAGTGGAAGTAGCCCCGGCCGTCCGTCGTCAGCGACTTCACGGTCGTGAAGGACGAGCCGGAGCCCTTCTGCACGGTCACCTGTGCCGCGCCGCCGGGCCGCACCTGGCCCCAGACCGTCGCCGTACGGCGGCCCTTGGGCAGATCGACCCAGAACGGGTTCGGGAAGCTCTTGCGCGAGGGCTTGGCGTTCCCGTCGAAGCGGTAGAGCCCCGACTGCCAGCCGCCGTACTTGTCCGACCCGACCCGTGTGTTGATCGGGTCGTCACGCCACAGGTACTGGATCAGCATCCGCACGCGCGGCTGCCGGTAGGCCTTGTAGGCGCTCCACTGCAGCCAGGATGACTGCTGGGCCAGCGACACGCCGAGAAGCGCGTCGGGCGGGTTGGTCTGGTACCCGAACTCGTCGTAGTAGATGTCGAACTTCTTGGACGCGCCCGCGCCGTTGATGAGGCCGCGGGCCTTCTGCACGCCGTCGACGGTCTTCAGCAGGCGGGCGCCGTCGGCGAGGTCTGCGTCATCGCGGTTGGTGTAGCCCCGGTCGGGGGCGAAGGTCGTGCTGTGCGGGTGGTACGCGATGCCGTCGAGCGTGATCGGCTTGAAGCCCCTGCACCCCTTGCTCCTGCGGTCCTTGCGCAGCTTGCTGTCAACGCAGCCGAGCGAGCGCAGGAACGCGAGTGGCCGCGTCTTGGCGTTGGCGCTCTTGGGCGACTGCCCCTTGGGGGCCAGTGCGGGGCCGAAGACCTGCGCACCCGGAGCGCCCTCCTTGATCGCCGGCACGGCGAGGCGTGCGATCTCCCGGTACTGCTGCGGCGCGGACGGGACGCAGTGCCCGCGGCTGCAGGTGTTCTGCGGCTGCAGCCAGTCGGGGAGGTTGGGCTCGTTCCAGAGGATGAAGCGCTTCACGCGCCCGGCGTAGCGCTGGGCGGCGGCCTTTGCGAACACGGCGAACTGCTTCGGATCCGGCCTGTAGCGGTTGCGTCGCATCGACGGGGACAGGCTGCCCCAGTACGGGACGTAGCCGGTCACGTTGAGGATCGGCTCGATCCCCTGGGCCGTCAGCAGGTTCACGACCTGGTCGATGGGCGCCCAGTTGTACTGAGGGTCGTCCGGGTTCGACGGGTCGAACCCGGCAGGGCGGACCGTGCGGTCCGCGCCGGGCGCGACGTACGACCAGACGGCGAGGACGCGGGCGACGTCCATGCCCGTGGCCTTCCACTCCGGAACGACCTCGGGAGCCAGTTCCGGCGTCCGCTGGGTCACGCCGTCGTCCGCGATGCCGAACTGCATGTTCGAAGCGGCGCTCGCGGGAGCGGCGATCAGGAGCGCGAGGGCGGCGCTGAGGACGAAGAGCTGTGCTGTGCGCATCATCTGAAAGAACCCTGTGGGCGGCTGGAGAGTTGCGGTCCAGGCGAACGGAGACGGCCGGGACGAGCCGGGGGGGCGGCACGTGGCCGCTCCCCGGGAGCCGTCCCAGCGTAGCGAGGCCGGCCCACAGGGCGGGCCGGTTCCGTCGTGTGGCGGGCGGTCAGGCGCGGGCTGCCGCGAGTCGATCCGCGACGACGCTCCAGCTCACGACGTTCCACCAGGCCTTGAGGTACTCGGGGCGCCGGTTCTGGTACTTCAGGTAGTAGGCGTGCTCCCAGACGTCGTTGCCGAGCAGCGGCGCCTGGCCGTCCGTGAGCGGGCTGTCCTGGTTCGGCGTGCTGACGATCTTCAGCTCCCCGCCGTCGAGGACGAGCCATGCCCAGCCGGAGCCGAAGCGACCGACGCCGGCGGCCTCGAACTGCTCCTTGAAGGCGTCGAACGAGCCGAACGCAGCGTCGATCTCGGCGCCGAGATCGCCGTCCGGGGCACCCCCGCCGTCGGGGCTCATCGACTCCCAGAAGAGCGAGTGGTTGAGGTGGCCGCCGCCGTTGTTGCGGACGGGGCCCGCGATGTCGGAGGGCAGGTCGCTCAGGTTCGCGACGATCTCCTCGATGCTCTTGGACGCCCAGTCGGTTCCGTCGACGGCACCGTTGAGCTTGTCCACGTACGCCTGGTGATGCTTGTCATGGTGCAGGGTCATCGTGTCCGCATCGATGTGCGGCTCGAGTGCGTCGTAGGCGTACGGAAGTGGGGGAACCTCGAAAGCCATTGGGGCCTGTCTCCTTGGGTCGGGTCGCGTCCAAACCTATCGCGCCGCGCACGGCGTTCCGTGGCCCTAGGCTTGCCCGGCGATGCGGATGACAAACCTGCTCCTGCCCACCGAGCGCGAGGCGCCCGCCGACGCCGAGGCGCTTTCGCACATTCTCGGCGTGCGGGCCGGGCTCGTTCGGCAGCTCGGAACCGGGCTCTGGACCTGGCTTCCCGCCGGCTGGCGAAGCCACCAGCGCGCAGTGCAGATCATCCGCGAGGAGCTGAACGCGATCGGCGGCCAGGAGCTCCTGATGCCGCTGATCCAGCCGCGTGAGCTGTGGCGCAGGACCGGGCGAGCGGATTTCGACGAGGTCTTCAAGCTCGAGGACCGCAAGGGCTCGGAGCTGATCCTCGCGATGACCCACGAGGAGTCGGTCACCTTCCACATGTCGCAGCTCGTGCGCAGCTACCGCGACCTCCCGAAGATCCTCTACCACTTCCAGACGAAGGCCCGCGACGAGCCGCGCCCGCGTGCCGGCGTTCTGCGCACGCGCGAATTCATCATGAAGGACTCGTACTCCTTCGATCGCGACGCGGCGGGGCTGGACGAGAGCTACGCCAAGCACATCGTCGCCTACGACCGGATCTTCGACCGCACCGGACTGGAGTGGTACCGGGTCGAGTCCGATGTCGGGATGATGGGCGGCAGCGGCGCCCACGAGTACATGGCGCCGTGCGCCGCGGGGGAGAACGACGTGGCGCTGGCGCCGGGCTACGCCGCGAACGTCGAGGTCGCGAGCGCGGCGCCGCAGCCGGTGCCGATGCCTCCGGGGCTCTCCGAGCCAGCCGAGGTCTCGACGCCCGGGATGACGACGATCGACGCCGTCGCCGGGCATCTCGGCGTGCATCCGGGGGCGCTGCTGAAGGCGTTCCCCGTCGTCACCGACGCGGGCCGCTTCGTGCTCGTGGTGCTGCGGGGCGATCACCGCGTCAACGAGACGAAGCTGCGCAACCAGCTCGCCGAGGGTTTCCGGCCCGCGCAGCCCGACGAGATCGAGGCGAAGCTGGGGCCGCCCGGGTACATCGGCCCCGTCGGCGCTCAGGCCGACGTGCTGCTCGACGCCGCGGTGGCGGACTCGGCGAGCGGCGGCTGGGTCGCCGGTGCCAACCGCCCGGACGCGCACCTGCAGGGCGTCGAGCCCGGACGCGACTTCGCCTTCGAACGCTGCGACGTGCGCAGCGTCGAGGCCGGTGACCTCGTGAACGGCACGCCGATCCGCATCGAGCCGGCGATCGAGGTCGGCAACATCTTCAAGCTCGGAACGCGCTACACCGTGCCGCTCGGCGCGACGTTCCTCGATGACACCGGCGCCGAGCAGCCCATCGTCATGGGCTCCTACGGGATCGGCCCCGCGCGCATCGTCGCGGCCTCGATCGAGCAGACCGCCGACGACGTCGGCATCGCCTGGCCGCGGTCGCTGGCGCCGTGGCAGGTTCACCTGGTGGTCCTCGGCAAGCCGGACACACCGGAGCGCGAGGCCGCCGAAGGCCTCTACGCCGAGCTCCTGGATGCGGGCGTCGAGATCGTCTACGACGATCGCTCCGGCGGCGCGGGGGAGAAGTTCGCCGACGCCGAGCTGCTCGGCTGCCCGCTGCGCCTCACCGTCGGGCGGCGCACGCTCGAGGACGGGCTCGTCGAGGCGCAGGCGCGCCGCGGGCGTGAGTCGCTGTCGCCGGTCCCGCTGCGCGAGGGCGCAGCCGCCGCCGTGGAGGCACTGCTCCGGGACATCCCTTGAGACGCCTGACGTTCAGGCGTTTCAGCGGTCTCGACCGCTCCGGCCCGCCGCCCCCGGAGACCCTGCCCGGCGCGCCGCTTCGCCCGTGGACGATCCCGAACGCCATCGGCTACGTCCGGCTGGCGCTGATCCCCGTGTTCCTGGTGCTCGCCTGGGACACGGACGGGGTGGGAGCCGGCCCGGCGCTCGTGTTCGGCGTGATCGCCTGGGGCGACTACGCAGACGGGATCGCCGCGCGTCTGACCGGCCAGTACAGCCGGATGGGAGCGATGCTCGACCCCGTCGTCGACCGGCTGCTCGTGATCGCCGGCGTCGTGGTCTGCTGGAACTTCGACCTCGTTCCGCGCTGGCTCCTCGGCGTGCTGATCGCGCGCGAGGCGCTGATGCTCGCGCTCGCCCCGGTCGCGCTGCGCCGCGGCGTCGAGCTCAAGATCAACTGGTGGGGCCGCTGGGGCGTGTGGCCGGCGATGGGCTCGCTGTTCTTCGCGATGTGCGGCCTGCGGGCGTTCGCGACGGTGCTGCTCGCCGTCGGCGTGCTGCTGCTCGTGATCGCCACGGTGCAGTACGTGCGCAGCGCGCGGCGTCAGCTGGCCGAGCACCACGCCGCCGCGGGCTGACCCACGCATCTTGCACCCTCAACCTTACGTTTAGGCGTACCCCTCCGCCGCTGGTATGCTCGCGCCGCCGGGGGGATTCCCCGGTGACAACGAGGAGCGAACCCACCACATGGACGACACCTTTCCCGATCTGGGCGCACTGACGGACGAGGAGCTCAAGGCCCTCATCCAGAGCCTGACCGACGAGGAGACCGAGATCTCCTACCGCCGTCGGATCCTGCACGGGAAGATCGACATCCTGCGCGCCGAGCTCGTGAACCGTCTGCGCAAGAAGCACGAGGGCGGCGGCGAGATCATCTCGGGCGACGACGTGCAGCGCCTGACCGACATCCTCGCCGGCAAGGCGTCCGGCACCGAGGACGAGGGCTAGTCACCGCTCACGCGGGAGGGCGGACGGTGGCGCTCCACTGCCCCGAGTGCGGCTTCGTCAACACGGACGGAGCGAACTACTGCCAGAAGTGCGGGGCGTTCCTCGGCGACCTCGGCCAGCCGGCGGAGTCCTCGACGGCGACCTACCGGATCGACGAGAGCACGGGTGAGCTCGTCCCCGTCGAGCTCGACGACATGGTGGCCCGCGAGGGCGCGGCGCTCGTCGTCCGCGCCGGCGGGGGGCGGGTCGGCGAGAGCTTCGCGCTCGATCACGAGCGGATGAGCATCGGGCGGCGTCCGGACTCCGAGGTGTTCCTCGACGACGTCACGGTCTCCCGCGACCACGCGATCCTCGTGCGGCGCGGCGACGACGTGTTCCTCGACGACCTCGGCTCGCTCAACGGCACCTACGTCAACCGCCGGCGCATCGACTCACACCGTCTGGAGGACGGCGACGAGGTGCAGATCGGGAAGTACAAGCTCACGTTCCTCTCACGGTGACCATGGCGACCGAGCAGCAGACCATCGCGCTCAGCGATCCGCCGCCGGATGGCCCGCGCGGAAAGCCGATGACGATCGGGGCGGTCTGCAAGGCGCTCTCGAATGAGTTCCCCGACATCTCGATCTCGAAGATCCGCTATCTCGAGGACCAGAAGCTGCTCGCGCCGCGACGCACGCCGGGCGGCTACCGGCTCTACACCCAGGGCGACGTGGCGCGCCTGCGCACGATCCTGCGGCTGCAGCGCGACGAGTTCCTGCCGCTGCGCGTCATCCGCCAGGAGCTCGCGTCCGGGCGCGCCGAGAGCGAGGTCGCCACGAGCACGCCCGCCCCCGACGATTCGCCGTCCCGTCCCCGGCGCCGTCCGGGCCTCGCCGAGCCCGGCTCCGGCGCCGTCTATTCGCTCGAGGACGTCGTCGACGAGACGCGTGCCGATCCCAAGCTCGTACAGGAACTGCAGGATCACGGCGTGATCGCGGGTCAGCAGCGCGGTGGGACGATCTGGTTCGACGACACCGAGCGCGAGATCGTCCGCGCCGTCGTCGAGCTCGCGCGCTATGGCGTCGCGGGCCGCAACCTGCGCGTCTTCCGGACCTCGGCGGACCGTGAGGCCGCCCTGCTGCAGCAGATCCTGGCGCCGTCGCTGCGCTCGCGCAATCCCGAGCGCCGGCGTGAGGCCATCGACGCGCTCGAGAACCTCGCGACGGTCACCACCCACCTCAAGCACCTGCTGCTCCTGCGCGACCTGCGCAAGCTCGTCGCCTGAAGCCCCGCCATGGCGACCGTTCGCCGATCGCGCCAGCTCGCCGCTCCGCCGGACGACGTGTGGCGCACCGTCGGCGACCTGCATCAGCTGGCGCGCTGGTGGCCGAAGGTCCTGCGCGTCGAGGGCGTGCACGACGGGTACTTCACGGAGGTGCTGCAGACCGACCGCGGCCGCGACGTGCGCGCGGACTGGATCCTCGTGGAGAGCGATCCCGGGACCGGCTGGCGCGCGTCCCAGGAGGTCGCGGGAACACCGTTCGAGAACGTGCTCGCGGCGTCCGAGAAGGCCGTGGAGCTCGAGTCGACGGAGACGGGGGGGACACTCGTGACGATCGAGCTGCGCCGGCGCCTGCGCGGGCTCTCGCGCCTTGGAGGGTTCTTCCTGCGCCGCGCCAACACGCTGCAGGTCGAATCCGCCCTCGACACGCTGGAGGGGACCTATGGCGCCGGGACGTGAGATGCGCTTCTGGGGCTGGGGCGAGGACGCGCATGCCGGCGCACCCCCGCAGCACGGCATCGCATGGCTCGAGGAGGTTCTCGGCGCTCCGCTGAAGGCACCGCGGCCGGCGCCGGACATTGCGAGCGTGCAGGTGTCCAAGAGCCGCCTGACGCGCCGCGCGGCAGCGGCCCTGCGGGCGATCGTGGGGGAGGGCGGGGTGCTCGAGGACGACCGCTCGCGCATCGTCCACGCGGCAGGCAAGGGATATCCGGACCTGGTGCGCCTGTCGGCCGGAGACGGGCGCCCCGCGCCCGACGCGGTCGTCCTCCCGGCGACCGGGGAACAGGTGAGTGCGGTGCTCGCGGCCTGCGGGGCGCAGGACATCGCCGTCGTCCCGTTCGGAGGAGGAACGAGCGTCGTCGGCGGCGTCGAGCCCGAGCGCGGAGGGCACCGCTCCGTCATCGCCCTCGACCTCGGGTTGCTGACGCGGCTGGTCGACCTCGACCCGCGTTCGCAGCTCGCGACACTCGAGCCGGGCCTGCGCGGGCCTGAGGTCGAGCACGTCCTGCGCGCCCGCGGCTTCACGCTGGGGCACTACCCGCAGAGCTTCGAATACGCCACCGTCGGCGGCTGGGTCGCAACCCGGTCCGCCGGGCAGGCATCCGCCGGCTACGGGCGCATCGACGAGCTCGTCGAGGGTGTCCGGCTCGCGACGCCGTCCGGCGACCTCGACCTCCCCGCACACCCGGCGAGCGCCGCAGGCCCGGATCTGCGCGAACTGGTCGTGGGCTCCGAGGGCGTGCTCGGCGTGCTGACGCAGGCCACGCTGCGTGTGCGCCCGCGGCCGCCGGCCGGCCGCTACGAGGCCTGGATGCTCCCGTCGTTCGCGGCGGGGCAGGAGGCGCTGCGCGCGTGCGTGCAGGAGCAGGCCGGCCCGGACGTCGCCCGGCTCTCCGATGAGCCGGAGACGACGATGTCGCTGGCGCTCGCGGGCCTCGCGGGCACCCGCGCGGCGCTGCTCGGCCGCTACCTCGGCGCGCGCGGGATCGAGCGCGGCTCGCTGATGATCACGGGCTGGGAGGGCACGCCGGCGCGCGTCGCCGAGCGCCGGCGCGCGACGACGGCCGTCCTGCGCCGGAACGGAGGCGCCCCGCTCGGGGCCGGGCCGGGCCGCGCCTGGGCGCGCGGGCGCTTCCACGCGCCCTACCTCCGCGACGACCTGCTCGCCCGCGGGGTCATGGTGGAGACGCTCGAGACCGCGACCACGTGGTCGGGGCTGCCCGGACTGCTGGCGGGAGTTCGCGAGGCGCTGTCACGGCACGCGCCGTTCGTCGCCTGCCACGTGTCGCACATCTACCCGACGGGCGCCTCGCTCTACTTCACGTTCCTGGCTCCTCAGGACCCGGACGACCCGATCGGTCAGTGGCGCCGTGCCAAGGCGGACGCGTGTGACGGGATCGTCGCCGCTGGCGGGACGATCACGCACCATCACGCGATCGGGCGCGACCACCGCCGCTGGCTCGCAGCCGAGGACGGCGCCCTGGGAATCGAAGCGCTGCGCGCGGTCAAGGCGACACTCGATCCCGCGGGCATCATGAACCCGGGCAAGCTCCTTCCCTGACGCCGGGGCGGCTCAGCCGGCGTTGGCGGTGCCGAACGTGACGGCCCCGCTCAGCAGCGGCACCGGCCCCGAGGGCGTCGTCTTCGTCGCCTGACCGAGGACCACGGTGTTGTAGTCCTTCGGGTTCTGCTTGAGCTTCGTGACGCCGGACGCGGAGCCGTTCGCGTCCACCGACTGGATGTAGCCCAGGAGCAGCGGCTTGGCGCTCTTTCCCGTCAGCCAGATCGGGTAGCCGGACTTCTTCGGCAGCGCCGGAAGCTTCTGCGCCGTGACCCCGACCCCGTTCGCCCCGTTGCTGCGCAGGAAGTAGGCGACGGCGAGCGCGGTGGAGCTCGAGCCCGCAGCGGGCTTGAGGTTCGCCTGGCCGAAGATCCCGGAGGTCGACGCCGCGGGCTGCTTGCTGCTCGCGGAGCTCCCGGACGAGTCGTCCTTCGTCGCGCGCCCGATGAAGAATCCGATCGCGAGCGTGGCGAGCACGCCCAGGACGCCCAGGAGGATCGCCCCGCCGCGCCGCGAGGACCGGCCCGCGCCGTCGGCGCGCGCCTTGGCGCGCACCGCGGCGCCGCTCTCCTGCCCTGGGGCGTCGTCGTCTTCGAGAATCGCCGCGACGCCGTTGGCGGACGCGCCCGGGACCTCGGGAAGGTCGCGCGAGGCGAGCGTGCTCAGCTCGCCCGAGACGACCCGCGCCCAGCCGCGCTCGGACGGGGAGCGCTCGAGCGCCTCGTAGGTGCCCAGGGCGTCGCCGTCCGACTGCTGGCCGAGCAGGTAGTCGGTGATCTGCGCGCGGCGCGCCTGGTCGACCTGGCCTCCCGCCGGGCCGAGCGTCGTCAGCGCCTCGTGCGCGCGGTCGCGAACGGCCGCGGGGGCCATCCGCAGGGACCGTGCGATCTCCTCGTAGGAGCGTTCCTGGGTCAGCAGGAGCCGCAGGACTGCCTGCTGGTCGGCGGGAAGGTCGTCGATGCGCGCCATGGACGCCGGAAGCGTAGAGCAGCGCCCCGGTATCGTGCCGCAGCCATGGCCGAGCTCAAGCCGCGCGTCCCGATCGAGAAGACGTTCGACGCCCTGTACGGGCTCGAGGTCCTTGAGACGGGTCCCGACGAGGTGCGCGCGCAGGTACAGGTCCGCGATGCGGTCAAGCAACCGTGGGGCCTCGTCCACGGCGGCGTCTTCGCGTCGATCGCGGAGTCCATCACCTCGATGGCGACCCACCTCGCCGTCGCCGGCGAGGGCAGGATCGCCGTGGGGCTCGCGAACCAGACGAGCTTCCTGCGGCCGATCACGCAGGGCACGATCCACGCCCTGGCGCGCTGCCGCCACAAGGGCCGCACGACCTGGGTCTGGGAGGTCGACATCACCGACGACGAGGGCCACCTGTGTGCCGTCGTGCGCATGACGATCGCGGTGCGCGACCTGCCGCAGCAGCCCTCAGGCTGAGCCGGGCTCCTCGCGCGGCCACAGGTGGTCGACCGGGGTGATCCGATCCATCTGGATGCCCTCCTGTGCGTCGGTGACGAAGCCGAACCGCTCGTAGAGGCCGTGGGCGTCGACCGTGCCGAGGTGGAAGCGCCGGATGCCCTGCACGTCCGGGTGCGCGAGCGCGCATCCGACGAGGAAGACACCGAGCCCGCGGCCCCGGTGCTCGTCCATGACGATCACGTCCGCGAGATAGGCGAACAGCGCCCTGTCCGTCAGCACGCGGCAGAACCCGGCCTGCGAGCCGTCCGGTGCGTAGAGGCCGAACGGGATCGAATGGGCGATCGCGGCTTCCATGACGGGCCGCGGGATGCCG
Source organism: uncultured Actinomycetes bacterium (assembly GCA_963805615.1). Classification (GTDB taxonomy): domain Bacteria; phylum Actinomycetota; class Thermoleophilia; order Solirubrobacterales; family Solirubrobacteraceae; genus F1-60-MAGs163. The sequence goes on along the minus strand of CAWDUW010000003.1, from coordinate 17,127 downwards.
GCGCTCCAGTAGGAGTCGTGCAGTACGGCGTGGATGGCGCCCAGGTCCAGGAGCGCGCGGTCGGTGCTGACGAGGTAGCCGTCGCCCGAGCGGCGCTCGAACGCCGCCATCACTCGCGGTAGCCGCTCGTGATCGGCATCCGCCGATCGCGCCCGAACGCGCGGCTCGTGATCTTGATGCCCGGCGGCTGCTGGCGCCGCTTGTACTCCGCGAGGTCGACGAGGCGGATGATCCGGTCGACGACCTCGGGCTCGTAACCGCGGGCGATCAGTTGCTCGCGACCCTGGTCGCGCTCGACGTAGCCCTCGAGGATGGGGTCCAGGACGTCGTATGGCGGCAGCGAGTCCTGGTCGGTCTGATCGGGCCGCAGCTCCGCCGACGGGGGGCGCGTGATGATCGTCTGCGGGATCGGTGCGTCCGGCCGCGTGTTGCGCCACTCGGCCAGCCGGTAGACGAGTGTCTTCGGCACGTCCTTGATGACGGCGAAGCCGCCGGCGCTGTCGCCGTAGAGGGTCGAGTAGCCGACGGCCATCTCGGACTTGTTGCCCGTCGTGAGGACGAGGTGGCCGAACTTGTTCGAGAGGGCCATCAGGTCGTTCCCGCGGATCCGCGCCTGCAGGTTCTCCTCGGTCAGGTCCGGCTCGAGGCCGGCGAACAGCCCGGACAGCTGCTCCTCGTAGGCGGCCATGACGCCAGCGATCGGGAGCTCGATGAGGCGCACGCCGAGGTTCGCCGCGATCGCCTGCGCGTCGCCGAATGTCCCCTCCGACGTGTAGCGCGAGGGCATCGTCACGCAGGTCACGGCGTCGGCGCCGAGCGCGTCGACCGCGACGCAGGCCACGAGGGCGGAGTCGATCCCGCCCGAGAGCCCGAGCACGGTGTGGACGAAGCCGTTCTTGCGGGTGTAGTCGCGCGTCCCCAGCACGAGGGCGCGGTAGACCTCCTCGTGGGGGCCCAGGACGGGCGCGAGCTCACCTTGTGGCGGGTCCGCGCTGTGGCCCGGGCGCCCCGTGCGCAGTGAGCCGAGCATCGCCACATCGGCATCGGCCTCGTAGGCCGCTGCCCGCTGGCGCGTGTCGCGCAGGCGCGCAGAGCCCGCGGCGGCGACGTCGACCGTGCAGATCAGCAGCGACTCCTCGAACTGCGGCGCGCGCGCGATGACCGCGCCGGTGTGATCGACGACGAAGGAGTGGCCGTCGAAGACGAGCTCGTCCTGCCCGCCGATCTGGGCGCAGAAGGCGATCGCGCAGAGCTCGTCGCGCGCTCGCTGGCCGATCATCTGCTCGCGCGCGAGCCCCTTTCCGGCCTGGTAGGGCGACGCGGAGATGTTGACGATCAGGCGCGCGCCCGGCGAGCGCCTCGTCGCTCGCGGGAGGTCCCGGAACCCAGATGTCCTCGCACACGGTGAGCCCGACGAGCACGCCGTCGATCTCGATCACGCCGCCGCCGCGGCCGCGCTGGAAGTAGCGGTGCTCGTCGAAGACGCCGTAGTTCGGCAGCCGGCATTTGCGGTAGACGGCCCGCACCTCGCCGTCGCAGAGGACGGCCGCGGCGTTGTAGACGTCCTGGGCGCGCTCCGGGAAGCCGACGACCGCGACGATGCCCTGCGCGTCGGCCGCCAGCCGGTCGAGCGCCGCGCGCGCGTCCGCGAGGACGTGCTCCTTCAGCAGCAGGTCCTCCGGCGGGTAGCCGGTCAGAACGAGCTCGGGGAACAGCACGATCTGGGCCCCGGCCTCGCGCGCCTCGAGCAGGCGAGCGCGAACGAGCTGCTCGTTCCCGGCGACGTCGCCGACGAGGGGGTTGATCTGCGCCAGCGCGATCCGCATGCCTGCCCTGAGTATGCCCGCGCGGCCCGCAGGGCCTGCAGCGGCCCTGTCAGAGGGTGCTGGCGGCCGCGTCCGGGGTGTGGGCCGTGCGGACGGCGTCCCGCTCGCGCATACGCCACGGATGACGCTCGGTCTCGGCGGCGCGCCCCAGGTCGAACAGCGCTCCCTCGAGGTCCGCGATGAGATCGCCGAGGTCCGGCACCGCGTCGAAGTCGGCCATGATCCCGAACGACAGCCGTCCGCAGTAGCTCATGATCGCGATCCCGACCGCGGTCATCGGCGCCAGCGGGACGACGGGATAGATCGCCAGCATGCGCCGCCCGAGCAGGTAGAGCGGCATCTGCGGGCCCGGGACGTTCGTCACGACGAGGTTGAAGACGCGCTGGCGTGCCTGCAGGCGCGCGGCCTGGCTGAAGATCGTCGTCGGCGCGAAGTCCGCGAGGCCGGTCAGCACCTCGGCGCCCACGGCCTGGCTCGAGGCCTTCAGGTCGCCCATCTCGGTGTGAATGCGCTCGAAGCACGCGGCGGGGTCGTCCTGATCCATCGGGAGCTGAGCCCACATCGCCGAGACCTTGTTCCCGAGTGCCCCGCGCTGATCGGTGGCGCGCACGGAGACCGGGACGAGCACCTTGAGCACCAGCTCGTCGGTCTCGACGCCGCGGCGGCGCAGGAAGCGCCCCAGGGACAGCGCGACCGCCGTCAGAACGGCGTCGTTCACCGTTCCGCCGAGGCCGTTCTTCACACCCTTGAGGAGCTCCAGCGGCGTGTCCACCCAGCCGTAGCGCCGGTGCGGGCCGATCGGCACGTTCAGCGGCGTCTCCGGCGCGCCCTTGAGGCCTGCCCAGGCCATCGTCCCCGCGGCGGCCAACTGCGTCGTCAGACGGCGCACGACGGTGCGCGGATGGCGGCCGAGCGCCCGGACGCCGCGGGCGCCCTCCGCCGGCGAGGAGGCGCGTTCCAGGAGCGCCTGCGCGAGCAGCTGCGCCGAGCTCGGCTCGGGGCGCGGGCTCCAGGCCATCGCGGGCGGCCCGACCGGCAGCGGGTCCGGCGTCGTCGAGAAGAGCACCGAGGTGATGTCGACCCCGGAGACACCGTCGACCAGTGCGTGATGGGTCTTGGCGAGCAGCGCGAAGCGCGGGGTTCCGTCGGGCCCCGGGGCGAGGCCCTCGACGAGGTGGATCTCCCAGAGCGGCTTGTGGCGGTCCAGCCCGACCGCGAAGAGCCTGCCGCCGAGCGCCGCGAGCTGCTCGTCGGAACCCGGCGAGGGGAGCGCTGAGTGGCGTACGTGGTAGCCGAGGTTGAAGTGCGGGTCGTCCACCCACATCGGCCGGCCCTGGTCGAACGGCACCCAGGCGAGCTTCTGGCGGTAGCGCGGCACCAGGTGCAGCCGCTCCTCGAAGGCCTCGAGGACCTCCTCGTAGGACGGCGGCTCGCCCTCGAAGACCATGATCGACGCCACGTGCATGTGCGCCGCCCCGGTCTCGATGTGCAGGAACGTCGCGTCGAGGGCGGTCAGGCGGTCTGGATGTGCCACGGACCGATCATGCCAGCCCCGGAGCCTTGAGCAAACCTTTAACAGCGGGGCTTGCAGACGTACAACACGCTGTGTAAGGTTCTGGCAACCCGAACGGAAGCCACGGACCATGGACCTCAGCGATCCCCACACCTTCTCCGACGTCTACGACGCCCATTCGCGCGGCGTCTACGCAGCGGCATACAGAATCCTCGGCAACGCGGCGCAGGCCCAGGACGTCGTCCAGGACGTCTTCCTCAAGGTGTGGCGGCGCCCGGCGACCTTCGACGCACGGCGCGGGGAGCTCGGGAGCTACCTGCGGCTGATGGCGCGCAGCCGTGCACTCGACCTCTGGCGTGAGGGGCAGGCCGCGGGCCGCGCGAGCGACAAGGTCAAGGTCCTCGTCGCAGCGCAGGAGAGTCGCGCCGAGGACCGGCCGGCGCTGATGGCCGAGCGCGCCGATGTGGGGAGGACCGTCCGCGCCGCACTCCGCGTGCTGCCGGAGAACCAGCGCGAGGCCGTCGTGCTCGCCCACTACGGCGGCCTCACCGCCGACGAGATCGCACGCCGCTCGAACGTGCCGCTCGGCACGGCCAAGAGCCGCATCCGGCTCGGCCTGACCAAGTTGCGCGAGGAGTTCGGGGACGTCCTGACGGACTTCCGCGAGCCCGCCGAGGCAGCCTGAAAGTCCCCGTTTGCAGGGAAACCCCTGTGTGACCGGAGTCACACGGGGTTGGGAAAGGGGCGCTAGCGTCAAGGGCCTGCCGAACCACGCTCGGTCCCAGATCGCGGGCGTGGACGGGGGACCCAACGCCGCGCCGTGCACTGTGCGCGGGGCGGATGGGGCGAATCGGCGGCTGCTGCCGCCGTAGCGACGAGTACGGACTGCGCGCGGATCGCGCGGGCCGCCCTCGCCGCGAGCCCGACAGCTAACCCCGTAGGCAGCGGATACGAAGGAGGCCTCCCGTGAGGACCGACCTGCGCGCCCGCGCCACGATGGCGACCTGCGCCCTGACCATTGCCCTGACGCTGCTGATCGCCGCGCTCAACGCCGCTCCCGCGGCCGCGAACGGCGGGACGAGCGCCCCCATTGCAGCGTCCACCACTCCCGCGGCCCCGGTCGCCGCGAAGGCGCGGACGCGGACGGTTCTGAGCGTCCTCGCCCGCCGCACGCACGTGCGCGCCGGGCGCACGGCACGGATCGCCGGGCGCGTGCGCCCCGCGGCCTCGGGCCGCCTCGTCGTGCTGCAGCGGCGCGCACACCGCCGATGGGTGACGATCGACCGCACCCGCACCCGCTCAGGCGGCCGCTACACGCTGCGCTACCGCACCCGCGACGCGATCAGCGCCGCGCTGCGCGTTCGCGTCGCCGGCGGCCACCGCGTCACCGGGCGCACCCGCCGTGTCGGACGCCTCGAGGCGTTCCGGTCGGCACTCGCCTCGTGGTACGGCGAGGGCCAGGCGCTCGCCTGCGGCGGTCACCTGACCCCGGGCATGATGGGCGTCGCCCACAAGTCCCTGCCCTGCGGCACGAGGATCACGATCCGCTACCGCGGGCGCCAGGTCCGCGTGCGCGTGGTCGACCGCGGGCCGTACGCAGGCGCGCGCGAGTTCGACCTCGGCCCCGGCGTGCGCTCGGCGCTGCACTTCGACGGCGTCGGGACCGTCCAGGTCGCCTACTGACCGCCGGCGCAGGCCCGTCACCCCCGGGGCGTAGCCTCGGCGGGTGATGGCCGGCCTGATCGCGCACCTCGACCTCGACGCGTTCTACGCGAACGTCGAGCTGCGGCGCCGCCCCGAGCTGCGCGGCCTGCCCGTGATCGTCGCGGGCTCCGGCCCGCGGGCTGTCGTCACCACCGCGTCCTATGAGGCGCGGCGGTTCGGCATCGGCTCGGCGATGCCGGCCTCGCGGGCGCGCCGGCTGTGCCCGGCCGCGGTCGTCATCCCGCCGGACTTCGAGGCCTACCGCGCCACCTCACGCGCGGTGATGGAGATCCTGCGCGCTCACGTCGAGCTGGTCGAGCAGCTGGGCCTGGACGAGGCGTACCTCGACCTGACGGGCCTCGTCGCGCCGAAGGCGGCGATGCGCCGGCTCGTCGCCGAGATCCGGCGCCGGACCGGCATGAGCGCGTCGATCGGCATCGGGCCCAACAAGCTCGTCGCGAAGGTCGCCTCCGATGCCGAGAAGCCCGCGGGGTTCGTGGTCATGACCCGCGAGCAGGCCTGCGCGCGGTTCGCGCAGGCGCCGCCGTCGCTCGTCCCCGGGATCGGCCCGCGGACCGCCGCGCGCCTCACGGCGCTCGGGATCACGACGCTGAGCGGGCTCGCTCAGACCGACGACGCCGTGCTGGCAGAGGCGTTCGGCGCCCGCCAGGGCCCGTGGCTGCGGCGCCGCGCCCGCTTCGAGGGCTCCGCCGACGTCGAGCCGGTGCGCGAGGCGGTCAGCGAGTCGCGCGAAACGACGTTCGACCACGACATCACCGACGGCGCGCGGCTCGAGGCGATCCTCGGGGACCTGACGACGCGGCTGTGCGACGGCCTGCGGCGCCACGAGCGGCGCGGGCGGACGATCAGGATCAAGGTCCGGCTCGCCGACTTCACCACCGTGACCCGGGCGCGGACGATCCCGGCACCGACCGACGACGCGGCGGTGGTCGGGGAGGTGGCGCTGGATCTGCTGCGGGAGTACGCGCCTCCCGGCCCGGTCCGCCTGCTCGGCGTCGGCGTCACCGGCTTCGGCACCGACGACGCGGCCGCGAGTGATGACCAGCTGGCCCTGCCGGTCTGAGAGGATCCTTCGATGGCCACCCTCGACGTCGCAGGGCGCCCCATCGAGTACGTCCGCCGGGGCGCCGGGGAGCCGCTGCTCCTGATCCAGGGGATGAGCGGCACGCACGCGGGCTGGGGGGAGCCGTTCCTCTCACTGCTCGAGCCCCGCCTCGACGTGATCGCGTACGACCACCGCGGGATCGGCGGATCGGCCCCGACGGAGGGGTCGTTCACCATCGCAGACCTCGCGCAGGATGCGGCCGGCGTGCTCGACGCCCTGGGGATCGAGCGAGCGCACGTGCTCGGGATCTCGATGGGCGGGATGGTGGCGCAGGAGCTCGCGATCGCCCATCCGGAGCGGTTCATCACCCTCACCCTGGGCTGCACCTACCCGGGCGGAGCAGGCGCGAAGCTCACCGACCAGGCCGTGATCCAGCGCCTGCTCGCGGGCTTCGCCACCGGGAGCCCCGAGGAGATCCTGCGCGCGAGCTTCGCGGTCAACGTCTCACCGGCGTTCGCCGCCGAGCCGGGGGAGTGGGAGCGCTTTCTCGCCATGGCCGGCGAGGTCCCCGCACCGATCCCCGTGGTGTTCGAGCAGCTGCGCGCGACCGCCGTGCACAACGCCGGCGACCGCCTTCACTCGATCAGCGCGCCGACCCTCGTGATCCACGGCGATCGCGACCAGATGCTCGACGTCCTGAACGGCGAGCTGATCGCGCGCCTGGTCCCTGGGGCTCGGCTCGAGATCCTGCCGGGTGTCGGCCACCTGTTCTGGTGGGAACAGCCCGAGGTGTCGGCGCGGCTCGTCCTGGAGCACGCCGGGAGGCATCAGGCGGGGACTGTCCTGCCAGGGGGCCGTCCCTAGTACAGCGCGGTGGCGAGCCGGCGTCGCGCGTCGCGCGCCCCCGGATGATCGACGCCGAGTTCGTCGAGCACCGCGACGATCATCCGGCGCAGATCATCGGTGTGATCCCCAGCGCCGGGAATCGCCTCGAGCAGCAGGTCGACGCCGCCCTCGCGGTCGCCCGCGTCGAGCGCCTTCACGGCCTCCTCGATGTCGATGTCGTCGGCTTGGGTGAGGCGGATGCGTGCGGCGAGGCCCTCGGACTGGAAGCCGCCCGGGGCGTTGTCGAGCAGCGCGAGCGCCTCGTCGTCCTCGCCGCGGGCCAGCAGGATCCGCGCGAGCGCGACGGCCGCGTCGGAACGGGCAGGCTCCAGCTCGAGCGCCTGGCGGAGCGCCGCCTCGTCGCCCTGCTCGACGAGCAGATCGGCCTCGGTCGGGACGAGCATGTCGAAGAACCGCTCGACCATCGCCGGGCCCTGGGCGCCGACGAACTCCTCGACGACGACACCGTCCTTGAAGGCCTTCACGGCCGGGATTCCCTGGATGCCGAATGTCTGCGAGATGCCGGGGTTCGCGTCGGTGTCGACCTTCGCGAGCACCACCTTGCCCTCCCGCTTCGCGGTCGCCTGCTCCAGGACCGGGCCGAGCGCGCGACACGGCGCGCACCACTCCGCCCAGAAGTCCACGACGACAGGGACCTCGTGCGAGCGCGCGATCACCTCACGCTCGAAATCCACCTCTGCGACATCGATCACGGTCATGAGGCAAGGGTAGATGGTTGACTTGGGCCAACGTGAACCGGCCGGATCTCTACGTGGCGGACGTGGGCGAGGGGCTTCCGGTCGTCCTGCTCCACGGCCTGACGGCGACGCATCGGTACGTCGTCATGGGCTCCCAAGGCCCTCGAGCGCTCGGCCCACCGGGTCGTGTCGTACGACGCGCGCGGCCACGGAGCGTCAGCGCCGGCGCCCGACCCGGGGGCCTACCACTACGAGGATCTCGCGGCCGACCTGCTGCGCGTGCTCGACGAGCGAGGCATCGACCGCGCCGTCCTGGCCGGGGCCTCGATGGGCGCCCACACGGCGCTGAAGGTCGCGCTCGAGCAGCCGGACCGGGTGGCCGGCCTGGTTGTCATAACACCCGCATACGACCCGGAGACCTATCTCGACGCCGACTCGATCGCCCGCTGGGACGCCCTCAGCGACGGGCTGCGGGGGGGCGGGGTGGAGGGCTTCGTCGCCGCGTACGGGGAACCCTCGGCCGAGCCGGCGTGGCGGGAGACACTGCTGACCGTCCTGCGACAGCGCATCGCCGCGCACGAGCACCCGGAGGCGGTGGCGGATGCGCTGCGCGCGGTGCCGCGGTCACGGCCGTTCGACCGGATCGGACAGCTTGCGCAGATCAGCGCGCCGACCGTCGTCGTCGCCGACCGCGACGAGCCTGACCCGGGGCATCCGCTGGCCGTCGGCGAGGCCTACGCCGCCACGATCCCGGGCGCGCGTCTGCTCGTCGAGGACCCTGGCAGCAGCCCGCTCGCATGGCAGGGCGGACGGCTCTCGGCGGTCATCGCCGATCTCGCCGCGGAGGCGCTCGGATGAGCCTCACGGCGGGGTACAGCGGCACGCCGCTGCCTCGCAAGCTCGGGCTGAAGCCCGGCATGAAGGTGGCATGGCTCGGCGCGCCCGCGAGTTTCGCGGATCTCATCGGCCCGCTGCCCGACGGAGTGCGCGTCAGGACGCGCGGGGCCGGGCCGCTCGACCTCGTCGTCCTCTTCGCAACCGCCCGGACCGAACTCGCACGGCGGCTGCCGGTTCTGCGCGGTGCCGTGGCGCCCGACGGCGCGGTGTGGGCGGCGTGGCCGAAGCGGGCGTCCGGCGTGGACACCGACGTCACCGAGGACGTGGTGCGCGACGTCGCGTTGCCGCTCGGGCTCGTGGACGTCGAAAGTCTGCGCGATCGACGAGACATGGTCAGGGCTGCGGCTCGTGATCCGGAAGGAGCTGCGATGAGCCCCTGGATCTTCGAGCCCGCCGGCGCCGCGTACGTGCCGAGTGCGCATGCGCGCGGGCCTTGGGACGCGGACGCGCAGCACGGGGGCGCGCCGGCGGCGCTGCTCGCGCGCGAGATCGAGCGCGTGAGTCCCGGGCGAGGACATGCTCGTCGCGCGCATCACGTTCGAGTTCCTGGGCCCGATACCGCTGCTGCCACTCGAAGCGGACGCGTGGATCCAGCGGCCGGGAGCCCGCTTCCAGCTCGTCGAGGCCGAACTGCGCCAGCAGGGGAGGGCGGTCGTGCGGGCGCGGGCGGTGCGCCTGCGCCGCGGCGACGTGGTCCTGCCGCAGGCCGCGCTCGCCGCCGCCGCGCCGCCGTGTGAGGGGCCGGAGCAGGCACTGCCGTCCGCGTTCCCGGCCGCAGGGGACGGGGAGGGCTTCCACCGAACCGGGATGGAGATCCGTTTCGCAGGCGGGACGACCTACGGAACCGGCCCCGCGCTCGCCTGGTTTCGCCTCGCGCATCCGCTGGTGGCCGGCGAGGCCCCGAGCCCGCTGCAGCGCGTGGTCGCGGCCGCCGACTTCGGCAACGGCGTCAGCCGGGTGCTGGACTTCGACCAGCACCTCTTCGTGAACACCGACCTGACGGTGCATCAGCACCGGGAAGCCGTGGGCGAGTGGGTGCTGATCGACGCCGTCACGGTTGCGGATCCCGTCGGAGCGGGCCTTGCGGCGTCGCGCATCCACGACGAGGGCGGCGCCGTCGGCCTGGCGGCGCAGACGCTGTTCGTCGACGCGCGCTGACGCGCTCAGTCGGCGGCACTGGCGAGCGCGTCCTCGCGCGTCGCGCATGCCTCGGCACGACGGATGCTGCCGTCGCGGATCACGTACATCCACCACCGCTGCACGGTGGCGAGCCAGTGGTCGGGGCGGCGCACGCGGAGCGCGCCGCTCATCAGCACCCGGCCGTCCCCGACGTCCTCGTATTCGAGCGCGTACGCGTCCGCGATGATGCCGGCGGCGACGACCGCCTCGAGGTGATGGCGCAGCGCTTCGGCTCCGCGCACCGGGCCGCCCTCGGTCACGAGCGGGATCCACTCGACGTCGTCGTGCATCAGGTCGCATCGCCGCTCGACGTCACGCTCGCGCATCGCATCCCAGAGCGATCGCGGACGACGATGCGAGCGGTCCGCGCGGTGCTCGACTGACCGTCGAGGCCTACGCCTTCGGCCGAGGCATGACGGTATAGGCGTCACCGCCATGAGCAACTGTGATGTCGTGGCAACCTTCAGGGTCCGGAGGGCAAGATGGACGAGGCGATCGCGGGGCTCACGCCGTGATCGAGCAGACGCACGACGAGCCGGGTGTCTGTCCTACGCGCTCCATCGCGACGTCAACGACCGCCGACGCTCGTGCTGGTCGAGCGCTGGACCTCGCAGGTCGCGCTGGAGAGCCATTTCCAGCAGCCGTACATGGAAGGTCTGGGCCGGCCGGCCCAGGATCTGCTCGCAGCCCCCGACACTGAAGTTCTGCACACCGCTCGCGATCGGCGACGAGCTGAAGGGCACGCTCTAGGCGTCGCGTTCTCCGGGAAGTACTCAAGGCCGTCGTCGTCCGGGATGGGCTCCGAGACCGCGGCGTAGCCGGTGAACCGGCGGCGCGAGGGCCGTACGCCGGGATCGCCGTCGATCGCGCCCGTCGGCACGCTCGCGGCTGCGTCCGACGGTTTGGTCGTCTCGATCTGAGCGGCCTTTGCCTCATCGAACCACCACGTGTCGAGAATGCCCCGGTCGTATTTCGGCTTGGTCTCGGGCCTGGAGAACTTGTCCCAATAGGCGACCGTGTTGGAGCCCTTGTACCAGTGGGGCACCCAGTAATGGCCGGCCCGAAGCACGCGGTCGAGCGCGCGCGCCGCAATGGTCATGTCCTCGCGCGTCTTCGCCGCCACCACGCGTTCGATCAGCGCATCGACCGCCGGGTCCTTGATGCCGGCAAGATTGAGCGAACCGTCCAGGTCCGCGGCTTGCGAGCCGAAATAGCTGCGCAGTTCCACGCCCGGTGTGCTGCGCATCGAATAGCGCTGCGTGGTGATGTCGAAATCGAAATCCTTCAGCCGCTGCTGATATTGCGCGGGTCGACCATGCGCAAGCGCGCGTCGATGCCGAGCAGTTTGAGGTTCTTGATATAGGGCGCGGCGATGCGCTCCATCACGGGCTCGAACATCAGCACTTCGATCTTGAGCGGCTCGCCCTTGTCGTTGACGCGCATGCCGTTCTTGACGGTCCAGCCCGCCTCGTCGAGCAGTTTGCCGGCCTCCACGAAGAGCGCGCGGTCGCGGCCCGAGCCGTCCGTCTTGGGCGGCACATAGACCGGCCCGAGCGCCCCTTCCGGCACCGGTACGCCGAGGCCCTGCAACAGCGTCAACTCGGCCTCCGACGGCTCGCCCTCCGCTTTCATCGGCGAGTTTTCGAAGAAGCTCTGGGTGCGGTCGTAAAGGCCGTAGAACATGTTGCGGTTGGTCCACTCGAAGTCGAAAGCGAGATCGAGCGCCTCGCGCACGCGCGGGTCCTTGAGCTGGTCGCGCCGCGTGTTGATGAAGAACCCTTGCGTGCCGGAAGGCGTGTCGTCGGGCAGCACCTCTTTCTTCACGCGGCCGTCGCGGATCGCGGGGAAGTCGTATTCCGTCGCCCATACCTTCGAGGTGAACTCCTCGCGGAAATCGTAGAAGCCCGCCTTGAAGGCCTCCATGCCGGCGGTGCGGTCGCGGAAATATTCATAGCGAATCTTGTCGAAGTTCCAGCGCCCGCGATTGACCGGAAGATCCTTGGCCCAATAGTCGGGGTTGCGACGGTAGACGATGGTGCGCCCTTGCATCATCTGATCGACAAGATATGGGCCCGAGCCGAGGGGCACGTCGAGCGTAGTCTGGTCGAAGGGCTGCGTTGCGTAATAGGTCTTGGAAAGGATTGGCAGCTCGGCAACGGTGAGCGGCAGGTCGCGCACGAGGTCGCCCTGGAAACTATAGCGCACGGTCTGCGGGTCCAGCGCCTCCGCCTTCACCACATCGCGGAGCGTCTGGTGAAAAATCGGGTGGCCTTTCTCCTTCAGCGTCTCGAACGAGAACACCACGTCGTCGGCGGTCAGGGGACTTCCGTCGGAAAACCGTGCCTCGGGCCGCAGGTGAAAGGTTACCGACATGCGATCGTCCGCAACCTCGGCGCTTTCAGCCACGAGCCCATAGACCGCGTCGGGCTCGTCCGCGGCGCGCACCATCAGCGTGTCGAACAACAGCTCCAGCCCCTGCGCCGCATCGCCCTTCAGAATATAATTGTTGAGGCTGTTGAACGTGGTGACGCCGCCCCAGCCGACCAGCGAGAAGGTGCCGCCCTTGGGCGCCTCCGGGTTGGCGTAAGCGAAATGATCGAAGTCGGGCGGGTAGGCGAGGTCGCCGAAGGCCGACAAACCGTGTGTGCGCTCCGCGGCCGAAGCGGAACTGACGGCGAGCGCAAAGAGCAGAAGCGCCGCCGGCGGAGAAGCTTGAGACTGCGCGCGTCCCGCCCATCAGCGCTTCGACGGTCCCGGGAGCCGCTCGCCCATTTTCTCGTCATACCACCAGACCTGAAGGAAGCCCGGGGTCAGCCCCGGCAGCTTCTCGGGCTGGCCGTAGCGGTCCCAATAGGCGATGCGCACATTGGGTGAGAACCATTGCGGCACCACGAAGTCGTGCCACAGCAGCACGCGGTCGAGCGCGTGGGTGGCGGCGATGAGCTCTTCGCGGTTCTTGGCGTAGATGACCAGGTCGACCAGCTTGTCGATCGCCGGGTCCTTGATGCCGATCATGTTCATGCTGCCTTCGCGGTCGGCCGCCTCGGTGCCCAGAAGTCGCGCTGCTCGTTACCGGGGAGTCCGACTGGGCGAAGGTCGATACGATGATGTCGTAGTCGAAGCCGTTGAGCCGGCGCGTATATTGCGCGGAGTCGACGAGCCGGATCGAACCCTTGACGCCGAGCTTCTCCAGGTTGCGCAGATAAGGCTGCACGATCCGCTCGAACAACGGCGACACGAGCAGGAACTCGACCGTCATGGTCTGGCCGGTCTTCACATTGGTGAGCTTGCCGTCCTTGACCTGCCAGCCGGCCTCTTTCAGCAGCATCACCGCCTTGCGCAAGTTCCCGCGCATGTCGGCTTGCTCGTCGTTCGCGGGATTTTTGTGAACCTTGGTGAATACCTCAGCCGGCACCTGATCCCTGACGCCGTTCAGAATCTCGAGTTCCCGGCCCGTGGGCAGTTCGCGCGGCGCGGCCAACTCGCTATTCTCGAAATAGCTGCCGACCCGTTCATACTGGCCATAGAACAAATTCTTGTTGGCCCATTCGAAGTTGAAAGCGAGATTGAACGCCTGGCGCACGCGGCGGTCCTGAAACTGCGGACGCCGCAGGTTGAGCACGAAGGCCTGCATGGGCTGCGTGCGCTGGATCTTCACCTCTTGGCGCTTGACGTAGCCATCGCGCACGGCGGGGAAGTCATAGCCCGTCGCCCAGTTTTTCGCGCTCGTTTCCTGCCAGTAGTCGAGATTACCCGCCTTGAAGCTCTCGAACGCCACGGTCGAGTCGCGGTAATAGTCGAAGCGGATCTCGTCGTAATTCCACTGGCCCTTGTTCACCGGCAAATCCTTGCCCCAATAGTCGGCCACCCGCTCATAAACGACCGAACGGCCGGGCGTGGCTTCCTTGAGCCGATAGGCCCCGAGCCGAGCGGTGGCTCGAGCGTGGTCTTCATCGGATCGCGCGGCTCGCCGTTCGCGTCCGTCCCCGTCCAATAATGCTTCGGCAGGATGGTGAGCTGACCCATGATCATGGGCAGCTCGCGATTGCCCTTGCTGTCGAAATAGAAAGTGACCTCGTTGTCGCCGGTCGCTTCGGCCCGGGTGACGTTTTTGTAGTAGAGCCCCATGCGCGGGTTGGCCGTCTTGTTCACCTCGAGGCTGTAGATCACGTCGTCAGCCGTGATCGGCGTGCCGTCATGCCAGCGAGCCTCCTTGCGGAGCTTGAAGGTGACCGAGGAATAGTCGTCCGGATAGGACGCGCATTCGGCGATCAGCCCGTAGGAGGTCGAAGCCTCGTCGATGCTGTCGCTCATTAGGGTCTCGGTAACGAGGTTCAGCCCCGCCGCCTGCTCGCCGCGGTAGAGCACCGGGTTGAGGCTGTCGAAGCCGCCGATCGCGGCGAGCCGGGCTCTACCCCCCTTCGGAGCGTCGGGATTCACGTAGTCGAAATGACTGAAACCGGCGGGTATTTCGGCTCCCCGATCAGTGACACCGCATGATGGCAGGTGGGCGTATCCTCGGCGAGAGCCGGACTGAGGAGGATGCTGGTGAGAGTTGCGGCAAGGGCGAGGCGAAGCAAGGTCATGAGCAGCGGAACGACTCCATATGGCAGGGTTTAGCCTTGAGCGCCCTGAAGATGCGCGTCGCAAGCCGGAAGCGCCAAAAGGCTTAGGAAAGCTAGCATGGCAGGCTTCATGACCAAATGAATTATCGGTCATCTGCCTCAGCGCCTGAGGCTTTGCCGGCAGGCAAAAAAAGGCCCTCCCGAGGGAGGCCCTTGTAACTTTCGATTTGCGCCGGCCCTAGTTGGTGTCCGGCGCGCCGTCCGGATAAACCGGCTGCGGCTGGCTCGGCGAGGGGTCCTCGCCTTTGTGCGCTCCGCTGGGCGCGTCCTCGATGATTTCTTCCCGGCCTTCTTCATCACCTCGTCGGCCGCCGGCTCATCGGTAACGGAAGGCTCCTCGGGCTCTGCGGCGAGAGAGGACGAATCGTCGGGATAGATCGGCTGCGGCTGGCTAGCGGACGGACCTCGCCCATGGAGGGCTCGGACGGGGCGTCCTCGGAGACGGTCGGAGAGTTGACGATGATCTCTTCCCGGCCTTCTTCCATGACCTCATCGGCCGCGGGACTCGTCCAGTGGCTTGGGAACAACAGGCTCGCTGGGCTCTGCGCCGAGGGGCTTCCTCTTCCGCAGGCTCCTCCGTTGCGGCGCTCCTCGGAGCGGGCGCGACGCCTCGGTCTCTGCCGTGTTCTCTTCCGTCCGCCTTGCAGGCTCCTCCGCGGCCGGCTTCTTCTGCCGCAGGCTCTTCGGCCGCAGGAGCGCGGGCTCTTCCCCGCCAGGCTCCTCGGCTGCGGGCTTCTCTTCCGACAGCAGGCGCTTCCTCGGCTCGCGGGCTCTTCGCAGCAGGCTCCTCGGCCGCTGGTTCGCCGCGGCAACGGGACAGGGTCGTCGCTGAGGCTCCGCAGATAGGCGATCACCTCGGCGCGCTTCTTACATCCGGGATGCCGGGGAAGGCCATGGTGGTACCTGCCGCGAAGGCCTGCGGATTGGTCAGCCATGCGTCGAGGTTCTCGTAGGTCCACTCGTCGCCCTGGTCTTTTTGAGGGCCGGCGTGTAGGTGAAGCCCCCGTCCTTCGGCGATCTTGTCCCGACGACGCCCTAGAGGTTCGGGCCGACCAGCGCGGCGCCGCCCTTGTCGACGGTATGGCACACCTTGCAGGGCGTCGGGTCGCCTCGCCCTTGGCCGGATCGGCGGCGGCGACCAGGGCCAGGAACGCAGCCATTTCGGGACCGCCCGCCGGCTTCTGCCGCCGGCTGCGGGCTTCTCGCCGGCCGCCGCCTCTTCGGCTTCGGCTCGGGGATGGGCAGCGGGCTGTCGCCGTTCTTGTTCAGATAGGCGATGACGTCGGCGCGCTTCTTGAGGTCCGGGATGCCGGGGAACGCCATGCTCGTCCCGGGTGCGAAGGCCTGGGGATTGGTGAGCCAGTGGTCGAGATTTTGGAAGGTCCGGTCGCCTTCCTGCCTTTGAGGGCCGGGATATAAGTTGACGCCCCCCCGGGCCTCGGCGATCTTGTGACCGACAACGCCATAGAGGTTCGGGCCCACCATCGATTGGGGCCGCCCTTGTCGAAGCTGTGGCACACCTTGCAGAGCGCGACGTCTTTTTCGCCCTGGGCCGGGTCGGCGGTCTGCAGCGCGGCGATGATCTCCTCGCCGGCCGCCCGCGGGCTTCTTGGCCCCGCCTTCGGGCTTCTCTTCCACCGGCAACTGGTAGCCGGGCTTGTCGGGCTCATGCTCTTCGTAGGCGATGTTTACGAGCGTTCTTGCGCCAAAAAAAGGAACAGCACAACCAGCACCGCCATAGCGATTTTGTTGAGGTAGTAATACTTCATCCCGATGTCCCCCCGGCAGGCAAAGGCTACTTCTTTGTAGCTCTTGCGACGCGGCGAGAGACTATAGGGGCGATCCGGCTGTTGCAACTCAGAGAATTGTCGCGCATTCGTTCTGTCGCCAGGAAATCGTCCTGAAACTAACCCACGGAAAATCATGTCAGAATCCCTTATCGTCATTCCTGCCCGGTTGAGCGCGACGAGACTGCCCGACAAGCCCATGGCGGATGATCGCCCGGAGAACCCATGATCGTTCATGTCTGGCGGCGGGCGATCAAGGCCGCTTAGCGGCCCCGTGCTGGTCGCCACCGATGCCGATGGCCGTGAGCCGATGCCAACGGGCAAGGCGGGCGGCGAGGCGGTCATGAAGCACCCCGATCACGCCAGCGGCTCGGATCGCATTCATGAGGCGGTCCCGGAATGGTCGATCCGGACCGGGGGGATCGAGGTGATCGTCAACCTGCAGGGCGACTTGCCGACGCTCGATCCGAAGCTCGTGCGGGCCTGCGTGGCCGCGCTGCGCGAGGGCGAGGCGGATATCGGCACCATCGCCGCCGGAGATCGTCCGCGAGGAGGAGCGCACAAACCCCAACGTAGTCAAGGTGGTCGGCTCGCCGCTTGGCCGCGGCGGCATTCTCAGGGCGCTTTATTTCACGCGGGCCACGGCACCTTACGGCGACGGTCCGCTCTACCACCACATCGGCATCTATGCTTACCGGCGCAGCGACGCTGGACCGCTTCGTTGGCGCTGCCGCCGTCGCCGCTCGAGAACCGCGAGAAGCTCGAGCAACTCCGCGCCCTGAGAGGACGGACATGCGCATCCATGTCGGCCTCGTTGACACTGTCCCGCTCGGTGTCGATACTCCGGCCGACCTTGCGCGGGCGCGCGAACTTCTCCGAAGCCCGCAGCTAAACCGCGCCCGCCTTCAGCAAAGACACCTCGCGAAAACCCATGGCCAGACCGCGCT
>CAWDUW010000002.1:0-250119 GCA_963805615.1 uncultured Actinomycetes bacterium | reverse complement strand
CCCAACCAGCACGTGCGCACGCTCGCGATCGACCGCGACCACGCCGCCCTGTACGCCGCGACCGACGCCGGGCTCGCGGTCGCATCGCTGATCCCGCCCACGCCCGCGACTGCTCCTCCCCCGGCAGCCGCGCCGCCCGCCGCCCCCACCGCGCCCAAGGCGCCCAAGGCGTCCAAGGCGTTCAAAGCGACCGCGGCGTACCGCTTCCCGTCGAGCCGCCGCTGCCTCAAGCGCCCGGCCAGGCTGACCCTGACCTACCGCAGGCCCAAGGGCGTGGTCGTCGAGCGCTTCGAGGTGTGGATTGCCAAGAAGCGCCTGCTCAAGCGGACGGGAGCCAAGGCACGCAGATCGGTGACGCTCAGGAGACTGCCCGCGAGGAAGTTCACACTGTCAATCCGCGTCAAGCCCCGCGGCGGCCCGACGGCCAAGGCGAAGAAGACCTACCGCGTCTGCGCGAGGAAGCGGGCGAAGGTCAGGAAGCGCTAGCGCCCGGCCTCGCCACGACGAACAAGGCCTTCTCACCGCGGCCGCGTTCACGGCACCTGCTTGGCCGTCTGCTCGCCTCGCAGGTTTCCGGGCTCGTAGCCGGTGAACTGGATTGAGAGCTGCCCGCCGCCGGCTGCCGACGCAGGCAGCTTCCGGTCGAGCGCCCACGCGCCGCCCTTGATCCTGACGTTCCAGTAGAGGAATCCCGTGGTGTCGTCGACGCCGTCGTAGCCGAGGCGGATGCGCACGACGCCGCGTGCCTTGCCGGTGATCGTGCCGGTCACAACGAGCCGACCGCTGCGAATCCTCGTCGTGGTGCGTTTGAGCAGCGACTTGCCGGCGGCCGCCCGCAGCCGAACCGCGTCGGGCCGCACGCTGCTGCTGCCCGCATAGGTCAGCTCGACGATGCCGGTGTTCTTCCTGCGCTGGCCGATCGGCAGCTTCCGGCGGATCCTGATGCTCGCCTCCGCGGCCCGCGCCAGCGGGCCACGGTTCGCTGCGGTCGTCGCGCTGGGGATCGGCGCGCTGAACCGCGTGGTGAGCCCGCTCGAGCGGTACGCCAGATCAAGCTTGGCTCCCGGCGTGGCGGCGCGACTGGTGATCTGCACGAGCATGTCCAGAACCCCGCCGGAGACTCCGGCGCGCAGCACGCGCAGCTTGGCCGGCGCTCTGGGGGCGCGGCTCGACGTCGCGGGAGGGCCGGCCGGCGGCTGCACCAGGACCGGCGGCGTCAGTGGCGAGGGTGGCGTCGAATCCGGGGGCGGCGCCCCAGCCGGCGTGATCGCTGTGCTCGGGAGCGAGGCCGGCCCATCGCCGGCGACGTTCGTCGCGGTCACCGTGAACGTGTAACCGGTCCCGTTCACCAGGCCCGTCACATCACACGCGAGCGGGCCCGACGACCATGTGCACGTCTGACCACCCGGGCTCGCGGTGACGGTGTACTTCGTGACCGCCCCGCCACCATCGGACGCAGGCGCGCTCCACGACACCGCCGCGCGCCCGTTCCCCGGCACGGCGGAAACCCCCGTCGGCGCGCCCGGCGTGACCGCCGGCAGGCCGGAGGTGACCGTCAGCGACACCGTGGCCGGGGTGGACTGCAGCAGCGCGTCCGACGCGCGGTAGGTGAACGAGTCGCTGCCGCTGTACCCGGCCGCCGGCGTGTACGTGTAGGTGCCATCCGGGTTCAGGCTGAGGCTCCCGTGGGTGGGACCGGTCGCGACCACCGCGGTGAGCGGATCCGCGTCGGGGTCGGAGTCGTTGCCGAGCACGCTGGAGCCGTCGAGCTGGCCGCCCTGGGCGACGGCTCCGCTGTCGTCCACGGCGATCGGGCGGCCGTCGGTCTGAACGATCCCGCCACCCGAGCTCGCCGTCTGGCCGTCGGGGTTCGTGACGGTGACGGGGCACAGGCCCTTCGTCGCGCTCGTCGTGTTCAGATCGAGCGTCACGCTCGTGGCGGAGTCGAACGTCACCTCGTTCACGGTGGCCCCGCAGCCGACGCCCGCTGCGATGCGGGCGGCGAACCCGCTGCCGGGGTCGAAGAACGCCGAGTTCGCCGACGAGGTGCCGGTGACCGTCACCGTGGTGCTCGCCTGGCCGCGCGGGACGACCGCGGACGCCGACGCGGGCGTGGCCGGCGGCGGCGCGCGCAGCCGGGCGATCCGCGTGCCGAAGCTGTCGCTGCCGTTGACGTACTCCTGGATCGTCCAGAGCGTGAGGTCGTCGGTCGGGTCCACGCGCGCCAGCGAGTAGTCGCCCCAGCGGTCGTAGGGCGCCGCGTAGGCGGCGGAGGCGGACGTGTACCGCGTGGGCGTGTCCACCACCCCGGCTGCGTCCTGCGAGCGCCGGCCCGAGAACCAGGCATCGACGAACGTGTTCGCAGCAGCGGTCGATCCACCGATCAGCATCGTCCCCTGGCCGTTGACGGCGACCGTGGGGATCCAGTACTCGCGCGGGTTTGACGCCGCAGCGTCGAAGATCGTCCCGGACTGCGCGAGCGACGGGGTCCCGGCCGCCCCGCCCGTGTTCACCTCATACCAGCGCGAGGCTGTTCGCCCCCCGCCCGACGCGGCCCCCGTCGCATCGACGCCGATGTTGTGCGCGGTCCAGATGTGGTCACCGCGCATCTCCGCTGAGTAGAGGCGGTCGTCGAGCGCGTCGAGCGCGATCCCGCCAGAGTTCGCGACCTTCGACGGTGCGGCCGTCGTCGGGACGCCGACGTTCAGGTTCCCGGACAGCGTCGGCGTGCCGCCGGGATTGCTGACGCGGCGCACGTCAAGCCGGCTCCAGAGCAGGTTGTCGACGCCGATGAAGTAGCCGACGGTCGCGGCAGGATCGGAGTTGTCCACGCCCTGAGGAGCGAAGGGCCCGCTCGCGCCGCTGTTCGGCACGAGGTCGAAGCGCGTCGCCACGACCGGCCCGCCGCTCTGCAGCGAGGACTTGCGCACCACGTAGCCGTCGGTGCCCTGATAGCCGTTGTCGGAGAGCCTGAACTGGTTCGTCCCGATGTAGAGCGCGCTTGCGTCGAGCCCGAGCGACGGATAGTCCGTGAACTCGCCGGCCACGCCGGTGATGGAGAAGAAGCTCCAGACCGTCGAGCCGGTGATCGTGCCCGCGTCCGACACCGCGAGCATGACCCTGTTGACCGTGGTGCCGCCATTGGGGACGTCGATCATCACCGCGTACCAGCGATCGGTCAGCCGGTCGTAACGGATGCGCGGGTCGGTGGTGAAGTTCCCCGGGCCCGGGGTCATGACCGAGCTCCACCAGACATCGGTGTTCGCGTTCAGGACGCCGTCCGCAGCGCCGGTGTTCTTGTCGTACGAGCGGATGCGCCCGTTGATCATCGCGATGAACTGCGTCGGCCCGACGTCGCCCTGGGTGTCCGGCGGGTAGGCACCCGCGTCAGCGAGGGTCGGACCGTCGAAGGCCAGCGGCGCGCCACTGAAGGCGACCGCCGGCGAGCCGGTCTGGCGAGCACGGCCGTCGGCCCGCAGCGGGGAGTTCGGGTTGCGACCGCGAGGGGGACGGTCGCCCTCGCCCTCGCGCTCAGGTGGCTGAAGCCGCAGCGGCGCCCGCAGGACACCGAGCGCGTTGAGGGCGGCCGTCGAGCGCGGCTTGCCCTTGGACACGGTCACGCGTGTCCCGGCCTGGCCCGCAGCCCCGGCAGGCCCGGCACCCACGGTCAGGCCCAGGAGGGCAAGACACACGTAGGCAAGGGCTGCCGGGAACGAGAAACGCGCTGGCATGGGACACCGGGCTCCGCCTCTACAGGGCCTCTTATGAGGCTACCCCCGGACCTCACGGCACTCCCCGCTTCGTCCAGCACGACATCGCCGGTACGCTCGCCCCATGGCCCTCAAGCACGTCGATCCCGCCGCCACCCCGGGTCTCGCCCGACGCGCCTACGTCGCGTTCCTGCGCACCTCGCTTGGGCGCTGGACCGGGATCAATGTCGCCGCCCGCGTCGACCCGTGGCTGCTGCCGCGCACGAACGGGCGCGTCGGGATGGGCCTGATGCTGCCCAGCGCGCTGCTCGAGGCGACGGGCGCGAAGTCGGGCGTCACGCGCGCATGCCCGGTCCTCTACTTCCACGACGGGTCCGACGTCATCCTCGTCGCGTCGAGCTTCGGTCGCGAGAAGGACCCGGCGTGGTCCCACAACCTCAAGGCCCACCCGCAGTGCCGGTTCGGCGGCGAGGCGTTCACCGCCGCGGTCATCGAGGACGCTGAGGCGCGCGACCGGGCCTGGGCGCTCGCGGACCGGGTGTACCCGGGGTACGCGGACTATCGCGTGCGCGCGGGCAAGGTCGGCCGGACCATCCCGATCTTCCGGCTGACCCCGGCGTAGCGCCCCACTCGCCGCGCTCAGTCCACGACGGACAGCACGACCGCCGACGGATGCTCTGCGTCGTGCAGGATCTCCTGGTCGCTCGCGCGCAGCTGCGTCCCGGTCGCGACCGGGTCACCGGTGCCGGGGTTGCGCGCGTAGCGAGGGTGGGCCCCGGAGGCCACGAGCACGCGCAGGCGGTGCCCGGCGGCGAACCGGTGGGCGGCGGGCCACAGGTCGAGCGTCACGTGGCTGACGCCGCCTGAGTCCTGCGGGACGGCTCCCGGCACGACGCGCACGAGCCCGTCGCAGACGTTGCGCGACACGCCGGCGGCGTCGACGTCGCAGACGCGCACGAAGACGTCGTGGTGCGGGAGGCTCGAGCGGGCGAACACCTGCGCGCGGACCGGGCCCATCGCGGTGAGCGCGCGCGTGAGCGGGTCGCTCGTGAACGACAGGACGTCCGCGCGCGCCTCGAGCCCGCGGTTGTCCACGACCGGCTCGCGCGCGAGCAGCACCGGGCCGCCGACCGCGGGCGTCGGATCGGCGGGGTCGTAGCGGTACCGGCTGGGCTCGGTCTCGTCCTCCTCCGAAGGGGCCTCCCGGGCGAGGCCCCCGCCGGGCGCCAGGTGCCAGTGCTCGGTGCGCGCACCGGGCGGCGGCCAGTCCGTCAGCTCATGCCACCCGCGGTCCGCGCCGGTGAGGTGGACGCGCACCGGGGCATCGCGCAGGAGCCGCTCGTCACCCAGCAGGTGGGCGCGCAGCCATGCGAGCCCCTCGCGCGTGCCGGCGCCCATCAGCCCCGGGGACGTGTGCGCCCAAGGACCGATGATGAGCTGCGGCGCGTGTCCGGCGCTGCGCAGCGCGACGAAGTCCTCCACCATCCAGGGCAGGAAGATGTCGTACCAGCCGCCGATCAGCTGGACGGGCGCCTCGACCGCCCCGACCCCCGCGGAGAAGTCGCGCGTCACCCAGTAGGCATCCTCGCGGCCGGTGTGCGCCAGCGCGTCGCGGTACCAGCCGAGCTGCGAGCCGCTCGCGCGCTCGTCGAGGTCGCCGATCGGAAGCTCGTCGAGGATCCCGGGCAGGCGGCGCAGGCCGCGCATCATGTGCACGGGTGCCAGCCGCCGTTCCTGCGCGGCGACGAGGACGAGCCAGGAGGCCGCGGTCTCCAGCGAGATGCTGCCGCCCGCGTACGTCTGCCCGTGAAACTGCGAGGCGGTGACCGACAGCGCCATCGCCCCGAGGAGCGGGCCGGCATCGGGCGCGAGCGCCCACTGCGTGAGCCCGAGGTAGCTTGCGCCAGTCGTGCCGATCTGCCCGCGGTGCCACGGCTGGTCGGCGACCCAGCGCAGCGTCGCGAGGCCGTCGGCGCGCTCATCGAACGGGCTGAACTCCCCGCCGGAGCCGAAGGTGCCGCGCACGCTCTGCACGAGGACCTGGAGGCCGCGCTCGGCCAGGAGGTGGCCGTAGAGGAGGCCGAAGAACCCGCGACGGCCGTAGGGCGAGCGCACGAGCACGGTGGGCTGGGGACGGTCGGCCGCGTCCGCCGCGACCCAGCGGTCGGCGAGCAGCACGACGCCGTCGTCCATCGGCACGCGCAGGTCGCGCTGCACGTGCAGGTCGTGGGTCTGCGCGCGCGGCAGGCTCAGGCGGCGCGCAAGGATCTCGCTCGCGAGACTGATGGCCGCCCCGCCTCAGGGCCGGGCGCCGACCTGCACCGACGTGCCGTCCGCGGTGAAGAGCCCTTCGACGGAGAAGTAGCGCTCGCCGGTGTCGTAGCAGAACGTCAGCACCGTGCTCGAGTCCGGGATGTCCGGGAGCTTCTGGGCGACGGCGGCCAGCGAGGCTCCTGACGAGGGACCCACGAAGATCCCCTCCTCGCGCACGGCGCGCACGGCGTACGCGTAGGCGTCCTCTTCGGACACCTGGATCACGCCGTCGAGGGTCGCGGTGTGCAGGTTGGCGGGAACGAAGCCGGCGCCGATGCCCTGCAGGCGGTGCGGGCTCGGGTCGCCGCCGCTGATCACGGGCGACTTCGCGGGCTCGACGGCGAACGTCTGGAGCTTGGGGAAGTGCTCCTTGAGCACCTCGCTCACGCCCGTGATGTGCCCGCCGGTGCCGACACCCGTGATCAGGAAGTCGATGCCGTCGGGGAAGTCGCGCAGGATCTCCTGCGCGGTCACGTCACGATGGATGTCGACGTTCGCGGGGTTCTCGAACTGCTGCGGAATCCAGGCACCCTCGATCTGCTCGACGAGTTCGCCGGCGCGGGCGATCGCGGCCTTCATCCCGCCCTCGCGCGGTGTGAGCTCGACCTGTGCGCCGTAGGCGGCCATCAGGCGCCGGCGCTCGAGCGACATCGATTCGGGCATGACGAGGATCAGCTTGTACCCGCGGACCGCCGCCACCATCGCCAGGCCGACGCCGGTGTTCCCGGAGGTCGGCTCGACGATCGTGCTGCCCGGCTTCAGGATCCCTCGGCGCTCGGCGTCGTCGATCATCGCCAGGCCGATGCGGTCCTTGATCGAGCCGCCCGGGTTGGCTCGCTCGGCCTTCATCCACACGTCCACCTGCCGGTCGGCGAAGAGGCGGTTGATCCTGATGTGCGGTGTGTCCCCGATGGTGTCGAGGATGCTCGCGGCCTTCATGGTCGGCTCCGATGTCGCTGGTCTAGATGTTGAAGTCGAGGAGTTCGTCGGCGGTGTCGCCCTCGCGGCGCTCGACGCGCGCCGTGGGCGTGACGACGGAGTGCGCGGGAACGCTCTGGGTCAGCCACACGTTGCCGCCGATGCGGCTGCCGTCGCCGATCAGGGTCTCGCCCCCGAGGATCGTCGCGTTCGCGTAGATGACCACGTCGTCGCCGATCGTCGGGTGGCGCTTGGTACGCGCCATGCGCTTCTCCACGCTGAGCGCCCCGAGCGTCACGCCCTGGTAGAGCTTGACGCGCGCGCCGAGCACAGCCGTCTCGCCGATCACGATGCCGGTGCCGTGGTCGATGGCGAAGAACTGGCCGATGAGCGCGCCGGGATGGATGTCGATGCCCGTGTCGCGGTGCGCGATCTCCGTCAGGACGCGCGGGACGAGCGGCACGCCGGACACCTGCAGCTGGTGCGCGATGCGATACACCGCCGTGGCGAAGAAGCCGGGGTAGGCGATGATCACCTCGTCGACGGAGTGCGCGGCGGGGTCGCCGTCGCAGATCGCCTCGGCGTCGAGCAGCAGCGCCGCGCGGATCGCGGGCAGCTCGGCGAAGAATCGATCGACGACCGCGTCCGGGTCCGTGCAGTGCGCTCCGGGCAGGCGCAGCGCGTCGGCGAGCAGGATCCGCAGCGCCGCGAGTTCCTCGGCCACGTCACCGGCGCGCCCCCCGACCTCGGCCGCGAAGTGCGGGAAGAGCAGCTCGAGCGCCCGGTGAACGACGAGCTCGGCGAGCTCGCGGAGCCGCGGGGGCAGCGCGTATCCCTGCCGCTCGTGAGCGAGCAGGTCCAGGAACGCCGCTGTTCCGTCGCGCTCGCGGGCGAGAGCCATCAGGCGTGAGGGTACCCCTCGCTCGCAGGACGCGCAGCTGATGCGCCGGGCGCACGAGGGCGCGCCCGCGCCTGCAGGTAGCGCTCGGCGGCCGCGCGCGACTCGGGATCGGCGATCGCGGCCACCAGGACATCGGCGTCGCGCACCGCGCCGGCGGTCGATGCCAGGTCCTCAGCGGCGGCGTTGACGTGCGTCTTCGTCGCGCTGAGGGTCAGCGCCGAGCGCTCGGCGAGCTGCGCGCCGAGCGCCTCCGCCTCCGCTGCCAGCCCGTCGGCGGGCACGACGCGATTGACGAACCCCAGCGCGCGCGCCTCGGACGCCGTGAAGGGCCTGCAGGTGAGCACGAGCTCCTTGGTCATCGCGGGGCCGATCTCACGCACCAGGCGCGGGATCCCGCCCCACGCGAGCGGGATGCCGAGCTCGACCTCCGGGATCGAGAAGACCGTGTCGTCCGCGGCGACGCGCAGGTCGCACGCCGCGGCGAGCACCAGTCCCCCGCCGACGCAGTGCCCGTGCACCTGGGCGACCGTGATCGCGCGCATGGCCGTGACGGCCTCGGCCATGCGGCGCCCGAGATCGGCCGTCTCGCGCGCGCGCCCGTCCGCCTCCTGCGCGGCGAACGCGTCGAGGTCGAAGCCCGCGCAGAACGACCGCCCCGCGCCGGAGAGGATCACGACCTTGACCCCGGGCCGGGCGTCGAGATCCCGGGCGGCGTCGATCAGCTCGCCGAGCAGCGCCGGGCTGAGAGCGTTGCGCCTGTCCGGCTGCGTGAGCGTGAGCCGCGCAACCGGCCCGGCGGTGTCGATCTTGAGCAGGTGTGACATCCGGGTCCCTTCAGGCCGTCGTGTGGCATGAGGATCCCACCGGCAGACGTCAGCGCGCGCGCCGGTACGATCGATCGCGATGCAGACGTTGCCCGGTGCACCGCAGAGGCTCGAGAACCCCGAGCGCCCACCGACGGCCGAGGACCTGCAGCCGACGGCGTTCCTGAGCTGCGACGACGACGCCGTTCGGGAGTTCGTCGCGCGCGTCACCTCCGGCGCAGGCGGCGAGCACGAGGTCGCGGCGCGCCTCTTCGCGGCGGTGCGCGACGGCGTGCGCTACGACCCCTACCGGATGCCGACCGATCCCGCCGCCTACCGCGCGAGCGCGGTGCTCGGCGCCGGCAGCGGGTACTGCGTGCAGAAGGCGGTGGCGCTCACGGCGGCCGCGCGCGCGGCGGGGATCCCCTCCCGGCTCGGGTTCGCCGACGTGCGCAACCACCTGCAGTCCGACCGCCTGCTCGAGCTGATGGGGACCGACCTGTTCGTCTGGCATGGCTACAGCACGCTGTTCGTCGGCGGGCACTGGACGAAGGCGAGCCCCGCCTTCAACGCTGAGCTGTGCGCCCGCTTCGGCGTGCCGCCGCTGGACTTCGACGGCACCCGGGACGCGCTGCTGCACGCGTTCGCAGGGGACGGCTCGCAGTACATGGAGTACGTGCACGAGCACGGCGTCTTCACGGATCTGCCGCTCGAGCGGATCCTGACGGCCTACCGCGAGTCCTACCCCGCGATGGACGCGGGCGACCGGGCGGAGGCCGCGGAGGCCTGACGATGGAACCGGCCGCGCTCGATCTCGAGCTGGTCGGCGATGGACTGAAGGTGCCGTGCATCGACGGAACCTCGCGCCCGTACCTGAGCCTGGACGCGGCCGCATCGACGAGCGCGCTGCCGGCCGTCGCCCGGCAGGTGACGGAGTTCCTGCCGTGGTACTCGAGCGTTCACCGGGGCGCCGGGTACAAGTCCCAGCTCTCCACCGCCGCCTATGAGGACGCGCGCGACGCGATCCTGCGCTTCGCCGGCCGCGAGGGCCGCGACGACGTGGCGATCATCTGCCGCAACACGACCGAGGCGATCAACCACCTCGCGTACCGCATGAACCTCGAGCCCGGCGACGTGGTGGTCACGACCGTCGTCGAGCACCACGCGAACCTGCTGCCGTGGCGGCGGCTCGCGTCGCTGCGGTTCGTCGAGTGCGACGCGGACGGGACCTTCGACGCCGTCGCCGTGCAGCGCGCGCTCGACACCGAGCCGCGGCCGAGGCTCCTCGCGATCACGGGCGCGTCGAACATCACGGGCTGGCTCCCCCCGCTCGCCGACATCATCCGCGCTGCGCACGCGCGGGATGTCCCGGTGATCGTCGACGCCGCCCAGCTGGCCCCGCACCGGCCGCTTCCGGCGGAGGCGGACTTCGTCGCGTTCAGCGGCCACAAGATGTACGCGCCGTTCGGCGCGGGCGCGCTCGTCGGCCCGCGCTCGCAGTTCACGCACGGCGACCCGTTCCTCGCCGGCGGCGGCGCCGTGGACCTCGTCGACCTCGACGAGGTGGTCTGGACCGCACCGCCCGATCGCGAGGAGGCCGGCTCCCCGAACGTCTTGGGCGCCGTCGCCCTGGGCGCCGCGATCGGCGAGCTGGAGCGGATCGGCTGGCCCGCCATCCGGGCCCACGACGGCGCCGTCTCACGCCGCCTGCACGCAGGGCTGCGCGCGATCCCCGGCGTGCAGGTGCTCGGCCCGGGCGCCGAGCACGACCTGCTTCCGGTCGCCACGTTCGTGGTCCCCGGCGTCTCGCACGCGCTGATCGCCGCGCGGCTGAGCGCGGAGTTCGCGATCGGCGTGCGGCACGGCTGCTTCTGCGCGCACCCCTACCTCATCCGCCTGCTCGGGCTCGGGCACGACGACCTCGAGCGCTTCCGTGCGGCCGCGCGCCACCATGACCGGCACCTGCTTCCGGGCGCGGTGCGCGCCTCGGCGAGCGTCTCGACCGGCACCATCGACGTCGATCGGTTCCTCACGGCCGTCCAGACGGTGGTGACGAGCGACCCGCCCGTCCCGTACACCCTTGATCCGGTGACGGGCGACTACCGGCCCGAAGGACACGATGGTCCCGGCCCGGCATCGGGTCGCTCTGCGGCCTGCGCGCCGGGCTGACCGCCGGCGCAGCCGTCAGCGCGGCGCCTTGTTGAACCGCAGCTTGCCCTGGGCCGTCCCGGTCTGATTGACGTCGGTGTCGATCGACAGCAACGGGACGGACCGGTTGTCCGCGGCGAGCTTGCCGACGCCGTCGGGCTGGGCGAATCCGGTGCTCCACGCGCCCAGCGGCTGGTTGGCGTCGAAGGTCTGGCAGTTCGTCATCAGGATCGACTCCCAGTCCAGGTAGGACCCCTTGCTGACCAGGGGGATGTCATCCGGCGCGGCGACGGTCACCTGCCAGCCTGCGAAGTGCTTGGACTTCCCGCTGGTCTGCAGCCACTTCGACTCCTTGATGCCGACGTACGTCTTCCCGGTCCACGTGCCGTTCGTCTCGCGGGACTCGCTGTCGCAGCCCGCGTGCCACGAACGGTCCTCGGTGCGGGCCTCGGCGTGGTAGGTGAAGGTCGCGCTCGCCTTGGCGGCGGCGGTGAAGCGATATGCGCCGGTGAACGGGACGACGGCGTTCTTGATCTCGACCTTCAGCTGCTGCCAGTTCGGCCCGTTGTCGTTCCCGAAGCCGCCCTCGAGGTTCTGCCTGATCGTGAACGTGCCACTCACCGTGGCCGTGAGCGGAACCGGCTTCTTCTTCTTCTTTTTCTTCTTCTTGGCGGCCTGCGCGGCGGGCGCCGGGGCGGCGGCGAAGGCGACGCCCGGGGCGATCGCGGCGATCGCGGCGACCGCTGCGATGACGGCGAGCGGACGGGTCTGCACGAAGATGCTCGGCATAACGATGCGACGACCCTATCGGCGAGCGGTGCCCCGCGCACGCGTCTAGGGTGGAGACCTGATGCCTCGCGCCGTCCTGGTCCTCTGTCTCGTGGGTGCGCTGCTGGCGCTGCCCGCCGCCGGTCACGCGGCGACGCGGAAGGCGGGGTCCTTCTCGGGGACGCTCGGCGTGAAGGTGCCCAGAGGCGCACGTGCCGAGATCCGCGCGATCAGCCGCGCGGATGGGACGGTGACGGCGGTGCGGTCGCTGCCGCGCAGCGGCGCTTTCAAGCTCGGATTGCCGGCCGGCTCGTACCTGGTCCTCGGCACGGTCGTCCCGCGCCCCGGCGGCGGCGCGGTCACCCAGGTCAGGACCGCCGTCAGCCTCAGGCCCGGGCAGCGGCGGGCGAAGGTGAACATCAAGAAGACCAGGAAGCGCCGCAAGGCGAAGAAGCGGCGCGCCCGCAGCGCCTTCGTCCAGGAGCTCGGTCAGGTCACGTCGACCCGGGTCGCGGTGGAGATACCGGACCTGGGCGGAAGCCCGAGCGGCGAGCTCGGAGTGGTCCGGCGCGGCATCAACGACTACATGACGAACGATGTCGTGTCGCTCGGGGGCGACAAGTGCGACCTGGCCGTGATCGAGGTCGACCGCCGCGCGGATCTCATCAAGGAGCTCGAGTTCCAGCAGTCGCCCTACGTCGACCCGTCGACGCGCGTCACGCGCAACCTCATCATCGGCGACGTCGAGGTCGTCGGAACGGTCAACGACGCGCCGGGCGGCAGGGCGGCGATCGAGCTTCGCGTCCGCGACCGCCGGACCGGCAAGCAGCTCGCGCAGATCGAGAAGACGTTCCCGCTGGACAACTTCTTCCCCTCGCTGGACGCGCTCGGCCGTGACCTCGTGGACGAGCTCTGCAAACTGCATCCCGCCTACGACGTGACGCTCGACGTGAAGGGCGAGGGGAACTTCGCGACACACTCGACCGCGGGCAACCTCAGGGCCAAGCTGCGTCCCCACTGGTCCGCGCCCAGGCGACCGGTCTGGCGCGACAGCGGACCACTGCAGTGGCAGGACGTCACCTTCACCTCGAAGACGGACTGCTCGTACGTCAGTCCGGTGATCCCCGGCACGACCTGGTCGGTGACGATCCTCGACGCCGGCGAGCATCAGATTCAGGTGACGTGGACGCTGCAGGGCCCTGACTCGACCACGGCGAGCGTCGACTGCCCCGGCGACCCCGACCCACCACCGATCCCCGGGCAACCGGGTCCGTCGCTCATCAACGTCATGCCCCAGTCCTTCACGCTGCCCGACGCGGGCGGCACGCAGAACCTCTCGGGAATCGTGGCGGACGGCGGCGACGGCTTCTTCAACACCGGCACGCTGACCGTCACGCCGAACGGCGTGGCCCCGGAAAGCTGACGAACGCCCGGCGAACGGACCGGTTACGCCGAGACTGCACGCTTCGCGCGCGCCGGCGCGGCACGCGTGGTCGCGAGCAGCTCCTCCATCGCCGCTTCGATGCCGCGGCAGAGAACCAGCACGTCCAGCGACCCGTCGGCGTCCCCGGTGACTCCGAACCCGAGCGCCCCGTCATACGAGTAGATCGCGACGCCCATCCGCACGTGACCGCCGAGCGGGACGTAGGGGTAGGCGTCGAGCATCCTGCGACCGGCGAGGTACAGCGGCTGCTGCGGGCCCGGGACGTTCGTGGTGACCGTGTTCACGCTGCGCTGCGGCATCCGCGTGGCGATCCGCACGCCGAGGGACAGCGCGAGCTCGGGCGCGAACACGCCCATCGAGGTCAGGACCTGGCCGGCGTCGGCCTCGTGCGAGGCCTTGAGCCGCTGCATCTGCGCATGCACCGAGCGCAGGCGCGCGACCGGATCGTCGATGCCGAGGGGCAGCTCGGCGAACATGGCCGAGACACGATTGTCCGGTATGCCTGATGCGTCGCCCATGCGAACGGACACGGGCACGAGCGTTCGCACGGTGCGGTCGACCGGCTCCCCGGCACCGGTGAGCACCGTGCGCAGGCCGCCGGTGACCACCGCCAGGACGACGTCGTTGACGCTCAGCCCGTCATCGTGGGCGCGGCGGATCGCGCGGACGTCGCCGAGGTCTGCCCGCGCCCACCCCCAGCTGCGATGCGGGCCGAGCGGACCGTTGAGCGCCGAGGGCACAGGCGCGCGAACAAGCCCGCTGAACGCGGCGAGCCCGCGCGCGGTGTCCGCAGCCTGCGAGGCCAGGTGGCCGGGAGCACCGAGCGCCCCGACCACACCGCGCAGATCGGCCCAGGGCCGGCGCGCGCGGTCGGCGAGCGCGGCGCTCACGAGGCTCACCGCGCTGGGCTCAGGTTGTGGCGACCAGGTGACCGGCTCGAGCGGTGGCGGGTCGCGCTGCTCGTCGAGCAGGACCGCGATCAGCGACGAGCCGGAGATCCCGTCGACCATCGCGTGATGCAGCTTGGCGATCAGCGCCCAGCGTCCGCCCGTCAGACCCTCGACGACCCACAGCTCCCACAGCGGCCGCGCGCGGTCGAGCTGCTGGGACATGATCCGGCCGACGAGCGCCCGCAGCTCGGCATGCCCGCCCGGCGACGGCAGCGCTGTGCGGCGCACGTGATACCCGAGCGCGAAGTGCGGGTCGTCGTGCCAGACCGGGCGCCCTGCCGCCAGCGGCACGAAGCGCACCCGCTGGTGATAGCGCGGCGCGCTGTGCAGCTTCGGCGCAAGCCCCGCGAGCAGCTCGTCGTGCGGCGGCGGCGGACCCTCGAACAGCCCGATCAGGCCCAGGTGCATGTGACTGACGTCGTCCTCGACGTGCAGGAACGAGGTGTCCAGCGGGCTCAGGCGCTCCACGATCTTCTCCTTCGTTCCCAACAGCCTCTCCGCTGCTTGGTGTGCGCGCATCCGTGGTCACCCGCAGCCACCCGCCGGTCCCGTACAGTCGGCCGATGACGGTCACGCTCGACGCCCCGGCCGACGCCCGCGACCGAGTCGCACTGCTGGCGACGGCGATGACCGAGAACGTCGAGACCCTCGGGCACGAGCTCGCCGCGCACGTCCGCGGGCAGGTGCCGGAGCTCGGCGATGACCCGGAGATGCGCGAGGCGACCGACGCCAACGGCGTCGCACACGTCGGCGCGATGGCCGCACTGCTGCGCTACGGCGTGGCGGACGACGGAATCGTCGCTTCCGGCGAGGCTCTGGGCTTCGCGCGCATGGTCGTCCATCGCGGTGTCGGGCTGCCGACGCTGCTGCGGTGCTACCACGTCGGCCAGGTCAAGCTCTGGCACCAGCTCGCGGACGACCTCTTCGCCGGCATCGAAGACGCCGACGCCCTGCGCGAGGTCGTGCGCTGGTCGACGGACTTCGTCGCCGCCTACCTCGACGCGGTTCGTGAGCAGGCGGTGATGGCCTACACCGAGGAGCACGACCGCTGGTCGCGGTCCAACACCGCGATCCGCGAGCGGGCGATCCGCCGGATCCTCTCCGGTGAGCTCGACGACACGGAGTCCGCCGGCCGCGAGCTGCGCCACGATCTGCGTCGCAATCACCTCGCGCTGCACCTCGTCAGCGACACGCCCGATCCCGCCGGGCTCGAAGCCACCGCCGCCGCGCTCGCAGCGCAGCTCGGCGCGAGCCGCCCCCTGACACTCACCGCGATGACGGGCGCACTCTGGGCGTGGGTCTCGGCGCACGAGCCGATCGACCCGGCGCTGCTGCCGGGGATGGCGGTGCCCCCGAGCGTGACGCTCGCCGCGGGAACGCCGGGGTTCGGCCTCCCCGGGTTTCGCTCCAGCCACGACCGCGCGCTGCGCGCGGCGCGCGTGGCGCGGCTCACGGGCAGGCGCGTGACGTCCTACGACGAGGTCGCGTTCCTCGACGCGCTGACGGCCGACGAGGCTGCAGCCCGCGCGTTCGCGGCCAGCGAGCTCGGCGCGCTCGCCGACGCCGGGCCCGAGCTGCGCGCGACGCTGCTCACGTTCCTGGAGACCGGCGCGAGCCACAAGCGCGCCGCGCTCGCGCTCGGCGTGCACGAGAAGACGGTCGTGGGCCGCGTGCGTCGCGCCGAGGGTCTGCTGGGCCGGCCGCTGACCGGCCGGCGCGCGGCGGTCGAGGCCGCGCTGCGCATTCACGACACGCTCTCCTGAGAGGACACCGCCACCGGTCAGGCCTGTCGCGAGGAGATAGCCGGCGCGCGCGTGCCG
Source organism: uncultured Actinomycetes bacterium (assembly GCA_963805615.1). Classification (GTDB taxonomy): domain Bacteria; phylum Actinomycetota; class Thermoleophilia; order Solirubrobacterales; family Solirubrobacteraceae; genus F1-60-MAGs163. Next base: position 234,344 of record CAWDUW010000002.1, on the reverse strand, counting down.
GCTGGGACGCTCACCGTCATGAGCACCGTCCCCTACGACGTCGCCGCCCTCGCCGTCCCGGAGATCATCGCCGACCCGTATCCGGCCTACGCGGCGCTGCGCGACCGTTCGCCGCTCCCCGGGTATGTGGACCATCCGCCCGGGACGGTGCCTGGAGTCGATGAGCCGGTCACCGCATGGGCGCTGCTCAGCCACGAACAGGTCGCCAGGGCGGCGAGAGACCACGCGGCGTTCTCCAGCCGCGACCCCGTGCAGGAGGCATCAGAGGCTCCGTCGCTGATGCTCGTCAACACCGACCAGCCGCGGCACACGGCGCACCGCAGGGTCGTCAACAAGGCGTTCACCCGCTCGCGCGTCGCCGCGCTGCGCCCCTACCTGCAGGAGGAGGTCGGCAAGCTCGTCGCGGACGTCACGCCCGGCGAGGAGGTGGAGGTCGTCCATGGCATCTGCGCGGCGCTGCCTGCGATCGTCATGTGCCGCTTCTTCGGCGCGCCCGCGAGCGATGCGCCGTCGTATGAGCGCTGGGCGAACGCGTTCATGCTCTCCAGCGACCTGTCCGGCGACGAGCGCAACGCGTCGAACCTCGAGATGGCCGGCTACTTCGTCGAGCTCGTGAGCGGGCGCGCGCAGTCGCTCGCCGGTGGCCGGGAGCCATCGGAGGACCTCGTGGACGCGCTGCTCGTCGCCGAGGCCGATGGCGAGCGGCTCACCGTCGAGGAGGTGATCCGCCTGTGCATCACGCTCGTCGTCGCCGGCAGCGAGACGAGCATGTACTTCGCGGCGAACGTCGTGGACGCGATGCTCGAGCACCCCGCCGAGACCGCGCGGCTCCGTGCCGACCGCACCCGCCTGGGGGCGTTCCTCAACGAGAGCCTGCGCCTGACCGGGCCGCCGCAGCGCCTGTTCCGCATCGCCACGCGCGACGTGGAGGTCGGTGACGCACTGATCCGCGAGGGCGACTGGGTGGCACTGTTCTTCGCGGCAGCCAACCACGACCCGGCGGTCTTCCCCGATCCCGAGGTGTTCGACCCCGACCGCCCCAATGCGGGCAAGCACCTGACCTTCGGCCTGGGCATCCACTACTGCCTCGGCGCGCCGCTCGCCCTGCTTGAACTCGAGTGCCTCGTCGACGCGCTGCTCGATCGCTTCCCGCGGCTCGAGCGCGGCACGTCCCCCAGGGTCCCCCAGACCGCGACGATGCTTCAGCACTCGTTCAGCTCCGTCCCTGTCGTCTTCCACGAGGAGTAGCGCATGTCCGAGAACATCACCGTCACCCAGGGCGCCTACGAGCGGTTCGGCGCCGGCGACATCCCCGGCATGCTGGAGTTCCTGAGCCCCGAGGTCGCGATCGAGTTCTACGGGCCACAGGTCATCCCGTACGCCGGGACGTGGCGCGGCCACGACGGGGTCGGCCGGTGGCTGGAGACGATCTTCGCGTCCGTGGAGGTCCGGCGCTTCGAGCCGCAGGAGATGCTGGCGGACGCCGACAAGGTCGTGACCACCGGCGTGCTCGAGCTCGTCGCGCGTCCCACCGGGCGGGTGTTCACGTCGGACTTCGTGCACGTGATCACGCTGGCCGACGGGAAGTGGACGCGCTTCCGCGACTGGATGAACACCGCCGTGGCCGCGGAGGCGTTCGCTGCTCCCGCGATCGCAGCGACGGGCCGGTAGTCACCCGCCCTTGGCCGGCCCCGCAAACCGCTCGATCCATGCCAGCAGCGGCTCCACTGCGGCCCACGCGGCAACGATGTCGTCCTGCGTCGCCTTCAGCGGCAACCGCTTCATCGCCGCGAAGCGCCGGAGCCGCAGGAGCTCGATCTGCGGATGGTCGCGATCGAACCCCCGAGGGGCGGTCCGCAGCGGCGAACCGACGAACTCGAGGCCGCCTGCCGCCGCCGCGTCGATCGCCTCGCGCAGCCCGCCTGCAGCGCGACCGCGGCTCGCCGTGATCGCCTCCCGCGCCCGCGCGAGCTGGTCCCGCGACGGCTCATACAGCCCGCCGCCCGCCCAGACGCCGTCCGCGGAGATCTGCGCGTAGACCCCCCCGACCCGGCCGGCCGACATCGCGCCGCCGAGCTTGTACGGCGACTTGTCCTTCGAGAAGCGGATGTCGCGGTTCGGGCGGAAGACCTTGCCCGGGCCGTAGCGTTCCTGCGCGAGGTCGACGAGGTCCTCGAGCGGCACGCGGATCGCCCGCTGGTACACGTCGTGGTGCGCCTCGAAGTAGCCCCGCGAGTTGTCCGCCGCAAGGCCGCGGTAGAACCCCGCGGCGCCGCGGCCGAAGATCGGGCCGCCGGTCATCGTGTGCGGACCGTACCTGAACCCCCGACTCCTGCGACGATGCCGCCATGAGCTCCCTGACCGGTTTGAAGAAGGCCGACGGACAGCGGCTGAATCCCGCGCTCGCCGCCATGTGCGGGCCGTCCACGCTGAGCCTGAACCTCGCCTCGCGCTGGCCGACGCCGGCGATCCGGCGCCTGCTCGACGTGACCTTCCCGCCCTTCTCGGCCAACCACCAGGGGGACGCCGCGATGCGCGAGCTCACGATCGACCTGCCGGGCGGCGCGCGGATTCCGGCCCGCCTCTACGAGCCGCCGGGCGTCGGCGCCGATGCGCCGCTGCTCGTCTTCTACCACGGCGGCGGGTTCATCCTCGGGTCGCTCGTCTCGCACGCCAACACCTGCCGCTTCACGGCGGCGCAGGCCGGCTGCAAGGTCCTCGCGGTCGGCTACCGCAAGGCGCCGGAACACCCGTTCCCGACAGCGCTCGAGGACAGCATCGGGGCCTTCCGCTGGGCGGTCGCGCACGCCGGTGAGCTCGGCGTGGACGCCTCGCGGATCGCCGTCGGCGGCGACAGCGCGGGCGGGAACCTCTCGGCCGGCGTCGCGCTCGGCGTCGGGCCCGACGAGACGGGGCCGTGCTTCGCCTGGCTGATCTACCCACTCGTGGATGCGGACATCACCGCGTGGCCCTCCGCGCGGCTCTTCGCGCGGGGACCGTTGCTCTCGCGCGCCAACGCGCAGGACATGATCGATCACTACGCACCGGACCAGCGGGACCGTCGTGACCCGCGGCTCTCGGTGCTCTACGCCGACGGCCTGGACCGGATGCCGCCGACCTACGTCGCGACCGCCGGGATGGACCCCATCCGCGACCAGGGCGAGGCGTTCGCCGACCGGCTTCGCGAGGCCGGTGTCGAGGTCCAGTGCGACCGGTTCTCAAACCTCCCCCACGGCTTCGACCTGATGCTCATCGAGCCCGAGGCCGAGCGCGCCACCGCGGCGACCATCGCGGCACTCGCCCGCGGTCTCGCCACCGCCGCGCCGGTCGCGCATGCAGGTTAGGCTCGCGCGATGACCTCCGTCCCGCAGGTGCGGATCGCGATCATCGGCGCGGGGTTCGCCGGCCTCGGCATGGCGATTCGCCTGAAGCAGCGTGGCGAGCACGACTTCGTCGTCCTCGAGCGTTCGGAGGCGGTCGGCGGGACCTGGCGGGCCAACACGTATCCCGGCTGCGCCGTGGACGTGGAATCCCACCTCTACTCGTTCTCGTTCGCGCCGAACCCGGACTGGACGCAGCTCTACTCCCCGCAGCAGGAGATCTGGGACTACCAGTTGCAGCTCGCGGACGAGCACGGGCTGACCGAGCACCTGCGCCTGAGCCACGAGGTCCTCGGCGCCGACTGGGATGAGGACGCCGGGCTGTGGCATGTGCACACGTCGGGCGGGGACGTCGACGCGCGCTTCCTCGTCTCCGGCATGGGCCCGCTCACGAACCCGGTCGAGCCGGACATCCCCGGCCTTCAGACGTTCGCCGGGACGTGCTTCCACTCCGGCAGCTGGGATCACGACCACGACCTGACCGGTGAGCGCGTCGCCGTCATCGGCACCGGTTCCTCGGCCGCACAGTTCGTTCCCGAGATCGCGCCGCGCGTCGAGCGCCTGCTCGTCTTCCAGCGCACGCCGGGCTGGGTCCTGCCGCGCCTGAACCGCGCCATCACCGCGCTCGAGCGTGCGACGTACCGGCGCTTCCCTGCGGCTCAGCGCCTGGTGCGGGCCAAGCACATGGTTCGCCACGAACTGCTGGGCATCCTCCTGCGCAGCCCCCGCAGCACGACGCTGATCGAGTTCGTGTGCCGCAAGCACCTGGAGCGGCAGGTGCAGGACCCCACGCTGCGGGCGAAGCTCACGCCGTCCTTCCGCGCGGGCTGCAAGCGGCTCATCATCTCGGACGACTGGTACCCGGCCCTCGCGCGGCCGAACGTCGACGTCGTCACCGACGCCATCACCGAGGTCCGGCCCGAGGGCGTCGTCACCGCCGACGGCACGCTGCACAAAGTCGACACGCTGATCCTGGGCACCGGCTACGAGATCATGCCCGTCGCCGACCCGCTGCGCGGACGCGACGGCGTCGCGCTGACCGAGCGCTGGGCGATGCACCGCGAGGCCTACCTGGGCACGACGGTCGCGGGCTACCCGAACTACTTCATGCTCGTGGGACCGAACACCGCGACCGGCCACACCTCGGTCCTGCTCTACGCCGAGGCGCAGATCGAGTACGTCCTGCAGTGCCTCGACCACGTCGAGCGCAACGGCGCGCGCTCGATCACGGTTCGCGAGGAGCCCCAGCATGCGTTCTCGGAGGCGATCCGCGAGCAGCTCCAGGGGACGATCTGGCTCGTCGGGGGCTGCAACTCCTGGTACCTCAACGAGCGCGGCGGGACCTCCGTCCTGTGGCCGGGGTCGACCTGGGAGTTCACCGCCGCGCTGCGGCAGCTCGACCCGTCCGACTATGAGCTCGACTGGGCGCCCGCGCCGGCCCGGACCGCGGAGCCGGTGGCGGCGTAGACGCGCGCGACGCCCACCGGGCATCGACGGATGAGCCCCGACCGCCCCACCGTCGTCGTCGCGCTCGGCGGGAACGCCCTGCTGCGCCGCGGGCAGCAGCCGGACGCCGAGAACCAGCACCGGGCCGCGCGTGAGGCGGCGCGCCTGCTGGCGCCGGTGTCGAAGCTCACGCGCCTCGTCGTGACGCATGGGAACGGGCCGCAGGTCGGGCTGCTGTCGCTGATGAGCGACGCGTACGAGGCGGTCGCGCCGTACCCGCTCGACGTGCTGGGCGCCGAGACCGAGGGCCAGATCGGCTACGTGATCGAGCTGGAGCTCGGCAACGCCATCGATCATCAGCACACCGTCGCGGTCGTCACCAGAACGGTGGTCGACCGCGACGATCCGGCGTTCGCCGATCCGGCCAAGTTCGTCGGCCCCGTGTACGACGAGGTGCAGGCACGGCAGCTTGCCGCGGAGATGGGCTGGACGGTCAAGCCGGACGGCGAGGCCTGGCGGCGTGTCGTCCCCTCACCCCAGCCCCTGGAGATCGTGCAGCTCGAGGCGATCCGCCGGCTCGTCGACAGCGGCTTCCTCGTCGTCTGCGCCGGCGGCGGCGGCGTGCCCGTGGTCCGGACAGCGGACGGGCGCCACGAGGGCGTCGAGGCGGTCATCGACAAGGACCTCGCGTCGTCGCTCCTTGCGAGCGCGCTCGGGGCGGAGATCCTCGTGCTGGCGACCGATGTGGACGCCGTCTACGCGGGCTGGGGGACGCCCGACCGCAGACCACTCTCGCGGGTCACCGCGGCAGAGCTCCGTGGGCTCGAGCTGCCCGCGGGCTCGATGGGACCCAAGGTCGAGGCGGCGCTGCGGTTCCTGCAGCGCGGCGGCGGGCGCGCGGCGATCGGGGCACTCGCGGACGTCGCACGGCTCGTGGCCGGCGAGGCCGGCACGCAGGTGACGAGCGCCTGACCATCACCCGCGGGCGCGCCGGACGATCGGCGCCAGCAGCTCCTCGAGCATCGGCCCGCCGCACTCCACGAGGTCGTACCCCGTTTCGCGAATCGGCCGCGCCGACGTGATCACGCGCCCGAGGTCGATCGGCGTGCCGGCGATCACCGCGGTGCACGGCGTCGCGGCGATCGTCGCCTGGAGGTCCGCGAGCTGCGCGGCCGAATAGCCCATCGCCGGAAGAACCGCGCCGATATGCGGAAAGCGCTCGAACGTCTCGAGGAGCGAACCGGTCGCGTACGGGCGCGGATCCACCGGCTGGGCTTCGGCGGCGCGCGCGGCGACGGTGCCCGCGCCGAACGGCATGCCGCCGTGCGTGATCGTCGGCCCGTCCTCGACCACGAGCACGGGCTCCCCGGCGAGCGACGGTCCGTCGCTGAGCGTCACCGGCGACTCCGCGAGCAGCACCGCGGCGCCGGGGTTCACCGACGCGATGTTCCGCCGGACCGTCGCGACCTGCTCCTCCGACGCGCTGTCGACCTTGTTGACGATCACCACGTCGGCCATCCTCAGGTTCGCCTCGCCCGGGTGGAACCGCAGCTCGTCCCCCGCCCGCAGCGGGTCGGCGACGACGATCAGGAGGTCCGGAGCGTAGAACGACAGGTCGTTGTTCCCGCCGTCCCAGATCACGACGTCGGCCTCCGCCTGAGCCTGCTCGAGGATGGCGCCGTAGTCGACACCCGCGTACATGACCATCCCCATCTCCACCGGCCGTTCGTACTCCTCCCGCTCCTCGATCGTCGGGTTCGACGCGTCGATGTCGGCGAGCGTCGCGAAGCGCTGCACGGCGATCAGCTCGAGGTCGTGGTAGGGCATCGGGTGACGCACGAGCGCGACGCGCAGGCCCTGGGCGATCAGCATCTCCCCGACACGGCGCGTCGTCTGACTCTTCCCCGCGCCCGTCCGCGTCGCGCACACCGCGACGACCGGCCTGGCGGACCGCAGCATCGTGCGCCGCGGCGGCGAGAAGGAGAACCCGGCGCCCGCGGCCAGCACGATCGACGCGCGATGCATCACCTCCTCGTGCGGCAGATCCGAGTAGGCGAACACGACCTCGTCAACGCCGTGGTCGGCGATCAGCCGCGGCAGCTCCGTCTCCGGGCGCACGGGGATGCCGTCCGGGTACTGCGCGCCGGCGAGCGCCGGTGGGTAGACCCGGTCGTCGATCCCCGGGATCTGCGCCGCGGTGAACGCCACGACGCGGACGCCGGGGTCGTCGCGGTAGAGCACGTTGAAGTCGTGGAAGTCGCGGCCGCCCGCGCCGACGATGATCAGGTTGCGCACGCGCCGCGTCCCTCATAGCCCGCGGTGAGGAGCTCGACGAGTTCGGCGAGGAGCGGAATGCGTGGGTTCGTGCGCATGCTGGCGTCCATGAAGGCCGCGCGGGCGAGGTCTGGGAGCGCCGCGTCGAACTCCTCCCGTGAGATGCCGAGCTCGGCGAGCGACCCGCGGCATCCCGACCGTGACGAGCAGTTCGTCGACGCGCGCGAAGAGTGTCTCGCGCCTCGCCTCCTCGTCGCGGCCGCCGACACCGAGGATCCACGCGGCCTGCGCGTACTTCTCCGGCGCGACGTAGTGCGAGTAGCCGGGCGCCGGCATGAACTTGCTCGGCAGCGCGGCGTTGTAGCGCAGCACGTGCGGAAGGAAGATCGCGTTCGCGCGGCCGTGCGCGATCCCGAAGTGTGCGCCGACGGCGTGCGCGAGCGCGTGGTTGACCCCGACGAACGCGTTCGAGAACGCGAGCCCGGCGATCGTCGCAGCGTTCGACATCGCCGTGCGGGCCTCGAGGTCGCTCCCATCCGCGTAGGCGCGCGGAAGCGCCTCGAAGATCAGGTTCATCGCCTGCATGCAGAACGCATCGGTGAACGGCGATGCGAAGATCGACACGGCCGCCTCGAGCGCATGCGTGAGGGCGTCGATCCCGGTGTCCGCCGTCATGTGCGGCGGCATCGTGAGCGTGAGCTTCGGGTCGACGACCGCCATGTCGGGCACGAGTGAGTAGTCGACGAGCGTCACCTTGCGCCCGCCGACGGTGATGACCGCGGCGGGAGAGACCTCGGAGCCGGTGCCGGCCGTCGTCGGGACGGCGACGAGCTGTGCCTCATGCTCGACCTGCGGATACTCCGCGACGCGCTTGCGCGCGTCCAGGAACGGCAGCGACAACTCGCGCAGGTTGAGCTGCGGGCTCTCGTGGAACAGGCGGATCGCCTTCGCCGCGTCGAGCACCGAGCCGCCGCCGACCGCGAGGATCAGGTCCGGCCGCAGCTCGGTCATCGCGCGGACGCCGGCACGGATCTCGGCCTCCGGCGGCTCCGGCGAGATGCCGGAGAAGACGTGCACCGAGGTGCCGTCGGGGAGGTGCGCGCGGACCTCGTCGGCGGTGCCGCGCTGCTCGGTGTCCGCGTCGGTGACGAGCAGCACCTGCTCGGTCTGCAGCTCGCGCAGGCTGTCGAGCGAGCCGGGGTTGAAGTACGTGTCCGACGGCACGCGGAACCACTGCGGGGGAGCCTGCCGGCGCGAGACGGTCTTGATGTTCATGAGGTTCCGGTAGTTGACGTTGTCCGTCGTCGTCGAGCCGCCCCACGTCCCGCACCCCAGTGAGAAGGTCGGCGTCATCGAGTTGTAGACGCCGCCGAGCGCACCGACGGCGGTCGGCGCGTTGACGAGGATTCGCCCCGTGCGCACGGCGAGCGAGAAGCGCCTGATGACGTCCTCGTCGCGGGCATAGACCGCGGAGGTGTGGCCGAGTCCGTCGTGCTCGGTGACCAGGACGCACGCGTCGATGCCGTGCTGCACCGACGGCGAGCGGACGATCCCGAGCACGGGCATCAGCTTCTCGGCCACGAACGGATGCGCCGCGAGCTCATCGAGGTCTGACGGCAGCGCGGCGAGCAGCACCTTGTCCGCGGCGTCCGCGCGGATACCGGCGAGCGCTGCCAGGTCGACGCAGGAGCGCCCGAGCGCTTCCATCGCCATCGAGCCCTCGGGCGTCATCGCGACCGCCGCCAGGCGGTCGGTCTCCTCCTCGCTCAGCACACGCGCGCCCATGCGCTGGAACTCGGCGATGAGGTCGTCGTAGATCGCGGCGTCGGCGACGCAGGTCTGCTCGGCGGGACAGATGAGCGAGGCGTCGAAGGTCTTGGAGACGAGGATGTCGACGACCGCCATCGGCAGGTCTGCCGAGCCGTGAACGTAGACGGGCGCGTTCCCCGACCCGACGCCCATGCACGGCTTGCCGGCGGCGTTCGTCGCGGCGACCGCCTTCGGCCCGCCGGTCGTCCAGATGAAGTCGACGCCCGGGTGATGGAAGAGGTACTGCGAGATGTCGAGCGTCGGGTCCGGGATCACCTGCAGCGCATCGGGTGGCAGCCCCGCCTCCGTGCCCGCCTGCTGGATGACCTCGATCGAGCGCAGCGCGCAGCGGGCAGCCCGCGCGGATGGGCGAAACAGCATCGCGTTGCGCGTCTTGATCCCGACGATCGACTTGAAGAGCGCGGTCGACGTCGGGTTCGTGATCGGCAGCAGCGCGAGCACGACCCCGATCGGCTCGGCGATCTCCTCGATGCCGCGTTCGGGGTCGGTGGAGATGACGCCGACCGTGCGCTTGTCCTTCAAGTAGTCGTAGAGGAACTCGGTCGCGATGTAGTTCTTGACCACCTTGTCCTCGAACACGCCGAAGCCGGTCTCCTCCATCGCGAGCTCGGCGAGCTCGATCGAGGCCTCGAGCCCGGCGACGACCATGGCCCTGACGATGCGGTCGACCGCGTCCTGGTCGAGCGCCCGCAGCGCGTCGGCCGCCCTGCGGGCACGCGCGACGTAGTCGTCCATGCGGGTCGTCTGCTCGGCATCGAGCGTCGCGGTCGCGACGGCCTCGCTCGCCGGCATCGTGGTTGTGCCGGTCATGGCGACGTCCTTCCTCGGGGTTGCGGGTCACCGCAAGCATCGCGGCGCCGGAGCGCCCACGACATCCGCAGGGACTACCTACCCCGCGAGCTCGTTCCGCGACCTCGTCCCGGTGCGAGGATGTCCCCATGTCCTCCCCCACAGATGGCCGTGAGCACGATGTCGTCCTCTTCGGCGCGAGCGGCTTCGTCGGGCGCCTGACCGCGGAGTACCTCGCGCGCCGTGCGCCGGGCGAGGCGCGGATCGCGCTCGGGGGGCGCTCAAGGGCCAAGCTCGAGCAGCTTCGCGCCGGGCTCGGCGAGCTCGCCGCGAGCTGGCCGCTCGTTCTGGCCGACAGTGGTGACGCTGCATCGATCGCGGCGCTCGCCCGCTCGACCCGCGTCGTCGCGACGACCGTCGGCCCGTACATGCGGTACGGCCTGCCGCTGGTGGCGGCATGCGCCGAGGCGGGCACGCACTACGCCGATCTCACCGGCGAGGTGCTGTTCATGCGCCGTTCGATCGACGAGCACGACGCCGCCGCCCGGGCCGGCGGCGCCCGCATCGTTCACACCTGCGGCTTCGACTCGATTCCCTCCGACCTCGGGGTCCTGGCGCTGCATCTGCACGCCCGCGAGCACGGTCTGGGCGACCTGCAGGACACGACGCTCGTCGTGACGGCGACGCGCGGCGGCGTGAGCGGCGGGACGGTCGACTCGCTCCGCGGCCAGCTCGACATCGCGCGGCGTGACCCCGTCGCGCGGCGGCTCGTCACCGACCCCTACTCCCTGAGTCCGGACCGCGGCGCGGAGCCCGACCTCGGCCCCGAGCGGGACCCGATGGCCGTCGTGCACGACGCTGAGCTCGGGGGCTTTCTCGCGCCGTTCGTGATGGGCACCGTCAACACGCGAGTCGTGCGCCGCAGCAACGCGCTCCAGGGTCACGCGTACGGGCGCGGGATGCGCTATCGCGAACTGATGCTCGGCGGCGGGCTGCCGCTCGGGCCGGTCAGGGCCGCCGCGATCGCGGGAGGCATCGGCGCGCTCGTCGCCGGCCTCTCGCTGCCGCCGACCCGCAAGCTGCTGGACCGCATGCTTCCCGATCCCGGCGAAGGGCCGGGCGAGCAGGCGCGCGACCGCGGATTCTTCGACATCGACATCCACGCCCGGACCAGCGGGGGCGCCCATCTCATCAGCGAGATCCGCGTGTCGGGCGACCCGGGCTACAAGGCCACGGCGGTGATGTTCGGGGAGAGCGCGCTCGCACTCGCCACCGACGAGGAGCGCCTGCCCGACACTGCCGGCGTCCTGACGCCCGCTACGGCGATGGGCGAGGTCCTGACCGGGCGGCTGCGCGACGCCGGTCACGCCTACCGCGTGCGGTCCGCCTAGGACATCGCCGCGTCGCATGAGGAACTACCGACGCACCTGCTTGGCGGTCTGCTCACCGCGGAGGTCGCGAGGCAGGTAGCCCGTGAACTGGATCGCAAGCTGACCGCCCTCGACTGCCCTTGCGGGCAGCGCCCGGCTGAGCTTCCAGGTCCCATTGGCGATCCGGGCCTTCCAGGAGAGGAAGCCGGTGCCGGCGTCGGGCTTGTCGTAGCCCAGGCGAATGCGCACGACCCCACGGGCTCGGGTGGTGATCGTGCCGCTGACGATCAGCCGCTTGTTCTGGATCCTGGTGGTCTTGCGCGTGAGCAGCGACTTGCCCGAGGCGGCGCGCAGGCGCACCTTGTCGGGTTGCACCCTCGTGCTGCCCGCGTAGATGAGTTCGACGATCCCGGTGTTCCTCTTGCGCTGGCTCGCCGGCAGATGCCTGCGGATCTTGACGCGGGTCTCCGCGGCCCGTGCGCGCGGGCCGGCGAGGCTCGCGGTGGCGGCGATCGGGACGCTGAACTTCGTCGTCCGCCCGCTCGACTCGTAGGTCAGGTCGAGCTTGGCGCCTGAGGTCAACGCGCGACTGGTGATCTCGACGAGCATGTCCAGGACCCCGCGCTGGACGCCCGCGCGCAGCACTCGGATCTTTGCCGGCGCCCGCGGCGTCGGTGCCGGCGCGGGAGTCGGCGTCGGCGCCGCGGGCGTCGGGGGCGGCGGCGCGGGCGGTGGAGGCGCGAGGACGAACGTCGCACCGACATTCAGTGGGCCGTCGACGGTGAGCGAGCAGGTCGTGGCCGTCCCAGCCGGCGCGCACGCGCCGCTCCAGCCGGCGAGGACGCTGCCCGCGACGGGCGTCGCGGTGAGCGTCACGTGGCGTCCGCTGCCGAAGTGCTGGACGCAGTCGGTCAGGCACGAGATGCCCTCGGGCGCGCTCGTGACCGTCCCGCGGGTGATGCCGGTCACCGTGACCTGCAGCGCGTGCGTGACGGGTGGGCTGGACCCCGGGGCGTCGAGCCGTAGGACACGGTTGTTCCCCGCGTCGGCGATCAGCAGCGTCCCGCCGTCGGCGCTCAGTGCCAGTCCCGCCGGCTCGATCACCTGGCTCGTTCCGGCGCCCTCGTCGGCGATCGTGTCCCAGTCGAAGCTCCCGCCGTTCGGCACGCCGCGCACGACGCGCGCGCCGTTCGGCGTTCCCGGCCGCCGCTCGCTGACGTAGAGCGTTCCGTCGGGGGCGACGGCGAGGCCCGCCGGGTGATCCCACTGCGCCGACCCCGGAGGCGGCGTGACCTGCGCGCCGCCCTCGAGCACATGCGTGTCGTCGGCGGCGTAGAGCGTCGGTGTCGGTCCCCCCTCCGCGACCGCCGCGGGATGCGAAAGGCCACCGGCCAGCAGCGTCACGTCCCCGCCCGGGCTGACCGCGGCGATCGTGCCGTGACCGGTGTCCGCGACGACGACCCCACCGCTCGCCCCGCGCGCGAGCGCTCGCGGGCCCGAGAACGCGCCCACCGCGCTCGTGAACGTGACGGCGCCGTTCGCCGGGTCGATCCTGACGACGCGGTTGTTGCCGGTGTCCGCGACCCATGCGTTGCCGGCCGTGTCGAACGCGACGCCCTCGGGGCGGCTGAACTGGCCCGTGGCCGACCCCTCCGTCGCGAAGCCGTTGAACGCGCTCACGCGGCCGAAGACGCCGCTCCATGTCCCGTCGGCGTCGAAGCGTGAGATCCGGTGGTCGAACGTGTCGGCGACCGAGATCCCTCCGGCGCCGTCGAAGGCCACGCCGCCCGGACGGGTCACGTACCCGGCGCCGCGGCCCGCGAGACCCCAGGCGCCGAGCACCGCGCCGCTGGGGTCGAGCGCCTGGATGCGGTTGTTCGCGGTGTCGGCGACATCGACGCCGCCGCGCGGGTCGTCGCCGACCGCACCGACCGCGCGCACGATCGAGAACAGGCCCGGCGTGCGGCCGAAGGCGCCGAACGTCCCGACCGACGCGAGCGTCGCGGCGTCGAACACGTCGACGCGGTTGTTGAGGTTGTCGGCGACATAGAGCTGAAACGGGGGCCGCGCATCGACCGCCACGTCGTAGGGGTTCTGGAACTGCCCGGGCCCGGTGCCGAAGGTGCCGACCTGGGCGACGAACGCCAGGGTCTGGGGATCGAGCACGACGACGCGGTGGTTGTCGTCGTCGGCGACGTAGAGCCGCTTCCCGCCCGGGTCGGTCGTGATGCCCTGCGGGAAGCTCAGGCCGAGCGACGGCTCGCTGAGCAGCGGGGCTCCCGTCGGGGTGAGCGCCGCGGGGTCGAGCACGAACCGCGCGACGCGGTCGTTGCCCTGGTCGGCGACGAACACGATCGGGGAGGACGACGGCGATGACTGCCAGACGGTGATCCCGCTCGCGCTGATCCCGCCGCTCGGGCCCGGGACCGTGTCGCTCGTCAGGTCGAACACGCCGGAGTCGCCGAACGCGCTGCGGAAGGTTCCGTCGGCGGCGTCGAAGATCTGCACGCGGTCGTTCTCGGAGTCGAGCACGTAGACGTGACCGGAACGGTCCACCGCCACACCACCGACGACTCCCAGCCGACCGGGCTCGCGCCGGCTCGCGCGCGACCCGAACGCAAACGCAAACCGGCCATCGGGAGCGAAGGCCTGGACGACCCCGCTGAACTGGTCACCGACGAAGACCGTGCCGCCCCCGGGCGTGAAGCCGACCGCCTGCGGAAAGCGGAAGACCCCGCCGCCGTTCGGCGACTCGCCGACCACCGACGCCGTCAGCGCGGGCGGAACCGCCTCGGCAACGACCGGGCCGGCGATGACGACCGCCGCGACCATCAGCGCGAACGCCGACCCGCGGAGCGCCCAAACCATGGCCGCAGTCTGACAGCGCCGCCCGCTCAGCGACCGGCCGAGAGCGACGCGAGCTCGTCGGTGAACGCGGCGACGATCGCCTCCGGGTCGGGCACCAGGCCCGCGTCGGTCATGACGCCGATGGTCACGTTGCCCGCGTAGCTGAAGATCGACACGCTCATCGCGACGTTGCCCGAGACCGGCGCCCACACGAGCGCGCCGCGGACGGGTGAGCCCGCGAGGAAGATCGTCTCCCGTGGCCCCGGAACGTTCGTGAGCACGGTCGAGCCGACCCCGCTGAACACGTTGACGAGGGCCGCCTCGACCGGAGCCGGCGTCGCGCCGATCGCGCCGAGGAGTGCGTAGGAGATCGGCCCTTCGGGTGACGTCTTGATCCGGCCCATCGCGCGCATGACCTCGCGCAGCCGGCCCTCGCGGTTCGCGATCCCGACGGGCAGCGGGAGTGTCACGAGGCCGAAGCGGTTGCCCAGATCGCGCGGGAGCGGCTGGTCCACCGCTCGCAGGTTGAACGGCACGATCGCGTGGATCTCGTCGACGAGGCTGTCGTGCGCCAGGAGGTACTCGCGGAGGGCGCCGGTCGTCGCGGCGACGAGCACGTCGTTCACCGTCGCGCCGTGCGCGTGCGCAAGCTCGCGGACGGGCTCGAGCTCGAACGGATCGGACCACGCCACGCGCTCGGCGATGCCCGCGCTGCCGCGCAGGACGGTGTCGGTGTCCGGGCGAGCGGCGAGGACCTTGGCGAGGGTCAGCATGTCGTCCCCGGCGGTGCGGGCGAGCTCGGCCGCATGGCGCGGGTGCGCCAGCGTCTCGATGCCCTCGTGCCAGGCCGCGCCGGCGACGCCGCGGCCGAGTGACACTGCCGCGCCAACGGGACGGGCGAGGGCGTCGAGCGTGCCACCCGTCTGTGGCTCGAAGACCCCGCCGACTGCGCCCGGTTCGGGGCCCGCGTCGGTGAGCGAGAAGAGGACGCGGGCGAGCGCGATTCCGTCGGCGATCGCGTGATGCATGCGCGCCACGACCGCGCACCCCTCGCCGTAGCCGTCGACGAGGTGGAACTCCCACAGCGCTCGCGCACGATCGAGCGGCGTCGCCATGCGGTCCGCCACGAACGCCTCGAGCGCCGCGCGATCACCCGGCTCCGGCAGCGCGATGTGGTGGAGGTGAAGGTCGATGTCGAACTCGGGATCGTCCTCCCATTGCGGTGAACCGACTCCGAGCCGCGGCGCGCGCACCACCTGGCGAAATCGCGGGAACGGGTCGACGAGCCGCTCGAGCAGCACGCCGCGCAGCCGCGCCCAGTCGACCTGCTCATCGAACGAGAGGACCCCGTTGATCACCATCAGGTTCTGCGGGCGGTCCATCTGCAGCCATGCGGCGTCGGCATTGCTCATCGCGTGTCGGGTCCCGCTCACCGGACGAACGCTACGACCGGACCGGACCGCCGCGCATCGGGAGTTGTCCGCGACATCGCGGCGGAGGACCCGGCGCGTTCAGCCGCGGCGCCGAACACGAAGCGTCCGTTGAGCCACGGCGCTGTCGCCGCCGCTCACGTCACGCACGACGACGCGCACCCGGTAGGCGCCTGGACGAAGGACCGGCGTCCCCAAGCGGAGAGTGACCGGCCCAGCCACAACCGGCCGCGCCGCGCGACTGACGACCGAGTACCGGCGGCAGTGGCTCGAGCCGCGGGAGCAGCGCACAAGTGTCACCCGCGCGATCCCCGCTGCGTCCGTCGCGAACCGCACGCTCATTCGCCGGCGCGTGGCGCGCCTCAGGCGCACACCGTGGAGCGTGGGCCTGCGCCGCGGCAGGCCCGCGCCCACCACCGGCGTCACGCCCGGGCCGACCGGCGGCGTCACGCCGACGGGATCAGCCACGTGCACGGAAGTCGTCGTCGCGAGTGGCGGTTCGACAGACCACGTCCGCAGGGCCGGGGTGCCGTCCGTGTTCCCCGCCGCATCCGTCGCGCGAACCTCAAGCGTGTGAGCCCCGGCTGACAGCGAGCTCACGCTCACCGGAGATGAGCACGGCGCAAACGCAGCGCCGTCAAGCGCACACTCAAACGACACGGCGTCCGGGGAGCCCACAAACGCGAAGACCCCCGCAGTCTCAGCCACCGCACCCGAAGGCCCCGCCGTGATCGAGGAGTCCGGGGCCACCGTGTCGACCTTGACGGTCAGGACTGACGAGAGATCCGACACGTTC
Source organism: uncultured Actinomycetes bacterium (assembly GCA_963805615.1). GTDB lineage: Bacteria > Actinomycetota > Thermoleophilia > Solirubrobacterales > Solirubrobacteraceae > F1-60-MAGs163. The sequence goes on along the minus strand of CAWDUW010000002.1, from coordinate 218,182 downwards.
CCCGCGGCGTCCGACACCGCCACCGCAAGGACCCGCACCCCGTCGGGCAGCACGCCGACGGTCTTGGACCACGACCCCGCCTCGTCCGCCGCGGTCGTCCCCCGGCTCACGCCCCCCTCAAACACCTCCACCGTCCCGTTCGCCTCGGCGGTCCCGGACAGCACCACCGTCCCCGACGTATTCCAGGTGCCCGCAGTCGGGGAACCGATCAACGGGACAGCCGGCGCGACCGTGTCCACCTTCACCGTTCGCGTGCCGGAGACCGCCGACGTGTTCCCCGCGGAGTCGGACGCGGTCGCGGTGTACACATGCGACCCGTCGGCCACCCCACTCAGCGTCTTCGACCACGAACCCGCGCCATCGGCAGGCGTGGTGCCCTCACTGGAACCCCCATCGAACACGTGGACCGTGCTGTGAGCCTCCGCGGTTCCTGACAGCGCCACCGTTCCCGACGCGTTCCAGCTGCCGTCCGGCGGCGAGCCGATCGCCGGCGCTGCAGGCGCCGTCGCATCGATGGTGAAGCTGCGTGACGCCGGCGTCGGATCAGCCCCGCCCGCGTTCGTCGCACGCACGCGGAACGTGTAGCTCCCGTCGGCCAGAGCCACGTAGCCCTTCGGGGAAGAGCAGCCGCCCCACGAGCCGCTCGCCCCGCCCGGACCCTCGAGCCGACACGTGAACGTCACGCCGGACGACGGTTCGCTCGTGAATGAGAACGACGGGCTCCTGCCGTTGGTCACGCCCGAGGGCCCGCCGGTGATCGACGTGTCAGGCAGGGGCTCCGACATGGTCATGACCTCGTGCACCGTCTTGACAGCGATGGCGCCTGCCGTGACGCGCGACGCCAGCCAGTCGAGGAGGGCGGCGAAGGTCGCCGGACTGATCGCGCACCCGCTGTCGCAGATCTGGTGGATCACGATCTGCGCCCAGCCCCCCGTGGCTTCGGCGTTCATGACGACCGTCTGCAGCTCCGCGAGGGTCTGGTCGCTGAACCCCGCCACCGTGGTCGCGAAGGCGTCGCGCGGCGGGATCGATTCGGTGCAGGGGCTCGGGCAGGTGAAGCCATACCAGAGGGTCGTCCTCGCGCTGTCGTACCCGCAGTCCTCGACAGCCTGCTCGGCCTGCGCGTCGGCATTCCCGTACGGGTACGCGAAGTCGGTGACGTGGAGGCCGTGGGCCTGGAGCGCCACGCGATCGTCACACACCTCCTGGTGGGCGACGGCAGCGCTCACCGTCGTGAGGTCCACGTGATTGACGGTGTGACCGCCGATCTCGTTGCCGTCCGCTTCCAGGGCGGCGAGCTGCGACCACGTCATGAAGCCGGCGGCCCCGACGTTCCCGCTGATCATGAAGAACGTTCCGTGCATCCCGTGCGAGGCGAGCACCGACCGCACGTCGTACTGCGAGGTGTAGCCGTCGTCGAATCCCAGGGAGACGATCGTCTGCGCCGACGCGGTGCCGGCACCGGCCCCGCCCACGATCGCGAAGGCCAGGACGAGCATCAGCATCCACCGGCTGGGCTTGAATGCGCTCATGCTGGACGTCCGGACGATGCCAGGTCGCGTCGGCGGCGTCGAGTGCGCTGGACGGACGAATGAGCGCGCTGAGCGGCGTACAGGGGCGAAGAGGCGACGTTGACCTCATCCCCCGAGCGGCGTAGGTTCGCTCCATGCCGGCCCGCCGGGCCATCCGGGCAGCATGCGGGCTCGCCGCCACGTTCGCCCTGGCGGCCATCTTCGTCGCACCCGCCGACGCGGGCACCGGCTTCGTCATCACCCAGCGTGAGGGCAGGAGCGTCTCGCGTCTCACCCTCGCCCCCACCGGCCTGCGGTTCGACTCCTTCTCCGCGGCGCGCACGGGGGCGGCGGCCAAGCTCGACGTCTCGCTGCTGATCCGTTATCGCGATCGGCACCTCTTCCTGCTCGACCCGGGTCGCCGGCTGTACGACTCCGTCTCCCTCGCATCGACCGTGTCGAGCTACACCAAGGAGCTCAAGGCCTCCGCCAAGGGCCAGCCGTCCGAGCGGCTGCCGGCGCGACCGGGCACGAAGGCGCCGGCCGGCCAGGCCCCGCTCAAGCTCCCCGCCGCCAAGCTGCGGCCGCTGAAGCTGACCACAAGGATTCACGGCGTCCGCGTTCGCGCCTACCTCCTGCGATCGGGCAGCCTGCGCCAGCGGCTCTGGTACGCGACCGCTCTGCCGCGCCCGCCGGCGGCCGTCCGCGCGCTGCTCGCCAAGTCCGCCACGGGCTCGGGCGCAGCGTCGCTCGGTCGCGTCGCCTCATCGCAGAACGGGCGGGTGCCGCTGCGGATCGACAACCCGCACGGCAAGGGCTGGCGCACAGCCCTGAAGACCACGAGCATCAGGCGCAGGGCGATCGCGGCGAGCAGCCTGCGGCCGCCGCGCGGCTACAAGGAACGCGCGCTGCTCGACACGACGCAGACGAAGAAGCAGGCGACGGCCTCGACCGTCCCGGCCTTCCCGATCCGCTGCGGCATCGTGGTCGCGTGCGGCCCGATCAGCTCCCACCCCGACCTCTGGGCGTTCTACTGGGGCACGAAGTTCAAGGCCCGCACGGACTTCGTCAGCTCGATCAACCGCGCCCTGCACAACTTCGTCGGTGACGAGTTCGCCGACCCGTTCTCGCAGAACTTCTGGGGCCCGCTCGCGCAATACGGCGTCGGGCGCGGGCGCTTCCTCGGCTACGACATCGTCAACGAGAACCCCGACGACAGCGTCGGCTCGTGGAACTTCTTCGACATCGACGCGTTCATCATCACGCACCGTTTCGGCTCCGACGCGCCGAACTACTGGTGGCGCTGGAGCGACCACGATCCGATCATGGCGATCTTCGTCGACTCCTCCGAGGTCGACTCCGGTGGCTGGGGCGGCTACCACTTCTTCACGCCGACCGAGGGCCTGCTGCTCGCGGCCGCAGCCCACGTGAACATGCCCTGGTTCATCGTGAAGGTCCCGAGCCTCGCGTCGATCCCGCTGGACCGCGGCAGCCCCGCCTACCTGAGCGCGCTCGACACGACGACCGAGCGCGCCTCGCACGAGTTCGTCGAGACCGCCACCGACCCCTATCCCTTCACCAGCTGGGCCGACCCGCTGAAGGAGCCGATCTGGGAGAAGGGCGAGATCGGCGACATCTGCGAGGCCAGCGTGGGCAGCATCGCGCCCTACGCGACGAACACCCGCGTCCTCAAGAACTCGACCGCGTTCTCGACGTTCTGGTCCACCGCCGACAACGCGTGCATGCCGCAGTCGCGCCCGAGCCTGACCCTCGACTCGCCCTCCACGGGCAGCAGCTTCTCGTGGGGCGGTCAGGTCACCTTCATCGCCACCGCCGACGATCTCTTCGACGGCAGGGTCACCGACCCGCAGTACCAGTGGACGTCGGACCGCGACGGCCCGATCGGAACCGGCCGGATCCTGAACAAGACGACGCTCTCACCCGGCACCCACACGATCAGCGTTCGGGTGACCAACTCGCAGGGCGGCACGCGCACCGCCGGCCCGGTCACGATCAGCGTCGTCGTCCAGCCGCCGACGGTGCGCATCGACGGGCCCGCCGACGGCAGCGCGTTCGCGGCGGACCAGAAGATCAACTTCCGCGGCTCCGCGTTCGACGGCAAGGACGGTGACATCGGGCCGTCCGCGACCTGGTCGGTCGACGGGATCGCGGTCGGCAGCGGCGCGTCGCTGCTGCAGCATCAGATCAGCACCCAGGGCGCGCACACCATCGCCCTCTCGGCGACGAACTCCGGTGGCATCACGCGGAGCGCGTCGACGCACGTCACGATCGGTCCGCCGACCGGCAAGCCGAGTGTTCTGATCACCAGTCCGCCCCTTGCGTCCGACGCCACGGATCGCTACTTCGGCCCCGGCGAGGTGCTCACGTTCTCCGCGACCGCCGACGCACAGGGCGTCGCCACCATCCCGGACTCGGGATACGTGTGGACCGACAGCGTCGACGGCCTCCTCGGCACGGGCCCGACGATTCAGCACACGCTCACGAGCGCGACCACGATCCACGACATCACCGTGACGGTCACGGACAGCCTCGGCCGCAGCGGCACGGACACGATCAGAGAGACCTTCTTCTTCGTTCCCTGAGCCGCCCTTGCCCCGGCCCCAGGACCCCGGTTAGGTTTGGCCCCGAGGGCGTGCGGAGAGGGCGCGCCCGGTCCAACAACGGAGGAGATCCACGATGCACCACGTCACGCGCCGGCTGCTGCCGGCGATCGGGGCTGCGTTGCTGATCCTCGCATTCGCGGGGAACGCCTACGCCGCCGACAAGTACGTCGCGCTCGGCGACTCGTACTCGGCCGGCAACGGCGCCAACAGCAAGAACCTGAACTCGAGCTGCAACAGGAACACGTACGCCTATCCGTACCTCGTCGCACAGCAGCGCCCCAACACGGCGCTGACGTTCGTGGCATGTGCGGGCGCGACCACGTCCGACATCCTCAACAGCCAGGTGAGCTCGGTCACGTCCGACACGAAGATCGTGACGCTCACGATCGGCGGCAACGACATCGGCTTCACCAGCCTGATCATCGCCTGCACGACGCTCGGCTGCCAGAGCCAGATCAACAGCTCCAACAGCCAGATCACGAACCAGCTGCCGGCGAAGCTCAACGCGACGTACGCGTCGATCAGGAGCCACGCGCCGACGGCCCAGGTCGTCGTGCTCGGCTACGGGAGGCCGTTCGCGCATCGCACGTGCTTCGCCGCCACCGGGGTCTCGCTCTCGGAGGAGGATCAGCTCAACGCGCTGACGGACAACCTCAACAACACGATCAAGGCGCGCGCCCAGGCGGCCGGCTTCATCTACGCCGACCCGAACCCGGCCTGGACCGGCCATGACGTGTGCTCGAGCAACCCGTTCACCAACGGGCTGACGCTCTTCCACGCCGCCGACAGCTACCACCCGACGCGCCACGGCTACGCGAACGGCGACACGCCGCTCGTGCGCTCGTTCGTCGGCTGATCCACAGCCACCTCGCCGGGCCGCGAGCGCATGACGCTCGCGGCCCGCGCGCGTGGGAGGCTGTACCGATGGCGACGCTCCCACCCGGCCCAGGCGAACCACCGGCGATCCAGACGCTCCGCTGGGTCGTGCGCCCACTGGCCTTCCTGGAGTCCGCGCGCAGGCGCTTCGGGGACGCGTTCAGCGTCCGTTTCACCGGGTTCGAATCGCCGATGGTGATGCTGTCGGACCCTGAGGTCGTGCGCGCGCTCTACACGGGGCGAGGTCACGGGCTCCCGCCGGGCCGCACGTTCGCGCTGCGGCCGCTGCTCGGGGCCCGGTCGGTCCTGCTGCTCGAAGGGCGTGAGCACCTCGACCGCCGCCGCCTCATGCTGCCCGCCTTCCACGGGGAGCGGATGCGCGCCTACGAGTCGGTCGTGCGCGAGGCGACCGAACGGGAGATGGCCGGCTGGCCGACGGGGCGGGCGTTCGCGATCCACCCGAGCATGCAGGCGATCACGCTCGAGGTGATCCTGCGCGCGGTGTTCGGCGTCAGCGACGAAGAGCGTCGCGACCGTCTGCGCGGCCTCATGCGCGAGCTGCTCGACGGGACCGCCGCGCCCGGCCTCCAGCTCGGCGTGCTGCTCGCGCGGCGGCTCGGCCGCGAGGGGCCGCTCGCCCAGATCGCCGCGCTGCGAACCGGCGTCGACGCGGTCCTCGCCGAGGAGATTCGCGAGCGCCGCGCGGATCCGCTCGTGCACGAGCGCGAGGACATCCTCTCCCAGCTCGTCGCCGCGCGCTTCGAGGACGGCACCGGCATGGACGACGACGAACTGCGCGATCAGCTGCTGACGCTGCTGGTCGCCGGGCACGAGACGACCGCGACCGCGCTCGCGTGGACGTTCGATCTCCTGCTGCACCACCCCGCGACCCTCGCCCGGCTCCAGGCCGAGCTCGCGCACGGCGACGACGAGTACCTGCGGGCCGTCGTCTCCGAGTCGCTGCGCCTGCGCCCGATCGTCCCGCTCGCCGGCCGCCGGCTGGGGTCCGAGCTGCGCGTCGGTGACCACGTCCTCCCGCCCGGCACCGACGTGACGCCCGCGATCTGGCTGACGAACACGCGCGCCGACGTCTATCCCGAGCCGTTCGCGTTCCGGCCCGAGCGGTTCCTCGAGCGGGCTCCCGCAACGTACTCGTGGATCCCGTTCGGCGGGGGATCGCGGCGCTGCCTGGGCGCGTCGTTCGCCGAGTTCGAGATGCGGGTGGTCCTCTCGACCGTCCTGCCGCAGTGCGCGCTCACCGCCGCGGACCGGCGGCCCGAGCATGCGGCGCGGCGCAACGTCACCCTCTCCCCCCGGCATGGGACGCGCGTCGTCGTTCAGGCGCGCCGGCCCGCTCGGCGTGCCTCCCGCGAGCCCGCGGCGGGCAGCGTCACCTGAGCGGCGCGAGCTCCGGCCGCTTCGGCTGCACGCCGTCGCCGGAGGACACCCCGCGCAGCCTGCGGCCGACCCAGGGCGCGAGGTGCGCCCGCGCCCACCTCGCATCGTCACCGAGCCGCGTCAGGAGCGACGCGCGCGGCGCCGGCGGCAGCGGCACTCGCCAGACATCGCTCGCACCCGGCAGACCCAGCGCCTCCGACGCCGCGAACGCGATCCGCTCATGCCCGGCGCTGTTTGCATGCAGACGGTCGGGGTGAAACAGCCGGGCGTCCATCGGGCCGCCGGCCTCGAGGTCCATCACCCGCGCTCCGCGCCGGACGGCGATGGTCCGCAAATGGCTGTTGTACAGGTGGAGTCTTGGACTCACGCGCCGCGCGACGGCCATGATCTCACCGAAGTCGGGGTAGGTCATGAGCAGGACGGTGGCGCCCGACCCGGTGAAGGCCTCGACCATCGCGTCCATCTCCGCGGCGAGCGCATCGACGTCCGCGCGCGGGCGCAGCACGTCGTTGACGCCGCCGACGATGCTCACGAGGTCCGGCTGCATCGCGAGCGCCGGTGCCAGCTGCTCGGCCCCGATCTGCGCGAGCTTGCGCCCGCGGACGGCCAGGTTGGCGTAGAGGAGGTCGGGCTCGAGCGTCGCGAGCCGCTCCGCCAGGCGGTCCGCCCAGCCGCGGTAGCCGCCCGTGCCGCTGCACCGGTCCTCGAGCCCCTCGGTCGTCGAGTCGCCGAGAGCGACGAAGCGTCGGAAGGCACCGGCTGACATGCCGGAACCCTGACACAGCCGGCGCGGCGACGGCTGAGGGGGCGCGACGTAGCTCTCGCGCCCCCTCAGGTTCAGGCGGCCGACCCGCTACCGGTGGCCGTCGTAACTGATCACCTGCTGGAAGGTGGGCCGGTTGGTCCACCGCATCGAGACCGCGGCCGCCGGCAGCGGCGGGAACGCGATCCGCTCAGGGGTCGCGCTCTTGCGCCACTGGCTGGGGTCGCTGGACCCGCCGTTCGCCGCCTGCAGCGCGTCGCCCGCGTCCTTCAGCGCCTGCCAGAGGGAGGCGCGGCACGCTGCGAGGTTGCCCGCGCCGCAGAACCGCGTCTTGTACTTGTCACCGACGTGGTCCCGGAGCAGTGTGCGCAGGTCCTTGTCGACGTACCCGTACCAGCCGCTGCCGTAGGACGAGCCCTGGCTGTTGGCGTTGTTGCTGCGGCTCTCGAGCGACGCGAGCTCACCGAGCTGCGGGCCCAGGACCGGGCTCATGACCGCGTCGGCGATCCCGTTCCACGCCTGGTCCATGATCGCCGCTCCCGGAGCGTCGATCAGGCCGTCCTGCGGTGACTTGTCCAGGCGGCTCGACCCCTGTGCCCGCCAGGCGGAGAGCTGGTCGAGCATCTGCTGCTCGCGCACGCTCGGCGCCGGGCCGGTGTCCAGGACCCGCTTGATCACGGGCAGGACCTCCACGTTGCGCAGGTCCTGCGTCGCCGCGTAGTTCATCGCGTTGGTCAGCTTGCCGAGCGTCAGCGGCGGGGTCTCACGTGAGACCGCGTTGTTCAGCAGATCGACGCGGTGCACCGAGCCGTACGACCACTCGTTGTCCGCGGCGGTCCACTCCGGCGCCGGCTTGTTGTTCCAGTTGATGATCCGCGCGCTCGACGGGCTGATCACCTGCGGATGGTCCTTCGCCTTCACGAAGCCGCGCCACTCGTGCTTGCCGGATCCATCGGTCGGCAGGCCCATGTTCACGCCGCCGTCCCGAATCGGCACGCGACCGCTCGAGAACATCGCGATGTTGTCCTTGTCGCCGTAGAACCAGTTGAACGAGAGCTCGATCCTCGAGGCCGCGTCGATGAAGCTCTTCGCCGAATCGACGGTCGAGTTGAAGTCCTCGAAGCCGAGTGAGCTGACCATCTCGCGTCCGCGCGTCGAGCGCTTGGACGACACGGCCACGCGCTTCCCGTCCACCGTCGCGTACCCGATGACCGGGCCATGGACGGTCTCCTTGAAGTTCACCGGACCGGCGGGCGGGCCGGCGCCGGGGCCGAGCGTGCCGGCGTTGAAGTCCGTCATGTCGACGCACCGGCGGTCGAACTCGTACCTCGTGTCGCTGCCGCAGAGCTTCTCGACGAACTGGTCGATGATGTCGGTGCCGGACGACGTCGCGCTCCACGAGAAGTCGGGCCCTCGGCCGAGCTCCACGTACGGGCCGGAGCCCGGGAACGCCGCGCCGCGGGCGTTCAGGCCCGGGCCGTGGACGTCGTACTCGAACAGCAGGCCCGGATATCCGTAACCGACCTGCGGCCCGGCCACGAACAGCGGGTGGCCGCTCGCCGACAGCGCGCTCCCGATCAGCAGCGCGTTGCTCGACTGCCCCTGGGCGTTGGCCTGCGTCGCTGCTGCGAGGGCGCCGGACGTGTCGAGGCTCCCGGCGTCGATGATCGCGTTGCCGCTCGTCCCCTTTCCGTCCGCGCCGAGCTTGAACTTCTTGTCGATCGTGACCGGCGCCTCCTTGTCGTTCTGGCCACGGAGGTCGTCGAACACGTCACGGCCGCGGTGCTTGCCCAGGCGGTCGGTCAGGCCGGAGAGGAACTGCGCACGGCGCGCTTCGTCGCCGCCGCCTCTGCCGAACCGGGCCGCCAGGAGCGAGGCGATCGCGATGACGTCGTTGCGCGTCCACGGCGGCGTCGGAACGCCACCGAGCGTGCGGGCGTCGTTGATGCCCGCGACGTACGCGTCGATGTCATCGATGATCTGCTGGCCGTCGGGGCCGAGGCTCTGCAGCAGCGGAACCTGCGCCGCGAGGTAGGCCTCGGTCTGGGCGGACGGCGTGAACGTGCGTCCCGCGCCCAGGACCTGGAACGGGTCGATGCCCGGAGCGTCGATCGCGGCGAGCCGCGACGGCCCGCGCAGCTGCTCCATCAGGAGCACGCGGTCCTGGATGCTCACGAAGCCGACGCCGTACATGCTGTCCGCGCGGGTCGCGCCCGTGATGTGGGCGACGCCCTGTGCGTCACGCTCGATGACCACGCCCGGGTGCCCGGGCGGGCTGAACGTGCCGGCCGGCGTCTCGCCGCCGAGGCCGAAGACGTTCTTCTTGAAGTAGACCGGGAGCGACGCGTCGGTCACGGTGTCGAAGTTCGGGGTGAGCCCGTCGTACAGCGGGATCTGGCTGAACGAGGTGGCGCCCGGGGGGTTGCTGCCGCCCTCGCCCGGAGCGAGGACGTTCCAGGCCTGGCCCGGCGCCGAGTAGTCCTGCGGGTAGGTCACGGCCGAGGCGGCGGGCACGACGCACAGCGTCGCGACGATCGCGGCCGCGTAGCCGACAAAGGCTCTGCGATGCAACAAGGGATTCCTCCTGACCCGAAGTGTCCGGTGGCACTCCCGAGCGGACGGGAGAACCAGTCGCTCCAGGGCGACGCTATCCCCGCTGAGCTCAGATGGCAAACCCGGGTGCTACGACGGCGCGGTGTCCGCGGGTGGCTCGTCGACCGGATCGGCCTCGGTCCGCACCACGAACGCCACCGACCCGACGATCACCACCATGCCCACGAGCGACGCGGCGGTCACGGGTTCGGTGAAGAACAGTCGCCCGAGCACGAGCGCGACGAGCGGGTTCACGTACGCGTACGTCGCGACCTGCGAGATCGGCGCATGGTGGAGCAGCCAGACGAACGCGCTGAAGCCGACGATCGAGCCCACGAGCACGAGGTACGCGAACGCCACGGCCGAGCGCGTGGAGATCGCGCCCGGATCGACGTCCCCCCACTCGCCCGCGAGCGTTCCGGCCACGAGGATCACGAGCCCGCCGCACACTGTGGTGGCGGCGGTCGCCAGCGCGGCGTTCCCCGGCGCCGGCAGGTGCCGGGACCACACGGACCCGGATGACCAGGAGAAGGCCGCGATCACGAGCATCGCCGCCGCCGCGAGGTCGACACCCGCGGGCTGCTCACCGGGGAGCAGCAGGAGCACGACGCCCACATACCCCGTCGCGACGCCCAGATACGTCCGCGTGGGCGGGCGCTCACCGGTCAGCCGCCGCAGCAGGACGACCCAGAGCGGGATCGTGGCGAAGATCAGCGCGGCGTAGCTCGACGGGGCGCCGCGCTGCTCGGCCACCGCGACGAGCCCGGTTCCGCCGACGAGCAGTGTCCCGACGACGAGACCGGCGCCCAGCTCGCCGCGGGTCACCCGCACCGCGTCGCGGCCGCCGCGCAGGAACAGCCAGAGGGCGATGAGCGCGCCCGCGCACAAAAACCGTGCGCCGGTGCCGAGCAGCGGCGGCGCGGTCTCGACGAGGACGCGAATCCCCAGGTACGTCGAGCCCCAGACGATGTAGACGATCCACAGGGCGGTCCACACCTGCCAGGAGGGGGCCGCCCGCGATCCGTGGCGTGGGGCGGCGGGCACCGCGCCACACTAGCCCCGCATCGGTGCGAGACCGCCCGCCTAGCGACGGCGGATGGTGAAGCCCACGACCCGCGGTCTCCCGGTGAGCCCCTCCGCGTCGGCCGCGGTCACCGTCATCCGGTAGCGCCCTCGCGGAAGCGCGAGCCCCCCGAGCCGGCCGCTGAAGGCGATGCTGCGCCTGCCCGCGGCGACGTGCTCCCGCGTCAGCGTTCCGGCGAGGATGACGCGCGTGCAGGCCTTCGCCCTGCGCCGCGCACGAGTGGCCTTCAGGCAGCGTCCGCGTACCCGCCGTCCACGTGTCAGCAGCTGGATCCGCACGCGCACGGTCGCGCGCTCGGACAGCGTGAAGCGCAGCGCCGTTCCGCGCGCGAGACGCCGCGCCGCGGAGATCGCCGTCGGGGCCGGTCCGACGGCGAACGTCCGGCGCGACAGCGACACGTGCGAGAGGACAGGTGGCACATTCGTCGTCGTCGTCGTGGTCGTGGTCGTCTGCCCGCCCGTCCCGGCCACGGTGCCCACGATCGTCGTGGACGCCTCGTCGTCTTCGCCCGGTACGTGGTTGCCGGGGGTCGAGTCGACGTCCAGGAACCCGGGTGCGGTGGACGTCACCTCCGCGTCGCTCGTGAGCGCCCCGGCCGCCGTCACCCGCGCACGGACCGCGAGCGTCGCCTGCTGTCCGGGCGGCAGGGACGCGATGGACCAGACGCCGGCGGCGAACGTGCCCGCCGAGGGGGTCGCGTCGACGAGCGTCAGCCCGGCGGGGAGCCGCAGCTGGACCGCCGGCGCGGCGACCGCGTCCATCCCGGATGAGCTGAGCGTCGCCGTCAGCAGTGCGATCTCACCGACCGCGCGCGCGGGGGCGTCCGCCTGGAGGGTCAGCGACGCATCACCGATCGCCCCGGTCAGCGCGCCGCCGAGGACCGCGGGCGCCAGCACGCCGGGCGGTTCGTCGTCCCCGATCGTGAACGTCGCTCCGGTCCCCAGGCGACCAAAGGTTCCCAGGCCCCAGCAGCGCACGCTGCCGTCGTCGAGCAGCGCACAGGTCGACGCGTTCCCGGCGGCGATCGCCGACACCGTGCGGCCTGCGCCGACGTTCACGGCGCCGCCCGCGCCGGCGGCCTCGTCGTCCCCGATGTCGCTCGCGTTCCCGTAGCCGAGCTGGCCGCTGGGATTGTGGCCCCAGCAGCGCACTGTCGCGTCGTCGAGGACCGCGCACGCGTGCGCGAGCGGGGTGAACGCACCACCTGCGGAGACCGCCTGCACGGTGCGACCGAGGCCGAAGTTCAAGACCGGGGCCGAGCCGGGCACGTCGGACATGCCGACGCTGCTCTGGTTCCCGAGCCCCAGGCGCCCGTACTGGCCGTAGCCCCAGCAGCGCAGCGAGTCGTCGTCGAGAATCGCGCACGAGTCGTAGGCGCCGGTGCTGATCGCCTTCGCCGTGCGCCCGGCCCCGACGTTCACGTATCCGGCGTCCTGCGGATCCTCATCGTCACCGACCGTCTGGTTGTTGCCGTAACCGAGCGCGCCGAAGCTCCCCTCGCCCCAGCAGCCCACGCGCCCACCCTCGAGCAGCGCGCACACGTGGTTGGAGGAACTGGCGCTGATCGCGAGCGCCGGCAGGTCGAGTCCCACCACCGGTGCCTGCGCGGGGGTCTCGTCGTCGCCGATATTCGTGGCCGGGCCGTTCGTGCCGAGCTGGCCGGACGTATCGGCTCCCCAGCAGCGCACTGTCCGGTCATCGAGCAGCGCGCAGCTGATCTGGTTGCCCGCGGTGATCGCGACGGCCTTGCGCCCGGCGCCGAGCTGGACCGGCGGGACGCTGTCAGGCGTCTCGTCGTCACCGATGTCCGTCGTGTTGCCCTGCCCGAGCTGACCGACGTTGTTGCGCCCCCAGCAGCGGACCGTGCCGTCGTCGAGCAGGGCGCACGTGTGATCGGTGCCGGTCGCGACCGCACGGGCGGTGCGACCCGCCCCGAGCTTCACGGGACCGGCGGCGGCCGGCTGCTCGTCGTCGCCGACGTCGCTGGTGTTGCCGTACCCGAGCTGGCCGAAGGTGTTGTGACCCCAGCAGCGCACGCTCCCGTCCCCGAGGACCGCGCAGGCGTGCTCGGCACCGACGTCGAGCAGACCCGCCTGCAGCGCGCGTGCCGACGAGCCCGACTGATCGGCGTGGCTGATCGTCGGGCAGCAGAGCAGGGCGGTGAGCGCGAGCAGCGCGGCGACCACGGACACCCGTGCCCGTATCCGGCCTGATCGGTCTTGGAGCTCGCTCAACCTGCGAGCGACGCTACCCGCAGTCGACGCGCGTGGTCAACAGCCGGCGCTCAGGGAGCCGGCTGCGTCGCGACGGTCCAGCCCTGCGACGCCGGCGTCGGGTCGACGTTCCCGGCCGCGTCGGTGGCCTGCACGTCGAAGGTGTGCGGTCCGTCCACCAGGCCGGAGTAGCCGGCGGGAGACGTGCAGGGCGCGAACGGAGCGCCGTCCAGCCGGCACTCGAAGGTCGCGCCGGCCTCCGGCGAGGAGAACGCGAACTCGGCGACTGCCGTCGCGACCGTCCCGGTCGGACCCGAGTCGATGACGGTGTCCGGCGCGGTCGTGTCCACCGTCCACGTGCGTGTCGCGGGCGTCGGATCGACGTTGCCGAGCGCATCGGTCGCGCGCACCTCGAACGTGTGCAGCCCGTCGCCGAGACCGGAGTAGGACGCGGGCGAGGCGCATGAGGTCCACCCTCCGCCGTCGAGCTGACACTCGAGGGTCGAGCCGTTCTCCGAGGCGGAGAACGAGAATGCGGCGGCGGCGCTTGCGACCGTGTTCGATGGGCCGCCGTCGATCGTCGTCTGCGGCGGCGTGGTGTCGCTGCTCCAGGACTGCGAAGCCGGGCTGGGGTCGGGGTTGCCGGCGCCGTCGACGGCGCGCACCTGGAAGGTGTGCGAGCCGTCCGCGAGGTTCGTGTAGCTCTTGGGCGAGCCGCAGGCGCTGAAGGCGGCGCCATCCACGCGGCACTCGAAGGTCGCCCCCGCGTCCGGCGACGAGAAGGTGAACGTCGCTCCCGAGCTGTTCACGGTCCCGGACGGTCCCGAACCGATCGAGGTGTCGGGCGGGGTCGTGTCGACGGTCCAGGCCTGCGTCGCCGCTGTCGCGTCCGGATTGCCCACCGCATCGGTGGCCCGCACGTCGAACGTGTGCGCCCCGTCGGCCAGGTTCGAGTACGCCGCGGGCGACGTGCATGAGCCCCAGGCTCCGGCGTCGACGCGGCACTCGAAGGTCGAGCCCGGCTCCGAGGAGGAGAACGTGAATGCGGCGTCGGCGCTGTTCACGGTCCCGGACGGGCCGGAGCCGATCGTCGTCTGCGGCGGGGTCGTGTCCACGGTCCACGCCTGCGACGCGGGCGTGGCGTCCGTGTTCCCGAGCGTGTCGGTCGCGCGCACCTCGAACGTGTGCGCGCCGTCGGCGAGACCGGAGAGTGCGCTCGGCGACGTGCACGGCGCCCAGGCGCCGCCGTCCAGCCGGCACTGGAACGTCGAGTTCCCTTCCGATGACGAGAAGGTGAACGCCGCCCCCGCGCTGCTCACGGTGGCGGGCGGGCCGGAGTCGATGGTCGTCTGCGGCGCCGTGGCGTCGATCGTCCACGTGGATGAAGCCGGGCTTGAGTCGAGGTTGCCGACGGCGTCCGTCGCGCGCACACCGAACGCGTGCGATCCGTCCGCGAGCGCCGTGTACGTCGTGGGCGACGTGCAGGCCTCCCACGCCCCTCCGTCGATCTGGCACTCGAACGTCGAGCCCGCCTCCGACGACGTGAACGTGAACGTGGCGGCCGACGTGTTCGTCGCGCCCGAGGGACCGGAGACGATGGTGGTCTGCGGCGCCGCGGTGTCCACGCTCCACGTCCGTGAAGCGGGTGAGGCCTCCACGTTCCCGACGGCGTCGGTCGCGCGCACCTCGACCGTGTGCGGTCCGTCGGCGAGGCCCGTGTACATCACGGGCGACGTGCACGACCCGAAGGGCGCGCCATCAAGGCTGCACTCGAACGTGGAGCTCTCCGGCGACGAGAACGAGAACGTCGCGGCCGAGCTCGCGACAGGCCCGGATGGACCCGTGTCGATCGTCGTCTGCGGGGCGGTCGCGTCGACGGCCCACGCCTGCGACGCGGGTGTGGCATCGAGGTTGCCCACTGCGTCCGTTGCGCGAACGGCGAACGTGTGCGGCCCGTCCGCCAGCCCCGAGTACGCCTTCGGCGAGGCGCACGGACCCCAGGTGCCACCGTCGATCTGGCACTCGAACGTCGAGCCCGCCTCGGACGAGGAGAACCCGAACGAGGCGCTCTGGCTCGCGACCGTCGTGGACGGGCCGGAGTCGATCGTCGTCTGCGGAGCGGTCGTGTCCACGGTCCACGCCTGCGACGCCGGGGTCGCGTCCGTGTTGCCCAGGGCGTCCGTCGCTCGCACGTCGAAGACGTGCGGCCCATCGGCAAGACCGGAGTAGGCCTGCGGCGAGGTGCACGCAGCCCAGGCGGCGCCGTCGATCCGGCACTCGAAGGTCGCGCCGGCGTCGGCGGACGAGAACCCGAACGATGCGCCGGCGCTGCCCGCCGTCGCCGGCGGGCCCGAATCGATGCTCGTGTCCGGCGCCGTCGCGTCCACGGTCCAGGTGCGTGTCGCCGGCGTCGTGTCGGCGTTGCCCGCCGCGTCGATCGCGCGGACGTCGAAGGTGTGGGGCCCGTCCGCCAGCCCGGTGAGCTGCTCCGGCGAGGCGCATGCCGCCCAGTTCCCGCCGTCGAGCCGGCACTCAAAGGTCGCGCCGGCCTCGGAGGAGAAGCCGAATGCCGTGCTCGGACCGGTCGTCACGCCGGACGGCCCGGAGCCGATCGTGGTCTGCGGCGGCGTCTGGTCGACCGCCCATGTCCGCGTCGCCGGCGTCGGATCGGTGTTGCCTGCGGCGTCGGTCGCGCGGACCTGGAAGGTGTGCGCGCCGACCGCGAGGCCCGAGAGATTGAAGGGCGGGGCACAGTACGTCCACGCGCCGGTGTCGACCTTGCACTGGAAGCTGCCGCCCGCCTCCGACGCCGAGAACTGGAAGCCCGCCGAGGTCACGTTGACGAACGCCGCCGGGCCGTCCGTGATGGTCGTCTCTGGAGGCGTGGCGTCCACCGTCCACGTCCTGGAGGCCGGTGTCGGATCGGTGTTGCCCGCGGCGTCGGTCGCGCGGACCTCGAAGATGTGCAGCCCGTCGCCCAGCGACGTGAGCGTGATCGGCGACGAGCATGCCGCCCAGTCCGCGGCGTCCAGCCGGCACTGGAAGGAGACGCCGCTCTCCGGTGAGGTGAAGAGGATGATCTCCGTCCGCGTTGCCGTGACGCCCACCGGCCCGCGGGCGATCGAGGTCTCCGGCGCCGTCGTGTCACCCGGCGTGCCGGTGCCGGCCGGAGGTCCGCTGCCCGAGCCCGGCGGCGGCGTGGTCGTCGTCGGAGTCGGCGTCGGAGCCGGTGTCGGGGTCGGCGACGACTGCTGCTCACCCAGCGCGGCGCCTCCGGGAACGCGGACCGTGCCCGCCGCCTGGCAGTTGTTGGCCCCGCCGCTCTCGGGGACCTTCTTCTTCACGTCCAGACAGACGGTGACGACGAACGCCCCGGTCGAGCCGGCCGGGACGCGCAGCGAGACCTTCATCGACCGGCGAGCCCGCGGCTTGAGCGCTCGGACGGAGAACGTCCGCAGCCGTACGGACGGGCTCGCGACCACGGTGGACGCCCATGCGATCGCAGCGGTCGAAGCCGGCGCCCGGCGGCGTCCGCGGTTCGAGGCGACGAGGGACACCGTGACGCGGCCCGAGGCGAGCCTGGCCTTTGCGGAGGACACCACGAGATCGGCGCGCCGCTTCTTGGCCGCCCCATGCGCGAGCGGACCTGCGGCGAGCGCGGCGCCGGTCGCCATCAGGCAGAGGATGAGGGCGGCGACGAGCCACCGACCCAAAAGACCACGCAACCTTGCAGACACGACCCGGTCGACCTCCCGCGCGCCCGGACATCCTGCCCGGCGACGCTCCAACGGTTCCTCCCCCCGGCGCGGGAGTCTACGCGGAGACGGTGGCCGGCGGTCGCAGTTGCGGCAGCGGCGTTGCATCAAAGAGGACCCACGGCCCGAAGCCGGTATTCAGCTCGTCCCGACCGCCATCTCCCGGACGTCCATGAATCCCCTCACACACCTCTCGCTCGCCGACCTCCTGCGTGAGGTCCGCACCGCCGAGCGCCTCGCCGTCGCGATCCCGCCGCGCCCCCTCGAGGAGGCCGCGGTGAACCGCGGCTACCTCGAGGCGCTGCATGCGGAGCGCGTTGCCGAGCTGCAGCGCCGCACCGCCCTGGCCGAGGAGGCGCGGTCGTTCCCTGAGCGTCAGGGATAGGGCCGGCCACGCGCGGCGCGCAGGCGCATTGACAGCGCCCCGCCGACCTGATCGGGTGGCGCCATGACGCGCTCCCCGTTCGGTCTCGGCCTCGTCGTGCTCGTCTGCATGCTCTCACCGGATGCGGCAAGCGCCTTCGACACCGGGCCCCACTCCGACATCAGCCGCGACGCGCTGACGGCGGAGGGATTCGGGAACACCGCGGTCGACGTCGCGAACGCCGACAACTGGTTCGTCGACCTGTATTCGAATGCGTCGAAGATCCCCCAGTCGGGGCACTCCACCATCGGGAAGGGCATCCTCGGGTCGCTGCTCGGCCCGCGCGAGAACTGGCCGGACGCCGTCGTGAAGGCCGCCACGCGGTCGCACTTCGACTCCAGCAGGGACGACATCTTCAATGCCGAGCGCGCGCAGAAGGAGTGGGACCGGCTCATGCGCAACACGCTGAGCCTCGCCTTCGACGCGCGAGTGCGCAACAAGCCGCTCGACCTTCTCACCGCGATCGGGATGAGTCTGCACGAACTCGAGGATTTCTACTCACACTCCAACTGGATCGAGCAGCAGGGCCTCGCAGGCGTCGACGGAACCGACTGGTCGACGCTCGCGTTCGGCCAGACGCCGACCTGGTTCGACGTCCCGGCGGAGACGCGGGCCGGCCTGAACGTCTACATCGGCCAGACGACTGGTCACCCGCGAACGCACGGTGGGTGGAACACGGACGGCAACAGGTCGATGAAGACCGGAGTCAACAAGGACTGGCCGGGGCGACCCGGGTACGCCAACGCGTACGTCACCGCGTACTTCGCGACGCGGCAGTGGGTGAGCGCGCTCCGGACGGCGCTCGCCGACGAGCCGTTCTGGAAGCGCGCGCAACGGTACGCCGACAGAGCCGGCAGCTCGCTGAACCACGACCTTCGCGGCGCCCTGGGCATCGGGATGATGTCCGGCCACTGGTCGGGCGAGGGCGAGCCGTGCAACCCGGAGTGGTCACTGAACATCTGCGGCTCGCGCAACGGCCCGGGGGGCGACCTGATCGGCCTGCGCTCCGCGACCCGCGACTTCTTCGAGGACCACTCCAAGACGCTCTTTCGGCGCACATTCGAGCGCCTGATCGTCAAGCTCGGGGCGGACGCGCAGCCGACGGCGAGCGTGCTCCCGATCACCTCCAGCCAGCCGCTGCAGCGCACGACCCGCTTCGTCCAGCTCCAGGTTCCCCGGATGCGCGGGATCGACCTCGGCGATCCGGGCCCGGACGACGCCGACATGTTCACGCGGGGGACGATCCTCGGGCAGCAGTTCCAGTCCGGCGAGATCAACAGCCACGACAGCTGGTCGTTCCCGCTCCCGACGGCCCCGTTCACGTTCATCAAGGCCGTGCCGGCGACCGGCGCGTACCGCACGCCGATCACGTCGATGACCGTCGAGGTCCGCACGAGCTCCTCGCGCTACTCCGGCACGGACGACGACGTCTACCTGCGCATCGGGTCGGGCCTGCGCTTCCCGCTCGACAAGCGCCTCTACGACGACTTCGAGCGCGGCGACCGCGACACCTACAGCGTGCCGATCGACGGCGCCGCGCGCGCGGGCCTCACGCTGAGCGACCTGCGCCGGATTCAGATCGAGAAGTCGCGCGACGGCGTCGCCGGGGGCTGGAAGCTGCGCGGCGTGAAGGTCGTCGTGAACGGGCGGCAGGTGTACGCGCGTGACGGGATCGAGCGATGGCTCGAGGACGACCACCGCACGTGGCGCGCGCCCGACTTCACCCCGAGCTCGCCGGCCACCGCGGCGATTCCGGTGACGCTCGACCTGTGGGACGAGGATTCGAACATCTACGGCAGCGACGACCATGGCGACATCAACCCGTTCGCCTCGCGCAAGGCACTCACGTTCGCCTACACGCCGGGCACGAACGTCGACGCGACCGCGACGGGCGGGAGCAGGCTCGGCGGACGCCTTGGTGACGGGGACAAGGCGACGCTGCGCTACCGGCTCAAGACGCTCACACCGGTGGCCGCGCCGATCCAGGTCGCCCCGCCGATCACGCAGGCACCGGTGGTCGTGGAGCCGCCCCCGCCGCCCCCGCCGCCCGCCGCCTGCGGGCAAGCCGGACCTCGTGATCACCGCGATCGGCTACGACGTGATGCTCGGGCACTACTTCTTCACCGTCAAGAACCAGGGCACCGCCGCCGCGGGCACGTTCACGGTGAACATGGCGACGGAGGGTGCCTTCGTCATCCCCGGGCTGGCTGCGGGTGCCTCGGTGACCCAGGCCCTCTCCAATACGTGCATGCCGGTCCGCCAGGCCCAGGCCGACTCGCTCAGTCAGATCGACGAGAGCAACGAGTCCAACAACACGCTCACCTTCAATGACGTCTGCATCGTCTGAGTCCGGGCGCTGCGTCACCTGGTGCAGCGGCTGACCGCGGCGGCGGGGCGCGACCTCTGCGTGGTCGCCGCCGCGCTTCTGGCGGCCGTGACCGTCGGCGCCTGCGGTGGCGGCGACAAGCCGAGTCCGGCCACGACGAGCGGCGCCCAGACCGCCCCGGCACCGGTCATCGCGCCCGGCGTGAGCCGCGGCGCCGCGAACATCGTGCGGCGCTGGGCGGACACGCTGCGCCGCGGTGACGTCGCGGGGGCGGCGAAGTTCTTCGCCGTCCCGAGCTTCGTCGCCAACGGCGGGCCGCCGGCACACCTCACGACGCACGCGGCGATCCTCGACTTCAACCGGAGCCTGCCCTGCGGCGCGCGGCTCGTCCGCGCGGACCGCGCCCATCACGGCTTCGTGATCGCGACGTTCGTGCTGACCGAGCGCCCGGGGCCGGGAACCTGCGGCTCGGGAACGGGCGGCACGGCGCGCACGGCCTTCCGCGTGAGGGACGGGCGCATCACGGACTGGCTGCGCGTGCAGGATCTGCCGGACGCGGAGACCACTCCGGCCTGAGCGGACGCTGATCGCACCGGTTGTGCGACCGTTGCGTGATGCTCGTCATCTTCCAGCCGGACGCCACCGAGGCGCAGATCGACGCGGTCACCCTGCGGATCACCGAGACGGGCGCAGGCGCGCAGCGCGTCGTCGGGGCCGAAGTGACCGTGATCGGCGTCATCGACGGCGACCGCGATCACCTCACGAGCCTCGAGCTCGACGCCGATCCCGGGGTCGATCGCGTCGTGCCGGTGTCCTCGCCGTACAAGCTCGCCCACAAGAACCTTCACGGCGACGCGCCGAACGCCGTCGAGGTCGCGGGCGTCGCGTTCGGCGGCCCGGATGCCGAGTTCCGGCTGATCCTCGGCCCGTGCGCCGTCGAGTCGGCCGGATCAGACGCTGGAGGCGGCACGCGCCTGCGCGGCGGCGGGAGCGAACCTGCTGCGCGGCGGCGCCTTCAAGCCGCGGACGAGCCCGTACGCCTTCCAGGGGCTCGGGGTCGAGGGCCTGAAGATCCTCGCGGCCGCGCGCGAGGAGACCGGGCTGCCGATCGTGACCGAGCTGACCGACCTGCGCGACATCGGCGCGGTGCTCGAGTACGCCGACTGCGTGCAGGTCGGAGCGCGCAACATGCAGCACTTCCCGCTGCTGACCGAGCTCGGCCGCGCGGGGATCCCCGTGCTGCTGAAGCGCGCGATGGGTGCCTCCGTCGACGACTTCCTGCTCGCCGCCGAGTACATCCTCACCGAGGGGAACTCGCAGGTGATCCTGTGCGAGCGGGGCATCCACGCCGCCGCCACGCCCGCGCGCTCATGCCTTGACCTGGCATCGGTCACGGTGCTGAAGGAGCACACGCACCTGCCCGTGATCGTCGACCCCTCCCACGCTGCGGGCCGGCGGGCGCTCGTCGAGCCGCTCGCGCTCGCCGCCGCCGCGTGCGGCGCCGACGGGCTCATCGTCGAGTGCCACCCGGACCCCACGCACGCACGCTGCGACGGGCCTCAGGCGATCACGCTGGACTCGCTGCCCGGGTTCTGCGAGCGCGTGCGCTCGGTCGCAGCGGCCGCAGCCGCGTAGCACGCGCGCCGTGCCGCTGCCCGCATGGATGAACGACGCGGAGGCGCACCCGCTGCCCGCGCTGGACGGTGCGCGCCTGCATGTGCGGGGGATCGGCGGCCGCGGGCTCGCACCGCTCGCGGCCGCGGCGAAATATCTCGGCGCCGATGTCACGGGCTGCGACCCGCGCGGCCAGCCGCAGATGCGAGCTCTGCTGCGCTCAGCGGGGATCAGGCAACAGGCGCTCCACGATCCGGCCCACCTCGACGACGGCCGTGCGCTCGTAGCGACCGCGTCGGCCCCCGCCGGCGACCCCGAGATCGAGGCGGCCCGGGCGAGCGGGCGCCTGCACCGGCGGATGGACCTGACCGCGGCCGTCCTCGCCGCCCGCCCGGGGCTCGGCGTCACCGGAAGCCACGGCAAGGGCACGGTCGCGGCGCTCGCCGCCGGCGCGGCGCGAGCCGCGGGGCTCGATCCGATGACCGTGCTCGGCGTGGACGCGCCGCAGCTCGGCGGCGCCTTCCATGCGGCGCCCGGCCCGGCGATCGTCGAGGTCGACGGGTCGGACCTGGCGGCGCACTTCGTCACCTGCGACGTCGCGACCGTCACGAACCTCGACGACGATCACCCGCACATACCGGTCACCGTCGCGGAGGACGCCGCGTCCGTCGCGGGCTTCGCGGCGAACGCGCGCACGCACGTGATCCTGGGACCGTCGCCTCGGCGCGAGCTGATCGCTCGCAGCGCGCGCGTCCCGGTGTGGCGGATCGGCGTCGACGTGGTGGCACGGGTGATGGGTCAGCGTGACGGGGGCGTCGTGGTGCGGATCGCCGGACCTGACGACGGTGAGCGCGTCGAGGCTCTCGTGCGACTCGTCGGGCCGGCCACCTCCACGAACGCCGCGCTCGCCTACGCCTCGGCACGCGCCCTCGGCGCCGATCCCGAGGCCGCCGCCCACGGCCTGTCCGCGATCGACCGCCTCGACCGCCGGCTCGAGCCGCTCGGCCGCCACCGGGGCGTCTGGGTCTACGACGACTTCGGCGCGAAGCACCCGGCCGCCGTCCGCGGCGGCCTGATCGCGCTGCGGCGCCGCCACCCGGGCTCCCGGGTCATCGCGGTGTTCGAGCCGCTGTTCAGCGCGACGATCAGAACGTGGGGCTGGCGGTACGCCCGTGCCCTGCGGCTCGCCGATCTGCCGATCATCCTGCCGACGGTCGAGCATCCGGACTACCCGGCGACGGACGACCCGGCCGTGCATGACTGGTTCCGGGAGATCGGCGACGCCGTGGTCAGGCGCGAGAGCCACGCCGCCGCGGCACGTCTCGCCGCCCGCCGCGCAAGGCCGGGCGACGTCATCGTCGGCATGGTGCAGATGAACCAGCGCGGCGTCGATCTGCGCAAGGCGGTGATCGCGGCGCTCGGCCAGGAATCTAGTACCCGAGCGTCCGGTGCGAGATCGTCTCGCACCGCTTGACGCGATAGCGCCGCTGCGCCTTGCGGCTGATGAAGAGCACATCCTCGCCGCCGCCGCAGTCCACGCTGCCACGGCCGAAGTGCGCCTTGACGACGTCGGGCCCGCCGCCCGCGGCGATCACGTTGCGCCCGTGGCTTGCGTAGATGAAGTCGCGACCGTCCCCGCCCCAGATCCGGTCGACCTGGGTCGCCGGCTGTCCGCTCGGCTTGAAGTCGCCCCAGATCACGTCGCCCGTGGGCCCCGCATGGATCGTGTCGTCTCCGTGCCCGCCGAGCAGCTCGTTGTGCCGCGGCCGGTCAGGCACCACGACCGACGCCCGGCAGCGGTCGTGGAAGACGCACTTGGCCGGCTGGCCGACACAGGTCGAGTCCTCGTGCACCGTGTCGCAGCTGTACGTCGGGTCCTCACCGCCGAACGGGTCACGGCCCGGCCGCGCGTCGAGCGGGCGGCTCGAATCGTCCTTGTTCATCAGGAGCATCCCGTCGATGCGCGGCCACCCCTCGTGACTCGTCTTGGCGACGACGCTTCCCGCCGCTGCGAGCAGGATCAGCGGGACGGCCGCGTACGCGACGGCACGACGCCGACACCCCGACCACCCGACCACGCGGCGACCCAACCAGGGCCCGGGCGGAGCCGCAAGCACTGAAACCCGGCGTGCATCTTCGGCGGGGTCTAGAGCGCGTGAACCTCGGGGCTCCGGCGGCGCTCCCGCGCCAGGGCGGCGGCCGCCGCGAACGCGAGGACGTGGCCCGCGGTGAGTTCTGGGAACTCGACATGTGGATAGTGGCCGGCGCCCGGGATCATCGCGACGCGGGCGTCGAGTGGCCGCGCGACGAGCCGCGCCTCCTCGTCCGGGTCCTTGAAGTCACGGTCCATGCTGCCCATCACCACGAGCGCCGGCGCGCCGACGCGCGAGAGCCGTGCGTCGATCTCGGTCCGCGGCGGGCCGAGCATCATCCGCCGCAGAACAGACCATCGCGGTGGCTGGGAGAGGTTCTCACGCAGATGCCAGGAGTAGGACTCGAAGTCGTCAGGTCTCCGTGAGGGGAACAGGCTCGCCCAGTAGCGCATCCAGAACGCCGGTCCCCACGGTCGCGCGAGAGCGATCCGGAAGAGTCCGCGGGACAGCCGCACCTTCAGGCCGGAGCCCTCATCGCGCACGAACGGCCCGATCAGCACGATCCCCGTGACGGCGGTGGGCCGCTCGACCGCCGCCCAGACCGCGGCGCCCGCAGCCATCGATGTTCCGATCACGATGGCGTCGCCTGCGCCGAGATGGTCGATCAGCGCAAGCACATCGCTGCCGATGGCCTCGGGGGAGACGTCATCCCAGTCCGTGCTCGAGCCACCGTGGCCGCGCAGGTCCATCTCCGCCACGCGAAAGCCGTCCGCGACGAGCGTCGGGGTGAGGAACCGGTACTCCTGCCGCAGGTCTCCCATCCCGGGAACGCAGATGATGAGCGGCCCATCTCCTTGCGACGAGTAGGCGAGCGTTCCGCCTCCGTGCACCAGCCGTTGCGTGGTCATGGGCCGCACCTCCGTTTCTGCGTGGTCTTCTACCTGTCAGCGACGGTTGCAAGCGATCGGTTCGGCCTCCATACGTGCTGCCACCCATCGCCGTCAGAGCGCGGCGGTCTCGCGGTCGCCCGCCGCGAGGCTCACGAGGTCCGTGACCCCGAGCTGCACCAGCAGGTCGGCGGCCTGCTCGCGGAACCTCTCGACATTTCGCACCTTGACGTCCTCGTAGCCGCGAACGACGTCGGGAAGCTCCGCGATCGCAAGGACGTCGCCGGCCGTCTCGGGCCCGAGCAGCTGAAGCGCCTCGCCGACCAGGCCGTCGTACTCCGCGACCAGCGCGCGCTCCATTCTGCGCACCCGCGTATGCCCGAACGGGTCGAAGGCGGTGCCGCGCAGGCGGCGCATGCCGCGCAGCGCGCGGAACGCCGGGAAGATCCACGGGCCCAGGCGCAGCTTGCGGTCGACGCCCAGCGCGCGCAGGAGCGGCGGGTGCAGCAGGACCCGCACCTTCGCTCCCGGTCCGAACTCCCGCGTGATCCGCGCGCGCTCGGCCTGGTCGAGGTAGAGGCGCGCGACCTCGTACTCGTCCTTGTAGGCCATCAGCTTGTGCAGTCCGTGCGCGTAGGCCTCGGCGATCGGCGTGGCGTCCGCGCCGCTGCGCTCGCGCTCGATCGCGGCCACCCGCATCACCTTGGCGGCGTACTCGCGCGCGTACGCCGGGCTCTGGTAGGCCGCGAGGTCGGGCACGCAGCGCTCGAGCACGTCGCGCAGCGCCCCGCCGGCGCCGGTCGACTCGAGGATCGCGAGAACCGCTCGACCGGGTTGCCGCTCGGGCACCGTCGCGGGCGCCAGCAGCGCCTCGACACCCGCCGGGTCGATCGCCGCGGCGCGGCCCCACGCGAACGCGTCGAGGTTCGACTCGACCGCCGCCCCGTTCATCCGGATCGCGGACTCGATCGCGGTCGCGCTCAGCGGCAGGCAGCCGTGCTGGAACGCGGCGCCGATCATCAGCATGTTCGCGGGCATGTGATCCCCGAACAACCGCTCGCTCAGCGCTCCCGCGTCGAGGAAGAGGTTCTCGCGCGCCCGGGTCGCCCGGTTGATGGCGGCTCGCGCCACGACGGCCGGGGGGAAGTGCGCACCGGGGTCGGTGACCATCGCCGCGGTCGGCACCTGCGCGGTGTTCACGACGGCGATCGTGCGCGCGCTGTCGGCGACGGCGAGCGTGTCCGGCGCGGCTGCGCCCAGGACGTCGAAGCCGATCAGGACGTCCGCGTGGCCGGCGCTCGGGCGCACCTGTCCCACGATCGGCCCCGCGGCGATCCGCAGGTCACTGAGCACCGGGCCGCCCTTCTGCGCGAGGCCCGTCTGGTCGACCCCGGCGGCGCTGAGCCCGTCCAGGTGAGCGGCCATCTGCAGGATCTGCGAGACGGTGACGACGCCGGTCCCGCCGATGCCGGGCATCCGCACGAGCACGTCGGTCCCGACGCGCGCGACGGGCTCCGTCAGCGCGATCGTGAGCGCAGGCGGGGCGGCCTTCACTCTCCGTTTCCCCGGCACGATCTCCATGAACGAGGGACAGTCGCCCTTCAGGCAGGAGAAGTCCTGGTTGCACGAGCCCTGGTGAATCGTCGTCTTGCGGCCGAACGGCGTCTCGACCGGCTGGACGGAGAGGCAGGTCGACTTTTCACCACAATCCCCGCAGCCCTCGCACACGCGCTCGTTGATCAGGATGCGCTGCGCCGGAACCGGGAGCCTGCCGCGCTTGCGCAGCCGGCGCTCCTGCGCGGCGCAGCGATCGTCGTGGATCAGCACCGTGACGCCCGGGGTCGCGGCGAGCTCGCGCTGGGCGGCCTGCAGGTCGTCGCGGTGGCGTACCTCTGCGATCGGGTCGATCGCGACACCCTTGTAGCCCTCGGGCTCGGCAGTCGTGACGATGATGCGCGAGACGCCCTCGATCGCGAGCAGGCGCGTGATCGCGGGGACGTCCATGCGGCCGACCGCCGCCTGCCCGCCGGTCATCGCGACGGCGTCGTTGTAGAGCAGCTTGTAGGTCATGTCGACGCCGGCCGCCACGGCCGCGCGGATCGCCAGCGAGCCGGAATGGTGGAAGGTGCCGTCTCCGAGGTTCTGAACGAAATGCCGCCCGCGCGCGAACGGTGCGAGCCCGAGCCACTGGGCGCCCTCCCCGCCCATCTGCGTCATCCCGAGCATCCGGCCGCGGCTCCCGCTCGGGTCGATCGCGACCATCACATGGCAGCCGATCCCGAGACCCACGAGCTGGTCCGCGTCGGCCTGCGTCGAGATGTTGTGCGGGCAGCCCGAGCAGAAGTACGGCGTGCGCGCGGGAAGCACGGAGAGCCCGGGCGCCTCGGCGGCCGCCTGGGACTCGATCCCGAGGACGCGCACGAGCGCCCGTGCGACATCGTCGGCGCTCAGGGTGCCGCGCACGCCGAGCAACTGTGCGCCCGTCGCGTCCTCCTTGCCCATCACGAGCGGGGCGTCCGGGCAGCGGTAGAGCGCCTCCTTGATCTGCGACTCGACGAATGCGAGCTTGTCCTCGACGACGAGCACCTCGTCCACGCCGTGCAGCAGCTCGCGCACGTGACCCTGTTCGAGCGGCCACGGCATGCCGAGCTTCACCAGCCGGATGCCCGCCGCGCCCCGCGCGGCGTCGTCGAGGCCCAGGTCGTCCAGCGCGCTCTGCACGGAGGTGAACGCGACGCCCGCGGCGACGATGGCGATGCGCGGGTGGTCGGGCTCGAACGCGATGTGGTTCAGGCCGGTGCGACGCGCGTAAGCGTGCACGCGCCGCAGGCGCGCGGTCATCGCGTCCTCTTCGGCATCGCGCGAGGCGGCGGCGAGCAGCACCGGAGGCGGCGTCGCCTCCCGGCCACTCGGCAGCGGCACGCCGGTCGCGAGCTCTGCGACGTCCACGGTCGCGCTGCCGTCGGCGAGCTCGGTGACGATCTTCAGCCCGGTCCACAACCCGGACTCGCGTGAGAGCGCGACGGCGTGCAGGCCCAGCACGACGATCTCGCGCACGGTCGCCGGAGCGAGCACCGGCATCAGCAGGCTGCGGCAGAGCGGCTCGCAGGCGCTGGGGAGCGTCGAGGACTTCGAGGCAGGGTCGTCGCCGATCAGCGCGACCGCTCCGCCCAGCGGCGCGGTGCCGGACATGACGCCGTGCCGGATCGCGTCGGCTGCGCGGTCGAGCCCCGGGTTCTTGCCGTACCAGAACCCGGTGACCCCGTCGTGGTCGTGCTCGGGCAGCTCGCCCAGCAGCTGGGTGCCCGCGACGGCCGTGGCGGCGAGCTCCTCGTTGAGCCCCGGGCGGAAGACGATGTCGAGCGGATCCAGGTGCCCGCGTGAGCGCACCAGCTCCTGGTCCAGCCCACCGAGGGGGGAACCCTCATAGCCGCTGATGAACGCCGCCGTGTCAAGTCCCCGGCGGGCGTCCAGCCGGCGCTGCTCGAGCAGCAGCCGCACGAGCGCGTGGATCCCGGACATCAGCGCTCTGCCGGAGGACTTCGTGTACCTGTCGTCGAGCGAGACCGGGGGGTGGTCCCGTCCGGCTGGTGCCGCGACGTGCGTGACCGCGAGGGTTCCCATCGGCGTAGGGAAGCGTCGATGTCTGTGTGCCGCACGTCACACAGACGAATCATCATCGCTCGCGCAGGATTCAGACGCCGAACCGGCGATTTTGCGCACGATCTTGCGCGGCTGGCCGCCGCCCGCGCCCCCGGGTAGCCTGCGCGGCATGGGAACCGTTGCGCTGGACGGCACCGATCGCGAGATCCTCGCGCTGCTCACGGAGGACGGGCGCCGGACGGTCGCCGACATCGCCGGGCGCGTCAGCCTCTCGGCGGCCGCGACGAAACGCCGCATCGATCGGCTGCAGCGGATCAGGGTGATCACCGGCTACACGGCGGTGATCGACTACGCGCGGCTCGGCTGGCCGCTGGAAGCCTTCACTGAGCTGCGGTTTTCCGCGCAGGCGCAGATCGAGGACATCGAGGCGACGGCCGCCGCGGCGCAGGAGATCCAGGCGGTCTACATGATCGCCGGCGACCCCGACGCGCTCGTCCACATCCGCGCCCAGGACGTCGCGCACCTCAAGGATGTGATCGACCGGCTGCGCCACTCGGGCAAGGTCACCGGCACGAAGACGCTGATGGTCCTGAGCACGGCGGCGAAGCCCGGCTCGCAGCTGCCGCTGCCCGACTGAAGGGATCCGGCCGCACGCACGTTTCCGCCGCCGAACCGCCGTTCAGGAGGAGGATCTTGCGCGAGGAGGCGAAAGGGGCCTTGCGGACTGGCCAAGGCGGGGCGCGAGCGCTTCGCTGCCTCGATGAGCCTCCATGAGTGTCGTGACCCCGCCGTCGGCCTGCGCGCCGTGATCGCCGTCGACGACACCACCCTCGGCCCCGCCCTCGGCGGGGTGCGCTGGAAGGCCTACCCCTCCGAGGCGGATGCGGCCACGGAGGCCGGCAGGCTCGCGGCCGCGATGACGCTCAAGAACGCCGCTGCCGGCCTCCCGTACGGCGGAGGGAAGTCGGTGATCCTGCTCGAGGACACGCAGGTCGACCGGCGGGCGGTGCTCGAGGCCTTCGGGCGCTGCGTCGCCGCGCTCCACGGGGCCTACATCCCCGGGGTGGACATGGGCACGACGATCGAGGACCTCGCCGTCGTCGGCACCGTCGCCCCGGACGTCGCGTGCAACACCGACGATCCCTCGCCGTGGACCGCGCTCGGCACGTGGGCGGCGATCCGCAGCGCCGTCGCCCACGCCGACGGGGCGGATGACCTGCGCGGCGTCAGCGTCGCGGTGCAGGGCGCCGGCCATGTCGGGGCGAGCCTCGCCGGCCTGCTCGCTCGTGACGGCGCGGAGGTGCTGGTCGCCGACGTGAACTCCGTACGGGCCAAGGACGTCGCGTCCGCGATCGGCGGCCACGCTATCGCCGCCGATGACGCGCTGTTCACCGAGTGCGACGTGCTCGCTCCATGCGCGGTCGCGCGCGTGATCTCGCAGGACACGGTCGAACAGCTGCGCTGCCGGATCGTCGCGGGTGCCGCGAACGACCTGCTCGCCGCCCCCGAGCTCGCCGGGACGCTTGCGGATCGCGGCATCACCTACGTGCCCGACTTCATCGCCAATGCCGGCGGCGTCGTCCACATCCACGCGCTGCGCACCGGATGGGGTGACGGGCAGCTGCGGTCGGAGGTCATGCGGATCGGTGAGCGGGTCAGCGAATTGCTGGCCGCAGCCGACGCGACCGGAGAGACGCCCCTGCACGAGGCCGAGCTGCTCGCCCGGCGCCGGATCGACCGTGCGCACGACATGCGACCGGTCGCCCTCGCCTCGTAGCGGGAGGTCCCGTCTGGACCTTCGTTCAATCTCGGCCGTGATCGGTGGAATGCTGGTCTCTGCTCGAAGGGATCACGTGGGACCGAAACTCGTCCTCGTCACAGCCGTCGCCGTTCTCGCGTTCGGTGCTTCCGCAGGCCTGGCCCAGGCGGGTCCGCCGTCGGGCGTCAGCGCCATCGCCCTCCGCGGCAAGGTCCATGTGTCGTGGCAGCCGGTGGCGGGCGCCACCGAGTACACGGCCTACCGCGGCACGAGCGCCGGGTCGATCACGAGGCCGCTCACCCCCGCCCGCGTCCTCAGGAGATCTCCGGCGCCGACGTCGTTCACCGATTCGAGCGCGGTGAACGGGACCACCTACTACTACGCCGTGCGCGCGGTCGTCGGCGGCGTCGAGTCGGCGAACTCGCTGCCGGTGCAGGCCAAGCCCGTCGCACGGTCCTGCAGATCCGGGAACCCGGTGGTCGTGGAGAACTGCTTCCCCGGCCACCGCGGCTGGGGCCTGAAGAGCTCGGCCCAGGTCCGGGCCGGCGGAATCGAGGGCTTCGCGACGGCGCAGAGCATCAACAGGGGACAGACCGTCGACCTCAAGGTGAACTCGGCGAACTCGACGACGTTCAACGTCGAGATCTACCGCACCGGCTACTACGGCGGCGCGGGCGCCCGCCTGATGTCGACGATGCGCAACATCCCCGGGACAGCGCAGACCGGCTGCACGAGCGACCACTCGACCGGGCTCTACGAGTGCTCGGCATGGAGGGTGTCCGCGTCGGTGAGCACCACCGCGTCCTGGCCGTCGGGCATGTACGTGCTGCGGATCGTGCGCAACGACAACTCGAACGACAACCTGATCCTGCTCGCCATCCGTGGGGACTCCCGCCACCCCGACCTCCTCTACGGCTCGTCGTTCACGACCTTCCAGGCCTACAACAACTACGGCGACCGGTCGCTGTACGAGTTCAACTCGTGCTGCGGAAACACCGTCACGACCTCGCCGCGGGCGGCGAAGGTGTCGTTCGATCGCCCGTTCAACCAGACGCTCGACGGCCAGCGCGACTGGTACACGAAGAGTGAGATCGCGACGGTGTACTGGCTCGAACGGGAGGGCTACGACGTCGGCTACGCATCGAACACCGACCTCGAACTGCACCCGGCGCTCGTCCGCAGTGCCACGGCGTATGTGTCACCGGCACATGACGAGTACTGGTCGGCCGGCATGCGCGACAACCTGACGGGGGCCCGCGACGCCGGAGTGAGCGTCTTCTTCAGCGGCGCGAACGCGGTCTACTGGAAGACCCGTTTCGAGCCGTCCCCCGGCGGCGTACCGGCGCGCGAGCAGGTCACGTACAAGTCCACGCAGAGCGGCGGGGCGGACCCCTCCGGCATCCCCACCGGCACCTGGCGCGACCCGGCCGGGATCAACCAGCCCGAGAACAGCCTCAGCGGGGAGATGTACGTCGGCGGGCGCGACTTCGCCGGCTTTCCGCTCGTGGTCAGCGCGGCGCGGGGCGCCGACCGCGTGTGGCGCCACACCGGCCTCGACCGACAGGCGCCGCGGTCCTCCACCCGGGTCGGCTCGAACCTCGTCGGCTGGGAGTGGGATGCGCGGGTCGCCAACGGAGCTGAGCCGGCGGGCGCCAAGACGCTCGCGGCCTCGCCGGTCACCGGCAACCTGATCCAGAACTTCGGGAAGAACCAGACTCCGGGATCGACCGTCTCCACGATGGTCAAGTACAAGGCGGCGAGCGGCGCGACGGTCGTCACCACAGGAACGAACTGGTGGAATCGGGGCCTCGCGAGGAATCCCTCGAACGAGGGTGAGCCGGACCTGCGGATCCAGCAGGCGACGACGAACATCCTCGCCGACATGGGCGCCCTGCCCGCCACCCCGTCGCGCGCCATCCACGTCCGGCGGCGAAGCCACCGGGCACAGTCGCGCTGACGACGAAGCTCCAGCGGCCCGCGGTCTGAACTTTTGTCCAGTAGCGCAGTGGCCTCCCGGCCGAAGAAGATGCTCGCCTTCCTCGAGGAGGATCACGTGCGGCTGAAGTCTGCCCTCATCACAGCGGTGGCCGTTCTCGCGTTCGGTGCATCCGCAGGCCTGGCCCAGGCGGCTCCACCGTCGGGCGTCAGCGCGGTCGCGCTCGGCGGCAAGGTCGACCTCGCATGGCAGCCTGCGGCGGGCGCGACGGAGTACACCGTCTACCGCGGCACGACGGCGACGTCGATCACGACGCCGCTCACACCTTTCGGAACACTCGTCGGATTTCCGCCACCGACCTCGTTCACCGATTCGACCGTGGTGAACGGCACCACCTACTACTACGCCGTGCGCGCGGTCGTCGGCGGCGTCGAGTCGGCGAACTCGCTCGCGGTGCAGGCCAAGCCCGTGGCGCCGTCATGCACGGCCGGGAACCCGGTGGTCGTGGAGAACTGCTTCCCGGGGAACGCCGGCTGGGGGCTGAAGAGCGCGGCGTCCGTCTCCGCCGGGGGCATCGAGGGCTTCGCGACGGCGCAGAGCATCGACAAGGGCCAGTCGGTCGACCTGAAGGTGAACTCGGCGAACTCGACGACGTTCAACGTCGAGATCTACCGCACCGGCTACTACGGCGGCGCGGGCGCCCGCCTGTTCGCGACGATGCGCAACATCCCCGGGACAGCGCAGACCGGCTGCACGAGCAACGACTCGACCGGGCTCTACGAGTGCTCGGCGTGGAGCGTCTCCACGTCGGTGAGCACCACCGCGTCCTGGCCGTCGGGCATGTACGTGCTGCGGATCGTGCGCAACGACAACTCGAACGACAACCTGATCCTGCTCGCCGTCCGTGACGACGCCCGCCACCCCGACCTCCTCTACGGCTCGTCGTTCACGACCTTCCAGGCCTACAACAACTACGGCGGTCGCTCGCTCTACGACTTCAACTCGTGCTGCGGGAACACCGTCACGAATGCTCCGCGGGCGGCGAAGGTGTCGTTCGATCGCCCGTTCAACCAGACGCTCGACGGCCAGCGCGACTGGTACACGAAGAGTGAGATCGCGACGGTGTACTGGCTCGAGCAGGAGGGCTACGACGTCGGCTACGCCTCGAACTCCGACCTCGAGCTGCACCCGGCGATCGTCGGCGACGCGAAGGCCTACGTCTCCCCCGCGCACGACGAGTACTGGTCGGGTGGGATGCACGACACGCTCGTTCAGGCCCGCGACGCCGGCGTGAACGCGTTCTTCACGGGCTCGAACGAGGTCTACTGGAAGATCCGCTTCGAGCCGTCGCCGACGGGTGCCCCTGCGCGCGAACAGGTGACCTACAAGTCCACGCAGAGCGGCGGAGCGGACCCGAGCGGCATCCCCACTGGCACCTGGCGCGACCCGGCCGGCGTAAACCAGCCCGAGAACAGCCTCAGCGGCGTGATGTACGTCGGCGACCGCGACTTCGCCGGCTTCCCGCTCGTCGTCAGTGCGGCGCAGGGCGCCGACCGCGTGTGGCGTTACACCGGCCTCGACTCGCAGGCTCCCGGGTCGTCGGTGTCGATCGGCTCGAATCTCGTCGGCTGGGAGTGGGATGCGCGGGTCGCCAACGGAGCCGAGCCGGCGGGCACCAAGACGCTCGCGGCCTCGCCGGTCACCGGCAACCTGATCCAGAACTTCGGGAAGAACCAGACACCGGGATCGACCGTCTCCACGATGGTCAAGTACAAGGCGGCGAGCGGGGCGACCGTCGTCACCACAGGGACGAACTGGTGGAACCGCGGCCTCGCGAGAAATCCCTCGAACGAGGGTGAGCCGGACCTGCGGATCCAGCAGGCGACGACGAACATCCTCGCCGACATGAGCGCGCTGCCGGCGACACCTCCGGGCGACATCAAGCTCGACGGCGCCGCGAGCGGACCGGTCGCTCCGGGCGGGGTCAGCGCCGCGGTCACGGGGACCGACAGCATCCGCATCAGCTGGAACGCGGTCGCGGGGGCGACGGGCTACAACGTGTACCGCACCACGACGCCGCGCGACGGCGGGCTGCCGCTGGGGTCGCGGGCGAACAGCACGCTCGTGAGCGGCACGACGACGTTCACGGACACGGGCCTCAGTTCCGCGACCGCCTACTCGTACGTGGTCACGACCGTGACCGCCGGGGCTCAGTCGGCGGCCTCGTCCGAGGTCACCGCGACGACCCTGGCCAGCTCGACGGACCCGACCCGGATCAACGCCGGCGGCGGCGCCGTCACGTCCGTCACCGGCGCGAGCTTCCGCGCCGACTCGCTCGTGACCGGCGGCCAGACGTACGCGACGAACCAGCCGATCTCCGGGACGAACGACCAGTCGCTCTACCAGGACGAGCGCTGGGGTCAGTTCACGTACGCCATTCCCGTGGCGAACGGCACGTACGACGTGCGCATGCACTTCGCGGAGCTCTACTACGGGACGGCGGTGAGCGGCTGCGCGGGCAAGCGGATCTTCTCGATGGACGTGCTGAACACGACGCTGTCGCCGGACATCAAGAACCTCGACATCTGCGCCACCGTCGGCGTGCGCACCGCGCTCGTGCGCACCGTCAGTGGGGTTTCGGTGACGAACGGCACGCTGAGCATCAAGTCGGTCTACGGCAGCGTCGACGACCCCGAGATCACGGCCATCGAGGTCGTGCCCGCCTCAACCGGACCGGCCGCACCGGCGGTCACCACGATGGTGCCCGCAAGCGGCGCAACGGGTGTCGCGACGACCGCGAAACCGGCCGCCACGTTCTCACGGGCGATGGACCCGGCGACGCTCACGGCGGCGAGCTTCAAGCTCACGCCGGCCGGCGGAAGCCCCGTTCCGGCGTCTGTGAGCTACGACGGCCCGACGAGCACCGCGACGCTCACCCCTTCGGCCCCGATGGCGTACTCGACGACGTATGCGGCCACGGTCACCACGGCCGCCAAGGCCTCCGACGGCACCCCGCTCGCTGCAGACGCCTCGTGGACCTTCACCACGGGCCCGCCGCCGGACACGACGGGCCCGGCCGTGGCGATCAGCGCACCGGCAGACGGCGCCACCGTCCTCGGCACGACCTCCGTCACGGCGACCGCGACCGACGCCAGCGGCGTCGCCGGCGTGCAGTTCAAGCTCGACGGCGTGAACCTCGGCGCCGAGGACACCACGTCCCCCTACTCCACAAGCTGGAACACGACGACCGCGACCAACGGCACGCACACCCTCACCGCCGTCGCACGCGACACCTTGAACAACACCAGCAACGCGACGACCGTCACCGTCACGGTCAACAACCCGCCGCCGGACACGACGGGCCCGGCCGTGGCGATCAGCGCACCGGCTGACGGCGCCACCGTCCTCGGCACGACCTCCGTCACGGCGACCGCGACCGACGCCAGCGGCGTCGCCGGCGTGCAGTTCAAGCTCGACGGCGTGAACCTCGGCGCCGAGGACACCACGTCGCCCTACTCCACAAGCTGGAACACGACGACCGTGACCAACGGCACGCACACCCTCACCGCCGTCGCGCGCGACACCTTGAACAACACCAGCAACGCGACGACCGTCACCGTCACGGTCAACAACCCGCCGCCGGACACGACGGGCCCGGCCGTGGCGATCAGCGCACCGGCTGACGGCGCGACCGTCCTCGGCACGACCTCCGTCACGGCGACCGCGACCGACGCCAGCGGCGTCGCCGGCGTGCAGTTCAAGCTCGACGGCGTCAACCTCGGCGCCGAGGACACCACGTCGCCCTACTCCACAAGCTGGAACACGACGACCGTGACCAACGGCACGCACACCCTCACCGCCGTCGCACGCGACACCTTGAACAACACCAGCACCGCCACAACCGTCACCGTCACCGTGAGCAATCCGGTCGACACCCAGGGCCCGACGGTCTCGATCACGGCGCCGGCCAACGGCGCGACGATCGTGGGCACGACGACGGTCACGGCGACCGCCACCGACGCCAGCGGCGTCGCCGGCGTGCAGTTCAAGCTCGACGGCGCAGACCTCGGCGCCGAGGACACCACGTCGCCCTACTCCACAAGCTGGAACACGACGACGGTGACCAACGGCACGCACACCCTCACCGCGGTCGCACGCGACACGCTGGACAACGCCAGCACCGCCACGACCGTCACCGTCACGGTGAACAACGACAACGCCGGCCCGGTCACAGCGATCACCGCGCCCGTCGGCGGCTCGACCGTCACCGGCTCGGCCACGGTCACCGCGACCGCGACCGACACGAGCGGCGTCGCCGGCGTCCAGTTCAAGCTCGACGGCGCGAACCTCGGCGCCGAGGACACCACGTCGCCGTACTCGGTCGCGTGGGACACCACGAGCGCGACGAACGGCTCCCACAGCCTCACGGCGGTCGCCCGCGACACGCTCGGAAACACGACCACCACGGCCACCGTCACCGTCACCGTGTCGAATGTCGTCGCGCCTCCCGGCGTCACCCTGCTCGGCAACACCGTCGTCGAGCCGAACGTCGACTACAACGTCGCCGGCCAGGCCGAGGCGTTCAAGACCACCGGGCTCGCTGCGGGCGCGCTGACGACGTTGAAGCTGTACCTCGACGCGTCGTCGACCGCGACGAAGGTCGTCGTCGGCGTCTACGCCGACAACGCAAGTCACCCGGGCGCGCTGATCGGGCAGGCGACGATCGCCGCGCCGCTCACCGGCGCCTGGAACACCGTCACGGTTCCGTCGGCGCCGCTCGCTTCGGGCTCGAGCTACTGGATCGCCGTGCTCGGGCCGAGTGGCTCCGGCGTCGTGCGCTTCCGCGACCGCGGCAGGACGGCGGGCGCGGCGGAGACCAGCAGTCAGACGACGCTCACGACGCTCCCGCCGACGTGGACCCGCGGCAGCTCCTACACGGACGGTCCACTGTCCGCGTACGGAACGTCCTGACATGCTCTGAGGCATGCGCAAGATCCAGTCGCAGGGCGTTCACCACATCACGCTGACCGGCGCGGGCCGCCAGACCTCGATCGACTTCTGGGAGGGCCTGCTCGGGATGCCGTTCGTGTTCGAGCAGCCGAACCTCGACAACGCGGACGAGAGCCACCTCTACTTCGATCCTGGCGACGGACGCCTGATCACCGTCTTCACGAACGAGGAGCGGCAGGGGGATCCGGGCCGCACTCCGATGGACCCCGGGTGCGTGCACCACCTGGCGTTCGCGATCTCGCAGGCGACGTTCGCCCAGACGGTGGAGCGGCTCGACGAGCGCGGGATCCAGCACAGCGGCGTCAAGGACCGCGGCTTCATGGACTCGATCTACTTCACCGACCCGCTCGGACTGCTGATCGAGTTGGCCTCCTACCGGTTCGAGCCGCCCGCCGGCTCGACGCACGCCGCCGTCCTGCTCGAGGCGCACCGGCTGCGCGTCTCGCGCGGCGACGACCACATCGAGCGGATCCACGTCGCCGACGCGATCGAGGAGCTGACGACGCGCTCGACCGAGACGCTCTCCGGTGACCGCTCGCCGAAGGACCCGTACGGCAGTGCCTGACTAACTCACCTGCCCGGAGGGCGGGGCGGACAGCGACCGGATGCAGTCGGTCACGAGGCCCCGGAGCTGCGCCTGCGCCTCGGGCCGCCCGCCCATCGCGCCGAACGCGAGCGCGCGCAGCGCCGCGTCGCTCAGCCCGACCACGCGCTTGCCGACGCAGGCGATGAGGTTGGCCTGGAGCTGCTCCCCGCTGCCCAGACCCGCGTTGAACTCCGAGCGCAGGAACGCCGTCGAGAGGTCATCCAGGCGCCACGCGCCGTCCTCCCGCACGACGCTCAGCGCGCCGCGCGCGCCGTTCTGGTCGCCCCCGTGCAGCACGACGTAGGCCGTCGCGCGATCGCCATCCGCCTTGATCCGCGACACCTGCGCCGACCCCGCCGCCGCGCGTGACGCCGCCGCTGCCCGCTCGACCTGCAGGCAGCGCGCCCTCCCGCCGTACACGCGCATGACGAGCCCCGTGCTGAGCGCGCGCTCGCAGAGGACGGCGGCGTCGTTGGATGTGAGGCCCGCCTGCAGCGCCTTCGTGATCTCCGCAGACGGGTCGCCGTCGCCCCCGCCTCCTCCGCAGCCGCCCAGCATCGCCGCGAGGAGAAACGCCGCAAGTGTGAGCCGGCGAGGGCGGGCGAGGGACATGGCCGCGCGAGGCTAGCGCGCTGCATAGGCTCCCGGTCATGGCCCCCACCCTCACGCTCCACATCCTGCCGCCGTCCCACCCGTGCAAGACCGTCGAGGCGGCGCTGCGCGTGAAGGGTCTCGACGCCGAGATCGTCACGATGACCGCGGGCGCGCACAATGCCGAGCTCGAGGAGCATCTACGGCGAGGGCAACCGCACCGTGCCGGGCATGCTCGTGGACGGGGAGCCGGTGCACGGCTCCCGCGCGATCCTCGCCCGCCTGGAGGAGCTCGAGCCGGAGCCGTCCCTCTACCCCGCCGCGATCGCGGACGCCGTGCGGGAGGCCGAGCGCTGGGGCGACGACGAGCTGCAGGACCTGGGGCGACGCCTGCCGTGGGGCGCGCTCCACTTCCGCCCCGAATCGATGGGGACGTTCGTCGGCCCGGGCGCTCCGCCACTCGACCCCGCTGGCACCGACTTCGCGATGTCGTACATCCGCAGCTCGTGGAAGTACCACGGGATCACGGCCGTCCGGCTCGCCGAGGACCTCGCAGGGCTGCCGGCGAAGATCGACCACATCGACGCGCTCGCCGCCGACGGGATCGTCGGGGGCGAGCACCCGACGGCCGCCGACCTGCAGATCGGCGCGACGCTGCTCGTGCTGCTCACGATCGGTGACCTGCGGCCCCTGCTGGAGGGGCGTCCGGCCGAGCAGCTCGCCCGGCGCTGGTTCGACGCCTACCCGGGCGACGTGCCCGCGGGCGCGTTCCCGGCGGGCTGGGTGACCTAGACGGGCGGGCCGATGTAGATCTGCGAGATCCGCCGCGCGGACTTCGTGAAGATCGTCGTGCGCGAGCCGCGGCCGAGCTGCGGGCCGGCCGGCGAGTTGCGGGCCTTCGGGTACGCCTTGACGACCGACGTGGCCGACACGCCCAGGCGCGTGCCCCGGCTCGTCTTCCAGCGCAGGAGCGGGCCCTTGTACACCTGGCTGCGTTCGTTGTGGCCCGCGGCGATCGTGATGCTTCGGACCTTCCCGGTGAACCCGACGTTGAACGACACCGTCCCCTGCATGCCGCTCCCGGTCCAGGTGCACGACCGGCGGATCGTCGCCGCCGTGCAGTGGCTCCCGGCGCCCCAGCGCGCGAGCGCCTGCTTCACGGTCATGCCGATCCTGACCCCGGCGATCGACGACCCCGGGACGATCGCGGTCGAGCGGGGCCTGGGCAGCGCCGCCGATGCCGTCGCCGGCGCAAGCGCGCATGCGGTCACGGCGACGAGGAACAGGGCGATCCGGCGCATGGTGGCCAGGGTATCCGGGCAGCCCGCAACGGAGCCCCGGTAGATTCCGGCAAGTCCGAACGAAAGGGATCAGATGGAGGCCTCGCCACTGACCACCGCGCCCGCCGCCGCGCAGCTGGAGCAGCACCGCCGCGAACTGACCGCACACTGCTACCGCATGCTCGGCTCGCCGTTCGAGGCCGAGGACGCGGTCCAGGACACGATGCTGCGCGCGTGGAAGAGCCTCGACCGGTTCGAAGGCCGCGCGGCGCTGCGCTCGTGGCTGTACCGGATCGCGACGAACGTCTGCCTCGACATGCTGAGCTCCGGCCAGCGCCGTGCCCGGCCGATGGACCTCGGGCCCGCGCGCTCACCGGACGGCCCGATCGGCGGCATCCTGCCCGAGGCGACGTGGGTCGAGCCGGTGCCGGACGGCCTCGTCCTTTCGCAGGACGGCGATCCCGCCGACGTCGCCGCGTCGCGCGAGACGCTGCGGCTCGCCTTCATCGCCGCGCTGCAGCAGCTGCCGGCCCGTCAGCGCGCCGTCCTGATCCTCTGCGAGGTGCTGCGCTGGAAGGCGAGCGAGGTCGCCGAGCTGCTCGACACGAGCGTCGCGTCGGTGAACAGCGCGCTCCAGCGCGCCCGGGCGACCCTCGAGGCCAGCGACCTCAGCGCGGGCGATGTCGAGCCGGCCGATCTTGATCCGCCGGACCGGGAGCTGCTCGACCGCTTCGCCGACGCCTTCGAGCGCTACGACATGGACGCGCTCACCGCATTGATCCGCGAGGACGCCACGCAGTCGATGCCGCCCTACGAGCTGTGGCTGCGCGGACGCGACGACATCCTCGGCTGGTGGGTCGGTCCCGGCGCCGGCTGCCGCGGGTCGCGCGTCGTCCCCGCGACATCCGCGAACGGCTCGCCGGCGTTCGGCCAGTACAAGCAGAGCGAGACGGGCGAGGGCTTTGACCCGTGGGCACTCCAGGTGCTCGAGATCGAGGATGGGAAGATCGTCGAGTTCACGTTCTTCCTGGACACCGAGCGGGTCTTCCCGCTGTTCGGCCTGCCGCCGCGGCTCAGCGCGTAGCGTCGTCGACGCGCAGGACCTCGGCGAGCCCGGCGGACGCGATCACTGCGAGCAGCGCGGGCGAGGCGTGCCGGAGGCGGACCTCCGCACCGCGCCGCGCCGCCTCCAGCTGCAGGCGCGCGAGCGCATCCACCGCGGTGAGGTCGGCGGGGACGTCGCGGGCGTCACACGTGATCAGCGGGCGCTCCCCCACGTGGTGTAGACCCGCGGACTCACCGAAACTCATCTGGCCTACCTGACGAGACCATGCGGAAGCGCGCGTCACCGCTCGTCATGCGATCGTCCGGCCTCGCCGGCCTGCTCGAGCGGGAGCGTCTCGATCATCGGATGGATGCGGCGAGCCCGCTGAACGCCAGCGTGTCCTCCTCGGAGTCCTGGGATGCCCCCGCGGCGTGGCCGGGAATCGAGGCGTTCCGCCGAAGACCCCGCCGGTCTCTGACTGCGTACCAACTCCTCGTGTGGCACCGGGACGGGCACGCCGCGCCACGCGGCGCCAAATCAGGGAAGCGCCGCTAGATTGCACGCCACTCCATCGGAAGGACATCGCATGCGCACCAGGTCCGCTGTCATCGCCGCGGCCGTTGTGGCATTTGCGGGCACACTGACGCTCGCGCAGCCCGGGCAGGGCGCCCCCGCCGGCTACCGGTACAAGAGCTGCGTCGGGACCGAGGCCGCGTGCCTCTACACCGGCCAGACGGACTCGCGCTCCAAGTCGGTGTCCCTCAGCGGGTCCGCGTTCTGCCGTAGCGGTTCGGCCGCCTTGCACAAGCTCGGGTTCGTGAAGCTCAGGAACGGCAAACGATCAGTGGTTCGAACGGTCCGGGTGCGCCTCTCCAAGTCGGGCAGCGTGAGAGCGGTGAAGGTGACCCTGACCGCGCGCCTCAAGGTCGGCAAGAGGCTCAGCGGCGCGGTGAAGTTCACCACGAGGGCGAAGGACTGCGCGACGCAGAACGGCAGGATCCAGCGCTTCTCGATGAGGTACGCCGGTCCGCTCTAGATGACGGCCGACCCATCCCCTGGGACAGTCACAGGCCCTCCAGCAATCCAGCCTCGAGCTGGCGCAGATGCGCGCGCATCTGCGCCGGTGTGGCGAGCAGCTCCGGGTCCTGCCGTCGCAGCTGTGCGAGCCCGAGGTAGTGCCCGTACCCCAGGATCGCGCGGTGGCGGGCGACGGCGGGGGTCGCCCCGAGCTGGAGGAAGATGCGGCGCAGCAACGCCAGCCGCGCGTCCGACGCGCGTGCCAGGACCGCCGCGACGTCCGGGTCGTCCGCCGCCGCCATGAACTGGACGATCACGGTCGGCTGGACCTCGACGCCCGAGTAGACGAGCAGATCATGCAGGCGGCGGCGTGGATCTGAGACCGCGTCGAAGCGCTCGCCGAGCGCCGTCACCTGGCGCGCCTCCCACAGCGCGAGCGCCGCACGGAGCAGCGCGCGCCGGTCCGCGAAATGGTGGTAGAGGCCGCCCTTGCTGACGCCGAGGCGACGGGCGACCGATTGGGCCGAAAGCCCGTGGACCCCGGCGACCTCGATCTCGTCGAGCGCCGCCGCGGCCCACGCCTCCGGCGTCGTCAGCGTCGGCCGGCCGACCCCGCTCACACGGTGAGGTCGGTCGGGGTGCCGGCCTCCAGCCAGTGCACGCGCTCCGCGAGCGGCGACGCGGTGAAGACGCGCTCGGCCGCCGAGCGGCCCTGGCGGAAGTGCTTCCACCCCTCGTAGTGGATGGGGACGATCGCCTGCGGGTCGAGCAGCCCGCAGAGCTCGACGGCGTCCTCCGCGGTCATCGTGTACCGCAACGGACCGGAGACCGGGAAGCGCACTCCGCCGAGGTGGACGATCGCGGTGCCCACGTCGACGTTCTTGGCCACCTCGCGCAGGCCCTCGTAGAGCACGGTGTCGCCGGAGATCCAGAGCTGCCCGTGCTCCTGACCGTCCCAGCGCAGCGCGAAGCCGATCACGTCACCGACGATCGGGTGGCTGCCGGGGGGACCGTGACGGCACGGCGTCGCGGTGATCTCGAGCGGTGGACGGCCCTCGGCCGCGAGCGTCGTCGACGCCCACGGCGCGAGGCCGATGGCGCCCCCGCCGAGCCGCTTCGCGCCGGGGTGCGTCGTGATCACCTGCCCCATGCGCGGCAGCAGCTCGCGGCCCGTCGGATCGAGGTTGTCGCCGTGGTGGTCGTGCGTCACGAGCACGGCATGGATCGGCTCGAGGTCCTCGAACGGGACCGCGGGCCCCTGAAGTTTGCGCGAGACCGTGCCCCAGCCGAAGAAGTAGCGCTTGCCGGACGGGTCGAAGGTCGGGTCGGTGAGGATCCTCCACGGGCCGATCTCGATCAGCGCGGTCGGACCGCCTATGTAGGTGATGCGCACGTCGGACACTGGCAGGCCTCTTCGGGGACGGGTTTCATACGGGCACGTATGTTACCCCGGCCTGTCAAGCGCGGCCGTCCCCTCAGGCGGCGAGCCCCAGCCGGTATGCGACGGCGGCGGCCTCCGTGCGGGTGCGCACGTCGAGCTTCGCGAGGATCCGCGAGACATGGACGCTCGCCGTCTTCTCCGCCATGAAGAGCTCGGCGCCGATCTCACGATTCGTCGCGCCGCGCGCGAGCAGCTCGAGCACCTGGCGCTCGCGCGGGGTGAGCCCGAACGGGTCGTCCGGCTCGGCGATCTCGGCCGGCGCCGGCGCGGGCTCGCCGTCGGATGAGAGTCGAGCCCGCCCCGCGAGCCCGTGTGCCTGCGCGAGGAGCCACGGAGCGCCCAGGCGCTCCGCCGTCGCGAAGACGAGGTCGAGCGCGGCCTGCGCCGCGTCCCTGTCCCCGCGGCCGCGAGCGCGGCCGCGCGATCGAGGTCGTTCAGCGCCGCGGGGTACGGCCGGCCGGCCTCGCGCCACGCGGCTGCCGCGCCGGCGTATGCCTCCGGATCGCTCTGCCCGCGCGCCCTCGCGAGCTCGGCGCGGGCGGTGGCGAGCCGTGCCTGCTCCACCGGGCGCGGCGGGTCGGCGCACGCCTCTGAGCGCGAGAGGTACGCCTCGGCGCCGGCGACCGCCA
The DNA here is from genome assembly GCA_963805615.1 of uncultured Actinomycetes bacterium. Taxonomy (GTDB): domain Bacteria; phylum Actinomycetota; class Thermoleophilia; order Solirubrobacterales; family Solirubrobacteraceae; genus F1-60-MAGs163. The sequence goes on along the minus strand of CAWDUW010000002.1, from coordinate 175,125 downwards.
GCCGCTCGGCGTCGGCATCGCCGATGTCGCGCGCCCGCTCGGCCGCGTCCGCCTCGACGCTCACGCCGGTCTGCGCCAGGCGCGCAACCCGGGGACGATCCTCGGAGCAGAACTCGATCGCGTCGAGCGCGTCGTCGATCGCGCGCCGCGCCCTCGCGGGGTCCCCCGCACGACGGGCGATCTGCGCGAGCAGGTCCCCGTGCCACCCGATGAACTGCGGCTCGCGAGCGCCGGCGACCGTCTCCGCGATGCGTTCGAGCAGCTCGGTCGCCCGGGCCTCGTCGCCATCGGCGAGGGCGAACTCCGCGCGGCGCAGCGCGACGAACACGAGGGTCGTGCCGCTCTGGCCCCGCTGGGGCTCCGGCGTGCGTGTCCGCGAGCTCGCCCAGTCGCCGAGCTCCCATTCGATCTCGCCGACCGTCCCTTCGAGCCACTCGTTCTCGATCCGCGCCTCGCGCATCAGCCCGAGCCCTTCGCAGATGACCTCGAGCGCCTCGCGCGAGCGACCCTCGACATGCAGTGCCTCGGCGAGGTTCACGTAGGCGACCGCCGCGTCGCTCGGTGACTCGGCGATCTCGATCGCCTCGCGCAGACACGCGCGGCCCTCATCGATCTCGCCGTTCTGGATCAGCGAGAAGCCGAGCGCGTTCAGCGCGATGCCCGCGGCGTCGACCTCGGACGCGCGGCGGGCGACGTCGAGGGCCTCACGCGCGACTGGGGCGGCCTGCTGGAAACGCCCCTGAAGCATCAGCAGCTTGGCGTTTCGGGCCATGATCCGCGCCCGCTCGGGACTGTCGTCCTCGGGCAGCGACGCGATCGCACGGTCGATCGAGTCACGTGCCTCGGTCGCCCGCCCCAGGCGCCACTGCGCCTGAGCCAGGCGCTCGAGCACGAGCGCCGCGGCATGCGGCCCGGCCTCCGGTGGAGTCGCCTCGAGCGCGCGCTCGTAGGTCGCCTGCGCCCGCGCGAAGTCCCCGTCCGCCTGCAGGTCGGTGCCGAGCCGCATGAGCAGCGCCGCGCGCGTCTCACCCGCCAGGGCCTCGGCATCCGGCACGCGGTCCCAGATGCCGAGCGCCCGCTCCAGGAGCTGCGCCGCCTCGCCGTGGGCCCGCACAGACTCGGCGGCCTTCGCCGCGTTCACGGCCGCCGCGAGCGCGGCCGGCTGGTCACCCGCCGACAGGTAGTGGTGCGCGAGCGCGGAGCTCAGGTACGGGTCGCCGGGGTGCTCCGCAACGCGCCGCTCGAGGACGCGCGCGAGCGCAAGATGCAGCTCCGCGTGCTCACCGGGCAGCAGGTCGTCATGCACGACCTCGCGCAGCAGCGCGTGCCGGAAGCGGTAGCGGCCCTGCTCGTCGGCCTCCAGGAGATGCGCCTCGGCGGCCTCGCGCAGCGCGCCGCGCAGCGCGGCCGGCTCGAGCCCGCTGGCCTCGGCGAGGACGTCGTGCGAGACGCGGCGCCCCGCGGAGAGCAGGCGCAGCAGTTCCTGCGCGGATTCGCAGAGCCGCTCGACGCGGACCATCAGCGCGTCGCGCAGCGTCGCGGGAAGCGCGCCGCGCCCGTCGAGCCCCGCGGCCAGCAGCTCTTCGGTGAAGAGCGGGTTCCCCTCGCTGCGGGTGAACAGCCGCGCGGCGAGGTCCGGCGGGACATCGGCGCCGAGAATCCCGCTGAGCTGCTCGCCGAGCTCGTCCTCGGTCAGCGGCTCGAGCGCGATGCGGCGCGAGCGGGCGTCACGTTCGAGCTCGGCGAGGACGGGGCGGAGCGGATGGCGGCGGTGCAGCTCGTCGGGCCGGTAGGTCGCGACGACGAGCACGCGCTCGGTCCACAGGCTGCGCGAGAGGAAGGAGAGGAACGCGCGGGTCGACCGGTCGGCCCAATGGATGTCCTCGATGCCCAGGACGAGCGGCCGCTCCTGCCCGAGGCGTTCGAGCAGGGAGAGCAGCGCCTCGAACAGCTGGGATTGGGCCAGCTGCGCGCCGGCGGGCGCGCTCCCGCTGTCACGCAGCTCCGGCAGCAGCGTCCCGAGCTGGCCGCGGGCGGACGGCGAGAGCTCCTCGAGCACGGGATCGCAGTCGCGGGCGAGCGAGCGCAGAACGGCGACGATCGGTGCATACGGCAGCTCGTCGCCGCCGAGCTCGACGCAGTCGCCGCACTCCACGCGCGCGCCCCGCGCGCGGGCCTGCCCAGCGAGCTCGGCCAGCAGCCGCGACTTGCCGACGCCGGACTCGCCGGCGATGAACGTCAGCGACGGACGGCCCTCGGCCGCATCGGACAGCGCGGCGTCGAGCTCGGTCAGCTCGGCACTGCGCCCCACCAGGCGGCTGCTCGTGACACGCGTCGCCACGAACGTAGTATCGCCGCCCGGCGAGGTCGCATGAGCGGGCCGGGTGTTCACGCTGCGTGACGCAGCCCGCTCGCGGCGCGGCGCAGGCGGCGGGCCCGCAGGCGGCCGTGAGAGTCGCCGCCGAGCGCTGCAGCGCGCAGGACGAGCAGCTCGACGATCTCCTTGGTGGGCGTGAACGGATCGGCGACGGCGCAGCCGCCCTCGAGCGGCAGCGCGGCGACGAGCCGCCCGTCAACCTCGGCGAGCAGGACGTCGCCCTGCGGCGGCGTCATCTCGTCGAGCTGGGCGAGCCGGCGGACGGCGCGCTCGTCGTCGGCGGTGGCGCGGCGCATCTCGACCGCGCCCACCGGCTGGCGGGAACGGCGATGCTCCGCTGCGGCCCGGCGCTGGTCGGCGGCCTGCGCTGCGGCGGTGTGCTGGTGAAGGCTGAGGCTCGTCATGGGATGGCTCCAGTGGTGGTCGAGGAACAACATGAGGCCATGGTGGCCTGCGACAAGCCCCTGCACATCGGGCGTTTGGTGCCGGTTCTCAGCGCTGAGGCCTTACGTTCGGCGCAGGAGGCCTTAGGCCCCCGATTCCGGTCCCTCAGAATCACCTCAGGAAGCCCACAAGTTCCCTTAAGTGAAAGGCGCGATGCTTCTCCGCGATGCCATCTCCTCCGCCGCTGTGGGCGGACCCCTCCGCCCGCGAGCCTGAACGCGCGTGGCTCGAGGAGCCGACCAGCCCACAGCCCCGCCCCCACGCTCCGCAGACCCCTGAGCCCCCGCAACGGGGAAGCCGGCGCGCTCGCCGCTGGGTGATCGCCGGGTTCGCCGTCCTCGCGCTGCTCGTCGCAGGGCTCACCGGCGCCCTGCTGGCCGGCGGAGGCGACTCGGGTTCGGTCACCACCCGCGCCGCCGCCGCGCTGCCGGCCGCGACGGGCGGCTCGACGCAGCCGACGCGCATCGGCGCGATCTACGCCTCGGTCGCCTCCGGCGTCGTCCAGATCCGCACCGCCAAGGCCTCCGGCACCGGCTTCGTCATCCAGGACGACGGCACGATCGTCACCAACGCTCACGTCGTCGAGGGGGAGACGTCCGCGAAGGTCGTCTTCAACGACTCCGACAAGGCCGTGCCTGCGCGGATCCTCGGGCGCGACGAGTCGAGTGACCTCGCCGTCCTCAAGGTCGAGCCGTCGGCGGCGCCCCAGCTGCGCCCGCTCGCCCTCGCCGACTCCGACACCGTCAAGGTCGGTGACAGCGCGATCGCGATCGGCTACCCGCTCGGCCTGGACCGCACCGTGACCGCAGGCATCGTCAGCGGCCTCGGCCGTGAGATCAAGGCGCCGAACGGCTTCAACATCGACAAGGTCATTCAGACCGACGCGCCGATCAACCCCGGCAACTCGGGCGGACCGCTGCTCGACGCGAAGGGCCGCGTGGTCGGCGTGAACTCGCAGATCGCGACCGACGGCGCCGGTGAGGGCAACGTCGGCATCGGCTTCGCCATCCCCTCGAACACGGTGCGCGAGATCGTGCCGCAGCTCGAGGCCGGGAAGACGGTCGCCCACCCCTTCCTCGGCGTCTCGACCTCCGCGTCGCCGTCGGGTCCCGGCGCGCTCGTACGCAAGATCACGCCGAACAGCCCGGCAGCCACGTTCGGCCTGCGTGCGGGGACCACGGCCTCCGGCACCGACGGGGACCTGATCGTCGCAGTCGACGGCAGGCCCGTCACGTCGCCCGACGACGTCATCAGCGTCATCAGCCGGAAGAAGCCGGGCGACAAGGTCGCCGTCGCCGTGGTCCGCAACGGGAGTCGCGTCTCGATCGACGTGACGCTCGGAACGCGTCCGGGAACCACGCCGTAGGCGCTCGCGCATGACCTTCGCGTCCCCGTACATGCTGCTGGGCCTGCTCGTGATCGCCGCGGCCGTCGTGCTCTACGTCGTCGCGCAGCGCCGGCGCGGCCCCGGAGCCGAGGCGTTCGCCAGCCCGGCGCTCGTGCCGGCCGTCGCGGCGCGACGCCCGCGCTGGCGCCGGCACCTCCCGGCCGCGATCTACGCGCTCGCCGGAGCCGCGCTCGTGATCGCCGTCGCCAAGCCGCAGAAGACGGTGGCCGTCCCGGTCGAGCAGGCGACGATCGTGCTCGTCACCGACCACTCGCGCTCGATGCAGGCGACCGACGTCTCGCCGAACCGTCTCGTGGCCGCCCGCAGCGCGGCGGACCGCCTGCTGAACCAGGTGCCGAAGGGCGTCCGCGTCGGCGCCGTGGCCTTCAATCAGCGCGCCCGCGTGCTGCAGGCGCCGACGACCGACCGCCGGGCTGTGCACGACGCGCTCGCCGCGCTCAGCGCGCAGGGCGGGACGGCGACCGGCGAGGGGCTCTACCTCGGCCTGGCGTCCGCGAAGCGCCCCGCGCTCCCCGGCCAGAAGCCGCCGCCCGCCGCGATCGTCCTGCTGAGCGACGGCAAGGCCTCCAACGGCCGCGATGTCCTGCAGGTCGCACAGGAGGCCAAGAAGGCCGGCATCCCCGTGCACACCGTCGCGCTCGGCACCCAGTCCGGTTCGCTGCCCAATGGCGGCACCGCGACGACCGATACGGACACGCTGCGCCAGATCGCCGCGATCTCCGGCGGCAAGTTCCGCACCGCCGCGGACGCCGACCAGCTGCGCGCCGTCTACGACGAGCTCGGCTCGCGGCTCAGCACCAAGCACGTTCGCCGCCAGGTGACGTCCACCGCCGCGGGCGGTGCGCTGCTCCTCCTGCTGGCCGGCGCCGGCTTCTCCCTCTTCAGCTTCGGGCGACTGCCCTGACCTGCCCCTTTCCAACCCGAGGATCCTCCACATGCCAGAGCACGACGACACCACGCAGCCCACCCCGTTCCTCAAGCCGGCGCCGCCGGTCGCGGAACCCGCACCGCACATGACGGCGCCCGACCGGAACGCCGCGATGGAGGCCGCCGCCGCGCTCGAGGAGGTCCTGCACGAGACCAAGCGCGTCATCGTCGGCCAGGACGCCATGCTCGAGCGCGTGCTCGTCGCCCTGCTCGCCGACGGCCACGTGCTGCTCGAGGGCGTTCCCGGCCTGGCGAAGACGCTGACCGTGAAGACGCTCGCCCGGGTGCTCGGCGGCACGTTCAGCCGTGTGCAGTTCACGCCGGATCTCGTCCCCGCAGACCTCGTCGGCACGCGCGTCTGGCGCCCGGACACCGGCACGTTCGACACGGAGCTCGGCCCCGTCTTCGGCAACCTGCTGCTCGCCGACGAGATCAACCGCGCGCCCGCGAAGGTGCAGTCGGCCCTGCTCGAGGTCATGCAGGAGCAGCAGGTGACGATCGGCGGCGAGACCTTCCCGGTGCCGTCCCCGTTCCTCGTGCTGGCCACGCAGAACCCGATCGAGTCCGAGGGCACGTATCCGCTGCCCGAGGCCCAGCTCGACCGCTTCCTGCTGAAGATCCTCGTCGACTACCCGAGCATCGAGGACGAGTCCGCCGTCGTCGCGCGCGTCATCGCGGGCGAGCCCGAGGTGCGGCAGGTGCTCGAGACCGACGCGCTGCTCCAGCACCGCGACACCGTGCGCGCGGTCGCCGTCGAGCGCCGCGACACGGCATATGCCGTCGCGCTGGCCGACGCCACACGGAACCCGTCGAAGTACGGCCTCGCCGACCTGGAGAGCCGGATCGAGGTCGGCGCAAGCCCCCGAGGTCCGATCGGCATGGTCCAGGCCGCCCAGGCGCTCGCGCTGCTGCGCGGCCGCGGGTACGTGACCTCGCGCGACATTCGCGACGTCGCGCCGGACGTGTTGCGCCACCGCCTGGTGCTCAGCTACGAGGCGTACGCGGACGGCGTCACCGCCGACGCGATCCTCGCGCGCGTGCTCGACGCCGTCGAGGCCCCCGCGATGCGCCGTGAGGGCGCTGCGTGAATTCGTCGTCCCACCCACCCCTCATCAGCCCTCCGGGCCGCCAGGGCCCCGGGCCGATGCCGGCGGCCGCGGTCGCCGCGCTCGACCTCGCGCTCGCACGGCGCGCGGGCGGCCGGCTGCCCGGGTCGCACAGGGGCATCGGCGTCGGCGCGGGCACCGAGCTCGCGCAGCTGCGTCCCTACCAGGTGGGCGACGACGTCCGGATGATCGATCCGGCGGCGAGCGCCCGGACCGGCGTGCCGCACGTGCGCCAGCACGTTCCAGAGCGCGCGCTGACGACCTGGATCGTCGTCGACCTCTCACCCTCGATGGCGTTCGGCAGCACCGGGCGCCTGAAGAGCGACGTCGCCGAGGGCGTCACGAAGGTCGTCTCGCGCCTGGGCTCACGCCGCGGCGGACGCGTCGGCATCGTCGCGGCCGGGGCGCCGCACCCGATCGTGCTGCCGCCCGCCGGCGGCCGCTATGCACTCGGGGCGATCGACCGGCTCCTCGCAGCGGGCGTCGCGCCCGACGGCGCGCCGCCCGAGGGCCTCAGCGAGGCGCTCGTCCGCGTGCGCAGCCTCGCGCGCCAGCCGGGCCTCGTCATCATCGCCTCCGACCTGCGCGACAGCGGCCCCTGGACGCGCGCGCTGCGCCTGCTCGTCGCCTCCGGCCAGCAGGTCGTCGCCGTCGAGATCCTCGACCCGCGTGAGCTCGAGCTGCCGGACAGCGGCGTGCTCTCGCTCGTCGATCCGGAGACGGGTCGCCTCGTCGAGGTGGACACGCGCTCGAACCGTCTGCGCCGCGCGTTCGCCGGCGCCGAGGAGCAGCGGCGCGAGCACCTCGCGAACGAGCTGCGCCGCGCCGGCGCACGGCACGCCGTCGTCCGCACGGACGGCGACTGGCTGCGTGACCTCGGGAGCCATCTCTCATGAGCTTCGCGTCACCGATCGGGCTGCTCGCCCTCCTCGTGCTCCCGCTCGGCGCGCTCGCCCTGTGGGCGGCGCGGAGCCGCCGGCGCCGCTACGCGCTGCGCTTCCCGGCCGTCTCGACGGTCGCCCTCGTCCTTCCCCATTCGCCGGCCTGGCGCCGCTGGCTGCCGACGGCGCTGCTCGGCCTCGCCGCGGCGGCGCTCGCGCTCGCGCTCGCCAAGCCGCAGCACACCATCGCCCTTCCGGTCCAGCAGGCGTCGGTCGTGCTGGTCAGCGACGCGTCGGGCTCGATGGCCGCCACCGATGTCGAGCCGACCCGCCTCGACGCCGCCCGCTCTGCCGCGAAGACGTTCCTGAACAAGGTTCCGAAGTCGCTGCGTGTCGGGCTCGTCGGCTACTCCACCTTCCCGCACACCGTGCTGCGCCCGACCGTCGACCGCGACGTCGTCGGGACGAGCCTCGACGGCCTCGTCGCCGACGGCGGCACCGCGACCGGTGACGCCCTCGCCGGCGCGCTCGAGACGCTGCAGCCGTCCGGCGCGAAGGCCAAGCGCCCGCCGTCGGCGATCGTGCTCCTGTCCGACGGCGCGACGACCGACGGCCAGGACCCGGTGGCGGTCGCGCGCCAGGCGGCGAAGCTGAACACGCCGATCTACACGGTCGCGCTCGGCACGCCGGACGGCGTCGTCCCGAACGGCATCGGCGGGTTCACGCCCGTCCCGCCGGACCCCGAGACCCTGAAGCAGATCGCCGACACCTCGGGCGGCCAGGCCTTCACCGCCCAGGACGCCGATCAGCTGCGCGGCGTCTACGAGAAGCTCGGCACCCAGGTCGGCACGAAGCCCGCCCAGCGCGAGCTCACCGCGGGCTTCGCCGGGGCCGGGCTGCTCTTCCTGCTGCTGTCCGTCGGCGCAGGCGTCTGGTACCGCGGCCGGCCGATCTAGCCCGGACCCCGTACATCCGTCCGAACGCTCACCGTCCGGCGACCCCTGCCGATCAGATGAGTGATGCGTCCGTTGCCGCCGACCCGCCTGCTCGTCGTGCTGCTCGCGCTGCTGCTGCTCCCCGCGTTCGCGATCCCGGCATCGGCCGGCGCGTCGCCTCAGCGCCCCGTGACCGCCACCGCCGCGCAGGCCCAGGACCCGCAGCCACCCGAGGATGAGGCGGGCGACCCGGGCAATGACCCCGACGGCGGCTACGACGACGCGGGTCAGCAGGCCGAGGACCAGGACGTGCCGCCGGCCGTCGCCCCCACTCCGGCGCCCCTGACCCCACCGGATCCCAATCCGTTCCCCGCCGGGCCGCGAACAACGCTGATGCCGCCGCTCGTGACCACCGGGACCGTGCCGGGCCGCCGGGCGCTGCTGCGCACCGACGGCAGGGCCGCGATCCCGCGCGGCGCACCGCTGCGCGTCCGCACGATCATCGCGGCGGCCAACCGCATCATCGGCAAGCGCTACAAGTGGGGAGGCGGGCACGCGAAGCTCGCCGACTCCGGCTACGACTGCTCGGGCACCGTCAGCTACGCCCTGATCCGCTCGGGAGAGCTCGCCTCACCGCTCGTCAGCGGCTCGTTCGCTCGCTGGGGGAGCAGGGGCGCGGGCTCCTACGTGACGATCTACGCGAACAAGGGCCACGTCTACGCGGAGATCGCCGGCCTCCGGCTCGACACGAGCGCCGTCGGTGACCCCGGTGGACGCGGCGGCGTGCGCTGGCGCCCCGCGATCGGCAAGCGCCGGGGCTTCGCAGTGCGCCACGTTCCGGGCCTGTAGCGTCGCCTCGCCCGGCGTCCGCGAACGGAGTATTTTCGCCCGATGGCACCCCATGCGACAGGCGGGCTGAAGATGCTGTTCCGCGTCGCCCTGACGATCGCCGCGCTGAGCGGACTGGCGCTCCCGGCGGCCGCGCAGGCCGTCACCTTCGGCGCCGACCTCAGCAGCCTGCCGGCGAACGATGCCCAGGCCGGTTTCTGCTCGAACCCCCCGCCCGGGCTCTTCTACCCGGCGAACTCGCCGTCCTGCATGTGGTCCTACCAGGGCACGGGAGCGAACACGCTGGTCGCGCCCGCGAGCGGGGTCGTGAACACGGTGCGCGTGAAGGTCGGCGCCACGACCGGGAAGATGCGCGTGAACGTCATCCGCTTCCTCTTCCGGCAGACCGGGGACACCGCGCACCCGTTCAGCGCCGGCCCCTTCCTCGAGGCCTACGGCCCGGAGTTCGCCCCGACCGCGAACGCGGTCACCACCGTCCCGGTGAACCTCTCGATGAAGGAGGACTCGACGCCCGCGCTGACCGACCTCACGACGATCCAGGTGATCGACGCGCTTGCGCTCGAGGTGGAGGCGCCGAACGTCCCGGTGCCGCTGTTCAGCGCGCCCGGGGCGCTCAGCTACGGGGTCTACCCCGGCCCGACCTCGCAGGCCCTGACCGCGCCGAGCCCGAACGGCCTCCCGAGCACGCTGACGCTCGGCCTCGGCGTGCTGATGAGCGCCGACCTCACGCCCGACGCGGGCGCGCCGGCGCCGGCGCCCGGAGCCCCCGGTGTCGCTCCGACGCTGCCGGCGCCCGCGATCCCGGCCGTGCGACTCTCCAAGCGCGCGGTTCCGGTCAGGAAGGGCGTCGCGACACTTCCGATCGCGTGCCGGGTCGCCGACTGCTCAGGGCTCGTCACGCTGCTGCCCCGCGCGGGCGCGGCGGCCGCGAAGAAGAAGCCGGCCACGCTCGGCTCGGCAACGTTCACCGCGAAGGCGGGCAAGACCGCGCGGGTCAAGGTGAAACTGAATCGCGCCGGCAAGGCGCTCCTGAAGAAGCACCGCAGCGTCAAGGTGAAGGCGCGCGTGACGTTCAGGAGCGGCGGCGGGAAGCCCGCGACGGCGACCATCACGCTCAAGCGGTGAGTCGCCCGATCGTCGCGATCGCGGGCGCCTTCGTCCTCCTGATCGCCGCGGCGCTGATCGCGGGCTCCGTGCTCGACAGCAAGGGCGCGCACGACAGCAACCCGTTCAACGCGGAGATGACCCTCGGCCAGTACGACGCGCTGAAGCTCGGTGCCGCCGAGCAGGACGTCGTCGACGGGCTGCAGCAGACCGGGCTCCCCGAGAACCGCGTCCAGGAGCGGTACACCCGGCTGTTCCCGCCGCACCCGGCCCAGGTCGGCTGCAGCTACTGGTACGTCACCGGGCAGGGGGGCGAGCTCGCGCGGCTCTGCTTCAGCAGCCCGGACGGACTGCTGAAGCAGAAGCTGCGGCGCGAGGCCAAGGCCGCGGGCGCGCGCTAGTGCACCGCGGCGACGGCGCCCGCCGTCGCCGACACGCCGCCCACCCGCTCGGCGCCCTCGAGCACGACCTTCAGCGCCCCGCTGCGGGACGCGTCCGCGAAGACGTCGTAGGCGTCCATCGTGTCGCCGAGGGGGAACCGGTGCGTGGCGAACAGTGTCGGATCCAGGCGTCCGCTCGCGACGAGCTTCAGCAGCTGCGGTGTCGAGAACGTGTCGACGAGCCCGGTCGTGATCGTCACATCGCGGATCCAGAGCTTCTCGAGGTGCAGCGTCACGGCCTTCCCGTGGACGCCCACGTTCGCGATGTGCCCGCCTGGGCGCACGAGGTCGACCGAGAGCTCGAACGTGTCCGGGACGCCGACCGCCTCGATGCTCACGTCGGCGCCGAGGCCTTCGGTGAGCTCCATGACGGCGGCGACCGCGTCCTTGGTGCCGTTGTTGATGGTCACGTCCGCCCCGAAGCGGCGCGCCGCCTCGAGGCGCCCGTCGTCGAGGTCGATCGCGACGATGTGCCCGGGGGTGAACAGCTTGGCCGTGAGGATCGCGGCCAGGCCGATCGGGCCGGCGCCGACGATCGCGACGACGTCGCCGGGGTGGACGACGCCGTTCAGGACGCCGACCTCGTAGGAGGTCGGGAGGATGTCCGCGAGGAACAGCACCTGCTCGTCGCTCAGCCCCTCCGGCACCTTGTACACCGAGTTGTCGGCGAACGGCACGCGGGCGTACTCCGCCTGCAGCCCATCGATCAGATGACCGAAGATCCAGCCGCCGCCGCCCAGGCACTGGCCGTACCGGCCCTCCTTGCAGAAGCGGCAGCGCCCGCAGGAGCTCACACAGGAGACCAGCACCCGATCGCCCTTGGTGAACGAGCTCACGCCGCGGCCGACCTCCTCGATCACCCCGACGGCCTCGTGACCGAGCACCGTTCCCGCCTTCACCGCCGGGACGTCGCCCTTGAGGATGTGCAGATCGGTGCCGCAGATCGTCGAGCTGTCGATGCGAACGATCGCATCGCCGGGATCGATGATCCCGGGATCGTCGACGCTGTCCCAGCTCCGCTGATCGGGACCGTGGTAAACGAGGGCCTTCATGGGGTGCTCCCTTCAGGGTGCAGGTAGGTCACACGCCTCTGGCGAGCGCGCGACGAAGTGCACGTCGCGGGAGCCCTCCAGGGACAGGCTCGTCGCCGCGCCGGGCGCGACGTCGAGGAGAAACGTGGGGTGCCGCCAGCGCGCGTCCTGGTCGGCATCGATGTAGAACGGCGCGCCCTCCACTTCGCCGATGCGCACGTCGGACGGCCCCGGGGGGAGCTCCGACTCCATCAGGCACATCGGGGAGCTGCCGTCGCAGCAGCCCCCCGACTGGTGGAACACGAGCGGCCCGTGCGCCGCCTCGAGCGAGCGGATCATCTCGATCGCCTGCGGTGTGGCGGTGACACGGGCCTGCGTGGTGGTCATCGCAGCGGCCTAGAAGAAGCCCATCGCCTTGGGGTCGTAGCTGACGAGCAGGTTCTTCGTCTGCGAGTAGTGGTCCAGCATCATCTTGTGGTTCTCGCGACCGACCCCCGAGGCCTTGTAGCCGCCGAACGCGGCGTGGGCCGGGTAGAGGTGGTAGCAGTTGGTCCACACGCGGCCGGCCTTGATCGCGCGGCCCATGCGGAACGCGCGTGAGCCGTCACGGGTCCAGACGCCGGCGCCGAGGCCGTACATCGTGTCGTTGGCGATCTCGAGTGCCTGCGCCTCGTCCTTGAACGTCGTGACGGAGACGACGGGACCGAAGATCTCCTCCTGGAACACGCGCATGTCGTTCGTGCCCTTGAGGACGGTCGGCTCGAAGTAGTAGCCGTCGGCCAGATCGCCCTCGAGCACGTTGCGCGAGCCGCCGATCAGGACCTCGGCACCCTCGCCGCGGCCGATCTCGACGTAGCTCATGATCTTGTCCAGCTGCGCCTGGGAGACCTGCGGCCCGAGCATCGTCGACGGATCCATCGGGCTGCCCTGCGTGATCGCCGCGATCCGCTCCAGCACGCGCGGCATGAACTCGTCGTAGATCGACTCGTCGATGAGCGCGCGCGAGGGACAGGTGCAGACCTCGCCCTTGTTGAAGGCGTAGAGCACGAGGCCCTCGATCGCCTTGTCGAAGAACTCGTCGTCATGCTCCATCACGTCGGCGAAGAAGATGTTCGGCGACTTGCCGCCGAGCTCCGTCGTCGAGGGGATGATGTTCTGCGCGGCGTAGCCCATGATCAGGCGGCCCGTCACCGTCTCGCCCGTGAACGCGATCTTCGCGATCCGCTTGTTCGACGCGAGCGCCCGCCCGGTCTCCGCGCCGGGCCCGTTGACGACGTTGATGACGCCCGCGGGGACGATGTCCTCGAGCAGCTCACACAGCTTCAGGAGGGACCATGGGGTCGGGCTCGCCGGCTTCACGACGGTGCAGTTGCCGGCCGCGATCGCCGGGGCGATCTTCCATGCCGCCATCAGGATCGGGAAGTTGAACGGGATGATCTGCCCGACCACGCCGAGCGGCTCGCGGAAGTGGTAGGCCATCGTGTCGTGGTCGATCTCGGCGATCGACCCCTCCTCGCCGCGGATCACGCTCGCGAAGTAGCGGAAGTGGTCGGCGGCCAGCGGGATGTCGGCGGCGAGTGTCTCGCGCACCGGCTTGCCGTTCTCCCAGCTCTCGGCGACGGCGAGCATCTCGAGGTTCGCGTCGATCGCGTCGGCGATCGCGTTGAGGACCGCGGAGCGCTCGGTCAGCGACGCCGCGCCCCATGCATCCTTCGCAGCATGGGCGGCGTCGAGCGCGACCTCGATGTCCGCGGGCGTTGATCGCGGCACCTCACAGAACGCGTGGCCGGTCGCGGGCGAGATGTTCTCGGTGTACTGACCGTCGACCGGCGCCACCCACCTCCCCCCGATGAAGTTGTCGTAGCGCGGCTTGAGCTCGACGGGGCTGCCGGACTGGCCGGGCGCTGTGAAGAGCGCCGGCTTCTCGATGGTGGCCATCGTGGTCCTCCTTGAGGGGGTGTGTGAGGGGGAGCCACTGACTCAACCACCGTCTTCCCCACCGGTCATCCGCGGAAAACACCGTCTGTGAGAGATAAAGACAGGCGGAGTGCCGAAGGCTCGGTAGGCTCGGCCGATGCGCCGCGCGCCCCTCGCCGCCGCACTCGCCGCCGCCTTCACCTTGGCGATCTCCGCGCCCGCACTCGCCGTGACGGCGATCGTGACCCACTCCCCCGACTCGCTCGCGCCGAAGAACGCGCCGGCGCACTGGCTGCCGCCGGAGGCATGGGTCTACAACCATTGGATCCCGTACGACGAGGGTCGCCTGTACCGGCTCCTGAAGATCGACCGGCGCCGGCTGTGGCAGCAGCTGCGCGACGACCACCACACGGTCGCCGAGCTCGCGGCCACCCACGGGTATCGCGATCCCGCCAAGCTCGCGGCGGCGCTCGTGGCGCCCCGAGCCGCGTCGGTCGGCGCGGCCACGCTCGCGACCCTGCGGGAACGGGCGCAGCGCACCCTGACGCAGGGTCATCTGGCGCAGCACCTGTTCTTCCACTCGCTGCACCAGTTCGCGATCCCCAGCGCAGCGCCGGATCTGTTCGGTGTCACGGACGCCGCCTTTCGTGTCCTGCGCCGCAGCGAGCTGAGCCCCCTGGCGATCGCCCGGCTCCACGGGCACTTCCCCGGCAACGTCGAGGCGCTCGCGATCGGGGTCCTGCGCGACCGGATCGCCGCGGGCGTCCGTGAGGGCTCGATGACCGCACGGCAGGGCGCCCTGCTGCTGCGCCGCCAGCTCAGCCAACTTCCGCGCTGGCTCGACCAGCAGCGCTACAACGGCCCGCCCACGACCGAGGGTGGCGCGCTCGTCCAGCTTCCGCAGGACTATGCGTCGAACCCGGCGATCTCGGCGGACGGGCGCTTCGTCGCGTACGAGGCCTACCGCCAGAAGGTCCCGCTCGCCGTGAAGTTCGGTGAGATCGCGGTCCTGCGCGCGGACCTCGCCGGGCGGGACAGCAGCCTGATCAGCGCGCTCAGCCCGGCCGATGCGCAGGGGTTCGAGCCGGTGTCGGCGTACAACCCCTCGATCTCCGGCGACGGCGCCCGCGTGACGTACGAGACGTCGGCCGGCAATCGCAATTTCGCCAAGCGCTACGGCCGGATCGGCGTGCTGCTCTGCGACCTGCACAGCGCCCCGCCCGCGACGACGGCGCTCGAAGAGGACGCCGGCGGTCCTGCGCTCGCCGACTCACGGTCGGCCTACAACCCGATCACGTCCGCTGACGGCGGGAGCACCGCGTACCAGGCGGTTCGCCAGGGCCGGACCCGGATCATCGTCCGCGGCCCGGCGGCGACGACGGTCGCCGCGAGCGGATCGCTCGTCGGCCGCGAGGCGTTCCTCGACGTGTACGAGCCGGGGCTCTCGGCCGACGGGACGCGCGTCGTGTTCACCTCCGCGTCGGGACGGGCGGACGATCCCGCGAAGGCGTCGTCGCAGATCCTCGTGCGTGACCTGCGCAGCGGGAAGACGATCGATGCCAGTGGGACGGCCCGAACCGCCGCGGACGGGGCGATCTCACCCGATGGACGGTTCGTGGCGTTCACCGCGCAGGCGCATGGGGGTCTGCGCCTCTATCTGCGCGATCTGGACGGCGGCCGCACGGTGCGGATCACGGCTTCCGGCCTCCCGCTGGACCCCGTGGTCTCCCAGGGCGGGGACGCCGTCGCGTTCACGCTCGATCGCGGGGCGCGCTCCCAGGTCGCGGTCTGGCACGCGGCGACGCGGACGGTGGAGATCGTCTCCCGGCGCGCGAGCGGCAGCCCGGGGAGCGGCCGCTCCGGCGACCCGTCGATCTCCGCGGACGGCACCCGCGTCGCGTTCAGCTCGACGGCCGCGGACCTCGGCACGGGGCCTCTGCCCGGCCCGCGCGCCATCTACGTCCGCGATCTGAAGGCGGGCACGACGACGCGCGTCAGCGACACGTCCCGCGCCTACCCGGTGGCGCCATGAGGCGCGCGATCCTGCTCGTCGCCGGAGCCGCCTGCCTCGCCTCGGCGCCGCTCGCGCTCGCGACGCCCGCGACCTCGGGACCGAACGTCTACATCGTCGACAACGCGTTCATCCGCGACGTGCAACGGCCGACGGTGACCGTGCGCCGGGGTGAGACGGTCACCTGGCACTGGCGCTCGCGGCAGTCGCACAGCGTCAGCACGCGGTCCGGGCCGGAGCGGTTCGCGACGCGGACGCGCAACCGCGGAACCTTCCGGCACCGCTTCATCAAGCCGGGGATCTACCGCATCGAATGCTCGCTGCACGCCCCCGGGATGAAGATGACGGTGCGCGTCAAGCGGTGAAGGCCTAGCCGACGCCTGCGGGCACCCGCGGCGGCGCGGGCGTGGCGCCCGAGTGGTCGCGCTCGACGGCGTCCGCGCTCGCGGGACCGAACTCGGCGCGGGCTCGCGTGCGGCGCTGCTCGCGCCACATGACGAGCGCGGGAACGATCGCGGCCGCGACGAGCGCGACGGACCACCAGTACGTCTGGCCGAACGCCGCGGCGATCGGGTCGGACAGCCGCTCACGCGCCGCGGGCGGCAGCGTCTGCGCCGCGGCCTCCCCGCCGCCGGGACCGGCGCTCACGGCAGCCGGGACGGCGTCCGCGAGCTGACGCTGGAGCACGACCGCGAGCACCGCGGTGCCGATCGAGCCGCCGATGCGCTGCACGACGTTCAGCATCGGGGTCGCGCGCGGGACCTGGCTCGTCTCGAGCAGTGCGTACGCGCTCGCCATCGCGGGCATCATCGTGAAGCCGAGGCCGACCCCCCGGACGACGAGCGACAAGGCGAGCAGGGTGTACGAGGTCGAGCCCGTCACCTGGGTGAACGGCAGCGTGCCGACGATCAGGGTGAGCAGCCCGGCGACGACGACGGGGCCGCCCCCGATCCGGTCCGTGAGGCGCCCCGACCAATGCATCGCGACCGCCGCGCCGATGCCCTGCGGCGCCAGCAGCAGCCCGGCGTCGAGCGGTGAGAGCCCGCGATCGATCTGGTAGTAGAGCGGCAGCAGCAGCATGCCGCCGAAGAGCGCAGCACCGACGAGCATCACGGTCGCCGCCGACGCGCTGAAGCCGGTGCTGCGCAGCAGCCGCACGTCGACGATCGGGAAGTCGTGGAACCACGAGCGGCGCGCGAACAGGATCACGAGCACCGAGCCGACGATGATCGGCGCCCACACCCGCGGCCCGGTGACCGAGCCGCTGGAGGCGACCTCGCTGAGCCCGTAGACGATCGCCGCGATGCCCGGGGAGAGGAGCGCGAGGCCGACGAGGTCGAGCCGAGCGCCGCTGCGTCCCTCCGCGCCCTTCGAGGGAAGGAGCCGCTTGGCGAGGACGAGGCCCAGGACCCCGACCGGAAGGTTCACGAAGAAGATCCAGCGCCAGGAGAAGTTCTGCACGATCACGCCGCCGAGCACCGGGCCCAGCACCGGCGCGAGCAGCATCGGCACGCCGACGACGCTCATGACGCGGCCCATGTGACGTGGGCCCGCGGCCTGCGCGAGCGTGATCATCCCGACCGGCATGACCATGCCGCCGGCGAGACCCTGCAGCACGCGGAAGGCGATCAGCGAGTCGGCGCTCCACGCCAGCCCGCAGAGCGCGCTGGAGACGACGAACCCGGTGACGACCGTCATCCAGACCCGCTTGGGGCCGAACCGCTCCGCCGCCCATCCGGTCAGCGGGATCACCGTCGCAAGCGCGAGCAGGTAGCCCGTCGAGACCCACTGGATCGTCGCCAGCGGCGAGTGCAGATCGCGCGACAGGGTCTCGAGCGCGACGTTCACGATCGTCGTGTCGAGGATCGACATGATCGCGCCGATCACGACGACGATCGCGATCGCCTTGACCTCCGGGCTGAGGCGGTTGTCCTCGCTCACTTCGCAGCCTCGACGGGCGGGAGCGTCTCGCTTGCGCCGTACGCGCCCGCGAACACCGCGGCCTCGTCGAAGGACGCGAGCGTGCCCGGGGCGACCTCGGTCTCGATCGAGCGCGGGCCGAGGCGCGGGACGGCCGAGGCGGCGCCGAGCGCGATGATCGCTCCGAAGCCGCTCATCAGGAACGCGCCGGTGTAGCCGCTCTCGCCGGGGAGTCCGCCCGAGGTGGCCGCGGACGCGGTGAGGATCGCCGCGGCGACCTGGCCGCCGATCGCGCCGCCGATCGAGCGCACGATCGTGTTGACCCCGCTCGCGACGCCGGTCATCTCCTGCGGGACCGCGTCGACGACGAGGTTCGCCATCGCGGCGAACGACAGGCCGATGCCGAGACCCAGGATCGCGCTGCCGACGAGGATCTCCCACGGCTGTGCGTGAAGCGCAGCGAGGCTGAAGTACGCGATACCGGCGGCGATCGTGCCGAACATCAGCGGGCGGCGCGAACCGTGCTTCGTCGAGATGCGGCCGGACAGCGGGCCGGAGAAGAGCATCAGCAGGGCGCTCGGCAGGAGGTAGAGCCCGCTGACCATGACGCTCGCACCGAAGCCGTAGCCCGTCGAGGTCGGAGCCTGCACGAGCTGCGGGATGAGGATGTAGGAGCCGAACATGGCAAAGCCGATCGCGAACGCCGAGAGGTTCACCGTCCACATCGCGCGCTCGCGCATCAGGCGCAGATCCACGAGCGGATCCTCGGTGCGCAGCTCGAACCACGCCCAGACGGCGGCGAACACGATCGCGGCGGCGAACAGCCCCAGGATCCGGGTGCTCGTCCAGCCCCACGAGTTCCCCTCGCTGACGCCGAGCAGCAGCGCGAGCAGCGTCACGGTGAGCAGCGCCGCGCCGCCGTAGTCGATCCGCGCCTGCATGCGGACGGGCGACTCTGGGACGTAGCGCCAGGTCGCCGCGGCGGCGGCCACCGACGCGATCACGCCGAGCCAGAAGATCGAGTCGATCCCGAGGTTGTCCACGAGGACGCCGCTGATCACGAGGCCGACGCCGCCTCCGATGCCGAACATCGCGGAGATCGTGCCGATGCCGGTCGCGACCTTCTCCCGCGGGAACTCGTCGCGGATGATCCCGATCGCCAGCGGCAGGATCGCCCCGCCCATCCCCTGCACGGCGCGGCCCGCGATGTAGACCCCGAGCGAGTGGCCGAATGCCGCGATCAGGTTCCCCGCGCCGAACAGCAGCAGCGCGAACAGCAGCAGACGCTCCTTGCCGTACATGTCCCCGAGCCGGCCGATGATCGGCGTCGCGATCGAGGCCGAGACGAGGAAGGCCGTGAGCAGCCACGTGACGTTCGCCGCGGACGTGTGCAGCTCGCGCTGGATCGCCGGCAGCGCCGGGACGATCATCGTCTGCGCAAGCGTGTAGGCGAGCGCGCCGAGCGCGAGGATGAAGAGGGTCCGGTTCGGTGCTGCGCGCTCCTCGGCGCCCACGAGCGGCGTCACAGGTCGTCCACGGCGGCCGCGAGCTGGTCCAGCAGGCGCGCCGCCTGCCTGCGCTCACCCGGCATCAGGGAGTCGAACAGGTCACGGCGCCACTTCGCGACGCGCTCGCGCTTGGCCTCGAGGCGCGTGCGGCCCTCGTCGGTGAGGTGGATCAGCACGCAGCGCTGGTCCCCCGCCTCGGGGCGCTCGCGGGCGATCAGCCCGTCGCGCTCGAGCCCGGTGAGCATCCGCGTGGCCGTCGGCGACGCGACGCCCGCGGCGACGGCGACCTCGCGCACGGTGAGCGGAGCCGCCGCGTCGAGCAGCGCATCCATCAGCTGGTATTGGGAGAGCGTCAGATCGCCCTCCCCGGTCGGCTCGTCGGCGACGCGTCCGCGCGCACGACGGGTCGCCCGCATGAACTCGCCGAAGGCATCTGCGAACGCCTGCAGCTCGGCGTCGGAGGTGGGCGTGACGGTGCTGTCGCTCGGCATGATCGCGATAGAAGGTAGCACGCTACTTAGCGTGCTACCGAACCGCGGCAACGCTGCGTCAACGGGCCTGCAATCGCGGTGCAACGCCCGGGCAACGGCACCGGTGCAGGGTGCACTCCATCAACCGACCTCAGGAGCACAGATGGCCATTGACACCCGCACCCAGGACGTCACGCTCAGCGCGCTGAGCACCGCGATCCTCCCCGGCGACCCCGGGTACCAGGAGGCGCGCTGCGGCTTCAACACGGCGGTCGAGCAGCATCCCGCCGCGATCGCCCACCCGGAGACCGCTGCCGACGTCGCCGCGCTCGTCAGCGCCGCGCGCGCCGCCGGGCTGCACGTCGCCGTCCAGGGCGGCGCACACAACGCCGGCCCGCAGGGCGGCCTCGAGGACGCCCTGCTGATCCGCACCGACAAGATGGACGGCGTCGCGATCGACGTGGCCGCCCGGCGCGCCCGGGTCGGCGCCGGTGTGCTGTGGGAGCAGGTCGTCGACGCGGCGGCCGTCCACGGCCTCGCCGCGCTGCACGGCTCGTCGCCCGACGTGGGCGTCGTCGGCTACTCGCTCGGCGGCGGCATCGGCTGGCTCGCCCGGCGCCACGGCCTGCAGACCAGCCGCATCACCGCCGCGCAGGTCGTGAACGCCGCCGGAGAGATCGTCGAGGTCGACGCCGATCGTGAGCCCGACCTGTTCTGGGCCCTGCGGGGCGGCGGCGGCAACTTCGGCGTCGTCACCGAACTCGAGTTCGAGCTGCTGCCGATCACGGAGGTCTACGCGGGCATGATGGCGTGGGACTGGTCCGAGTCCGAGCGCGTCCTGCAGCGCTGGGCCGCCTGGGCGCCGGGAGCCACCGAGGACGTCACGACGACCGCGCGGATCATGCAGTTCCCGCCGCTTCCTGAGGTCCCCGAGTTCCTGCGCGGACGCCAGATGGTCGTGATCGACGGAGCGGTGCTGGGCGACCCCGAGGCCGCGGCGCAGGTGCTCTCACCGCTGCGCGAGCTCGGCCCCGAGATCGACCTGTTCGACATGCTGCCGATGCCCGCCCTGACGCGCATCCACGGTGACCCGGAGGAGCCGCTCCCCTCCACGTCGGGCACGCAGATGCTCGCCGAGTTCCCGCCGGAGGCCGTGTCGGCGTTCGTCCGCGCGGCGGGCCCGGAATCGGGCTCCTCGCTCGTGCTCGCAGAACTCCGTCAGCTCGGCGGGGCGATCAGCCGTCCGGCCCCCGGTGGCGGTGCGCTGTCCCACGTCGAAGGTGAGTTCGTGGTGTTCGCGCTCGGCATGGCCTTCGACCAGGAGACCCGCGACCGCTCGCAGATCCACGCCGACCGCCTGATCGACGCGCTCGCGCCATGGGCCGGCGGCCGCCTGTACCTCAACTTCGTCGAGGAGCAGATCGAGACCGCCGTCGCCTACGAGGCGGGCGCGTTCGAGCGGCTCCGGGCGATTCGGGCCCAGGTCGACCCGACCGGGCTGTTCCGAGCGAACCACGTCATCTGAGACCGACGGCACCGCAACCCTCCGCCTGCACTTCACCCCGGCGGCACGCCGACGCCCGGCCTCAAAGCGGATCGTGAAGCTCGCGATCGGCGCACCGGGCATCCGCAGCACCGCCATGACGCTCAAGCGCTGACCGCGTCGCGTCAACCCCACCGCCACCGCGCCCGGGCTCATCACCCGGGTGCGGACAGGCGGCGGTGGTAGGTTCGCGGCGATCGTGGGGGACAGCGGAACGCGTATCCGGTTGTGCGGGCAGCTTCGGGTGGAGCTCGAGGGTGAGCAGCGGGAGGCGGCGCTGCGCGGACGCCAGGGCCGCCTGCTCTTCGCCTACCTCGCCCTGCACCGCGACCGGCCGGTCCGCCGCGACGAGCTCGTCGAGGCGCTGTGGGCCGGGAACGGGGCGCCGCCGAGCGAGACGGCGCTGGCGCCCGTGCTCTCACGGCTGCGCGCCGCCGTGGCCCCGGGGACCATCGACGGACGCGAGCAGCTCACGATCTCCCTGCCCGAGCCGGTCTGGGTGGACGCCGAGGCTGCGCAGACCTTGCTCGACGCCGCGCGGGACGAACTTCGCCAAGGGCGGTCGCAGGCCGCGGTGGCCGCCGCCCGCGAGGCTGCGCTCCTGGCCGCGCCCGGCCTGCTGCCCGGCTACGAGGCGCCGTGGCTCGAGGCGCCGCGAGCCGCGCTCGAAGACCTGCGTGTCGAGGCGCTGGAGGTCGCGGCGGAGGCGGCGCTCGCGCTCGGCGGTGCGGAGCTGCCCGGCGCCGAGGCCGACGCGCGGGCGGCGGTCGCGGCGGCGCCGTATCGGGAGTCCGCCCGGGTCGTGCTGATCTCCGTCCTCCAGGCCCGCGGCAACGTGGCCGAGGCCCTGCTCGCCTTCGAGGACGTGCGCTCGCTGCTGCGTGAGGAGCTCGGCGCGGCGCCCGGTCCGGAGCTCCTGGCGCTGCATGAGCGGCTGCTGCAGCCGCAGGCACCCGCCGCGGCCCGCCCGGCGCCCCCCGCGCCGGTCCCCCTGCAGACCCGCCCACCGGCGACGGCCTCGCTCCCGGTGATCGTCGAGCGCGAGCGCGAACTGTCGGAGCTCGATCGTCTGCTCGCGCTCGCGCTGGCCGGCGAGGGCCGGCTCGTCTACCTCGAAGGCCCCGCGGGCATCGGCAAGACACGCCTGCTGATCGAGCTGCGCGAGCGGGCGCGGGAGCAGCATGTCCTCATCCTCGAGGCCCGGGCCGGTGTCCTGGAACGTGAGAACGGGTTCGGGATCGTCCGGCAGCTCTGCGCGCCGCTCACCGGCCGCACGGATCTGTTCGACCCCTCGACCGAAGCGGCGCGGCCCGTCATCACCGACGTCGCCGCAGAGACGGCCGACGGCGACCGCTCGTTCGCGGCGCTGCACGCGCTCTACCTGCTGGCCGTGAAGGTCGCCGCCGAGCAGCCCATCGTGATCCTGATCGACGATCTCCAGTGGAGCGACGCCCCGACGCTGCGCTTCATCGCCTACCTCGCACGGCGACTCGCGGGGATGCCGGTCCTGATCGCGGTGACGGTTCGCAGCGGCGAGCCGGCGACCGACGCCTCGCTGCTCGCGGAGGTCGCTGGGGATCCCGTCACCGTTCCGGTCCGCCCCGTCGCGCTGAGCGCGGCGGCGACCACGACGCTCGTGCGCGCGCGACTGGGGGATGAGGCCGACCAGGCGTTCGCCGACGCCTGCCACGAGACGACCGGCGGCAACCCGCTGCTCGTCGGGCAGCTGCTCACTGCACTCGCGGACGAGCGCGTCACGCCCGACGCCGCGCATGCGGTGGAAGTCCGCGCGATCGGGCCGCGCGCGGTCTCGCGGACCGTGTTGCTCCGACTCGCCAGGCTGCCGCAGGCCGCCGTCGCACTCGCACGCGCCGTCGCCGTGCTGGGCGAGCAGCCTGGTCTGCCTGCCGCGGCGGCGCTCGCCGGGATCGGCGAGGAGCAGGCCGCCGAGGCCGCGGGTGTCCTCGCAGCCGCCGACATCCTGCGCCCCGGAGAGCCGCTCGGCTTCGTCCACCCGCTCGTCCGCGACGCGGTCTACGACGAGCTTCCGGCCGCACAGCGCGGGTTGGAGCACGCCCGTGCAGCGCGCGTGCTCGAGGAGCGTGGTGCCGCCGCCGATCAGATCGCCTCGCAACTGCTCGCCGCTCCCGCCCGCGGCGACGCCCGGGTCGTCGAGCACCTGCGCGAGGCCGCACGCATCGCGCTCGTGCGCGGCGCGCCGGAGAGCGCGATCACCTACCTCGAGCGGGCGCAGGCCGAGCCGCCGCCGGAAGCCGACCGCGCAGCGCTCGCGCTTGCACTCGGTGACGCGGCCCAGTTCGTCAGCGGCCCGTCGTCGGTCGCGCACCTGCGCGAGGCATACGACGACCTGACCGATCCCACCGCACGTGCCGAGGCGGCGATGAAGCTCAGCCGCGTGCTGCTGTTCGTGGGCGAGCCCGCGGAGTCGACGCGGCTGGCCGCGCGCGCCGCGGCCGAACTGCCGCCCGAGGCGGAGGATCTGCGCTGCGCGCTCGAGGCTGTCGAGCTGCTCGGGGTGTTCTTCGGGGCGCTCGACTTCGCCGAGCTCGCGCGCCTGGACGCGCGGCGCCACACGGCGCGGGGAACGGGGCCGGGAGCCCTTGCGCTCACCGCGCTGGCCTCGCTCGTCCTGGCGGTCGGCGCGGGGCCCGCCGCGGAGGCGACCGCGCTCGCGCAGGAGGCGCTGGAGGGCGAGACGCTGCTGCGCGAGGACCCGGGCGTCTTCTCCACGGGCGCCGCGCAGGTGCTGGCACTCGGCGAACCCGCTGACGGGCTCGCCGCCTGGAAGCGGGTCGGCGACTGGGCACGGGAGCACCGGTCCGGGCTGAACATCGTCGGCGCAGACCTCTGGGGCGGCCTCACGCTCATCTGGACCGGAGACCTCGTAGCCGCCGAGACGGCGCTCGAGCGGGCGATCGAGGGCGAGATCCTCTGGGGCACCACGATGGCCGCCGAGATGGGCTACTCCTCCGGGTTCCTCGCGCTCGCGCACCTTGAGCGGGGCGATCCGACCCGCGCACGGGTGGCACTGGAGAAAACCGACGCCGGCACCGGCACGTCCGACGGGGCACGGTTCTGGCGGATCAGCAGAACGGAATTGCTGCTGGCCGAGGGGCGCTTCGAGGAGGCCGTCGCCTCCACGATCGAGGTCGAGGCGACCCGCCCGCCCGAGACCCATCCGGTGTGGTCCCCGTGGCGCA
Source organism: uncultured Actinomycetes bacterium (assembly GCA_963805615.1). Taxonomy (GTDB): domain Bacteria; phylum Actinomycetota; class Thermoleophilia; order Solirubrobacterales; family Solirubrobacteraceae; genus F1-60-MAGs163. Next base: position 151,033 of record CAWDUW010000002.1, on the reverse strand, counting down.
CCCAGCGAGCGCGTGCGCTCGCCGCCCTCGGTGACCGTGATCAGGCGCTCGCGCTGGCCCGCGAGGAGCTCGAGATCGCTCGCGGTATCGGCTCGGCCTGGGTGATCGGCCGCGGGCTGCGACTGCTCGGGGAGCTGGAGGGCGAGGACGGGATCGAGGACCTGCGCGAGGCGATCCGTCTCCTCGCCGGAACCTCGGCGCGGCTCGAGCACGCGAAGGCGCTCGCGGCGCTGGCCGCGGCGCTCACGGCCGCGGGCCGCGGGAACGAGGCGGTTCAACCTCGTGCCGAAGCCCTCGAGCTCGCCGAGCGCTGCGGGGCCGACGGCCTCGTGCGCGCGCTCATGCTCGCCGAGAGCTAGTCCCCGGTCTCCGCGGTCTCGGGGGCCGCGACGAGCGCGTCGAGCGCGGCGATGAGGCCGAGCCAGCCGCTGAACTCACGCGGCGGCCCTCCGTCGCAGAGCGCCCGCCCGCGGACCTCCTCGCCGTGCAGCTCGAGCTCCAGCTCGATGTGGATCGTGCGATCGTCGTCCATGCCGGCGCATGTTCACGCGCGCGGTTGCCACCGCATTGCCGCCGAGTTGCCGCGCGCGAACCCGCCCGTGGCAGGATCTCCGCATGAGCCTCCCCCAGCCCAGCGCGGATGCCGTCGTCGTCGTCACCGGCGCCTCATCGGGCATCGGCGCCGAACTCGCCCGCGGGCTCGGCGCGCGCGGTCACGCGCTCGTCCTCGTCGCCCGCAGCGGCGACCGACTCGAGGAGCTCGCCTCCGAGCTGCGCGGCGCGCACGGCGTGGACGTCCTCGTCCACCCCGCCGACCTGACGAAGCGCGCCGCACGGAACCGGATGCTCGCGGCGGTGGCGGCCACCGGGCGCGACATCGCCGGGCTCTGCAACAACGCGGGATACGGGCTCGCCGGGCGCGCCTGGGAGGTCGACCAGGCCGAGGACCGTGGCCAGATCGAGCTGAATGTCACGGCCCTGCACGACCTGACGCTGGCGGTCGTGCCGGAGATGGTCGGGCGCGGCGCGGGCGCCGTCCTCAACGTGGCGTCCGGAGCCGCATTCCAGCCGTTTCCCGGGATGGCGACGTACGCGGCGACGAAGGCCTTCGTGCACTCGTTCTCCGAGGCGCTGCACACCGAGCTCTCCGGCACCGGCGTCTCCGTCACGACGCTCTATCCCGGCCCGGTCGAGACGGGCTTCGGCGCCCGCGCCGGGTTCTCACCCGAGTCCGAGCTGCCGGGCGTGATGGTCGTCGAGGCCGCCGAGGTCGCGCGCCAGGCCGTCGACGCCATGGTCGCCGGCCGCCGCTCCGTCATCCCCGGGCTGCCGAACAAGGCGAGCGGGCTGCTCGGGCGGTACGTCCCGCGCACGGTGTTGCTGCCGGTCTTGAAGTGGCAGGCGGACTCACGGAAGGATCGGTAGAGCTCCAGCCCGCTCAGCGGGACGAAGGTCGACCGATCCCTCCTGGCCGCTCGAAGTTCCGGAGCGGCCGTAGCATGGGCCCATGGACGCCTCCCGGATCCCGTTCGCGCGCCAGGCGGGCCTGGCCGCTCAGGGGGCTCGCTCGATCGGGCCGCTGCTCGCCCCCGGGGAGCTCGCGAGGTCGCTCGGTCGCGTCGCCCAGGCCACCGCCGCGCCGCTGCTTCCGCGCCGCTCGCTGGAGTCCGCGGTCGCCGGCCGCGTCGTCGTCATGACGGGCGCCTCGTATGGGATCGGCCGCGCGGCGGCGCTGCAGGTCGCCGCGGCCGGCGCCACCACGGTCGTCGTCGCGCGCGGCGCGGACCAGCTCGCCGAGCTCGCGGCGGAGATCGCGGACGCCGGCGGCGACGCGCGCCCCTACGTGACCGATCTCTCCGACATGGAGGCGATCGACGTGCTCGCCGCGCAGCTCGAGGCGGACGGGCTCGTCGTCGACGTGCTCGTCAACAACGCCGCGCGCTCGATCCGTCGCTCGATCGCCGAGAGCTACGACCGGTTCCACGACTACGAGCGCACGATGCGCCTGAACTACTTCGGCGCCGTACGACTGACGCTCGCGCTGCTCCCGGGCATGCGCGCGCGACGGCAGGGTCACATCGTCAACGTGAGCACGCTCGGGGTGCAGACGATCACGCCGCGCTTCTCGGCCTACCTCGCGTCGAAGGCCGCGCTCGAGGCGTTCACGCGTGTCGCCGCCGCCGAGTGCCTGGGGGACGACGTGCGCTTCACGACCGTCCACATGCCGCTCGTGCGCACGCCGATGAGCCAGGCGACGAAGCTTTACGACGCGATGCCCGCGCTGTCCCCCGAAGCTGCCGGCGAGCTGATCTGCGGCGCGCTGCGCAGCCGCGCCGAGCAGGTCGGCCCGCGCGTCGGCGCCTTTGCCGAGGTCGGCCACGCGATCTCCCCCGCGTCGGCCAACGAGGTGCTGCACACGCTCTACCGCGCGGTGCCTGAACCGACCTCGTAGAGCGCGTCCAAGCGGTCTGCGTAGCGTTGCTCGACCACCGACCGGCGCACCTTCAGCGTCGGGGTGAGGTCGCCGGTGGCCAGTGTGAGGTCGTGCTCGAGCACGGTGAAGTGCTTGATCTGCTCGATCCGCGCGACGCGTGCGTTGACGGCATCGACCTCGGCCTGCAGCAGCTCGAGCACGCGCGGGTCGTGCGCCTGCAGCTCGGGGTCCGCGGGTGCGCCCGTGCGCTGCGCCAGCGCGGAGGTCTCGTCGGGATCGAGGGTCAGCAGTGCGACGAGGTAGGGACGCCGGTCTCCGTGGACGACGGCCTGGGAGATCCAGCGCGTGTCGCGCAGAGCGTTCTCGAGGTTCACCGGCGTGATGTTCTTGCCGGACGAGGTGATGATGATGTCCTTCTTGCGCCCGGTCAGGCGCAGCCCCCCGGCGGCGTTGAGCTCACCGAGGTCGCCGGTGTACAGCCACCCGTCCCGAAGTGCCTCGGCGGTCGCGGCCTCGTCGCGGTAGTAGCCGGCGAAGACGTGCGGGCCGCTGATGAGGATCTCGCCGTCCGCGGCGAGGGCGACCTGCACGCCGTCGAGCGCCGGGCCCGTGGTGCCGGGAATGGGCGCGCCCGGGACGTTCAGCGTCGCTGCTGCGCAGCTCTCGGTCAGCCCGTAGCCCTCGAGGATCTCGACGCCGCAGGCGTCGAAGAACTGGAGCACGTCCGCGCCGATCGGCGCCGCGCCGACCAGCGCCTCGCGCAGGCTCCCGCCGAAGACGTCACGGACCGCCCGCAGCACCAGGCGGTCCGCCAGCGCGTGGCGAGCCCGCAGGACCGGGCCCGGGCGGCCACCGGCGCGCTGCACTGCGCGCATCGCGCGTCCCTGGTGCAGCGCCCGACGGAAGATCTGCTGCTTCAGGGCCGACTCGCCCTCGATCCGGTCGAGCACCGCACGCCGGATCTTCTCGTAGACGCGCGGCACCGCCGGGATGTGCGTCGGGCGCCCGGCGGCAAGGTCCTCGCGCAGCCGGCTGGAATCACGATTCCAGTACACGAGCGTGCCGCCGACGTCGATCGTCACGAGCTGCGTGAGGCGGGCCAGCACGTGCGCGAGCGGGAGGAACAGGAAGATCGACGGCGTGTCGTCGCGCAGCCCGAGCCGCTGCTCCGACATCCGCATCGTCGCCAGCATGTTTCCGTGCGTGAGCATGCAGCCCTTCGGCGGGCCGGTCGTGCCGGAGGTGTAGACGAGCGTCGCGACGTCCGACGGGCCGGCGAGTGCCGCCCGCGCCTCGACGAGCCCGGGCGCGGGCGCTGCGCCGCGCTCGCGGAGCTGTCGGAGCGTCATCGCTCCGTCGGCCTCGCCGCAGAGCACGACCACGTGCTCGAGCGCCGGGCAGTTCGCGCGTACGGCAGCGATCTTCGCCACCTGTTCCGCGTCCTCGCAGAGAATCACCCGCGAGCCCGCGTGCCTCAGGACGTACTCGCATTCCCCGGGGGCGTTCGTCTGGTAGATCGGGACGACGACGGCCCCCGCGCACAGTGCCCCGAGGTCGGCGAGCGTCCACTCGGGGCGCGTGTCACCGATGATCGAAACGCGGTCCCCCGGCTCGATGCCCAGCGCGATCAGGCCGCCGGCGATCTCACGCAGCGCTCGTCCGAGCTCCCGGTACGAGACGCTCTCGCCGGACCCGGCGAGCGTCAGGGCCGGGCCGCGATGGCGCGCCGTGGCCTCGAGGAAGAGGGCCCCGAGGTTCTGGGGCTGGTCTGCGGCGGTCGGTGCACGGGGGGCGTCGTCTCGCACGGTCACGCCCACAGTCCTACCCGCCGGCGCGCCCGTCAACCGTGGTTCCCCCGCGGCTAGCCTGCGCTGCGATGCCGCGCGTCGCCGTCTTCGGCCCGAACCCGCTCCTCTCGATCACGATCGAGGCACGCGGCGACGAGGACGACGTCCACGTCCATGCCGGCGGGCAGGGCGTGTGGGTCAGCCGGATGGCGGCCGAGCTGGGCGCCGAGCCGGTGCTCTGCAGCCTCGTCGGCGGCGAGCCCGGCGCCGTGCTCACCGGGCTGCTGGAGCAGTCGCCGATCAGCCTGCGCGCCGTGCCCACCGCGGGAGCGAGCGGGTGCTACGTCATCGACCGGCGCGGCGGTTCGCGACGACTGGTCGCCCAGACGAACGCCCCGGCGCCGTCCCGTCACGAGCTCGACGAGCTCGTCGCCGGCACCGTCGCCGCCGCGCTCGACTCCGACGTGCTTGTGATCTGCAACGCGCTTCCCGGCGACCTCCTGCCCGTCGAGGTCTACGGCGCCCTGGCCGCCGACGTGCGCGGGGGCGGCTGCTCGGTGATCGCCGACCTGTCGTCCCCGCGGCTCGACGCGGTGCTCTCCGCCGAGCCCGACCTCCTCAAGCTCAACGACTGGGAGCTTGCGGAGTTCGTGTGCGGGCCCGTCGACCCGCCAGGGCTGCTGCTCGCGGCCGCGCGGCGGCTGCGCGACGCCGGGGCGCGCTCGGTCCTCGTCACCCGCGGCGGCGACCCGGCGCTGTGGCTGAACGGCGACGCGCCTCCGCGCCTGGTGGTGCCGCCGCGGCTGGAGCGCGGGATGCGCGAGGGCTGCGGCGACACCATGATGGGCGCGATCGCCGCGCAGCTCGCGGCCGGGCGTTCGCTCGAGCAGGCGATCGTCATGGGGACCGGCGCGGGCGCGGCGAACTTCCTGCACGCCGGCCTGGGGACCGGTGAGCGCTCGACCGTCGAGGAGCTCGCGGGCCAGGTGCGGATCGAGCCCTACCCGGCGGAGTAGGGAGCGAGCGGGACCTCCCCGGCGACGATCGCCGCGGGCGCGGTGCGCGCTATCCACTCGAGGTGCGGGGCGACGTGCTCGACCCCCGCCAGGACGTCGAGTGCCCCCCGTAGTGCGACCGCGCGACCGCCGCGCGAGGAATGCGCGTCGCTGCCGAGAACGTGCACGAGCCCGCGGCGGGCGAGCGCCAGCATCCCGTCGGCGGTCGGCGGCCGCTCGAAGAACGCGGCTGTCGCCTGCACCAGCGAGCCGCCGGCGACCAGGCGCGACAGGCGCTCGAAGAGGTCCTCGCCCAGGTGCCGTTCGGGGTGCGCGATCAGCGCGTGGAACCCGCGGCCGACAAGCCGCGCCACCGCCGCGTCAAGGGTGTCCGAGAGCGGCCCGGGACGCGGCTCGAGCAGGATCCAGCGCCCGCCTCCGAGGGCCACCGCGCTGAGCTCCGCGTCCGTGAGAGCGGCGACCGCCGTCTCCGCCACCTCGCCGCCGGTGAGCACACGCACCGGGATCTCGCGGCGCTCCAGCTCCTCCTCCAGGGTCGCCACGCGGCCGGCGATCTCGCCGATCCGCACGTCGTGGTCATGCCGGATGTGGGGCGTGGCGCAGATCGCCTCAATGCCCTCGGTCACGGCATGGCGCGCCATCGCGATGCTGTCCTGCAGGTCCAGCGGGCCGTCATCGACGCCCGGGAGCAGGTGGCAGTGCAGGTCGATCAGCCCCATGGCGCGCGCGTGCCGATCCTGTCACGCGCGGCTCGCGCCGTCCACGCGCGGCTGCACTGCGATGCTCCGTGTCGCCGTGACCGAGTCGTTCACCGATACGCCGCTGCTCACCGGCCGCTTCGACGCGGCGCTGCAGTACGCGATCCGTCATCACGCCCGCCAGCTGCGCAAGGGCACCCCGGTCCCCTACACCGCGCACCTGCTCGCGGTCGCCTCGCTCGTGCTCGAGATGCACGGCGACGAGGACGAGGCGATCGCCGGTCTCCTCCACGACGTCGTCGAGGACGGCGGCGGGCCGCCGGCGCTCGCCGAGATCGAGCAGCTGTTCGGGGACCACGTCGCAGCGATCGTGCTCGCCAACAGCGACACCGTGGAGCAGGACACGCCGAAGGGCGGCGGGCGCGAGTGGTACGAGCGCAAGCGCGGGTACATCGACGGGTTCCCGCAGAAGTCCCCGGCGGCGCTCCGCGTCAGCCTCGCCGACAAGCTGCACAACGCACGCTCGATCCTGCTCGACTACCGCACCCACGGCGACGCGCTCTGGGCGCGGTTCCGCCAGGGCCAGGGGATCGCGACGCGCATCTCCTACCGCGAGCTGGCGCTCGCGTTCGAGCGTGAGCAGCACCGCATGGGGCCCGAGGCGGCGCCGTACGTCGGCGAGCTGCGGCGAGTCGTCGACGGCATCACCGCGCTCGCCGAGGAGCGTCAGGGGCCTGACTCGCGCATGCTGTTCGACGGCTGAGGCCGCAGCGCGCGTGGCCCCGCGGCTCGCAGCCGCCCCTACCCGGGCGCGGGTGGCGGGAGCGCGATCTGCCGGGTCAGCGCCGCCGCGCTGACCCGCCCCGTGTCGTCGAAGCTCCACGCGCGGACGCAGAGCGTCCCGCCGCCGAGGCCGACGAACGGGCCGGACGGCGTGACGTCCAGCACGAACGACGCGCCCGGCGCGGCGAGCTGCCCGCGAATGATGCCGCCGGACGACTCGGGACAGCGGCCGACGGCGTCCTGCTCGATCGCCCCGACGACCCCCGCCGCGGTCGACACCGTGATCGCGGCCAGGATCCGGCCCGAGTCCGCGGCACGCTCCACCGTGAGCCCGGCGGGCGCGGGCGGGCACAGCTCGGGGGCCGCCCGCCGCGCCCGGCCGCCGTAGCGGGCGATCGCGCCACGCACGTCGTCCGGCTGGAGGATCGAGCAGCTCGGCGGCAGCGCGCAGCGCGACCATGGGACCGAGTTCATCGTCGCGCAGCGGCGATCATCGTGAACCAGGCCGAGCACGTGCCCGAGCTCGTGGGCGACCATGCCGACGACTGCGACTCCGCGAGCACCGTGGCCGAGTGCGATCCGGTTGCGTGGCTGGTAGCCGACGGAGGCGGAGCCGTGTGCGATGCCGGAGGCCCCGGAGCCGGGCCGCGGGTCGTAGACGATCCGCAGCACCGCACGGCGCCTGGGCGCTGAGACGAAGCGCACGCGCGCCCCGCTGCGGTTCCACGCGCGCACGGCCTGCTTCACCTGCGACGCGTAGCCCGTGCCGTTCCAGTAGGTGATCTTCGCCGGGCGCCCGGGCCACGGGATGCCGTCGAGCCGGTGGGCCTGTGCCGAGCTCGCGCACGCGGCCGCCGCGAGCGCCGCGACGAGCGCCGGAGCGAGACGGCGAAGGAGACGCGCACGCATGACCGCCCCGACGGTACCTGCAGCCGCCCGGCACGGCCCCCGGTTCCGTGCTGCGGTTCAGCGCCGGACATCGGGCGCGAGCGCCTCAACGTGAAGGACATGGTGCGACTGTGACGCTCTTCACACAGAAATGGTGTTTCACTGCCACCCTCGATGCATGGCACCAATTCTCGCCGTCATCGGAATGTTCGTCGCCCTCGGCGCGCTCGTGCAGCGCTTCGCCCCCGGGCGGGTGGACGACGAGCCCGAGCCCCGCTGAGCGTCAGCGCGCGATCCGCGCGAAGACGACGAGCAGCGTCGCCGCGAGCGCGGCGATGACCGCCGCGGCGGCTGTGGCCGTCGTGTGCGCCTGAACACTCGCCGCGAGCCCGGAGCCGCGGAGCGCCGTCAGCACGGCGGCGGCGCCGATGCCCGCGACACCCGCGATCGCGGGAACCCGGAGATCGCCGCGGACGGTCACCGAGCGCGGCGGCGGCGTCTCGCCTCGGCGCTCCTCCCCGCGCAGCAGCACGACCCCCGCCGCGCCCGTCAGCGTCGCCGCCACCAGGAAGCCGCCGAGGATGTCCGACGGCGAATGCCAGCCGAGCGAGACGATCGCGTACGAGACCGCTGCGGCGAGCCCGGCGCCGACGGCGATCACCGTCGGCCGCAGCCGCGCCGGAGCGGCGAGCGTCGCGCAGAGTGCGAGGGTCAGCGCCGCAGTGGCGTGCCCGCTCGGGAAGCTGCCCGGCTTCAGCGTGCCTTCATCGAGCACGACCTTCAGCACCTGCGTCGTCGCCCCCGTGGCGAGCAGCAGGACCGGGATCGCCATGGCGATCCGGTGGCGACCGCGCGCATAGGCGACGGCGGCGGCCGCGAGGCCCAGGACGACGTACAGCAGCGGGTCGCCCACCGAGGCGATCAGCCGCAGCGGGCCGGACGAGGCCGGCCCGTCGAGCCGGCGGAAGCTGTCGAACGCCAGCACGTCGCGGGCCTGGACCGGCGCCAGGAAGCGCACCGCGAGGACGGTGGCGAGGAGCCCGGCCGCGCACAGCAGGGTGGCGACCAGCGCGGTGCGGGATGAGCGCAGCACAGGGGAGATCTCAGCAGGCCGACGTTTCCCCTGCCTAAGCCTCAGGGCCCGCGGCCTCCACAGCCTGTGCGAGCACCTCCGCGCCCCGCGCGCAGCCCTCGGCGTCGACGTCGAGATGCGTCACCGCGCGAACGGTGCGCTCGGCGAACGCGAGCACGAGCACCCCCTGCCGGCCCGCCCGCCGCACCACCTCGGCAGCGTCCGGAGCCCCGTGCTCGAGGTGGAAGACGACGATGTTCGTCTCGAGCCGGTCCAGGTCGATGCGGACGTGCGGCGAGGCCGCGAGGCGCTCGCCGATGATGCGGGCGTTCGCGTGATCCTCGGCGAGCCGGCCGACGTTGTGCTCGAGCGCGTAGCTTCCCGCGGCGGCGAGAATCCCGGACTGCCGCATCGCGCCACCGAGCATGCGGCGGAAGCGCACCAGCGCTGAGACGTCCTCAGCGCTGCCCGCGAGCACCGATCCGGCGGGCGCGCCGAGACCCTTCGACAGCGCGATCGTGACGAGATCGAAGGGAGCGGCGAGCGCCGCCGGCTCGTCCCCGCGCGCGACCGCCGCGTTCAGCAGCCGCGCCCCGTCGAGATAGGAGGCGATCCCGCGCTCGCGCGCCGCGGCCGCGATCTCCGCCAGCGCCGCCGGGTCCCACACCACGCCACCGGCGCGGTTCTGCGTGTTCTCGACCTCGACGAGGGTCGTCGGAGGGAAGATCAGGTGACCACGAGGCTTCACAGCTGAGATGAACTCGGCGGCGGTGAACAGGCCGTCGTCACCGATTTCACTGAATTGCACCCCGGCGTTGGCGGCGCCGGCACCGGTCTCGTGCCAGACGGCATGCGTCTCGCGCCCGACGATCACCTCGTCGCCCGGCTGCGTGAACAGCTTCAGCGCGAGCTGGTTGGCCATGTGACCGCTCGGCGTCAGCAGCGCGGCCTCCTTGCCGAGCAGGCCCGCGACGCGCTCCTGGAGCGCGTTGACGCTCGGGATCCTCGCCGAACTGGTCGTCCCCGACCGGCGCCCGCGCCATCGCCTCGCGCATCGCGCTCGGAGGGACGCGTCACGGTGTCCGAGCGCAGATCGATACGGGACTCGCCGTCGGCCATCAACGCGACCCTACCCGCGTTCGTGGGAGAGTCCCTCCATGGCCAGCTACGAGATCAACGGCAAGGTTGCGCTCATCACCGGCGGCGCGCGCGGCATCGGGCTCGGGACGGCACGCGCTCTGCGAGCACGCGGCGCCCGGGTGGTCATCGTCGACCTGAACCTCGAGGCGGCCCGCGGCCGCGGCCTCCGAGCTCGGCGACGAGTCCCAGGCGATCGGGCTCGCGGCCGACGTCACCGACCGCGGAGCGATGCAGCGCGCCGTGGCCACGACGGTCGAGCAGTTCGGCGGGCTCGACATCGTGATGGCCAACGCCGGCATCGCCAACCGTGCGTCGACGCTGCGGGCGATGTCGAGCGAGAGTTTCGACCGCGTGATCGACGTGGACACGATGGGCGTCGTGCGCACCGTCGAGGTCGCGCTGCCGGAGATCGTCCGTCGCCGCGGGCACATCGTGGTCGTCGCGTCGATCTACGCGTTCACGAACGGCGTCGGGGTGATCCCCTACGCGATGAGCAAGGCGGCCGTCGAGCAGCTCGGACGGGCGCTGCGCGTCGAGCTGGTCCCGCACGGCGCCAGCGCGAGCGTCGCCTACTTCGGCTTCATCGACACCGAGATGGTGCACCAGGGCATCGACCACGACCCGCTCGCCGGGGAGATGATGGCGACGCTTCCCAAGCTGTTGCACAAGCGTCTGACGCCGAAGCAGGCCGGTGAGGCCGTCGCGCGCGGGATCGCCCAGCGCAAGCCGCGCATCATCGTCCCCCACCGCTGGATTCCGCTGTCAGTGCTCCGTGGCATCCTCGCCCCACTGCTTGACCGCATGCAGGAGCGCGACGCCGCGACGCGGGCGGTCGTGGAGAAGCTTGACCGGCGCGACGGCGAGGAGCAGCCGACGACCGCCGAGGCGACCGCAGGCGGGTAGGCTCGCGGGAGCCGCCCCCGATCGACGAGGAACCCACCATGGCCGTCAAGCTGCACCGCTGTCCGTTCACCTTCCTGCACACCGACATGGACGCGTGCTGGCGCGTGCAGCGAGCGCTCAGCGAGCAGGGGATCGAGTTCGAGGTCGTCAAGGAGCCCTACTTCCCCAAGAGCCGCCGCGCCTGGCTCAAGGAACACAGCGGGCAGGAGCTCCTGCCCGCCATCGAGTTCGAGGACGGCACGGTCTACCGCGCCGAGTCCAAGGACATGGCCGCACGGATCGACGCCGGGAATCTCGGGACGACCGCCTGATCGCGATGGCCCGGCTCGCCCCCCTGCTCGCCGTCCTCGCGCTCGCGGGCGCCGCGCCGGCCTCGATCGCGCAGGCCGCCCCGGCGGTCAACGGCATCTACACCGTCAGCGGCACGCCCTACAAGCTCGCCGAGGGATCTGACGGCAACGTCTGGGTCGTCGTCGGCGGCGACACCCTCGCCCGGTTCTCTCCCGACGGGGCCAAGCAGGAGTTCCCGCTCACGGGCGTCACGGGCGCGAAGGGCATCACGAGCGGCCCGGACGGCAACCTCTGGCTGACCGCCGCGAACGCGATCGTGAAGGTGCCGCCCAGCAACCCGGCGGCGCTCCAGTCATTCACCGTCAACGACGTCATCACCCCGCAGGGGATCGTCACCGGACCGGACGGCAACCTCTGGACCGGAAGCGCCGACAAGGTCCTGAGGATCAAGCCGTCGGATCCGGCCAACCCGACGCTGTTCACGCTGACGAGCACCGCGTCCCCGAGTGCCCGCGGCATCACCCGCGCCGGCGCCCTGCTGTGGGTCGTGGACTTCGGCGGCTCGATCGTCAGCCTGACGACGGCCGGTGTCGCAGACGCCGCACAGCGTCGGGGGACTCCCGCAGGATGTCGGCGGCAGTCCGAGCGGACAGGTGCTGTACGGCAACCCGGGCACCGACCCGCAGACCGTCGGCCGGATCCTGCCCGGCGGGCTGCCGCAGCCGACCGACCGGCCGACGGGCAGCGACCCCTTCGGCGTGACGTTCGGTCAGGACGGCGCGTTCTGGGTCGCGGAGTTCGGTGCGGGCGACCTCGCCCGCGTCAGCACCGGCGGGGCCGTGACGACGCTCGGCGGGCTGCCGAAGAACGACCCCCGCGAGCTCACGACGGGCCCGGGCGACACCATCTGGGTCTCCCTGGAGCAGAGCAAGCAGGTGGCGCGCGTGACCGGCGTGGAGCCTCCCGCTGTCCCGCCGGTGACGCCGCCGGTCACGCCGCCGGTCACGCCGCCGGTGACGGCGGCGCCCGGATCGGCGACGACCCCCGCCGACACGACGTCCCCGGCCATCAGCGGCCTGCGCATCAGGCCCTCGCGCTTTCGTCGCGGCGCCGGCCGGCTCGCACGCATCGCGGCGACGAAGCCCGCGGCGAAGGTGTCGCTCAGGCTGAGCGAGGCGGGACGCGTGACCTTCACCGCGCAGCGGCTGCGGATCGGGCGACGTGTCGGCGGGAAGTGCGTCGCCACGACGCGCAGGAACCGCGCGCGAGCAGGCTGTCAGCGCACGGCACCGGCGGGCGGGAGCGTCACGCTCGCGCTGCCCGCCGGCGCGAGCACGCTCGGCTTCTCCGGCCGGCTCGCGCGGTCGCTCGGCGTCGGCCGCTATCGGCTCGTGGCGGTCGCGCGCGACAGCGCCGGAAACGCGTCCGCGGCGGCGCGGGCGGGCTTCGAGATCCGCGCGCCGGCCCGTCGGCGCTGACCGCTACGCCGCCTCCAGCCGCGCTGGGACGTGCTTGTGGTGCGGCGTGCCCGCGAGCCAGTCGCGGTCGCCCGTCGAGGTCAGGTCGTTCGGCGCGACGCCGGACACGACGCTCGCCCCGTCGGCCGCGGGGTAGGAGAGCCCGAGCCCGTTCGGCAATGAGACGTACCCCGGCTGAAGGCCCTCGTTCACCTCGACGGTCACCTCGGCGCTGCCGCGGCGGGTGGTCAGCCGCGCGCGGCCCCCGTCGCTCAGGCCGAGCCGGCCCGCGTCGTCGGGATGAACGCGCAGCGCGCCATCCGGGTCCTGCTTGCGCCACGCGGGATCGCGGAAGATCGTGTTCGCGGTCCCCGACCTCCGCTCACCCGCCGACAACACGAGCGGGAAGTCCGGGTCCACCTGCTCGTCGAGCTCGTCCGCGAGCCCGGCGAGCTCGTCGAGGAGCTCGGGGATCGTCAGCTTGATCAGCTTGTCGGGATAGGCGAGCCGCGCGAAGGTCTCGGGGTAGTCGTCCACGGTGAAGACGAGCCCCGAGCGAGAGGACAGGATGCGCTCGAAGAGCGCCTCGCCGAGCGCGATGCCCTCGCCGTCGATCCCGGCGCGCCGCACCGAGTCCGGGATCATCTGCGCGAGGCCGTGCGCGTTGAGCCAGAGGGTCGCCGCCGCGGCCGCCCCGTCCGGCAATGTCGGCCCGAGCGTCTCGTAGAGGATCACCGGAAGCAGCGGCCGCAGCTCCGGCCGCTCGCCGACGAGGCCGAACAGCATGCCCGCGAACTCCTCACGGGAGCGTTCGGCGGTCACCCGCAGGCCTTGAAGGTCGACGCCGTCGAGCGCGCCGGCGGCGTGCACGAGCCGGCGGTGGATCTCCGGCTCGGGCAGCAGGTCGGTACCGGCCGGCGGATCCAGGATGGGCCGTCGCAGCTGGAACGCATTGCGCGGGAACTCGAGGCAGAAGAAGCTCGCCTCCCACTTCTCGTACTGCGATGGCGACGGAAGGACGTAGTCGGCCAGGCGCGCGGTCTCGGTCAGCGCGACATCCATCACGACGAGCACGTCCAGCTGCTCGAGCGCCTCGCGCATGCGCGGCGAGTCGGCGATCGAGTGCGCCGGGTTCGAGCTCTCGACGATCATCGCGCGCAGGCGACCCGGGTCGTCGGTGAGGATCTCGTCCGCGATCGAGTTCGCCGGGGTCAGCCCTGTGATGATCCGCCCGCCGGTGACCGGCGTCTCGCGGTCCTTGCGAAAGTCGCCACCGAGACCGGCGATGCCGGTGTGGATGTTCATCGCGCCCTCGCGGCCGAAGTTGCCGGTCAGGAGGAAGAGCAGCTTCTCGAGGTAGGAGTTGAGCGTGGAGTGCGGCGCCTGCTGGATGCCGAGGTCCTCGAGGATCGCCACGCTGCCCGCCTCGGCGATCCTGCGCGCCGCGCCCCGGACGAGCTCCTCGCCGACGCCGCTGCGCCGGGCGTACTCCTGGATCGGAAGGTCGCGCAGCTCGGCGAAGAGGCGCTCTCCGCCGGTGGCGTGCCGGGCGAGGAAGTCGTCGTCGAGCAGGTCCTCCTGCACGAGTGTCGCGAGCAGCGCGGCGAGGCAGAACGCGTCGGTGCCGGGGCGCACCTGCAGATGGAAGTCGGCGAGCTGCGCGGTCTTGGTCCGGCGCGGATCCATCACGATCAGCGCGCGGCCGGGGTCCTTGGCGATCTCCTTGAGGACGACGCGGGAGCGCGGGAACCCGTGGGACTCCCAGGGGTTCTTGCCGATGAAGACGGCGACCTCGGCACGGTCGAAGTCGGGCGTCGTGTGACAGCGGGAGCGGCCGAACAGCTGCCCGTCGACCCAGAACTCGCCGGTCTTCTCCTGCGCGAGCGCGTTCGACATGTAGCGCACGCCGAACGCCGCGCGGGTGGCGGATCCGTGTGCGCCGCCGAGGTGGTTCCCCTGGCCGCCGCCGCCGTAGTAGAAGATCGACGCGCCGCCGTGCTCGTCGCGAATGGCGCCCAGGCGCTGCGCGATCTCACGGATCGCGGTGTCCCAGTCGACCGGCTCCAGCGTGCCGTCGGCGGCGCGGCGCAGCGGACCCGTCAGCCGGTCGCGACCGTTCTGGTAGTGGTCGAGGCGCTGGGCCTTCTCGCACGCGTAGCCGTGCGAGCGCGGGTTGAGGCGATCACCGCGGATGCTCGCGATCCGCCGGTCCTCGAGCCGGACCTCGATCCCGCAGTTGAGGCTGCACAGGATGCACGCCGTCTGCTGCCAGTCGGCGACGGGCTCAGCGGTGATGTCGGCCATGCGGCCGACCGTACACTATGACGCTCGTCATAGGAAGGCTCACGACCTGTTCAGCAGCTCCACGACCTCGGCGTCCGAGGTCTGCCTGAAGTCGGCGTACCAGGCGCCGATCGCGCCGAGGTGTGCCGGCTCCTCGACGCAGATCACCTGATCAGCCACCTGCCGCAGCTGATCTGCGCTCTCATGCGCGGCGACCGGAACGGCGACGACCACGCGGGCCGCGTCACGCCGGCGCAGGGACTCGACCGCGGCGGCCGCGGTGCCGCCCGTCGCGAGCCCGTCGTCGACGACGATCACCGTGCGTCCGCGAACCTCCGCCGGCGGCGCGCCGTGGCGAAGACGCTCGCTGCGCTCCGCCAGCTCGGCGTCCGCGAGACGCACGGCCCGTTCGAGCTCGCCGGCCCCGACCTGGAGCAGCTCGATCGACATCGGGTCGAGCACGCGTACGCCGCCCTCGGCCACCGCGCCGATTCCAAGCTCGGGATTGCCCGGCGCGCCCACCTTGCGCACGAGCAGGACGTCGAGCGGCGCGGCGAGCGCACGCGCGATCTCGTAGCCCACGGGGACGCCCCCGCGCGGGAGCGCGAGCACGATCGGCCGCAGAGGCGCCAGAGGCTGCAGCAGCTCGGCGAGCGCCGCGCCCGCCTCGGGACGATCCCGGAACACCCGCTCCCCCATCGTTCCCGCCACGGTCCTCCCCGGTCAGATCCCCAGCAGCAGCCAGCGGTCGCCGGACTTCGTGAGCGCCGTGCGCCCGGTGAAGCCGTAGCGCGCGAGCCTGGGGTTGGTCTCGTAGCGGACCACCGCGGTGTTCCCGGTGACGGTGACGCTCGTGACCTTCGCGCCCGTGACGGCGGCCCGGTCGGCCGGAGTCAGCTGGGAGGCGAGGAGCCGGACGCTGTCCTCGCACGACAGGCTCGTCTGCGCCGTCAGCTTCGCCTTGCCCGCGGGCGCGACCTTCGCGCAGAACGCCGTGCCGTTCCCCTGCGCGGCGTCGCCGGCGGCGATCTTCCACGTGCCGAGCACCTGGGCCTCCGGGGACGGCGCGGCCTTCGTCGTCGCCGGCGTGTCGTTCCCCCCGCCGCACCCGCCGAGCAGCGCGGCCGCGGCGGTCAGCAGCAGAACCTGTCCGGAGATCCGCGACGCGATGCGCACGTGCGCACCGTAGTCGGTCGCCCGGGTGCTCAGCGCAGGCGCAGGCGCACGGTGCGGGTCGCCGTGTTCCCCGCGGCATCCCGGGCGACGACCGCCACGCGGTAGAGGCCGCGACGCAGTTTGCGGTGCCGGACGCGCGTCGAGAGCTTCAGCGACACGCGCCTGCCGGCCGGAACCTTCACCGCGCGCGTCGCGAGCATCAGCTTCGCCTTGCGCCCGAGCACGCGCAGGATGACGGTCGCGTCCTCGGATACGAGCACGCGCACGGTGGCGCGCGCCCCACGGCGGATCGCGTGGTGGCGCAGCGTCGCGGCCAGTCGCGGCGGGATCCGATCGACGGGTCCGGCGGCCGGTGGCCCCTCGGGCGTGCCCGCCGGAGTCACGATGCCGACCTCGGGCGTCGCCGGGGGAGGGCCGCTGCCGCCGCCGCTGCCGCCCGCGGGCGGGGTCGTCACCTGCGTGGCCGTGGTGAAGCTGAGGTCGGGCCCGTTCGTCGTGCCGCCGGCACTCTGCGCGACCACGCGCGCGTGGTAGTCGGTCGCCGCGGCCAGGCCTGTCACCGGCACGCTGACGGCGACTGCCGCAGAGCCTGAACCGGCGGACGCCCAGGGTGTCGCGGACCCGTACGCCGTGGTCGGCCCG
This sequence comes from uncultured Actinomycetes bacterium, assembly GCA_963805615.1. Taxonomy (GTDB): domain Bacteria; phylum Actinomycetota; class Thermoleophilia; order Solirubrobacterales; family Solirubrobacteraceae; genus F1-60-MAGs163. The sequence goes on along the minus strand of CAWDUW010000002.1, from coordinate 134,463 downwards.
TACTCGACGCGATAGGTCGTGGCGGAGCCGTTCGGCGTCACGGCAGCCGACGCGGCGGCGCCCGTCTCGGTGATCGAGCCGACCGCGCTGCCCTCGATGCCAGGTGGCGGCGGCGGCTCGGCGTCCGTCGTGAAGATGAGGTCGGGGCCGTTCGTCGTCCCGCCGGAGCTCGTCGCGATCAGGCGCGCGTGGTAGCCGGTTGACGGCGTGAGGCCGCTCAGCGGGACGCTCACCGTGACGGCCGCTCCGCCGGAGCCCGCGGACACCGGCGCGGTCGAGCGACCCGTAGGCGACGGTCGTGCCGTACTCGACGCGGTACGTGGTCGCCAGCGCGGTTCGGGCTCGACGTCACCGGAGATCGCCGCCGCCGTCGTCGTGACCGACCCGAAGGCCGTGCTCGACACCGAGGGCGGCAGGTCGCCCGTCGTGAACGTCGAGGTCCGGGCCGTTCGTCGTCCCGCCCGCGCTCGTCGCGACCAGGCGCGCGTGGTAGCTCGTCGACGAGGTCAGGCCGGTCAGCGGAACGCTCGCGGCGACCGCCGCTCGAACCGGAGCCCGCGGACACCGGCGTCGTCTCGACCCATACGCGATCGTCGTCCCGTACTCGACCCTGTACGTCGTCGCGACCCTGTTCGGGTTCACGCTCCCGGAGACCGTCGCACCGCCCGTCGTGATCGAGCCGGCCGACGTGCCGGAGACCGACGGCGGAAGGTCGCCCGTCGTGAAGATGAGGTCCGGCCCGTTCGTCGTCCCGCCGGCGCTCGTCGCGACCAGGCGCGCGTGGTAGGTCGTCGACGACGTCAGGCCGGTCAGCGGAACGCTCGCCGCGACCGCGCTCGAACCGGAACCCGCGGACACCGGCGTCGTCTGCGACCCGTACGAGACCGTCGTGCCGTACTCGACCCTGTACGTCGTCGCGACCCCGTTCGGCGTGACGCTGCCCGACACCGTCGCGCCCGTGGTCGTGACCGACCCGGCCGACGTCGCCCGACACCGACGGCGCCGGCGTGCCGGTCGTGAAGACGAGATCCGGCCCGTTCGTCGTCCCGCCCGCGCTCACCGCGACCAGGCGCGCGTGGTAGGTCGACGACAGCGACAGACCCGTCAGTGGAACGCTCACCGCCACCGCGCTCCCGCCGGAGCCGGCGGACGTCGCGGAGGTGACCCCGCCGTACGCGACGGTCGGGCCGTACTCGACCTTGTAGGTCGTCGCGACGCGGTTGGGGTTCACGCTGCCGGAGACCGTGGCGCCCGTCGTGGTCACGGACCCGACCGAGGTCCCGCTGACGGAGGGCGCGACGTCGGCCGTGTGTGAAGACGAGGTCCGGGCCGGTCGTGGTCCCGCCGGCGCTCGTCGCGACCAGGCGCGCGTGGTACGTCGTGGTCGACGTCAGGCCGGTGAGCGGGACGCTCGCGGCGACCGCGCTCGACCCGGAGCCCGCGGACACCGGCGTCGTCTGCGACCCGTACGACGACCGTCGTCCCGTACTCGACCCTGTAGGTCGTGGCGACGCGGTTGGGGTTCACGCTCCCGGAGACGGTCGCGCCGCCGGTCGTGATCGAGCCGGCCGACGTGCCGGAGACCGACGGCGGAATGTCCCCCGTCGTGAAGATCAGGTCGGGGCCGTACGTGGTGCCGCCCGCGCTCACCGCCACCAGCCGCGCGTGGTACGTCGTGGACGACGTCAGGCCGGTCAGCGGAACGCTCGCGGCGACCCCGCTCGACCCGGAGCCCGCGGACACCGCCGTCGTCTGCGACCCATACGCGATCGTCGTGCCGTACTCGACCCTGTAGGTCGTCGCGACGCGGTTGGGGTTCACGTCGCCGGACACGGTGGCGCCGCCCGCCGTGATCGAGCCCACCGACGTGCCGGACACCGACGGCGGCAGATCAGCCGTCGTGAACACGAGATCCGGCCCGTTCGTCGTCCCGCCCGCGCTCACCGCCACCAGCCGCGCGTGGTACGTCGTCGACGACGTCAGGCCCGTGAGCGGCACGCTCGCGGCGACCGCGCTCGACCCCAGGCCTGCGGAGACGGGCGTCGTCGCCGACCCGTACGACGACCGTCGTGCCGTACTCGACGCTGTAGCTCGTCGCGACCCTGTTCGGGTTCACGCTCCCGGAGACGGTCGCGCCGCCGGTCGTGATCGATCCCACCGACGTGCCCGAGACCGACGGCGGAATGTCACCCGTCGTGAAGATCAGGTCGGGGCCGTACGTCGTGCCGCCCGCGCTCACCGCCACCAGCCGCGCGTGATAGGTCGTCGACGAGGTCAGGCCGGTGAGCGGGATGCTCGCCGCGACCGCAGCGGAGCCGGCGCCGGCGGACACGGGGGCGGTCTGCGACCCGTAGAGGATCGTCGTTCCGTATTCGACCGTGTAGGTCGTCGCGACGCGGTTGGGGTTCACGTCGCCGGACACGGTGGCGCCGCCCGTGGTGACCGAGCCCGCGGAGGTGTTCGCGACGGAGGGCGGGAGATCTGCGGTCGTGAAGACGAGATCCGGCCCGTTCGTCGTCCCGCCCGCGCTCACCGCCACCAGCCGCGCGTGGTACGTCGTGGACGACGTCAGGCCCGTGAGCGGGACGCTCGCGGCGACCGCGCTCGACCCGGAACCCGCGGACACCGACGTCGTCTGCGACCCATACGCGACCGTCGTCCCGTACTCGACCGTGTAGGTCGTCGCCACGCGGTTGGGGTTCACGTTCCCGGAGACGGTCGCGCCGCCGGTCGTGATCGAGCCCACCGAGGTGCCCGAGACCGACGGCGGAAGTCAGCCGTCGTGAAGACGAGATCCGGCCCGTTCGTCGTCCCGCCCGCGCTCACCGCCACCAGCCGCGCGTGATACGTCGTCGACGACGTCAGGCCGGTGAGCGGCACGCTCGCGGCGACCGCGCTCGACCCCAGACCCGCGGACGACCGGCGTCGTCGCCGACCCGTACGACGACCGTCGTGCCGTACTCGACGCTGTAGCTCGTCGCGACGCGGTTCGGGTTCACGCTGCCCGGAGACCGTCGCGCCGCCGGCCGTGATCGACCCCACCGACGTGCCGGTCACCGACGGCGGAAGGTCATCCGTCGTGAAGACGAGGTCCGGCCCGTTCGTCGTCCCGCCCGCGCTCACCGCCACCAGCCGCGCGTGATACGTCATGGTCGACGTCAGCCCGGTCAGCGGGACGCTCGCCGCGACCCCGCTCGACCCGGAACCCGCGGAGACCGCCGTGGTCTGCGACCCGTACGCGACCGTCGTGCCGTACTCGACGCTGTAGCTCGTCGCGACGCGGTTGGGGTTCACGCTGCCCGACACCGTGGCGCCGCCGGTCGTGATCGATCCCACCGACGTGCCGGTCACCGACGGCGGAAGGTCATCCGTCGTGAACACGAGATCGGGCCCGTTCGTCGTCCCGCCCGCGCTCGTCGCCACAAGCCGGGCGTGGTAGGTCGTCGACGACGTGAGGCCCGACAGACCGACGCCGACCGAGGACGCGGAGGAGCCCGAACCGGCCGGGGTCCAGGACGTCACCGATCCGTAGAGGATCGTGGTCCCGTACTCGACCCGGTAGGTGGTCGCGGCGCGATTGGGGTTCACGTCGCCGGAGATCGTCGCGCTGCTCGGCGTCACCGACCCGAACGCGGTGCCGGACACCGACGGCGGCAGATCGCCCGTCGTGAAGACGAGATCCGGCCCGTTCGTGGTGCCGCCGGTGCTCTGCGCGACCAGGCGCGCGTGGTACGTGGTCGATGACACGAGGCCGGTCAGCGGCACGCTCGCCGCCACGGCGCCGGCACCGGAGCCGGCGGAGACCGGCGTCGTCACCGACCCGTACGCGGCCGTCGTCCCGTACTCGACCTTGTAGGTCGTCGCCACGCTGTTCGGGTTCACGCTCCCCGACACGGTCGCGCCGCTGGGCGTGACCGAGCCCACGGCCGTCCCGGAGACGCTCGGCGGCGCCGCCGGAGCGGCTGTCGTGAACACGAGGTCCGGCCCGTTCACCGTGCCGTTCGCGTTCTGCACGACGAGCCTGGCGTGGTAGGTCGACGACGAGCTCAGGCCTGTGATCGGCACGTTCACGGAGACGGGGTCCGCGCCGGCTCCGGCGGCCGAGGATGACGTCACCGAGCCGTATGAGGCTGTCGCGCCGTACTCGACCTTGTACGTGGTCGCGCGCGCCGTTCGGCGTGACGTCGCCGGCAACGGTGGCGCCCGACTGCGTGATCGATCCCACCGCGCTCGCCGCGACCTGCGGCGCCAGCGTCAGCTCGTCGGCGCCGATGTCGGGCAGCCCTCCGATCTGGCGCGGGTCGCCTTCCCAATCCGCGGGACTCGTGGAGGCGTCGGCGATCGACCCGGTGTTCACGGTCGGCGAGGACGGCTGCTGATGGACGTCGAGCCCCCCGGCCAGCGTCACGAGCAGCGGCGGCGAGGCCGTCTGGTTGTTCGCGCCCTGCGTGAGTCCGCCGCCGAACGGCTGCTGCACCGAGCCGGTGCGGTAGCTCGAGAAGTCCACGTCCGCCTCGACGAACTTCGGCCCGAAGCCATCGCTGTCCGTCAGCCGCAGGTCGCGCCCGCCCGACGAGTCCGCCGCGCATGATCGTGTTGCGGATGATGAGCAGGTCGTTGGAGGCGAACCGCGCGGTGCTGATCTCCAGCGCGACCGCGCTGCCGGCGTCGGCGATGAACGTGCTGCCGATGACCGTGCCGGTGAGGAGCCCGGCGTCGCCGGTCGTGCTCTGGTTGACGACGACCGAGTCGCGCACCGTCGTCCCGATGCCGCTGAGCGCCGGGGCCGCGCCGGCCTGCACGACCTCCATGCTCTCGACCTGCCCGCCGTAGCGGGTGCCCGCGAAGGCGACGAGGTCGTCGGTCGCGCCGCTCGAGGAGCCCTCGACGCGCAGTCCGCGCAGCGTCACGCCGTCGGCGTCGATCAGCAGCGCCGTGGCACTCGTCGCGTTCGAGTCGTGCAGGACCGGCCGGGTCGCCCCGGGCTCGGGCTCGACGATCGCGCTCGGCGCCGCAAGCGTGAGGGTCGCCGGAAGGTCGTAGGTGCCGGACGCGAGACGAATGTCGTCGGAGTCGCCGGCGGCCGCGAACGCGCGCGTCAGCGTGCAGGGCGTGCCGGTGCACGCACCGGAGGTGGCGCCCCCCGTCGGAACGGCGTGCAGAACCGCCGCCGTCGCGGACGGCGCACAGGACAGCAGGAGCGCAAGCGCGGCCCCCAGCGCGCCGAAGCGTGCGTGCATGCAGGCTTTTTCGGCGTGACTGCGGGTTTTCCCGAGGCCTGAGGACAAACGGTGGACACCGCCGGTCGGCGGAGCCGTCAGCCGACCTGTGCGCGCCGCCCGGCGCGATAGACGCGGCCCTGCAGGCGGGTGCGGTTCGCGGCCTGCACGGAGGCGCGCGCGGCGGCGGCTGCGGCCCGCCACGGGGCGGCGCTCTGGACCGATCCCGTGCCGACCTCGATCGTGTCGTTCGCGAACCGGCCCTTGTAGCCGTCCGTCCCCTTGCCGAAGTCGAGCAGCGTCGCGCCGTTGCCCGGCGCCTCGAGCAGGATCGCCCGCAGGAGCACGAGGCCGGGCGACTGCTTCGCGCGCGCCGGATCGTGCGAGGGCATCCACGAGTGCAGGACCGGGCCCGCCTGCAGCAGCAGGTGCGCGGCGATCAGGTCCTCACCGTCGTAGAGGCAGGCGAGCACGCCTGTCAGGTCATCGTGGACCGCCGCGTGAAGCCGGCGCACGACCGCCTGGACCCACGCGTGAGTGAAGATGTCGTAGACCCCCGTGTGCGCGTACTGGTCGCGCTTCCAGCGCACGAGCGTCGCGAGCGCCGCGGGGTCCGGCTCGTGCCAGGCGAACCGCGGCTCGCCTTCGCGCTCGAGGCGCCGCGCCTTGCGGCCCGCCTCGCCCGGCATGTCCTTCTCCGCGTCGAAGCGCTCCAGGTCGACGACGGGCGAGGGCTCGACGCCGCGCGCGACGTGACGCCACGGCTCCTGCGCGACGAGCGCGTGGTCGAACGCGTAGGACCGCAGCCCGCAGGCGCGGGTGAGCTGCTCCGGCGTCCACGCAAGATCGGGCTCCGCCACGACGCCCTGGTAGTCGGCGAGCGTGCGTCCCAGCGGCGAGCCGATCCGCCCCCGGCTGCGATGGAACGCGAAGTACCCGGCCCCGTCGTTCAGGACGGCGACGCGAGTGTCGGGGCGCTCCGCCCCCACCACCCGGGCGAACGACGGCCCGAGGAACGGGCTGCCCAGCAGCGGGCTGCGCTGCTGCAGGGCGCGCCAGCGGGCAGCCGGCTCGGCGCCGAGCTCACTGGGGTGGACGACGTCTGCGTGCACACGAGGGGTATCGGGCGGGCGCGGCCCGACCTACAGCCCCCGGCGGCGGCTCAGACCGGCCGCTTCCAGAACCCCACGTACATCATGGTCCCGCCGCGGAACGGCTGGACGCTGCCGGACACCAGCTCCCATCCCGCCGAGGCCCACTCCCGCATGTGGGCGTTGGCCTGCTCGAGCCCGGTGCCGTGGTGGACGATCTCGTACTGCCAGTTCTGTGCGCTCATGGGGCGAAAGTATTCACGCCAGGCGCAGCGAGAGCGCGCCACTCTCGAGGTCGAGCAGCGCGCGCTTGCACTCCAGCCCGCCGCCGAAGCCGGTGAGCGATCCGTCGGCGCCGATCACCCGGTGGCAGGGGACGATGATCGGGATCGGGTTGCGCCCGTTCGCGCGGCCGACGGCGCGCGCGGCCGACGGCTCACCGACGCGGGCGGCGAGCTCGCCGTAGCTCGTGGTCTCGCCGTAGGGGATCCGCTGCAGCTCGTCCCAGACGCCGCGTTCGAAGGGCGTGCCGGCCGCGCGCAGCGGGAGGTCGAACGCGGTGCGCTCGCCTGCGAAGTACGCGCCGCAGCTGGGCGGACGCCGCCTCGATCACGGCGTCATCGGCGCCGTCCTGCGTCGGGCGGCCGCGGCGTCCGTCGTCGAACTGCACGGCGGTCAGCGCCTCGCCGTCGCTGACGAGCAGCAGTTCCCCGATCGGCGTGGTGAGGGTGGCGGCGCGCGTGCTCATGCTGGTGAAACGGCGCGGGACCCGGGAACGTGAGGCCGGCGGAGCCAGGTCACGCCGACGACCAGAGCGCATCGACGAAGCGCTGATCCTCGTCGTAGAGCCGGCACTCGCGCAGCTGCCCGTCCTGGACCCGGTAGAGCAGCACGCGCCGCACCCGCCGCGGCGGGTCCCCGAGATCCTCCACGGCGATGATCGCGCCGAGCGCGTCGCCGACGAGCACGTCCTCGATCGCGATCAGCCGGCGCGCGGACCGCTGGCTCGCCTGGCCGAGCACCGCGAACGCCGCGTCCCTGCCGGTGTGCGTCCCCGACAGCGGGCTCTCGCCCATGTAGTGCAGGACGAAGTCCTCGTGGTAGGCGCCGAGGATGCGCTCGAGGTCGGCGGCGAGCCATGCGTCCGCGTACTCGCGCAGGACGCGCCCGGTCTCGTCAGGGTCGGCCATCGGCCGACCCTACCTGCTCAGATCAGCAGCTCACATGAGTTGTGAGAGCAGGAACGCCAGCGAGAGGACCATCGTGATGCCCATCAGCACGAGTGACCAGTCGAGGTTGTTCTTGTCATTGATCCCGGGTCCCATGAGGTCTCCGATCGTTGTGTCTCAGGAGACACTATACACTATGTATGGACAAAGTGTCCAGATGTGTTGTACGGCGATCGGCTACGGTCGCCGTATGCGGCGAGAGCAAGGCGCGCAGGCGAGGAACGGGGACATCGAGAAGGCGGTCTGCGATGCGACCGAGCGGCTGCTCGCGACGCGCCCGGTCGCCGCCCTGAGCGTCGCCGACATCCTGATCGAGGCGGGCGTCTCGCGCGCGAGCTTCTACTTCTACTTCGCCTCGAAGTACGCGCTCCTGTCAGCGGTCAGCGAGCGCGCGATCGACGAGGTCTACGCCGTCACGCAGACCTGGCTGCACCGCGCCGACAGCGAGCCGCCGCTCGACGCGCTCAGGACGGCGATGCGCGGCGCCGTGTCGCGCTGGAGGGCGCACGGGCCGGTGTTGCGTGCGATCGTCGAGTCGTCGGCGAGCGCGCCCGAGATCGACGCGCAGTGGAAGCGGCTGATCACGCGCTTCACCGCAGCGGCCGCCGAGCAGATCGAGCGCGAGCGGGCTGCCGGCGTCGCGCCCGACGGGCATGGACGCCCACGCCCTCGGGACGCTGCTGACCTGGATGACCGAGCGCGCGCTCTACCTCATGGTGTCGGACGGCGAGCCCGGGTTCGCGGACGCGGATGCACTCGTCGAAACGCTCTCGGGCGTGTGGTGGCGCGCGATCTACGGGGCCGGGCCCGAGGCCACCGGCGCGAGCAGCGGGTCGCTCCACAGCGCCTGATCCTCGCGGCCCAGGCGCCACACGCCGAAGCCGATCCCGCGGTCGTTCGCGACCTGGAGGCGGTGCAGCACGGTCGTCGCGTCGGAGTACCAGACCGCGTGCGGCGCCCCGTCGGCGCCGGTGTAGCTGAACGTCATCGCGTCGGTGGCCGCGTCGAGCAGCGGCGTCGCCCCCATGCTCGCCGCCATCGCGGTCGCGTCCTGGTACTCGTAGCTGTTGGCCGGGTGCGCGGCCCCGCCACCGTTCGCCCAGTCCATGGCGTACAGCTGCGTGCCCATGATGAACCGCGACGGGTCGGGCATCGTCCTCACGTAGTTGGCGACCTTCGTCACCCACGCGATGTCGTCCTGTGCGCCCGGTCCCGACGTGGCCCACTTGATGCCCCAGGCCATCACGAAGACGTGGTCGGCGACGGCCGACAGCGCCTTGTAGTCGAAGAACGTCGAGCGCGGGTGGTTCGGGACGTCCGCGATCTTCGCCGACGCGACGATCGTGATCTTCTGTCCCTGGCCGTGCAGGCGCGCAGCGAGGTCGCTCACGAACGAGGTGTAGGCGCCTCGATCGGTGGCGAGGCCCGCCTCGAAGTCGATCGACGCGCCGTCCGCCCCGCTGTCGGCGACCTTCTGGCAGATCTGGTCGATCCATGAGGCCCGCAGTACCGGGTCGTTGACGATCCGGTTCAGGACGGCGGTGCGCTGGCAGTTGAACCGCGGCATGACCTCGACGCGCCGCGCCTGCGCCCAGCCGGTGACGAGCGGGTCGTCCTGCCCGGTCATCACGGCGCCGGGGGTGCAGTCGTAGTACGTGGGGTAGAGCGTCGCGATCTGGCGATAGTGATCCTGGAAGTCGCGGAAGCTCTGATCGGTCGTCGCCAGCAGGAAGGCATGCAGACGACCGACGGTCGGGTCGGGATCGCGCGTGCGCACGCTCAGAGGGGCCGTCGCGGCGGACGCCCCGCCGAGGGTGTCGATCGCCTGGACGCTGAACGTATACGCGCGGCCGGAGAAGAGGTTCGTCGCGCGGGCCGCCGGGCCCGAGACCTGGAACAGCGGCTTGCCGTCACGCAGCACGCGGTAGCCGGCGAGACGTCCCCGCGCCGGCACCGAGGCGTTCCACGCCAGCGCGACCGCCGAGTCCGTGGTCTCGGTGACCCTCAGCCCTGTCGGCACCGGCGGCGGCGTGTGGCCCGTCGTCACGCTGACGGCGTCCGACGGCGCCGACATCACGCCGCGGCGATCGATCGCCGTGACGGTGAACCGCGCCGTCCGGTTCGAGGACAGCGGCACCGGCACCGAGGTCGCCGCCGTCTGCTTGAAGACGGCTCCCTCGCGCAGCACGCGATAGGCCGCGATCGGGCTGTCACCGGCCTGCGACGGCGCCCAGGTGATCGTCGTGCTCGCGCCCTCGGTGGCGCCGACGCTGACCATCTGCGGCGTCGACGGCGCGCGGTATGAGCGGTCCGGCGCGATGATCCGGACACGGCACCGGGTGGACTTCCCATGGTTGGTGACGACGGCGATCGTCAGCCGGTACGTGCGCCCGATGCGCACCTTGATCTTCATCGTGCGGCGGCGTGTCTGCCCGATGACCAGGCCGTCGCGGTAGACGCGGTAGGTGGCGGCCGGCACCTTCTTGCCGCGCTTGCGCTTGACCGCCGCGGGCTTCCAGCGCAGCACGCCGGACGTCGCGCGGACGCCGCGGTCGAACCTGAGCGACCGCGGGACCTGCGTGCGGCAGGTGACCTTCGCCTTCTTCGGCTTCGGCTTCGGCTTGTGCTTCGCGGCGGTCGCGGGCTGGGCTCCCGCTGCGAGCAGTGCGGTCAGTACGAGCACGATCGGCGCGCGCATGCTCATGCCCCCGCCTCCGCGTCGCCGGTCGCCGGATCGTGCCGCACGAGCCAGCCGTGCAGCGCGTCGGTCGTCGTCGCCGTGAACAGCTCGTAGCGGTACGCCGGACCGGTCGGCCGCGTGTAGCGCGGCTCGTTGCCGTCCGCCTGGATGAACGTCACGCGGAACTGGGTGGCGAGCAGTTCGTCGAGGAACTTCTCCACGCGCGGGTCCGTGGCCGACTGCCCGTGATCCCCGAACGGCACCGCGAACGTGTTCGACGGGAGGCCCTGAGCCCGGAAGTCGTCCTTGACCTCGTAGATGTCCGTCGCGACGCGCTGCGAGTAGGCCGCGAAGGTCTCGAAGCCGTCGCTGCGGGTGTAGGACGGGTTCGCGTAGAAGGGCCCGCTGTCCCCCGCGGGGTCCGTGGTGATGAGGCGATGCCCGTCGTGCGCGTGCGGCTGGATGTCCCAGCGCCCGGAGTCCTGCATCCGGTGCAGCTCACTCCACGACAGGTGGAACGGGTTTCCGGCCTTCACGGGCGCGGTGATCACGTACATGACGGCATGCATCCCGTGCTGGGCGAGCACCTTGTCCGCGCCGCGATAGCTGTCCAGGCGCCCGTCGTCGAACGTGATGAGGATCGGCCGCGGCGGCAGCCCCCGGGCGTCCCCTGCCCGGAAGCGCAGGTACTGGGCGATCGTGATCGTCCGGTACCCGGAGTGATCGAGCATCGCCATCTGGCGGGCGAACTCCTCGCGACTCACCGAATAGTGGTCGTTGTTCTCGTTGATCCCGTGATAGACGAGCACCGGAACCGCGCCCGTGTAGGGGGCGACCGGCTTGTAGCGCGCGATGGTCGCGGGGGTGAAGTAGACGGCCGGCGGAGCGAGCGGGGCCGAGTGGTACTTGCGGTCGAATCGCGCGTGCGAGTTGACCAGCGACGGGCCGACGAGCAGCAGCGGGACCGCCGACAGGGGAAGCAGCGCGAGCGCGCCCATGCCGCGGAACATCGAGAGGAGACGCGTCATCACGAAAGGTCGATCCGCGTGCCGCCGAGCGACGCCGCCAGCGGCGGAGCCTCAGCAGCCTGCGACTGGCCCGCCGTCGCCGGCCGGGTCCCCCACGCGGACGTGCGCACGGTGAGGATCGCGTAGTACGTCTGCCACAGCAGGAAGACGAGGTAGAAGAAGCAGAAGACGATCCCGTACACCCAGATCGACGAGTAGGTCGGGCGGCGCAGGACGTAGTAGAGGCCGTACGCGACGGCCATCGCGTAGACACCGAGCGCGTAGACGATCGGCGCCGGCGCCCCCTCGATGACCGGCATGAAGACGATGGCGCGCAGCGCGACGATCGGCGCGATCAGCGGGAGCAGCATGCCCACGTACGCCGAAACCGACGCCACCGGATGCTTGCGGTAGATGAACGATCCGACGATCAGGCTCTCACGCGTCCACGAGCGCTTCCAGCGCGTCTGCTGCGTCATGAACTGGCTGAACGTCTCCGGCACGATCGTGTGCGAGACCGCCTGCGACTCGTAGCGCACGCGGTGATTCCTCAGCACGCAGTTCGTGAGCGAGCGATCGTCGCCGAAGGTCGACTCGACGCCCAGGAACGTCTGGTTCTCCCACCACTCGAGGTGCGGCATCACTGCCGAGCGCCGGTAGACCGAGAAGCAGCCCGAGCAGCACGTGACCGCGCTGAACACCGACTCGGCCGCCTTGACGACCTTGAAGGCGACGAAGTAGCGGACGGCCTGCATCTTCGTCAGCCACGTCTCGTGCAGGTTGAGCACGTCGGCGTGCCCGCAGATCGCGCCGACCCTGGGGTCGTGGAAGCCCTGGACGATCTTCGCCATCGCGTCCGGCTCGAGCACGCTGTCGGAGTCGACGAACGCGATGATCTCCGCGTCGGTCGCGCGAATGCCGGCGGCCATCGCCGCGCGCTTGCCGCGGTTGCGGCCCAGGTCGATGACCCGGACGCGGCCGTCGGCGCGGTCGGCCACGCGCTCCATCCGCGGGAGGGTGTCGTCCGTCGAGCCGTCGTTGACCGCGACGATCTCGAGCAGGTCCGCCGGGTAGTCGAGCTCCAGGAGCGAGGTCAGCGATGCGGCGATCGCGTCCTCCTCGTTGAACGCGGGCATGATGATCGCCACGCGCGGGCGCAGGCCGTGGTCCCTGCTCGGCCGGTACATCGCCGAGAACGCGAAGCGGGAGACGATGTACGCGCAGACCACGATGCCGTAGATCCCGAAGAGCGGATCGACGAGCACGATGCCGGCGAAGATCGCCTTGAACACGATGACGGCGCCCAGCAGCAGCAGCAGGTAGGTCGCGGCGCCGACGCGCGCGACCCGGTCGATCAGCCGCGGAGGACGCGGGGGCTCAGGTGCGCTCATCAGACGGTGTGCCGCTGGCGACCCGCGCCGACGCGATAGGTCCCGTCGAGCAGCAGCGGGCAGTCGTCGAGGAAGACGTAGTCGCTGCCGGCGTGCACGGTGCCGACGACCGCGAGATCCCAGTCCAGGCCGCGTGGCGCGGACTCGCTGTGCAGCTCGCGCTCGCCGAGCGTGAGCGTCGGGATCAGCGGGTCGTGGTAGGCGACCTCGCAGCCCGGCGCGCTCGAGCGCGGCGAGGATCTCCAGCGACGGCGACTCGCGCACGTCCTGAACACCCGGCTTGTACGCGACGCCGACCATCAGCACCCGCTTGCCGCGCGGATCGCCGAGCAGCTCGGCGGCGCGGCGGACGACGCGGCGCGGGCGGTCGGCGATCGCGCCCATCGCCTGGCTGATCAGTGGCGCGGCACGGCCCGCGGTCTGCAGCGGGTCGAGCAGGTAGTGCGGGTCGCACGGGATGCAGTGCCCCCCGACGCCGGCGCCGGGGTAGAACGGCATGAAGCCGTAGGGCTTCGTCGCGGCGGCCTCGGTGACCTCGATCGGGTCGAGCCCGTAGTGCGCGGCGGCGTCCGCCATCTCGTAGGCGAACGCGATGTTGACGGCACGGAAGGTGTTCTCGTAGAGCTTCGTGAGCTCGGCCGCCTCCATGCTCGTCACGCGGTGCACGCGGCGGGTCAGCCTGCCGAGCACCTCCGCGGCCGCCTCGGTGCAGGCCTCGGTGGCGCCGCCGACGACGCGCGGCGTGTCCTCCTGTGTGTGCGTGACGTTGCCCGGGTCGATGCGCTCGGGGCTGAAGGCGACGTGGATGTCCTCACCGACCGTGAGGCCGCGCGCGGCCAGCGGCCCCGTCAGCAGATCGGCGGTGGTGCCGACGTAGCTCGTCGAGGTGAGGATCAGGGTCTGGCCCGCCCGCGCGTGGCGGACGGCCGTCTCGCAGGCGCCGCGCAGCGCACGCAGATCCGGGCTGTGGTCCTCATGGACCGGTGTCGGAACGCAGATCATCACGACGTCCGCGAGCGCGATGGCACGCGGGTTGTCGGTCATCCGCAGCGCGCCGGAGTCGAGCGCCTCGCGCAGGCGGGCGTGGTCGCGTTCGACGAGGTCGACCGTCCCGGCGCGGATCCGGCGCAGGCGCATGCGGCTCGTGTCGACGCCGACGACGGGCAGCCCGGCCGCGGCGGCGGCGAGCCCGGTCGGCAGGCCGACGTACCCCAGGCCGAGGATCGCGAGCTGCGGCTCGGAGGGCTTCCTTCTGCGACGGGAGCCGCGCCGTGAGCCACGGGCGGGAGCGGGCGGCGCCGTCGGGGGTGCGGCGACGGCGGTGAGGACGTCCGGAGTCATGGTCACCTGACAGATCGGGGTTGGGGGGGACCGGTTCCACCGTCCGGCGCACTGCTGGTGGATGGGAGCGACGCTGCGCCGGGTCGCTCCCTCCGGCGTGGAGCACGGTCGGTCCTGTCCGGCTCGGCCCCTCATCCGGCGAACGGTTTGTTCACGTTTCGGCGGGCGATTCGCTGCACGCCGCTCAGGTGGCGCATCGGTCATCCGCCGACCGAACCACGATCCGCGAAATCGCCGATGAACACTGGCGATTCCGGAGGTCACCGGCTGGCGTTCCAGCGCCTCCGCTGGGCGCTGCGGCGAGTGGCGGGGCGGGTTCGTCCCCGCCCGGAGGGTCAGTCCCGGTCGGCGTAGGCGTCGTGGCCGAGCTGCGCGAGCCAGCCGCGGAAGACCCGGTGCACGTGCTCGGCGCCGACGAGCGGCTCGTCCGGCATCGGGAACTGCGTCGGCGCGACGAGGAACGGGTGCGACTGCTCGCCGCCCATCCCCCCGTGCGATCCGACCAGCTCCTCGAACGCTGCGACCTCGTCGGTCTCCGGCCAGTACGTCGAGTTCAGCACCACGTCCGGGCAGGTGCTGAAGCGGTCGGTGCGCCGCACGTGGTCGGCGGCGTTGGGGCCGAACCCGGCCAGTGGGTCCTCACCCTCGACGACCCCCTCGTCGAGCCAGTGCGCGCCGTTCGCGCCGAGCACGACCGCGCCACGCTGCTCGGAGCGCACGAGCGCGAACGCGATGCCGGGGTGGTGCCTCAGGCCGTGCAGCAGCGCCGGGTGCAGGACCTCGAGGCGCTCCAGGGTGACGCGGCCCGGCTCGCGCGGGAACGTGATGTGGCCGAGGTTTCCGGAGGCCATGACGACGATCTCGGGCGGTTCGTCCTGCGCGGCACGAGCCTGGTCATCGGACTCCCGCCGGTCCTCGGTCAGCGTGACCTCACCCTCACCGCTGCGCCTGGACCGCGTGAGCGCGTTCACGGTCCGGCCCGTCGCCCCCGAGCGCGTGGCGAGCCCGGTCAGCTCGGCGTCGAGGAAGTCGGCGCCCGTGTCGGCGGCGTCGGTGAGCACGAGCGTGGAGCCGGGCTCGCACAGCCGGGTCACGAGCTGCTCGAGCGACTCGTCGTAGCGCTGGAGGAACGTCGCGCCCTGCGACTGCCCGTGGTCGGCGAGCACGATGAACTCATACGGGCGCGGCGCGGCCGCCGCCGCGCGCGCGATCCGCCCGAGCTGCCGGTCCACCTTGCGCAGCACCGCCATCGTGTCCTGGCGCTCGACACCGGAGTGGTGCGCGACCTCGTCGTACGCGAGGAACGTCGTGTACGCGACGGGCCGGCCGGCGTAGAGATCGGAGATCACGGCGGACACCTGAAGGTCGAGCTGGATCACCGTCGCCCAGGCCCGGGCGAGGGCGTAGAACCAGCTGCGGTGGATGCGCGGCTGGACGTCGCGCCGCACCTGCTGGGTCGCGTAGCGTCGTTCGAGCGCGATCTCGGCGATGACGCCGAAGAGCGTGTGCAGCGCCGCGTACGGCCGCGCGAAGTACCCGTAGTAGTCCTGCCCGAACCGGCCGGTCCGCGTGCGGTCGAGCACCGTGCTCATCGTCAGCAACGAGTGCGGAGCGTCACCGGAGAGGATGTTCGCGCGGCTCGCCCCGTCCTCGTAGAGGAGCCCGCGGCCGTTCGAGACGCGGCGCTCGAGCTCGGCCGCGTCCTTCACGTGGTTCGTCACGATCGCCCGTTGGGTGTCCTTCTCCCACCAGCGGAACGCGGGCATCTCGTCGTTGTTGCCGTGCAGCAGGCCGGCCTGGCAGGCGCCGGTCTGCGAGGACCAGTCGGTCTCCCACGAGACGAGATGGTGCGAGCCGTCGCGCAGCCACGCGGCGACGGTCGGCATGTCGCCGTCGCGGATCGCGCGCTGCACGACCGCATGGGCGAGTCCGTCGATCTCCAGGAAGAAGAGGCCGGGCACATCGGTCGGCTCGACGCCGGCGGCGCGCCGCGCCTGCCGGCCGACGACGTTCCGCATCCACGGTGCGTCGTCGTCGATCGACATGATCCCCATCAGCATCGTGGTGACGAGGCTGAGGATCAGCGCCGTCCCGAAGGCGCCCCAGAAGCCGTTGATGTGGAGGCCGTTGTCGAGCGCGCCCGCGAGCAGGACGATCAGGCCGTTGAGGATCAGCACGCCGAGCCCGAACGTGAGGACGGTGAACGGGAGTGCGAAGCGGATCAGCAGCGGCCAGAGGATCGCGTTGAGGATCGCGACGGTGAGCGCGGCGCCGATGATGCCGGCGGCGCCGTCGGTGATCTCCACGCCGGGGAGGATCCAGGCGGACAGGAACAGCGCCGCGATGGTCGCGACGAGGGTCAGCAGCGCGCGGCCGAACATGCCGCGACCGCGGGCCTCCTTCAGCTGAACGTTTTCGGCGGAGCCGGCCGGCGTCGTCACGGCGGGCATTCTGCACGAGTCGCCGTCACGCGGGGCGAGCGGTGATCGATACGCGAGCGCATTATGCGCTCAGGTCGCGCCGAGGGTGCTGCGCAGGCCCGCGACCGCACGGTCGCCGACCCGGTTGAACACGAGCTTCAGCAGGGGGTCGCCGAGCCCGAGCGGGCCCTTCAGCTTGAGGTCCGCGTCGTACGTGACGCGCGTGCCGCCGGCCGCGGTCGGCTCGAACGTGATCGTGTCGAGTGAGATGACCGTCGCGTTGTCCCCTCGCAGCGTGATCGAGTTGGGCGCGTCGTAGGCGACGACGGCGTACACGAGCGGCGTCTTGCGGCCCATGAAGTCGGCGACGACGTTGAACCGGCTGCCGACGGCGATCGGCCCCTCGTCCAGGCGCCGGGCCTCGGCGACACCGGGGTCCCACTCCTGTGTCGTCGAGAAGTCGCTGAGGTAGGCGAAGACGTCCTCCTGTGCGCGGGGACTCTCGAGGGTTGCTGCGTAGCGGGCCATCGTTCAGGTCACTCCTTGGTCGCGTGAAGTCCACTGAGCTGCTCACATGCCGACCACAGCGCCTCGCGGTCGGCCGGCGACTCGCGTGTCCAGGGAACACGATGGGTCGGGCGGCGGCGACGGTCGTGCCAGAAGTCTCCGGAGCTCCGTGCCGGCTCGTCGGCCGCGCCGAGCCACACGATCGTGTCCGCGCCCTGCGCCGGCGTGCGCAGCAGCGGGCGGGCCAGCGAGTGGAAGCGCGGCAGCGAGGTCTCAACTCCGGGCGTGTCCGCCCAACCGGGGTGCATCGCGTGCACGACGACGCCGGTGCCCGTGAGGCGCTCCGCGAGCATCTCCGTGAGGACGACCTCGGCCCGCTTCGTCCGCGCGTAGGCGGCCGGGCCGTCGAAGGCGCCGCGGGTGCTCTGCAGGTTCTCGACGTCCAGTCTGCGCGTGTACATGCCGCCGGAGGAGACGTTCACGATGCGCGCGGGGGCGCTCGCGCGCAGCAGCGGCAGCAGCAGCTCGGTGAGCAGGAACGGGCCGAGGACGTTCGTCGCGAACGTGAGCTCGATCCCGTCGGGGGACAGCGTGCGCGTGTTCGGGAGGACGCCCGCGTTGTTGACCAGCACGTCGAGACGCTCCTCGCGCTCGAGGAACTCGTCCGCGAAACGGCGCACGGAGCCGAGGTCGCTGAGGTCGCACAGGCACACCCGCACGTCCGGATTCCCGGTCGCGGCGGCGACCTGCGCGCGGGCTCGCTCCCCCCGCTCCGGGTCGCGGGCGAGCATCCGGACCCCGGCCCCGAGCCGCGCGAAGCCCTCCGCCGCGGCCAGCCCGAGCCCGGACGTCGCGCCGGTCACGAGCACGACCTGGCCGTCCATCCGCGGCAGGTCGCGGGCCCAGCCGTGGCGGCGAACGGCGTAGCCGACGCTGCTGTAGCCGGGCGCGACGGTGACGTCGAGGAGCGTGTCGATCAGTGAGGAGACGATGCCCTGGGTACGGCTGTGGGCGCCGCGGCGCTCACGGACGCATCTCGTACGCACCCGCCTGGGCCGTCACCTGGGCGAAGACGCGCCCGAAACGGCCCGCGTCGACGACCGGGCCGCGCACCTGCTCGAGCGCCCACGCCTGCTGCGCCTCGGTGGTCGTCGGCTTGCCGTGGAGGTCCACCGCGTAGGCCGAGAAGTCACGCACGAGCACGTCGAAGATCTGGTCGATCACGTCGCGATCCTGCCCTGTCAGCTCCGCCTGCTCGAGGATGAGCTGCCCATAGACGACGAGCGTGAAGAGCTCGCCCAGCGTGAGCATGAAGCCGAGGTCCTTCTGCTGATCCTCGTCCGGCGGGGCGCTCCCGAGCAGGGCCGGCAGTGCGGCGGCCTGCTCCGTGAAGCGCGCGACGTTCGGCAGGTCGGCCCAGCGCTCGTAGGGCGCGCGCCAGTCCTGGAAGCGGATCTTCGAGAGCCCGCGCGTCGGGCCCTGGGCGAAGAGGAACGCGTCGTCTGCGGCCTCGCGGCGCTGGGGCACCGGCGCGAACTCCTCCGGCGCGAAGAAATACGCGGCCATGAACTTCAGCACGAGCGCCATGTTCACGTGGACGGTGCCCTCGAGCTTGGGCAGCGCGCGGATGTCCGTGGCCGCCATCTCGAAGTACGTGTCCTCCTCGAACCCGCGTGCGGCGATGACGTCCCAGAGCAGGTCGATCACGCGCTCGCCCTCGGTCGTGACCTTCATCTTCGTGATCGGGTTGTAGAGGAGGTAGCGCCGGTCCTCGGCGCTTGCCGAGCGGAAGTAGTCGATGGCGCGCTCGCCGAACAGCTTCATCGCGAGCAGGCGCGCGTAGGCGTCGGTGAGCATCTGCTGCACGTGCGGGAAGTCGGTCACGCGCCGGCCGTAGAGGACACGCGCGTGCGCGTGGGTGATCGCCTCGTAGAACGCGTGCTCGGCGATCCCGATCGATGCGAACCCGAGGTTGAACTTGCCGACGTTCACCGTGTTGAGGGCCGCGTCGAACGCCGCGCGGCCGGTGTGCAGCACGTCGTCGGCGGAGACCGGGTGGTCGTGCAGATGGAACGCGCTCACGTACATCTGCCCGTTCACCACGTTCTTGATCAGCTCGTAGGTCGGTGCCTGGCTGTCGGCCGCGAAGAAGACGTAGCCGTCCGGGCCCTCGACGTCGGCACGGCGGCCGAACACGGACACCATGCCCGCGAGGTTGCCGTTGCCGATGTAGTACTTGCCGCCGTTCGCGACGAAACCGCCCTCGCCGTCGGGCGTGAGGATCATGTCGGTCGAGTAGATGTCCGCGCCGTGCGTCTGCTCGGAGAGGCCGAACGCGAAGATCGCCCCGTCGTCCAGCAGCCCGGCGGCGCGGGCACGGGCCACGGGATTCTCGCTCTGCCAGATCGGCCCGAGGCCGAGGATCGTGACCTGCCACGTGTACCAGTAGCCGAGCCCGTAGAAGGCGGTGATCTCGTTGAACGCGCAGATGCGCGCGGTGTCCCAGCGCTTGTCCGCGTCGCCGCCGCCCTCGGACGCGGGCGTCAGCAGTGTCGCGAAGACGCGCTCGCGCGCGATGAACTCGAGGAAGTCGGCGTACCAGGTGCGGTCGTGGTGGTGCCGCTTCAGCGCCACCTTCCCGCGCGCCTCGAACCACTCGATCGTCGCGAGCAGGACCCGCCGCGTCTCCTCGTCGAAGCCGGAGGCGTCGAACGTGTGCGGGTTGAAGAGGGCGGTCGGCGCGGTGGACCCCGCGACCGAGGAGCCGGTGAGAGCAGGCGTCTGGGTCATGCCGCGCAGCCTACGCCAGCGCGCGCACCGCGAGGTACGCGAGGAAGCCGGCGCCGAGGAGACGACGCAGCCAGTTGGAGCCCCTGACGATCTCCAGCACGGCCCACACGATCAGCCCGAGCAGCGCGATGACACGCGCGACATCGTGCAGCGTCCCGCTCGACAGGTACCCCACGACCGAGGCGACGAGCGCGACGAGCAGCGGCGCGTTGGGGAACTGCACGATCGGGAAGCTCGCGGGCCAGCCGCGCTGGGCGCGACGCCAGAGCGCCCTGGGGCCGGTGTCGTTCACAGGGTCGATGGTCGCAGGGTGGGCTGCAGGGCATCCGGCTCACGCCGCGGTGCGCGCGGGTAGCGTCCCTGTCGCATGACGTTCACCCGCACCCCGATCCTCGCCGCGTGCTGTGCCCTCGGCCTCGCGGTCCCGGGCGTCGCCGTCGCGCAGGACACGACGGGCGGCCTTCCGCAGGACACGATCGCGCCGATCGTGTCGTCGCTGCACGTGACGCCGTCCAAGCTCAGCCTCACGCGCCTGCACGCGCCGACGGCGACCTTCGCGTTGTCGGAGGCGGCGACCGTCACCGTCACCGTCGAGCGCCTCCAGCGCGGGCGCCGGGTCAAGGGGCACTGCCTCGCGGCGAAGCACAAGCCGAAGGCGAAGGAGGCGTGCACCAAGGCGACGCGCATCTCACGCCTCACGAGCGCCGCGCCGGCGGGCGCCGCGCGCGTCACGATCGCGGTGCGCAAGGGGACTCGAACCCTGCCGGCGAGCACCTACCGGGTGACCGCGGCCGCCGTGGACACCGCGGCGAACAGGTCGACGCCCGCGACCGCGCACTTCACCATCGCGTTCTGAGCCTCGGTCCCGTTTCCGCCCGCTGACCGGGCTCGAGCTCGACCGATCGCGGACGCGCCGCGCGCGCCCCGGTCGCTCAGAGCCCGACGGCGAGCCGCGAGCGCGACCAGCGTGAGAGCGGGCCGAAGCGCTGCTCGCGGCCGGCGTCGTCGAACACGATGCCGCCGTGGCGCTCGAGCAGCCGCGGCGCCGTGTGCGGGCCGGAGAGGATGGCGGCCATCGCCAGCGCCTCGGCGCGGACGGCGGTCGGCGCCAGCGCGGTGACGGCGATCAGGCCCGTGAGGATCGGGCGCCCGATCGACGGATCGATCAGGTGGTGCGCGATCTCTCCCGTCGGGCCGCGCCAGATCCGCGCCCGCAGCCCGGACGTCGCGACCCCACCGTCGGCGATCGAGAGTCCTTCGACGACGGCGCCGGTGAACGGGTGCTCGACGTCCACGACGCGCGGGGAGCTGCCGTCGCCCCCGACGCGCACGTCGCCCCCGCAGTCGACCATCCAGTAGGCGTAGCCGTCGAGCAGCTCGGCGGCGAGGTCGGCGGCGTGTCCCTTGCCGGTGCCGCC
This sequence comes from uncultured Actinomycetes bacterium, assembly GCA_963805615.1. Taxonomy (GTDB): domain Bacteria; phylum Actinomycetota; class Thermoleophilia; order Solirubrobacterales; family Solirubrobacteraceae; genus F1-60-MAGs163. The sequence continues at coordinate 113,370 of CAWDUW010000002.1, read as the reverse complement.
GGTGTCGAGGCGCAGCCCGACCGGTCGCGTGACCGTGCCGGCGACGTCGTCCACGGAGATGAACCGCCAGCGGGTGCGCGGGTCGGGATGCGCCGCGCGGCGAGCGCCGCTGGCCTCGCGCAGGGCGCGCCGCAGATCCAGCCGACGGCCCGGCTCGAAGGAGCCGCGGTAGCCGGCGGCCTCGACGCCGTCGAGCAGAGCCGGGTCGACGAGGCCACCGGACAGCTCGGCGGCCTCGAGCGCGGCGTGGACCGCGGCGCGCAGCAGCGGCGATGCAGGAACCACCTCGCGCGGGTCCACGTTCAGCCGGCTCAGCTCGGAGTCGGGGCGAAAGCGCGAGAGCGTCGCGTCGTACCGGCGAAGCAGCGCCTCGACTGCGTCGGCGGCCTCGGGGGGCGAGGGCACGCCGGCACGGACGGGCGGGCCGACGACGATCCGCACGTCGCTGCCCATCAGCGGCAGTGAGCGGTCCGTCGGGAGGTGGTGCGTGGTTGCGGCCTGCATCGCGTTCCTCGCGTGAGCGTGACAAGCACCGGACGACTGTGGACGAGCGTCGGACGGGTATTCGAGTGCCCGCCCCGCCGGGCGCTCCACGCCCACCGCTCGTCGCAGAGCGGCGGTCCGCAATCAGTGGATCTCGACCGGCACGCCCGGCCGTACGCGTCGCGCGAGCCAGGCCACGAGGCGACTGCTCATCCGCACGCAGCCGTGTGAGCGCGCCGATCCGAGCGGGTCGGCGAGCAGCCCGCCGGCGCGGCCGTGCAGCGCGATCCGCCCGGGACCACCGTCATACGAGTGCAGCACGCGCGAGTACGCGGTGAGGTGCAGCGCCCACGGGCCGATGACCTCGCCGGGCGGCTGGCGCACGCGCTCGGAGATCGCGAAGAGCCCCCGAGGTGTCGGCGTCCGCGGCGCGCCGACGACGACGCGCGCCGAGCGCACGACCCGGCCCGCGTGCAGCACCTCCAGACGGCGCGTCGCGACGCCGATGCGCAGACGCCAGCGCGTGCGCACGAGCTGGACGACGTCACGGTCGACCCAGGCGCTCGAGCCGTTCGGCCGGACGGGGACGCCGACGCGCAGCCACAGGCGCCCGGACGCCGACCGTCTCGACCCGAGGACCATGAGCCCGACCGGGCCGTGTGCCCACGCGGCCGAGGTGCGCAGGCGCACCCGTACCGGCGAGCGGCCGTCGGCGGCCCGGTGCGCGAGTGTCGGGCGGACGATGCGCGCGATCAGCGACGACTCGGAGGCCGGCGCGAAGGCGTCGCCCGCGCGCGCGGCGGCCGGGGCGAGCAGGCACAGGGCGGCCGCGGCGATTCCCGCGGCGGTCCGCGGCGCGCTCAACCGGTGACCCCGGCTCGGCGCCGGACCAGGCGGTGGCCGCGCACCGCGACGGTCACCTGCGCGACGCGCGCCCGCGCCGCCGACGAGGTGACCACGGCGACGTTCGTGATCCGCACGCCGCCGGGAGCATCCCGGGCGACCCGCGCCTCGAAGCGCACCGTCGTCGCCTTGCCCTTCGCGACCTTTGCGCGCGTCCAGCACGCGTTGCCCTTGATGAAGCGCGCGCCGGGCGTGCGCAGGTAGGACAGCCGCGCGGGCAGGCGGTCGCAGATCCGCACGTTCGTCGCGGTGCCGGAGCCCTTGTTGGTCACCGTGATCCAGTAGATGAGCCGCTGGCCGGCGGCCACGCGCCTGGCCGAGACCGACTTGCGGATCGTGAGCTTCGGGGTGCCGGCGACCGGGGTCGTCCCGCCGCCGCCCTGGCCGCCGCCGGAGACGTCCCTCGTCAGCGTCGTCGCGCTCGCGGTCGCGCTGTTGTTGGAGGCGTCGGGGTCCGGCTGGTCACCGGTCACCGAGGCGCTGTTCGTGACGCTCTGGCCGACGTCCGTCGCGGCGGTGCGGGCGACGACGGCGACCTGAGTGGTCGCGCCGACGGGCAGCGTTCCGACGTTGCAGGCGATCGGCGGGCCGGCCGCGCACGAGCCCTGATCCGGCGTGGCGGAGACGAGCGTCACGGCCGCCGGGAGGGTGTCGGCGACCTGGACGTTCGTGGCGACCGACGGGCCGTTGTTCCTGACGACGACCGTCCACGTGATCGTGCCGCCCGCGACCGCGGTCGCCGGGCCCTGCTTGGTCACGAGCAGGTCGCTGGACGGGCCGACGAGGGTCGACGCGCTCGCGGTGTTGTCGGCCGGGTCGCCGTCACCCTGGTCGCCGGTGACGGTCGCCGTGTTCACGAGGGTCGCGTCGGCGAGCGCGATCGGGGCGGTGCCGTGGATCGTCAGCGTCGCGGTCGCGTCGACCGCGAGCGCCCCGACGGGGCACGTCACGGTGCCGCTCGCCTGGGTGCACGGGCTGTCGGCGGCGGCGAACTGCACGCCCGCGGGCAGCTGGTCGCTGATCGTCACGCCGGTCGCGTCGTCCGGACCGTGGTTCGTGACCGCGAGGGTCCACGTGATGTCCCCGCCGGCCGCGACCGTCGCCGGCGCGGTCTTCGTGATGCTGAGGTCCGCGCGCGGACCGACGACGACGTCGGCCGAGGCGCTGTCGTTCGACGAGTCGCGGTCACGGGTGTCGCTGGAGACGGTTCCCGTGTTCGTCCACGTGCCGTTCGTGATCCCCGTGACCACGATCTGCCGCGCGGCCGAGGCGCCGGCGGCGAGATCACCGAGGTCGCAGCTCACGGTGCCCTGGGCCTCGGTGCAGCCGGCGTCGGCGGAGACGAACTGCAGGCCGGCGGGCAGCGGGTCGGAGATCGTCGCGTTCACCGCCGTCGAGGGACCGTCGTTCGTCGCGGTGAGGGTGAACGTCGTCGTGTGGTTGCGCAGGACCGCGGCGGGTGACGCGGTCTTCTCCAGTCGCAGATCCGCGTCCTGGGCGACGTCGGTCGTCGCGGTCGCGTCGTTGTTCGACGTGTCCGGGTCGTGCGTCGGCGAACTCGTGGTCGAGGTGTTGGAGACGGTGGTGCCGGCCGCGGCGGGCAGGGCCGTGACGCGGATCTCGCGCGTGACCGAGTCGCCGTCGGCCAGCGCGCCGACGGCGCAGGTGACCGTGCCCGAGACCTCGGCGCAGGGAGCGTCGGCCGACACGAACTGCACGCCGGCCGGGAGGACGTCGCTGAGCTCCACGCCGGCGGCGGCGTCGGGCCCGAGGTTGGTCGCGCCGATCGTGTAGGTGAGGGTGTCACCGACGTTCGCCGTCGCGGGCCCGGTCTTCGTCGCCCGGAGATCGGCGGTCGGGTCGACGACCACGCTCGCGCTGCTCTCATCGTTCGACGAATCCGGATCCGGCGTGCTCGTCGACACCCTGGCGGTGTTGTCCTTCGTCCCGATGCTCGTCGCGGTGACCGTGACGTGCAGCGTGGTCGAGGCGCCCGGGATCATCGTGCCGAGCGCGCACGTGACCGTGCCGGCGGACTCGGCGCAGGGCGCGTCGGCCGAGACGAAGCTCGTGCCGGCGGGCAACGGGTCGCTGACGGACACGGCGGCCGCGTCGGACACCCCGTTGTTCCTGACCACGAGCGTGTAGACGATGTCCTCGCCGTTGTTGACGGACGGCGCGGACGCGGTCTTCGTGATCTGCACGTCGGCCGACGGGTCGAGCGTCGTCGTCACCGAGGCGGTGTTCGGGCTCGGCCCGGGGTCGGGCGTCGGCGACGCAGCGGTCACCGTGTTCGTCCGGGAGCCGGTCGCGCCGGCCGGGTAGGAGATGACGACGTCGGCGCTGAACGAGCCGTCGACCGCAAGATCGCCGGCGCTGCACGAGACGAGGCCGAGCAGCTCGGTGCAGCCGTTCGTCGCACTGACGAACGTCGCGTTCAGCGGCAGCGGGTCGCTCAGCGTGACGCTGCGCGCGACCGACGGGCCGTGGTTCGTGACGCCGATCGTGTAGGTGAGGTCCGGGCCGCCGGGAACGCCGCTCGCCGTGCCGCTCTTGGACGCCTGCAGGTCTGCGGACGTCGCGACGATCCGCGAGCCCGGGTCGGACACGGGCGAGGGAACGTCCTGGGCGACGGCTGACGCGGTGTTCGTCAGGGTCGTCCCGGACGGGAGCGCCGGGTCGGTCGCGACGGGAACCGTGACGGTCTTCGTCGCGCCCGCTGCGATGCTCGTGATCGTCCAGGTGATCGTGGTCTGCCCGGCACCGGGGCCGGGGACGACCGAGGTCTCGGCGAAGCCGCCGGCCGGCGAGAGCGTCGCCGTGCCGGGCGTGTACGTGGTGCCCGCGGGAAGCACGTCCGTGACGGTGACCGCGTGCGCGACGCCGGTGCCGCCGTTCGTGACGGCGACCTGCCAGCTCGTCGGCGAGCCGGCGGTCGCAGCGCCGGCGTCAGGCGTCTTGGCGATGCTCAGCGCCGGCGCGAGCAGCGTCGCCGTCGCCGGGTCGGGGCCGGCCGCGTAGGGACCGCCCGCGTTGCCCGTGTTGCCGGCCTCGTCCTTGGCGGTCGTGTCGGCCGCGTTGACGTTCGCGCCCGGGCCGGGACTGACGAGCAGCGCGTTCAGCGACGGGGTCGCCGCGAAGGTCAGGGTGATGCTCGCGCCGGGCGCGAGGTCCTGGCCCGTGCTCCACGCGAGCTCGTCGCCCGAAGCGTGCGGGGTGATGACCGGCGCGATCGCGCCGCCGGGGCTGAAGCTCGCGCTGCCGGCGTCGTAGCTCCAGTTGGCCGGCAGCACGTCGTGCACGTTCACCGACTTCGCGGTCGCCGTCGCCGACGTGTTGGTGACGACGACCCGCCAGGGGAACGACTGCCCCCACTCGGTGCTCGCGCTCTCCGGGAAGCCGGGCCTGCCGGTCGTCTTGGAGATCGTGAGCGTCGGGAAGTCCAGCGTCACGGTGACCGCGTCCGAGCCGCCGTTCACGTAGTCGCGGAAGACCCAGCTCGGGTTGAGCCCGCGCGTCGCCGCCGGCACCCCGAAGTAGTGCGGAACGGCCGCGGTGTTCACGATCGTCTCGCCGTCGCTGAGCGAGGCCACCGGGATCAGGGACGCGGTGTACGTCAGCGTCACCGAGGCGCCGGGGGCGATCGGGCCGGGGATCGTCCAGGCCATCGCCGGGTCGCCCGCGGTCCACGGGTCGGTGTTCGTCGTGGTCGACACGCCGGGCGCAAGGGTCACGCCCGTCAGCTCGGCGTCCGGCCGATCGGTCACCTGGACGTCGTAGGCGGGCGAGTTGCCGGTGTTGCTGACGACGATCTGGTAGCTGAACGTGTCATCGGACTGCGCGAACGCGCTGTCCACGTAGGAGCCGCCGGAGACCGCGACCTTCTTGTTCACGCTGATCTGGGGCTCGATCACGGTGACGGTCGCAGCGCTGATCGCGGAGGTGTCGTCGAACACCGTCGGGATCACCGCGGGGTTGAACGTCTTCGTGTTCGTGAGGTCCGAGGAGACCTTCGCCGAGTTCACGGCCGTCTGGCCGGCGATGACGTTCGCGCCGCCGTTGCGGTGGGTCGCACGGACGTGGGCCTTGTAGACGATGGTGACGATGCGGTCGGTGGGCGCCGCCGTCAGGTCGCCGAGATCCCAGGCGACGTTCGTCAGGCCTGCGGAGATCGTCGGCGTGTAGGCCTGGATCGTGATGTCCGTGGCTGGAGCGCCGCAGCCGCTGGTGCAGATCGCCGACACCTGGCCGTCGTAGTCGAGCGAGTCGGGCAGGGTGTCGCGCAGCGTGACGTCGTAGAGGTTGATGTTCGCCGGGATCGTGACGAGCGCCGTGTACGTCACGGGGTCTCCGACCGTCGCGGTCGTGCGGTCGGCGGTCTTCGCGACGGTGGCGCCGCCGATGCGGATCGTGTCGCTGACCGTCGACTGGTAGCCGGTGTTGCTCGCCGATGCCGTGGTCCGCTCACCGGTGACCGTTCCGGCCATGCTCGTCGTCGTCGCCGTGACCGTGTTCGTCAGCGTGTTGCCGGCGACCGCGGGATTGTCGACGCGGGCGCGGTAGGTCATCACGAGGCTGCTGTTCGGATTGATGTCGGCGCCGGTCCGGGTGATCGTCCGCGCGGCGAGGCTCCAGACCGCACCGCCCGTCCCGGGCACGGTCGCGCCGTCCGCCAGCGGCAGGTTGCCGGGAGCCACGTCGATCGGCGTGAGGCCCGCAGGCACGACATCGACGACCTTCGTGTCGTGGGCGATCGAGACACGCGAGGCGCTCGAGTTCGTCGTCGTCAGCGTGTACGTGACGATCTGGTCCGGGATCGCCCGGCTGGGATTCACGCTGTCGCTCTTGGTCTGCGTGATCAGCGGCTCGACGACCTGGATCGACGTCGCCGTCGACGTCTTCGTCTGCGCGCCGATGACCGGGTCGGTCCACGTCGCGCCGGCGGTGTTCGAGATGTTGCCCGAGGTGCGCGTGTTCGTGCCGAGATCGGCGACCCGGGCGATGAAGGTCATGACGATCGTCGTGTCACCGCCGCTCGCGCTGTAGCCCCCGGCGGGGCCGGTGACCGTCGGCGTCGACGACGCCTCGCTCGTGGCCCAGCCGACCGGGAGCGGGCTTCCGTTCAGCGTCGCGGTCACCGAGCCGGCCTGGTAGACCTGTCGCGCGCTCACCACATCGGCGATCTTGAAGGTGCCCGGGACGCTCGTCCCGTTCGGGATCACGGTCGTGACCGTGTACGTGATGTTCTCGCCGATCGTCGCCTGCGCCGCGGTGTTGCCGGGCGCGTCGACGGGCGAGGTGGCCGCCTTGGCGATCGTCACGGCGCGGGTCACGACGTTCGAGAAGTTGTCCGCGGCGGGCACGTTGGACGGCGTCGCGTTCGCCGCGTCGATGTTGCTCGCGGGCGTGTAGGTGAAGAACGTCCCCAGGTTCGACTGCGTCTGGAACGAGCGCACTCCCGCGTGGTTCACGAGCGTGCGGCCGGGGCCGACGCTCGTCGGGATCCCGACCTTGTAGGTCAGCGTCCTGGTCGCGGCCTGCGCCAGTGACGCCACGGTCCACTCGATGCGGTCCTGCGCCGGGAACGGCGCGTCGACGCAGACTCCGGAATCGCTGATCGCCGTGATCTGCCCGATCGTGGCGCAGTCGTACTCGGTGGGGAGCAGGTCCCAGACGACGACGCTCCTGGCATCCGCCGTGCCCGTGTTCCCGACGTCCACGCGGTAGGTGACCGTGTCGCCGCCCTTGACCGTGACCCCGTCGACGTTCGGGCCGTTGACCGCGCCCGAGTTGACCTGCTGCACGCCCTTCGTGAGCCCGATCACCGGCAGCGCCAGCACGAAGTCGGCCTGGTCGCGATACGGGAACGAGACGCCGCTCGTGCCCGAGGCGGAGAACTTCATCAGGTTGCCCGGGAGCTGGCCCGGCGCGAGCTGGCCGGTCGGCTGCACGACGCTCGAGATCGTGTGCTGGAAGACCTGGCTGCCCTTCGGCACGAGGCCGCCGGTCAGGTTCCAGACGAGCGAGCCCTGCGCCGCGCCGGTCGCGTCGAACGTCGAGCCGACCGTGTTCGACGGGGTCGCGGTGTCGGACCCGGCCTCGTAGGTGACCGTCGGCGGGAGGAAGTCGTTCACGCGGGGGGCCGCAGTGTCGACGCCGCCGGGGAAGCTGACGTTCAGCAGCCAGCAGATCCGGTCGCCCGGAAGGTAGGACGGCACGCTGCCGGTGTACGTCGCCGTCGCGCAGTTCGTGCCCGACTGGGCGATCTGCTTGTCGATGCTCGGCAGCGGGGCGCTCTGCCCGGCGCTTGCGGCGTCGGTGACGGGGCGCGCGAGCGGGTTGTCGTGGTCGATTCGGGGACCGGTCGGCGAGCAGTCGGCGGCGCCCGGCGCGGTGCAGCGCGGCAGCGCGACGCCTGTGAGCGAGCCGGCGTTGCTGACGCTGTCGTGCGCGAGGATCGGGCCCTGGTCCGTGAAGGCGGACTGGTAGTTCGTGCGAGTCCGGGCCGGGAACGTGATCGACCACGAGTCGTTCACGGTGGCGTGCGCGAGCTTCGCGAGCGACGACGGGTTCCAGACGATCGTGTACGTCCCGGCGGCGTTCTCGGTCACCGACGAGTACGGCACCGATGGCAGGTTCCCCGTCGGGTCGCACTGGCTGTCGGATGGGCTGTTGCCGGTCGTGTGATTGACGAGGCCGAGCGGGCAGTACGCGTTCGGGAGCGTGTCCGTGACGGTGACGTCCTCCGAGTAGCGGTATTCCCCCGTCGAGAAGGTCAGCGTCCAGGTCGTGATCGCCGTCTGGACCAGCGAACCCGACGATGCCGACTTGCCCATCAGCAGGTCCTCGGCGATCGTCGTCATCGTCGTCGCGTCGGTGACCGGCGTGACGGCGTTGTAGGTGCCCGCGACGTCGGCGCGGCTCGTCAGCGCCTGCTCGTCGTCGGTCTCGGGGCCGCTGTTGTTGTCGAGGTTCGCCGCCTGCCCGCCGAGCGCGGCGGCGGGCTTGCCGTTGGGCCAGCGAGTGTCCCGGTTCTCGCGCAGCGGGATCCCGACGCGGTAGGAGCGGCTGGCGACCTGACCCGCGGCGAGCGTGCCGAGGCTCCACTGCAGCCGGGTGTACGTCGCGTCCGGCAGCGGGCCGGCGCCGTCGGGATCCAGCACGACGGTGTCGACGCTGGTCGGCGCCACGCAGCCGGACACGGCGGGGACGACGATCGGTCCCGAGCCGGGGTATTCCTGCGTCGATCCCGGGTTGGTCGCCGCGTCGGTGGTGTGATCGGCGCCCGCGCCGCCGCACCCGAGGTATTCGATCCCGGCCGGCAGGTAGTCGGTGAGCACGACGCCGGTGGTCTGGTTGACGAGGTTGTTGCTCACCGTCGTCGTGTACGTCGTCTGATGGTCGTGGACGCCGCGCAGCAGCGAGCCGCCGCCGGTCTTCGTCACCTTGATCGCGGTGATCGTCTGCGTGCCGGTGGAGGTGGCGGAGCCCGTGAACGATCCGGCGACCGGGACGCCCGTCACCGCGTTCCACTGCGTGACGTTGCGCGGGTCGCTGTTGATCGACGCCTCGCCGGTGACCGCGAAGCTGCCCCCCGGCGCGAACACGGCCTGCGAGTGGTTGACCTGAAAGCTCACAGCCTGCGACGAGTTCGCCGACAGGTCCGACACGTTCGACCACAGGAGCGTCGTCTGGCCGGCGACGGGCTGGCCCACGAGCACCGTCGTCGGCGCCGGTGAGCCGGAGCCGGCGACGTAGGTGGTGTTCACCGGCAGCACGGCGCGGAACGAGAGGTTGTACCCGTAGGGCTCGCCGGCCGGGCTCGACGCGCTCAGCGTCACCGTCGCGGGAGCGCCGAACAGCACCGTCGAGCTCGACGTCGTCACCGCGATGTTCGGACTGCCGGCGGCACCGGCGCTCACGGGGAGCGCCAGAAGCACCGCGCAGCAGAGCACGCCGAGGAGCGCGGCAGCCGCCGGGGAGCGGCGCCGCAGAGACATGTCAGGCATCACAGAAGGGCCTATCGGCAGTATTGGACGGCCATCTGAGAGGTTGCAGGCGGCACGCGGGTGGGAATAGGTTCGACCCATCCCACGCGAGCCCCTGCTCGCGTCCACACTCCTGAAAGGAGTCGATCCATGACGGGTCATCTGCCCAGACGTGTTCTCGTACCGGCGCTGCTCAGCGCCGCGCTCCTGATCCTTCCCACCGCCGCAGCTCAGGCCCACCACGGGGGGAGGACGATCACCGTCAACCCGACGGGGAGCACCGCGGCGATCCAGGCGGCCGTCGACGCGGCCCATCCCGGCGACAGGATCGTCGTTCGTCCCGGCGTCTACTCCGGTGACACGGTCCGCGTGAACACGAGCCGCCTCACGATCCAGGGCAGCAACAAGGCGATCATCGACGCCTCCGGCCACGATTTCGGCCTCACCGTCGGCCCGGCGCCGAACATCCCCGCCGACTGCGGCACCGGCTACGGCGTCACCGACTTCACGATCGACGGCCTGACGATCCGCAACGCGGACGACACCGGGATCTTCCTGATGGGCGTGAACCGCTTCCGCGTCACGAACGGCAGCTACCTGAACAACGGCGAGTACGGGATCTTCCCGCGCTGCTCGCGTGACGGGCGCGTCGACCACAACTCCGGCGGCGGCGGCGCCGACGCCACGATCTATGTCGGCGTCGACAAGTTCATCACCGTTGACAGCAACAGGCTCACGAACGGCGTGCTCGGGATCGAGCTCGAGGACACCGACGACACGACGGTGCGCAACAACATCCTCACCGGCAACACCGTCGGCGTGTTCGTGATCGTGCTTCCCGGACTGCCGACGACCTCGACGAACCGGGCGACGATCGAGAACAACCTCGTCAGCCGCAACAACCTGCCGAACACCCTCCCGATCCCGACCTGCGACCCGCCGGACTACCAGACCGGAGCGCCGGGCTGCGTCCCGTTGACCGACGATCTGCAGCTGCTGCCGTCAGGCAGCGGGATCCTGAACGTCGGCGGTGACGACATCACGATCCGCAAGAACATCGTGACCGGCAACGACACGGTCGGCATCGGCATCGTGGAGAACCCGTTCGGCTTCGGCACGTCGAACAACTCGCGCGTCCAGTTCAACGTCGCGCTGAACAACGGCGGGAGCCCGGATGCGCGCTCGTCCGGCTCCGGCGATCTCGTCTACCTCGACGATCCGACGAACGGGAGCTGCATCTCGCAGAACGTCTTCAAGACGTCCTTCTACCCGTTCGGCGCACCGCCGGCCTGCTCGTAGACCCAGCCGAGACCTTCCCGCCCGCCCGCACGCGCGGGCGGGCGGGCGGGGTCGGTGGGTGGGCAGGTGCAGACGCCCCCGCTCGCGCGGGGCGCTGCATACTTCGGCCCGTGGCAGCTGAACACCGGAGTCCCGTGACGGCGCTCACGGGCGTCTACCAGGCCGACGGCTCGCTGCTCGGCGAACTGCGATACGTCGCGGGCACGATCTTCGGCGGTGTGCACTGCTCGCTGTGCGACATCACGCATGGCAGGCTGCGCGAGAAGGCCGCGTGGCGCGCCGAGCGCGACCGTCTGACGATCCCCTTCACGGCCGTGCACCTGGACGAGCGCAGCCCCGCCGAGACCGCCGCAAGCGACGGGCATACGCCCTGCGTGCTGGCCCACAGCGCCGACGGCATCGAGGTGCTCGTCGGGCCTGCGGCGCTCGAGGCCTGCGAGGGCGACCCTGCGGCACTGGTCGGCGCGATCGAAGGCGCCCTCGCGGAGCGGGGTTCCGACCGGGGCAGCGCCTAGCGTCATCACGTCCCCAATCCAGGAGGTGGTCGTCGATGACGAAGAACGACCTGGCGAAGGTGGTGGCAGGGAAGACCGGCCTGACGCAGACGACGGCGTCGGAGGCGCTCGGAGCAGTGCTCGAGAGCATCGAGGCCGAACTCGCGGCGGGCGGTGAGGTCGCGATCAGCGGCTTCGGACGGTTCTCCGTCGCCCAGCGCAGCGCACGGCAGGGGGTGAACCCGGCGACCGGCGAGCGGATCTCGATCCCCGCGACGACCGCGCCGAAGTTCACGCCCGGCGCGAAGCTGAAGAGCGCCGTCAGGAGCTGACGGCCGGGTCCGCCCCGGAGCCGCCAGGGCTTCGGGGCTGAGACCATGTGCGCATGCTGATCCGGGACGACGGCGACAGCTGGCTCGCGATCCCCCAGCCGGCGCACGCCCTCGTGTCCGGCCAGGTCGCACGCGCGTGGGGCAACGCGCGGTTCGCGCCGCCCGACCCGTACGAGGCGGTCTGCCTCGGCGCCGAGCAGCACGACGTCGCGTGGGCGGACTGGGATCTGCGACCCCCGCTGAACGCGGACGCGCGCCGCGCCGCGAGCTTCCTCGAGGCGCCGTTCGACGAGCGCCTCGAGATCTGGGACGGCGCGCCCGAGCGGATGCTCGCTCAGGATCCGTTCGCCGCGCTGCTGGTGTCGCTGCACGGGCGCAACGTCCACACCCTGTACGTGAACGCCGAGTTCCTCGCACCCGCGCAGCGCCAAGCCGTCACGGCATACCTTCAGCGCCAGGCCGCCCTGCAGGAACGGCTGCTCACGCTGCTCGGCGCCACGCGCGAACAGGCCGAGCGCGCTGCGGCGCTCGTTCTCTGCGTCGATGCGCTGTCGCTGCGGCTCTGCCACGGCTGGCCCGAGGGTGATCTGCCCGCGGTCGACGGGACGGCGATCCGCTTCACCCCCGTCTCCGAGACCGAGGCCACGCTCGACCCGTGGCCACTCGGCGTGCAGCAGCTGCACGTCGGGCTGAGCGCCCGCCGGATGACGGAGCGATTCGATGACGAGGCGGCGCTCCACTCCGGCCTCGACGGCGCCCCCTGGTCGGCGCTCGGCTGGGTCCTGCGCGCCGGCTGATCCGGGCGGGCACATCCGATCGGGCATCCCCCGTCGTTGAGGGGGGACAAGACGACCGACCGGAAGGACCCCTCCGTGCCCGAGACGATCCAGACCACCGACGCGCCGGGCGACGCCAGCTCGCGCCGGCGCTTCCTGCAGCTCGCCGGGGGTGGCGGAGCCACGGCTGCCGCCGCCTTCCTCGCCGCCTGCGGGAGCAACGACACGACCGCCGCGACGACCGCCGCGACCATGACCAGGTCCGCGTCCGCGGGCAACGTCGCCGACATCGCGATCCTGAACTACGCGCTCACGCTCGAGCACCTGGAGACCGACTTCTACGCGAAGGTCGTGGGCTCGGGACTGCTGAAGGGCAGGGAGCTCGAGTTCGCCAAGCACGTCGGCGAGACCGAGCGCCAGCACGTCGCTGCGCTCGCCGGCACGATCCGGAAGCTCGGAGGCAAGCCCGTCGCCGCGCCGAGGACGACGTTCCCGCTCGAGAGCCGCAAGGCCGTCCTCGAGCTGGCCGCGACCGTGGAGAACCTCGGCGCCGCCGCCTACCTCGGCAAGGCGCCGGACATCACCAGTCCCGAGGTGCTCGCCGCCGCGCTGAGCATTCACTCGGTGGAGGCGCGGCACGCCGCGGCCCTGAACCGCCTGCTCGGGAAGAGCCCGACGCCCAACGGCGCGTTCGGCATGCCCGCGACCGAGAAGCAGGTCCTCGCCGCCGTCCAGCCCTTCATCGTCAGCTAGGAGCCAGAACCAATGAACCCCACCATCACCACCGCGAACGCGAGCCCGGAGCTCGCCGCAGTCGAGGTCGAGGGCGTGAGCCGCGAGGCGTTCCTCGTCAAGGGCGTATTGGCGGCCGGCGCCGTCTACGGCGCCGGCATGATCTCGCCGTTCCTGAAGAGCGCCTTCGCGCAGACCGAGATGGGCGACATCGACATCCTGAACTTCGCCCTGACGCTCGAGTACCTGGAGGCGGACTTCTACCGTCGCGCCCGGAAGCTCGGCCTCTCGGCCGAGGCCCGGATGATCGCGAAGGACTTCGGCGACGCCGAACAGCAGCACGTCGATGCGCTGCGCGGGACGATCAGGAAGCTCGGAGGCAAGCCCGTCGCGTCACCGACGTTCGCATTCCCGATGACGGGCGAGAAGAGCTTCCTGAAGCTCGCCCAGACGCTCGAGGACACCGGTGTCAGCGCCTACAACGGCGCCGGCCCGATGATCAGGAACAAGGACATCCTGGCGGCCGCCGGCTCGATCGTGCAGATCGAGGCTCGCCACGCGGCCGTCATCCGCCTCCTGCGCGGACAGCAGCCCGCGCCGAACGCGTTCGACCCGTCCCTCACCAAGCAGCAGGTGCTGACCGCGGTCAAGCCGCTGATCGCGAACTAGCGACGTCGTACCCGCGGAGACCGGCGAGGGGTCATGCTCCACACCGAGCATGACCCCTCGTCTCGTCACCATCCCCATCAGCCACTACTGCGAGAAGGCGCGCTGGGCGCTCGATCGCGCGGGGGTCGCCTACCGCGAGGAGCCGCACGTCCAGTTCGTCCACGTCGTCGCTGCGCGACGCGCCGGGGGCGGGCGCACCGTCCCGGTGTTCGTGACGTATGAGGGGACCGCGATCGGGGAGTCCGCCGCGATCCTGCGCTGGGCGGACACGCAGGTCGCCGCCGAGCGGCGCCTCTACCCCGAGGGCGAGAGCGGGCCGGAGGCCGCGCGGATCGAGGCGTGGCTGGACGCCGGGCTGGGCCCCGACGGGCGCCTGTGGATGTACCACGGCACGCTGCCCGTCGTCCGCGACATGGCGCCGTGGGCGCTCGCGGGGACGCCGCGCTGGGAACGGCGCGGGTTCCGGATGTTCGGGCGACTGCTCGACCCGGCGATCCGCCGCTACCTCGGGGTCGACGACGACGCGGCGGTCGCCGCCCTCGCGCGCGTCGACGACGTCTTCGACGCGGTCGCCCTGATGCTCGCGGACGGGCGCCCGTTCCTCACGGGCGAGCGCTTCACCGCCGCGGACCTCACGTTCGGCGCGCTCAGCGCATCGGTGCTGATGCCGGAGGGGTACGGATCGCCGCTCCCGCCGCTCGAGTCGGTGCCCGCGTCACTCGCGACCGACGTGCGCCGCCTGCGCGACCATCCCGCCGGCCGGTTCGCGGCGCGGCTGTACGCGCAGGAGCGCCGGTGACCGCGATACTGCCTGCCATGCGCCTGAGCCATGCCGCCGTCCTCGCCGTGCTCCTCCTCGCCCTGACCGCCGCCGGCTGCGGCGGCGACAAGGGACCCTCGAAGGAGGAGAAACAGGCGCAGGCCCAGACGACCGTGTGCACCGCGCGCGCCGACATCCAGACGCAGATCACGACGCTGCAGGGCCTCACCCCGAACCTCGCGAGCGTCCCGCAGATCAAGACGAGCGTGAACGCGATCGTGAGCGACCTCGGCAAGATCAAGGACGCCGAGCCGGATCTGAAGCCGGACGCCAAGCAGCAGGTGCAGCAGGCCAACCAGGCGTTCGTGGACAAGGCCAAGGCCGTCGGCACGGCCGCCGTCTCGGGCGGGCTGTCGGGCGACATCGCCGGTCAGCTGAAGCCCGCGATCGAGCAGCTTCAGGCGGCCTACAAAGAGGTCTTCACGCCGATTGCGTGCTGACCTTGGCGCTGTGCTGAGGGTCGGGCGTCATCAGCAGCGCGCCGGCGAAGAAGCAGAGGGCGCCGAGAAAGGTCCCGAGGTTCACGAGCGCCGCGTTCGCGACCTCGCCTGAGCCCGGGACGACGTAGGCCGCCGCGGCCGAGACGCCGAACGCGATCGAGCCGACCAGGTTCAGCCACGCCGTCTCCCACGTGCGGGACGTCGGGTCCCACAGGCGGTCGCGCACGACGGTCGCCTGCATCGCGAGGCCGCTGGAGACGAGGAAGCAGATCGATCCGAGCGCGTCGGGGCGCCAGACGTCGGACGCGCCGATCAGCGCGGCCAGCGTGCTGACGTTGAAGAACAGCGTCCCCGGGAACTGGATCGCGGCCGCCCACCAGTCGCTCCACGCGGGGCTGCGCCAGCGCCCCTGCGCGTGCCGGCCGCTCAGGAACCACTGCGTGAACGATGCCGCCGTGAAGCACAGCGACCCGATGAAGTAGGTCGCGTTGTCGGCGGTGATCCCGACCAGCCCCGCGAACCCCGGCACGGCGGCGATCGCAAAGCACGCCGAGCCGATCGCGAAGAGGCGGGCCTCCCAGCGTTGTTCGGAGATCCGGGTCAGTGGTGGAAGGACGGCGGCTGCTGGGTATCGAGCGGACCGGACTGCGCCTCGAGTTCGGGGACCAGCCGCTTCAGGTCCTCGAACAGGAGATCCATGAGGTCGACGTTGCCGTCGCGCACCACGACTCGCAACACGTTGAGGTCCTCGCGGTTCTTCGGGAACGCGTAGGCCGGGAGGAGCCAGCCACGCTCGCGCAGCCGCCGCGAGACGTCGTAGACGTCGAACGCCTCGACGTCGTCCGCGGTCGTGAACGCGAAGACCGGGAGCGCGCTGCCGTCGGTGATGAGCTCGAACTGCGGCAGCGTGTCGATCTGTCCCGAGAGCCGCATCGCCGCGTCGCGCGATGCCTGCTGGACAGCGGTGAAGCCCTCGCGCCCGAGCCGGATGAACTCGTAGTACTGCGCAACGACCTGCGCGCCCGGCCGCGAGAAGTTGAGCGCGAAGGTCGGCATCTCCCCGCCGAGATAGTTGACCTTGAAGACGAGGTCGTCCGGCAGACCCTCCTCGTCGCGCCAGATGATCCAGCCCACGCCCGGGTAGACCTTCCCGTACTTGTGCCCGGAGGTGTTGATCGATGCGACGCGGGGCAGGCGGAAGTCCCATTCCAGGCCCGTGTCGATGAACGGTGCGATCATCGCCCCCGAGGCGCCGTCGACGTGGATCAGGATGTCGAGGCCCTTGGTCTTCTGGAGCTCGTCGAGCGCGTCGGACAGCTCCTTGACCGGCTCGTAGGCACCGTCGAACGTCGACCCGAGGATCGCGACCACGCCGATCGTGTTCTCGTCGCAGAGCGCGATCGCCTCGGGCACGCCGAGGCAGAACCGCTCACCGTCCATCGGCACGAAGCGCGGCTCGACCTCGAAGAAGTTGGCGAACTTGTCCCAGCAGATCTGGGCGTTGATGCCGATCACCATGTTCGGCTTGTCGGCCGGCTTCCCGGCCGCCCTGCGCGCGTGCTGCCAGCGGCGCTTGAGCGCGAGGCCGCCGAGCATGCACGCCTCGCTCGAGCCCGTCGTCGAGCAGCCGACGCCCTCCTTCCCCGGCGCATGCCAGAGGTCGGCGAGCATGTTCACGCAGCGGTGCTCGAGCTCCGCCGTCTGCGGGTACTCGTCCTTGTCGATCATGTTCTTGTCGAAGCACTCGGCCATCAGCTCCTCGGCCTGCGGCTCCATCCACGTCGTCACGAACGTCGCGAGGTTGAGCCGCGCGTTGCCGTCCAGCATCAGCTCCTCTCGAATCACCGCAGCCGCGACGTCGGCGTCGATCGGGGTGAGCGGGAACTGGTGACGCGGGGCCGGCTGCCCCAGCGCGAGCTGAATCGTCGCGAGCGCGCCCGCTGAGATCGCCTCTTCTCGCGGTGCGGTCGCGGCAGACTGCTTGGACTGCTTATGGATCGGCATGACGGGCTCCCGACGGTCGTGGTTGCGGGGAATCTATGCGACACGCGCGCGCCAAGGTCGCCCATTCGGGGTGATGTCGTGCAAGAGTGCGCGGAGCAGCATGATCTCCGGCGCCGCTCCGGCGCCGACCCCCACGAAGGAGAGACACGTGACTGACCCCGACGCGATGGGTCCTGTGGACTACGTCGTCATCGAGTGGACCGGCGCCCAGCCGACCGGCGAAGCGGCCCCGCTCCTGCTGGACCTGGTCGACCGCGGGCTCGTTCGGATCCTCGACCTCGTCTTCATCACGAAGGCCGACGACGGCTCGATCGCCGCGCTCGAGATCGGCGACCTGCCGGCCGAGTTCGCCGAGTTCGACGGCGCCAGCTCCGGCCTGTTCAGCGACGAGGATCTCGAGGACGCGGCAGGCGTCCTGGAGCCCGGGACGAGCGCCGCGGTGCTCGTCTGGGAGAACCGCTGGGCCGCGCCGTTCGCACAGGCCCTACGGCATTCCGGCGCGCAGCTCGTCGCCAGCGGCCGCATTCCGATCGTCGCGCTCGAGGCGGCACTCGACGCCGCCGAAGCCGCCGCCTGACCACCGTAAAGCTCCGAGAACCGAAGGGACACATCACATGCCAGGACTACTCCGTATGGCCACCCGCACCGCCGTCGTCGCCGGCACCGCGACCGCCGTATCCGGCCGCGTCCAGCGCCGCCAGGGCAACAAGTGGGCGGCGCAGGACCAGCAGCAGTACGAGCAGCAGGCTCCGCCGCAGCAGTACGCCGCGCCGGCCCCGGTCGCCGCGGCGCCCGCCGAGGATCCGATCGAGAAGCTGAAGGAGCTCGGTCAGCTCCACGAGCAGGGCATCCTGACCGATGAGGAGTTCGCCGCTGAGAAGGCGAAGGTCCTCAACGGCTGAGCAGGACGACGCATGAGCCGGGACGCCGCCGCGGGCGCGGGCACACCGCCCCCCGTGGTGGCGACCGGCGCTGTTCCAGGGTCTGCTCGCGGTGGACGACGCGCCGGCCGGTCACGGCGGCTGACGCCCCGCTCAGCGCAGCCGCGCCGCCACTCGGCCCTTTGTCCAGACCGCTCAATGCGCTGTCGCCCTGCGCCGAAAGGTAGTTCCATGAGGCCGAACAGCACTTCTTCCCAGCTGACCGGCGGCGACGAGGGCTTCGCCCGCCGCCGCATCAACGACATTGCGGGCTTTTCCGCGATCCTCGGCACGGCGTTCGTCGTGTCCCTGGTCACCGGCGTGCACACGCCGCTCTTCGCCGTGGTGCTCTTCGCCGCGGTCGGGGCGCTCGCGTATGCCGAGCAGCGCTACACCGGCGCCGTCTCGCAGCACAGCGTGAGCACCGGCGCGATCGCGCGCCGGCGCGTTCACGCCTAGCCGTCTAGTCGCTGCGCGAGGTGAGGTGCCAGCCGTCGCAGACGTCGCAGCTGTAGGGCTGCTGCCTGGGCCCGCGCCCGGGGTTGTGCATCAGCGCGTAGGACCGGGCTTCGCTCTCCGTCGCGAAGCGGTCCTTCTTCGCGCAGTTCTCGCGCCTGCGGCGATCCGCGTCGAGGCCTTTCTGCACGTTCTCCACGGCTCGGTCCGGCCCCGGCGCACGGCGCCTGCCACGACGATCTCGTGAAGGGTGCTGGCGCGGCATCGACTTCGACGCTACCGTGTCCGCCTTCAAGGACCGGGGCATGGACCTCGGTGAAGATGAGTACAGCGCCCGCAGTCGTCGCTTCGCAGCACCTCCGCGTTCGCAGCACTCGCAACGTAGGAGGAAGCACCAGATGGCAAGTGGAACCGTGAAGTGGTTCAGCGATGAGAAGGGCTTCGGCTTCATCACGCCGGACGACGGTGGCAAGGACCTCTTCGTCCACCACAGCGAGATCAACGGCGAGGGCTTCAAGACGCTCGCCGAGGGCGCGAAGGTCACCTTCGAGTCGCAGGCCGGGGACAAGGGTCCCAAGGCGGTCAACGTCAGCACGGTCTGACACACGTCGTTAGGGTGCGTGCATGAGCGATCGTGCACGCACCATCGTGGTCGGATACGACGGTTCTCCGACCGCACGAGCCGCACTCACCTGGGGCGCAGAGCGCGCCGGTGAGGGCGGCTCTCTCTTTGTCGTCTACGCCTTCGACCTGCCTCCGGCGATGCTCGGCGGCACGACGTACGCCCACGCGGTGGCCGACCACAAGGAACTCGGCCGCGAGGTCCTCGCGTCGCTGCCCGCGTTTCCCGGCGTCAGCGTCGAGACCGAGCTGATCGGCGGCCACGCCGGGGCGGCCATCGCGACCGTCGCGGAGACTCGCCGTGCGGACGAGATCGTCGTCGGCTCGCGCGGGTTCAGTCCGTTACGCGGCGCGCTCGGCAGCACGTCGCATGAACTGCTTCACCGGGCGGCGTGCCCGGTCGTGGTGATTCCGCCGGTCGACGGCTGAGCGCGGGTCCGAAACGCAGGTCGATCCGGCAGGGCTGGCGAGCCGACCGTCGAACCGGCTCCTCATGTCCGTGTCTGCACCGGAGGGCCCAGCCGCCGGAACCCAGATGGCGCGCTGGAGCGCGAAGGCGCTCCTGATCACGGCGGGCGTCCTGCTCGTCGGCGGCGCCCTCTGGTACGCGCGGGCGGCCACGGTCCCGCTCATCGTCGCGGCGCTCATCAGCACGCAGCTCGTGCCGCTGACCGGCTGGGCCGTCGGGCGCGGCGTGCCGCGCGGGCTCGCCATCTCGGCCTGCATGGTCGGGGTCGTCCTGATCGCCGCCGGCCTGACCTGGGTCTTCGCCGACGCGCTGTTCGGCAACCTCGGCGGCGTCGGCCGGGAGATCGGTGACGGTGCCGACAAGGCCATCGCGTGGCTCCGGGACAACAACGGATGGGTCCAGGATCACGACAGCGCGGTCCGCAGCTTCCTGAAGGGCATCCTGCCGGCCGCCAAGGACGCCGCGGCCGGCATCGTCGGCGGGGTGCTCGGCGGCCTCTCACTCGCCGCGCAGCTGGTGAGCTCGTTCCTCCTCATGTTCGTGTTCCTGCTCTACATGCTCACGGGGGGCGACACGATCTGGCGTTGGATCCAGCAGCGGTTCAGCCCGGGGCATCGCCCTCAGGCCGCGGCGGCCGGCGCCGCCGCATGGCGCGCCGCGAGCGGCTATATCCGGGGCATCGCGCTCGTCGCTCTGATCGACACCACGGTGATCACGCTCGGGATGCTCGTGATCGGGACGCCCTTCGTCGGGACGCTCGCGCTGCTGAGCTTCGTCTCGCTCTTCATCCCGATCCTCGGCGCCTGGGTCTCGGGGACGGTGATCGTCCTCGTCACGCTCGGGGCCCAGGGCTCCGGGGCGGCGCTCGCGATGGCAGCGGTCATCCTGATCGCGCAGCAGCTCGACAGCATGTTCGTGACACCGCTCGTCTACCAGCAGACGGTGAACCTGAACCCCATCGTCACGCTCACCGCCGTGATCGTCGGGACCCAGCTGCTCGGCATCGTCGGGGCGTTCCTGGCGGTGCCGATGGTCGCCGTCGGCTGGGCGGTCTACAACGCCCTCGAGCCGGCGCCGGGCACCTGAGGCGCTACGCGAGCGCCTCGGCCAGCAGGTCCACCTGCGCGGGGTCGGGCGAGCAGGGGAAGAAGATGAGCTCGTTCGCGCCGGCGGCCGCGAACGCGTCGCGGTAGGCGAGCGCGGTGCCGGCGTCCGTCACGGCACCGCCGATGATCTGCTCCGCGATGTCCCCGAGGAACGCGTAGTAGTCGCCCAGCGACGTGCGCGCCGCCTCCTTCGCATCGGGGCCGAGCGCGAAGTAGCAGAGCGCGACGAGCCGGGGCTCCTCTGAGCGTCCCGCATCCTTGAAGGCCGCGCGGACGTGACCGGACGCCTCGGCGAGCATGTCCGGCGTTCCTCCGCCCATCGTCCAGCCGTCGGCGTACGTCGCGGCGCGGGCGAACGAGCGCGGGTTGGATCCACCGACGAGCAGGCCCGGTCGCTCGCGGCCCGGAGCGGCCGGCGCGACGGCATGCTCGCGCCACAGCCCCGTCAGCGTCTCGAGCTGCTGGTCGAATGCGCGGCCGCGGCCGGCGTAGTCCGTGCCGCTGATGGTGAAGTCGTCCTCGCGCCCACCCACGGCGGCGCCGAGCGTGAAGCGCCCGGCGGACAGGTGGTCGATCGTCGCGGCCTGCTTGGCGAGCAGCGCGGTGTTGGTGCGCAGCGGCGCGATCAGGATGTCGGTGAGCAGCCGGATGCGCTCGGTGACGGCGGCCGCCGCGGCCAGCGCCGTGAGCGACTCGTACGAGGGGTAGGCGAGGCGGTCGATCGTCCCGAGCGAGGAGAAGGCAGCGGCCTCGGCGCGCTGTGCCCAGTCCACGATGCCCCTGCGGTCGACGCCGCGCACCGAGTTCGGCAGTCCGATCCCTACGTCCATCGTCGCTCCTTCGCTCGCTCGAGGGCCGCGTACCCGGCCCTCGCCGATCCTAGTCCGTGCGAATGCCCGGCTTCACCGGATCGCCTTCGCCCCCCGGCTCGTCGGCCGCGCAGGCCGGGCTGCGCGATTTTGTAGCATCTGCCCATGGCGTCCGCCGCCGCCGAACTGCGCCCCCTCATCGAGCGACTCGACGCGCGCGCGCCCGGCGGCCGCGCCTTCGGAATCCGGTTCTGGGACGGCAGCGAGCTGCCGCCGTCCCCCGCGCATGAGGACGATGCCCCGGCGCTCGTGCTGCGCCATCCGGACGCCCTTGTGCGCATCGTCCGCGCGCCGGGCGAGCTCGGCCTCGCGCGCGCCTGGGTGAGCGGTGAACTCGACGTCGACGGTGACCTCGAGCGCGCGATGGCGCTGACGGAGGACTGGCGCCACGCGCCGCTGCGCCCGGCCGACGCGCTCGTCGCGCTGCGCGCCGTCCGCCGCCTCGGCGTGCTCCGCAGGCGCGAGCCCCCGCCGCCGGCGACCGAGGCGCGGCTGAAGGGGCGCCGCCACAGCGCCGCGCGTGACGCCGAGGCGATCAGCCATCACTACGACGTCTCCAACGCGTTCTACCGGCGGATGCTCGGCCCCACGATGGTCTACTCCTGCGCCTACTTCGCCTCACCGGACGACACGCTCGAGGACGCGCAGACCCGCAAGCTCGACCTCGTCTGCCGCAAGCTCGAACTGCAGCCGGACGAGCGACTGCTCGACATCGGCTGCGGCTGGGGATCCCTCCTGATCCACGCGGCGAGCGAGTACGGGGTGCGCGGCGTCGGCGTCACCGTCTCGCAGGAGCAGGCCGCGCTCGCCCGGGAGCGGATCGCGCAGGCCGGCCTGACGGGAAGGGTCGAGGTGCGACTGCAGGACTATCGCGACGTCTCCGACGGGCCCTTCGACAAGATCTCGAGTATCGGGATGTTCGAGCACGTCGGACGCGCGAACCTGCCGGTCTACTTCTCAGGGACGCGCGAGCTGCTGCGCCCCGGCGGCCTCTTCCTGAACCACGGGATCGTCCGCACCGCGCCGGTCTCGACGGGTCTGGGCTCGTTCTCCGAGCGCTACGTCTTCCCCGACGGCGAACTGCACACGCAGGGCATCGTGCTCAGCGCGCTGGAGGACGCCCGCCTGGAGGTGCTCGACGACGAGTCCCTGCGCCCACACTACGCCGAGACGCTCCGGCGCTGGGCGGCCAACCACGACGCGCACCGCGACGAGGCGATCGCCGAGATCGGCGCGGAGCGCGAGCGGGTGTGGCGGCTGCACAACGTCGGCGCCGCGCTCGGCTTCGAGCGCGGGTCGATCTCGGTGCATCAGGTCCTGACGATGCCGCTGGAGGTCGGCGCGCGGCGGCCGGTCAGGGTGCGGCGCTACGAACCGGAGAGCCGGAGCGCTTTGACTCTTGCCGCGCGTCGCTGACGCGCACGACGTCCCAGGCGAGGCCGACCTGCTCGAGCCCGTCGATGACGAGCGCCGAGACGTCGACCTCGCGCGGGCGCAGCCCGTGCGCGGCGGACGTCGGGAACGCGTGGTGGTTGTTGTGCCACGCCTCGCCGAGCGACGGGATCGCGAGCCACGCGAGGTTCCGCGACTCGTCGTCGCTCTCGAAGCGCTTGCGGCCGAAGAAGTGGCACAGCGAGTTGATGCTGTAGGTCACGTGGTGCAGAACCATCATCCGCACGACCCCGCCCCACAGCAGCCCGGTGAGCGCCGCGGTCCACGTGCCGCCGATCGCGAGCCCGAGCCAGAACGCGGCGAGCAGGCCGCCGACGGCCCAGACGACGAACGTGCGGTCGATCCGCGAGACGATCGGGTCGGCGATCAGATCCGGCGCGTAGCGCGCCTTAGCGCCGCGCTGCGTATGGATGAAGAGCCAGCCGACGTGCGCGTGCAGCAGTCCGCGCAGCGTGCCCGCCCACCCCTGCCCGTGATCGACGTGCGGGCTGTGCGGATCACCGGGCTGGTCGGAGAACGCGTGGTGCTTGCGATGGTCCGACACCCATGAGATGACGGGACCCTCGATGGCAGCCGAGCCGAGGATCGCGAAGATCGCGCGCAGCGGCCGCGTCGTGGCGAAGCTGCGGTGCGTGAAGAGGCGGTGGAACCCGACCGTGATCCCGAGCGCCGTCAGCGTGTACAGGATGAGGAACACGATGATGTCGCTCCAGAAGAGCACGCTGTTCCACGCGAGCCAGATCCCGAGCGCGAGCGCCGCGAAGGGGACGACCGTGACCGTGCCGGTGATGAGGCGATCACGTGTCTCGTGGGTCACCGGCTGAACGTCACCGGGGCCGGGAGACGGAGCATTCGAGGGGGTCGCTCCGGACATCCGCGAGGGAGTGTAGACGTGGTGGAAACGGCGTGCGCCCCCGCTGAAGATGGGGTTTTTCGGGGGTCGGACAGCCCAATTGAACGCCGTCCTACGCGCAATTTCGGGTCTTTTCCCCATTCCATCGGGGTTTCCGACCGAGAGACCGCATACGCTCGCGCTTTCCCGATCCCCCACGAGGAGGGTTCCGCAGGTGAATAAGGCAGATCTCGCACGCTCCGTTGCCGACAAGACCGGGCTCTCGCAGAGCGCCGCGTCCGACGCTCTCGACGCCGTACTTGAGAGCATCGAGAAGGAACTGGCCGGTGGTGGCGAAGTCGCCATCACGGGTTTTGGCAAGTTCTCCGTGGCACACCGCGGTGCCCGCCAGGGTGTGAACCCGGCGACCGGTCAGAAGATCCAGATCGCGGCCAGCAAGGCCCCGAAGTTCAGCGCCGGCGCGAAGTTCAAGGGCGCCGTCAAGGGCTCCTAGTCCCAGTACCGGAGGAGGTGATTCCCGGGGGTCTGCAAGCGATTGCCCCCGGGGGTCCCGTCCCTCCCGCTACCCTTGAGGCTGCGCAGCGACATCCTGTCGCTCGCGAGGCAGCTCGCTTGGGTCCCGCTCACTGAAGCGGTTCGGGTCAGCAGTCTCCCCCGAACCAGCGCGGCACGACGCCGCTCTCAGGAGTAACCCATGTCTTCTTCATTCGCCGATCTCGGCGTTTCCCGTGCCGTGTGCACGGCTCTGTCCGACCGCGGCTTCGCGGAGCCCTTCGCGATCCAGCGCAAGGTGATCGGCGACGTGCTCGCCGGTCGCGACGTGCTCGCCAAGTCGCCCACCGGCTCCGGCAAGACGCTCGCCTTCATGGTGCCGATCATCGACCGCATCGAGGCGACCGACCGTCGCCCGGCGGCGCTGATCCTCGCCCCGACGCGTGAGCTCGCCACCCAGATCGTGGAGGCCAGCTACCCGCTCGCCCACGCACGCGCCCTCAAGGTCCGCGCCGTCTACGGCGGCGTCGGCATCGAGAAGCAGGCCCGCGAGGCCCGCAGCGCCCACATCGTCGTCGCCACGCCGGGGCGGCTCGAGGACCTCATCGGCCGCGGCGACCTGTCGCTCGCCCACGTGAAGATCCTCGTCCTCGACGAGGCCGATCGCATGCTCGACATGGGCTTCCGCCCGCCGGTCGACCGCATCGTCGCTCAGTGCCCGGCCGATCGTCAGACGCTGTTCTTCTCCGCCACGCTCGACGGCGAGGCCGGCGAGATCGCTCGCGAGTACACGCATGGCGCCGTCACCCACGAGCACGTGCCGCCGGTCCAGAAGACCGCCGACATCGAGCATCGCTTCGTGAAGGTCGAGGGCGGCGAGCGCATCGACACGCTGCTCAGGCAGCTGCGCAGCGCCGAGCATGAGCTGGCGCTCGTCTTCGTCCGCACCAAGCGCGGCGCCGACCGGCTCGTCAAGCGCCTGGGCAACGAGGGCCACGAGGCGCTCGCGATGCACGGCGACAAGAGCCAGCGCCAGCGCGAACGCGCGCTCGCGCAGTTCGAGTCCGGCCGCGTCGACACGCTCGTCGCGACGGACGTCGCGGCGCGTGGCATCCACGTCGACGGCATCTCGCACGTCATCAACTTCGATCCGCCGGAGGATCGCGAGGGCTACGTCCACCGCATCGGCCGCACGGGCCGCGCGGGCAGCACCGGCGTCGGCATCACCTACGTCGGCAGCGAGCACAACTCGGACATGTCGAAGATCGCGCGGGAGCTCGAGCTCGAGCTCGAGTACGCGGCATCCGGTCACTCGCCCTCCACGTCCTCGGGCGGCGGCAACGGCGGCGGCAGCCGTGGACGGCGGCAGGACCATGCCCCTCGCGGGCGCGGCACCGGCCAGCCCGGCGGTCGCCAGGGCGGCGGCGGCTCGCGCAAGAAGAGCTCCGGAAAGCGCCCCAGCGGCTCCGCCGGTCCCAGCACGCGCAACAGCAGCAACGGCAGCGGCAGCGCCCGCACCGTCGCGTCGGCGCGTCCGTCGGGCCGCGGTCGCAGCGGACGCTAGTCAGAAGGACCGGATCGGTACCGCTCGAGCCCGCCCAGCGGGCTTGAGCTCCACCGATCCGCGAGTCGCTCGCCGGAGGCCTCAGTCCCCGGCGCGGGCGTCGAGCCAGCTGCCGAGTGCGGTCGCGTCGAGCGGGCGAGCGATGTGGAAGCCCTGCCCGGTGTCGCAGCCGAGCGACGCGACGCAGTCCAGCGCGCCCGCGGTCTCGAGCCCTTCGGCGACGACGACGCAGCCGAGGTTGTGGCCGAGCTCGATCGTGGAGCGCATGATCGCGAGGTCGCGATCGTCGGCCTCGATCCGGGCTGCGAACGAGCGGTCGATCTTGATCTCGTCGATCGGCAGCTCGCGCAGCCGGCTGAGTGACGAGTAGCCGGTTCCGAAGTCGTCGAGTGAGAGCGACACGCCGAGCGCGTCGAGCCGCCGCAGCACCCCGGCCGCGCGCTCGGGATCGGCCATGATCGTGCCCTCGGTGATCTCGAGCTCGAGGCGCTCGGCCTCGATGCCCGTGCCGCGCAGCACGCGCGCGACCTCAGCAGGGAACTCGGGGTCGAGCAGGCTGCGCTCGGACACGTTGACGGCCACCGAAAGGTCGTGACCGTCCTGGTGCCACGCGCTGAGCTGCTGGAGCGCGGTTCGCAGCACGAAGCTCGTGAGCGGCTTGATCAGGCCCGTCTGCTCGGCGAGCGGGACGAACTCGCCCGGTGGCAGCAGACCCTGCTCGGGGTGCAGCCAGCGCACGAGCGCCTCGACGCCGATGATCTCGCCGCTTCCGAGCTGCAGCTTGGGCTGGTAATGAAGCAGGAGCTCGTTGCGGCTCAGCGCCTGGCGCAGCTCGCCGAGGCGCTTCAGCCGGGTGGGACTGTGGTGGTCGCGCTCGCCGTCGAACAGCTCGAGCTCGGTGCTGAGGTCCTTGGCCGCATACATGGCGGAGTCGGCGCAGCGCAGCAGCGCCGTCGCGTCGCGCCCGTCGTGCGGGTAGCGCGCGATGCCGATCGAGGCCTCCACGTGCACGGGGACACCGCTCAGCATGAACTCACGCGTGAGGACGTCGCTGAGCCGGCGCGCGATCTCGAGCCCCGCCTCGGCGCCGTTGCGGCCGCTGACGAGGACCGCGAACTCGTCACCGCCGAGCCGCGCGAGCAGGTCCTCGTCGCGCACGGTCCGGCCGAAGCGCTCGGCGACCTGGCAGAGCAGCTCGTCACCGCTCTGGTGGCCCAGGACGTCGTTGACCTCCTTGAAGCGGTCGAGGTCGATGAGCAGCAGCGCGAAGCCGTCCTCGATGCTGACGGTGCCCATCTTCTCGTGCAGGCTGTCGTACAGCAGGCGGCGGTTGGGCAGCCCGGTCAGCTCATCGTGCAGCGAGCGATGCAGGTGCTCGTCGGCCTGGCGGCGCAGCGCGACCTCGAAGTGCTCGCGGTCGCTCGCGCGGCTCTCGGCCTCCTGCAGCAGCGCCGCCTGGGTGCGACGCAGTTCGGTGACATCGAGCATCACGCCGTTGACAGTCAGCGGGCGACCCTCGGCGTCGCGCTGGATCGCGGTCTTCTCCCAGATCCACAGCACGCGCCCGTCGAGGGCGATCATCCGGTACTCGAAATCGAACGGCCGCTCGGCGGCGATGCACGCCTCGGCCTCGGCGATGATGCGGTCGCGGTCCGCCGGGTGCAGCGCCTGGACCCAGGAGTCCTCGTCCTCGAGCCACTGCTCAGGCGTGAACCCGAGCACGCGCTCGATCTGGGGGCTGACGTAGCGCAGCGCGAACGTCCCGACGAAGTCGGCGATGTACGTGATCGCGGGAAGATCCTCCACGAGCGCGCGGAACCGGTCATCTGGCAGCGTGGACGTAGGCGTGGCGGGGACGTCAGCCATGCAGGTCTTGTCGTCGGTCCGTCCGCCGTGCTTGAGCCGTACGGCGGCCGCAGCGCGCCCGGTGGCCCGCTCGGCGCGCGTGTTCCGCCGCTGGGCGCAGGACATGGGATGAACGTCCAGGGCCGTTCGGCCCACGTGCTGTGCGGCGGGCGTTCAGAGCGGCGCGGCGTCCGCGGCGAGCGCCGCCGCGCCACGCCTGCGGCTCTCCGCCACAGCGCGCTCGATCCCCCCGTGCTCGAGCGCCGCCAGGTGCGACGTGCCCCGCCAGACCTCGCGCCCGCGCTCGCGCACGATCACGTCCATGCGACCGCCGAGGTGCTCGATCGCGCCGGGCACGTTGCGCCGCTCCAGGGGCAGCGGAACCGGGAGGACGTGCGCGCTGCCGAGTGGCGAGCGGCCCTCGACCTCGACCGCCCAGCGCGCACCGCGAGCGTGCAGCGACCACGACTCGTCGGTGACCTCGGCACGCGTCGGCGAGATCACGGGATCGCCGAGCCGCAGCAGGCGGCCGCCGGGCAGCAGCACGACGACCGCGGTGACCTCCGTCCGCAGCGGTCCCGACTGGATCTTCCCGCCCGCGAACGCGACGCACACCGTGGGATCCTCGAAGCCCTGCGCCTGTCCCCACCACCACGCCTCCGGGAAACCGCCGGCCCCCCAGTTCTTCTCGGCGTAGACCTGCCAGCCGTCGAGGTCCCACCGCTCGTCGCCGACCGTCGCGCTGCCGTGCGCGCGGCCGCCGAGCAGCCATGGGTGCCAGTACTGGTTCAGCGCCGGCACCGCCTGGAAGATGCTCGACCCGCCGAGCGATCGCCGCGACCATGGCACCGGCGCGGTCACGTGCACGTCGAGCCGCGCGTCCGCTCCGAGGTCGACCGTCAGCGCATCCGCGCCGCCCGCGAACGCGCTGCCCGCACAGGCCCCGAGCCCATCCGGGTCGGCCCAGCCCTCGGGGTGTGCGACCGTCCGCAGGAAGCCGTTCGGATGGCTCGCGAGCCCGAGCGTGGACCAGAAGCCCTCACGCGCGCGGTTCACGCCGCAGAGCGCGATCACGACGCGCCCTTCGTCCGGGTCGGTGAAGCGCCAGAAGTAGCCCTCCATCCGCACGCCGGGGTGCGCGGGCCGCGGGTCGCCCCAGGGCAGGTCGGCGCCGGTGCCGCGATACGCGGCGCGCACGCCCTTCACGCGCCGCGCTGGGTGACCGCTTCGAGGTCGTCGCGGTGCGCGGCGACCATGTCGTGCAGCGTCCCGGGTGCATCGTGCTGAGGCGTCCAGTGGAGTTCGCTGCGCGCCCGCGCCGTGTCCATCAGGACCGGCCGCCTGAGCGCCTCGATCCAGCTCGCCGTGTCGGGCAGGAACGGCAGCCGCGCGATCACCTCCGCGGTCGCGTCGACGAGCAGGTCGGGCACCGGCACGGAGTACCAGCCGATCTCGCGGGCCAGGTCGGCGAGCGTGATCGTCCCATCCCCGGCGAGGTTGTAGATCCCCGGCTCGCCGCGCCCGAGGACCGCGCCGCAGAGCGCGCGGGCGACGTCGTCGTGGTGGACCAGCTGCAGTGGAACGCCCGGATCGGGCAGCACCGGCTTGAGCACGGGGACCTGGTCGAAGAGCGAGCGCACCGCGTCCGGGACCCGGCCCCTCAGCGGGATCGTCGGCAGCGAGTCGACCAGGATCGTCGCCTGCGGGCCCGCGACGATGCAGGGCCGGAACACATAGGGAGCGGTCTTCGAGCCACTCAGCGCGGTGTTCAGGACCGCCTCGACCTCTGCCTTCTGCGCCGAGTACGGGTGCCGGTCGCCGCCGCGCACAGGCACGTCCTCGGTCAGCGGCTCGTCGGGGGAGCCGTGCTCCCCGTCGAACCCGTACGCCGCGACCGACGAGGTGTAGACGAGACGCTTCGCCCCCGCGGCGGCGGCGGCCTCGAAGACGTGGCGCGAGCCCTCGACGTTCGCCTCGTGGCTGCCGTCGCCCGCGACGATCACGAAGGCGAGGTGGACGACGACGTCCGCCCCGTCGACGAGCGCGTCGACCGCGGCCGTGTCGAGCACGTCACCGCGGTGGTACTCCACCTTGCTCCACCCGTGGGCCTGCGGATCGAACGGCCGGCGCGCCATCGCGACGATCCGCCCGACCTCGTCGAGCTGGTCCAGGGCGGAGACGAAGGGTATGCCGATCTCGCCCGTCGGGCCCGTCACGGCGACGGTCAGCTGCTTGGGCGGGGGCACGCGCCCGACGCTACTCCTCGCCGGGCACCGACCGCAAGCGGCGACCTACGAGCCGGCGACGCGCGCGACCTCGGCGAGTGACGTCACGCCGGAGCGCACCTTCGCGAGGCCGTCGTCCTTCAGCGGACGCATGCCGCCGGCGATCGCGGCTGCGGCGATCGCGTCTCCGGACGCGTTGCGCATGACGAGCGAGCGAATCTCCTCGTTCACCGTCATGACCTCGTAGATGCCCGTGCGGCCGCGGTAGCCGGTCTGCGCGCAGCGCGAGCAGCCGACGGACGAGAAGGCCGGAATGTCATCGGTCACATCGGCGTAGCCGGCGGCGCGAAGCATGTCGCCGTCGAGCAGTGTCTCCTCCTTGCAGTTCAGGCAGAGCGTGCGCGCAAGGCGCTGGGCGATGACGCAGTCGATCGCCGAGGCGACGAGGAACGGCTCGATGCCCATGTCGTCCAGCCGCACGATCGCCGTCGGCGCGTCGCGCGTGTGCAGTGTCGAGAGCACGAGGTGGCCGGTGAGCGCGGCCTCGACGGCGATCTGCGCCGTCTCACGGTCGCGGATCTCGCCGACCATGATCACGTCGGGATCGGCGCGCATCATCGAGCGCAGTCCGCTCGCGAAGTGCATGCCGGCCTTCGTGTTCACCTGCATCTGCTTGATGCCCTCGACGCGGTACTCGACCGGGTCCTCGATCGTGAGGATCGAGCGGTTCCCCTTGTTGAGCTCGGTCAGGGCGCCGTAGAGCGTGGTGGTCTTGCCGGAGCCGGTGGGACCCGTCACGAGGATCGCGCCGTACGGCTGGGCGACGGCGTGTCGCAGCTTGTCGATCTCCTGGTCCCGCAACCCGAGCCCGTCGAGTTCGATCACGCCGCCTCCGTGGTCGAGCACGCGCATCACGACCGCCTCGCCGGAGACCAGCGGCAGCGTCACGACGCGGACGTCGACCGGGCGCCCGGTGACGGTCAGCGAGAGCCGGCCGTCCTGAGGAACGCGGCGCTCGGAGATGTCGAGGTTCGCCATGATCTTGATGCGCGAGACCACGCCGCGGCTCATCCCCTTCGGGACGACGCTGGCGGGCGCGAGCACGCCATCGACGCGGTAGTAGATCTGCAGCCCGTCACCCTCGGGCGCGAAGTGGATGTCGCTGGCGCCCAGGTCGATCGCCTCCGCGATGAGCGCGTGGACGAGCTTGATGACCGGCG
Source organism: uncultured Actinomycetes bacterium (assembly GCA_963805615.1). Taxonomy (GTDB): domain Bacteria; phylum Actinomycetota; class Thermoleophilia; order Solirubrobacterales; family Solirubrobacteraceae; genus F1-60-MAGs163. The sequence continues at coordinate 82,338 of CAWDUW010000002.1, read as the reverse complement.
CCTCCTGGTCGGCGTCGCGAAGGTCGACGGCGGCGAGCGTCTCCTCCTCGGCGTCGGCCTCGGCGTCGAGCACGTCATCGAGGCGGGAGAGCTTGGCGATCAGGGTCGCGAGGTCCTCGCGCGACGCGACCACCGGGCGCACGTCGAGCCCGGTCTTCATCGTGATGTCGTCGAACGCGACGATGTTGCCGGGGTCGGCGGTCGCGAGCAGCAGCGTGTGGTCGTCGAGGTAGCCGATCGGCACCGCCTCGTAGCGGCGCGCGGCGTCCGCGGCGATCAGGTGCGCCGCGTTCATGTCGACGGAGAAGACCCCGAGGTCCACGTAGTCCACGCCGAAGCGCTCGGCGAGGACGCGGGCGAGCTCGTCGCTCGTGAGCGTGCCCCGCGAGACGAGCATGTCGCCGGTGGAGCGTCCCTCCGCACGTGCGGCCTGCACCGCGGCTTCGACGTTCTCGCGCGAGGCGAGGCCGAGGTCGACGACGATCTCGCCGATCAGGCGCGAGGCGCCGGCGCGGCGACCCGAGGGCACGATGCCCTTGGGCAGGTCAGTGATCAGCGAGCTGGTCATGGGGCTCCGGATACGAGGGATGGAGGGTGGTCCTTGGCCGTTCATCGGCAGATCACCGCCGTCACTCGACCCCTCCTCCACCTTGTGTGCACCCGCACTTGCACGCTGACCGGGCGGTCGGTTAGGTTCGCTCGGGTCCAGCCCGGTCGTTGAGCCGGGCGCAAAGAACGCTCTCTGGGAGGAGACGCTCACCTATGTCCAGCAACACTCGGCCGCTGCATGCGGTCGCACATCTCCGCGCGCCGAAGCGCAGCGTCCGCGCCGTCCTCGTGGTCGTCGCCGCGCTCATGGCGGCGCTCGCGGTCGCCGCGCCCGCGATGGCGGCAGACCGCTACGTCGCGCTCGGCGACAGTTACTCGTCGGGCACCGGCACCCGCAGCTACACGCTCAACTCGACGTGTCAGCGGGGCGTCTACGCCTACCCGTACCTGCTCGCGCAGGCGCGGGCGAACACCGCACTGACGTTCGTCGCATGCAGCGGCGCGACGACGACGACGCTGATGAGCACCCAGATCGCCTCGGTCACCTCGACGACGGCACTCGTGTCGGTGACGATCGGCGGCAACGACGCCGGTTTCAGTTCCGTGATCACCGAGTGCGCCAAGCCCGCGTGGCTGAGCAACTGCGCCGGGAAGGTGACGACGGCGCAGAACTTCATCCGCAACACCCTGCCGGGCCGGCTGAACACGGTCTACTCGGCGATCAAGAGCCGCGCCGCCGCGACCGCGAAGGTCGCTGTGCTCGGCTACCCGCGGATCTTCAATGGTGAGGACTGCAACGCCGGGACGTTCTTCAGCCCCGACGACGAGACACGGCTGAACGCCACCGCCGACCTGATGCGCGACACGATCAAGGCGCGCGCCGCCGCCTACGGGTTCACGTTCAAGGACACGATCCCGCCCTTCATCGGGCACGCGGTCTGCGACTCGACCGAGTGGCTGAACGGGCTCTCGAACCCGGTGTCGGACAGTTACCACCCCAACCGCACCGGGCACTCCAGCGGGTACCTCCCGCTGGCTCGGGCTGTTCTCGGCTAGGCCGCCGGAAGCGAGTCGAAAGGAGCGTTGGGCACACGCTGGTGTGCCCAACGCTCCGCTCGCTTCACAGCCCGGGCAGTGTCACGCGCACGCGCAGTCCGCCGAGGGGGCTGTCCTCGAGCGTCAGGCCGCCGCCGTGGCGTGCCGCCTGCGCGGCCGCGATCGAGAGGCCGAGCCCGCTGCCGGGACCGTGGGCGTCCGGCCCCCGGGCGAAGCGCTGAAGGACGCGGGCGCGGTCGTCCCGCCTGATCCCCGGGCCGTCGTCGTCGACCAGCAGCTCGGCGCCGCCGCTTTCGAGCGCCGCCGCGGTGACGACGACCTCGCCGGGATGGCGGCCGTGCAGCGCCGCGTTCCCCACGAGGTTGTCGAGCAGCATCCGCAGGCTCTCCGCCTCGCCGCGCACGACCGGGCCCTGCTCGGGGGCCTCGAGCCGGACCGCGATGTCCGGGCTGCGAGAGCGGACACCGAGCACCACCTGGTCGGCGAGCTCGCCGAGGTCGACGTCCTCGGCGCGGGCCGGCGGCCCGGCCTCCCCGCGCGCGAGCGCCTGAAGCTGCTCGACGAGCGCGGCGAGCCGGTCGGCGTCGCGGCGCGCGGCGTCGACCGATCCCGTCGAGAGATTCGCCTCGAGACTTGTGAGCGGGGTGCGCAGCTCGTGGCCCGCGTCGGCGGCGAAGCGGCGCGCGCTGGCGAGCGCGGCCTCGCGTCCCGCGGCCGTTCCCTGCAGGCGCTCGAGCATCGCGTTCAGGTCGCCCGCGAGCGCATCGACCTCCTCGGGGCCTTCGCCGACGTCGACGCGGCGGGAGAGGTCCGCCGTCTCGGCGACGTCGCCTGCGGTCGCGCGCAGGCGCTCGAGCGGCGCGAGCGCCAGGCGGGCGAGTGAGCGCGTCACGAAGGCGGTGGCGACCAGCGCGCCGACGAGTGCCGCGAGCACCACGAGGCGCAGCCGGCGCTCGCGCGCCTCGAGCGGGCCGAGCCGCGCGGCGACCTGCAGCCGGGCGCCGTCCGGAAGGTTGCGCACGACCGTGCGCCAGTCCTGCCCGGCGACCCGCACGGTCACCGGGTCGCTGCGCGCGGGGGGCACCGGGAATCCGCTCGGCACGTTCGCGCCGCCGGTGCGCACGTAGCCGTTGGCGAACACGAGCCGGGTGAACTGCTCGTCGCCGGGGCCGAGCGGACTGCGAGCGTCGCGGTCCTGGTCGGCCACCGGCGGCGGGCCGCCGATGCCGCCCTGGAAGCCCGGCAGCGGCCCGAGGCGGCCGGCGGGGCCCGCCGAGCGCTGCGCGAGCCGCCGCAGGTCGCGGTCGAGCGCGCTGCGATCCGCGCGAGAGCTGACGAGGACGACCGCGATGCTCGCCACGAGCAGTGCGGCGCCCACGGCGGCCACCGCGGCGAGGGTGACCCGACCGGTCAGGGACCCCGGGGCCTTCACGCGCCGGGCTCCACGGCGCGCAGGACGAACCCGACGCCGCGCACCGTCTGGATCATCCGCGGCTCGCCGTCGGACTCGAGCTTCCGTCGCAGGTAGCTCACGAACACGTCGACGACGTTGCCGTCGGCGGCCCAGTCGTAGCCCCACACGAGCTCGAGCAGGCGGTCACGGCTGAGCACGATCCCGGGGTTGCGGGCGAACACGTCGAGCAGCTCGAACTCGCGCCGCGTCAGATCCACGGTGCGCCCGCCGCGCGTGACCGTACGCGCCGCGGGGTCCACCAGCAGGTCACCGACGTGGATGTCGCCGGCGGGCTCGCCCGTGATCGCCTGTGTCGGCGCCCGCGCGCCGCAGGAGCGCCCACAGCCGCGCGATCAGCTCCTCGACGGCGAACGGCTTGACGAGGTAGTCATCGGCGCCCGCCTGCAGGCCCGCGATCCGGTCCTCCACCTCATCCCGCGCTGACAGGATCAGGATCGGTGTGCGGATGCCGTCGGCCCGCAGGCGGGCGCAGACGGTACGACCGTTGAGGTCGGGCATCGTCACGTCGAGGACGACGGCGGCGGGGACACGGCGCGCGACGGACTCGAGCGCGGCGCGCCCCCCCGGGGCTGTGACGACGGAGAAGCCCTCGGCGCGCAGGGCGCGTTCGAGGGCTTCTCGGATCGCGTCGTCGTCATCGACGACCAGGACGAGCGGTGATGGGTCGGTCACGCCGGCCACATCATCGCTCGTCCGGAGGTCAGGTCAGGCAGAGACCGTGGGCTGCGCGTCCGCCGGGGCGGCGGCGCCGTCGAATCCACCGTCAAACCCGCCGGGGCCGCCGGGGCCACCACCGGGAGGACCGCCGGGGCCGCCGCGGCCGCCGCGGCCACCGTGGCGGTGCGGACCGAAGCCGCCCTTGCCACCGGGCATCCCGCCGGCCGTCGGCATCCCGCCGGCGGTCGGGCGAGCACCCTTGGGCCACGCCGGACGCGCCGGCATCACGCTCTTGAGCGCGCTCTCGACCTTCGACTGATCGATGCCGAGCGCCTTGGCGAGATCGGCGGCCATACCCGCCGGACCGCCCTTGCCATGCCTGCCGCGCGGGCCTCGCGGGCCACCGGCCGGAAGGTTCGAGCGGTCACAGGTCAGCGGCGCGGCCTTGCACGCGAGAATCGCGTCGGCCTGTGCCTGGGTCAGCCTGTTCGCCTTCACCTGTGCGTCGAGGCGATCCTTGAAGATCTTGTCCTGCGCCGTCGTGAGCTGATCGACGCTGACGCCGAGCGCGTCCGCGAGCTTCTTGTCCTGCGCGGCGCGACGGGTCTGCATCGCGTCGTAGACCTGCTTGAGCGTTTTGGGCGGGCCGGAGTTCTTGGCCTGCGCGGACTTCGAGGACTTCTTCTTCGACGCCGTCGTGGCGGTCGAATTGGCGCCGAACCCGACGGTCGCGAGGACCGCCGCGGTGGCGAGCGCCGAGAGCAATGCGGCAACGAGTGCGCGCTTCATCGGTCATCTCCTGAGAGGGGCTGGGACATCATCACGCTGAGAAGGATCGGCGCGATCTCTGAGAGCCCTCTGAGGAACGGCCGCCCGAAGCCCTAGATCCGGACGACCAGCTTCCCGACGTTCTCCCCGTCGAACAGCATGTTCAGCGCGTGCGGCAGCTGGTCGAAGCCCTCTACGACGGTCTCCCGCGCCTTGAGCCGGCCTTCGCCCATCCACCCACCGAGGATCTGCGCGACCTCCTGGGCCTGATCGAAGTGGTCGAGCACGATGAAGCCCTTGATCAGAACGCGGTTGGTCAGGATGCGCCCGAAGGCGCGCGGGCCGGGAGGCGGTTCGGCGTCGTTGTAGCCCGAGATCAGGCCGCAGAGCGCGACCCGGGCCCGGATGTTCAGCCGCGAGAAGACGGCATCCATGATCTCGCCGCCGACGTTCTCGAAGTCCACGTCGATGCCGTCGGGCGTGGCGGCCTTGAGCTGCTCGCGCCAGTCCGGAGCCTTGTAGTCCACAGCTGCGTCGAGGCCGAGCTCGCCGGTCAGCATCGCGCACTTCTCCGGCCCGCCGGCGATCCCGACGACGCGCGCGCCCTCGATCTTCGCGATCTGCGCGGCGACCGAGCCGACGGCGCCTGCGGCGGCGGAGACGACGACCGTCTCCCCTGCCTGCGGCCTGCCGATGTCGTGGATGCCGACGTACGCGGTGAGGCCCGTCATGCCGAGCACTCCGAGGAACGCACTCGGCGAGACGCCGGGCACCTCGGGCATCACGAACGCCGGCGCGGCGTCCGAGAGCACCGCATAGTCCTGCCACCCGAAGAGTCCCTGGACGAGCGCGCCCTCGGGGTAGCCGGGGTGCCGTGACGCGACGACGCGGCCGATCCCTCCGGCGCGCATGACCTCGCCGATGCCGACCGGCGGAAGGTATGTCGGCGCCTCGCCGATCCAGGCGCGGTTGGTCGGGTCGACGGAGATGAACTCCAGGCGCACGAGCGCCTCCCCCTCACCGATCTCGGGGACGGTCTGGACGTCCAGCTCGAATGTCGTGTCGTCGATGCGCCCGGTCGGGCGCTCGCGCAGGAGGAAGCGGCGGTTCTGTTCGGACATGCCAGCACCCTACGCGTGCGCGCAGGCCTTTGCCCGCTCAGCCTCCTGACCACCGCCGGCCGCCCGCTCGAAGCGCCTGGATGCGATCTCCAGCTTGCTGGTGGCGGCCTCGAGCCGCGCGGCCGACGCGCTCTCGTCACGGAGTGTGCGGGCGACCTCTTTCGCGGTGCGGCCGAACGAGCGGAACTGCGTCAGCTCACCCTCGTCGAGCAGGTAGTCGCGGCATGCGCCGGGCTCGAGGTGTGCGACGGTCGCGACGGCCTTCGCGCCGGTGATCGCATCGGTGGCGTAGGCGGCGATCTGGTCGAGCGCCCCGGCGATGCAGCGGCGCACCGCGAGCGGATCGCTCGACTGCTTGGCGCACGCCGCGGTGTCCTTCGACGCCTGGCCGATGTCGGCGACGGTCACGCAGAACTCGCGAATCGCGTCGACCTGCTCGTCGAAGCCGCCGGACGGGCCGATCCGCTCGCAGCGGCGCGCGACCGTCGCGGGTGAGGCGTCGCTCTCGGACAGCGTGTTGAAGTCGGTCAGCGCCTTGTACCCCGCAGCCGACAACGTCGTCACCGCCGAAGCCTGCGTGGTCTGCGTCGACCCGGCGCCGTCGCCGCCTCCGCCGCAGCCGGACAGGACGACGGCGCCCGCCGCGAGGAGCAGGAGCAGGGTGCGTGAGGTCATGCATCAACGATGCCCAGTCGGGCGTCTGTGCAGCAGCGGGGCAAACCCTGACCGGGTGCGGGAAGCCCGCGCTACGGCGACAGGCGCTCGATGCGCCAGCCGGTGGACGCATGCGCGTCGCGCGCGTACACGAAGCGGTCGTGCAGGCGGAACTCGCCGGCCTGCCAGAACTCGACGGCTTCCGGCGTCAGCACGTACCCGCCCCAGTACGGCGGGCGCGGCACGTCGTCGCCGGGGTGTGCGGCCGCGGCGTCGTCCACGCGGCCGAGCAGCTCGCCGCGGCCGGCGATGACGGTGCCCTGGCGTGACGCCCAGGCGCCGATCTGCGAATCGCGCGGCCGGGTCGCGAAGTAGGCGTCCGAGTCGGCGTCGGTCGCCGGCTCGACGGCTCCGTGCACGAGGATCTGGCGGCCGAGCTCGCGCCAGTAGAAGAGCAGCTGCGCCCGCGGGTTCTCGGCGAGCTGGCGGCCCTTGAGGCTTTCGCGGTTCGTGTACCAGCGCAGCCCGTCGGCGGCGACGCCGCGCAGCAGCACCGTCCGCGCGCTCGGCCGCCCGTCCGCACCGGCGGTCGCGAGCGTCATCGCGTTCGCATCGGTCATGCCGGTCGCGGCCGCCTCGTCGAGCCAGCGCTGCAGCAGCTCGAGCGGGTCGCCGGGCAGATCGTCGGGGTCGGGCGCGAGTGGCTCGGGCACGCCGCTGATGCTATGCGGCCAGGCGCGGCCGGCGGCGGCGCGGGCCGGGCGTGAGCTTCGCCTTCGTCTTCACCTTCGACTTTTTCTTCGCAGGCTCGGGCGTCGCGAAGCGCTCACGCGCGAGCGCGCGCATGTCCGGCCAGCGGTCCGGCGTGCCCTTCGGGCGGCGCACGAGCGCGGGGACTCCGGCCGGCAGCGTCGCGGCGAGCCGCTCACCCAGGCCGCCGTCGCGCAGGTGTTCGGAGACGCTCTCGGTGGCGCGCTCGATGACCTCGTGCCGGCGCGTGCCGTTCATGAGGTTCGTGCCCATCCCGTCAAGGTCGTGGACGGTCGGCTGCAGGATCACGACGTCGGTGCCCGAGGCGCGCAGCCGGCGTGCCTCCGCGCCGAGCATCTTGCCCGCGCCGGCGCGCAGGCCGAAGGTCAGGCGCTCGCCCAGCGTGCGCGGCTCCGCGGCATGCAGCGAGGACATCGGGTTCAGGCAGATGACGAGGTCAAGACCCTCGCCGGCGAGCGCGTCGAGGTTCGAGGTGGAGCGCATACCGCCGTCGACGTAGCGGCGGCCACCGATCTCGACCGGGTGGTAGAAGCCGGGGATCGCGCACGAGGCGGCGACCGCGTCGGCGAGGTCGGCCTGCGGCGCCTCGGGGGTACCGAAGGCGACGGGCTTTCCGGTCTCGTAGTCGCAGGCGACCGCGCTGTAGCCGGGGTGCGGAGCCCAGCCCCCGTCGTCGCCGAGCGCGCGGCGCACGGTGTCCTTCAGCGGCTGCGTCGAGATGAACCCGCGCGGCAGCCAGGCGGTGACGAACGACACGGGAGAGTGGCGGTAGGGGCGCGCGAGCGAACCGAGCGCGAGCTTCCACGACCCGGGGCCGAGCGACGGCACCGCGCCGTGCAGCTTGTAGACGGCGCCCGCGGAGCGATCCGACGAGCCCGCATGCGCGCCGTTCGCGTCCATGACGCCGACGATGTCCTCGCCGCCTGAGTGCGCCGCCATCAGCCACGGCGGGACGCCGCAGGCGACGAGCGCGCCGACCATCGCACCGGCGGACGTGCCGACGACCCGCTCGGCGCTGCCGGGGTCCCAGCCGGTCTCCTTGGCCAGCGCATCGAGCGCACCGACGAGCCACGCACCGCCCAGGACGCCACCGGCGCCAAGGACGAGACCGACCCTGGGATGTTCAGGCGCTGAAGCGATGGTGAGCCGATTCTCGCCGCGGGGCCGCCAGGGCGCATGCGCAGGAGCCACGGGCGCGGGACAGGGGGAACTACGGGCTGGGCCCCTCCGTGGATCAGCCCGGGGTCATCTGCAGCGCGGCGCCCGGATCGATCGCCCAGCGCCCCGCGACCTGCTCCAGCTCGGTGTCGAGGGCCCAGCGGTCGGGCAGATCCGCGCCGTCGTGACCCGGCACGCCGCCCTTCAGCTTCATGCAGCCGGTGTTGTCACCGATCCGCCGGACCTCGGCGACCTCGGCGCCGGACAGCAGGGTCCGCCGCGGCGTCGCGGCGAGCTCCGCGCGCTTCTCCTCGATCGGCCGCGACCCCTCGCCGATCTCCTGGATCAGGGTCGGCGCGACACACGCGACCGCCGGCTGCGCGAGATTCCACTGGCACGCGAGCTGGAGCGTCGTGAGGCCGTGCCGCTCGGCGATCGGCCGCAGCAGCTCGAGCTTGGCCGCACCCTGCTCCACCCAGCCGGCCGGCCGGTGACTGCGGTGGTCGTAGGTCGCGAACTCGTGACCCGGCCGCACGTCGTCATGGAAGATGCCGCCGAAGTCCACGACGCGGGTGATCAGCTGCACGCCGTGACGCTCGGCCGCCGGCAGCACGAGCTCCGCGGGCCATGGCTCGAACGGGTTCAGGATCACCATCCCCCAGTCGACCAGTCCGACGAAGCGCTCGAAGCAGCCGATCGCATCGAGCACGAAGCCGTTCGCAGGACCGGGCGCGATCCCGACCGCCCCGGCGAGCCCGCCGTCGCGCACCGCGCGCATGCCCTCCCAGACGGCCTCGCTCGTGAAGCCGATGCGGTCGGGGTTGTGCAGCAGCAGCACATCGAAGCGGTCGACACCGCAGCGCTCGAGGCTGCGCTCGGTCGCCATCCGGATGTAGTCCGCGTAGGCGTCCGGCCCGCGCAGCGCCGGATCGGTGAAGCGCGGGTAACCCTTCGCGCCCTGCCGCTCTCCGTCGTAGAAGTCGTGACCGATCGCGCCGACGAGCGAGTAGTCCGCGCGCGGCACCCCCTGCAGCGCGCGGCCGACGAGGAGGTCGGCGGCGCCCTGGCCGTAGACGTCCGCGGTGATCACGGTGTCGATGCCCGCGCCGGGCCGCAGCAGCGCGGCGAGGCGCTCCTCGTCGACCGGCTCGCCGTAGTGCATGAAGCGGCCCCCCGACCATGATCCGAGCGCGAGACGGGACGGGTGACGCATGTCCGCAGGGTACCTTTCGCGCATGCGCCGCCGACCATGGCTGATCATCACCGCCGCGCTGCTCGCCGCCGCGCTGGGAGGACCGCTCACCACAACCGCCGCCGCGGGCGTCGATCTGCATTTCGACGTCGGCCGCACCGGTGACCGCTACGTCGTGCGAGGCCCCGTGGACCTGAAGGCGGGCGAGGTCGCGCGCAGCATCATCGTCGGGCACGGGCCGGTGACGATCCGCCGCGGGGCGACCGTCACGGACGACATCGTCGTCGCCGACGGGCCGCTCGAGATCGCGGGCACCGTCCGCGGGCGCGTCGTCACGCTCGGCGGCCGCGCGGTGGTGACGCGGACCGCCGTCATCGGGGACGGGATCCGCTGGGCGTCGGACAAGCCGGTCGTGGCGCCCGGGGCGCAGATCAGCGGCGGGATCAAGAAGCTCGACTGGAAGGCCAACACGTCCCCGGTGATCCCGGTGATCGCCTGGTGGCTTGCGATGAGCGTCTCGACGCTGCTGCTCGGCGTGCTGCTGCTCTGGCTCGCGCCGCGCGCGGCCGAGGCGACCGCCGCGCTGATGCGGAACGGCGGCTGGGGACCGGCGCTGGGCGTCGGCTTCGTGCTCCTGATCGGCCTGCCGCTGCTCGCGCTGCTCGCGCTGGTCACGGTCGTCGGGATCCCGTTCGCGATCGGGCTGCTGCTCGCGCTCGTGCCGCTCGCCGCGGTCGGCTACGTGACCGGCGCGTGGGTGCTCGGGCGGAGAATGGTCGGCCCGCCCCCGGACCGCCGCTTCCTGGCGTTCCTCGCCGGCTGGGCCGTGCTGCGGGTCGCCGGGCTCGTCCCCGTCCTCGGCGCCCTCGTGTTCTTCGTCGCCGCGCTCTTCGGCGTCGGCGCCCTCGCGTGGGCGCTCCTGCGCACCCGCCGCGCGGGCGGCGCCACGGGCGGGCCCGAGGCGCCGCTGGCGCCGGCGATCTGACCGCTAGCGGCTGCGGCGGCGTCCCGCTCATCGCGATGACGGAGAACGGCGCGCCCTGCGGGTCGCCGAGCACCGCGAAACGGCCGACGCCCTCGACGTCGCGCGGCGGGACGTGGACGGTCGCGCCCAGCTCGGCCGCGCGAGCGCACGCGGCGTCGGTGTCGGCGACCGCGAAATAGGCCATCCAGTGCGGCGGCATCTCGGCCGGCCACTCGTCGGTCATCTGGACCATCCCCCCGACCGGCTTCTCTCCGAGCTTCCACGTCGTGTACAGCGTGTCGCCCATCGGCTGCGTGTCGGCGGTCCAGCCGAACACGGCCCCGTAGAACGCCGGCTCGGGTGAGACGTCGCGCGCGGCGAGCTCGTTCCAGACGAGCGAGCCGGGCTCGTTGACGATCTGTGCGCCGGGGTGCATGTTCGGCTGCCAGATCGCGAAGACCGCACCCTGGGGGTCGGCGATCACGGCCATCCGGCCGGCCTCGAGCACGTCCATCGGTGCCATGAAGACGGTGCCGCCGGCCTGCGTCGCCGCTGCGCACGTGGCGTCCGCGTCGGCGACCGTGATGTACGTCGTCCACATCGGCGGCGGGCCGCCCTCGCGCCACGGGCCGAGCCCGGCGACCGTGCGTCCGCGCATGCTGAACATCCGGTACCCGCCGGTCTCCTCGACCGTTCCGGGCTCCGTCGCCTCCCAGCCGAACAGCGCCCCGTAGAACGCGACCGAGGCGTCCGGGTCCTTCGCGGTCACGTCCACCCAGGACGGGGTTCCGGGGGCGTACTGATCGATGTCGGGCATCGTCGGGGTCCTCTCTCGTCGGGGTGGTGCGAGCCTTGCAGATCCGGGAGCTCCGATGGGAGCGCGCGTGCCCGGCTCAAGCCATTGCATTGCGGATCCGATGCGCGCGCATGGGCATTCCCGCTCGTGCCGGCTCTGAATCACGCGCCTCGGGCGTCCGCGGCCGCGGCCCCGCCACCGGCGCGCGTCGCTGGCGCACGCGCCCGAGCAGCCGTGAGGTCCTCGCCCAGCGCGTGGCGCTGCTCGCAGAGCGGCACGGGGTCATCGCGCTGCAGCGCCGCCTCATGCCGCAGGGTCGCGGGATCATCGACCTCCTGATCGTCGGCCCGGCCGGCATCACCGTGGTGGACGGCCTGCCGCTCGACCGGCCTCCGCGGATCTCGCGCAACCGCGGCGGGTTCGCCGAGCCGCGTGGTGAGCGCCTGCTGGCCGGCGCTCGCGATCACACGGGCGCCGTCCGCGCCGTCGAGCGCGAGGTCGCCGCGGTGAACCGGGCGCTGTCCGGGCACGGCCACGCGCACGAGCTTCCGGCAGTACGTGGAGCGCTCTGTGTCCCCGACGGGCTGTCGCTGATCGCCTTCGCCGAACTGCGACTGCACGACGTGCTGATCGACGGCCCGCAGACCGTCGCGTTCGTCGCGGCGCGCCCCGGCGCGATGCCGGCGCCGCAGGTCGAGCGGCTCGCCGCCCGGCTCGAGCGCGCGTTCCCCGCGGCGTGAGGGCGTCGCCCCACCTGTAACCCCTGGGCCTCAGCGGCCCTATCTTCTGCCGGTGCCCGGCGTCGGTGACATTCTCGGTGGCTGCCGCCTGGACCGGCTCGCGGCGCGCGGCGGCATGGGCGTCGTCTACGAAGCGACACAGCTGACGCTCGGCCGACGTGTCGCCGTCAAGGTCATCTCGCCCCAGCTCGCGCACGACGATGAGTTCCGCGAGCGCTTCACGCGGGAGGCGCTGGTCGCCGGCTCGGTGCATCACCCCAACATCGTCGACGTCTACGACTACGGCGAGCAGGACGAGGTGCTCTATCTCGTCATGCGCTACGTCGACGGCACCGACCTACGAACCCTCATGCGCGGCGGCGTGCGCCTGGAGCCCGCCCGCGCCGTCGCGATCACCGGCCAGGTCGCGGCCGCGCTGGACGCCGCGCACGGCGCCGGGCTGATCCACCGCGACGTCACGCCGTCGAACATCCTCCTGAGCGGCGACGGCGCGCGCGAGCAGGCGGCGCTGACGGACTTCGGCCTCGTCAAGCACCTCGACACCGCCGGGGCGACGCGCACCGGCGGATGGCTCGGGACGCTCGCGTTCGTCGCTCCCGAGGCGTTGCGGGACGATGCCGTCGACGGCCGCGCGGACGTGTACGCGCTCGGCTGCGTCCTCTACCGGATGCTGACGGGGACGGCTCCCTTCAACCGCGAGAGCGACGCCGCGACGATCACCGCACACCTGCACGATCCGGCGCCGCGCCCGTCGCGGGCGGGCGGCGTCCCGCCCGCGCTCGACGACGTCATCGCCCGTGCGCTCGCGAAGGATCCCGACGATCGGTACCCGACGGCGGGGGCGCTCGCCGCCGACGCGCGCGCAGCGCTGGCCGCGCCGTCCGGCGTGCTCGGCACGGTCGCCGCCGCCGCGCCGGCCCCGGCCCGCGAGGACGCGGCCACCGCCGTCGCGGGCGAGCACACGCGCCTGATGCCGCCGCGACCCCCGGCCGAGCCTGCGCCCGAGGCGACGCGCATCGCGCCGCGTCGCCGCCGTCCACGGCCCCTCGCCGTCGCCGCGCTCGCCGCGCTGGCGCTGCTCGCGGGCGTCGGCATCGGCGTCGCCGCCGACCGCGCGCTGCGTGCCGACCCCGCGCCGCGCGCTCAGCGCGGCCCGGTTCCGCGCACGCCCGCGGCGGTCGCCCTGAAGCCCTACTCGACGCCCGGCTATCGCGCCCAGGTCCCGCGCGGCTGGAAGCTGCTGGCCGACGACGTCGACCGCGGCGACTTCTCCGAGAGCCGCTGGCGCGCCCCTGCGCCATACCGCGCACTGCTCGTGATCACCTACCGCCGCGGCTCCCGCGCCTCGCCGCAGGGCATCGCCGAGGCCGCGCGGGGGCGCGTCGCGGCACAGCGCACGTACAGCGAGCTGGCCTTCGGCGCGATCGACCTGAACGCGCACGAGGCCTGGCGCTGGGCGTACGGCGTCGGCGGCCAGGCGCGGCTCAGCTGGTACATGAATCCGTGCGGCACGAGCGTCGCGGTCTACGGCGCGACGAAGCCGAGCGAGCTGCTGCGCTGGTCGCCGACGCTGCGGGCGGTCACGGCGTCGGTCCAGCCCACCTGCGCGTAGTCGGGCCGTCGCTGTAGCGTCCGCCGCATGCGCGTGACCCCCCTGCTCGCCGGCGAGGTGCAGCTGTCCTCGTCGTTCCCCGCCTGCCCTTCCGGCCGGCTCGGCCCGATCCGGGCGATGGTCCACCAGGCGCGCCGGCGGGACACCCACTGGGCTCCGGTTCCCGTCTTCCTGCTCGAGCACCCCAAGCACGGCGCAGTGCTCGTCGACACCGGCTACGCGGCCGACTCCGAGGCGAACCCCAAGCGCACGCTCGGGCCGACCTCCTGGCTCTTCCCGCACCGCTCCTACGACGTGGACGCGCTGCTCGAGCGCGCGGGTGTGACCGCGGCGGACGTCGGCATGGTCGTCATGACGCACCTGCACTCCGATCACGCCAGCGGCGCCGACCGCTTCTCCGGCCATGCCACGTTCGTCGCCGATCACCGCGAGTGGGAGATCGGCGACAAGGGCGGCCTTGGCATCCGCAAGGGGGGCTACGTCCCCGGCATCGTCCGCACCATCCGCCGCCGTGAGGTGCTCGACTTCGACGGGCCGCGCGCCGAACCGCTCGGCCCGTTCAACAAGACGATCGACCTGTTCGGTGACGGCAGCGTGATCCTCTGCTCGACGCCCGGCCACGCGCCGGGCCATCAGTCGGTGCTCGTGCGCCTGGGCAGCGGCGGCGAGGTGCTGCTGACCGGCGACGCGGCCGACCTTCGCAGCATGGTCCATCACCCCGGGCCGACCGCGGTGATGTGGAGCCGCGCCGACTTCATGGCCTCGCTCGACGCGCTCCAGCGCTACTCGCGGCTGCATCCCGACACCGTGGTCATCGCGGGGCACGACCGCGAGATCTGGCCGACGCTCGCGCCGGTCTACGAGTAGGCGGGGACACGCGTGGACTGGCTGTACGAGCGACGCTCGCGGCTGCTTGCAGTCGTCAGCCTCGCCGGGATCATCGCCGGCGGCATCCTCGCGCTGAGCGGGAACACGAGCGGCGCGGACCTCGCATGGGCGGCCACGATCGTCGTGATGCTCGTCCCGCTGACCTGGGAGGTCGCACGGGCGCTGCTGCGGGGCGACATCGGGGTCGACGTGATCGCGCTGCTCGCGATGGCGAGCGCGCTCGCCGCGGGCGAGCAGCTGGCGGGCGCGATCGTCGCGCTGATGCTCTCGGGCGGGAACGCGCTCGAGGACTACGCCGCCGGCCGCGCGCGCCGCGACCTCACCGCGTTGCTGGAGCGCGCGCCGCGCGTGGCACGGCGCCGGGTCGGCGAGACGTGGGAGGAGGTCGCCGTCGACTCGCTCGTGCCCGGTGACGTCGTGCTCGTGCGCACCGGCGAGATCGTCGCCGTCGACGGCACGGTGCAGGATCACGAGGCGGTGGTGGACGAGTCGGCGATGACGGGCGAGTCGCTCCCGGTGACCATCGCCCGGGGCGCCAACGTCCGCAGCGGCATCACGAACGCGGGCGAGCCCTTCGAGGTGCTCGCGACGCGGCGTGCCGACGAGAGCTCGTACGCCGCGCTCGTCCGGCTCGTCAAGGCCGCCGAGTCGGACCGCGCCCCGTTCGTGCGCCTCGCCGACCGCTACGCCGTCTGGTTCCTCGGAGTCACCGTGGCGCTGGCGGTCGTCGCCTGGGCCGCGAGCGGCGACGCGGTCCGCGCGGTCGCCGTGCTCGTGATCGCGACACCGTGCCCGCTGATCCTCGCCGCGCCGATCGCGCTCGTCGCCGGCCTCTCGCGCGCCGCGCGCGCCGGCGTGATCATCAAGGGCGGCGCCGCGATCGAGGGCCTCGGCGACGCACGCACCGTGCTGCTCGACAAGACCGGAACGCTCACGCTCGGGCACCCGAGCGTCCAGGAGATCGTGGCGCTCGGCGACGTCCCCGGCGACGAGGTGCTGCGGCTCGCGGCGTCACTCGACCAGCTGTCACCGCACGTTCTGGCAGCGGCGCTCGTGCGCGACGCAACGGCGCGCGGCCTGCAGCTCGAGCCGCCGGACCACGTGTCCGAGGAGCCGGGCGGCGGGATCGAGGGACGCGTCTCCGGGCGGTCGGTGTGCGTCGGAAGCGCCGCGTTCGTCGAAGCCCGGGGCTACGACCCCGGGAGCGCCGCCGATCGCGTCGACGGCATGAGCGACGCGGAGGGCCTTGCGCGCGTGATGGTCGGCGCGGACGGCCGGATGCTCGGCGCGATCGTGATGGCGGACCACGTGCGCGAGGACGCCGCGGGGATGGTCACCGAGCTGCGCCGCTCGGGCGTCACCCAGATCGCGATGGTGACCGGCGACCGCGAGTCCGTCGCCCGCGGTATCGCCGAGCGCGTCGGCGTCGACCGCGTCTATGCGGACTGCACGCCCGAGCAGAAGCTCGACGTCGTGCGCACGATCTCCGGGACGCCCGGCATGGGCCCGGTCGTCATGGTCGGTGACGGCGTCAACGACGCGCCGGCCCTGGCGATGGCGGACGTCGGGATCGCGATGGGTGCCGCGGGCGCGACGATCTCCGCCGAGACCGCCGACTGCGTGATCACCGTCGATCGGGTGGACCGCGTCGCGACCGCTGTGCGGCTCGGCCGGCGCACGCTGCACATCGCGCGCCAGAGCGTGCTCTGGGGGATCGGCCTGAGCACGACCGGCATGATCTTCGCGGCGCTCGGCTACCTGCAGCCCGTCGCGGGCGCGCTGCTTCAGGAGGTCATCGACGTCGCGGTGATCCTGAACGCGCTGCGGGTGCTGCGCGCTAGTTGAGCGTCGGGTCGGCGGGCATCGTCGCGATCAGCGCGTACGTCCCGCCCTTGCGCCGCAGGACCGCCGCCCACAACCCGTCCGGATCCCGCGTGAAGAGGTCCTCCGGGAGCGGGATCTCGACGATCCACGACTCCTCCTCCATCTCGGCCTCGAGCTGCCCGGCACCCCATCCGGCGTGCCCGGCGAAGACGCGTGAGCGCAGCACGGCCTCCGCGAGGTCCTCGCCGTCGGCCGCCTCGGCCGGGGCGAAGCCGACGTCCTCGTCGATCAGCAGCGCGGCGCGCTCGGGGTCGGTGAACTGCGCCAGGACCGTCACCGCGTTTGCCGAGACCGGGCCGCCGACGTGCACCGGGACGTCGTCGCCGCCCGCCAGGTAGGCGAGTCCCGGCACGGCCTCCCCCACGGTCACGTCGGCCTCGCGATTGAGAACGACGCCCATCGCGCCCTCGTCCGTGTGCTCGGCGAGCAGCACGACCGTCTGACGGAAGTGCGGGTCGACGATTGCGGGTGAGGCGATCAGCAGCTTGCCTCTGAGCGACTCCATGGTCCCTATGGTGACGCATCCCGTGCGCACGCTCGTCATCTCGGACCTGCACCTCGGTTCCGTCCTCGGTCGCGACGTGCTGCGCCGGCCCGCGGCGCTCGCGGCGCTCGTGGACGCGCTCGCCCGCGTCGACCGGCTGATTCTGCTCGGCGACACGCTCGAACTGCTCGAGGGCCGCCCGGACGAGGCCGCGGCGGCAGCCGAGCCGGTGCTGCGCGCGCTTGCGGCGGCGCTGCCCGCTGGGGCGCAGGTCGTCGTGGTCCCGGGCAACCACGACCATGCGTTGATCCGCTCGTGGCTGGCGACGCGCATCGCGAGCGACCGGCCGCTGCGGCCGACGACGCAGGTCCCCAAGAGCGCGAGCGATCTGCTCCTGAGCCTCTGCTCCTGGCTCAAGCCGGCACGGGTCGAGGTGCGCTACCCCGGCGTCTGGCTCGCGCCCGACGTCTACGCGCTGCACGGGCACTACCTCGACCGGTTGCTGCCCGCGGCGCTGCGCGGGCGGCTGCGGGAGCGGGACGGCAGCGCCCGCTCGGCCGTGGACGACTTCGAGCGCGCCCCCGGATCGGATGCCGGCGGGGTCGGCGACGCGCTCGCGGCGATCCTCCCCGACGGCATGGGAGAGAGCGTCGGAGCAGCGGTCGGGCAGGCGCGCCGAACGCTGCTCGCCGGCCTCCCGGCGCTCGCCACGATCCCCGGGATGCGCGAGGCCGCGTCGCTCGCCGCGCTCGTGATGGAGCAGGGCCTGCACCGGCGCGCCGCGATCCCCGCACTCGATGAGGTCACGCGGCGCCTGCGCCTGCGCGCGCGTTGGGTGGTCTTCGGCCACATCCACCGCCGCGGTCCGCTCCCGGGCGACCCTGCGGGGCTCTGGCGCCCGCGCGGCGCCGAGGGCCCGCACCTGCTCAACAGCGGCTGCTGGGTGTTCGACAGCGCGCTCGCCGGCGCTGCGGGGAAGCCGTCCTCCGAGCGTCCCTACCGCCCAGGGGGCGCTGTCCTGATTCAGCCCGGACGCAATCCTCGGGCGATCGATCTGCTGGCCGACGTGCCCGATCAGGTGCTGCGGGGACGGGTGTGACATCCAATCGGCGCGCCGCGTCGTTCAAGACATGACCGGCCCCCACCGAAGGAGCGCCACATGCCCGGCATCGGACCCATGGAACTCGTCGTCGTCCTGATCATCGCCCTGATCGTTCTGGGCCCCAAGAAGCTTCCCGACGCCGGCCGCGCGCTCGGCGACGGCATCCGCCAGTTCAAGGGATCGATCACCGGTGAGCAGGCCAGCGCACCCGCCGCGCCGCCCGCGCCGGAGACCGCGACCGCCGAGGAGCCCGTGGCCGTCAGGCACGCTCCGTCCGGCCGGTAGGACGACCCACGGATGGCCTCGCGCAGCGACCAGCTGGCCCGCATGGCGGATGAGGACCTCATGACCCTCATCGCCGACGCGGACGCCGACGCCTACGAGGTCGTCTACGACCGCCATGCCGACGCGGCGTTCGCGCTCGCCCACAGGATCCTGGGCAGCCGCACCGCGGCGGACGACGCGTGCCAGGACGCCTGGATGGCGGCCTGGCGCTCCGCCTCGCGCTACGACCCGCGGCTCGGCAGCGTGCGCTCGTGGCTGCTGACGGTCGTGCATCACCGCTCGATCGACCACGTGCGGCGGATGACGCGCCTGCGCGATCGCACGATCGCCGACGACGCAGCCGCCGAGCGCGTCGCCGGCGACGACGACACCGAGGCGCTGGCGCTCGCCGCGAACGAGCGCGCGCAGGCCGAGGGCCTGCTCGAAGAGCTCAGCGGCGATCAGCGCGCGGTCGTCGAGCTCGCGTTCTACTCGGGCTACTCGCACAGCGAGATCGCGGGCATCCTCGAGCTGCCGCTCGGGACCGTGAAGGGCCGCATGCGCGCCGGCCTGGAGAAGCTGCGTCACCATCTGGAGGGAGCCGGGCGATGACCGACTGCACCGATCCACGCTGGAACGAGCTGCTGGGCGCCTACGCGCTCGGCGCCTGCACGCCCGACGAGCAGGACGGTCTGCGCGAGCACATGCACCACTGCCCGACGTGCACCGCCGACCTGCTCGAACTGGGCGCCGCGCGCGAGGCGCTGCTGACGTCCGTGCCGCGCGCAGCCGCTCCACCCGAGCTGAAGTCGCGCGTGATGCAGCAGGTGCGCGCCGACGCCGAGCTGTTCTCCGCCGCGAAGGCGCGCGAGAGCGGGCAGTCGCCCGCGTCCCCGCCGGCCACGAGGCCCGAGCGCGCGGGAACGCCGGAGCTGGTGGCGCGATGCCGGTGCCGCTCGCCGTCGCGGGTGCGTGCGCCGTCGTCCTCGCCGTCGGCGGCGTTCTGGGGGGAACGCTCGTCGGCGGCGAGGACGGCGGTTCGCCGTCCACGCGGACGGTCGCGGCGCAGGTCGACCCCAAGCAGGCGCCCGGCGCCGGCGCCCGGCTCGTCGTCTCCGGGAGCGGCACCTCCCAGCTCTCCGTGACCGGCATGCCCTCCCCCGGCCGCGGCCGGGTCTACGAGGTGTGGCTGCTCCGCGGGACGGGCGCGCCGAAGCCCGCGGGCGCACTCTTCTCCGTCGACCGCACCGGCAGCGGCTCGGCCGCGGTCCCCGGCTCGCTCGAGGGCGTCGACCAGGTGCTCGTGAGCTCCGAGCCGGTGGGCGGCTCGCAGCAGCCGACGCGGATGCCGGTGCTGTCCGCGGAGGTGTAGGACCGGGCTCAGGCGGCGACGACGCGCATGCGACGCAGCGCGAAGCCGAGCGGCCGCGGATCGGCGAAGTCCGACGCACTCGCCGGGGAGATCCTCGGACCCCGCTGCACGAAGCGCAGCGGCAGGCCGGCGCGCCCGTCGGAACGCAGCCGGAGCGTGCGCTGCTCCTCGGTGCGCCGGGACCCGTGGAAGACCCAGCGCGCGACGTGGGTTCCGCCCGCGAAGACGTCGAGCTCGAGCAGCGGCTGGGCGGACGTGAGGTAGGGCACGAGCCAGAGATCGAGGACGGCGTCCGGGGCGTCCCCGGCGACCGGGATGCGGAGCACCGCCTCGCGCCCGCGGGACCAGGTGCCGTGGGCGTCCGAGGCCCACCAGCCCGGCCCGAGCAGCGTCGTGCCCGGCGCGCCCGCGTGAAACCCGAGGTCGCCCGCGCCGGTCGGCGCCGAGGCAGCGGCCCGGTCGGCCGGGGCGAGCCGCGGACGGCGACCGCTCGCGATCCACGCCGCGTGCCCTGGGATCGACCGGGCGCGGTCGAGCGCCCACACCTCCTTGAGGTAGGCGGCGGCGTGCCCGGGACGGGGCGACTCGCCGGGGGCGACTGTGCGCCGGACGAACTCGCCGACCTGGGGGCTCGTGCGGCGCCGCCCGCGCGGCCGCAGCCCGTGTGGCAGGACGGCCGGAACGACATCGGGAGCGACGCGCTGAAGCGCTGAGACCGCGGCTGCGATCTGGTCCGCCATGCGGTGGCGGGTGGCGGTCTCGGCGACGAGGTCCCAGTCGAAGCCGGGCGTCGCCCGCAGCAGCAGCACGGCGTCCGCCGCCCAGCGCAGCGGGTGCTCCACGTTGATCTGCATGCCGTGACCGGCAACCTCGACGAACGTGTCCTCCGGAGCGAGGACGACGACCGGCACGTCACGGATCTGCGCGGGCTGCGACCGCTCCCAGAACTCCGCGTCCGCGCCGCGGTGGAGTGACCCGTGGAGCACGTGCCAGTGCATGTCGAGCTCCGCGCCGGCGACGTCCTTGAACGGCAGCGCGTGGATCTCGTCGTAGATCGTGGTGGCTCCGGGCTCCTCCGGCAGCGACGCCTGGTGGAGGCCGGCGTCGCGCAGCACCCGGGCGGCGCGCGGCGCGTCCTCACGGTGGACCGCGATGTCGAGGTCGTCCATCGGCCGCAGCTGGATCTCCCAGCCGGTGTGCGCCAGGACGGCCGCGCCCTTCGCCAGCATCACGGGCACCTCGGCGTCGCGCAGCGCGCGGATCCCGGGCAGGCAGCGCTCGATCAGGAACTGCGTGCGCAGCCAGGTGAACCGCACCACGCGCCGCACCTGCTGCGCGACGTGGTCCTCGTCGCCGTCGAGCCGCTCGGCGAGCAGCGGCAGCACACGGTGCGCGGCGCCGCCGAGGTCGCGCAGGTCCTGCGTCCGCCGCCAGTCCGCGTACGCGCGCTCCGCGTCGCCGCCGGAGCCGATCGCGGCACGCAGCAGCAGCTCGTCCGGCGCGCTCCAGCGGGCGGCGGTGGTCACGTTCCGGCCTGCGCGCGCCGCCGCTCGATCGCCGCGCGAGCCGTCGCGAGGTAGCCCGCGTGCAGCGCCTCGCGCTGGAGCGTGAGGTTGTCGCCGTGGATGCGGCGCCGCAGCACGACCGCGTCGATCGTGACCACGCGGTGGCCCGCGCTGCGGGTGCGCTGCACCCACTCGACCACCTCGCCGCCCGTGAGCGCGGTGTCGAGCCCGCCGCTCGCGAGGAACGGCCCCCGGCGGATCAGCAGCGTGCCAACGGTGAAGGAGTGCTCGGGCTCCTCCGGGCAGGCGAACCGCCCCTGCAGCTCGTCTGCGCGATCGGGCGTGAGGAACTGCAGCATCCGGCCTGCGACGGCGACGGCCTCCGGCGCGGCGGCCAGCGCCCGGACCTGAAGCTCGAGGCGCTCCGGCTCGGCGAGGTCGTCGGCGTCGAGGAACGCGATCGCCTCACCGCGCGCGGCGCGAGCTCCGGCGTTGCGGGCGGCTGCCGGGCCTTCGGCGGCGCGGCGGATCACGGTCGTGCCGGCGGCGGCCGCGAGATCGGCGGAGTCGTCGCTCGAGCCGTCGTCGACGACGATGACCTCGAGCGGCGCGAGCGACTGCCGGCGGACGCTCGCGATCGCCTCGCCGAGATAGCGCCGGCCGTCGCGCACCGGGATGACGACGGACACGTTCACGCGCCGGCCGCCCGCTTGCGCTCGACGGACGCGCGCAGCGTGCTGAGCAGCCCGGCCCCCGTGCTGGGCGAGGTGTAGGCGGTCGACCCGGTGTGCACCCGCTTGCGCAGGACGAGTTCCGGGACGACGGCGACGCGCACGCCGAGATCCTGTGCGCGAGCGAACCAGTCGACGTCGTCGGCGGGCGAGACCTCGCGGCGGAATGGGCCGACCCGGTCGAACACCGCGCCCGGGGCGAGGAGGACCTCCATGAGCCGCACGGGGCGCGGACCGTCGAGCAGTTCGGGGCGGAACCCCGGCGGCGCGGCGTCGCCCTCCTCGATGACGTACTGCGCGTGGCCGGCGACCGCGTCCGCCCGCGGCTGCGCAGCGAGCCGCGCGAGCTGGACCTCGGTCTTCCGCGGCAGCCAGACGTCGTCGTGGGCGAGAAACGCCACGTGCGATCCGCGCGCTTCGGCGATGCCGGTGTTGTAGGCGTCGGCGAGCGCCGGCCCGCGCTGGTCCACGAGGCGCACACCCGGCGCAGCCTCGGCGAGCTCGCGCGTCCCGTCCGTCGAGCCACCGTCGACGAGCACGATCTCGGCGACCGCGACCGTCTGGGCACGGATGCTGTCGAGGGCCTGCGGCAGCCGCGCGGCCCCGTCGAGCACGGCCATCACGACCGAGACCTGCACGCCGGGGGTGCTCACGCCGCACCCCGGCGCTCGATCGTCGCGCGCAGCCCGGCGAGCAGGCCGGCGGACGGGTCGGAGGAGAGGCTTCCCGGCCGGCGCGCGTACTCCTGGACGACCGCGTCGACCGTGACGATGCGGGCGCCAGCATCCCGCGCACGCAGGAACCACTCGACGTCCTCCCCGCGCGTCAGCCGCTCGTCAAAGGGGCTGAGCGCGCGCCACGTCGACCGCGCGGCCAGCGCGGCGCCGAACGACCACAGCACGAACGGGTCACCGGTCGGCGAGCCGGCGGACGTGAGCTGCGTGAGCCCGAGGGCGATCGCCTCCGGGGCACCGGCGAGCACGGCGCGGCGCGGATCGGGCCTGCCCGCGGCCCACAGGTCGTCGGCGTCGAGGAACCCCACGAGCGCGCCCTGCGCCGCGGCGAGCCCGGCGTTG
This sequence comes from uncultured Actinomycetes bacterium, assembly GCA_963805615.1. GTDB lineage: Bacteria > Actinomycetota > Thermoleophilia > Solirubrobacterales > Solirubrobacteraceae > F1-60-MAGs163. The sequence continues at coordinate 59,520 of CAWDUW010000002.1, read as the reverse complement.
CGCGCGGCGGCAGGACCCTCGCCGGCCGTCGTCACCACGTGCACGCGAGGGTCGAGCGCCGCGGCGCGCGAGCCGCCGTCGTCGCGCGACCCGTCGTCGACGACGATCACCTCGAGGAGCCCGTCCGCGGACGCGAGCACGCTCCCCACGGCGGCCTCGATCGTGGCCGAGGCGTCGCGCGCGGGGACGACGACGCTCAGGTCGGGCCCGCTCACGCGTGGCGCTCCAGGATCGCCCGGACGGCGTTCACGACGTCGTCGCGCGCCGGTCCGACGTCGAGCCGGTACGCGGGCAGGCTGCGGGCAAGCGCGCCCATCGCGCTCAGGTCCGACGCGCCGCTTCCGGGCAGCTGGAGGAGCGTCGTCGGGGCGATCGCGACGAGCGCCTCGGCGGCCGTGATGCGCACGGGCGCGCCCGTGGCGGCCGCGACGCGCGGCAGCACGATGGCCGCGAGCGGCGCCACGTGTCGCAGCGCGCCCGGCCGCGCGGCGCCGACGTCGACGAGCTCCTTGCCCTCCGGCGTCGGTCCGCCGGGCACGAGCGCGGCGCCCAGCTCCGGCAGCAGTCGCAGGCTCGCGGGCCCTGCCTTGCCGAAGGCGTAGAGCGCGTGCGCGCGCGGCGGTGATGTCCCTTCGAGGACGCAGTAGTCGTCACCGACGAAGCCCAGCCCGGCGAGCGCACAGGCCAGCGCCGTCGTCGACTTGCCCGACCCGCCGACGCCTGCGAGGAGCACGCCCCCGCGCTCGTCACCGACGACCGCGCCGTGCACGAGCTGGAGCCCGCGCCCGCGCAGCGCGAGGCGCAGCAGCGTCCGCAGCGGCGCCCCGGTCTCCCACCGAGGGAGGTCCGCCGCGTCGCGCGTCCAGAAGGAGGCCCGCCCGCCTGCGTTGTCGACGAGCGACAGCACGCCCGGATCGAGCGCATAGGCGACCTCGTGGTCCCCGCCCCCGAACCCCTCGATCCGGTCACCGGGCCGGTAGGCGCCGCTCGGCCACGGCGGCGGCGGGAGCTGAACACCAGACGCGGCGGTGTCGAAGACGGTGATGTCGAGCGCGGGCGCGGGCGTGGCCGGCACCGCGAGCGGGGCCAGCGCGGGCAGCAGCCGCGCCGCGAGCGGCCGGCCGGCGACCCGCAGGCGCACCGCGACGTCGCCGATCTGCAGGCGCAGCTCGGCGGTCTCCGTCGCCGCCAGTGCCTGATCGCCCGCAGCGGCGACCGATTCGGTGAACGAGGCGAGCGCGGCTGCGGGGCTCAGGCCGACGCCGGCGAGGGAGCCTGCGGCCATCCGGTGCCGTCCAGATCGATGTCGTGGATCGGGTCGAGCTGCAGGAGGTCCTCCATGTCGGTGAAGACCTGGAGGCTGGGCGCGGGGAAGTCGGCGGGCGCGGCATCGTCCGCCTGCGCGAGCTCCGGGATGACGCCGTCTGCCGCCACGAGCTCGTGGGTCAGCAGCTCGGCGAGGAACCGCGCGACGACGGGCCGCGTCGACGCCGGATCGGTCCCTGCGGCGCCGGGGAGCTCATCGGCGAGCGCGGGCCAGGGACGGCCGGCGACCACGGCCTGCCAGACCTGCGTCGCCGGAGCGTCGAACGCGAAGTAGCGGCCCGTGCGCAGGTTGACGATGACCGCCTCGCCATCGAACACCTCGTCGATGACATCTGGGCGGCGGACGGTGACGCGGATCTCGGCGGGCTCAGACAACGGCGAGCCCGATCCTACCGGCGCAGCAGGCCGCGAAGGCGCCACCAGCGACCGGCGTAGATGCCGGCGAGCGTCGCGCGCGCTGCATCGCGGTCGGCCTGAAACGCGTCGCGCGCCTCCCGCAGGGCGTCGCGTTCCACGCGCAGCGCGTCCCGCTCGGCCTCGAGCGCATCGCGCTCGGCGCCGAGGGCGCCCGCCTCGTGGCGCAGCGCGCCGAGCTCCGCCTCGTGCAGCGCCCGGTGCTGCTCCTCCGTGGTGAGCGCCGAGCGCAGAGCAGCGAGCTCCGCGTCGCGTTCGTCGAGGAGGTTACCCAGCGCCGCGTCGCGCTCCGCTCGCACCCGCCGCAGCTCACGCCGCAGCCCGGGCAGGGCGGCCGGATCGCTGACGCGCTCCCACCACCGCGTGTTCTGACGCATGCGGTCCGGCCATTCCTGCACGCGGCCGGTCGCGCGGAAGTGCAGGACCGTCGGCTCGTCGGTCGTCCATGCGCGCGCCCCGGCGGCAAGGCAGCGGCGCCACAGCTCCCAGTCGGCCCAGCGCGGCTGCGCGGCGTCCCACCCGCCGACCTCACGCACGAGCGCGGCGCGCACGCTGACGCTCGCCATCACGTTGCTGTTCATCGTCGCCATCGCGGCGCGAAAACGCGGGACGCCCCAGTCCGCGCCGAACCACTCGAGGGCGTCGCCGGGATGGACGACCACCCCGGGAGTGCTCACGAGGTCGGCATCGCCGGCGTCCCAGACCTCGCCCAGACGCTCGAGGTGATCGGGCAGCAGCAGGTCGTCATCGCCGAGCCAGAGGATCGCGTCGCCCCGCGCCCGCTCGAGCGCGACGTTGCGGTGGGCGTACGCGTACCCGGGCAGCTTCGGCAGGTCGAGCACCTCGAGCCGCGCGTCGCCGAGCGCGTGCAGCGCCTCGGCGCTCCCGTCCGTGCAGCCGTCGCAGAGCACGATCACCTGCTCCGGCGGCCGAGTCTGCGCGAGCGCGCTGCGGGCGGCGAGCAGCACGGTCTCGCGACGGTCGTGCGTCGGGATCGCGATCGTGAAGCCGGTCGGCACGCGGCGCAGGCTATTAGCCTGCGCACATGCCGCCAAAGCGCGATGTCCAGACCGTCGGCCACGACGGGAGCCGCCTCGATGAGCTCCCCGAGGGGATGCTGCTGCGCCTGCTCATGACGCACGTCGACGATCGCGGCACGGTCTGCGAGCTCTACGACGACCGCTGGGGCGTCCACCCCGATCCGGCGCCCTTCGCCTACATGTTCACGATCAGGCCGGGACGTGCGAAGGGCTGGGGCCTGCACCGCGAGCACGAGGATCGCTACGCCTTCCTGACCGGCGAGCTCGAGCTCGCGTTCTACGACGCCCGCGAGGACAGCGCGACGGCCGGGCGGGAGTTCCGGCTCACGCTCAGCGGCCATGCGCGCTCCCTGCTGGTCATCCCGCGCGGCGTGTGGCACGCGGAGCGGAACATCGGCGCGCAGGACGTGGCCGTGGTGAACTTCCCGACGATTGCGTATGACCACGCGAATCCCGACAAGTACCGGCTGCCGCTCGACAGCGACGAGCTGCCCGTCGAGCTCGGCCCGGAGTGGGTCGGCTGGTGATCTGAAGCCTGGCGGACCTCGTACACTGGCCGAAGAAGATCTCAGCCCCGCAGACTGAGATCGTGTGTTACAGTTGCGCAAGCAACTTCCACCCGCCCCATCGGAGGGCCCTGTGCCTGAGACCTTGAACCTGCTGCTCATCCCCCTCGACGACACCGTCGTCTTCCCGACGATGGACGTGACCCTGCCGATCGACGTCGGCGACGAGGACCGCGTCCTGCTCGTCCCGCGCCACGACGGCGAGTACGCCGCCGTCGGCACGATCGCGCGCGTCGCCGAGCTCGTCCGCCTTCCCGGCGGCGCGCACGGCGCCTCGCTCGAGGGCGTTTCGCGCGGCATCGCCGGCGCGGCGCACACCGACCCGATGGGCCGCCTGCGCGTCGAGGTGACCGAGTCGCCCGACGAGTCGCCCGTCGACGGGCGCACCCGCGAGCTGGCGCGCGAGTACCGCGCGACGGTCGAGGAGATCCTCGAGCTGCGCGGCGATGACGGCCGCGTCGCGGCGTGGGTCCGCGCGATCGTCGAGCCCGGCCCGCTCGCCGACACCTCCGGCTACGCCCCGGACCTCACCTTCGCCCAGAAGGTCGAGATCCTCGAGGCCACCGACGTGACCGAGCGCCTCGTGCTCGCCCTCGCGATGCAGCGTGAGCGCCTGGCCGAGCTGCAGGTGCGGCGCAAGATCCGCGACGACGTCGAGGAGGGCACCGCCAAGCAGCAGCGCGACTACGTGCTGCGCAAGCAGATGGAGTCGATCCGCCGCGAGCTCGGCGAGGACGACGGCTCCGTCGCCGACGAGTACCGCACCAAGATCGAGGAGTCCGGCATGCCGGACCACGTGCGCGAGCAGGCCGACAAGGAGCTCGCGCGCCTGGAGCGCATGGGCGAGGGCGGCTCCGGCGAGGGCCAGATGATCCGCAACTACCTCGACTGGCTGGTCGCGGTGCCGTGGGGCGAGCGCTCCCAGGAGCGGCTGGACCCCGTGCACACGCGCACGATCCTCGACGAGGATCACGCCGGCCTCGAGGACGTCAAGGACCGCATCGTGGAGTACGTCGCCGTGCGCAAGCTGCGCACCGAGCGCGGCATGGGCGAGGCGTCGGGTGACAAGACCCGTGCCCGCGACGCCGCGCGCGGCGGAGCGATCCTCACGCTGATCGGCCCGCCCGGCACCGGCAAGACCTCGATCGGCGAGTCGATCGCGCGCGCCATGGGCCGGGAGTTCGTGCGCATGTCGCTCGGCGGCGTGCGCGACGAGGCGGAGATCCGCGGGCACCGCCGCACGTACATCGGCGCGCTTCCGGGCCGCCTCGTTCGGGCGCTGCGTGACGCCGGGACGATGAACCCGGTGATCCTGCTCGACGAGGTCGACAAGGTCGGCGCGGACTGGCGCGGCGATCCGTCGAGCGCGCTGCTCGAGGTCCTCGACCCCGCGCAGAACTCGACGTTCCGCGACCACTACCTCGACCTCGAGATCGATCTGAGCGATGTCATCTTCATCGCGACCGCCAACCAGGCGGAGACGATCCCCGGGCCCCTGCTCGACCGCATGGAGGTCATCCGCTTCGACGGCTACACCGTCGAGGAGAAGGTCGCGATCGCTCGTGACTACCTCTGGAAGCGGCAGCTCGAGCGCAACGGCCTGCGCACCGACGAGGTGTCGGTGGGCGACGACATGCTGCGCACCATCATCAGCGAGTACACCCGCGAGGCGGGCGTCCGCAACCTCGAGCGCGAGGCGGGGACGCTCCTGCGCAAGACGGCGACGAAGGTGGCGTCGGGTGAGCGCGAGGCCCCGATCGTGGTGGACCTCGAGCTGATCCGTGAGGCGCTCGGCCGCCAGAAGGTCTTCCAGGAGTCCGCCGCCCGCACCGCCGTTCCGGGTGTGGCGACGGGTCTCGCGGTGACCGGCACCGGTGGCGACGTCCTCTTCGTCGAGGCGAACGCGATGCCGGGGAAGGGCTCGGGCGGTCTCACGCTGACCGGCCAGCTCGGCGACGTCATGAAGGAGTCGGCGCGAATCGCGCTCACGTATGTGCGCGCCCACCATGACGAGCTCGGCCTCGGGCCGTCGGCGTTCGAGAACCGCGAGTTCCACGTGCACGTCCCGGCGGGAGCGATTCCGAAGGACGGGCCGAGCGCCGGCGTCACGATGACGACGGCACTCGCCTCGCTGCTGACGGGCCGCGCGGTGAAGCACACGGTCGGCATGACCGGTGAGGTCACGCTGCAGGGCCGCGTGCTGCCGATCGGCGGGCTCAAGCAGAAGGTGCTCGCCGCGCACGCCGCGGGGCTCACCGACGTGATCCTCCCCGAGCGCAACCGCGGTGACCTCGACGACGTGCCGGACGAGGTCCGCGAGGCGATGACCTTCCACCCGGTCATGACGATCGGCGAGGTCCTCGAGCTCGCACTCGAGCCGGCGAGCACGCCGGCTGATCGCACGCACGCCTAGGAGTGAATCGGTATGGATCGTGCCCGCTCAGCGGGCACGATCTCCACCGGTCGGCCCCGCGCCCTACGTCAGGCGCTCGAGCACCGTCACCGCGAACGCGCACGCCGATGCGCTGAGCGCGAGCATCGCGAGGCGGGGGCCCAGCAGCCCACCGCGGCGCCGTGCACGACGCCAGCGGGCCTGCCGCCGGGTGACGCTGCTGGCATAGATGATCGGCCGGTCCATCCGCTGACTCTCCCCTGATCGAACAGAGACGCGCTCGCGCGCGCAACCGTGCAACGGGAACCATCCCGGTGTTTGCGGACGGAACCGTGACCAATGTCACGATCGTGTCGCCTGTCAGGTGCTGACTCGAGCCTCGGCGCGCTCCTCAGCCGTCGGATTACGGATCCCCAGCAGCGAGACGAGCCCGCCGATCCCGACGAGCGCCGCGGCGCACACCAGCCCCGCGTGAAACGCCGTCACCGACGCCGCGACCTCCCCGACACCGAGCCGGATGGCGCCCGCACCGCCCCGGTTCAGGAGCACCGTCGTCACCACGGCCCCGACGATCGCGATCGCGAGCAGCGAGGCGATGCGCGCGATCGCGTTGTTGACCCCGCTCGCGACGCCGGCGTGCTCGGAGGCGACCGCGCCGAGGACGGTCGCCGTCAGCGGGGCCACCGTGATCGCGAGACCCAGGCCGAACACGACGGCTCCGGGAAGCACCTGCGTCAGGTACGTGCCGCGCGCGTCGAGCGACAGCCACAGGAGCAGGCCGGCGGAGCACACCAGCGGGCCGAGGCCCATGAAGAGCCGCGGGCCGACCCGGCCCGCGAGCGCGCCGAAGCGCCGCGCGAACGTGAGCACCATCAGCGTCACCGGCAACAGCGCGAGGCCGCCGGCGAGCGCGCTGTAGCCGGCGACCTCCTGCAGGAACAGCGCGAGGAAGAACGTCGCCGCCCCGAGGCCCGCGTAGACCGCGAACGTCGCGCCGTTGCCGACCGCGAAGTTGCGCGAGCGGAAGAGGTGCAGCGGCAGCATCGGCGCCCGCGCCCAGCGGGCCTCCCAGACGAAGAACAGCGCGAGCAGCGCGAGCCCTCCGACCAGCGCTCCGATGATCAGCGGGTCTGCCCAGCCGCGCGAGGGCTGCTCGATCAGCGCGAACACCGGCCCGGCGAGGCCGAGCGCGCAGAGCACCCCGCCCAGGACGTCCACCTGCGTATCCGGCCGACCGCGCATCGCCGGCACGCCGCGGGCCGTCAGCCAGAGCGCCGCGATCGCGACCGGCACGTTGATCGCGAACACGAGCCGCCACGAGACGGTGTCGACCAGGACGCCCCCGACGGACGGGCCGACGGCGACCGCCGCGCTCGTCCACGCGGTCCACGAGCCGATCGCGGCGCCGCGCGCCGCGCTCCGGCTGTACGAGGCGGTGATGATCGCCAGTGAGCTCGGGACGAGCAGCGCGCCCGCCACGCCCTGCAGCGCCCGGAAGACGATCAGCGCCCCCGAGCTCGGCGCGAGCGCGCAGAGGATGCTGGTCAGGCCGAAGCCGGCGACACCCCACGCGAAGACGCGCCGCCGGCCGAGCAGGTCCCCGAGCGAGCCGCCGACGAGCACGAGCGAGCCGAGCGTCAGCAGGTACGCCTCGACCACCCACTGCTGGGCGGCCAGCGAGGCGCCGAGGTCGCGGGCGAGCGCCGGAAGGGCGACGTTCACGACCGTCGAGTCGATGAACACCATCGCGCTGCCGAGGATCGTGGCGGCCAGGAGCAGCTTGGGGCGTGCCGGCCGGCCGGGCATCAGCGCGTCGCGAGCCACTCGCGGAAGCTGCCGCTCCCGACCGCAAACGGATCGCCGAAGCGACCCGCCTCGCGACCGAGCTCGCGGTGCGCGACGCGCGCGGCCTCCTCGATCGGGACGCCGTCGGCGTACCGGTCGAACGCCCAGGGCCGGGCGAGCGCCTCGGACTCGCCGGCGTCGAAGAGCGCCCGGCGGTAGCGGGCTGTGAGGCGACGCACGGCGCCCATGCCCTCGGGCTCGGCCGGCGGCGCGTAGATGCTGAGGCGCTCGGGCTGCCGCACGTCGTAGCCGCTGGCGTGCAGGAGCCGGCACGGGTGCCCGGCGGCGGTGATGCGCTGACCCTCGATCCGCAGCGGGCGCTCCGCCAGGTTCCAGTACGCCACGTTCACCCCCGGATCACGAACGAGGCGCACCCCGCCGAACAGCCCGGCGGCGAGATCCGCCCAGCGCTGGTCGAGGTGGAGCGCGGCGGCCGGGTCCACGATGCACTGCGTGAGCAGCCGCTCGCCCCACCACGAGACGAATCGCCCGCCGTCGCCGCCCGCGCGCACGCCGACGACGCCGGTGTTGACGACGCCCGCGCGGCCGATCGCGAGCTCCCGCTCCCGCGCCGCCGGCCCGGTCGCCGGCGTGACCAGATGCGGCGTGAGGACGACCGACGCCTCGTCGAGGGTGTCGATGAGCGGCGCGAGATCCCCCGTGACGACGGTGTCGGGATCGAGGAACAGCACCCGCTCGTGCCCGCGCGACAGCAGGTGGCGGATCAACGCCGGCTTCGCCGCGGCGCAGGCGGCGCGGCGCGCGTAACGGAAGGCGACCGTGCGCACATGCGAGCCGGAGAGATCGTCGACGCCGAGGATCTCGAACGGCTCGCGGGCGGAGTCGACCGGCGGGCCCGGCTCATCCAGGAGCAGCAGGATCAGCGGAAGCTTCGGATGCACACGCGCCAGCGACGCCGCCAGGACCCGGGCTCGCGGCAGGAAGTTCCGAGCGGCGATCGTGGCGACGACGGTGCCGGAACCCGGCATCTCAGAGCTCATCGGAGACCTCGTGCTCGTCGCCGACCCCAGTCCGCCACCCAGGCGGCGAACGCCGGGGCGTCCGCGCCGAGGTGATCGGGCATGGCCTCCCGCAGGTCCGCGCGGCCGCGCCAGACGGCATCCCACAGCCGCGTGATCCGCGGCTCGTCGCCCGTCCCCGCCGGCTCGTCGAGCCAGGCGCGGAACGTGCCCGGCCCGGTCGCGAACGGGTCTCCGAACGCCGCCGCCGCATCTCCAAGGCTCCCGTAGAGCTCGCGGGCGAGCGCCGGGATGGGAACCCCGTCGTCGAACTGCGCGTACGCGTACGGCGCGGCCCGGGCGGCCTCGTGGCCCGCCGAAAGGAGCTCGGCGTGGTACCGGCGCAGCACGGCGACGGCGCCGCCGATCTCGGCCGGCGTCGGATGCTCGACGTACTTCGTGACGCGCCCGGGGTGCTCGGGCTCGTAGCCGCTGAACCGCACGACGCTCCCGGGCCGGCCGTCGACGAGCACCCTGTCGCCGGCGACCTCCACGCGGCGCTCGCGCATGTTCCAGTGGCCGACGTTCGCGCCCGGGTCCCGCAGCACGTGGACACCGTCGAAGAGCGCCGGGGCGTGGTCGAGCCAGCGCTGCTCGTAGTGCAGTCCGGCGACCGGGTCAAGCACGCAGGATGCGCCGGTGCGTTCGGCCCACCAGTCCAGGAACGCGAGCGCCGGCGGGCACGCTGCGACGCCGACGACGCCGCCGTTGAAGACGCCTGCGCCCGCGACGCTCAGCTCGCGCTCCGGGGCATCCGCGCCGGCGAGCGGAGCGAGCAGGTGAGGCGTCAGCACGATCGCCGCATGCGCGAGCGTCGAGGCGATCGGCGCGAGGTCCCCGACGACGAGTGACTCCTGTTTGAGGAACACGACACCATCGAGGTCGTCGCGACGCAGGAGATGGCGCAGCAGATGCGGGGTCAGCGCGTAGCTGAGGGTCTCGCGGTCACACGCGAACGCGAGGCGCTCGAAGCCGGGAATGCCGAGGTCCCGCGCGACGATCAGCTCGAAGTCCTCCTCGGCGGCCCCGCGGTCGTCTCCGGGCTCGTCGGAGAGCAGCACGAAGCAGGGGACGCCCGGATTCCAGCGTCGCAGCGAGGACGCGATGACGCGCGCCATCGGCAGGCGGGCGCGGGCACAGATCGTGGCGACGGCGTACCGGGGCGCGGGATCGCCGGTCACGCAGCGCCGGCGCCGCCGGGCTGGGCGGCGCCCGTGGGCGCACCGGAACGCTCCCGCAGTGGGGTGCCCGCCGTGCTCCACGCCCACAGCAGCGCGACCCAGGTGATCGTCGCCAGGCAGACGTGGACCCAGACGAGCTCGGCGGGAAGCTGCGACTGGTACTGGATCGCGCCGATCAGGCCCTGCACGCCGAGGAGCACGACGACCGTCACGAGCGCGCGCAGGAGCGCGCGCGAGGCCTGCCGGTACCAGGCGATCCCGAGCGCCGCGAGCGCGGCGAAGCCGAAGACGATGCCGATCGTCGTGTGGTTGCCGACAGCCCAGCTGAGCGTGTCACTGCCCTTCACGTAGAGCCGTTCCACGAGGTCGCCCGTCCCGGAGCCGCCGGCGTGCGGGCCGGCCGCGGTCGCGGCGGTCCCGGCGATGACCATGAGCGCGCCGAGCGGGAGCAGCAGGCGCGTCGCCCACATCGTGAGCCGGTCGGGGGCGCCGGGCTCGATCAGGCCCGCCTCGTAGTCCGGCTTCGAGCGCCAGTAGAGCGCCCAGGCCGCGATCAGCAGGAGCAGTGACAGCCCGTAGTGGCCCATGACGAAGCCCGGCTTGAGGTCGTAGCGGACGCTGAGGCCGCCGAGCACGGCCTGCGCGACGACGCCGAGCGGCAGCATCAGCCCCAGGATCTTCAGGTCCCGGCGCGGCGGAACGCGGTAGAAGGCGAGCAGGCCGGCGGCGACCACGACGAGCGCGACGATGCCGGAGAAGGCGCGGTTCGTGAACTCGATCACGGCGTGCGTCTGGAGCGGCGCGACGACCTGGCCCTTCTCGCACGACGGCCAGCCGTGGCAGCCCAGCCCCGAGCCCGTCAGCCGGACGGCGGCGCCGCTGAACACGATCAGCGTGAGCAGGATCAGCGAGGCGGCCGCCAGCTGGTGGTAGCGGCGTGGCGTGGTTGCAAGGCGGCGGCGCATCGACCTACAGGATGGCGGATCGCGTCAGGCGCACAGGCGCACGTCGCCGCCCGCCGGGCTGATCTGCACCCGGTAGGGCACGGACGAGCGGTCACGGGCGAAGCTCACGCTGGTCGGCCCGGCGACCGGGATCGGCGAGGGCGGGTTCACGACGTCGTCGGCGAAGCGGCGCATGCGCAGCGCGGCGCGCCCGCGCCCGTCGAGCAGCAGCCCCCTCCGCGGGACGATCGTCTCGATGCCGCTCGCGGGCAGCCGGCGGCATCGCCGCGGCTGAGCGCCCGTGGCCGCAGTCACCCGCAGCGCGAGGTCCTGGAGCACGCGGTCCGCTCGCTGACGCTCCTCGTTGAAGTCGCCCGGGAGCTGGGCCGCGGTGTCGGACGGGTTCGATCCCAGGTCGCGGACCGCGTCGAGGAAGCGGCCCGCCGTCAGCTGCGGGGCGAGGGCCGGGTCGGGCCGGTAGGCGGCGGGCGCACTTGAGCCGACCAGCGTCAGCGCTCCGAGCTCGGCGTCCATCTCCCCGGTCGCCGCGCGCACGCCGCGCGAGTAGTCGCGCGCCCAGGGCACCGATGCGAGCCCCGCCACGAGCACGAACGCCGCGCCCACCACGAGCGCGGTGCGCGTGAGCCGCGTTCCGCGCAGCAGCTCCACCGCGACGAGGATCAGCATCACCGCGCCGAGCGTGATGTAGCGGCTCTCCGTGGCGGCGATCCCGACCGATCGGGCTGCGCCCGTCAGGCCCCAGAACGTGACCGCGACGACGACGAGCCCGAGCAGCCGCGGCGTCACCTGCGGTGTCGCCCGGGCGACCTGCCACACGACCGCCACGACCATGAGGACGAGCAGCGTGCGCCCCCACTCGAGCGACAGCCCGGCGGCGCCGGCCGCCGCCGTCGCCGCGGCGTCGTAGGCCCAGGTCGTCGCCTGCTCGACGCTCGTCGTGGTGATGGTCGACGTTCCGCGCCCGTACCCGAGCCACCAGGCCGCGTACACCGCCAGCGGGACCGCCGGCACCCAGAGCGCGCGGCGCCGCGTCACCGCCAGCTCGGCGGCGATGCCGATCGCGAACGGGATGCCGAGGCTCGAGCACAGCACCGACGCGACGAGGGCGGCACAGGCCAGGACCTCACCGCGGCGGCCGCGACGATCGAGCGCCAGGAACGCGAGCAGCCCGGCGAGGACGGAGCCGACGAACCCGATCTGGAAGGCCCAGACGATGTTCTGCGCCGCACGGCCCATGACGAGCACGAGCGCCCCGGCGAGTACGGCCGCCCACGGCCCGACGCGGCGGCGTGCGAGGAGGTAGACGACCACGCCGCAGCCGACGTAGAGCGCCGCGAGCACGGCGCGGAGCATCCAGTGATGGGCGAGCCCGAAGATCCCGAACCAGAGCTTGTAGACCAGCACCGGGAGCACCGAGATGTGCTCGTTGTGCGGGTGCAGGAAGGCCGACGCCGTCCACGCCCGCCGGTCCAGGACGAAGCTCCACTCGTCGAAGAAGATGTCGATCCGGCGCCCCGCGACCATGATTCCGGCGAACGCGAGCACCGCCAGCGCGGCCATCGCGGCGTTCGCGCCGCGCGCGGGGTGCGCTGGCGGGGGGACGGACTGAGCTGGCTCCGGCTCCGGCACGCGGGCAGTGTAGGTCGCGGCGCGGGTGGAGGCATGCGCCCCGCGCGCGCCGAGGCGGTTATGTTGCTCGGCGTGAGCCTCCGCGACCTCGCGCCCGGCGAGAGCCTCGGCTGTGCCCGCGACGACGTCGTGGTCGTCGTCCCGGTGTACGGCGGGCACGAGCATCTCGTCCGCTGCCTTTCATCGCTCCTGCGGCACACGCCGCCGGAGGTCCGGATCCTGATCGCCGACGACGCGAGCCCTGAGCCGCGCAGCCATGAGTGGGCGGCCGAACTGCCCGGCGACCGCGAGCTGCTGTGGCTGCGCCAGGAGCAGAACCAGGGGTTCGTCGGCAACTGCAACGCGACGTTCGCCGCGGCCGCGCCCGCCGATGTCGTGCTCGTGAATTCCGACGTCGTCGTGGCGGCCGGCTGGTTCGAAGGCCTGCGCGACGCCGCGTGCTCGGACGAGTCGATCGCCACCGCGACCGCGCTGACGAACCACGGGTCGATCCTCTCTGTTCCCTACCGCAACACCCCGCTCAGCGCCTTCCCTCCTGAAGTGGACTTCGAGGCCGCGGCCGCGCGCCTGCAGGAGCTGTCCTCGCGGCTGCATCCGCGGATCCCCACCGCCATCGGCCACTGCGTCTACATCCGCCGGTCCGCCCTCGAGCTCGTCGGCGGCTTCGACACCGCGTTCGCCCCCGCCTACGGCGAGGAGGTCGACTTCTCCCAGCGCTGTGTGGCCACCGGCCTGCAGCACGTGGCCGCGGACGACGTGCTCGTCCTGCATCACGGGCACGCGTCCCTCGGCGTCGAAGGCGAGGTCAACCCGCTCCAGAAGGCGCACGAGGAGCTGCTCGAGAGCCGGTACCGGTACTGGCCGGCCACCGTGAAGCTGCTCGAGCAGGAGCGCTTCTCGCCGCTGGCGCGTGCGCTGCTGACCGCCGATCGCGCGGTCCAGGGGATCTCCGTGACGATCGACGGGCGCTGCCTGAACCCGTTCATGACCGGGACCCAGCTGCACGTGATCGAGGTGATCGCGGCGCTGGCGCGCACCGGCAAGGTGCGCCTGCGGGTCGTCGTCCCGCACGACCTCGGCGCCTACGCCGAGCGGGTCCTCAACACGCTCCCGGACGTCTCCGTCGTCGAGGCGCGCACGCTGCTCGAGGACCCGCCGCGCACGGACATCGTGCATCGGCCCTACCAGATGTCCGACCCGCGGGATCTCGAATTCCTCGCGTCGCTCGGGCAGCGCCTCGTGCTCACCAGCCAGGACCTGATCGCCTACCGCAACCCCACCTACTTCCGTTCGGCGCACGCCTGGCAGTCGTACCGGCGGCTGACCGCCGAAGCCATGGCGCTGTCGAGCCTCGTCCTGTTCTTCTCCGAGCACGCCCGCGCCGACGCGCTCGCGGACGACCTCGTCCCGGCCGAGCGCGCGCGCGTCGTGCTGCTCGGGACCGACCACGTCGTGACGGTCGATCGCCCGGCCCCGGTTGCGCCCACGACCGGGCCGCCATTGGACGAGCGGCCGTTCCTGCTCTGCCTGGGCACGACGTTCCGGCACAAGAACCGTCTCTTCGCGCTGCGCCTGCTGGCCGCGCTGAAGGAGCGTCACGGCTGGGAGGGGCGACTGGTGCTCGCGGGCCCCGACGTCGCCCAGGGCTCGTCGGTCGGCGCCGAGGCCGAGTGGCTGAGCCTGCACCCCGACGTCGCCGCGGACGTGATCACGCTTCCGGCGGTCGGCGAGGCGGAGAAGGCGTGGCTGTTCGAGCACTGCGCCGCCGTCGCCTACCCCACGACCTACGAGGGCTTCGGCCTCGTGCCGTTCGAGGCGGCGGAGGCCGGCCGCCCGTGCCTCTTCGCTCCCGTCAGCTCACTCGCGGAGCTGCTGTCGCCCGAGTCCGCGCTGCTCGTCCCGTGGGACCCGGACGCGAGCGCCGACCGCTGCATCGACGTGCTCCGCGATCCGCAGGCCGCTGCCGACCAGGTCGAGCGCGTCCGCGAGGCCGCGGCCAGGCTGACCTGGGAGGAGGCCGGAGCCGGCCTGCTGTCCGCCTACGACGCGGCGCTGGCCCTCCCGGCGAGCGAGCTCCTGCGGCTCGAGGGCGCCGAGCTCGCCCAGCAGGCGACGTACTGGCATTTCCGCCACGCGATCGGGCCGACCGGGCTCGCCCTCGTCGAGCCCGACCAGCAGTTGCTGCCGGACGAGATCCAGCGCACGGTCGCGGCGCTCGCGCGGCGCTCCAGCACCCGTGGGGCGCTGTTCGCCGGGCTTCGCGGCCTGCGGCGCCTGTCCGGCTCGGGGCAGCCCGAGCCGGCCCACGAGGCCCCCGTGCCGCCCTTGGCGGACTCGGACGAGGACGACGACGAAGACGCGCTGGAGCGGCTGTTTCCGGACAGCCCCCCGCGATATTGAGCGCGACCCGCTGCGGGCTTTGCGACCATGGGGGGCGCATGAGCGCCGAGCCCTCGCATCCGGTCGTCGTCGCCGACGGCATCCGGAAGACCTTTCACGTGCCCAAGGAGCAGGTGCACACGCTCAAGGAGCGTGCGCTGCATCCCCTCAGGAACCGCGCGGAGGAGCGCTTCATGGCGCTCCGCGACGTGTCGTTCGAGGCCGAGAAGGGCGAGTTCTTCGGGATCGTCGGCCGCAACGGATCAGGCAAGTCCACGCTGCTGAAGTGCCTGGCCGGGATCTACCCGACCGACGCGGGAAAGATCTGGATCGACGGCCGCCTCTCGACCTTCATCGAGCTCGGCGTGGGCTTCAACATGGACCTCGCCGCACGCGACAACGTCGGGCTGAACGCCGCGATGCTGGGGCTCAGCCGGCGCGAGGCGGAGCGCCGCTTCGACTCGGTGATCGACTTCGCCGAGCTGCACGACTTCGTCGACCTGAAGCTGAAGAACTACTCGTCCGGGATGCTCGTCCGGCTCGCCTTCTCGGTGATGATCCAGGTCGACGCCGAGATCCTGATCATCGACGAGGTCCTCGCGGTCGGCGACGCCTCGTTCCAGCAGAAGTGTTACGACGAGTTCGAGCGCATCCGCAAGGAGGGCAAGACCGTCCTGCTCGTCACCCATGACATGGGCGCCGTCCAGCGCTTCTGCACGCGGGCGATGCTGCTCGAGAGCGGGCGCGTCGTCGCGACCGGCGACCCCGAGACCGTCGGCAATCGCTACCTGCAGCTGAACTTCTCCCGCGAGGCACGCCAGCAGATGGAGGCGGAGGCCGCCGACCGCGGCCGCCAGGGCCAGCAGCCCGTCGTCTTCCACGGCGACGAGGGCGAGGTGCTCGGCGACGGGCGCGCGGAGATCACCGAGGCCTGGTTCGAGGACGCCGCCGGAACGCCGTCGCTCACGCTCTCGAGCGGCGATGAGTGCGTGTTCGTGATGAAGGTCCGCTTCCGCGCGGACGTCGAGGACCCGCACTTCTCGATGGCGATGGTCAACAGCCAGCGCATGCAGCTCTTCAGTGCGTCCAGCGTGTTCGAGAACCCGCATCCCGGGCGCTTCGCGATCGGCGACGAGGTCACCTACCGCGTGCGGTTCCAGAACCTGCTCGGCCCCGACCGCTATGCCGTCACCGCCGCCGTCGCCGGCATCGGCGGGGATCTCCTGGAACTGCGCGAGCGCATGCTGAGCGTGGTCGTCACGCGCGCGGCCGCGACCGGTGCGCTCGTCGACCTGCCCCATCAGCAGGAGCTGGAGCGCACCACATGACGACGGTCGAGCAGGCTCCGGTCACGACCGATCAGGCGCGCGACATTCGCGACCGAGCGCCGATTCCGGGCCCCAGCGCGCTCGGGCAGGACTGGAACCGTCTCTGGCACCTGACCTGGACGCTCGCGGTCACGGACTTCAAGCTGCGCTTCTTCGGCTCGGTCTTCGGCTACCTGTGGCAGCTGATGCGGCCGCTGATGCTCTTCGGCGTCCTCTACCTCGTCTTCTCGCTCTTCATCGACACGACGGCCGGATTGCCGTACTTCCCGATCTCGCTGCTGCTGGGCATCGTCCTCTTCCAGTTCTTCGGCGAGGCGACGACGAACTCCGTGCGCTCGGTGCTCGTGCGCGAAGGCCTGATCCGCCGCGTCGAGTTCCCGCGCCTGGCGATCCCGCTGGCGGTCGTGCTGACGGCGACGTTCAATCTGTGCCTGAACCTGATCCCCGTCTTCGTGTTCCTGCTGCTCAGCGGCGGGCGCCCGGAGCTGACCTGGCTCGAGCTGCCGTTCATCCTGGGGATGCTCATCGCGCTCGCGCTCGGCCTCGCGATGGGGCTGTCCTCGCTGTTCGTGCGCTACCGCGACATCGAGCCGATCTGGGACGTCGTGATGCAGGCGCTCTTCTACATCACGCCGATCCTCTACTCGATCCAGCTCGTGATCGACAAGAGCAGCGTCACCGTCGCGCGGATCATGATGCTCAACCCGTTCGCGACCGTGGTGCAGCAGGCACGGCACGCCGTCGTCTCCGATCAGTACCTCAGCACCGGCCAGGTCTTCGGCAATGCGGTCTTCGTCCTGATCCCGATCGCGATCACCGGCGTGGTCGTCATCGTCGGCTGGCGCATCTTCCGCCGCGCCGCGCCGCGCCTGGCCGAAGAGATCTGAGCCCGGGCCGCATAGACTCGCGCCCATGACCGGCGAGCCCGTGCGCACCGACAGCCCGGAGTCCGTCTGGTTCTGGAGCCACTACGAGGAGGCGGCGAACGACACGCTGGAGTTCCTCGGGGGCGACGGCATCACGCTCGACGGCAGGCGCGTCGCCGACGTCGGCTGCGGCGACGGGATGATCGACCTGGGGCTCACGCATCGCGGGCGGCCCGCGGAGCTCGTCGGGTACGACCTCAACCCCGTGGACGTGGGACACCTGCTGCGCGTGGCGGGCGAGGCGGGCGTCGCCGACGCGATCCCCCCGGAGCTGCGCTTTGACGTCTCCGACACGGGCACACTGCCCGCCCCGAACGCGAGCTTCGACGTCGTCCTCACCTGGTCCGCGTTCGAGCACGTCGCGGAGCCGATCAGCCTGCTCGGTGAGATGCGCCGGATCATGAAGGACGACGGGGTGCTGTTCCTGCAGCTGTGGCCGTTCTTCCACTCCGCCCGCGGGTCGCACCTCTGGGACTGGTTCGACGACTACGTGAACCTCACGCGCACCGAGGACGAGATCGTCGCCGAGATGCGCGCGCGGCCCTTCCAGAGCGAGGGCTGGACCGAGTACATGATCGACGAGTACCGCCACCTGAACCGGATCGACGTCGACGAGCTTCAGCGCTCGCTGCTGACCGCCGGCCTCGCGGTGCGCAAGTTCGAGCTGATCACGCACACGGTGAGGATCACGACCGAGCTTCAGCGCCACCCGCTGTCGAAGCTCGGGATCAGCGGCGTGAAGCTGCTGGCGACCAAGCTGACGTGACGCGCAGAGCCGGCCTGCTCCCCATCGCGATCGCCATCGTGGCCGCGCTCGTGATCGAAGCGGTCTTCTTCGGGCGCAGCTGGTTCTTCCTCGACGACGTGAGGAACCTGGCGGACGCCGGCCGTGAGGGACTCACGTGGTCGTTCCTCACCGAGCCGATCGGACAGGAGCACCTGAGCCCGGGGCACCGGCTGCTCGACTGGCTCGTGATGGAGCCGCTCGGCCGCAGCTGGGCGGCGGCGGTCGCCATCCTGCTCGCCTGGTCGGCGACCGCGCTCGCCTACCTCGCCGCCACGATGCGGCGGCTCTTCGGCCCGAACCCCTGGCACGCGCTCCCGGTCTTCCTGGCCGGCACCGCGTGGCCGCTGCTGGGAACCGGGCAGTGGTTCGCCGGCGCGGGCCTGGCGATCCCCGCGTTCGCGGCCATCAGCGCCGCGCTCTTCCACCACCTCAGCTGGCGCGACACCGGCTCCGGGCGCCATGCGGCGGCGGCCGTGCTGTGGGTCGTGGTGGGGCTCGCATTCTCGATCCAGGTGGTGTTCGCGCCGGCGCTCCTGTTCGCCGTCGTCGTGACGTGCGCGGCACCGATCAGCCTGCGGGATGTTCGCCGCGAGGTGGTCGCCCTGCTGCCGATGGCCGTGCCCGCGCTCGCGTTCGCGCTGTACGTGCAGGCTCAGCCGTGGGCGCCGTCGAGCAATGTCCCGTCGGTGAGCGGCGCGATCACGCTCACGCGCACGGTCGCCTTCAGCGGGACGCTGCCCTCGATCCTCGGGATCGGCATCGGCGCCCAGGGCGCTGCCCCGGGCCGCGAGGAGGTGATGCAGGTGTTCGCCGCCGTCCTGCTCGCGGGCGGGTTCGCAGCCGCCGTGGTTCGCCGCAACCGCTGGGTGGTCGCCGCGGCGCTGATGCTGTGCGGCGTCCTCCTCACCAGCGCGATCGTCGCCTTCGGACGCCTCACGGTGCTCCCGCCCGGCGCTGCGGGCATCGAGCCGCGCTACCTGCTGCCGGCGATCCTCATGGGGGCGCTGGGCGTCGCCGCGCTGATGACGCCCCAGGTGGGCCGGGGCGCACGCGCACCGCTGTCCGGAGCGCTTCGGGCCGCCGCCGTCGCAGCGACGCTCGCCCTGGGCGCGCTCTACGCGCTGAACCTGCACCACACCTCCGATGCGCGCAGCTTCAGCGTGGACTCGGGCACGAGCGCCCGCCGGATGACGGGCGAACTGTCACGGTCGATCGAGGCGGCCTTCGCGAGCGGGCGCGCCGCGTCGATCGTCGATGACAAGCTGCCGCCGCCCCTCTTCTACCTGGACCAGCCCACCAATCGCCTGTCGGCGTTCAGCAGGTTCTTCACGTCGCGGCCGCTGCCCGCGCCCGGCATCCCGCAGCGAGGCATCGTCCTGCGAGTCGGCCCGACCGGGGCCCTCGAGCCCGTGCGGGCCTCGACGCTGCCCCCGCCGAGCTCCTGACGGCCTACTTCGCGGGCCGCAGCGAGCCGTCGTCCTGGACGACATACGCCGGCTTGTCCGGTGCCCCGACAGTCAGGCTCGAGTCGTACGCGGTGAAGAGCGCGCCGATCGTGTTCGTCGGCGGCAGGTGCGCGGGGTCGATCTTCCCTGACGTCTCGCCGTCGACGAGCGTCGGGTTGATCCCGCGGCGGCGCAGCGCGTCCAGGTCGTGCTCGAAGCGCATCATGTAGGCGCGCGCGCCGACCCCCGCCCACGCCTTCTCGACCCGTCGCCCGGACTGCATGCCCGACGCCACGATGAGCGCTGCGACGAGCACCGGCGCCGCGAGCCGCAGCCACGCCGGCACCGCGGCGCCGTAACCCCGCAGGCGGGTCGCGAGCGCGCTCTCGCGCCGCTCGCCGGAGAAGGCGAGCAGCAGCGCCAGCGGCAGCAGGATCGCGAACTCGGTCGTGTAACGCAGGTCGTAGCCGATCGAGGGACCGAACTGCCCGAGCCGCCCGAAGCCCATCACGAGCACGTACGCCCACCATTCGATCGCGTAGGCCGCCCACGCACGCCAGGCGGACCGGTAGAGCACGAGCGACAGGCCGACGAGCCCGAAGAAGACACCCTGTGCGACGACGACCATCGCCTCGTTGAACGATGTCGTCGCCATCGACGGGATGTTCTGCCCGATCAGGAGCGGCGTCGTGCCGCGGGTCCACGACAGCTTGAGGTACTGCTTCCAGACGTCCGCCGACGCCGAGGGATTGCTCGGCAGGTAGTCGCCGCTCTTCAGCTCGCGGTAGTAGACGACGGCGATCACCGCGACGCCCACCCAGAGCGGCCAGTCATGGGCGAACCGCCGCGCGATCCGGCCGGGACGCAGGCTCGGCGCGCGCACGCCGTAGCGCGTCAGCAGGAGGACGCCGACCGCGAGCGCCGGCTTCTCGTAGAAGAGCAGGCCGGTTCCGAGCGCGCCGAGCGCGATCACGAGCTGCCACCAGCGGCGGTTCTCGAGCCACGCCCAGGCGGCCGCGAGGAACACGAGGGCGCAGGCCAGCGCGGGCATCACGTGCGCCCCGGATGCGAACCACTGCACGACGCGGACCCACACGGGGGACGCCGCAACCATCACCGTCGTGAGCAGGGCGAGCCAGCGGGCCGGCGTGAGCTGCCGTGCAAGCGCGTAGAAGCCTGCGACGGCGACGAGGTACCAGGCCATCAGCAGGGCCTCGGCGACGTTCCACGAGGGGCGGCCCTGGCGCACGATCAGCTCGTCCAGGACGCGGTGTCCCGGTGCGAAGTGCTGGAAGTACGGGATCTTCAGATACTCGACGGTCGTCGGGAACGCCCGCGCGAACCAGAAGTTGATGTAGTCGTCGGCGTAGAAGTAGCTGTTGTGGCCCGCGCGCCAGATGCCGGCCGCCGCGATCAGCAGCAGCAGCGAGAAGCCGGCGAGCTGGAGCCGGCGAGCGCCGGCCCGGTCAGGGCTTTCGCCGGTCACCGTCGCCCGAGCGTCGCCGGTCGGGCACCGTGCCGACGCCGGTGCCGGGTGTCCCCGCGCGCCAGCCGTGGTGCTCGCCGCGCACGCGCGGCGTGTGGTGGTAGTCCCCGCGGCTCAGGTGGTGCTCGAGGAACATCATGAGCACGATGTAGAGGTAGCGCGAGCCCATCTCCTGCAGGCGCAGCTTGCTCTCGCCGCTCGTGCGGTTCGTCCACGAGATCGGGACGATCGCGTACGAGTGCCCTCGCACGACGGCCTTCAGCGGCAGCTCGACCGTCAGGTTGAAGTGGTTGGAGATCAGCGGCTGGACCGTCTCGATGACCTCGCGGCGGTATGCCTTGAACGCGTTCGTCGTGTCGTTGTACCCGTGTCCGAACAGCAGGCGGATGAAGGCGTTGACGCCGCGGTTCATCACGAGCTTCAGGCGCGGATAGTCGTAGACGTTGGCGCCGCGGATGAAGCGCGAACCGAACGCGCAGTCGTAGCCGGCCTCGAGCACGCGGTGGTAGGCGACGATGTCCTGCGGGGCGTCGGAGAGATCGGCCATCACGATCGCGACTGCGTCACCCGTGTACGCCTCGAGCCCGCAGCGCACCGCGAGGCCGAACCCGTGCGGGCCGTCGTTGCGCACGCAGCGGATGCCGGCGTCCTGCTCGGCGAGGCGCGCGACGATCTCGCCGGTGCGATCGCGCGAGCCGTCGTCGACGACGACGATCTCGTAGTCGATCCCCTCGGCCCCGAGGCATTCGGTGATCGCCGTGACCGTCTCCTCGATCGACCCCTCCTCGTTGTGGGCGGGGATGACGACCGAGAGGCGCAGCGCCTCGCGCTCGGTCAGCGGACGGTTGCCAGCCACTGCTCGACGTTGTGGTCGTGGATCTCCTGGAGCACGTCCTCGATGCCGAACGTGATGTCCCAGCCCGGGTGGTCGCGCTTGAAGTCCGACAGGTCGCTGATCCACCAGCGGTGGTCGCCGATCCGGGCCTCGTCCGAGAGGGTGTAGTTCAGCTCGCGGCCCGCGATCCTCTGGCACTCCTCGATCGCCTCGAGCATCGAGATGTTGCTCTGGCGGCCGCCGCCGAGGTTGTAGACCGCGGCCGGGCGCGGGTTCGCATGGAACGCGCCGAACGCGCGCGTCACGTCGACCGCGTGGATGTTGTCGCGGACCTGCTTCCCGCCGTAGCCGAAGATCGTGTACGGGTCGCCGGTGACGGTGCAGCGCATGAGGTAGGCGAGGAACCCGTGGAGCTGCGCGCCGGCGTGCTGGGGGCCGGTCAGGCAGCCGCCGCGAAAGCAGACCGTCGGCATGTCGAAGTAGCGCCCGTACTCCTGCACCAGGAGGTCCGCAGCGGCCTTCGAGACGCCGAACAGGCTGTGTGTGCACAGGTCGATCGGCATCTCCAGGTCGATGCCGCCGTACCAGCGGTGGTCCTCCGGCAGCTCGAGGCGCGTCGGTGTCTCGAGCAGCGGCAGGACGTTCGGGCGGTCGCCGTAGACCTTGTTCGTACTGGTGAAGATGAACGTCGCGTCCGGCGTGTGCTCGCGCGCCGCCTGGAGCAGGTTCAGCGTGCCGTTCGCATTAACCGTGAAGTCGGTGTGAGGGTCGGAGGCGGCCCAGTCGTGCGAGGGCTGCGCCGCCGTGTGGACGATCAGCTCGACGTCCTTGGCGTGCTCGGCGAACAGCCGCTCGACGCCCTCGCGGTCGCGGATGTCCAGGTCGTGCGGGCGAAAGGTGTCGAAGTCCCGGGCCAGCTCTTCACTGGTATGACGGGTCGACGCGGCGGTTCCGAAGAACTGCGCGCGCATGTCGTTGTCGAGCCCGATGACGTCGAAGCCCTCGGCGCTGAAGTGACGGACCGTCTCGGACCCGATCAGGCCGCCCGAACCGGTGACGATGGCAATCGGCATCCCGGGCAGGGTAGAGGGCCGTGCACAGCGCACGCCGCCCGGGTGGCTCCTACACTCGCCGAGGTGGCTGTGCACGAAACGCAACTCGCCGAGCAGCCACGGGGGCTCAGCCGGGCCCTGATCGAGCGATACCTCTGGCCGCTCAGCTGGCTGGGCTTCCTCCTGATCACGCTGCTGTGCCGCGCTCCGTCGCTGCGCGCGCCGATCGGCGAGGACGCGGCGGACTACCTCTACGTCGGCCGGCTGATCTTCGACGGCAGCACGCCCTACGCGGACGCGGGCGAGACCAGGAGCCCGGCGACGCCCGTGCTGTACGGCGCGATCGATCTGGTCACCGGCAGCTCCGCGACCGGGGTTCGGCTGGCGCTGGCGCTGTCAGCGTCGGTCACGGCGCTGCTGCTGGCCCGCTGGGTCGCGCGTTCGGCGGGCCTGCGCACGGGACTGATCGCCGGCGCGCTGTTCGCGAGCCTCGGCACGCTGCTGGTCTATGACGGCGTGGACCCGAACACGGAGCAGTTCGGCGTCCTCTTCATGGTCGGCGCGGTGCTGCTCGCCTCCTCGGGAACCACGCTCGCGGCGGCCGGGGCGGGCGCGCTGTGTGGCTGGGCCATCCTGATGAACCCCGGTTTCGCGCCGATCGTCCTGCTCGCGGGGTTCGAGCTCCTGCGCGCGAACCGCGAGGCGGGACGACGGGCGATCCTGGTTGCGGCGGTGGCCTTCGGCGCCGGGATGGTCGCGATCGCGGTGCCCTTCGCGGTCTGGCTGGGGCTTGCGGGGGCCCTCGGCGACCTCAAGACGCAGGTCTGGGACTACAGCCGGATGTCGGCGACGGCGCACACGCTCGTCAGCCCGCCCCCCACGAAGCTGACCGACCTCCACCACCTCTTCGACATTCCCGCCCGCGGACTGTGGATCGCCGGAGCCGCGGGAGCGCTCTTCGCCATCGCGCTCCGGGGCCCCGCGCGGCGGATCGGCGTCTCGGCACTGCTGTGGATCGTGCTGTCCTGGCTGCGCGTGAAGTTCAACCACGGGTTCGAGTACGGGCACCACTACTACGTGGGCATGCCCGGGATCGTCGCGGGCATCGCCGCAGGCATCGGCGCGCTGCTGGACATCGCTCCGCGGCGCGCAGGGCTCGCCCTGGCCGCCGTTCTCCTGGCGGTGCCGCTCTGGTTCCAGGTCGCCAGGCCGCAGCTCGATGACCTCAAGCGGCCGTCGTACGACCGGGCCAACTCCGTGCGCGCCGCCCACGCCTATCCGATCGCCGACGTGATCCGGCGCGTGACGCCGCCCGGGTCGAAGATCTTCGTCGCGGGCAGCGAACCCGAGATCTACTGGCTCACGAACCGCACGGCCCCCACGCGGTGGTTCGCGAACTACGAGCTGTTCATCTTCCCGCGCTTCTCGAAGGAGCGCGACCGGCAACTGCGCGCCGATCCGCCCGCCGCGATCGCGCTGCTCGCCCCGGAGACGCTCACCGACGTCGATGGCAGCCTGGAGAAGCTGATCGCGGACCTGAACTACCAGGTGGTCTGGCACGACGACTGGGGCACGGTGTGGGTCAGGTCGTGAGCCGCATGACCGCCGCTGCCCGGGGACGCGCCTAGACTGCATCCGCGTGTCCGATGCCTCCCGGCAGCACCGTCGTCACCGCCTTGAACGGGCGCTCGGCATCTTCGTCTCGCTCGTCGCGCTCGCCGGCGTCGTCTACTGGGCCCTGAAGCAGCAGGCGCCGACCTTCCCCGGCGACACGGGCGGCTGGGCGCTCATCGGTGCGGCGGTCGTCGTCTACGCCTGCGAGACGCTCGCCCGGGGGTGGCGCTGGCACGTGATCCTGCGACACGCCGAGATCGAGCATCAGCGCCGCGACGCGGTCGGCGTGACCGTCGTCGGCTACATGGGCAACACCGTGCTTCCGGCGCGCGGCGGCGAGTTTCTGCGGATCATCATCATGGGCGAGCGTTCGGGCGCCCGCCGGCGCGAGGTCCTCGGGACGATCGTTCCCGAGCGCCTGCTCGATGCAGGGGCGCTGGCCCTTCTCTTCGCCCTGATCACCATCCTCGGCGCGCAGAAGACGTCGATCGGGCCCGCGGCGGCGATCGCCGCCGCCGTCGCCGTCGTCATCGGCGCCATCGCGCTCTACGTCTACCACCGGCTGCGCGGCGCAGGCCACTTCGAGGGCTTCGCCGCGCGGATCCGGCCCGTCGCAGGCGGATCCCGCCTGCTCGTGACGCCGTGGGGCGCGGGCCTGCTGCTGCTGACCTGCGGGATCTGGATCGCGGAGGGCGTCACGCTCACGCTGTGCGCACATGCCCTCGACGTGTCCCTGAGCTGGGCCGAGGCCTTTGCGACGGTGGTGCTGGCCAGCTTCTTCTCGCTGATCCCGGCCGCCCCGGGCTTCGTCGGCACGTTCGACGCCGCGGTCATCTTCGGGCTCAAGGCCGCGAAGGTCACCGGCTCGGCGGCACTCAGCGTGCTGCTGATGTACCGCTTCGTGCTCTTCGTGCCGATCACGATCATCGGGCTGATCCTGCTGCTCACCCGCTACGGCGGGTTCGCGATGCTGCGCTCGGCCGAGCGCGACTCCGAGGAGCTCTCGATCGACGCGGATCTGCGCCAGGACGACCGGGCCGCGGACGCCCGCGCGCCCGAGCGCATCTCCTAGCTACGCGCCGGCGACCGGCCGCGCCTCGAAGATCACCTCCAGGTCGCCCCCGCTCTGCGATGAGCCGGGCTCGCCACGGAAGAGCGTCATCCGCGCGGAGTCCGGCGCCATGCGCCAGCGCCCGGGCGGGTCGACCGCGCTCGGCGCGCGCATCAGCAGCCCGTCGGCGGCCGTGGCGGACACGACGCGGATGACCGTCGCGTCGAGCTTCGCGTAGCGCGGCGCGGGCTTCCAGAGGATCGATCTCAGCACCTCGAGGCCGCGGGGCTCGAGGCCGCTCACGCGGGCGGTGAGCAGCTCGTTCGCCGCCACGGGAGGGATCGGGATCGTCTGCCCCCAGCGCAGGTGGACCTGCGCCACGCGGCGGACCGGGCCGCAGATGTCGGGCGAGCGCGCGAGCACCCGCCATTCGGCCTGCACGGCGACCGGCCGATAGCGGCACATGAGCGTCACGTTCTGCGCCGGCGGGTCCCAGGACTGGTAGCGGTCGTCCGGTGCGAGGTTGCGCTGCTGCAGCACGCGCTCAGGGCCGGCGTCACTGCTCAGGCGATCCGTGTTGCTCCCGTCGAGATAGGAGGTGTAGGCCGAGTAGTCCTGGAAGACGGGCAGCGGGCTCCACTTCAGGCGCATCGCCCACGCGACGCCGATCTCCCACGGCACGACATGCGCCGAATGCCCTGTGAGCGCGGCGATCAGCGGCGGCTGCAGCCCGTACACCGAGAGCATGTTCGTGCGGCCCTCGGCGATCAGCCGCTCGCGCTCGGGCTGGTCGTAGGTCAGCCGCACCGCCTCCGCGAGGTCGGACGGGCTGCGCGTCAGGTTGATGACGGACGCCGGGTCGATGCCGCTCGCCGCGAACATGCAGATGAGCGCGACCAGAAGCGCGGAGAGCCCCTTCGCGCGGTGGCGGGCGCCCCACGGGAGCAGCGCGATGAGCGCGGCCATCGGCGCGAAGAACAGCAGGGTGTGGACCGCGTCGAAGCGCACGAATGCCTGTTTGAAGGTCAGGAACACCATCAGCGCGCTGACGACGGCGAGTCCCCGGACGGCGACCCGCGGCGACTCGCCGGCGGCGCGCAGCCCGGCGACCACCGCCGCCACGATCACGACCGCCGCCCAGTACGCCCAGCGCAGATCCGGGTCGTCGATGCTCATCGCTCCGGCATAACCGGCGACGATCTCAAGGCTCCCGCGGGCGAAGTCCGGCAATCCCTCGAGGTCCTGGCCGGCGGCGAGCCAGGCGAGCAGCAGGCCCGCGACCGCCGCACCCGCGAACGCGAGCAGCGCGGTGCGGCGCGGCCGCGGGCCCAGCGCGAGCGCGGCGCCGAGCACGAGGACGATCTGCACTCCGGTGCTCTGCTTGCCGAGCAGTTCGGCGCCCGCCCACAGGCCGAGGCCGGCGGCCGCCCACCACGGGACGCGCCGCGTCGCGTCGGACAGGATCAGGATCGCCGCGGCGAGCGCCACGATCGTCCGCGGCTCGACGCCGGGGGTCGCGCAGAGCACGAGGCCGGCGACGAGGAAGCCCCAGCCGCGACCCCAGGTGCGCGAGACGAGCACCCAGACGAGGATCACCTCGGCGAGCCGGATCGCGAGTGCGTGCGCGATCGCCAGGCGGTAGGCGCCCGTCTCGTAGAGCGCCGGATGTTCGGTGAAGCCCCACGGCCCGTAGGTGAAGATCACGTCGTTGCCGAACTGCATGCCGCTGCGCCACGCCATCTGCAGGCCGGCGACCCACGAGGGATCCAGGCCCCAGGTCGGCGCGGTGATGCGCAGCGGCCAGGTGAGCGCGAAAAGCGCCGCGGCCCCGGCGCACCAGACGGCGACAGCGCGGCCTCCGAGCCCGCGGAGGCGGTCCCGCATCAGCCCAGCGCGCCCCGCACGAGCGCCTCGTTCTCGAGCACCCACTCGTGGATGTCGGCGAGGATCTCGCGGGCACCGCGGCGCGGCCGCCACTCGCGTGTGGGCGAACAGCGCGGCGCAGTCGCTGAGGTAGACCGGGACGTCGCCCTGGCGGGTCTCGGCGACCGAGCCCACCTCGAGGCCGGAGCCCGTGAGCTCGCGGCAGATCGCGGTCGTCTCGAGCAGCGAGAGGCTCACGTCGCGGCCGCCCCCGACGTTGAAGGTGTGCCCGTCCCAGCGGGAGCGGTCTGCGAGCTGCTCCGCGACGAGGTCGACGAGGTCGGCGACATGCAACAGGTCGCGGACCTGCTTGCCCGTGCCGCCGTAGCCGATGTAGCTGAGCGGCCTGTCGAACATGAAGCTCAGCATCCAGTGCGTGAAGACGCCCTGGTCGACCTTCCCCATCTGCCACGGGCCCGCGACGACGCCGCAGCGGTTGACGACCGCGCTGAGGCCGCGCTCGGCGCGGTACTCCTCGATCAAGAGCTCGGCTGCGAGCTTCGTCGCCCCGTACAGCGTGCGGGCGCCGGTGAGCGGGAAGCCCTCGGCGATGCCTGCGGCCGAGGCGCCCGCGAGCGGCTGCTCGGCGGCGAGCTCGAGCCGCGTGTCGCCCTCGGTGGTGACGAGCGACTCCTGGGCGGCGACCGGGTAGACACGGCTCGTCGAGAGGAAGATCAGCTGGGCCTCGTGGCGGGCGGCGATCTCCAGGCAGTGGTAGGCGCCGATCAGGTTCGCCTGCACGACGTAGTCCGCGCCGCCGCCGAGCGACGCCATCACCGAGGGCTCGGCGGAGCATTCGACCAGCGCGTCCAGCGGCCCGATCGCCTCGAGGTCGGCGAGGTGCCGGACGTCCGCGTGGTGAAACGTGACGCCCGCCGCCTTCAGCCGCGGGAGGTTCAGCTCCGAGCCGCGGCGGTAGAGGTTGTCGGCGGCGAGCACCTCCATGTCCGGGTGCCGCGCCGCGAGCTCGAGCGCGACCGATGACCCGATGAAGCCGGCCCCGCCGGTGATGAGCACGCGCACGGGTCAGGCCGCCGTGAAGGTGAAGGGGAGGTCGTCCGCGATCTGCGAGAGCAGCGGCGCCGTCGTGTCGCGCTCGGACACGACGATCTCCTCCGCGGGCAGCGGCCACTGCACGGCGACCTCCGGGTCGTTCCACGCGATACCGCGCTCGACCGCGGTGTCGTAGTAGGCGGACTGCTTGTAGAGCGTGTCCGCGACGTCGCTCAGCACGCAGAAGCCGTGGCCGAAGCCGACCGGCACGTAGAGCACGTGCATGTTCTCGTCGGTCAGCTCGAAGCCCTCCCATTTCCCGTAGGTCGGGGACCCGGCGCGCAGATCGACGATCACGTCCCAGATGCGGCCGCGACCGCAGCGCACGAGCTTCGAGGAGCCCTCCCCGATCGCGAAGTGCAGGCCGCGCAGCACCCCGCGCGTCGAGCGCGAGTGGTTGTCCTGCACGAACGCCTCGTCGATCCCCACGGCGCTCAGCTCGTTCGCGCGGTAGGTCTCGCAGAAGAACCCGCGATCGTCGGGGAATGCCCGCGGCTGCAGCAGCAGTGCGCCCGGCAGGGTCGTCTCGCGGGCCTCGA
Organism: uncultured Actinomycetes bacterium; assembly: GCA_963805615.1. GTDB lineage: Bacteria > Actinomycetota > Thermoleophilia > Solirubrobacterales > Solirubrobacteraceae > F1-60-MAGs163. The sequence goes on along the minus strand of CAWDUW010000002.1, from coordinate 30,725 downwards.
TCGGCATGGCGCCGCAGCCTAGTGAGATTCGCGCGGCCTGCGCGCGCTCTACCCTTGGGCCTGTGGACCTGGACGTCGACGTGAGTCAGCCGCACGAGAACGGCCTCGAGGCCGAGAACGCGCAGCTGCGCGAGCGTGTCCGGCAGCTCGAGGGCGAGCTCGCCGAGCAGGCCGCGCGGACCAACGCGCTGCTCGCCGCCGCCCAGGAACGCGCGTACTGGCTCGACCGCTGGGGCCTTGACCTCAACGCGCTGATGCGCCGGCCCGGCGCCGCCCAGCTGCGCTGGCTGATGCGTGCCGCGCGCTGGCCCGTGCGCAAGGTCAAGCTGCTGAAGCGGCGCCTGCTCGGCTGATGGCGACGACCGCGGTCGTCATCCCCGTCAAGGACGGGGCGCGCTGGCTTGCCGAGGTGCTCAGCGCCGTCGCAGGCGAGCAGCCCGACGAGGTGCTCGTCATCGACTCCGGCTCGGCGGACGACTCGGTGGCCATCGCGCGCGCCGCCGGCGTGACGCTGCTCGAGATCCCGCCCGCGGAGTTCGGGCACGGCCGCACGCGCAACCTCGCGCTCGAGCACACCAGCGGGGACCTGATCGCCTACATCACGCAGGATGCGACACCGGTCCCCGGCTGGCTGGCGGCCTACCGCGAGGCGCTGAACCTCGACGACCGCGTCGCGGCCGCGTTCGGCCCGCACCTGCCGAGGCCCGGCACGAGCCCGATGATCGCCCGCGAGCTCACCGAGTTCTTCGCCGGCTTCAGCCCCGACGGCGAGCCGGCGCTGCAGGCAGGCCTCGACGACGGGTCCTGGCACCCCGGTTTCCTCTCCAACGCGAACGCCGCGTACCGCCGCTCCGACCTCGAGGCGATCCGCTTTCGCGACGTCGCCTACGCCGAGGACCAGGCGTTCGCACGTGACCTGTTCGCCGCGGGGAAGCTCAAGGCCTATCACCCGGGCGCCGCGGTCCTGCACGCGCACGACTACCCCTGGCGCGAGTTCATGCGCCGCTACTTCGACGAGTACCGCGGGCTGCGCGAGACGACCGGCCACGTCGAGCGGATCGGCGTGCGATCGACCGTGCGCGTCGTGCGGGACGGCGTCGCCGGCGACCGCGCGTTCCTCGAAACCCAGGGCGCCGGGCGCGGTGGACGCGCGGCCTGGACGGCGCGCTCCGCGGCCCACCACGGGGGCCGACGCGTGTTCTCAGCGCTGGGCTCGCGCGCGGACCGGCTGCCTGCGAGCGCGCGAAGGGCCCTGTCCCTGGAGGGCCGCGGCGACGGCGGCGGCGGCTCCGGCGGGCCGCAGACCTTCCGGCACGTGGGTCCCAAGCGGCGCCGTGAGCTCTTCGCGGAGATCCTCGACTTCGAGACGCACGGTCCGGCGCCGCTGCTGCCGGCGGTCCCGGGCATCAGCGAGCGGACGCCGCTCCACGTCGCGATCGTGATCCCGCCGTTCCGCACCGGCAGCGGCGGCCACGACACGATCTTCCGCGTCTTCAGCGAGATCGAGCGGCTCGGCCACACGTGCTCGGTCTGGGTGGACGACCCGCTCGGGTACATGCGCGGCGAGCGGCCCGCGGTGATCCGCGACCAGATCCGCAGCGACTTCGCCCCGCTGAACGCCCCGGTCCACGTCGGCTTCGACGACTGGTTCGGCGCCGACGTCGCGCTCGCCACCGGCTGGCAGACCGTCTTCCCCGTGCTCCGGCTGGACGCGACCCGGGCACGCGCCTACTTCGTGCAGGACCACGAGCCCGAGTTCTACGGCGGCGGCACCGAGCATCGCTGGGCGCAGGAGACGTACACGAAGGGGCTCCACGCGATCTGCGCGAGCCCGTGGCTCGCGGACATCGTGCGCGAGCGTTACGGCGGCACGGCGTCGATCTTCCAGCTCGGCCAGGACCCTGCCGTCTACCACCCCCGCGACGTCCCGCGACGCCGCGACATGATCGTCTTCTACGGCCGCTCGGTCACGCCGCGCCGGGCCGTCCCGCTCGGGCTGCTCGCGCTCGCCGAACTGCACCGGCGCCGGCCGGACGCGCGCATCGTGATCTACGGCGACCCGGACCCGCTCGAGACGACGTTCCCCTATGAGCACGCCGGCGTGGCCTCGCAGGAGCAGCTCGCATGGCTCTACTCCGAGGCGACCGCGGGGCTCTGCCTGTCGATGACGAACTACTCCCGCGTGCCGCAGGAGATGATGGCCTGCGGGCTGCCGTGCGTCGACCTCGCGGGATACTCGGCCGAGAGCGTCTTCGGCGAGGACGGGCCGGCGGAGCTCAGCGAGTTCAGCGTGCTCGCACTCGCCGACCACATGGAGCGGCTGATGGACGACGACGAGCTGTGGCAGCGGCGTTCGGACGCCGGCCGCGAGTTCGTCGCCGCGCACACGTGGGACGCCGCCGCGCTCGAAGTGGAGGCGGGCCTGCGCGAGGCGCTCGCACTGCGCGAACGGGACGCCTCGTAGCGGGCTGTCGATTTCCTCGCTCCCCGTTCGTCTCAGAGACATCGAGACACCGAGAAGGAGGACGTCATGAAGTACATGCTGCTGATTCACCAGGGCTCGACCCCCGTCCCGCCGTCGGACGAGTGGAACGCCCTGCCGCAGGAGGAGAAGGACGCGGTCGTGAGCGCCTACAAGGAGGTCAGCGGGACGCCCGGCGTCAGCCCCGGGCAGCAGCTCGCCCCGCCCGAGACGGCCACGACCGTGCAGGTGCAGGGCGGCGAGACGCTCGTCACCGACGGCCCGTTCGCCGAGCTCAAGGAGGCGATCGGCGGGTACCTGCTGTTCGAGGCCGACGACCTCGACGCCGCGATCGCGCTCGCCGCGAAGATCCCGGCCGCGCGGCTGGGCGGCGCGATCGAGGTGCGGCCGATCGTGGAGTGGTAGCGATTCTCGAGCAGATCTTCCGCGAGCAGTGGGGCCGCGTCCTGGCGGCGCTCATCGGCCTCCTCGGCGACTTCGAACTCGCCGAGGAGGCCGCGCAGGAGGCGTTCGCGATCGCCGCCGAGCGCTGGCCGCGCGAGGGCGTCCCGAGCAGTCCGGGCAGCTGGCTCGTGACGACCGGGCGCAACCGCGCGATCGACCGGATCCGCCGCGACCGCACGCTCGCCGCGAAGACGCAGCTGCTCGACGTTCCGACCGCGCACGACGACGCCGTGGACGAGACGACGACCTTCCCCGACGAGCGGCTCGAGCTGCTCTTCACCTGCTGCCACCCGGCGCTCGCCGTGGACGCGCAGGTGGCGCTCACGCTGCGCACGCTCGGCGGGCTCACCACGCCGCAGATCGCTGAGGCGTTCCTCGTGGCGGAGCCGGCGATGGCGCAGCGGCTCGTGCGCGCCAAGCGCAAGATCAAGGCGGCCGGCATCCCGTTCCGCGTCCCGCCGGACCACCTGCTCCCGGACCGGCTGACCGCCGTGCTCGCCGTCGTCTACCTGATCTTCAACGAGGGCTACTCGCGCCCGCAGGCCGTGCCCACGCCGGACGACCTCACCGCCGAGGCGCTGCGGCTCGGGCGCGCGCTCGCCGAGCTCATGCCGGACGAGCCCGAGGTGCACGGCCTGCTCGCGCTGATGCTCCTGCACGACGCGCGCCGCGCTTCGCGCACGCGGGGCGGGGAGCTCGTGCTGCTCGCAGACCAGGACCGCGCGCTGTGGGACCCGGCGCAGATCACCGAGGGGCGGCTCGCGCTCGACCGGGCGCTCGCGCTGCACGGGCGCGGTCCGTACGTGCTCCAGGCGGCGATCGCATCGCTGCATGTCGACGACCCGCGCGACTGGGAGGAGATCGCCGCGCTCTACGGCGAGCTCGCGCGGCGCACCGGCTCCCCGGTCGTCGAGCTGACCCGCGCGGTCGCGGTCGCCGAGAGCGAGGGCCCCGAGGCGGGGCTCGCCATCGCCGACGGGCTCGAGCTCGGCGACTACCGCTACCTGCACGCCACCCGCGGCGAACTGCTGCGGCGCCTGGGCCGCGCAGACGAGGCGCGTGAAGCGTACGAGCGGGCGCTGGCGCTCGTGGGCGACGACGCGGAGCGCCGGCTGCTCGAGCGGCGCCTGGCCGAGCTTGACTAGTCGCCGCGCCCGGAGCGAGCGAGCGCGAACGCGAGCAGCGCCGGCACGCCGAGCGTGAGGAGCGCGGCGAGCAGCCAGAACGTCCACGGCCCGACCCAGCCGGCCTTGAAGAGCGCTGCGTGATCGGCGGAGAGCCCGAACTGCGACAGCACCGAGCGCCGATCGCGGGTGAAGGCCAGCGACGCATCGACCCCCACGGGATTGCCGTCCTTGAACAGGGTCGACTCCGACGTCGCGAGGTCGCCGTTGCCGTAGACCGCGACGCGGCCGTCACCCGTGTTGCGCAGGCATACGGCGACGCGCGCGCCCTCGCGCACCGCGGGCGAGACGGGGATCCGCTCGACCGCGCGGGCCCCGACGTCGGGATACCCGGCGGCCAGCGTCCCGCGCGCGAGCGGGGCGCGCCCCGGGACCGCGATCACCGTCGCCTCGACGGCCGAGCCCGGCTGATGGAACGTGCCGAGCGGCACCGTGATGGCGTCGAAGCCGCCGCCCTGGGGCACGTCGATCGGTCGCTGGCACGCCGTCTGGCCGGGACCGAGCGTGGTGACGACGCCTCCGGGGGTCACGCCGAGCGTGAACGCCAGCTGCGTCTTGCGGCCCGCGCCGACGAGCAGGACGCGCGGCGACGGCGAGGACCGCGAGCAGGGCGAACACGACGACCGCCCTACGCATAGAACCGCTCCCAGCTGAGGCCGAGCGAGAACAGCGTGAGCGCGAACATCGCGGCCAGCCAGACGGCGGCCATGACCCCGCGCGTGCGCGCGCCGAACTGCCGCAGCGCGAGCGCGACGACGAGGCCGCCGATCCCGGCCAGCGGCAGCAGGTAGCGGCCCTGGATGAAGGACGTCGCGCCGCCCGTGAACTGCCGGTACTCGGTCCAGTGCAGCCCGGCGAGCGTCGTCAGGGCGAGCAGCAGGAAGAACGCGGCGAGCGCCCAGTCGACGCGGCTGCGCAGGCGCACCAGGGCGGTCAGCGCCAGCACGCCCACGAGCACCATCGCGCCCGCGATCACGAAGTAGACCGGGTCGCCGAAGTGGACCTCGAGCCAGCCGAAGTCCGCCCACAGGCCCTTGACCCAGTATTGGAAGACGGGGATGTCCTCAGAGGTTCGCGGGAACGGCGTCTGGAACGACAGCCTCGGCAGGTAGAACTGCCACACGTAGGAGCCCAGCTCGCGCAGGTTCAGCGCGCTCGCGTTGGCCGCGGTCCCCTGAACCTGCGAGGCGGCGGAGCGGCCGATCACGCGCGCCACGACGATCCACGCGCCGAGGGTCGCGACGATGCCGGCTCCGGCCGCGAGCAGACCCGCAGCGGCGGGCGCACCTGCGCGGCGTGCCCGGACGGCGCCGACGATGACGGCGAGCAGCGCGGCCGGGAGCAGCACGAAGCTCGCGGACTTCGTGACGCATGCGGCGCCGACGATGACGCCGAGCGCGAGCCCGTCGCGGAGCGTCAGCCCGCGCCTGAGCACGCGGGCGCCGACCCACAGCGCCAGCGTCGAGAATGCGATCACCATCACGTCGGGCATCACCGCGCCCGCCATGAAGCCGATCATCGGCTGAAGCGCGAGCGTGCCGGCCGCGGCGAGCTGGAGCAGCCGGTCGCGGGCGAAGACCTCGCCGGCGAGCAGCCAGGCCCCGAGCACGGCGACCAGGAACGCCAGCACCGACGTCATCCGCATCGCCCACATGCGGGTGAAGAGATCGCCCCCGACGACCCGGTACGCGGCGGCGTCGGCGAGGTAGCTGAGCGGCGGGTTCGGGGACGCGGGGTTCGGGCCCCCGCCGTCCTTGCGGGCCGAGCTTCCGAGCGCCGCGTCGACCCGCTTCCAGCGGTTCTCGGCGGCCTGCGACCACTCCGGGCGCGTCAGCAGCACCCCGGCGACCTGGTCGGCGTTCAGGGCCGCGGCCGCCGTCCGCTGCTCGGTCGACTGACCGGGCCGCCCGGCGATCCCGGGCAGCTTGAAGCTCTCGGCGAGGATCTGCGCGTAGGCGGTGTGCGAGTTCTCGTCCGGCGCCTGGAAGGCGGGCGTGAGCGTCGCCCAGGTCGTCCCGAGGATGAAGGCGACGGCCAGCAGCGCCGCCAGGGGGGCGGGCGGGCGCAGGCGCCGGAGGTTCACGCGCCGGCCCCGCCGGGCGCGCGGGCGAGGATGTGCCACTGCAGCGCGATCAGCTCCCGCGTCTTTCCGAACGTCAGCCGGTCGACGGTGCGGTCGTGCCCGCCGAACGTGTTCGGCGCCCACGCCTCGACGTGCCAGCCGGAGGCCTCGACCGCGGTCGCGATGTCCCGGCGCGTGAACCAGCGCAGGTGCGTCGAGTCGCGGTGGCCCCAGTCGGTGTAGCCGAACGTGCCGCGGAAGATCAGGTCGCGCATCAGGCTGAAGTGGCGGGCGTTGGGCACCGAGACGTGCAGACGCCCTCCGGGCGCTGCGAGCGGCAGCAGCGAGGCGAGGACGGCGTAGGGATCGACCAGGTGTTCGAGCACGTCGTAGCAGACGATCGTGTCGAACGGCCCGGCCAGCTCGCCCGACTGCAGGCCCTCCTCGACGGTGCCGACGACCATCTCGTCGAAGACCTCACGGGCCTGCTCCGCCGACTCGGCGTGCACCTCGACGCCGGTCAGATGGGTCGCGCCCGCCGCGCGCAGGCTGCGCCCCACGTTCCCCGATCCGCAGCCCACGTCGAGGACCCGCCCGAGCGGCCTTGGCAGCTCGGCGACGACGTCCTCGCGCGCGTTGGCGTAGTAGCCGGCGTCTTTCACGGTCGCCATCGTTTCAGGCTGCGCGCTGCCGCAGCGCGTGGAAGAGCTCGGGCGGCACGGCGTGCAGGGCGAGAACCGTGGCCACGTAGGTGATGCCGCTGAGCAGCGCCAGCACGACGGACGGTGCGGGCACGACGAGCGCGACGCCGACCGCCAGGCCCGCGGCGAGGCAGATCTTGGGCACGATGCGCAGGTTCGGCGCGAGCGCGCGGCTGTGGCGCCCCAGCAGCACGGCCGCCGCGATCGACAGCACCGCTTCGGCCGCCACGGTCGCGACGGCGGCTCCGTCGGCGCCCATCGGCGGGGCGAGGATCAGCGTGCCGGCCACCGCGATGACGACCGCGATCAGGTTCACGACCAGGATCGCCCCGAAGCGCTTGAGCGACAGCAGCCCGTACGTCCAGGTCTGGGCGAGGAACGAGGTCACGAGCGCCAGCGACAGCAGGCGCAGGACGCCGACGGACTGCTCGAAGCCCGGCCCGGCGACGACCTTGATCGCGAACGGCGCCGCGACCGCCAGCCCGATCGCCAGCAGCCCGCCGATGATCAGCGAGACCTCGAAGACCCGCTGCAGCGCGTACGAGAGCCGCTGCTCGTCGTCGCGGGCGGCGCGCGCGAGGATCGGGAACACGGTCAGCACCATCAGGAGCGGCAACGTCGCCACGACCTCGACGATGCGGAACGCCGCCGAGAAGATGCCGGTCTCCTCGGCCGTTGAGACATAGGACATCAGGATCACGGCGATGCGGAAGTAGACGAGCCCGACGGCGGCCGCGACCGCATACGGCAGTGTCTCCTTGAGCACCCGGCCCCAGGCCGAGCGGTCGCGGCTGGGGACGAGCGGCGCGTGCCCGCGGACGAGCACGAGCGTCGCTGCGAGCATCACGAACCCGGCCACGACGCTGGCCCAGAAGAACGCCGCGAGGCCGGCGCCCGCGACCACCGCGAGCAGGAACAGGCTGCTCAGGACGGCCTGCTTCATCACCTCGAGGATCGTCACCCAGCCGAGGCGCAGTTCCGCCGTCAGCGGGATCGCGTAGGTCTGCTGGCTCAGCGCGATCAGCAGCCCGAGGCCCGCGATGATCGTCCCCACGACGATCTGCGAGTTGGCGCCCGTCGCCCACGTGATCGCCGCCGCCAGCACGACGCCCGTCGCGGTGAGGACGAGGCGCAGGCCGACGAGGCTGCGCTGGAAGTCGTAGCGGTCGGCGGGCGCGAGCGTCGAGTATTCGCGCACGCCGAGCGCCGTCAGTCCGGCTTCGGTGAGCCCGCCGATGATGAAGACGATCGACGAGACGGTGATGTAGTACCCGTACTCGACCGCCCCGAGGTGACGGATCACGAACGGGACCGCGATCAGCGCGATCGTCAGGCTCAGCACCTGGCCGCCGACCCGCAGCCCCGCGCCACGGATCGCCCTGCCACCCGCCTCGGCGGAGTCGAGGACGTCGGAGACGCGGTCCGGATCGGTCGACTCAGCCACGGGCGCGCCGAGCGTAGCGGCCTGTCCCGGCGGCCGGAGGCGCGCGCGTCTACCCTCACGCCCCGATGCCCGCGACCTCAGGCACCCGTCCCCGCGTCGTCCTGCTGCGCGGCCACCACGCCAACGTCTGGGATCTGCGGCCGTGGGAGCTGCTCCTGGACGAATTCGACGTGCGGGTCCTCGTCACCGGCTCGAACCTGCACCAGACCGAGGGGCTCGGGCTCGAGGTCGTGCAGGCGCGCACGCCGCGCGACGCGATCCCCGGTTCCGGGCGGCTCACCGGCGGGGCCGCATACGCGCTCGGCGAGCGCTACATCGGCCTCGGCGAGCACCTGCGCGGAGCGGCGATCGTGCACGCCGCCGAGCTCGGCTCCTGGTACGCGGCGCAGGCGGCGGGCCTGCGCGACGAGCTCGGCTTTCGCCTGGCGCTGACGGTCTGGGAGACGATCGCCTGGCGTGAGAGCCACCGCTGGCGGCGCGAGCGGGCCTACCGCCGCGCCGTCCTGGGCGCGACCGACGTGTACCTGCCGGCCACCGAGCGGGCCCGCGACGGCCTGCTGCTCGAGGGCGTGGCGCCCGCAGCTGATGCACGTCTGCCCGCCGGGCATCGACCTGCAGCGCTTCGCCGACGCCGCCGCCGCCGCGGCCCCGTCCTCGCCCCCGCCGGTTCACACGCTGCTGTCCGCCGGGCGCCTGGTCTGGGAGAAGGGCCACCAGGACGTGCTGCGGGCGCTGGCGGCGCTGCGCCAGGGGATCGGCGGTGCGCCGCGCGACGACGTGCGCCTGCTGATCGTCGGGGACGGGCCGGAGGCGGGCCGCCTGCGCGCCTACGCGAGCGACCTCGGGCTCGACGCGGTCGTCGAGTTCCGCGCGACCGTGCCCTACGACGAGATGCCCGCGCTCTACGCCCGCGCCTCGGCGCTCGTCCTGGCGAGCCTGCCGACCGCGAAGTGGGAGGAGCAGTTCGGGATGGTGCTCGTCGAGGCGATGGCCTGCGACACGCCGGTGATCGCGTGCGCGTCCGGGGCGATCCCCGAGGTCGTCGCCGGCGGCGGGACGCTGGTGGGGGCAGGCGACTGGATCGGGCTTGCCCGCGCCCTGCGCGATGGGCCGCTGAGCACGCCGCCGGCCACGCGCTCCGGGCCGGGGCTGCCGAGCCTCGATCGATTCTCGTCAGCCGCGCTCGCGGAGCGGCTGCGCGGGACGTACCGGCATCTCCTCTAGGGTCCGAGACGTGCCGGGCACCGACGACGACCGTGCTGACGTGCGACCGGCGCCGGCGCTGACGCGCCGGGTCCAGGGTCGCCTGGCTCGCGTCGCTGCGACGGTGACGCCGCTGCGCTCGCGCCGGGTGCGCGAGCACCTTCAGCGGTCGGCGCGCGCACGGGATCGCCGGCGGCGCGAGGGGCTCGAGGCCAAGGGTGACTGGTCGCTGTCACGGCCGGCCCTGCACGGTCTCGATGACGTGCTCGAACGCCATCTGGACGTCGAGCACGGCACGTTCGTCGAGGCCGGCGCCAACGACGGGTACGCACAGAGCAACACCTATTTCCTCGAGCGTGCGCGTGGCTGGACGGGCGTGCTGATCGAGGCGATTCCCGCGCTCGCGCAGGAGGCCGAGGCGACCCGGCCCGGCTCGCGCGTCTACGCCTGCGCGCTCGTGCCGCCGGAGCTCGAGGGTTCCACCGTGACGCTGCGGTACGGCGGGCTCATGTCGCTCGTGCGCGGAGCCCAGGGCAGCGAGGCCGATGAGGACCGTCACCTCGACGATGCATTCCTGCTCGGAAGCTCGGCCTCGTACGACGTGGAGGCTCCGGGCCGCACGCTCAGCTCGGTGCTCGACGAAGCCGGGATCGGCGCGCCCGATCTGCTGTCGCTCGACCTCGAGGGCTACGAGCCGCAGGCGCTGCGCGGGCTCGACCTGGGCCGTCACGCTCCGCGCTGGATCCTCGTCGAGGCGCTCGATCCGGACGCCGGGCGCGGCCCGCTCGAGGAGATCCTCGGTGATCGCTACGACCTCGTCGGCGCCGTCTCGCCGCAGGATCTGCTGTACCGGCGGCGCGACGACGCTCAGCGCTCGCCGTAGCGGCCGCGCCGCGCGTCCCGGTACCCCTCGCGCACCGCGCGCGCGAACGGCCCGCGTCCCTCGGAGAGCAGCAGCGCCTGCGCCATGAAGACGGCCCACAGCTCCCAGCGGCGCAGCGCCGCCAGCGGGCGCGGCAGCGGGCGATGGCGGTCGCAGACGGCGATCGTGTTGCGGATCCCGTAGTACAGGGCGTTCCTCGAGCCGCGCTCGCCACCGGTCGACGCCGAGACGCGGTGATGGGCGATCGCGGACGGGATGAACAGCAGCTCGAAGCCCGCGGCGCGGATCCGCAGCGACCAGTCGACGTCCTCGACATAGGCGAACAGCTCCTCGTCGAGCAGCCCGGCCTGCTCCAGCGCCGCTCGCGAGACGGCCATGAACGCTCCGGCCGCGCGGTCGACCGGCTCGACGCGGCGGTACTCCGGCGCGTCGGGCCTGCGGTAGCCGCGCGGGCGCCCGGAGTAGCCCAGCCGCGGATCGAACCGCTGGCCGGCGAACCACACGAGGTCGGGCGGATCGGCGAAGAAGAGCTTGCCCGGCGAGCGCGCCGGCCCGTGGGTGGGCGGCCGCGGCGGCCCGCAGCGCCGCGATCCCGCCCGGGTCGACCGTGGCGTCGTTGTTCACGAGCACGACCCACGCGGCCCCGCGGTCGAGCGCGTGGCGGATGCCTGCGTTGTTCCCGCCGGCGAAGCCGAGGTTCGCGCCGTTCTCGATCACGTCGACGCCTGGGTGCTGCTCGCGGATCGCGTCGACCGCGCCGTCGGTGGAGCCGTTGTCGGCGACCACGACGTGGATGTCGTCGCCCTCGAGCTGCGCGAGCGAGCGCAGGCACGCGAGCGTGTCCTCACGCCCGTTCCAGTTCAGCACCACGATCCACCACGGTTCGGCCACGGGCAGGACGCTAACGTGAGCCGCCGGATGGCAACGACCACGCGCCTGCGGCGGCTCGCCGACGACCGGATCCGCTGCGCGCCGGACACCGTCGAGCGTCATCTGATCGTCGCCGACCTGCTCGGCGCCCCGGCGCGCGTGCTGGACGTCGGCGGCCTGCCGGGACAGCTGCACGGGTATCTGCCGACCAGCGAGGTGCTCGCGGCGAACGTCAGCGAGCCGGCCGACGTGATCGTCCCGGAGGACCACCTGCCGTTCCCCGACGCCGGCTTCACCGCCACGACGAGCCTCGACGTGCTCGAGCACGTGCCGCCGGCGAGCCGCCCGGGGTTCGTGGCGGAGATGCTGCGCGTGACCGAGCGCCGCTCGGTGCTGTGCTGCCCGCTCGGATCGCCCGAGCATGACGCGCTCGAGGCCGAGATCGACGCCTGGTACCGCGACCTCACCGGTGACGGCCACCCGTGGCTGCGGGAGCACCTGGAGTACGGGCTGCCGACGCTCGAGGCGATCAGCGCGCTGTACGAGCAGGCGGGCGCGACCGTGCGCTTCCTCTTCCACGGCGATGCCCGCGTGACCGGCGAGCAGTTCCGGACCGTCGTGCTCGCGAGCCGGCGCCACCGCCCCTCGGATCTCGCGCGCTTCGCCGCGTTCCGGCTGCCGTACCGCCCGCAGACGACGGTCACCGACGAGCCGACGCCGTGGACCAATCGCGTGTTCGCGATCGTCGACCGCGGCTAGTCTCGCTATCGTGGTCCGCGGGCATTGTGACGTGATCGTCGCGAGCATCCCCGTCGCAGCGCTCACGACCTGTCGAGTGGACGTGCTCATGCCGGCTGTCCAGGCGGGCCAGATAGGTGCGCTCGATCCCGGCCGCTCGCCAGGTCGTCCTGCGTCATCCGTCGTGCGTAACGCACGCTGGCAAGCGCACGGCCGAGGTCTTCAGGTTGGTGAACGCCCTCTTCGAATCGGGGGCAACATGTCCCGTCGCGGCCTGCCACGGCGATCGCCGCGGCGTAGGCGGCCAGCGTTCCGCGCGCCGTCGCCTCCCAGGTGAACGCCCGCGCGTGCTCGTGGCCCGCGGCGATCAGCCGCTCGCGCTCGCTGCATCGCCAGCAGGCCGACAGCGCGCCCGCGATCTGCCGCGGGTCGCCCGGGTCGAGCCAGGCCGCCGCGTCACCGGCGACCTCGCGCAGCACCGGCAGGTCCGAGCACGCGACCGGCACGCCGCGGGCCATCGCCTCCAGCACCGGAAGGCCGAAGCCCTCGAAGCGCGTCGGCGTCGCGAGCAGGGTCGCCGCGGCGTAGAGGTCCTCGAGGTCGCGGGCGCTGACCGCGCCGAGCGCGCGGACGTCGCCGGCCGACGCCGCGCGCCGCTGCGAGGTCGGTGAGGCGGCCACTGTCCGTGCCGTGGCCGGCGAGCGCGAGCAGCGGCCGCGCCGGCGCGTCGATCAGCGCCAGCGCCTCGACCAGCGCGCCGAGGTTCTTGTGCGGCAGGTCGGTGGCGACGCACAGCACGACGGGACGATCCGCGGCGGCGCGAAGCAGCGCGCGCCCGCGGCCCGCGTCGCCGGGCTCCGGCGGCGCGCCGAGCCCGTACGGGACGACGTCGATCCGCGCCGCGTCGACGCCGAGCTCGCCGACGATGTCGCTCTTCGTCGCGGCCGACCCGGTGAGGACACGGTGCGCATGGCGCGCGCCGCGCGGCACGAGCGCGTCGGTGCCGCGCCGCATCGCGGGCGAGACCGCGTCCGGCAGCCGTCGCCACAGCACGTCGTGCAGCGTCAGCACGCGCGCGCAGCGCCCATGCGCCGGCGCGAAGTTCGCGGGGCAGTGCAGGACGTCGACGCCGGCGCGGTCCGCCGCGCGCGGCAGCACGACGCTCTCCCCCAGCGCCCATCGGGCACGCGATCCGGCCGCGACCCGCGACAGGACGACGACCCGGTCCGCGCCCTGCGTCCAGAAGCCCTCGCCCGCGGCGGCGGCCTCGCGCCCGACGAACGCCGTCACGCGCAGCGACGGCTCCGCCGCGCGCAGCGCGGGCAGCAGCTCACGCACGTACGTCTCGCGCCCGCCGGTCTGGCCGGGGACGAGGAACAGCAGGTCGAGGCCGACGTGCATCGCCCGTCAGCCTCCGAGCGCCAGCAGCGCCCGCACGGCCCGCCAGTACCCGCGCTGCAGCGCCGGCAGCAGCGGGATCGACGCCGCGCCCGCGAGATACGGGGATTCGAGCGACGCCGACAGCCCGTCCGCGAACTCGCGCGCGCTCACCGTGCGCGTCGCCTGCACCTCACGGCGGCGGCGCAGGATCGCCGGCAGCTCGCGCAGCACCGCGGCCTGCGAGCGCAGCTTCGCCTTCAGCCAGCCGCCCTTCGCCGCGACCGGCAGCAGCGCCAGCTCGAACGCCAGCAGCGCCGGCAGCACGAGCGCGAGCAGCGCCCCCGGATAGTCGCCGAGCACCGTCCACCAGCGGTTGCGCTCGAGGTGGAACCACTTGTAGTCGCCCTTGACGAAGTCGTAGTCGTGCGCGATCCGCGCGGCCGGCTCGATCCCGAGCCCCCAGCCCGCGAGCCGCAGGCGCATGCCGAGGTCCTGGTCCTCGCCGTACATGAAGTAGCGCGGGTCGAAGCCCCCGAGCGCCCGCCACGCCGAGCCGCGCACCATCAGCGCCGCGCCCGACGGGTAACCGACGTCGGCGCGCACCGCCGGCGCCGCCGTCACCGGCTCGTCGCACAGGCCCGCCCAGCCGACGCCGAGCCAGTGCGCGATGTTGCCCGCGGTGTTCACGAGGTGCTCGTCCTCGAGCGTCACGAGCGCCTGCCAGGCGCCCCACCCCGGCTCGGCATCGCCCGCCGCGCGCAGCGCATCGACGAAGCCCTCGGCCGGAACCGCGTCGGGATTGACGAACAGCAGCAGCGCGGCATCGGTCGCGTCCGCGCCCACCGCGCAGCCGCCCGCGAAGCCCAGGTTCGCGCCCGCCTCGATCACGCGCGCCGACGGCACCGCGGCCCGCACGGCGTCAGGCGTCCCGTCACGGGACCCGTTGTCCACCACGATCAGCTCGTCACCGGCGCTCAGCTGCGCGGCGAGCGCCGCGAGCGTGCGCGGCGCGTCCGCCGCGCTGTCGTGGCAGACCACGACGGCCGCCACATCGGGGCCGGCCGCCATCCGGGTCAGCGCAGGCCGGCGCGCGGGCTCGCGCCCGCCTCGACGACCTCGCCGTCGGGCTCGGCCGCAGCGGACGCGGGAACCGCGCGTGGCGCGGACTCGAGCTCGTCCACGCGCTGCTGCAGCTGCCCGAGCTTCTGCGCGAGCACCTTGTTCTGGTCGGCCAGCCGCGAGATCACGAGGCTGAAATGCAGCAGCAGGAGCAGGACGAAGCCGAACGCGACGGCGAACAGCGCCGACGGCGCGTAGGCGATCCCGAGCGCGCTGGAGGTCTTCTCGAGCAGGTTGCGGAAGATCGAGAGGCCCAGCAGGCCGGCGACCGCGAACAGCCACAGCAGCGCGTAGCGCTCCTGCAGGCGCCGGCGGCGCACGAGCTCGAAGACGATCAGGAAGAGCGCCAGGAACCCGAGGATCGCGATGATCTGGATGCGGCTGTCCATCAGAGCGAGTGCTCCGCGGCGACGGGCGCGGCGTCACCGGATTCGACGTTCGGGCGTGTGCGCAGCAGGCCGAGCAGGATCGCGAGCAGCACCTTGATCATGTAGTAGATCGAGCGGCCGGAGTTGATCGACGACTCGCCCGTGCTGCGCTCGCGCATCTGCACCGGGACCTCCGCCGCGACGAGCCGGTGGTGGTGCAGCATCAGCACCGCCTCGACCTCGGGGTAGTCGTGCGGGTAGTCGCGCGCGAACAGCTCGATGCCGAGCCGGTCGGTCATCCGGAAGCCGGAGGTCGGGTCGGTCACGGCGCGCCCGGTGAGCCGCGAGAGGACGCCGGAGAAGAGGCGGATGCCGACGCGGCGCGTCGCGGAGGACTGGTAGCCGGCCTCGCCCTCACCGATGAAGCGCGAGCCGCTGACCATGTTGAGCCGCGGGTCCGAGCGCAGCATGGCGAGCAGCTCGGGGATGTAGCGCGCGTCGTGCTGGCCGTCGCCGTCGACCTGAACCGCGACGTCGTAGCCACGGTCGAGCGCGTACTGGTATCCGGACTGCACCGCGCCGCCGATCCCGATGTTGAACGGGTGGTGGATGACCTCCGCGCCCGCGCCGCGCGCGAGCGCGGCGGTGTCGTCGGTCGAGCCGTCGTTGACGACGACGACGTCGAAGCCGGGGGCGTTGCCCAGGATGTCCGCCACGGTCGCGGCGATCGCGCCGCTCTCGTTGTAGGCCGGGACGATGGCGAGGAGCTTGCTCATGGTCAGGAGGGGCCGGTAGCGGCCCCAGCAGGACAACGTCGCGCGTCGTCCCAGGTTGCGGTGCAGCGTCCCGAAAGGGTACCGGCGGCGCGGGCGGGCCGGCGGTGAACGGCTGTCAGCGCTCGCGCCGGAGCCCGAGGATGCTGAGCAGGAACGAGGTGAAGACCACCTGCATGCCGACGATCATCAGCGTCGCGGCGGTGACCGCCAGGCGCTCCTCGCCGAGCGAGCCGAACCCGCGATCGGCCCAGCGCCAGACGAGGACTCCCGCCAGCGATCGACGCCGGCCAGCAGCAGCCCGCCGCCGAGCAGCAGCCCGCTCTCGAGGCGGAAGCGCTCGCGCATCCGCTCGAACCACGGGTCGCGCTCACCCATGAAGTACATGCCGTACGCGTGGCCGCAGAGGCCCAGGCCGATCACCTGGGTGCCGATGATGATCAGCAGCGAGCCGGCGATCTCCGCGTGGAAGTCCCATGCACGGCCGAAGATGTTGATCTGCGCGACGACGACGAGCATCGCGATCGTCCCGAGCACCGTCATGATCAGCCCGGGGATCAGGAAGAGGTGCGTCGGGCTGTGCACGAGCAGGAAGCGCAGGTGGCGCCAGCCGTCGTTCCACGTGTCGAGCTTGGACTCGCCGCCGCGCGGGCGGTACTCGATCGGGAACTGGCGGATGACGAGGCCGCGCCGGGCGGCGCGGATGACCATCTCGCTCGCGAACTCCATGCCCGGAGTCCGCAGGTCGAGGACCGGCAGCTTGTCGCGGCGCACGGCGCGCATGCCGCAGTGCGCGTCGCGCACACCCGTGCTGTAGAGCACGTTGAGGAAGCGCGAGAGGACCGGGTTGCCGACGTACCGGTGCAGCCACGGCATCGCGCCGGGCTGGATGTTGTCCATCCGGTTGCCCATGACGAGGTCGGCGCCGTCCTCGAGCTCCGCGAGGAAGCGCGGGATCTCCCCGAAGTCGTACGTGAGGTCGGCGTCGCCCATCACGATGTACGTGCCCCGCGCGGCCCCGAAGCCCGCGAGGTAGGCGCTGCCGTAGCCGCGGCGCTCCTCGCGCACGACCCGCGCGCCGGCGGCGGTGGCCAGCTCGGCGCTGCGGTCCTCGGACGCGTTGTCGGCGACGATGACCTCGCCGTCGATGCCCGCCCGCTCCATCGCCTCGATGGCGGAGCGCACGCAGGCCTCGATGTTGCCTTCCTCGTTGAGGCAGGGAATGACGACGCTGACGAGACACTCGTCAACCGGGGCAGGCGTGAGCGCCTGCTGTGTCGTCTGCTCGATGGTGCTCATCGGACCCTTCGTGGTTCCCCTCGCCATCGAGGATACCTGCGGACGGCCGACCGTGGCGCAGGTGATACTGCGCCTTCGTGCAGGTCTGCATCGCCTATGACTGCCTCTTCCCCTGGACCGTGGGCGGGGCCGAGCGCTGGTACCGCAACCTGGCGGAGCGGCTCGCCGCCGAGGGCCACGACGTGACCTACCTGACGCGGCTGCAGTGGGATCCTGGCTGATCCGCCGCGGATCCCGGGGGTGCGGGTGATCGACGTATCGCGCGAGGACGCGCTCTACGGACCCGACGGGAATCGTGCGGTGGGCCCGCCACTGCGCTTCGGCCGGGGTGTCCTCGCGGCATCTCATGCGCCATGGACGCGAGTACGACGTCGTGCACATGGCCTCCTTCCCGTACTTCTCGGTGCTCGCGGCGGCGGCGGCGCGGCGACGGGGCGGGTACCGGCTCGTGATCGACTGGCACGAGGTGTGGAGCACGCGCGTACTGGCGCGACTACCTGGGCCGGTCGGCGGGGCGCGTCGGGCTACGCGGTCCAGCGCCGCTGCGTGCGCGTGCGGCAGCGCGCGTTCTGCTTCTCGCGGCTGCTTCCAGGCGCGGCTCGCCGAGGAGGGCCTGCGCGAGCCCGCGACGGTGCTCGAGGGCGAGTACGCGGGCTCGCTCGAGCAGCCCGAGCCGCGCGAGGCGGACGCCGCTCGTCGTCTTCGCCGGCCGCCACATCGCGGAGAAGCGCGTGCCTGCGGTGCCGCGCGGCGATCGCCCGCGCGCGGGCCCGCGGGCTCGACGTGCGCGGCCTGATCCTCGGCGACGGGCCGGAGCGGCCGGTCGTGCTCGCCGAGATCGCCGCGCTCGGCCTCGAGGGCATCGTCGAGGCGCCCGGGTTCGTCGACAGCGAGGTCGTCGACGACGCGCTGCGGCGCGCGCTCTGCCTGCTGCACCCGTCCTCGCGTGAGGGCTATGGGCTGGTCGTCGTCGAGGCGTCGGCGCACGGGACGCCGGCGGTGGTCGTGGCGGGCCCGGACAACGCGGCGGTGGAGCTGGTCGAGCCGGGCGTCAACGGGTTCGTGGCGCGCGTCGGCCGACGCCGGACGCCTCGCCGACGCGCTGATCGCGGTCAGCGACGCGGGGCTCGCGCTGCGCGAGCGCACCTGCGAGTGGTTCGGCGAGAACGCGGAGCGGCTGTCGCTGGAGCGGTCGCTGGAGCGGTCGTCGCGGCCCACGCGCGCAGACGCCGGCGGACTCCCTGATAATCGCCTCTCCGTGGCCCGGACCAAACCCAGACCAGGACATCAACCTCGAGAGCGCTCCGCAGATGCTCGAGTACGCGGCCGCCGCCGACCGGATCGCCGCCGACGGCCGCGAGCGGGTCCTCGACTGGGGCTGCCGCTGGGGTCAGATGACGCGGCTGCTGATCGACCGCGGCATCGAGGTGACGGCGTTCGACTACGACGGGGACGCCGCCGGCGTCGTGCAGCGCGCCTTCCGCGCAGTACCCGGGCCTCGAGGCGACCATCTCGCGCGAGCCGGTCGCGCTCCCCTTCCCCGACGACGCGTTCGATGCGGTGCTCTCGATGGGCGTGCTCGAGCACGTGATGGACCCGGACGCCAGCCTCGACGAGATCCGCCGCGTGCTCGTGCCCGGCGGAATCTTCTACTGCTACAAGCTCCCCAACCGCCTGTCCTACCTCGAGTTCGTCGCGCGGCACACGCGGGCATGTACTACCATGGCGACGGCGAGTTCGACCTGCTCTACGACCGTGCGCTCCGACGCGCGACTCGTTCGAGCGCCACGGCTTCGACAGTCCTCGAGATGCGCCGCGCGAACATGCTGCCGCTACCGATCCCGGGCGCCTGACCGAGCGCTTCAGCCCGGCGATCTGGGGCGCGAACCGCGGGCTCGCCCGCGTGCCCGGGGCTGAACGCCCTGGCGACGAACGTGGAGCTCGGTCGCGCTGAGCGCGCTAGCCGGAGCTACGAGCGCGCGCCGGTACGACGCCGCCGTCAGCTCCGCCGTCCGCTCCCAGCGTGAACCCCGCGGCGCGATCGCGGCCGGCCGCCGACAGCCGCGCGCGCTCGTCCGGGTCGGCGAGCAGACCGCGGATCGCCGCCGCGATCGCCCGCGGATCTCCCGGGTCGACGAGCACCGCCGCGTCCCCGGCGACCTCCGGAAGCGACGAGACGCTCGACGTGACGACCGGCACGCCGCGCACCATCGCCTCGAGCACCGGCAGCCCGAAGCCCTCGTAGCGGCGAGACGAAGACCACGAGCGTCGCGAGCGCGTAGAGGCCCTCGAGGTCGGCCCGTTCAGCCACGGCCGGCAGCAGCAGGTCGCCTGACACGCCGAGTGCCGCCGCGCGCCCGCGCAGCTCGTCCTCGTACGGCGTCGGGTAGCCCGTGGCGACGAGCACCGGTCGTTCGTCCGGCCCGAGCGACGCGAGCGCGTCGAGCACCGTCGATGAGGTTCTTGTGCGGACGCTTGGCGCCCGGGCTCAGGATGACCGCGCGGTCGCCGAGCCCCAGCCGCGCGCGCAGCTCGGCCTCGGATGTCGCGGACCGCCACGGGCGGCGCGGCCGCCAGCGGCACGACGTCCACCTTCGCCGGGTCGACGTGCAGGTGGCTGCGGAGGTCGTCCCGCGTCGAGGCCGCGTCGACGATCAGTCGGCGTGAGCGCCGGACCGCGCCCGGGACCAGCACGCGCATCCCGAGCCCGCGCAGCCCGAAATGTGCTTCCGGCACGAGCAGATAGTTGAGGTCGTGGATCGTCGTCACGCGCGGCACGCGTCCCCACAGACGGCGCAGTGCTCCCGAGCGAGTGCACGAGGTCGGCGCCGATGCGGGCGGCGATCCGGGCACGTGCTGCTGCTCCCCGCGCACCCACTCGACCCTGCTGCTCGCGCGAACCGGGACGACCTCCATCGGGCACACCTCGCCCCATGGCCCGCCGCCGGCCGCGGCCGCCTCGCGGTTCACGAGACACGTGATGCGCACGTCGTCGCGGGCGGCGAGCTGCGGGATCAGCTCGCGGGCGTAGGTCTCCATGCCACCGGTCTCGCCGGGAACGAGGTAGACGAGGTTGAGGGCGACGTGCACGGCGGGATGAGAGTATGCGCGGATGCTGGTTCAGCGAACGGCGCACAGCTTCCCGCAATGAGCGGCGTCGGCCAGCGGCGTGTGCTCGTGACGGGCGCCGGCGGATTCATCGGCAGTCACCTCGTCGAGCTCCTGGTGGCGGAGGGCGCCCAGGTGCGCGCGTTCGTGCACTACAACTCGCGCGGCGACACCGCCCACCTAGAGGGCCTGGATCTGCCGGACGTCGAGATCGTCAGCGGGGAGATCCAGGATCCGTTCAGCGTCCGCGCGGCCGTCGATGGCTGCTCGATGGTCTTCCACCTCGCGGCGCTGATCGGCATCCCCTACTCGTACGTCGCGCCGCAGAGCTATGTCGCGACGAACATCACCGGCACGCTCAACGTGCTCGAGGCCGCGCGCAACGCAGGCGTCGAGCGCCTCGTCCACACGTCGACGAGCGAGACCTACGGCACCGCCCGCTACACGCCGATCGACGAGGCGCACCCGCTGCAGGGCCAGTCGCCCTACAGCGCGAGCAAGATCGGCGCCGACAAGCTCGCCGAGAGCTACTGGCGCAGCTTCGGGCTCCCCGTCACGACGCTGCGACCCTTCAACACCTTCGGGCCGCGCCAGTCGCTGCGGGCCGTCATCCCGACGATCATCGCCCAGGCGCTCGGCGACGGTCCGATCCGGCTCGGCTCACGCACGCCGGTCCGCGACTTCACGTTCGTCGAGCGACACCGCGCGCGCGTTCCTCGCCGCCGGCACCTCCGACGCGACGGTGGGTGAGACCCTCAACGCCGGCAACGGCAAGGGCATCACGATCGGCGAGCTGGCGGACCTGATCCTCGAGCTGCTCGGCGTGGAGCGCGAGATCGTCACCGACGACGACCGCGTGCGACCGGAGGCCAGCGAGGTGTTCGAACTGCTCGCCGACGCCGGCCGTCTGCACGAGCTCGCCGGCTGGGCGCCGCAGGTGCCGTTGCGCGACGGGCTCGCGCGCACGGCGGCATGGGTCGAGCAGAACATGGCCGCGCTGAAGCCCGGCCTCTACAACGTCTGACCGCCCTCAGGTCGCGGGCAGGAAGCGCGAGGATCCTCGCCGAAGTCGGCGATCGCCTCCTCGTAGTCGTCGCGGTTGCCGATGTCGCGCCAGTAGCCGTCGAATGCGTAGGTGCCGACCGTCTCCCCTGCGCCGATCGCGCGCAGCAGGAGGTCAGGGAAGTCGATCCGCTCACCGGGCGCGATCAGGTCGATGATGCGCGGGTCGAAGGCGTAGATGCCCATGCTGACTGTGTAGCTGAGCACCGGCTTCTCCTCGAGCCGCGCGATGTTCCCCGCCGGGTTCGTATGGACGACGCCGTAGTCGACCCGGACCTCGCGATCCTTGACCGCCACCGTCGCGATCGCGCCGGAGCGCTCATGCGCCGCGGTCAGGTCGGCGAACTGCAGCGTCGTGAGGACGTCACCGTTCATCGCGAGGAAGGTCCCGGACGGGCTCCCGACGTTCTTGAGCGCGCCCGCGGTCCCGAGCGGCGACTCCTCGTAGACGAACTCGACGGGGACCCCGTAGTCGGGTTCGTGGCTGACCCATGCCTCGATCAGCCCCCCGAGGTGGCCGACGGAGATCGAGATGTGCTCGGCGTCGGCCGCGACGAGCTGGCGCAGCACGACATCGATGATCGGCCGGTCGGCGAGCGGCATCAGCGGCTTCGGCAGGACCGTCGTGAGCGGACCGAGCCGGCTTCCCAGCCCACCGGCCATCACGATCGCGCGCATCTAGCGGCCTCCGGACGTTGGCGCGGCTGACCTGAGGGCGCCTGCCGCGCCTCCGCGAGCATGTCCTCGACGCTCTGCAGGAGTGTCCAGGCGGGGCGCCAACTCGTCGTCGCCTGCAGCAGCTCGACATCGGCGACGACGTGCGGCGGATCCCCGGAACGCTCGAGGGCAGGATCGCGCTCGATCTCGAGCGGAACACGCGCGCTCGAGACGAACAGCCGCGCGAGCTCATCGAGCTGCGTCGCGTGGCCCGAGCCGACGTTCACGACGCCCTCGAACGGCGACGCGAGCAGCGCGAGGTACGCGTCGGCGACGTCACGAACGTCGAGGAAGTCGCGCACGACGTCGAGGTTCCCCGTGCGCACGACCCCGCCCCCCGCGAGCTCCGCTCGCGCAACCTGCCGCGCCCAGTCGGCCGCCGGCGTGTCCAGCCTGCTGTTCCGGGCCCCAGGCAGTTGAACGACCGCGCCCAGATGACGCGCGTGCTCGCCGCGCATGCCCAGCGTCGTGCACGCGTGCTCCAGCACCGTCTTGATGGCGCCATAGGCGGACACCGGGAGCAGCGGGCAGCCTCGGTCAGCGGCGCGGGCGAGCCCGCGCCGTACTGGGCCGCGCTGCCGCGCGATCAGCAGCGGCGCCGGCGGGCGCCGAGTCCGCCGAGCGCGCGGAACAGGTTGCCCGCCATGGCGATCTCGTCTGCGAGCAGCGCCCACGGTCGCTCGCCGCCGACGGCTTGCGTGACGCGAGGTGGATGACGGCGTCAGGCGCCGCCGCCTCGACGGTCCGCCGCGCGCTCTCCGCGTCCCGCAGGTCACCTTCGGACGGGACGACGGTGAGACCCTGAAGCCGGGCCCGCTCGGCGACGTGGCCGCCGACGAAGCCCGTCGCGCCGGTGAGAAGGATCCGTCCGCCCTGCATCGGCTGAGGACCCTAGTCGAACCTGCGGGACCCTCTGGTATACCTCCGCCGCATCGCGGCCTCCGACGACCTGGTGACCAGAAAGCTCCTGCTCATCGACGACGCTCCGATCCTCGGGCGGCGCCGAGCTCTTCGGCCTGCGGCTCGCGCGGCTGGCTGCAGCGCGAGCAGGCCGGACACCTGGAAGCCGGGATCGCGTGCCCCGCGCGAGCAGCGCGCTCGCGCCCGCTGCGCCAGGCGTCGATCCCGGTCACGCCATCCCGTTCCCCGCCTCGGCCCCCGGGCGTTCCCGGCATGCCGTCGCCGTCCGCGCGCTCGCCGGGATCCTCAGGGAGCGCGGGACGACGGACGCGCTCGTCGTCGCGACGACTGCGCGCGCCCAGGCGTACGCCGCCTCGCCCAGCTCGTCATTCGCGGCGGGGCGCCGTTCGTGAATCTCCTGCTCGAGCAGGACACCGCGGCACGGCCCAGCGCGCGGTTCGTGCTGCGTCCGACCGGTCCTCGTGGCGATCGGCGAGAACACCGCCGCGACGTACACGCCGGGTCCTCGGCGGCGTTCCGGTCGGCCGGCTGAACAACTTCCTCGACCCGCGGGCGTTCGCACGCCCCCGCGCCCAGCCGCGCGCCGGCGATCGCGCCGCGCCCGACGCTCGGACTGCTCGCCCGCGTGATCCCGGACAAGGGCGCGCTCGACCTGGTCGAGGAGCTCGCGCAGAGCCCTCCGCGTGGAGCACGCTCATCGTCGTCGGCGACGAGCAGGACGCGGCGTACGCCGCTCGCGTGCGCGCCCGCATCAGCGAGCTCGGCCTCGGTGATCGCGTGATCCTCGAAGGGCTTCGTCAGCGAGATCGACGCGTTCCTCGGCGAGATCGACGCGCTCGTCGTGCCGTCGATCGGGACCGAGGGCCAGCCGACCGTGATCGTCGAAGGGCTCGCGCGCGGCCTGCCGGTCATCGTGCGGCGACCCATCTGGTCGCGCGACTTCGAGGGACTGCCGGTGCTCCCCTACGCGAACCCGGACGAGCTCGCCGCCGCGATCGCTCAGGCACAGAAGCTCGCGCCGGCGGCCCCTGAAGAGCTCGAGCGGCGGTTCGGGCCCGAGCAGGCGCTCGACGCGCTCATCGCCGCTGGGTCATGACGCCCGGCCGGGGCGCCACAGCGCTCCCCGTCCGCGGCTGAGCGACCGCGCCCACGCGCCCCAGCGCCGCGGGTGGGCGAGCACGTAGGCGAGCATCGCGGCGCCGGCGCGGGCGAGCTCCATGGGCCCTGGCCGTTCTCCCTGAGCTCGGCGCTCAAACGTCTCGATAGCGCCCTGCATCCGCAGATTGCGCCGCGCGACCCGGCGCTGGCGCGGCGTCAGGTTCCCCCGCTCGAGCGCGCGGCGGTAGGTCGTCTGCGACGTGCGCGCCATGCCGACCAGGCTCGCGGAGACGCTGCCCTCCGCCTCGCGGTAGATCACGAGCGGCCGCGGATTGACGGCGACCTCGTATCCCTGTTCGACGATCCGGATCCAGAGATCGTGATCCTCCGAGCCCCAGGTGTCGGTGGAGAACCCGCCGAGCTCGGTGACGAGATCGCGCCGCGTGACGGCGCTGATGAAGATCGGGTTGCCCTCGAGCAGCCGCTCGAGCGTGATCGGCTCGGTCAGCGAGCCCGCGCGCTCGGAGTGCGTGCCGTGGCGCTCGCCCCCTGAGTCCTCGACGTACGCGTCGCACGCGACGATCCCGACCCGGCGGCGTCCCGCGATCGAGCTGTCGTACAGCCCGACCTGCTGCTCCAGGTACTCGGGCAGCCAGCGGTCGTCCGCGTCCAGCAGCGCGAGCAGCTCGCCCTGCGCCGCGCCGACGGCGAGGTTCCGTCCGGCGGCCGGCCCGCCGTTCTGCGCGCCGCTCACGACCGTCACCCGCGGGTCCGCAGCGCGCGCGACCGCCGCCGTGTCATCGGTCGATGCGTCGTCGCCGACCACGATCTCCCAGTCGCCGAACGTCTGGGCGACCACCGACGCGATCGTCTCCCCGATCGTCGCCGCGCTGTTGTACGCCGGGATGATGACGCTGACGCGCGGCAAGGCGTGAATGCTGGATCACGCGGCCTTCGTCGCCACGGCCATCACGGTGTCGCACAGCCAGCGCTCGCGCAGGGCGCGGCCGTACTCGGCGTTGACGCCCGCATCGAGCAGATCGGCGTACTTGCCCGCCCCGCCCGGCTCGCCCTTCCAGAGCCAGTGGACGTGGTTCGAGAGGTCGTAGCGCTGGACCGGCACCGTCTCGACCGACGCGAAGCCGGCCATCTTCAGCACCATCGCGAGCGTCTCGTGCGAGTAGTTGAAGTAGTGCGCCTTCTGCCAGTAGAAGCGGTCGAACGCCTCGACCTGCCAGTACTTGACGAGCGCGTCGTCGACGTTCGGGACCTCGATCGCGGCATGGCCGCCCGGCGCGAGCAGCGGCAGCCAGTCGCTGAGCTCTCCGACGGGGTCGCGCAGGTGCTCGACGACGTAGTAACAGAGGATCAGATCGAACTCCCGGCCCGCGACGGCGTCGCGGTGGGCGTGCGCCTCGATGCCGAGCTTCTCGCGCGAGAACTCGCGGAAGTCGTCCCCGGGCTCGACGCCGACGACCTCGCCGACATACGGGCGGATCGCGTCGAGCAGGAAGCCGGTCGCGGAGCCGAGCTCCAGAACGCGCATGTCCTCGCGCAGCCAGGGCCTCGAGCAGCTCGAGCCTGCGGGCGCCCTCGGGCTTCCACTTCTCGAACGAGTCCGCGGGGTCGGCTCCGCCGGCCTGGCCGCGCTTGGCCATGTACTCGGCGAACTGGCCCTCGTAGAACTCCCGCTCCTCCGCCTCGGTCATCAGCGGGTAGAGGAAGACGATCCCGCACTCCGAGCACTGGTACTCGGCGGAGCCCTCGGCCTGCCAGATCGTGTCGACGATCCGCCGGCGCGTGCCGCCGTGCCCGAACGGGCAGGGAACGTCGGCCGTGGGTGCGTCGGGTGACCAGTCAGCCATGGTGTGCTCCAGAGATCGCGGTGCGGGCCGCGTCGATCGCGGCGAGGGTTCCGAGGTTGTCGCGTGCGGACGCGATCAGCGGCGCCCCGTCCTGCACTGCGGCGCGGAAGTTTTCCAGGATCGCGACGTCGGCGATCTCGTACTGGCCCTGCTCGTCGCGTGCCGTCACGCCCGCGGTCAGGTCCACCGGGCCGTCGCTGCCGCGCAGCGACAGCCACAGCGGCGGCTCGAAGTACTGGCTGTCGTTGTAGAGCGTGCCGCAGCTCACCCTCGACCTGCAGCGACTCCTGCGGGATCTGCGCGTTGCGCGAGGAGAACGACGCGACGTACGAGATGACGACGCCGCCGTCGGTCTCCATCCACAGATCGTTGATCGACGGCACCCGGTAGCGGCTCCACGCAGGGCGGGCTGCGTGACCCTGAACGCTCACGATCTCCTGGCCGAGGATGAACCGGAAGAGGTCGAAGTGGTGGATCCCCATCGCCCAGAGCACGGGGTCCGGCTCCTCGAAGAGGTAGTCGGGCAGGTGCGGCTTCTCGCGGTCGCGCAGGTAGCGGAAGACGATGTGCGAGACGTCCCCGATCACGCCCCCCGCGACGGCCTCGCGCAGCGCAGCGCCGGAGCTCTTGGTGCGCCAGTTCTGGACGACGCCGAGCTGCAGCCCGCGCGCGTCCGCGAGGTCGGCGAGCTCACGCGCCTCGGCGAGCTCTGTGACGAACGGCTTCTCGACGAGCACGTGGCAGCCGGCCTGCAGGCCCGCGCGGACAGCCTCCCCGTGCGCCGCGATGATCGGATGTAGCCGACGGGATCATCGAGGACGGGCTGGTAAAGCGCCAGCGCCGGGATCGACGTGACGAACGTGATGAGGTAAAGCACCCCGAAGACGCGCGCCCTGTTCTGGTCCAAACTCACCGCGCACTACTCCCTTCCCCGACTCGCGGTGGCGAGCTCTTCTACCGCCGCTGGACCCGGACTAGGCGACTGTAGGTCCGTCAAACCGACGATGCAATCCCCAAGCTGGGAGTCCCAGGCGAACTCGTGCGGTCCATCGTCACACCACGTTGCGCGTGAACGCGACCTAGGCGCCAAGGCCGCGCTAGCCCTTCCATGCAAGAGTTTCCGGCGTTCCGGCCATGCCGGCATCGTGAAGATTTCGCGGAGCGGGCCTTCGGCGAAACATCGTCAACACTTTCCTACCAGCCGGAGACGCCGCGCGGCGTCTCCGTCGCGCTCCTACTTTCGCCTGAGGCTGTCGCAAAATCCACCGCCGCGACAGGACCGGCGTTTCGCGGCAACAAATCACTCTCGGTCCTCGTCCGGAAGGGCTCGAGAACGCCTCAGATCACATGGTCGCGGCGCCGAGCTCGTCGTCGGCGACTTGTGCGACAGCCAACCCTGGAAGGAGCGGTCGCCCACGAGCCGCTGCTCCTGTGCCTCAATGGAGCAGTGCGGAGACTCCGCCGCGCGACTGCTGCTTTTCGTTTGAAGCGACGGCGTGTCGGTCTAGGCCGGTGGGACGGCAGTGCTCGCGCGCGAGCGGACGGTCGCGGTGGAGGCGAACCCGCGGGCGATCAGCCAGATGGCGAATGTCAGCTCGAACAATCCACCGGGGATGGCGGCGACGAGCCCGGCGCCCGCGACGCCGAACAGCTCCAGCAGGTTGCCCCCGGCGAAGCACGCGTAGCCGATGAAGCCCCAGACAGCTAGCCAACGCGGAACGAGTCCTGTGCGGAAGAGCAGAGCGCAGAAGAAGAGGCTTCCGATACCGAGCCCGGCCTCGGCGACGCTGTAGAAAGCGGCATTCGCGTCGATGGCGGAGGAGCCGGTGAGGACGATGAGGCTCACGACACCGATGGCCAGGACGACGCCCTCGAAGATCCGCGTGCCCAGGTAGCCCGCGGCTATGGCCTTGCTGTGGGGTCGCAGGATCGGGAACATCAGGACACCGATGCCGATCACGAATGCCGAGTTGAGCAGCATCAGCGCGATGCCGGTGACGAACAACGCGGTGGAGCCGCTGCGGTCACCGGAGTCGACGATGCCCGTCGCTATGAGGCTGCCTACGCCATATGTCAAGTAGCCCGCAAGGAAAAGGACCCCAACGATTCGGGCGGTCCGACGCACGCTGGAGTCCGGGCGAACGACTGGCGGGGAGGTCGAGTGGTTGGAGGCGGGTATCGGGTCCTCGCGCAAAATGGCCATGGTCAGTCATCCAGTCCGCAAATGCGACGGCTTGCGCCGGAAGTGGATGGTGACCGGGAGCTGCCAGCGACGCGATGGCTACTACCACGAGCGACCCTACACCCGACCCCGGCTGATCGCCAGTAGTGGAGCCATCGAAGGCGAACCACGCTCATCTGGCAAGGGCCGCGCTTGCAGCAAGTAACCGCCGCTTCCGCGTGGTTCGGGCGGGTTTGCGCGACCAGCCGGAGTGCTAGCGCATTCGCCTGATACCAACAACGACGCGTCCACCGGGGCGACGGCTCGCGAGGTATCGCAAACGTCGACACGCGGCAGTCGAATAAGGCCGCACGATCCTCGACCTCGCAAAGGTACGAAATCGTCGGAGGCTGCTCAAGCGGAGCTCTCGTCCACACAAGCCACTGGGCAGATCAGGCACGGGATCGGCGACGAGCGCATCACTGATTTCGCGGCCATTGCTTTGGCCGAGTACGAGAATGAGCCGGGCGTCTACATCTTCTACTGCGACGTCGAGTGGAACGTCCTCACCGACATGCTGCACGCTGACCTCGCCGACGCCGAGAAGCAGGCGCGCCTCGAGTACAGGGGACTGAAGCTCGTCGACGCGGCCGCGGCGTGACCGCTGCCTTGGCTGCACACAGTGGCGGCGGAGGCGCGGAGGCCGTTCGTCGGAGAGGTCGAATCCGTCGAAAAGGGCACTTCGCGGCCTGATGTCGGCGTGAGCGATTTGTGTTAGCCCGGAAACGCCGTTAGCCGTGTCGGGTGGTGGTTTGCTGGGCCGCGGCGAGTGAATCGAGCAGTCTGCGGTGGGTGTGTGGCCCGCGGTGGGGTGTTGGCGGGGTTGCGGGTGCCCTGGGGTGGGTGTGACGGCGTGTCGTGGGCAGCGGTGATCTGGCCGGTGCTGCGGGCCTGCGTGACGTGTTGGCGATCGGCGGGTGAAGCGCGTTGGGGTTAGCGGCTGGCGGCGGGGAGTGCCCGGAGATGTCCGAACGCGTTCGTCAGCGCGCTGGCCCAGGGCCAGTGCGCGGGCAGGTGCAGGATCGCGCGGCGAGCGTGCAAGGTGAGCCGGCCTGCGGTATGCAATAGCCGGTATCGCAGCCGCTTGGGCTCGCAGCGCGCCAGTTCGCCCGAGAGCAGCAGCTGTTGGGCCCATGTGGTCAGGTCCTGCGCGATCGCGACGAGTTCCAGCCATACCTGGTTTGTCGCGAAATCGTGGAACGGTAGGTTCTTCAGCCCGGTGTCTTTGGCGGCGCGGATGCGGTCCTCGACCCTGGCGTGCCCGCGGTGGGCGGCCTCCAGGTAGGCGATGTCGGTGTCGGGCCGGTCGGTCAGGATCGCTTGGAAGCGGCGCCCGTCGTGGTCGGTGAAGGAAAACTGCGCGCCCGGGTGGGCCTCTTCGCGGCGCACCAGCACACGTGAGCCGGCCGGCCAGTCTGAGAGCTCCAGCCGGTCGGTGAGCTCGGCGACTTGCGCGGCGTCGTGGTCGCGCTCATGGCCGTCCTGGGTGAGGGCGGTCACCCAGGACGCTTCGGGGAGCGCGAGGATCGCCGCGCGCAGTTGTTCGCTCAACGCCAGCCCGACCGAGTAGCGGATGCGTCCGTCGCGGCAGAAGTGCAGCAGTTCGTGCGTGGCGCCCGCCGAGTCGGCGCGCATCAACACGCCTTCGCGGGCGGCGATCCCCTTGGGCAGCTGTCCGAGCGCATCCGAGAGCACGGCGATCTGGTCGGCGGCGGTGTTCGAGCCCGCGTTGCCGGGCCGCAGCCGACCGCCCAGCGCGTCGCCGCTGCCGTCCAGGTAGGCGAGCATCGGGTGAAACCCGAACCCGCGCTTATACGTCGGCGCCGCGCCCTGCTTGTCGGAGTGCGCGTCGATCAGCGTCGCGTCCAAATCGATCACGATCTGCCGTGGCCGCGCGCCGCGGCGAAACGCGCGCGCCCGCGCCTCGGCGCGCGCCGCACGCAGCCCGGCCACCAGGCCCGGGTCGGCGGCGAGCGTCGCGAGCAGACGCCGCGCCGTCGAGTCAGACGCGACCGGCCCGAACAGCGATCGCTGGTCGCGCAACGCGGCCAGCTCGGCCAAGCAGTCACCGCCGTCGGCCAGCATCACCGCCAGATCGCGGATCACCGCGCCGGGCGTGTGGCGCCGCTCGCGCTGACAGATCCCAGCCAGCCGGCGATCGAGCGCGCGCGTGAGGCCGAGCCGGTCCGCCAACCCCGACAGCAGCGCGCTACCGATGTGTGAGACCAACCCGGTTCCGTCCGCCACCACCTCTACCTTCACCGCACGTCCCTTGTGCATCACCCGCAAGGTGACCCCCTGAGCCAGATTCGACGACCGTCAACAAGCCGAAGAATCGCTGCTCAACCGGACAGAACAGCGCCCCGGCCAAGCCGGGGCGCACCGGCTAAATGACGGATGCGGGCTAGGCGGCCGCCGCGAGCGGCGCGACGCTGAGCTCCATCAGGAAGGCGAGCGTCTCGGACGGCAGGTAGGAGCGCATCGTCGCGGGGGACGTCGACGCCTGGCGTGCGTATCGCCCGCAGCATCGTCTCGATGTACGCCTCCTGCCAGTCGAGCAACTCGAGCCCGCCCGGCTCGCCGTGGCCAGGGTGAAGGGTGGTGCCGGGCGGAAGCTCGGCGCGCAGCCGGCGGAGATTGGCGAGCCATTCCGCGGCGAACCCGTCGGCGAGGTAGCAGTGCGTGCGGTCGTAGGCGAGGTCGGCCGAGAAGACGCGGCGCGGC
The DNA here is from genome assembly GCA_963805615.1 of uncultured Actinomycetes bacterium. Classification (GTDB taxonomy): domain Bacteria; phylum Actinomycetota; class Thermoleophilia; order Solirubrobacterales; family Solirubrobacteraceae; genus F1-60-MAGs163. Next base: position 59 of record CAWDUW010000002.1, on the reverse strand, counting down.
TCGTCCGCGAGCGCCCAGAGCGAGTCCGCGGGTGACTCGGACGGCCCGAGGTCGGTCAC
>CAWDUW010000001.1:0-644300 GCA_963805615.1 uncultured Actinomycetes bacterium | reverse complement strand
AACGCTCGGGCGCCAAGGACCGCGCGCGGTTCGAGGGCGGCCAGATGCCGATTCACATGCGGATGCGCAAGCTGCGCGGCCCGCACATGAAGAAGTCGATGCCGTTCGAGCCCTTCCGCACGCACACACAGCCGGTCAACCTCAAGGACCTCGAGGAGCGCTTCGACGCCGGCACCGAGGTGACGCTCGAGCTGCTCGCGAAGGCGAACCTGGCCAAGCGCCGCGGCATCCCGGTGAAGATCCTCGCCAAGGGCGAGATCACCAAGCCCCTGACCGTTCAGGCTCATGGGTTCAGCGGCAAGGCGCGCGAGGCGATCGAGGCCGCGGGCGGGACCTGCGTCATTCTCGAGCCGTAATCGTCAGGATCTCGGCAGCATGGTCGCCACGATTCTCAGCGCCTTCACCGTTGCGGAGATCCGCAAGAAGCTGCTGTTCACCGCAGCGCTTCTCGCGATCTACCGCGTCGGCGCCCACATCCCGGTCCCGGGAGTGAACATCGACGCCGTGGCGTCCGTGCAGGCGCAGTTCGGCGGCGGCGGGATCCTCAACCTGCTGAACACGTTCAGCGGCGGCGGGCTCTCCCGGATCGCCGTGTTCGCGCTCGGGATCATGCCGTACATCACGGCCTCGATCATCCTCCAGCTGCTGACGGTCGTCGTGCCGTCGCTGGAGAAGCTCTCCAAGGAGGGTGAGGTCGGGCAGGCGCGCATCACGCAGTACACGCGCTACCTGACGGTCGGCCTCGCGTTCGCGCAGGCGATCGGCTACGTCTTCCTCTTCCGCTCGTTCCAGCCGGCGGCCGGCCAGGCGATCATCGACAACTTCAACGTCGGCTCGCTCTTCATGATCGTCATGGTGCTGACGACCGGCTGCGTCCTCGTGATGTGGCTCGGCGAGCTGATCACCCAGCACGGCATCGGCAACGGCATCTCGCTGATGATCTTCGCGTCGATCGTCGCGCGCCTGCCGCAACGGCATCCAGGCGTGGTGGACGAACCCGGACGCAGGTCTTCAAGGTCATGATGCCGTTCCTGGCCCTTGCGGTGATCGCTGCGGTCGTCTTCATCCAGGAGGGCCAGCGCCGCATCCCCGTCCAGTACGCCAAGCGCGTCATCGGGCGCCGGATGAGCGGCGGCGGCCAGACCTACCTGCCGCTCCGCGTCAACATGGCGGGCGTCATCCCGGTCATCTTCGCCGCGTCGATCATGGCGTTCCCGCCGACCGTCGGGCAGCTGATCCAGAAGCCGTGGGCGCAGGACGTGTCGAACTTCTTCAACCCGTCGGACGCGCCGTACATCATCGGCGAGACGATCTTCATCATCCTCTTCACGTACTTCTACACCGCGGTGACGTTCAACCCGGTCGACCAGGCGGACAACCTGAAGAAGTACGGCGGCTTCATCCCGGGCGTCCGGCCAGGCCGGCCGACGGCCGAGTTCCTCGACCGCATCCTCGCGCGCCTGACGTTCCCCGGCGCCCTCTACCTCGCGGCGGTCGCCGCGCTCCCGACGGTCCTGATCAACCAGACCTCGGCGAACTTCTTCTTCGGCGGCACATCGCTGCTGATCGTCGTGGGCGTGGCCCTCGACACGATGAAACAGCTCGAGGCGCAGCTGATGATGCGCAACTACGAGGGCTTCCTGAAGTGATGTCGGAAAGCCGTCTGCGAGCGTGCTCGTGGCCGAGCTGAACCTCATCCTGCTCGGGCCGCCCGGCGCCGGGAAGGGCACCCAGGCCGAGCGGATCCGCGAAGACTTCGACCTTGCGTACATCGCCACCGGCGACATGCTGCGCCAGGCGGTCGCCGACGGCACGCCGCTCGGCGTCGAGGCCAGGTCGTACATGGACTCCGGCGAGCTCGTTCCCGACGACGTGATCATCGGCGTCATCGTCGAGCGGATGGAGTCCGAGGACGCCCTCGACGGCTTCCTGCTCGACGGGTTCCCGCGCACGATCGGCCAGGCCGAGGCGCTGGACGAGGCGCTCGAGCGGGCCGGCCGCGACATCACCGGCGTCCTGCTGATCGATGCGCCCGACGACGAGATCGTCCGTCGCATCTCCGGCCGCCGCGTGGGCCCCAACTCCGGGCGCGTCTACCACGTCGAGTTCGACCCTCCGCAGGTCGACGGCAAGGACGACGCGGACGGCGCCGACCTGATCCAGCGCGACGACGACAGGCCCGAGACGATCCGCAAGCGCCTCGACGTCTACCACGCGCAGACCGCCCCGCTCGTCTCGTACTACGAGGACCGCGGCCTGCTGCACCGGATCGACGGGCTCGGCGAGCCCGGCCGAGGTGCACGAACACGTCCGCGCGACGATCGCCACGCTCAAGCTCGAAGCCGAAATCTGATCGCGGCGGGCCGGCACGTGATCATCAAGAAGTCACCCGCGGAGATCGAGAAGATGGCCGCCGCCGGCGCCGTCCACGCGCGCACGATGCGGCTCGTCGAGTCGAAGGTGCGCGAGGGCGTCACCACGCGGGAGCTCGACGAGGCGGTCGAGCGCTACATCCGCTCGCAGGGCGGCGTGCCGTCCTTCAAGGGCTACCGCGGCTTCCCGGGCTCGATCTGCGCCTCGCCGAACGCGATGGTCGTCCACGGCATCCCGGGCCCGTACAAGCTCCAGCGCGGGGACATCATCTCCGTCGACATCGGCGTGACCCTGGACGGCTGGGTCGCCGACGGCGCCCGCACGTTCGCGATCGGGCCGGTCAGCCCGGTGGCGGAGAAGCTGCTCGAGGTCACCGAGGCGTCGCTCTTCGCCGCCGTCGAGCAGGCACAGCCCGGCGGCCGGCTCGGCGACATCTCCTGGGCGGTCCAGTCGCTCGTCGAGGAGGCCGGCCTCTCGGTCGTGCGATCGCTCGTCGGTCACGGGATCGGGCGCGAGATGCACGAGGACCCGCAGGTCCCGAACTTCGGCGAGCCGGGCCGCGGCCCGCTGCTCGAGGAGGGCATGGTCCTCGCGATCGAGCCGATGGTCACCGCCGGGCGCCACATGGTCCGGATGGGCGACGACGGCTGGGCGATCTTCTCCCAGGACGGCTCGCTCTCGGCGCACTTCGAGTTCACCGTCGCGATCACGGCCGACGGTCCCAGAATCCTCAATCCGTGGCACCTTCCCGAGGGCGCAGACGCTCCCGGGCCCGTGCTCAGCGCAGAGCAGCGTCCGTGAATGGTGCTTTGCTAGTGTGTTCTGTCCGCGCGCCCGCGTCTTGCGGTGTGCTCGCGTCCGCGAAAGGTAGCGGCGGCCCCTTGCGGCAGCCAGAGCCGATCGCCGGCCACTCGACGAAGAAGGAACGATGAAGGTACGACCGTCGGTCAAGCCGATGTGCGAAAAGTGCAAGATCATCCGGCGCCATGGCGCCGTGCTCGTGATCTGCTCGAATCCGCGCCACAAGCAGCGTCAGGGGTGATGGTCTAAATGGCTCGTATCGCCGGGGTCAACGTACCCCTGAACAAGCGTTCGGAGATCGGCCTGACCTACGTGTTCGGCATCGGTCGCGCGACGTCGAACAAGCTGCTCGCCGAGGCGGGCGTCGATCCCGACACGCTGGTCCGCGACCTCACCGAGGACGAGGTCGTCAAGATCCGTGACCTCGTCGAGCGCGACCTCACCGTCGAGGGCGACCTGCGCCGCGAGCACTCCCAGAACATCAAGCGCCTGATGGAGATCGGCTGCTACCGCGGCATCCGCCATCGTCGCGGCCTCCCGGTCCGGGGACAGAAGACCAAGACCAACGCCCGCACGCGCAAGGGACCCAAGCGCATGCAGATCGCCGGCAAGAAGAAGCCCGGCAAGAAGTAGCGAGGAGCCTGCATGCCCGCCCCCAAGCGCCCACAGCGTGGCCGCCGCAAGCCGAAGAAGAACATTCCTCTCGGCCAGGCGCACATCAAGACCAGCTTCAACAACACGATCGTGTCGCTGACCGACCGCGAGGGCAACGTCATCGCGTGGGAGTCCGCCGGCGGTGCCGGCTTCAAGGGCTCGCGCAAATCGACGCCGTTCGCCGCGCAGGTGACCGCTGACTCGGCCGCCCGCAAGGGCATCGAGCAGGGCCTCCAGAAGGTCGACGTCTACGTCAAGGGCCCGGGCTCCGGCCGCGAGACGGCGATCCGCTCGCTCCAGGCCGCAGGCCTCGAGGTCACCAGCGTCCGCGACGTCACCCCGCAGGCCCACAACGGATGCCGCCCCCGCAAGCGGCGTCGCGTCTGAGGACTCACATGGCTCGAGATACCAGCCCACAGTGCAAGCAGTGCCGCCGCGAAGGCCAGAAGCTCTTCCTCAAGGGTGAGCGCTGCCTGACCGACAAGTGCGGCTTCGAGCGCCGCGCGTACCCGCCGGGAGACCACGGTCGTGGCCGCCAGAAGCAGAGCGAGTACCGCGTGCAGCTCCGCGAGAAGCAGAAGGCCCGTCGCTACTACGGCGTTCTGGAAGGCCAGTTCCGCCTGTACTACGACAAGGCCAGCAGGCAGTCCGGCATCACGGGCGAGAACCTGCTGAACCTGCTCGAGCGCCGCTTCGACAACGTCCTCGTCCGGCTCGGCTTCGCCGCGTCGCGGCGCCAGGCCCGTCAGATGGTCCGCCACGGCCACTGGACGATCAACGGCCGGCGCGTGGACATCCCCAGTTATCAGGTGCGCGAGGGCGACATCGTCGCCCTGAAGGCCGGAAGCCCGGCTGAGCCGCTGATCCGTGAAGCGACCGAGCTCACCGCGCAGGTGCCGGCTTGGCTGCAGGCGGACCACGACTCGCTGACGGCGAAGGTTCTGCGCAAGCCCGAGCGTCGTGAGATCACGACGCCGGTGCAGGAACAGCTCATCGTCGAGCTGTACTCGAAGTAACACCTGGCTCCCGCGCCACGCCGACACCGTCGGCGGAGCGCGGCGCCCACGCCGGCGGCTCGCCCCGCCGCCGGACCGATCACGACGAAGGACGTACACGCCCGATGCTCGACTTCCAGATTCCCCGCATCAGCAACGAGCAGGTCGACGACAACCGCGGCTCGTTCGTCATCGAGCCGCTCGATCGCGGCTTCGGCTACACATTCGGCAACTCGCTTCGCCGCGTGCTGCTCAGCTCGCTCGCCGGCGCAGCCGTGACCAGCGTGCGCATCGAGGGCGTCGCCCACGAGTTCTCGACGATCAAGGGCGTCAAGGAAGACGTCACCGACATCGTCCTGAACCTCAAGGGCATCGTCTGCCGCATGCACTCCGACGCCAGCGAGGTCGAGGCCCCGCTCGTCGTCACCGGCCCCGGTGACATCACCGCCAAGGACATCGACCTGCCCGCCGGCGTCGAGATCCTCAACCCCGACGTCCACATCGCGACGCTCGAGAAGAAGACCAAGCTCGAGCTCTACCTCACGATCGGTCGTGGCCGCGGCTACCGCCCGGCAGAGGAGAACAAGACGCCGGACCAGCCGATCGGCGTCATCCCGATCGACTCGATCTTCTCGCCGGTCCGCCGCGTCGCCTACTCGGTCGAGCAGGCCCGCGTCGGTCAGCGCACCGACTACGACAAGCTCACGCTCGACATCGAGACCGACAGCTCGATCGATCCGCAGGCGGCGCTGCGCGAGGCCTCGGAGATCCTGATCTCCCAGCTCGCGATCTTCACCGACGCGGACCGCATCGAAGAGCTTCGCGCCGGCCCCGGTGGCCAGCTCGAGCCCCAGATCATGGGCGTCGGCGGTGTCGTCAACGGTGCCTCCGCGGCAGTCCCGGCGGCCCGATGGACGACATCCTCATCGAGGAGCTGGAGCTCGGGGTGCGTTCGTACAACTGCCTCAAGCGCGCCGGCATCCAGACGATCGGCGATCTCGTCTCCAAGTCGGAGGCCGAGCTCAACGCGATCCCCAACTTCGGCAAGAAGTCGATCGACGAAGTCATCGAGACGCTGCACGCGCGCGGTCTCGATCTCCGTCAGGATTAACACCCACCCAGCCCCAGAGGCCGCCAGCCATGCGCCACCAGAAGACCCGTCACAAGCTCAGCCGCACCGCCTCGCATCGCAAGGCGCTGCTGCGCAACCTCTGCAAGGAGGTCATCGAGCACGAGCGGATCAAGACGAGCGAGGCGAAGGCCAAGGCCGTCAAGCCCGAGATCGAGCAGCTCATCACGCTCGCCAAGCAGGGAGACCTGCACGCCCGCCGGCAGGCGCTGTCGGCGCTCGGGCAGGACAAGTTCGCCGTGCACAAGCTGTTCGAAGAGGTCGCCCCGCGGTATGCGGACCGGCCCGGTGGATACACCCGCATCCTGAAGCTCGGCCCGCGCAGGTCGGATTCGACGGAGATGGTCTACCTCGAATTGGTCTGACGGCTCGCTGGTCGCGGGTCTCGCGGCGCCTGAGGCCACCCGGCCTGCGGGGGCGGTGCCTTTCGGCACAGCACCCCTTGACCGTTTGGCCTCATGCATCCACGATCCTCCGCTCTGGAGGCGTTGGTGGCAGGGTGTCTCCGCGTGACGTCCCGCCTGGACCTTGAGTACGACGGCTCCTCGTTCTATGGCTGGGCTCGTCAGGCGGGCCGGCGGACGGTTCAGGCTGAGGTGGAGGCGGCGCTTTCGCGGATCCTTCAGCGGGAGGTTCCGCTGACGGTCGCCGGGCGGACGGACCGGGGCGTGCATGCGACGGGGCAGGTCGCGTCGTATGAGGGGCCTGCGCTGCGCGCTGAGGCGCTGAATGCGCTGCTCCCGCACGATGTGGCGGTGCAGGTGTGCTCGGAGGCTCCCGAGGGCTTCGATGCCCGCAGGGATGCACTGAGCCGGTCGTACCGCTACCGGGTGTTCGCCAGCCGCGAGCGATCGGCGTTCGAGGCGGGCAGGGCGCTCTTCTGGCCCCGGCGCCTGGACCGGGACCTCCTGCATGCCTGTGCCGCGTTGCTCCCCGGGAAGCACGACTTCACGGCGTTCACGCCGACCGAGACGTACCACCACCGCTTCACGCGCAACCTGCTGGTGGCGCGCTGGGTGGAGGACGGCGACGCGATCGCGTTCGAGATCGAGGCGGACTCGTTCATGCGCCACATGAATCGGGTGCTCGTGGGCACGATGCTCCAGGTCGCGCAGGGGCGGCGGGCGCTCGAGGAGTTCGCGGTGCTGCTCGACGGCGCCCACCGCCGCGACGCGGGCCCGACCGCTCCGCCGCACGGGCTCTATCTCACGGGCGTGCGCTACGTCAGATCGTGACCGCCGCGCCCGACCCTCCTCGTAGGATGGATGGTCGCGCATGAACGTTCTGCTCACGAACGACGACGGCATCGACGCCGAGGGCCTGCTCACGCTGCGGCGTGCGCTCGCGGCCATCCCCGGCGTCCGGCTGCTCGTGATCGCGCCGGACGGCAATCGCTCCGCGATGGCGCGGATGATCACGACCCGCCGCCCGCTCTGGGTCCAGGAGACCGTGTTCGACGACGGGACGGTCGGGTACGCGACGGACGGCACGCCCGTCGACTGCGTGCGCTTCGGCCAGCTGCGCCTCGTCGAGGACTTCGAGCCCGAGCTGATCGTCGCCGGCATCAACCACGGCTCGAACATGGGCGACGACGTCACCTACTCCGGCACGGTGGCCGCGGCGTTCGAGGGCATCATCCTCGGGCTTCCGGCGATCGCCGTCTCACAGCAGTCGACGGAGCGCGAGATGGACTTCCGCTTCGGCGCGAGCTTCAGCTTCGACCTCGCCGCCGACTTCACCGCGCGGATCGTCGCCGAGCTCGACGACGTGCCGCTGCCGCGCGGCACGCTGCTCAACATCAACGTCCCGGGCGAGCACCCGACGGGCGTCGAGGTCACGCGCCTGGGCAAGCGGATCTACAACGACGCGCTGCAGCTGCACGAAGACGCCGGCGAGGGGCGCCGCCGCTTCTGGATCTATGGCGCCGATCCCGGCTGGCACGAGGACGCCGGGACCGACCTCGCCGCGGTCGCGGGCGGGCGGATCTCCGTGACGCCGGTCCATTTCGACCTGACCGACGTCGACAGCCTGGACGCGCTCGAGGCGCACGACCTCACCCGGCTGCTCGCGCCGGCCGCCAGCGAGCTGCGGTGAGCACGAGGCCGGCAGGGAAGCAGACGCCGGCCGCCCGCGCCGCCGACCTGCGCAGACAGCTCCACCATCACGCACAGCGCTACTACGTCCTCGACGACCCGGAGATCGAGGACGACGCGTACGACGCGCTGCTCGACGAGCTGCGTGCGCTTGAGCGCGACCATCCCGAGCTGCTCACGCCCGACTCACCGACGCAGCGCACCGGCGGCGAGCCGATCTCCGCGCTCGAGAAGGTCCACCACCCCGAGCCGATGTACTCGCTGGCGAACGCGCGCAGCCCGGAGGAGCTCCGCGCCTGGGTTCAGCGGATGCGCAACCACCTCGCGCGGGAGGGGATCGAGGACGTCAGCTTCCGCTACGTCTGCGAGCCGAAGATCGACGGCCTCGCGATGTCGCTCATCTACCGCGACGGCGTGCTGGAGCGCGGCGCCACCCGCGGCAACGGCGAGGTCGGCGAGAACGTCACCCACAGCCTGCGCACGATCCCCTCGATTCCGCTGCGGATCGAGAACGCGCCTCCGCTCGTCGAGGTCCGCGGCGAGGTCTACATGAAGCTCGCCGACTTCGCGGCCCTGAACGAGCGCCGCGCCGCCGCCGGCGAGTCGACGTTCATGAACCCGCGCAACTCGGCGGCGGGAACGATCCGCCAGCTGGACCCCAAGCTGATCGCCGAGCGCCCCCTGTCCTTCTGGGCCTACGCGGTCGGCGCCGCCGACGGCGTCCGGCTCGGCAGCCAGTGGGAGACGCTCGAATGGCTGCGCGAGCGCGGCTTCCCCGTGAACCGCGACATCGTGCGGCTCGAATCCGAGGACGAGGTGGTCGAGCGCTGCCTGGACTGGCAGCAGCGCCGCGGCGCGCTCGACTTCGAGATCGACGGCGTCGTCGTGAAGGTCGACGACGCCGAGCAGCAGCGGCGCCTGGGCGTCGTCGGCCGCGACCCGCGCTGGGCGATCGCCTGGAAGTTCCCGCCGACGACGAAGATCACCACGCTTCTCGACATCCAGTGGAACCCCGGCAAGTTCGGCGACCTGCACCCGTACGCCGTGCTCGAGCCGGTGCATGTCGGCGGCGTGACCGTGAAGCTCGCGACGCTGCACAACGAGGAGGACCTCGCGCGCAAGGATCTGCGCGTCGGCGACGAGGTCATCGTGCTGCGCGCCGGCGACGTCATCCCGCAGGTCGTCTCGCCCGCGCCGCACGCCGTCGACCGCAAGGGCCGCGCCGATCCTCCGCTGCCGCCGGCCCACTGCCCCGTCTGCGACACGCCGACGATCAAGCCCGAGGGCCACGTCTTCACCAAGTGCCCGAATCGTGACTGCCGCGGGCGCCGCTGGCAGCTGCTGCGGCACTTCGTCGGGCGCGGGGCGATGGACATCGACGGCCTCGGCGAGAAGCAGGTCGCGCTGCTCATGGAGGCACAGCTCGTGACGGACGCGGCGGACTTCTATGCGCTCACGCCCGAGCAGCTCGTCGACCTGGAGGGCATGGGGGAGATCTCCGCGAACCGGATCGTCGCCGCGATCGCCACCTCGCGCGAGCGGCCGTTCGCGCGCGTGCTCTTCGGGCTCGGGATCGAGGGCGTAGGGGAGGTCACGGGCCGCAGCCTCGCCCAGCGCTTCCGCTCGATCGACGCGCTGCTCGCCGCCACGCCGGAGGAGATCGAGGCCACTCCGGGCATCGGCCCGATCGTCGCGACGCTGATCGCGGGGCAGCTGGCGGACGAGCGGATGCGTGCGCTGATCGAGCGGCTGCGGGCCGCCGGGCTGCAGCTGGAGGAGGAGGGCCCGCCGCCGGGCGACGGCCCGTTGTCCGGCAGGACCTTCGTCCTGACGGGCACGCTGCCCGACCTCACCCGGGAACAGGCGACGGAGCGGATCGTCGCCGCCGGCGGGCGCGTCACCTCGTCGATCTCGAAGAAGACCGACTACCTCGTCGCCGGCGAGAGCCCGGGCTCCAAGCTCGAGAAGGCCGAGCGGCTCGGTGTCGCGGTGCTCGACGAGCCCGGGCTGCTCGCGCTGCTCAGCACGCCCTGACGCCCGTCAGGGCGCCGGCAGCCGGCCGCCGAGCGGCGCGGTGAGGTACCGCGCGAGCACGGTGGCCGCGGCGTCCTGCGCTTCGCGCGCCCGCCAGACGGCCACGCCGTTCATGAGCAGGGCGAAGGCGATGGTGTGCCCCTCGCGGGTCGTACACAGCCCTGCCAGCGCGCTGACGCTGTTGATCGTCCCCGTCTTGCCGCGGCAGGCGCCGGCGGCGGCGGTGCCGCGCAGCCGCTTGCGCAGCGTGCCCGTGCGCCCGGCGACCGCGAGCGCGGCCCCGAACGTGCGTGCCTGTGGCGACCGGCGCATGGCGCCGAGCAGACCGACGATCTGCTGTGCGCTGACCCTGTTGGCGCGCGAGAGCCCGGAGCCGTCGGCGACGTTCCCCCGGTCGACCCCGAGCGCCGCCATCGTCCGGCGGACGACCGCGGCACCGGCGGCCGTGGTCCCGCCCGAGCCGTACGACGCGCCGAGATCCTTGAGCAGCACCTCCGCGGCGAAGTTGTCGGACGGGAGGTTGATCGCCCGTACGAGCCGGCCCATCGTCATCGAGTGCACGGCGGCCAGTTTGATGCCGTGTGAGGGCGCCTTGCCGGTGCCCGTCTTCCCGGCCACGCGAACGCCGGCGGCGCGCAGCGCGCGCACGAACCGCCGCGCGGCGGCGAGCGCCGGACCGCCCGGGCGACTCGAAAACCCGCGACCGACCGTGAGCGCCCCGAGTACGCCCCCCATGTCGGAGTCATACGCCCCGCCCGTGCGGGAACTCCCGCGCAGCGAGTCGAGGTGGGACTCGTCGCCGAGGACCGATCCCCTGACACGCCGCACGCCGGCCCTGCGCACCTGGCCCGCGAGGCGCTTGATCCCGCTCCCGTCCAGGGTCGGGTCGCCGCCGCCGACGAGGTAGACGTCACCGCTGAGCCCGCCGCTCGTGCTGAGCTTTCCGCCGCCCACCACGCTCGTCGTGAGCCGCGCCTGCGTCCCGAACCTCCGCAGGGCGGTGGCCGTCGTGAAGAGCTTCTCGACCGAGGCGGGGATCCGCGGGGCGCTCGCGTTCCGCGTGTACAGCGTCCTACCGGTGGTCAGGTCGACGGCCAGCGCACCGGTGCGGGCGGCGCCCGTGCCGCCGACGTGGCGATCGAGCGAGGAGCGCAGGGCGCTGCCGTCGACCGCCAGGGCCGCCGGAACGAGCGCAAGAAGGAGCGCCAGCGCGCCAACGGCGCTGGAGATGAGGCGTCGGGAAACGCGCACGGCAAGGGACGGTACCGAGCGACCGCGCCGAACCGCGCAGGTCTTTGCCCAATCTGGGATAGGTCTGCGGGAAAGCGCGCACTCGGACGGCCGCGCGGCTCCGTAGACTCCGTGGGGCATGGGGAAGGTCGTCAACCTGGACCAGGCGCAGGGGCGCGCCACGGCAGCGAAGAACAGCGCCGCACGCCCGCGGCGCCGTGGCCCGCGCCGTTCGAAGACCGCGCTCGTCCTGGGCGGCGGCGGCTTCACAGGCGGCGTCTACGAGATCGGCGCCCTGCGCGCGCTGGACCTGCTGGCCGTGAATCGCACGGTCAATGAGTTCGACGTCTACGTCGGCACGAGCGCCGGCTCGTTCGTGGCGGCCCTCGCGGCCAACGGGATCACGCCCGAAGAGATGATGCGCGTCGTGAACCAGCAGGTTCCGACGCCCTTCCGCGACATCGACGTCGGCACGGTCCTGCAGCTCAACCTGCTGGATTTCGCCAAGACCGGAGCACTGCTGCCCTGGCGGATGGCGAAGCTCGCCCGCCACCTGGCGCCGCAGTGGCGCCAGGTCAGCGCGATGGACATCGCGCTCGGGCTGGCCGCCGACCTGCCCTCCGGTCTCTACTCGGGCACCGGGATCGAGACCTACGTGCGCAACGTCCTCTCGGACCCGGACCGCACCGACGACTTCCGTGCCCTCGATCACGAGCTCTACCTCGCCGCGACGGACCTCGACACCTGCGAACGCATCGTCTTCGGGGCCGACGGCTGGGACGACGTGCCGATCTCCCGCGCCGTGCGCGCCTCGACCGCGCTGCCGATGGTCTACAAGCCCGTGCAGGTCCACGACCGCGAGCTCGTCGACGGCGGGATCATCTCGACGACGAACGTCGACATCGCGGTCCACGCCGGTGCGAAGCTTGTGATCGTCGTGAATCCGCTGGTCCCCTACGTGAACGACTTCACGGAGGAGATCGCGACGCCGTTCGGCACGCGACCGCGCCACGTCAGCGACATGGGGCTCGCGCAGATCGGCTACCAGACGTTCAAGCTCCTGGCCTACCAGCGCCTGCACGAGATGGCGCGGCAGTGGGAGCAGAAGTACCCGGACGTCGACATCCTCCTGATCGAGCCCGAGCCTGACGACGAGCTGATGTTCCAGACGTCGATCATGGACTTCACCAAGCGCGTGGAGATCGCGCGTCACGGGTTCCAGTCCGTGACCCTCAAGCTCACCGAGGACTACGACACCTACAAGGAGGTCCTCGGCCGTCACGGCATCGAGATCTCCGCCACGCGCGTGCGCAAGGTCGTCAAGCACGTCACCCGCGAGAAGGAGAAGACGCGGGCCTGGCGCCGCATCCTCGAGCAGACGACCGGCACCCTGCTGCGCCAGTCGGCTTCCGAGGACGACGACGGCGCGGACGCCGCGCCGCCCAAGAAGGCCTCGAGCTAGCGCCCCGCCGGCGCGTCAGCCGAGCGCGCGCCCGAGCTCTCGCAGCAGCCGGTCCGTCGCAAGCTCGTCCTGGATCGCCGCGCGCACGTGGCGCGCATCGCCGAGCGGGCCGCCCGCGCGGACGAGGATCCGCTGACGGCCGAGGCGCGCCGCGAGCTCGGCGCCGTCCATCGCCGGCGCCGCCATCCAGACGATGTTCGCCTGCGTGGGGGTGACCTCTATCGGCAGCGCGCGCAGCCCCTCGAGCAGACGCTTGCGCTCCACCGCGACGCGGCGCGTGCGGCGCTCGATCGCCTTGGCGCCGTGGCGCAACGCCTCGAGCACGCCGGCCTGGGCGAGCTCGCCGATGCCGAGCGGCGGGCCGAGCTCGTCGATCAGCGACTCGGCGCCCGGGCCGCCGACCGCGTAGCCGCAGCGCAGCCCGGCGAGGCCCCAGGCCTTCGAGAAGCTGCGGAAGACGACGAGGCGCGGGTAGTCCTCGCAGAGCTGGAGGGCGGCGTCCCGTTCCTCGGCGTCGACGAAGTCGCGCAGCGCCTCGTCGAGCAGCACGACGACGCGCTCGGGCAGCGCGTCGAGCAGCCGGCGGACCTCCGGCGCGGGCAGCAGCTCACCGGTCGGGTCGTTGGGGTTGCACAGCACGAGCAGCCGTGTGCGATCGGTGATCGACGCGAGCAATGTGTCGACGCTGAAGCCGTGGACCGGGACGAACACTCCGCGGGCGCGCCGCGCCATGATCGGGTAGAGCGGGTAGGAGGGCCACGGGGTGACGAGCTCGTCGCCGGGCTCCAGCAGCGACAGCGCGGCGGACGCCAGCAGCTGCGAGGCGCCGTCGCCGACCGCGATGCGCTCGGGCTCGACGTCGTGGCGCAGCGCGAGCTCGGTGCGCAGCTCGCTCGAGCCCTCGGTGTAGCGGTGCAGCCCGGCGCGTGCGACGAACGTGATCGCGTTCACGATCGCCGACGGCGGGTACTCGGGCCATGTCGTCCGTGAGAGGTCGAGCTCGTCGACGCGCGCGAGCGCCTTGCGGCGGCGCTCGTCGGCGTCCTTACGCAGCCGCGCGCTGACCTCCTCGTCGGGAAGTTCCTCGAACTGCTTGTAGTGGTCGAGGACGCCCATCAGCTCGTCGGCGGCGGGTTCAGCGAGTTGGCGAGGCCGCCGCCGAAGATCATCCACAGACCGAACAGCGAGGCGCCGATGATCGCCGTGTACATGAAGACCCGGCCGATCACGCCGCTGCGCTGGTCGACGCCGGCCGCGCGGCGGACCAGGATCCATGCGCGGTCGAGCTGCTTGAGCACGACGAGTGCACCCATCAGCGTCAGGAGGATCCCGACGAAGGCGACGACGAGTGCGAAGAAGATGTGCGCGGCGAGGAACGGGATGTGCGAGACGACCCACAGCCAGCCGACCGGGATCGGGCCCCAGAACAGCACGTTGACGAACGTCATCACGACGAGGATGCCCGCCGCGAGCACCGTGTCGCGGCGCCGCTGGAGGGCGCTGCCTGGCTTCGGCGGCTCGGCGTAGTGGACCGGCTTGGTGCCCGGCCTGCGGGCGACGAAGAGGCCGCCGTTGTCTGTCGGATCCGTCCGCACGTCTGAACAGGGTACGGGCGCCGCGACCGTGCGGCCGCAGCGCCCCGCCGATCAGCCCTTGTACAGGGCCTCGAAGCGCTCTGCGTACTTCTCGTTGACGATGTTGCGCTTGACCTTCAGCGTCGGCGTGAGCTCGCCCGTCTCCTGCGACAGATCGTGGTCGAGGATGAAGAACCGCTTGACCTGCTCGACCTGTGCGTACTTCTCGTTGGCGCGGTCGAGCTCGGCCTGGATCAGCGCGAGCACCTGCGGGTGAACGGCGAGCGCGGCGGGAGAGGTGTCCTCGATGCCCTGGGCCTGCGCCCACGGCACCATCTCCTCCTCGTCGAGCGTGATCAGCATCACCGGGAACGGCCGGCGGTCGCCGTGCATGACGGCCTGGCTGACCCAGCGGGTCTGCTTGAGGTCGTTCTCGAGATTGGCGGGCGTCAGGTTCTTGCCGCCGGCCGTGATGATGATGTCCTTCTTGCGGCCGGTGATGAAGACGTAGCCGTCCTCGTCGACTTTTCCGACATCGCCGGTGTGCAGCCAGCCGTCGACGATCGAGCCGAAGCTCGCGTCGTCGTTCTTCCAGTAGCCGTTGAAGATGTTGGCGCCCCGGATCAGGATCTCGCCATCCTCGGCGATCGACACCTCGACGCCGGGCAGCGGCCGGCCGACCGAGCCGAACCTGTGGTGCTCCGGGGTGGAGGTCGTCGCGACCGTCGCGGTCTCCGTCATCCCGTAGCCCTCCATGACGGGGACGCCGGCGCCGTAGAAGAAGCGCAGGATGTCGGAGCCGATCGGGGCGGCCCCGGTGACGGCCTCGCGCAGGTTCCCGCCGAAGAGGCCCTTCACGAACTCGGAGATCTGTGCGAGCGAGCGGCCCTGCTCGTCGCCCTCGATCGGTGCGTTCCAGCGGTCCTGCAGCTCCTGCGGGACGGGCTCGCCCTGGTACTCGAGGTCGCGAAGCTGGCCGCCGAGGGCGCTGACGGCGGCGATCACGGGCGCCGCGATCTGGCCCTGGGCGAGGGTGTAGAGCTTTTCGAAGATGCGCGGCACCGACGGCAGGTAGGTCGGGTGAACCTGCATCAGCTCGGGGATGATCTGCCGGGTGTCGCCGCCGTAGTAGGCGACCGTCGGTGCCCGTGTCGACCGCGCCGAGCTGGATCAGCAGCGCGAACGCGTGGGCGAGCGGCAGGAAGAGGTAGACGAGGTCGCCCTCGGCGCCGAGCAGCCCGCGCTCGTTGATCATGTCGAGCACCGAGCGGTAATTGCGGTGCAGGAGGATGCAGCCCTTCGGCGGGCCGGTCGTGCCCGACGTGTAGATGAAGGTGTATCCGTCATCGGGGCCGACGCTGTCGCGCCGCTCGATCAGGTCGGCCTCGTCGACCTCGCGCCCGCGGGCGCGGATCTCGTCGAGCAGGATCGCGTCGGCGATCTCGCCGTCGCCGTCGATCGCGATGACGTACTTCAGGTTCGGGAGGCTTGCGCGGACCGCCTGGATCTTCGCGATCTGCGAGGCGTCCTCGCAGATGATCGCGACGGACTCGGAGTTGCCCGGCGACCCACTCACATTCCTCGGGTGCGTTGGTCGGGTAGATCGGGACGACGACGCCGCCGGCCGAGCTGATCCCGAACGAGCTGTAGGTCCACTCGGGGCGGGTGTTCGAGAGCAACGAGACGCGGTCGCCCTTCTGGATGCCGAGGTCGATCAGGCCACGCGCGATCTCGGAGACGATCTCGCCGACCGTCTCGAAGGTGACGTCGACCCAGTCCTCGCCCACCTTGTGGCGCACCATCACGGCGCCGCCGTACTGCTCCGCCGCCTTCGGCAGCAGATCCGCGATCGTCCTCGACGCGGTCGTGGACGTTGTCCCAGCCTCCATCGGATTCACTCTCTCCTCGGGTTGACCCTCTGCGCCACGATTCTATGCGGCGGCGCCCTCATGCGAAAGGCGCGCCACTCGGGCGCGCCTTTCGACGACGTGTGCCGGGGGAGTGGCCTACGTCACGGTCGGCCGTGCTTGGCCCAGGGCGCTCTGTCGAATCGTTCGCCAGACTGGCGAGGAAGAGCGTCTTGTCGATGCGGCCCTGGAAGATGGGCACACCGAGCTCCATGCATTTCGTGATCACTTCGCGCCGTTCGAGCCCAGACTCGTGAGCCAGCTCAGTGGGCGTCAGGTGATTTGCCATCGGAGCGTCCCTCCTGTTCGTTGGGGGGGATGTTGACGCTGTGTGAACCGTACTCCGCTGACCGGACGGTCGGCAAGCGAAAGGGCCGCTCGGAGCGAACTTTTATGCGGCGCTCATCCAGCGCGGCGCCGAGCGGTGGTGTCTGCGCGCCGGACGGTGGATCAGATCGGATTCGGGACGTCGACGAAGGTGTGCTCGACCCCGAAGCGCCCGGCGAGCAGATCGCCGAGGCGGCGGACGCCGAGCGTCTCCGTGGCGTAGTGCCCGGCGGCGAGGAAATGGACGCCGTTCTCGCGCGCCTCGAGCATCACGCGCTCGACGGGCTCCCCCGTCAGAAAGGCATCGAGGCGGGCCGTGACAGCGTCGCCCAGATAGGGCGACCCGCCGCCGCTGACGATCCCGACGGTGCGCACCCGGTCAGGCCCGTCGAGGAAGGCGAGCGGCTCACGGCCCCCGACCGCGGTGCGTGTGCGGTCGACGAGCTCGTCCGGTGGGATGCCGTCTCCCGGAAGGTGGGCGACCACGCCGATGGGGGTGCCGGCCTGGGGTGGAAAGGGCGTCGTGCGCTCGGCGCCGAGCGCGGCGGCGAGCAGCGCGTTGTTGCCGTGCTCAGGGTGGCCGTCGAGCGGCAGGTGGTAGGCGGCGAGCGCGATGTCGTGGTCGAACAGCAGCTTCAGGCGGGTCTTCGCGGGCACGTCGATGGCCAGCGGGCGACCCTTCCAGAAGATGCCGTGGTGCACGAGCACGAGGCCGGCGCCCGCGTCGATCGCGCGCTCGAAGAGTTCGCGGCCGGCGGAGACGCCGGTCACCACGACGTCCACATCGTCGCGACCGGGGACCTGCAGGCCGTTGGGCCCGTAGTCCTCGAAGCGCTCAGGCTCGAGCAGCTCGTCGAGGAAGGCGATCAGCTCCGTCAGGGCGGCCACGGGCGCCACGGTATCGTCCGCCGCCGTGGCCGGTGACGACGCCTTCCTCGAAACGCTCACCGAGTCGAGTCTCTACTCGATCGGCGCCTCGTTCTGCGACCGCTCGCCCGAGCTCGTCGAGGATCTGCTCGAGCAGGGCGCGGCGATCGAGCGGGCGGGGCTCGCGGCGTGGGCGGAGCGCGAGGGCGTCGGCGTCGAGACGGCGTTCCGCACGCTCGTGACCGGGCTGGGCGTGCGCTACTACACGGCCGTCGCGGCAGCCGGGTAGATCGGGCGGCGGGCCGGCCCATCGCGCCGGAAGAGCGCATCGCGGACGATGCCCCGCCCGCGACTGCGCCGCGCGACCGCGCTCTTGTCATACTGACCGTCCTTCTCGGGGCGTGGCGCAGCCTGGTAGCGCGCACCGTTCGGGTCGGTGAGGTCCGCGGTTCGAATCCGCGCGCCCCGATAGAAGAGGAACACTGGGTTTTGGCTCGGGCCCCGAGGGGCCCGAGCGCCTGGTTTTGAACCGGTGCGGCTAGCAGCGTCCTCGCGTCTCGAGGTCGGCTCTGTCGCTGAAGGCGGCTTTCTGCGCTGACGATGACGCGGCTACGCGCCAGTGGCATCTCGTCCCAGGTGCGCCGGTCGAGCTCATGTCCGCCGGCTTTGGGGGACCGTGACCGGGTACCTCGGTAAGACCTATCGCGAACTCGGGCTGGAGGGCGGTCTCAAGGGTCTGACGTCCGCATCGTCCCGTGGTTAGCGACTCCGGCTCATGACGACACAAGGCAGCCACGCGCAATGACGATCACCGTAGGTGCCCTGGTCATCCGCCAAGCGATCCTCGCGGAGCGCCAGGAGCGATGCCGGCTCAGGGTGTCACCTCCAACACGACCATGGCGCTTGCCGCCGCCGCCGTGCTCCTGCTCCTGCTCGTGTTCGCGCGGGCCGTGCGACGCCCCGACCGGCGCACCGTGGAGGAATGGGCTGGTCACCGGCGCCCACATGACGTTGACCTGGCCGCTCAAGGACGTTCCTGAGGCCAGCCACTGTTGCGCCGTCGACAACATCAGTGGAGCGGACCGCTGAAACCCGCGGCGTCCCGCTCGACGTGGTCGCCGTGGTTCGTCCCTTCCTCTACGCCGCGGCGTTCGGTGGGCTCGGGCTCTACATGATCGTCGTCGTCGCCGGCGCGCACCACGGCATGTGGCGCCCACCGCCGAACGAGCCGATTGCCGGTGCGTTCTCCGGCACCGCTTGGGAGCCCATCTACATCGGCTGTGCGTACCGGTTCACCGGGTTGGCCGCCGTCACGTCCCCGTTCGCCACCGAGCACCGGCTGATCGCGCGGATCACCGCAGGCTCCCTGCTGGTATCAGGGCTGTTGTGGCTTTCATCGCGCTCACCGTCCACTACGGGCACATCGGGTTCATCGACGTCTGAGGCGACGGGACGAAGGGGTGAGCGACTCTTGGTGAAACTGTCACTGGGATGACCTCGGCGCATATCTGTGGCGGGCGCGGGTAAACCGAACACATGAAAGGCGCCGGTCTGCTTGCCGGAACCGTAGTCACCGAGCTCGTCGTGGTAACCGCGGTCGGGGGGGTTACCCTTGTCGCTGGTCAGCGTCTCGCTGATGGGATCGAGCGCATGGGCCGGGCCGCCCGCAGGTCGGTGCCGCTGAGCATTGCGGCATCCCCTAAGTCCCCGAAGGTGCCTCGCACACGCGCGCCTCGATCTCGCGGGGGTTCTCGAGCGGCAGCCACCCGACCGGTGTCGGCCCCATCCACCGATCCGAACGTACCGCGCTCCCGCGCCCCTCAGGCGGTAGCCAAACGGGCCAGCTGACCCGCGCGGGCTGCGGCCAGGCGACTGTAAAGTCCGCGCGGAATGGCGACGCTCGCAAACGCGTCGTATGAACGAGGGGCTGCAAATCAACCGGGTTGCCGTCGGCGATTTGCCGCCGATTGAGCGGCGCGAGCTGTGACGATGGCGAGTTGCAGGCTCGCGGCGAGGAGGTAGACGCTGGTCGCGATCAGCGAGCCGAGCAGCCATGCGACCCAGCTCGGGACCTCAGCGACCAGGGCGACGGAGCCCACGGCCAATCCGACGGAGAACCAGTGCAGCAGGCCCGTCACCACCTGCCCCTGGCCAGGGCTGAGCGGCATCGTCGTCCGCAACGCCCCCTCCGCCAACGCCCCGACGAGCGCAAAACCGATCAGGGCTCCGGTGAGGAAGAGAAAGATCTCACCGACAGCGGGACCGCCGTGGAAATGGATCAGCAGCGCCCCCGAACTCCAGAGCGAGACCGTGTAGCCGTAGGGAGCGGCGCTCGAAGAGACGATCGTGCCCAATGCTGCACGGAACTGCTCCGAGTCGGGGCGCTGGGACAGAGAGGAATGCGGCTGTTCGCACATTTATGACCTCCGCTCTTGCCTGCGCCTCACATTCACTCGTGCGCGGATTTCTTCAAGGGCGTCTGCTGCCACGCCTCATCCTCCTTGGATCCCCCGTTGCAGAAGCGCCCGAAGGATGCTGGTCAGCTGCCTGACCCATGACCCTGCGCTCCTAGCGCGGCCGGCCCGCCTCGGCTCTCTTGCCAGTAACTCCTTGAGGGCGCAGGTCGAGCACCCAGTCACATCATGATCTGGCGACGCCCAATCCGGGTACACGAAGGCAAATCATGCGAACCAAAGCCGTGTAACGAGCCCTCTTTGCCGATAATGCCAAGTGGGCCGTCGCGCTGCTCGAGGAAGCCGAGCGGACGGGGAACACGCTTCAGCGGCGCCAAGCGGTGCAGCTGGCCCGTTAGTGGCAGGCAGAGGTCCTCCGCGTCAGACCAGGCGTAAACCCACGCCGCGCTCCTGAAGTAGCGAGTTGCCGAGCGCACTGAGCGGTCAGACGGCCGCCTGCGTGGGGCACCGTTGCAATGCCGTTCGAACCATTGCGCTTCGGTAGCGGAAGCCGGTGGGACCCGGGTGGATGTGGTCGGGCAGGACCACGCGGCCGGATCGCACGGCGAGCGACCAGTCAATGACGTTGAGCCGCAAGTCGGACCGGGCCTCGGCTCTGAGAGCGCGATTGAGCGCGGCGTAGCGACCCTTGCGCGGCGGACGCACGATGTCCGGCCACACGACGCAGGTCCCCGGCGGCACGACGCTGAGCACGCGGCGAATGCGCGCCCTGAAACGCACCGGGTCCGGTCCGTCGTTGGTCCCGAGACTGACGACCAGTTGGTCAGGCGGGCGCGGGAGGAGGCGCAGCGCGCTGCGCAGCTTCTGCAGTCCCCGGGGGGTCGTGATGCCCGACTCGGCTGCCCAACTGACGTCATTCGTCGGGAGCATCGCACCGAGAAACGGACGCATGCCGACGGCGAGCGAGTCGCCGGCGACGACCACCTCTGCTCGGAGTTCGGGCTGGGCCGCGGCCGGGGCCTGTGCGAGGTCGGGACGGGCTCCCTGATAGAGCGTGAGGACGGTCGTCGCGACGGCGAGCGACGCGACGAGGGTCCGGTGCACGGCCCGGGACTGTAGCCGCCGCTCAGGTCAGATGCGCGGGTCAGTGCCGCTCCAGGCTGCGGAGCCGGCGGCTCAGCTGTGGTCCGAGCGAACGCGAGAACGTCGCGGTCAGGTGATGCGTGTCCTTGAACACCAACGCTCCTCCAACAACGGGAAAACAGCGCTTCGTGTCGCAGATCGTGCGGGTGAGATCAACGACGGCCGTCGTGCGTCCGGTGCCTGGCGCGCGCGCGGCGGCCACGGCGGGATCCGGCTGCAGCGCCACCGCGCGAGGAACCGCACACGCGGGTCCGGCGAGCCGCCGTGAGTTCATCGCGTCCTGGACGCAGCCGGCCGTCACGGTGGGCACCCGCGGAGTGTCGCGCAGGACGACGATCCGGTGTACCGACGCGGGCAGCTCTGCCCACGCTGCGCGGTAGCCCATGACCTCGGTCGCAAAGCGGGTCCGGCCCGGAGCGGCGGCGACGGCGCCGCCGGTGATGCCCGAGACGAACACCGTGTGGATCCCCGGGTGCCGTTCGAGCCAGCGGGGGACCGCGTTGTTCCAGGCTCGGCACGCGGCGCGCCTGGCCGGGTCAGCGCGCTTGATGGCGTGCGAGAACGCGCATCCCGTGTGCGTCACGGACACTCCGCGCCAGCCGAGCCGTCGCGCTGCATCGTCGAGCGCTCCGCGCCAATGTGAAGCGTGGCTGTCGCCGACGAGAGCGATCGTGGGTCTCCCGCGCAGCATCCCGAAGCCACAGGTGGTGATCGGGGGCTCTCGGCGACGCTCGTGACACGCCGCGTTGGGCTCGGCCGTGGCCGCCAGCGGCTCCGGGACGACGGTGGTGACAGCCGGGCCGTGCAGGCACGGACGCCGGGCGAGATCACGCGCGGCCGCTCCGAAACATGCAGGCCGCTTGCTCAGGACGTGCTGCGCCGCTGTCTGGGCCTCGCTGATCTCCTGCTGCACCCGCCAGAGCCCAGCCAGCGGCAGCGCGAGCGCGGCCGCCGTGACCGCGGCCGCTGCGGCGAGGATCGTCCGCGGCGGCACTCGGCCGAGGCGCCCCCCGCGCCGGTATGGATCCTCGATGCAGGTCTTCGAGAGCCACGCGGCGAGCACCGTCAGCCCGAGGATCGCGATCCGGTCAGTCGTCCCGGCGGCGGACAGGGCGTATGGCGCGAATACGATGAGCGGCCAGTGCCAGAGGTACGCCGAGTAGGAGACATCGCCCAGAAACTGCACCGGTGCAGGCACCAGCAGTGACCTGGACGAGAGGCGGCCGCGTGGCAGGCCGGCGGCGATGACCGCGACCGCTCCAAGGACCGGAACGAGCGCCGGCCACCCCGGGATGCGCGTCCCGGGACCGTAGGCGACGGCCGCCCCGCCGATGGCCGCGAGCCCGGCCCAGGACAGCGCGGCGCGGCCGCCGCTCGCGATCTGGAGCCGGTCGCCCGCAAGCGCCAGCAGGCCTCCCGCGGCAAACTCCCACGCGCGCGTGACGCTGAGGTAGTAGGCCGATGTGGGCGTGGCCGCCACAAGCACGAGCGCGGCGCCGAGACTCAGAGCAGCGGCGAGGGCGAGTGTCCACGCCACGGGCGCGCGCAGACGGGTGCTCCGCAACCGCCGGGCGAGCAGTGCCGCAACGATCATCAGGAGCGGCCAAACGACGTAGAACTGCTCCTCCGCCGAGAGCGACCAGTAGTGCTTCACCGGCGAGGGAGGTGCGTCCGACGACTGGTAGTCCACGGCGGCGGCGGCAAGGTGCCAGTTCTCCACGTACAGCGCACTCGCCCGGATCTCGCCGAGGAACTGTCTCCACTCGATCATCGGGACGAGCGCGAGCGTGGCGATCGCGCAGGCGACCAGCACCGCGAACGACGCGGGGAGCAGGCGCCGCGCGCGGCGGGCCCAGAACCTGCCCAGTCTGATCCTCCCGGTCCGCTCGAGCTCACGACCGAGCTGGCCGGTTATCAGGAAGCCCGAGATGACGAAGAAGACATCGACCCCGACATAGCCCCCCGGCAACACGCGAGGGAAGAGGTGAAAAACGACGACCAGCGTGACCGCGAGCGCGCGTAGCGCCTGGATCTCGGGCCGAAATGCCCCTGAGCGCGGTTCGACCATCCGGCCCGCATCGAGGTTCCGTCGGCAGCCGAGACGCACCGCTCGGCCGCCCTCAGAAATTGTCGTGGACCGTTGCGAAGAACAGCTCGACCGCGGCACAGACGTTCATTGATCGAGCTTCCGTGTGTCGCGCGGGGGCAGGAACGGTTCGCGTGCGGCGGGATGACCCTGCTCGATCTGCCGCTCTCGCTCCAGTTCGGCGTTGATCTCGGCGCCGAGCAGCAGGACCAGGTTCGAGAGCCACAGCCAGACGAGGAACACGATCACCCCGCCGAGCGCCCCGTAGATCTTGTTGTAGGACCCGAAGTTCGACACGTACAGCGAGAACAGGGCGGAGCCGACGAGCCACAGGACCACCGCGATCAGCCCACCCGGCGTGACCCAGCGGGGGCGCGGATGCTCGACGTTCGGCGACGCCCAGTAGAGGAGCGCGAAGAGGAAGCTCACGATCAGGACCAGAACGGGCCATTTCGCGATGTCCCAAGCCGTGACGGCGGTCGAGCCGAGGCCCACCAGCCCACCGATCTGCCGGGCGAGCGGACCCGTCACGGCGACGGCGATGGCGCTGATCGCCAGGAGCACGAGTGTCACGATCGTGATCCCCAGCCGGAGGGGCAGCGTCTTCCAGATCGGCCGCCCCTCCGCGACGTCATAGACGGTGTTTGACGCGCGCATGAACGCCGAGACATAGCCGGACGCGGACCACAGCGCGCCCAGCAGACCCGCGACGAACAGCACGCCGGCCGTTCCTCCGCTGTGCTGGAGGCTGCGGAGCGCGCTCGTGACGATGTCCTTCGCCGGTCCGGGCGCGACCGCAGTCAGGTTGTCGATGAGCGGCTGGGTCGCCGACTCGCCGATGATTCCAAGGATCGACACAAGGGCGAGCAGGGCGGGAAAGATCGACAGAACGCCGTAGTACGTCAGCGCCGCCGCCCAGTCCGTGAGATGGTCGGCGCGCCCCTCGCCCCAGATGCGTCCGGCGATGGCTCGGTATGACGACTTGCGCAGATCGAGCGGTCCGTCAGGAGGCCGGTCCGTTCGGCTGCGCGGCCTGGGCGAGGCGGCGGAACTCATACAGGCCGGATGCCCGCGGTCCGAACCGGCAAAACCCCCTCCCGCCGACGGTTGCATCGTGTCGGGGATGGCCGTCAGACGGATGACCTCAGGGGCCGCCCGCCACACAGCATCTGGGCAGCAGGTCGGGGATGCGACGCTCTTGTCTCTCGATGATCCTCGGGGCGCTCCTCGCGGCGGCGCCTGCCGCTGTCGCCGCGCCGACCGATACGCCGCTCCTCGATCTGCAGCGCGCCACGCCCGTCCGCCAGGACGGCGGATGGCTGCTTTACAGTCGCTGGGACGGCGCGGCGTACCACCTGGCGATCTGGCGTGCGGGGCACGGCCGCGACCTTGCGGTTCCGACCCAGTCCACGTCCTTCGACGCCGATGTCGGTCCTGACAGCTCCGGGCGCACGTCGGCCGTTTATTCGCGCTGTTCAGGCTCCTGCGACCTGTTCGTCATCGGCTTCGACGTCGGCGATCTGCCCCGGACCGTGAGCAACGCCAACACTCGGGGGCACGACGAGATCGCGCCGAGCATCTGGCGCGGACGTCTGGTCTTCGGCCGCCGATACGGACCCGACCACGTCGTGCCCTACACCAAGATGATCGAGGCGCCACGCTCGCGGCCGTCCGCTCGGCTGGCCGGGTTGCCGTCACACCGCTGCGGTGCCGTCGATCCGCCAAAGTGCAGGCCGATCAAGGAGGTCAGGGCTCCGTCGCTCGAGATCTGGGGCCGTTGGGTGGGCCAGCGTTGACCCAGACCGACGACATCGTCAGTTTCGGGCGGGCGTCGCATCGAGGAAGACCTCGGCCACGTCGGGCACGGCGTCGCGAACGGCCAAATCGATCGCGGTTGAGGCGTGCTCGACGTCTGCGGCGTTGACACGGTCGTCGAAGTCGAGCCGCGCGGCGACGAGGATCGCATGCGGCCCGAGCACCATGGTGAGAAGCTGCTGCACGCGGGCGACGTCAGGATGGTCCTGGATGACCCGTTCGATCGCCTTGCGCTCGTCAGGCAGTGCCGGCGCGCCGATGAGCAGAGTCCCGGCCGCGCGCGCCATCCAGCCTCCGACGCCGATCAACATCAGTCCGATCAAGATCGAGGCGACGGGGTCCCACGCGCCTCGTCCGGTCAGCTGATGCAAGCCGATGCCGACGGCGGCCAGCGCTATGCCGACCAGCGCCGCGGTGTCCTCGAACAGCACCATCTTGACCGTCGGGTCGCGGGATTCGCGAACGAACCGCAGGAAGGGGCGCTGCGCCTTGCGGGCCTCCGCACGGGTCTGTCGCGTTGCCCGTGCCCATGACGTCCCCTCGGCCAGCGCGGCGATCGCCAACGTGAGCCACGCGACGGCGAAGCCGCCGCTGGGCTCGTTCCCACGGAACAGCTCGACGAGTCCGTAGCCCAGGGCGAAGACGGCACCGGCGATGAACATGCCGACCGCCGCGACCAGCGTCCAGAGGAAGCGGTGCTGCCCGTTACCGAAGGGGCGCGCGGTGCTTGGTCCCCGCTCAGCCAGAGCGATTGACGCCAGGAGGAACGACTGGTTCGTCGTGTCCGCCAGCGAGTGGGCTGCCTCCGCCAGCAGCGCGGTGGACCCGCTCACCAGACCGCCGGCGAGCTTCACGACCGCAATCAGCGCGTTGGCCCCCAGTGCGATCAGGACGGTGCGACGGTCGCCCGAGCCTCCGCTTTCGTCGCCCCGTGTCTCGTCGGCCCTCGTGGTCGAGCCCGGGTACTCAGCCATTCCGATCGTCTCCTTCATCGGTGTCCGCGCCGCGGGTACCCGGTTGTCGGCAACTGGTCGTCACCGGTGTCATGCCGGAGACCATGCCGGGAGACCGGTGGATGCCCGCGTGCGACTGACGGGGGACGACTGCTCGGCGGCGAACCACTGCGTCATCCGCGCGACACCTCTTCCGCTGATCTCGGACGTCCCGGGCAGCCCCTGATCCATGCCTCACCGTCTGAACACGAAGAACGCCGGGGCGCCGGTGTTCCGGGGTCGCCCGGATGAGCGCTGCTGCGCAACAGCATGAGCAGGGCTCGATCGGCCGGCGCGAGCGGCGCCTGCTTGTGCTGCTCGGTCTGCCGAGCCTCGTCCTGGCCCTCGCGACTACGGTCGTCACGACGTACCTGCCTGTCCACCTCCAGACCGGCCGCGCGTCGACGATCATGATCGGCTTGCTCATCGGCACGGAGGGACTGGTGGCCCTCGTCGTTCCGCTGGTCGCGGGTACCTGGTCAGACCGGGTGCAGTCTCCGCTGGGTGGCCGGCTGCCCTTCCTGGTGGCGGGCGCCCCTGTGCTCGCGCTGAGCCTTCTGCTGCTCGGCGTCGTCCAGGGTCTCGGGGCGTCTGCGCTGCTGCTTCTCGCGTTCTTCACCGCGTACTTCATCTGCTACGAGCCTTACCGGGCGCTCTATCCCGACCTCGTTCCGGAAGCGATCGCCGGACGGGCGCAGAGCACGCAGGCGCTCTCGCGTGGGATCGGCACGTTCCTGGCACTCGTCGGCGGCGGTCTCCTCTTGGCGGAGGGGGCAGCGCTGCCGTTCGTCGCGGCCGCGGTGGTCAGCGGGCTGGGCATCGGCGCGTTCGTGGTCGCGGCAGCGCGTCGCGGCGAGGAGCGCGGGCGGCGCTCGGAAGCCTGTGGGTTCCGCGACACCGCGCGCGACCTCTGGCGCGAGGTCCGCGCCAGGCCGGACCTGCGGGCGTACCTGTACGCCAACGCGCTGTGGGAGCTGTCGCTCGGCGCACTGAAGACGTTCGTCGTCCTGTACGTCACTCTCGGGCTCGGCTTCTCGATCGCGACCGGATCGCTGGTCATCGGCGGCGTCGCGCTTCTGCTGTTGGTCGTCTCCCCGGTCGCAGGAACCCTCGCCGACCGCTACGGCAAGGCGCGCGTTATGACGTGGGCGCTACCGGTGTACGGGCTGGGGCTTCTCGTTCCATTTCTGACGACCAGCCGCCCGGCGATCCTTACCGCCGTTCCGGTGATCGCGCTCGGAGGAGGGTTCGTGATGACGCTGCCGTACGCTCTGCTGATCCCGCTGATGGGGGACGAGGAGCACGGCGCGCTGACGGGGTTCTACAGCTTCAGCCGAGGGGTCGGGACTGCGGTCGGGCCGCTGCTGGCCGGCGCCGCGATCCAGCTCTCATCCGGCCTCTTCTCGGCGACACACGGCTACCAGGCGACCTGGGGCGTTTGCGCCGCCGCCGTCCTCTTGAGCATCGTCCCGCTGCTCCGGCTTGCCGCCCTCGCGCAACGTGAAGATGTCGACGTGTAGCCCTGACGGCGATTCAGCGCGATGACTGCACGGGTCTTTGTCGCGATGACCCGCCGTCCCCTTCGACCCGGTCCCCGAGCAGATCGCGACCGCGGCGCCGCTGTCGCCGGCGCCAGAGTTCGATCAGCCCGGTCGCCACGCCGGCGACGGCCAGCGCCGCCCCGAGCGGGAGCCACACGCTGTCGCGAAACGCCTGGCCACCGAAGTACCCCAGCGACGTTGCGTACAGAGCCCACAGCGTCGCGGCAACCACGTCAGCCAGGATGAACCGCCGCCACGGCAGGCCGAGCGTGCCGGCGGCGAACGTGCTCGCCGTCCGGCCTCCGGGGATGAAGCGTCCAACGACGATGACGACTGACCCGTGCCCCCGAAGCGCCCGCTGGGCCCACTCCAGTCGACCCGTGGCCTGCTCGCCGCGGAACAGCCGCCGGGTCAGCGGCTCGCCGAGCTTCGCGCCGCCGAGGTAGACAAGGTTGTCGCCGACCAGGGCCCCGAGGATGGCCGCGCCGATCACGAGCGGCAGCAGCAGCCGCCCGTGCGCCGACACGATCCCCGCAGTGATCACCACGGTCTCCGAGGGAATCACCGGGAAAAGGACGTCGCCGCCCGCGCTGAGCAAGACGATGAGGTAGCTCAACGGCGACCCCGAGACCTGCTCCGTCAGCCAATGCAGCATCCGGATCGCCGGCTCCCCGCCATGAGGCGCTGTTCGCGATGGGAGCCGATGTCAGCCATGTCCGGCCTGGACCGCCACATCCCGGAACTCGACATCTGCCGAGTCGCAGAACCGGCGACCGTTGATGTCGTCGTGGCGCGCGAAGCCAGGTGGTTCGACGTGCACGCGCAGCGTGTAGCGGCCGTCACCGGGCACGTTCCAGTTGCTGCCGTAGTGGTACATCATGGGATGCCACAGGAGCGGGAGCACGGACGTGCCGAGGTCGTCGCCCCGTGAGTCGAGCAGCGTCGCGCGCACCTCGACGCCCGGCACGAACCGCCCGTCTGCCGCGTCACGCACGGCGACTTCGACGTGCAGGTTCTCCTCCTCGGGCTCGTGCCAGACGAGCTCGTCGTCCTCCCACATGTACAGGCCTTCGGCCTTCTCCACGGCGAAGCCGATCAGGTAGTCGCCGGCGCGCTGCTCCCCGCCGTCGATTGCGATGTCGGCGGTCATGTGCTCAAGGGCGCTGCCGTACGCCCTGCCCTGATCGCGCGCCAGCGCGAGTTGGTGCTCCGACGCCTCATCGCTTCTGGGGTCCATCGGGGGGAGATCGGACGTGGTCACTGGAAAACTCCTTCGCTCGGAGAAGGGATTGGTTGATCGCTGGGCCTGATGCCCTTCGTCTGCCCACGTGCTGCTCGGCCTGGAGCGAGATGGTCAGCGGCCTAACGTCCGTGTCGTGGGCTGGTCACGAACGCGAAGCACCTGCCGCCAGTCACCGCGGCTGTGACGGCGATGGACGAGGAGCGAGATGGCGGCCGGGCCAGCCACTCGTCTCGCCCACAAGCATCAGCAGGGCAGGGACGAGCACGGTCCTGATGACGAGCGCATCGATCAAGAGCCCGAAGGTCATGATCAGGGCCAATTCGGCGAATGATCGCAGCGGCACGATCCCGATCAACGCGAACGACCCCGCAAGGACGACGCCGGCCAAGGTGATGGCCTTGGCGGCGCGCGACGCCGCGGTCGGCACCGCCTCCTTCAGGGGCCGGACGCTCCGTTCCTGCCAGATCCGGCCGATGAGGAACACGTTGTAGTCCGAGCCGAGCGAGACAAGCAGCGCTGCCGCGGCAAACGGGACGAAGTAGGTCAGCTCACCGAAGACATAAGCGCCCAGACCCAGCGCGGCGCAGAACCCGAGGACGCTGGCGGCGATGAGAAACAGCGGCGCGACGATCGCCCGTAAGTAGACCGCGAGGACGAGGAAGAGCGCCAGCAGGGTCAGCGGCGCGATGCGTCCGAGGTCGGCCAAGGTCTTGTCGATGGTCTCGGCGGAGAGCGCCGTGTCCCCCGCGAAGGACGCCTCGGCCCGCGGTAGGCCGGACGCTTCAAGCATCACGGGCATGCGGTCTTCGATTCGCCGCAGGTCGGCAATCGCTCGCGCTCCCAGCGGGTCGTCGCGCAGGACGATGAAGTAGCGCGCCGCATTGCGGTCGCGCGCAAGCGTCGCGCCGAGCCGAACGCCTGGCACCGGCTGCTCGGTCGGCCCGAGTACGAGTGCTACTCCGCGCTGGGCGCCGATCGCCCGCTGCAGACGAGCGAGCGCACCGCGCCGCCGTGTGATGCCGGGGCTGGAGACGACGATCACCGTCGGGGAAAGGACCCCTGGAGCGAAGCCCTTGGCAGCGGCCTCGTAGGCGACGCGCGGCTCGCTGTCCTCCGGGAGCCCGCGGACGATGGGGTTCGCGAGCTGCAGGGTGCCCAGTCCGCTGGCGGCGGCCGCGAGCAGCGCGACGCAGATCCCCACCGCCCACCAGGGGTGACCGCACGCAAGCCGGACTGCTCGGGAGCGGCGGGGCCGGCCCTGCCCCCCGGTGGCCGACTCCTCGGCCGACAGTTCGGCGCGCGGGAGTCGCGGCCAGTACAGAGCCCGGCCGAAGATCGCCAGGCACGCCGGTACGAGCGTCAGCGACACAAGGAGCCCGATGAGCACGGCGAACGCCAGCCCCGGCCCGAAAACGCGTAGGAACTCCAGACGCGCGGCGAGCAGTGTCCCGGTCGCCGCGACAACGGCGATACCCGCAGTGGCGATGATCGGGGTCAGCTGGGCGGTCGCCTGAACCGCCGCCTCGCGCTGCCCGACGCCGTCGGCGAGCAGCGCTCGGAACCTCGAGAGGTAGAAGATCGAATAGTCGGTGACGATCCCGAACAGCAGGACGACGATGACCGGCTCAACCTCCTGAGGCACGGCAACCCCGAAGTGCTGGCCGACGCCTGCCACGACGCGACTGGATACGACATAGGCCACGGCAACAGCGCCGAGCGTCAGCGCAGGAGCGCCGAGCGCCCGGAACCGCACTCCCACGGCCAGCGCAACCAGCACGAACGTCGCCAGCTCGATGATCGGCAATCGGTCGACGATGACCCGCGACTGCTCGCCGACCGCGGCTGACTGGCCCGTGACGCCGGTAACCGTGCCGGTGGCTCCCGGGCCAATCTGGTCGCGGACCAGGTCGTGGGCCAGATCGACGCGACGGTCGAGCCGGACGCCCGGATCGAAGAACAGGTACGTGACAGCCGTGGTCGAGCGTTCCCGCGCGAACGGCGAGGCTCCAAGCGCGTTGGTCACGGGGAGTGCCGCGGCGATCTCGCCGAAACCAGGGATGCGGTGACGCGTGAGATCCGCTGCGCGCTCGATGATTCGTGCCTGGCGCGCGGCTGAGAGGCCGCCCGGGTCTCGCTGCACCACCAGTGTCCGCGACAGCAGCGGGAAGCCGAACTGCGTCTTTGACGTGATCTCGGCTTTGATGGCGCCGGCGTCCTTCGGATACAGGCCACCGACCGCACCAGACCTCGCCTGGTCGATCGTCGGCAGCGAAACAGCGCACACAACGCCAGCTGCCAGCCAGGCGGCGAGCACCAGGAAGCGACCGCGGCACAGCGCGCGCGCGGCCCGCATCATCGGTGCGTACCGTTCAGTCCCGGGTGGGCCGACCCAGCGAGCCGGAGCATCCGCGACAAGCCGATCTGACCGACGACGAGCGGCAGCTTCATCAAACCCCTTGAGAGGAACTCGCGCTGGCTGACATCACCGCCGGGCGTGCCCGCGAACCGGCGAGACGGCCACAGGCCGTAAGGCAGGTGACGGGTGAGCAGGTGACGGAAGTGCCCGTTCACATCGTCGGGGTCGAGCACCTGAACGCCCGGATCACCCAGTGAACAGGCGCCGAAGAGACTCTCCCAGCAGCTGTGAGCGCGCACGGTCGGTGACGGGTAGGTGTCGCGCCCTGTCGACGAGCGGCGAGGCCCGTTCGGCGAGCAGCCCGGCGTGGTGCCGCGCCTCCGGTCGCGCGATCGTCCTGGCCGCATAGCTCTTTGCCGTCCGCTGACACGTCGGCAGCGAGCATCTCCGCATCGCCGAGAAGCCGATGCGCCTCAGGCGAGATCGGGTGGGCACTTCCTGAGGATGCCCCGGCTGTGGTGTTCGCGTTGGGCGAGCTTGGGGGAGGACGACCGGAAGAGCGAGGACGGCGGGCGGGCGCATGGGAGGCGAATACCCAAATTGTTCGCGCGAAATCGTCAGGAGAAAGACGATCGGGTTCGACGGAACCAGCCGGCGGGCACGCCAAGGACATGACTGAACTGCGCTACCTCCTTCCAAGTGGGCGGGCGCTGCGCGTGCTCGACGTCCTCGTGGCCCTGTGGACCGCGATCTGGATTGCCCTCGCGCTCGCGGTATCCGCAGAGGTTCGCGGCCTCAGACAGCTGAGCGGGACCGCGACGCGTGTCGGCGTGGCTGTGACCGAAACCGGACAGGCCCTTGAGACGCTGCAAGGCGTACCAATCGTCGGGGACAAGCTGACGCGAACCGCGCGCGACATCCAGACGGCCGGACGCAGCACCGTTGCCAGCGGCAAGCGGAGCCGGCAGAGCGTTCACCGACTTTCGTGGATGCTGGGCCTCTGTCTGGCGGTGATCCCGACGGTGCCGCTGCTTGTCTTCTACGTGCCGGCGCGCATTGCGTTCCGTCGTGAACGCCGCGCCTTGGGCGCCCTCGCTGCCGCGCGCGGCGGCGAGCGGCAGCTCCGGCATCTCCTGGCCGAGCGCGCGCTGCTGAACTCGTCCTACCAGGAACTCCTCGCATCGAATGGCGACCTGCTCGAGAAGTCCACTGACGAACTCGCCGGAGCCGAGCTCACGCGCCTAGGCCTCCCGGACGACCTCCGTGGGCTGTAGTCCCTGAGCGGCGCTCTCCGCGGGCCGGTGGCGACGACGGCTGTCCGCCTGCAAGGCTCGGGGACTAGTTCCGTGCGGCGATCGCCGTCGTCAGCGCCGTCGCGAACGTCACCCAGGCGGCGTATGGGACCAGCGCGTCGGCGGCTGCGGCGTTGTGGCGGCGGACGAGCACGAACAGCGCGACGATGCTCGCGAGCAACCCGACGATGTCGGCGAGCGCAGCCCACGGCGCGTGGAGCCGGAAGAAGATGACCGTCCAGCCGAGGTTCATCGCGAGGTTGGCGGCGTAGAGCCCAAGGACCAGTCGCCGCCGTGGGCCGCGGACGTCGCGCCAGGCGAGCGCGGCGGAGATCGCGAGGAGCACGTAGAGCACCGTCCAGACCGGGCCGAAGACGGACCCTGGCGGCTGCCAAGCTGGTCGCTCGAGACCTTCGTACCACTCGCTCGTCGTGTCGGTGGCGAGGCCGCCGAGTACGGCGATGGCGGCGACGGCGGCGGTCCAGCCGGCGGCAGCCGGTGCGATGGGTCGTGACGCGGTGACGCTCACGTCGGAGGTTACGACCCGCCGAGTGTTCGAGTTCATCCTCCCCACATCATCTACTGTCGCGTTCCCGTTGATCGCCGACTGCGCTGTCCTTCCGCGGGCTTCGCCGGCGCGAAGCTCGAGTGTGAACGACGTTGGGCACGACCCTCCTCGAGCGCCTCACGCAGCGCGGCGCGGAATCGCCCAGGACCCCAGAACCGGGCTCCGACGAGGCGTTCAAGCTCGTGGCGGCTCACGGTGCCGTGGTCTTGCAGTGCGCGGGCGATGATGTCGACCTCCCGCTCAAGCTCGCGCTCCTGGCCGAGTTGCTCCTGCCGCCATCTGTCACCGCTGCTGGGCGTACTCAGCATTCCTCGCCCATAACGGCCGGAGCCGGGCCCTGGCCGATAGCGACGGATTCCCCGTCGGTCACGGTCGCGGCGCTGAGCCAGACGTTCTCGGATTCGCCGGTCGGCATCTTCCTTCGCCCGCCGTTGCTCGTCGAGCGAGCTCCGGCTCTGCTGTCGGTCCTGCTCGGCTCGAGCGGCCTCGTCGAGTTCTGCGGAGTCACGGCGACGAGCAGCGGCAGCGATGCGGGCATCGGCGGCCCGGGCGCGCTCGGTCGCCGCTTCGGCGAGGTGGTGGTGAAGCTGCTCCTCGACATCGCTGTCCGAGACGATCGCGCGCGCTCCCTCTTCGAGTGCCTCCGCGCGCTCGCTTGCGGCGCGGCATCGCTCACGTGCCTCGTCCTTCTCCGCGTCGTCGGCCTCAAGAACGGCCTCCAGCCCATCGGCGCGCTCGGTCATCGCCCGGGCTCGCATCTCGTCGGCTCGGGCCAGGAGTTCCTCGATGCGCTCATCTTCCGAAGAGTCACGCCCGCGTTCGGCCCGCAGTTCGTGCAGTCGGGCGCGGTGTTGTTGACCGCTGGCGGCCATCTCCATGGCGTCCCTTCGAAGCTCGAGAATCGCCGCGTGAGCGGCGCTGAAGTCCGCGCTCCGCTCGTCGTCTTCGTCGTCCTCATCCTTGCTCCCGGCTGCTGCCCCCGGGTCGTCAGAGCCTTCGGCGTCCTCGGCGGTCAGAGGCTTGGCGACGTCTTCGAGGCTCTCCTGCTCGGCGCGCACCCCCAGCAGCAGCTCGCTGATCCCGCCGAGAGACATGACTGCAGCGCCGATGAAGAAGGCGATGGCGACCTGGCCGCGCTCGCCGGAGCCGATCAGGTCAGCGAAGAGCAACGGGCCGGTGATACCGCCGACCGCGGTTCCGACCGCGTAGAAGAAGGCGATCGCAAGCGCGCGGGTCTCCATCGGGAAGATCTCGCTGACCGTGAGGTAGGCGGCACTCGCGCCGGCAGACGCGAGGAAGAACGTGGCCACGATGAAGGCCTCGAACGTCCATTTGTTCAAGCCTCCCCCGAGGAAGACGACGCCCATGACCGTGGCGACGAGTGCGGAGCCGAGGTAGCACCCGGTGATCATCGGCTTACGTCCCACGGTGTCAAAGAGCCTGCCGAGCGTCACCGGGCCCAGGAAGTTCGCGAGCGCGAAGATGACGATGAAGATCGGAACGGCCGAAGAACTGACGTCGAAGAAGGTGGTGATCAGCGTGCCGAGGTTGAACGTCACGCCGTTGTAGATGAATGCCTGCCCGACGAACAGCGCCAGCCCGAGCCAAGCGCGACGCGGATACACCTTGAAGGCGGTCTTCGCGATCTCTCGGAAGGGGATTCGCTCGCGCTGGCGCACTTCGAGCGTGTCTTCGGGCTCCTCAAGCGGCTCGTCCGTCTCCTCCTCGACCGCCTGCTCGATCGAGCCGACGATCCGCTCGGCCTCTTCCTCCCTCCCGTGGATGAAGAGCCAGCGCGGGCTCTCCGGTACGTGCCGGCGAACCAGCATGATCGACAGTCCGAGCACGGCCCCGATACCGAACGCCAGGCGCCAGCCGAAGTCCTCAGCGAAGATGCTCGTGTCGAGCAGCAGGAGGGCTGCAGCCGCCCCCGCCGCCGAGCCGATCCAGTAGGACCCGTTGATGATGAGGTCGACCCGCCCCCGGACACGTGCCGGGATCAGTTCGTCGATCGCCGAATTGATCGCCGCGTACTCGCCGCCGATGCCCGCGCCGGTGAAGAACCGGCACGCGAAGAAGTACCACGGGGTCCAGGCAAAGGCCGTGGCCGTGGTCGCGGTGATGTAGAGCGCCAGCGTCAGGACGAACAGCTTCTTTCGGCCGAAGCGATCCGTGAGTTGCCCGAAGAACAGCGCCCCCAGGCACGCGCCCGCGACGTAGAATGCGGCCGCGGTACCGATCTGACTCGTGCTGATCGGAATGCCACTGCCCTTTTCCGTAAGCCTTGAGGCCACCGAGCCGACCATCGTGACCTCGAGCCCGTCCAGGATCCAAACCGTCCCGAGCCCGATGATCACCATCCAGTGGAACTTGGCCCACGGCAGCCGGTCGAGCCTGGCCGGAATCTGCGTCTCGATGGTCTTCGTCTCGACGCTGCTCATCGTGGGTCCTCCATGGTCACGCTCGGGGTGCCGACCGGCCGTACCCTCGCGGGGGGATTGACATCGCAGACCAGATCGCTCAGCCGCTGCGATGCCGCGTCGTCGGGCACCGCTGGCGCTTCAGTGCAGACGACGCGGTCCTCCGATGGGAATGCGCGCGCTGCGGAGTCGTCGGTGGCAGAAAGACATATCCCGACGCGGCGACGGCTCGACACTTCGCCAGTGCGTTCGACGAGGAGCCGCGCCGGGGGGAGAGACGGTTTCTCCTCGCCGCCGCCCCCCTCTGGCTGCTGCGAAAGCTGCGACGACGAGACTGAGCCGATCATGGCGCTCCGCGTGCCCGCCTCCCGCCGCCGGGGATGCCGAGCCGTCAGCTGGCTGACAGCCGCCGGGCGCGGAGCGGCCGGCGACTGAGGCCACGTCCAAACCCAGGCAGCCGAGAGTCCGACCACGGCCTGGTCAGGCGGCGGACACTGCCGCACGGGTGATGATTCGTACGCCGGATACCGGGGTATTCGGGTGCGCTGTGGAGATCGTCGTGACGGGGACCGCCGCAGCTTCGCCGCCAACCGCTGCTGGGCGCGCGATGACCGGCTCCCGCGCTGGATACGACCACGTCGCGGGCATCTACCTTCCGATCGCCGCGGCGGTCTTCGTCATCGTCGCGGCGCTGCTGCTCTTCGTCGTTCTGCGAGGCCGCAGGGGCGGCCACGAGCGACCTGCCGCGAGCGCGCCAAAGCTCGAAGGCGTCTACGCGCTTGCCCTGATCGGCATCGCGGCGGTCCTCGTGACCGTCACGTTGCGAACCGACGCCGGCGAATCCCGCGTCGGGCCACGGCCCGATCTGACCATCCACGTGATCGCCGCACAGTGGAGCTGGCGCTTCGAATATCCCGGTGGCGTGACGGAGGGCAACGGGCGCGACGTGCCGACGCTCGTGGTTCCGGCGGGACGACCGGTGCGCTTCACGCTGACCTCGCTGGACGTCGTGCACGCGTTCTGGATTCCCGACCTGCGGTTCAAGCGTGACGCGACGCCCGGCACCGTGGCGGAATTCGACATCCGATTTCCCGGGAGCGGCGGGTGGGCCGGCGCAGGGGAATGCTCTGAGTTCTGTGGGCTGGATCACTCGTCGATGCGGTTCTTCGTCAGGGCACTGAGCCCGCAGGCGTTCACGACATGGCTCGACGGCAGGAGGCGCCCGTCATGACCGACGTCATCACGCCGCCGTCCACCCACGCCGAGATCATGCCCGTGCCTCCACGCGGAGGGCTGATCGAAGCCTTCGCAGGCACGGACCACAAATCCCTGGGCTCGCGCCTGTTCGTGACCGCGTTCGGGGCCTTTCTCGCTGCCGGCCTGCTGGCGGTGCTGATGCGCACCGAGCTGCTCGCACCCGGAATGCAGGTCGTTTCACGCCAGGGATACAACGAGCTCTTCACGATCCACGGCTCCTCGATGTTCTATCTGTTCGCGGTGCCGATGGCGCTCTCGCTCGGCGTCTGGCTCGTCCCGCTCCAGATCGGCGCGACCGGGATGCAGTGGGGTCGCACGGTGCTCGCCTCCTGGTGGATGATCGTCATCGGCGCGCTGGCGATGTGGGCAGGATTCCTGACGCAGCAGGGCGCGGCCGCGGCCGGCTGGTACTCGTACCCGCCGCTGTCGGACGTCCCCTACTCGCCCGGGGTCGGCGTCGACCTGTGGATCCTCGGAGTGATCCTGTCGGCGACCGCCTCGATCGCCATCGCGGCAGCGCTGCTGGCGACCGTCGTGCGCCGCCGGGCACCCGGGCTGACGATGCTGCGGCTGCCCGTCTTCACGTGGACCATCGTCGTCTCATGCCTGATGGTGGTCACGGCGTTTCCGGCGCTCCTGGCCGCGATGCTGGGCCTCGTCTGGCAGCGTCATCACGGCGGCGTCTTTGATGGTGCGTCCGGGACGCTCGGCTACCAGCATCTGTTCTGGTTCTTCGGGCACCCGGTGGTGTACGTCGTCTTCTTCCCGTTCGTCGGAGCGGTCGCGGAGGCCATCGCCGTCTTCTCCGGCCGCCGGTTCTTCGGCTACCTCCCGTTCGTCGCGTCGCTGCTGGCGTTCGCTGCGCTCTCGATGTCGGTCTGGGGGCATCACATGTTCACGACGGGCGCCGTGGACAACCGCTACTTCTCGCTGACGTCAACGGCGCTGCTCGTACCGGCGGGGATCGAGTACTTCGACTCGATCGCGACGATGTGGCGGGCGCGCATCCGGCTGACCGCCTCGATGCTCTTCGCGCTGGGCTTCCTGCTGATGTTCCTGATCGGCGGGCTGACGGGCATCTGGGTCGGCTCCCCGCCGCTCGACGCGCAGGCGGCGGACTCCTACTTCGTCGTCGCGCACTTCCACTACACGCTGTTCGGCGGCAGCGTCTTCGGGCTCTTCTGCGGCATCTATCTGTGGTTTCCCAAGGTCACGGGCGCGCTCCTGCGCGAGGGCCTCGGACGACTGCACTTCGGCCTCACGCTCGTGGGCATCAACCTGACGTTCCTGCCGATGTTCTTCCTCGGCCAGGATGGGATGCCGCGCCGCGTCGCCGACTACCCCGCCTCCACCGGCTGGCAGACGCTGAATGTGGTCGCCACGATCGGCTCATACGTGCTTGCGCTGTCGATTCTGGTGTTCCTGATCAACGTCTGGCTCTCCCTCACGCTCCGCCGTCCGGCGGGCCGCGATCCCTGGGGCGGCCACACGCTGGAGTGGCTCACGACATCGCCTCCGCCGCGGGCGAACTTCGACCGGCCGCTTCCGTCCATCCGCACCCCCGCTCCGTTGCTGGACCTGCGGGAGGGGGGCGCATGAGGCGTCCCGCCGTCGTGTTTCTGGTGTGGGGGACGATCCTGCTGGCGCTCGGATGCGTGCTCTGGGTGCTGTTCGACCCCGGTTCGACGCTGTCGTTCGTGCTTCCGGCGGTGGCCGTCATGGGGGCGCTCGCGTGCTCAGGGTGCGCCGGGCTCGCCTCGCGGCGCCAGGCCCCGCAGCGCGCGCCGCGGACGACGTCGCCGCCGGCCGCGCTTCTGGGAGTCGGGCTGGCGATCGCCGTGCTCGCCGCCGCTGTCGGTCCGTGGCTCGCGCTCATGGCCCTGCTGCCGATCGGGTTCGGGGTGTTCGGTCTCCTGCGTGAAGGCGGCGGGCGATGACGGCTCGGCAGGTCTTCGCCGCGACGGCGGGTGCCGCAGCGCTCGTCGGCTCGGCGTTCGTCGGCGACCGGACCCTCTCCTCGCACATGGTCGAGCACGGGCTCATCGTGCTCGTCGCGGCGCCGCTGTTTGCCGCGTCGGCTCCGGTCCGCACGGTGCTGCGCAGCGGTCCAAGGCCCATCCGGCGCGGGCTGGCCTCGGTGCTTCGGCGTCCGGCCTTTCGCGCCGTCGCGCACCCGCTCACGGCGTGGCTCCTCTTCGTCGCCGTCATGCTCGGCACGCACCTGACGCCGTTCTTCGACGCGGCCGAGCGGCACGCCGGGCTGCACGTGCTGGAGCACTGGCTCTACTTCGCCAGCGCCCTGCTCTTCTGGATGACGCTCATCGAGGCCGACCCCCTGCCGCACCGCGCGGGGTGGGTCGGTCGCATGCTCGCGCTGCTGTTCGCCATGCCGGCGATGAGCCTCGTCGGCATCCTGCTGCTGCAGGACGAGCGCGTGCGCTACCCCGCCTATGCCGGTCCCGGGGCGCTGGCCGACCAGCACGAGGCCGGCCGGATCATGTGGCTCGGTGGCGCACTGGTCTCCGCCGTGTTGGTGTTCGCCGTCGGATGGGCGTCGCTCCTGGCTGAGGAGCGCCGGCAGCGCCGCCGCGACCGCTACGCGGACGCGTGGTCCTGATGGCTTCCCGGGCCCGCGCATTCCTCGCCTTCTGCTGCGCCGCGGCGGCCGTGTGGCACTTCGCCGCCCCCAGTGCGGCACAGTCCCAGCAGGGCCCATCCACCACGGCCGCGCAGGTCGCCGCCGGACGCACGCTCTTCGTGTCGTCATGCGCGTCCTGCCACGGTGCGGACGCGCGGGGCGTTCCCGGTCGCGGACCGAGTCTGTGGGGCGTCGGCGCTCTGGCGGCCGACTTCTACCTGTCGACGGGGCGCATGCCCCTGCCCGCGCCGGGCGACCCGCCGGCACGCGGCAGACCGGCGTACTCGCGCGCACGCATAGCCGCACTCGTCGCGTATGTCGGCTCGCTGGGCGGGCCCCCGATTCCACGCGGTCGACGCCTCGTCCGGGTCGCTGGCCGCCGGGATGCGCGCCTTCACCGAACACTGCTCGGGGTGCCATCAGCAACTGGCGCGCGGCGGAATCGTCACCGGGGCGGTGGCCCCGGCCCTGCAGGCAGCGACACCCACGCAGATCGCCGAGGCGATCCGCATCGGTCCGTATGCCATGCCGACGTTCTCCACCCGGCAGATCGATCACCAGACGCTCAACGACATCGTGCGGTACGTGCGCTGGACGAAGCACCCGTCGGATGCCGGTGGCTGGGGCATCGGCCATATCGGGCCGGTGCCGGAGGGGATGATCGCGTGGCTGCTCGCACTCGTCGCGCTGCTGATCGTCGCCCGGCTCATCGGGGAGGGGACGCCGCGATGACCAGGCTGCGCGCCGCGCTGATCTGGGCCGGTCTGGCCCTCGCGGCGGACGGCAGGTCGCGCCCGACGGCCCGGACGTGGATCCCTCGCGGCGCTCACCCCAGGGCCGCCCCGGCGCCGAGCGCCTCGTCGTCATCCTCCTGGCAGCGACGTCCGTCCTGGCGGTCGCCTTCGTCGTCTTCTACATCGTCTGGGACGACACGCAGGTGCTCGGGCTGACGCTCGGCCTGGCGCTCGCGAGCCTTTCGGCGGCGCTGGTCGTCGCCGGCAAGGCCGTCGTCGTCGACGAGACCGCGGTCGAGGAGCGCCCGGGCCTGTCGGATCCTGCGAGTGAACGAGTCGTTCAGGAGGAGGTGGTCCGTGGCGCGGACGGCGTGTCCCGGCGTGGGCTGCTGCTGGGCGCCGTGGGCGCCGCTGGCGCAACGCTCGGCGCGGCGGCGATCGTCCCCGCAGCCTCGCTCGGCCCCGCCGTCGGAGGCCGCATCGACGACACGCCATGGCACCGCGGGCGGCGCGTGGTCGACAGCGCCGGTCGCGCGCTCACCGCCGACGACATCACCCCCGGCGCGCTGGTGACCGGGTACCCGCAGGGCGCAGACCCGCGAGAGCTCGGCTCCCCGATCGTGCTCGTTCGTCTCCCCGTGGCCCGCCTTCGCCTGCCTGCAGGGCGGGATCCGGCGCGCTGGGCGCCGGAGGGCATCGTGGCCTACTCCAAGATCTGTACGCACGCAGGCTGCGCGGTCGCCCTCTACCGGTCCCCGCTGTACCGCGAGCAAGGGCCTCCGCCCGCGCTCGTGTGCCCCTGCCACTACTCGACGTTCGACCCGGCTCGCGGGGCGAAGCGCACCTTTGGCCCGGCAGGCCGGCCGCTGCCGCAGCTGCCGCTCACGATCGAGAGCGGGACGCGCGCGCTCGTCGCCGGCGGTGGCTTCTCCGGTTCGATCGGCCCGGCCTGGTGGAGCGTCGACCGTGGCTGACACGACCCGCGACGGCCCCCGGGCCGGCGACGACGCGAACGCACCCGTCGCACCGCCGCTCGAGTGGATCGACGAGCGTCTCGGCGCCTCGGGGTTCATGCGCAAGACGCTGCGGTACGTGTTCCCCGACCACTGGTCGTTCCTGCTCGGGGAGATCGCGCTGTACTCGTTCGTCTTCCTGATCGCCAGCGGCACCTACCTGGCGCTCTTCTTCGAGCCGAGCACGGCGCTGACGCAGTACGCCGGCACCTACGCACCGCTTCAGGGCACCACGGTCTCCCACGCGTACGCCTCAACCGTCGATCTGTCGCTCGACGTCCCGGCCGGGCTGCTGCTGCGCCAGGCCCACCACTGGGCCGCGCTGGTCTTCGTCGCCGCCATCGTCGTGCACCTGATGCGCGTCTTCTTCACGGGCGCCTTCCGCAAGCCACGCGACATCAACTACGTCATCGGACTCACGATGCTGATGCTCGCGATCCTTGAGGGCTTCGCCGGCTACTCCCTGCCGGACGACCTGTTGTCCGGCATGGGGCTCGCGATCGCCTACAGCGTGGCCATGTCGATTCCCCTGGTCGGTGCGAAGCTCGCCTTCCTCGTGTGGGGAGGCGAGTTCCCGGGGGCACCGGCGTTCGAGGGCCGACTCTTCATCGCGCACGTGTTCATCCTGCCCGCAGTGCTCGCGCTGCTCATCGGCGCGCATCTGGCGATCATCATGCGCCAGAAGCACTCGCAGTTCTCCGGCCCTGGGAGGAAGGAGGGCAACGTCGTGGGGTCCCCGCTCTGGCCGGGGTATGCGCTGCGCTCGGTCGGCCTGCTGAGCGCGGTCTGGGCGGTGCTGATCCTGCTCGGGGGGCTGGTGCAGATCAATCCGGTCTGGCAGTGGGGGCCGTACGAGCCCGGGCTGGGGACCAATGGTGCGCAGCCCGACTGGTACCTGGGATGGCTGATCGGAGCTCTGAGACTCATGCCCCCGATCGAGGTGCAGCTCTTCGGTCACACCCTGATCCCGAATCCGTTCTTCGGCGGCGTCCTCTTCCCCACGGTCGTCTTCGGGACCCTGTACGCCTGGCCGTGGATCGAGCGCCGGCTCACCCGCGACCCCGGGCTGCGTCACGACCTGCTCGACCGGCCGCGAGACCGGCCCTGGCGCACCGCCGTCGGCGCCGCGTTCTTCACCTGGGTGGCGCTCATCTTCGTCGCCGGCTCGGCTGATCGGATCCTGGTGCAGGTCGGGATTCCGTATGCATCGCAGGTCTGGT
Source organism: uncultured Actinomycetes bacterium (assembly GCA_963805615.1). Taxonomy (GTDB): domain Bacteria; phylum Actinomycetota; class Thermoleophilia; order Solirubrobacterales; family Solirubrobacteraceae; genus F1-60-MAGs163. The sequence continues at coordinate 602,122 of CAWDUW010000001.1, read as the reverse complement.
TCTTCCGGTGCGCGGCGCTGTGCGCGCCCCCCATCGTCGGCCTGATCACGTGGCGCGTATGCAGCGAACTGCGCTGGTCGGGCGCCCACCCGCTGCGACACGGCGCAGGGGACACGGACGACGGGATCCCCGCTGCTGTCCGCGGGAGGTCCGCGCCCTCAAGACGTCTCTGAGCCGTTCTTCGGGCCACGCGAGCGGCCCGCGAATCAGCGCGCGAGGTGGAGCCCCCTGCGGTGCCCGTTACGACCCGCCTTGGCGAGCGCGATACCCCCGACCGCGGCCGCGACTGCGGCGCCGGCGCTGAGACCGGCGCGGTGCTTTGTCACTGCGAGCTGCACGCTGTGGTCGTGCGCAAGGTCGTCGAACGGTCCACGCGCACCCTGGTCCGTCGTCGGCGGATCGAAGAGATTGCCCGGTCGCACGTCCTCGCCCAGGGGCTTGCTGGTCTGCTGGTTGCCGACAGCGGTCTTGGCGAGGAACCGTTCCACGAGCCCGGGTGCGAGCTTGTTTCCCCACACGGTGTAGAGGGTCGGGAGCCCGACCAGCACTTCTCGCCGCCGGCTGTGCGCGGCGAAGTGGACAGCGTCGGCGGCGACCTCCGGCTGATACGCCGGCGGCACGGGCATGGGGACCTTGGGCATCTTCGAGCGCGAGTGCTCGAACTGCGGGGTGTTGAGGCCCGGCAGCTGCACCATGGTGAGATGAATGTTGCTTCCCTTCGCGCGGAGCTCGGTCCGCAGCGACTCCTGGAAGCCCTTGATCGCCTGCTTCGCCCCGCAGTAGGGCGACTGAAGGGGGATCCCGCGATAGGCCATCGCCGATCCGACCTGGACGATGGTGCCGCGGTCGCGGGGCACCATCCGCGCGAGCGCCGCCCGGGTTCCCCAGACGTAGCCGAGGTAGCTGACCCGGGTTGCACGCTCGAACTCCTCTGGCTCGATGTCCTGGAACCAGGCGAACACTGTGGTCATCGCGTCGTTGATCCAGATGTCGATCGGACCGAGCGCCTCCTCGGTCGACTGCGCCGCCGCCTCGACCGCGGCGTAATCGGCGACATCCGTGGGGAGGACGAGCGCCGTGCCGCCGGCCTCCTCGACCTCCTTTCGCGCGGCTTCGAGGCCCTCTCGATCTCGTGCGAGCAGGGCGATCGCTGCGCCATCTCTCGCGAATCGGCGGACGATCGCGCGCCCGACTCCCGACGTGGCTCCTGTGACGACGACGACTTCGGTCATGACCGACAGGTACCGCTCCGCCCACCGGGTCGATCGCGGCTGGTCTGCCGGATGACATCACGGCGACCCGAGCTTGACCGCGGGGAATCCCGGTCTGCGAATGGACACCGAAATTGAGCGGGATGTCACGTGCCTTCGCCGCGACGGCTTCGCCCCGATCGCGTCCTACGGCGCCATCGGGGACGGTCGCACGGCGGCGCTGGTGGCCGGCGACGGGGCGGTCGATTGGCTCTGCCTCCCGCGATTCGACGATGAGCCGACCTTCGGTGCGCTCCTGAATCCCTCACGCGGCGGCCAGTTCGCTCTGCAGCCCGCCACGCCGTTCACCTCGAAACGCTCGTACGTCCCGGACACCAACGTGCTCGAGACGACGTTTCGAACGACCGACGGCACCGTTCGCGTTCGCGATGCGCTCACGGTCACCGCCCGGATGTCGCCTTGGACGGAGCTCGTCCGAGTTGCGGAAGGGCTCGAGGGGTCGGTGACGATGGAGTGGGCGGTGAGGCCGAGGATCGGGTGGGATGCCGACGAGCCGCACTGGCGCTCCCGCGGGGACGCGGTGATCGCCGAGTGCGGGAACTCCCTGGTGCTGACGCTCCAGGCGTGGGACGCCGGGGAACCCGTACTCGAGCGTTCCGGAGCGTCCTCGACGTTCACCACCATGCCGGGCAGCTGCGCCGTCCTGACCCTCGGAGGGTTCGTCGATGCACCCCTGCTGCTCGCACGCCGGGAGGACGTGCTCGCCCGCATGGCCGACACGGAGCGTTTCTGGAGAGAGTGGATCGAGCCGCTGGAGTTTTCCGGCCCCCACCGGGAGGCCGTCTGTCGCAGCGCCCTGGCGCTCGGCCTGTGCCTGCATCGGGAGACCGGAGCGCTCGTCGCGGCGCCGACCACGTCGCTGCCGGAGCAGGTCGGCGGCGACCGCAACTGGGACTACCGCTATTGCTGGCTGCGGGATACCAGCCTCGCACTTGACGCGGTGGTCGGACTCGGCCTGCGCCAGCTCGACCACACGAGCCTCGCCTGGGTGCTCCACGCGACTCGGCAGACCCATCCGAGGCTCAGCCCCTGCTACACGCTGGACGCCGAGCCACTCTCGCGCTGCGACCCCGTCGACGTCCCCGGGTGGCGAGGAAGCACTCCCGTCAACGACGGGAACCAGGCCGGCGTCCAGCTGCAGCTCGGCTCGTGGGGGGATCTGCTGGAGACGGTGTGGCGCTACGTGGAGGCGGGCAACGCCCTCGACCGCACGACCGGCATTCGGGTCGCGGAGCTCGCCGATCACGCCTCCAGGATCTGGCGCCGGCCCGATGCGGGGATCTGGGAGACCGGGAGCGATCTGCGACGCTATACGCGCAGCGCGGTGGCGGTCTGGGTCACGCTCGATCGAGCCCTGCGCCTGCACTCGCAGTGTGAGGTTCCGGCCTCCAACCCGGCTCGCTGGGCCGCCACCCGCGATCAGATACGCGCATGGGTCGAGCGGACATGCTGGTCCCCGGAACGCCGTGGCTATCTCGGCGACGGCGACGGAACCGGGGAGATGGACGCCTCGACACTGCTGCTGGGGCGCATGGGGTTCGCCGAGCCGGCCCGCCTGTCCTCGACCATCGACGCAGTTCGACAGGAGCTCTCGGCCGGAGGTCCGCTGCTCTACCGCGCGACCAGGCTGCGCGACAAGGAGGGGGCATTTGTGGCGTGCTCCTTCTGGCTCGTCGACGCGCTCGCTCGCTGCGGTCGTCTCGACGAGGCCCACGAGGTCTTCGAAGCCATGCTCGCGACACGCAACGAGGTCGGCCTCTTGTCAGAGGAGATCGACCCGACGACGGGCGATCATCTCGGCAACACGCCGCAGGCCCTCAGCCATCTCTCGCTCATCAGCGCCGCGCTTGCACTGCGCGACCTGGACTGAACGGGGCACGTGCCGCCGACCTGGCTGACCGTCGTCGCCTGGGCCTCACTGGCGCTGGCATTCGCCACGAGCGGGGCGATCGTCTACGACATCTTCGGCCGGGGCCACCGACAGAGGATGGCCGTGATGGACGTGGTCTGGCCAGTCACGGCGCTCTACTTCGGGCCGCTCACCTGGCTTGCCTATCGTCGTTGGGGCGTCGTCAACAGCCCGAGGTTCCAAGCCGAGTCGGGGCGCGAGCCGGACTACGGCGAGCCGGTCTCCGTCGCCATCGGGGTGAGCCACTGCGGGGCCGGCTGCACCCTCGGCGACATCATCGGCGCATGGCTGGTCCTCGTCGTCGGATGGGAGCTCCTGGGTCTGGCGCTCCCCGCCGAGTATCTCGTCGACTTCACGCTGGCCTTCGTTCTCGGCATCGCCTTCCAGTACCTGGCGATTGCGCCGATGCGCGGTCTGGGGCCACGCGATGGCCTGGTCGCGGCGCTGAAGGCCGACACGCTCTCGCTCACCGCCTTCGAGATCGGGCTCTTCGGCTGGATGGCGTTCATGCAGCTCGTCCTCTTCCGGGATCCTCATCTCACGCCCGCGCACGCCGCCTACTGGCTGCTCATGCAGGTCGGGATGGTGCTCGGGTTCGCGACCGCCTACCCGGTCAATGTGTGGCTCATCCGGCGCGGCATCAAGGAGCCGATGTGATGCCTGCGGACTCGGCGTAGGCCGCGATCGCGTCGGGTCGCATCCGCAGCCCGAGGCCCGCGCGGCGCAGATCCGGTTCGAGGAACCCGCCGTCGGGGGTGAGCGCGCCCTCGAACAGCAGCGACTCGATCCGGACATGGTCGTGGAAATACTCGAGGTGCAGGAGCGGCTCGATGGCGGTGCAGACATGAGCGCTGATCGCGGGCGCGCAGTGCGCCGAGAACGGGACCTGGAAGGCCTGGCACAGTGCGCCGACCTGCAGCAGTCCCGTGACGCCCCCGCATCTGGTCACGTCAGCCTGTTGGATGCCGACGTTGGGAATCATCGCGCGGAAATAGGGAAGATCCCATCCATATTCGCCGGCGGCGATCGCAAGGCCGGCCGGGGCGCGATCCCGCAAAAGCGAGAGACCTTGGAGGTCGTCGGACGAGACGGGTTCCTCGAAGTAGCTCACTCCGAAGTCGCGCGCGTAGACCTCCGCCCACGCAAGCGCGTCATCTCGACCGAACGCGCCGTTCGCGTCGACGAAAAGATCGGTGTGCGCACCGATCGCGTCACGTGCAGCGCGCAGGCGCTCACGGTCACGGTCGGGATCACGGCCGACCTTCATCTTCACCCGACCGATTCCCTGCGCCACCCAACCACCGAGCTGGTCCCGCAGGCGCTGGTCGTCATAGGAGCAGAAGCCCCCGGAGCCGTAGACCGGGACTCGCGCGCGAAAGCGCCCGAGCAATGTCGAGAGCGGCAGGTCCAGCAGGTGCGCCGCGAGATCCCATAGCGCGATGTCGACAGCGGAGATCGCCATCGCCGCCGGGCCTTGCGTCCCGAGGTTGCGCGCGGCGGTGCGCATCGCCAGCCAGGCGGCCGGAACGCCCAGTGCGGGGCGGCCGAGAACCTCGTCTGCGAGCGTCCCCTCGATCAGCGGCGCGACCGCCGCCGGCCCGTAGGTGTACCCGATGCCGGTGACGCTGCCGGACCGTGCTTCCACGATCACGATCGTGGTGCTGTCCCAGCTCAGCGTGCCGTCGGACTCGGGCTGGTCGGTCGGAACCGTGCAGACGGTCACCATGATCTCCTCGATCGTGGGGTGCTCTGCAGCGAGGGTCATCGGACCGGCGCGGCCGTTGCCAGCCGACGCGTTGTTCGGTGTGAGCGAGCGATCCGCTTGTCACCGAGTCGCTCGGCGAGGCGTGAGGCGAGCGCCATGATCGTGAGCGCGGGGTTCGCCGCGCCCTGGGTCGGCATCACGCTGCCGTCACAGATGAAGAGGTTGTCGATACCCCATGCCCGATGGTCCCGATCCACGACGCTCGCCTCCGGCTGCGTGCCCATGCGGCAACCGCCGACGAGATGGGCGTAGCGGTCGACGCGCAGCGTGTCCTGGGCTTCCGACGCAGCCCAGATCCGTTCGAGGACCCCTGCGCCGTATGCGATGTTCGCGCGGTCGTTGTCGCACTGCGTGTAGTCGAACCGCGCCACCGGCATCCCGTGGGCGTCGACTTCGTCGGCCAGCGTCACGCGGTTCCACGGTTGCGGCAGCAACTCGCACAGCAGACCCAGTGTCGTCCAGTGGTTGTAGTCGCGCATGTACTCCCGCAGCCCGTGACCCCAGTGTCCGTCTGCGAGGACGTGCTCCGCCCACGCGATGGGCAGCGGACCGACCGTCTGGATCGAGAACCCCCGCGCGAAGCCGCGGGACTCGTCGGTCTCGTAGAACTGCTCGGAGCTGATCTCGGGCGGCGGGGCCTTGTACTGGCGCAGTGACTCAGGGAACCGCGCCGCGATCTGCGTGGCGCCCTGGACCATGACGTATCGCCCGACCTGGTCATTGCCGTTGGCGAGGCCGGCGGGATGGCTCGGGCTGGTCGAGTGCAGCAGCAGCCGCGGTGTTTCGATGGCGTAGCCGCAGACCGCGACTGCGGCGGCGCGCTGCAGACGGAGCCGGCCGTCCCGGTCGTAGGTCACGCCGACGCAGCGTCCCGCGGCATCGACCTCTACGCGCACCGCGTGGCTGTCCGCGCGCACTTCGACGCCGTGCTCCAGTGCATCGGGGAGGTGGGTCACCAGCGGAGAGCCCTTGGCGTTGACCTTGCAAGCCTGCAGGCAGAAGCCGCGATAGATGCAGTGGGGGCGATTCCCGAAGGTGCCGTTCGGGATGCCGACCGGCCCGACCCGCACGTCGATGCCCGCATGCTGCATGCCACGGCGCGCGCGGTCCGCCGCCCCGGAAACGGGGTGGGCCGCGTGCGGGTAGCGGTGCGGGTCGCCCCAGGGCCAATCCTGGCCGGCCACCGGCAGCTCGCACTCCACCCGCTCGTAGTGAGGCTTGAGATCCCAGTAGGAGATCGGCCAGTCGGCGCCCACTCCGTCGAGGGTTCGCGTCTCGAAATCCGAGGGGTGGAATCGCGGCGTGTAGCCGGCGTAGTGGATCATCGAGCCGCCGACGCCGTGGCCGGAGTTGTTCTTACCGAGCTCGACCGGATCGTCGCCGCCGATCACGCGCGGAGCCGTCCAGTAGAGCTTGTGCTGGCCGGCCTCGTCGGATACCCAGTCCTCGTCCGGATCCCAGAACGGACCCGACTCGAGGATCACGATGCGCCACCCGCGCCGCGCCAGGCGCTGTGCCAGGACTGACCCTCCCGCGCCCGCGCCGACGATCAGCAGGTCGACTTCGTCATGGTCGGCAAACCGGCGCATGCGCGAGCGGCCCGGGATGGCGCGCCGGTGCACGTCGAGCAGGAAGGGCGAGTCATTCTCAGCCGGAAACCGTGAGCCCTTAGCCAGTCTTCGAGTGTTCTCGCGCATCAGTGCAGTCCCCGCTCGGGAACGTCGGCAACGGGGTCGACTGCGAAAGCCTCTCGGCCCTCATGGGGCTCCCGGCCGCGGGCGCCGCCCTGAAGCCGCATGTAGCCGCGCGGGTAGGCCGGACCGCCGAACCCGATCTCGTTCCACGCCCATGGATGGCTGTAGAACTCAGACAAGGCGCCACGCATGACCACCGACCACGCGCGGCTCGTGTTGACGCCCTCCCAGTCCTCGTGAGCGGTGAGGTCACCGGCGGCGAACGCCGCGACGATGTCGCGCCGGGTGCGCCGGGGGGCTGAAGAGAAGCCGCGGGCGCCGCGTCGGCGGGCTTCGCCGTCGAGGCCGCGCGCGACGACGCGCCACGTCTCGGGGTCCTCGGGCATGTCCGCGAACCGGTACCCGTCGAGTCGGTGCTCATGGAGCTTGGCGTCGACCATCTCGAGCACGGGGACGCGGGGATCGGCGTCCTGAGCCAGCACGATGTCCAGGAAGGCTCGCAGGCAGTCCGCCTCCGGTGCCGCGAAGAATCGGAGGGTCGGCACCTCTTCGACGCGCCGACGAATGACCTCACGGGTCACAGGGTCCCAGTGAGAAGACTCGGTGAGCACGTCGAAATCCGGGTAGCGGCCGTGCATCTGCGGGCTCGTCCCGCGGCGTTGGCGTGGCAGACCCCGCGGATCGGCAGGCGGGGCGCCCGCGCGCTTGTGTGGCAGGTGATCGGAGCCCTCGAACGGCTCGGCCATCAGCGCTCCCTCCGGGCCACGGCCGCCGCGAGGCCGAGCCCGCCGACCATCGTGAGGGCGCCAGGCGCGAGTGCGGGAGGCCCCATGACAATGTTGTAGGTGGCTTCGCGAAATCCGCCGGGCTTCCGGGCGGCGCCGCGAAGGTGGAAGTAGACGCCGGCGGCGCCGTCCAGGAAGAAGACGGCCGCAACCGCCGGCAACGCCGTGCGGGCCGCTCGCTCGGATGCCACGCCCGCGACGCCGGCGGCGGTCAGCACAGGGGACAGGACGACCGGTGTCCACATCCACTTGTTGCCGAAAGAGCCCTGATAGTGACTCACGTAGATCTCGGCTCCGAGCGGCAGGGCGCTCGCCGCCGTCGCTGCGGCAAGCAGGCGCTGCATCCGCCCCCGGCGAAAGTCGCGCAGGATGCGGCCGGGTCCGCTCATCGCGTGATGAACTCCGCGAGCTTGCCCTTGGCCGCGCCCTTGACGATTCTGCCGGCGGCCGGGTCCCCGCGCAGCAGCGCTTGGCTCAGGCCCTTGGCCTGGTCGAAACGAATGTGCGGCGGGAGCGGCGGAACCTCGGGATCGGTCATCACCTCGAGGACGGCGGGACGGCCAGCGGACAGCGCCTCGTCCCACCCGGCGCCGACGTCCTCCGGGCGGTCGACGCGGACGCCGTGAAGCCCGAGCATGCGGGCGTACTCGGCGTAGGGGAAGTCGGGGAGGACCTGCGACGCATCCAGCTTCGGATCACCGGACATCACGCGCTGCTCCCAGGTGACCTGGTTGAGATCGTTGTTGTGCAGGACGACGACCACGAGCTGTCTGTTGGCCCACCGCTCGTGGTAGTGCGCGATGTCGATGAGCGCCGCGTTGCCGAGCATCTGCATGGCGCCATCGCCGATCGTCGCGATCACGGGCCGGTCGGGGTAGGCGAACTTGGCAGCCAGCGCGTAGGGGATGGCGGGGCACATCGTGGCCAGCGTGCCGCTGAGCGCCGCGTCCATGCCGGTCCGCATGCGCAGGTGCCGCGCCCACCAGTTCGTGCCCGACCCCGAGTCCGACGTCAGGATCACGCCGTCCGGGAGCCTTGAGCTGAGCTCGTGGAACACGAGCTGCGGGTTGACCGGATCCGCGGACTGGTGCGCTCGTTCGTCGAGGATCCTCCACCAGCGATCGACGTTCTCCTCGATCTCGTCGCGCCAGCTTCGATCCGTCTTCTGCGCGAGCAGCGGGATCAACGCACGCAGCGTCTCGCCCGCGTCTCCGACGAGATTCACCTCCATCGGATAGCGCACGCCGATCAGGCGCTCGTCGATGTCGATCTGCACGCCCCGAGCCTGTCCCGGCTCGGGAAGCCACTCGGCATAGGGAAAGCTCGAACCGATCATGAGGAACGTGTCGCAGCCCTCCATCAGGTCGAAGGACGGCTTCGTGCCCAGCAGGCCGATCGAGCCGGTGACGTACGGCAGGTCGTCGGGGAGGACCGCGCGTCCGTTCAGGGCTTTGGCCACACCGGCTCCGAGGATCTCAGCCACCTGCTGGACCTCGGGCGCCGCATGTCTCGCCCCCTGGCCGACGAGGATCGCGACACGCTCCCCGGCGTTCAGCACATCTGCAGCGGCCCGGATCCGCCCGGTCGCCGGGGTGACGGTCACGCCTCCCGTGGGCACATCGGACGGGAACATGGCGCCGTGCTCGCGTGGCGGCTCCTCGTACGGCAGGCCGGCGACATCGTTGGGCACGATGATGCAGGTCGGAGAACGCGTCGCAGCCGCGATGCGCATGGCGCGATCGACCAGGTGGGCGGCCTGTGCCGGAACCATGCACGTTTGGACGAACTCGGAGGCGACATCCTTGTACAGCGTCGTGAGATCGACCTCCTGCTGGAAGTTGGAGCCGAGCGCCATGCGCGCCTGCTGCCCGATGATCGCGACCACAGGCTGGTGATCGAGTCGCGCGTCGTACAGGCCGTTCAGCAGGTGGATCGCTCCTGGACCGGAGGTGGCCATGCACACGCCGACCTCGCCGGTGAACTTGGCATGGGCGCAGGCGGCGAATGACGCGATCTCCTCGTGCCGGACTTGGGTGAACGCGATGCGGTCGCCGACCTCGTGGAAGGCGCCGAGCAGTTCGTTGATCCCGTCACCCGGATACCCGTAGATGCGACGTACCCCCCAGTCCGCAAATCGGGTGAGCATGAACTCTGCGACGTTCTGACTGGGCATGGGGCTCCTTCCGCGGACTGGTCTGACGAGCGGCGTCCCCTGCTCGCGCCGACGTCATGCCGCTCAGGTCATCCACCTGACAGGGTGGTGGCCTGGACCGAGCGCTCGCCGCAGCCCCTGAGCACAGAGGGCCAGCGCGACGACGGCGTTCGCCCGCAGTGCCGTCCGGTGGCGGGAATGCCGCGCGAGCCAGGCCGCCGTCGCACCATGGACACCATCGACGGTCGCGGCGGCCAGGACGATCCCGGGTGATGGCCGCCGGTGGACGACCACGGCCTGGGCTACCTGACGCATGCCGAGGACGCGGCAGAACCGCCGGGGCCCGGCCTCTCTGACCGGGACGGCGAGCAGCGCAGCGCCGTAGAGCGCGCGGATGGCCGGCAGGGCATCCCCTCCTCGTGTCGGGGCGGCGGGTTGCCGGTGGTTGCGACTGCGCCCGATCACGATTCAGCCGAGGGGAAGGCGATCGTGCTCAGAAGAGCGTTCTCGGCCTGGCGTGAGTCCAGTCGCGTGTGCTGTACCACGACCGGTACATCGGACTCGATCACGGATGCGTAGTCGGTGTCGCGCGGGACCGGTTCCGGTACGTGCAGGTCGTTGAATCGGCAATGCAGTGTCCGGCGTGCCGGAACCGTGAGGTCATATGGGCCGGCGGGTTCGCGATCGCTGAAGAAGATCGTGATCTGGACCTGCGCGGGGACGTCACCGCAATTGAGGATCGACGCTGTTTCGTGGCTGGTCATCGCGGGTTCGGAGCCATGACTCTCCGATGGGATGAACCCCTCCGCGATTGCCCAACGCGTGTGACCGATCGGATGGCTGCTCATGAGATCCGGCTGCCCCACGGCCGGACGGTCCCGGATTCAGCTGTCAGGTCCCTGACGCCATCGGTGTCGGGCCGCCTGCGACCCGGTCCACGTCCAGCGGCAGGAGCATCCGCGACTGGCGGATCCACGTGCGATCACGCTCGCTTCTGACCTGATCGAGTGCCGCTTCGACGAGCGCTGAGGCCACGTCCACAATGGCGTCCACACGCCCGTGGGCACCGCACTCATGCGCGACGCGCGAGCACGCCGCAAGGCCCATGAGCATCTCGGCGGTGACCCACGCGTCGGCGGCCGCGAAGCGTCCGAGCTGGGCCATCACCTCCAAGTGCTCGGTGAACGCGCGCCGACGGACCGCGATGGTGACGCCGTGCTCGGCATACGTGTGGACGGACACCGGCTCAGGTCGCGCAGCGAGTGATCGGAGGATCGAGCTCAGGTAGCGCACCCCCGTGACGGCCGTCATCGGATCGGCCGTTCCGGGGGACATCGCCCGCATCGCCGTGTCGGCGAGCTGCCGGAGTCCGAAGTCCACGTCCTGGTCGAGGTCTCGCTCGTCGTCGATCGCGATCGCGTTGCGCAGGGGTTCGCGGCAGGCGCCGGCGGCGCCTGCCGGCCAGACCTCGGCGATCTTGGATGTTTCCGCGCCCACGAAATCTCCGCCACAGACCGTGATCACAGCCCGCTCGGCGCGGCCGTGGAGCTGTCCCGCGAGATCGGTCAGCTCGACGCGTCGCACATAGCCGGGACGCGCAGCGCGCACGACGCCGGGCGGCACCGTCCGCCACGAATCAAGGACGTCGCCCAGTTCGGATTCGAACGTCGCCCGGCGACTCTCGGAAGCCGGGTAGAGATCGTCGACGCGTGCGAGCGTCGCACGGGCGATGGCAGCGCTGACGTGCGATACCTGGATCATCTGCGAAACGTGGTGCAGGAAGACGATCAGCAGCACCACCGCGGCGATCCCGAGAACCGAGGCGACGGTCACGCTCAGCCGGGGGACGAACCCTGCCCCGATGGCGCGCAAAACGATCATCGAGTATGCGAATGTGCCGACGTAGAAGCCGATCGTCACCTGCGTTATCCGGTCGGCGAAGAAGGTGCGCAGGACTCGCGGACTGAACTGGCTGGACGCCAGTTGCAACACCACCATCGTGATCGAGAACGTCAGTCCCGCGACAGTGATGAGCGACCCGGCGACGACCGACAGCACCGTGCGGGCGGCGGGACCGTCCCCGCCGAAGAGCTGACCGACGCCCCCGAGGCGAAAGTGGCGATCGATCTCGACAAGGGCCACACCACCGACCGCGAAGAGCGCGACGATCAGGCCCGGGACGAACCCAAGGCTCTCCGTGAGGCGGATCCAGAGAGACTTCGCACGGCGCATCATCAACTGTCCTTGCCCGCGAATCCCGCCGCCGACACCTTCGCGTCGCGCTTCCGGCGAGTTCGGGATCCTTCGGAGCTTCCGCGACGGCCAGGAATGGCTCCATGCCGTCGGGCGCGTCGCGCACCGTTGCCGTTCGAACGCGGTCCTTGACTGGACGCTCGGCGGCCCTTGACGGCCGGGGCAAGGCTTGGGTAGTTTCCGGTGCGTCCACTGGGCTTCACGAGGCCTGTGGGCAACGACGTCGGTAGGGACTGCGCGTCGTGGTCAGCGGCGCGCGGGACCTCAAGCTCCTGTCAGACACGAGTTGCAAGGGGTTTGTCGATGGCGCCAGCGGGTCAGAGCAACGAGCCGAACGGGCCGAGTGTCCCAGTCCTCGAACTGGTGACTCAACCAGCGCGCAACGGCGTTCAGGTGGTCGCCAGGGGCGAGATCGATCTCAGCAACGCTCAGCAGGTCAGAGCGGCGCTCGTGGCAGCGGAAGCCAGCAACGCCAGTTGGATCGTGCTGGACCTGTCGGCGGTGACGTTCATCGACTCGACCGGTCTGCGCATGCTTCTTGAGGCGCAGGCCCGTTCGCGAGCAGACAGCAACCGGCTCAGGATCGTCCCATCCCCATTCCTCGACAGCCTCCTCGAGATCTCGGGACTCCGCGACCGCCTGAAGATCCAGACTGATCCGCTCCAATGAGTCTCGCCTGTCGCCCGTTCCCAGATCGCTCGAACGTACGACTCGAGGCCATCGTTGACGGCGAATGGCGTTTGCGCGGGAGCTAGCCGACCCGCACGTCGGTCCGATCGCCGCGGGCGAGGCTCACGGCCCCTGGCGAGCGCGAACGGGCGTCGCCGAAGCTCATCCCGTTTACGCGATTGGCACTCCGCTTTTTGGGGAACGACCCAGCGCATGGAGCCTGAGCGGGTCGTGTCGTTTCGGCCACGGACGATCGTCGCGACGGCCGCGATCCTGCTCGGCCTCGCGCTCGCGCTGTGGATCATCTGGGTCTCACGGCGCGTCCTCACGTGGGCGCTGCTCTCGCTGTTCCTCGCGCTCGCGCTGAACCCCGCGGTGGCCGCGCTCGAGCGCCGCGGCGTGAAGAGCCGTGCGGCCGCGACGGGACTCGTGTTCACCATCGCGCTGCTGCTCGTGGTGGCGCTCGCCGCGTTGGTCGTGCCGACGCTCGTGTCCCAGACGACGGACTTCGTCGAAGCGCTGCCCGGGTACGCGAACGACCTGCGGCACGGGAGCGGGCCGCTCGGGTACGCCGAGCGCCACTACCACGTAGTCGAGCGTGTCAAGGCGCTCCTCTCGCCCGGCGGACCCGGCGGAATCTCAGCCAGCGCCGATACCGCCGTCTCCGTCACGAAGGGCATAGCCAACGTGCTCGCGGGCGTCGTGACGATCTTCTTCCTTACGTTCTTCATGCTGCTTGAAGGCCCGGCCTGGATCGAGCGCGGCTATGCCTCGATGCGCGAGGCGAGCCAGGAGCGCTGGCGGGCGGTGGGCCGCGACGTCTACGCGACGATCAGTGGGTACGTCACAGGCAACCTGCTGATCAGCCTGATTGCTGGGGTCACGGCCATGATCCTCCTGGTCATCCTCGGCGTGCCGTTCGCCGGTGCGCTCGGGCTGTTCGTGGCGGTTCTCGACCTCGTTCCGCTGGCCGGCGCGACGATCGCCGCGATCGTCGTCACGCTCGTCGCGCTGACGGTGTCGCCGACGACGGCGATCATCGTCGGCGCGTTCTTCATCGTCTATCAGCAGCTCGAGAACCACCTGCTGCAGCCGCTCGTCTACGGTCGGACTGTCCAGCTCTCACCGCTGGCGATCCTGCTGTCCGTCCTCGTCGGGGTGGAGGTGGCGGGCATCGTCGGGGCGCTCGCCGCGATCCCGATCGCCGGCGCGATCCAGGTGCTCGTCCGTGACTGGCAGCGCGAGCGGAGCGAACGCCGCCGTGCCGCAAGCTCCGTCGCGCAGTCGACCGGGACGCGCTTCGAGAACGCGCCCGCCGCGCAACTGCGAACCTGAGTCGCTCGTTCAACCGTCGACGACGAGGCCAGCCGGTGCGTCGCCGGCTCGTCGCGCTGAAGCCGCGCTCGCTGCTCGGCGGCAAGGATCGGCGAGCGGCCTCGCGATACTCGCCGCCCTCGCGCAACGCCTTAAGCACCTGCTCTCTGGTTGCCATGCGCCCCTCGCTCACTTTGGACCGGCCGCGGGGCTACCCGCGGGCGGCCTTCGTGAAACTCGACTTCGGCGCCAACCGGAAAGCGCCTCGCCACCACGCCATCCCGTGACGGATTGGCGCCCGGCGGATCGGGGTATCGGACGCGCATGACCGACTACGGCTACACGATGATGTGCGAGCAGTCACGCCCCGACCAGCTGGTGCGCGACGTGCGCGCGGCCGAGGAGGCTGGGTTCGACTTCTCGGTTATCAGCGACCACTATCAGCCCTGGCTGGCCTCGCAGGGGCATTCCGGCTACGCCTGGTCGATCCTCGGCGCGGCCGCGCACGCGACCGAGCGGATCCCACTGATGACCTACGTGACCTGCCCGATCCTGCGCTATCACCCGGCGGTCGTCGCCCAGAAGGCAGCGACCATGCAGATCCTCTCCGGCGGGCGCTTCCGGCTTGGCCTGGGCGCGGGCGAGAACCTGAACGAGCACGTGGTCGGAAAGCGCTGGCCGATGCCGGGCGAGCGCCACGAGATGCTCGCAGAGGCTGTCGACATCATCGCCGCGCTGCTCGGCGGCGAGGGATCGGTGAACCATCGCGGCCGTCACTTCGACGTCGAGTCGGCGCGGCTCTGGGATCTGCCTGACGCTGACGTTCCGATCGGTATCGCGGTCTCCGGCCCCGAGTCCTGCCGGTTGGCCGGTGCGAAGGCCGACCTGATGATCGCCACCGAGCCCAACCCCGAGCTGGGGGAGATGTTCGACGCCGCTGGTGGGGCCGGCAAGCCCCGGATCGGCCAGCTGGCGGTCGCGTACGACGCCGACCGCGACGCGGCTGTGCGTCGGGCACACGAGCAGTTTCGCTGGTTCGGCCTGGGGTGGACGGTCAACACGGACCTGCCAGGACCGGCATCGTTCGAGGGAGCGACGCAGTTCGTGACGCCGGAGCAGGTCGCCGAGCAGATCCCGTGCGGTGCGGACGTCGAGGAGTTCGTCGCGAAGGTGATGCCGTTCGTGGACGCGGGGTTCACCGAGCTGGCGTTGGTGCAGATCGGGTCAGACCAGCAGGACGCGTTCATCACGTGGGCCGAGGGCGAGCTGCTGCCCGCGCTGCGAGAGCGCACTGGCGGCGCCCGCCCCGCAGTCCCATCAGCAGCGGCGGCCCGAGTGCTGTGACGGAAAGCTGCCGCCGGTCTCTCCCGGCGGCAGCAACCCGGTGCGGACCGAGCAACGCGGCGCGAACCATCGTGGCCCTGCCTTGACCCGCGAGTGATGTACCGCAGGAGACTCAGCGGCGCTCGTCATCGGCGACGCGTAGCTGTCGCTGGTTGTGTGCGTCAGTCGCGCTCGTACGAGCCTCGGCATGGTCAATCACGCCAAGCCAGTACTGCAGACGACGCTCCAGGAGACGACGCTTGTACCGCGGCGCAGCGGGGTTTGCCAACAGCCGCTCGCGCGCCTCAATGGCCTGTCGCAGTGCGAGTTCGCGGTCAGCGTCGCTCAGCATTACACCACCGATATGTTCGAGACCGTCCGCACTTAAACCGCACATTCAGTGATTCCGTGGGATTCAAACGCGGGAGTGCTCGCGTTCGGTCGCGTTCAGGACGCCGGCGCGGTTCTTGTGCGCCTGCTCGTACGCGCGGACCTCGCGGTCGAGCTCATCGTCGCTGCGCTCGGAGAGGGCTGCCTGCACCTCGGCTGCCGTCAGCTCGTCGTAGCCCGGCCACGGCTCGTCGCCACGCAGGGTCGTCACGCGGCCGAGGATCGTTGAGCGGTTCTGACCGCGCCGCTCGTAGGAATCGATCTTCGCCAAGTCGACTTGCGAGAGGCTCGGGAGCCGACTCGTGATCTCGTCGGCGGTGAGCGAGTCGTAGTGCGCGATCGCGAGGTCCTCCTCGCTCGCGACGATGCCCTTGAGTTGGCCCTCGGCCTGCGCGACGCCCGGAACCTTGCGAGCCTCGCGGGCGGTCCGCTTCCCTGCGGCGGCCGTCTTCCTGGCGCCCTTCTTCGCGGTGTCCGCACCCTCGCGGACGGCATCGGCCGCTCCGGTCTCGGTGAGGTCGTAGGAGGGCTCGCCGTCGATCTCCGAACTGACCACCCTGTCGGTGAGCTTGGGGATCTCGCGCAGGATGCGCTCGAGCATCTGCTCCTCATCTTCACGGATCGATGCGGCGAGGGTCGCGGTCGTGCGGTCGCCGACGGAGCGGGCGAGCCGCTCGATCGCTGCGTACGTCGCGATCTCGAGGGCCTCGGTCGCGGCCGCGTCCTTCGCGTTCTTGAGGACCTTCTCCTCGCCGCTTGAGCCCCTGGCGAGGTCGAACGGCATCTTGCCGAGCGCCAGCGCCTGCCCGATGAGCGTCTCGGCGAGGCCGACGGCGACGGCGGCGGGGCTCTGTCGCCCGCGCAGCTCGTTCAGGCGCCCGCCTACGCGATCGGCGTGGCTGCGCGTCTGGCTCAGGTGGTTGTCGAGCGCGTTGCGGTAGGTCCCGTGGGGCGTCATCGCGATCTGCGCCTGGAGCACGCGCGTGAGTGCGCGCTCAGTCGCCTGAGCCTCGCTCAGGTACTGGACGATCTTTTCCTGTTCCGTGGTCATCGTTCGTGGGTCCCTTTCCGTGTTCTCGTATTTGTGTGTTGCGGGTGCGGTCCCAGCCGTCAGCTGGACGTGAGTGCGGTGGAACCGAGAGGTGTCTCTTCCAGGTGGTCCATCAGCTCGGCTGCATCGCGGAAGACGCCAATGGCGCCCGCCTCCTCGAGGTCGGCGGCGCTGATGCCGCCGCTCAGCACTCCGATCGTCGGAATGTGGAGGTGTCCAGCAGCCTCGACGTCCCAGACGGTGTCGCCGATCATCACCGCGGGTCCGCCGCCGACGCGATCGAGCGCAGCCCGAACGAGCTCCGGCGCAGGCTTGGTGGCGCTGACGTCGGCGGACGTTGTCCAGGCGACGATGTCGCGCAGGCCAAGCAGGCGGACATAGGTCTCGACCTCCTCCGCGTCGGCAGAGCTGCAGAGCACGACGCGATGACCGGCCGTGACGAGTCCGGTCACCAGCCTCTCCGCGCCGGGGAGTGGGGCGACGCCGGAGATCTCCGCTCTGAATGCCTCGCGGTGCCGGTCGCGGAGGGCGTCCCCGAGCGTGTCCTCGACCTCCGTCCCGGCTACCTCGGCAACCAGCCGGTCCCCGCCCATGCCGACGGCGCGGTGCAGTGTCCACATCGGGATGACGATCCCGTGGGCGCGGAACGCATGGTTCCACGACGTCACATGCTGGTAGTTGGAGTCCACCAGGGTGCCGTCGATGTCGATCAGGGCAGCAGGCCGCATGCCTCAGTCGTACCCGGTCATGTCGTCTCGCTAACGCGCGGCATCGCGGGTTTGCCCCGGGATCGCGTTTGGGTATCCGGACGGCGGACCACGATCCCGAGACAGGAGGTGGACGATGCCGCCGCGCGGTGTCACGAAGGGCAGCAAGCGAGCGCGTCAGTACGAGCACATCAAGCGCTCGGAGCTCGACGAGGGGCGCAGCGAGAGCGTCGCCGAAGAAATCGCATCGCGGACCGTCAACAAGGGACGGGCGCGTGCCGGCGAGTCGCGCACGAGG
The DNA here is from genome assembly GCA_963805615.1 of uncultured Actinomycetes bacterium. Classification (GTDB taxonomy): domain Bacteria; phylum Actinomycetota; class Thermoleophilia; order Solirubrobacterales; family Solirubrobacteraceae; genus F1-60-MAGs163. Next base: position 584,541 of record CAWDUW010000001.1, on the reverse strand, counting down.
TCAAGGACGTCGACCGAGGACATCTCGTCCGGGCGCCGCGGAGGCCTGCGGTCGGGCACGAACCGCGCCAAGGGCCGCACGCGCGACCAGCTCTACGCCGAGGCGCAGCAGCGCAACATCCGCGGGCGTTCGTCGATGACGAAGGCCGAGCTCCAGCGCGCTCTCGGCGGCCACTGACTGGACCGGCGGGCAGGCGCCCTCAGTGCGCCGGCCCGCCGCGACCAGCTCGGCGCGCCGTGTCAGGGTGTCGGCATACCCGCCTTGGGGTATGACGACACACCGTGAGCAGCCCGTCGCGCAGCTGGTCGTTCGCCGCAACCCGGCAGAACGTCGCAGTCGCTCGGCACGTCGTCGCCGCCTACGCGCGTTGGCACCGGGCGGCTGAACCCCTCACCGTCGCGCTGGCGGTGTCCGAGGCGTTCACCAACGCCGTGATGCACGCCTATCCCGAGGGGTGCACGTCCGGTGTCGTGCAGATCGTCGCCGAGCGCCACTCACGGCGCATCGAGATTCGCGTCTGTGACGCCGGCCGCGGTATGGAGGCCGGACCCAGCCCGCCCGACGGCATGGGCCTCTCGATGATCCGGCAGGTCGCCGAGCGGGTCGAGATCGAGTCGCGAAGCGGAGGCGGAACCCAGATTGCGATGAGCTTCCCGCTCGCCTGACGGGATCAGTCAGGCGCTGCGCGAAAGATCCGATCAGATCATCGACTGGAGCCGGCGCCGTCACACGAGCCGCAGGACCAGCAGGAGGAGCACGATGATGAGCAACAGGCCGATCAGCCCGTAGCCGGTTCCCGCGATGGCGAGCACTGAGAAGACAGACATCTGATTCCTTTCGGTCGGTTGCGGCGCTGATCGCCGGGAGGTTCCGTCTAGCGCGGCCTGTCGTAGTAGGGCCCGGGCTCACGGCGCGCGTCGCGGCGCGACACCGTCGTCGCCCAGATCAGGCTGAACATCAGCCCGGCGGCGCCAAGGATCATCAGGATCAGCCCCGCGGTGTTGATGTTGAAGCCCTCTGTCGTCGCGGTGACGGCGTATCGCAGGATCGCGCCGGCCGCGATCAGGAAGATCGACGTGCCGATACCCATGTCAGACCGCCGATCCTCGGCGCCCGCCGAAGAAGACCAGGAGGGCGAGAAGGGCGATCAGGAACAGAAGCGGATTCACCGCAACCCCGCCGATTACGGCGAGGACGAGCAGGATGATGATGAGTGTAACGAGCATTATTGTGCTCCTTTCTATAGAGCGCTGAATACCCTCACAGTGAACATCTGAAACAGAACCGCTCGTTCCCGTAGCTCATCTCAGCCGCTGCTCCTCGAGGTCGAGGTCGTGCTCGAGCACATTGAGCGTCTCTCCGGTCACTGCGCCTTCCGAGCGCAGCTGGTCCAGTCGCCGGCGTTCGGCGTTGAGCAGCGCACGCAGGATCTGCCGGTAGGCGTCGCGCCGATCCGAGCGCTCAGCGTTCGTCTCCTCGTCGTCGCGGAGACGCTCAGACGCGAGACGACCCTCGTAGACATCCGAGGCCCGGATCACTAGGTCATCGGGGGCCTGGCCCTGGTCCTCGATCTGTTTCGCCCGGGCGAGCGCGGCCTCGGCGAGAGCGGCGCGGGCATCCGACAGGCGCCGGTCGTCCGCGCTCCTGACCAGCCCGAGGCGACGGAGTGCCGGGGGCAGCGCGAGCGCGGGCCCGACGAGAAGCACAACCACGCTCGCCAGCGCCACGAAAATCACCGTGTCCCGCTCCGGGAACGGTTGGTTTGCGATCGTCAGGGGGATTGCGAGCGCCACGGCGACCGACACGGCGCCGCGCATCCCGCCCAGGACCAGAACCAGTGATTCTCGTGGCGGCCCCGACCGACCTCGGTCCCCAGGCCCCACCAGGCCGACGAGCAGCGGGACCGTGAACATCCACACCAGGCGGGTTGCAGCGACCGCCGCGGTGGTCGCGAGCACACCGATGACCAGTGACGCCCCACTGCGCGCCGCTGCGACCGGCAGAACCTTCGAGATCTCCAGTCCGATGAGGACGAACAGCACCGAGACGGAGATGAACTCGAGCAGCGACCAGAAGGATCCGGACCGCAGACGTGTCTCAGGTGAGGTGATCTCGCTGCGCCTGCGGCCGACAACGTAGCCGGCGAGCACGGTCGAGAGGATGCCCGACACGCCGACCTGCTCAGCGACGACGTAGGAGCCGTAAGCGGTGAGCACCGCGATGACGCTCTCGATCTCGACATCGTCGAGCTCGGCCAGCACGCGGGAGACCACCGCTCCGATGAGCAGGCCGACGGCCGCTCCCCCTAGTGCGATCGCGGCGAAGTCGGCGAGCGATCCGGCGACGCTGAACGATGCGCCGAGTGTGCCCAGCGCTGTTCGGAAGAGTGTCACCGCGGTGCCATCGTTCACGAGGCTCTCGCCTTCGAGAATGGTCGCGATCCGGCTCGGGGCGCCCGACGCGCGAAGGATCGACGTGGCAGAGACCGGATCGGTGGGGGCGAGCACCGCGCCGAGCACGACCGCGGGACCCCACGGCAGCCCGAGGACGACGTGGGCCGCGGCGGCGACAGCGGCCGTCGTGGCAAGCACCAGGCCAATCGCCAGCGAACCGATCGACCCGATCGCGGGGACGACATCCTCGCGGGCGTAGCTTACGGCCGCTGGGAACAGGATTGCGGGGAGGAACACCAGCAGGACGACCTCGGGACTGAGCGTCACCCGCGGCACGAACGGGAGTGCGCCGAGTCCAAGCCCCCCGATCACCAGCACGACTGGCGCTGGGAGCGGGAGCCGCCGCGCCAGCAGCGCGAGCACCGCCACGGCCGCCAGAAGGACGAGGAAGAGGCGAGCCTCGCTCACGACCGACCTGCCGCGGCTCCCGCGTCAGACTCTGGCGGCAGCTGGGCGCAGCGGCGGGGCGCCGTCACGCCGCCAGTACATCGGGCTGCCCGTCAAGCATCTCGGGTGGCTCCCCGAGCAGCAGCCACCCTCTGCCGGGCAGACGTCTCAACGCGCGCTGCTGCTCGAGGTGGCCCAGCGCGGCCGTGACGGTCGGGCGCTGTAGGCACGTGAGCTGGGCCAGCAGCTGGTGGGTCAGCGGCACCGGAACGACGATCCCCTGCGGGGTCACGCTCCCCCAGCGGTCGGCCAGGTGCCACAGCAGGAGCAGCAGGCGAGCCTCGGCATGACGCACGTGCGCGATAGCGGCCTGGTATGCCAGTGAGCGGCATCGGCTTGTGGTCCGGCGTATCAGCTCCACCGCGATGCTCGGCCAGCGAGCGACGCTCGCGGCGAACGCCGCGTCGAGCGCAGCAAACCTCGTCCGCTGGAGCACATAAAAGTCGCTCGTGCAGCTGACCGATCCGCTGGACTCAGGATCGCACCAAGGCACCAGAAGGTCCCCCGGCCCGACCACCTCGGAGCACTCTCGGTCCGCGAGCCTCAGCGTACGGACGACGAGCCCATCGATCAGGAGCAGTCCCATGTGGCCTCGCGGGTCCTCCTCGAGCAGCGATGGACTCCAGCGACCCCGCTCCGCCCACACCAGGCGTGTCAGCGCGCGGGTCCGGAGGTGCGCCGCTGTTCGCTCATCGAGCCCGAGCAGCAGATCGGGATCCATCTCGAAGACGCGAATCGTGTCGAAGTCGGCCATCCCCATGCCGCCTGCTTCCCCTTCTCCTGGGAGATCCAAACCCAGGTTTCCGGCCCGGTGCCGGACGGCGCCGCCGACCGCGAGACCCGCTCGCTGTCGAGGGCGCCCCCGGCTTCGCGCTCAGCGCGAGCGGGTCTTTCCGCGCGCTCCGGGATCGCTCCGCTTGCGTCCTGCCTTCCGCGCCGCGGCGCTCCGCTTTTTGGCATTGCGCGCGCGGGTACGGGCAGCTTTGCGGGCCGCGGCCCGACGCTTCTGCGTCCGGCCGGTCGGGTGCTCCTCGATGTCGCGCGCAAGACATCTGAGCTCGTCCGCCACCCGCGCAGCGCGCGAAGGGGAACGCTTCGGGCCGTCGGATCCAAGCGCGCCGGCTACCGAGCGGGCCACGCGCTTTCGCAGTCCGCGCTCGTGCAGGCTGTCGGCGATCTGCTTCGTCTGGGACTTCGACATTGTGAGCCTCCTCGCTGTTGCCATCTCAAACTTCCGTTCCCGCGCCGTCGATGTGCCAAACGGCAAACCGGGACAGCGCCCGCTCACGCAGATGAGCGGGGCCCCCGCGTTTCGCGCGCTCCGGTCTGGGTAGGTCTTGAGGCGCATGTGTAAACAATCCAAGGAGGCAGTTCATGCCGCAGACGATGTCCACCCCCCGCGAGCTTCTGCTGCACGAGCTCGGTGACATTTATTACGCCGAGAATGTGTTGGTGAAGGCTCTCCCTGCGATGGCCGGCGAGGCTCAGGACGACGAGCTGCGATCCGGGTTCGAGCAGCACGCCGAAGAGACGCAGGGCCAGATCGAGAACCTGCGCAAGGCGTTCGAGGCGCTCGGTGAGCCGGTGTCCGGCGAGCGCTGCCCGGCGATCGAGGGCATCAAGGCCGAGCACGACGACTTCGTTCAGGGCGAAGAGGCGTCGCCGGAGATTCGCGACATGTTCCTCACCGGCTCCGGCGGTCGCGCCGAGCACTACGAGATCGCGGCGTACACGAGCCTGATCACCATGGCCGAGTCGCTCGGCGAGGACAAGGTCGTCGACCTGCTCCAGGAGAACCTCAGGCAGGAGCAGGAGACACTTGAGAAGCTCGAGGCGACAGGACGTCGGCTTGCCGCCAACGGCAGGTAGCGCCGGCATCATCCGTGTGGGGGGGCCGGCGACAGCGCCGCCCCCTCTTCCGGGGCCTTCAGGTTTGCCGGGCCCCCGCGCGGGTACTCCCACGGCCATGACCATGTCGCACGCATCCAGGCCGAGCCGCGTCCTGCTCGTGACCACGGTCCCGCTGCAACCCGACGACGTTTCGAGCATCCTCGCTGACACCGACGTGCCTGGAGGCGAGGTTCTCGTCCTCGCGCCCAGCCTCACGGAGTCGCGCCTCGCGTTCTGGGTGTCCGACGCCGACGAGGCGATCGAGGACGCCCGGACCGTCGCAGCGCTGACGGCGCAGGCAGTCGAGCGGGCCGAGGTCGAGACGGACGTCGGCGCCAGCGTCGGCGACAGCGATCCGCGGCTGGCGATCGGCGACGCGCTGAGCGAGTTCCCCGCCGACCAGATCGTCACGGTCTACCGCAGTGGCGAGGAGGTGCGCTACCGCGAGGACCACCTGGACCCCGCGGAGCTCGAGCGCGAGTTCGGGCTCCCCGTGCGCGCCCACGAGCTTGCCACCTGACCACCTGACCGACGAAAGGAGACCTCCCATGTCGCAGACCCTCGAAGGCAAGAGGATCGCGATCCTCGCCACCGACGGCGTGGAGCGCGTGGAACTCGAAGGCCCGCGCGATGCGCTCGTCGATGCCGGCGCCGAGGTGGAACTGCTGTCACTGGAGCACGGTGAGTTCCGCGGCTTCGATCATCTCGACCAGTCCACGACGTTCACCGCGCAGCGCCGGGTCGCAGACGCCGACCCCGCGGACTACGACGGCCTTGTCATCCCCGGCGGGGTAGCGAACGGTGACCTCCTGCGCGCGGATGACGACGCGGTGCGATTCGTCGCCGCGGTCGCCGAGCGGCGGACGCCGATGGCGGCGATCTGCCATGCACCATGGATCCTCATCGACGCGGGGGTCGCCGAGGGCCGCAGGTTGACGTCGTACCCATCGCTGCAGACCGATCTGCGCAACGCCGGCGCGACGTGGGTCGACGAGGAGGTCGTCGTCGATGACCTCTTGGTGACGAGCCGCAAGCCGGACGACATCCCCGCGTTCAGCGCGAGGGCGATCGAGCAATTCGCAGGAGAGGGCGGGCGATCCTGACCGGGGCGCCGGCCGTGCGCCTGCGCCGCTCGAACTGCTCGGGACCGGGCTTCACCCGCAGGCGCAACGGGCGGGGCTTCGTCTACCTCGACGAGGGTGGCTCGCGCGTCACCGACCCGGAGGTACGCGCCCGTATCGGGGAACTCGCCATCCCGCCGGCCTGGCAGGAGGTGTGGGTCTGTCCGCATCCCGGCGGGCACATCCAGGCCACGGGGGTCGATGCACGCGGCCGTAAGCAGTACCTCTATCACGAACGCTGGCGGATGCGGCGCGACCAGCAGAAGTTCGATGACATGTTCGCGTTCGCGAAGCGCCTGCCTCGACTGCGCGAGCGCGTCGACGACGATCTGAGGTCTACCCCGCTCTCAGAGAAGCAGGTGCTCGCCGCAGCGGTGCGGCTGCTCGATCGCGGCTTCTTCCGCATCGGCGGCGAGGACTACGCGGTCGAGAACGAGACGTACGGCCTCGCCACGATGTGTAAGCGCCACGTGACGGTGTCGGATGACCTGCTCGTCTTCGACTACCCGGCCAAGCACGGTCAGCGCCGCGTGCAGTCCGTCGTCGATGCCGACGTCGCCGCGATCGTCCTCAGCCTGCGGCGTCGTCGCGGTGGCGGTGAGGAGCTGCTCGCCTACCGCTGCGGTCGCCGCTGGGTCGACGTGCGCTCAGGCGACATCAATGTGTACATCAAGGACGCGGTGGGCCAGTCCGTCAGCGCGAAGGACTTCCGGACCTGGGGCGCGACGGTGCTGGCAGCCGTCTCCGTTGCCGTGTCGGAGCCGTATGTCCATTCCCCGACGGCGCGAAAGCGCGCGGTGACGCATGCCGTCAGGGAGGTCGCGCACTACCTTGGCAACACACCGGCGGTCGCGCGCAAGTCCTACATCGACCCGCGCGTGTTCGATCGCTTCGCACAGGGCGAGTCGATCAGCCTCGCACTGTCGCGGATCGGTGCCGAGCCGGGCGCCCCCGCCATCCAGGGGGCAGCCGAGCGCGCGGTGCTGCGACTGCTCGACCGAGGCTAGTCGTGTAAGTCCGGCGGAAGCGGCTCCGCTCGTCGAGGCGAGCGAGGGGCGGCTTTGGTCGAGGGCACTGACGCGTCAGGCGAGCTGTCTAGCTTCTTCCCGCGGTGCGAGCGGCGGCGACGGCACTTGCGGCGCCGCCGCCGGTCCACGGTTCTCCGTGGCCTGCGGCCCGATGGTTCCGGTCGTCCAGGGAGGTGGGCCAGGCTCCGTTCGGATCGCGCAGCGCATCCCTCGCTGCACATGACCGTCGCCCCGGCCGGTGCGTGATGGCGCTTTGCGCTCTGACGACCGTTGAGCCTTGACAACAGCGCAGCCGCGTTTTTATTTTTCCTTGGCGTGACTGAGGGTCGTGACAAGCGCGCGGAGGACCGGGATCACGCTGCGGCCCAGCGCGACATCGACGCTGCGCTGCGCGATGCGGTGGTTGATGAGGGCTCGTTGTCGGAGCGCGAGCGGGCGGCGCGGGAGAAGGCAAGCGCTGACCGGCTGGCGGCATTCAAGGATCGGGCTGCGTCGGCCGGGGATCGGGCGGCGGCGGCCGAAGCTCGGCACGCGGTGATGCGCAGCAGCGAGTAGCTCGGTTGCGAGCTGCTGACCGACTTGGAGTTCGGCTTGGCATCCGTCCCCCGACGGACGGATAGCTACCGCCGCCCCGTCGGGGGGAACTGGTGGGGCGGGGCGGCGGCGACCGGATGGAGGAAGACCATTGGAACCGGGGGTTCGGATCCCGGTTCACCAGGCGTGTTACCCAGGACGACGCGGCTGCAAACGGGCCGGCCTACAGCTCCCGCAAAGGGGGTGTGGTTCGTCAGCCCGGCGAGTTTGAGGGCGATGCGGAGCACCGAGCATCGGATTGTGCTGCTTGAGCGAGACACGCGAGGGTGAACGGGATGAGACGGTTGCCTGCAGTCATCGCACTGGTCACGGTGGCGGCGCCCTGCTCCAGCGCTCGGCGCTGCCGAGGCCGGCGAGTTCGTCTGTCACGTGCTCAGTCGTGGTCGTGCGGGTTGCCGGTGTTGCGCCGACTGTCCGGGTCGGCCGCGGGGTCCAGGCCGACCTGCGACCGGCGTTCGCCGGGATCGGTCCCGCCGCCACCGGGCGCGGGCTGCTCCTCCGGGAGCTGGTCGGATTCGCGGCTGCGATGAGGCGCGGACGGGGTCTGCGGAGACTCGGGCATGGCCCGGGCCTGCCCGTTTTCGCGCTTGCCGAACCGTCGCTCGGCTGAACAGCGGACGCCCGGCCGTGGCCTTGGCAGGAGACTGGAGGAGGGGCGGACGGCGCTCTCTTCTCCCAACGCACCTGAAAGCGGGCTTCAGCAGCAGCGGCACGAGCGACCGCGCGTCCGAGACCGCCCGCCAAGCCGAGACCGCTACCGAGCGAGAGTGTCGCTTCGGACAAAAGCAGCGACGCGCTCGCCGAAAACCGGGACCGTGGGCTGCGCCGCCGCACGCACCGTGTCCGGCTGCGCGCCTCGGCGATGAACCGCATCTTCGGGCTGCGGGTGCGTCCAGTCTTGCGGAGGCGGATCGCCGCTCGGTTTCGCCGCGGGAGCGGTTCAGCGCCATACCGACCGGGTATGGCGCAGCTATGGACAGCACATCCGCAGCGCACACAAGAACGCGGCGGCGCGGAAGCCGGACACGGCGGCTCGTCGATGAGCTTCCAACGCTCGCTTTCCGCGACGGCGCGGCGATGCTGCGCGACGCATTCGACCGAAATAACCTCCTGACCTACGCCAGCGCCATCTCCTTCCAGCTCTTCTTCGCGCTCATCCCGCTGGCGCTCTTCGGGCTCGGGCTGCTCGGGGGCTCAGGGCTGCAGTCGGCGTGGACCTCCGACCTGGCGCCCCGTCTGCAGGAGAGCACGTCGCCGGCTGCCTTCCAGGTGATCGACGACACCGTCACTCGGGTGCTCTCGTCTCGCCAGGTGCTCTGGGTCACCTTCGGGGCGGTCCTCGCCGTCTGGGAGATGTCGGGCGCGGTCCGGGCGACGATGGGGGCCTTGAACCGGGTCTACGACGTCTCCGAGAGGCGCGGTTTCGTGCGCCGCATGGTCATCTCGTTGGCGCTCGGGGCCGCGGCCATCGCGCTGCTGCTGGCCGCCACCGCCACCGTCGAGATCGCGCCTCGGTTGATCGACGGCGCCGTCGTCGGCCCGACGGTCGATCTCCTCCGCTGGCCCGTTGCGGTCGTCGTGCTCTGGGGCACGATCACGCTGATGCTGCGGGTGGCACCCGCCGAGCGCCGGCCGGCGGGCCGCGTCACGGTCGGCTCGACGCTTGTCATCGTGGCGTGGCTGGGGTCGTCGGCCGTCTTCGCCTGGTACCTGCAGCATGTCGCGCACTACGGCTCGATCTTCGGCGCGCTCGCGACGGTCGTCATCGTGCTGACCTACCTGTACATCTCGACGATCGCGTTTCTGACCGGTGTGCAGATCGACGCGCTCGTCCACGAGCACATGGGAGACCGATCATGAGCACCGCCTCCACCCCCGTTCGCATGGGCAAAGCCGGTCTCACGGGCTGGCGCACGAGGGTCGCCGACGCCGTCGCCGGGCCGGCCGCTCGACGCACGCCGTTCGACGAAGAGCAGGTCCGCGCCGTCGTCGGCGCGGCGTTCCTGACGCTCAGCGCGATCTATCTGTGGAAAGTGAGCTCCGAGCTGGTCGCGATCGTGCGCCGCTGACCACGGGGCTGGACAGCAGGCCGTCAGAGTCGGGCCTGGCGCCGGGGCGCCAAGAGCTCCGCAGGGGCCTGGGCGTGATCACCGCCGACCCGTCGGACGTTGCACTGTCCGGCCGGGCGGAGTTCGAGAAGCGGAACACTGGGCTTTGGCTCGGGCCCCGAGGGGCCCGAGCGCCCAGGTTTGAGCCCGGGTCGGTAGAAGCGCCGTTGGTCTGCGCCCGCCCGAGACTCGCGGCAGGCGTCGGCGAGAGCTCCGACGCTCGCCCAGCCTCCCGCTCGAGAGGAAAAGCAGGACTCGTGGACCGCGCCGCCCTCCCCGTTCGCCGCGAGCAGAAGAGGAGTGGCGAAGTGGCGGCACGGGGGTTAGGGTGGATCGTGATGTCGACCGCAAGTCCAGACACGCAGACCCCGAGTGAGTTTGCGCGAGCCGTCTTTCACAGGATCTTTGAAGAGCGAGATCTGAGCGACACGTCCGCGTTCTGGACGGATGACTCGGTCGACTACTTCCTGGCCGCGGGGCAGACGGTGCGCGGAGCGACGGCGCTTGCGGCGTGGTTCGAGGACCTGTTCGCTGCCGTGCCCGATTGGCACCTCGAGATCGAGAACACCGTCGACGACGGCGACCGGCAGGTGGTGGTCCAGTGGCACGCGACCGGGACGCTGACCGGAGCCCCGTTCCTGGGCATCGAGTCGAACGGCCGCCGGATCGAGATCCGCGGTGTCGACGTCATCCGCCTTGACGAGGACGGCAAGGTCGATTCGAACACCGTCTACTACGACGGCGCCGAGTTCGCACGGCAGGTCGGGATGCTGCCTCGCCGAGACTCGCCACTGGACCGCCTGTCGCTCAATGGGTTCAACATGGTGACACGCCTCAGGCGTCGGCTTGCCCGCAGGTAGGAGGGCCGGGGCACCCGCCCCAAGCTGAACCCGCCGACCGAGTACCCGGCAGAGCTAGCGGCCCGCGCGCGGATTGACGATTCGCCCGGGTGGCGCATAGGCTCGCGTGCGCGTCACCGGTGCCGGGGGGCTCAGACGTTCGGGGGAGCACTGGTGACGCTTCCACGCCCCCGCTATAGGGTCCGGTCACATGTCCGACCAGCGCCAGATCGCGTCGTGGCTGATGGACATGGATGGCGTCCTCGTGCGCGAGGAGCAGCCGATCCCGGGGGCCGCCGAGTTCCTCGCCAGGCTGGGCGAACTCGGCACACCCTTCCTGGTCCTCACGAACAACTCGATCTACACGCCGCGTGACCTCGCGGCGCGGCTGCTGGCCAGCGGACTCGCGGTTCCCGAAGGGTCGATCTGGACGTCGGCGCTGGCGACCGCCCGGTTCCTCGAGAGCCAGCGCCCGCGCGGATCGGCGTACGTCATCGGCGAGGCGGGCCTCACGACGGCGCTGCACGGCATCGGCTACACGCTCACCGAGCGGGATCCGGACTACGTCGTGCTCGGCGAGACGCGCACCTACAGCTTCGAGCGCATCACGCGGGCGATCCGCCTGGTGGACGACGGCGCCCGCTTCATCGCGACCAACCCCGACACGACCGGCCCCACGCCCGACGGCCCGCTTCCGGCCACCGGGTCGGTGGCCGCGCTGATCAGCAAGGCGACCGGCGTCGAGCCGTACTTCGTCGGGAAGCCGAACCCGCTGATGATGCGCTCGGCGCTGAACGCGATCGATGCACACTCCGAGACGACGGCGATGATCGGCGACCGGATGGACACGGACATCGTGTCTGGTCTCGAAGCAGGGCTCGAGACGATCCTCGTCCTCACCGGGCTCACGTCGCGCAAGGACGCCGAGCGCCACCCGTACCGCGCCTCGCGCATCGTCGACTCGGTGGCCGACCTGCTCGACGATCTGGGCTGAGGCGGTTCGCCGGCGCCCCTTGAGAGCCATCAGACCGCGACGTCGGCGCGGTTGATCTGCCAGGGGGCCCTACCTAGAGCCCCGCAGTGCGCCGCAGGTGCCCGGCGTCGCGCGCGAACGTCTCGCCCTCGGTGTCCAGGATCGGCAGGCGCTCGTCGAGCCAGTGCGGCAGGTACCAGGTGCGCGGGCCGACGAGCTTGAGGATCGCCGGGAGCAGACCAAGCCGCACGATCGTCGCGTCGATCAGCACCGCCGTCGCCAGCCCGATCCCGAGCTGCTGGATCAGCGTGAAGCTCGACAGCGCGAACGCGGTGAACACCGCCACCATGATCGCCGCGGCCCCCGTGACCACCTTCGCCGTCTTGGAGATGCCGAACTCCACCGCCGCCGTGTGCGACTGCGTGCGCGCGTACTCCTCGCGCATCCGGGTCAGCAGGAAGACCTGGTAGTCGATCGACAACGCGAACGTGATGACGAAGATCCCGGTCACGGTGACGACGTCGAGCTTGCCCGCGCCCCCGAGCGGTGGATGGCTGCCGACGAACAGCAGCGTGAGGACCCCGAACGCCGCGGCCACGGTCAGCAGGTTGAGCGCGACGGCGATAGCCGGCAGCACGACCGACCGCAGGATCGGGACCAGGGCGAGATACGTCACAAGGCAGATCGCGAGGATGATGAGCGGGACGCGCGTGCGGTTGACCCGGGCGAAGTCCGTGAGCTCGGCGGCGGTCCCGCCGACCGGAGCGGCCACGCCGGTCGCCCGCTGGTAGCGGCCGGCAATCGCTCGCACCTCGTCAACGACACGGTCCTGGCGCGGATCGTTCGTCGGGACGTCGGGCAGCACGACGATGCGCGCCTTCCTGCCGCCGTTCACGCTGTCGACGATCCCGGCCGTGGCCTCGCGCTGCGCGGGCCTGCCGCCCTCGAGCCCCGCGGCGACGACGTAGCCGGAGCCGAGGAAGCCGGGGGATACGCGCTGCAGGCGGTCGAGGGTGCGCAGCGGCCCGAACGGCCCGCTGCGGGCGGCGAGCTGGCGGCGCACGGTCGTGATCCGCGACGCGGCGCCGCCGAGCCCGGCCTGGAGCGCGTCGAGCAGCGGCCCCGCCCGGGCGCCGCTGGCGCCGAGCAGATCCTCGCCGGTGGCGAAGAGCGCCGCAGCGCTTCCGGCGAGGCGCTCGAGCTCGGGCTGCACCGCCACGATCCGCAGCCGCGCGCGCTCCAGTGCCACGGCCAGGTCCCGTTGACCACTCTGCACGGTGCTCAGGCCGGGGGTCACCAGGCGCGCCGCCCCATCGGCGACCTGGTTCATGACGTCGGCGAACCGCGTGGTCGAGCGCACGGCGTCGTCGACCTGTCCGGCCGCGACGTTGGCGACGGTGATCTCCTGCTTGAGCGCATCGTCGAGCCCGCGGTAGCCGTTGGTCGAGGGCGCGCCGGTGTCCGCGTTGCGGCCGCTCGCCGCCTGCAGCGCGAGCGCCACGTGCCGGCGCCCCTCCTGCACTGCGGGGTCGCTCTTCCCGACGCCGGCGCGGTCGAGCGCCGCCAGCGCGCTCTGGAGCTCGGTCGTCGTCACCTGGGCCGGGACGCGCAGGAGGTTCAGCTGCGCCTGCGCCTCGCGCAGCGCCCCCTGTCCGCTCGTGATCCGCGGCACCAGGGCGTCGACCTGTGCGCGGACCTCGCTCAGCGCGGTTGCGAGCAGGCCGGCCTGCCGGCTCAGCGTCGCCGTCCCGTTCGAGAGCTGGCGCGCTCCGTCGCGAGCGACGGTCAGCCCGAGCACGAGGCGCTGCACGTCGCTCAGGCGGCTGCCGGTGGTGCCCAGCAGGGCGCGCCCGGAGCCCAGCAGCCGCCGGGCGCGCGCGAGACCCGCGGTTCACCTCCGCGCTCTGCGCCTGCGTCGTGCGCTGCGCGTTGGTCAGCTCGCGCGAGCGCCGGGCCAGCTCGGCCTGCGCCGACCGCAGCTGGCGTTTGGACCTCCTGATCTGCTTCGGCGCTCGTCGCAGGTCCTTCGTCTGGTCGGCGACCAGGCCGGGGCCCGTCACGGCACGGACGAGTGGGAGCCGCCCGATCCGGCGTTCGAGGGTCTTGATCGCCGCCAGTCGGCCGGGAGCGAGCAACGTGCCCTTGGGGGCGACGAGGGCTACGTCGATCTCGGGCCCGAACCCCGCACTGCGCAGCGCGTAGAACGCGGCCAGCCCGTCGCTGTGCTTGGGCAGGACCCGCGGGTCGGCCGGTGTCGTCGCGATCGCCAGCACCGGCGCGGCGACCAGCGCGAGCAGCGCCGCGAGCAGGCCGGCCGCGAGCCCCGGTCGCCGGCTCACGCGACGGACGATCCGCGCGATCGAGCCCGGCCCCTCGGAGGGTGCGCCACCGATCTGCCAGGCGTTCACCCGGTGCCCGAGCAGGCTGACGGCGGCCGGCGTCACGACGATCGCTCCGACCATGCTGAGGATCGTCACGACGCTCATGCCCAGCGCCATCGACAGCAGGATCGTTCCCGGCGAGAGCAGGAAGGCCACCGCGGTGATCGCCAGCAGCACGAGCCCGGCGAAGTTCGCCGTGCGGCCGGCGGTGTTGGCGGCGACCGAGGCGGCCTGCTTCGGCGGATGGCCCGCTGCCAGCTCCTCGCGGAAGCGGGTCACGATCAGCAGGGAGTAGTCCACGCCGAGCGCGAGCCCGATCATCGACGCCGCGCTCAGCGTCACCGCGTCGAGCGTCGCGAACCTGAGGATCAGTGAGATGACCCCGTACCCGGTCGCGACGGTTCCGAGCGCGATCAGCAGCGGGACCGCGGCCGCCACCGGGCTGCGGAACACGAGCAGCAGGACGAGGATCAGCATCGGCGCCGCGATCAGCTCGCCCTTGTGCAGCGCGTCGATCGAGGCGGTGTTCACCTCGCTGCCGAGCGACGGGATCCCGGCGAGGTGCGCTCGCACGGGTGGCCGTATCCGGGCCGCCACGAAGTCCTTCATCGGGCCGACGACGGTGTTGATGTTGCCGCCGCGCGGGATCTGGAGATCGACGTCGACGACCGCCCGGCTCGGACTCGGGCGCAGCGCCTGGAGCTGCTTCGCGGTCCCGCTCCAGGGTGAGATGGCGCGGGTGAGCGGCCGGCGCTGGAGCGCCGTCGACGAGGGCCGGTCCCTGCCGGTCGAGCTGCCGCCGCGGTCCGACGAGCAGGACGATGAGCGACTCGTTGAAGCTCCCGGAACGGGCGTCGCGCCAGCGCTGGGACTCGGTGCCCGGGATGAACAGCAGCGACGGCTGCACCTTGTGTTCGGCGTTCCGGCCGATCAGCCCGAAGACCACGACGACGACTGCCCAGCCGACGAGGACCGGGACGGCGTACCGCACGGCGAAGCGAGCGATCGGCGTGATCAAGTGCGACGCCCCAGCGGGGTCTCGATCGGTGCCCGGACCACAGCCTCCCCATCCATGGCGTTCGCGCCGCTCAAGCGGCCGTGCGCGCGAGCGTAACCCGCTCCCCGGCGGGCGGCAACCGGCGTAGGATCCGCCGAACCCGATCTCGGAGCCTTGTGAACGTGAGCCTGCCGCACGAGACCACCAGCGCCCTGCTCGACGGGGTGGAGTTCCTGGCGCCGCTTTCCGGTGACGAACTCGACGCGCTCGCCCGGAAGGCGGAGACCGTTCGCTGGGAGCCCGGGACGACCGTCTTCGACGAGGGCGACCGCGGCGACCGGTGCTACGTGATCGAGCGGGGACGCGTGAAGGTGGTGCGCCGCCTCGCCGACGGTCAGCCGATCACGCTCGCGCAGATCGGTCCGGGCGGGGTGGTCGGTGAGCTTGCGCTGTTCGCGGGCGACCACCGCTCAGCGGCGATGCAGGCGGTCGAGCCGACCACGGCCGTCGCGATCACCGGGGCGGACCTCATCGCTCTTCTGCGCGGGAACGCGGACGCGGCCATCGCCATGGCGGCGCATGTCGCGGCGCTCCTGCGGACCGCCAACGACCGCCTGTTCGAGGCGGCGACGTCGACGACGAACGGTCGCATTCTGGCGACGCTGCTCGGTCAGGTCGAGGCGCGCCAGGCCCGGCATCCCGAGGAGGCCGACGAGGTCGAACTGGTCGGCAGCACCGCGGACCTCGCGCGCCTCGCGGGTGCGCCGAAGGACGCCGCCGCCCGCGTGCTCCACTGGCTCGAGAACGAAGGCGTCATCAGCATCCGGCGCGGCAGGATCGTCGTCCATTCACCGGCTGCGCTCAGGGGGCACCTCGGCTGAAAGGCCTGCGCTCAGCGCTGCTCCTCCTCGTTCTCGTGGTGGGCACGGGCGCGCCGGACGCGCGGGCCCTGACGACGCCCCCGTTGCGCGTCGACCCGATCAACGCCGGCGCCGGCGCAACGGTCCTCGTTGGGATCGACGGCGCCTCGCTGTCGTCGGGCGGCGCCACCCCGACCTCGATGGTGATCGCCCTGCCGCGCGGCACGCGGCTGGACTCCCGCGCCTCAGCGCGCCTGTGCGGTGCTGATCAGCTGTCCCGCGGCATCTGCCCTGCGGCGAGCAACGTCGGGTTCGGTCGTGTCGTCGAGGGCGTCACGGGGTTCCTCGAGCCCGGAGGTGAGACCGAGGTGTCGTGGTCGATCAGTGCACATCTGGGGGTGCCCGCGCGTCCGGCTGACGAGGCGTCGATCCTGCTGCGCGCCGAGCTGCTCGGCGCCGACCGGGTGAACCAGCTGCTCGCCCCGGAGCTGGGCGCCGCCGTCCCGCACGTCTCCCTGGTGCGGGGCCGCGTCGTGCGCCGTTCGGCGGGCTCGTACGGCCTCGAGCTGCGCTTCACGGGGTTTCCCGGACTGCTCCGGGTTCCCGGGACGGTGGCCGCCGCGCCGACGCGCTTCGAACTCGCGCTCGGCGCGGTCCGGCGTGTCCGCGAGGACGTCACACGGCATGTCCGCGTGCGGACGCTTGGTGGGTACAGGACTCGGAGCATCCGCGATCATCGGCTCGTCGGCCACGACCTGCTGCGCAACCCCGGGACCTGCCGGGGCTCGTGGCCGGGTGAGCTGCGGATCGGCTTCCCCGGCGGCGCCCGCAGGACCGCGGCACGTATCGCCTGCACGAGCGAGCCTCTGCTGTCGTCCTGAGCGCGTTCAGCCGACGGGCTGGCGCTCGCGCTCGGGTTCGCGCTCCGTCGCCAGTCGCGCGACCTGCCGCTCAGGCGCGATCCGCACGACGTTCCACGCGAGCCCGGTGCGCTCGAGCGTGGCGACCGCCCAGGCGGAGGGGTCGAGCGCGCGCTCGAGGCCGGACAGCCCGTGATCGGCGGAGCGCGGGAAGGCGTGGTGGTTGTGGTGCCATGCCTCACCGAACGAGGGCAGCGCGAGCCACACGACGTTCGTGGAGTGGTCGTCGACGTCGAAACGCCGGCGCCCGGCGAAATGACACACGGAGTTGATGCTCCACGTGACGTGATGCACGAAGAAGATCCGCACGAGGCCGCCCCAGAGCAGCCCGGTGAGCAGGCCCGCGAGCGTGAAGCCGTGCAGGATGAACCCGAGCGCCGCGGGAAGGCCGAGCGAGAGCAGCACGAGCCAGCCGAACGCGTCGCTGATGCGGCGCATCGTCCGATCCTCGACGAGGTCCTTCGCGTAGCGCCGTGGGGACGCGGTTCCCTGCTCAAGCGTGAGCCAGCCGGCGTGCGCGTGCCAGAGGCCGCGAAGCCCGCCGGAGTGCTCGACGTGGGGGCTGTGCGGGTCACCCTCGACATCGGTGAAGGCGTGGTGCTTGCGATGGTCGGCGACCCAGTGGATCACCGGGCCCTCGACGGCCATCGAGCCGAGGACGGCGAGGCTGTTGCGGATGCCCGGGCGAGTCTCGAACGCCTTGTGCGTCAGCAGGCGATGGAAGCCGAGCGTGACGCCGTAGCCGGTGGTGACGTAGAAGACGGCGAAGAGGGCGAGGTCGATCGCGTCGACGCCGTGGCCCCAGAAGACGACGATCGCCGCGAGCGTGGCGATGAACGGGACGATGACGGCGAGGAGGTTCGCCAGGCGTGCTGAGCGGGTCATGCGGCGGCCCTTCCGACCGTCTCTGTGGCCCGGTCGCGGGTGAGCGGGGCGCGCCCCCAGTTCGCGCGCTCGGCGTACGCGAGGGCGGCGCCGAGCGCGTCGGCCGTGGCGACGGGCCTGATGCCCGCCGGGTGGAGCTCCGCCCGAGCCTCGAGGTCGTCGAAGTGCGTCTGCACGTCGAGATAGGCCGTGAGCGCGTCCAGCGGGCTCTCGTCCCCTGAGCGGTCGACGAGCCGGACCGGCTCGAGCCCGAGCGTGTCCGCGGTGATGTCGCGCAGCTGGGCGACGGTCGGCGCCCGGTCGCCCGCGACGAGGTGGTACGTGCCGCCGTCGTCCTCGGCGTCGAGCAGCAGGTGCACGAGCGCGTCCGCGACGTAGTCGCCGGTCACGACGTCGATGACCGCACCGGGGTCCGCAGGCAGCTCGCGAACGAGGCCGCGGCGGTAGGCGCGCAGCATCGGGTAGATCACGTTGAAGGTCGTCGTCCAGCCGGTGCCCGCCTCGCCGAGGACGATGCTCGGCCGCGCGAAGGTGAGCGGCAGGTCGGCGGCGCTCTCGCGCAGCAGGCCCTCGGCCTCGAACTTCGTCCGCTCGTAGGTGTTGCGGAAGTCCTGGCCGACGTCGAGGTCGGACTCGCGGAAGGTCCCCTGGTGCGTGCCGCCGACGTAGGCGGTCGAGACGTGCACCATCCGCCTGAGACGTGGTGCGCGACGGGCGAGGTCGGCGACGACCACCGCTGTGCCGACGTTCGCGCGGCGGGCCTGCGCGGGCGGCAGGTCGAACCGCACGCTGGCCGCGCAGTGCAGGACCTGCGTGACCTCCTCGAGCAGGGGCAGCTCGGCCTCCGGGTGCTCGAGGTCGAACGCGACCGGCGTCGTGCGCTCCGTGAGGTCGGCGGCCGGCTGGGTCCAGAGACGGTGGAGAACCCCGTCCAGGCGCTCGCGCGCGTGCCATGCGTCTGCCGCCCGGATCGGGCAGACGACCCGGATTCCGGGCCGCGCGAGCAGCCGTGCGAGGACCAGCGCGCCGACGTACCCGGTGGCGCCCGTCAGGAGGACCGTCTGCGGCCTCGCGGTCACGCCGTCGCCCCGATCGCGTGGTAGCCGCCGTCGACGTGGAGGATCTCGCCGGTGATCCCGCGCGCCGCGGGGGAGAGTAGGAAGCAGACCGCCTCGGCGACGGGCTCGGGGTCGCTCGCATCCCAGCCGAGCGGCGCGCCGTCGACCCAGCCCGCCGCGAGCTCCGCGAACCCCGGGATGCCGCCGGCCGCGAGCGTCTCGATCGGCCCCGCGGCGACGAGATTCACGCGCACGCCGCGCGCGCCGAGGTCACGCGCGAGGTAGCGCGAGACCGATTCGAGCGCGGCCTTCGCGACCCCCATCCAGTCGTAGGCCGGCCATGCGACCGTCGCGTCGAAGTCCAGCCCGACGAGCGCGCCGCCCTCGTCCGGATAGAGCGGCAGCAGCGCCTGGGCCAGCCCCTTGAACGAGAACGCCGAGGTGCGGAACGCCTGCTCTGCGCTGGCTCCGGACGTGGCGAGGAAGTCCCCGCCCAGCGCGTCGGGCGGGGCGAACGCGATCGCGTGCAGAGCACCGTCGATCGTGCCCCAGCGGCGGGCGAGCTCCTCACGCAGCGCGGCCAGGTGCTCCGCGTCGTTGACGTCCAGCTCGAGCACGTCACACGGCTCGGGCAGCGTCCTGGCGACGCGCTCGGTCAGGCGGGTCGCGCGGCCGAAGCTCGTGAGCAGCACCTCCGCGCCCTGCTCCTGCGCGCGCCGCGCCACGGCGTAGGCGATCGAGTCCCGGTTCAGGACGCCTGTGATCAGGATGCGCCGGCCGTCGAGCATCACGCGACGTCCCAGACCATCTCGCCGAACGGGCCCTCGGGCTCGGCGTGCGCGACGTCGGTGCGCCACAGCGCGTCGATCTTCGCGCCGCACGCGCGCAGCCCGTCCTGGCGCACGACATCGATGCCGACCGTCACGAGGCCCGCGTCATCCGTTGCGGGCCGCAGCGCCGCGATCCGCCCGTCCACGTGGATCGTGTCGCCGATCCGCACGGGACGGCGGAAGACGACGTCGCGGATCCGCCGCAGCGCGATCACCCGGCCGGGATCGAACGGCACGAGGCCGACCGCGAACGAGACGACGAGCATGCCGTGCGCGATGCGCTGCCCGAACGCGCTGCGGGCGGCCCACTCGGCATCGGCGTGCTGCGGATGCCAGTCACCCGTCAGCGAGGCGAAGGAGACGATGTCGGACTCGGTGACGGTGCGCCCGCGGGTGCTGAACGGCGCGCCCTCCTCGAGCTCCTCGAACGGCGATGACCAGGTCACAGGGGGATGTTCCTTCCGGGTCGGGAGGTTCGATGACCGCCGGCGAGCGCTTCGAACGTGGCGGCGAGGCGGGCCCGCGTCGCGCTCGGCTCGACGACCTCGTCGACGAAGCCGCCGGCGGTCGCGGCGCGCACGTCGAGGTGCGCGCGCTCGTACTCGCGGGCCAGGCGCTGCCGCGCGCGCGCCGGGTCGTCCGCGGCCTCGATGTCGCGCCGCGAGACGACGCCCACCGCCTGCTCGGCGCCCATCACGCCGAGGCGCGCGGTCGGCCAGGCGATGACGAGGTCGGAGCCGAGGTCCTTCGAGTTCATCGCGATGAACGCGCCGCCGAACGCCTTGCGCAGGACGACGGTCGCGCGCGGGACCCCCGCTCCCGCGAACGCGTGCACGAGCTTCGCGCCGTGACGGATCACGCCCGCTCGCTCCTGCGCCGTCCCGGGCAGGAACCCCGGCGTGTCGACGAGGACCACGAGCGGCAGGCCGAAGAGGTCACAGGTGCGCACGAACCGGGCCGCCTTCGCGGCGGCCTCGGCGTCGAGGACGCCACCGAGGTGTCGCGGCTGGTTCGCGACGATGCCGACGGCGCGGCCGTCCAGGCGCGCGAACGCGGTGACCATGTTGCGCGCCCAGCGCTCGCCGACCTCGATGAGGCGCCCGCCGTCGACGATGCGCGCGGCGACGTGGCGCACGTCGTAGACCTTGCGGTCCTCGGCGGGCACGATCGCGCCGGGCGATCCGGGGAGCGGCTCCACGGCGGGCCAGCGCATGGGCGTCTCCCCGCTGTGCTGCGGCAGGTGGTCGAGCAGGTCACGCACGAGCAGCGCCGCGTCGACCTCGGTCGCCGCGACGGCATGGCAGACACCGTTGCGTTCGTGCACGCGCGGGCCGCCGAGCGTCGCGGCGTCGACGTCCTCGCCCGTGACCTCCCGGACGACGCCGGGGCCGGTGAGGAACATGCTCGCGCGACGCGTCATCACCACCAGGTCGGTGAGCGCGGGGGCATAGGAGCCGCCCCCGGCGCTGGCGCCGCACACGACGGAGATCTGCGGGACGACCCCGGAGAGCCGTGTGTGCGCGCGGAAGATCCGCCCGTAGCCGGAGAGCGCGGCCACGCCCTCCTGCATCCGCGCGCCCGCCGATTCGATGAACCCGACGACCGGCATCCGCGCGCGGCCGGCGAGGTCCAGCACGCGGATCACGGTGTCGGCGTGCGCCTCGCCGAGCGATCCGCCGGCGAACGACGCGTCCTGCGCGAAGCAGGCGACGGGCCGTCCGTCGACCGTGCCGGTGGCGCCGAGGACGCCGTCGCCGTCGACGGCGCGGTCACCCATGCGCGATGAGCGGACCCCGGTGCGCAGCAGGTGCAGCGATCCGGGGTCGGTCAGCACCTCGAGCCGCTCCAGCGCGGACAGCCGCTCGTCGGGCCGCGGGACGACGGCGAGGGCGGTCATGCGGCCTCGAGCACGAGCACGGCGTTGTGGCCGCCGAACCCGAACGAGTTGGAGATGGCGCGCGCGGGGCGACCGTCCGGGACGTCGAACGGCCGTGCGACGCCGGGGACGTAGTCGAGGTCGAGCTCGGGATCGGGCTCCTCCAGGCCGAGCGTCGGCGGGGCGATCCGGTCACGCAGCGCGAGGATCGTCGCCACCGCCTCGACCGCTCCGGCGGCGCCCAGCAGATGGCCGATCGAGGACTTCAGCGAGGACACGGGGATCCGCCCGGCCCGCTCGCCGAGGCTCGTCTTGAGCGCGACCGTCTCGGCATGGTCGTTCAGCGGGGTCGACGTCCCGTGTGCGTTCACGTAGTCGATCCCGTCCGGCCCGATCCCGGCATCACGCAGTGCGGCGCTGATCGCGCGCGCGGCCCCGGCGCCGGCGGGATCGGGCGCGGTCAGGTGGTGGGCGTCGCAGGTGGTGCCGTAGCCGGCCAGTCGTCCCAGCGGACGGGCTCCGCGTGCCCCGGCGGACTCGGCGGACTCCAGGACGAGCATGCCGGCGCCCTCGCCCATGACGAACCCGTCGCGGCGGACGTCGAACGGCCGCGAGATGCCGGCGCGCGACGTGGCATCGAGTGCGGCGAAGCTCGCCCGCGACAGCGGCGTCAGCGCGGCCTCCGCGCCCCCCGCGATGATCACGTCGGCCTCGCCGGCCTCGATCGCGCGCAGCGCGCTGCCGATGGCGTTCGCGCCCGCGGCGCACGCCGAGACGACGCCGAAGCACGGGCCGAGCAGGCCGTGGCGCAGCGCGATCGCGGCGGCGCCCGCGTTGCCCATCATCAGCGGCACGGCGAGCGGGGACACCGCCGACGCCCCGCGGTCCAGCAGCTGCTCCTGGTTGTTCTCGAGCGTCGCGAGCCCGCCGATGCCGGTGCCGACGATGCTGCCGATGCGCTCCTGCGGGACGGCGCCCGAGTCCGCAAGCCCGGCGTCGCGCATCGCCTCGTCGGCCGCCGCGAGCGCGAGCTGGGTGAAGCGGTCCGCACGGCGAGCCTCCTTGCGGGACATCGTGCTGAGCGGATCGAAGTCCGCGCACGGCGCCTCGCCGCCGTCGACGGCGCAGACGCCTGCGGCCCAGCGCTCGTGGAGCGTGTGCGCTCCGGCGCCGAGCGGCGTCACGGCGCCCACTCCGGTGACGACGACGTCGCGCATGATCAGGCGCGATCCATGATCGTGTTCACGGCGTCGCCGATCGTCCTGATGCGCTTCATGTCCTCGCCCTTCAGCACGACGCCGAACTCGTCCGCGACGACCTGCGACAGCTCAGCGAGGTCGAGCGAGTCGATGTCGAGGCTCTCGAACGTGGTGTCCGGCGCAAACTCGCTCGGCTCTGCGCCGAAGCTCTCGAGCGCGTCGTAGACGACCTTCTGGACATGCTCGATGGTGATCGTGTCGCTGCTCATCGGGTGCTGCTCCTTTCAGGCGGCGAGGCCGCCGTCGACGTACAGGGTTGATCCGGTGACGTAGCTCGCGGCGTCGGAGGCGAGGAAGCCCACGCAGGCGGCGACCTCGTCCGGCGTTCCGGGGCGGCGTGCGGGAACGCCCGCGACGGCCTCCGGCGGCAGGTCCGCCGTCATGTCCGTCGCGACGAAGCCGGGGGCGACCGCGTTGACGGTGACGTTGCGCCGCGCGACTTCGGCGGCGACCGTGCGGGTCATGCCGATCAGCCCGGCCTTCGCCGCGGCGTAGTTCGCCTGCCCGGGGTTCGCGCGCGGGCCGACGACCGAGGCGATGTTGACGATCCGCCCGTGGCGTGCGCGGAGCATCGTCCTCAGCGCCTCGCGGGTGAGCTGGAAGGCCGAGGTGAGGTTTGTGTCGATCACCCGCGACCAGCGCTCGTCGTCGAGCGAGACCGCGAGGTCGTCGTCGCGGATGCCGGCGTTGTTGACGAGGCCGAGCACGCGCCCGCCGAGCGCGTCCCCCGCGGCGGCGAGCACCTGCGACGCCGCGTTCTCGCCGGTCACGTCCAGTTCCAGTGCGACGGCGCGGCCGCCGGCCTGCTCGATCTCGCGGGCGACACCGGTGGCGGCGGTGGCGCCCGTGCGGTACGTCAGGGCGACGTCCCAGCCGTCGGCCGCCAGGGCCCGGGCGCATGCGGCGCCGATGCCGCGTGAGCCGCCGGTGACCAGCACGACCGCGTCGTCGGGGCGCTCAGGCATCCCGGCCCCAGGTGACGACGGTGGCGGCCCAGGTGACCCCGGCGCCGAACGCGGCCAGCAGCACGCGGGCGCCCGGCTGGAGTTGCCCGGCATCCCGTGCGTGGCTGAGGGCCAGCGGGATCGACGCCGCAGACGTGTTGCCCGTCCCTGCGATCGCCGACACGACACGGTCGGGCGGCAGGTCGAGGCGCTCGATCAGCGAGCCGAGGATCCGGGCGTTGGCCTGGTGGAAGACGTAGAGGTCCAAGTCGGCGAGCGCCACGTCGGCGGCGGCGCACGCGGCGAGTGACGCCTCGGACATCCGGCGCACCGCCTCGACGAAGACGGCGTGGCCGTCCATCTGAATGAATCCCGTGTCGCGCGGCGCGGTGATCAGGTCGCCCAGCGCGCCGTCGGCGCCGAGGATGACCGGGCCGATCCGGGCGCCCGCGTCGGCCTCGAGCACGATCGCGCCGGCGCCGTCGCCGAAGATCACGGCGGTCTGGCGGTCACCCGGGTCCAGGTGGCGGGACAGGATCTCGGCGCCGACCACGAGCACGCGTGCGGCGCGCCCCGCTTCGATCATCGCGGCGCCCAGGCCCAGCGCCGAGACGAACCCGGTGCACGCCGCGCCGACGTCGAGCGCACCGGCGCGCTGCGCGCCGAGCGTGGCCGCGACCAGCGGCGCGCAGGCGGGCGTGACCTGATCCGCCGTGACTGTGGCGACGAGGACCAGGTCGAGATCGGCCGCCGCGACGCCCGCGTCGGCGAGCGCCCGGCGCCCTGCGTCGGCCGCCAGGTCGTGCAGGTGGTCGTCCGGGGCGGCCCAGTGCCGCGCGCGGATGCCGGTGCGGCGCTCGACCCACGCGCCGTCGACACCGAGCCGGCTGGTCGCCTCGTCATTCCCGACGAGGCGTGCCGGCAACGCGGAGCCCAGCCCACAGGCGGCGGCTCCGACGCGCAGGGCGGGCTCGGCGAGGATCAGGTCAGGCTGCGGCAGCGACGCCATTCGGCGGCTCCTTCAGGGTTCGATCGACAAGTCGTGCGAGCACCTCGCCCGGACCGACGTCCACGAAGCGCTCAATGCCGGAGGCGCGCAGTGCGAGCAGCGTCTCGCGCCAGCGGACGGGCGCGACGACGGCCGCCGCCAGCTGCCGGACGGGATCCGTGAACGGTGCCGCGGTGAGCCCGCTGAACACGGGCGCCCGAGGCGCGCTCCAGGTGACCGCGTCGAGTTCGGCCGCGAGCGCACTGGCGGCGGGCTGCATCTGCGGGGAGTGGAAGGCTCCGGAGACGTCGAGCTCGAGCGCGCGCAGGCCGCGCCCGCGAGCGGCGCGCCGGGCGGCTCCGATGTCCTCCTGCGGTCCGGCGAGCACGATCTGGCCGGGCGCGTTGTCGTTGGCGAGGACGAGCCCGTGGTCCTCCGCCAGTCCCAGGGCCTGCTCGGGCGTGCCCCCGAGCACGGCGAGCATCGTGCCGCCGGGGCGACGCTCGGCCGCCTGCGCCATCAACTCGCCGCGTACGACGGCGAGGCGCACCGCGGCGGTCTCGGTGAGCGCGCCGGCGGCGGCGAGGGCGGACAGCTCGCCGAGCGAGTGCCCGGCGAATCCCGCGGCGTCCGGCGCTCCCCGCCGCCGCCATGCGGCGAGGCTCGCGAGCACGATGGCGGGCTGTGCGTAGCGGGTGCTCTCGCCGCAGCGGGCGAACGGGTTCGCGCCGACCTGATCGAGCGCGATGTCCAGCAGGTCGGGCGCGACTTCGCGCACGAGCTGCTCGTGCCCCTGCTCCTGCACACCCTGCCCGGGGAAGAGATGGGCGGTCGCCGTCATGCTCCACACCCTTCGGCAGGACGCCCAGGATCCAGGCGCCGGCCCCCGGCGAACCCCCCGACTCGGGGGTTCAGACGCCCAGCGGGGGGATGCTCAACCGAGCAGACCCAGCGTCTGCGCGCGGCGCACGGCCTCGGCCCGCCCGCGTACGTCGAGCTTGCGGTACAGCCCGCTCGTGTGCTCCTTCACCGTGTGGTGCGAGAGATAGAGCGTGTCGGCGATCTCGCGGTTCGTGGCGCCCGAGCCGATCAGGTCGAGCACCTCGCGCTCACGGTCCGTCAGCACCACGCCGGTCTCCGCAGGCTGCGCTGGGAACACGAGTTCCCCCGCGGCGACGGCGCGGACCGCCTCCGCAACCTCGCGCGCGGGCTGGTCCTTGAGAATGAATCCGGACGCGCCCGCCGCCCGGGCGGCACGCGCCGAGATCCGCCCCGCCCCGCTGATCAGGAGGATCCGCGGGGCGAGGGTGAGCTGCGTGAGGCGCTCAGCGATCTCGGCGCCGGATTCCTCGCCGACGAACAGGTCGACGAGCGCGACGTGCGGCTCGTAGCGTACGGTCAGGGCCTCGGCCTCAGCGCCCGTGCGCGCGCTGATCGTCCGCTCGATCCACGGCAGCTGGCCGAGCATCAGCCGAAAGCCCCAGTGCACGACGTCGTGGTCATCGACCACGAGCACCCGCAGGCGCCGGGTCGACGGCTCATCAGCCATCCGGCACCGCCAGGCGGACCTGCCAGCGCCCCTCCGGCTCCGGGCCGAACTCGAGCAGCCCGCCGTACTGCAGCGCCTCGAGGCCGGCGAGCCGCAGGCCCATGCCGGGGCGGTCGGGGCGTCCGGAGCGCTCGAGCGCGCCGTCATTCGTGATCTTCATGACCAGCGTCCGGTCGGCCCGCATCACCGAGACGTCGACGGCGGTCGGCTCTGCGTGCTTCTGCGCGTTGCGGATCGCCTCGACGAGCACCGACTGCACGAGCGGCTCGAGATGCGCGGGTACCTGCGCGGCATCGCCGGAGACCAGCCGCAGCCCGAGCGGCGCGTGCTCGCGCTCGAGCCGCCGCAGCTCGTCGACGAGTCGCGCGTCGGTCGGGGGCGAGCGTCGTCCCAGCGGCCGCTGAACCGCGCCGCGCAGATCCTGCAGCGCGCCCTGCAGCTCCATCCGGCAGCGCTCGCGGGTCTCCGCGTCGAGTTCTCCGTCCCCTGAGAGCGCCAGCGACACCCCGAACAGACGCTGGACGACGCGCTCGTGGATCTCGCGGGCGAGATCGATCCGCGCTTCGAGCTCACGCGCGCGCATGGCCTGCCGCGTCGCGCTGCGGGCCGTCGCGGCGAGCGCCGCCGTCTTGCCCAGGCTCCAGAGCAGATGCCGCTCGGAATCAGTGAGCGGCCCGGCATCGGGCAGCCGGTCGCCGATCACGACCCCGATCCAGCGGACGCCCGCGACCATCGGCGTGACGATCAGCGTGCGGCCGTCGACGAGTGCCCCGTAGCGCTCGCTCACCGCGGGATGGTCCTTGGACTCGACGACCTCGTCCGCCTCCAGTGCCTGCCGGGCGGCGGGGAGCAGGTCGACGTTGATGAAGTCGTCGGCGAAGACCGAGAGGTCGACCTCGTGCGAGCCGGCAACGCGGACCGTTCGCCGCGCGCCGTCCCAGAGGAAGATGACGGCACGGCGGATCGACGTCAGCCTGCAGATCGCCTCGCAGAGCGCGTCGTAGAAGACGTCGACGGTCTCGACCGGCTCGGCGGACAGCCCGCCGAGGACATCGGAGATCGTGTCCAGCGAGCGGACGAGATCCCGTGGCTCCTCAGGGTCCGTCACGCCAGCGGCACGAGCGCCAGCCGCAGCGCCTGAGCGTCGGTCAGCCCCACCAGTCGCTCGTGGCCGCATGACACACAGGAGCATCGCACGAGGAAGCCGCCGTCATCCTCGTCCACCGCCGCGTCCATGGTCCCGGACAGGCAGAGCGGGCAGGCGAGCGAGGCGCGGACGAGCGCCTCCACGTCATCCTCGAAGAATTGTGCGACTTCCACAGCGCGGACCCTGGCACATCGCGACCTGGTGCTCGCGACGTCGCGCCTGGAGACCCGACACATGGGGGGCGGGCGCGACACCACCTGTAGCGTCCCCTTCGAACCCGACGCGACGAAGGTGAGGCTGAGATGGCGGCACGAACAGGCAGTGCGCAATGGCGCGGCGACCTCAAGGGCGGCGCGGGCACCGTGACGGTGGGTGACGGCGTCTTCGAGGGGAACTACTCGTTCGCCTCGCGTTTCGAGGAGGGTGAGGGTACGAATCCGGAGGAGCTGATCGCCGGTGCGCACGCCGCGTGCTACTCGATGGCGCTCAGCGGCACGCTCGCGTCGGAAGGTCACGTCCCGGACTCGGTGACCACGACCGCGAAGGTCCATTTGCGGAACATCGACGGCGCGCCCACGATCGCGCGCATCGATCTCGAGACGGAGGGTGTCGTTCCCGGGATCGACGCGGCGCAGTTCCAGTCCTACGCGGAGCAGGCCAAGGTCGGCTGCCCCGTGTCCCGGGCGCTCGCCGGCGTGCCCGAGATCGTCGTGACCGCGACGCTCAGCTCGTGACGGGCAGGTGGACGACCGGGAGCGGCTCGTCGATCGGCTCGCACAGCGCCGCGGGCGCCTCGGATCGCGCGAGCGTGTTGCGCAGCTGAACGAATGCGACCGAGCCCAGGATCGCCGGGATCCCGAGCTGGAACGCGCGGTAGGCGAGCACCGCGGCGGTCGCCTGGCTGAGCGGGCTCCCGTAGATGGTGAGCGCCGCGATCAGTCCGCCGTCGGTCCCGCCGATCCCGCCCGGGATCGGGATCAGCCCGCCGAGCTGGCCGATCACGTAGGCGAACACGAAGGTGGCGAGCCCCGGGGTGCTGCCGAAGGCGGCGAACGCAGCCGCCAGCGCCGCGAGGTCGAACGCCATGTAGCCGATCGCGCCGGCGAGGGCCATCGGCTCGCGGGTGCGCACGAGCTCGACGGCATCCTGCACGCCCGCCGCGGCGGTGACCGCCCCTTGGCGCAGGACCCGCCGCAGCCGCATCAGGCGTGACTCGTGCCCGCGATCCGGCGCGTGCACGGCCGGATCGAGTCGCTCGAGGATCCGCGGCAGCAGTGCCACGAGCACGATCGTGGCCCAGGCGAGTCCGGCCAGCACGATCGTGAGCGCCCCGGGGCCTGCGTCGGGGACGAGCCCGGTCGCGATGATCGAGCCGAACACCGCGGCGGAGAGGAAGTTCGGCGCGCTCGTCAGGACGAAGAAGGCGACGCTGCGCCGCGCGATGTGGTCGGTGCTCATCCCGCCCTGGCGCAGCGCCCAGGCGCCGAGTGCCAGCCCGCCCACGCCCCCCGCCGGCAGCAGCACGTTCGTCGCCTGCTCGGCCATCCCGATCTCGTAGCTGAACCGCCAGCCGAGCCGGGAGCAGAAGACGCCGCGAAAGGCCACCACGTACGACAGGCACGAGGCGAGCTCGAGCGCGGCGACGGCGAGCAGCCAGGCGAGCTGCGCGTCGGCGAATCGCTCGCGGACCTCACCAAGGCCCGGGAGCGTGCTGATCAGCAGGGCGGTGACGATCCCGAGCACCGCGAGCTCTGCGCCCCTGCGCGCGAGGCGGCCCGCGCGCAGGTCCTTGGGGAGGGGCTCCGGAACGCGTGTGCTCGAACCGCTCACTCGGTTCGACGCTACAACACGGGCTTTCCCGGCCCGCTCGGTCCTCCTGGCGAGCGGGCTACAGCTCGCCGTTCAGCAGGCTGACCGCCGCCTCGACCCGGCGGCGCTCGGTCGGATCGAGACCTTCGATGAACGTCTGCAGGTCGATGCGGCGCGCCTGGTCCAGGTCGCGGACGATCGCGCGGCCGTGGCGCGTGAGGGTGAGCGCGCCAGGCGCGCCGTAGTGGGTCGCGATGTCGATCACGAGGTCGTGGTCCCGCAGACCGGCGACGGCGCGGGCGGCGGTCTCCGGCTCGAGGCTTGCGCGGGCGGCGAGGTCGTCGGCCGGCACCGCATTGTGCGATCGGTCGAGGCTGCGCAGGACGCGCGCCTCCGTCAGCGAGAGGCCGTGCGCGCGGACCCGCTCGACGAACCCCTGCGCGGTGCGCTCGAGCAGCGCGTCGAGCACGAGGCCGAGATCTTCAGCCAGCCGGCGGGTGGCGCTCGCGGGGGTGGCGGGAAGGCTGAGCGTGGTCATGGGGGTCATCCCATCAGCCGTACCTCAGCGAATCCTCAACGTCTGCCCGGAGCGTCCTGTGGACGCGCCGTCAGCGCGCGAGCGCCACTCGTTCGCGATACCCGAGCAGCGTGCTGACCGTCACGAACGTGTACCCGCGGGCGCGCAGCGCGGCGACCACGGGCGCGGCGGCGGCGAGCGTCTGCCCTCGCGGGCCGCCGCCGTCGTGGCTGAGGATGATGCCGCCGGGCCCGGTCTGCGCGAGCACGCGCCCCACGATCGACGCGGTCCCGGGGAGGCGCCAGTCGAACGGATCGGCGCTCCACAGAACCGATGTCATGCCGAGCGCCCGCACGCGCGCGACGAGGTCGGCGCCCGTCGACCCGCCGGGCGGCCGGAAGAGGCACGGGCTGAAGCCGGTCACCCTGCGGATCACGGCGTTCGTGCGCTCCATCTGCGCGGTCGCTCCAGGGCCGCCGCCGCCCAGGTTCGCGTGGTTCCACGAGTGGTCGCCGATCTCGTGGCCGCCGGCGAGGACCCGGCGGGCGATCCCCGGGTTCGCCGCGACCTGCTGCCCGAGCATGAAGAAGGTCGCCGGCACGCCCAGCCGGCGGAGCGTGGCGAGAAATCGCGGCGTGATCGACGACGGGCCGTCGTCGTAGGTCAGCGCGACCTGCTTGGTCGGCGCCCCCTCCCGGACCTCCGCCGGGCCGTGCGGCGTGCAGCCGCGAAGGACGGCGCGCCAGACGCGCCCGGCGTACGTCGCGCCGGCGGTGCGTGGCGCGCGTGACTGACACGATGCCGCCGCCCGTGCGCCGGCCCCCTCCGCGGCGGGGACGCCGCCCGTTCCGGGCGCGCCGCCGACGGTGCCGGGCTCTGAGCCCGTCTGGTCCCCGCACGAGTCCGGGGACGCCGCCACGTGCCAGCGCACGCGGCCGGCGGTGAGCCCGAGATCGGTCGGCCGCAGACGCGCGACGAGCGTTCCGGCGCTGGGGTTGGCGACGTGTCCGGTGACGATCCGGCCGGCGACCTTCAGCCTCCAGGTGCCCGCGGCCCGGTCGACGCACACGACGTGGTCACGCCCCTGCGTGATGGTCACGCAGATGCGCCCGGCACCGGCGCCGAGCGGCGTCCCCTTCAGGCTCCGCCGCGTACGGAGCGTCAGAACGAGGTCCCGGTCCCGCTGGCCGAGCGCCACCGACGCGAGGTCCAGCGGCGTGGCGTCCGCGGTGAGCCCGTGCGCTCCGCCGCCCGCTGAGGACGCTTGTGCGGCAGCCGCCGGCACGGCGAGCGCCGCAAGCAGTCCGCAGGCCGCGCCCAGACGTCGTCGTGTCCCCCTCCGCATCTGCGGACAGCTTGACGCTGTCGACGGATGGCGTGCGCCGTCAGACGCGAATCAGGACTGCCGCGACGCGCGGAAGGCGGTGAGCTGCGCCCGCGCCTTCTTCTGCGTCATCGCCGGGAGGATCGGCGTCCAGCCGAGCAGCGTCCCGGGTGTCCCAAGCGCCTGCTTGGACCATCTGTGGAACGAGAAGTCGTCGATGTGCTCGGCGAAGCGCCCGTCGGGCGCGAAGCGAAAGCGCGCTCGGATGTCGTTGACGACGGGGCGCCCTGTCTGGGCGAACGTGTAGCGGGCGATCCAGTGTGCGGTGCCGCTGTCGCCGTCCGCGTCATGCTCGGGCAGCTCGATCCTGAGGTCCGAGGCGCGGCTCGTGAGCATCCGCCACATGTCGCCCGCCTCGGCGCCGCTGAGGGTTCCGAACGCCGGGTCCTTGAAGGTCGCGTCGGGCGCATAGTGCGCTGCCATCGCGTCCCCGTCGCCCGCCCCGAACGCGCTGTAGAAGGCGGCGATGCTGGTGCGGTTCTCATCGGTGGTGGCCATGACGGCCGACCCTATCCGGCCTGAGCCACCGCTGCCTCGCGTCGCGCGACCTCCGCGCGGACGAGCGGCGCGACCTCGGTGCCGAAGAGCTCCATCGACCGCAGCACGTCGCGGTGCTCGACCGCGCCGAGGCTCATGTGCGCGAGGTATCGCTGATGGCCGAACAGCTCGTGCTGGTACAGGATCTTCTCGGCGACCTCCTCCGGACTCCCGACGGCGAGGGCTCCGCGTGGCGAGCGCAGGGCGCGGAACTGGTCGGGCCCCGAGGGCGGCCAGCCGCGCTCACGGCCGATCTTGTTCATCACCGCGAGGTAGGTGCGCATGAACGCGGCGTCGGCGTCCTCGACGCTGGCGCCGACGAACGCGTGGGTGTTGATCGCCAGCGGCAGCGTCGACGGGTCGTGGCCCGCGCGCGTCGCCGCCTCGCGGTACAGCTCCACGAGCGGGACGAAGCGCTCGGGCTGGCCACCGATGATCGCGATGGTCAGCGGCAGGCCCAGCGTGCCGGCGCGGACGACCGACTCGGGAGAGCCGCCGACGGCGATCCAGACGGGCAGGGGATCCTGGACGGGCCGCGGGTAGACGCCCTGACCGTCGAGCGCCGGGCGATGGCGGCCGGACCATGTGACGTGCACCTGGTCGCGGATGGCGAGCAGCAGCTGCAGCTTCTCGCTGTAGAGGTCGTCGTAGTCCTTCAGGTCCTGGCCGAAGAGCGGGAACGACTCGGTGAACGAGCCGCGTCCCGCCATGATCTCCGCCCGCCCGCCGGACAGCAGGTCGACGGTCGCGAACTGCTGGAAGACGCGCACGGGGTCGTCCGAGCTCAGCACCGAGACGGCGCTTGA
The DNA here is from genome assembly GCA_963805615.1 of uncultured Actinomycetes bacterium. Taxonomy (GTDB): domain Bacteria; phylum Actinomycetota; class Thermoleophilia; order Solirubrobacterales; family Solirubrobacteraceae; genus F1-60-MAGs163. The sequence continues at coordinate 552,341 of CAWDUW010000001.1, read as the reverse complement.
GAGGCGGATGCGCTCGGTGACCGCCGCGCCGGCGCCGAGGACGACCGCCGGGGCGGAGACGGCGTAGTCGGGCCGGTGGTGCTCACCGACCGCGAACACGTCGAGCCCGAGCTGGTCGGCGAGCCGGATCTCCTCCAGCAGCTCGCGCATGCGCCGCTCGGGCGTGGTGCCGGGGTGGACGTCGCCGAAGGTCGCAAGGCCGAGTTCCATGCGGCCACTCTAGCAGGATGGTTGCGCACGCAATCATCCTGCGCACGGGTACCGTGCCGCCATGGCCCTCTTCCGCCGCCGCCCGCGCCCGACCGACCTGCACGTCGGCGATCCGCAGTTCGACGACTGGGAGCCGGTCGGCGACTACGAGGACCTGAAGACCGCCAAGGCGTTCGCCGCGCACCTCTCCGGCATGGGCATCACCTGCGCGCTGACGGCGGACTGGCCGCCTGACGAGTTCGGCCGCGGCGACATCGCCCTGCGCGTGCCTGCCGAGGCCTACGGCGACGCGACCGTCGTGATGGACGGGCTCGACCTCGACTAGTTCTGCAGCAGCGTGAACGCGTGGTTCCACGAGCCGATGCGGGAGCCGACCGCGACCCAGAGGATGCAGAGCGACTCCAGCTCACGCGAACGCTCGATCCCGCCCACGTTCAGCCAGCGCCAGCCGAAGGCCTCGAGGATCGCGCCGACGCTCGCGACGGCGTCCTCCTCGTCGCCGGCGATGAACATCACCGGCGGCCCCCCGGGGAGCTGCGGATCGACCATCTGCGTGTTGCCGACGATGTTGAAGGCCTTCACGACCTTCGCCCCCGGCAGTCGCCGCTGCAGGGCCTCGCCGCCCGACACCTCCGTCGACTCGAGTGATGGCCCGCCCTCACCGAAGACGAGCGGGTTGGTGACGTCGATGACGACCTTGCCGGCGAAGGCTTCCGGTCCGCCCGCGCCGTCGAGCACCCCCCCGACGGCGTGATCCGCGCCTCGCACGGCGAGGATCACCGTGTCGCCGAACGCGGTCGCCTCCGAGAACGAGACGATCGGGATGCCGGTCGCCGATGACCAGGCGGTCAGATCGGCGTCGTCGGTGCGCCGGGTGCCGAGCACGGCCTCGATGCCGTGGTTCGCGAGACCGGCGGCGAGCACGCGGCCGACGTCACCGCTTCCGAGGACACCGACGTGAGAGGGGAGGGGGACGTTGGTCATCATCCAGAGCCTAGGTGACGACGCCGGCCGCGCCCCAGTGAACACTGAGGCGCGGCCATTGGCGTTTCCAGCGGGCAGCGGCGGAGAACCCGCCGAGGCTCCTACCGCCGCCCGGCTTGAGCGGTCCGCATCAGGTGGGCAACGAGCGTCGTGAGGCGGTGTGGGGGTACCGCACTTGCGACGGCACTGATCCTGGGGGGAATCGCGCCGCGACCTGCTGCAGGCGGCGGAGGCACGTGCCTCTGCACCCGCGGCAGCCGCGGCGTGTGCCGCTGCTCATGATCGCTCTCCACCCGATCCGTCCGCATGGAAGGAGCATCGTGCGCGGCGGGTGCCCGGGCATCAGCGCGTGCTGCTGATATCGCTGCGGGAAATCGCGGAACCGCTGCGGGAACTCCGCAGCGCGCGCCTCGCCGCCGGACGGGCCGGATGGATACGGTCCCACGATGGACCTGACCTTCAACGAGCGCGAGCTCGCCTTCCGCGACGAACTGCGCGCGTGGCTCGAGACCCACGAGCCGGGCGAAGAGCCGGCTGACGACACCGCGAGCTACCACTGGCGCCGCGAGTGGCAGGGACGCCTCCACGAGGGCGGCTGGGCGGCCGTTCACTGGCCCAGGGAATACGGAGGGCGCGGGGCGGGCGTGACCGAGTCGGCGATCTTCTACGAGGAGCTCGCCCGGGCGCGCGCGCCGCTCCCGGCCAACGCGCTCGGCATCCTCATGGGCGGTCCGACGCTGATGCTCTGGGGAACGGACGAGCAGAAGGACCGCTTCCTGGAGCCGATCCTCTCCGGTGAGGAGATCTGGTGCCAGGGCTTCAGCGAGCCGGAGGCGGGGTCCGACCTCGCGGCGCTGAAGACCCGTGCGGTCAAGGAGGGTGACGACTGGGTCGTCACCGGGCAGAAGGTCTGGACGTCCGGCGCCCAGTACTCGAAGTGGTGCATGCTCGTCGCGCGGACCGATCAGGATCAGCCCAAGCACAAGGGCCTCACGTACTTCCTCATGGACATGGAGCAGGCCGAGATCCAGGTGCGGCCGCTGCGCCAGATCACCGGCGAGGCCGAATTCAACGAGCTGTTCATCGAGGGCGCGCGGATCCCGGACGAGAACGTCGTCGGCGGGGTGGGGAACGGCTGGAAGGTCGCCCTGACGACGCTCATGAACGAGCGCGCCGGACTGGCGTTCTTCCTCCAGGTGCGCCTGCGGCAGCTGCTCGACGAGCTGATCGAGGAGGCCGCGGCGCGCGGGCTGCTCGAGGATCCCGTCGTCGCCGACAGGCTCGGCGAGCTGCATATCAAGGCCGAGGTCCTGCGCCTGACCGCCTACCGCGGTCTGACCGTGATGGAGAAGTACGGCCAGCCCGGGCCCGAGGGGTCGCTGACCAAATGGATGTGGTCGGAGACCAACCAGCAGCTCGTGCAGCTCGCGGCCGACCTGCTCGGTCCGGAGGCGCTCACGAACGGCACCCGCTGGAGCTACGAGCTGCTGCGCGCGCGCGGCAACTCGATCGAGGGCGGAACCACCGAGATCCTCAAGAACATCGTCGCCGAGCGTGTGCTCGGCCTGCCGCGGATGCGCTAGGGAGCACTTCAGATGAATTTCGACTTCACCGACGACCAGCACGAGATCAAGCGCACCGCGCGCGACCTGCTGACCAAGCGCTCGACCTGGGAGAAGGTCCGCGAGGCCGCCGAGGGCGGTCGCTACGACACGGACCTGTGGCGCGAGCTCGGTGAGCTCGGCTGGCCCGGGATCGCGATCACCGAGGAGCACGGCGGCCAGGGGCTCGGCGTCGTCGAGCTCGTGATCCTGCTCGAGGAGCTCGGCTTCGCGTGTGCCGCGACGCCGCTCCTGGGGACCGCGCTCGCGGGCCTCGCGATCCAGTCGGCCGGCTCACCGGAGCAGCAGGCACGCTGGCTCCCGGGCCTTGCGAGCGGTGAGCTGCGCGGCGCGCTCGGCGCGCCCGGGCTGATCCCGGACGGCGACGGGGCGGACGTGCTCGTGCTGGTGACCGCGGACGGCATGCGCCTCGTGGACGCCGAGCACGCGGGGGCGAAGGCGGTCGACGCGATCGACCCCACGCGCCGGCACGCGAGCGTGACCGAGGCCGTCGCACATGCAGGAGAGTCCCTGCCGGGGGACATCGAGCTCGCGACCGACCTCGGGCGGACGGCCGTCTCGGCGGAGCTCGTCGGGATCGCACAGCGCGCGCTCGAGATGGGCGTCGCGTACGTGAAGGACCGCCAGCAGTTCGGCACGCCCGTCGGGGCGTTCCAGGCGGTGGCCCACCGCTGCGCGCAGATGCTCCGCGACACCGAGATGGCGAGGTCCGCGACCTACCACGCAGCCTGGGCGGCGGACGCCGACCCGGAGCGTCTCCCGGAGGCGGCCGGCGTCGCCAAGGCGGCGGCGTCGCAGGCGGGCCGCGACGTCACGGCGTCCTCGATCCAGGTGCACGGCGGCATCGGGTTCACCTGGGAGGCGGACGTGCACTGGCTCTTCAAGCGCGCCCAGATCGACGCGGCGCTGCTCGGCGGGGCGGGCGCGCAGCGCGGCCGGCTCGCGCGGATGGCGGCGGAGCGGCTCGCGGGGGCGCGCGCCTGACGCCTAGTGGTGCTCCTGCAGCTCGCGCAGCCGCCGGTACTCGTCCGCCGTCAACGCCCGTCCCCGCACGTCGCTGAGCGCGGGGTCGTGCTCGAGGTAGGCGTCCTCGTTGCGGTGCCAGACCTTGATGTAGCGGTAGAACGGCACCACCGGATGCAGGTGATGGACCAGGTGGTAGTTCTGGTAGAGCAGGAGCGGTGACAGCAGCCGTTCCAGGCCGATGCGGTTGCGGGTGGTCTGGAAGCGGTCCTCCTGCGGCGTGGCCGTGAGCTGGTTGTGCGGCAGGTAGTCGAACGCCCAGCCGAGGAAGAGGATCGAGATGCGGATCGGCAGGAAGTAGAGGAGGAGCAGGTCGACGCCGTGGCCCGTCGCGATCGCCAGGACGGCGATCGCGATCAGGATCGTCCAGGTGGCGACGGCCTCGACGATCTCACCGCGCGGGCGGGTGCGGATCTTCGGTACGTAGAAGACGATGTACCAGAGGTCGATCGTCAGCCAGCGCAGCGGCTGCGTCCAGCGTGCGCCGCGATGCGTGAAGTGATCGGGGTCGCTGCCGTCGGCGTGGTTGGTGAAGCGGTGGTGCTGCATGTGGATGAAGCGCCACATGCGAAAGCCGGCGTGCGGGGCGAAGAACGGCGTCGCCAGGCGGCCGAGCCAGGTGTTGAGCCGGCCGCTCGACGAGGCCGAGTGATGGCTCGCCTCGTGGCTGACCGTGAACAGCACGAACGAGGCGATCGTGTTGAGGATCACGCTCGGCCAGAGCGGCCAGGTGCCGGTCAGCGCGAGCGCGGTGCTGCCCGCGAACACGGCGATTCCGCCCACGAGCAGGAGGACCGTCGGCCAGTTGATGACCGGCACCGGCTCCTGCGGATCGGGAATCGTGCGGATCCGCGCGGGATCGATCGTGACGCTCGTCATCTGCGGGGACGATAAACGTCCCCGCGGGACCGTGTGCGCCTACTTCACGAGGCCGCGGTCGAGCGCGTAGCGCACGAGCTCGGCACGCGTGGTCCGCCGCAGCTTCTGCTGGATGTGCGCGCGGTGGGATTCGACGGTGCGCACCGACAGATGCAGCTGCTCGGCGATCTCCGCGTTCGTGTGGCCGAGCGCGATCAGGCGCAGGACCTCGGTCTCGCGCTCGGTGAGCTCGTCGGGTGGGGAGTTGGGGCGCAGCGACGCGAGCGCGGCGCCGAGACGGGGGTTCAGGTACGAGTCGCCGTCGGCGGCGCGATGGACGGCCTCGATCAGTTCGTCGTCCGCGGCCTCCTTGAGCACGTAGCCGAGCGCGCCGGCCTGGAGGGCGCTGCGCGCGAACGCCGGGTCGTCCTGCATCGTGAGGATCACGACGTTCGTGGAGGGGGACGCCTCCTTGATGTCCGGCAGCGCCTCGAGCGAGGTGCGCGCGCCGGGCATGTTGAGGTCCAGCACCAGCACGCGGGGCTTGTGGCCGCGGGTGTAGCGGACGGCGCCGTCCACGTCGCCCGCCTCGGCGACGACCTCGAAGCCCGGCTCGGCCTCGAGCAGCAGGCGCAGGCCCGCGCGGACGACCTCGTGATCGTCGGCGAGGACGATGCGCACGCCCTCGGGGGCTCCATTGGCGGCGGTTTCGATGCCCATGACGTCTGCACGATATGGCGCGCGGAGCCGCCTGCGCCACCGTGTCAGACCCGGCATACGTACGTAGTTCTCCGCACGGAGGATCCGGGCGCTCCACGCAGTCCCCGGGAGCGGTTACACCGATGGACAGCCGCCTGCGCGGGGATACTTTCGTGCGATGGGACGGGGGCGCGACACGGGAACGGATTCACCGGTCACGGTCGTGGTCGCCGACCGGCACGATCTCGTCCGCCGCGCCCTGACCGAGCTGATCGACGTCGAACCGGGATTCGTCGTCGTCGCGCAGGCGCCGGACCAGGACAGCGTCGCCGCGGAGCTCGGCCGGCGGCGGCCCAGCCTGGTCCTGCTCGAGCCGGCGGTTCTGGGGCAGGGCGGGCTCGTGCACCTGCCGAGCCTGCTGGATCTCTCACCGGTCACCCGCGCGGTCGTGCTCGCCGACGAGGTCTCGCCGACGCTCGAGCGCCACGCGCACAGCTGGGGCGCCGTGGGAACGATCATCAAGCACGCGGCGCCGGACGATCTCTTCAACGTGCTGCGGCGCGCGGTGTGGGGCCCCCTCACGCTCGCCCCCGAAACGCCGGGCGGGCTGTAGGCGCCTTCAGCCCGCCGGGCCGGTGGCGCTGCGGGCGCCGTCCTCGGCATCGAGCGGGATGTGGACACGCACGATGGTGCCCTCGCCCGGGCCCGCCTCGACGTCGAGAGTTCCGTGCGCGATCTCCACGCGCTCGCGCATCCCGACGAGGCCGAAGCCCGCCGCGGGCGACGCGGGGTCGAACCCGACGCCGTCGTCCCGCACCTCGATCTCAACGCTGTCCGGGCCCATCTGCACGAGGATCGCCGCGCGCGCGGCTTCGGCGTGCTTGGCGACGTTCGTGAGCGATTCCTGGACGAGCCGGTAGACCGTGCTCGCGGCGTCCGGCGAAAGCCGCGACTCGTCGATCTCGACATGGAGGTCGACCTGCAGCCCGGTGCTCGAGCGGGTGCGCTCGGCGAGACCCTCGAGCGCCGCGCCGACGCCCAGCTGATCGAGGGCGGCGGGCCGCAGGTCGGCGATCAGTCCGCGCAGGCCCTCGATGCTCAGGGACAGCCGGGAGATCGCCTCGTCGATCACGGCCCGCAGGTCTCCGCCCTCGCGGCGCCGCCCGGCCGCCAGCAGGATCTTCAGCCCGGCGAGGTCCTGCAGGCTCTCGTCGTGGAGTTCCCGGGCCCAGCGGGCGCGCTCGTTCTCGGCGGCCTCGACACGGCGGGTCAGGGTGCTGGCAGCGACCCGCTGCGCGGTCACGACCGCGGTCGCGGCGCTCGCGGCAAAGGCCTCCAGCAGCCGCTCCTCGCCCGCCGCGAACTCGGTGCTGCCGTCCATCCGGTCGAACGCGGCGAGCACGCCCACCGTGTCCTGCCGGTAGCGCAGCGGGACCAGCAGCCCCGAGGTCGATCCGACCTCGCGCGCGAGCGCGCGGCGCAGGCGCGTCGCCTCACCGGCGAGCCGCTCGTCACCACCTGTGCTGCTCGCCGTCGCGGCACCGATGGCCGACTCGAGCGCCAGCCGCCGGCCGAGCAGACCGGCGCCCGCGGCCCCGGCGACGGCGCGCACCTCGAGCTCGTCGCCTTCCACGAGCGCGATCACCATGATCCGTGCCTCGACCAGCGCCCGGCCGCGCTTGGTGACCAGCTCGAGCACCCGGCCCAGATCCGTCTCCGCGCCCAGCGCGCGGGCGATCGACATCGTCGCCTCGAGCGCGGCGACGGTGCGCTCGAGCTCGTTGCGGCGGTCGAGCTGGCCGCGGTAGAGGTCGGCGTTGTAGATCGCGATCGAGGCCCAGTCCGCGAGGACGAGCAGCGCCTGCTCGTCCTCGTCCGTGAAGGGCCCGGTGTCCTTCTCGGTGAGGTAGAGGTTGCCCCAGGCGGTTCCGCGGACGAGGATCGGAACGCCGAGGAAGCTGGACATCGGCGGGTGGTTCGGCGGGTAGCCGTAGGAGCGGGGGTGATCGCCCACCTGGTCGAGCCGCAGCGGCTGCGGATGGCTGATCAGCTCGCCGAGGACGCCGTGCCCGCGAGGCTTGTCGCCGATCCGCCGCTCGGTCTCCGGGTCGAGCCCGCGGGTCAGAAACCGCGCGAGCTGGGTCTGTGACTCGTCGAGCACGCCGACGGCGGCATAGCGGGCCCCGGTCAGCTCGCGCGCGACGTCGAGGACTCGGATGAGCACCTCGTCAAGATCCAGTTCGGCCACGAGCGACCGGCCGACGTCGAGCAGCCGGCGGAGCCGGGCATCGTCGAGCTGAGCATGCGCTTCGGTGTGCGGATCCTGCGGCACGAGCGGGAGCGTAACGCGATTCACAGGCGCGTCGGCTCCCCCGGAGACGGGCGGAATCAGCCGGTTCCGGCGCGGTCACCCGGACGAACCGGTAGACCACCCGGTATGACCACACCGTCGCGCTCGCCTTGGCGGCGCGCTTTCAACGGGCCGCTCCTGGGCGCCGTCGCCGTGCTCTCGGTCGCCGGGATCCTCGTCCTGGTGCTGATCGACGGCAATACCGCGATCGGCGTCGGCGCCGGCCTGCTCGGCTTCGCCGCCGTCATCCTGGTCGCCGGGTTCTTCCTGGCGATCGGGTACGGGGAGGACGACGACCGGGCGGCCGGACGATCCTGATGCGCGCAGGGCTGCTGATCGCCGCGGTCGGCACACTCGGTCTCGCGGCCTGTGGTTCCGGCGACGGGGCATCGGCGACGACGGGTGCCGCAGCCGGGACCGTCACCGCCGCGCCCCCTGCGGGGGCGGCCGCGACGCGGGTGAGGCTCGCACGGATCGGGACGTTCAAGCAGCCGGTCTACGTGACGGCGCCGCGCGCGGACCGGTCGCGGCTCATGGTCGTCGAGCAGCCGGGCGTGATCCGCGTCGTCCGCGGAGGCCGCACGCTCGGCCGGCCCTTCCTCGACATCCACTCGCTCGTCACCTCCGGCGGCGAGCAGGGCCTGCTCGGGCTGGCCTTCGCGCCCGACTATGCGGCGACCGGCCGGTTCTACGTCTACTACACGGACCGCCAGGGGCGGCAGGTCGTCGCCGAATACCGGCGCGGTGCGAGCGCCGACGTCGCCGACCCGCGGTCCGCGCGGATCGTGCTGCGGATGCAGGACCCCGAGAGCAACCACAACGGGGGCTCGATGAACTTCGGTCCCGACGACCTGCTGTACATCGGCACCGGCGACGGCGGCGGAGCGAACGACCAGCACGGACGCCGGGGCAACGCGCAGAACCGCGGGTCGCTGCTCGGCAAGCTGCTGCGGATCGATCCGCGGCAGTCGGGCGCCAGGGCGTACACCGTGCCGGCGGGCAACCCGTTCACCGGCCGCTCCGGCGCGCGCCCGGAGATCTACGCCTACGGCCTGCGCAACCCCTGGCGCTTCTCGTTCGACCGCAGCACCGGCGATCTGGCGATCGGGGACGTCGGGCAGGATGCGGTCGAGGAGATCGACTTCGCGCGCCGGGGCCGCGCCCGTGGCGTCAACTACGGCTGGCGTCCCTGGGAGGGGCGGCGGCGCAACGTCCGCGAGCCGGCGCCGGGCGCGGTGTTCCCCGTGCTCACCAAGCGTCACTCCGACGGCTGGTGCTCGATCACGGGCGGCTACGTCGTGCGGGATCCGGCGCTCCCCGCGCTCGCGGGCCGCTACGTCTACGGCGACTTCTGTCGCGGGCAGATCCGCGCCGCGCGGCTGCGCGCCGGCCGCGCGACGGGGGACGGCGGCATCGGCGTTCCGCGCGTGCCGAACCTGTCGTCGTTCGGCGAGGACGCGCGCGGGCGGGTGTACGTCGTCGCGCTGGACGGCCCGGTGTACCGGCTCGTGCCCCGCTAGGCGGTGCGGGCCGCGTCGCGGCGGGCGCGGGCGCGTGCGCGCCACGGCGTCCCCGTCTGCGGGGGCGCCGTCCGCAGCGCGTCGAGAGCACGCTCGAGGTCGCGCGCGATCTCGGCGGCGTCCGGGACCACGTCGGCGTCCGCGTAGACCCCGGCGTGCAGGCGGCCCGCGTACGAGAGCGCTCCGATGCTGAGCGCGTGACCGTCCAGCAGCGGCACCGCCGGCCACGCGCCCGTCAGTTCGCGCCCGAGCAGCGCGAGCGGGTCGGCGGGGCCGGTGACGCTCGAGACCACGAGTGTGAACCGGGCGGCCCGGGCGGCCGCGCGCGCGGCCGCCTTGCGGCCCGCGGGGGGCAGGAGGTCGGCGGAGCGCAGGAGCGCGTCGCCGGCGCCCGCGTGACCGGCGCGCTTGCGCGCTCCCGTGCGTGCCCGCACCGCGCGCAGCACGCGGACGGGGTCGGGTTCTCCGAGCGGCAGGTCGACCGCGAGGAAGGCGATGCGGTTCCCGTGCCCCGCGGCGTCCTCGTGACCGGAGCGTGTGCTCGCGGGGACGAGCGCGCGCACGGACGGCGGGCAGTCGCCGCGCCTGGCGAGCGCAGCGCCGAGCGCGATCGCCGACGCGGCGAGGAGCGCGTCGTTCACGGTCGCGTCATGCCGCCGCGCAGCCTCGCGCACGTCTGTCAGCGGGGCCGAGGCGAAGGCCGTGCGGCGCTCACGCGTCCGCGACTGCTCGAGCGCCGTGGTCGCCGTCGGCAGCACGAGTGAGCCGGCGACGCGCGCGGCGTCGGCCGCTCCGCCGGCGAGCTCGCGCGCGGCGCCCGCGCCGCCGCGGGCGCGTTGCCGCATCGCCGCGCCGAGCGCGCCCGCGGCCGACGGCGGAGCGCCGGGAACCCAGCGCTCGGCGCTGCCCGCAGCACCCCGTCCGGCCGCGAGGGGGTCGAGGACGAGCGCCGCGACCTCGAGCGCCGCGACGCCGTCGACGAGCGCATGGTGCGCCTGGCCGATCAGCGCGAAGCCTCCGCCCTGCAGGCCGGTGACGAGCGTCATCCGCCACAGCGGGCGGTGGGGCTCGAGCGGCGAGGCGAGGAGGATCCCGGCGAGATCGCGCAGCTCCGCGGGGCCCGACGGCGGCGCCAGGCGCAGGGCGTGCACGTGACGCGCGACATCGAAGCCGGCGTCGTCCACCCAGTGTGGGTCGCCCAGCCCGAGGGCCGGTTCCACGACCCGGCGGCGGAACCGCGGGAACGCCGCGAGGCGCCCGTCCACGTGCCGGCGGAGCGCCGACAATGTCGGCGGCTCGCCGCTGAAGCGCATCGTCCAGCCGACGTGCAGGGGCGCGCGGTCGGTCTCGAGATCGAGGAAGGCGGCGTCGAGGGCGCTCAGGCGATCCGGATCGGCGGGCACGGGAACCGTCATCCTGCCACGGGTCGCGGCGCCCGGGGCGTGACAGGTCGTCGAGCGCGACCCCCAGGGCATTACGCTCCGGCCATGGAGCAGCTCGCCACCGCCGACATCGCGTTGGTCCGGGCGGACAACCCCGGGCCGTTCACGCTGGAGGGCACCAACACGTGGTTGATCGGCCGTGGTCCGTGCTGGGTCGTCGATCCGGGCCCGGCGCTCGAGGATCACCTCGACCGGGTGGCGGCGGACGCGGCTGCCCGCGGAGGGGCCGCCGGGATCGCGATCACGCACGCGCATGCCGACCACACCGACGGGGTCGCGGGCCTGCGGGCGCGGCTCGGGGACATCCCGGTCGGCGCGGCGACGTGGCAGGGCGCCACGGTCCGGCTCGCCGACGGCGCGGCCTTCGGGCCGTTCACGGCGATCCCGACGCCCGGGCACGCTCCCGATCACCTGGCCTTCGTGGCCGGCCGGGTCCTCTTCAGCGGGGACGCCGTGCTCGGCCACGGGAGTGTCTACGTCGCGCCCGATCCGGGCGCTCTGCGCGGCTACCTCGCGGCGCTCGACCGGCTGCTGGGGCTCGAGCTGGACCTCATCTGCCCGGGGCACGGGCCGCCGGTCGGTGAGCCGCGGGCGAAGCTCGAGCAGTATCGCGACCACCGGCTCGAGCGCGAGCGCCTGCTGGTCGCCGCACTGGACGACGGGCTGCGCGAGCCCGACGATCTGCTCGACCGGGCATGGTCCGACGTCCCGCAGGTGCTGCGCCCCGCCGCGGCCGTCACGCTCGCGGCCCATCTCGACAAACTGGCCGAGGAGGACCGCCTGCCTGAAGGCGTGGACCGCGACGGGCTGCCCCGGTACGGTGGCGCGTGATGCCCACTGAACAGAAGGTCACGTTCTGCCGCATCTGCGAAGCGCACTGCGGCATGGTCGCCACGGTCGAGGACGGGGTGGTCACGAAGCTGCGCCCCGACCGCGAGCATCCGCTGAGCCAGGGCGAGGCGTGCCCCAAGGGCATCGCGATGACGGACGTCCAGAACGACCCGGATCGCGTCACCCACCCGCTGCGGCGCAACCGCGCGACGGGCGAGTTCGAGCGGGTCTCCTGGGACGACGCGATCGCCGACATCGGCGCGCGTCTGCGCGACACGATCGCCTCACGCGGACCGGGCTCGGTCGGCTGGTACTTCGGGAATCCGGGCGCGTTCAGCTACTCGCACGCGCTGTGGGTCAAGGGCTTCATGGAGGGGCTCGGCTCGCCGCACTACTACACGGCCTCCTCGCAGGACGTGGCGAATCGCTTCGCCGCGAGCGCGCTGCTCTACGGGTCGCCCGCGCTGGTGCCGATCCCGGATCTCCAGCGCACGACGTTCCTCCTGATGGTCGGCGCCAACCCGTTCGTCTCTCACGGCAGCGTCCTGACCGCACCGAAGGTCAAGAGTCAGCTGCACGGCATCGTCGAGCGGGGCGGCCGCGTCGTCGTCGTCGATCCGCGCAGGACGGAGACGGCCCGGCACTTCGATCACGTCGCAGTGCGCCCGGACACCGACGCGTGGCTGCTGCTCTCCATGCTCTGCGTGCTCGTCGAGGAGGACCTCGCCGACGAGCCGTCGCTCGCGCGCGAGACGACCGGCTGGGCGCGCGTGCGCGACCTGGCGCGTGCGTTCCCACCGGAGGAGACCGCGGAGCGCACCGGCGTGCCCGCGGCGGACGTGCGACAGCTCGCGCGCGACCTCGCCGGCGCCGACCGTGCCGCCGTCTATGGGCGCACCGGCTCGTGCCTGGGGCGCTTCGGGACGCTGGTCTCGTTCCTGCTCGACACGCTGATGCTCGCCACGGGCAACCTCGACCGCGCCGGCGGCGGTGTCTTCGGTCTGCCCGCGGTCGCGCTGGACGAGGTCGCCGAACAGGCGGGCCTCGACACGTACGGCAAGGTGCACTCGCGGCTCGGCGGCTTCCCCGACGTGCTCGGCGCGCTGCCCGCCTCGCTCCTCGCCGAGGAGATGACGACGCCCGGTGACGGCCAGATCCGGGCGTTCTTCACGAGCGCCGGAAACCCGGTGCTGTCGTGTCCCGACGGTGAGGCGCTCGAGTCCGCGCTGGAAGGCCTTGACCTGTTCGTCTCGCTCGACTTCTACGTCAACGAGACGAACCGGCACGCGGACTACATCCTGCCGAGCACGACGTGGCTCGAGCGCGACGACCTTCCGATCGCCTTCCTCGGCTTCTACACGACACCGTTCGTGCAGTACTCGGACGCCGTGGTCGCCCCGCGTGGTGAGGCCAGGGAGGAATGGGAGATCATCGATCTCATCTCGCGCGAGATCGGCGTGCAGCCGTATGCGCTGAAGGTGCTCCGCCTCCTCTCGAAGCTCGGCTACCGGATGACGCCCCAACGGCTCGTCGACGTGCTGCTGCGCACCGGGCGCGACGGGGACCGGTTCGGCCTGCGCCGCGGCGGCCTGTCGCTGAAGGCGCTGCGCCGCAACCCGCACGGTGTCGTCACCGCGCCGAGCATCCCGACCGGGGTGATCCTCGATCGCGTGCGCCACGCCGATCACAGGATCCACCTCGATCACCCGACGCTCAACGCCGAGATCGCGCGCCTGAGCACCGTGAACGGCGACGACCCGAGGTTCCCGCTGCGGCTCATCGGCCTGCGCGAGCTGCGCTCGCACAACTCCTGGATGCACAACTCGCCGATCCTGATGCGCGGTGGTCGTGAGCAGCCACTGCGGATCCATCCGGACGACGCCGAGCGCTACGGCCTGGAGGACGGCGGCACGGCGCGGCTGAGCTCCAAGAGCGGCGCCGTGGAGGTTCCCGTGAGCGTCACCGACGAGATGCTCGCCGGGGTCGTGGCGCTGCCGCATGGCTGGGGCCACCGCGGCGGCTGGAACGTCGCGAATGCGGCCGGCGGCGTGAACGTCAACGTGCTCGCGAGCGCGGACGCGGGCGATCTCGAGCCGCTCGCCGGCATGGCGTTCCTCAACGGCATTCCCGTGCGCGTCGAGCCGGTCGCACCGGCCGTGGCTGCGAGCGAGGCCGTCGGCGAGCCCGTCAGCGCGTCCGGCTAGGACGCGGGTGCGACGGTCGCCGTCGAGGCGATCGTCGCGGGCTGGGCAGTCGCGGGCGTGCTCGCGGGCGCGGGCGCGGTGCGGGCGTCGGGGTGGTCTCGGTGGTCATGGCCGGGCCGGAGGCGGGAACCGTCGTGGCCGTGGTGGTCGTGTCGGCCGGCGCGCCCGCCGTGACCTGGACCGGCTCGTCGGGTGAGGGGGAACCGCCGCCGCCCGCGAGGCCGCCGCTGGTTCCCTCGGCCGCCGGCGCGTCGGTCGTTCCGGGCTTCCCGTCCGTGCCGGTCGACGGCAGCGACACGGTGTCGGCGGCATCGACGGGCTGCTCCGGGGCGGTCACGGGGTCGCTCACGGGGTGCGCGGGCGTCGGCTCGGGGAGCACCCGAACGGGCGCCGCCGTCCGCGACGCGGGGGCTGCTGCGCTGCTGCTCACGGCCACGGGCGCCGGGTGCCTCAGGACGTGCTCGACCTTCACGGCGGCCGCGCCGCCGGCGGTCGCCGCGACGCAGCACACGACGACCGCGACCTTGGTGGCCGTGGCGGCGGCGATCCCGCCGCCCGCGACGCCGGCAGCCCCGCCGCCGCCCACGACGCCGGCGGCGCCGCCGCCGGCGCCCACGCCGCCGCCGCCGAGCACGCCGGCGAGCATCGCGAAGAGCCCGGCGGGGCCGGGGAGGAGGAGCCCGAGATCACGTGAGGTGGAGCGCAGCGCCTTGTCGAAGCTGCGGCACTCGCCGCAGTCGCGCAGGTGCCGCTTCGCGCGGGCGCTGGTGCGAACGCGCCGGTCACGCGTCCCGGCGAGGTCCTCGCGGATGTCGTCGCACGAGGCGTCGCGTGCCTGGGCGGCCTCGGCGAGCCCGACCCGTGCGCGCACGAGCAGCGACTTCACGGCCGGCTGCGTCACGCCGAGGGTGCTGCCGAGCTCCTCGTAGGTGAAGCCCTCGAGCTCGCGCATCAGCAGGGCGGAGCGCTGCTGCTCCGGCAGGCGGCCCAGGTCGACGACGAGCCGGCGCAGCTGCTCGCGCCGCTCGGCGGCCAGCGCGGGGTCAAGCCGCGGATCGCCCTCCTGCTCGACGATCTCGGCCGGCTGCGCGCCCGGGCGCCGCAGCTCGTCGATGCAGCGGTTGTGCGCGACCCGGTAGAGCCAGGCACGGACCGCCACGGGACGGTCGTCGGCGCGAAGCGCGCTGTAGGCGCGCATGTAGACGTCCTGGAGCACGTCCTCGGCGTTCGAGCGCGGGCCCGGAGGGAGCATGCGCCGCACGTACGCCAGGAGACGGGTCTGGAAGCGGGCGCAGATGACCCCGAACGCCTCCTCGCTGCCGCCGCGGAACATCGCCACCAGCTGCTCGTCGCTGCGCAGGCGCAGCAGGACCGGGGCGGCGGGCGCCCGCAAGATCCCTGTATCGACCGGCAGTGCTGAGGCCTCCATCACCGCTCCTTCCGCGTGTCTTCGTGCTGCAACGCCGTGTTGCGGCCAAGGTTGCGGTGATCGGAGCCCGGCTAGCTCTCGATGTTCGCCATCACGTGCTTGATGCGCGTGTAGTCCTCGAAGCCGTACTTGCCCAGGTCCTTGCCGTATCCGGACTGCTTGAAGCCCCCGTGCGGCATCTCGGCGACGATCGGGATGTGGGTGTTGATCCACACGGCGCCGAAGTCCAGGCCCTTGGCCATGCGCGAGGCGCGGCCGAAGTCCTTCGTCCAGACCGATGACGCGAGGCCGTAGTCCACGCCGTTGGCCCACTCGAGCGCCTGGGCCTCGTCGCTGAACTGCTGCACGGTGATGACCGGGCCGAAGATCTCGTTCTGGATCATCTCGTCGTCCTGCCTCAGGTCGGCGACCACGGTCGGCTCGAACCAGTAGCCGCCGCCATTCTCCGGGGCGTTGCCGCCGGTCGCGACGCGGGCGTGGGACGGAGTGCGCTCGATGAAGCCCCCGACACGCTCGCGCTGCACCTGGCTGATGACCGGGCCCATGTACGTGTTGTCATCGAGCGGGTTGCCGTAGACGGTGCCCTTGGCCTGCTCGGTGAGCGCGTCCACGAAGTCGCCGTAGACCCCCGGGCCGGCGAGCACGCGCGTGGCGGCGGTGCAGTCCTGTCCGGCGTTGAAGTATCCGGCGCCCGCGATGCCCTCGGCGGCGGCCTCGATGTCGGCGTCGTCGAAGACGATCACGGGAGCCTTGCCGCCGAGCTCGAGATGCACGCGCTTGAGCGTGTCCGCGGCGGCGGCCGCGACCGCCTTGCCGGCGCGGACGGAGCCGGTCAGCGAGACGAAGTCGACGCCGGCGTGGCGGACCAGCTGCTCGCCGACCTCGCCCTTGCCGAGGATCACGTTGAAGACGCCGGCGGGCACGTGCTTGTTGATCAGCTCGGCCAGCCAGAGGGTGGTGTTCGGCGTGTTCTCCGACGGCTTCAGGATCACCGAGTTGCCGGCGGCGATCGCGGGGGCGAACTTCCAGACGGCCATCATGAAGGGGTAGTTCCACGGCGTGATGCCGCCGCAGACACCGATCGGCTCACGACGGATCGACGAGGTGTGGCCGGCCATGTACTCGGCGCTCGCGGTGCCCTCGAGGATGCGGGCGGCGGCGGCCATGAATCGGATCTGGTCGGCAGCCGGCGGGATCTCCTCGCTGATCGTCAGCGCGAGCGGCTTGCCGGTGTTCTCCGACTCGAGCGTCGCGAGCTCCTCGCCGCGCTCCTCCAGCTCGTCCGCGATGCGCAGGAGGGCGAGGCTCCGCTCGGACGGGGTTGCGTTCCTCCACTCCTCGAAGCCGGCGCGGGCGGCTTTGACGGCGGCGTCGACGTCGGACGCGCTCGAGATGCCCATCTCGGCGATCACGTCGCCGGTCGCGGCGTTGCGGACCTCGTGGGCGCCCTCGCCGGTCGTCGGGGCACTCTCGCCGCCGATGAAGTTCTGCAGTGTCGCCGTGGTCGCCATCTCGTCGATCCCTTCGCTCGTTGCTCTCGCAGCCTTGTTCGCAACGTACCAACCCGGGCAGCTCCCGGCCGGACAATTCGCCGGGCCGACAGGTTCCTCCGCGGAGTGCGGGGCGCGGAGGCGGGCCCGCTCGGACTATGCTGCGCCGGCCCGCGCGCGGCGCGGCCCAGACGGCGAACAGTGAGGACGACGTGGCCCGATTCCAGGACGATCAGCAGGTGTACGCGCTGCTCGGCGGCATGTTCCAGGACATGCTCGCCGACGAGTCGGCGGGTCCGCGCCTGCGCGCGATCGGCGGGACGGTCCAGTGGCAGATGCGCCGCCCGAGCGCCCGCATCACCGTGCGCCTCGGGGAGGACGAGGAGCCCGGCGTCGATTTCGGTGACACGCAGGCCAAGCCCGAAGTCGTGCTGTCGCTCGACGCCGAGACGGCGCACAGGTTCTGGGCCGGCGAGCTTCCGATGCACGTCGCGCTGTCGCAGGGGCTGATCCGCGCCAAGGGTCCCGTCGCGACGATCCTGCGCGTGGTTCCGGCTGTGGGTCCGGCACGCGAGTTCTATGCCGCACGGCTGGCCGGGGGCGGGACGACCGTGGTGGCTGCGCAGGAGTCGCCGGCTGCTGAGGAGGCGGCTGCGACCGAGGCGCCGGTGGACGAGGCGCCGCGCCGCCGAGCGACGCACCGGCCGTTGAGCCCGGCGCCGTCGCTGAGAACGCGCCGGCAGAGGAAGCGCCGGCAGAGGAGCCCGCGCCGGAGGCCCAGGCCGAGCCCGAGGGCGACGCGCCTGCAGCTTCATAGCGCCTTCGGCGATCGGTCCCGCTAGAGCTCGGTCAGCGGGCTTCAGCTCCACCGATCCGGCGGGGCGCCGCTACGCGACGAGCTCCGGCCCGTCGTCGTAGCCGGGTTCGCCCGGCAGCACGACGCGCGCGACCTCGCCCTCGCGGATCACGCGCGGCTCGACGGGCACGACCTCGCGCCCCGAGGCGTAGCCGAGCAGCTCGGTCGCGCTCGCGAAGGGCGCGAGCTGCTCGAGGTGCTTGATCGTCGGGAAGACCAGCGCGAGCTCACCGCGGCCGTGCGCCTCGAGCGCCGCCACCGGGGTGAACCATCCCTCGTCGACGATCTCATCGCCGTCGATCGTGACCTGCGTCTCCGCGGGAACCACGGCGAGGAAGAAGTGCGTGTCGAACCGGATCGCGACCTGCCGCGGCGTGATCCACTGCGAGAACTTGACGAGCGCCTGCGGCTCGACGCCGGAGATTCCGGCCTCCTCCTCCAGCTCGCGGATCGCGGCGAGCCGATGCGACGCGTCGCCCTCGCCCTCGTGCGCGTCCACCGCGCCGCCGGGGAAGACCCACACGCCGCCCATGAAGCGCGCCTGCGGCGTGCGCCGGACGAGCAGCAGCTCCAGCGTCGCGTCGCCGCCGCGCATGACGATCACGGAGGCCGCCTGCCTGGGGACGGTGGTCTCGCCCGAGGTGTTGAGGTCCTCACCGGGACCGGGGCGATCAACCTTCACGCCGCCCACGCTACCAGTGCCCTCGGCCCGCGCTTGACACCGTGTCAACTCCGGCGTCCCGCCTGCGCTACCCTGCGGCGACAGATGACTGACATTGAGACGATCACACGCTGGATCTGCGAGTCCTGCGGCTTCATCTACGATCCGGCCGACGGTGACCCCGACGGCGGCATCCCCGCCGGCACCGCGTTCGAGGACATCCCCGACACGTGGTTCTGCCCCGTCTGCGGCGCGAGGAAGAAGGACTTCACGCCTTACGAGGACTGACCGACCGCTGCGAGCTCGTCGCTCGTGGCGACGGAGATCGCTGCGGCCGTGGCGCGGACGAGCTGCTCGAGCTGAGCGGGCTGAATCGCAAGGGGCGGCATGATCACGATCGTGTCGCCCAGCGGGCGGATGATCGCGCCGCGCGCTCGCGCCGCGAGCGTGACGCGGTGGCCCATCCGGGTCGCGACGGGGAACCCGGTCAGCTCGATGCCGGTCATGAAGCCGCGGCGCCGGATCTCGCTGACGTGCGGGAGCGGCGCGACGTGCTCCTCGAGCAGGTCGGCGAGCAGCGCGATCTTCGGCTGCAGGCGCTCGAGCGTGTGCTCCTCCTCGAAGACGTCGAGCGTCGCGAGGGCGGCAGCGCACGCCAGCGGGTTGCCGGTGTAGGTGTGGCCGTGGAAGAAGGTGCGGAACTGCTCGTGTGCGCCGAGAAAGCCCTCGTAGACGCGCTCGGTCGTGAGCGTCGCCGCGAGTGGCAGGTAGCCGCCGGTGACGCCTTTGGCGAGCGTGAGGAAGTCCGGCGTCACGCCCTCCTGCTCGCACGCGAACATCGTCCCGGTGCGCCCGAACCCGGTCGCGACCTCGTCGCAGATCAGGAAGACCCCGTGGCGGTCGCAGAGCTCACGCACCGCGCGCAGGTACCCGTCGGGCTGCACCATGATCCCCGCCGCGCCCTGCACGAGCGGCTCCACGATCACCGCGGCGATCCGCTCGCCGTGCTCGGTCAGCAGCGCGTCGAGATCGCCCGGGTCGCCGGGCTCGGCCTGCAGGCTCTCGAACAGCAGCGGCTGGTAGAGCGAGTGGAAGAGCTCGATCCCGCCGACGGACACCGACCCGATCGTGTCCCCGTGGTAGCTGTTCTTCAGGCAGATGAAGCCCGACCGCCACCACTCACCCCGCTGGTGGTGGAACTGGTAGGCCATCTTCAGCGCGATCTCGTTCGCGGTCGACCCGTTGTCGGAGTAGAAGACGCGGCTGAGCCCGTCGGGCGCCAGGTCGACCAGCCGCTCCGCCAGCTCGATCGCGCCCGGATGCGTGAGCCCGAGCATCGTGGTGTGGGCCACGCGGTCGAGCTGCTCGCGAACGGCCGCGTCGATGCGCGGATGCCGGTGACCGTGGACGTTGCACCACAGCGACGAGGTGCCGTCGATGTACGCGTTGCCGTCGGCGTCCCAGACCGTGCAGCCCTCGGCGCGCTCGATCACGAGCGGGACCTCGTCGTGCCAGCCCTGCTGCTGCGTGAACGGGTGCCAGAGGACGGCGCGGTCGGCGGCGGCGAGGTCGGCGGCGGTGCGAGAGCTCATCGCCGGGGACCGTAGGACGCGGGGCGGACGGCGCTGCGACCTCGGCGCGGTCGCGCCCGTAGGGTTCGCGGCCCTGTGCAGCAGTCCCGCCTCGTCATCGCCATGGTCGCCGTCGTCGGGGCGGCGTCGCTCGGCGCGGAGATCGCCGCTGCGCGGCTGCTCGCCCCGTGGTTCGGAGCCTCCACGATCGTCTGGGCGAACACGATCGCGACGGTGCTCGTCGCCCTCAGCGTCGGCTACTGGTACGGCGGCCGGCTCGCCGACCGCGACCCGACCGTGCGAGGGATGGCGCGGATCGTGCTGCTCGCCGCGGGCCTGCTCGCGCTCGTCCCCTTCGTCGCCGGGCCGTTCCTGCGGGTCTCGGTGGACGCGCTGGATCGCGTCGAGGCCGGCGCGTTCGTCGGTTCGCTGATCGGCGTGCTCGTGTTGATCGCGGCGCCCGTGTTCGTCCTCGGCGTCGTCGGCGCCGTACGCGGTGCGGCTGAGCGTCACCGCCGTCGACGAGGCGGGCCGCGTCGCGGGCCGGCTGTACGCGATCTCGACGCTCGGCAGTCTCGCCGGCGTCTTCCTCAGCGCGCTGCTCTTCATTCCGCTGCTCGGCACGCGCCGCACGTTCCTGGTGTTCGCGCTCGCGCTCGCAGTCGTGGCGGCGCCGGTGCTGGGGCGCCGCTGGATCCTCATCCCGGCCGCGGGCGCACTGCTGCTGCTCGCGCCCGTCGGGACGATCAAGACGGCCGACGCGGCGAAGGTCGTATGGGAGCGCGAGACGGAGTACCAGTACGCGCGCGTCGTGGAGGACCCGGACGGGGAGCGGCGCCTGGAGCTGAACGAGGGGCAGGCGATCCACTCGGTGTACCGGCCGGGACGCTGGCTGACCGGCAACTACTGGGACGAGGCGCTCGTGCTGCCGCCGGTCCTGACGGGCCGCGCGCCGCGCTCGATCGCGATCCTCGGCAACGCCGCCGGCACCACCGCGCGGGCCTACGGGCACTACTTCCCGCGCACGCGCGTCGACGCCGTCGAGATCGACCGTGAGCTGACCGGCGTGGGCCGGCGCCTGTTCGACATGGGCGGGCCGAACCTGCACGTGCACACCGCTGACGCGCGGCCCTTCCTGCGCACCTCGGCACGCCGCTGGGACGCGATCCTCGTCGACGCCTACCGGCAGCCCTACATCCCGTTCTACCTCGCCACGAAGGAGTTCTTCCGGCTCGCCGCGGAGCACCTGAACCCCGGCGGGATCGTGATCGTGAACGTCGGGCACCCCGAGGACAGCGACGCACTGGAGAAGGTTCTCTCCGCGACGATGGCCGAGGCGTTCCCGCTGGTCCTGCGCGACCCCAGCGAGCGGGTGAACACGATGCTCGTCGGCCTGGCCTCGGGCCGGCGCGCGGCGACGGTGGGCGCCATCCCGGCGCCGCTCCTGCCCGTGGCCGCACAGACCGCGCGCCGGATCGAGCCCGGGCTGCGCGGCGGGACCGTCTACACCGACGACCGCGCGCCCGTCGAATGGCTGATCGACGGCTCGATCCTCAAGGTCGCGGCCGAGGGCCAGCGGTAGCGGCGGCGACCCTGTTGACTACGGGCATGAGCACACTCACGCCCCTCACGGTCATCAAGGGCACCTACCTCACATCGCTTGACGAGGTCGACGCCCACCGGGACGCGCACCTCGCGTTCCTCAAGGACCTGGTCGCGGACGGCCGCGCCATCCTGGGCGGGCGCCGGACCCCGCCGGACGGCTCGATCCTCGTCTTCCGCGGGGAGGACGCGGACGCGGTGCTCACGACCATGGCGAACGATCCGTACGTGCTCGCCGGGGTCGTCGGATACGAACTCGTCGGCGTCTTCACGCCCGGCACGCATGCGCCGCAGCTCGCGGAGTTCCTCGCGGCCTAGAGGCCCAGCCAGGACGCGAGCGGCAGCGCTCCGCCCGCGGCCGCGAGCTCATCGATCGAGACGCCGACGCTGTCGGAGCGTGGCGCACCTCGACGTCGCCGAGCCCGGCGATCGTGCCCTGGTTGGACAGCTGGATCGCGTCCGGCTCGTCCGGCCAGGGGGTGAGGACGACCCCGAGAACCCGGAGCCCCGCGGCGCGGGCCGACTCGATCGTGAGCAGCGTGTGGTTGATCGTGCCGAGGCCGGGCCGCGCCGCGATGACCAGCGGGAGGCCGAGGTCGAGCGCGTAGTCGCGGATGAGGTAGCCGCCGGTCAGCGGCGCGAGCAGGCCGCCGGCGCCCTCGCCGACGACGACATCGGCGCCCTCGGCCGCACGGCGCGCCGCCGAGACGAGCGCCGCGGGCTCGACGGTCATGCCGGCGAGCTCTGCCGCGAGGTGCGGCGAGACGGCCGGCCCGAAGGTCAGCTGCGTGACCGCGGCCGCGTCGTCGAGGCCCGCTGCGGCTGCGAGCAGCTCGTGATCGAGCGGGCGTCCCGGCTCGGGCTCGTCCAGACCGGTCACGACGGGCTTCACGGGCGCGACGCGCAGCCCGCGCGCCGTCAGCGCGGCGACGATCGCGGCGGCGACGACGGTCTTGCCGACGCCGGTGTCGGTGCCCGTGACCAGGCAGCCGTTCACGCCGCGGTGCGGTGGCGCGAGGCGTCGCGCGCCGCCGCGACCGG
The DNA here is from genome assembly GCA_963805615.1 of uncultured Actinomycetes bacterium. Classification (GTDB taxonomy): domain Bacteria; phylum Actinomycetota; class Thermoleophilia; order Solirubrobacterales; family Solirubrobacteraceae; genus F1-60-MAGs163. The sequence continues at coordinate 529,948 of CAWDUW010000001.1, read as the reverse complement.
AACGCCCTCGCCCGGCCGGAAGCCCGCCTGCAGCGCGGCGCGGCCCGAGCACGCGCGCGGCTTCGCGCAGCTCCTCCTTGGTGTGTGAGGCCATCACCGCCAGACGCAGCCGCGAGGTGCCCTCGGCGACCGTCGGCGGGCGGATCGCCTGGGCGAACACGCCGTTCTCGATCGCGAGCTCGCAGATCCGCATCGCCATGTCCGCGTCGCCGATCACGAGCGGGACGATCTGCGTCGTCGAGCCCGACACGTCGAATCCCTCGCGCGCCAGCTCGTCGCGGATCGCGGCGCTGTTGGCCGCCAGGCGCGTGACGAGCCGGTCGCTCTCGGCGAGCAGGTCGAGCGCCGCGAGCGCGCCGGCGACCGCGGGCGGGGGCGGGGCGGTGGAGAAGATGAACGGGCGTGAGGTGTTGATGAGGAACTGCGCGAGCTCGTCGTCACATGTGACGTAGGCCCCGTAGGAGCCGAGCGCCTTGCCGAGCGTGCCGATGACGACGTCGACCTCGCGCTCGAGCCCGGCCTCGTGGACGGCGCCGCGTCCGCCGGGGCCCATGCAGCCGACGCCGTGGGCCTCGTCGACGGCGAGGCGCACCCGGTGGCGGCGCGCAAGCTCCGCCAGGTCGGCCAGCGGCGCGACGTCGCCGTCCATGGAGAAGACCGAGTCGGTGACGATCAGCGCACCGCGGTCACCCGCGCGCTCCAGCGCCCAGGCGAGGTGCTCGATGTCGTTGTGGCGGTAGACGAAGGTCTCCGCCCGGGAGAGGCGGCAGCCGTCGATGATCGACGCGTGGTTCAGCTCGTCGGAGAACACCACCTGGCCCTTGCCGGCGAGCGCGCTGACGACGCCGATGTTCGCCATGTACCCGGAGCCGAAGAGGAGCGCCGTCTCCGAGCCCTTGAACTCCGCCAGGCGCTGCTCGAGCCGATGGTGGATCCGCATCGTCCCGGAGACCAGGCGGGACGCCCCCGCGCCGACGCCCCAGCGCATCGCCGCGTCCGCGGCGGCCTCACGAACGCGCGGGTGATCGGACGAGGCCGAGGTAGTTGTTCGAGCAGAGCAGCAGCACAGGCCGGCCGTCCAGCACCACGCGCGGGCCCTGCGGCCCGCTGATCACGCGCAGGCGGCGGTAGAGCCCCAGTTCCTGGAGTTCGTCGAGGCGTTCGTGAATGTCCTGCATCGACGCGGCTACGCAGCCGTCGGGCCGACGGGCTCTTCGGCCGGCCAGGCATTCGGCGCCCCGTCCGGGCGCGCGGGCACCGACTTGTCCTGCGCGCGGAATCGGAGCTGGCTCGAGGGATCCCACAGCCGGACCGCTCAGGTCGACCTCACCGCTCGGCGTCCAGTCGTCGAGGAACTCCTCGACGATGTCCGGCGTCTCGCCGTCGAGGCACGCCGCTGCGGTTGTCCGGGCGTGGGTTGGAGCCGTTGTCGGGCTGGCGAGCGATGTTCAGCCCCTGGTCCTCGAACATCGCACGGTCCTGCTCGGGCGTGTTGCCGAGGGTCGTGAGGAAGTTGCCCATCATCACGCCGTTCACGCCCGCGCGGACGGCCAGCGGCTGCAGCTCGGCGAGGTTCTCGACGCGGCCGCCGCAGAGACGGAAGAGCGCCTCCGGCAGCACGAGCCGGAAGATCGCGATCCACTTCACGGCCTCCCACGGGTCCATGAGCTGACGGTCGCCGAACTTCGTCCCCGCCTTGGGGATCAGCAGGTTGATCGGCACGCTCGTCGGGTCGACCTTCGCGAGCTGGAAGGCCATCTCGACGCGCTGGTCGGGTGTCTCGCCGAGGTTCAGGATGCCGCCGACGCAGGTCTCGAGGCCCGCGTCCTTGACGGCGTCGATCGTGCGCAGCCGGCCCTCGTAGCGGACGGTCGAGGAGACCTCCGGGTAGTAGGACTCGGCCGTCTCGACGTTGTGGTGCACCCGCTGGACGCCGGCCTCCTTGAGCATCTGCGCACGCTCGGCGCTCATGTGGCCGATCGACGCGCAGCGCTTGAGGTTCGTCTGCTCGGCGACGAGGCGCACCCCGTCGAGGAACTTCTGGAAGTCGCGCTTCGACAGGCCCTGGCCCTGGGTGACCATGCAGAAGCGGTGCGCGCCGCCGGCCTCCGCTGCGCGGGCGTGCTCGAGGATCTGCTCGGGCTCCATCAGCGCGTGCATCGGCGTCTCGGCGTCGGCGAAGCGCGACTGGGCGCAGAAGCCGCAGTCCTCGGCGCAGCCGCCGGACTTCGCGTTCACCAGCGAGCACATGTCGGTGCTGTCCCCGAACCGCTCGACCCGCGCAGTCCCAGGCGCGCTCGACGAGCGCCTCGATCGCCTTCGGCTCGGTCAGGGCGCCCAGCTCGAGCGCTTCCTCAGGGGTGATCAGCGGGGGCATGGGCGGCCGGTCCTCCGGGTCGTCGTCGTGACGCCTGGAGCGTGCCAGCGGAGCCGGACGGTGTTCCGCGGCCGGACGTCAGCGCGGCCGGTGCGTCCAGCTCGGCGAAGCAGCGGCGCGTGGTCGCTGGGCTTCTGGCCCTTGCGCAGGTCGCGGTCGATGCGCACGAGTGCAGCCGCCGGGCCGAGCGACTCCGAGAGCAGCAGCAGATCGATCCGCAGACCGAGGTTCTTGTGGAAGTTCCCCGCGCGGTAGTCCCACCAGGTGAAGCGGTTCGTGTCCGGCGCCGGCGCGCGCCTCGTAGGCGTCGACCAGGTGGCCTGCGGCGAGCAGCGCCTGCAGGCGGGAGCGCTCCTCCGGCGTGACGTGCGTGGCGCCCGCGAACGCGCCGGGGTCGTACACGTCGGCGTCGGCGGGCGCGACGTTGAAGTCCCCGCCGATGATCAGCGGCGCGTCCGCGACAGCTCGCTCGGCGCGCACCGCCATGGCGTCGAGGAACGCGAGCTTCTCGTCGAAGGTCTCGAGCCGACCTCGCGGCCGTTGACCACGTAGACGCTGGCGACGCGCACGCCGAGCGCCCGGGACGTCGGCCTCGATCCAGCGGGCCTCGTCGCCGCGGACCTCGCCGGGCAGCCCGGCCACGCTCGCCGCCGAGGCCCAGGCCCGAGCGCGCGAGGATCGCGACGCCGGCCCACTGCCCGCCGCTGTGATGGACCGACTCGTACCCGGCCGCCTGCAGTTCCGCGTCGGGGTACTGGTCGGGCGCGACCTTCGTCTCCTGCAGCAGCGACGATGTCGGGCGCGTGCTTCTCGAGCATCTCGAGCACGCGCGGAAGCCGCGCGCGCAGCGAGTTGACGTTCCAGGTGCAGACGCGCACGACGGGCCGCCGCTACCGCCCCTGCCAGCGTGCGGCGCGCTTCTCGGCGAATGCGCGCACGCCCTCGAGCATGTCCTCGGAGGAGAAGCAGGCCTCGCGCAGCGCGACCAGCTCGCGCTCGGTGCCGGCGTCCACCTCGCCCTGTGCGGCGAGCAGCGCGCGGAAGACCTGCTTGTTCCCGCGCACGCTGAGCGGCGCGTTGCCCGCCAGCTCGCTCGCCCAGTCGAGCGACGCGGCCTCGAGCGCCTCCGGCTCGACGAGGTCGTTCACGAGGCCCCACGAGAGCGCCGTCTCGGCGCGAGATGCGGCGGCCGACGAGGAACAGCTCCCGCGCGCGCGGCGCGCCGATCGCGTCGATGAAGCGCCGGATGCCGGTGTGCGAGTAGACGAGCCCGAGCTTGGCCGGCGGCATGCCGAACTGCACGTCCTGCGCGGCGACGCGCAGATCGCACGCGAGCGCGAACTCGAGGCCGCCGCCGATCGCCGGCCCGTTGATCGCGGCGACGGTCGGGAGGTCGGTCGCGTCGAGCGCCTGCAGACGCCTCGGTGAACGGGTGGGCGACGATCCGCTCGGCTTCGACCGCGAAGACGTCGGCGGGGATGTCACCGATGTCGTAGCCGGACGAGAACCATTGGCCCTCGCCCGTCAGCACGATGCAGCGGGCGCCGGCGGCGGCGGCGCCGGCGACCTGCTCGGTGACGGCGTCGAGGATCGCGTGATCCAGCGCCCCGCGCTTGTCGGGGTTGGAGATCGTGAGGCGGAGGACGCCCTCCGCCGGCTCATCCCGCAGCAGTTTCCCGGCCATGACGCCGCACCCTACGACCTCACGGTCAGAACGGCCTTGCCCAGTGCCGAGCAGCCGGCGGCCGCGAAGGACACGACATCGCCTCCGGACGGATTCGCCACCGGACAGACCGTCTGTCCGCGAGCGAATTCGCGTGGAGCACATGCCCTGTCGCTCCTCGTCATGCGTTGCGACACGCAACTCGTGGCGACGCGGCATGCGCGCAGCACGGAGCCGCTGCTTGAAGTGAGAGCCGTCTACTCGAGGACAACCAGCGTGTCGCCCTCGTTCACCGCCTGACCCTCCTCGCAGAGGATCTCCTTCACGGTGCCCTCGTCCTCAGCTTCGACGGGCATCTCCATCTTCATCGACTCGAGGATGGCGACCGTGTCGCCCTCGGCGATCGTGTCACCGACCTGGCACTCGATCTTCCACACGGTGCCCGTGATGTGGGCCTCGATGTCCGGCACGGAACGCCTCCAGATGCAGGGGGAACGCAGCGGTCTGGCACCATAGCCCGCGGAATGGACGCCTCCGGGATCGCCGTCGTCATCGCCGCCAGGGACGAGGCCGATCGGATCGGCGAGACGGTGCGCGCCGTGCGCGACGAGTTCCCCGGCGCCGTCGTCGTCGTCGCCGACGACGGATCGGCGGACGGGACGGCCGACGTGGCGGCCGCGGCCGGCGCCGAGGTCGTGCGGCTCCCGCGGCCCGCGGGGAAGGGCGGCGCGGCCACGCTCGCGGCCGAATGCGCGCTCACGCACGAGCCGGATCTGGTGCTGCTCTGCGACGCCGACCTCGGGGCGAGCGCGGCGCGCCTGCGCCCGCTCGTGGACGCGGTCCTCGCGGGTGACGGCGACCTTGCCGTGGCCGCGTTCGCCCGGCGGATCGGCGGCGGCTTCGGCATCGCGGTCGGCTTCGCGCACTGGGCGATCCGCAACCTGACCGGGCTCGACGTCCGCGCGCCGATCTCCGGCCAGCGGGCGATGCGGGCGGAGGTGCTCCAGGTCGTCACGCCGTTCGCGCCGCGCTTCGGGATGGAGATCGGGATGACGGTCGACGCCGCACGCGCAGGGTTTCGCCTCGTCGAGGTCGACGTCGATCTGGAGCACCGCGCGACGGGGAGGACGTGGCGCGGGTTCGCCCACCGCTTCCGGCAGCTGCGCGATTTCGCTCGCGTCTGGCTCGCGCGGCGCTGAGACCGCCGCCGGGCTGCCACCATCAGCGGCCCGTGTGGTTCTCCGCCGACAACCTCGCGCTCACCGTCGCGCAGGCGGCATGTGTCGCGTTGCCGGCGGCCGGGCTGCCGCGGTGGGCCGAGCGCCTGCGGACGGGCGCCTGGGCACTCGTGCTGCCGCTGTCGATCGTCGTGGTGGTCATCGCGATCGCGCTCGTTCCGACGACCGCTGACGTGCTCACCTGGGTCGCGCTGCTGCTCGTCCCGGCGGGCTGCGCGATCGCGCTCGGCTGGGCGGCCCGCGGCGCGCGGCCGTGGGCGGCGCTGCTGGCCGCGCCGCTGCTGGCGATCGCATGGGCCCACCAGGATGAGCGCAGCGGCCAGGTGGCGACGATCGTGCTGATCGTCGGGTCCGCGGTGACGCTCGGGCGGCTGCTCGCGGGGGCGGCCCCGCTGTCGCTGCTGAAGGCGGGCATCGTCGCGATGGCGGCGGTCGACGCGTACCTCGTGTTCTCAGGGCAGCTCGAAGGGCCGAACGCCGTGCTCGTCGCGGCGACGCCGGGGGCGGGCCTGCCGCAGCTGCAGTCCGCGTCGTTCGGCTTCGCCGGCATGGGCTACGGCGACTTCTTCGCGGCCGCGGTGGTCGGCGGCATCCTCGCGGCCGAGAAGGGCCCGCAGATCGCTGCCGCAATTGCGCTCGCGGCCGTCTCGATGTGCTGGGACCAGCTCTTCCTCGTCTACGACGTCCTGCCGGCGACGATCCCGCCGGCGGTCGTCCTGCTCGGGGCGGAGTGGTGGAGGCGATCCCGGCGCCCCGCGCCGGCTGCGGCCGCGCGGCCGGTCCGTGCGGCGGCCGACCAGCGGTCACCCTGATACCGTCACGGCCCTATGCAAATGAGAGTCATTCTCATTCTGGCCCTCGTGATGGTGGGCGTCTCGGCCTGCGGGCAGAGCAGCGGCTCGAGTTCGGACGGGCGGCCGGTCATCGTCGCCACGACGACGCAGCTCGCCGACCTCGCGCGGCAGATCGCCGGCCCCGACGCCGACGTCCACCAGCTGCTGCAGCCCAACTCCGACCCGCACGAGTACGAGCCGCGCCCGAAGGACGTCGCGACCGCGGCGCGCGCCAGACTGATCCTCACGAGCGGGCTGGGACTCGACTCGTGGATGCCCGGAATCCTCAGTGCGTCCGGCACGAAGGCCGAGGTCGTCGACGTCGGTGCGCACGTCCCGGTGAAGCTCCCGGGCACGGGCACCGAGGCTGGGTCCGCGGACCCGCACTGGTGGCACGACCCCCTGAACATGCGCGCCGCCGCCACGACCGTCGAGCAGGCGCTCAGCGCGGCAGCTCCCGCCGCGGCGCCGCGGATCGCGGCGCGCGCCCAGGCCTATCGCCGCCGGCTCACGCGGCTCGACGCGCAGATCCGCGCCTGCTTCGATCGCATCCCGGCGGCGCAGCGCAAGCTCGTCACCGACCACGACGCGTTCGCCTACTTCGTCCGCCGCTATGGGCTGCGCTACGTCGGCGCCGTGATTCCCGCCCAGACCACGCAGGCCCAGGCCTCGGCGGGCGAGCTCGCGCAGCTCGAGGACACGATCCGGCGCGAGCACGTCTCCGCCGTGTTCCCCGAGAGCTCGGTCAACAAGCGGCTCGCCCGGCGGATCGCGCAGGACACCGGCGCGGAGGTCGGCGGCACGCTCTACGGCGACACCCTCGGACCGAAGGACGGCCCGGCGGGCACCTACGTGGGAATGGAAGCAGGCCAACGCCGACGCGCTGGTTCGCGGGATGACGGGCGGCCGGACAGGATGCCCCGCCGGCGCCTGAGATCGCCGGCGAGGAGGCCGAAACCCGGGGCGGTGTGTCCCCCACCACCCCGGGTGTCGCTCGGCCCCGTCCCCTGTCGGGGAGCCGCGACGGGGAGGGTCAGCCCCGCCGCGGCCCTGATCCACGCGACCATTGACGACCGACAACACTGCGTCACAGGAGGAGACGTGAGGAGCAGGACGTTCGCCGGTCGCTTCGATCTCGTGCCCATGCATGATGCGGAACCGGGCGCGGATCTCCCAGCGACACTCGGTCGGACATTCGGTCCTGTGTTTCGACACCCGGTCGAGGTCTGCGCCCGCGAGGGTAGGCTGGCGCTCCGTGATCCTCGCGATCGACCAGGGCACGACGGGCAGCACCTGCCTGGTGTTCGACGAACGAGGCCCAGCTCGTGGGCCGGGCCTACCGCGAGATCCAGCAGCATTTTCCCCGTCCGGGCTGGGTCGAGCACGACCCGCGGGAGATCTGGGACGTCACGCGCGCGCTCGCGCTCGAGGCGCTGGCGGACGCCGGAGTCCCGGACGGCGGCCTCGCGGCGATCGGCATCACGAACCAGCGCGAGACGGTCTGCGTCTGGGATCCCGCGACCGGCGAGCCGCTCCACCGGGCGATCGTCTGGCAGGACCGCCGCACGGCAGCCCGCTGTGACGACCTGCGCGCGCAGGGGCACGAGCCGCTCGTGCGCGAGCGCACGGGGCTCGTCCTCGACCCGTACTTCTCGGGCACGAAGATCCAGTGGCTGCTGGAGAACGTCGACGGGCTCGCCGAACGGGCGCGGGATGGTCGCGCGGTCTTCGGGACGATCGACTCGTGGCTCACCTGGAAGCTCACCGGTGAGCACGCCACCGATCCGTCGAACGCCTCACGCACCCTGCTGTACGACCTGCGGACGGGTGGCTGGTCGGACGAGCTGCTCGAGCTGTTCGGCGTGCCCGAACGCGCGCTGCCCCGGATCGGGCCGTCGATGGGGGAGTTCGGCCGCGTCACGGAGGATGCGCTCCCCGGCCATGGCGGTGTGCCGGTGTCGGGCGTGGCCGGCGATCAGCAGGCGGCGCTCTACGGGCAGGCGTGCCTGGATCCCGGGATGGCCAAGAACACCTACGGGACGGGCTCGTTCGTGCTCGTCAACACCGGCGACACGCCGCCCGTGACGCCGCCCGGGCTGCTGGCGACCGTCGCCTGGGGCATCGGTCAGCGCCGGATCTACGCGCTGGAGGCGTCGATCTTCGTCACCGGCGCCGCGATCCAGTGGCTGCGCGACGGCCTCGGGATCATCGAGGACGCGCGCGAGTCCGCGTCACTTGCGGCGTCGCTCGACGGCAACGACGGCGTCTACTTCGTGCCGGCCCTCACCGGCCTCGGATCGCCGCACTGGGACCCGTACGCGCGCGGGACGATCGTGGGCCTCACGCGCGGCAGCGGCCGCGCGCACCTCGCCCGTGCAGCGCTCGAGGCGATCGCCTACCAGACCGTGGATGCGGTGCGGGCGGTCGAGGCGGTGACGGAGCAGCCGGTCGGTGGCCTGCGGGCCGACGGCGGCGCGACGGCGAACGCCTGGCTGATGCAGTTCCAGGCGGACGTCCTCGGCGTGCCGGTCGTCGTGCCGGAGGTCGCCGAGACCACCGCGCTCGGAGCCGCGCTGATGGCCGGCGTGGGAGCGGGCGTCTGGTCCCAGTCCGCCGTGACGGAGCTGTGGCGCGAGCAGGCCCGGTACGACCCGCGGATCGGCGCGGACGAGCGCGAGACCCTGCTGCACGGCTGGTCGCGGGCGCTGGAGCGCGCGCGCGGCTGGGTCGAGGCATGACCGCCGCGCCGCCCGGCGTGATAGGACGGTGGCGATGACCGAGCAGCGGACACCAGCGGAACCGGACCTCGTGCCGATCAAGGAGCAGGTCTACGAGGACCCGCGCCCGGCGGAGGCGCTCGAGCCGTTCTACCACGCGCTCGCTGACCAGGCGGCCCGACCGCTGGATCTACGAGATCGTCCGGGTTCTCACCTCGCTGCTCGCCTGGATCGGCTACCGGACGCGGACGATCGACAGCGGCAACGTGCCCACGAGCGGCCCGCTGATCTTCGCCCCGAACCACTTCTCGAACCTCGACCACTTCTTCATGGGCCAGGCGACCCGGCGCAAGGTGCAGTTCATGGCCAAGTCGCAGCTCTTCTCGAGCGGCCCGATGACCTACGTGTACACCCACGGCGGCGTCTTCCCGGTCCGCCGCGGCCGCCGCGACGAACGCAGCTTCGAGATCGTCCACGCGATCATGGGCCGGGACGGAACGGTCTGCGTCTACTGCGAGGGCGGCCGCTCACGGACGGGACGGCTCGCGGAGACGGCGAAGCCCGGGATCGGTCGCATGGCCCTGGAGACCGGGGCGCCGATCGTGCCCGTCGGGATCGCCGGGTCGCAGGCGGTGCGCAACTGGAAGCGCCTGCGCTTCCCGCGCGTGACGGTGAAGTACGGCGAGCCGATGCGCTGGGAGCAGGTCGCCGAGCCGACGCGGGCGCAGCAGCAGGCGGTCGCGGACGAGATCTTCGCCGAGATCAAGCGCCTGCACGCGTCGATCAGCGCTTGACGATCTCGCAGTCGGACGCGATCTCATCGGTCGCGTCCGCGTAGACCGTGTCGATGCCCGGGCCGCACGACACGCGGTCGAAGCCGCCCCCGACGACCTGGATCGTGTCGTCGCCCTCGCCGCCCTGGACAGTGTCGTTGTCGAGCCCGGCGAAGATCTGGTCGTTGCCGGCGCCGCCGTCGAGCACGTCGTTCCCGCGGTCGCCGAACAGCCGGTCGTTCCCCTCGTTGCCGAGGACGATGTCGTTCCCGCCGCGCCCGTGCAGCTCGTCGTCGCCAGGGCCGCCGTGCAGAATGTCGTCGTCGTTCTCGCCGTCGACGTAGTCGTTGCCGCCGTTGCCGAACAGCTCGTCGTTGCCGTCGGCCCCGAACAGCGAGTCGTTGCCCTCGGTGCCGTTCAGCACGTCGTTCCCCGGGGTGCCGGCGATCACGTTCGTGGTCGGCGGAGCGTCGGTCGACGGCTCCGGCGGGACCGGAATGACGGTCTCGCAGTTGGTGAGGACGTCGCGGCTCGGCGCGGTGTTTTCGACGTAGACGGTGTCCTTGCCGGGTCCGCAGTCGACCCGGTCCCGCGAGTCGTCGGCCACCTGGATGACGTCGTTGCCGGTTCCGCCGGTGATCGAGTCCTCGCCCGGGCCGCCCGTGATGTCGTCGGCGCCGTACGAGCCGCTGATCGTGTCGTTGCCGGACCCGCCGTCGATCGTGTCGTTCCCGTACGAGCCGTAGATCCTGTCGGAGCCGGCATCGCCGCGGATCGCGTCGTTGCCCTCGCGGCCGAAGAGGATGTCGCCGCCGGTGCCGCCGTCGATGGTGTCGTCGCCGCTGCCGCCGTCGATCGTCTCCGATCCGCTGCGGCCGAGCAGCGTGTCGTTGCCGTCGCCGCCGTAGATCTTGTCGGTGCCGCGGCCGCCGTCGATCAGGTCGTTGCCGGGCCCGCCCTCGAGCGGGTTGTCGTTGCCCAGACCCGACTCGACGATGCGGTCGTCGCCGGGCCCTCCGTAGATCTCGTCGTCGCCGTCGCCGCCGTCGAGGTAGTCGCCGTCCGCCCCACCGTCGAGGCGGTCGTTGCCGGTGCCGCCGAACAGGGCGTCGTTGCCGGGGCCGCCCAGGAGCTCGTCATTGCCCTGCGTGCCGAAGAGCCGGTCGTTCCCCGGACCGCCGTCGAGCAGGTCGTTCTCGGTGCCGCCGTTGAGCACGTCGTCGCCCTCGCCGCCGAACAGCTGGTCGTTGGCGCGGTTCCCGCTGAGCTTGTCGTCGCCGCCGAGCCCGTCGAGCAGGTCGGGCCCGCGCGTGCCGATGAGGACGTCGGCGCCCGCAGTGCCGCGCTGCACGGCGAGGCCGCCCTGCCCGGCGGCCGCGGAGGCGCGCACGCCCGCGGGCAGCGCGATGCTGCGCAGGCGGTGGAAGCTGAAGGCGCTCAGCACCGACAGCGAGCGCCCGCCGCGGTCGGCGACGAAGAGGCGGGTGCCGTCGCTCGAGGCGCCGGGGAAGCCGGGGCCGCGGCCGACGCGCACGCGCGCGGCCAGACGGCCGGTGGTGAGGTCGGCGATCGCCGCGACGGCCGTGCCGCCGGCGGCGCCGGCGATTGCGGTCCGGCCGTTCGGCGTGATCGCGAGCCCCCCGCCGATCGACCGGCCGAGCCGGATCTTCACCGAGGCGCGGGCGCTGACGATGTCGATGCGGCGCAGCACCCCGCCGGCACGCGTGCGCTGCAGCGCCCAGGCGGTCCCGCCCGGGGAGAAGGTGACCGCCGTGGCCTTCGTCAACTGCACCCTCGCTGCGATGCGCAGGGTCGTGAGGTCGAGAATGGCGATGCGCCTGCGGTCCAGCAGAACGAGCGCGCGCAGGCCGTTGGGGGCGATCGCGATGGAGCGAGGCCGCGCACTGCGCCCGAGCGCGATCGTCGTCAGCGGGGCCGGCAGCGGGGTGGAGGCGAGGATGTCGACGGCGCCGGCGCGGCCGGCGAGCAGGCGCGACCCGTTCGGGCTCGCCGCAAGGCTCATGATCCCGCTCGGGAGGGTGGTGAATCCCGCAGTGCTGCGGTCGGCGATGTCGACCGTGGCGATGCGCCGGCCGGCGGCGACGTAGGCGCGGGCGCCGTCGGAGCTCGTGGCGAGCGCCACGGCCGGCCCGCCGAGCCCGAGCGGGGCGGCGACGCGGCCGGTGCTCTGGTCGACGGACACGAGGCCCGGGGCGCCGCCGGCGACGAGCATGGCGCGCGCGGACGCGCGCGCCGGGGAGGGCGAGGGACACCAGCACCACGGCGAGCGCGGCGCGCGAGAATGGGGCGAAGCGAGAACGGCACGCACCTTCAGTGAACCACCGGGCGCGCGGAAGTTGCGCAGTACGCTGCCGCGCATGCCCGCGCCCCACGCCCCATCGCTCCTGCGTTCCGGCCTGCTCGACGGGGTCGTCGTCGTCGTCGCGGGCAGCGCGAGCCCTGTGGCAGAGCGCTGCGCCGGGCTCGGCGCGGGCGTCCACCACCTGGGCGCGGACCTGCTGGACGAGGAGGCCGTGGGCGCGGCCGTGCAGGCGCTGCCGGCCGTCGGCGTCCTGGTCTGCGACACCGGTCCGGCGCTGCGTGACCGACGGTCCGGAGACGACGGCACCGCGCTCGCCGACGCGGTTGCGGGCGCCTTCAGCGCCACGCGCGCCGTCGTGACCACGCACTTCGCGCCGGCGGGCGGCGGGCTCGCGCTGCTGATCGCACCGCGGCCGCGGGACGGCGCCCTGGCGGGCTCGGCCGGGGCGGCGCTGGAGAACCTCGCCCGCACGACGTCGGTCGAATGGGCGCGTCTGGGTGTCCGGGTCGTGGCGGTCCGCCCGCGAGACGCGACGAGCGACGCCGCGCTCGCGGAGCTGTGCCTACCTCGCGTCACCCGCGGGCAGCTACTTCTCCGGCTGCGTGCTGGATCTCGGCGCCGCTACAGCGCCAGCTCGTACGTGAGCCAGCGGCTCGCCGTCGCGCCGACGCGCGCGTAGACCGTCTGCGCGCGCACGTTGTCGAGCGCGGTCTCCCAGGCGAGCACCTTGCCGCCGTGCTCGCGCGTGCGGTCGGCGCACGCCTCGATCAGCGCCGCCGCGAGCCCGGTGCCGCGGGCGTCGGGGTGGACGAACAGGTCGTTCATGACTCCGATGCGCCCGGCGTCGAGCGTCTGCCAGGTCCAGAACACCGTGGCGAATCCGCGGGCCTCGCCGTCAGCTCCGCGCGCGATGAGCTGCACGCCCTCGCGCCCGGGGTCCGCGATCAGCGCGCGGCACATCTCCAGCAACTGCGCGTCCGGCGGCGTCGACCTCGTAGAAGTCGCAGTAGCCGCGCAGCAGGGGAAGGAGGTCGGGGAGGTCGTCCTCGCCGACGAGCGTGATCGTGTGCTCGGCCATCGGCGCCGTCCTCAGGTCGTCATTCCGGTGAACTGGCCGCCGGTGACGTTGAGCACCTGTCCGTGCACGAAGTCGGACCAGGGCGAGCAGAGGAAGAAGACACCGCCGGCGGCCTCCTCCGGCGTGCCGGGGCGACCCAGCGGGATCAGCATCGTGGCCATGCCGCGGAGCTGGTCCGGGATGCCGAGCTGCACCTTCTCGCCGTCGATCTCCATGAGTTCTCGTCGTCCTTGGACGCGGTCAGGCGCGTCTCGATGTAGCCGAACGCGACGGCGTTGCAGTTGATCTTGAACTGACCCCACTCCTTGGCGAGGGTCTTCGTCAGCCCGACGACGGCGGACTTGCCTGCGGCGTAGTTGGCCTGGCCGGCGTTGCCCATCGTGCCCGAGACCGAGGAGACGTTGACGATCTTGCGGAAGACCTCGCGGCCCTCGGCCTTCTCCGCCTTGGCGGGCTCGCGCAGATACGGGGCCGCCTCGCGGACGATCCGGAACGGCGCCACGACGTGGATGTCCAGCATCTTCTGGAACCAGTCGTCGCTCATCTTGTGGACCGGCGCGTCGAGCGTGTAGCCCGCGTTGTTGACGATGATGTCGATCTTGCCGAAGCTGTCGATCGCGGTCTTCACGAGCGCGGCGGGCGCGCTGGGGTCGGTCAGGTCGCCCGCGTACACGGCGGTGTCGCCGGTGATCTCGCTCGCGGTCTGCGCGGCGACGTCGCCGTCGAGGTCGTTGATGACGAGGCTCGCGCCGTGCTCTGCGAGCAGCTCAGCCGTGGCGCGGCCGATGCCGCGTGCCGATCCGGTGACGATGGCCACCTTGCCGTCGAGGACTCCCATGCCGGTCTCCTGTGATCTGTCGTGGGGAGGGGAACTGCGGCGGCGAATCCTATGTGCGGCAAGCACGGACGCGGGCCCCGGTCTCCCGGGGCCCGCGCGTGCGTGCATGGCGATCGTCCGAGCCGGGTCAGTCACCCCAGCCGTCCCGCGGCCCCCCGCCGCGGAAGATCTCCCACGTCGTGTTGTCCCCGTGCTGCTGGGTCCAGAACAGGCGCCACTCGCCGTCGCGGAACACCCGCGGCGTCTTGGCGCCGAGGATGCCCGACCGCGACGGATCGCCGTCCGACGCGTGGATGCCCGTGATCTCGTTGTCACCGTCGTTGCCGGCGACGAGCGGGCCTCCGGCCGAGTCGAGCGTCGCCGACGGGTCTCGCCCCTCGGCGATGAACCGCACCGGTGCGGGAACACCGGGCGCGGAGTAGTCGACGCCGGTGTCCAGCAGGTACGCCGAGTCCAGCGCGTTGCGCTGCGTGTGCAGCGTGTCGCCGGCGTCCTCGACGGCGGCGATCTTCGTCTTCGACACGAACGTCAGGTTGTCGAGACCGCTGTGCGCCTGGTCGCCCTTGTAGAAGAGCCGCAGCTTGCCGGTGTCCGATCCGGGCCAGGCGAGTCGAGCCGCTGAAGCCCGCCGAAGCCGCCGAAGTCCGGCGCGGCCTGGGTGCGGTTGTCGGTGTCGCCCGTCTCGTCGAAGACGAACGAGCGGAATCCACTGCCGGGCAGGAACTGCCCGTTCTCCGGTCGCTTGAAGGGCGTGCCCTTGCCGGCCTTCGCAGCGGCGTTCGCGCTGAACGGCGCAGTGCCGTCGGTCGCCGTGTCGTGAATCGTGACGAACTTCGTCGTGAACATCTTGCCGTAGCTGTGCAGGTCCTTCGTGTCCGCCGACAGGATGTCCGCGTCCGCCTGTGCGCCGGTCGCGCGAGCCGGTCGACGGCCCGTTGAACGCGATCGGCTGGCCCGGGTTCTGCGAGCGAGCCGACCTGCAGCACCTGCAGCTTGCCGCCCTTGGTCAGGTCGGTCGCGTCGTACGGCTTGAAGCGGTAGACGAAGCTGTTCGGCTGCTTGGCGAACGTGTTCACCGTGCCGCTCTTGCCGCCGACGTCCTCGACGATCCACAGGTTGCCCGCCGAGTCGTTCTGGATGCCCTCGTAGCCGCCGATGCCCAGGATGCCCTGGAGGTTCACGACGGTCGACGGGACGTCGGTCGTGGCCTGCCAGACGCCGCCGGTGGAGAGTGACTCGGAGGTGAAGAGCAGCCGCCTCGCCCACGGGTCCCACGTCGCGCCGTCGAACGGCGGGAGCGCCGTGGTGCCGTTCTGCTCGGTCGTCGCGAGCAGCGTCACGCGATGGGCTGCGTCGGCGTCGAGGTTGATGCGGGTGATCGCGCCGGGAGTGCCCGCCTCGTGGCCCTGGAAGAGGAAGTGCGTGCCGTAGTCGTAGGACGGGTCGCCGCCCTTCTGGCCGCGCAGCGTGAGGTAGGTGTTCTTGTCCGGCTCGGTCTTCTGCGCCTCCTGCTGGGCGGTCGCCGCGAGCGGCAGGAACGGCGCCTGGGAGGAGGTGTCGGCGCCGCCGGGGACGTGCGAGTCGTAGCCGTAGAAGCGCACGGCGGGCGACGGGTTCTCGAGTGCCGTCGAGCCCTGTGCGAGCGCGACCTCGGTCAGGCCGGGGGAGAGCACGTTCGGCGAGCTGATGCCGAGCGCCTTGGTCTGTGCGGCGACCGAGCTCAGGTCGACCGGGTCGCCGGGGGAGGCGGCGACGACGGCGGTGACGCCGCCGGCGGCGAGGACCCCGGCCGCGAGCGCCGCGGCGCTGCGGGTGCGGATGCGCATGTGATGAGACCTCCGAGAGTGGGAACAGAAGCCCCGCCATCGAACGCGACCTGCGCCCGCCCCGTGTGACGCGCCCGTGACGAACGCGTGACCGTCTCGTGAAGCGCCCGCCCTACAGCCCCATCGTCCGCCCGAGGATCTCCTTCATGATCTCGTCGGTGCCGCCGCCGATCGGTCCCAGCCGCGCGTCGCGCGCGGCGCGCTCGATCCCGTACTCGACCATGTAGCCGGCTCCCCCGTGGATCTGCAGGCAGGTGTCGGCGACCTCGAACGCGGCGCGCTGCGTGAGCAGCTTCGCCTGCGTCACCTCGCGCAGGGCGTCCTGGCCCTCCACGAAGAGGCGCAGCGCGTGGTACGTGAGAGCGCGGCCGGCCTCGATCGTCGTCGCCATGTCCGCGAACTTGTGGCGGATCGCCTGGAAGCCGCCGATCTTGCGGCCGAACGCCTCGCGCTCGCCGGCGTAGCGCGAGCGTCAGCTCGAAGCAGTGCTGCGCCGCGGCGACGGCCCCGAGCGCCATCGACAGCCGCTCCCACTGGAAGTTGGCCATGATCAGCTTGAAGCCGCCGTTCAGCTCCCCGAGCAGGTTCTCCTCCGGCACGAAGACGTCGCCGAGCGCGATCAGCGCGGTGTCGGACGCGTGCCAGCCGAGCTTCTCGATCTTCGACGCCTCGTAGCCGGGCTGGTCCGTGTCGACCAGGAAGAACGAGATGCCGCCGTGGCCGCCCTCCGCGGTCGTCTTCGCCGCGAGCACGAGGTAGTTCGCGCGCACGCCGTTGGTGATGAACATCTTCGAGCCGTTGAGGACCCAGCCGCCCTCGACGGGCCTTGGCCATGGTCTTCATGCCCGCGACGTCGGAGCCCGCGTCGGGCTCGGTGATCGCGAGCGCCGCGATCAGATCGCCCGCGATCGATGGGACGAGATAGCGCTGCTTCTGGTCCTCCGTGCCGAACTTCCAGACGGGCGGGGTGGCGATCGTGATGTGCGCACCGAGACCCGCGGCCACGCCGCCCGAGCCGCAGCGCGCGAGCTCCTCGGCGAGGATCGCGTCGTGCAGGTAGCCGCCGCCCTGCCCGCCGTACTCCTCCTCGTACTTGAGCCCGAGGAAGCCGAGCTCGCCCATGCGCGGGAAGAGCTCGTTCGGGAACCAGCGCTCACGCTCCCACTCGTCCGCGTGCGGGAGCAGCTCGGCTTCGACGAAGCGCCGCAGCGAACCCCGCAGCTCCTCGTGCTCCTCGGCGAACGGCGGCAGGATCCGGCGCACGGTGGGCGCCGAGGGAAGTCCCTTCATGGGCCGGATCCTACGGGCGCCAGGCCCTCGCGCGACACGCCCACGGGTGTATCGTCGACATGTGCCTGACGCACATATCGATCCTCATGCTGCGAACATCCTGGGCGCCTGCGGGCTCGCGGTCGCGGATGCGCTGCGGCCGGCGCTGGCCGACGAGGAAGCCGGGGGCGGGCCTGCGCGCTCGGCCGCGCTGGTCGCCCTGTTGAACTTCGCCTCCGGGGCGCCGGTGGACGTGCTGCGCCGGGCGCTCGGTCTCACGCACTCCCGAACCGTGCGGATCGTCGACGCGCTCGCCGCCGACGGCCTGGTCAGGCGGCGGCGCTCTCCCCGCGACGGACGCGTCGTCCTCGTCGACCTGACGGCGTCCGGGCGCCGCGCCGCCGGGCGGATCGAGCGCCGCCGGGCCGCAGTCCTGGGCCCGCTGCTCTGCCGGCTGGACGCGCCCGAGCAGGACGAGCTGGCCCGGCTTCTCGGGAAGGTGCTCGCCGGCCGCACACACAGTCGCGACGACGCGCGCGCGATCTGCAGGCTCTGCGACGCGGAGGCGTGCGGGCATCACGAGGGACGCTGCCCGGTCACGATCGCCGCCGACGCAGCGGAGGCTGCCCGCGGATGAGCGAGCGGATGCGGTCGGCCGGCGCAGTCGTCGCGCTGGCGGCGCGGCGGGCGCTGGCGCGCCCCGCCCCGCGCGTCCCTGCGATCGCCGGGGTCGCCCTCGCCGTCGCCCTCCTCGCGGGCCTGGCCGGTGCAGCGACGATCGCCGGCGACCGGCTCGCGGCTGAGCGCCTTGCTCGGCTGACGGCCGCCCAGCGGACGCTGCGGGTGATCTGGAACGGCGGCGTTTCACCGACGACCAGCCTCCACGCCCGTGCCGCGTTGAGCCGCTCCGGCGCCGGCGCGCCGACACAGGTCCTCCTGCTCCAGCCCGCGCGGGCCGGGTCGGCGACCGTCCGGCTGGGTGCGGTCGCCCCGCTGGCGGGCGTCGTGCAGCTTGACCGGGGGCGGCTCCCGCGCGGGCCGTGCCGGGCGGATCGCTGCGAGGTCGTGCAGGTCGGCGGGGCGCCCGTGCGGGCCGCCGACCTCGCCGCGCGGGGCCCTGGCCTGGTCATCGTGGGCTCGGGTCGGGTCACGTCGTCCGCGCCACTGGGCTTCGTCCCGCCCGGCCCGCGCCGCGACATGCCCGAGCAGGCGCGCCCGCCCGCCGTCCTGCTCAGCGGCGACCCGGCGGGGGTCGACCGGCTGCCGTCGTACGGCTCGATCTACCGGACCGGAGCATTCGTCGGTGCGGTGCCCGTCGCCGGTCTGCACTCGTGGGATCTGGAGGCGCGCGAGCGCCGGCTCGCGGCGGCCCAACGCTCGCTCGCGAACGAGCCGGCCCTGACCGTCGAAGCGCCGCAGGCGGCGTTCGCCGAGGCACGGGCCGCGGCGCATCGCCCTGCACGGCGCATCCTGCTCGTCGGAGGGCTCGGCGTCATCGTGCTGGGGGCCTTTCTCGTCCTGGCCGCCGGGGTCCTGCGCCCCGACCTGCTCGCCGAGACCGCACGACTGCGGCGGGCGGGAGCCACCCGCGGTCAGCGGCTGCTGCTCGGGATCTCGGAGGGCGCGGTCCCGGTGACGGCCGGTATCGCGGCGGGCGCTGCGATCGGCGCCGCGATCGTCCTCGTGCTCGCGCGCCGAGCAGGGCTGCCCCTCGGCGGCGTGCTCGCTCACGGAGTCCTCACCGCGGCCGGGCTCGGCGCGCTGGCCGGCCTCGCGGCGGGGTCGCTCGCGCTGCTCGTGCTCGCCGCCTACGCGCCCGCGCGCGCGGCGGTCGGCGTCTCGAACGCGGCACTCGTCGCGGCCGCGGCCGCCCTCATCGTGCTTCTCCTCACGGGCGCCGCCTCAGGATCGGGGAGCGGCGCGGCCGTCGTCGCGCTGCTCGTCATCGCAGTCTCGGCCCTCGCGATCGGCCGCGCAGGCCCGCCGGTTCTGGGCCGCGTGGTCCGCGCGGCGCCACCGCGCCGCCCGCGGGCGAGGATGGCGCTGGCGGGCATGGCGCGCGCTCCGTCGGCGGCCGTCGTCACGGCGGCCGCCCTCGCCGCCGCCGTGGGCGTGGGCGGCTTCGCATCGGCCTACCGCGCGACGCTGCGCCACGGCCAGGAGGCGCAGGCCGCGCATCGCGTCCCGCTGGACGCGCGGATCACCGCGGGACCCGGAAGGCCCGGCCCGCGACCGGATGAACCGCGCGTTCGCCGCGCGGTTCAGGAGGCCGGCGCGGTCGTCCCGGTCGTGCGCCGCGACGGCGACGAGGTGATCGGCTCCTTCCGTACGCCCGTGACGCTCGTCGGCGTTCCCGCTGCCAGGCTGCCCGGACTCAGCGCCTGGCGCACGCGCGACGCTGCGCCCGGGCGCAGCGCCCTCGCCTCGAGGATCCGGCCGCCGGGGGACCCGGACGCTCGCCGTCCCGCCGTTCCGCCCGACGCCCGGACCGTGAGCATCGATCTCGCGGCAAGCGGCGAGACGCTGACCGTGACGCTCCTGCTCGCGGGTCGCGGGGGCATCCTGCGCGCCGTTCCGCTGGGGACGACGGGCAGCCGCCGGCGCCTGCGAGCGACGCTCTCGCCGGGCGGGTCCGGCCAGCGCGTCGCCGGCGTGAGCCTGGCGCGCCTTCCCGGAGCCCTCGCGACCGCCGGGCACCAGGGTGCGGAGAGCGGCGTGAGCCCCCCCGTCGCAGTGACTCGGCTGCGGCTCGGCCCGCTGCGCTTCAGCGCGGCGACGCGCGTGACGCTCGTGCCCGTCGCCGGCTGGACCGGTTCCGGGCCCGCAAGGGACGGACCGGGCGGGACCGTCGTCGTGCGGTTCGACAGTCAGGCGCCGGCGCTGCTGCGCCCGCCCGCACCCGGAGACCGCGTCCCGGTGCCGGTGCTCGCCGACCCGCTGACCGCTCGCGATGCGGGCGGCGGCCGCCGGCTCCAGCTCGACGCCGGCGGGGGCGCGGTGATTCCGGCGCAGGTCGTCGGTGTGCTGCGTCACTTCCCGACGGTGGGGCGTGAGACGCGCGTCGTCCTCGCCGACTCAGCGACGCTGAGGCTCGCGCTCGACGCCCGGGTGCCCGGGGCCGGGACGCCGACGGAGCTGTGGGTCGCCGCCGGCCCGGACGGCCCGCGGGGGCTCGCGCGCTCCCTGGCGTCGCTCACGGGTGCCGGTCTCGTCGTCGAGACCCGGTCCGCGGCGCTGCACGCTCTGCGAGGTGACCCGTTGGCGCGGGCGCTCCTCGGTGCGCTGACGGCGGTCGCGGCGCTCGCGGCGCTGCTCGCGCTGCTCGGCCTGGGCCTCATGACCGGCGCGATGGTGCGCGATGACGACGGCGGGCTGCGCGACCTCGAGGCGCAGGGCATCGGCCCGCGCGAGCTGCGCCGTGTGGTCGCGTGGCGCGCCCTGGTGATCGCGGGCACGGGGATCGCCGCGGGCGCGCTGCTCGCCGTCCTCGTGACGCCGCTCGTCGTCGGAGCGGTCGGCTGGAGCGCCGCTGCCGAGACCGCGCCCGAGCCACCGCTGGTCGGGCGGTCCCGTGGGTCCCCGCGGTGCTGGGACTCGCCGTGGCCGCGCTCGTCTGCGTGGCCGTCGTCGGTCGACTCACCGCGCGGGCCTTCCGTGAGCCCGCGCCGCCGCCCGTCTCCGTCCGCGGGGAACCGGCATGAGCACGGCCGTCGACTGTCGCGAGCTGTTCAAGGTGCACCGCACGACGGAGGGTGACGCGGCCGCGCTGCAGGGCCTGTCGCTCCAGGTGCAGGCAGGAGAGGTGCTGACCGTGCTGGGACCGAGCGGCGCCGGAAAGTCGACGTTGCTCCGCGTGGTCGCCGGCCTCGAACGCCCGTCGTCCGGGTCGGCGCACGTGCTCGGGCACGACCTCGCTCGGCTCTCCGCGCGCCGGCGGGCGCAGCTTCGTCGCGAGCTCATCGGGTTCGTCGGGCAGGACCCGGCGGGCGCGCTTCCACCCGACCTCACGATCGCCGCGGCGGTCGAACTGCCGCTGGCGCTGCGCGGTCAGCCGGCAGGCCCGCGCCGGCGGCGCGCGGCCGGCCTGCTCGAGCGTGTCGGCCTCGGCGACCTCACCGCGGCGCTGCCGGCACAGCTCTCCGGCGGGGAGCGCCAGCGCGCGGTCGTCGCGGCGGGCCTCGCGCACGGGCCGCGACTCGTGCTCGCAGATGAGCCGACCGGCGCGCTCGACGCAGCCACCGCGCAGGGTGTGCTCGACCTGCTCGTCGCGGCCGCGGCGGAGGAGCAGGCGACCGTCCTGCTCGTGAGCCATGACCTCGCCGCGACCCGCGTCGCGGACCGCGTCGTGCGGATCCGCGACGGCCGCGTCAGCGACGAGTCGATCGGCGGTGAGCAGGCGGTCGTCGTGGGGCGCGGCGGCTGGCTGCGGATCCCGCAGGCGCTGCTCGCAGGAGCGGGCATCGCCGACCGCGCGCGCGTGCGGCTCGAGTCGGGCGCCGTGGTCGTGGAGGCTCCCGGCGGGCTGCGGCCGGCGCCGGAGTCGTCGCCCGCGCTCGACGGGGCTCAGCGCTCCCGCGTGGAGGGGCCCGCGGTCCACGTCATCGGCGTCGACAAGGGGTTCGACGCGGGGCATGCCCGTCGCGACGTGTTCACCGGGCTGAGCGCCACGCTCGAGCCCGGGGTGTTCACCGTCGTCACCGGCCGATCGGGTTCAGGGAAGAGCACGCTGCTGCGGCTCGTCGCGGGCCTCGAGCGCCCCGATGCGGGGACCGTGCTGGTCGGCGATGAGCAGCTCGCCTGCCTGGACCGTGAGGGCCTGGCCGCGCTGCGCACCCGCGCGATCGCGGTCGTCGATCAGGACCCGGCGCTCGCAGGACTATTGACGGCGGAGGAACTCGTGGCCGCGCCCCTGCAGGTGGCCGGCACGCCCGACGGGGAAGCCCGCGAGGCCGCGGGGATATGGCTTGCGCGCGTCGGTCTGGCGCTCCGGGCGGGGCAGCGTGCCGGTCGCCTCTCGGCCGGGGAGCGTCAGCGCGTCGCGATCGCGCGGGCGCTCGCGGCCGGGCGCGGACTGCTGCTCGTGGACGAGCCGACGGCCCGCCTCGACGAGCGGTCGGCTCGCGAAACGGGGCTGCTCCTCGCTGCGGCGGCCCGAGAGCACGGCGCTACCGTCATCGCGGCGACCCACGACCCGCTGCTCGCCGAGGCCGCAGGCGCGGAGCTGGCGCTGGGCGACCTCGCGCGCGTGCGGGCGTAAGGCGCGATCAGCAGCCGGCACTCCGGTCGGCGCGCAAACCGGGCAGGCGACGGCCGAAGACGACCTAGAACTTCTTCTTCAGCAGGCCGAAGATGCCGCGGACGACCTCTTTCTGCATCTGCTTCCCCTGGCGGCTGTTGAGGAAGCCGCCGATCGCGTCGGCGCCGCCGCCGACGGTCTTCGCGGTCTCCCTGGGCGCCGGCGCATCGCCCTCGGGCGCCGCGGCGGCCTCTGCGGCGGCGGTCGCGTCCGCCACCCGGATGGCGAGCAGCTCGCGGGCGCTCTCGCTGTCGACGCGCGTTCCGTAGGTGGTGAACAGCGGCGAGGCCTTCGCGGCGCCGTCGATGTCGTCGGCCGGATCCATCCGCGAGCGCGGTGCGGGCAGGCGGCTGTGGACGACCGGCGTCGGGACGCCCTTCTCGTTCAGCAGCGTCACGGCGGCCTCGCCGGTGCCCATCGACGTCAGCAGCGTCTCGATGTCGTAGAAGTCGCTTCGCGGGTACGTCTTCGCCGCGGAGCTGAGCGCCTTCTGATCGTCGGGCGTGAACGCGCGAAGCGCATGCTGGACGCGATTTCCCAGTTGCCCCAGCACGTCGCCGGGGACGTCCTTCGGACTCTGCGTCACGAAGAAGATGCCGACCCCCTTGGAGCGGATCAGGCGCACGGTCTGCGTCACCGAGTCGAGGAACGCGTCGCTCGCCCCCTTGAACAGGAGGTGCGCCTCGTCGAAGAAGAAGACGAGCTTGGGCTTCTCCACGTCACCGACCTCGGGCAGCTCCTCGAACAGCTCTGCGACGAGCCACATCAACACGGTCGAGAAGAGCTTGGGCTT
Source organism: uncultured Actinomycetes bacterium (assembly GCA_963805615.1). Classification (GTDB taxonomy): domain Bacteria; phylum Actinomycetota; class Thermoleophilia; order Solirubrobacterales; family Solirubrobacteraceae; genus F1-60-MAGs163. The sequence continues at coordinate 506,924 of CAWDUW010000001.1, read as the reverse complement.
GTCCTGGACGGCGGCGAGCTCGAGGCAGCTGATGATCCCGCGGCCGTCCGGCGCCGTGCGCAGCAGGTCGCCGATCTTGAACTGGGGCTCGCCGAAGAACTCGTTGCCGCCGCCGGTCTCCAGGCCGACGAGGTCCCGCAGCAGCACGCCCACGGTCGCCTTCGACAGGCCGCCGATGCCTTCGAGCTCGGCCTTGCCCTCGGCGGAGTCCAGGAACGTCAGCAGCGCCCGCAGGTCGCTGAGATCGAGCAGCGGCAGCGCCTTCGTGTCCGCATAGTGGAAGACGAGCCCCAGGCTGGACTCCTGCGTCTCGTTGCTGCCGAGCACCTTCGCGAGCAGCGTGGCGCCGAAGTCCGACACGGTCGCGCGGACCGGCACGCCGGGCCCGAGCCCGCCGATCGACAGGAACTCGACGGGGAACGCGGTCGGCTCGTAGGGGATTCCGAGCTCGCCGTCGCGCCTGGAGGCGATGCCTTCGGCGTCACCCGCGACCGACAGTCCCGACAGGTCGCCCTTCACGTCGGCGACGAACGTCGGCACGCCCTGGGCGGACAGCTGCTCCGCCATGCCCTGCAGCGTCTTCGTCTTCCCGGTGCCGGTCGCGCCCGCGACAAGGCCGTGGCGATTCATCATCGAGAGGGCGATCTGGACCTTGGCGTCCTGCGCCAGCACGTCCTCGTGAACACCGCGGCCGAGATCGATCGACGGACCCTCGACGGCGTACGCGCCCGCGATCGTGGTGGCGAAGTCCGGGGCGTCGGGCATGGAGCGGACGCTAGCGCGGCGGGTGCAGCTCGTCGGCGAGCTCGAAGACCGTGTTGACGAGCACGCTCTCCGTGAACGCGGTGACGCGCTCGATCCGCTCGGCCTCGGCGATCAGCAGCTCCGGTGTGTCACGCAGGTCCTCGAGCGCCTGCGCCGACATGTCGAGCTCCCCGAGCGTGCAGACCTCGTCGGGGTCCTCGCCGTTGCGCAGGATCTTGATGTTCGTGAGACCCGCGGGCCAGTACGTCGGCTCGACCGCCTCGCGGAACGCCTCGTACGTGCCCGGCTTCAGCCGTCGCACGGTGACCGTGCAGAGCATGGCCGTCGCCTCCTCGATCGTGGGGTGTTCCGCCGACGCTACCGCGCCGGGACCCGGCCTACAGCCCGTACGACCGCCCGATCACGTCGAGCATGATCTCGTCGGTGCCCGCGCCGATCCGGTTCAGGCGCATGTCGCGCCAGACGCGCTCGACTCCGTACTCCTTCATGTAGCCGGCGCCGCCGTGGATCTGGATGCACTCGTCGGCGACCTCGACGGCGACGCGCGCCGAGTAGAGCTTGGCCATCGAGATCTCCCGCACCGGGTACTCGCCGTTCTGGAAGCGCCACGCGGTCATGTAGTTGAGCTGCCGCGCCGCCTCGAGCTTGGTCGCCATCTCGGCGAACTTGTGCCGGATGACCTGGAACTTGCCGATCTGGCGGCCGAACGCGGTGCGCTCGAGCGCGTACTGGAGCGTGCGATCCATGCAGAGCTGGGCTGCCGCGACCGAGCCGGCGGCGCCGATCAGGCGCTCGCCCTGAAGCTCCCACATGATGTGGTAGAAGCCCTTGCCGACCTCGCCGAGCACGGCGGTGTCGGGCACGCGGACGTCCTGGAAGGCCAGCAGCGCGGTGTCGCTCGAGTGCATCCCGAGCTTCTCCAGGCGCTTCTCGCGGATGACGCCGGGGGCGTCCATCGGGACGAGGAACAGCGTGAAGCCGTCGTAGCCCGCGTCGGGATCGGTCTTCGTGACGAGGACGATCACGTCGGCGCGGTGGCCGTTCGTGATGTACGTCTTGGAGCCGTTGATGACGTACTCGCTCCCGTCCCGCACGGCGCGCGTCTTGATGCCCGCGACGTCGGAGCCCGCATCGGGCTCGGTGATCCCCAGGCAGAGGATCTTCTCGCCGCTGATCGCCGGAACGACCCATTCCTGCTTCTGCTCCTCGGTGCCGAACGCGAGGATCGGCGGCATCGCCATGTCGGTCTGCACCGCGACGCCCATCCCGAGCCCGCCCGACTGGCCGTGGCAGATCTCCTCGGCGAGCACGAGCGACGAGTAGTAGTCCCCGCCCTGGCCGCCGTACTGCTCGGGCTTGTCGAGGCCCAGGAAACCGAGCTCACCCATGCGACGGAAGACGGAGTCGGGGAACGTCGTCTCCTCCCACTCCTCCGCGTGCGGCGCGAGCTCCTTGATCGCGAACGAGCGGATCGACTCGCGCAGCTGCTCGTGCTCGTCGGTGAAGATGAAGTGCTTCGTCTTCGCGGCGAAGTCGGGCTTGAGGACCGACGAGGTGCTGGCCATGGCTTGCGGGCTCCTTCAGGGGGATCGGCTGGGCTGCGCGGACGGTAACGCGGGGCGCGGAGAAAGTAAACAGTAGAACTGTCTACTTTCCACGGTGCGGGAGCGCCGCCGACCACGTAGGGTTCGCCGCCATGTCCGATGACCCGGTCCTCTACGCCGTCTCCGGCGGCGTCGCGACGATCTCGCTGAATCAGCCGGACACGCGCAACGCGCTGTCCGACGAGCTGCTCGACGGGCTGCTCGCCGCGCTCGAGCGCGCGCGCGACGACACCGACGTGCGGGCGGTGGTGCTGGCAAGCACGCATGAGACGGTCTTCAGCGCGGGCGGCAATCTCGGCGGGTTCGCGGCCGACGTGCCGCTCGTCCAGAAGCACCGGGGGATCGAGCGCTTCCCGAGGCTCTTCGAGCTGATCGGCACGCTCGGGAAGCCGTCGATCTGCGCCGCCGGCGGGCACGTGCTCGCCGGAGCGCTCGGAGTGGCACTCGCCTGCGACCTCGTGATCGCGAAGGACACGGCGACGTTCGGCACGCCGGAGATCAACGTCGGCGTCTTCCCGTTCATGATCATGGCGCTCATCTACCGCAACGTGCCGCGCAAGAAGGCGAGCGAGCTGCTGCTGCTCGGCGAGCGGCTGGACGCGGCCGAGGCCGAGCGGCTCGGCATCGTGAACCGCGTCGTGGCGGCCGGCGAGTTCGATGCCGCGGTGGCCGACTGGGCGGCGAAGCTCGCGAGCAAGTCGCCGCTGCTGATGGCGATGGGGAAGGACGCCATGTGGCGCCAGCAGGATCTGCCGCTGATGGAGGCGCTCGAGCTGCTGCGGCACAACCTCACGCTGGCGTTCTCGACCGAGGACATCCAGGAGGGCGTGAAGGCCTTCTTCGAGAAGCGCGACCCCGAGTGGAAGGGGCGATGAACGCGGCGAGCGGGACGAGCGTCGTCGGCCTGCTCTGTCGCACGTCCGACCGCTCGGACACCGCCGGGAGCACGAACGCGCTCGTCGCCGCCATCGCCGTGATCGCCGGCGTCACGCCGCGCATCGTCGGCACGCCCGGCGAGCCGCGCGACAGCTCCTACGAGGACGACCTGCGCGACGGCCGCGGCTGCCTGCTGGAGGCCGGCGGCCAGCTGTCCGACGCCTTCCATGAGGGCCGCTTCCCGGTGCTCGTCGCGGGAACGTGCTCGATCTGCGCGACGACGCTGCCGGTGCTGGCGCGCGACCATCCCGACGCCTTCGTCCTCTGGCTCGACGCCCACGGCGACTTCAACTCCCCGGCGACCTCACCCTCGCAGTTCCTGGGCGGCATGTGCCTGGCCGGGGCGTGCGGGGTCTGGGACACCGGCCTGCCCGGGCCGGCGCTCGACCCCTCGCGCGTCGTGATGTGCGGCGTGCGCGACGTCGACCCGGGAGAGCAGGTGCTGCTCGAGACCTACGGGGTCTCGCGCATCGAGCGTCCGAGCCGGCTCGCCGATGCGCTCGCGGGCCGCGAGGTCTTCGTCCATCTCGACCTGGACGTGCTCGACCCGAGCGTCGTCGACGGCTTCGCCTTCCCGGTCCCGGGCGGGTTCAGCGCGGAGGGCCTGCGCCGCATGCTCGCCGAGGTGGACGAGGTCGCGACCGTCATCGGGATCGAGATCACCGGGTGTCCCCGCCCCGAGGCCGCGGCGATGGTCGCCGGCTGCGTCGCTCCGCTGCTGGACTGATCGGCTGAGCGCGGGCGCTCAGCTGATCCCGCCGCCCGAGTCCTGGATGAACCACGTGCTGGAAGCGGGGGTCGGGTCGACGGTGCCGCCCTGGGACTTCGCCCGGACCTCGAAGAGCTGGTCCCCGGCGAACAGGTCGAGGTAGGTCGTCGGGGACGAGCACGCCTCCCACGACGAGCCGTTGATTCGGCATTCGAATGTCGCGTTCGGGTCCGGAGATGTGAACGTCAGGGTCGCCGAGAACTCGAATGTCGTCCCGCTCGGCCCGCTCGTGATGGTGGTGTCCGGGGCCACCTGCTCGATCGTCCACGTGCGTTGCGCCGGAGTCGCGTCGATGTTGCCCAGGCCGTCCACCGCGCGGACCTCGTAGGTGTGTGTTCCGAGGGCCAGCCCGGACAGCGCCGCGGGAGAGCTGCACGTGGCCCAGGCGCCGCCGTCCAGGCGACACTGGAAGGTGGACACCTCGTCCGCCGAGAACGTGAACTGCGCGGTCTTGTCCGTCGTGGTCGCGGGCGGGCCCGAGGTGATGGTCGTCTGCGGCGGAGTCGCGTCGACCGACCACGAGGCGGAGGCGGGGGTCGCGTCGACGTTGCCGGCGGTGTCCTTCGCGCGGACGTCGAACGTGTGGGCGCCGTCGGCCAGCCCGGTGTACGTCTTCGGCGACGTGCACGCCGAGTACGCGCCGCCGTCGATGCGGCATTCGAAGGTCGCGGTCTCGTCAGCGCTGAAGGTGAAGACCGCCGTGGTCGCCGCCTGAGGGCCGGATGCGCCCGTCAGGATCGTCGTCTCGGGAGGAGTCGTGTCGGCGGGGGTGGGCGTTCCGCCGCCGCCGGGCGGTGTCCCGCCTCCCGGAGGCGTCTCGTCGCCGGGGGGTGTTCCTCCCCCTGGAGGCGTGCCCCCGCCGGGGGGAGGAGTGACGCCGGGGCTCTTGGGATCCCTGGGGTTGCTGCCGGCCTTGACCTCTGCGCCGTCGCTGATGCCGTCACCGTCGGTGTCCGCCTTGCGCGGATCGGTGTGGTACCTGCGGATCTCGGCGCGGTCGCTGAGGCCGTCACCGTCGGTGTCGGCACGGCGCGGGTTCGTCTTGGAGATGCGCACCTCATAGCCGTCGCGCAGGCCGTCGCGGTCGGTGTCGGCCTTCCGCGGGTTCGTGTGCGAGACGCGCTGCTCGTAGCGGTCGCTGAGGCCGTCGCGGTCACGGTCCCGGTCGCGGCGGTGGGCGCCGGCGGGCGACGCCAGGGCAGGCAGGATCGCGGCCGCGATCGCGACGGTGGCGATGGCCTTCCACGACGGGCGCACGTGTGCGACGGAGCTCAGAATCGGCATGCGCGCCCCATCGGCGCCGTGGTCGCTCGCCCTGTGGTCGCGCGGACGGGGATACGAGGTCGCCGTACCCCGACGAGCGGTCGATCTGGGTCGCCGGGCGGCGGGGCCGGACGAACGGACGACCCGGCACGGCGATCGCCCGCGCGGCCATCGTCGCTAGTACGTTGCGGGCCATGAGCACGACCGAGCCCTCCGCGGACACCCCGGCGAGCATCCTGCGCCCACTCGTCGAGGACCTGCACGCCCGGCGCGCGCACGCAGAGCTCGGCGGCGGCGAGGAGCGGATCGCCCGCCAGCATGCGGCGGACAAGCTGACCGCGCGCGAGCGCATCGCGCTGCTGATCGACGACGGCACGTTCTCGGAGCTCGGCATCCATGCCGGCATCCACCACGCGGTGCGCGGGATGGAGGACAAGGACGCGCCGGCCGACGGCGTCATCACGGGCTACGGCAAGGTCGACGGCCGGATGGTCGCCGTCTGCGCCTACGACTTCACCGTGATGGCGGGGTCGATGGGGGCGACGGGTGAGATCAAGGTCACGCGCCTGCGCGACCTCGCGCTGACCAAGCGGATGCCGTTCGTGTGGCTGCTGGACTCCGCCGGCGCGCGCATCCAGGAGGCGGTCGGCTCACTCTTCGCCGGCTCGGGGTACCTCTTCCGCGAAGAGGTCGTGATGAGCGGCGTGATCCCGCAGGTCGCCGCGCTGATGGGTCCGTGCGCAGCGGGCACCGCCTACATCCCCGGCCTCGCCGACTTCGTGCCGATGGTCAAGGGCCGCGGCTCGATGGCGCTCGCAGGCCCGCACCTCGTGCGCGCGGCGGTCGGTGAGGACGTGACCCAGGAGGAGCTCGGCGGCTCGCGCGTGCACTGCCGCAAGTCCGGCGTCGGTGACCTCGAGGTCGCGAGCGACGAGGAGTGCATCGAGCGGATCCGCGAGTACCTCTCGTTCCTGCCCTCGCACAACGGGGAGGCTCCGCCCAGGCGTGAGGTGAGCGACCCGATCGACCGCATGGACGACGAGCTGCTCGACGTCCTGCCCGAGTCCAACCGCAAGCCCTACGACATGTACGAGGTGATCCGCCGGATCACTGACGACGGCGAGTTCTTCGACATGAAGCCGCAGTGGGCGAAGACGATCATCACCGGGTTCGCGCGCTTCGGCGGTCGGCCGGCGGGCATCGTCGCGAACCAGCCCAAGCACCTCGGCGGCATTCTCGACAACGACTCCGCCGACAAGGCCGCGCGGTTCGTGAACCTCTGCAACGCGTTCGGGATCCCGCTCGTCTTCCTGATGGACGTCCCGGGCTTCATGGTCGGCACGAAGGTCGAGGCGGGCGGCATCATCCGTCACGGCGCGAAGATGCTCTACGCCGTCTCCAACGCGACCGTGCCGAAGATCACCGTGATCACGCGCAAGGCCTACGGCGCCGGCTACTACGTGATGAACGGGCGGGCGTACGAGCCGGACCTGATCGTCGCGTGGCCGAGCGCGGAGATCAGCGTGATGGGCGCAGAGGGCGCCGTCGAGATCGTCATGCGCAAGCAGGTCGAGGAGGCCGACGATCCGGTCGCCAAGAAGGCCGAGCTGATCGGCGCCTACCGCAAGCTCATCGACGTCTACATCGCGGCGCGAAACGGGATGATCGATGACGTCATCGACCCACGCGAGACGCGCCCGGTGATCTGCCGCGCGCTCGAGATGGCCGAGGGCAAGACGGTGCAGCGGCCATGGAAGCGCAACGGCGTCGTGCCAGTCTAGGTCCGAGGCCCCGATGCCGGGGTACGCTGGGGCTCCCCTACGAAAAGGCGATTCTCCCCGTGCATACCGACATCCCGACGAGCACCGACATCGAGCGTCTGCTCGGGCTCCGTGGAGCCGGCTCCGTCTCGATCTACGTCCCGACCTCCCCGCTGACGCAGGAGGCGGACATCGGCAGGATCGAGCTGAAGAACCTGGGCGCCGAGGCGATCGCCCAGGTCCGGGCGGCCGACCTGGACCGGGGCGCCGTGTCGGAGCTCGAGGAGGTCATCGAGGACCTGGTGGACGACGAGGACTTCTGGGAGCGCCAGGCCAACACCCTTGCGGTCTTCGCCACCCCCGCGGGCGCGCGCACCTTCCGCCTCCCGAACCGGCTCACCGGCATGGTCGAGGTCTCCGATCGCTTCCACGTCAAGCCGCTGCTGCGCGCCATCACGTTCCCGCAGGCGGCGTTCGTACTCGCCCTCTCGCAGAACGGTGCCCGCCTGGTCGAGGTCGCCCCCGACGTCGCTCCGATCGAGGTCCGGGTCCCGGGCATGCCGCGCGATGCGGCCGGCGCTGTCGGCAAGGCATCGCTCGGCGACCGCTCGGCCGACCGGCGCATCCAGGGGTCGGAGGGACTGAAGGTTCGGCTGCGCCAGTACGCGCGGCGCGTGGAGGAGGCGCTTCGGCCGGTGCTGTCCGGTCACGACCTGCCGCTGATCCTCGCGACGACGGACCCGCTCGGCACCATCTTCCGCGCCGTGAACACGTACCCGCATCTCGTCGAGCCGGTCATCCCCGGCAGCCCGGACGAAAGCACCGACGTGGAACTCGCCGAGGCCAGCCGGAGCGTGCTCGACGAGGTCTACGCGAAGGACCTTGCGGAGCTCCGTAAGCGCTACGAGGAGCGCGTGCCGCAGAGCCGCGGCACCGACGACCTCGCCGCGATCGCTCGCGCTGCGACGTTCGGCGCCGTCGACACCGTGTTCCTCGACATCGACGAGAACGTGCCGGGCTTCGTCGGTGAGGAGGACGGGGCGCTCACCCTGGACGACGCTGACGACGCCGCCAACTACGGCGTGCTCGACGAGATCGCCCGCCGGGTGCTGCACACGCGTGGCCGCGTACTCGCGGTCCGCCGCGAGGACATCCCCGGCGGCGGACCGGTCGCGGCGATCCTGCGGTATCCGGTCTAGCGACCGGCGACTAGAAGCTCCAGATCAGCGGCACGACGAAGACTCCGACGACGAAGAAGAGCCCGAGCATCGGGAGTCCGAGCTTCCAGTAGTCGCCGAAGCCGTACCCGCCCGGGCCCTGGACCATGAGGTTCGCGGGCGTCGCGATCGGGGTGATGAAGGCGGCAGCGGAAGCGACGGCGAGGCTCATGAGGACCGGCCGCGCCGACACGTCGAGCTCGGCGGCGGCCGACACGGCGACGGGGATCATGATGAGCGCCGTCGCCGTGTTGCTGATCACCTGGCCGAAGGCGGCGGTGATGACGAAGAGGCCGATCAGCAGTGCGGTCGGGCCGGCGCCGCCGACGACGTCGACCAGCGCGTTCGCGACGTCGTCTGCCGCGCCCGTCGTCCGCATCGCGGTCGAGACGGGGATCATCCCGGCGATCAGGATCACGGTGCTCCAGGCGACGGCGCGGTGCGCCTGTTCGACGCCGAGCACGCCGAGCACGACGATCGCGCCCGCGGCGAGCGCGCCCGCGACGGCAGCCGGCACCGCCCCCGTCGCGAGCAGGACGACCATCACGGCAAGCACCGCGAGCGCCCGTCGGGCGCCCTGACCAAGCGGGACGACCTGCCGGCGCAACGCGTCCGGCGCGTCGACGACGAGCACGTCGGGATCATCCAGGTGCTCGTCGAGCGCGCCCCACGAGCCCTCGAGCAGCAGCGTGTCCCCGGCCGCCAGTGTCACCTCTGCGGGCGCAGCGGGCTCCCCCTGGCGCTGCACCGCAAGGATGATCAGGTCCCCGCTCTCGGTGGCCATCCCGGGGAAGACCGTCGCCCCGATCAGCTCCGACCGTGGCGGGAGTACGACCTCCGCCACGCCGGATCCGCGGCTGAAGAGCGCCTCGGGGACCTCGTGCCGTGCCAGCACCGCGGGATCGAGCGCGTACTGGTCCAAGAGCGTTTGCGCGTGTCCGCTGAGATCGGGCGGGATCGAGCGGGCGCGCCGGTCAGGCAGCAGCCGCGGCCCGAGCACCGTGAGGATCGCCACGGAACCGATCGTCAGCGGGGTGCCGACGAGCGCGAACTCGAAGTACCCGAAGCCCCCGGCCCCGGCTCCGTACGCCGCGTCTGAGACGAGGATGTTCACCGGCGTGCCGGTGAGCGCGAGGAGCGATCCGGCGTGCGCGGCGAACGCCAGCGGCAGCAGCAGCTTCGAGGGTGACCGGGCCAGGCGCACAGCGACGACGACCGTCATCGGCAGCAGCGCTGCGACCGCTCCGTTGACGGTGATGATCGCGGAGAGGGCCGCAACGAGCACGAGCAGCGACACGAGAAGGCGCCGTTCGCGGCCACCCGCCGCAGCGATCAGCTTCTGTCCCGCCCACGTCGTGACGCCCGCCGCGTCCAGCCCTTCGCTGACGACGAACAGCGATGCGATGAAGATGACCGTCGGGTCGCCGAAGCCGGCGAATGCCTCCTCGACGGAGATGACGCCCGTGGCATACAGGGCGAGGGCGGCGCCCACGGCGACCACGCCGACCGGCAGGCGGTTCCAGACGAAGAACCCGACCGCCGCGGCGAGGACCGCGAAGGTGACCGTCGCGTCATCCACCCAGGGTCAGACCGGCCAACCGGGGCCGAGCGGGATTCCGAGCAGGAACCAGAGCATGAAGAAGATCGTCCAGACGACAGTGAGGATCAGGGCGTAGGGGAGCATCAGCGCGACCACCGTCCCGATGCCCGAGTCCTTCTGGTATCGCGCCGCAAACACGACCATCAGCGGGAAGTACGGCATCAGCGGGGTCAGCACGTTCGTCGGCGAGTCGCCGGTGCGGTAGGCCGCGAGCACGGTCTGCGGCTCGACGCCGAGACGTAGCATCAGCGGGACGAAGATCGGCGCGACGATCGCCCATTTCGCGATCTTCGCCGGGATCAGGAAGTTCACGAACATCGTCAGGACGATGATCCCGAGGAGCAGCAGGCCCTTCCCGAGGTTCATCTCCTCCAGCACGTCGCCGAGCGCGATGGCGACGACGCGGGCGATGTTGCTGAAGTCGAAATAGGCGATGAACTGCGCGATCAGCAGGAAGAGGAACAGCAGGCTCGCGAGACTCGCCCAGGCCTTCGTGATCATCCCGAGCGTGTCGTTGCTGTTCCTGATCGTCCCCGTGGCCTTGCCAAACGCGATGCCGGTCACCAGGAACGCCGCCGAGATCATCACGATCAGGCTGCTCATGAACGGCGAGTCGCCGACGATGTCTCCGGTCTCGGGATTGCGCAGCGGAGCGCCGGAGGGAAGCGTCAGCACCGCGATGACGGCGAGCACGCCGATCAGCGCGTAGAGCGCCCAGCGCAGGCCCTTCGCCTCGGCGACGGGATCGATCTCCGGGCCCTCCTCCCGTTCGAGCTCCTCGGTGTCGGCCTGGCTGCGGTCCCACCCGCCCAGCCGCGGCTCGATGATCCGGGTCGTGATCTGAGCGATCACGACGGTCAGGAAGAGCGTCGAGCCGATCCCGTACCAGAGGTTCGCGACGAGATCGAGGTGCACACTCGGGTCGACGAGTTGCGCCGACTCGTTCGTGATGTCGGTCAGCACGCCGTCGGCGGGCGTGATGAGGATGTTGATGCCGAATGCCGCGCTCACCGCGCCGAAGCCGGCCGCAATGCCCGCGAGCGGGTGTCTGCCCACGCTGAGGAACGCGACGGCGGCTAGCGGGATCAGGACCAGGTACCCGGCGTCGGCGGCGACACTCGAGATGATCCCGACGAAAACGATGATGTACGTGAGCGATCCCGGGGTGGAGATCGCGACGAGCTTGCGGATGAGCGCGCCGACGAGCCCCGAGTACTCGGCGACGCCGACGCCGATCATCGCGACAAGGATCACGCCGATCGCTGCGAACCCGAGGAAGTTAGGCACGAACGAGGTGAACATGAAGCGGATGCCGTCGACCGTCAGCAGGCCCTTCACGCTGATCTGCTCGCTGGCGATCTTGTAGGCCTCCGCGTTCACCGGATCGGCGGAGAGGTTGTCGGTGGGGAGCGTGCCGTCGGCCGGCACGGCGGTCGCATGGCTCGCGACGCCGACGTCGAGCCAGTCCAGGACCTGCGAGAGCACGACGACGCCGATGATCAGCGCGAGGAACAGGATCGCCGGGCTCGGGACCTTGTTGCCCGCCTTCTCGACCCAGGCGAGGGCGCGCTCGGTGAACCCGGGGGCCTCCGGTGCCGACGCGGTGAAGGCCTCGCCGCTCATGCCTGCGCCCGTAGGAACGTCTCGGCGTATCGGCCCAGGAAGTCCGTCTCCGCCACGACCGCGTTCTCGAACTCGCTCGAGCAGCACGCGCTCGTTCGGCCCGTGGATGTTCGCGTAGCCGTCGGTGGTGCCCACGAGCAGCGCCTCGGCGGCCGGCAGGGCGCCCGCGAGCGCGCTGACGATCGGGATTGATCCGCCGCTGCCGGCCGTCATCACCTCGGCGCCCCACGCCTGGGCCCAGGCCTCACGCGCGGCGGCGTAGGCCGGCCCGGTCGTGGACGCCGCGAAGCCATTGCCGGTCGGGCCGGGCTGCACGTCGATCTCGATCCCGAACGGCCGCACGCTGCGCAGATGTTCGATGACGGCGGCCTGCGCCTCGACGGCGTCCTGCTCGGGATGGACCCGGACGTTGAGCACGGCGCGGGCGTGGGGCGACACGGCGTTGACGGCGCCGTCGACCGAGGGCACGTCGATGCCGATCACGGTGATCGCGGGGCCCGGACCAGACCCGTGACGCCAGGCCCCCGCTGCCGATCAGCGGGACGCCGTCGAGGACCGTGCCCAGGTCGCGGAACTGCTCCTCCGTCTGCGCCGGGGCCGTCCCACTCGTTGCGCCGCAGGCCGGCGACGGCCACGTCGCCGTGCTCGTCGTGGAGCGTGCCGATCGCGTGCAGCAGCGCGAGCAGAGCATCAGGGGCCGCGCCGCCGTACTGCCCGCTGTGCTTGCCGGACTCCAGCGTGCGCACCTCGAGTGTCACGTTGCCCATGCCACGCAGTGCGGTCGTCGAGCGTCGGGACCCCCGGCGCGATGCTGCCCATGTCGCCTATGACGAGCGCATCAGCACGGAACAGTCCGGGGTCCGTCGGCGGGTAGCCCGTCAGCGCGCCGCTGCCGATCTCCTCGTACCCCTCGATGCAGATCTTGATGCCGACCGGAGGGCGGCCCTCCCAGGCGCGCAGCGCGCCGACGTGCATGACGATGTTCGACTTCGTGTCGGCGGAGCCGCGGCCGAAGAGCGCGCCGTCGCGCTCGGTCGGTTCGAACGGGGGCGAGGTCCACTCCGACTCGTCGCCCGCAGGCACGACGTCGTAGTGGCTGTACAGCAGCACCGTCGGAGCGCCGGGGGGCGCGGCGATGCTCCCCACGACGACGGGTGCGGTGTCCGGAAGGTCCAGCCGCCCCACATCGACGCCCACGTCGGCGAACAGGCGCGACGTGAGCTCGAAGGCGGCGAGCAGCGGCTCGTCGATCACGCCGGGGACCGAGACGGAGGGAATCCTCACGAGGTCCTCGAGGTCATGCCGCAGCTGCGGCATGAGTGTTCGGACGGTCGCGGCAGTTGGCGGGTTCACGGCGCGCAAGCTTTCAGAAGGGGGGCCATTCCGCAATAAGCCCGGCGCCCAGCCCTTCTACTCCTACTTCTCCTTCTGCGCCGCAGCAGCGTGGATTCCCAGATCCTCGAGTGTCAGCGGGTGCGCCGGCGGATCCGGGAGCACGGTGGTCACCGTCGGCGTGAGGTCGGCCGCCACGTGCAGCAGCTCACCTGACCGGAGCGGAGTCCAGTCAGGGCCGGCGCCCATCGCCTCGCTGGCCACTGCGATGCCCGGTGCGGGCTCGTCGACGCCGAAGCGCAGCCGCCGCCGGCGATCGCGATGCTCGCGCACCGGGGCCTCGCGCTCGTCGAGCCAGAGCAGGTCGTGCGTCTCCGGGTAGCGCAGCGCCCAGAGCTGGTCGTTCGTGGCGAGCAGCAGGTTCACGGCGTAGAGCGGCAGCGTGGCGCCGATCCATCGGACCGCCGCGACGATGCCTGCGGTGACGTCGCCGGCATGGTCGTCGATCTCCTGCGTGATCAGCGCGAACACACGCTCGGAGTCGGTCTCGCCGCCGATCAGCTCGAGGTACTGCGGGCGAAGCCGCGCCTCGAGCTGGTCGAGCCCGTGGACCACGCCGTTGTGGGCGAAGATCCGGTCGTGCTGGGCGAACGGGTGCGTGTTGCGCTCGAGGTTCTCACCGTTGGTCGCAAAGCGAATGTGGGCGACGAACTGGCGCGAGCGCAGCTCGTGCGCCTCCTGCGGGAACGCGCGATCCTGGTAGGCCGCCTTGGCGCGCTTGATGATGTGGGGCCGGCCCTCCTTGTCGAAACTGCCGATCCCGTAGCCGTCGGGCTCCTTGCGGCTCTGGGCCTCGACGCTGTCGGGCGCCTCGAGCAGACCGAACGTCGCGGGGTAGGCCTCGGCGGAGGCGCGGGCGAACAGGCGGCACATGTCAGGAGAACTCCCGCTCGGTCCACCATGGGAAGAAGTCCGGCATCCCGTCGCTCACCCGCATCGGGAACGCGGCGGGCCGCTTTTCGAGGAACGCCATCACGCCCTCGACGGCGTCGGGTGAGGCGCCGCGCACGGCGATCCCGCGCGAGTCGACCTTGTGCGCCTCCATCGGGTGGTCGGCGCCGGCCATCCGCCAGAGCATCTGGCGGGTCAGCGCGACGGAGACGGGCGCGGCGTTCCGGGCGATCTCCTGCGCGAGGTCGTAGGCGGCGGGAAGCAGCTCATCGGGTGCGTGGACACTGCGGACGAGGCCGCCGTCGAGCGCTTCCTGCGCGTCGAAGATACGGCCGGTCTCACACCACTCGAGCGCCTTGCTGATCCCGACGATCCTGGGGAGGAACCAGCTCGACGCGGCCTCCGGGACGATCCCGCGGCGCGCGAACACGAGGCCGAAGCGTGCGTCGGTGGACGCGAGCCGCATGTCCATCGGCAGCTGCATCGTCACGCCGACGCCGACCGCCGGCCCGTTGATCGCGCCGATCACCGGCTTGAGGCACTCGAAGATCCGCAGCGTGACGAGCCCGCCGCCGTCGCGGTGCGCCTCCTCCTCGCCCTCGGCGTAGCTGAACGTCTCGCCGCCGCCCGACAGGTCGGCACCGGCGCAGAAGCCGCGCCCGGCGCCGGTCACGACGACGGCGCGCACCTCGTCGTCGGCGTCGATGACGTCGAAGACGCCGATCAGCTCGCGCGCCATCGTGGCGGTGAAGGCGTTGAGCTTGTCGGGGCGGTTCAGCGTGATCGTCGCGACGTTGTCGGCGACGTCATACGCGATGTGCTCGAAGGACGCGGGGTCGGTCATGCGCGCAGCCTATGTGGGCGTACCCTGGGAGGGTCATGACCATCGCTCCCGCAGACCTCAAGACCGTCGGCCACTGGATCGGCGGAGCTCCCGACGCCACCGCGGACCGCTTCGCGGACGTCCATGATCCCGCGACCGGCCAGGTCGCGCGGCGGGTCGCGCTCGCCTCGGCCGACGACGTCGACCGCGCCGTCACCGCTGCGCGCGAGGCGTTCGCCGGCTGGAGTGCCGCCTCGCTGTCGAAGCGGACCGCCGTCCTCTTCTCCTACCGCGAGCTGCTCACCGCCCGGCGGGACGACCTCGCTCGCATCGTCACCAGCGAGCACGGGAAGACCTTCGACGACGCGCGCGGCGAGGTGCAGCGCGGCCTGGAGGTCGTCGAGTTCGCCTGCGGCGTGGCGCACCTGATGAAGGGCGAGGCGTCGGAGCAGATCTCGACCCGCGTCGACTCGACGAGCTACCGCCAGCCGCTCGGCGTGGTCGCCGGGATCACGCCGTTCAACTTCCCCGCGATGGTCCCGATGTGGATGTATCCGCTCGCGCTCGCGTGCGGCAACGCCTTCATCCTCAAGCCGAGCGAGAAGGACCCCTCGGCCGCGCTCTTCGTCGCCGAGCTGCTCGCCGAGGCGGGCCTTCCGGCCGGCGTCTTCAGCGTCGTCCAGGGCGACAAGGTCGCCGTCGACGCGCTGCTCACCCATCCGCAGATCGACGCGGTCTCGTTCGTCGGGTCGACGCCGGTCGCCCGCCACATCTACGAGACCGCGACCGCGCACGGCAAGCGGGCGCAGGCGCTCGGCGGCGCGAAGAACCACGCGCTCGTCCTGCCGGATGCGAACCTCGACGTCGCCGCGGACGCGATCGCCTCGGCCGCCTTCGGCAGCGCCGGCCAGCGCTGCATGGCCATCAGCGCCGTCGTGACCGTGGGAGACGAGACCGCCGACGCGCTCGCCGCGAAGGTCGTCGACCGTGCACGCGCGCTGAAGGTGGGGCCGGGCGCCGATCCGCAGAGCGAGATGGGCCCGGTCATCACGCCCGAGGCGCGCGAGCGCGTCACGACCTACGTCGGGCGAGGAGCCGACGAGGGCGCGCAGGTCGCGCTCGACGGCCGCGGGCTCACCGTCGCCGGCCACGAGGACGGGTTCTTCGTGGGGCCGTCGGTGCTCGATCACGTGACCGAGGAGATGAGCGTCTACCGCGACGAGGTCTTCGGCCCGCTGCTCGTGATGCTGCGCGCCGAGTCCTTCGACGCGGGCCTCGAGCTGATCAACCGCAACCCGTACGGCAACGGCGCCGCGATCTTCACCGGTGACGGCGGCGCGGCGCGCGAGTTCCGCAGCCGGGTGACCGCCGGGATGGTCGGCGTGAACGTGCCGATCCCGGTGCCGATGGCCTACTACTCGTTCGGCGGCTGGAAGGACTCGCTGTTCGGCGACCTCCACGTGCACGGCCGTGAGGGCGTGCTCTTCTACACGCGGGGCAAGGTCGTCACCGAGCGCTGGCCGCAGCGCGCCTCGGGCACGGACTACGGGTTTCCCACCCAGACCTGAGGGCATCCTGCGGGCGCGCGTCGCGCGGCGATCCGTCAATCTGCACCGGTGTCCAGCGTTCAGCGGCTGCTTGTGGCGGGCCTCCTGGCGGCCTGTCTCGGCTCGGGCGGGGCCGTCGCCGATGCCGCCCAGTTCACCGCCGTCAGCGCCGGGACGTCGCACACCTGTGGGCTCGAGCGCGGCGGCGCGGCCGTCTGCTGGGGCTCCGATCACTTCGGCCAGGCACGCGCACCGGCAGGCCGGTTCAAGGAGCTTGCCGCGGGCACGAGCCACACCTGCGGGCTCGCCCGCAGCGGCTCGGTCGTCTGCTGGGGCGCCGCCGGCTCCGGACGCACGCGTGCTCCGGCCGGCCGGTTCGCGGCGGTCGCCGCCGGCGGGAGCCACTCGTGTGCGCTCACGACGGGCGGGGCATTGCGCTGCTGGGGCCCGCCGCTGTCCGGCGAGGGGCGCGTGCGCTCCGCCCGCTACCTGCGGGTGACCGTCGGTCGCGCGCATGCGTGCGCGCTGTCGCGGGCGCGCCGGATCGTCTGCTGGGGCTCGGGAGCGGGCGCCCGGGCCCGGCCGCCCGCCGGGCGCTTCGCGCAGATCGCCGCGGGAGGGGATCGCACGTGCGCGCTCACCTCCGGCGGCGCACTGCGCTGCTGGGGCGCCTCGCTCGCCGGGACGGCGCGGGCACGCAGGGTTCGTTACCGCCGCATCGCCGTCGGCCGCGACCGCGCGTGCGCGGTGTCGCGTGCGGGCAGGGCGCGGTGCTGGGGCTCCGGCCGAGGGCTGCGGGCGCCGGGCGGGGCGGTCCGCGCCGTCAGCGCGGGCGGCGCGCACAGCTGCGCGATCATGTCCACCCGGTCGATCAGGTGCTGGGGAGCCGACGGCTCAGGCCAGGCGATCGCGCCGGGCGGCCGCTACACCTGGGTCGGCGCCGGCGCCTACCACGCGTGTGCGGTGCGAGCGACCCACACGGCGGTCTGCTGGGGTGAGAACGCGGCGGGCCAGGCGACCGTCCCCGCGGGACGCTTCACGCAGGTCAGCGGGGGGGAGGCGCACACCTGCGGGCTGACGGTCGCTCGGACCATCGACTGCTGGGGCTCGAACCGTTCGCGGCAGTCCAATGCGCCCGGCGGCACCTTCACGCAGGTCAGCGCCGGCGGCGACCACAGCTGCGCGCTGCAGGACGGCGGCTCGGCGGAGTGCTGGGGAGCGGATCGCGGCGGCCAGTCGGTGCTCCCCGACGAGACGTTCGCCCAGGTGAGCGCCGGTGCTCAGCACAGCTGCGGGGTGACGCTCGACGGCCGGGCCCTCTGCGCGGGCTACAACGACTACTTCCAGCTGGACCCGCCGCCCGGGGACTTCACGCAGGTCGCGGCCGGAGGCCTCCACTCGTGCGGGCTCACGCGAGCCGGGGCCGTGGTCTGCTGGGGCTTGAACGGCTCCGGCCAGGCGGCGGCACCGGCAGGCACGTTCACCCAGGTCGCCGCAGGGCAGGCCCACAGCTGCGCGCTGACGCCGGCGGGCACCGCCCGCTGCTGGGGCTACGACGACTTCGGGCAGGCCAGGCCGCCCGCAGGCACGTTCACGCAGATCAGCCTCGGCGCCTATGAGTCGTGCGCACTGACGAGCACCGGTGACGTGCGCTGCTGGGGGGACGTGCCGGTGTTCATGCCGGCCGTGGATTGACGCGCCGCCGCGCAATCCGTCAGAGTGGGAAGTGGAACGTCCCACTTCTTGCCTGGAGCCCCCATTGAGCGTCGAGGACCCCGCCGTCATCACCTGCGCCATCTCCGGCGCGATCGCCAACCGCGAGCAGTGCCCGGCGATCCCGTACACGCCGGAGGAGTACGGCGCCGAAGCGCGCCGGATCGTCGACGAGGGCGGGGTGATGATCCACATCCACGCGCGCCGGCCCGACGGCACGCCGTCGTTCGAGATCGAGGACTTCCGCGCGATCACCGAGGCCATCCGCGCTGCGGCGGGCGACGTGATCATCAACTACTCCACCGGCGCGATCGGCGTCCCGGTGGAGAAGCGCGTCGCCTACCTGCGTGAGCTGCGCCCCGACGTCGCGGCCCTGAACATGGGCTCGATGAACTACGCGAAGTACTCGCGCTCGCGCCGCACGTTCGTGTTCGACACCGTCTTCGCGAACCCGTTCAGCGAGATCATCGAGCTGCTCCACGTCATGAACGAGCTGGGCATCAAGCCCGAGCACGAGTGCTTCGACCTCGGCCACATCGGCAGCCTCGAGCCGCTGGTGCACATGGGCGTCCTGAACCCGCCGCTGCACGTCGACTGCGTCATGGGCGTCGTCGGCGGGGCGCCGCCGACGGCCCGCAACCTCGCGGCGATGGTGGACAACATTCCCGATGGGTCGCACTGGGCCGTCATCGGCATCTCGCGCAGGCAGTGGACGCTGATCAGCGCCGCGCTCGCGCTCGGCGGCTCGATCCGCGTCGGCCTGGAGGACAACTTCTACCTGCCCGACGGGGAGATGGCCCGCTCCAACGGCGACCTCGTCGCCAAGGCGCGCGAGATGGTCGTCAACGCGGGGCGGCGCCCCGCGACCGTCGCCGAGGCGCGCGGGCTGCTCGGCCTGCCGGAGCGTGTCGCATGAGCCTGCCGCTCGAGGGCGTGCGCGTCCTGGACCTCTCACGGTTGCTGCCCGGGCCGTTCTGCTCGCTGCTGCTCGCCGACTTCGGCGCCGAGGTCATCAAGGTCGAGGACATGGGCATGGGCGACTACGCGCGCTGGTCGCCGCCGTACTACGAGGGCGCGGAGGAGAGCGCGAAGAGCGCGCTCTTCCTCGGCCTCAACCGCAACAAGAGCTCGATCCGGCTGAACCTCAAGGATGAGCGCGGACGCGAGGTGCTGCTGCGACTGGCCAAGGACGCCGACGTCGTCCTCGAGTCGTTCCGGCCGGGCGTGCTCGACCGCCTCGGGGTCGGGTACGAGCAGCTGCGGGAGGTCAACCCGGGCATCGTCTACTGCGCGATCACGGGGTACGGGCTCGACGGTCCGCTGCGCGACCGGTCGGGCCACGACATGAACTACCTCGGCCTGATCGGGCTGCTCGGCCTCTCCGGTGAGGCCGACGGCCCGCCCGTGCAGTCCGCGGGCCAGATCGCCGACATCGGCGGCGGCGGCCTGATGGCCGCGTTCGGCATCCTCGCGGCGCTGCGCGAGCGCGACCACTCCGGGGTCGGGCAGGTCGTCGACGTCTCCATGGCGGACGGCGCGCTCTCGTGGCTCGCCATGACCGCCGCGAGCTTCCTCGCCGACGGCGACGTTCCGCGCCGCGGTCACATCCCGCTCGGCGGCATGTTCGTCTGCTACCGGCCGTACGAGTGCGCCGACGGCTGGGTCACGCTCGGCGCGCTCGAGCCGAAGTTCTTCAAGAACTTCTGCGTCGGCGTGGGCCGCGAGGACCTGATCGAGCACCAGTTCCAGACCCCTGGCTCGAGCGCGCATGCACAGCTCGAGGCGATCTTCAGGCAGCGCACGCGCGCGGACTGGACGGTCTTCGCGGGGGAGCACGACTGCTGCCTGGAGCCGGTCCTCGACCTCGGCGAGGTGCTCGAGTCCGACCTCGTCCGCGAGCGCGAGATGGTCGTCGAGGTGGAGCAGCCGGGCGCCGACCGGCCGGTTCGCCAGCTCGGCGTTCCCGTCAAGCTCTCGCGCACGCCGGGGGACCCGCGGCGCCTGCCCGGGCCGGGCCTGGGCGAGCACACGCAGGGCGTCCTGCGTGACGCCGGGTACACGGACGTGGAGATCGCCGCGCTCGAAGAGGGCGGCGCGGTCGGCGGCCTGGCGCAGGGCGTCACGGGGTCGTTCCTCTCATGAGCACCGCGGCGGCCGCCACCGCACCCCGGACGGCGGGTCTCCTGAAGATGCGCGACCTCGCCGAGCGGTCCGGCGTCAGTGCCGGGACGATCAAGCACTACCTGCGCGAGGGGGTGCTCGGCGACGACGCCGGGATCGTGCGCACGTCGCGCAACATGGCCTGGTACCCGCCGGACTTCGTCGAGCGCATCCAGCTCGTGAAGCGCCTGCAGGAGGAGCGGTTCATGCCGCTGCGGGTGATCAAGAGCGTGATGGACCGCGGGCCCGAACAGGCCGCCGCGCTCGTCGAGGTCGAGGACCGGATCGTCGAGCGGGCGCTCGAGGCACAGCCCGGCGAGCGGCTCTCGAAGACCCAGGTTCGCGAGCGCTACGGCGTACCGCAGAACGTCCTGGACCGGCTCGCCGAGATCGCCGTGCTGACCCCGGACCGCCGCGGCTACGACCGCAACGACGTGCTGATCATCGAGGCGATCTCGCGCTTCCGCGCCTCCGGCTACGACGAGGCACTGGGGTTCACGGTCTTCGACACGCTGCGCTACCGCGAGGCGCTGCAGCCACTCGTCGAGGTCGAGGTCCGCACGCTGCTCGACCGGCTCGCCGGCGAGGTGCCCGTCGAGCGGGCGGCCGGCATCATCGCCTCCGGCGCGGAGCCGCTGCGCGACCTGATCGGAGCGATGCACGCGAAGCTGCTGCTCGCCGAGCTGCGGCGCCAGCACGGACGCTAGGAGCGTGCGGGGGATATCCCCCGCACGCAGACACCGGGCCGCGGCATTGGCAGGCCGCGCCGCGTCGGGGAGCATGCAGCCCATGATGTCCGTGACCGCGCAGCAGCCGACCACCGAACAACCGACGCGCCCCGCGCAGGAGCTGCGCGACGACGACGCCCGGCAGCGCCGCTCGTTCACGGGCTTCCTCGGGCAGCTCATGCGCGACAGCGGCTACCTGCTGCTGAGCCTGCCGATGGGCATCCTCACGTTCACGGTCGCCGTCGCGGGCTGGAGCACGGCGCTCGGGTCACTGCTCACGTTCATCGGCGTGCCGATCGCGGTCCTGACGATCGCGGCGACGCGCGGCCTCTCGCGGGTCGAGCGTCATCGCGCGGCCATCGTCCTGCGCGAGCCGGTGCCCGAGCACTACGCGGTGCGGCTCCCCTTCAGCCGCGAGGACTGGCGGTCCCTGCACACGATCTGGACCTGGTTCAAGGGTCTGTTCAAGGACCGCCAGATGTACCGCGACCTCGCGTACGGCCTGCTGCTGCTGCCGATCGGCATCGTCGCG
Source organism: uncultured Actinomycetes bacterium (assembly GCA_963805615.1). Lineage (GTDB taxonomy): Bacteria > Actinomycetota > Thermoleophilia > Solirubrobacterales > Solirubrobacteraceae > F1-60-MAGs163. The sequence goes on along the minus strand of CAWDUW010000001.1, from coordinate 485,601 downwards.
TTCACGGTCCTGACGGTCGCCTTCACGGTCAGCATCGGCTTCATCACGTTCCCCGCCTGGTGGTGGTCGCTGCCCGACGGCTGGGACGCCGGCATCTGGCACATCGACACCTGGACGGACGCCGGCATCGTGGCCGCCGCGGGACTCGCGCTGCTGCCGATCGCGGCGCTGCTCGTCCGCGGCACCTCGGCCGGCTCGGCCGCGATCGCCTCGGGCCTGCTGACGCCGACGCGCGCCGAGCTGGAGCGGCGCGTCGAGCATCTGCAGGAGACGCGCGCGGGCGCGGTCGACGCCGCGCGCCTCGAGCTCGAGCGCATCGAGCGCGACCTGCACGACGGCGCGCAGGCGCGGCTCGTGGCGGTGGCGATGGAGCTCGGCCGCGCGGAGCAGAAGCTGCAGGCCGGTGACGCGGAGGCCGCGGCGGTGCTCGTCGGCGAGGCACGCCAGGACACCCAGCGCGCGCTCGTCGAGCTGCGCGACCTCGCCCGCGGGATCCGCCCGGCGCTGCTGTCCGAGCGCGGGCTGCGGGAGGCGATCATCTCGCTCGCGGCCCGCTCGGGAGTGCCGACCACGGTCAGCTGCGACCTCCAGGCCCCGGTGCCCGCGGCCGTTGAGACCGCCGCCTACTTCGTCGTCGGGGAGGCGCTCGCGAACGTCGCCAAGCACGCCGAGGCCCAGTCCGCGGCCGTCCGGGTCGAGCTGCGCGGGACGCGGCTCGAGGTCGAGGTCCGCGACGACGGGCGGGGCGGCGCCAACGCGGGCGGCGGCGGGCTGACCGGACTGCGCAAACGCGTCGAGGCGCTCGACGGCACGCTCTTCCTGTCGAGCCCGGCCGGCGGCCCGACGATTCTCCGCGCGGAGCTTCCATGCGCGTCGTGATCGCCGAGGATCTCGCGTTGCTGCGCGACGGCCTCAGCCGGCTGCTCGAGGACAACGGCTGCGAGGTGGTCGCCGCGGTCGAGGACGCCGAGGCGTTCCTCGAGGCGGTCGAGCGTGAGCGCCCCGACGTCTGCGTCGTCGACGTGCGCCTGCCGCCGTCGTTCCGCGACGAGGGGATCCGCGGTGCGCTCGCGGCCCGCGAGCGCCTCGACGGCCTCCCGGTGCTCGTTCTCTCCCAGTACGTCGAGCGGGTGTTCGCGAAGGAGCTGCTCGCGGACGGGCGCGGCGGCGTCGGCTACCTGCTCAAGGACCGTGTCGCCGATCCCGCGGAGTTCGTCGAGGCGGTGCAGCGCGTCGCGGGCGGGGGGACGGCGATGGACCCCGAGGTCGTGGCCCAGCTCGTCGCCGGCCGCGGCCCGGCGCGCCTGGAGGAGCTGACCCCGCGCGAGCGCGACGTGCTGTCGCTGATGGCCGAGGGCCGCTCCAACAGCGGCATCGCGCGCGAGCTCGTCGTCACCGATGGCGCCGTCGAGAAGCACGTCTCGAGCATCTTCGGCAAGCTCGGCCTGCCGCCGAGCGGCGACGATCACCGGCGCGTGCTCGCGGTGATCGCGTGGCTGGAGGAGTAGGGACGCCGGCCCAGGCGGGTGGTCGTGCCCGAGACGTGCATCCGGGCATGCGGCATGATGACCAGTTCGTGCCACCCGCCCTCCGCGCGACATGAAGCGCATCGATCGACTCACGGAATACGTGCGGAGCAGCCTGTGGGTCATCCCGGCGCTCAGCGTCGTGCTCGCCGTGGTGGCCGGTGTCGCGCTCAGCGGCCTGGACCGTTCGGCGGGCGACCCGTTCGCATTCGGTGGGGGCGCCGTCGCCGCGCGCAGCATCCTGACGACGATCGCCGCAGCGATGATCACGTTCACCGGCCTGGTGTTCAGCATCACGATCGTGGCGCTGCAGCTCGCGGGCGGGCAGTACTCCCCGCGCGTGATGCGGACGTTCCTGCGCGACCGCACGAGCAAGCTGGCGCTCGCCACATTCGTTGCGACCTTCAGCTTCGCTCTGACGGTCCTGCGCGCCACGCGCGGCGACGCGATCCCCGGGATCTCGGTGAACGTCGCGATCATTCTCGTCTTCGTCAGCGTCGGCGTGTTCATCCACTACATCAACCACACCGCCCACGCGATTCGCGCGGCGGCGATCATCGAGTCCGTCGCCGCCGAGACGCGTGACTGCATCGAGCGCGTGTACCCGCAGGACCGGCGGGAGATCGCCCCGGCGACCGAGGAGCCCGGCGACGGCGCGACGCTGGCCAACGACGGCAGGCCCGGCGTGGTCACCGACCTCGACGTCGAGGGCATCGTCGCCTGCGCCGTCGCAGCGGGCGGGCTGGTCACGCTGCGCGTGGGCGTCGGTGACTTCGTCCCGACGGGCGGTGCGCTGCTCGATGTGCGCGCCCCTGACCCGAGCCGGGTCGACCCGCGACCGTTCGTGCGGCTCGCACGTGAGCGGACGATGCAGATGGATCCCGCGTTCGGCATTCGCCAGCTCGTGGACCTCGCGACGCGGGCGCTCTCGCCGGGGATCAACGACCCGACCACCGCGGTTCAGGCCCTCGACCAGATTCACGACATCCTGCGCCGCCTGGTGACGCGCCCACTCCCGCCGGGCCGGGCGGCCGACGCCGACGGCGTCCTGCGGCTCTCCTACGCCACACCGACCTGGGCGGACTTCGTCTCGCTCGGAACCGACGAGATCCGCATCTGCGGTGCCGCGAGCCTGCAGGTCCACCGGCGGCTGCGCAGCATGCTGGAGGACCTGCTGCAGCTCGCCGATGCACAGCGACGGCCACCGCTGACGGAGCAGCTGACGCTGCTCGACGCGGCGGCGCAGCGCGAATTCGCGGACGCGCGGGACCGCCGCATGGCGGGCCTGGCCGACGCACAGGGCATCGGATCCTGAGGCCGTGGGCGACGGACATCGGCAGAATCCCGCAGAATCCACCGGCGCCGAGCCTGCGGCCGGCGGCGGCGGGCGACGCCGAGGCCGTCACCCGGGTCCTTGTCGAGGCGGGGGTCGCCGCCTGGGCCGGTTTCCTCGGAGAGGAGCGCATCAGGGCGGCGAACGCCCGGCCATCCCACCCGGCGGATCTCGTCGCCGAGGACGTCGACGGCGTCTGCGGGTTCGTTGCCTGGGATCCCACGACGGGGGAGGTCACACGGCTGTACGTCCATCCACGCCGCTGGGGCGACGGCGTGGGCCGCGCACTGCTCGCCGAGGCGGAGCAGGCCCTATGCGCAGCGGGCGTCAGCCGGGCGTGGCTGAACACCGAGGAGCGCGGCCCGGCAGGCCCGTTCTACGAGCGCTGCGGGTGGCGGCGCGACGGCGCGACGCGGGTGCGTGACTGGCACGGCGCGCGACTCGTCGAGCCGCGCTACGTCAAGGACCTCCAGCCGCGCGCACGGATCACGTGAGCGGCGCGAGGCCCTTGGCGACCAGGTCAGCGCCGACGACGAGGAACAGGACGGCGGTGACCGCGGCGTTGTGCAGCGCCAGCCAGTCCTTCATGTCGTTGAGCCTGGTCTTGGCGTTGTCGCCACCTGCTGCGTAGTAGATGACCGGCATCGCGATGGTGAGGCTGCCGACGATGACGAACACGAGCAGCGATCCGAGCGCGTCGCCGGTGGAGAGTCCGGCGGCTGCCACTCCCGCCCCGGCGGCGAGCGACAGCATGAGGTTCTTGGGATTGACGCCGGCCAGGAGCACGGCGAGGCCGAGTGCCTTTCCGGGTGTCAGGGCGTCGATCCCGCCCATCCACCGGGGCATCTCCGATGGAGTGCCGGTCGCTGGACGGCGGCGCCAGTTTCGCCCGGCGAGGACCAGGAACAGCAGGCCGAAGGCGATCTTCGCCCATCCGATGGAGTCCGATGCGGACGTGGAGGTCGCGGCGTCGGCCTGGTCGGCGAGGACGTAGGCCAGCCCGCTGACGGCTGCCAGCGTGAGGGCCCACGCCAGCAGGAACACCAGGCCGTTGACGTGCGCCCGCTTGGAGAACAGCATCAGGATCACGGCGATGATCGGCAGCAGACTGATCGCGACACCGACCGCGTAGACGAGGACTTCGCTGATTCCCTGACCCATCGGCACCCCATCGTTTCAGCTTCGGCCCCGGTGGTCTTGACAGAGCCATCGGTGGTGACGACGCTCCCGGGGTGTCAATCGTGCGTGGGGAAGACATCACCATCGAGGAGCTGGGGCTCGCGGGGCGCAACCATGCGCTGCCTCTGGAGGGCCTGAAGTACCCGGTCACTCCTGTGGGGATGCACTACCTGCTGACCCACTTCGACATCCCGTACGTCGACCCGGGCGCCTGGCTTCTGCCGGTGACGGGCAATGTCGACACGCCGCTCGAGTTCAGCCTTGCGGACCTGCAGTCGAGACCCTCGCGGACGCTCGCAGTGACGCTCGAGTGCGCCGGCAACGGACGCGCGCTGATGTCGCCGCGGTCGCTCAGCCAGCCGTGGCTGAGCGAAGCCGTCGGGACCGCCGAATGGACCGGCACGCCACTGGCCCCGTTGCTCGAGGAGGCGGGGATCGGCGCCGGGGCGACCGAGGTCGTGTTCACGGGTCTGGACCGCGGGGTTCAAGGCGACATCGAACACGCCTACGAGCGCAGCCTTCCGGTCGAGGAGGCCCTGCGCGAGGACGTGCTGCTGGCGTGGGCGATCAACGGCCGGCCGCTGCCGCCGCAGCACGGCTTCCCACTGCGCCTGATCGTGCCCGGCTGGTATGGCATGACGCACGTCAAGTGGCTTGCCGGCATCACGGTCGTGAACGAGCCGTTCCGCGGCTGGCAGCAGAGCGTCGCCTACCACCTCAAGGACAGCGAGGACGATCCGGGAACGCCGGTCACGCGGATGCTTCCACGAGCCCTGATGGTGCCGCCGGGCATCCCCGACTTCCTGACCCGCGCGCGCCTGCTCGCCCCCGGAACGTGCCGGGTCGAGGGCCGAGCCTGGTCCGGGCAGGCGCCGGTCACGCGCGTCGAGGTCAGCGTCGACGGCGGCTCGCAATGGCACGCCGCACGCCTGGGCGAGGCGCTCTCGAGCTACTCCTGGTGCGGCTGGAGCTTCGACTGGGAGGCGACGCCCGGCGAGCACGAGCTGTGCTGCCGGGCGAGCGACGCGGCCGGCAACAGTCAGCCGGCGGAGCCCGTCTGGAACTACGACGGCTTCTGCAACAACGCCGTCCAGCGCATCGTGGTCCATGTGCGCGACTGACCAGGGGAGACGATGAGTGACGTGAAGGGAAACGAGTCACCGGAAGGCCATGCCGCGTCGCAGCTGATCGACGCGAGGATCGAGGAGCTCGGCGGCTGGCGGGGCGAGCTGCTGGCCCGGCTCCGAGCCCTGGTCAAGGATGCCGATCCCGACGTCGTCGAGGAGTGGAAATGGCGGGTGCCGGTCTGGTCGCACGACGGCATCATCTGCACCGGCGAGGCGTACAAGAGCGTCGTGAAGATGACGTTCGCCAAGGGTGCGGCGCTCGACGATCCCTCGGGCCTCTTCAACTCGAGCCTCGAGGGGAACACCAGGCGCGCCATCGACTTCCGCGAGGGTGAGGCGTTCGACGAGGATGCACTGAAGGCGCTGATTCGCGCCGCCGCGGCCCTCAACGAGTCGGGCCGGAGGGCCGGGTAGACCTCGTCGGCCGTCCTCACCAGCGCACGTCGTGCCACTCCATGACGCCGTAGCCCTCGGCGAGCTCGACGCCGCCGGGCAGCGTCCCGCTGAACGTGCCGAACGGCTGGCGGTAGTCGCTCACGAAGAGCTTCAGGTCGTCGCGGCGCGCGCGCTCGGCCTCCGCGGCGAAGTGCAGCTCACCGCCGTCGTCCGCCGCGAAGCGCACACCGTCGAGGTCGCCGGTGAACGCGACGGGCGCGACCTCGCGGGCGACGCCGTCGACCCACACCGTGCGCTCGCTCTGCCGCGGCGCGTCGTGCACGCCCGTGACGAGGTTCCACGCGACCGCGCGCCCGTCGGTCGCCGTGCCGACGCCCGCCGACCAGCGCCACGCGGTCACGCGGGCGTGGTACCCGGCGGACGCGTCGATCAGTCCCGCGTGGTCGATCTCGTGGGTCCGGCCGCGCACCGTCACGCGGCCGACCGCGCGCACCGGATCCTTCCGGGTCCAGATGAACGACTCGCCGTGCGGGCTCGTCACCTCCATGGGCTCGCCGGCGGGCTGCAGGGCGAGGTCGACGTCGATGTCCCTGCCGCGCACCGTCAGCCGCCCGTCACCGATCGCGACGAGGCCCGGCGTGAACGCGGTGCGGTCCGCCAGCTCCCCGGTGTCCCGGTCGAGCACCGCCCAGAACGCCTGCGGGATGCCCGCGATGCGGACGCTTGCGGCGCACAGCATCAGCTCGGGCCCGTAGACGCCCACGTAGCGCCAGCGTTTCAGCGGGCGCCCGTCGCGCAGGAGCGGCATCCGTCCGGGGGGCAGCGGCAGGCCCGCTGGGCGCACGGTGCCGTCACCGCGCAGGGGAAGCGTCGCCGGGGTCGTCTGCGCGGGACGCATCAGGGCAGACTATCCTCTGCGATGCGCCACATTGACTCGTCAGTCAACGAGGTGCCAGAGAGGGTCATTCTCCTGCGCGCAGCCGCAATTCAGCTCACCTCCACGCCTGACGTGGCCGCCAACCTCGAGGTCGCCGACCGCCTGGTTCGCCGCGCCGCGGGCGACGGGGCGACGCTCGTGCTGCTGCCGGAGAAGTGGAGCGTGCTCGGTCTCGGCGACGCGCTGCGCGAGGGCGCGCAGCCGCTCGACGGGCCCGCGATCACGTGGGCTCGCCGCGCCGCCCGCGAGCTGGGCATCGACCTCGTGGCGGGATCGGTCGCCGAGCGCGTCGCCGGTGACCAGAAGCTGCGCAACACGAGCGTCCACATCGGTCCCGACGGCGAGATCCGCGCGACCTACCGCAAGGTCCACCTGTTCGACGTCGAGGTCGACGGCACGGTCTACCGCGAGTCCGACACCGAGGACGCCGGCGACGCCCCGGTCCTCAGCACCGCCGCCGACGGCACCGGTCTCGGCCTCAGCATCTGCTTCGACGTGCGCTTCCCCGAGCTCTACCGCACGCTCACCGTCGCGGGCGCGCGCATCCTGCTCGTGCCCGCAGCCTTCACCGTCGCGACCACGCGCGACCACTGGGAGGTTCTCCTGCGCGCGCGGGCGATCGAGAACCAGTGCTTCGTGATCGCGGCGAACCAGATCGGCGAGCATGCGACCGGGCTGCGATCCGGCGGGCGCTCGATGATCGTTGACCCCTGGGGTGTCGTCCTCGCGCAGGCGCCGGATGAGGAGACCGTGATCACCGCCGACCTCGACGGCGCACGCCAGGACGACATTCGCCGGCGCCTGCCGGCGCTCGACCTGCGCCGCCCCGAGGCCTACGAGCTGCGTGAGGGGAGCCCCGCCTGATGGCGACGCGCAACGCTCAGCAGGCCGCCGAGAAGCGCCGCCTGATCCTCGACGCCGCGGTGCGGGTCTTCGCGCGCCAGGGCTTCCACACGTGCCGCGTCTCCGACATCGCTGACGAGGCGGGCGTCGCCTACGGGCTCGTCTATCACTACTTCCGCTCGAAGGACGAGATCCTCGACACGCTCTTCCTCGAGCGCTGGAACGTCCTGCTCGAGGCGATCCGCGAGGTGGACCGCGACGAGGACCCGACCCGTACGGCGCGCGACAAGCTCTACGCGATCGTGTCGTTCATCGTGGACTCCTACGCGCACGACCCCGACCTGATGAAGGTGATCATCGTCGAGGTCACGCGCGCGGCCAACACGTTCGGCCGCTCGCACCTGGCGGGGATCCGCGAGGCCTACGACCTGATCGCCGTGATCGTCGAGAAGGCGCAGGCCGCCGGGGAGTTCAAGTCGACGGTCACGCCGGCCTTTGCCGCGATGGCCTTCTACGGCGCGATCGAGCAGGTCCTGACGGGCTGGATCTTCGACGTGCTGCCCGGCGCTCCGGAAGATGTGGACCAGGCCAAGGAGTTCGTCGTCGAGACGATCTGCGGCGGCCTGGAGGCTCGGCCGGCGACCGTCTGACCACCCTGGCCGTGCGCTAGGGTCCGCCTCAATGCCGCAGAACGATGTCGTCAAGCGCCTGATGTGGATGGGCCTGGTCGCCGGGCTCGAGTCGATCGCGAGCATCGTCGCGATTCGCGGCGCGATCCTCTTGTGGAAGCGCATGTACGGCGAGGACCCGCCCGGAGCCGACGGATGAGCACCGAGCCGCTGAATCCCGACCCGCCGCTTCCGCCGCCCGTCGAGCCCAAGCGCCCGATCACCGAGACGCGCCCGGAGATCCTGGTCGGCGCAGCCGCCGCCGGAGGGTTCGTCCTCGCGAAGCTGCTCGGAGCCGTACGTGGCCGCTGACCCGCGCCAGGCGCCGCCGGCGCCGGAGAGCAACGAGGCCGCCATCGCCCAGGCGATCCAGAGCGTCACCGCCAGCACCCAGGCCCTGGTCAAGGACCAGGTCGAGCTCGCGAAGCTCGAGATGCAGGCGAAGGCCACGGTCTTCGGCAAGGGCGCAGCGGTCGGCGCCGCGGCCGGCGCGTTCGTGGTCGGCGCGCTCAGCCTGATCCTGCAGGGCACGGCCTGGCTCGCCTGGTACCTGATCTTCCCGAACGATCAGTTCTTCTGGGGCTTCTTCCTCGTCGCGCTGATCCTGCTCGTGCTCGCGGCCGTCGCCGGCTTCCTCGCCTACAAGGCCCTGCAGAAGGCGCAGTCGCCGGTGCCCGACCAGGCGCTCGCCGCGGCGCGCGCGACGCAGGCAACGATCCAGGACGAGACCGCGCTCATGAAGGAGCAGGTGCGCGACGTCGTCGTCCATCCGGAGGACCACCGCTCGTGAGCAGTCAGCCCCGCACCCCGGAGCAGATCCGGGCCTCGATCGCCGCCAATCAGTCCGCGCTCGCCACCTCGCTGACGCAGCTGCGCGGCGAGGTCGTCGCGATCGCCGACTGGCGCCGGCAGATCAACCGGAACCGGCCGAGGGTGCTCGTGGGCGCCGCCGTCGCGGGATTCGTCGTCGGCGGCGGGATCGCCGCGATGTTCGGCCGCCGCCGCTGAGTCAGCTCAGGAGGCTCGGGGGGAGCCCGCCGACGCCCAGCATCCCCGGGCCGGCGTAGGTCCCGAGCACCGGGCCGACCTCGGAGACGAGGATCGGGTCGGTGCCGAAGATCTCCCGGCCGCCCTCGACGAGCTTCTCAGCGACGTCGGGCGACTGGATGTGCTGGACGAGCCAGGCGGTCGCGCCGTCAGCCTTGCGGGCGCGCAGGTAGTCGAGCATCCGCTCGATCGAGCGCCGGCGGGTGCGCACACGCTCGATCGGGTGCAGCGTGCCCTCGGAGAAGGAGAGGATCGGCTTGACGCTGAGCGCACTGCCGATCCAGGCCTGCGCGCGACCGATCCGGCCCCCCCGCTGGAAGTACTCGAGCGTGTCGACGGAGAACCAGATCTCCATCGCCTCGAGTGCCTCCCGCGCGCGCTCGGCGACCTGCTCGACGCCGGAGCCTGAATCTGCGGCGGCCTGGGCGGCGAGGACGACCATCGCGAGGCCCCCGGCACAGCTGAGCGAGTCGACGATCTCGATGCGGCGCTGAGCGCCGAGTTCGGCGGCGGCCTGGCGCGCCGACTCGACGGTGCCCGAGAGCGCTCCGGACAGGTGGATCGAGACGACGTCGTGCCCGGCCGCGACGAGCGGCTCGTAGACCTCGATGAAGTCGCCGATGGAGGGCTGCGACGTCGTCGGCAGCTCCGCGGCGGTGCGCAGACCGTCGTAGAACGCTTCGAAGTCGGGCATGTCCGACTCCTTCGTGAGCTGCCCGCCCTGGTTCACGTAGAGGCTGACCACGTGGATGCCGCGCGCAGCCACCGTCTCGCGCGGGATGTAGTGCGTGGAGTCGGTGACGACGGCTACGGAGGTGGCGGGGGGCATTCGAACGAGCCTAGACGTTCGGGGCCGGCGAACGCCCGGAGGCCGGACGCCCCCGCTGGCGCTCCCACTACGCTGCCGTCGTGGGCGTCACCCTGGTCACCGGCGGGACCGGCCTCGTCGGCTCGCACGTCACGCGTCTGCTCGTGGAGCGCGGGGATCGTGTGCGCGCAACGGTCCGCGCGAGCTCGCGCACCGAGCAGCTCGAAGGGCTCGACGTCGAGCAGGTCCGTGCCGACGTGCTCGACCGCGCGTCCGTCCGCCGCGCGCTGCGGGGCGTCACGCGGGTCTTCCACATCGCCGGCTTCACATCGCTGCGCGCCGGCGCCGACACGCTGTTCCGCGTCAACGTCGACGGCACGCGAATCGTGCTCGAGGAGGCGCTGCGGGCGGGTGTCGAGCGCGCGGTGCTCACATCGTCCGTCGCCGCGATCGGCCCGGCGCCGCGCGGCGCGACCGCCGACGAGACCCAGGTCTTTCGCGCGGGCCGCTTCGGCCTGCCGTACGTGAGCAGCAAGCACGAGGCGGAGAACGAGGCGCTGCGGATCGCCGCACACGGGCTGCCGCTCGTGATCGTCAATCCCGCGCACGTGATGGGGAGGGGGGACATCCACCGCTCCTCGACGGAACTCGTGCGACGTTTTCTGCAGCGGCGGATTCCGGCATACGTCGACGGCGCCCTCAACGTGGTGGACGCGCAGGATGTCGCGCACGGCCACCTGCTCGCGGACGAGCGCGGCGTTGTCGGCGAGCGCTACATCCTCGGCAACAGGAACTTCACCCTGGATCGTCTGTTCGCCGACCTGGGGAGGCTGTCCGGCGTCGACCCGCCCGCGGTCAAGCTGCCGCTCGAGGCAGCGCTCCAGTTCGCCCGCGCCGCCGAGGCGCTGCCCGGCACGCCGGTGCTGACCGTCGGCGAGGTGCGCGCGTCGTCGCTGTGGTGGGCCTACCGGTCCACCAAGGCCAAGCGGGAGCTGGGATGGAAGCCGTCTCACCACGAGGACACCCTCGTGGACACGATCGACTGGTACCGCAGTCGCGAGCCGCAGCTCATGGACCCGCCGGGCTCGCATCAGCCGCTGCTGCTGCGGCTGACGGGCTTCGGGCTCAGGCAGGCCGGCGACGTGCTCGGGAGCCTGCGCGGCTGATGGCGACGCTCTACCGCTGCCGCACGCCCACCGACCGGCTCTGTCCCTGCGGGCGCGTCGCGCGTGAACTGCGGCGCGAGGGCATCGACGTCGACGAGGTGCGCGTCCCGTGGCGACGGGCCGGGCGTGACGAGGTCGCGGCGCTCAGCGGGCAGCGCACGGTGCCGTTGCTCGTCCTCGACGGCGACGCGATCTGCGATTCGCACCGGATCGTGGAGCACCTGCGCTGGCGCGCGGGCGATGCTCTACCGTCCTGACCGAATGCTCCGCAGCACGGCCGCTCTTGCCCTCATCGCGCTGGTGGCCGTCGTTCCAGCGGCGCACGCCGCCGGTCCGCCGACGATGGCCTTCAGCGACGTCCGAGCCGGTATGTCCTGCACCGTCGCCTCGGTCATCCACGGGACCGCCGTCACGACGTTCGCCGCCCATGTGGACGACGTCATCGCCTCGGGGTCCGATCTCGCGGCCGGTCGCATTCTCGTGACGGTCTCCGGCCCGGCGGTCGACGACACCGGCGTCGGCCCGGGCTTCTCCGGGTCGCCGATCACGTGCCCCGGCCCCGACGGAACACCGCGGATCATCGGCGCGATCACGGAGACGATCGGCGCGTACGGGGGCAAGACGGTCCTCGCCACGCCGATCGCCGCGATCCTCAGGGAGCCCGTCGACCCACCGCACGGCGCGAACCGGAGCGCGCGGGCCTCAGCGCTGCTGCGCAGCGCCCGCCCGATCTCCGAGCCGCTCAGCTACTCCGGGCTCTCCCCGGCGGTGGGACGGGTCTTCCAGCGGGCCGCCGCGCGCGCCGGCCGCACGCTCGTCCTCGCCCCGCTGAGCCCCGCGCAGGCCCCGGTGCTGCCGGCGATCGTTCCGGGCTCGGCGATCGGCGTGACGCTCGCCACCGGAGACGTCGACGCCGGCGCGATCGGTACCGCCGCCTACGTCGACGGGTCGACCGTGTGGGGCTTCGGGCATCCGTTCGACGCCGCAGGACGGCGGTCGATCTTCCTCACCGCGGCCTACATCTACGGCGTCGTGAACAACCCGCTCGCCACGCAGGAGTCCGCGACCTACAAGCTCGGCGCTCCCGCGGAGACGATCGGCACGCTGACGCAGGACGGGGTCAGCGGCGTCGTCGGGAAGATCGGCGCGACGACCCCGAGCTTCCCGCTGCAGGTCGCCGTCCGCGACCTTGACACCCGACGCCTGACGGCGCTGCACGCGCAGGTCGCCGACGAGCGCGCGATCGGCCTTCCGACCGGGTCGTCCGCGCTGTCGGCCGTCGCGCCGGCCGCGATCGTCCAGGCGCTCTACGGCGCGCTCGACGGCTCGCCCGTCGAGCAGAGCGGCGAGATGTGCCTGCGCATCGCCGTCCGGCAACGGCCGAAGAAGCCGCTCGGCTTCTGCAACACCTACGTCGGCGGCGGCGGCAGCGTCGACGCGCTCGCCGGCGGCCCGGTGATCGCCGACGCCGCGGCGGCGACCCAGCTGCTCGATGCGTACGACGCCGGCCCGCTCGCCGTCACGGGTGTCCAGGTGGGGCTGCGCGCCGCGCGCGGGCTGCGGCTCGGCACGCTGGTGAGCCTGCAGGGCCCCGCGAGCGTGCGTGCCGGCAGCACCGTCGGTGTTCGTGCCACGCTGCGCCGGCCGGGCGGCGCGAAGCTCGTGCGCACGATCCGCGTCCCGATCCCGCGCAGCACGCCGCGCGGTCCGCGCGACATCTACCTCCGCGGAACCGAGCCCGACGCAACACAGGGGGACTCCGGCGGCGACTCCGCCACGATCGACCTCTCCTCGCTCTTCGACACGAGTTCGGGCGACACGGCTCCCGGGCCTTCGACGATCGCGGGGCTCGCCCGCGCGATCTCCGGCCTGCACCGCTACGACGGGGTGACCGCGCGGATCCTGCCGACCGGGGCGCCGGTGCCGGAGAACCTGCCGGGCGGCGCAGAGCGGTTCGCCCAGCGCGCGCGCCGCGTCTTCCGCGACCCGCAGCTGCGCGTCGCGGGCCGGGCGCGCCTGCCGATCCTCGTTCGCTGAGCGGGCGGCCCGTTCCGGCGGCTAGCTCAGCCGGTTCTCGATCTGCAGCGGCGGCTGCTCGGCCGCGGCGCTCTCGCCGGCCGGGGCCTCTGCCGGAAGGTCCGCGGGGGCCTCGATGCCGAGCGCGCCGGCGAGCTCGCCGGACTCGAACATCTCGGTGATGATGTCGCAGCCGCCGATCAGTTCGCCGCGCGCGAAGAGCTGGGGGATGGTCGGCCAGTTCGACAGCGAGCTGAGCTCCTGCCGGATGCGCGGGTCGGGCAGCACGTCGACGGCCGCGAACGGTGCGCCGAGCGCCTCGAGTGCCGCGACCGAGCGCGCCGAGAAGCCGCACATCGGCTGCTCGGGCGTGCCCTTCATGAAGAGGATGACGTCGTTCTCGCTGATCGCGGCGGCGATCGCCTCGCGGAGCGGATTGTCGGTCTGCTGGCTCATGGGGTCTCCGTCTTGATCGCTAGGGCGTGAATGGCGCCGCCCAGCTCGCCCTCTTCGAAGAGGTCGTAGACGAGCCGGTGCTGCTGGACGCGGGTGAGGCCGCTGAATGCCGGGGCGACGACGCGCGTGCTGAAATGCACCTCGTCGGAGGTCTCCACCTCGGCGCTGGCGCCGGGAATCCCGGCCTCGATCCGGCGCCTGATCTCATCCGCGGAGGGCATCACCGGACAGGGTAGACGGTCGCTATACTTCGTGAAGCGATGAGTGTCGAGATCAGCTTCAAGGCAAGCGGCATCACCTTCACGGAGGTCGGCGCCGCCAAGGTGCGCGAGTTCCTCTCCGCGCAGGGCGCCGACGTCGAGGTCGCGGGCCTGCGGGTCGGCGTCAAGGGCGGCGGCTGCTCGGGCTTCCAGTACCAGCTCGCCTTCGATGAGCGCCGTGACGGCGACATCGTCTTCGAGGACCACGGCCTCCAGCTGCTCGTGGATCCGCAGAGCCTCTCGTACGTCGACGGGTCGCAGATCGACTACGTCGACTCGCTCACCGGCGCCGGGTTCCAGGTCGTGAACCCGAACGTCGTCGCGGCCTGCGGCTGCGGCTCGTCCTTCCGCGTGAAGGACGAGGAAGCCGAAGCCGTCAGCGCCCTCTGAGCGGACCCGCCCTCGCCGGCTCAGGCCGGCTTGTTGTTGAGGGTCCACCACATCAGCCGGCAGCCCGCGCTGCGGTACGGGCGCCACGGCTCGGCGATCGCCTCCAGCTCGGTGCGGTGGGGAAGATCCTCGAGCCCGTACACGAGCTGGGCGCCCTTGCGGACGCCCAGATCGCCCCACGCGAGGACGTCGGGCCGGTCGAGCTGGAACATGAGGAACATGTGCGCGGACCAGTCGCCGATGCCCTTCACCGCGGTCAGCTCGCGGATCAGTTCGTCGTCAGGCAGCGTCGACACGTGATCCAGGTCGAGCTCCCCGGACGCGACGTGCTCGGCGAGCGAGCGCAGGAAGGTCACCTTCGCACGCGAAAGCCCGATCGCCGCCCGCAGCTCCTCGGGGTCGTCGGCGAGGACCTCCTCCGGCGCAGGGGCCTGGCCGCCGAAGCGCTCGAGGATCCGCCCCCACATGACGCGTGCGACGTTCGTCGAGAGCTGCTGGCCCACGATCGCCCGGATCAGCGCCGCGTAGTGGTCGCCGTCGCGGCTCTCGTCGTGCTCGAACCGGATGTCGTTCGCGTCGATCAGCGCGGCGAGCAGCGGATCGGCGGCGCGCAGGTGATCGAACGCCGCGTCGGCATCGAAGCCGACCGGCTGTGCTGTTCCGGCTCCGGGACGAGGCATCGGCGGGGAGCCTACGCGGAGGGCGCGGGTGGGCGCGTGCACGGCGCGCGCGAGGTGCGGTCAGAATGGTCCTGATGCTCGCCCGGCTCCGCTTCGCCGCGCGCCCGCTCGCGCCGGCGGCGGCGCTCGTCGCGCTCGCGCTCAGCGCCGGCCTCAGCGGCCCGTCCGCTGCGGCCGCGCAGTCCGCCGCGACCCCGAGCGCCGGTGCTCCGCGCGTGATCATCGCCTTCCTGCCCGCCGCGCCGGTCACCGAGGCACCCGACGCCGTGGAGCCGCCGCTGGCCTATCAGCCCGTTCTCGGCAGGCTGGACGCGAGGGCGCCGCTCTCGCTGGGCCTCAGCAGCGCGTCCCAGGGCAAGTACGACCGCATCCAGTCCCTGCTCGACATGACGCAGGGGACGCGCGTGTCGCTCTCGGCGTACAGCCCCAAGCGGCCACCGCCGCTGGTGTTCCTGCCGGACTCGAGCGGCGGCGCGCGGCTCGGCGGCTGGCCGGCGGTCGTGGCGCGCGCGGCGGACGCGCCGGCGAAGCTGCGCCCGGGCCTGTTGGCGCAGACGGTGCCGGGAGGCGCAGGCTACGCCGGGGTGCGGGGGCTTTCACGTGCGGATTCGATCGTCGCCACCGACCGTGCCGGTCGAGTCGCCGAGGTCTCGGTGGGGCCGGCGCGCGACGTGGCCGAGCGTGCGCAGCGGTTGCTTGCGCGCCGGGCTTTCGTCGTGGCGGGGCTGCCCGACGGCGCGGCGGGGGACGCGGCGCTCGACCGGCTCATCGCGCTGCGGCGTGCCGGCGAGCTGCTGATCGTCACCCAGACGCCGCCCGTCATCTCCGGTGCCCAGCTGCTCCCGATCGCGACGCTCGGGCTCGGCGGCACGCCCGCCGGGCGCCTCACGTCGGAATCCACGCACGTGGACGGCGTCGTCGCCGGGATCGACGTCACCGCGACCGTTCTGGAGCATCTCGGCCTGCCGGTCCCGGACGTCGTCAAGGGCCAGCCGATCACCTCGGAGCCCGGGCGCGACGCGGCCGCGCTCGAGCGGCTCGCGGACCGTCTGCGCGTGGTCGTGCCACGGCGTCTGCCCGCCCTCTGGACGCTGCTGACCACCTGGCTCGTCGTCCTGCTCGCGGCGACGCTCGTCGCCGACCGGCGCGGGCTGCGCTGGTCGATGCGCATCGGGGCGCTCGCGATCCTCTGGGTGCCGACGGTCGTCCTCATCACCGCGGCGCTGCGGCCGTCGCGCCTCGCCGAGCTGCTGCTGGTCACGGCGCTCGCGCTCGTCCTGGGCGTGCTCGCGGACCGGTTCGCGCGGTGGCCGCGAGGCCCCGCCGTGCCGGCGGTCGCCGGGCTCGTCGCCTACACCCTCGACCTGGCGTTCGGGTCGCCGCTGATCATCCGCTCGCTGCTCGGCCCGAACCCGCTGTACGGCTCGCGGTTCTACGGGATCGGCAACGAGCTCGAGGGGACGCTCGCAGCACTGCTCGTCGTCGCGCTCGGCGCGCTGCTGTTCCGGCGGGGCCGGTCGCAGCGCGCGGTCGCGATCTTCGCCGGCGGAGGCCTGCTGCTGGCACTGATCGTCGGCGCCGGACGGCTCGGCGCGGACGTCGGCGGCGTGATCACGATCGGCGCGGCGGCCGGGGCGGCCGCGGTGATGATGCTCCCGGGCGGGCTGACGCGGCGCAGCGCCGCGATCGCGATTCTCGCCCCGGTCGCGGGCCTCGCCCTGCTCGCCGCCGTCGACCTGACGACCGGCGGCGACTCGCATTTCACCCGCACGGTGCTGCGCGCCGACGGTTCGGGGGCACTCTGGGACATCGTCGCCCGCCGCTACGAACTCGCCGGGCGGCAGGCGATCCGCGGGCTGATGCCGGCGGTGACCCTGATCGCGATCCTCGCGATCGCCGTCGGGGCCCGTCAGCGGTCGCGGGTGCTTGAACGCGTGAACGGGGACGCCGCCTGGCTTGCGGCGCTCGTCGGCCTGATCGCCGCAGGGATCGCGGGCTCGCTGTTCAACGACTCCGGGCCTGTGCTGCTGATCTTCGAGACCTTCTTCGCCGCCGCGCTCGTGCTGTACCTCCGCGCGGACCCGAACATCACAGAGCCCGACCACCCGGCTCGCTAGGATCAGTCGAGCGATGCGCATCGCCCTGGTCTCCCCTTATTCGTGGACGTATCCGGGGGGCGTGACGCGACACATCGAGGCCCTGGCAGAGCAGTTGCTCGCCTCCGGGCATCACGTGCGCGTGCTTGCGCCCTTCGACCCGCCCGACGCCCGCAGCGAGCGTCTGCATCGCGGTGCCCGCCCGCAGGATCGCTCCCTCCCGGACTACGTCATCCCGCTCGGCCGCACGGTCGGGATCCCGGCCAACGGCGCGGTGTCGAACCTGGCCCTCACGCCCTCAGGGCTGCAGCGGCTGCGCCGTGAGCTCGAGGCGGGCGACTTCGACGTCATCAACGTGCACGAGCCCGTCGCCCCGTCGGTCAGCTGGGACGCGCTCGCGTTCGGCGACGCCGCCCTCGTCGGCACCTTCCACACCTACGGCACCAACGCCGTGACGCATGGCATCGCGCGCGCGATGGGCGCGGGGCGCCGGATGCGCAACCTGCATGGGCGGATCGCCGTCTCGGAGGCGGCGGCATGGACCGCGCGTCGGTTCTTCGGCGGCCGCTACGACATCGTCCCCAACGGGGTCGAGGTCCCGCCTGTCGCTCCGGCGGTCACCGCGGGTGCCGTGGGCCGCCTGCGGATCGTGTTCGTCGGCCAGGCGGTCGACCGCAAGGGCCTCCCGGTTCTGCTGCGCGCCTTCGAGGGCCTTCGCGAGTACGTCGACGCGGAGCTCGTGATCGTCGGCGCCGTACCCGAAGAGGTCGAGCCGCTGCTGCTCGACGACCGCGGCGTCACCGTCCTCGGTCGTGTCGACGACGCGGAGAAGACCCGTGTGCTGCGCGAGGCCGACGTGCTGTGCGCGCCGTCCCTCGGCGGCGAGAGCTTCGGCATGGTCCTCACCGAGGCGTTCGCGCAGGGCACGCCGGTCGTGGCGAGCGACATCGCGGGCTACCGCGATGTCGTCCGGGACGGTCGCGACGGCATCCTCGTGCCCCGCGGCGACGCCATCGCCCTCGCCGAGACGCTGCGCGCGCTGGCGCTCTCACCCGAGCGCCTTGCGGCCATGGGCACCGCTGCGGCTGAGCATGCGCGCCGCTACGCCTGGCCGCAGGTCGCCTCCGAGGTCGTCGGCGTCTTCGAGCAGGCGATCGACGCGCGCGCCCGGGCGCTGCACCGCCCGGCCACCACGATCGCCGGCCGCCTCGCCCGCCGGCTTGCGATCTCGCCGGCCGACGGCCGGCCCGCCGTGCCACCGCGTCGCATGGCCACGCTGGAGCCCGCGCCCGAGGGCGGGCACCGGCACGCGAAGCTGCGCCGTGTCGCGCGCCGCGGCGCGCTCGCCGTCGCAGCCGTCGGCGGCCTTGCCCTGACCGCGATCGCGCTGGAGCGCATCGGGGTGGACCGGATCGCCGCAAGCCTCCTGCGCTCGAGTCCTTCCTGGGTCCTCGCGGCGCTCGCCGTCATGTGCGCCTCGATGGTGCTGCGGGCACTCGCGTGGTTCGCGATCCTGCGTGTCGGGCTGCCCGATCGGCCGGTCACGCGCATGGACGCCTTCCAGGGAACCGCGATCGGCGTGCTGATGTCGGCGACGCTGCCGGCGCGCCTCGGCGAGCCCGCGCGCGCCCTGATCGTCGCGCGCCGCGCAGGCCGGCCGCGCGAGACGACCCCGGTCGTGATCGGCACGATCGTCTCGCAGACGATGCTGAACGTGGCCGCGCTCGTCCTGCTCGGCGTCATCGCCTTCTCGAGCGTCCACGTGTTCGACGACCATCATGGCGCGCTCGCCGCGGCCGCCGTGATCCCGCTCGCGATGCTCCTCGCCGTCCTCGCCGTCCCCGTGATCCTGCGGGCGGGCACCTCCGAGCGCTTCGCGCGGCTGCACGCGGTCGCGCGCCCGATGCGCGCCGCGATGCTCCAGGTGCGCGCCGGCCTGCGCGTCTTCCGTGTCCCGCGCGCCGCAGCCGCCGCGACGATCGCGCAGTTCGCCGCGTGGGCGCTGCAGTTGTTCGCCTGTTACCTGCTGCTCGTGGCCCTCGGTCTCGAGGGGGAGGCGGGTCTCGGCGCGGCAGCCGCGGTCCTGCTCGCGGTCAACGTGACCGCCGCGGTCCCGGCGACGCCGTCGAATGTCGGCGTCTTCCAGGCCGCCTGCGTCGCCGTCCTCACGGGCGCGTACGGCGTCTCGACGGCGGATGCACTCGGCTACGGCATCGTGCTGCAGGCCGTGGAGATCGCGACGGCGGTCGTCATGGGCATGCCGGCGCTGCTCAACGAGGGCCTGAGCTGGCGCGAGGTGCGCCTGCGCGCCATCAACTCGACGCCCGTTCGACTTAACCCGCTGCCCGCCGGCGTGGTGCCCTCACCGATGGTCGCCCGCACGACCGAGAACCGGTAGTACCCGCCGTCCGGCCGGGGCGCAAGGCTTGTCCGGTGCCGGCCGCCTTCGTGTACGTGCTGCGCTGCGCCGACGGCAGCCTCTACACCGGCTGGACGATCGACCTGGACAGGCGGCTCGCGGCTCATGCCGCCGGGACCGGGAGCCGCTACACGCGCGCCCGGCTGCCCGTCCGGCTCGCCGCGTCCTGGCCGATGCCCGACCGCACGGCGGCCCGCCGCGAGGAGGCGCGCATCAAGCAGCTGACGCGGGCGGAGAAGCTCAGCCTGCTCGCAGGCGCAGCGCGTACGACGCCGCCCGCGTGATCACGACGACGGTCGAGGTCCCGGTCGCGGGCGCCGCAAGCTTGGTGCGCAGCAGCCCGTCGCTCGCCGACCAGCGGGCTTTCAGCGTGGTCGTCCTCGCGCCGTGGGTGACGCGCACGGTCACGAGCGTTCTGGCGACGGTCGCGGACACCGGGACGTTCGCCTCGGCGGCCGGGACCTGAAGCAGCGCCTTGGCGCGGCGCGCGACGGTCACCGTCGGCAGCGCGCCGCCTCGCGCGACGCCGGCGAATGATGCCTTGCGCATCGAGGTCCTGCGCGCACGCGCCACGATGGTCGGCGCCGGGGAGGAGACCATGATCGTCGAGGGCCCGCAGGTGCCGGTCTGCAGCACGCCGTCCGCGTCGAGCGTGCCCCAGAGCCGCCAGGTCTGGCCGGCCCGTGGGTTGATGGCGTCCTCGAGGACGGAGAGGGCGCTCCCGGCCTCCGTGAGCGCGGTCCGCACCTTGATGTCACTCGGCCCGTGACCCTGGTCGTAGGCGATGACGTGGAAGCTCGCCGGCGACAGCAGGCCGATGCCGTTCTGCGCGGTCGGTCCTGGCGCGGCCTTTGCGGTGACGACGATCGGCGTCGTGCGGACGGTGGCCGCCAGGGACGGGGTCAGCGGGCAGGCTGCCCCGGCGGTCGCGGGGACCGTGAGTGCGATGGCCGCCGGAACGGCGAGGGCGGTTGAGCGTCCGAGCTTCAGCACGAGGCGGGACCGTAGCGCCCGGATCGGCGGCGATGCGCTGCTTCTCGGGACGTCAGGAGGCGTCGGCCGTCACGGCCTGCGCCTCGCCGACATCGTCGGGATCCTCGTCCGGCAGCTCGGTCAGCCGCGTCGGATCGCGGTCGCTGCCGGCGATGACGTCGTCCGCGCGCTGGCGGTCGTTCGAGGGCAGCGTGCCGGACTTCATGCCGAAGTAGGTGGCGTCGGGGTGGTGGGTGATGATCGCGAGCGTTGACTGCTCGGGCTCGGGGGCGAAGCCGGGTGAGATGCTCATCCCGATCTGCTGCAGGTCGAGCAGTTCCTCGACCAGCACGTGCTGGGACTGGTCGGGCACCGCGGGGTAGCCCCATGAGTAACGCCGCCCCTGAACGGGCGTGATCCCCAGATCCTCGCGGACCTTCGAATGCAGCCACTCTGCAAGGCCCTCCGCGGTCTGCACGCCGAGCCCGTGGACGAACAGCTGCTCGGCGAACTCCCCTTCGGCCTCCAGGCGCGCCATCAGCTCGGTGACCTCGGAGCCGGAGGTGACCGCCGTGATCGCGACGACGTCCAGTTCGGGCGGGTGGGACGAACTCTTCGGCCGGTAGTAGTCCGCCAGGCACAGGCGGTCGTGCTTCGGCTGGCGCGGGCACGTGAAGCGCGTGAGCTCGTGCTCGTGGTCGTCCGGGTCCAGCACGACGACGTCGTTTCCCTCGCTGTAGCACGGGAAGTAGCCGAGCAGGGCACGCGGCTGGAGGTAGTCCTGCTCGCGCCACATGCGCTCGAGCCGCGGCTGGAAGTCGGTGCTGACGAGCTCCTTCCACGCCTCGCCCTTCACGCCGCGTCCGCCCCAGTGGAGCTTGAAGAGCACGTGCGTGTCGAGGTGGTGGTACAGCTCCTCGAGGTTCACGGGGATCTCGCGCACGCCCCAGAACGGCGGCGTCGGGATCGGGTTGTCGGTGCGCACGGCCGAGCGGACGCTGTCGTCGTCGGTCGGGAGCTCCTCGGGCTCGGGGCCCTTGTCGCGCAGCGCCTGCGCGTCGGCGTGCACCTTGGCGACGAGCGCCGCATGCGCGTCGCCCTCGACGAGCTGGTCCATCACGGCGAGGCCCTCGAAGGCGTCCTTGCAGTAGAAGAGCGCCGGGCCCGTAGAGCGTGTCGTCGTCCTTGCCGTGCGGGTAGATCGCGCGGAGGCTGAAGGCGCGGTTGATCGCGGCCCCGCCGATCAGCACCGGGTAGTCGAGACCCTGCTCGTGCAGTTCCTGGACAGCCAGCGGCATCTGCTTCGACGTCGAGACCAGCAGGGCACTGAGGCCGATCGCGGTCGCGTCGTGCTCCTTGGCGGCTTCGATGATCGTGCCCACCGGGACCTGCTTGCCGAGGTCGACGACGGTGTAGCCGTTGTTCGTGAGGATCGTGTTGACGAGCGACTTGCCGATGTCGTGGACGTCGCCGAAGACGGTCGCCAGGACGACGGTGCCCTTCGTGTAGCCCTCGATGCGGTCGAGGTAGTTCTCCAGGCGCGCGACGGCGCGCTTCATCACCTCGGCCGACTGCAGCACGAATGGGAGGATCAGCTCGCCGGCGCCGAACTTGTCGCCGACCTCCTTCATCGCGGGCAGCAGCACCTCGTTGAGCGTCGGGACGGCGCCGATCTTCTCGACCGAGCGGTCGATCCAGTCCTCGACCCCGTCCTTCTTGCGGCGCAGGATGTGGAAGTGCAGCGCCTCCTCGGGCTCCATGCCCGCGGTCGGGTCGGCCGCGCCCTCCGCTTCGGCCTCCTCGCCCTTGGACTCGAAGTGGTTGATGAACAGCTCGAGCGCGTCCTCGCGGCGGTTGAACACGAGGTCGTCGGCGAGGCCGCGCTCCTCGTCGCTGATCTCGCCGTACGGCGTGATGTGGTTCGGGTTGACCATCGCGAGGTCCAGGCCGGCCTCGACGCAGTGGTGGAGGAAGACGGAGTTCAGCACCGCGCGCGCGGGCTGTGAGACGCCGAAGCTCACGTTCGAGACGCCGAGCGAGGTCTTCACACCCGGGATCTCGGCCTTGACGCGGCGGATGCCCTCGATCGTCTCGACGGCGGACGGCTTCCACTCGTCGTCACCGGTGGTCAGCGTGAACGTGAGCACATCGAAGATCAGCGCCTCGCGCTCGAGGCCGTGGCCCTCGCACAGTTCCGTGATCCGCTTCGCGATCTCGACCTTTCGCTCGGCCGTCTTGGCCATGCCGACCTCGTCGATCGTCAGCGCGATCAGCGCCGCGCCGTGCGCGACGGTCAGCGGGACGACGACGTCGGCCTTGCCGGTGCCGGCCTCGAGGTTGATCGAGTTGACGATCGCGCGGCCGGGGTCTGCTCGAGTGCGAGCTTGATGACGTCGGGCTCGGTCGAGTCGATCTGCAGCGGGGTCGGCTGCGAGAGCGAGACGCGCTTGGCGACCTGCCGCATCTGCTCGTCCTCGTCGGCGCGCTCCGTCAGCGCGACGCAGAGGTCGAGCACGTGGGCGCCGCCTTCGACCTGGTCCTCGGCGATCTGCACGAGGCCGTCGTAGTCGTCGGCGAGGAGCAGCTCCTTCGCCTTGCGCGAGCCCTGCGAGTTGACGCGCTCGCCGACCAGCGTGGGGGCCGGGTCCTGCACGAGCGAGGTCCCGGACATCATCGAGCTCAGGCGCTGGGGACGCGGAGCGGGCCGCGCGAAGCCGCCGTGCGGCGTGAGGCCGGCGCACCGCTCGGCGATCGCCGCGATGTGGGCTGGGGTCGTGCCGCAGCAGCCGCCGACGATCGAGACGCCGTAGCGCTCGACGAACTCGCCGAGCGCCTCGGCGAGCGGGGCGGGCTCCTCGGGGAAGATCGTCTCGCCGTCCGGGCCCTGCAGCGGCAGGCCGGCGTTCGGGATGCAGTGGACCGGCAGGCTCGAGTGCTCGCCGAGGAAGCGGATCGCGTCGCGCATGTCCTCCGGGCCGGTCGAGCAGTTCAGCCCGATCACGTCGACCTTCAGCGACTCGAGGGTCGTCAGCACCGCGTCGATGTCGGTGCCGAGCAGCATCTTGCCGCCGTTGGGCAGCAGGCTGACCGAGCACTGGATCGGGACGGCTCGGCCGGCCGCCTTGAAGGCCTCGCGCGCGCCGAAGATCGCGGCCTTCACCTCGAGGATGTCCTGGGCTGTCTCGATGATGATGAGGTCGGCGCCGCCCTGGACGAGTCCGCGCGCCTGCTCCTCGAAGATCGCGACGAGCTCGGGGAAGCGGATCTGGCCGAGCGTCGCGTCGTCCGAGGCGGGGAGATGCCCGGTGGGGCCGATCGACCCGGCGACGAAGAGGTCCTCGCCGACCGCGCGGCGCGCGATCTCCACGGCCTTGACATTGATCTCGAGCGTGTGGTCGGCGAGACCCCACTCGTCGAGCTTCAGGCGGCTGGCCTGGAACGTGTCGGTCTCGACGACCTGGGCGCCGGCGGCGACCATCGACGCGTGCACGCCTTCGATGACGTCGGGTCGGTTGAGGACGAGCGCCTCGTGGCATTTGCCGGCGAGCCCGCCGTAATCGGCGGGAGTGAGGTCCACCTCCTCGAGCGTCGCGCCCATCCCGCCGTCGAACACGACGACACGCTGGCGAACGGCGGCAAGGTAGTCACGCGGCATTCGCCGCAGGCTAGCAGGAAAATCAGCAACCTTGACACAGGTGTGTCAACCCGTGGACCGTGCGCTCCACAACGACCGGCGCCCGCCGAGGGCGGGCGCCGGGTGCTGCGGAACTGCTGAGCGGACTACGGGATCAGGACGTGGACCCAGCCGTCCTGGCCCGTCGTGCCGTCCGCGCGCTGGTTCAGCTGAATCGACACGCCGTCGTTCGGGCAGGACGGGTTGTAGACATCCCCGCTCCCGAGCTGTGTCGTCGAACGCGCCGAGACGATCACGGGCGTTGCCTGCTGCGCCGGCGTGCGCCCTGCGGCGACCCAGTCGACGTTCAGGCAGTAGCGCCCGGCGCCGCCATTGCGGGTCACCGAGAGCACGTTCTTCTTGTACGGCGACTGAATCGTCGGCCCGAACCCGTCGATGGAGGCGTATGCGGCGGCGGAGCCCGTGGCGCCGGTGTCGCCGGTGTCTCCCTTGTCGCCCTTTGCGCCGGTCGCGCCGGCCGCGCCGGCCGCGCCGGCCGGTCCCTGGGGACCCGTATCGCCCTTGGCGCCCTGGATCGAGCCCTTGAAGTCAGCGGCCGTCAGCGAGCGGTTCTTGATGTCGGAACCCGTAAGGCTCGAGTTCTTGACCTTCGAGCCGGTGACGGCGTTCTTCTTGATCTGCTTCGGTCCGACGCTGTTCTTCGGCAGCGTCGCTGCCGCCCAGCTCACGCCGCCCAGCGCAAGGAACAGCGCCAGCGAGCTTGCGACGTTGGCATAGGTGAATCGTGGCCTGCGCATCTTGTGTACTCCTCCGAGCATCGTGGGATCGGCGCATCGTAGGCGGCGCGGGGGACGACGCCCGAGCCAGGAGGAGGACGACCGGTCAGCGGACGCGAGCGTGGCGGATCGTCAGCTGCGTCGAGCGGTTGCCGGCGACGTCGCGTGTGGCCACGAGGAACCAGGCGGTGCCGCGGGCGACCCGGCTGAACCGGGTCTGGTAGATCCCGCCCTTGGTCCGGCGCGCGGTGACGGTTCGGGCGGTGCCCCGGGCCGGGAGCACGGTGATGCGCACCGTCTTGACGCCGCTGACGGGCTTTCCCCGGTCGGACACCTTCACGCGCACGGTGCAGCGACGCGCTTTGCAGCGGATCGAGAAGAAGGTCGTGCGCGGGGCCACGGTGTCGACCGGTTTCGGCGCCGATTTCAGGGCCGGGGCGGGCGCGGGGGACGGGCCGAGGGGCGGGGTGGGATCGGGCGGCGCAACCACCGGTGGCCCGGCCACGGCGTCTGAAGGCGTCGAGAACGAGACCGACGCGCCGCTCGCGTCTCTCGCCCGTTCGACGCACTGAACCTGCTTGCCCGCGTCGGCCACGGTCAGGGTGTACGTGACCGAATCCGACCAGCTGCGCAGCGTCAGGCCGTCCGTCGCGCGGAAGGCGAACTCGACCTCCGGTTCGCCGAATGCCGTGGAGGTCCAGCGCCCCGGCTGGCACGTCAGCGTTTCGCCGTACTTCGCGGTGCCGCTCAGCGCAGGCGGGGCCGTGGACTGCGGAGGCGTGTATTCCAACCCTGCCACGACCGGGTCGAAGTCGCGGATGAACGAGGCGATGGTCGGCTCGGCGAGTTCGGTGTACACGCCCGGATCGCCGCTGGGGCTGGCGCACACCTCCGCTCCCCAGCTCACGAGCCCGAGCAGCGTGCCGTCCTCGCCGGTCAGCGGCCCGCCGCTGTCGCCCACGCACGAGTCCTTTCCGGGCGCGATCGCGCAGAGCATCGTCGCGCGAGCGGCTGGATTGAGCGTGGCGCTGAACTCATCCGGATAGAACGTCTGGCAGTCGTTGTCCGAGACGGTGAGGAGGTCCGTCGCATAGAGGCTTGTCGGATACGTCCCCGCATCCGTCTCCCCCCAGCCACTCACGCGCACGGACTCCCCGGGCGGCGTGAGGACGCCGGCGCCGATCAGTACGGCCGGGCGCACTCCGGGTGACAGGGTGTCCAGGCCGGGCGGGACGAGCGTCGCGAGTGCCGCGTCGTACGCGCTCGGGCTGCTCGAAGCGAAGTCGTACTGCGGCATCCCGCCCCACGTTGCGATCTGGACTCGCTGTGCCGGCGAGCCGGTGGGGCCGCTGAGGTCGGTCATCCCCGCGACAACATCTCGGGTGTTGCCCGCTTCCGGGACGCCGTTGCCGTTGCGATCCAGGCAGTGGGCAGCAGTGATCACGTGCATCGCATCGACGATCACGCCCCCGCAGAACTGGCCGGTGTAGGCGTTGGGATCATTGTGCTGAACGATCGCGACCTGCCACGGGTACGACGCGATCGGGACGATGCCGCCGCCGTAGATCCGCGGACTGACCGCCGCACCGGCCGCGGGCACGGCAGCGAGCAGCCCGGTCACCACGACCAAGCACACCACGACCACGCGCCGCACCCCCAGAGCCATCAACCGCATCATCGGCAGGCTATCCGGCGACCACAAGCCCCACGCCGGTTCCAGACGCCGCTGAGGGAGAGATCGGAGATGCTGGGCGCCGGACGCGGACTCGCCACAGTGCCGAGAGGCACGGGGCGAGACCCGCGGATGGCGCCCAGCGCTCCGAGGTCCCCTCAGCTACTTGATGAAGAGCATCTCGCTGTACTTCGGAAGCGGCCACAGGTCGTCGGCGACGACCTTCTCCAGCAGGTCGGCCGCGGCGCGGGTGGCGTCCATCGCCGGGATGACCTTGTCGCGCATGTACTTCGCGAGCTCGAGGCCCTCGACCGCCGGGTGCCCGGCGTTGACCTTCTCGAGCGTCTTGAGCTTCTTGACGAAGTCGTCCAGCAGTGCCTTCAGCTCGGTGGCCGCGCCCGTGATCGCCGCGCCCTTGAGCTCCGTCAGGTAGCGCACCGCGGCGGGGAGGATCATCGTCCGCGCGATCGACGCGGCGACCTCCGCCTCGATGTTGAGCTTGGTCGTGTACTGCTCGACGGCGACCTCGAAGCGCGACTCGAGCTCACGCTCGTTCAGCACCTCGTAGCGCTCGAACACCTGGACGGTCGATTTCTCGACCAGCCACGGCAGCGCGTCCGGCGTCGTGCGCAGGTTCGCGAGCCCGCGCTTTGCGGCCTCCTTGTGCCAGGTCTCCGAGTAGCCGTCGCCGTCGAACACGATCCGGCGGTGCTTCTTCCACACGCCCTTGACGACCTCGAAGACGGCCTCGTCGCGCTTCTTGCCCTTGGCCTGCAGCGCCTCGACCTTGTCGGTGAGCTCGTCGACCGCCTCCGCGGTGATGGTGTTGAGCGTCGCGTTGACGAGGCCCAGGGACATGCTGGACCCGGGTGCGCGGAACTCGAACCGGTTTCCCGTGAAGGCGAACGGCGAGGTCCGGTTGCGGTCGCCGCCGTGCAGCGGGAGCGGCGGCAGAACGGGGCTTCCGAGGCCGAGGAAGTTCCCCGAGACGTCGTCGGCGGCCTTTCCGGCGGCGACGGCGTCGAACGCGTTCTCGAGCTCCCGGCCGAGGAAGATCGAGATGATCGCCGGCGGCGCCTCGTTGGCACCGAGGCGATGGTCCTGACCGACGTTCGCGACGGTCGCCCGCAGCAGCTCCTGGTGCTTGTCGACGGCGGCGATCACCGCGGCGCAGAAGAACAGGAACTGCACGTTCTCCGCGGGCGTGTCACCCGGATCGAGCAGGTTGTGCCCGGTGTCCGTGCCCATCGACCAGTTGTTGTGCTTGCCCGAGCCGTTCACGCCGGCGAAGGGCTTCTCGTGCAGCAGGCAGACGAGGCCGTAGCGCCGGGCGACGTTCTGCATCACCTGCATCGTCAGCTGCTGGTGGTCGGAGCCGACGTTCGAGTTCTCGAACGTGGGCGCCAGCTCGTACTGGGCGGGGGCGACCTCGTTGTGGCGGGTCTTGACCGGGACGCCGAGCCGGCGCAGCTCGTGCTCGGACTCGAGCATGAACGCGAGCACGCGCTCCGGGATCGAGCCGAAGTAGTGCTCGTCGAGCTCGTGGCCCTTGGGCGGCTTCGCGCCGAACAGCGTGCGACCGGTGGTGTAGAGGTCGGGACGCTCGTAGTAGTACTGCTCGTCGATCAGGAAGTACTCCTGCTCGGGCCCGACCGTGGTGAACACGCGCGCGGACGTCTTGTCGCCGAACAGCTTCAGCGCACGCACCGCGACCTTCGACAGCGCGTCCATCGAGCGCAGCAGCGGGATCTTCTGGTCGAGCGCCTCGCCCGTCCAGGAGACGAACGCGGTCGGGATGCAGAGGTATGCCCCGTTGGGGTTCTCGAGCACGAATGCCGGCGAGGTCGGATCCCACGCGGTGTACCCGCGAGCCTCGAACGTCGCCCGCAGCCCGCCGGTCGGGAACGAGGAGGCGTCCGGCTCGCCCTGGATCAACTCCTTGCCGGAGAACTCCGCGAGTGCAAGGCCGTCACCCGTGAACGACGGGTTGAAGAACGAGTCGTGCTTCTCCGCGGTGAGGTTCGTCAGCGGCTGGAACCAGTGCGTGTAGTGCGTTGCGCCCTTCTCCATCGCCCACTCGCGCATCTCCTTGGCGACCGCGTCCGCGAGCGCCGGGTCGAGAGCGGCGCCATCCGCGAGGGTGGCCTGGAGCTTCTTGTAGACGTCCTTCGGGAGGCGGGCCTTCTGCACCGCGGGACCGAACACGTTCTCGCCGTAATGCGCGGCGCTCGGCTCCATGAAGTCGGTCTGACCGCTGGCTTCGCCGTTGGCTGCCCATTGGGCGGCGCTGACGTTGTGCTGTCGTGTCTTGCTGGCCATCGGGTGTCAGGCTCCTCCTGCGTGGCTTGGAAGTGACTTGGCGGTGAACACGGCTTGAGGCCCGCGCGTTCACGCGCCGGTAGAGCGCCGGAGACTAGGCGCGCGGCGGCGTTGGCACCTTATCCCGCTGTCCAACATCGTGGGGGCGCGCTTCGCCCACCCGGATGAACGCCCGACGGCCGGGCGAACCACCGCGGGCGATCTTTCGACACTCGTCCAATGATCCCGAGGGCCGCGGCACGCAGACTGCGACGCCACACCTCGACTCAGGAGGATTCATGAGACGTTCCTTTGGGGTCCGCGTTCTGGGCGCGGGCCTGATGGCATCACTGCTGGTTCCCGCCGCGGCATCCGCCGACTCCTGGCAGGGCGTCGGCGTGCCGGACTCGGTCGGCATCAACACCCTGTGGGTGCTGATCGCGGCCATCTTGGTCATCTTCATGCAGCTCGGCTTCATGTTCCTGGAGATCGGTTTCTCCCGGGGCAAGAACGCCGGAACGGTCGTCGCGAAGATCTGGACCAACTTCTCGATCGCGGCGATCATGTACTGGGCGGTCGGGTTCGCGTTCGCGTTCGGCGGTGATCTCGGGCACGTCATCGGCAGCACCGGGTTCTTCCTCCGCGACTACGGCGATCCGCAGACCGCGTTCCCGATCATGGGCTTCTCGGATGCGACGATCGAGTCGAAGTGGCTCTTCCAGTTCGCGTTCTGCGCGGTCTCGCTGGCCATCGTCTGGGGCACGACGCTCGAGCGCATCAAGTTCGGCGTCTACATCATCTACGCCGTCATCTTCTCCGCGCTGATCTACCCGATCTTCTCGGGCTGGGTCTTCGGCGGTGGCTGGCTGCAGGTCAACGTCGGCATGCAGGACTTCGCCGGCTCGACGGCGGTCCACCTCATCGGTGCGACCGGCGGTCTGGCGGTGCTGCTGCTGCTCGGGGCCAGGAAGGGCAAGTACGGGCAGGACGGCAAGCCGCGGGCCATCCCGGGGCACAACATGCCGCTCTTCGGCCTCAGCGTCGGCATCCTGCTGATCGGCTGGTTCGGGTTCAACCCGGGCTCGACGCTGAACGCGCTCGACACCCGCTTCGCGGAGGTCGCGCTCGTGACGCTGCTGGCGGCTGCCGCGGGTGTCCTCGGTGCGGTCGTGACGACGTACGTCATCACGAAGAACATCGACATCGGCATGGCGGGCAACGGCATGATCGGTGCGCTCGTCGCGATCACCGCGCCTTCGGGCTACGTGGTGCCGTGGGCCGGCGTCGTGATCGGCCTGATCGCGGGCATCATCGTCCCGATCGGCGTCTACGCGATCGACAAGAAGCTGGACGATCCGGTGGGCGCGCTGACGGCGCACGGGATCTGCGGTGTCTGGGGGACGCTCTCCTGTGGCCTGTTCACGTTGCCGGCTCTCGCCGCGTTCAACGGTGTGGGTGGGGGCGGACTCGTCTACTCGGGCTCGTTCAGCCAGCTCGGCAACCAGGCGCTAGGCATCGTCGTCGTGTTCGCCGGGGTCTTCATCACCAGCTACGCGACGTTCTGGGTGATCAAGAAGACGTACGGGCTGCGTGTTACGGAGGAAGAGGAGTTTCAGGGCCTCGACATCTCCGAGCACGGCATGTACGGATACCCGGAGCAGTTCATCCCGGCTCCGGAGCTCGTGGGCTACGGTGCCGCCCCGCAGTACGGCGGCGCACCCAGCACTGCCGCCATCTCGAAGGAGGTCACGGCGTGAAGAAGATCGAGGCATTCATCAGACACGAGGCGTTCGAGCCGATCCGCATGGAGCTGCTCGACCTCGGGTTCCCCTCGCTGACCATCAGCGAGGTCAAGGGCTCGGGACGTCAGAAGGGCATCGTCGAGACGTATCGCGGCGCTGTGCTGACGAACTACCTGCGGCCGAAGGTGAAGCTCGAGTGCGTGGTGGCGGACAAGGACGTGCAGACGATCGTCGACACGGTCCTGAAGCACGGTCGCACCGGTGCCGTCGGTGACGGCAAGGTGTTCGTGCTGGCCGTCGAGGACGCCTACCGCGTACGGACCGGAGAGTCCGGCGAGGAAGTGCTCCAGGCGCATCCTGACCCGGCGGCCACGGCCGCCTAGGGCTGAAGTTCGGTGAACGGGGCGGCGGGCCCGCAGAGACGGCCCGCCGCCCCTGCCGCCCCGAAATCACCAGGCACGGCACTCGTCGCCAAGCTGCGCGAGCTGCATCTCGAGATGGTCGATGCGGTGTTGCACGGCGAAGGCCTGGAGCGGGTCGCCGACGTCGCGGCCCGTGCGGCGGCCGCGCCCGTCGCGATCGTCGTCCCGCGGCTCGGCGCCGCGGCCATCTCCGGGGGTGACGAAGGCTCGCTCCAGGAGCTGCGCCGCTACGTGAACGACCGCATCCGCGACCGCCCGGTGAGCGTGCCCGAAGGCGTGGCGGGGGAGGCTCCGATCACGAGCGGGGATGAGCTCGTCGGCGCCGTGCTGCTGCTGGCCGGGGACGGCGCGCCGGCGCCGGAGGCGCTCGAATACCTGCACATCGCCGCCGTCGCATGCCTGACCGAGGTCGCGGTCGCCGAGGCGCGCGAGGAGGTCGAGGACAACCTTCGCGGCTCGTTCATCGAGGATCTGCGCTCACGCCCCGACCTCGATCCCGCAGATGTCGTGCGCCGCGCCGCGCGGCTCGGCTGCGACCTCTCACGCGGCGTCGTCGCACTCTGCGCCGAGCTGTCCTCCGACCGGCCGCGGCACGTCGTCGCGACGATCGCCGGGGACTACCCGGGTGCGCTCGCCCAGCATCTCGAAGGGGGAGGCACCCCGCGCGTGCACGCGCTGCTGCCCGCGGCGGGCGGCGACTCGGCGCCGGAGGACACACTGGCCCGGGCGCGCACGCTCGCCGACCGGCTCGGGCGTCACGGAACCGTCGGGCTCTCGAGCTTCTACACCGATCCGGCCGACATCGGGCGCGCGATCCAGGAGGCCGAACTGGTGCTCGAGGTCCTGCGCCGCAACGACGGGGCATCCGGCGAGGGGCTGCGGGACATCGGCACCGGGACGTACCGGCTGCTCTTCCGCGTTCTCGCCTCGCACCCGGAGGAGGTCCGGTCCTTCTACGAGGACACGATCGCCCCGGTGGTTCGATACGACGACCAGTACCGCACCGACCTGATCGGGACGCTCGAGGCCTACTTCGAGCAGAACTGCAACATGAACGCGACGGCGGCCGCGATCTACGCGCACCGCCACACGGTCGCCTACCGCCTGGACCGCGTGCGCGAGCTCAGCGGGCTCGACGCGACGCAGAGCGAGGACCGCGAGCGCCTGGGTCTCGGCCTCAAGGCGTACCGCATCATCTCCCCGCGCCTCCCTCGCTGAGGTGCGTGGTCGCGGATCTCGGCGCGCCTGAGTCGCCCCGCCTTCGGGGGGCGGTGCTTGCGCACAGCACCCCCTCGCCGTTCCGCCTCAGCCACGCCGATCTCTCGCTCCGGCCGGTGTCGACGCCACTCCGGTCCGCAGCCGCCTTCGTCCTTGGTGTCGGGTCGGGGTGTGACCCCGGGGAAGCTCAAACCGATGGGGGGTGAGGCGCAGGCGGATGACGGCGACGTCACACCGGAGAGGCTTCTCCCGGGGGCGCACCGCGGCCCGGCAAGCGCCCCAGGAGAGCGCTCGCGGACTACTCAGCCCCGTACACGACGGCGCCCGTGTTCGGGTCGACCGTCGAGGTGCGGGGGCGGCGGGTGACGCGGACGGTGATCGCGCCCTCGGGCACGCCGTTGCCCTTCGTGACGGCGCGGGCGTTGCCGTTGAGGCCGCCCGCCACCCGGTAGCTCAGCGTGTGCGTTCCCGGCACGGTCGACGTGACCGACCAGGTGAACCGCCGGATCTGCTTGGGCTTCAGCGCTCCGAGCGCCCACGTGTTGACGTAGGCGGTGTGCCCGCCGACCGGGCCGGCGTTGATGATCCAGATCGGGCGCTGCGGATCGGCGGCGCCCGGAACGGCGTCCGGGTTGGCGAACCCGTCGACCGTCACGGCGACGTTCGGGATGGTGTCGGTCCCGGGGTTGCGGACCGCGACGGAGAACGATGCGGTCTCGCCCAGACCCTGCAGCCGCGGGAAGTGCGCGCGCGTGACCTGGACCGGATAGGACGCGTCCTTCTCGCCCGCGTCCTGCTGTTCGCCGCCGGCGCAACCGGAGGCCACCGTCGCTGCGAGCAGCGCGGCTGCGATCGCCACCCCGCGCGGCAGCATCATGCGGACCTCCTCACCCTCACTGCGGGCGAAGCTACCACAGGGACCGGCCTGTGACCGCCGGGGACACCGCCCACGCGCCGGGCGTCGGGTAGGGGTTTGCTAGCGATCCGCGAGGTGACGTAGTGTTCCGGTCGCCGGGGAGGGCAGGCTGTTCGAGAGGGAGAGGAGGAGGAGGACTTGGTTCGCGGCGCGGCCGATCGCGCGACAGCTCCCGCAAGGGAGTTCTTCGAAGAGATCGGCGACATGATGATTCTGACCGGGAAGACGATCGTCTCCGCGGTCAGACCGCCGTTCCCGTATGGCGGGGAGTTCATCTCCCAGTTCCTCTTCGCGCTGCGCCTGTGCTGGTTCCCGCTGCTGATCTCGACGGTCGCGTTCGGCTACGCGGCCCCCGGTCTGCAGGCGGCGAATTTCCTGGTCCTCTTCGGCGCGCTCGACCGCCTCGGCGGGTTCTTCGTGCTCGCCTCGATCCGCGAGTTCGCCCCGTTCGTGACGGCGATCGTGCTCGCCGGAGTCGCCGGCACGGCGATCACCGCCGATCTCGGCGCCCGCAAGATCCGCGAGGAGCTCGACGCACTCCAGGTCCTCGGCGTCGACCCGATCAAGAACCTCGTGGTCCCGCGCTTTCTCGCGCTGATGCTCGTCACCGGCCTGTTCGACATCTACGCCCTGCTGTTCGGCATCTTCGGCGGGATCATGACCACGCTCGTGAACCACGCCCCGCTCGGGCCGTTCTGGGCGACCTTCTTCACCAACGCGTCCGTGACCGACCTCTGGGGGTCGGTCCTCAAATGCCTCCTCTTCGGCGCGATCATCGCGGTCGTCTGTTGTTACAAGGGGATGACCGCCTCGGGCGGCGCCGCCGGGGTCGGGCGCGCGGTCAACCAGGCGGTCGTCATCGCCTTCCTCGGCGTGTTCGCCTTCAACTACGTCTTCACCCAGACGCTGCTCGCCACCCATCCGGAGATCAACGTCATCCGCTGAGGCGGACGACGCACGACCATGGGTGGAAGCTGGCTCAGCGTCCCGCGGGACTGGCTCGCGTCGTTCGGCGAGATCGCGAAGTTCTCAGGCCGCGTCCTCGGGGACGTCTACAGCCTGCGGGTCCTGCGCTTCTTCGGCGAGGCGCTGCGGCAGTCCGGGATCCTCATCGTCTCCTCGACGATCGTCATCTGGGGCCTGGTCTTCATCATCGGCCTGCAGTGCGGGATCGAGGGTGCGTACTTCAACCGCTCGGTGGGTGCGCCCGCCTACGCGGGTGTGTTCGCGGCCTGGTGCGACCTGCGCGAGCTCGTGCCCTACGCCTTCGGATACATGATGGCCGCGAAGGTCGGCACCGGCATCGTGGCCGAGCTCGGGTCGATGCGGATCTCCGAGGAGATCGACGCGCTCGAGGTCATGGGCTTCGACTCCATGCTCTTCCTCTGCGCGACCCGTCTCCTGGCCGCCTGGATCGTGCTCCCCTTCATGTACGTCGCGGCAGTCGGCGCCGGCTTCTTCGCCAGCTATCTGGCGGTGGTCGTCCAGATCGGCGAGGTCTCCCAAGGGGGGTACTCGCTGATCTTCTGGCAATTCCAGAATCCGCCGGATCTCCTCTTCAGCGGGCTCAAAGCCATGGCCATGGCGACGGTGATCGTGCTGGTCGGCTGTTACTACGGCTACAACGCCAGCGGTGGGCCCGTGGGCGTCGGCACCGCGACGGCGAAATCGATGGTGCTCAACATCGTGCTCGTGCATCTGGTCGGGATGCTCGGCACGCAGGTGTTCTGGGGCGCGAATCCGCGCGCTCCGATCGGAGGATGAGTCGTGTCTGAGGGACCGGGCGGATCGGACTACATGGATGAGGCGGGCGGCCAGGCGGCCGACGACGTTCCCACGCGCGAGCAGCTTGGGAAGCTCGACGCGGAGCACCGCGCCGACGAGCGCCAGGCCGCTGCCGAGGTGGCGGCCTCGACCGGCGCGCCGGCACCGGCCGCCGCTGCCGCCGCAGGCGGTGCGCAGGTCGTGAGCGAGCCCGATCCCGACAGCGACGACGAGTACGCGTTCCACACCGGGATCAACCGCCCGACCGGCGTGCCGGACGCCGTCGAGTTCATCCAGGTCCACAAGGCCTTCGGTCGCAACAAGATTCTGCGCGGCCTGAACATGGGCCTGCCCGAAGGCAAGATCTCGATGATCCTCGGGCCGTCGGGGACGGGCAAGTCGGTGTGCATCAAGCACATGGTGGGTCTGCTCTACCCGGACGACGGCGACGTGGTCGTGCATGGGGAGTCCGTGCCGTCGATGCACGACTTCGAGCTGTTCGAGATGCGCAAGAAGTTCGGCGTCCTGTTCCAGGACGGCGCGCTCTTCGGCTCGATGAACCTGCTCGACAACGTGGCGTTCCCGCTGCGGCAGCACACGGACAAGGGCGAGGACGAGATCCTCGAGATCGTCGGCCGGCGGCTGTCAGAGGTCGGTCTTTCGACCGCCGGCGACAAGTTCCCCAACGAGCTCTCCGGCGGCATGCGCAAGCGCGCCGGGTTCGCGCGGGCGCTGGTGCTGGACCCCGACATCGTGCTCTTCGACGAGCCCGACTCGGGCCTGGACCCCGTCCGCACAGCGCTTCTGTGCGAGCTGATCCAGGAGATTCACGAGGAGAACGGCGGCGCCTACACCGTCATCACGCACGACATCATGAGCGCGCGGCGCGTCGCCGAGTACATCGCGGTCCTGTGGCGTGGGCGGATCGTTGAGGCGGGCCCGGCGGAGGAACTGTTCAACTCCGACAACGCCTTCGTCCGCCAGTTCCTTTCTGGCGCGGCCCAGGGCCCGCTCGGCATGGAGTGACCGCGCAGACCGACCGAGCCGCAACGATTCACCTCTTCACGACATCCAACTCGCGTCCCGCACAGGCAGGCGGCGCATGACCGCCTCCCGGGCGGTCGCCGTCGGTCTGCTCGCGCTCGCGGTCGCCCTCGTGGCGTTCGTGGTGCTGGGCGGAAACGGCGAGCGCACCTACCGCCTGGAATTCCAGACCGCCGGCCAGCTCGTCAACGACAACGACGTGCAGATCGGGGGACGGCGGATCGGATCGGTCAAGAAGATCGAGCTGACCGACGACAATCAGGCCCAGATCACGATCGTCGTGCAGGAGCCGTACGCCCCGCTCCACGCCGGAACCACCGCGATCATCCGCGCGACGTCGCTCTCGGGCGTCGCCAACCGCTACGTCGCGCTCTCGCCGGGCGCGGACAGCAACCCCGAGCTCCAGGACGACGCGGTCATCCCGCTCGACAAGACGACGACCGTCGTCGACCTCGACCAGCTCTTCAACACGTTCAACCCCGCGACGGCGAAGGGCCTCCAGGACACGATCAAGGGCTTCGGCGACTGGTACTCCGGACGTGGCGCGCAGGGCAACCAGATCGCGAAGTACTTCGCTCCGTCACTCGCGGCGACCACGGGCGTCGTCCAGAAGCTCGCGGCCGACCAGCCCGCGCTCAACGCGCTCGTGAAGGACACCTCGCAGGTCGTCCGCACACTCGGCGAGCGTGCACCCACGCTGACCGACCTCGTCACGAACACCAACACCAGCCTCGGCGCGATCGCGGATGAGAATGCGGGCCTCGCCGAGGCCCTCGACTACCTGCCGCAGACGCTGCGCCGCGCGAGCACGACCTTCGTGGACCTGCGCGCGACGTTCGACGACCTCGACAAGCTCGTCGCGGTGTCGAAGCCGGCCTCGAAGAACCTGGCGCCGTTCCTCGCGACGCTGCGCCCGCTCCTGGTCGAGGCCAAGCCGACGGTCGGTCAGCTCGCCACGCTGCTGAAACAGCCGGGCCCGAACAACGACTTCACCGATCTGCTGAACGCCTCGCCCGCGCTCGCCACGCAGGCCGCCAGCACGTTCCCGGCGTCCATCAAGGCGCTCAACAAGGGCGTTCCGGACCTCGCGTTCATCCGCCCCTACGCGCCGGACACGATCGGCTGGTTCCGCGATTTCGGCCAGAGCGCCGCCAACTACGACGCGAACGGCCATTACGCACGCATCGGCCCGCTGTTCAACTCCTTCAGCTACGACCAGGGCACGAACCAGCTGACACCGGTGACGCCGGCCCAGCGGGTGCCCGGCGTGCCGACGAACCCGACCGCGGTCGCCCGCTGCCCGGGCGGCGCCTCGCAGGCGCCGTCGGACGGCAGCGCGCCGTGGCGGAGCACCGGCGGAAACCTCGACTGCGATCCCGCGATCGTGCCCCCGGGTCAATGAAGCGCCTGATCGCCATCGCCGCCGTCGTGGTCGCGGCCATCGCGCTGATCGTCTTCGCGACCGGGTCGAGCAGCGACAGCGGTGGCTACAAGGTGCGCGCGATCTTCAACAACGCCGCGTTCGTGATCCCCGGCATGGACGTGCGCATCGGCGGTGTGGTCGTCGGCGCCATCTCGTCGATCGATCTCACCGACGACAAGAAGGCCGCGGTCGTCCTGAGCATCGACAACAGCTCGTACCACGACTTCCGCAAGGACGCCTTCTGCACGATCCGCCCGCAGTCGCTGATCGGCGAGCGCTACATCGAGTGCGAGCCGACGCAGCCGAAGCCCAAGGGCTCGCAGCAGCCGCCCCTGCTCGCTCAGGTGCAGTCGGGCCCGGGGTCCGGGCAATATCTGCTGCCGGCGACCAACACAGCGCGCTCGGTGGACCTGGACCTGATCCAGAACATCATGCGGCTGCCGTTCCGCCAGCGCTTCACGATCTTCCTCAACGAGTTCGGCACCGGACTCGCAGGCAACGGCCGCGCCCTCTCGGACGCGCTGCACAAGTCCAATCCGGCACTGCGCGAGTTCGACAACGTCCTGAAGATCCTCGCCGATCAGAACCGCACGCTCGCCGCGCTCGCCGTCAACGGTGACACCGCGCT
This sequence comes from uncultured Actinomycetes bacterium, assembly GCA_963805615.1. Lineage (GTDB taxonomy): Bacteria > Actinomycetota > Thermoleophilia > Solirubrobacterales > Solirubrobacteraceae > F1-60-MAGs163. The sequence goes on along the minus strand of CAWDUW010000001.1, from coordinate 447,745 downwards.
CGAGCCGCTCGCCCGCGAGCGGGAGCACATCAAGGGCTTCATCAACGCGTCGGCCAAGACCGCGAGCGCGACGGCGTCGCGCAGCGCGGCGCTCGAGGAGAACTTCCGCCTGCTGCCGCAGTTCCTGCGTGAGCTCGTACCGACGATGAACAGCCTCGGCGACTTCTCGTCCGCGCTGCTCCCCACCGCCCAGGCGCTCGGCGGCGCGGCCACCGACATCAACACCTTCGTGACGGGGACGCCGCAGTTCGCCGCGGGCGGCTCGAAGGCGCTCACGACGCTCGGCGACAGCACCGACACCGCCGGCCCCGCGCTCGAGCAGTCGCTGCCGTTCGTGAAGGACCTCGGCTCGCTGGCGAGCCAGGCCAAGCCGCTCTCGACGAACCTCTCACAGCTGCTGCGCTCGCTGCGATACGAGGGCGGGATCAACAACCTCCTCAGCGTCATCTTCCGGCTCGGCGGCGCGACGAACGGGTACGACCAGTACGGGCACTACGTGCGCGCACGGCTCGTGCTGACCACGTGCACGACGTACGCGACGGAGAACCAGCTCAGCTGCACCGCCAACTTCCGCAAGGACTTCGGGGCCGTCACGACGCCGGCGCTCCCGACCAGCGGCGGCACGCCGACGAGCACGGCGGCGGGCACCGCGCAGCGCCAGGCCGTGGCCGACGCGATCACCGCGCGCGCCGTCAAGCGCGCGATCAAGCTTCCGGGCGCGCTGCTGCCGGGTGACACGGGCGTGAAGCGCGGCGCCGGCGCAGCGACGACCGCTCCGCCCGCGAAGCGCGCGGCGGCGGCGGACCCGAAGGCCGCCCAGTCCCTCCTCGACTACCTCCTGGGTCAATGAGAAGGCGCGGCGGAGCAGGCTCGATCGCGGCCAACCCGGTGCTCATCGGGGCGGTGACCGTGCTCGTGGTCATCGTGGCGGTCTACCTCGCGTACAACGCGAACTCCGGCCTGCCGTTCGTGCCGACCTACGACCTCAAGGTCCAGGTGCCGAACGCCGCCGGACTGGTCAAGGGCAACGACGTGCGTCTCGGCGGAACCCGCGTCGGCACCGTGTCCTGCATCGATCCGCAGACGCAGTCGAGCGGCAAGGTCATCGCGGTCCTGTGCCTCAAGCTCCAGACGGTCGTCAAGCCGCTGCCCGCGGACACGCTCGTGAAGATCCGGCCCCGGTCCGCGCTCGGCCTGAAATACGTCCAGCTCACACGCGGCACGTCGAACCAGGAGCTCGCGGCCAACTCGACGATCCCGCTCAAGCAGGCGCTTCCCGAGCCGGTCGAGCTCGACCAGTTCTTCGACATGTTCGACGAGCGCACGCGCCGCGGTATCCAGGGCAACCTGACGTCCTTCGGCGCGGGCTTCGCCGGCCGCGGCGCGGACCTCAACTTCACGATCCGCGACCTCAACCCGCTGCTGACGCAGCTCACGCCCGTGATGCGGAACCTCGCGAGCGCCAAGACCGACCTGCACGGGTTCTGGGAGGGCCTCAACACGAGCGCCGCCGCCGTGGCCCCGATCGCCGACGTCCAGGGCGAGATGTTCATCCATCTCGACCAGACGTTCAGCGCGCTCGCGAACGTCGCCTACCCGTCGATCCAGGACACGATCAGCGAGGGTCCGCCGACGCTGAAGGTCGGGATCCAGGCCCTGCCGGTGATCCAGCCGTTCCTCGCCAACAGCGCCGAGCTCTTCACCGCCTTCCAGCCCGGCTTCAAGGCGCTGGCGGACGCATCCCCGGACCTCGCCCAGGCCGTTCGCGTCGGCACGCCGGCGCTCGAGCAGTCGCCGGCGTTCAACGCCCGCCTGACGACGACGTTCACCGCGCTGAGGAAGTTCAGCACCGACCCGCTCGTGAAGCTCGGCGTGGCCGACCTGACGTCGACCGTCGGCATCCTGAACCCGCTGGTGTCGTTCGTCACGCCGGCGCAGGTCTCGTGCAACTACGTCGGCCTGTGGTTCCGCAATCTCGCGAGCACGCTCAGCGAGGGCGGCACGAACGGCCAGACGCTGCGCGTCTCCGTCGTCGCGGCCCCGGGCGGCCAGCCCGTGCCGAACCAGCCGGACATCGACAACACGCTGCTCGCTCCGAACAACGAGGGCAGCCCGTCATCGGCCCCGGCCAACGGCCCCTCCGGTCCCGGCTACGACGCGTCGAACTTCCTGCACTCGAACCCGTACCCGTACACCGCGGCGCCCGGCCAGCCGAAGATGTGCGAGGCCGCGAACGAGAAGTTCATCGCCGGCAAGACGGTCATCGGCAACGTCCCCGGCATGGCTCCGACCACCCTCCACGACAGCACGGTGCCGTGATGGCATTCGGCCGGACACCCAAGAGCGATCGCCCGCGCACCCTGCGCAAGCACCGCACTGGGCGCAACCCGGTGACCGTCGGGCTGCTCGTGCTCCTCGGCGTCGTCCTCATCTCCTACTTCGGGTTCACCAAGGACCTGCCGTTCTCGCGCGGGTTCGAGTTCAAGGCCGTCTTCCCGTCGGCCAACTCGATCCGCCTGAACTCCCCGGTTCGCATCGCGGGCGTCAACGTCGGCACCGTCAAGAAGATCGAGGGCCAGGCCGGAACGAACAACGCCGTGATCACGATGGAGATGCAGAACACCGGCCTGCCGATCCACAAGGACGCGGAGCTGAAGATCCGGCCGCGCATCTTCCTCGAGGGCAACTTCTTCGTGGACCTGGAGCCGGGGACGCCGTCCGCGCCGACGATCTCCGACGGTGACACGATCCCGGTCGCCCAGACGGCGACGCCTGTCCAGTTCGACCAGCTCCTCACGGCGCTCCAGCAGGACACGCGCCAGAGCCTCCAGACGACGCTCCAGGAGTTCGGCACGTCGCTGACGGCCAAGCCGACCGCAGCCGAGAACGCCGACCAGCCGGTCTACACGAAGGGCCTCACCGCCGCCCAGGCGCTGAACTCGGCGATCGTCCACGGCGTGCCGGCGCTGCGGGACTCCGCGATCGTTCAGACCGCGCTCCAGGGCGAGGAGCCCGGCGACCTCACCGGGCTCGTGCGCGGCTTCGCCAACGTGGGCCGCAAGCTCGCCCCGCGCGAGCGGCAGCTCGGCGAGCTCGTCGAGAACTTCAACACCACGATGGCGGCGCTGGCATCCGAGCAGACCTCGCTGAGCGCGACGGTCCGCGAACTCGGCCCGACGGTCAAGCAGGCCTATGTCTCACTCGGCTCGCTGAACGCGGCGCTGCCGCACGTGCGCGCGTTCTCGCTGGCGCTCGTTCCCGGCATCGCGCAGACGCAGCCCACGATCGACGCGGTCACGCCGTGGATCCCGCCGACCCGCAAGCTCGTCTCGCAGGAGCAGCTCGGCGGCCTTCTCGACAACCTCCAGCCGGCGACGGCGAGCCTCGCCGAGGTCACCGTCGGGACGACGTCGCTGCTGAAGCAGGGCGGCCTGCTCGCCCGCTGCTTCAGCGACGTGATCCTCCCGACCGGCGACGTGAAGCTCGACGACGGCAAGTTCTCCTCGGGCAAGCCCAACTACCAGGAGTTCTGGTACGCGGTCACCGGGCAGGCCGGGGAGGGCCAGAACCTCGACGGCAACGGTCGCTACATCCGCACGCAGGCGGGCGGCGGCGCGACGCCGGTGAAGCTCAGCGGCGGCACGCTCACCGGCAAGCAGGACCTCTACGGCAACTCCGTCGGGACGCCGGAGGGGACGAAGCCGGCATGGCCCGGCGCCACACTCCCGCCGCAGAAGCTGGACCAGCCGTGCTACAAGCAGGCACTCCCGGACTTTGCGAACACGCCGGTCGGACCATCGGACGCGGTCAAGTGATGCCGGCATGAGACGCACGATCCGCAAGCACCTGCGCGACTTCCTCGCGATCATCGCGATCGCGGTCATCGCCGTGCTCGTCGGCGGGTACATCCTGTCCAACCAGCGCTTCTACGCCCCGTCGTGGGTCCCGCTCGTCGGCAGCGACTTCGTGGACTACCAGGCGCAGATGGCGACGGCGAAGGCGTTCACGGCAGGTCAGGGCCAGGTCGTGATGATCGCCGGCGTCAGCGTCGGCGAGATCGGCAAGGTCACGCTGAAGGACGGCCGCGCCCTGATCGCGATGAAGATCAAGCGCAAGTACACGCCGATCTACAAGGACGCGACGATCCTGTCGCGCCCGAAGACCGGCCTGGACGACATGACGATCGAGATGGACCCGGGCAACAAGAGCGCCGGGGTGCTGCCCGCGGGCGGCACCGTCCCGATCTCGCAAACGCTTCCGGCCGTCGACCCTGACCAGTTTCTGGCCGGCCTCGACACCGAAACCCGCAATTACATCCAACTGCTCGTCGGCGGCGCGGGCCAGGGCCTCAAGGGGAATGCGGCGAACCTCTCGGCGACCCTGAAGCGCTTCGATCCGACGGCGCGCTACGTCACCCGGATCACGCGGCTGCTCGTCGCGCGCCAGCGCCACATCTCGCATGCGATCCACAACTTCCGGCTGCTCGCCAACGCGCTCGGCGACAAGGACACGCAGCTCGCGGAGTTCGTCGACTCGTCGAACGCCGTCTTCCGCTCGTTCGCGAACACCGAGGCGGGCCTGCGCGCCACGATCCGCGAGCTTCCGGCTGCGCTGACGGCGACGAACGACGCGCTGGTGAAGTCGGACGACCTGACCACCGTCCTCGGCCCGGCACTCGCCAAGCTGCAGCCGGCCGCGGAGGGCCTGGCCCCGGCGCTCGAGGCGTTCCAGAGCTTCGCGAAGGAGACCAAGCCGGCGATCGAGAATCAGATCGGCCCGTTCACGGTGACGGCGCAGCCGACGGCCGCCGCCCTGCGCCCCGCCGCGGCCGACCTCGCAGACGTCCAGCCCCAGCTCGCCGACAGCTTCGAGGTCCTGAACCAGCTCTTCAACGGGCTCGCGTACAACCCGCCCGGGAAGCAGGAGGGCTACCTCTACTGGCTGGCATGGTCCAACCACATGGCCGCCTCGATGCTCAGCTCGCAGGACGCGAACGGCCTGACGCGGCGCGGCGTGCTGCTCGGCTCGTGTGACTCACTGCGGGTGTTCGAGGCCGTCGGCAAGGCGAACGCGATCCTCGGCACGCTCGTCACGCTGCTCAACGCCCCGTCCTTCCAGTCGGTCTGTGGCGCGAAGGCCGCGGCCGCCGGCACGGCACGGGCGACATCGATCCTCAAGCAGGGAGCAGCCCAGGGCGATCCGATCCAGGCCGCGACGCTCAAGGCCCTCGGCGAGAAGCCGGCGGCCGTGACCGCCAGGACGTCGTCCACCACGGGCGGGACCTCGGCACCGGCGGCGGGCCGGTAGGGGAGGACGAACGTGCAGAAAGTCGCCCCGAGCCTCGGTCGCATCCTCGTGATGGTGCTCTTCGCGCTGTCGTGCTTCGGGCTGCTGCTCTTCCTCTGGGTCGCCTTCGGCGGCTCGACCCCGCTGCGCGCCAAGGGCTACCGCTACACGATCCCCTTCCGCGAGGCGGGCCAGCTTGCGCAGGAGGCCGACGTGCGGATCTCCGGTGTGCCGGTGGGCCGCGTCAAGCGGATCACGGCCAACCCGAAGACCGGCGTCTCCGACGTCGTCGTCCAGGTGGACGCGAAGTACGCGCCGATCACGCAGGACTCGCGCGTCATGCTGCGGCAGAAGACGCTGCTCGGTGAGACGTACGTCGAGATCACACCGGGTGATCCGCAGAGCCCGGCCGTGCCGGACGGCGGGAAGCTGCCGGTCGGCAACATCCAGCCGACCGTCGAGCTTGACGAGATCGTCCAGACCTTCGACGCGCGCACGCGCGCCGCGTTCGGCGTCTGGCAGCAGGAGCTCGCGGTCGCCTCGGCCGGGCGCGGCCAGGACATCAACGACTTCTTCGCGCAGCTGCCGCCGCTCGTGGATCAGGCGACCCGGCTCACGACCGTGCTCAACGCGAACGAGAGTGACCTCAGCCAGCTCGTGAGCAACACCGGCAAGGTGTTCAACGCGCTCGGCGTCCGCAGCGATCAGCTGCGCGGCCTGATCACGAACACGAACCGCGTCTTCGCCACGACAGCCGCGCGCAACCAGCAGCTCGCGCAGACGTTCGTCGCGTTCCCGACCTTCGAGCGCGAGTCGCGGCTGCTGCTCGCGCGCACGGAGGAGTTCGCCAACACGACGAACCCGCTGATCAACGAGCTGAAGCCGGTCGCCGCCGAGTTCGGCCCGACGATGCAGGCGCTCGACGGCTTCGCGCCGGAACTCAGCAACCTCATGACGGCGCTCGGGCCGGCGCAGGACGCGAGCGTCAAGGGCCTGCCCGCGATCAACAGCTTCCTCAAGGACGCGACGCCGTTCTTCGGCGCCCTCGACCCGGTGCTGAGCCAGCTGAACCCGCTGGTCCAGTACATCGGCGCCTACCCCGGCGAGCTGACCTCGTTCTTCGCGAACATCGTGGCCGCGACGAACTCGAAGAGCGCGTCCAACGGGTCGAACGTGAACGTCGTGCGCACGATGACCCCGCTCAGCCCCGAGGCGTTCGCGCCGTACCCGACACGCGTCAAGTCGAACCGCAACGCGCCGTACGACTTCCCGCGGGCGCTGATCAATGGTCTGCCGGGCGCGAACGTCCCGGTCTACAACACGAAGGGCTGCTCGTCCGGTCCCTCTCCGGAGCTCGCTCCCAGCACCGCGACGACCCTCGGCGCGCAGACGACGCAGCGGATCCTGCGCTACGGCTTCGGCAACAACCCCGCCGCCGTGCCGGCGCCCAGCTGCCCGCAGCAGGGCAAGACGAACGCCGGCAACGGCTTCACGCAGTTCCCGCAGCTCGGGCCCGGGGTCAACCCGCCGAAGCCGCTGTTCGGCGCGCCGTAGCCCCCGCCTCGGCATGAGCCGCCACACGCGTGCGGTGGCGCGCCGGGATGCGGCGCGCCGGTACCGTTCCCACCGATGCTGACGCGGCTGCTCGCTGGTCTCATGGGCCTGGCCGCGCGGCGGCCCGTCGCGGTCGCCGCGACCGTGCTCGTGCTTGCCGCCGTCTGCGCGGTGCTTGCGCTGCGGCTCGAGCCGAGCGCCGACACCGACACGCTCGTCGGCCACTCGACGCCCGGCTACTCCGCCACGCGGGACCTGCACAGGAGCTTCGGCGACGACGCCGTCTACGTCGTCGTGCGCGAGCCCGTCACGCAGGTCGTGCTGACCGACGACCTCAGTCAGGTGCTCGGGCTCGAGGGCTGCCTCTCGGGCAACGTCCCGGCGGGCCGCACGCCCCGCGGCGGCCCGTCGGGCCCGTGCGCCCGGCTCGCCGCCACGAAGCCGGCGAAGGTCGTCTTCGGCCCGGGGACGTTCCTCAACACCGCGGTCAGTCAGCTCTCCGACCAGTTCGCCGCCGCCGGCGCCACCCAGCAGCGCGACGCCGAGCGCGCATCGAAGGCCGCCTACAAGCTGGCCCGGGCGCGCGGCTCAGGCGTCGCGGCCGCGCAGGCCTACGCCGATCAGGCCAGGCAGCTCGTCACCGCGAAGTTCTACAAGGACGTCCTGTCTCTGGCGGTCCGCTACGGCATCACCTCGGCCCCGAGTCTCAACGACCCCAAGTTCATCTCGCGCCTGGTCTTCGACAGCCGCCGGCCCGGCTACATCCCGAAGGCGCGGTTCGCGTCGATCTTCCCGGGCAAGGACGGCGCACTCGTGCAGGTGCGACTGCGTGACGGGCTCAGCGAGAGCGAGCGCAAGACCGCGATCGCGAACATCCAGGCCGCGACGCGGATGAAGGACTGGCGGCTCTCCCAGGGCGACTACGCGGTCACCGGCGCCCCGGTGGTCATCGAGCAGCTGTCGCACTCGATCTCCCGCTCGACGCTGATCCTGCTGCTCGGCGCGGTGCTTGTGATGGCGCTGACCCTGCTGCTCGTCTTCCGTGCGCGGATGCGGCTGCTCCCGCTGCTCGTGGCGCTGTGCGCGACGGCTGTGACGTTCGGGGCGATGTCCGTGCTCGGCATCCCGCTCACGATGGCGTCGATCGCCGTCATCCCGGTGCTGATCGGCCTTGCCGTGGACTACGCGATCCAGGTGCAGTCCCGGCTGCAGGAACACGGCGACCTGCCGCTGGCGGAGGCTGTCGGGCGTGTGGCACGGCAGGGTGCCCCGACCGTGGTGATCGCCGCCTGCGCCACCGCCGCCGGCTTCCTCGTGCTCGCGCTCTCCCCGGTGCCGATGGTCCGGGGCTTCGGGCTCCTGCTCGTCGTCGGCATCGTCCTGGCGCTGCTCTCCGCGCTGACGCTCGGCGTCGCTGCGCAGGCGTGGCCGGAGCGGCTGCGGCCGGAGAGCGCCCCCGGCCGCCCGCGCGCCTCGCGGGCCGCCGACGGGGTCGCAGCGGCCTGGCGCGGAGCGGGGGAGATCGTGCGCGCCACACGCCTGTGGGGCGGCGCCGGGAGGGTTACCCGCGGATGGGGCCACCGCACGCTGGGCGCCGCCGTGGCGCATCCGGGTCGCGTGCTCGGGATCGCCGCGCTGGTGGCGGTCGCCGGCTGGGGGCTGCAGACCTGGACTCGCGTGGAGTCCGACGTGCAGAAGCTCGTGCCGCAGAACCTGACGGCGCTCCAGGATCTGCGCGGGCTGCAGCAGATCAGCGGTGTGGGCGGCGAGGTCAACGTCCTCGTCGAGGGCCGCAGCGTGACCGACCCGGCCGTGGTCGCCTGGATGACGAGCTACCAGGCGCGGATCCTCAAGCGCCTGCACTTCGATTCGCGCCGCGGCTGCGGCGGCTCGGACATCTGCCCGGCGTTTTCGCTGCCCGATCTCTTCACGACGAAGGCATCGGTCTCCTCCAAAGCCCGGGTGGACGCGCTGCTCGACGCCGTCCCCGCCTATTTCTCGCAGAGCGTGATCACCCCCGACCGGCGTACCGCGACGCTCGCGTTCGGCCTGAAGCTCATGCCGCTCGAGCGTCAGTTCGACGTGCTGAAGACGATGCGGCGGGAGCTCGACCCGCCGGCGGGCGTGACCGCGCGCCTGGCCGGGCTGCCGGTCCTCGCCGCCGAGGCGAACGACCGCATCGCGTCGCCGTGGCGCCGGCTGGCGACCCTGCTCGCCGGTCTGCTCGCGGTCGCCGTGGTGCTGCTGGCGGCGCTGCGCAGCGTCCGGCGCGCGCTCGTGCCGCTCATTCCCATCGCGCTCGCGACCGGCTGGTCGGCCTTCGTGGTCTTCCTGGTCCGCATCCCGCTCAACCCGCTCTCGATCATGCTCTCGGCGCTGGTGATCGCGATCGCGACGGAGTTCAGCGTCCTCCTGAGCGAGCGCTTCCGCTCCGAGCGAGCCTCCGGGCTCGACGTTCCGGCGGCGCTCGCCGCGACCTACCGCTCGACCGGCGCCGCGGTGCTCGCCTCCGGAACCACCGCGATCGCCGGCTTCGGCGTGCTCGTCCTGTCGGACATCCGCATGCTGCGGGACTTCGGGGCGGTGACCGTGATCGACCTCGCGGTCGCGCTCATCGGTGTGCTGGTCGTGCTCCCCGCCGTGCTCGTGCTGTCCGAGCGCGGCGCCCTGGTGCCCGGTGGCGCGCGGCTGCGCCGCCGCCGCTCGGCGGCCCAGGCTCAGGCCACGTCGTGAACGGGGGCGGCCCGCGGGGCGGGCAGGCGCTCAACTCACGGCTGCCGAGGACCATCGCGATGATCGCGGCGCTGGGGCTGCTCATCGTCGTCGCGCTGAACACGCTCAGCACGCCGGGCGGCTCGTCGAGCGGCCCCGTCGTCGGCGAGCCGATGCCGCCCTTCGCCGCGCCGCTCGCCGTGTCGGCGGTGAAGGGCGACGTGAACGTCGCCACGCGTGCCGGCCAGGGCGCGGCGGGGGACCGGCCGGCGTGCCAGGTGCGCGGGCCGGGCATTCTGACCTCGTGCGACCTCGTGCGCGGCCATCCTGCGGCGCTCGCGTTCTTCGTTCCGGGGCGCGCGCGCTGCGTGGACGAGCTCGACACGCTCGCCCGGGCGGCGCGCGCCGTTCCGGGCCTGAAGGTCGCGGCGGTGGCGCTGCGGGGGGACCGCGCCAAGCTGGCGGACGTGGTCCGGAGCCACGCCTGGGGCTTTCCGGTCGCCTACGACCGGGACGCGGTCCTGGGCAACCTCTACGGCGTCGCGGTGTGCCCTCAGATCACCTACCTGCTGCCCGGGGGTCACGTTCAGGGCACGACGGTCGGCGAGCTCGACGCCGTGACGCTCACGGCGCGCCTGCGGGAGCTCGTCGCGGCGGCGGCGCGCACGGGCGAGGCGACGGCGGGCGGCGCGTGAGCGAGGACGCGCGCATCGAGCCGGGCCTCGTCGCCGCGACGCTGAGCGCCGAGTTCCCCGAGCTGCAGGTGCTGTCGTGCGAGGTCGATGCGCCCGTGGGCCGGTCGACCGATGCGGGCAGCCGCGAGCGGCTCGCGGTGCTCGCCTCGCGGATGCGCGGCGGGCGCGCCGTCGCGCTGCGGCGCCAGCCCGTTCCCGCGGCCTACCGCGTCTTCTTCCGGCACATCGGCATGGATCCCGACGCCACGCGGACGCCCGTCGAGGAGGCCGCGCTCGCCCGGCTCGTCGAGGGCGGCCATCGCAGCCGCGGGCCGCTCGCCGACGCCCTGCTGCTCGCGCTGCTGGACACGGGCGTCCCGGTCAACGCGTTCGCCGCGGCGGCCGTGACGGGGCTCCCGGGGCTGCGGCCGGCGGACGCCGGCGAGCGCCTGGGGGAGGGCGACGGCGCGCGACCGCTGCGAGCCGGCCAGATCGTGCTCGCCGATGATGCCCGGCCGCTCGCGGAGCTCTTCGGCGAGCTGGCTCCGGAGGCGCAGCCGGACCGGCGTGACGGGCGCCTGCGGCTGGTCGCCGTGCGAATCCCCGGAGTGCCGTCGATCCACGTGGAGGAGGCGCTGTGGACGTGCCAGGAGTCGCTCGCCGCCGGTCTGGCGGGGTAGACTCCGCGCAGGAGAGAGAGGCGTCATGACCGTGCTCGATGTCACCACGCGGGAAGTTGCCGCGGACGTTCGCGCCACCACGACCGACGAGGCCGCGGCGCGCCGCCTGCTCCGTGAGCAGATCATGCGCCTGGAGCATCGCCTCTCCTGCGCCGTCGTGGACTCGATGCCCGACGGCGGGGTGGACACTGCGGTGCCGGTCCTGCGCGGTCCCCGCGTCCTCACCCTCGGGGAGCTCGAACGGCTGCGCGATGCGCTCGTCGCCCGTGTGGCCGAGGCCCGGGCGTTGCTGGAGGAGCGTGAGCGCCGCCGCGAGGACGCCCGCGTGCGGCTCGAGCGGATGCTGCTCGCCCCCGGAGACCACCGGCACGTGCGGATCAGCCGCCGCGAGCTCGGCGAGAGCGGCTGCGGCGTCTGGCACGTGCGCCCTCGTGTCGGCCTCGTCGGCATGTTCATGGGCTGGTGGCAGGTCAAGCTCTCCTCGGGCTGCCCGTTAGCCACCTGACAGCCTGATGGGACGACGCAGCCGCAAGCGGGGGGTCATCTCCGCGCCGGTCGAGCGGGCACGCCCGGATGAGGGGGAGCGCGCAGCTGCGCCGCCGCGGCGGCGCGATCCGGGGCACCGGGCGCGGCTCGACGATGCTCCGCGCCCGCCGTGGCATCCGGTGCCGCTCACCGAGCTCAGCATCCTCGTCGGAATGATCGTGCTCGCCGTCGCGTTCCTCGGCGGCGGGCCGCGCGTGGTGCTCGTCGCCTTCGGCCTCATCCTCGTCGTGCTGGCGACCGGCGAGCTGGCGCTGCGAGAGCACCTCAGCGGGTACCGCTCGCACTCGGCGCTGCTGGCGGCCATCGCGGCACTCGTCGTGGCGGTTCCGGTGGCCGCCTTCGTCCGCCCGCCCAAGGCCGTCGTGATCGTCCTCACGGCCGTGGTCTTCCTGCTCACGCTGCAGGCGCTGCGCGAGGTCTTCCGCCGCCGGTCGGGCGGCGCGAGCTGGCGGGCGTGACGGCACGCCGCCCGATCGTGTTGCATTCACCCTGTGACCGATGAACCACAGGACGACCTCGCCGGCCTCGCCGGGCCACCGGAACGGCCCGCGGCGCCGGCAGCGCCGCGCATGCGGATCACGGGCTTGCACCACGCGACGCTGATCAGCGCGGACCTGCAGCGGACCACGACGTTCTATCGCGACGTGCTGGGCCTCGCGCTGTGGCGCGAGGGCTCCAACGACGACGATCCCGGCGCGCGGCACTTCTGGTTCTCCGCCGACACGAGCGGTGCGCCCGGCACCCTGATCTCGTTCCTGGAGTACCCGCAGATGGCCGCGGGCACGCAGGGAACCGGCGCGACCCATCATCTGGCGCTGGCCGTCGCTTCGCCCGAGGAGGTCGCCGCCTGGCGCGACTATCTCCGCGGCCGTGACGTGCCGACGACCGAGGTCTTCGAGCGCGGCGGGCTCGCTTCGGTCTACCTGCGCGACCCCGACGGGCACATCCTCGAGATCTGCGCCCCTGCGTGAGCTCCGGGGGCCCGGCCCCCGGAGCCCGGCAGACCTCCCCTCAGGCGGCCGCGGCGGCCAGCGCCCGGACCGGCACAGGCGCGTCTGCGCCCGACTGCGTGCCGAGCAGTGCGGCGGCGGCGTGCCGCTGGCGCTCGGTCATCGACCCGACCGTCTTCGTCTCTGACAGCGGGATCGACTGCAGGAACCTGCGGCACCGGGTGTGGCCCCAGCGGCGCTGGCTCGTCAGCAGGTCGGCCACGGTCATCGACTCGGCCTCCCACGGCGCATCGAGAATGATGTCGGCGACGCAGATCTCCCCGGCGGCGACCGCGCGCTTCAGCGCTGCGCGGGCGAGCCGCACGGCGTTTGCGCGTTCGAGCGCCTGCAGGTGCTGCGGCGCGGAGGACATCCTCGCTGTGTGCGTCATCGGTTCTCCCTCCGCCCCGGCGCGGGGCGGCTCCTCGATCTATGGACTGTGATGCCGCGTGAGGCCTGCGACTCGGGTTTCCCACCGAGGGGACGACGCTACGGCGACTCTGGCGGCGATGTCCGACCTGGCCACCGAGACGCTTCCCGACTCCCTCCCCGAGCGCCTCACCGGCGCAGTCGGCAACCTACGAAAGTGGTGACCGGGAGGTCAACGCCTCGTCAACGGAATCGCCGCTCGGAGCGTGCGTTTCGTATTCGGCGTGGAAGGTTCGCCAGAGGTCCTTTTCCACCCTGGCGAAGGGTGGTCAGTGCAGGTCGCCGGGGCCCGGAAGCGGGCCGTGCTCGGCTTCGAACGTGCGTTTCACGTCGGCGAATGCGCCCAGCGCGCGGTCGATCGTGGCGCGGTCGTGCGTGGCCATGACGCTCGTGCGCAGCAGCGCGCCGCTGGGCGGCACGGCGGGATGCAGCGCGGTGTTCACGAAGACGCCGGCGTCGAACAACGCGCGCCACAGGAGGACGGCCTTCCAGTCGTCGCCGACGAGGACCGGGACGATCGGCGTGACGATCGCTCCGTCGCGGACGCCCGGAGCGTCGAGCTGGGCCGTGGGGGACAGCAGCTTCTGCGGGCGGACGACGGCGAAGCCGAGATCCTCGAGTCCGTCACGCAAGGCCCAGGCGTTGTCCAGCACCGCCGTCAGCAGGCCTGTGCCCTCGTCCGAGCGCAGGACGCGGAGCGCGGCGAGTGCGGCGCCCACGGCTGCCGGAACGCCGGACGCGGTGAAGAGATAGGCGCGTGACTGGACGCGCAGGAAGTCGATGACGTCCGCCGGGCCGGCGACGAAGCCTCCGCAGGCGGCCAGCGACTTGCTGAACGTGCCGACCCGCAGGTCGACGCGGTCCTCCAGGCCCAGCAGCTCCGCGGTGCCTGCCCCGCGACGCCCGAGCACGCCGGCGCCGTGGGCCTCGTCGACCATCAGGCGCGCGCCGAAGCGCTCGCTCAGATCACTGATCTCGGGCAGTGGCGCGAGGTCGCCCTCCATCGAGAAGACGCCGTCGACGACGACGAGCACGCCGCCGCCGTCCCCGCTCGCCCGCTCGAGCGTCCGCTCGAGCCGGTCCAGCCGGTTGTGTCGGAAGGCGCGCAGCTTGGCCCGGGAGAGCAGGCAGCCGTCGAGGATCGAGGCGTGATCACCGGAGTCGGCCACGACGGTGTCGCCAGGCCCGAGAATCGTGCCGAGGGCTCCGAGGTTCGCCTGGTGCCCGGTCGTGTAGACGATCGCGTCGTCCGTGCCCATCCACTCGGCGATCTCGCGCTCCAGGTCGAGATGCAGTGGGATCGTGCCATTGAGCAGCCGTGACCCGGTGAGGCCGGTCCCGTACTTCATGAGCGCGTCCTGCGCCCCCTGGACGACCCGCTCGTCGGCGGTCAGGCCGAGGTAGTTGTTGGACCCGAGCATGATCCGCTCGGCGCCCTCCATGATCACGACGGGGCGTGCCGGCCCGTCGAGCGTGCGGAAGTAGGGCAGCACGTCCGCTTCGCGGGCGGCGCGAAGCTGCTCGAGCCGGTCGTGCGTGCGGGCCTTCTCGAAGACGTCGATGCGGGTCTCGGGCATGTAGGGTGCGCCGCCGTGGCGCTGACGGTCGAGCCCGTTCGGACGGGCCGGGACAGAAAGGAGTTCATCGAGCTCCCGTTCCGGCTGCATGCTACCTCGCCCCAGTGGACGCCCCCGCTGAAGATCGAGCGCCGGCTGTTCCTCAGCCCGCGCTTCAACGCCTTTTTCAAGCATGGCGAGGCACAGCTCTTCCTGGCCCGCCGCGACGGCCGCGTGGTCGGGCGGATCAGCGCCCACATCGACCACGCCTACAACGAATTCCATGATGCCCGCTGGGGCATGTGGGGCTTCTTCGAGTGTGAGAACGACCAGGAGGCGGCCGACGCACTGCTGGCCGCCGCCGAGGCCTGGAACCGCGAGCGCGAGCGCGACCGCATGGTCGGCCCGATGGACTTCACGGTCAACGACGAGAGCGGCATCGTCATCGAGGGCCACGAGCTCGACGCGATGATCCGCCAGCCCTGGCACCCGCCCTACTACCGCGAGCTGTGTGAGCGGGCGGGGCTGGACAAGGCGATGGACGTCCTGATGTGGAAGCTCATGATCTCCGACCGCGCGAACGTGCTGCCCGTGATCACCGAGCTGGCCGAGAAGTGCGAGCCCGAGCACGGGATCCGCCTGAGGCACATGCGCCGTCGCGGCCTGCGCAAGGACATGGACCTCTTCGCGGACATCTACAACCAGGCGTGGGCCGGGAACTGGGGCTTCGTGCCCTACGACAAGGCCGACCTCGACGCCTACGCGCAGGAGCTCCAGCTCGTCTTCGACCCGCAGTGGTTCATGATCTCCGAGCGGATCGACACCGGTGAGCCGGTCGGGCTCGCGATCACGGTGCCGGACATCAATCAGGTCCTCGCCAAGATGAAGGGCCGCCTGCTGCCGTTCGGCTGGTGGCACTTCCTGCGCCGGCGCAGGATCATCGATCGCTGCCGCGTCGGGTTCCTCGGCGTCAAGCCCGAGTACCAGCACACGGGCGTCGCGGCGCAGCTCTACATCGAGCACTTCGACATGGCCGAGATCGGGCCGGTCCGCGGCGGTGAGATGGGCTGGATCCTCGAGACGAACATCGCGATGAACCGTGGCATGGAGGCGATGGGCGGGCAGGTCGTCAAGCGCTACCGCATGTACGAGCGACTGCTGGAGCCCGGCGCCGAGCCGGCCTACCCGGCGGACGCCAAGGTGTGGACCCCCACCCGCGAGACCACCGCCCCCGCGTCCTGATCGCGCGGTAGCCTCCCCCGGATGGAGCAGTCCGCGCCGCACGGATCGCAGCTCATCGAGATCGAGGAGGTTCAGGCCGTCCTCGTGACCGACGCACGCCCGCTGCCGGCACCGCGCTCTCCGGCCCAGGTCGTCCGCTCGCAGGCGGTCGTCGCCGCGGGCTCCTTCGCCGTGGGAGCCGCCACGGCGGTCGTGGTGGCGCATCGCCGGGCGCGCCGGGCCGGGACCAAGGCCTCACGCAAGCGGCGCTCACGGGGGCTTGACGTCGCCGCGAGCCGCTCCTTCCTCGTGGACGTGCACCTGCTGAACCGCAAGCCGTGATCGAGGTTCGCCGGGACGTTCGCCCGGCCTGGCCCGTGCGCCTGCCGCGCGCCGGCATGGACGGTGTCGCCAGGAGCCGAGACGGGATGCTCGAGCGCCTGCTGCACGTCGAGGGGGAGCCCGTGATCGTGCGCGTGGGGCAGCGCGCGGACGGGGATCTCCTGTTCGCCGCGAGGGCAGGGGAGCGCGCCGTCGCCGAGGAGGCGATCGTGCGCATGCGCTTTGCGACCGGCGTGGACGACGACCTGCGCCCGTTCTACGACGCCTTTCGCCACGACCCGCTGATCGGCGCCTCGGTGCGCTCGCGGCCCCAGCTGCGGGTGCCGCGCCGCCCCGAGCCCTTCGAGGTGTTGTGCTGGGCCGTCTGCGAGCAGCTGATCGAGTACCGCCGCGCCGTCGAGATCGAGCGCGGCATCGTCCGGATGCACGGGCGCCGCTGTGAGCAGACCGGCCTGCGCGACCTGCCGGACGCGGCCGCGGTCGCGGCGCTCGCGCCGGCCGAGCTCGAGCACCTGGGTCTCAGCGCCGGACGCGCGGTGGCGCTGCGGCGCGCCGCGGCCGAGGTCGCGTCGGGCCGGGCCGACCTGCGGGCGCCCGACCACGAACGCGGCTGGGCACGCCTACGGGCGATCCCCGGGATCGGGCAGTGGACCATGGACGTCCTCGCCCTGCACGGCCAGGGCCGCTACGACCGCCTGCCTGCGGGCGACCTCGCCTACCTGCGCTTCGCCGGCCGCCTGCTGCGCGGTCACCCGCGGGGGCGGGCGACCGAGGACGAGGTGCGCGAGCTGTTCGCCCCGTATGGCCGCTGGGCCGGGCTCGCCGGTGCGCACGCGCTCGGCGCGCCGGTCGGCCAGGGCTCGCTGCGCGCTACGGCGCCGTCGGGTCAGCGCCCACGTCTCCGAGCCCCTCACCCGGAAGGAACTCGTTCGTCGCCACCGTCCCGACGTCGACCGGCCGCGTGAGCAGGTTGTTGCGCCGCATCCAGTCGGCGTAGTCCTGCCACTGCTGCAGGTTCTGGAAGCCGAAGGCGCGCGTGCCGTCCTCGGGGAAGAGCACCGGGATCGTGGCCTTGACGCTCGCCTCGGTGAACTTGCGCTTCAGGTCCGGCGCCGCGGCGAGCAGCGCGTCGACCGCGGCCTGCGGGTCGTTGCGGGCGTCGCGCGTGCCGCGCTGGAGCGCCTGCATGAAGCGCCGCAGCGTCTCCCCGTCGTGCTGCACCGTGCCGTAGCGGGCCGCCAGGACCAGCTCGTCGTACGGCGGCACGCCGAGCGTGTCCACCGGGGCGATCGACGGGCGCTTCCTGTCCAGTCGCAGCTGTACGCCCTCGACGTTCCAGAACGCCCCGAGCGTGGCGTCCACCTTGCCCGACAGCATGGCCGGCACGAGGTTGAAGCCGACGTTCACGCGCTTCACGGTCGCGGGGTCGACGCCCGAGTTCTGGAGAATCTCGTCGAGGTACGCCTCCTGATACGGGATCCCGGCAGTGCCGACGCGCTTCCCCTCGAGCTTCTTCGGGTCCACCGAGTGACCCTTGACGGCCATGAGCGACGTCAGGGGCTGCTGGGCGAGCGCCGCGACGCTCAGCACGCCGAGGTTCTTGTCGCGGGCCAGCAGGACCTCGGGCTCGTACGAGATCGCCAGGTCGGCCCTGCCTGCCGCGAGCAGCTTCAGCGGCGCGGCCGGGTCCGTGGGCGTCACGATCTTGACGTCGAGCCCCGCCTTGCGGAACTCGCCGCGCGCCTGCGCCATGTAGATCCCGACGTGATCGGCGTTCGGCAGGTAGTCGAGGATCAGCGTGAGCTGCCGCGACTGCGGTGTCCCGGCCGTGTCCGCGCGCTTGCCGCAGGCGCTCACGCCCAGCGCGACGGCGATGATGAGCGCGGCGGTCAGGACGGCGAGGGCCTTGCGGCGGATCATGCACGGCTCCGTTCGGGGTCGGGGCGGGCCCAGGGTACGAGCAGGCGCTCGGCGAGCGCCAGCAGGGAGAAGAGGATGATGGCCAGCGCGGCGAGCAGCGCCACCGCGGCATAGGCCCGGGCGGTCTCGAGCTGCGGGATCGCCTGGAGGATGACGTTTCCCAGCCCCTCGCTGGAGCCTGCGTACTCGGCGAACACCGCGCCGATGACCGCCACGGCGACCGCGATCTTCGCGCCGGCGAGCGCCCCCGGGAGTGCCGCGGGGATCTCGACCCAGCGCAGCTCCTGGCGGCGCGAGGCGTCCAGCGTGCGCAGCAGCTTGCGCTGCTCGGGGTCGACCGCGGCGAGGGCATCGAGCGTCGTGACGACGACCGGGAAGAAGCAGACCAGCGCGATGATCGCGAGCTTCGGGGTGATGCCGAACCCGAACCAGACGATCAGCAGCGGCGCGACGACGACGATCGGCACGGCCTGCGAGCCGACCAGGAGCGGGTAGAGCGACCGGCGCAGCAGGGGCGACAGGTGGATCGCGATCGCGAGGGCGGCGCCCAGGACGAGGGCGACGAGGATCCCCAGCGCGACCTCCTGTGTCGTGACGAGCAGGTTGTGCCACAGCAGCGTGCGGTCGTCCCACAGCGCCTGCGCGACCTGGCTCGGCGCGGGGAGGATGAAGTCGTCGACGTTGCCCAGTCGCGCGTACGCCTCCCAGGCGCCGCCGAGGACGAGCACGATGAGCAGCGCCCCGATCACGGCCGCAGCGCCTCCAGCGCCCGTTCGCGGATCGCCATGAGCGCGGGGTCCGTGACGCGGCGCGGCCTGGGGAGCGGGACTTCGAGGACCGCACGCACGCGCGCGGGGCGCGGGCTCAGGACGACGATCCGGTCGGCGAGCACCGCCGCCTCCTCGACGTCGTGCGTGACGAGCAGGGTGGTGCGCGGTTCTCCGGCCAGCGCGCCGGCGAGCCAGTCGCGCATCTCCGCACGCGTGATCGCGTCCAGCGCGCCGAACGGCTCGTCGAGGCACAGCAGCGGCTTGCCGCTGAGCAGCGTGCGCAGGAACGCGACTCGCTGGCGCATCCCGCCGGACAGCTCGTACGGGCGCGAATGCTCGAAGCCCTGGAGGCCGAACGCCGTGAACAGGGGCTGCGCGCGCTCGCGGGCCGCGTCGCGGCCCGCGCCGTGAATCCGCAGGGCGAGCGCGGCGTTGTCGAGCGCGTCGAGCCACGGCAGCAGGAGGTCGCGCTGGGGCATCAGCACGGCGGGGGCGGCCGTCACACTGCCGGTGTCCGGTCGCTGGAGACCGCAGACGAGCTCGAGCAGCGTGGTCTTCCCGCAGCCCGAGGGCCCGACGACGGCGACGATCTCGTGCTCGGCGACGGCGAACGTGACGTCGTCCACCGCATGGAGCGGCATGCGCCGGCGGCTGCGGGCGGGGTAGGTGAAGCCGACGTCCCGGACCTGTGCGCCGGGCGTGTCCTCGGGGCCCGGCCCCGGGTTCCCGGGCGGGGAGGCAAGTCGCGTCGTCATCGCTCCCTCCGCGGGCATTACCCCTCAGGTTCGACGGGTCCGCGCCGGCTCTCGTGCGCGTTCTCAGCCGGCCTCCGCCAGCTCCCCGGGTGGACAGTCGTGCATGCCATCGTAGCCGCGCCCGCCGCCCCGGGCGAGACGGCGGGGCGCCGACGTCAGCTCGGCTTCTGGTCCACGGTCAGCGCGTACACCGCGTTCTGGCCCGAGCCGCCGGTGATCGTGACCGTGACGCCGTACGTGTCCCCGGAGATCGTCGCCTTGCAGCGGATGGCGGCGTCCTTCTGGGTCGGCAGGTCGCTGGGGCAGGTGACCGGGGGCGCCGTGCCCGCGCCGGCCTTCTGCAGGCGCGCGCTGATGTCGGTCTCGAGCTGGTCGCGGTCGAGCACGCCGCCCGCCGGGGTCGGCTTGTTGTCGCCGCAGGCTGCGAGGCCGACGGGCGTCAGCAGTGCCGCGGCGAGCAGCGGAATGATCGTGCGTGAAGGGCTCACGGGCGCGAAGCCTATGCGAGCGGGCAGCGATCTGCGGCGGGACTGCGGCGAGACTGCGACGGAGGTCGCATCCAAGGGACCGGGTCGTCCGGGCGCCATGGCTGAATGGCCACAGCGTGTCGCGGCGACCCCTGATCCCGATCCTGGTGCTCGTCGCGGCCGGCGCGGGCGCGGTCATCCACGCGACGCGGCGCGAGGACGCCCCGCAGGTGAGCGGCCACGCGTCGGCGGCCGGAGCGAGCGGCCCCGCCCGGGTCGTGCGGGTCGTCGACGGCGACACGCTGAAGGTGCGGATGGCGGACGGGCGGCGGAAGACCGTACGCGTGCTCCAGATCGACACGCCCGAGGTGAAGAAGCCGGACACGCCGATCGAATGCGGCGGGCCGCAGGCGTCGGCCGCGATGCGCCGGCTGGCGCTCGATGGTGAGGGCCGAGGGCGGGCCGTGACGCTCGTGCGCGACCCGACCCAGGAGGCCGTCGACCGCTACGGCCGTGTGCTGGCGTACGTGGACGGCGGCGGCCGGGATCTGGGGGAGACGCTCGTCGCGCAGGGATGGGCGAAGGTCTACGTGTTCCGCGGCCGCCCGGGGGTGCGCATCGGCGCCTACGACCGCGCGAGGAATCAGGCCCGCTCAGCCGGTCTCGGCGTCTACGGGCTCTGCGACGGGAACTTTCACTCGGCGGGGGGTTGACCGGCCGCCGGATAGGCGCTCCAGCGCTCCGACGCGAACGGCCGGGCGTCCGGCTGGATCAGCGGCCAGATCGTCTCGGCGGCGGCTGCGAAGTCCGCGAAGATCCAGGCGACGAGATCGCGGGCGCTCGCGCCGGCGCCGATCGCCTGGGTCGCGGCGAGGTCGAGCAGCTGCTCCTGGGTGAACTCGGGCACCGTGCGGTCGCGTGCGGGCAGCGCGGCGAGCGCGGCCACGTCACCGTCGACGCAGTGCGAGCCCCACCGCGAGGCGTACGCGAGGACGTGGTCGACGTCAGGGGAGCCGGCGGCATCCGGCTCGAACCGCACCCCGTCAAGGCGGCCCAGGCGATAGCTGACCTCGGTCCAGGTGAGCGCCTTCAGCTGCTCGGCCGTGACGAAGAGGACCGAGGCGCGCAGCGCCGTTCCCGGGCTGACGAACAGCGTCGCCGGAAATGCGCCGTAGGCCGCGGGGCTCCCTGCGGCGCCGACGTCGAAGTCGTGCAGGTCGCCCGCCAGCACCGGGATCCGCTGCTGACCTGATGGCAGGTGGGCGAACTTGCGGCTCAGCGTCTCCGGGGCCCCGTTGGACCCGAAGGAGAGCAGGGGCCAGCGCCCCTCCGTCGAGATCTCACCCCACGCGTCGACGTGCTCGACCTCGGTCCCGTCGAGCACGAACGACGAGGGTGGCCGCGGCCACGGGTAGCCGAGCGCTCGCTCGAACTCCGCGTCGCCGAACTCGCGCGGTCCGACCGAGGACACGAAGCCGCGCATGAGCGCGAGGAAGTCGTCGTCCCCCGCCGCGAGCCGCCGCAGCAGCTCGGCGTCCTCGATCGGGGGCCAGTCGCGCATCCGGCGCGAGTATCACCGCGGGCCCGGAGCAGATCAAGCGGGCGCCCCGGCCGTGCGGCCGGGGCGCCCAGCCCGAATGTCAGCTGGCGACGAGCGTCTGCTCGTCGGCGTACGTCTCGCCGCGCTCAGCCTTCTCGACGAGCGAGGCCGGCGGCTCGAAGCGGTCGCCGTACGCGGCCGCGAGCTCGCGAGCGCGCTCCACGAACCCGGCGACGCCGCGCCGGTCGGGGTGGTGGGTGGGATCCGAATACCCGTTGATGTACTGGAGCACGCCGCCCGTCCAGCCCGGGAATCCGATCCCGAAGATGGACCCGATGTTCGCGTCGGCGACGGTCTCGATGACGCCCTCGTCGAGGCACTTCACGGTCTCGATGGACTCGATGAAGAGCATGCGCTCCTCGAGGTCCTTCAGCGAGATCGAGGCCGGGTCGTCCGTGATCGGGAACTCGGTCGCGAGGCCCTTCCACAGGCGCGTGCGCTTGCCGTCCTCGTACTCGTAGAAGCCGGCGCCGGCGAGCTTGCCGCCGCGGTCCAGCTCGAGCATGCGGTCGATGATGCCGAACGCGGCGTGGTCGTCCCACGCGATGCCCTCGGCCTCGGCGGCGTCCTTGCCCGCCTTGCGGATCTTCGCCATCAGGTTGAGGTTCAGCTCGTCGCTGAGCTGCAACACCGGCGCGGGGTACCCGGCCTGGCCGGACGCCTGCTCGATGGACGGCGCCGGGACGCCCTCCCTGAGCATCGCGATGCCCTCGTTGATGAACGTGCCGATCACGCGGCTCGTGAAGAAGCCGCGGCTGTCGTTGACGACGATCGGCGTCTTCTTGATCTGCTTGGCCAGGTCGAGCGCGCGGTAGAGCGTCTCGTCGCTGGTCTTCTCGCCCTTGATGATCTCGAGCAGCGGCATCTTGTCCACGGGGCTGAAGAAGTGCAGCCCGATGAAGTCGGCCGGGCGCGAGACACCCTCCGCCAGTTCGGTGATCGGCAGGGTGGAGGTGTTCGAGCCGAGCAGCGCGCTGTCGGTCAGATGCGGCTCGATCTCCGCGAACACCTGCGCCTTGACGGCCGGGTCCTCGAACACCGCCTCGATCACGAGGTCGCCGCCGTCGGCCGCGGCCGGGTCAGCGGTCGCGGTGATCCGGCCGAGCAGCTCGTCGGCCTTCTCCTGCGTGGACTTCCCGCGCGAGACGGCCTTGTCGACGAGTGCCTTCGAGTAGCCCTTGCCGCGGTCGGCGGCCTCCTGCGAGACGTCCTTGAGCACGACCTCGATGCCCGACTTCGCGCACACGTACGCGATGGCGGCGCCCATCATGCCGGCGCCCAGGACGACGACCTTCTGCGCCTTGAACGCCTCGATGCCCTCCGGGCGACCGCGGTCGCCGTTCACCTGCTGCAGGTCGAAGAAGAACGCCTGGATCATGTTCTTCGAGATCTGCCCGGTCACGAGGTCCACGAAGTAGCGGCCCTCGATCTCGAGCGCGGTGTCGAAGTCGACCTGTGCGCCCTCGACCGCGACGGCCATGATGTGGTGCGGAGCCGGGTAGTTCGCGCCCTTGAGCTGCTTGCGCAGGTTCGCCGGGAACGCCGGCAGGTTCTGCGCGAGCTTCGGGTTGGACGGTGTGCCGCCGGGGATCTTGTAGCCCTTCACGTCCCACGGCTGACCGGCGAAATCCTCGCCCTGCGCAGCGATCCACGCCTTCGCGGCGGGGATCAGGTCGTCGCGGGTCGCGACGATCTCGTCGACGATCCCGAGCTCCTTGGCCTTCTCCGGCCGCAGGCGCTGGCCCTGCAGCAGCAGCTGCATGAGCGCGTCGACGATGCCGACCATGCGCACGGAGCGCACGACGCCGCCGGCGCCGGGGAGCAGGCCGAGCTGCACCTCGGGGAAGCCGACGACCGCCTTGGGGTCATCGACGATCACGCGGTGGTGGGTGGCCAGGCAGATCTCGAGGCCGCCGCCGAGCGCCGCGCCGTTGATCGCCGCGACCACAGGCTTGCCGAGCGTCTCGAGCCGGCGCAGCTGCGCCTTGCCCTCGCGCACGAAGCTCGCGATCTCCTGCGAGTTCTCCGGCGTGGCGGTCTTGAGGTCGTTCAGGTCCCCGCCCGCGAAGAAGGTCTTCTTCGCGGAGGTGAGGATGACGCCCGTGATGTCGTCCTTCTCGGCCTCGAGCCGCTCGACGGTCGCAGCCATCGATGCGGCGTAGGCCGCGTTCATGGTGTTGGCGGACTGGTTCGGGTCATCGAGCGTGAGGAGGACGATGCCGTCGTCGCCGCGCTCGTAACGGATGGTGGTGCTCTCGCCCATGATCAGATGGCCTCCACGACCGTTGCGATGCCCATGCCGCCGCCGACGCAGAGCGTGGCGAGGCCGTACTTGCCGCCGGTCCGGTGCAGCTCGTCGATCAGCGTGCCGAGGATCATGCCGCCGGTCGCGCCGAGCGGGTGGCCCATCGCGATCGCGCCGCCGTTGACGTTGACCTTCTCCATGTCGAGGCCCATGTCACGGACGAACCGCAGCACGACGGCCGCGAACGCCTCGTTGATCTCCACGAGGTCGAGCTGATCGGCGGTGATGCCGGCCTTCTCGAGCGCCTTGCGGCTCGCCGGCGCGGGGCCGGTCAGCATGATCGTCGGGTCGGCGCCGGAGACGGCCGTCGCGAGGATCTTCGCGCGCGGGGTCAGGCCCAGCGCATTGCCGGTGGCCTCGTTGCCGATCGTCAGCAGCGACGCGCCGTCGACGATGCCGGACGAGTTGCCCGGAGTGTGGACGTGCTCGATCTTCTCGACCCAGTGGTACTTCTGGAGCGCGACGGCGTCGAAGCCGCCCATCTCGCCCATCGCGGCGAACGACGGCTTCAGGCCGCCGAGCGTCTCGACGGTCGTGCCGGCGCGGATGAACTCGTCGTTGTCCAGGACGACCTGGTCGTTGAGGTCCTTCACCGGGATCACCGAGCTGGCGAAGCGGCCCTCGGCCTGCGCGGCCGAGGCGCGCTCCTGTGAGCGTGCGGCGTAGGAATCGACGTCCTCGCGGCTGAACTCCTCGATCGTCGCGATGAGGTCGGCGCTGATGCCCTGCGGCACGAACGACGTGTCGTAGTTCGTCTCCGGATCCATCGCCCATGCGCCGCCGTCGGAGCCCATCGGGACCCGCGACATCGACTCGACGCCGCCGGCGAACACGAGGTCCTCCCAGCCGGAGGCGACCTTCTGCGCCGCGATGTTCACGGCCTCCAGGCCCGACGCGCAGAAGCGGTTGAGCTGGACGCCCGCGACGGTGTCGGGAAGGCCGGCCTTGATGGCGGCGGTCTTGGCGATGTCCGCGCCCTGGTCGCCGACCGGCGACACGCAGCCCAGGACGACGTCGTCGATCCGGTTCGGATCGAGCGTCTCGTTGCGCACGAGCGTCTCGTGCATCAGGCCCACGATCAGATCGACCGGCTTGGTGCCGTGCAGCGAGCCGCTCCACTTGCCCTTCCCGCGCGGCGTCCGGATCGCATCGAAGACCAGCGCTTCAGCGCTTCCCATCATCGTCTCCTAGAGGTTCGTTGCTCCGCCCGGTGGGGCGGATCGTGACGCAGGCGTCACGTTGACCAGAGCATTGTGCCCTACCGGGCTGCTCGGCGGCCTGCGGCCGGATCAGCCGTCCCGATCCAGAGGTGATGTTAGAATCTTCTAAAGTTTGAAGATTCAACTATTTGTCGGGGAGTCGTGCCGGAGTTGAGCGCGTGACGCTGGCGGGCGCGGCGGCATGCGCCGGCGCCGGCCTGGTCGCGGCGGGCGGGCTCGGCGCGTTGACCGGGCGCCTGCGGGCGTCGTTGGCGATCCAGGGCATCGGCGTCGCAGCCATGGCGGTCGCGGCGGTCATCGTCTTCGCCGACGGGGCGCCGGTCGGCGCGGCGTTTCGCAGCGGGGTGCACCCGGCATTCGGGCTGGATGCTCTGAGCGGGTTCTTCCTGCTGGTGCTGTGCGTGGTGGCGCTGCCGGCGCTGGCGTACGCGCGTGACGCCCTCCCGGCGGGCGGGCGGTCCGCCGCGCTGGCCCTCCTCACGGCCGCGTTCGTGCTGTCGATGGCCGGGCTGGTCGCGGCGCGGGACGTCACGACCGTTCCTCGCCTGCTGGGAGCTGATGACGCTCGTGCCCGCCGCGGCGATGCTCGTCTCGCGTCAGGATGAGGAGGTTCGGCACGCGGTCATGGTCTACGTGGGGATCACGCACGTGGCGGCCGTCGGCGTGTGGGCCACCATGCTCATCCTCTCGGCTCACGGGGTGCTCGGCGGCGCCCCGCTCGGGCCCGGCGGTCTTCAGTCGTTCGTGCTCGTCGCCGCACTCGTCGGGTTCCTGACGAAGGCCGGGATCGCTCCGCTGCACGTGTGGCTGCCACGCGCGCACCCGGTCGCCCCGTCGCACATCTCCGCGCTGATGTCGGGCGTCATGATCATGCTCGGCGTCTACGGGCTGAGCCGCGTGCTCTTCCTGTGGCTGACCGCCGTCCCGACCTGGGTGGGCGTGGTGCTCGTGGGGCTCGGGTCGTTGTCGGCGCTCGTCGGAGTTCTGTATGCGCTGGTGCAGCGCGAGCTCAAGCGGCTGCTCGCGTTCAGCTCGATCGAGCACGCGGGCATCGTGGTGCTGGGTCTCGGCGCCGCCCTGCTGCTCAGCGCGGCCGGTCAGCCGCAGTGGGCGGCGATCGCGTTTGCCGGGGCGATGCTGCAGATCCTCAACCACGCTGCGTTCAAGGGGGCGCTGTTCCTCGGCGCGGGTGCGCTCGGCGACACGGCAGGCACGCTGCAGGTCGATCGGATGGGCGGACTGCTGCGCCGGATGCCGGTCACGGGCGGCGCGATCGGCGTGGCGGCGCTGGCGATCGCCGGCCTCCCGCTGCTGAACGGGTTCGTCTCGGAGTGGATCGGGCTCCAGGCGCTGCTCCGCCTGCCTCTGGAGGAGACCAACGGGCTTGCGATCGTCGGGGCGTTCGGCGCGGCGACACTGGCGGCGACGGCCGGTCTGGCGGCGCTGTGCTTCGTCGGCGTCGCGGGACTGGTGCTCCTCGGTCATGCCCGGTCGACCGAAGTCGCCGGCGCGCGTGAGCCGGCGCTGGGAATCCGGGGTGCCGTCGCTTTTCTGGCGGCGCTCTGCCTGGTCTTCGCGGTGCTGGCCGGCGTCCTCGTGCCACGCCTGGCGCAGCTGGGCCCGGGCTCCTGGTCGGGCACCGGCGCGCTGGGACTCGATCTGCCCGGGACAGGGTCGCTGCCGACGCCGCTGCTGCTGCTCGCGCTCGCTCTCCTCACGGCGCTCATCACGCTGGCCCGCGGCCGTCGTCGCGCCGCGCCCGCGCCGGTGTGGGTGAGCGGCCAGCAGGATGATTCGCCGCTGGCCTGGACACTCGCCGGATTCACGAAACCGCTGCGGCTGATGGTCGACGGGGTGCTGCGAACGCGCCGGGACACGATCACGACGAGTTCCGGCGGGATCCTCGAGGAGGTGCGCTTCCGCGGCGAGGTTCCGCACCTGTTCGACACGCATGTGTTCGAACCGCTGCTCGGCCTCGCGAGCCGTGCGGCACGTGTCGCACGGCGGGTGCAGTCCGGCAGTCTGCGCGCCTACCTCGGCTACCTCGTCGCGCTCATCTTCATCCTGCTCCTGTTGCTTCGGCTCGAGGTGCTCTCGTGACCTGGCAGACCGTCGCGGCCGGCACGGCGCAGCTCGCCGGCGTCGCGCTTGCGCCGCTCGTCGCCGGCGGCGTGCAGTGGCTGAAGGCACGCGCGCAGGGACGCCGGGGCGCTTCTGCACTGCAGCCCTACCGCGAGCTGCGCCGGCTCTGGAGCCGCTCCGGAGTGCGCCCCCAGCCCTCGACCGTGCTGTACGACATCGCCGCGCCGCTGGCCGTGGCCTCGACATTCCTTGCGCTGCTGCTGCTGCCGATCGCGTCGATCGCACCTGACTGGGGTCTGGGACATGACGCGCTCGTCCTGTTCGGGCTGCTGGCCGTCGGCCGGTTCGCGCTCGCCGCCGCCGCGTGGGACACCGGAAGCGGATTCGAGCTCATGGGCTCAGCCCGTGAACTGACATTCGCGGTGTTCGTCGAGGCGTTGTTCCTCGTCGTGCTCGCGCTGCTGGCGTTCCCCGCGCACAGCACGGATCTGGTCGCCATGAGCAGCGAGGCCGCGAGCGGCGGGGCATGGCGCGAGCCGGCGCAATGGGCCGCCGCGCTCGGCCTGGGTCTCGTGATCCTCGCCGAGGCCGGCCGGCGCCCGATCGACAACCCGGACACGCACCTCGAGCTCACGATGGTCCACGAGGGACCGACCCTCGAATACGCCGGTCGCGATCTCGCGTTGCTGCACTGGGCGGCGGCGACCCGTACCTGGGCGCTGCTCGTCGTGGCCGCCGAGGTTCTCGTCCCGCACCCGGGCTCGTTCGCGGTCCAGTTGCTGTGGCTCAGCGGCTGGATCGTCGTGTTCGCCGTGCTGCTGGCCGCCGCCGAGACGATCCAGCCGAAGATGCGGCTCCTGCGCGTTCCCGTCCTCCTGTATGGGGGAGCGGTCATCGCGATACTCGGGCTCGCCGGTCGCCTGCTGGGGGTCGCGGCATGACTTCGGGTCATCGCTCGACAGGCCCCGGTGCCCTTCCCCGGCTGTGGCCCTCGCGATGAGCGCGCTGTTCGTGATCGCGGTGACCGCGCTCGCGCTGGCGATCGTCATCGCGCGGCGCCGCACCATCGCGGTCGTGCTCGTCGGCGTGCAGTCCGTGGTGCTCGGCGTCTATGCGCTGGTCGACGGGTTCGGAGAGTCATCGGCGTTCCTGATCGGGGGCGTGCTGCTGGTGGGCAAGGGCGTGCTCCTCCCGCTGGGCCTGGCCTGGGTCGTGCGGCGCACGCGTGAGCCGCGGCTGATCACCGGCGAGCTGCCGGCGCTCACCCGGGCGACGGTCTCCGCCGCGATCACGCTCGCCGCGGTCGAACTGATCCCGCCGCTCGGCCTGGACAGTCGTGCGGCCGACCAGGGCGCGGTCGCGCTCGTGGTTCTCGGGGTCGTGATCGCCGTCCTGCGGCGATCGGCGGTGTTCCAGGCCATCGGGTTCCTCGTCGCGGAGAACGGCGTGTACCTCGCCGCGCTCGCCGCGCCCGGAGGGCTCCCGGCCGTGGTCGAGATCGGCGTGCTCTTCGACCTGATCATCGTCGTCGCGGTCGCAGCCGCATTCACCACCCGCATCCACGACGAGTTCGGCACGGGCGACACCGCCGTGCTGGGGAACCTCCATGATTGAGGCCCTCGTCATCGCCGCACCGGCGTGCGCCGTGCTGACCGGCGCCGCGACGTGGGCGGCGCGCACCCCACGTCAGGCCGATCTGCTGAGCAGCGCCGGCGCGGTGGTCACCGCTGCGCTGACGCTCGTCCTGGCGGGCATCGCGGTGACCGATGCGGCGCACCCCCGCCACGGGAGCTGGTGGCTGCTGGACGCCGCCGGCGGCGTCTTCCTCGCCGTCGTCGCCGTGGTCGGTCTGCTCAGCGCCCTCGTCGCGCCGTCACATCTGGCGACCTCGGGCCGCGGGCTCGTGCGTGCAGCTCGCGGGCGCGCCATGTACTACGTGGCCTACCACGTGTTCTGGGCGGCGCTGATCGCCGTGCCGCTGATGAACAACCTCGGGCTGGCCTGGCTGTTCGTCGAGGCGACGACCGGCGCCTCGGCGCTGCTCGTCGCGTACACCGGCACTCGAGGTGCCCTCGAGGCCGGCTGGAAGTACCTCGTCCTCACGACGTTCGGCCTTGCGATCGCCATGCTCGGCATCATCGTCCTCTACGTGGCGATCGCACCGGGCGACGGGACACTCGCCACGCTCGACTGGCAGTCGATCGCGCGCGCGGCGCCCAGCCTGCAGGGCGGCCCGGCCGTCGTCGCCTTCGTGCTCATCGTCGCCGGGCTGGCGACCAAGGTCGGATGGGCACCGGTGCACAACTGGCTGCCCGACGCGCACAGCGAGGCGCCCCCGCCGGTCAGCGCGCTGCTCTCCGCGGCGCTGCTTCCCACCGTGGTCCTCGTCACCTGGCGGGTCGTCGTCGCGCTCGGCCCGGCGCTCAGCGCCGGGAGCGCGAGCGCGCTTCTGCTGGCCTTCGGGCTGGTCTCGCTCGCCGTCGCGGTCCCGTTTCTCTGGCGTCCGATGGCATGGAAGCGCCTGCTCGCCTACTCGAGCCTGGAGCACATGGGCATCCTGGCCGTCGGCATCGGGTTCGCCACGCCGCTCGCGACCGCCGGTGTCGTCGTCCACGTCGCGGGCCACGCGCTGGCCAAGTCACTGGGCTTCTACGCGGCGGGGCCGCTGCTCCGGCACGCTCCTCGCGCGCACGAGCGCGCCGTGCGCGGCCTCGCCTTCGCCAATCCGTCCACGGCCGGCGCGGTCGGCGTCAGCCTCGGAGCCCTCTCCGCGATGCCGCCGTCGCCGCTGTTCGTCAGCGAGTTGCTCATCCTCCTCGGCGGGATCGCAGCCGACGAGATCGCCGTCACGGTCGTTGCGGCGACGCTCCTGGCGCTCGGGTTCCTGGGCCTCGCGCACGCACTGGTCGAGGGCCTGGTGGGGGAACCCCGCGTGAAGCGCTGGCGCTCACCCCGCTCGGGGCGCCGGCTTCGGCGGCTGACCTTCGTCTGCGGCACGCTGATGCTCGCGCTGACCGTCGTCGCCTGTCTGCTTCCGGGTTCGTCGATGATCGGCCATCTGATGGGGGGGATCGCGTGACCGCGGCGCCCTCGATCGAGCAGGTCGACGCGACCCGCTGGCGCTCGATGGTCGGCGCCGCCGTCGAGCGCGGCGCCGAGCTGGACTGCATGTACGCGGCGCACACCGAGCACGGACTCGCGGTGCGCCTCGCCCTTCGTCAGGGCACCGCGCGCAGGCTGCTCAGCGCGCACGCCACGGATGGACGGATCGCGACGATCGTCGACCTGCTCCCCGCCGCCGAATGGGACGAGCGCGAGGCCCGCGACACGCACGGCGTGCAGTTCGACGGGCACGAGCCGCTGCGCCCGCTCGTCGCGCACCCGGCCGATCGTGACGCCTGGGTCACACCGGTGGAAGGACCCGATGTCCACGAGGTTGCGGTCGGGCCGATCCATGCGGGAGTGATCGAGTCCGGGCACTTCCGCTTCCACGTCGTCGGCGAGCGCGTCCTGCATCTCGACCTGCGCCTGTTCTACAAGCACCGTGGGCTCGAGCGCGCAGCCGAGGGCCTCCTGCTCGCCGGCGGCCTCTCGGTCGCCCAGCGCGCCTGCGCCGCCTGCGCCGTCGCCAACTCGGTCGCCTACGCCCAGGCCACCGAGTCCCTGCTCGGCCTGCAGCCGGACGAGGATCTGCGCCGCAGTCGCACCGTGCTCCTCGAGCTGGAGCGGCTGTACAACCACCTCCACGACCTGTCGGCGCTGTGTGCCGGGATCGGCTTCGACCCCGGCACGATGACCTTCGCGGCGCTGAAGGAGCGCGCCCAGCGGCTGAACGAGCGGGTCGGCGGCCACCGCTTCCTGTTCGGAACGATCCGGGTCGGTGAGGGGGGCCTGAGCGTCGACGACCCCACCGCGGCCGACGCACGCCGCGAGCTGGAGTCGATCGCGCTGGAGGCCGCTGACGCCTGGCGGACGTTGACGTTCATGGCCGCCGCCGAGGACCGCCTGCGGGGGGTGGGGGTCCTTTCGCAGGGGGACGCCGAACGCTGGGGCGCGGTCGGGCCCGTCGCCCGTGCCAGCGGTGTCCAGCGCGACGCGCGCACCGACGACCTCGGCCTGCTCTGGTACCCCGGGCTGCAGCCTGCCCGTCCCGAGCAGCCGACCGGTGACGTCGCCGCACGTGCAGAGGTTCGCGCGGTCGAACTGGACCAGACGAGCGCCGTGCTGTCCGGGCTGCTCGCCGCGCCGCCCGGGCCCGGGCGGGCGCTCCCGGTCCGCGAGCCCGCCGCGATGGGCGCGGCCCGCGTCGAGAGCCCTCGCGGAGCGACGGTCTGCTGCGTCGAGGCCGCGGGCGACCACGTCTCCCGTCTGCACCTGCGGACCGCCTCGTACGCCAACTGGCCGGTGCTCGCCCGGGTCGTGCCCGGCGCGATTCTTCCCGACTTCCCGCTCATCAACAAGAGCTTCGAGCTCTGCTACGCCTGCGTGGACCGCTGACGATGTTCGTCCTCCTCAAGCGCCTCCAGCAGCTGCGCCGCACGATCGCGCTGCCCGCACCCGAACGGCCCGGGTCGCTGGCCCTGCGCCACGTCGACTGCGGATCGTGCAATGGCTGCGAACACGAGCTGACGAACGCCGCCGGCCCGCACTACGACCTCGACCGCTACGGCCTGTCGATCGTCGCCTCCCCGCGCCACGCCGACGTGCTGCTGATCACCGGCCCGGTCACAA
The DNA here is from genome assembly GCA_963805615.1 of uncultured Actinomycetes bacterium. Lineage (GTDB taxonomy): Bacteria > Actinomycetota > Thermoleophilia > Solirubrobacterales > Solirubrobacteraceae > F1-60-MAGs163. The sequence continues at coordinate 415,906 of CAWDUW010000001.1, read as the reverse complement.
CCCGTATGGCGGGGCCGCTGGCCGCGGCCTACGCGGCGATGCCGGAGCCACGGCTCGTGGCCGCGCTCGGCGACTGCGCACTCGGCGTCGGAGTGATCGGCGATCCGGCGTCAGCTCGCCGGCCCGCTGGAGGACATGTTTCCCGTGGACATCAGGGTGCCGGGATGCCCTCCCGCCCCGGCCACGATCGCGGAAGCCCTGCTCGGCGCACTGGATCTGGTGCGCGGACAACCTCGAGAGGATGCGACCTGATGCCGAACCGCACCACCACCGGCCAGCCACCCGTCTACCAGGTGAAGGCGGAGCTGTTCCGCGTGCTCGGCCACCCTGCGCGCGTGAGGATCCTCGAGCTCCTGCGCGACGGTGAACGCACGGTCGGCGATCTGCAGCAGGCTCTCGGCCTGGACTCGAGCGGCACCTCCCAGCACCTGAGCGCACTGCGCGGGCGGGACGTCGTTGAGTCGCGTCGCGAAGGCACCAACGTCTACTACCGCATCAAGGATGCCCGTACGACCGAGCTCCTCGAGATCGCCCGGAAGATCATCACCACGAGCATCGAGGGCTCCCAGAGCCTCCTCGCGCAGCTCGCCGACCCCGAGGCGACCGGGGACTGAGAGCCGATCGACGGCGCCTACGTCTCGACGGCGAAGATGCGCCACGGCCCGGGCACGCCCTTGAGGTCGTGTTCGCCGCGGTCGGCGAGTGCCGCGCCGGAGCCGACGCTGAGATCGCGCACGGTGCTGCTCACCAGCACCTCGTTCGCGGCGGCGAGGCTGCTGATCCGCGCGCCGATGTGCACCGCCAGGCCGCCCACGTCGTCGTCGGGGAACAGCTCGCACTCGCCGGTGTGCAGTCCGGCGCGGATCTCAAGACCGATCTCGCGCACGCGGTCGCGGATCGCGATCGCGCTGCTGATCGCCCGGCTCGGTCCGTCGAAGACGGCGAGCGCGCCGTCGCCGAGCGACTTGACGAACCGCCCGCGGTGACGTTCGACCTCTTCGCGGACGATGCGATCGTGCCGGCCCAGCAGGGCGCGCCACGCACCATCGCCGAGCTCCGCGGCACGCGCGGTCGAGCCGACGATGTCCGTGAACAACACCGTCGCCAGGACGCGGTCGCTGGGGACCGGGCGTCGCACGCCGGTCAGGAAGTGCTGGATCTCGTCGGCGATCGCGTCCTCCGCGCCGATCCACAGCGCGCCGTTGCCCGGAACCTTCTTGTAGCGCGCGCCGGGGATGTGGTCGGCGACGTAGCGCGAGTGGCGCTCGTCCAGGTAGGTGTCGTTCTCGGGGCGCAGCACCAGCGTGGGGCACTGGACGCTGGGAAGGACGTCGCGCACATCGGTGTCGCCGATCGCCGCCAGCATGGCGGCGGCTGACGCCGGACTCATCGCCATACGCTGGATGCGCGCCATCTGAGCTCGCTGCCGCTCGTCCTGACCGGCGACGGCGTCGGCGAGCGGGGTCGCCTCGGTGCCCCAGGTGTCGGCGATCACTCGCACGAGCGCGGCGCGTTGCTCGACGCTCGGCGCCCATTCGTACCCGGGACCGGCCACCAGGCGGGCCTGGGGGGACAGCAGGACGAGGGCTCTCACGACGTCGGGGTGCGAGGCTGCGAACAGCGCCGTGAGGCCGCAGCCCTCGAGGTAGGAACCCAGCACCGGATGCTCGGAACCGGCGGCCTCGATCACGGCTCGGACGTCGTCGATCTGTTCCTCCAGCGGCGTTGCCCCGGCGATGCCGTCGGACATCCCGCTTCCGCGCCGGTCGAACAGGATCAGACGTGAGAACGAGGCGAGTCGTTCGTAGAACTGCGCAAACGACGGCAGCTCCCAGAGCATCTCGGTGTTCGACAGGTACGACGGGACGAGGACGATGTCGAGCGGGCCGTCGCCCACCACCTGATAGGCGATCTGCAGGTCGCCGCTGCGTGCGTACCGCGTCTGTGGAACGTCCACCGGACCACATTACCCGCGGGCAGCTAGCGGCCCGTGCGCTCGCGGTGCTTGCACCCCGGCCAGCAGCAGGGCCGGCGCTGGCCTTCCTCAAGCTCCTCCTGGGTCCGCCGAATGCGGCGCGCTCGGGTCGCCTCCTGCTTGGCGTCCTCGACCCAGCAGATGAACTCGTTGCGGGCCAAGGGGGTGATGTCCTTCCACGCATCGAGCGCCGTGGCGTTGGCGATCAGCGCCTTGCGCAGGTCTGGGGGCAGGTCATGGACCACCCCACCGGGCACGTTCTGGACGCTCACGAGTCCATCGTATGCGGAGCGCAGCACGTTGACACGCAACCGGTTACGGTCGTCCCACCTACTTCGAGGAGGGCATGATGCTCAGCAGGTTTCGCTGTCGCCTGACGTACTCCAACGTCGTGGCGAGCTTGGCGTTGTTCATCGCGCTCGGCGGCGTGAGTTACGCCGCTGCGAAGCTGCCGAAGAACAGCGTCGGCAGCACACAGATCAAGAAGAACGCCGTCACAGGCTCGAAGGTCAAGAACAGCTCGCTGACGGGCAGCGACATCAAGAACAGGTCTCTCACCGCCGCTGATTTCAACGGGTCGATCCAGGGGCCGCAGGGCGCCCAGGGTGCGCAGGGCGCGCAGGGGCCGCAGGGCGTCCAGGGTCCAGCCGGACCGAACATGCAGGTCAAGGACGCCTCAGGCGGGGTCGTCGGGAAGTTCCTCGGGATCTTCCCGGCGGGCTACTCGATATTCATGGTCGAGCGCGACGGCGGCTACTGGATCTACCTGGGATCGGGACAGGTGTATTCGCTCGGAAGCCCGAACTGGAAGACGAACGACTGTCTGAGCACGGCGTACTTGCGGAACAGCTCTTCGAACGTCCCGGCCGCGACGTTCGGCGCCCTTGTCGGCGGGCCGTTCCGGGCCGCTTTCCGTACACAGTCCGCCGGGGGGTTCGGGCCGGTGTCGGCCTGGAGGGCCACTGGCGCGACCGAGACGCTCGGGGCTGCTACGCAGCTGTACAAGCGCGACTCGACGACGGGTGCCTGCGTGACCGACGGCGCGCCCACGACGGGAGAACTCGCCACTCTGACCGCGGTCGAGGCCCCGCCGGACGTCGCAGGGCCGCTGACGGTCGGCTGACGCCGCGCCGCGACACGGTGGGACACGAGGGGCCGCGATCACGCGGCCCCTCGGGTCGCCGGAGCGGTCGAGGCATCCGAGCCTATGCTCGGGGGATATGACGATTCAGCGGATGGACAACGTTCTCATCGTGGTCGAAGACCTCGAGGCTGCCACAGCGTTCTTCGCCGAACTCGGCATGGAGTTGGCAGGCGAGACGCAGGTCGAGGGGCCTTGGGTGGACAGCACCGTCGGGCTCAACGGCGTCCGTGCCGACATCACCATGATGCGGACCCCGGACGGCCACAGCCGGGTCGAGCTGACGAAGTTCCACACGCCGCCCGCGGCAAGAGCCGAGCCGGAAAACGCGCCGGCGAACACGCTCGGCATACGCCGCATCATGTTCGCTGTCGAGGACATCGACGACGTCGTTGCCCGCCTGCGCAGGCACGGCGCCGAACTCCTGGGCGAGATCGCGCAGTACAAGGACATCTACCGGCTCTGCTACCTGCGTGGCCCCGAGGGCATCATCATCGGGCTGGCCGAGCAACTCAACTGAACCCTCGCCCTGGGTGGGCGAGCGACCGGACGCCTTGAGCTGCCGGTGGGCTGACGAGGCGCGCGCTCCGCGCGAATTCGGTCGCGGACAGATCGTCTGTCCGGTGGTGGACTGGCGCGGAGGCCGTGATACCTGCCACACGAAGCTCTGAGGGCGCGCGTCCGGTCACCTCCTCGCTTGACCCGGAACGTGCACGACCTTGATGGCGTGGGAGGTCTGGTGGGCGCTCGTGCTGGGCTTCGCGATCTCTGCGGTCGTGCAGGCGTGCGGACGGCCTCGCGTCAGCGCCGCGCCGAGTCAGGCGCCGTCAGCGCCTTCACAAAATCCTCCAGCTGCGCAGCCGTCCAGCACTCGTACGCCTCGCAGTGCTGCTCGTACGCGTTGATGACGGAATCGCCGTAGTTCCAGTAAAGCCGCGGTTCGGGGTTCAGCCAATATGCGCGGCCGGCCTTTGCGGCGATCTGGGCGAACACGTCGGCCGCCGGATCGCGGCCGTTGGTGCGCGCGTCGCCGAGCACGATCAACGTCGCGCGCGGATGCAGCTCGTCCTCGATCTGCTCGCGCAGCTCGCGCCACACGCGGCCGTAGTCGGTGTACCCCGAGATGTCGGCGACGCCCGCGTCGCGGCCGATCGCCTCGCTGACGGCCTTGAAGTCGCGCTCCTTGTGGAAGACGTCCGTCACCTCGCTCACCCGCTCGATGAAGACGAACGAGCGCATCTTGCGGAACGAGTCGTGCAGCGCGTGCATGACCGAGAGGAAGAAGACCGACGCGCTCGTGACACTCGTGGAGACGTCGCAGACGACGAAGAGCTCGGGCCGGCGCGGGCGGATCGGCCGGTACTTCAGCACGACGGGCACTCCGCCGGTCTCGAGCGAGGCCCGCATCGTGCGCCGCACGTCGACGTGTGCGTGGCGCTTGCGCCCCCGGTGCTCGTTGCCCTGGGTCTTCAGACGGCGCTTGAGCTGCGCCACGACGCGGTGCACGCTGGCGAGGTCCGACAGCGGGCCGCTGGGGAGCGCCCGGTCGAGCTCGTTCAGCGGGCGCGCAGGGGGCAGCACCTCAGTGCGCTCGATCTGACGCCGCTCGAGCTCCTGGCGCAGCAGCTGCTCGAAGCGGCGGATCCCGTCGCGGGGAAGACCGTCACGACGCGGATCCTCCTGGGGCAGCTCGGGCTGCGGCTCGCCGCGCAGGCCGAGCTGGCGGCGGATCCGCTGCACGTCCACGCCGATGACGCCGGAGCCCTCGCCCTGCTGCCCGAACGCGGCGATCGCGAGGCGGGCGAGGTCGCGCAGGGCGCTCTCGTTCCCGTCGGCGATCATCTGCGCGATCTGGCGGCGCAGCGCCTCGAGGTTCAGCTCCTCACCGGCCTCGTCCATGCTGCCGCCCTGGCCGGCCTCGCTGATGCCCTCCTGGATCGCGGCCAGTTCGACCGCGCGGAAGAAGAAGCGGTCGAAGACGAGGTTGAAGATCCGCTGGTCGTCCGGTGACTTGGCGAGGGTCGCGGCGAGTACCCCGCGAAACGCCGACGGCTCGGTCCACTCGACCTCCGGCAGCGCGCTGAACGCGTCGAGGAGCTCGCTCGTGCCGACGGCCACGCCTTCGCCGCGGAGCTCCTCGCCGAACTCGAGGATGTGGGCGGCGAGGCCGCCCGGGAGCTCACCCTGCGGCGTTCCGCCGAACAGCGCCGCGCGGCGGGAGGTCCCGCGCGGGTGGGCCGAGCCGGACCCGCCGCTAGCCGGCTGAGGCGGCACCGAGGCTGTCCTCAGCCAGGCCGAGCTTCACGCCGACCCGCTCGGTCACGACGTCGAGATCGGTGCGGTGCTTGACGATCACCGACATCGTCTCGGTGAAGACCTTCGCATCGATGTCGTGTGCCCCGAGCAGCAGCAGCGCGCGAGCCCAGTCGATCGACTCCGCGATCGACGGCGGCTTCTTCAGGTCGAGCTCACGGACGAGGCCGACCACCTCGACGAGCCGGCGGGCGACGTGCTCGTCGAGCTCCGGCGCGTGCAGGCGCACGATCGCGAGCTCGTGCTCGAGCGCCGGGTAGTCGAGCCACAGGTAGAGGCAGCGGCGCTTCAGCGCCTCGGTCAGCTCGCGCGTGTTGTTCGAGGTCAGCAGCACGATCGGCATCGTGGTCGCCTCGATCCGGCCGAGCTCGGGGATCGTGATCTGGAAGTCCGACAGCAGCTCGAGCAGCATCGCCTCGAACTCCTGATCCGTCTTGTCGATCTCGTCGATCAGGAGGACGACCGGCTTCGGGCTCGCGATCGCCGTCATCAACGGACGCTCGAGCAGGAACTCCTTGCCGAAGATGTCGTCCTGCACCTCCTGCCAGCCGGCGCCCTCGGCCTCGGCCTGGATGCGCAGCAACTGCTTGCGGTAGTTCCACTCGTAGAGCGCCTTCGCCTCGTCGAGCCCCTCGTAGCACTGGAGTCGCACGAGCTCACGGCCGAGCGACTCGGCGAGCGACTTGGCGAGCTGGGTCTTCCCGACGCCCGCGGGGCCCTCGACGAGGATGGGCTTGCCGAGCTTGGCGGCGAGGAACGACGACGAGGGCGGTCGAGTCGTTCGGGAGGTAGCCGACGTCCTGGAGGCCCTGTTTGACGTCGTCGGCCGAGGTGGGGGAGGCGAGCATCAGAGACCGGATGATATGTACCTGGGGTGCTCGCCCTGCTCACGCCGTTCGCGGCGGACGTCCTGGACTTCCAGCGGCAGGGCAATATCGCGCCCTACCTCGCGCGTCTTCGTGTTCGGGATGGCGGTCGGAATCGCCGGTCACCTCTGGGCTTCGCGTGACCTGATCCTCGCCGGGATCTTCATCGCCGGCGTGTCGGCGGTGATCCCCTGGCTGGTGTGGGGCGGGGGGTGAGAGCCGGCAGGCCACGCCTGCGGCCTAGGTGTCCAGCCGCTCCTGATTGTCCGGGTCGTCGAAGCTGAGCTGGCCCTCGAACTGCCCGTCCCCGCGGCGCGGCCGGTCCCGTTCTGCTTGCGGCGCAGCGAGCGCGTGGGGCGCTCGTCCGGCGGGATCGCGACGGTCGGCGCGTCGTCGGGCACGAGACCACGTACGCGTGATCTCCTCACCGCTCGCGACCGAGGTCGGGTCGCCTTCGAGCACGGTCGTGCGCGGGTCGTCACCGTCGACGAGCGGCTCGGGCCGGCGACGCGCGTGCATGCGCCACCCCGCGTAGGTCAGGAGCGCGCCGAAGAGGAACGCGACGAAGATGCCCCAGTCCGACGCCGACGGTCGTCTTCAGCGTCCCGACTGTCGCTGCCCCTCGGGCTTGTCGACCTGCCGGTAGAAGACGAGGAACATCACCCACAGGCCGCCCGCGGCGATCACGAGGCCGTCGCCGAACGGCAGGTGGAACGCGCGGCGCTCGCCGCGCAGGAACAGCAGGAACAGCACCGCGAGCGCGACGAGCAGGATCGACGCCTCGACGAAGCCCCAGGACTGGAACGCGATCAGCGAGTCCTCGACCTTCTGGGTGCCGGAGCGCTGCACGAGGAACCCGGTCTGCTGATACCAGGGAAGGAACATCGACCCGATCAGCCCGAGCGCGGCGATGGCCGCGAGGCGCTGCTCGCCGAAGAGTTCCCGCCAGGCCGCGCGCACGCGACCCACGGGCCCATCGGGACGACGTGCCGACGTGCCACCGCGCCGGGACGGCGCTGCACGCGGGTGACGTCGCCCTCGCCGGCCGCCGGGCTCATGCCCTGGCGCCGGCCGCCGCGCGCATCCGCTGCTGCAGCACGTCGGCGTCCGCGTCCGACACTGTTCGCAGCTGGCCCTGGAAGGCGAGCTTCCAGTGGTCCGCCGGCCACTTGCGGATGTGCTCGAGGTCGTCCTTGACGTCCTCGGCCGGCAGCAGGTCCTCGTCGTCCAGGATCAGCTCCGGCTCGGTGTGAAACCGCCACGGGTACGGGTCGGGACTGCCCGGCTTCCCGGGCCACAGCGGCTCGCGATCCTCGAACATCTCCGAGGTGATGCGGACCGAGCCGCCGAACTTCCCGATCTTCGTCAGGTAGAAGACGATCCGATCACCGGGCTCCATCGAGAGCGCCTGCAGCCGGCGCCGCTGCTTCATCCCGATGATGCTGAAGCCGTGCTCCCGGGTGGTCTCGAAGTTCTCCGGCGAACCGGTCAGGATCCACGTGGTCGGGCGCTCCGCGGCCATGGTTCTGAGTGTACGCGCGCGATCGGCCTATCTGACCGGGATGTCCTCGACGACCGGCTCGGCGCCGCGGGTCTGCGGCAGGCGCTCGACGATCCAGTCGATCAGCGCCCGCACGAGCAGCAGGACCTGCCGCAGGACCTCGCCGAGCTGCGCTCGCAGCTCCTGCGGGATCAGCTCGCTGAGGGTCGCGAGCGTGGACGCCAGCGACGCGGCGTCGTCGCGCAGCGCCTCGCGCTCCTCGGTCGTGCGCCAGCCGGGGCCCGGGTCCCCGCCCTCGCGCTCGGCGCGTGCTGCATTCGCGGCTTCGCCGGCGAGCTGCTCGGCGGCGTCGCGCGTCGCCTCGAGGCGCTCGCGCAGGTCGGCGAGCGGGTCGCGCAGCGGGCGGGCCTCCTCAGCCATCGCGGGTCTCCTGGCGGTCGAATGTCACGTGCAGGACGCCGTCGGTGAGCTCGGCGCCCGTCGGACGGTAGTCCACCAGCACCGGCGGAAGGGCGAGCGCGCGGCGCGAGCCGTTGACGCTCACGATCAGGTCGTGGCCGATGCGCTTCACGTCGACGTCGTCCCTGGCCGCGAACGGCAGGTCGAGTCGCAGCTCGGCGCTGCCGGCCCCGACGGTCAGCTCCTGCGTCACACGGTCGTGCAGCACGGCGCCGGCATCGACGTCCTCGAAGAGCGCGTCGCCCAGGCGGTCGAGCATCTCCGGGCCGATCACCTCCTCCGCGAAATGGGGTGCCGTCAGCACGGGCACCGGCGCGAACGACGCGCGCGCGTCGTCCAGCAGCAGTCCCTGGCGGTCGCGCAGACCCGCGAAATACGTGCCGACCTCCGCCGGGAGCACGCGGTTCGCGACCACCGCATCGGTGAGGAAGCCGTACAGGGCGAGGTAGGTGAAGGTGCGGCGCGCCTCGTCCACCACGAGCCGCTCAGGCGTGAGCACGAGCCGGATGCTCACGCGCTCGTGGTCGCGCAGCACCTCGTTCATCGCGATCACCCCGCGAGCCACCCGCTGGACGTCCTCGAACGCGCCCTCCGTCGGCAGGCCGCGGGAGAAGGGGCGGGCGGCCGCGACCATCCGGCTCTGCTGCGGGAACGCCTTCTCGAGCCACCACCGCGCCGCGTCGGGGAATGACAGCAGCCGCAGCGTCTCGCCGGTCGGCGCGCAGTCGACGACGATCGCCTCGTAGGCGTCCGTGTCGTGCTGGCGGCCGATCGCGAGCAGCCCGAAGAGCTCGTCCATGCCGGGCAGCACCGTGAGCTCCTCGGCGGAGATCCGGTCGACGCCCTTGCGCACCAGGAGCTCGCCGAGCCAGTCCTGCACCGCGGCCCAGTGGCGCTCCAGCTCGTCCTGCGCGTTCACCTGCTGCGCGTCCAGCCCGGGGGCGACGCTCGTGGGCTCAGGGCCGACGGCCGCGCCCAGGATGTCGGCGAGGCTGTGCGCCGGGTCGGTCGAGACCAGGAGGGTGCGCCGCCCGGCGGCGCTCAGGCGCCGCGCGGTCGCGGCGGCCACCGACGTCTTGCCGACGCCGCCCTTCCCCGTGTAGAGGATCGTCCTCGGTGCCACCGCGGCGAGGATACGCGCGTGGCGGGGGCCTAGCCCCAGGGCCCGGGCAGCCCGAGCGCCTTGAGCCGCCCGTAGAGGTAGCGGTTCAGGTGCTGCTGCGTGACGCAGAACGGGCCGGAGTCCGGGTAGCTCGCGAACGCGTGCAGCACGGCGCCCGGGTCGCCCGTGCGGGCTCGCAGGCGGATCGCCGCGCGCTCGCGGTCCACGTTGAGCCGCGAGCACAGGCCGCGCGTGAAGTCGCGCAGGACCTTGTGGTATCCGAGGTCCGACTGCACGCCCGGCTGGTAGAGCGACCACGAGCCGGTGTCCGCCTGCAGCACCTCGACGCGCGCGACCCGTTCGCCCTCGAGGTAGAGGCGCCTGCCGAGCGGATCGTTCGCGAGGAAGGCGAAGTCGTGCAGGCCGATCACGGACTGCAGGAACGCGTTGTAGATCCGCTGCCCGGGCGCGTAGGAGTAGGCGAGGTAATGAGCGCCTCCGCCGACCTTCACGCGTACGCCTGACGGCGGGGGCGTGCGGAAGATCCCGAGCGCGCTGCGCGCGACGTCGAACCAGTGCGTGTCCTTGAGCCGGACGGCTGCGCGCGACAACGTCTGGATGCCCGTGCCCTGTGCGAGGCCGCTCACCCACGGCGGCCGTCCTCCGCCGAAGACGAACTGGTACTCCCAGGCGATCCCTCCGGCCCGGGCGACAGCGTAGGACTCGACCTCGCGAGCCATGGACGCAAGCTCGGTGTCGTAGCCCTTGGCGAGGAAGAGCTGGTTCATGCGACCGAAGGTGCCGAGCCACTGGATCTGGACGCCCTGTCCGGGATAGAACTGCCAGACCAGCCGGCTGCCGTCGAACTTCATGCGCCGCCCATAGGCGACCGGGCCGTTCGCGGCGAACCACTGCGCGTTGCGCTTCACCGTCATCAGGACGACCTTCACGCGCGAGGACGTGAGCAGCCCGTCGGCGGCCTGGCCCTCGGCGTTGCGCAGCACGGACGCGAGCTCGGCGCGGGCACGGCCCTTGAGGTGCTTCACCGTGCGCCGCGCGCCGGCGTACGCGCTCGCGTAGTTCTTGGCGTCGGCGTCCGAGAGCTTGCCGGCGCGAACGAGCGCGCGCAGGCGGCTCGGGATCGTCGAGCGTACGACGGCTGTGCGGCCCGCTGGCGGCGGGGGCGTCGTGGTCGTCGCCCGTGCACGCGGGGCACCGGGCGGGGGCAGCTCGTCGGCTCCGGGCGGCGGCATGAACCGGTCCCGCTGTACGACGACCTTCCCGTGCGCATTGAGCACGAGGACGTCGGGCGCCGTCGCCTGCGCAGCACCGGGAAGGGCGAGCGCGAGCAGCATGAGCGCCGGCAGGGCAACCGGGTGCCGGGGCACGATCCCGATGCTACGGTCCGTGCCGCTCGCCGGTCGCACTCCGGCTTGCACGCCGCCGATGCGCCGACCGCTCCGACTCCCGTTCCTCGCGCTCAGCTGCCTCGCGGCCGTCGTGCTCGCCGCGTGCGGCAGTTCCGGGGACGGTGGCTCGGGCGCGGACACCACGAAGCTCCTGAGCGACACGTTCGGGACGACGAAGCCGGTCACCAGCGGCCGCCTGAAGCTCGGCATCGACGTGCGCGCGGACGGTCTCTCGGCGTCCCGTCACCGCTGACGGTGCGGCTCGGCGGCCCGTTCCAGCGCACGACCGGCAGCAGCACCGCCGAAGTTCGCCTTCGACATCTCGCTCGCCACGCGCGACGGGCAGTTCACGGTCGGGATCATCTCGACCGGCAGGCAGGGCTGGGTGAAGCTCGGCCAGCGTGCGTTCACGCTCCCGCCCGCCCAGCTGAAACAACTCGCCGGCGCGGGCGAGCGGGTCCAGGGCGGTCTGCCCGGAGACCTCGGCGCGCTCGGGGTCGATCCGCGCGGATGGATCACCAACGTCAAGGACGAGGGCGTCGAGACGATCGAGGGCACGAAGGTCGTCCATCTGAGCGCGGACGTCGACATTCCCGGGCTCGGGAAGGACCTCGACAAGCTGCTGTCGAGCGCCGGCGGGACCGGGCTCAACGCGATCGCCGGGCTGCCGGCCGGCATCGGCAAGGACAAGGGCGTGGTCGCCAAGGCGGTCAAGAGCGCCGGGGTCGACATCTGGACCGGCGAGAAGGACCACCAGCTGCGCCGGCTCACGATCAAGCTGAACGTCGACACCCCGGCTCAGAAGAACGGGACCGTCGCCCTGGACCTCGGCATCGCCGGCCTGAACGAGGAACAGCCGATCGGGCCGCCCGCCAATCCCCGCCCGCTGTCCGAGCTGAGCGCGGCGCTCGCAGTGCTCGGCCGGGCGCAGTCGCAGTCGCAGGCCGGCAGTGCGAGCGGCACCCCCGGCTCCACCGCGGGCTCTGGCAGCAGCTCCGCCCCCGCCCAGGGCTACGACGCCTGCGTGCAGGCCGCCGGCACCGACCTGTCGAAGGCGCAGAGCTGCGCCGACCTGCTCAACTGACGCGCCCGGTCCCAGGGCGGATCCGCCCACCGCGGCGCCTATGCTGCGGGTCCCTTGCCCGCTGAAGTTCCCCCAAGGCGCGGCCCGTCGTTCCTCCTGAGGTCCGACGGCTGGCCCTACCTGCTCGTCCCATTCATCCCGCTCGCGATCGTGCTCGATCTGCTGCACGCGGACGCGGTCGTCCTGTTCGCGACGAGTGCGCTCGGGGTCATCCCGACCGCCGCGCTGATGGGCCGCGCGACCGAGGAGCTCGCGACGCGCAGCGGCCCGGGGATCGGCGGGCTCCTGAACGTCACGTTCGGCAACGCGCCCGAGCTGATCATCGCGCTGTTCGCCCTGAACAAAGGCCTCCAGGAGGTCGTCAAGGCCTCGATCGTCGGCTCGATCATCGGCAACATCCTGCTCGTGCTCGGAGCGCTCGATGTTCCTCGGCGGCCTCGGCCGCGAGCGCCAGCGCTTCAACGCGACCGCCGCGAGCGCGCAATCCTCGATGCTGCTGCTCGCCATCGTCGCGGTCGTCATGCCGGCGGTCTTCGAGCTCGTCGACGGACAGGGCCTGCCCGCCCCGTCCGCCGAGCTCGTGGAACTACGGCTCGAAGGTCGAGACGCTCTCGCTGATCACCGCGCTCGTGCTCATCGGCGCGTACATCGGCGGCCTGATCTTCTCCCTGCGCACCCACCGCGACCTCTTCAATCCGCAGGCCGATGCCGAACACGAGCAGGAGCCGTGGAGCGTGCGGCGCTCGGTCGGCGTGCTCGCGATCGCGGGCGTCGCCGTCGCGGTGATGTCGGAGATTCTCGTCGGCTCGATCGCCGAGACCGCCTCGCAGGCCGGCCTGAGCGAGTTCTTCATCGGCGCGATCGTCGTCGCGATCGTCGGGAACGCCGCTGAGCACTGGGTCGCGGTGCTGGTCGCCCGCAAGGACAAGATGGACCTCGCCGTGAACATCTCGATCGGCTCGAGCGCCCAGGTCGCCCTGTTCGTCGCGCCGGTGCTCGTGCTCGCGAGCTACGTGATCGGTCCCGGGCCGCTGCCGCTCGTCTTCAACGGCTTCGAGGTGGCGGGGCTGTTCCTCGCGGCGCTGATCGCGAACCAGGTGACCCAGGACGGCGAGTCCACCTGGTTCGAGGGGCTCCAGCTCCTGGCCGTCTACGTCATCATCGGCGTCGCCTTCTTCTTCGCCTGAGGGTCAGCGGCGCCCGTCTCCGCTCGTGATCCCCGCACCACCCATCGCCACCCTCGGTGACGACCCCGCGGTCATCGGGGTGGTGGTCGCCATCGTCGGCGTCGCTGCTGGTGGCCGATCTGCTCCTCTTCTCGCGCGGCCGTGAGCCGAGCTTCCGCGAGAGCGTCGTCTGGAGCATCGGGTGGCTGATCCTCGGCCTGCTCGTCACGATCCCGATCGCGCTGCTCTCGAGTTCCGCGGAGGGCGTCAACTACGCGACGGTGTACCTGATCGAGCGCACGCTCTCGCTCGACAACCTCGTCGTGTTCCTCCTGATCTTCGGATCGTTCGCGGTGCCGCAGGCCCAGCGCGGGGTGCTGCTGTTCTGGGGCATCGTGCTCGCGCTCGGGATGCGCGGCCTGGCCATCGTCGTCGGCGTTCGAGTTGATCGAACGCTTCCACCTCGTGATCTACATCCTCGGCGTCGGCCTGCTCGTCCTCGCGTGGAAGATGTGGGCCGGCAGCGCCGAACACGCGGATCCGCAGAGCAATCCGCTGGTGCGGCTGGTCTCGCGGATCTGGCCCGTCGGCGACTACGAGGGCTCGCGGTTCGCGGTTCGCCGCGACGGGAGGCGCTTCCTGACCCCGCTGGCGCTGGCGCTCGTCGCGGTCGTCGCCGCGGACATCGCGTTCGCGATCGACTCGATCCCGGCGGCCTTCGCGATCACCGACAACGCGCTGGTGATCTGGGCCGCGAACGGCTTCGCGCTGCTCGGCCTGCGAGCGCTGTTCGCCCTCGTGGAGGCGCTCGTGAGGCGCTTTCGCTACCTCAACCAGACGGTCGCGATCGTGCTCGGCGTCGTCGCCGTGAAGCTGCTGATCCAGGATCTCTGGAAAGTTCCGGCGCCGATCAGCCTTGCCGTGGTCGTCGTGCTGTTCGCCGCGGGGATCCTCCTGTCGATGCGCGCCGCCGACGCGCCTCAGCCCAGCTCGGCGAGCTGACGGGCGACCTCGGCCTCGACGTCCAGCGGCGGCCTGCCCGCCCGCTCGCGGCGCGCGTTGCGGGCGACCACGAGGTCACGGACCTCGGCCTCCAGGGCGGGGTCGATGACGCTCGCCGGCGTGAGCAGCCGGGCGAGCTCGGCCTCGACGTCGAGCAGCGGGCGGCCCGCACGCTCGCGCACGGCGTTGCGCGCGCCCAGCATCTGGCGCAGCTCCTCCTCCTGCTCGGCCCGCGCGCCCGGCCCGGACGTGACGGGCTCGCGGAGCGGGCGGTCGGTGCCGTCGCGCAGCGACAGCAGGCCCTTGCCGATCTCGCCGTACGCGCGCCGTGCACCGGCGAAGGTGAGCAGCGCGACGACGGCGGAGACGCCGACGACGGCGAAGAGGACGGTCCCGAACGCTGACTGCATGGGCTCACAGGAGGGTGACACACGGCGGCGGCGTGCTTTTTGCCGCTGTTCGGGGTATCATTGACTGACGAGTCAATCTACGGCGTCAGGGCCACTCGTTTCGTCCTGCCCGCGCCGATCTCTCTTCCGCGGAACAAGGAGCTGTCGCTGTGGTCGACTTCACGCTGACCGATGAGCAGAAGGCGCTGCGCGAGATGGCGCACGACTTCGCTGAGAACGAGATCCGCCCCGTCGCCTGGAAGTACGACGAGCACGGGACGTGGCCCCAGGAGATCATCGAGAAGGCCTGGGAACTCGGGCTCATGAACAACCACGTCCCCGAGGAGTACGGCGGCCCCGGTGCCTCCTACCTCGAGGGCTGCCTGATCGAGGAGGAGCTCGCCTGGGGTTGCTCGGGCATCGCCACCTCGATCGGCGCCAACGGCCTCGCCGGCGCCCCGATCATGGTCGGAGGCTCCGAGGAGACCAAGAAGAAGTACATGGGCATGCTGACCGAGTCGCCGAAGCTGGCCTCGTTCTGCCTGACCGAGCCGAACGCCGGCTCCGACGTTTCCGGCATGCGCACGTCAGCCGTGCGCAAGGGCGACAAGTACGTCCTCAACGGCTCGAAGTGCTTCATCACCAACGGCGGCTACGCCGACTTCTTCACCGTCTACGCGAAGACCGACAAGGACGCCGGTCACCGCGGGATCACCGCATTCGTCGTCGAGAAGGACGACACGATCACGGTGGACAAGAAGGAGGACAAGATGGGTCAGCGGGCGTCCAACACCGCGACCATCACCTTCAACGACACCGAGGTCCCCGCCGAGAACATGCTCGGCGAGGAGAACAAGGGCTTCAAGCTCGCGATGATGACCCTCGACCGCACCCGCCCGGGCGTCGCCGCGATGGCGACGGGCATTGCGCGCGGCGCGTTCGAGATGGCCACGGAGTACTCGAAGGAGCGCGTGCAGTTCGGCGTGCCGATCGCGATGCACCAGGCGATTCAGTTCCTGATCGCCGACATGGCGACGAAGATCCACCTGTCGCGCCTTGCGACGTGGAACTCCGCCGTTCTGCTCGACCAGGGCATGCGCAACACGATCGAGTCCTCGCACGCGAAGCGCTTCGCCGCGGACACCGCGATGGAGGTCACCACCGAGGCCGTGCAGGTCTTCGGGGGCTACGGCTTCATCAAGGAGTACAAGGTCGAGAAGTTCATGCGCGACGCCAAGATCATGCAGCTGTACGAAGGCACGTCGCAGATCCAGCGCCTCGTGATCGCTCGCGAGACGCTCCTGCCGCGCCGCGCCGAGGCGCCCGCCGCCGTCTGAGCAACCGGCGGGGGGAGTTCCTCGCACCGAAAGTCGTTCGCGAAGGGCCGCCGCCGGGCGGCCCTTCGTCGTGTACGGTGGGCACGTTCGCGCAGCCCTTGGGGGGCATTGTTATGGAGACGGCGCGAACGACTGCAAAGCACGAATGCAAAGCACGAATGCGCTGCCGGGTCACCGGCGTAAGGGGAACATCATGTCGTTGAATCACCCGCTGTGTGGGGCCGCCGACCACCGCTCGGGAGCGGCCGCCCGCGCTCGCCGCGCTGCGACGGCAGGCGCCGCGCTGCTGCTCGCCGCCCTCGCCCTCGCCCCGTCGGCACTCGCCTGGAACGGCAACCTGGAGGTGCGAAAGGTCAACATCGGCGGCCCGTCCACCGACACCTTCGGCTTCAAGGTCGAGTCCGGCGCCTACGGGCAGCCGAACTTCACCCTCGTGCCCGCGACGGACTACACGGGTGCGCCGTGGATGGTCAAGGCCAAGCCGGACAACCCGTTCACGCTCGTCGGCGCGCCGTCCGCGGACGGCCCGTTCGAGCGGACGGGGGCGAGCCCGAACGCCGCGCTCTTCACCGGGCTCGACTCCGGCGGGCAGAGCGCCGCCGCTCCCCCCGCCATCCGCGACTGGCGCCGCTTCCGCATCACCGAGACGTCGAAGCCCGCGAACTACACGACCTCCGCCGCGTGCACGATCGCGAACACGACGTCCGGGGCCGGCTGGACCGGCCTGGACCAGACGTGGGGCGCGTGGACCGCGACGCCGTCGACGGCGGGCGGCGACGGCGTGGAGACGACCGTGCGCTTCCTCCCGGACACCGTCGCGATGGCGGACCGCGGGCCGTGGACCGTGACCTGCACGTTCACCAACACCTACCACGCGCCGACGCCGCCGGTGACGCCGGAGACGCCGACCACGCCGCCCGCCGGCGGCACATCGCCGGCCGGGCCGACGACCGGCACGACGCCTGCCACGACGCCTGCCACGCCGGCGACACCCGTGAGCCCGAGCAGCACGGCGCGCGTCGGCCCGGCACGGGCCGTGGGCACCACCGGCTGCGTGACCGGACGCTCGGCGGTCGTCGACGTCCGCGGGCGCGGGATCGTTCGCGTGACGTTCAAGCTGAACGGGAAGACCGTCCGGACGCTGAAGAACGACAACGTCGCCGGCATGTACCGCCTGCGCGTGCGCACGAGCCGCCTTCGGGTCGGCACGAGCCGCGTCACGGCCGACGTGCGCTTCCGCAAGGCCAGCAAGGTCGCGCCCAAGCGACTCGTCTTCAAGCTGAACCGCTGCCCGACGCGGCGCGTCGTCCGCAGGCCGTCGTTCACGGGCTAGGGATGGGGGACGGCGCGCGGCCCTCGCCGCGCGTCGCCGCCGCCCGCGCCATCATCCGCGCGTGCGGCTCGACGGCATCAACCCGGGGGACATGATCCGCGTGTCCGTGCGCGGACGCGTGTTCCACGCGCTGGTGCGGGGAACGACGCCGGGCGGTCTCCAGGTGGAGCCGATCGAGCGGAACATCACCTATCGCCAGGTGAAGGCTCGCGACGTGGTCGAGCACTGGTCCAGGCGAGGGCGCCCGCGCGCCGAGGCCGAGCGCGAGGTGAACCCCGAGCAGCGCTCACTCGACGACCTGCTCGACCGCTGACGGCCCGGGCATACTTTGGCGGATGCCCCACCGCGAGACCGAGCAGGCGGTCGCCGACGCCGCGCCGCTGGAGGTGGCGCGGGCGGCCGCGGGCGCCGCGCCGGCTGCGGGCGCCGGGTCCGCGGACCCGGTCGCCGGCGAACTGCGCCGCGCCGGTGTGTTGCCGCTGCTCGTGCTGCACCTCCTCGCGGACGGGCGCTCCTACGGGAACCGCCTGATCGAGCGCATCGCCGAGGTGAGCGACGGGCTGCTCGCCGTCAACCCGAACACGATGTACCCGCTGCTGCGGGACCTCGAGTCACGCGGACTGATCGCGGGGGAGTGGGAGCACCCCGAGCGCCGGTCACGGCGCTTCTATGCGCTGACGCAGGCGGGTGAACAGGAGCGCGAGCGCCTGCGCGAGGCCGTCGCGCCGCGCCTCGACGCGGTCGCGCTGGCGGTCGGGCGGCTGCGGGACGAGCTCGCCTGATGCGCCGCGCGAGCGCCACGGTCACGCTCCCCGGCGTGCGGATCGCCGACGCGGAGGCCCTCTGGTACGACGTGACCCGCTGGCCGTCGTTCATCGAGGGGTTCAAGCACGTCGACCGGATCGAGGGGGACTGGCCGGCTGCCGGATCGCGGATCATCTGGCAGTCGGTGCCCGATGGTCGCGGGCGGGTCAGCGAGACACGTGACCTCGTACGTCCAGCGCGAAGGGCAGACCGCCGAGATCGCCGATCCGCGCATCAGTGGGCGCCAGAGCGTCGCGTTCGCGACGGCGCAGGGCCCGGGCGACCAGCGCGGCACGGCGATGACGCTCCAGCTCGAATACGAGCTGCGTGAGGGCGGCCCGCTGGGAGTCAGTCACGGACCTCCTCTTCATCCGGCGCGCCCAGGCCGACGCGCTGCGCCGGACGCTCTACCGTTTCGCTCGCGAGCTGCAGGCGGAACGCGAGCTCTGACGCGCGCGCGTTACCGTTCTGCGTCGCCTGACCGGCCGGCCCCGCAGGGCCGGGCCGCACGCTCACCCCAGAAGGAGATCCGCGCCATGTTCGTGTTCAAGGCCGCCGTCGTCGGCGCCGGCACCATGGGTGGTCAGATCGCGCAGACGATCGCCGCCGCCGGCATTCCGGTCGTCCTCAAGGACATCCGCCAGGACCTCGTCGAGGCGGGCCTCGCCGAGGCGCGCACGGTCACCGAGGGACAGGTCGGCAAGCTCGTCGAGAAGGGCAAGCTGACCGAGGAGCAGGGCGCCGCGAAGGTCGAGGAGGTCCTCGGCCTGATCACGGGCACGACGACGTATGAGGCGTTCGGCGACGTCGACTTCGTCGTCGAGGCGGTCCCGGAGCGGATGCAGATCAAGCAGGCCGTCTTCGCCGAGCTCGACGCGTGCACGCCCGGTCACGCGATCCTCGCGTCGAACACGTCGTCGCTCTCGATCACGGAGATCGGCGACGCGACGCTGCGCGCCCGACAAGGTCGTCGGCTTCCACTACTTCTACCCGGCGTCGATCATGCCGCTGATCGAGATCGTCGAGGGCGACGAGACCTCGGCCGAGACGCTCCAGGCGACCGTGACGTTCGCGCAGGCGATCCGCAAGCAGCCGATCACCTGCCTCGAGGTCCCGGGCTTCGTCGTCAACCGGATCCTCAACGCCGGCATCAGCGAGGTCTGGAAGGCGCAGGAGGAGCAGGGCCTCTCGATCAAGGCGATCGACGAGGGCGTCGGCGCGGCCGATGTCGTGCCGGTCGGCCCGTACCACCTCGTCAACCTGCTCGGCCTGGACACGGTGCTGCACGTCGCCGAGCACCTCGCCGAGTCCTACGGGCCCGAGCGGTTCTACGTCGCCGCAGGGCATGCAGCAAGCTCGTCGAGCAGGGCAAGCTCGGCGCGAAGACCGGGAGCGACGGCTTCTACGCGCCGGACGGCAGCGCGAACCTCGCGGGCGACGGCGAGCCGGACGTCGCACGAGCTCGTCGAGCTGCTCTCGCTGAAGACCTTCGTCGAGGCATGTCTCGTGCTCGAGGAGGGCGTCGCCACCCACCGCGACATCGACTTCGGAATGATGGCCGGCGCGGGCCTCGACCCGCGGCGCGGGCATCTTCCCGCCGTTCATGGGCGCTGACGTCGCCGGGCTCGACACGATGCTCCAGCGCCTCGAGGCCGCAGCCGAGCGCCACGGCGAGCGCTTCGAGCCGCCGACGATCCTGCGCCGGCTCGTCGCGCAGGGCCGCCTGGGGCCGGCGAGCGGCCAGGGCTTCTACGCCTACCCGCAGCCCGACGCCGAGCAGCCCGCGGGCGAGGCCGCCGTCGTGAAGCTCGAGACGCGCGGCGACGTGGCGATCGCATGGCTCGCGAACGGGCAGATGAACTCGATCTCGCCGCAGGTGATCGAGCGATCTGCGCAAGGTCTGGGAGGCCGTCGGCGAGCGCCGGCGTGCGCGCGCTCGTCATCGCGTCGTCGAACCCGATGCTCTTCTCCGCGGGCGCGGACATCAAGGCGTTCACGCAGCTCGACGAGGCCGGCGGGCGGGAGCTGCTCGACGCGGCGCACGGGCTGCTGCGCGACTTCGGGCGCTCGTCGGGTCGTGACGATCGCGGCGGTCAACGGCCTCGCGTTCGGCGGCGGCTGCGAGCTCGCGATGGCCTGCGACGTGCGCCTCGCGGCGCGCTCGGCGCTGTTCGGCCAGCCGGAGATCAAGCTCGGGATCATCCCCGGCTTCGGCGGCACGCAGCGCCTGCCGCGGCTGGTCGGCGAGAACAAGGCGCTCGAGATGAACCTCGTCGGCGATCCGATCGGCGCGGACGAGGCCTTGGACTTCGGGCTCGTCAACCGCGTCGTTCCCGATCATGAGCTGCTGGACAGCGCGCTGGCGTGGGCGCGGCGGCTCGCCGAGCAGGCACCGCTCGCCGTGGAGCAGGTCAAGCAGGCGTCCGGCAAGGGCGACCTGGACGACGGGATCGAGGCCGAGAAGGCGGCGTTCGCGCAGGTCTTCGCGTCCGCCGACGGCCGCGAGGGCATCAGCGCGTTCCTCGGCAAGCGCAAGCCGAACTGGACGGGCGCGTGACCGTGGCGGGTGCCGAGCGCGAGCAGCTCGAGCTGCTCGCCGACCTCGTCGCAGCAGGCGGGGTCCGTCGTCGCGCTGACCGGCGCGGGGATCTCCGTGCCGTCCGGCATCCCGGACTTCCGCACGCCGGGCACGGGGCTGTGGGCCAATGTGGACCCGATGGAGGTCGCGCACATCGACGCCTGGCGCGCCGACCCCGAGCGATTCTGGCACTTCTACGGCACGCGCTTCCAGACGCTCGAGGACAAGCAGCCCAACGGCGCGCACCTCGTGCTCGCCGAGCTCGAGCGACGCGGCATCCTCGATGCGGTGGTCACGCAGAACATCGACATGCTGCACCGCAAGGCCGGGTCGCGGGAGCTCGTCGAGGTGCA
Organism: uncultured Actinomycetes bacterium; assembly: GCA_963805615.1. Taxonomy (GTDB): domain Bacteria; phylum Actinomycetota; class Thermoleophilia; order Solirubrobacterales; family Solirubrobacteraceae; genus F1-60-MAGs163. Next base: position 395,094 of record CAWDUW010000001.1, on the reverse strand, counting down.
CGGCACGATCGAGCACAGTTCCTGTCTCACCTGCGGCACGCAGTACCCGCTGGGCGAGACGCGGGGGCGGCTCGCAGCCGATGAGCGCGGCGTTCCCGCGCTGCGACTGCGGGGCGGCGCTGAAGCCCGACGTGGTCCTGTTCGGCGAGTTCCTGCCCGACGGCGTGCTCGAGCGCTCACACGAGCTCGCCTCGCGCGCCGACGTGCTGCTGTGCATCGGCACCTCGCTGGAGGTGCAGCCGGTGGCGCAGCTTCCCGGCGTCACGCGGAGCAGCGGCGGCGCGGTCGCGATCCTGACGCAGGGCCCGACGCCGTTCGACGCGCGTGCGGACGTGCGGTTGGCCGGTGACGTCGTGAGCGAGCTCGAAGGACTGCTCGCCGCCCTCGACGTCGCGGGCTCAGCCGCCGAGCTGAGCGTTCGTCCGCGCGCGCAGCGCGGCCTCGAGCCGCGTGAGCGCGTGCGTGAGCGCGGCGATCCGCACGTCGTCGAGCCCGCCCTCGAGCGCGGCATCGGCGGCATCGACGACGGTGGGGCGCAGCTCGCGCAGCTCGGCGATCCGCTCGTCGACGTCGGATTGGCCGCTCCAGGGGAGGAGCTCCGCCAGCGCGGCGTCGACGGCGACGCGCAGCTGGAAGGCGCAGTCGCGCCAGCGCGCGGCGTCCGCATCGGTCCGCGCGCGCAGGGTCAGCTCTTCGCAGGCGAGCGCGACGTCGCGGCCCGCGAGGATCGCGGCGAAGCGCTCGGTGGGGCGCAGCCCGGCGGTCGCGTGATCCGCGGCCCGGGACGGGCGCGGGCACGAGCGCCGCGCTGGCCCAGCGGCCGTCGGCCACCTGCTCGCCTGCGCCCACGCCCACGCGGATCGCGAGCACACGGCCGCGGCTCACCATCGGCAGGGCAGGATCGCCGGCGGCGACGCGCTGCGCGTGCAGGACGCGGTTGAGGACGGCGATCGCGTGGTCGGCCTCGGCGGGCAGGTCGGCGGAGCGCAGCCAGCGTTCGCCGGGCTCGGGAAGTGGCTGTGCGCGGATCAGCGTCGCCCGGGTGATGACGGCGGTCTCCGGTGCCGCGCTCGGCGGGACCGGGCGCGGCCGGGCGGAAGCGCCGGCGGCCGAGGCGCCCGCGCGCGACCGGGGCGGAGAGGGTGCGCAGGACGAGCACGTGTTCCGGCTCGCCCGCGTGGCCGCGCACGATGTAGCGCCCGTCGGTCGGCCCGAGCACCCACGGGATCTCGACCTGGACGAAGGGGAAGAGTGCCGGCGCGCTCACGCCCGGCCGGTCAGCCCCGGCGCGGGCGGTCGGCGGCGTCGTGCCGGCGGGCCTGCGCGACGGTCTTCGGCGCGTGCTTGGTGACGGCGATCGACCAACGGCTCGGGCGGATCGCGACGACCGGGTTGCGGATGCGGCCCAGCCCGGAGACCAGGCGGTCCCACTGGTCGGGACGCAGGGCGCTGATCGAGCCCGCGTCCGCGCTCGGGTGGTACCCGATGTGGATGTGATCCCAGTGGTCGGCGAGCGCGAGCGTGTTGTCCGTGCCCGCGTACTGCATCAGCGTGATGATCTGGTGGGGCTTCATGGTGCCCTGCAGCGTGAGCAGCGCGCGCACGGCACGGTCGGTGATCGAGCCGGGGCCCTGATGGCCCGCGATCGGCACCCCGTTGATCGCGGCGACGTCGACCGCGTCCCCGCTGGAATGCTCGGAGACGTTGCCGCTCGCGGTGAAGAAGCCGTGGCCGCAGTGCAGGCTCGTGACGGTCGGCTTCATGCCGCGGGCGGCCAGGAACTCGAGCGCGGCGAGGACGCGGCGGTCCACGATGCCGGCGCGGATGTCCGCGCGGCCGCATTCGTAGATCTCGATGTCCGGGTTGTCGAGCACGTGCCGCATGAGCTGCTCCTTGCTCATCAGCATGATCTCGCCGATCGAGAGGCGGCTGCTGCGTGCCCTCGGCGCGCGCTCAGCACCGGGTTCTGAGCGCGGTAGATCGCGGTCGAGTCGAGCAGCCGCCAGCCGTCGAGCAGCGGCTTGGGATCGATGCGCGGAGTCTTGGCGCCGGCGGGCCGGACCTCGAAGTAGAGGTGCGGGGCATCCGAGCGCTTCAGCGTCGCGGCGGCGGCCGTCTCGGCGCGCTGCTCGGCCTCGGCGTCGGCGCCCTGCGGGGCGGCGAAGTCGAGCGACGCGGCGCCGATGCGGCCGATGACCGTCCCGCCGATGATCTTGGCCCCGCGGCGCAGCGGCTTGAGGACGACGTCACGGCGATCGATCGCGGCCGGCTCGGCGAAGGCGGCACGGAATGCGCTGACGCCTGCGGGGATCGTGGTGGGCGCGGGTGCGCCCGCGGTGGTCGCGGCGGCGTCAGGGTGGAGCGGGGTGAGCTTCGGGAGGGCAGTGCCGGGTGCGGCCGGGGCGAGCACCTGCGCGATCGGGAGCGTCGGCGCGATCACGGGCGCGGCCGGCGCGGCCGGCGCGGCCGGAGCAGGCGTGCTCGCGGGCTCCGGGGTCGTGGCGGGCGAGGTGACGTCGGGATGCAGCGCGCGCAGCGCGGGGCGCGGGATGGTCGTCGCGGCGGCGCGCGGGGCCGCCTTCACCTGGCCGCCGGCGGTCGCCGCGTGCTTCGGTGCCGGGTCGCTGGCCGACACGCCGAGCTCGCGGCGGATCGAGCTCAGGCTCTGCTTGCGCGGCTTCGCGGCGGGATAGAGCGTCGCGAGCTTGGCGAGGTGGCCGTACGTGTAGGTGTTGCCGTAGGAGTCGCGCAGGCGGATGAACGTGCCCAGTCGCGGCGAGGTGCCCAGGGCGATCACGCGCGAGTCCTGGACGGCCACGACCGGCGAGCCCGCCTTGGCGAAGATGCGGCGGCCGCGGCGGGTTCCGCCCTCGGTCGCGATCGACGCGTTGCCGGAGCTGACGCGCGCCCGGATGGCCTTCGCGCTGAGGCGCCCGGCGTACGTTGCGGGCGCCGCGATGGGGAAGCGCCCGAGCGTCATGCCCGACAGGGAGGAGACGACCTCCGGGGGCAGCGCGCTCAGCGCGTGGGCGCGGCGCAGCACATCGTTGACGTACCAGTCGGCGTGGTTGTAGGCGAAGATCGCTCGGCGCAGGTCCGTGCCTGCTCCCGCGGCCCGCAGGTAGCGTGCCGCCGCGAAGATGGCGTCGACCGGGTTGTAGGGATCCCGGCGACCGTCGTTGTTGGCGTCGACGCCGTATCCGGCCCAGGTGCTGGGCATGAACTGCATCCAGCCCAGCGCCCCGGCGGTCGAGACGTTCAGGTTGCGCCCGTAGTCGGTCTCGATCGAGTTGATCGCGGCGAGGACCTCCCAGCGCACGCCGTACTGCACGCCTGCGGCCTGGTAGATCGGCAGCAGGAACGGGGGAACCCGGAAGCCGTCGAGCAGGATGTTCGGCACCCCGCGCGTCTTGGGGGCCGGCAGCACGAAGCTTCCGACCGGCGCTCCGGATCCGGCGCCCCCGGTGGGGGCGGCCGGCGCGTTCAGCAGCGAGCTCGGTGGAGCGGACGGGTTCGAGTCGTCGGGCCCGGTGCCCTTCTCACGCTTCGACTTGTGCTTAGTCTTACCCTCAGGTGAAGACTTAGAGTTAGGGTGAGGCTTGGCCTTGGGCTTCGCGGGCACGCCTCCGACCGACGGCGTGCCCGTCTGCGTGTCGGCGGGAGCTCCGGCGCTCGTGGGCGCGGGGACGGCGGGCGTCGACGGTGCCTCGGCGGGGGCGGCGGGCTCGGGCGACGGGGCGGTCGTGGCCGGGTCCTCGGGCGGGGCGGGCGGAAGCGGCGGCGCCGTCTCGGGGGCGGCCTGGGGGCACGGCGCCGGCGCGCCGGCGGGCGAACCGGCCGGTGCGGGAACGAGCGAGCCGTCGGACGCGACGCACTGGACGGGCGCCTCCGTCTGCGGGGCGCCCTGCTCGCCGTCGGCTGTGGCGAACGCCGGAGCGATCGACAGAACCGCCAGCGCGAAGAACGTGGCGATGAGCCTGGTCAGCAGCGCGCGGGCGTAGATCACGTCGTCGGCGCTCGGGGGCTGTCCCGCGACAGTCGTCTGGCGCGGGAGCCACCGGAGCAGCGCGAACGTAACAGCCGTCGCGGACTGATCGAAGCGGGCGACGACCCGCGCGCGCAGGGCGCGCCACAGGGCGACGGGGAAGGATCGGGGGGTGGGGGGCACGGGTTCTGGAGGAGGTGTGCGTGTCGAACGGCTGTCGGGCTCGCTGGGTCCCCCTTCGGCCGATCCGCCCCCCGGCTTGACCCCGGGTACGCCGATTGTTGCCCGAAACGACGACCCGGGGTCGCATCTAACCGTCAAGTTGAAGGTGAGTCAAGGTGATGCAATGAGTCACCCAGGGCGCTGCGGTACGGTTCGCCGCCCGACCCCGGCCCGAAGGACGACGATGACCGACGAGACCAGCGCGACGGCATGCGCGACAAGATCGCCCGGCAGAGCGAGGAGACGCTCGGGAAGATCGCACAGGACCTGCTCGAGAATCCGCTCGTCAGCGGCGCGCTGTCGAAGGCGTTCGACGCGCGTGAACGCGCGTCGCAGGCGCAGGAGGCCGCGATGGGCGCCCTCAACCTGCCCTCGGCCGCCGATCTCGAGCGGCTGACCCGTCGCCTGCGGTCCGTGAGTCAGCGTCTCGAGGGGATCGAGGACTCGGTGGACCGCCTGGACGAGCGCCTCGCCCGCCCGGACGGCGTGAGCGGGCTCGAGCAGCGCCTCGCGGCGATGGAGGCCTCGCTCGACGAGCTGGCCAGGTCGCTGCGCGGCTCGTCGCGGCCCGCCGCCAAGAAGCCGGCACGCAAGCCGGCAGCCAAGAAGACGCCGCCGAAGCCAGCGGGCTGACGCGCCCGTCAGCCGGCGAGCAGCGCGGCGAGGGCTTCGCGCCCCAGCCTGAGCGACGCGGCTTCCAGGTGCGCTGAGTCGATGCGCTCCCCGGCACCCGGGAGGGTGTCGGTGACGGCGAGCAGGCAGGCGGCGCGCACGCCCCGGCGCGCGGCGACCGCGAACATCGGTCGCCGCCTCCATCTCGACCGCGATCGCGCCGGCGGCGCGCCAGCGCCTCCGGCCGTGCCGGGTCAGGGTCGTAGAAGAGGTCGGTCGAGGCGACCGCGCCGGCGTGCTCCGCGGCTGCGGCGAGTCGCCCGGTCAGCCGCGCGTCCGGGATCAGCGGCTCGCGCGCCCCAAGCGCCGCGCTCGTCCCGTCGCCGGGGATCGCGGCGGTCACCGCAATCGAGGTCCCCGAGCGCGAGCCCGCTCGACGAGGACGCGCCGCAGGTTCCGACGCGTACGACCAGTTCGAGCCCGAGGTCGCACAGCTCCTCGAGGACGATCGCCGCGCTCGGCCCGCCCATCCCGTGGCTCATGATCGTGAGCGGCTCGCCGTCGCTCGCCGTGCCGGTGTAGCCCCACAGTCCGCGGTTGTGGTTGAACATCCGAGGCTCGTCCGTGAGCTCCTGGGCGAGCAGGAGTGCGCGACCCGGGTCGCCGGGCAGGAGGGCGCGCGGCGCGAGCGGGGCGGTCGGGTGGACGTGGCGCGGTTGCCCCGGCATCGGCTGGCGAGGATAGTCTGCGCCCATGGCCAAGTCGCAGCAGGGTTCAAGCACACGCCGACAGGCAGCCGAGCGCGCCGATCAGGTTCGCTCCGCCGTCGAGGAGGCCTTCCAGAACGCGAGCTCGCAGCTCACGCGTGAGCGGGCGCAGGAGATCGCCGACGAGCTCAGCTCGGCGGCCGACCGGGTGCGCGATGCGCTCGAGCAGATCCGTCCTCCCACGGGCGACGACGTGCGCAAGCTCGTCGACCGCCTCGGCACACTCGAGCGCCGCGTCGCCGCGCTCGAGATCCCAGGCCGCTCGAAGCCGGCCGCAAAGAAGCCCGCGGCGAAGAAGCCGGCGGCCCGCAAGCGCGCGGCGAAGAAGCCGGCGGCCAAGAAGGCGGCCGCGAAGAAGACGGCGGCGAAGAAGCCGGCGGCCAAGAAGACGCGCCGCGAAGAAGACGACCGCTCGCCGCACGGCGAGCTGAGGCGGCCGAGCATGGGCGTCGAGCTCGAGTCCCCCAAGGAGTTCCGGGCGGTCATGGACGCGGTCTTCTCGCTGATGAGCGAGGACCCGGACATGGGCCCCAAGCTCCGGGACGCCAACGTGCCGCAGCGGTTCGACTTCGACGACGTGGACATGGTCGTCAACGTTCGCGCCGGCAAGAGCGACGAGGACGCGAACCTCTACTGGGAGTGGACCGACGACGTGGACTGGGAGCCCAAGGTGAAGATGAAGATGAGCGCCGAGGTCGCGATTCGCTACTTCCAGGGCAAGGAGAACGTCCCCGTCGCGATCGCGCGCCGGCGGATCAAGACCGGCGGCGACGTGAAGGCCGCGCTGGCGCTGATTCCGATCACGAAGCCGGTCTACGCGCAGTTCCGCGACTGCTCGAGGACCGCTACCCGCACCTGGTCGCGTAGCCGCCGGCCTCGGCCGCCGATGCCCCGGGGAGCCCCGCCGCCCCCGCCTGAGCGGGTGGACACAGCCGAGGTCGCGCGCCGCGCCGGCGTGACGTCGGCGACGCTGCGGCGCTGGGTCGCCGACGGGCTCGTCCCCGGCGCGCCGCGCAAGGCGGGAGCTGATCTGGCCGCCGATCGCGATCGCGCACGCGCGGATCGTGGCCCGGCTGCGTCAGCGCGGCCACTCGCTCGCGGAGATCCGGCGCGCGACGAACGAGGGGCGGCTCGCGTTCGGCTACGTCGAGGAGCTGATGCCCACGCGTCGACGCGACGTTCACGCTGCGCCAGGCGTCGCGCACGGCCGGGCTCGAGCCCGCGCTCATCGAGCGCATCTTCGGCATGCTCGGCTTCGCGCAGCCCGAGCATCTGAGCGCCGAGGACGTCGAGATGCTCGAGCAGATGTCGGAGGTGCTCGACGCGGGGTTCCCGCTCGCGGCGTTCCTGCAGCTGATGCGGGTCTACGGGCAGGCGCTCGCGCAGATCGCGGACGCCGAGGTGCGCCTCTTTCATCTCTACGTGCACGAGCCGCTGATGCGCGACGGCATCCAGGGCCTGCAGGTCGCCGAGCAGATGGGGGAGCTGACCGCGCGGCTGCTCCCGTTCTCCTCGCCGGTCATGGACCACGTCCACCGGCGCCTGCTGCGCCACTTCGTCGAGCAGGACATCGTCGGCCACATGGAGGCCGACCTCGGCAGCGCGGCGAGCGCCGAGCTCGGCCGGATGCGCACGGCGATCGCGTTCGCCGATCTCGCGGGGTACACCCAGCTCACCGAGCAGCAGGGCGACGAGGAGGCGGCGAGCATCGTCGAGCGCTTCGTCGCAGACGTGACGCACACCCTCCCGGACGAGGCGCGGATCGTGAAGACGATCGGCGACGAGGTGATGCTCGTCTCCAGCGATCCGGCCGTCGCTCGACGGACTGGGCCGTCGGCTTCCAGGCGCTCGCCGTCCGGGCCGCCAGCGCCCGCGGATCGGCATCCACGCCGGCGAGGTGCTCTACCGCGACGGCGACTACTACGGGCGCGAGGTCAACCTCGCCTCGCGCGTCGCGGCGCGAGCCGCCGCCGGCGAGGTGCTCGTCACCCGGGCGATCGTCGAGCTGGCCGAGAGCCATCAGGAGTTCGAGCGCATCGGCGAGGTGAAGCTCAAGGGCTTCTCGAGGCCACCGAGCTGTACCTGGCGATCATTCCCGAGCTCGGCTGACCACCCGGCGGCCGTAGACTCGCGGCATGTCGTTCGCGGCCGACGCGCTCGCCGCGCGAGTGCGCGAGACCGGGCTCTGCTCCCGGCGGGTCAGCCGGTCGTCGTGCTGCTGTCCGGCGGCCGCGACTCGGTCGCCTGCTGGACCTCGCCGTGCCGACCTCGCGGGCCCGAGCGTCGTCAGCGCGCTGCACGTCAACTACGGCCTGCGGACGAGGCCGCGGCGACGAGGTCGCGTGTGCCGGCGCTCTGCCGGCGGCTCGACGTCCCGCTGCAGGTCGAGCGCGTCGCGGCGCCGGCGAGCGCCGGAAACCTGCAGGCGTGGGCGCGGGACGTGCGCTACGGGGCCGGCGTGCGCGTCGCGGCGGCCCGCGGCGCGCCGGCTCGCGGCCGGGCACACGACGACCGACCAGGCCGAGACGATCCTCTACCGGCTCGCCGCCTCACCGGGGCGCCGCGCGCTGATCGGGATGCCCGAGCGGCGCGGGCTGCTGATCCGCCCGCTGCTCGCAGCCGGGGTCAGCCGGGAGGAGACGGGCGCGTGGTGCGCGGCACGCGGCCTGTCATGGGTCGATGACGCGAGCAACGACTCGGACGTCTTCATGCGCGGACGGGTCCGCGCGCGGACGCGCTCCCCGCGCTGCGCGAGCTGCACCCCGCCGCCGAGGCGAACATGCTGCGCACCGCCGAGCTGCTGCGCGACGAGGCGGAGGTCCTCGACGTCGTGATCGACACGGCGCTCGCCGGACGCGACCGCATCGAGCTCGGCCACCTCGCCGCGCTGCCACCCGCCGCTCGCGCGGCTCGTCGTGCGTCGCCTCGCCGAGGCTGCCGCCGGCGGGCTGTGCCCGCGAGCCCCCGCGCGGCTGCCGGAACTGCTCGCGCTCGGCGGTGATGGCCCGGCGTCGCGATGCTCGACGTCGGCGACGGCGCACGCGCGGTCGTCGAGGCCGGCGTGCTGCGGTTCGAGCGCACGCCGCGCCGCGAGCGACCACCGAGCCCCGCAAGTCCCTATAGGTCCGGCGCGATGGCGCAGGCTCCACCGATCGGCGAGATCCTCGTCCAGCCCGACCAGCTCAAGGAGCGCGTGAAGGCGCTCGGGATGCCAGATCGCCGAGGACTACGAAGGCCGCGACGTGCTGCTGGTCGGCGTGCTGAAGGGCGCGATGTTCTTCCTGTCGGACCTGATGCGGAACATCCGCGGCACCTGCGAGGTCGACTTCATGGCGGTCGCCTCCTACGGCTCGGCGACCGACTCCAGTGGCGTCGTCCGGATCCTCAAGGATCTCGACACCCCGATCGACGGGCCGCCACGTGCTGATCGTCGAGGACATCGTCGACTCCGGCCTGACGCTGCAATATCTGCTGCGGAATCTCGGTGCCCGCGACCCCGCCTCGCTCGAGGTCTGCGCGCTGCTCACGAAGCCCGAGCGACGCAAGGCGGACGTGCCGATCCGCTACGTCGGATTCGAGATCCCGAACCGGTTCGCGATCGGCTACGGGCTCGATCACAACGAGCGCTGGCGGAATCTGCCCGTACGTCGCGGCGCTCGCACGCCCGCGCGACGCGGGCTGACAGGGTACCGGTGCCTCGGCGCCAGGGTGTCCATACCGGCGGAACTGCCCGCTCCGACTGGTAGTCTGATCCCCTTGACCGTCTGACTTTTCCCGGCGCACGATGCGCCATGGCCCGGCATGAGCAGGTTCTTCAAGAGCGCGGCGTTCCCGATCCTGATCGTGGTCGTGCTGGCGTTCTTCGCCCAGCGCCTGATCAACACGGGGTCGCAGGAGAAGCCGCCGACGTACAGCGACTTCATCACCCAGCTCCAGCGCGGCGAGCTGAAGTCCGTCCAGCTGAAGACGAAGGACAACACCGTCGTCGTCACGCGAGCGCACCGGTAAGACCTACGAGACCGGCTACACCGACGGCGGCGCGGACCGGCTCGACGCGCAGCTGCAGACGGCGGTGCAGGAGAACAAGCTCCCGCCGGGCGGCTACAACATCGAGGGCCGCAAGACGAACGGCTGGCTCAGCCTGCTGACGTACGTCCTGCCGTTCCTCATCTTCATCGGGTTCTGGATCTTCCTGATGAACCAGGTCCAAGGCGGCGGCTCGAAGGTCATGTCGTTCGGCAAATCGCGCGCCAAGCGCATGAGCGTGGACTCGCCGAAGATCACCTTCCGCGACGTCGCGGGCGCCGACGAGGCGGTCGAGGAGCTCCACGAGATCAAGGAATTCCTCGAGAACCCGAAGAAGTTCCAGGCGCTCGGCGCCCGCATTCCCAAGGGCGTGCTCCTCTTCGGCCCTCCCGGCACCGGCAAGACCCTGCTCGCACGCGCCGTCGCCGGCGAGGCGGGCGTGCCGTTCTTCTCGATCTCCGGCTCAGACTTCGTCGAGATGTTCGTCGGCGTCGGCGCGAGCCGCGTGCGCGACCTGTTCGAGCAGGCCAAGCAGAACTCGCCCTGCATCATCTTCATGGACGAGATCGACGCCGTCGGACGCCACCGCGGCGCCGGCCTCGGCGGCGGTCACGACGAGCGCGAGCAGACGCTGAACCAGCTCCTCGTCGAGATGGACGGCTTCACGATGACGGACAACATCATCCTCATCGCGGCCACCAACCGTCCCGGACATCCTCGACCCGGCGCTGCTGCGCCCCGGCCGCTTCGACCGCCAGATCGTCGTCGACCGTCCCGACCGCAAGGGCCGCGCGAAGATCCTCGAGGTCCACACGCGCGGCAAGCCGCTCGCCAAGGAGATCGACATCGACGCGCTCGCGGGTCAGACGCCCGGGTTCACCGGCGCCGACATCGCGAACCTGATCAACGAGTCGGCGCTGCTCGCCGCCCGCAGCGGCAAGCGCGAGATCACCCAGCACGAGCTCGAAGAGGGGATCATGCGCGTGATCGCCGGCCCGGAGAAGAAGACCCGGGTCATGGGCGAGAAGGAACGGCTGATCACGGCCTACCACGAGATGGGCCACGCGATCGTCGGCCACTACCTCGAGCACGCCGACCCGGTCCACAAGATCTCCATCGTCGGGCGCGGCCAGGCGCTCGGCTACACGATCTCGATGCCGCAGGAGGACAAGTTCCTCACGACGCGCGCCGAACTGCTCGACACGATGGCGATGACGCTCGGCGGTCGCGCCGCCGAGGAGATCGTCTTCAGCGAGATCACCACCGGCGCGTCGAACGATCTCGAGAAGGTCACGCAGACCGCCAAGCAGATGGTCATGCGCTTCGGCATGAGCGAGCGCCTCGGCCCGCGCGTCTTCGGTCACGACCACGGCCAGCCGTTCCTCGGCCGCGAGTTCTCCTCCGAGCCCGACTACTCCGACGAGATCGCGCGTGAGATCGACGACGAGATCCGCCGGATCGTCGAGTCCGCGCACCAGCGCGCCAAGGACATCCTCAACGAGTACCGCGACTCGCTCGAGGTGCCTCGCTGAGCCTGATGAAGCGCGAGACGATCGAGAAGGAAGAGTTCGCCGCGCTGCTCGCCGGGAAGTCCGAGGAAGAGATCTGGGGTCCCGACGAGCCGACGACGCCGCCGGAGCTGCCCGGTCCAGGCACAGCCGGCCGACGACGGGCGCCGCGACGGCCCGCGCCCGCTCCCGCGCCCCGGCCTCGCCGGCGGCGGGCTCGAGGCCAGAGGCCTCGATCTCCCCGAAAAGCCCGAGCTGGCCTGACTGAGGCGATCTCCGGGTGCCTGGCGCCACCCGGCGGCGCCCGAGATGGCCGTTCGGCCTATCTCGCCGCACCGTGCGGCGCCATCCATCCCGGATCTTCGCCTCAGGAGTCGTGGCTCATGGTCAGGACTCTCCTGCGCGCAGGTAGATCGACGCGGCTTCGACGCGGTTCGCCGCGCCGAGGCGGCGCAGGATCCGCTTGACGTGGGACTTCGCGGTGCTTTCGGCGATCACGAGGCGATCGGCGATCTGGTTGTTGGTCGCGCCCTCGGCGATCAGCGCGAGAACCTCGAGCTCGCGGCGTGTGAGTGAGCTCATCGGCCCGTCGGCCGGCGGCAGCAGCGCGGCGGCGGCGCGGGCGGTTCCCGCTTCGCCCAGCGGGGCGGACGCCAGCTCGACCTGCGCGGCCAGGTGCTCGGAGACGATCGCCTCCGTACGCGCGATCAACGCCCGGACCTCGTCGCCCTGCGCGCGCAGCCGCTCGAGCATCTGCATCCGCTCGACGGCGTAGCCGAACCCTCGGCGAAGGCCCACAGCGCGTCGCGGTCGAGTTCGTCCACGCCGGACGGGTCGCGCGGGCTGCGCAGGCCCTTGTCGCCGTGCAGGAAGCCGATGACCCGGCCCTCCGGCATGATCGGCGCGGCCACGTAGGCATGAGTCCCGTAGCGCCTGATGAACGGCTTGTACGACAGCGGGTTGTTCTGCGCGTCCTCGACGAGCATGGGCCGCCGCTGGCGCAGCATCTGGCTCTCGAGGACCTGTTCGCGCAGCGACAGCGGGTGCTCTCGGCTGAACGCCAGCAGCTCGGCCGCGGCGGTCTCGTCGCCGTCGATGAAGAACGCCTCCGCGACGAGCATCCCGTCGTCCACGCGGTAGATCACGGCCCGGTCCATGTCGCAGGCACGGGCGACCTCGGCGGGCGCGCGGGCGATCATCGCGTCCACCGAGCCGACGTCGCGCAGGCGCACGAGCGCCTCCTGGATCCGGCCGAAGACCCGCACGCGCTCGCGCAACTCCTGCTCGCGGGCGAGCGCCGCCTCGAGCTCCTCCCCGCTCATGCGGCGAATCTACTAGCGCTGCCAGCTGTGCATGCCCAGTCGCTTCATGCCCTCGTACTTCACGCGTCCGTGCACGTTCCCGACGTGCCAGACCGCGTGGACCGAGATCGGCAGCAGCGAGTTCCAGAACCCCGGCGGCATCGGATCGCGCGGCCGCGGCTCGGCGTCCATGTCGACCTCCGCGCAGATCCAGCCTTCGCCGTCCTCGTAGGAGAGGCGATCCAGGACGACGCCGTCCGCGTCGCAGATCGCGGTCTCGCCGACGCACAGCGACGGCCACGCGAGCCCGGGAACGAGCATGGTCTCCATCACGAAGTCTCCGACGTGCGAAGGGTGGACGGCGGGCACGCCGAGCAGGCGCGCCATCCGCGGCGGCGTCTCCCGCGCGTACTGCACGAGCGCGAAGTGATCGCGGTCCCAGAACCACGGCTTCGTCGCCTTCCAGGTCGGGAACGACGGGAAGTGCATGCCGCCGGCGAGCAGCCGTACGCGGCCGAGCATGCGCCGCGCGGTGCGCGTGCGGCCCCACTCGAATCCGTTGGCGACGCCGATCGTCCCGAGCGACGTGTTCATGACCCCGTCGTCCTCGCCCGCCGAGTAGTAGTTGTTCTCCCAGAACGAGGGCTGGTCCTTGTCGTGAAACCGGGCGGTGCCGTCGGGTTCGACCACCGCATAGGTCCCGCGCGCGTCGTTCCCGCGGATCGCGATGAAGCCGCCGCCGACGACGCAGTCGTGCGCCCGCGCCGCGCGCTGGAGCATCTGCAGCGGCGCCCCGTCGATCGGCCGCGCGACCTGACGCATGCGGCGGTCGTAGACGTTCTTGGTCGTCATCGACTCCGGGAGGAAGATCGCCTCGGGCGAATGCTCCCGCGCGGCCTGGCCGATCAGGTCCTCGAGGTGATCCAGGCTGCGCTCGACCTCGCCGATCGGCACGTCGGGCTGGATCGCGACGACCTTCATGCGGCGGGTCGGGCACGGGCGACGATCGCGCCCAGGTCGAGGCCCGCCGGCAGCTCGCCGAAGGTGCGGCCGACCGGGTCGCCGAGGCGCGATGGCGCAGAACGCGTCCGCGACGGCCGCGGGGGCATGCCGCACGAGCAGGGACGCCTGAAGCGCGCGGGCGAGGCGGCCTGCGAGCAGCCGCGCGGACGCCTCGCCACCTGCGGTCAGCGACGGGCCGCGCAGCGCGGTCAGCTCCGCGTCCAGCCGCGCGTCGGCGCCGGCGCCCGCGCCGATCTCGTCCAGCAGGACGGCCAGCGCCTCCGGCTCCCGATCCAATGCGCGCAGCACGTCGAGCGCCTGCACGTTCCCCGAGCCCTCCCAGACCGACATCAGCGGTGCCTCCCGGTAGGCGCGGGCGAGCCGCGAGTCCTCGATGTAGCCGAACCCGCCCTGGCACTCCAGCGCCTCCGCGGCATGCTGCGGTGCCCGCTTGCACGTCCAGTACTTCAGGACGGGCGCCGCGATCCGGCGCAGCAGCTCGGCCTCCGCGTCCCCGGCGTGCGCCCGCTCGTTCGCGCGCGCCAGGCGCAGCGCGCCGGCGGTCGCGGCCTCGGACTCCAGCGCGAGGTCCGCGAGCACCGCCTGCATGGCGGGCTGCGCGGCGAGCTCGCGGCCGAACGCACGGCGGCCGTCGGCCCAGTGGATGGCCTCGGCGGTTCCGAGCCGCATCACGGCTGCGGAGCCGAGCACGCAGTCGTGGCGGGTGCCCGCCGATCATCGCCATGATCGCGCGCACGCCGCGGCCCTCCTCGCCGACGAGCGTGCCGCGGGCCCCGGCCAGCTCCACCTCGGCGGTCGGGTTCGAGCGGTTGCCGAGCTTGTCCTTCAGGCGGTCGAACCGCAGCCCGTTGAGCGCGCCGTCCTCATCGAGGCGGGGGACGAGAATGAGCGACAGGCCGCCGCTCGTCTGCGCGAGCACGAAGAAGGCGTCGGACTGCGCCGCCGAGACGAACCACTTCGCGCCTTCCACGGTCCACGTGCCGTCGCCCGCCGGGGCCGCCGTCGTCGCCGTCCCCGCGCGCACGTCGGACCCGCCGCCGCGCTCGGTCAGCGCCATGCCGATGAGGGCCCCCAGCTTGCCGGCGGCGGGAACCGCGCGGGGGTCGTAGACGCCGCTCGTGACGAGTGGCTCCCAGCGCTCCGCGGCGTCCGGACTGAGCCGCAGCGCCGGCACGCAGGAGTACGTCATCGCGAGCGGGCAGGTGATCCCGGCCTCCACCTGGGCGAGCATGATGAAGCGCGCGGCGCGGGCGACGTGGGCGCCCGGGCGCGGGTCGGCCCATGGCGCGCCCGCGATGCCGTGCTCGACGGCGAGGGCCATCAGGCGATGCCAGGCGGGGTGGAACTCGAGGTCGTCGATGCGCCGGCCGGATCGGTCGTGCCGCACGATCTGAGGCGGCGCGTCGTTGGCCTCGAACCCCGCCGCGATGACGTCGGCGGACCCGAGCACCGCGCCGAGCTCGCGGCACCCGTCCTCCAGCGCACCCGCGCCTTCGCGGCGCAGGCCCTCCAGCAGCGCGAGATCGCCATCGAGCAGGTTGTCGCCGCTGCGCTCGCGCGGCAGCGCGGGAACGGTGACGTCGGCCTCGGCAAGGGTCATGGGGCCATCCAACCAGGGCGAGAGCGCCGCGTGAAGCGGGTTCATCCGGAAGGGGGGCGGATTGGATCATTCAGGGGGTAGCCGCGCGCTCCGCGGGCGCGTACGGTTGCGCGATGACCGTCACTCCCGCCCGTGAACGCGTCGACGTCGTCGTGGTCGGTGCGCGCTGCGCCGGCGCCGCCGCGGCGATCGCGCTCGCGAACGCCGGCCGCAGCGTGATCGCGATCGACCGCTCGCCGTTCCCGTCCGACACGCTCTCCACGCACCTGAACTTCCCGTCGGCGGTCGCCGAGATGCAGCGCCTCGGCGCGCTGTCACGCATCCGCAAGAGCGGCGCGCCGGAGTGCCGTGAGGGCATGGTCGCGACACAGGCCGCGGAGGCCGTAAGCCGGTTCGAGCCGGTCGACGGAATCGACTTCGCGCTCTGCAACCCGCGCCCGGCGTTCGACCTGGCGATGGTCGAGACGGCGCGCGAGGCCGGGGCGGAGGTGCGCGAGCGCACGAGCCTCGTCGACGTGCGCTGGACCGGGGGGCGCGCGACCGGCGTGCGCGTGCGCGAGCAGGGCGGCCGCGAGTACGAGATCGACTGCGCGCTCGTGATCGGCGCCGACGGTCGCGGCTCGACCACCGCCGCAAAGGTCGGCGCGGCGCGCCCCTACCGCGGCTCGCGCAACGGTCGCGGGCTCGCGTTCGTCTACGCCGACGATCCCGCAGGTCGGGACGGTCTGGCGCAATCGTGTGATCCAGCTGCGCGCGCGTGACACGCACACGCTCGTCTTCCCCTGTCCCGACGACCGGATGCTCGTGCTCTTCATGGGCCCGGCGGAGGAGATCCCGCTGTTCCGCAAGGACCCGCAGGGGATGTGGGACCGGATGCTCGCCGAGAACCCGATCGCCGCCGAGCGGGTCGGCGACGCCCCGAACCGGACGAAGATGCGCAGCACCGGCAGCGTGTCGGCGTTCTACCGGCGCTCCAGTGGCCCGGGGTGGGCGCTCGCCGGCGACGCCGGGCATTTCAAGGACCCGGTGATCGGCCAGGGGATGCGCGACGCGATGCGCTTCGGCCGGCTGCTCGGCGAGGCCGTCGCGCCGGTCGTGCACGACCCCCGCGGCATCGACCGCGTGTGCCTCGCGACCGAGCGCCGCCGCGACGACGAGTGCCGCGCGAGCTACCACTGGGGCAACAAGGAGTCGCGGATCACCGAGCCGTCGGCGCTGTTCGACGAGGCGCTGCGCGCATTCCACCATGCCGAGCCGCCCCACCTGATGCGCGTCTTCGACCGGATCTCGCCGGCCCATCACGTGCTGAACCCCGTCCGCGGGACGAAGCTCGCGCTGCGTGCTGCGCTGCGCCCCGGCACCGACCGCCGGGCGCTGCTGCGCGAACTGCGCGAGGAACTGCGCGTCGACGCCGACACCTGGCGCGAGGAGCTCACGCGCCCGTTCCGCCCGACGCGTGTGTGGGCGTCCGAGCGGCCCGACTTCGAGGTTCCGGGAGCGCCCGCGGATGCCGAGACGCGCGTCGCCGAGAGCGCGCCGTCCGTGGCCGCGTGATGTCCGAGACCCGCCGCGTCGTCGCGGTTCAGCTGGAGGTGCGGCTCGGCGAGGTCGAGCGCAACCTCGCGCACATCGAGGACGTCGTCGGGCAGGCCGCGCGCGAGCACAGCCCGGACATGATCTTCCTCCCCGAGGTCTCGACCACGCCGAACCTCAACCACCGGGTGATGAAGGACTGCGTGCGCCCGGTGGATGGCGAGCCGCTCGCCCTCTACCGGCGGCTCGCGCGTGAGCACGGGTGCGTCGTCGGCGCCGGTGCGCTCACGATCCGCGGCCGTGACGCACGCAACACGTACTTCGTCTGCGAGCCCAGCGGCGCCGTGCACCTGCACGACAAGGACCAGCCGACGATGTGGGAGAACGCGACGTACGGCCCCGGGACCGATCCCGGCATCCTCGAGCTCGCGGACGGGCCGATCGGCTCACCGAACGGCTTCGAGTGGGCGCGGTCACGCACGGCGGCACGTCTGCGCGGGCGCGTGCGGCTCGTCGCCGGGGGCATGTGCTTCCCGTCGTTCCCGACGTGGAAGGCGACGAAGCCCTACTTCTGGGACCGCGAGCACCAGACGATGCTGCAGCTCGCGCGCGAGACGCCGGGCCGGGTGGCGCGCATCGTCGGGGCGCCCGTCGTCCACGCCTCACACGTCGGCGACGTCGTCATGGAGACCCCGTTCGCGCCGTGGCTCGCGTGGCCCACGATCATGGTCGGCGAGACGATCATCACCGACGCGGACGGCGCGATCCTCCAGCGCCTGGCCTACGAGGACGGCGAGGGCTACGTCTGCGCGGACGTCGCGTGGGATGAGCCGCGCCCGCGCGACCCGGTGCCGCCGACCTTCTGGCTCACCTCGATGCCCGCCAGCGTGCATGCCATCTGGTACGTCGAGAACGCGCGCGGCCGGCTGCACTACGTGACCAACAAGGCGCTCCACCGGCACCCGTTCCAGCACGATCCCGCCTACGGGCGCGACCTGCCCTACGACATCCCGGCCACCGCGGACCCGGACGCCGTCGCGAAGTAGCCTGCGGCCCATGGGCCGCACGTGGACCGTCATGGGCGTCGTGAACGTGACGCCGGACTCCTTCTCCGACGGCGGGCTGTGGCTCGACCCGGGCGCGGCGATCGATCACGGCGCAGCGCTGTTCGAGCAGGGCGCCGAGATCCTCGACATCGGCGGTGAGTCCACGCGGCCGGGCGCCGAGCCCGTCTCCGAGGCGGAGGAACTGCGCCGCGTCGTCCCCGTCCTCGAGGGACTGCGCGAGCGGGCGCTCAGTGCGGTGCTCAGCATCGACACGTCGAAGGTCGCGGTCGCGCGCGCGGCGCTCGTCGCGGGCGCGACGTACGTCAACGACGTCACCGCGTTCCGGCACGACCCGGAGATCGCCGGGCTCGTGGCCGAGGCGGGCTGCGACTGCTGCCTGATGCACATGCGGGGCGAGCCGCGGACGATGCAGGCCGACCCGCGCTACGACGACGTCGTCGACGACGTGCGCGCCTTTCTCGAGGAGCGGGCGGCATTCGCCGTCGAGCAGGGTGTCGCGCCACAGCGCATCCAGATCGACCCGGGCATCGGCTTCGGCAAGTCGCTCGAGCACAACGTGACCCTGCTGCGGCGCCTGGACGAGATCGTCGCGCTCGGCTTCCCGGTCGTCGTGGGCGTCTCGCGCAAGGCCTTCCTGGGCGCGCTGACCGGCCGCGACGTCGCGGCTGACCGCGTCGCGGCCACGGTGGCGGCGAACGTCATCGCCTACGAGCGCGGCGCGCGGGTCTTCCGCGTCCACGACGTCCCCGCGACCGTGGATGGCCTGAAGGTCGCTGCTGGTACGTTGCCGGACGATGACGCCTGACGAAGATCGCGAGCCGGACGAGGACTTCGACGACGACGACGAGCTCGACGAGGACGACGAGTTCGACGAGGGGCTCGAGCGCACCGCCGTCACGGTCGAGGTCACCGGGCTCTCGCTCTACACCCACCACGGCGTCACCGAGGCCGAGCGGGAGATCGGCCAGCGGCTGATCCTCGACCTGCGCTTCGATGCGGGCGCCTCCGACGCGACGGTCACCGATCGGCTCGAGGACACCGTCGACTACGCGCGCGTCTGCGAGGTCGTCGCGCTCGTGGCGCAGCAGCGCTCGTACAAGACACTCGAGGCGCTCTGCACGGCCATCGCCGACCGGATGCTCGGGGACTTCGAGGCCTCGGAGGTCTGGGTCAAGGCGACGAAGCCCGAGCCGCCGATCGCGCTTCCCGTCGAGTCCGTCTCCGTCGAGGTCTGGCGGACCGGCGCGCTCGACTGACGTGACCGCGTTCGACGAGGCCACCGCCGTCACGGCGGCCCCGGACGGGTCCTTCACCGCGATCGGCGATCCCGGCTGGTCGGCCCCGAACGGGCCGAACGGGGGCTATCTCGCGGCGATCATCCTGCGCGCGATGGCAGGGGTCCTCGACGATCCCTCGCGCCCGGCACGGTCGATCACGCTCCACTACCTGCGCCCGCCGAAGCCGGCCCAGATGCGCATCGACGTCGTCGTCGAGCGGTCGGGCCGCACGCTCTCGACGCTGACGGCGCGCCTCTCGCAGGGCGACCGGCTCTGCGTGATCGCCGTCGGTGCCTTCGCCGGTGCGTTCGCGCCGTCGCCCGCCCACCTGGCGGCCGCGATGCCGGAGGTTCCTCCGGCCCGCGAGGTCGAGCCCTACCCCGTCCACGAGCCGCGTCCGCCGATCGCCCGCCGGTTCGTGCTGCGCGGCGTGATCGGCGCGCCGCCGTTCAGCGGCGCGGACGAGGCGCTGACGGGGGGCTGGATGTCCCTCCACGAGCCGCAGCCGGTCGATGCCCCGCTCCTGGCGCTCTACGCCGACGGCTGGCTGCCCGCGGCGTTCACCGCGCTCACCGCCCCGGCGTTCGCGCCGACCGTGGACCTGACGATCCACTTCCGCAACCCGGCCGCCGCGGCTGCGCTCCCGCCCGACGAGCCACTGCTCGGCGTCTTCCGCTCGCGCTGGTCGGCCGACGGGCTGATCGAGGAGGACGGGGAGCTGTGGTCCCCGGACGGCGTTCTGCTGGCGCACTCGCGCCAGCTCGCGCTGCTCGCCCCGCTCGGAGACCGGTGACCGGCTACCTCGGCCTGGGGTCGAACGTCGGCGACCGTCGCGCGCACCTGCAGGCGGCGGTGGACGCGCTGCCCCGGTACGGCGTGCGCGTGACCGGATCCTCCGCGACGTATGACACCGACCCCGTCGGGCCCGTGCGCGACCAGCCGGCGTTCCTGAACGCCTGTGTGCGGATCGAGACCGACCTCGCGCCGGAGGCGCTGCTGGACGCCTGCAAGGCCGTGGAGGGCGAGCTCGGCCGGGCGCTTCCCGGCGAGGCGGGGTACGTCCCGAAGGGTCCGCGCCCGATCGACGTGGACGTCCTGCTGCTCGGGGACAGCGCGTTCGCGAGCGAGCGGCTCACGCTTCCGCACGAGCAGGTGTCGTCGCGGCGCTTCGTGCTGATCCCGCTCCTCGAGCTGGACTTCGAGCTGCGCACGCCCGACGGTGAGCGTCTCAGCGACGCGCTCGCGCGCCTGCCGCTCGACGAGGGCGTGACGCGCGCCGGCGACGCGCTGACGCTGCCGGGCTGAGCGCCCGGTTCAGGCGGCCGCGGGCGTCGGCGGCAGGTACTCCGCCGGGATCGACCCGCGGGCGACGTCGCCGGGGAAGTCCGGGAACAGCCGCAGGGCGAGCTGGCCCGCGGGGCGGGGCTCGATCACCGGCCGCAGGTCGGCCAGCGCCATCAGCAGGCGCACACTCGTCGCGATCTGGAGGTCCGCGGCGTTCGGCTGCTCGCCGCCGAGGACGCCGTCTGCGATCCAGCCGTCGATCCTGCCGAGCACGTCCGGCAGGCTCCGCACGTCCGCGGGGTAGGTGGCGTCGCTCGCATCGTTGGCCTTCATCTCGATCCGCGTCGCGACCGGGGCGATCAGCTTGAGCACGGGGACCGGGACCGCCGGGAGCTTCCCGCCCTCGAACGTCGCCATCGCCTCCGGGTGGGCCTTGAACGTGGGCCACAGGATCCGTCGCACCAGGCCCTGCAGCACGTCGTCGCCCCAGGCCTCGGCCTGCTCGACGCTCGCGCGCTGCGCGGGGTCCGCCGGGTAGAGCGCCGGCTCGGGCTTCAGGGAATCCAGACGCCGCAGGATCGCGCGCGACCCGCTGATCTTCTCGCCGTCGATCTTCAGGCCGGGGACGGTGCGCTGCCCGAACAGCACCTTCATCGCCGCCATGTGCATCGGCGGCGGGAACTCCACGATCTTGTAAGGGATCCCCTTGAGCTGCAGCGCACGTTCGACCGTGGCGCAGGGGTGGGACCCGTTGACGACGTAGAGCTTGGCGTCCATGCGGTGATCCTATGCGGTGGCGGCGTCCGGCCGCCGACCCGCGTAGCCTCCCCCGGATGAGCACCACGCCCGTGATCCCGCAAGCCCGCAAGGGTTTCCTCGCGAGTCTCCTCGACACCTCGTTCACGACGCTCGTGACGACGCGGGTCATCAGCTTCCTCTACATGCTGCTGCTGATTCTCGTTGGTCTCGGACTGCTGGTCTTCGTGATCGCCGCGATCGCGAGCGGGTCCGCGGTGGAGATCCTCGTCGCGGTCATCGTGGGCCCGCTCGTCGCGCTCCTCTACGTCGTGTACGCCCGCGTCATCCTCGAGGTGATCCTGGCGATCTTCCGGTTGCTCGAGTCCAATCGGGAGATCGCGTTCCTCCAGCGCCAGCAGGTCGGCCTGCTGCAGCAGCAGCAGCTCGGCGGCCCGCCGCAGCCGCCCGCCGCGTAGGCAGGCGCCGATGCTGCTGGTCGTCGACGTCGGCAATACGCAGACGCACTTCGGGACGTTCCGCGGCGACACGCTCGTCGAGCACTGGCGCTTCGCCACCGTGCGCGACTCGACCGCGGACGAACTCGGCGCCGCGCTGCGCAACCTGCTGGAGCTGCGCGGCATCGGCCTCGCCGACCTCTCGGCGTCGATCGTCTCCTCGACGGTCCCGCAGCTCGAGCCCGAGTGGGTGTCGATGGCCCAGCGCTATCTCGGCCACCGCATGCTCGCCGTCGGTCCTGGAATGAAGACGGGCATGGCGATCCGCATCGACAACCCGCGCGAGCTCGGCGCCGACCGGCTCGTCAACGCCGTCGCCGCGCACGCGCTGCTCGGGGGTCCGTGCATCAGCGTGGATTTCGGCACCGCCGTGAACTACGACGTCGTCTCGGCGGAGGGGGAGTACCTCGGCGGCGTGATCGCCCCGGGGGTCGAGATCTCGCTCGACGCGCTCACCTCCCGCGGCGCGAAGCTGCCGCGGATCGACCTCGCCGCGCCGCGGTCGGCGATCGGCAAGGGCACGGTGGACGCGATCCGCTCGGGCATCGTGTTCGGGTTCGCCGCCCAGGTCGACGGCATCATCACGCGCATCCGCGACGAGCTGGGCACACAGGCCCCCACGATCGCGACGGGTGGCCTCGCCGCGACCGTCGTGCCCTCGACGACGACGATCGACGAGGTCGACGACCTGCTCACGCTGACCGGGCTGCGCCTGCTCTACGAGCACAACGTCTGAGCGAACCGAAGGTCGGTTCCGGGCCTGCGGGCTACCCTTGCGGCGTGTCGCAGCCCGCCCTCACCGACCCGTTTCAGATCGGCGGGATCACGGTCTCCAACCGCGTGCTGCTCGCGCCGCTCGCGGGCATCGGGAACTGGTTCGTGCGGCTGCAGGCGCGCCGCTTCGGCGCCGGCATGGCCGTCAGCGAGATGGTCTCGAGCCACGCGATCCATCACGGCAACGAGAAGACGCTGACCGAGCTGTTGCGGATCGACCCGCGCGAGCGCACCGTGGCCGGCGTCGAGGGGCCTGTCTCGATCCAGCTCTTCGGCCAGGATCCCGAGGTGATGCGGTCGGCGGCCACGACCGTCGCCGAGCGCGGGGCCGACCTGATCGACCTGAACATGGGCTGCCCCGTCCCGAAGGTCTGCAAGACCGGCGCGGGCGCCGCCCTGATCAAGGACCCCGACACCGCGATCGCCGTCGCCCGCGCGGCGCGTGAGGCGAGCGGGCTCCCGGTCACCGTGAAGCTGCGCTCCGGTGCTCGCACCGGCGAGACCGACGGCTACGCCCTCGCGCTGCGGCTCGTGGACGAGGCCGGGGTCAGCGCGATCGCCTTCCACCCCCGCAGCGCCCAGGTCCAGCACAAGGGCGCGCCGGACTATGAGCTCGCCGCCCGGCTCGTGGCGGAGCTGCCGGTCCCGGTGATCCTGTCGGGCGGCCTCGCGGACGACGAGCGGGTGCTCGCCGCCTACGAGCAGACGGGCGCGGCCGCGGTGATGCTCGCCCGTGGCGCGCTCGGCAATCCCTGGCTTTTCAGCCGTGTGCTGGGGCTGCGCGAGTCGGCGCCGACCTCCGGTGAGATCCTCGACGAGCTGACCTGGGTGGTCGACCGCGCCGTGGAGCACCTCGGAGCCGAGCGCGCGGGCCGCTACCTGCGCAAGTTCTACCCCTGGTACCTGGATCGTCTGGGCGCCGGACGGGCCGATCAGGAGGCCTTCCAGAAGGCTGCTTCGGTGATCGACGCGCGGCAGCTCATCGCCGCTCTGGAGCCCGCTGCGCTGGTGGCCTGAGCGACCTGGAGTGGTCGCTATACTGCCCGCCCTGCTGGCCGTTCCGGTCGGCAGTGCGCCCCGCTCCGAGCGGGGTTTTTGCACTCTTCCAGCCCGTAGGACGCGCCATGACCAAGGACGTCATCCTCACCCCGGAAGGTCTCGAAAAGCTCCAGGAGGAGCTTGAGGGCCTGCGCACGACCCGTCGCCGCGAGGTCGCCGAGCGCATCAAGGAAGCCCGTGAGTTCGGTGACATCGCCGAGAACTCCGAGTACGACGACGCCAAGAACGAGCAGGCCATGGTCGAGTCGCGCATCGCGCAGCTCGAGGAGCGCGTCCGCGGCGCCCAGGTCATCGACAAGTCCGACATTCCGACCGACAAGGTGGAGGTCGGGACGCTCGTGCACGTCAAGGACGAGAAGACCGGCAAGTCGGTCAAGTACACGATCGTCGGATCGGCCGAGGCCAACCCGGGCGAGAACCGGCTCTCGAACGAGTCGCCGGTGGGCCGTGCGCTGATGGGCCACAAGCGCGGCGAGATCGTGTCGGTGCAGGTCCCTCGCGGCCCGGCACGCAAGCTGAAGATCACGAAGATCGACGTCGGACTCTGAGATGAGCGACGAAGAGCAGGTTTCCGACCTGCTCGCGGCGCGGCGCGCCAAGCTCGAGCGCCTGCGCGCGCAGGGCATCGATCCGTTTCCCCACAGCTTTCCCGGCGTCACGCCGGCGGCCGAGGCGCTCACCGGCTGGGACGACCTCGAGCCCGGTGCCGAGACGGGGCGTACGTTCCGCGTCGCCGGCCGTCTCGCGGCACGCCGCGGCCAGGGCAAGATGGCGTTCCTGGACCTCGTCGATCGCTCCGGCAGGATCCAGCTGCAGGCGCGCGTCGACGTGCTCGGCGAGGAGCGCATGGCCACGCTGGTGGAACTCGACCTCGGTGACCTCGTCGGCGTCGACGGGGAGATCTTCCGCTCACGTCGCGGCGAGCTCACGCTGCGGGTCGACGACTTCACCGTGCTCGCCAAGAGCCTGCGGCCGCCGCCCGACAAGCACCACGGGCTCACCGACGTGGAGACGCGCTTTCGCCGCCGCGAGCTCGACCTGATCGCCAATGAGGAGACGCGCGCGACGTTCGTGACCCGCGCGAAGGTCATCTCGACGGTGCGGAGCTACCTCGACGAGCAGGGGTTCATCGAGGTCGAGACCCCCGTGCTGCAGCCGCTGTACGGAGGGGCGCTGGCTCGGCCGTTCGTCACCCACCACAACCAGCTGGACCGCGACTTCTATCTGCGGATCGCCACCGAGCTCTACCTCAAGCGCTGCATCGTCGGCGGGCTCGAGCGGGTCTACGAGCTCGGCAAGGACTTCCGCAACGAGGGCGTGTCGTTCAAGCACAACCCCGAGTTCACGATGGTCGAGTGGTACGAGGCCTACGCGGACTACGAGGACGCGATGGTCCGCGTCGAGCAGATGGTCGCGAAGGTCGCGGCGACGTGCGGCTATGAGGGCGAGCTCGACTTCAGCGCGCCGTGGCGGCGCGTCACGCTGCGCGACGCGATCGCCGAGCACACCGGTGGGCTCGACATCCTCGCCCACCGCGATCGCGACGGCCTGGCGCAGGCGATCCGCGCAGCCGGGCTCCAGGGCTACGAGACGGATGGCCGCACCTGGCCGCAGCTCGTCGACGACCTCGTCTCCAAGGCGGTGGAGCCGAACGTCACGGATCCCGTCTTCGTGACCGACTACCCGAAGGAGATCTCGCCCTTCGCCAAGGACGCCCGCAGCGGGGACGACGACCTCGTCGAACGGTTCGAGGCGTTCTGCTCGGGCATGGAGATCGCGAACGCGTTCACCGAGCTCAACGACCCCGACGAGCAGCGGCGGCGCTTCGAGCAGCAGGCGCGGCTCGCCACCGAGGGCGACGACGAGGCGCAGCCGTACGACGAGGTGTTCGTCGAGGCGCTGGAGCAGGGCATGCCGCCGACGGGCGGGGTGGGGCTCGGCATCGACCGCCTGGTCATGCTGATGACCGGAAAGCGGTCGATCAGGGAGATCGTCCTCTTCCCGGCGATGCGCGACTGAGTGCCTCCGCGCCCGCTCGCAGGAAACCTCGCAGCGAGCGGGAACCCCGAGGTTCCACAGGCGGAGACTGGCCAAAAGGCCCGTCCCGGCCGTTGATAGACTGGCCTATGCCGTCGTCACAGACCCGTTCGCTCATCCGAGAGGCCGTCAGGGCCGAAAACTAGGATGGACGGGCGGGCTCTTTCCGACCCCGCACCCGCAGAGCAGCACACCCAGCCACACGTTTCCAGACCACCAGACTCGACCGACCAGCCAGAAACCGACGGCAGGAAGGATCAGCACCAATGTTCGAGCGATTCACCGAACGTGCCCGTCAGGTGGTCGTCCTTGCGCAGGAAGAGGCGCGGACGCTGAAGCACAACTACATCGGCACCGAGCACATCCTGCTCGGGCTGCTGCGTGAGGAGGAGGGCCTCGCCGCCCGCGTCCTCGAGTCCCTCGACATCACCGTCGAGCGGGTGCGTGCGCAGGTCGTGCGCATCGTCGGCTCCGGTGAAGAGGTCACCTCCGGTCAGATCCCGTTCACGCCGCGTGCCAAGAAGGTGCTCGAGCTGGCGCTGCGCGAGGCGCTGAGCCTCGGCCACAACTACATCGGCACCGAGCACATCCTGCTCGGCCTGGTCCGCGAGAACGAGGGTGTCGCCGCCCGCATCCTGCTCGACTTCGACGCGGACTCCGAGAAGATCCGCAACGAGGTCATCCGCATGCTCTCCGGTCCCGGCGGCCGGCGTCAGGGGTCCGGCTCGGGCTCCGGCGGCGCGCAGGCGGCATCGGGCTCGGGCGAGGGCAAGAAGTCCTCGAAGCTGCTCGACCAGTTCGGCCGCAACCTCACCAAGCTCGCCGCCGACGGCAAGCTCGACCCCGTCGTGGGGCGCGAGACCGAGATCGAGCGGATCATGCAGATCCTCTCGCGGCGCACGAAGAACAACCCCGTGCTGATCGGCGAGCCGGGTGTCGGCAAGACCGCCGTCGTCGAGGGTCTCGCGCAGCGCATCACGAACGCCGACGTCCCCGAGCTGCTCAAGGGCAAGCAGATCTACACGCTGGATCTCGCCGCCCTCGTCGCCGGCTCGAAGTACCGCGGCGAGTTCGAGGAGCGCCTCAAGAAGGTGATGAAGGAGATCACCCAGCGCGGCGACATCATTCTCTTCATCGACGAGCTCCACAACCTCGTCGGCGCCGGCGCCGCCGAGGGCGCGATCGACGCGGCCTCGATCCTCAAGCCCGCGCTCGCCCGCGGTGAGCTGCAGACGATCGGCGCGACGACGCTCGACGAGTACCGCAAGTACCTCGAGCGCGACAGCGCGCTGGAGCGTCGGTTCCAGCAGATCCGCGTCGATCAGCCGACGATCGAGGAGACCGTCCAGATCCTCGAGGGGCTCCGCGACCGCTACGAGCAGCACCACAAGATCGAGATCACGGACGAGGCCCTGCGCGCCGCGTCCGAGCTCGCCGACCGTTACATCTCCGACCGCCAGCTCCCGGACAAGGCGATCGACCTGATCGACGAGGCCGCGTCCCGGATGCGGATCAAGTCGATGACGGCTCCGCCCGTGTACCGCGACCTCGAGGAGAAGATCGAGACCGCGCGCCGGGAGAAGGAGGCCGCGATCGAGAACCAGGAGTTCGAGAAGGCCGCCGCCCTCCGCGACGACGAGCGCACGCTCACTCAGGAGAAGCGCGACCTCGAGGATCAGTGGCGCAGCGGCGAGGGCGATGGCCCGCGTCCCGCGATCGGCGAGGAGGAGATCGCCGACATCGTCTCGATGTGGACCGGCATCCCGGTCTTCAAGCTCACCGAGGCCGAGACGGCCAAGCTGATGCGGATGGAGGACGAGCTGCACAAGCGCGTCATCGGGCAGCACGCCGCCGTCGAGGTCATCTCGAAGGCCATCCGCCGCTCGCGCGCCGGCCTCAAGGACCCCAAGCGCCCGACCGGCTCATTCGTCTTCCTCGGCCCGTCGGGCGTCGGCAAGACCGAGCTCGCCCGCACGCTCGCCGAGTTCCTCTTCGGCGACGAGGACTCGATGGTCCGCATCGACATGTCCGAGTACATGGAGAAGCACGCCGTCTCGCGTCTCGTCGGCTCGCCTCCCGGCTACATCGGGTATGACGAGGGCGGCCAGCTCACAGAGGCCGTGCGGCGCAAGCCGTACTGCGTGCTGCTGCTCGACGAGATCGAGAAGGCGCACCCCGACGTCTTCAACATCCTGCTGCAGATCCTGGAGGACGGTCGCCTGACCGACTCGCAGGGCCGCACCGTGGACTTCCGTCACGCGATCGTGATCATGACCTCGAACATCGGGGCCCAGGAGATCGCTCGCAACACCCCGCTCGGCTTCGCCGTCAGCGAGGACGAGACGGGCATCACCTACGAGGACATGAAGACGCGGATCATGGGCGAGCTGAAGAAGGTCTTCCGCCCCGAGTTCCTGAACCGCATCGACGACGTCATCGTCTTCCACAAGCTGCAGAAGGACGAGATCAAGACGATCGTCGAACTCCTGCTGCGCCGCATCCGCGAGTCGATGGCGGAGCGCGAGCTCCAGCTCGATCTCACGGACGCGGCCAAGGACTTCCTGGTCGACAAGGGCTGGGATCCGTCGATGGGTGCGCGGCCGCTGCGTCGCGCGATCCAGCGGTACATCGAGGATCCGCTCGCCGACTTCGTGCTGCGCTCCCAGCTTCCGCCGGGTGCGACGGTCGTCGTCGACGCAGCGCCCGAGGGCGATGACTCCGGCGTCACGCTGTCGGTCGTGCAGCCCGAGAAGGTTCCCGCGACGGTCGGCGGCGGCGAGCCGGTCGAGACGGAGGAGCCGGCGGCCGAGCCTGACGCGACGGGCGAAGAGCCCGCCGCGTCCTGAGCTCAGCCGGCTACGACGACGGCGGGATCGTCAGCGCGACGCCGTAGACCACGCACTGCGCGGTCGGGGCGTTGCGCCCGTCCTGCCGGACCACGCCGTTGACGACGTAGTTCGTGCCCGCGCGCTCGATGTGCATCGTGAAGGGCTTCGAGCCGGAGATCTTGAACGACTCGGTCGCCGTGTTCGGCACCGCGTTGACCACGGCCGCCGTGTAGGCCACGGTGCGGGAGAAGTTCACCGCGGCACCCGACGTGTTGGCGAACGTGATCGTGGTCGCCGGGTCCAGCCGGCCGACGGTGGCGCTCTCGTCCTGGCACGTGGCGGTCAGGTTGCCCAGGCCCGCGACGTCGCCGATCGCGACGGGAGCGAGCGCCTGGTTGTCGATCAGCTGAATCGCCTTGCCGAAGGTCGACGTGGAGCCGCGGGCGAGCCCGCTCACGTTGAGGTATCGCTGTGAGATCTTGCCCTTTCCGGTGCCCGTGCGCTTGGTGGCGACGAGCCTGCCGGCAGCGACCTTCAGTGCCGCGCCGTCCGCGACGGCGCTCTTGCCGTCCACGGCGCCCGCATTCCGCGCGAACGTCACGGCGGCGACGGCCGACCCGGACATCGCGACGGCGAGCGCGATCAGAGCGACGACCATCGCAGGCGATGGGAGCTTCAACTTCATGGGAACGACCTCTCTTCTGGGGGGCACACAACAGGTTCACTAGGCTCCAACACGGCCGAGCACCCGATGGAGCGCAAGTGACCGAAGAGGCAGAGAACGTCGTCATCAAGGTCCGGGAGCACGGGCCCTACAAGGTCACAGGCCCGGTGACGCTCACCGACGCGCGGGGGACGCCGTTGCCCGTGCCGAAGGAGGGCTCGCTCGTGCTGTGCCGCTGTGGGCGCTCGCGGACCAAGCCCTACTGCGACAGCTCTCACGCACGGGGGGCGGGACCACATGCGTGCACGCGGGGCTTCCGCCGGTGCGTGAGGGCGCCCCGCTCTTCCCGAGCCCGGTGTTCGCGGCCCCGTTCCACTTCTCCGGTGATCCTGCGGAGGGTGGCGAGCCGTTCTATGGGCGCTACGCGAACCCGACCTGGGGCGCCTGGGAGCAGGCGATCGGCGAGCTCGAAGGCGGCGAGGCGGTCGCGTTCGCCTCCGGGATGGCCGCGATCGCGGCGGTGCTGCTCACGACGCTCCACGCCGGTGACGTCCTGGTGCTGCCGAGTGACGGGTACTACACCGTGCGCACGCTCGCCGAGCGACAGCTCGAGCCACGCGGGGTCGAGGTGCGGCTCGTGCCGACGGACGACGCCGCGATCCGCGAGGCCCTTCCGGGCGCATCGCTGCTGTGGATCGAGTCGCCGTCGAACCCGTCACTCGACGTCGTCGACATCGCCGCGCTTGCGGTCGCCGCGCACGAGGCCGGCGCCCTCGTCGCGGTCGACAACACGCTGGCCACGCCGCTGCGGCAGCGCCCGCTCGAGCTCGGCGCCGACATCGCGGTCGCGAGCGCGACGAAGCAGCTGAGCGGCCACAGCGACGTGCTGCTCGGCTACGTCGCGACGAGCGAGCCCGCCCGCCTGGCGGAGCTGCAGTCATGGCGCACCGAGACCGGGGCGATCCCCGGTCCCTTCGAGACCTGGCTCGCCCACCGCTCGCTCGCGACGCTGGCGGTTCGCGTGGACCGCCAGGAGGCGACGGCGGCCGAGGTGGCGCGCATGCTCGCCGCCCGCGACGACGTCGCGGACGCCCGCTGGCCGGGGCTCGGCTGCGTGATCGCGCTCGACCTGGTGACGGCCGAGCGCGCGCAGGCGTTCCTCGCGGCCTCGAAGCTCGTCGCGGAGGCGACGAGCTTCGGCGGTGTCCACAGCAGCGGCGAGCGCCGCGCCCGCTGGGGCGGGGACGACGTCTCGCCGGGCCTCGTGCGGCTCAGCATCGGCCTCGAGGACGTCCGCGATCTCGTCGCGGACCTTGCTGCGGCGCTCGACGCGGCTACGGGATGAGCACCTGGTTGATCACGTGGATGACGCCGTTCGAGGCGTTGACGTCGGTCTTCGTGACCCGCGCCTTGTTGACGTAGACCTTCCCGCTCTTCACACGGATCTTCACGGACTTGCCGTTCAGCGTCCTGACGGACTTGCCGTTCAGCGTCACGACCTTGGAGGCCGGGACCGCGCCCTTCACGACGTGGTAGGTGAGGATCGAGGTGAGCAGCTTCTTGTCGCTGCCGACCTTCTTCAGCGTCGCCTTCGGGAGCTTGTTGAACGCCGCGTTCGTGGGTGCGAACACGGTCAGCCTGCTCTTGCCCGACAGGGCGCTGACGAGCCCGGCCTTCTTGATCAGGCTGACGAGCGTGGAGAACTGCGGGTCACCGGCGGCGACGCCGACGATGTTCTTGTTCGCGGACGCGCCTGCGGTGGCGGACGACGCGCCGGCCGACGCGGCCGGGATGGCGATCGCGACGGACGCGAGCGCCGCCACGGCGAGGAATGCGATGCGCTTCATGGGTGTGGGGCCTCCTGGGGGGGTTGTCGGATGAGCTGCGAGGACCTACGCGACGTGCTCCGGCTCCGGTTGCCGTGAACGCCGCCCATGGGCCGAGTTGGCGCCTTTGCAGTCGCCCGATCCGCCGGGGGTGAGCCGTCGGGACCGGTCCCTATGGTCAGCGTCCCGATGGCTCGCCCGACCTCGATCTTCGTCTGCTCCGACTGCGGCCACGTCGCCGCGAAGTGGCACGGCCAATGCCCCGCGTGCGAAGCGTGGAACACCCTCGCCGAGGAGCGCGCGCCGACCCCGCGCGCGGGCGGCGGAGCGGGCGGCGGGGGAGGCCGCGGGCTGCGCGCAGCCGGGCCGGCCGGGCGCCCGGTGCCGCTGCGCGAGGTCTCCGCCGACCGTGCGCCGCGGCTGGCGACGGGGATCGGGGAGCTCGACCGGCTGCTCGGCGGCGGCCTCGTCCCCGGCTCACTGGTCCTGCTCGGCGGCTCGCCGGGCATCGGAAAGTCGACGTTGACGACGATGGCGCTCGGCCTGCTCCAGGGCGCCGGTCGCTCGACGCTCTACGTGTCCGGCGAGGAGTCGCCGGCACAGATCCGTCTGCGCGCCGAGCGTCTCGAGGGTGGGGCGGCGCCGGGCGCTCTCGACGTCCCGGTCCTGGCGGAGACCGACCTCGACACGGTCGTCGCGACGATCGCCGCCGAGCGGCCCGACGTGTGCGTCATCGACTCCGTGCAGACGCTCGGCGCGAGCGACCTGACGGGCGCGGCCGGGACGGTGGGCCAGGTGCGCGAGGTCGCGACGCGGATCATGGACATCGCCAAACGCAACGGCACCGCCGTGCTGCTCGTCGGCCACGTGACGAAGGAGGGCTCGCTCGCCGGGCCCCGGGTTCTCGAACACCTTGTCGACTGCGTCCTGCAGTTCGAGGGTGAGAAGGAGCGCACGTACCGCACCCTGCGTGCGCTGAAGAACCGCTTCGGCTCGACGAACGACGTCGGCGTCTTCGAAATGCGCGACAGCGGGCTCGTCGAGGTCCTCGACGCGAGCGCCCGCTTCGTGGCCGAGGCGACGCGCGCGCCGGGGAGCGTGGTTCTCGCGGCGATGGAGGGATCGCGACCACTCCTCGTCGAGGTGCAGGCGCTCGTCTCCCCGAGCGAGCTCGTACCGCCGCGGCGGGTCGTCAGCGGCATCGACCGCAATCGGCTGGCCCTGGTCCTCGCCGTGCTCTCACGGCACGCCGGCGTGAGCGTCGGCTCGGCGGACGTCTTCGTCAACGTCGTCGGCGGCGTGCGCGTCGACGAGCCCGGGGCCGACCTCGCGGTTGCGCTGGCGGTCGCCGGGGCCGCGCGCGGCGTGGTCGCCGGCGGTGAGGACGCGCGCGTGCCGGTCGCGGCGTTCGGGGAGATCGGGCTGACCGGTGAGCTGCGCTCGGTCGCGCATCACGATCGCCGCTCCGAGGAGGCGAAGAAGTTCGGCCTCTCGCAACTCGTGACGCCCGAGACGGCCCCGACGCTCAGGGATGCCGTGAAGCTCGCGTTCGGGTCCGCCCGGAGCCCGTCCAGGCGCGCCGCCTGACACACCGTCAAGCCCTAAAGCTCTGGTAGAATCATGCGTGATGGCGCACCGGAGCGGGGATGAGCTGACCGATCTGGAGAGTCGCCAGGAGCCTCGGCTCGTCAAGTCTCTCGAGATGGTTGCGCCGGGAACGGCACTGCGCGAGGGCATCGACAACATCGTGCACGCGAAGACCGGTGCCCTGATTCTGAGTGGTGATCCCGAGGAGCTGAGCTTCCTCTTCTCCGGCGGGATCAAGCTCGACATCGACTACTCGCCCGCCTTCCTCTACCAGGTGGCGAAGATGGACGGCGCGATCGTCACGAACCAGAACGCGACGAAGATCACCGCCGCCAACGTGCAGCTGATGCCGGATCCGACGATCCTGTCGCTTGAGACCGGCACCCGGCACCGCACCGCCGAGCGCGTCAGCAAGCAGACCGACGCGCTCGTTATCGCGATCTCCGCCCGGCGCGACGTCGTCTCGCTCTACGTCGACGGCGCCAAGTACATCCTCGAGGACATCCCGACCGTTCTCGCGAAGGCCAACCAGGCCCTCGCGACGCTCGACAAGTACCGCGTGCGGCTCGACCAGGTCTCCACCCGGCTCACCGCGCTCGAGTTCGAGGGCGGGGCGACGCTCCACGACGTGCTCACCGTGCTCCAGCGGGCGGAACTCGTCACGCGCATGGCCGTCGAGATCGAGCGCTACATCGTCGAGCTCGGCACCGAGGGCCGGCTGATCGAGATGCAGCTCGAGGAGACGATGGTCGGCACCGCCGCCGACAAGGCCGCGCTCGTTCACGACTATCTCGGTGAGGACGCCGACGAGGGGTTCGCGCAGGCGCTCGACCAGCTCGGCCGGCTCCCCCACCAGGACCTGCTCGACTTCGGGCGGCTCGCCGAGCTGCTCGGGTACGACCGCAAGCTCAACACCCTCGACTATCCCGTCTCGCCCCGCGGCTATCGGATCCTCGGGCGCATTCCGCGCCTGCCGAAGATCGTCGTGGCGAGCATCGTGCAGGCGACCGGCGGGCTCGATGAGCTGCTGGGCGCCGGCGAGGGCGAACTCGAAGGCATCGAGGGCGTCGGAGAGATCCGCGCCAAGGACATCCGTGAGGGCCTCCGGCGGCTTCAGGAGATCAACCTCGTGGATCGGTATCTGCAGACGTAGAACGTATGTGTGGCGGGACGGCCGGGGCGGAGCCCCGGCCGCTGAGAGCTGAGAGCGAAGGAGGACACCATTTCGGAGGAGAAGGACGACCTCATGACAGAGGATCTCGAGGCCGTTGTCGTCGAACACATCGAGTTCGAGTTGGGCGACAGCGTGGTGTACCCGCACCACGGGGCCGGCAGGGTTCTCAAGAAGGAATCGAAGGTTCTGCTCGGTCAGGAGCGCATCTACCTGACCATCAAGATCCTGCACAACGACATGACGGTGATGGTCCCGTCGGAGAAGGCGACGCAGGTCGGCCTGCGCCGTGTCATCGACGAGGAGACGGTCGAGAAGGTCCTGGCGGTGCTGCGGGACGACCTCTCGGAGATGCCCAAGAACTGGAATCGCCGGTTCAAGCACAACCGCGACAAGATCAAGACGGGCGACATCTACGAGCTGTCCGAGGTCGTGCGCAACCTCGCCATCCGTGAGCACCAGAAGGGGCTCTCCACCGGCGAGAAGCAGATGTTCACCCGGGCGAAGAAGATCCTCGCATCCGAGCTGATGTACGCGCTCGACATGGACGAGGACGAGGCGGAGCAGCACCTCGACGACCTGCTCGCCGAGTCGGCCGGCGCGAAGGTCTGATCGCGGAGGGGGAGCAGCAACTTGACGGCGGTCGCGCTGATCGTGGCCGCCGGGCGTGGCGAGCGTCTGGGGTCCTCGGCCCCTAAGGCGCTCGTCGCGCTTTCGGGGCGCCCGATGCTCGAGTGGAGCGTCGCGGCGCTCCGCGCGGCGGACGGGATCGGCGCGATCGTCGTGGCGCTGCCCGGCGAGGCACTGGACGCAGCGCCCGCCGGCTGCGTCGCGGTGGCCGGGGGAGCCGAGCGCTCGCATTCGGTGCGCGCGGCGCTTGCGGCGGCCCCGCGGGAGGCGGACGTCGTCCTGGTGCATGACGCCGCGCGCCCGCTGCTGACCAGCGACCTGGTCGAGCGCTGCCTGCATGCCCTGGATGAGGACGGCGGCTGGGACGCCGCGATCGCGGCGGCACCGGTGACCGACACGGTCAAGCGCGCCGCCGACGGCCTGCGGGTGACCGAGACGCTCGTGCGCTCGCAGCTGTGGGCGGTGCAGACACCTCAGGTGTTCCGGCGCACGGCGCTCGAGCGGGCCCTGGCGCGCCCGGACGCGGAGCTGGCGGCGGCGACCGACGACGCGATGCTCGTCGAACTGGACGGCGGCAGGGTGCGCGTCGTCGCGGCCCCTGCGGAGAACCTCAAGGTGACGACGCCGGTGGACCTGCGGCTGGCGGCGCTGCTGCTGGAGGCTCGTCAGCCCTCGTGACAGACCGCCTCGACGCGGTTGCCGTCGGGGTCGATCAGGAACGCGCCGTAGTAGTGCTCGTGGTAGCCGGGGCGCGGGCCGGGCGGGCCGTCGTCGGTGCCGCCTGCGATCAGGCCGGCGGCGTGGAACGCATCGACCTGCTCCGTGCTGGTCGCCCGGAAGGCCCAGTGCCGCGGCCCACCGGCGTGGGCGTCGGCGGCCTCGACGATCGACAGGAACGTGACGCCGGGCGCGCCGGGCTCGCCGTAGCGGATGCGCGTCTCCGAGCGCCGCAGCGGGGGCACGCCGAGTGCGCCGAACACGGCGTCGTAGAACGCTCCGGCGCGGTCGAGATCGGTGACGGTGATCGAGACGTGGTCGAGGAGGAAGGGCATGCCTTCGTACCCTAGGCAGCGTGCTCACCGACTACCACGTCCACCTGCGGCCCGACGGACCGGACTCGGGTCCCGAGACGTACTTCACGCAGGAGAACGCGGAGGCCTACCGCGCCCAGGCGACCGAGCGCGGGATCGCCGAGCTCGGCGTGAGCGAGCACATCTACCGCTTTCGCGAGGCGCTCCAGATCTGGGACAACCCGCTCTGGCGCGAGTTCGCGCATGACGACGTCGACGAGTACTGCGGCTTCGTCCGTGACGCCACGGACCTGCGCCTCGGCGTCGAGGCCGACTACATCCCCGGGCGTGAGGACCGGATCGCGAGCTTCCTCCAGGCACGCGAGTGGGACTACGTCGTCGGCTCGATCCACTTCGTCGGGGACGGCGCGCTCGACCACGAGGACTACGACATCTGGGGCATGGGCGTCGGCGTCGACAAGGTCTGGACGACGTACTTCACCTGGCTCGGGGAGATGGCCCGCACCGGGCTGTTCGACATCCTCGCGCACCCGGATCTCGTGAAGCACTGGGGCCGGCAGCGGCCGATGCCCGAGGGTGACCTGCGCCGCTACTACGAGCTCGCGATGGACGGCATCGCCGAGTCGCAGATCGCGATCGAGGTCTCGACCGCCGGGCTGCGCAAGCCGGTCGGCGAGCTCTACCCCGATCGTGCCTTCCTGGAGATGTGCCTCGACGCGGGTTGCCCGGTGGCACTGTCGAGCGACGCGCACCACGCCGAGCATCTGGGCTATGGATACGACCAGGCGCTTGAGCTGCTCGCCGACGCCGGGGTCACCGAGCTGGCCGTCTTCGAGCGCCGGGAGCGGCGCCTGGAGCCGATCGGGCCTTCCTGACCGGCTCCGCAGGGATGATGGGAAGCGGCATGCGCGTACGCACCGGCATCGGATGGGACTCGCACCGGCTCGAGCCGGGGCGGCCGCTGATCCTCGGCGGCGTGACGCTCGAGCATCCGGAGGGGCTCGGCCTCGCCGGGCATTCCGACGCGGACGTCCTCACGCACGCGGCGATCGATGCGCTGCTCGGCGCGGCCGGGCTCGACGACATCGGCACGCACTTCCCGGACACCGACGAGCGCTGGCGCGGCGCCGACTCGCTCGCGCTGCTCCGCGCCGTGGCCGCGATGCTCGCCCAGCGTGGCCTGACGGTTGAGCATCTCGACACGACCCTGGTGATGGAGCGTCCCAAGGCGGGACCGCGCAAGCACGAGATGCGCGACAACATCGCCGGGGCGCTGGGGATCGCCCACGCCGCCGTCAACGTCAAGGCGACGACCGGCGAGGGCATGGGTTTCGTCGGTCGCGAGGAGGGCGTTGCGGCGCAGGCCGTCGCGACGCTCACCGAGGCCTGAGCGTCGTACCCTGCGGCCCGATGCGCACGATCCGCCTTCATGACACCCGCAGCGGCGAGCTCACGGAGCTGCGCCCGCGCGATCCCGGGCGCGTCGGCATCTACGCCTGCGGCCCCACGGTCTACAACCGCATCCACATCGGCAACGGACGCCCCTTCGTCGTCTACTCGCTGCTGAAGCGGTTCCTCGAGCACGAGGGCTACGACGTGACGTTCGTCGCGAACGTCACCGACGTCAACGACAAGATCTACGACGCGGCGCAGGCCGCCGATCCGCCGGTGCCGAGCGAGCAGCTCGCCCGCGAGATGACCGCGGCCTACATGGCGGACACCGACGGGCTCGGCCTCGGCCGGCCGGACCACGAGCCGCTGGCCGGCGAGACCATGGGGCCGATCATCGATCTCATCGCCTCGCTGATCGACAACGGCAGCGCCTATGCCGTTGACGGCGACGTCTACTTCCGCGTGCGCGGCGACGCCCACTACGGCGAGCTCTCGCACCGCTCCGTCGACGACATGGACCAGGGGGAGGGATCTGACCCCGCCCACCCCGCCGACCTCAAGGAGGACCCGCTCGACTTCGCATTGTGGAAGGCGCAGAAGCAGGGGGAGGACACCGCCTGGGATGCCCCGTGGGGGCGCGGGCGGCCCGGCTGGCACATCGAGTGCTCGGCGATGGCGGAGGAGCTGCTGGGCGTCGGGTTCGACATCCACGGTGGCGGCAACGACCTGATCTTCCCCCACCACGAGAACGAGGCGGCGCAGACGCGGATGGCGCACGGCGCCGAGCTCTCGCAGATCTGGATGCACAACGGCATGCTCCAGATGGGCGAGGAGAAGATGGCCAAGAGCGTCGGCAACACCGCGCTGCTCGGCGACGTGCTCGAGCGGTGGGGGCGCGACGCCGTCGTGCTCTTCTTCTCCACCGGCCACTACCGCCAGCCACTGCTGTTCAGCGAGGACACGCTCGGCGCGGCGCAGGCCAGCGTGCGCCGGATCCGCGAGGCCGCGCGCCGACTCGAGCCGGGCGCGCCGTCCCCGGAGGACCTGGCCCCGCTGGTGGAGCGCTTCTGGGACGCCCTCGCGGACGACTACAACACGCCCAAGGCCCTCGAGGCGCTGTACGAATGGATCCGCGAGGTGAACAAGCGCGACGCGGCAGGTGACGCCGGCCTGCGCGAGATGCTGACCGTGCTGGGGCTGGAGACGCTCTTGAGCGGCGCCGAGGGTGACGGGGATGTGCCGGACGAGGAGGCGAACGCGCTTCTGGCGGCCCGGGAGGCCGCGCGCGCCGCGAAGGACTGGGACGAGGCCGACCGGCTGCGGGACGAGCTCGCCGCGCGCGGCTGGCAGGTGCGCGACGCCGCCGCCGGCCCGACGCTCGTGCGCCCGTGATCCTCTACGGCCGCAACGCGGTGCACGAGGCGCTGCGCGCGGGGCGCCGGCGCGTCTTCGAGATCTGGGCCACGGCCGCGGCGACGGAGGGCGAGGACTGGCTGCGCGACCCCGGCGTGCCGGTGCACGTGGCCACCACCGCCGACATCTCCCATCGCGCCGACAGCGAAGGCCACCAGGGGGTGTGCGCGAGCGTCGAGGGGTATCACTACGTCGGCGCGCACGAACTGCTGACGCAGTCCGCCCCGCTGATCGTCGCGCTCGACGAGGTCCAGGATCCGCAGAACCTCGGCGCGATCTGCCGGACGGCCGAGGGCGTCGGCGCGACGGGGCTCGTCATCGCCGAGCGCAGGGCGGCCGAGGTGACCCCGGCGGCATGCAAGGCCTCGGCGGGCGCGCTCGAGTGGCTGCGGGTCGCACGGGTGCGCAACATCGCCGACTTCCTCGGCGAGGCCAAGCAGGCGGGCTGCTGGTGCTACGGCGCCGACGCGGTGCCCGAGGCCGTCGATTACATGACGCCGGACTTCACCGGCGGGGTGGTGCTGGTGCTCGGCGCGGAGGGGAAGGGGCTGCGCCCGCGCGTCGCCGCCTCGTGCGACCAGCTGATCCGGCTGCCGCTGCGCGGGCACCTGGACTCGCTCAACGTGAGCGCCGCCGCAGCGGCCCTCCTGTACGGAATCTTGCAGAGCAGGGTTGACAGGGCTCCATAACTGTGGGATAAACGCCGCGACCTGGGGTTCAACCTCAGGTCGAGAAATCATCAGCTTCACGTTCGCAGATGACGCCAGGGGAGGCGCGCGTCACTGAGATCGTCCATCTATTCCCCTGCAAATGGGGAGGAGGAACGACCTCGTGGCAAGACTTTCCGCATCCTCTCAAGGTCAGGTTCAGGTAGACGACGGGTACCTCATCGCGCTTGCGAAGACGGGGGATCCGACCGCCTACGACCGCCTGGTCCGCCGCTACTACGGCTTCGTGCGCCTCAAGGCGTCGTCGTACTTCCTGATCGGTGGCGACAGTGACGACCTGATCCAGGAGGGCCTCGTCGGCCTCTACAAGGCGATCCGCGACTACCGCACCGATCGTGAGTCGAGCTTCCGCAACTTCGCCGAGCTCTGCATCACCCGCCAGATCATCACGGCGGTGAAGACCTCGACCCGCAACAAGCACGTGCCGCTGAACCAGTACGTGTCGTTCTCGTCGACGCCGGCCGGTGCCAGCGACGGTGAGCCGACGCTCGACGAGGTGATCCCGGGGTCGACGGTCCACGATCCGGTCAACCAGGTGATCTCGTCCGAGGAGCTGCGCTCGCTGGTCGACTGCCTGTCCTCGACGCTCTCGGATCTCGAATCACGCGTCCTGTCGCTCTACCTCGACGGTCGCTCCTACGAGGGAATCGGCGAGATCGTCGGGTGCGATACCAAGACGGTGGACAACGCCCTGCAGCGCGTGAAGCGCAAGGTCGGCGTCCATCTGGCCGCGCGGAACGTCGTCCTCTAGCCGTGGTGTTCGCCGCGCGCACCGTGCGCGCGGCGAAGGTGACGCCGCGATCTAGGTCGTCAGTGGGATCAGCAGGAAGGCGATCACGGCGTAATGCGTCGCCGCGGCGCCCGTCACGAGCGTGTGGAAGATCTCGTGGTAGCCGAACACGGTCGGCGCCGGATTCGGGCGCTCGGTCGCGTAGATGACCCCGCCGACGGCGTAGAGCGCGCCGCCGAGAGCGATCCCCGCGAAGGCGAGCCACCCGAGCCCGTTCCAGATCTCCGGCGCCAGGACCGCGCCGAGCATCCCCAGCGTCACGTACACGCTCACGGTGAGCCACTTCGGCGCACCGACCCAGAGCAGCGACATGACGACGCCCGCGAGCGCGAGACCCCACGCGACGATGAGCATGGTCGTCGCCTGTGAGCCGTGCAGGACCAGCAGCGCGAACGGCGTGAACGACGCGGCGATGAAGACGAAGATCATCGAGTGGTCCAGGCGCCGCATCCAGGCGCGCGCCCGTGGCCGCCGCCAGTTCACGCGGTGGTAGAGCGCGCTGATCCCGAAGAGGCCGCAGATCCCGGCGGCGTAGATCGTCGTCGCGACGACCTGGCGGTCGCCATTGGCCCGCAGCACCAGCAGAGCGCCGAGTGCGATCGCTGCGAAGAACGCGTACTCGTGGATCACGCCGCGCAGCCTCGGCTTGACCTTCGCGACGACCTCGGCGGCCTGCTCGCGCATGTCCGCGGCCTGCTCACGGACGTTCTCGACACTGCGCGCGGCGGCATCCTGCGCCGCCCCGACCCGCCCGGCCACAGCTTCCTGCGCGGCGGCGGCGCGCCTCTGAGCGGACTCTGCCGCCCGCTCCATGCGCTCGGTCATCGATCGAAGGTACTCCGCTTCGCTCTGCGTGTCATCAAGGAAAGCCCGCGGGCTCGCCTCGATAGGCTCGGGCGATGGCCACCTGCACGCACCTGGACCACGTGAAGATCACCCAGCTCCCCGAGGCGGTCGACGGCTGCGCGGACTGCCTGGCGGCCGGCGATCAGTGGCTGCACCTGCGGATCTGCCTGGAATGCGGCAAGGTCGGCTGCTGCGACGATTCGCCGAACCGCCACGCGACGGCCCACGCGCGCGAGAGCGGGCACCCGATCATCCGCTCGCTCGAGCCGGGCGAGGTCTGGTCGTGGTGCTTCGAGGACGAGCTGCTGATGCGGATCCCCGAGATTCACGGGCGGACGAAGATTCCGCCCTCGCCGCTGGGGTCGTAGCGCCGGTGGCCGACCCGATCGTCGTGGACAACCCTGAGGCGTCGCGGTTCGAGCTGCGGATCGGCGACGACCTCGCCGGCCGGGTCGACTACCTGCCCGCCGGTGACAGCGTGATCATCGCCCACACCGAAGTCGCTGACGGGCACGAGGGCGAGGGCCTCGGCGGCGTCCTCGTCCTCGCGGCGCTCGAGGGCATTCGGGCGAAGGGCAAGACCGTGATCCCCACCTGCCCGTTCGCGGCGGCGTACATCCACCGCCATCCCGAGCTTGACGAATACATCAAGCCGGCGCTGCGCGAGCACCGCTGAAGGACCGCGCGCCCGATCACGTAGTGTCAGCCGCGTGCCCGTCGCTGTGGTCACCGACTCGACGACGTACCTCCCGCGGGCGATCGTCGAGCGCGAGGGCGTGCGCGAGGTGAGCCTCTATCTCAACGCCGGCTTCACGACGACGCGCGAGTCGGATCTCAGCGCCGATCTCGACGCGTTCTACGCGGACCTGGCCGCGACGAGCGACACGCCGAAGACCTCGCAGCCATCGCCCGGGGATTTTCTCGACGTGTACGCCCCGCTCGTCGAGGCCGGCTACGACGTCGTCTCCGTGCACCTGGCCGCCGGCATCTCCGGGACGACGGCGGCCGCGCGTGTCGCGGCGCTCGAAGCCGCGCCACTTGCCGGTGAGCGCCGGATCGAGGTCGTCGACTCCGAGTCCGCCTGCGGCGGACTCGCGATGATCGTGCTCGCCGCCGCGGCGGCGGCGAATGCCGGCCACGACATCGACGGGGTGCTCGCGCGCGCAGTCGAGGGGCGCGCGAAGGCGTCGATCTGGTTTGCGATCGACACGCTCGAGTACCTGCGCCGCGGCGGGCGCATCGGCCGCGTGCAGTCATGGCTCGGCGGCGCGCTGAGCATCAAGCCGATCCTCAGCGTCGACGCGGAGGGCATCAAGCCGATCGAGCGGGCTCGCACGCAGAAGCGCGCGTTCCAGCGGATGGTCGACTTCTCGGACGAGCTGGTGGCCGCCGGGAAGACGGCGTACTGCGTGCAGCACATCCAGGCGCCCGCGGAGGCCGAGCGGCTCGCCGATCGCGCCCGCGAGATCTTCGGCCACGACCCACTCTTCATCTCCCAGATCGGTCCGGTGATCGGCGTGCACACCGGCCCCGGACTGCTCGGAATCGGGGGTATCGCGCCGGGCATGCTGGAACGGGCCTGAGCGCGAGACGACCGTCAGCGGTTCCCGGCATTCGTATTTTCTGCGGAGAACCTGCGGCGAACCGCTGTCGCATTGCGGTGTTAGTCCGGATACAACGATTGGATGCAGAACGTCCCGCGGGCGAGTCGGCGGCGAGCAGCCGATGCAGAGTCGCGTGAGCTCTGGCGTTCTTTCGGCGAGGCCCTGCGCGCGGGTGATCCAGGAGCCGCCGAGGGTGCCGCCGCCTCCGCGCTCGAGCATGGAATGAGCGTGGCGGCCGTGCAGGATCGGGTGATCACGCCGGCGATGCGCTGGGTCGGCGAGTTGTGGCAGCGGGGCGAGGTGACGGTGGGGGACGAACACCTGGCGACGGCGATCAGCCAGGACGTGCTGGGGCGGCTGTTCCCGCGCGGGCTGACGTCGCCGCCCCGCTCGCGCGAGCGCATCGTCCTGGCTGCCGTGCAGGGCGAGCATCACACGCTCGGGCTGCGCATGGCCGCGGATGTGCTCGAGGGCGCAGGGTTCGACGTCCTCTATCTCGGGGCAGATGTCCCGCTCAGCGGCCTCCTGGACACCTGCATCTCGCACCCGCCCGCCGCCGTGGGGCTCACGGTGAGCATGGCGCTGAACGTGCCGACGCTGATCAGGGAGATCCAGGAGTTGTGTGCGCTCGAGCATCCGCCTGCGATCTTCGTGGCCGGCCGCGCGGTGGCGCCCGCGATCGAGCAGGGCCTCGACGTGCCCGCGATCGACGGCGTG
The DNA here is from genome assembly GCA_963805615.1 of uncultured Actinomycetes bacterium. GTDB lineage: Bacteria > Actinomycetota > Thermoleophilia > Solirubrobacterales > Solirubrobacteraceae > F1-60-MAGs163. The sequence goes on along the minus strand of CAWDUW010000001.1, from coordinate 352,539 downwards.
GAGCACCTCGTGGGGGTGGTCGAGGCACTGCTCGCTCAGCCTCCGCGGAGCCCGGTCGTCCCGCCGTCGCTCGAGACGAGGGTTCCAGAGCTGGTGGGCGCGGCCGGATTGGGCGCTGAAGCGCCTGAAACTCGCGAAGCCGGGTTCTCCAGGACGGCGCTCTCGGCGGCCGAGTCGACTCGCGACGCGGCTCGGCATGCCTTCGCGATGGAGCAGCTCGCGTTTCGCGACGCGCTCACGGGCCTGTGGAACCGCCGGGCCTACGACGATCGCTTCGCCGAGGTCCGCGAGCACCCGGGCGCCCGGGCGATGGTCCTCATGGTCGACATCGACAGGTTCAAGAGCATCAACGACACCTACGGCCACGCCGCCGGTGATGAGGCGCTCGTCGGCGTCGGCGACGCGATGCTGCGCAGCGTGCGTCCCGGCGACTTCGTCGCACGTTACGGGGGGGACGAGTTCGCGATCCTGCTGCCGGGCTCGGCGGTGGCCGAGGCCGTCACGATCGGCGAGCGGATCCTGTCCGCGGTCCGGCACGACCTCACCGACCCGGCGGTGACCGTGAGCGTCGGCGTCTCCCCGGCGCTCGAGTCACAGCTCAAGACCTCCCTCACGGTCGACCGCGCCCTCTACGACGCAAAGGAGACCGGCCGCAACCGGGTCGTCGTCGCTGCGGGCTGACCTCATGTACATCTCCATGTCACACCTGCGCATCTGCTCCGAACGGGCTCCCGAGCTCATCGCGGCATTCAGTGACCGCAGCGGACTCGTCGAGGACCACGCAGGGTTCATCGACCTCCAGGTCTGGCAGTCCGACCGCGATCCCGGCCAGCTCGTCATGGTCAGCCGATGGCGCGACCGCGCGTGCTTCAAGGCCTACATGAAGAGCCATGACCACCAGGTCTCCCACGGCCGCATCGAAGGGTCGCTGGGGTCCGCGATCAAGCTCGAGTCGCTCGAGCACATGCACACGTTCCAGGTGGTCGCCGAATGAGCCGCCTGGTCCCACCGAGCGGGACCAACCCGCCGACGCAGTCCCACACCGCCGCCGGCGCTCCGATCGAGCTCGTGCCGCTGGCCCAGGACGTCTGTCGCCGCTACCGGTCTGAGTTCCCGGATGAGGATGAGCGCTACGGGCGCGCAGGCCAGGCGTGGTGCCGGCACGACAACCAGTATCTGCTGGCATGGGCGCTCCAGGACGCACGGGACGGCACGGTCCATCTCGAAGATCACGTCCTCTGGCTCGCCGACGTCCTCGGGTCGCGTGACTTCCCGGTGTCGCGCCTCGCTCGAGACCTCGAGATCGCAGCCGCGGTGGTCCGCGACGGTGTGGAACATCGGGCCCTCGCCCAGGATGCCGCGGCGCGGCTCGTCGCCGCTGCAGGACGGGTCGGTGGTGCCGGGCCCCAGGCCGACGAGCCGGGATCGCCGCCACCAAGCCGGAGAGGGGACTCGAACCCCTGACCTATCGCTTACAAGGCGATTGCTCTACCAGCTGAGCTACTCCGGCGCGGGCGCCGAGGGTAACGCGCCGGCACGGGAAGGATGCGCGGCGGGAGGGCGTCTTCACAGTCGACCGGATCCGCGACGGAGGAGCCCTCCATGTACGCACGAACCCACCGCCCGCTGGCAGGCGCGGCGATCGTCCTGGCCTCAGCGCTCGCGCTCGCGGCCTGCGGCAGCTCCAGCAGCTCGAGCGACTCATCGACCGCCGCCGGCGGGGCCTACGGCTCGGCGAGCACGGAGGCGACGACCACCGCCGCGGCGCCCGCAGCCGCCGGCGCGTCGACCGTCAAGCTGTCCGCGGATGCGAACGGCGCGCTCGCCTTCAATACGAAGACGCTCACCGCGAAGGCCGGCACGGTCACGCTCGACATGGCCAACCCGGGCAGCTCGGGGCTTCCGCACGCAATCGCCGTCGAGGGCAACGGGGTGGACAAGAGCGGAGCGACCGTGCAGCCCGGCGGCTCCTCGAAGGTCACCGTGACGCTGAAGCCCGGGACCTACCAGTTCTACTGCCCGGTTCCCGGTCACAAGGCCGCGGGGATGGAAGGGACGCTCACCGTCTCGTGACCGGCGGGCCCGGACATGTCCCGGAGTAGCATCGCCCGCGTGGCGGACCCGCACCCTGGTGGCGCGCTGCGGCGCCTGAACCCGGATGACCTGGGGGATCACCTGGATCGCCTGTTCCGGGCGGCCTGGGCGTTGTGCGGAGATCGCCACGAGGCGGAGGACCTCGTCCAGGACACCTACGCCGCGGTGCTCGCGCGGCCCCGGTTCCTGCGCGGGAGCGATGACCTCGGTTACCTGCTGCGAGCGCTGCGCAACACCCAGGTGAGCCGCGCACGCGCACGCGCCCGCCGGCCGCAGACGACCGAGCTGGGGGACCGTCCGGAGGACCGCACGCGCTGGGACCCGGGCGCCTCCGATGACGTCAACGCGCTGTTCGACGCGATCGGCGCGCTGCCGCAGGACTTTCGCGAAGCCCTCGTCGCGATCGACCTGATCGGGCTGAGCTACCGGGAGGCCGCTCGGGCGCTGCGCGTCCGTGAGGGGACGATCACGACCCGGGTCCACCGCGCCCGGCTGCGCGTCGCCGCCGCGATGGGGGACGCGGGGGTGCGCGAATGACGGGACGCGAGGACCGCGCCGCGAGCGAGCGCGCGACGGGGCGCATTCGCGCGGCGGCCGCGACGGTGCGCGCACCGCACAGCCTGCGCGCGGCGGTGGCGCAGGAACGGCTCGCGGCGGGGCAGCCTGCACCACGGCGGTCACGGCCGCTGATCTTCGCCGCCGCCGCGGCCGTCGCCGCGCTGGTCCTGGCGGTGGCCGTGGTGCTGGTGTCCGGTTCGGACGGCACCCCGGGGGGCTCGGTCGCCGATGCTGCGCAGGTCGCGCTGCGCGCGCCGACGGACGGACCGCCCGCACGCGCGGGCGACGGTCGCGTGCGCCTGTCGGTCGGGGGCGTCCGGTTCCCGGACTACGCGCACTGGAAGGGCTGGCGTGCCGTCGGTACGCGGACCGACACGGTCGCCGGGCGCGCGGCCGTCACCGTGGTCTACGGGCGCGGCGCGAAGCGGGTCGGCTACACGATCGTCGACGGCCGGCCTCTGAGCATTCCGGAGGGCGCGAAGCCGCTCCGCTACGACGGCCTGGACTTCTGGGTCCTGCGTCGCGGCGACGCGCGCTACATCACCTGGCAGCGGGACGGGCGCACCTGCGTGCTGGCGACGCGTGAAACCCAGCTCGGGCGACTGCTCGAGTTCGCCGCCGGCATCTGAGCGTGGCGGGGCGGGACGGACTACGCGGGCGTGACGCCCGCGGCGTGCGCGATGTTGCCGTGGCCGTTCTGCGAGGCCACGTGCTCGAAGCTCGGGACGTCTTCGTCCTGCGGCGGGTTGAGCGCACGCTCGAGCTCGCCGAGCACGAACCCGAACAGCAGGTGACGCCACGTCGCCTGCGCGAACGCGGCGAGGTTGCCGCTGAGCTGCGGAAGCTCGTCGCGGGCGGGATGGACGCGGTCGGTGACCGCGACGCCCGGCCACAGCACGGTGTTCTCGATCAGCGCGGCGGTGGGGCCCTTGGCCCACGCCGGCAGCGGCATCAGCGGCGCGACGTTCGCGTAGACCGCGCCGAAGATGGCGCCGTTCGCCAGGTGCATCGCCGCGCCGACCACCGGCCAGGCGCGGCCCCGCGTCACGGCCTTGCCGAGCAGCGCGGTGTCGTCGTACGGCACACCGAACACGCGGATGTCGAGCGGCTGCTGCGCCGCCCAGACCCCCGCGGCGGTCGCCCCGGCGAGGGCTCCGCGAAGCGTGCGCGTGCGATCGAAGGCCATGTCCGGCGATCCTACTCCCCGTCAGGTGTAACCCGTGCGCCAGGCTGCGGTATCGCCTGCATGGACCAGCAGGAGCTGCTCGACCGGGCCGGCGAGCGCGGCGTCAATCGCCTCGTCCTCGGCATCGTGCGGCTGCTGTTCCTCCCGTTCTTCCTGATCTGGTTCCGCCAGGACCGGATCGGCCGCGAGCACATCCCCAAGGACGGCCCGGTCATCATCGCGGCCAACCACCGCTCGTTCCTCGATCCGTTCGTGATCGCGGCGTGCACCCGGCGCCCGTTCTACTTCGTCGCGAAGAAGGAGCTGTTCCTCAAGAACCGGCTGCAGACCTGGTTCCTGAACTCGCTCGGCGCATTCCCGATCGATCGCGGAACCGGCGACGAGGCCTCGATGGCGACCGCCCGCCGGATCCTCGAGCGCGGCGACGGCGTGATGATCTTCCCCGAGGGCACGCGCGTGCGTCCCGGGCCGCTCGGCCGCCGCGCCGCGGTGTCGGCCGGCTGGCGCTGGAGACCGGCGCCGTCGTCGTGCCCGCCGCGGTGATCGGCAGCGCCGAGGTGCGCCGCGGCTGGCGCATCCGCCCGAAGAAGGTGCGCGTGCGCTGCGGGCCGCCCCTGCACTTCCCGACGGTCGAGCGGCCGTCGCCGGCGCTCGCGAAGGCGGTGACCGACCGGATCTGGCCGTGCGTCGAGCTGCAATGGGAGTGGCTCGGCGGGACGCCGCCGCTGCGCCGCGTCACCGATCATCGGCGCCGGTTCCTGGGGAACGAGCCTCGCGATCGCGCTCGCGCGTGGGGGCACCGCAGGTCGAGCTCGGATGCCGCACCGAGGAGCAGGCGCGGTAGCTCAGCCGCCGAGCGCGAGAACCGCCGCTACCTGCCGGGCGTCCGCCTGCCGGACAGCGTCCGCGTCGCGCGCGCCGGCACGCTCGAGCTGCGTGAGGCCGATCTCGTCTGCCTGGCCGTCCCGACGCGCGACCTGCCCGTGGCGATGGGCGAGATCGGCGACCGGCTCGGCGCCCGCACCAGCCTCCTGGTCTCCTCCAAGGGCCTCGTCCCACCGGCCGGCGAGCTGCCGACCGTCTTCTGCGCCGGCCGCGCGGGCGGGCGCACCGTCGCGTGTCTCGGCGGTCCCGCGCACGCGGCCGACGCGGTGGAGCACGGCGCGTCGCTCGTGCTGGCCTCGACCGATCCGGAACTGCTCGCCCAGCTGCGGCGCCTGTGCGCGGATGCCGGATTCGACGTGGAAACCACCAGCGACGTCGTCGGCGTCGAGCTTGCCGGCGTCGCCAAGAACGCCGCGGTGCTCGCCGCGACGACGGCATCGGTCGGCGGCCCCAACGCGTCCGGCGCCGCCGCCGGCAAGGTCTTCTCCGAGATCGCCGCCTATGCGGGCGCGCTCGGCGCGCGTCCCGAGACCTGGACGGGCCTCGCCGGCGCCGGCGACCTCGTCGCCTCGGTCGTCGCGGCCGGCGGGCGCAACCGCCGCGCCGGTGAGCTGCTCGCGCGCGGCGTCTCCCAGCAGGAGATCCGCCCCGCCATCGGACAGGTCGCCGAGGCGCTCGACGCGCTGCCGCTGCTCGTGACCGCGCTCGAGGCACAGCGCGTGCGCGCCCCCGCGACGCGCGGGCTGGCCGCCGTCGTGAGCGGCGAGGGCAGCGCACGGGCGTTCGCCGACGACGTCACCAGGCCGCGCCGCATCGTCGGCGCGCGGGTGGTCTGACGGGGCCGGGGGTAGGCTGGATGCGTGGACAAGGCGGAGCTCGACCGGCGCTTTACCGAGCTGTACAAGGCGCACCTTCGGGACGTCTACTCCTACAGCTACTACCGGGTCGGCAATCACCACGACGCCGAGGACCTGACCGAGCAGACCTTTCTGCAGGCCTACCGGCACTTCGAGCGCGCGCTCCGCGAGTCGAAGGGGAGGCCGCTGCGTCCCTGGCTGATCCGCATCGCCCACAACCTCGCCGCGAACCTCTATCGCGACCGGGCACGCAAGCCGCAGACCGCCCTGGACTCGGTCGCGGAGCCCGAGGGCCTGCACACGACCGAGGATCTCGTGGAGGGTCGCGAGGAGCTGCGCCACATCCTCGAGGGCGTGCAGCAGCTGCCGGACGACCGCCGCGAGGCGCTGATCATGCGCTTCGCCCTCGGGATGGACAACAAGGAGATCGCCAGGGCGCTCGGGCGCACGGACGGCGCCACGAAGGTGCTCATCCACCGCGCGATCAAGCAGCTCGAAGGGATCGTCCGCGAGCCGCAGGAGGTCTGAGCCGATGAGCGCCCAGCCGCACCAAACCGACGTCGAGGCCCTGCTTCGCCGTGCCCTTGCGCCCGTCGACCCGCCGGAGCATCTGAGCGTGCGCCTCGAGGACACGCTCACGACGATCACGGCGCTCGCGGCCGACGAGCTCGAGTCCTGGGAGCTGCGCTCGCTGCACGATCCGCGCACGTGGGTGCGCCCCGCCGTCGCGGCCGGCATCGGCACGGTCGCAGCCGGCAGCCTCGCCGTCCTGCAGGCGCGCCGTCGCCGCGGCCGCCGGCGCACCGGCGACGCGGACCCGGTTGAATTCGCCGCAGGCGCCGTCCGCACCATCGCGGACGAGGTCGAGCGTCGCCTCCGCGGCTGACGCGGCCCCACACGCATGAGCACCCAGACGGAAACCACCTGCTACCGCCACCCCGGGCGCGAGACCCGCGTCTCGTGTTCGAGCTGCGGACGCCCGATCTGCCCGGACTGCATGCGCCCGAGCCCGGTCGGCATGCGCTGCCCGGAGTGCGCGTCGCAGACGACGAAGTCGCGTCCGCTCGCGGCGATCGGCGGCGAGCCGCGGGCGACGATCGCGCTGATCGTGATCTGCTCGATCGTCTTCCTCGCCGAGGGCAGCCTCGGCGTGAACGGCGGGGGGAACGGCGCGATCTTCCGCGACGGCGCACTGTTCGGCCCTGCGGTCGCCGCCGGCGACTGGTGGCGCCTCGTGACCTACGGGTTCCTCCACGCCGGGCTGCTGCACATCGGCTTCAACATGCTGCTTCTGTGGCTGTTCGGCCGTGAGCTCGAACCGCAGCTGGGGACGCCGATCTTCCTCGGCATCTACTTCTCGTGCCTGCTCGCCGGAGCGTTCGGCGCGCTCGTGTTCTCGCCGGACGCGCTGACCGTCGGGGCCTCCGGAGCGATCTTCGGCCTGATGGGCGCGGCCGCGGCGATCCTCTACGCCCGTGGCATCAACCCGTTCCAGACGGACATCGGGATGCTGATCGTCTTCAACCTCGTGCTGAGCTTCGTGCTGTCGAACGTGTCGGTCGGCGGGCACATCGGCGGGCTCGTGGGCGGGATCATCGGCGGCCTGGCGGTCGCGGGCGGGGAGCGGCGCCGCCAGGCGTGGATCGGCTGGGCGGGTCTTCTGGGGGTCGCCATCGTCTCCGTCGTCGGCGCTGAGATGGCCGCCCGCGGCGGCGGCGGCGGCCTCGGGATCTGATGGCCTAGACGAGCGCGTCGAGCGCCGGTCCCGGCGCGTCGGGCACCGCGCGCGGGTGCAGGATGTGAGCGAGGGTCTCGAGTCCGTCGACCAGCCGCGGGCCCGGCCGCGAGAACGTCGCCGACGCGTCGATGGCGACGACGCGCCTGGCGCCGAGCGACCGCAGCTGATCGGCGTGCGCCTCCGCCTCCTCGAGCGACCTCGCGGCGTCGTAGCCGCACGGCATCACGACCACGACGTCGGGCTCCGCCGCCGCGACCAGCTCCCAGGTGGCCTGCAGCGAGGGCTCGCCGGGCAGGCCGAGCACGTCTGTGCCTCCGGCCATCTCGATCAGCTGCGGTGTCCAATGGCCCGCCACGAACACCGGGTCCAGCCACTCGAGCGCCGCGACGGTCACGAGCGGCTCGTCCATCACGGCCTCCTGAACCGCGTCGACGCGCGCCCGCTGTCGCGCGATCAGGTCGAGGGCGGGGCCGAGTGCGCCGGTCGCCTGCGCGACCGTCCGCACATCGACCATGGTCTCCCCGAAGGTCCGCGGGTCGAGCGCGATGACCTCCGGGCACACGGGAAGGTTCTTCGCGATCGCCTGGACCTCCTCGTAGCTGACCGCGCACACCGGGCAGAGCTCCTGGGTGACGATGAGGTCGGGCTCGAGCTCGCGCAGGAGCTGCTCGTCGAGGCCGTAGATCGCGTCGCCACGCCCGGTCCGCTCGCGCACGGCGGCGTCGATCTCCCCAGATCCCAGGCCGGGCGGCAGCTCGTCGCGGGTCAGGTGCGGCAGCGTCAGCACGTCCGGCGGGTAGTCGCACTCGTGCGTGACGCCGACCACGTCGTCGCCGAGGCCGAGCGCGAACAGCAGCTCGGTGGCGTGGGGGACAAGGCTCACGATGCGCACCGGGGAATCGTAGACTCGCTCCCATGAGCACGCTCCCGCCCGTCCAGATCGCGGCTCGCATAGGGGACGGGCCCTGGCGCCTGGAGGACGCTGCCCTCGTCCGCGATCTGAAGCTTGCGGACTTCGCCGCCGCGATCGCGCTCGTGAACCGCGTGGCGGAGGCCGCTGAGGCCGCGAACCACCACCCGGACATCCTCGTCCACGGGTGGAACGGGCTGCGACTCACGCTGTCCACGCACAGCGAGGGCGGGGTGACGGAGGCCGACCTCGCACTTGCGGGGGCGATCGACGCGCTCGTCACGGAAGCCCCGGGCTGACCGCCCGGGCACGGGGTACACTCGCCGCGGCGAACCAGCGTGCCGGACGACCTTCCTCGAAGTAGCGGCCCCCAGGCCACCTGCCCATGACCGTGCTGCTGATCGTCGCGGTGCTGGTGCTCGTTCTGGTGAACGGGTTCTTCGTCGGCGCGGAGTTCGCGCTCGTGCGCGCCAATCGCGGGAGGCTCGAGGAACAGGCGCGCGACGGCATCCGCGGCGCCGCTCGCGCGGCGGAGCAGCAACAGGACCTCAGCCAGTACCTGTCCGCCTGCCAGTTCGGGATCACGCTCGCCTCGCTCGGCATCGGCTTCCTCGGCGAGCCGGCCATCGCGACGCTGTTCGAGCCGCTGCTGGGCGGGCCGCTCTCGCATGGCGCCTCGGTCGCGATCTCCGTGGCGATCGCCTACGTCCTCGTCACGTCGATCCATGTGATCGCCGGCGAGCAGGTGCCGAAGATCTTCGCGATCGTCAACGCCGAGAGCGTCGCCCGCCGCTGCAGCCCGCCCGCTGGGCTGGTTCGAGCTGGGCATGCGCCCGTTCATCAACATGCTCAACGGGGCGGCCAACGGGATCCTGCGGCTCATGCGCATCGACCCGACCGCCGAGCTGGACGAGGGCGGCTCACCGGAGGACTTCAAGCTGCTGATCTCCCAGGCGCAGCTCGGAGGCAAGCTCGACCCGGGCGAGGCGGGCATGCTCGCCGGCGTCTTCCAGCTCCACGAGCAGGAGGCCCGGCAGGTGATGACACCGATCCCGGCCGTCGTCACGGTTGACGTCGCCGACGACGTCGAGACGGCACTGCGGCGCTGCGTGAGCTCCGGCCACACCCGCCTCGTCGTGATCGAGGACGGAAGCTCGGACCGCGTCCGCGGAACCGTCCACGCGAACTCGCTGGCCCGCCTCTACATGGCGGACGGGCCTCGGGCATCGATCGAGGGGCTCGTCAAGCCGGCGCTGATCGTGCCGGAGACCAAGCCGCTCGATGACCTGCTCGCCGATCTTCAGCGCGAGCGTTCGTCGCTCGCCGTCGTCGTCGACGAGTACGGCCGCACGGCGGGAATCGTCACCGTCGAGGACATCGTCGAGGAGGTCGTCGGCGAGATCGACGACGAGACGGACCCGGCGGGCGGGGCCGTCCGGCGCCTGGCGAACGGCGACTGGTTCGTGCGCGGGCATGTCGCGATCGGGGATCTGCTGGACCACGGCATCGCGCTGCCGGTCGACACGGACGCCTACAACTCCGTCGGAGGGCTCGTGTTCGACGAGCTCGGTCGCCTTCCGAAGCGGGGGGACGCCGTCGACGTCGACGGGTACTCGATCCGCGTCGAGTCGGTGCGTGAGAATCGCGTCGAGGCGGTCCGCATCCGCCCGCGAGCCGCGGCGCACGCGCCGGTCCCGCGCGACGAGCGCTGACGAGGCGCCACACAACGAAACCGGCCCGCTTGCGCGGGCCGGTCCGGTGCTTCTGGGAGGAGGTGCACTCTGTTGTGTGTGCGAGATGCGTTCGCAAGAAGCACTTTCCCGCGCAGCGCTCAACGCTCCCTAAAGCAGCCCTACGAAGTTCCTAAGACACGACGGAAGCCCTGGAATCGCCGCAGAAACAGGACCGGCCCGCACACTGTGCGGGCCGGCTTGGTCCTGTGCATCGGGGGCTTTGGTGGCGGTGTCCAGTCGCCGGCCCCTAAAGCTGTGGGAGGAGGTGCTTCCCTGAGGTACGAGCATCTTGGACCACGGTTCTCAATGCTCCCTCAAGAGACCCGAAAAGGTCCTTAACGTTCAGGCTCGCGGCAGCGCGTCGATGCGCCGCACCCAGGCGTCGAGGTGCGGGAGTGCGCCACCTTCGCGCAGATGCTCGTGCAGGATCCAGTGGAAGGGCTCCACGTCACCGGGATCGGGTTCGACGGCCCGGTACTTCAGGAACGGGAAGCAGACGATGTCGAAGGCGCCCAGGCGTTCCCCGAGCAGGAACTCGCGGCCGCCGAGCAGCGCTTCGAACCAGGGCAGGGTCTCGTGGATCTCCGCCGACCATCCGGCGACGACGTCGGCGTCCGGATGCGGGCGCAGCAGCTCCTCGTCGATCGCGTTCGGCGCGCGTTTCCACACCTCGTTGAACCAGGCGATCGCGACGTCGGTGACGGCCCGCGCCGCCGGGTCGACGGGCCAGAGCGGCGGCTCGGGCACCTCGTGCTCGAGCCACTGGAGAATCACGGTCGAGTCGGTGACGACGGCGTCGGACGTCTCGAGCACGGGGACGAGCTCCTGGCCGCTCAGCGCCCGCAGCGGGGCGCGGGCGTCCGGGTCGACCTCCACCCAGTCCACGTCGACGCCCTTGTACGCGAGGGCGAGCGCGACCCGCTCGACGTTCGTCGAGAACGCGATCCGGTGAACGCGCAGGCTCAGGCGCCCAGCCCTCAGCCGTAGTTGTAGAAGCCGCGCCCGCTCTTGCGCCCGAGCGCGCCCTCGGCGATCAGCGCCTGGACCTTGGGCGGGATCGTCGCGCCGATCTCGCGCCCGATCGCGGCGGAGACGTCGAGGCCGACGAAGTCGATCAGCGCGAGCGGGCCCATCGGGTGGCCGGCGCCGAGCTTCATGCACTCGTCGACGTCCTCGGGGCGCATCCCGTGCTGCTCCATGAAGTCGACGGCGGAGAAGAGGTAGGGGAAGAGCAGCTTGTTGACGACGAACCCGGGCGAATCCGGCACGACGACGGCGGTCTTCCCGAGCGCCTCGCACAGCGCCGTGGCGCGGGCGATCGTGGTCTCCGACGCCTGCGTCGGGAACGCCAGCTCGATCAGCTGCATCCGGGGGACCGGGTTGAAGACGTGCAGGCCGACGAACCGGTCCGGCCTGCCGCCCGCGACCGCTAGCTCCGAGACCGACAGCGACGACGTGGTCGTGGCGATGATCGCCTCGGGCCCGGCGACGCCGTCGAGATGCCCGAGCACGCCGCCCTTGACGACGGGCTCCTCGGCGACGGCTTCGACGAGGAACGTCGCGTCGCTGAGGTCGGCCCAGTCGGTCGTCACGGTGACGGCGCCCGGCCCGGCTCCATCGCCGAGCCGCGCGCGCTGCTTGTCGATCGAGGCGCGCGCGCGCTCGGCCGAGGCGTCGGAGCGGGCGTGGAGGTGGACATCGGAGAGCTTGGCCGCGACGACGGCGAGGCCGCACGCGATGGCGCCGCTTCCGGCGATGGCAAGACGTTCATCGGACATGGGCGCGGCACCTTAGCCGGAAGGACGCTCAGCCGACGCCGCGGTCCTCGCGGGTTATCCTCGGCGTATGGATCGCGGAGCACCGTCGAGCTGGCTGGTGGCAGGGCCCGGACTTGAGGTCGTCGCCTCTGACGGCGGCGTGGTCGGCACCGTCAGGCACGTCCTCGCCGCTCCGGAGGAGGACATCTTCGACGGGATCGTGATCGACCTCGCGTCGGGGCGTCACGGCTTCGTCGACTCCGAGGACGTCGACGAGTTCTACGAGCGCGCCGTCGTCCTGCGCCTGGACGGCACCGAGTGCGAGCATCTGCCCGAGCCGCAGCCCGCCCCCGGAGGCCTCACCGCGACCGGCGACACGCCGCCGCCGGGCCCGCTTCAGCGCAAGCTCCACCGGGCCTGGGACATCCTCTCCGGCAACGGCTGAGGCGCACGCGAGCGTGCACGCTCGGCAGAGCACGCGCGAATCGGAGAGGATCGGCTGATGCGGCAGCTCACCAGCCTCGACGCGCAGTTCCTCGCGCTCGAGAGCGCACGGCAGACCGGCCACGTCGGCGGGCTCGCGATCCTCGACCCGTCGACGGCTCCGGGCGGCACGATCTCCGCGGCGAGCGTCCAGCAGGTGATCGGCGACCGGCTCTCGCTGCTGCCGCCGCTGCGCTGGCGCCTGGCCGAGGTGCCCCTGGGCCTCGATCACCCCTACTGGATCGACGACGCGGACTTCGACCTCGAGTACCACGTCCGCGAGATCGCACTGCCGGCGCCCGGGGGCGACGACCAGCTCGGCGAGCAGGTCGCGCGAATCTGCGCGCGACCGCTCGACCGCTCACGCCCGCTGTGGGAGATCTACCTGATCTACGGGCTCGAGGGCGGCCATGTCGCGATGCTCACGAAGATCCACCACGCGGTCATCGACGGGATGTCGGGCGCGGAGATCATGGGGCTGCTGCTCGACCTGCAGCCCGAGGGCCGCGAGGTGCCCGAGGCGAGCGAGAACGGCTTCGGCGAGCGCGCGCCCGGCGAGCTCGAAATGCTCGGCCGCGGCCTGATGGCGCTGCCGCGCTATCCCCTGCGCGCGCTGCGGGCGCTCCCGCACGCGATGCCGAACATCGAGGACACGCCGTTCGCCACGCTCCCCGGGGCGGGGATCCTCGGCAAGCTCGCCGGGGAGGTCCAGCACGTGGTGCTGCGCGACAGCGGCACGCCCGACCGGGCCAAGCTCGTCGCACCCAAGACGACGTTCAACGGCCGCGTGTCGGCCCACCGGCGATTCATCTTCGGCCGGATCCCGCTCGCCGACATCAAGGCCGTGAAGAACGTGCACGGCTGCACGGTCAATGACGTCGCCGTGTCGATGTGCGCCGGGGCGGTGCGCCGCTGGCTCGTCGAGCACGATGAGCTTCCCGAGGAGGCGCTCGTCGCGCAGATCCCGGTCTCCGTGCGCACAGGCGATCAGATGGGGACGTTCGGCAACCGCATCCTGCTGATGAGCGCGCCGCTCCACACCGAGATCTCCGACCCGGTCGAGCGCCTGCTGCGCACCCACGACGACATGGCGGACATGAAGGAGCGCCACCGCGCGCTGCCGGCTGAGCTGCTGCAGGACGCGAACAACTTCATCCCGCCGGCGGTCTTCGCGCAGGCGGCGCAGCTCACGTTCCGCCTGTCGACGAGCCGGCCGGGGCGACCCGCGTGGAACCTCGTCATCTCGAACGTGCCGGGGCCGCAGGTCCCGCTCTACATGGCCGGGGCGCGGCTCGTGGCGAACTACCCGGTGTCGGTCATCACCGACGGCATGGGGCTGAACATCACGCTCATGAGCTACTGCGGGATGGTCGACTTCGGGATCGTCGCGGACCGCGATCAGATGCCCGACGCCCACCTTCTGATGGGCTGGCTGCAGGACGAGCTCGCCGCCCTGGCGTGATCAGTCCTCGCGCTCGGCGCCCTGCTCGCGCAGGACGGCGGCGACATCGTCCGGGAGCGGGCACGGGCGGCCGCCGACGTAGTCGTAGCCGACGAGCGCGCCCCAGCCCTCGGCGAGCGTGCGCCCGTCCTGCTCGCTCTCCATCAGGAACTCCATCCGCACGCTCGAGCGGCGCAGGTTCGAGGGCCGCACGTGCGTGCGGATCTGCTCGTCGAAGAACGCCGGCGACCGGTAGTTGATGTGGCACTCGGCGAAGATGAGCCCCCAGTCGCCCTCGGGCTCGGCGGGCTGGTGCGAGGGGATGATCGACCGGATGTACGCGATTCGCGCCGTCTCGAAGAAGCGCAGGAACTCGACGTTGTTGAGATGGCGCATCGCGTCGAGGTCGCCGAAACGCACGCGATCGAGATAGGCGAACGGCCAGCCCTCGCGGGTGGCGCCGCCGCGTGCCACGCCGGCGTCGCTCATCCCCAGCGCAGTCCGGTGTCGTGCGCCTGGACCGGCAGGGGGCTCGCGGGCAGCCCATCCGGCGGCTCGGGCTCGTTGTAGCCCGTCGGCGCGACGTCGTTGGGCCCGTCCGGGTGGAAGATCGACGCGAGGTACTGGATCTGGCCGCGGCCCGGGCCGAGCTCGAACTGCCCACCGCCGTACATCTGGATTCCGCGCTCCGCGCAGGTGTCGTACATGCGGAAGAGGCGCCGCAGCGGGCCGAAGCGGCTCGGCTTGACGTTCACCATCTTCGGCGCGAACGGCAGCGCATCGACATCCTCGACGCTGTGGATGTTGGCGTCCCAGGTGATGCGGTCGCGGTGGGGAAGCAGCGCCGCATCGGTCTCCGGGGTCAGCTTGGGATCCTCCATCCAGGCGTCCGGGAACGCCTCCGCGATGCGCGCGTAGAACACCGGGTCCGCCGGGTTGTCGACGACGGTGCCCTCGTAGAGCCCCTTGAAGTCGACCGAGTCGACGGCGCCCGTCGCCTGCAGTCCGGCGATGATCTCGTCGGTCCAGTCAGGGGTCGGGTCGAGCTTGAAGCGCAGCGTCGGATAACGGCGGAGGATGCTGGTGACGCGGTCCAGGCTCGGCGGCTCATCCGCATCGTTGAGTCGCCTGGAGCAGACGAACGTGACGGGCCTGGGCTCGAGACCCAGATGCGCGTGCAGCGAGGTGCCGGCCTGGCGCAGCGCGAGGTCGAGCGCGGCCGATTCGTAGGCCCAGACGCGATAGTCGCGAGACGGCGGGCGCAGCGGCGGCTGGGGCCACAGGTCGAGCGCCTCGAGGTGGTCGCAGAACGAGCCGAGCGTCCAGCTGCCCGCGAGCGGCTGTATCGCCCCCGCCTCCTGCAGCGCCACGTGGTCCTCGGCGTCGTAGGTGATGTCCTCGCCGGCGCCCTCCTGGCCGCCCCCGCGCAGGAGGAAGGTCGTCGAGAGGCGCAGGAAGCCGCTCGAGACGTTCTGCTCCCGGGGCTCGAGGTCGTAGCCCTCGATGGTCAGGGGGAGGTCGGCGAGGCGGTCGAACGTGCTCATGAGCGGTGCTCCTCTTCGGCGGGTGTCGCGGTCCCCTCGAGCCGGGCGACGAGCTCTCCGAGCTTCAGCTCCTCGAGCCCCTGGCTGACCGCGTCGAGCTCGGCGGCGCAGTACTCGACCAGGCCGCGGCCCTCCTTCACCAGGTCGAGCGTCTCGCGCAGTCCTGCCTCTCCGGTGTCGAGCCGGCGGATGATCTCCTCGAGCCTGGCGGTCGCGGTCTCGTAGCTGCGCTCGGCGTCAGTCATGTGTTCCCGTCCTGGATCGTCGCGTCGACGGAGCCGTCGGCGAAGGTCACGCGCACGTCGTGCGCCTCGCGCGCCTGGGCGGCGCTCGTCACGACGCCGCCCGCTCCGTCGTCAACCATTGCGTACCCGCGCTCCAGCACGCGCCGCGGCTCGTGGGCCGTCAGCGCAAGGCCGAGGCTCTTGACGGCCCGGCGGCGCGCGTCCGCCTCGGCGCCGGCTCCCGCGAGGGCCTTGCGATGCAGCACGAGTGCCCGCGTCGCCGTCGCCGTCCGCCGCTCGCCCGAGCGCCGGCCGGCCGCCGCGCGCAGCTCGCGCAGGCTCTGGTGGAGGTTGCGGCGGTGGCGCGCGACGTGGTCGCTCGGGACCCGCGCCATGCGCGCGAGAACGCGTGCGCGGTCGACGACGGCGCGGCGGCCGTGCCGCTCGAGCGCGATCGCCTCGCGCAGTGCCCGCGCCTGCTCGACGCGGATGTCGCGGGGCACGGCGGCCTCGGCGGCGTGCGTCGGGGTCGACGCGCTGATCGCCGCGACGTCGTCGATCAGCATCCGGTCGGTGTGGTGGCCGACGCTTGCGATCACGGGCACGCGCAGGAGCGCCACCGTCCGGCAGAGCGTCTCGTCGCTGAACGCGAAGAGGTCCGTGAGCGAGCCGCCGCCGCGGGCGACGATGATCACGTCGACCTCGTCGATCGCCGCGAGGTCCTGGAGCGCCGCGGTGACGGCGGCCGCGGCGCGGCGGTCCTGCACCGGCGCGAAGGCCCACACCAGGCGCCCGCCCCAGCCGCGGCGGTGCAGCCCGGCCAGGACGTCGTCGCGCGCCTTGCCCCCCTCGCCGGTGATCGACGCCGATGGTGCGCGGCAGCGCGGTCAGCGGCAGCTCCTTCTGGGGGAGGAAGAGCCCGTCGGCCTCCAGGCGGCGACGCAGGTCGGCGAGCTGGGCGAGCAGGTCGCCCTCGCCGGCGACGCGCAGGCCCGAGACGTCGAAGGAGAACCCGGGGGAGGCGGTGCGGCTGCCCGGGTAGTAGTCCGGGCCGCCGGCCACGACGACCTGGACGCCGTCCGCGAACGCGCCCTCGGGCAGCTTGAGCGCGTCGAGCCGGTTGTTCCAGATCGAGCATTGCGCCGCGCCGTCGCCGTCGCGCAGTTCGAAGTAGGCCCGCGCCTTGGTCCGCCGCAGGTTCACGACCTCCCCGAAGAGCTGCACGCGCGGGCGCTCGCGCAGGAACTCCTGGAAGCCCTTGGCCCAGACGCCGACGGGGAACGGCCCGGGCAGTGCGCTGCCGTCGAGACCGTCGGGGCGCTGGGCGGCGGCGTCGGTCACGCAGTCACGCCGTCGTGGGCCGTCAGCGTGCCGTGGGGTCGTTCACCGACGCGAGCGGGGTCAGCCCCGGCTCGGCGCGGTGGCCGCGCTGCTCGCCGTCGAAGCCCAGCGACGCGAGCCGCGCCATCTCCTGCTCACCGAGCACGCGGGCGGGGTGGCCGGCAGGCAGACCGGCGATCAGCCGCGAGATCCGGTTGCGGAGCTGCAGCGCGAAGTGCGGGGTCGAGGCGCCGCACAGCTCGCGCACGTCCTCGACGCTGACCTGCGGGGTGCCGCTGCGCGTGGGGTTCTCGGCTTCGCTCATGGCTTCTTGGCTGGGACCGGCGCGATCTCGAGCAGGCCGTCGATCGTGGCCTGAGCCGCGACGCCCACCGTCCGCGTGTCGCCGACGATCCAGCCGTGATTGTAAACGCCGCGCACCGGGTCACTCGAGTAGCCCGGCTTGACGTCGAGCAGATACCCCGCGACCGAGCTCGGAAGTGACCCTCCGGGCGCGGTCAGCAGCAGCGGCCCGTAGGTGCCGCTCGCTGACAGCGGGGCCGCTGCGCCTGCATCGCCCGGTCGCTTCGGCGAGACGAAGACGAACCCGTGACCCGGGTCGACGACGCCCCACCCGAAGTTCCCGTCCTGGAACCGGGCGAAGGCGATCGCGGTGCTCGGGGCGTCGGCTGCGGTGATCCGGGTGACCGTGCCGAGCTGGGCGAGCTGCGTCTCGACCGCCGGTGACACGGCGCTGACCGGGCCCAGGACGTAGATGCGCGGGCGCCCGTGCGCGCGGATCGCCGTGCGCGTCGGCGCGGGCAGCGTGTCCCGCGCGGTGAAGAGCACGGGGTCGCCCGACTTCGCGGCGTATGCGGCCGCAGGCAGCGCGTACTCGGGCCGGTCGGCGGAGACGACCATCACCGCGGCGCTGGGCCGGCCCGCGACGCGTGAGCGGTAATCGTCGATGCTCTGCGCGAGCGTGTAGGGGTCGGCGCCCGGCAGCGACGTGACCCGCAGGCCGCCGGGTCCGGCGGCCGTGCCGAGCCGGATCGCCTGTGCGTTGTTCGCACGCGCGGAGCCCGCGGGACGGAGGGCGTCGAGCGCAGCCTTCGTCACGCCGGGGAGTTCGCCGCCCTCGGTGTAGAGGAGCGGGGCGCGCAGCGGGGGAGCCATGAGGACCGCCCCGGCCAGCGCGCCGCGCCAGTCACCCGCGTCCGCAAGCACGACCGCGTCCGGGACCTGGCCCGCGCCGCCCCCCGGGAAGACGATGCGTGCGACGGCGGCGGCCGTTTCGACCGACGAGGCCGTGGCGACCCGCGTCGTGTTCTTGGTCGCCGTCGCCGGGTAGGCCTGTGGGGGTGCCGCCGCTGGCGACGGGGCGGCGGTCACCGTCGTGGTCGCGGGGGCCGAGGTGGTGCTGGACGGCGGGTTCCCGCCGCAGGCCGCGACGCCGGTCGTCAGCGCGAGAACGGTGAGAACGGCGAGAACGGCGAGCGGACCATGGACGCGGCGCATCGGGACGGCGAGCCTAGCGGGGGCGAGGCCCGCAGCCTGCCGGTCCCGGATTTCCGCTAGGAGCGGGCTTTCTGCGGGGCGGGCGGCGAACGCCGGCCGTTCCGTCCGGCGGTGTTCGATACAGTGCCGCGATCAACGACGCCGAATCCCCGCGCAACGTGGGGACCGGGGGACCCAGAGTTCAGGGGCGAGTCGTGCGGTGATTCCGCATGAGGCGCAATGCGCCAGCCCGTCAGCTAACCCCGGAGGCGGACGATCGAGATTTGATCCGAGTGCGATTCCGCGCAACGACCACGTGCATCCTGGCCGCCATGGCAGTGGCGGCGATGCCCGCTTCGGCCCTCGCCGCGAGCGCTCCCCGCGCGTCGTCCGTCACACAGCAGGTGATCGTGGGAGGTCAGGAGTTCGGCGCCCCCAACGCCGCGGACGTGCAGCTCGTGGCCGGGACGAAGGCGAAGCTGCTCGCGAGCGGCGAGGCCGCCGCCCCGGCCGACGCGCCGGCCGAGGTCCAGCAGGCGATCTGGGCGGCCAACCGCATCATCGGTCTGCCCTACCACTACGGCGGCGGGCACCAGCGCTTCGAGGCGTCGGGCTACGACTGCTCCGGCACCGTCTCCTACGCGCTTCACGGCGGCGATCTGCTCGATACGCCGATGGACTCCAGCGACTTCATGAAGTGGGGCGCCAGTGGCAGGGGCGACTGGATCACCGTGTACACCAACCCCGGTCACGCGTACACCGTGATCGCCGGGCTCCGGCTCGACACGAGCGCCGCCGGCGACCCGAACGGCGGCAAGGGCCCACGCTGGCGCCCGACACTGCGGTCCAACCGCGGCTTCCGCGCCCGTCATCTCGCCGGCCTCTAGGCCGGTTTCGCGAGCGCACTTCGGGGTAGGGTCGGGGCATGAGCTCCGGCTATCGCACCATGCACCTCGACGAGATCCCGACCGTCCGCTTCGCGGACGGGGAGGACATCCCGGCGTGGAAGCCGGTGCGGCGGGAACTCGGCGTCAGCGCATTCGGGACGAACGCCTACGTCGCGGACGCGGCGGGAGATCTCGTCGTCGAGCCGCACGATGAGCTGGCGCCCGCCGGTGAGGCAGATCGCGGTCACCAGGAGATCTACCTGGTGCTCGACGGCTCGGCGAGGTTCACCGTCGACGGCGAGGCGTTCGACGTCGTCAAGGGCGGGCTCGTCTTCCTCGAGGATCCGGCGCTCCAGCGGCAGGCCGTCGCGCTCGAGGCCGGGACCGTCGTCTTCGCCGTTGGTGCTCCCCTCGGCGAGGTGTTCGTGCCGTCAGGCTGGGAGGACGACTTCCTGCGCCGCGGCAAGCGCGACGCAGGTCAGTGACCCGAGGTCCGTCAGTCGGGGATCAGGCCGTCGCCGGTGAAGTCCTCCCCCGCCTCGTCGAACGAGAGGTCCGCTGGCGGGAGGATCACGTCGGACGGGTGCAGGTCGTCGCCCGCGAGACGCACTCCGTCGGCGCGCACCATCGAGAGCAGCGCGTCGAACGATCCGTGGAACCCCGGCTCGTCGCCGGCCTCGACCGCGGCGACCGCCGCATTGTCGAGCTCGTTGACGCGGGCGCGCACGTCGTCGGCGAGCCGCCACTGGCCCTCGCCGGAGATCCGGACGATCATGCCTTGCCCTCTTCGGTCGCGTCGCCGTCGACCGTTTCCTCGCCTGTCTCGCCTGCGCCCAGCTCGCCGGTCGCGGGCGGGGCGCCGCTGCCGAGCTCGGCCTTCATCTTCGCCAGTTCGTCGTCGACGACGCTCGTCGTCGAGAGCTCGCGCAGCTGCTTGTCGATGTCGTCCTCGCCGCCGCCGAGCAGGGTGAGGTCCTCGAACGTTCCGGCGGCCTCGAGCTCGGACACGGCGTCGGCTCGCGCCTTCATCGTCTCGACCTTGTCCTCGGCCCGCTGCATCGCAAGCCCGACATCGGCCATCTCCTCGCCGACACCCGTCGCGGCCTCGCTGATGCGCACCTGCGCCTCGGCCGCGGAGTACTGCGCCTTGATGACTTCCTTCTTGGTGCGGAACGCCTCGACCTTCGTGCGCAGCTTCTTCTCGGACTCGGTCAGCCGCTCCTGCTGCGCCTCGAGCTCGGTCACCTGCGCGTCGAGCGTCTGAAGCTCGGTCTGCAGCCCGTTCTTGCGCTCGAGCGCAACGCGGGCGAGCTCCTCATTTCCCTGCGCGAGCGCCTGTCGCGCCTGGGTGTCGAGCTTGACGACCTGCTGCTCGAGCTTCGCGGACTGCATCTGCAGTCGCTTCTTCGACGTCACGACGTCGGCGATGCCCTTCTTGACGTTCTGCAGAGCCTCCAGCTGCTTCTGGTAGCTGTAGTCGAGGGTCTCGGCCGGATCCTCGGCCTTGTCGAGGATCTTCGAGACCTTCGCCTTGATGACGGTGGACATCCGTCCTCCGAGTCCTGCCATCGGGGTGCTCCTTCGCTCGTCGTGATCGGTCCTGCGGTCAGCCTATCGGCCGACCGCATCAGATCGGGATCCCCCACAACGGGAACCAGCGATCCAGTTCGGGCTCGATCGGGAGGTCCGCCCCGATCACCGCGCGCAATCGCAGCTCGCGCTCGGTCGCGCGCTCCTGCGCCGCCGCGTCACCGGCGGGGGAGAACGGGTACCACGTCCCCCGCTTGTAGTTGTAGATGAAGTAGATCGGCGCGCCGGCGGCATCCTGGAAAGCGAATACCGCGCAGAGCAGGCGGTCGCCGTAGCCGTCGATCGCGAGCTGGTCGCTGACGGCGTTGATGCCGACGGCGAGGTCCTCGACGTCCGGGTCGCGGACGATCATCCAGCGGTAGCCGAAGCTGTCCTCGCTGGTCTCGATCGTCGAGCCGCTGTCCGCCCCCGTTCCGCGCAGCACGTCCTCCATGTCTGCGGCGATCCGCTCGAAGTCCCCGGTCTCCAGCGGCTGGAAGACGATCGCCGCGACGCCGCGCGTGCCGATCTGGTGCTCGGTCTCGAGCGTGATGTAGGCGGTCGTGATCGCGAACAGCCGATCGGGCGCCGGCCCGGCGATCTTCCGCCGCCCGATGATCGCGTCGAAGAGCCCCATCTACACCGCGACCGGGACCGCGCGGCCCGCGGTGCCCTGGAGCTCGCTCTCCATGCGCGCGAGCGCGGCGATGCGCTTGTCCATCGGCGGGTGGGTCGAGAACAGGTTCATGAACGAGTCCTTGGTTCCCACCGGGAAGATGTAGAACGCGTTCATCTCGGCGCTGCGCATGTCCTGCTTGGGGATGTGCTGCATCTCGCCGCCGAGCTTCATCAGTGCCGAGGCCAGCGCCGACGGGCGCCCGGTGAGGATCGCGGCGCCCCGGTCGGCGGCGTACTCGCGATAGCGCGACAGGGCCTGCATCAGGAAGAACGAGATCGCGTAGACCATCATCGAGACGACGATCACGGCGAAGATGCCGGGGCTGTCGTCGTCGCTGTCGCCGCCGCTCCCGCCGCCGAAGAAGAAGGAGAACTGCACGATCATCGACGCGAGTGAGGCGAAGAAGCTCGCCAGCGTCATGATCGCGACGTCACGGTTGGCCACGTGGGAGAGCTCGTGCGCCATGACGCCCTCGAGCTCGGCCGGCGTGAGCAGATCGACGATCGCGGTCGTGGCGCAGACGGTGGCGTGCTTGGGCGAGCGGCCGAGCGCGAACGCGTTCGGCATCTGCGACTGCATCATCGCCACGCGCGGCTTGGGCAGATCGGCCTGGACGCAGAGGCGATCGATCATGCCGTGCAGCTCAGGAGCCTCCTGCGGCGTGACCTCCTTGGCGCCCACCGACGCGAGCGCGAGCTTGTCGGAGGCGAAGTACTGGATGAGGAGCAGGCCCGCCGCGAACGCGACGATCAGGCCGACGCCCGCGCCGGCCGCGAACAGGACGCCCATGAAGACGATGTAGAGCAGGCCGAGCAGGAACATCGTCAGCAGCATGCGGGCCTGAAGGCCGCGATCGCGGCCGATGACGGACGTGGAGCGAGACATGGGGGAGAATATGACGGATCCGGTTCATCGGACGCTAAATCCATCCGCGGGTGGTAGCCTCGAAGCGGCCGAATCTCCCTGCAAAGGGCAGAGAGTGAGGGACCCAACGGGCGCGCGCGTCGCTCCCGGGGGCGAATCCGGAGCACTGCCGACCCGGTAGCGCGATCAGCGCGAGCCCGTCGGCTCACCTCGCAGGCCCGATTGCAGCCGTTGCCGATGCGACACCGCACCCATACCGTCCGCCGCCGCATGCCCCGGCGCCTGCTCCTCTCCAGCGCCCTGGTCGCGCTCGTCCTTGCCCTGTGGGGTGTGCTGCCCGTCGGCTCGGGCGCCATCACGAACCAGCAGAAGCTCGGCGATCTCCAGCACAAGATCGAGGCGACCCAGGGCACGATCGGCCGCAAGAAGGGCACCGAGCGCGTGCTCTCACAGGACATCGCCCAGTGGACGAGCCGGATTCGCAGGCTCCAGGGCCGGATCGGCTCGCTGCAGAGCCGTCAGAGCGTGATCCAGTCCGACCTCGACCACGCCCAGGGCGAGCTCGACCGCACGCGCACGAACCTGCGGCTGCAGCGGGCGCGCCAGGTGCGGATGAAGGCTCGTCTCGCCGTGGGCCGCCGCCTGCTCGCCGCGCGGCTCGTCGAGCGCTACCAGGCAGATACGCCCGATGTCGTGTCGGTGATCCTCAGCTCGAACGGCTTCGCCCAGCTGCTCGAGCGCAGTGAGTTCCTGCGCCGCATCAACGACCAGGACGAGCGGATCATCCGTCTCGTCGCCGCGGCTCGCATCGACGCGCGCGACAACGCACAGCAGCTGGCAACGCTGGCAGGGCGCCAGACGGTCCTCGCCGCGCGGATCGCCGAGCGCCGCAACGCGGTCGCGAACGTCAAGCAGGAGCTGATCGACACGCGGGTCGGGTTCGACCGCACGCGGGCCGGCAAGGCGAACGCGCTCAGCCACGTGCGGGCGGTGCGCGAGAAGCTCGAAGGCTCGCTCTCGGCGATGAAGGCCACGCAGGCGAAGATCCAGGGGATCCTCACGAGCCCGGGCGGTGCGAATCTCCCCGCCGGGCCGATCCGCGGCGGTTCCGGGGCGATGATCTGGCCGGTCAACGGGCCGATCACCTCCCCGTTCTGCGAGCGCCGTGCCTGGGAGGCCTGCCACCCGGGCATCGACATCGGCGTTCCCTCGGGCACCCCGATCCGCGCCGCGCTCGGCGGCCGCGTCGCACTCGCGGGGCCGACCGGCGGGTACGGGAACTACACCTGCATCCAGCACACCGCGTCGATGTCGACGTGCTACGCGCACCAGTCGAGCATCGGCGTCAGCGTCGGCCAGCAGGTCAGCCAGGGCCAGGTCATCGGCATCTCCGGCTGCACCGGCCTCTGTTTCGGCCCGCATCTGCACTTCGAGGTGCGGATCAACGGAGCCGTGACGAACCCGCTGAATTACCTGTAGGCACCCACGGCGTACCCTGAACGCCGTGCAGCCGGAGATCGATCTTCTCGGCCTGCCGCTCAAGACGTTCGGGATCATGTTCGCGCTGGGGTTCATCGCCTCGGGCGCGGTCATCCATCGCCGGATGAAGGAGCTGCAGATCCCGGGGGACTGGGCCTACGAGATGATCTTCTCGGCGCTGGTCGGCGGGCTCGTCGGGGCCCGGCTCTTCTGGGTCATCGAGAATCCCGACCGCGTGAAGGGCGCCGCAGACCTCGTGGGCGGCACCGGGCTCGTCTGGTACGGCGGGGTCCTCGGCGGGGCGCTCTTCGTCGTGCTGTGGGCGCGCTGGCGCGGCTGGCTCGGCATGACGATGTTCGACGTCGCCGCGGTTCCGCTGGCGCTCGGCAACGCCATCGGCCGCATCGGCTGCCAGCTCTCCGGTGACGGCGACTACGGGAAGGCCTGGAACGGGCCGTGGGCGATGGGCTACCCGAACGGGACCGTCCCGACCGATCCCGGCGTGACCGTGCACCCGACCCCGATCTACGAGACGGTCGCGATGGGCCTGATCGCATGGTTCCTGTGGACGCTGCGCGACCGTGTGCGCCCGGGGGTCCTGTTCGCGCTCTGGCTGATCCTCGCCGGGCTCGAGCGTCTCCTGATCGAGTTCCTGCGCCGTAACCCCGTCGAGGCGATCGGGCTCACGCTCCCGCAGCTCCAGAGCCTCGCGATGATCGCGGGCGGGTTCATCTGGCTCGCCGTGGTCCGCCGGCGTCACGGTTCGGTGCTGCTGCGCACGCGACGAGCCCTATCCGGCGGTCGCGCTGCCCGCCGCGGCGTAACGCTCAGCTGCCCGCAGCCAGCGCCTTCAGCACGAAGCGCACGCTCAGGTCCTGAAGCTCGTCGTCGTGCTGGATCGAGCGATGGTCGCCGCCGGCGACGCGCACGAAGCGCGTGGCGAGCCCGGCCTCCTCGCGGGCTGCCGCCAGCGCGGCGGAATGGGCGATCGGCACCTGCTCGTCGCCTTCGGCATGCAGCAGCAGCAGCGGGCATGGGAGGGCCGTGGCGGCCACGAGCTCGTCGTGCTCGGCGAGGAAGGCGTCGAGCGCGGGCGCGTCGGCGGTGAACTCCAGGCGCCGGGCGCGCACCCCGGCGCGCAGGCCGCTCGCGCTCGCGGGGCAGATGGCGACCACGGCGCCCGCGCCCGCCTGCTCGGCCGCCACGATCGCGAGGTATCCGCCCATGCTCGAACCGCGCAGTGCGCGCGGGATGCCCGGCGGAAGCAGGTCGGCGACGACCCCGACGTCCGCAGCCATGCGCGCGTCCATGGGCGCCGGGCTGTCTCCGTGGCCACGCTGGTCGAACACGACGGCGGCGAGGCCGTGCGTGCGCAACCGGCGCGCATAGTCGTAGTGCGACTCCTTGCGCGAGCCCGCGCCGTGCAGGATCACGACGCCGCCGAGCGGCTCGCCCTCCGGCAGGAAGAGCGCATACGCGAGCCCTTCGCGCTCGCCGATCTCGGCTGGTGGGTCGACGTTGACGGTGCGCACGGCGTGGCATGATCCGCCGCCGATGGCCGCAGCGCAACAGCTCTCGCACGTCTACCCGCTCGGGAGCCGCGTCAACGGGCTCGGCCGGCTCGAGGTCGGCGGCTGCGACACCGTCGAGCTCGCGCGGGAGTTCGGGACGCCCTGCTTCGTCGTCGCGGAGGACGACATCCGCGCCCGCGCCCGCGCATTCGTGCAGGCGTTCGCCGCGCGCAGCGACGACTTCGAGGTCGTGTTCGCGTCGAAGGCGTTTCCCTGCACCGCGGTCTACCGGCTGCTGTGGGAGGAGGGCATCGGCTGCGACGTCGCCGGCGCCGGGGAGCTCGCGCTGGCGCTGGCCGCAGGCGTCGATCCCGAGCGCATCCACATGCACGGCAACGCCAAGTCGGCCGCCGAACTGCGGTACGCCCTGGAGTCCGGTGTCGGCGACGTCATCGTCGACAACCAGCGGGATCTCGACCTGCTCGAGGAGCTGGTCCCGGCCCTTCGCGGCGGACGCCCGCAGCCGGTCACGCTGCGGATCGCCCCGGGGGTCAGCCCAGAGACGCACCCCGCGATCTCCACCGGCGGCCCGAACACGAAGTTCGGCTTCGACCTCGCGCATGCCGCCGCCGCGGTCGAGCGCGCGAGCTCCAGCCCCGCGGTCGAGCTGCGCGGCCTGCACATGCACATCGGGTCGCAGATCATGGAGCTCGAGCCCTTCCGGCACGCCCTGCGCGCCCTGATGGCGCTCGGCGAGTTCGACAGCTACAACCTCGGCGGCGGGCTCGGCGTCGCGTACGGCGCCCACGACCGGCCCCCGTCGATCGAGGACTACGTCGCGGCGAAGGTCGACGCCGTGAACCAGATCGCCGGTCCCGGGAAGCGGATCCTCGACGAGCCGGGCCGCGCGCTCGTCGCCAACGCGTGCGTGACGCTCTACGAGGTCCAGACCATCAAGCGCAACGTCGAAACCTACGTCGCCGTCGACGGCGGCATGTCCGACAATCTGCGGCCGATGCTCTACGGCGCCCGCTACGAGGCGCAGGTGGCGAGCAGGCTCGGGGGCGGCACGCGCTGCCACGTCGTCGGGAAGCACTGCGAATCGGGCGACGTGATCATCCGCGACGCGGACCTCGCCGACCCGCGGCCGGGCGACGTGCTCGTGGTCCCGGCGACCGGCGCCTACGGTCATGCGATGGTCAGCCAGTACAACGGCGCGCTGCGGCCCCCGGTCGTCTTCGTGAAGGATGGGCACGCGCGCCTCGTCGTCCGCCGCGACACCTACGAGGATCTGCTCGCCCGTGACCTCTGAGAACCGTCCCTTCCACATCGGCATGCTCGGCTGCGGAACCGTGGGCTCCGCCTTCGCGGAGCTGATCGACGAGCGCGCGAGCGAGGTCGAGCGTCTCACGGGTCGCCGGCCCCTCATCAGCGGCGTGCTCACGCGCAGCCGTGGCGACGCGGCCGAGATCATCGCGGGCGCCGACCTCGTCGTCGAGGTGATGGGCGGGGTGGATCCGACGCGGGACCACGTGCTCACGGCGCTGCGCGCCGGCAAGCCCGTCGTCACCGCGAACAAGCAGCTGCTGAGCCGCCATGGCCCCGAGCTGTGGGAGGCGGCGCGCGCGGGTGGCGCGCAGCTGCGCTTCGAGGCCGCGGTCGCCGGCGTGGTCCCCGTCATCCGCGTGCTGTCGGAGTCGCTCGCCGGCGCGCACGTCGACCGGGTCCGCGGCATCGTGAACGGCACAACCAACTTCATCCTCACGCAGATGGCCGCGACCGGCGCGTCGTACGGGGAGGCGCTGAAGGAGGCGCAGGACCTCGGGTACGCCGAGGCGGACCCGACCGAGGACGTCGGCGGCGGCGACGCGGCTGCGAAGATGGCGGTGCTCGCGCGCCTCGCATTCGGCGTCTGGGTCCATCTCGACGAGGTGACCTACGAGGGCATCGAGCACCTCACGTCCGACGACATGGCCTACGCCCGCCAGTTCGGCCTTGCGCTGAAGCTGCTCGGCACGGCCGAGCGCATCGGCGACGGGATCGCGGTCGGCGTGCACCCGGCGTTCCTCTACGCCGGACACCCGCTCGCCAGCGTCAGCGGCCCCTTCAACGCGGTCACGATCGAGTCGCCCGCGATCACCGAGGTGACGCTCTCCGGGCCGGGCGCCGGGGGCCCGCAGACCGCGAGCGCGATCCTCGGCGATGTCGTGAGCGCGATCGTCGGTGACCGGTCACCGGCCGGGGGAGATGCGGTTGCGGCCAGGATCGTGCGCGACGTCGAGTCCGCCTTCTACCTGTGTCTCGAGGTCGCCGACCGCCCGGGCGTGCTCGCGCAGGTGGCCGAGCGCCTCGGTCTCCAGGGCGTCTCTGTGCGCTCCGTGGTGCAGGAGGGGCTCGGTGACACCGCCCGCCTGGTCATCGTCACGCACCCCGTCTCCGAGTCGAAGTTCTACGCTGCACTCGAGCTGATCTCGGCCCTGGACTTCATGCGCGCCGCGCCGCGCGCGATCCGCGTCATCGACGAGACCTTCGAGGCCTAGGCCGCCCAGATGCCCGGACTCATCGAGCGCTACCGCGATCGCCTGCCGTTCGCACCGGACGATCCCGTCGTCAGCCTGCACGAGGGCTCGACGCCGCTCGTTCCCGCGCTCGCGCTCGGCGAGCGCCTTGGCGTGCAGGTGTGGCTGAAGATCGAGGGGGCCAATCCGACCGGCTCGTTCAAGGACCGCGGGATGACCTGCGCGGTCTCCGCCGCGGTGCGTGAGGGTGCGCAGGCGGTCATCTGCGCGTCGACGGGCAACACCGCCGCGAGCGCCGCGGCCTATGCGGCGCGGGGCGGGCTCAAGGGCGTGGTCATCGTCCCCGAGGGCAAGATCGCGACCGGCAAGCTCGCTCAGGCGCTGATGCACGGCGCGCGCGTGATCGCGCTGCGCGGGAACTTCGACGAGGCGCTCGAGCTGGTTCGCGAGCTGGCGGCGAAGCACCCGATCGCGCTCGTGAACAGCGTCAACCCGTTCCGGCTCGAGGGGCAGAAGACCGCGTCCTTCGAGATCCTCGAGGAGATCGGTGAGATCGACGCGCTCTGCATCCCCGTCGGCAACGCGGGAAACATCAGCGCGTACTGGAAGGGCTTCCAGGAGATGGGATCCGCACCCCGGATGCACGGGTTCCAGGCCGCGGGCGCCGCGCCCCTGGTGATCGGCAAGCGGGTGGAGCATCCTGAGACCGTCGCCAGCGCGATCCGGATCGGCAACCCCGCACGCTGGGAGGAGTCGATGACCGCGATCCGTGACTCACGCGGCGCCGTCGAGGCGGTGACCGACGAGCAGATCCTCGACGCGTACCGCTTCCTCGCGGCGCGCGAGGGCGTCTTCTGCGAGCCGGCGAGCGCCGCCCCGGTCGCCGGACTGCTCGTCCACGGCGTGCCGGAAGGCGTCGAGCGCATCGTCTGCGTCCTCACGGGCCACGGGCTGAAGGACCCTCAGACCGCGCTCGAGCAGGCCGGCACCGTCGTGCCGTGCGACGCGGAGCTCCCCGCCGTTGAGCAGGCGATCTACGGCTGATGCAGCGGCGCCGGCTCGTCCGCGTCCCGGCGTCCTCGGCCAATCTCGGCCCCGGGTTCGACACCTTCGCCGCCGCCCTCGCGCTGCACATGGAGCTCGAGGTCATCGAGACCCCGGGCACGTTCGCCGTCGAGACCGACCTCGCGATCGCGCGCGACCGGCGCAACCTCGCGGTGCGCGGCTTCGAGCGGCTGCACCCGGCCGACGGCTTCACCTTTCGCATCCGCTCGGAGATCCCGCTCTGCGGCGGGCTCGGCACGAGCGCCGCCGCGTTCGTCGCGGGTCTCGTCGCCGCCGACCATCTGTTCGAGCTCGACGCCGACCTGCTGCACATCGCGACCGAGCTCGAGGGCCATCCCGACAACGTCGCCGCGTCGCTGCTGGGCGGGTTCGTCGTGTGCGCCGACGGGGACGCCGTGCGGTTCGACGCGCCGGACGGGCTGGAGGCCGTGCTCGTCGTCCCCGAGGACGCGGTGCGCACCAAGGTCGCGCGCGAGGCGCTCCCTGCCGAGGTGCCGCTGTTCGACGCGGTCTCGAACGTCGCTCACGGCGCGCTGCTGATGCTCGGCCTCTCGCGCGGGGACTTCGACCTGGTCTCCCGCGGGCTGCGCGACCGGCTGCACCAGGACCGCCGCGCGCACCTCTACCCGCGCTCGATGGAGCTCGTCGGGCGCGCGCGGGAGCTCGGCGCGCTCGGTGCGACGATCTCCGGGGCCGGTCCGACCGTGCTCGTGTGGACCGGCTACGAGCAGACCGGCGCGGTGGTCGAGGCGCTTGCGGAGGTCGTCGACGGCTGGGCGCACATCCTGCGCACGCCGTTCGAGAGCGCCGGCGCCGACGTGCGCGAGCTCTAGCGGAAGCCGCCGGACCGGTCAGGCGGCTTCGCCGAGCTGGGCGGCCACGCGGTCGCGGGCGCCGTCCAGCCCGAGGCGCCGGAGCAGCTCCTCGGCGACGCGCAGGTAGTCCGTGCCGAGGTCGGGACGGTGGTCGTAGATCGAGATCGCACGCTCGGCGGACTCGGCGTACGCGATCGACTGGCGGACCGTGTGCACGAGCAGCTTGTCGCCGACGTGCTCCTGCAGCGACTCGAATGCCTCGCGCGAGTGCACGGTCCGCATGTCGGCGATGTTCATCAGCACGCCGAGCCAGTTGAGGTCCGGGTTGAGGCTGTCGCGCGCGAGCTCGATGACCTCCAGGGCCTGTTCGACCCCCTGAAGCGCGAAGTACTGGGCCTCGCTGCTGAGCAGCGCGTGGTCGGCTGCGACGAGGGCGTTTACCGTCAGGAGACCGAGTGCCGGGGGGCAGTCGATGAAGATGACGTCGTAGTCATCGCCGATGCCCACAAGCGCCTTGCGCAGCGTGAGCTCGCGCCCGAGCTTGCCGGCGAGCGTCAGCTCCGCTTCGGCGAGCGAGAGGTTCGCGGGAATGACGTCGTCGTGGATCGCGTCCTGCGCGGAGGCGCGACCGCTGAGGACGTCCCCGATCGTCGGATCGGCCTCGGGCTCGATGTCGAAGTAGTCCGACAGGTTGCCCTGCGGGTCGAGATCGATCGCGAGGACGCGGAGGCCGGCGTCACGGAACGCCTCGGTCAGATGCCGCACCGCGGTCGTCTTTCCCGTTCCGCCCTTCTGTGAGAGCACCGCGATCGTCAAGGCCATCGCTGCGGCAGTCTACGTCGATGGCGTGGGGGCCCGCTGACGGACCCCCACCGACCCACCTCTCCTCGGGCCGGGCAGGGCCCGCGGGGTCTCAGGCCTCGGCCTCGAGCGACGCCGACACCGGGTCGATCGCGGAGCCGCCTCCGAGCGCGGCACCCGAGACGACCTCAACGTAATGCAGGCGATAGCGCCCGACGACGATCTCGTCGCCGTCGCTGAGGGCACGCCATTCGACGCGCTCGCCGTTGACGAACACGCCGTTGAGGCTGCGATCGTCGAGCACGCGGACGCCGTCGGCCTGGCGAACGATCAGCGCGTGCCGGCGCGAAACCGTGGGATCGTCGAACCGCACGTCGGCGGCCAGGCTGCGTCCGATCCGGGTCCATTCGCGCGCGAGCGCGACGACCAGGACGCGGTCGCCCTCGCGGTAGACGAGGTACTGGCCCGGCTGCTCGAGCTCGGGTTCGGCCTCCTGGAAGAGGCCGCGCACGTCGTCCTCGTCCGCCGCGTCGGCGCCGGGCGCGTGGGCGACGACGTCACCTGCGGTGAACAGCGAGGCGCGCCCGAAGCGCTCGCCACCGCAACTCGGGCACGGGGGGATGGTGTCCTCCCGTGCGAGCGTGAGGATGAACCCACACTGGTCACAGCGAAATGACCCGGTGCCGGCAAGTGTTCCTGCGACTAGCGATTTCATCGTTGCGCTCTCCATATCGGTCCGACCCGCGAAGCGCCTCCTCCTAGACGACCGTACAGCCCAGCATACTGCTGCTGTCAATGCGATCTTGGTCGGAATTGGCGGATTTTGCAGCTTTTCCTACCCCGGAAGGACGACGTTTGAACATGTCGAACCCCGGGGGATGCTCCGCTTCGCGCCGACCCTGTCCGAGCCGGATCTGGAGCGCGAGCTGCTCCGCAAGGGTGTGACGGAGCGCGATGTCAGCGAGCCGCGCTGCGGCGACTGTGGCCGCCGGCCGCTGATCGGGGAGACGGTGCACCGCTACGGGCGCGTCGAGCTGTGCGAGCTCTGCTCCGCCGAGCGGACCCAGGCTCCGTCAGCCCGTCGCCTCGTGCTGCACGCCGAGCACGGCCTCAGCGTGCGCCGCCTCGCGGCCTGAGCCGACCTCGCGCGCCTCGCGCGCGACTAGACTCCGCGCCCGGATGCACCCGTTCTCCGTCGAGACCCAGATCGCCCGCCCGCGCGAGGAGATCTTCGAGTACCTCTCCGACGTCGCGAACCACCCCGAGTTCACGGATCACTTCCTGACGGAGTGGCGGATGACGCGCGAGGACACGTACGGCCTCGGCGCCGGCGGCCGGTTCCACGCGGACCTGCCGTTCTCGCGGTTCGGGTGGGGGGACTGGACGATCGTGGATGCGACACGCCCGGAGGTCCTCGTCCTTCAGGGGCGCGCCGGGAAGTACAACCGCATCCGCACGCTCACCGTCTTCGAGCTGCGCGAGGGTGCCGACGGGGCCACGCGCGTGTCGCTGACGGTCGAGACGCAGCCTCGCTACCCCACCGACAGGTTCCTCGAGTCGCTCGGGCAGCGCCGGTCGCTGAAGCGTCACTGGCGCAAGGCTCTGCGCCGCCTGCGGACGATCCTCGAGGAGGACCGTGACCGCGGCGCCCGCGCGACCATCGCCGGCGGCCCGCGGAAGCCCGCGACCGGGCTGCGGGTCCGTGAGCCCATCACGTAGACTGCCGCACCGCATGAGCCGACGCCTGCTGTTGATCGCCCTCGCCCTCCTCTGCGCGTCCCTTGGGCTGAGCGCCTGTGGGAACAAGGAGGAGACCGTCACCCGCGGCGAGTCCGAGGCGATCTACGTGACCCTCGGCGAGGTGCAGTACCAGGTCCAGCTCTCACGCCAGCTCGACCCGTATTCGCCGGGTGATCGCGATCTGCTGAAGGGTGTCGCGCCCAAGGATCGCGCGCTCGCCAAGAACGAGATCTGGTTCGGCGTGTGGGTCGGCGCGGTCAACGGCACCGACAACCCGCAGAAGCTCGCCGACGCGTTCCGGATCAAGGACACGACGGGCAAGGAGTTCGAGCCCACCCCGCTCCAGGCGGACAGCCCGTTCGCCTACCGCCCCGTGGACATCGCGGCCGACGCCGTGTACCCGCTGCCGGGCAGCGCGTCCGCGCAGTCGCCGACGACCGGCGGCTTCCTGCTCTTCCGCATGCCTCGGGAGACGCTCGACTTCCGCCCGCTCGAGCTCGAGCTCGCCAGCACTGCGCTGCCGGGCAAGGGCTCCACCATCCGCCTCGACGTCTGAGCACCCCGCCCGCCGGCCGGGCTCAGCCCCGCTGCAGGCCCGCGACGAGGATGTCGTGCGCGACGGGGGCGGCGGAGTCGCCGCCCGCGCCCGCGCCGACGAGGAGGACGCCGACGGCGATCCGCGGAGTCCGTCCGGAGGCCGCCGGCGCGTAGGCGACGAACCAGGCGTCCGTGTCCTGCGGGTTCGTGCTCGTGTCGCCCGGATCGCGCGACTTCAGCTCGGCGGTCCCGGTCTTGCCCGCCACCGGGACGCCGGGGATCTGCGCCGCCGTGCCGGTTCCGCCGGCGACCACCGCGAGCATCAGGCGCTGCATCAGGCGCGCGGTCCGCGCGCTGATCACGCGTTCGCCCGTGGCGGGCGCCGCCTTCCGCGACTGGGTCAGGTCGAGGGTCAGCGGGCGGCGCCGCCCGCGGTTGGCGATCACGCCGGCCGCCTCGGCCATCTGCAGGGCGGTGGCCTGCACCCGGCCCTGGCCGATCGCCGACGAGCCGACGGCGAGGTCGTCGCCGATCGCGTCGGCCTGCGGGATCGTGCTCTCCGCGACGATCGGGAGCGCGGCGGGACGGTTGAAGCCGAACGCCTCCGCGGTCTGGACCAGGCGCTGTGCGCCGAGCTTCGCGCCGAGCGGAGCGAAGACCGAGTTGCATGACACCGCGAAGGCCTGGACGAGCGTTCCCCCGCAGACCTCCCCGCCGGCGTTCGACAGCGGCACGCCGGAGAGCACGGCCTGACTCTCGAACGGGAAGGTCGAGCTGATCTTGGTGACGCCGTTCTCGAGCGCGCCGGCGGTCGTGATCACCTTGAACGTCGAGCCGGGCGGCTGAAGCAGCGAGAACGGCGCGCCCGCGTAGGCGAGCACCGCCCCGCTGCGGGGGTCGAACGCGACGGCGCCGCCGTAGCGGCCCGCGAGCGCCGTGACGGCGGCGCGCTCGACCGCCGGGTCGATCGTCGTGCGCACCCGCTCTCCGGTCCTGCCGCGGGCGCGCGCGATCACGCGCGCGCCCGCGAGCAGGACCCCGGAGGGCAGGCCGCTGAGACGGTCGTCGAAGACGCGCTCGAGGCCGCCGGTCCCGACCTGCGCGGTCGGTGGCACGCCGAGCCGGGACACGCGCTGCGCCTCGACATCCGTGATCGGCCCGAGCTTCCCGACGACCTGCCCGGCGACGTCGGGGATCGGCGACGTGCGGTCCGCGCCCTGAGCGAGCGGCGTCCCGTCGCGGGCGGTGAGCGTTCCGCGCTCCGGCATCTCGGTGCGACGGGTCAGGCGCTCGCCGTCGCGGAGGCCCGGGAAGACGAGCCGCGGCTTCCAGTCGATTCGGCGTGCGTTGCCGTCCTGCGCGACCGGGATCACGACGGAGCCCTTGACGATCCCGAAGATCCGGGTTCGCACCGTGACGGGCACACGCCAGCGGTCGTTTCCGAGGTTCTTCGGTTTTCCGGTGGTGACCGACCGCTCGCTTGCGGTGGCCGTGGCGAGGGCCGATCGCTCGGCCGCGGCGAACGGCAGGAGGCCGATCCGCTTCTGGGCGGCGGGGGTCAGCTGGGCGTGCATCGTGGCCCAGTCCCCGGCGGTCCAGGCGCGCGCATAGGCGGTCACGGCGTCGCGGCCGTCATCGCCGCCCGAACCGACGATCAATCCGACCGCGAAGGCCGCGGCCGCGAGCACGGCCGCCGGGAGGGCCCGGCGCCGCAGCCGCCCGGACCGCTGCGGACCATGGGGGGAACCGGGCGCGTGAGGACCACCGCGCCTCGCGTGAGGCGCGGTCGGCGCACGGTCCCCACGCGTGGTGTCGGTCAACTCTTGTGGCTCTCCTCGAAATGCAGGGTAAACGCCTTCGTGTTGCGATTCGGCGCCGAGTTGCAACGTCCCTGCACCGGGATGGACGACGGGCGACCTCCTGTGGCGGACCGGCTCAGGCCGGGCGCTATGGTGCGCCGCAATGGGGAAGACGCTCGTCATCGCGGAGAAGCCGTCGGTCGGACAGGACCTGGCGCGGGTGCTTCCGGGTCCCTTCCAGAAGCACACCGGTGCCGGCGAACGGACCACCCGGTGGCTCGAGGGTCCCGACCACATCATCACCTGGGCGGTCGGCCATCTGGTCGGCCTGGCCGACCCGGACGAGTACGACGAGAAGTTCGCCAAATGGAAGATGGCCGACCTGCCGATCGTGCCGTCGCCCTTCAAGCTCGTCGTGCGCGACGAGCGCTCGCAGAAGCAGATGACCGTCGTCCGCAAGCTGCTGCGCTCGGATGAGGTCGACCGCGTCATCAACGCCTGTGACGCCGGCCGCGAGGGCGAGCTGATCTTCGCCTACGTGTACGAGAAGTCGGGCTCCAAGAAGCCGGTCGAGCGCCTCTGGCTGAACTCGATGACCGAGTCCGCGATGCGAGAGGCGCTGGCGCACCTGCGCCCGGCGGAGGAACTGCACCAGCTCGAGGAGGCCGCCCGGTCCCGATCGGAGGCCGACTGGATCGTGGGCATGAACGCCACGCGCGCCGCCACGATCCGGCTGCGATCGTCCTTCGACGGAGCCGTGTCGCTCGGCCGCGTGCAGACACCGACGCTTGCGATCCTGACCCGGCGCGAAGAGGAGATCCGCGCGTTCAAGCCGGAGGCGTACTGGCTTGTCGACGGAGCCTTCCGCGCCGACGAATCACGGGCCTACGAGGGCCGCTTCCACGCCGGGAGCAAGCCCCGGATCGCGAACGCCGCCGAGGCCGAGGCGATCGCCGCCGCCGTCTCGGGTCAGCCGGGTGAGATCACCAAGCTCGAGAAGACCAAGCGCACCGAGAAGGCGCCGCTGCTCTACAACCTGACGGCGCTCCAGCGCGAGGCCAACACGCGCTTCGGGTTCTCGGCGCGCCGCACCCTCGGGGCGGCTCAGCGCTGCTACGAGGAGCACAAGGCGCTCACCTACCCGCGTACGGAGTCGCGCTTCCTGCCGGGCGATCAGGTCCCCGAGCTGAAGTCGACCGCCGCGAAGGTCGGGCGCAATCCCGAGTACGCGGCCGCCGCGGCGTACGTGACAGGGCTCGACCTGCTGCCGCTCGGCCGCGTGGTCAACGACGAGAAGGTCGGCGACCACCACGCGATCATCCCGACGAACGCTGAGCACAAGCTCGCGAAGATGAGCGACGACGATCGCCGCATCTACGATCTCGTCACCCGCCGGTTCCTCGCCGTCTTCCACCCGGACGCCGAGTTCGAGAACACGCGGATCGAGACGACCGTGGCCGAGCACGTCTTCCGCACGCGCGGCAAGGTCCTGATCGTTCCGGGCTGGCGCGGGGTCTACGGCGAGCTCTCCGAGG
Source organism: uncultured Actinomycetes bacterium (assembly GCA_963805615.1). Classification (GTDB taxonomy): domain Bacteria; phylum Actinomycetota; class Thermoleophilia; order Solirubrobacterales; family Solirubrobacteraceae; genus F1-60-MAGs163. Next base: position 316,512 of record CAWDUW010000001.1, on the reverse strand, counting down.
GCGAGGGCGACGACGACGAGGGCCGCGACCAGCAGCTGCCGGTCCTCGCGAAGGGCGAGAGCGTCGTCACGACGTCCGTCGAGGTGCTCGCGAAGGAGACCAAACCGCCCCGGCGCTACTCCGACGCGTCGCTGCTCGGCGTCATGGAGGGCGCCGGAAAGCTCGTCGACGACGAGGAACTGCGCGAGGCCATGACCGACTCGGGGATCGGCACCCCGGCGACCCGTGCGGCGATCATCGAGCGGCTGATCGACGTCGGCTACGTGGATCGCGACGGCCGCGCGCTCGTGCCGACGGAGAAGGGCATGAACGTGATCCGCCTGCTCGGCGACCACCCGCTCACGCAGCCCGACCTCACCGGGAACTGGGAGCAGCGGCTGGGCGCGATCGAGGCGGGCACCGAGACGCGCAAGAAGTTCATGAGCGACATCGCGAAGTTCGCCGGCGAGACGGTCGGCATGCTCGACACGACGCTCAAGGACGTGCGAATCCCGCGCGCGAATCTCGGCCCCTGCCCGGTGTGCGGCCAGGACATCATGGAGAACCGCAAGGGCTACTCCTGCTGGTCGCGCGAGGACCCGGGCTGCGGGTTCGTGATCTGGAAGTCGAAGGTCGGCAAGCAGCTCCCGCCGGCAGTCGCCAAGGAGCTCATCGCGACCGGGCGGACCGTCAAGCCCGTCACCGGTTTCCGCGCCCGCAGCGGCAAGTCGTTCCGCGCGCGTCTCGCGCTGCAGCAGAACGAGGAGGGTCGCTGGCGCGTGGAGTTCGACGAGCCGTGGGCGCAGGAGGGCGCGAAGGCCCCCGAGGTCGACGACGCCGAGCGCGAGACGGGCACCGCGGACACCGCGGCGCCCGCCGGCGACGTGGCAGCGGCCTGATCCGGCTGCGCCCGGTCCCGCACCAGCGGCGCCACGGCGCGCCGTCAGATCCGCCGCCGCGTACGCGACCCTGAACAGCGATGCCTCTGGAGCTCGTCACCGGTCCGGCGAACGCCGAGAAGGCAGGAGCGATCCTCGCCCGCGTACGGACGCTGGCCGCGGCCGGGTCGGACCCGATCCTCGTCGTCCCGACCGGACCCGATGCCCTGGCGTTCCGCCGCGAGCTCGCCGCGGGCGGGCTCGTCTTCGGCGTGCGCGTCGAGACCTTCAGCGCGCTGCGCCGCGAGATCGCGGAGCGCACCGGCCTCGCCGCGGGCGCGGCCCCGGAGATCGTCCGTCGCCGGGTCGCGCAGGCGGCGATCGCGGCGACGCGCCTTGACGCGCTGGCGGAGTCGGCGTCGACCCGTGGGTTCGCCGCGGCGTTCGAAGGCCTCTGCGCCGAGCTCGCCGAGGCGCGGATCGGTCCGGGTCTCTGGTACACGGCGATGCGCGCGTGGGGCGCCGCGGAGCCGGGGCGCGCTGCATACGGGGAGGAGCTCGCGGCACTCTACGGCGCGTATCGCGACCGGATCACGCGGCTCGGGGGCGATCCGGCGACGCGCGACTTCGAGCTCAACGATGCGCTGCGGCTCGCGCCACGCGCCTGGGGCGCGGTTCCGGTGCTCTTCTACGGCTTCGACGACCTCACGCCGACGCAGCTCGACACCATCAGGACGCTCGCGGGGGTCGGCGCCGAGGTCGTCGTCTCGCTGCCGTACGAGGACGGGCGCGACGATATCTACCGAGCGCGCTCGCGGACGCTGGGTGAGCTGCTCGAGCTCGCCGGCGAGCGGCACGTTCGCCTCGCGCACGGGGAGGAGGCCGTCGCGGCGCTCGGGCACCTCGAGCGCGCGCTCTTCACGGACGAGCCGGCGCGCCCGGATCCGCGGGACGCCGTGACGCTGCTGGCCGGCGGCGGGGAGCGTGCCGAGCTGGAGCTCATCGCCGAGTCCGCGCGCGCCGCGATCGCCGACGGCACGCCGCCCGAGGAGATCGCCGTCGCGCTGCGCGACGCACGCCGCGCAGCCCCGCTCGTGGAGCGCGTCTTCGCCGAGGCCGGGGTGCCGATCGCACTGGAGCGCCGGATCCCCGTGGCACACACCACGCTCGGGCGCACGCTGATCGCACTGCTCGCGGTGGCGCTGCCCGGTGGATCGGCGGAGGACCTGCTGACGTGGCTGCGGGTTCCCGGCCGGCTCGAGCAGCCCGAGCTTGCGGACGTGCTCGAGCGCAGGCTGCGCCGGAGCGGCATCCAGGACGCGCACGGTGCGCATGCCGCCTGGGAGCGGGCTGCCGGCTTCCGCTTCGGAGAGCTCGACGAGCTGACGGCGCTCGCGGGCGACCCGGTGCGCTTCTGTGAGCGCCTCGCGGTTCGCGCCGAGGAACTGCTGATGCTTCCCTGGCGGGGGAGCGGGGCCATCCTTCCGCCGGCGAGCGAGGCGGATGCCCGGGCGCTGCGGGTCGTTCGATCGGCGCTGACGCAGCTCGAGCGCCTCGGCAGGGAGGATCCGGCCCTCGCGCCGGATCCCGCGAGCCTCGCCGCCCTGCTCGGCGAGCAGGAGGTGTGGGTGGGGCGGGCGCCCGCGCCGGGCTCGTGACGGTCGCCGACCCCCTGCGGCTCCGCGCTCGGCGCGTGCGCCTGCTGCTGCTGGGACGCCTGCAGGAGGGGATCTTCCCCGCGGCAGGCGCCGCCGATCCGTTCCTGGGAGACAACGAGCGCCTGGCGATCAACGAGGCCGGCGGGCTCCGGTTGCGTCTGCACGAGGACCGTCTCGACGCCGAGCGCTGGCTCCTCTACTCCGCCGTGTCGCGGCCGACGGAGCGGCTGACGCTGTCGTGGCATCGCGGTGACGACGACGGGGAGCCGCGCGTGCGCTCACTGTTCGTCGACGACGTGCTCGAGTGTTTCGCGCCGGCGCTCGCGGAGCGGGAGGTCGACCGGAGGCTCGGCGAGGCCGGGCTGGGATCGCTCGGGGGCGGTGCCCGCCAGCGGCGACTGGCAGCCGCGGCCGCCGCGCTGCTCCCGCGCGCCCGAGCCCGGGCTCGGGCCGCTGACGGACCCGGACGCGCTGGCCGAGATCGCGGCGCGCGATGCCTGGGCCGCGCGGACGATCGAGCAGTGGGTCGCGTGCCCCGTGCGCTGGCTGGTCGAATGGCTGGTCTCGCCTGACGCGATCGACCCCGACCCGGCGCCGATGATCCGCGGCGGCATCTACCACCGCGTGCTCCAGCGGACGTTCGAGGAGCTCCGCGGGGTGCTCACGCCCGCGCAGCTCGACAACGCGCGCTCGATCGCTCTCGGCGCGCTTCGCGAGGAATGCTCGCGCCGGCGGCTGTCCGCGCGCGAGCACGAGCACGCGGCGCAGGTCCGGCGGCTGGAGGCCTCGGTCCTGCGCTACCTCGCGTTCGCCGCCGAGAGCGGGACGGTCTTCCGGCCGGCGCACTTCGAGCTGTCCTTCGGCACGCTCGCGCGACGAGCGCGAACCCGTCCAGCTCGCATCCGGGCTGCGGCTCAGCGGCCGGATCGACCGGATCGACATCTCGCCCGCGGGCGACGACGCCATCGTCATCGACTACAAGGGCGCGACGGGCGGAACGCCGCAGAAGCGGCTGGGACCAGGACGGCGATCTTCAGGCCGGGCTGTACGCGCTGGCCCTGCCGCAGCTGCTGCCGGGGACCCGCGTGGCCGGGGCGCTCTACCAGCCCATCGGCGCGCGCGACCAGCGCCCCCGCGGCTATCTGCTCGACGACGTCGACGCGGACCGCGGGGACATCGTGCGCCCCGATCGCCTCGACGCGGGCGAGGCGGACGACCTCCTCGCCGAGGTGCTGCGGAAGGCCTCGGAGGCCGTCGACGAGCTCCGCGCCGGGAAGGTCGTCCCGAGGCCCGGCGAGTGCGGCTATCGCGACGCCATGTGCGCACCCGTCGATCTGCCGGTGCACGCCGTGAGCGCCGCCGTGGACCGCACGCTGCTCGAGGACGCTGCGGGCCGCCCGATCGGGCCCGGCGGCACCACGCTGACGCGCGAGCAGGCGCGGGTTGTGCTGGAGCGCGAGGGCCCGCTGATGGTGGCCGCGAACGCCGGCTCGGGGAAGACGACGGTCCTCGTCGAGCGGTTCGTGCGACACGTCATCGACGACGATCTCGACCCGCGGGCGATCCTCGCCATCACGTTCACCCGCCGCGCCGCGGGCCAGCTCCGCGAGCGCATCCGTGCGCGCTTCATGCAGCTCGGCTGCACCGAGCACGCGCGCGCCATGGAGGGCGCCTGGATCTCGACGATCGACGGCTTCTGCCTGCGGGTCCTGCGCTCGCACGCCGTCGTCGCGGGCCTCGACCCGCAGCTCACGGTGCTCGACCCCGGCGAGCTGCGGCCGCTGCGCGAGCGCGCGTGGGAGGACGCGCTGGCCGGGATCCTCGGCCGGCCCGGGACGCCGCCGCCGCGCGGCCATTCTGGGAATCCTCGACCGGTTCGGCTACGAGCAGCTGCGCGACACCGTATGCGACCTCTACGACGAGCTGCGCAGCGCAGGGCAGAGCGCGCCGTCGCTGCCCGTCCCGGACGCGCCGACGCTGCAGGAGGCGGAGTTCCTGCCGGCGCTCGTGGCGCTCGACGAGCTGCTCGTCGCATTCGGCGTGGCGTTCACCGCCGCCAAGCGCGAGCGGCACGGCCTCGACTACGCCGACCTCGCGTCGCGACGCGCGACCTGCTGCTGGCGCGGCCGGAGATCGCCCGCGGCTACGCCGAGCGCCTGCAGCGCGTGCTCGTCGACGAGTTCCAGGACACGAACCGGCTTCAGGTCGACCTGCTGAACGCGATCGGCCAGGAGCAGATGTTCCTCGTCGGCGACCGCCTGCAGTCGATCTACGCGTTCCGGCATGCGGACGTCAGCGGGTTCGAGCGCGAATGGCTCCGGCACGAAGCGGCCGGGACTGCGCGAGCGCTCGCCACCAACTTCCGCTCGGATCCGGCGATCCTCGAGCTGATCAACGCGGCGCTCGGGCCGCAGCAGGAGAACTTCGCGCCGCTTGAACCGGGGAAGGACGCGAGCCCCGCGGGCGCCCCGGTCGTCGAGGTGCTGCTGACGGACGCCGACGCGTGGCGCGCGATTCCGAAGGAGGACCCGCTGGTCACGGGACTCGAGCACGGCATGCCGGAGGGGACGCCGATCCAGGTTCAGGCCGAGGCGCGGCTGGTCGCCCAGCGCGCACGCGGACTCCTCGACGACGGCTGGAAGGCAGGGGAGATCGTGGTGCTGCTGCGTGCCGGCACGCACATGGCCGCGTACGAGCGGGCCCTCGAGCTCGCACTGGTGCCGGCCGTCGCAACCCAGGGTCGCGGCTGGTGGTCGCGGCGTGAGGTGCAGGATCTGCTCAACCACCTGCGCGTCCTCGTGAACCCGCTCGACGAGGTCGCGCTGGTCGGGGCGCTCGCGTCCCCGTTCGCCGGGCTCGGCACCGACGATCTCGCGCGGCTCGCGTTGGAGCGCCGTCGGAGCGCCGACTCCACGCTCTGGGACATGGTCACTGCGGTTGCGGGGGGCGGGGGCGATGGGCTGCTCGCACGCCTCGGCGCGCCGCAGCGCGAGCGCATCCGCGCCTACGTCGCACTCGTCGACCGGGAGCGGCGTGCGGGGGCCGGGACCGGGCCCGCCGAGGTCCTGGAGCGCGTGGTCGTCGAGACGGGCTACGACGTGCACGTGGTGCAGGGCCCGGGCGGCCTGCGGCGGCTTGCCAACGTCCGCAAGCTGGTCGGCATGGCCGACGCGTTCGCCGCGCGCTCGGGCCCGGACCTCCGCGCGTTCGCCGATCATGCGGCAGCGGAGCTGGACGCCGGCGTGCCGACCCCCGATGCGCCGCTCGAGGTCGGTGCCGACGAGGCCGTGCGCCTGATGACGATCCATGGCGCCAAGGGCCTCGAGTTCCCCGCCGTGATCGTCGCCGACCTCGGTCGCGACGGCGGGGGCGGCACTCCGCCGGTCATCGTTCGCGACGGGCGCGTCGGACTGCGGCTGCCGCGGGTCGACGACGGCGAGCCCGAGTTCGCGTTCGACTACGCCGAGCTCGATCTCGAGCGTACGGAGGCCGAGGCGCGGGAGGAGCGGCGAATCATGCACGTCGCCGTGACGCGCGCCGAGCGCCTGCTGATCCTCAGCGGCACGTTCCGCGCGACGAAGGGGTGGGGTGAGCCGGGATACCGCAAGCCGGCGCTCGCGTGGATGGGCCCCGGGCTGTTCGCCGAGGGCGGTGACTTCCCGCCGCGTCCGGGTCGCGTGCGCAGCGGCGACAGCGAGGCGAGCGTCGTGCTGAACGAGCCGGGGGGAGTCCTCGTGCTTCCCGACCCGCCGCAGGCCGCGGCAGAGGTGCCGGTCGTCTCCGGGCCGGGCGACGCGGCCGGAGCCGCACCCGCGCTGCCGGCGCCGGCGGGGCCTCCGCCGCCCGCGACCCTCAGCTACTCGTCACTCACAGACCACGCCCGCTGCGGTTACCGGTGGTACCTGCGTCGAGTCCTGCGGCTGCCGGAGCAGGCGGCCGGGGCGCTCGGCACGTCCGGCGGCTTCAGCGATGCGGCGCGCCGGCGCGGCTCGATCGCTCATGCCGTTCTGGAGCGGGTGGACCTCGCAGACGGCGCGGCCGGCCCGGACGACGCCGCGGTGCGCGCCGCGGCGACCGCGATCGGCGAGCCGCTCGAGGACGCCGACATCCCCGACCAGCTGGAGCTCGCCGCGGGCTTCCTCACCGGGCCGTGGCGTGACCGGGCTGCTGCGGCGACCTCGGTTCGCCGCGAGGTCGGCTTCGCGCTGCCGCTCGACCCGGGCGCGGACGACTCCCCGATGCTGAATGGGGTCATCGACCTGCTCGCGGAGGAAGCCGACGGGGGCGTCCTCGTGATCGACCACAAGTCCGACCACATCGCTCCCGGCACGGATCTCGAGGGGCTCGTTGCGCGCGACTACGCGATCCAGCGCGCGGTCTACGCCCTCGCGGCGCTGCGCGGGGGGGCGACGCGCGTGGAGGTCGCGCACGTCTATCTCCAGACCGGCGGGGCGGCGAGCGCGGTCTACGGACCCGAGGATGTCCCGGCGCTCCAGGGCCTGATCAGCGCGGCGTCCGCGGCGCTCCTCACCGGCGAGTATCCGGTGACCGATGAGCCGCACGCGGGCATCTGCGCGACCTGTCCCGGCCGCGGAGGCCTGTGCTCCGCGCCCGCGGCGCTCACAGACCGCCCGCGGCCGCAGAGCCCCTAGCTCTGGCCGCCGCCCTGCGCGCCGCACCACGGCGTCGGAGCTCCGCGTCGAGTTCCGCGCCGTAGAGGAAGGCGAGCGCCATCAGATAGAGCCACAGCAGGAGGACGACGAGCGTGGCGAACGTCCCGTAGACGGCGCCGTAGCGGCCGAAGTTCCCGACGTAGAAGGAGAAGCCGAGGGTTGCGAGGACCCAGAGCACGACGGTCACGACGGCTCCGGCGGTCAGGGCGCGCGAGCGCCGCGCCTCGGGATCCGGCGCGTAGCGGATCGACGACGGCGAGCGCCGCGAGTGCGAACAGCAGCGCGACGGGCCAGCGCGCGAAGTCCCAGACGTCCACCGCCAGTGTCCCCAGGCCGATCTTCCCGAAGACGCTGTGGGCCCACTCGTCGCCGAGGAAGACGGCCGTCACCGACAGGAGGAAGAACGCGATCGCCACCAGCGTCAGCCCGAGGACGATCAGCCGCCTGCGGATGAAGCCGCGCTTCTCCGGGACCCCGTGGGCGACATTGATCGCCCGGCCGGCGGCGCCCCAGATGCCGGAGGCGGCGTTGATCGCGAAGAACAGCGAGACCAGCAGCGTGAGCCCGAGGGCCTGCGAGGACGTCGTGTGTCGCGCTGCGCGCCACCGACTCGACGACCTTCGTTGTCGCCGCGTCGGCGCCGTGATCGCGGCGAAGCTCACGAGCTCCGAGACCAGCGCCTCCTCGCCGACGATGCCGAGAATCGTCAGCCCCACGAGCAGCGCGGGGAAGATCGCCAGCGCGCCGTAGTAACTGAGAGCCGCCGCGTGATCGCCCATGTTGTCGGCCTGAAAGCGGGTCGCCGCGCCCCACGCCGCCGTGGGCGCTGCGCGCCGGCGCCACCACGCACGAATCCGCTGCATCGGGCAGCACGATGGAGGGCGGCCCGGACGGCCGCGCGGCGGCTCGCAACCCGCCATGCATCGAAAACGCGCCGGATCGGGCAGACTGCCCGCCATGGCCCGGGCGATCTGGAGCGGGACGCTGACCTTCGGCCTCGTGACGATTCCGGTCAAGCTCTATCCCGCCGTCTCACGCAAGATCGGTGCGCTTCAACCAGCTCGACGGCGAGGACAACGCGCGCATCCAGCAGCGCCGCGTGAACAGCCGGACCGGCGAAGAGGTGCCGTACGAACGCCTCGTCAAGGGCTACGAGGTCACGCCCGGACCGCTACGTCGTCGTCACCCAGGAAGAGCTCGAATCGCTCGATCCGGTGCGCAGCCACACGATCGAGATCGAGGACTTCGTCGACGGATCGGCGAGATCGACCCGATCTTCTACGACGCGACCTACTACGTCGCGCCCGCCGCCGGAGGGACCAAGCCGTACGAGCTGCTGCTCGAGGCGATGCGCGCCAGCAACCGGGTCGGCATCGCCCGCGTCGTGCTGCGGACGAAGGAATACCTCGTCGCCCTGCGGCCCGACCGAGAACGCGCTCCAGCTGACGACCCTGCTGTTCGCGGACGAGGTCGTCGACCCGTCCGTCGTCGAGGAGCTGACCGCGCTCGGCGAAGCATCGGCCGTCCGAGCGCGAGCTCGACATCGCCGAGCAGCTGATCGGCTCGCTCGCCGCCGCGATTTCGAGCCCGGGAAGTACAAGGACGAGTACCGCGCGCGGGTCCTGGACCTCGTCGAGCGCAAGGCGCAGGGCGAGCAGATCGAGATCGCGGCCGCTCCCGAAGCTGCTGCGAGCCCGATGCCGGACCTGATGAGCGCCCTCAAGGCCAGCCTCGACGCAGCCCGTTCGGGGGCTCCGGAGACCAAGTCCGCGCCCGCCCCGCGCAAGCGCGCAGCGAAGAAAACCGCCGCGAAGAAGCCCGCTGCGAAGAAGTCCGCCGCCGCGAAGAAGCCGGCCGGCGCCAAGAAGCGCTCCGGCTGAGCCTCCATCAGCGGCACGGACGCCGCTCGTAAGATTCCCGGCTCCGCCTCCCGGGGCTCCGGCCGCCACGGCACCCCCAAACGCAGGAACTTCGTGATGACGATGCTCAAGCCGCCACAGGCTGACGGCCTGTACGACCCTCGATATGAACACGACGCCTGCGGCGTCGCGATGGTCGCCAAGCTCGATGACCAGCCCGCCCATGACGTCATCGTGCGTGCGCTTGAGGCGCTCGACAACCTCGAACATCGCGGGGCGGAGGGCGCCGACGCCCTCACGGGCGACGGCGCCGGGATCATCACGCAGATCCCCGACGCGTTCTTCCGGGCGGTCTGCCCGTTCGAGCTGCCGCCGGCCGGCCAGTACGGCGTGGCGGTCTGTTTCCTCCCGCGCGACGAGTCGCTGCGGCGCAAGCTCGAGGAGCTGCTCGAGCTGAACGTCCGCGTCGAGGGCCAGCGCGTCCTGGGCTGGCGCGACGTGCCGATCGACGAGTCGCACGTCGGCGCGACCGCCAACCGCTCGCGGCCGCACATCCGCCAGCTCTTCGTGGGCGCCGGCGTGAACGGCCCGTGGGCGGAGGACCAGGACGCGTTCGAGCGCAAGCTCTACGTGATCCGCCGGATCGTCGAGCTCGCAGCCGGACCCGACTTCTATTCGCCGAGCTTCTCCTCGCGCACCTGCATCTACAAGGGCATGCTGATCTCGCGTCAGGTCGCGGGCTTCTACCCCGATCTCCAGGACGAGCGCTTCAGCGAGCTCGCTGGCGCTCGTGCACTCGCGCTTCAGCACGAACACGTTCCCCAGCTGGGAGCTCGCCCATCCGTTCCGCGTGATCGCCCACAACGGCGAGATCAACACGCTGATGGGCAACGTCAACTGGATGCGCGCCCGGGAGAGCCAGCTCGCGAGCGACCTGTTCGGCCGCGACCTCCAGAAGATCCTCCCGATCGTGCGCCCGGGCGGCTCGGACTCGGCCTCCTTCGACAACGTGCTCGAGCTGCTGATGCTCGCCGGTCGTTCACTGCCGCACGCGGCGATGATGATGATCCCCGAGGCCTACCGGGATCGCGACGACCTCTCGGACGAGCTCAAGGGCTTCTATGCCTTCCACGCCTGTCTCATGGAGCCGTGGGACGGTCCGGCGGCCGTCTGCTTCACCAACGGGCGGATCGTCGGCGCGACGCTCGACCGCAACGGCCTGCGGCCCGGCCGCTGGGTCGAGACGAAGGACGGCTACGTGATTCTCGGCTCCGAGGCCGGCATGCTCGGCATCCGTCCCGAGAACGTGCAGCGGCTCGGGCGCCTGCAGCCGGGCAAGATCTTCCTCGTCGATCTCGACCAGGGCCGCATCGTCGAGGACGAGGAGGTCAAGCGCGAGGTCTCGAGCCAGCAGCCGTACGCCGAGTGGGTGCGCGAGAGCAGCGTCCACTTCTCCGACCTCGAGCCCGCGCACATCACGATGACGGGCCTGCTGCCAGGCCACCTTCGCCGCCTGGCGTTCGGCTACTCGCAGGAGGATCTGCGCGTCCTGATCGCCCCGATGGCGAAGGCCGGCGAGGAGCCGATCGGCTCGATGGGCAACGACGGCGCGCTGGCCGTCCTCTCCGATCGTCAGCCGCCGCTCTTCAACTACTTCAAGCAGCTGTTCGCGCAGGTCACGAACCCGCCGATCGACCCGATCCGCGAGTCGATCGTGATGTCGCTCGCGACCGGTGTCGGGTCGGAGTCCAACCTGCTCGACGAGACGCCGCAGCACGCGCATCAGCTCGTCATGGACCAGCCGATCCTGCGCAACGACGAGCTCGAGACGCTCCGGCACGTCTCCAGTGACATCTTCCGCGCGCACACGATCGACATCACCTGGCCCGTCGAGGATGGTCCCGATGGCATGACGGGCCGGCTCGCGCTGGTCTGCGACGAGGCCCACGACGCCGTCACCGCCGGTGTCAACGTGCTCATCCTGTCCGACCGCCGGACCGGGCCGGGCCGGGCGCCGATCCCGTCGCTGCTCGCCGTCGCGGCCGTCCACCATCATCTCGTGCGCCTGGGCAACCGCCTCAGCGCGGGCCTCGTGATCGAGTCCGGCGAGCCGCGCGAGGTGCATCACTTCGCCACGCTCATCGGCTACGGCGCGAGCGCGGTCAACCCCTATCTGCTGCTCGACACGGTCGACGAGCTCGTCGCCGAGGGGCGGATCCCCGGTATCCACGACGCCGTCGTCGCGAAGCAGAACATGGTCAAGGCGCTCGGCAAGGGCCTGCTGAAGACGATCTCCAAGATGGGGATCTCGACGATCCAGTCCTACTGCGGCGCGCAGATCTTCGAGGCCGTCGGCCTGGAGCGGATGCTCGTCGACCGCCACTTCACCGGGACCGCCTCGAGGATCGGCGGCATCGGCGCCGACGTCCTCGCGCAGGAGGCACTCGGCCGCCACGGCCGCGCCTGGGGTGCGCCGGTGCTGAAGGCCGACCCGCTGCTGCCCGTCGGCGGCATCTACGCCTGGCGCCGCGACGGCGAGCACCACATGTGGAACCCGGAGACGATCGCGCTCGTGCAGCACGCGGTGCGCGTCCCCGGCGGCCCGAGCGACGCCCCCGCCAACGGGGCCGGGCCCGCCGACACCTGGGGCGATGCCTGGACGAAGTACGAGCAGTACGCGAGCCTCGTCAACGACGACGCCACCCGCCGCGCCACGCTGCGCGGCCTGCTGCGCTTCCGCCAGGACACCGAGCCGGTCCCGATCGCCGAGGTCGAACCCGCCAAGGAGATCGTGCGGCGGTTCGCCACCGGCGCGATGTCGCTCGGCTCGATCTCGACGGAGTCCCACGAGACGCTCGCGATCGCGATGAACCGCCTCGGCGGCCGCTCGAACACGGGTGAGGGCGGGGAGGACCCGCGCCGGTTCACGCCCGACGAGAACGGTGATCTGCGCCGCTCGTCGATCAAGCAGGTCGCATCCGGCCGGTTCGGCGTGACGATCCACTACCTCGTCAACGCGGACCAGCTGCAGATCAAGATGGCTCAGGGCGCAAAGCCCGGCGAGGGCGGCCAGCTGCCCGGCCACAAGGTCGACAAGTACATCGGCTGGGTGCGGCACACGACACCGGGCGTCGGGCTGATCTCGCCGCCGCCGCACCACGACATCTACTCGATCGAGGACCTCAAGCAGCTGATCTACGACCTGCGCTGCTCGAACCCGCGCGCGCAGGTGTCGGTCAAGCTCGTCAGCGAGGTGGGCGTCGGGACCGTCGCCGCCGGCGTCGCGAAGGCGAACGCCGACCACGTGCTGATCGCGGGGCACGACGGCGGTACCGGCGCGTCACCGCTCTCCTCGATCCATTCGGCCGGCATCCCCTGGGAGATCGGGCTTGCCGAGACGCAGCAGACGCTGCTGAAGAACGATCTGCGCCGCCGCATCATCGTGCAGACCGACGGGCAGCTGAAGACCGGTCGCGACGTTGCGATCGCCGCGATCCTCGGCGCCGACGAGTACGGCTTCTCGACCGCCCCGCTGATCGCCACGGGCTGCATCATGATGCGCGCCTGCCACCTGAACACGTGCCCGGTCGGGATCGCCACCCAGGACCCGGAGCTGCGCAAGCGCTTCGAGGGCAAGCCCGAACACGTCGTCAATTTCTTCTTCTTCGTCGCCGAGGAGCTGCGCGGGATCATGGCCCAGCTCGGCGTGCGCACGATGGACGAGCTGATCGGACGCACCGAGCTGCTCGAGGCCGACGATGCGATCGAGCACTGGAAGGCCGCGGGGGTCGATCTCACCCACGTCCTGCACCGGCCCGAGCTGCCCGCGGGCGCGTCGCTGCGCCGCATCGAGCCGCCGCCGGCCGTCCTCGACGACGCGCTCGACTGGGATCTCATCCGCCAGGCCGAACGCGCGATCGAGCACGGCGAGGCGGTCTCGATCACGACGAAGGTGCGCAACGTCAACCGCTGCGTCGGCGGCCTGCTGTCGAGCCGTATCGCCGAGCTGCGCGGGGCGGAGGGTCTGCCCGAGAGCACGATCCAGGTGGAGCTCACGGGCTCGGCCGGCCAGACGTTCGGCGGATGGCTCGCTCCCGGCGTCACCTTCACGTTGCACGGCGACGCGAACGACTACACGGGCAAGGGTCTCTCCGGCGGCGTCGTGGCCGTCATGCCGCCCGATGGCGTGACCTACCTCGCCGAGGAGAACGTCATCGTCGGCAACACGGTCCTGTATGGGGCCACGAGCGGGCGCGCGTTCTTCCGTGGAATGGCGGGCGAGCGCTTCGCGGTGCGCAACTCCGGCGCCAGCGCGGTCGTCGAGGGCGTCGGTGACCACGGCTGCGAGTACATGACCGGCGGTCACGTGGTCGTGCTCGGCCGTACGGGCCGCAACTTCGCCGCCGGCATGAGCGGCGGCCTCGCGTTCGTCCTGGACGAGGACGGCACGCTGCGCGACCGCGTCAATCCGACGATGCTCGATCAGCTCGAGCCGCTCACCGAGCACGATGTCGAGATCGTCCGCGACCTGATCGGCGAGCACCTGACCCGGACGGGGTCGGATGTCGCGCGTCGCGTGCTGGGCGACTGGGACGCGCTGCTCCCGCGGTTCGTGAAGGTGTTCCCGACCGACTACAAGCGCGTGCTCGCCGAGCAGGCGGCGGGAGAGTCCGAGGACACCGCGGGCCCGGGTCACGGGCCGGAGCTGACCGCCGTCTCAACGGGCGGCGAGGGCTTCATGACCGAGGAGACCGAGGACTGATGGGCGAGATCGGAGCCTTTCTCAAGATCCACCGCGCGGGCATCCCGTACAAGGATGCGGTCGAGCGCGTCGAGGTCGAGCCGTTCCGCGAGTTCCTCGTGCAGCGCAGCGACGAGGAGCTCAGCGCTCAGGGCGCGCGCTGCATGGAGTGCGGCGTGCCGTTCTGTCACAACGGCTGCCCGCTGGGCAACCTGATCCCGGACTGGAACGACCTCGTCTATCGCGGCGACTGGGAGCGCGCGATCGTCCAGCTGCACGCGACGAACAACTTCCCCGAGTTCACCGGGCGCCTGTGCCCCGCGCCGTGCGAGGCCTCCTGCGTCCTGGAGATCAATGAGGGCGACGCCGTCTCGATCAAGCAGATCGAGAACTCGATCATCGATCGCGCCTGGGCGGAGGGCATCGTGACCGCGCAGCCGCCGGCCTCCGAGACCGGCCACAGCGTCGCCGTCGTCGGGTCCGGCCCGGCCGGGATGGCCGCGGCACAGCAGCTGCGCCGCTCGGGGCATCGCGTCGTCCTGTTCGAGCGCGACGAGGCCGCCGGCGGGCTCGTGCGCTTCGGCGTGCCGGACTTCAAGATCGAGAAGCGGATCGTCGAGCGGCGCGTGCAGCAGCTGGTCGACGAGGGCGTCGAGCTGCGCTGCGGCGTCGACGTCGGCGTCGACGTGACGGGCGACGAGCTGCGCGCCGAGTTCGCCGCGGTGGTGCTGACGATCGGCTCGCGCGTGCCGCGTGACCTGCCGGTTCCCGGCCGCGAGCTCCATGGCATCCACCCGGCGATGGACTACCTGTACGTGCGCAACCGCTGGGTCGCGACGCAGCTCGGCCCGGAGCCGACCGTCGGCGCGCCCGAGCACGAGGTCATCACGGCGGCCGGCAAGCACGTCGTCGTCGTGGGCGGCGGCGACACCGGAGCGGACTGCGTCGGCAACTCGATCCGCGAGGGCGCTCTGTCGGTCACGCAGCTCGAACTTCTGCCCGAGCCGCCGGCCACGCGCCCGGACGACCGCACCCCGTGGCCGCTGTGGCCGACGAAGTTCCGCCTCTCCTACGCGATGGAGGAGGCCCAGGGCGTGGGCAAGGGCGAGCAGGACTTCTCCGTCGTCACGACGCACTTCAGCGGCGTGGACGGTCACGTCGCCGCGCAGCACATCGCGCAGGCCGATCCGGCGCCGCCGTTCGCGCCGGTCGCAGGCACCGAACGTGAGCTGAAGGCCGACCTCGTGCTGCTGGCGATGGGCTTCCTGCACCCGCAGCGGGAGGGGATCGTCGACCAGCTGGGCTGCGAGCTCGACCAGCGCGGCAACGTGCGCGGTGCGACGTACGAGACGTCGGTTCCCGGTGTCTTCGCCGCCGGAGATGCCCGCCGCGGGCAGTCGCTGATCGTCTGGGCGATCAACGAGGGCCGTCAGTGCGCTCGCATGGTCGATCGCCATCTGGCGAGCGGTGATGCGAAGTTGACGCCTGCGTCACTTTCTCGCTAGGATCGCCGGCACGCTTCCGCGTCCCGCGTCCCGCCCGAGAGAAAGAGCCCGCCCAATGAGTCAGTCGCTGCCCCGTGTCGCCGTGATCGGCGCCGGATCGTCCGGCATCACCGCCGTCAAGACGCTCGCGGAGCAGGGCTTCGACGTCACGTGTTACGAGGCATCCGACCGGGTCGGGGGGAACTGGGTCTACGAGAACAGCAACGGCACCTCCGCCTGTTACCGGGACCTGCACATCAACACCTCCCGTCTGCGGATGGAGTACTCGGACTACCCGATGCCCGAGTCCTACCCGGACTACCCGCGTCACGACCAGATCGCCGCCTACTTCGACGACTACGTGGGGCACTTCGGCGTACGGGACCGGATTCGCTTCGAGACGCGCGTCGAGCACGTCGGCCGCGAGGCCGACGGAACGTGGACCATCAGCGCGTCCGACGGCACGACCGAGCGCTACGACGCACTGCTCGTCGCCAACGGCCACCACTGGGATCCGCGCTGGCCGGAGCCCGCGTTCCCCGGCTCGGACGCCTTCACGGGCGAGCAGATGCACGCCCACGCGTACATGAACCCGGACGGGCTGCACGACAAGGACGTCGTCGTGCTCGGCATGGGCAACAGCGCGATGGACATCGCGGTCGAGTCCTCCTACGTGGCGACGAACACGTACCTCGCGGCGCGGCGCGGCGCCTGGATCATTCCCAAGTACATCTTCGGGCGGCCGACCGACCAGCTGAAGAACGATCCCCGGATCCCGTTCAGGATCCGCCAGAAGGTCACCCACAACCTCGTGAAGCTGTACGCGGGAGACCCGCAGAAGTTCGGCCTGCCCAAGCCCGACCACCAGTTCGGCGAGGCGCACCCGACGGTCTCCGGCCGGATCCTCGACCGCATCACCCACGGCGCGGTGCAGGTGAAGCCGAACATCCGCCGGCTCGACGGCGACATGGTCGAGTTCGAGGACGGGACGCGCGTGCACGCCGACGTCGTCGTCTACTGCACGGGCTACAGGATCAGCTTCCCGTTCTTCGACGAGGACTTCCTCTCCGCGCGTGACAACCGCATCGAGCTGTACCGCCGTGTCTTTCACCCCGAGCTGACGAACCTCTTCTTCATCGGCCTGCTGCAGCCGCTCGGCGCTGTGATGCCGCTGTCGGAGGCGCAGGGCCGCTGGGTCGCCGAGTACCTCAAGGGCGAATACGCGCTGCCGCCGCAGACGGACCTGCGCCGCTTCATCTCCGAGGACTTCGCTGCGATGCAGAAGCGCTACGTGGCGTCCAAGCGTCACACGATCCAGGTCGACTTCGACGACTACCTGGCGGATCTCGCCCGCGAGATCAAGGCCGGAGAGCAGCGCGCCAGGGCGCGCGGCTTCGCGCTCCCGGTGCCCCCGCGCGCCGGCGCCGAGGCCGAGCCGGCGGCGGCGTGAGCGAGGCCCCCGCCATCGACGCTCCGGCCGCCGGCAAGCGCGAGGCGACCAAGGCGGCGAACCGGGCGGCGATCCTCGCGGCCGCGCGGGTCGTGTTCGCCGACATCGGCTTCGGCGCGGCCAGCGTGCGCGACATCATCCGGCGCACCGACCTGGCGACCGGAACGTTCTACAACTACTTCCCGGACAAGGAGTCGGTCCTCCGCGAGGTTCTCGACGAGACGACGATCGAGATCCGCGTCCGCGTTCGCGCGGCTCGGCTGGAGGCCGCGTCCGTCGAGGACTTCGTGCGCAACGGGTTTCGCGCCTACTTCGACTATCTCGCGGACGACCGCGAGATGCTCGAGCTGATGAGCCGCAACGCCGGAACGATCCGCGCGATGTTCGACGAGCCGGCCGTCGGCGCGGGCGTCGAGGAACTGCGTCTTGATCTCGAGCGGGGCGTCGCCGACGGCATCCTCGTCGCGCACGACAGCGAGCTCATGGCGGCCGCGATGGTGGGTGCCGCGGTCGAGGTCGCCATCCGCCTGCTGAACCGAGAGCCGCTCGACGTCGAAGGCCCGGTCGAGCTGCTCACGAGCGTGTTCGCCCCCGGCCTCGGCGCCTAGACTTTTCCCGGTGACGTCGTTCTGCCGCCACCGGCGCCTGGAGTCCACCTGCCCGATCTGCTCGCGCAAGGCGAAGCGGGAGGGCGCGCCGTCGGGGGCGCCGAGGCGCACGTCCACGCCGGTCCCGGGCGCTGTCCGGCGCAGCGGCTCCACGCGGCGCCGGCACTCGAGCGGCGACCTGCGCGTGCGTCGCCTGGCGCGGGCGGCCGACGATGGATATGAGAGCTCGCTCGTTCCCGGCCTCAGGGCGACCGCCGACGCCGAGGTCCTCGCACAGGAGCTCGCGTTCTCCGCGGCGCGGCTCGCCGAGCTTCATGGCGAGGCGCCCCCCGGGCTCTACGGCGAGGCTGCGCGGCTCGGCCGCGCGGGCGCGCTCGACGAGGCGCTCTGGCTGACCTTCGAGATCGCATGCGTCGCGCCCGCCGCTGCGCCGGACGACGCGTTCGGCGAACTCGAGCGGGTGCGGGTGCCCTGGGACACGGGCGAGGTGCCGTCGCTCTCGGATGTCGGCTTCGGGCCGCGCGGCTTCACCGACGCGGGGCGGGCCGAGGGCGCGCTTGCGGCATACCGCGGCTGGGCGGCCCGGGGCGGGGGACAGGCGGCGGCGCTCGCCGGCGAGCCCTCCTGGACGCCCGAGCGGCGCTTCGACCGCGCATTCGAGCGCCTGGCCCTGCCCGGGCTCGGCCGTGCGCAGCGCTACGAGTTTCTGCTGGCGGCGGGCGCGCTCGGCCTCGCCGATGTCCGCGCCGCGGCGCTGCTGCTGATGGCCGGGGATGCAAGCGATCCGACCGTGGTCGCCGCGAAGCGCGTCTTCGGCATCGGGGACCTGCTCCTCGTCGCGCGTCGGGCGAACGACCTGGCCTCCGCGTGCGCCCTTCCGCACGCCGCCCTCGACCTGGCGCTCGTGAACTGGGCCCGGCGCACGGACGATCCGGACGCGCAGCGGATCAGTTGCGGGAGCGCCGCAGAGCCGGATCCCGACGCGCTCGCGGTGGCTCAGGACGCGCTCGAGATCCCCGAGCCACCGGACGACGCCTGACGTACACCGGACGCGGACCCTCGACTTCCGGGTAGACATAAGGCGCCAACGCGCCGGAATCCATGCACATTGCGGAAAAACCGCCTGATCCGGGGGATGGGTGGCTGCGACGCTGGTTCTACACGCCGAACGGACTCGGCAGCGCGACGAATGGAACGGCATGGACGCAGTGGTGGGGGACATCGGCGGGACCGACACGCCTGAGCGTGGAGGACTCACGGACGCGGAGCGCGATGCGCTCGTGGTGGAGGTCATCCGCCTCCACGCCGACGGGCTCCTGCGCCTGGCGCGGCGCCACAGCCTCGGCAACGAGGACGCGCAGGACGCCTACCAGCGCGGGCTGGAGATCTTCCTGCGCCACGCGCACCGGCTCGATCCCGACGGGGCGCCGTCGTGGCTGCGCACCGTGGTCAAGCACGAGGCGATGGCGGTGCGCCGCGTTCGCCAGCGCGAGCTCGCACCCGCCGATCTCGACTTCGACCGGATCGAGTCGAGCGCGGCACGGCCGCCGGACGAGCAGGTCGTGGCGTTCGAGACGGTGGCGCGGTCGGCCGAGGCGCTCCAGCGTCTCAAGCCTCAGGAGGTCCGCGCGCTGTGGCTCCAGGCCCAGGGGAACTCCTACGAGGAGATCACGCAGCTCACCGGCTGGACGCGCACGAAGGTGAACCGCTGTCTCTACGAAGGTCGTCGCAGCCTGCTCGAGCGCTACGCCGACATCGAGTCGGGGGAGGAGTGCGAGCGCTGGGCGCCGCTGCTCTCCTCGCTCGTCGACGGTGAGGCGACGACCGCCGAGCTCGTCGAGCTGCGCCCGCATCTGCGGGCCTGCGGCGCGTGCCGCGGGGTCGTGCGCGAGCTCCACCGGTCGGGGGCGTCGCTGAGGATCGTGCTGCCCGTCGGGACGGGCGTGGCGGCGGCCGCGCAGGTCGAGCCGGCGGGCCATCTGTTCGTGAAGGTGTACGAGACCACGACGACCTGGCTGGGCGAGCGCGCCGCCTCGTCGTTCGTGCGGGCCCAGCTCGTCGTCGACGCGGCGTCCGCGTCGGCCGGCAAGGCCACCGCGATCGCCGCCGCCTCGGCAGCGGTTGCCGGCGGCGGGGCCGTCGCGCTCAGCCACGACACCGGGGGCACGACGCCAGGCCCCGCCGCCACCGCCGCGCCACTCGGGCGCGCCGCGGAGCCGGTCGATGCCCGCGGGAGCCAGCGTGAGCTCACGATCGACGAGCAGGTCGCGCGCAGGGTCGCGAAGGTGCGCCGCAGCCTCGCGAAGCGGACCCCGGCTGCAACGGCGGCGAGGGCGATTCCCGCAAAATCCGGAGCCCTGCGGACGGCCGTCACGAGTCCGTCGACGCCCGCCGCAGCTCCCGCGACGGCTCCGACACCGGCACGCGCCCCCGTGAGGCCCGCAAACACCGCACCGAAGGCCGGAGCCGTCGCGGAGCTCGGCCTGGAGTAGCGGCTGGACGCCTGCACGGTGGCGTCCGATCCGGCGCCTACGTTTCCGGGAACGAGCCGTCCCACCTCCCTCACCGGAGCCGCCCGAACATGCACCTCTGTTTCATCGAACCACAGGACGCCATCCGCGTCATCGCCGAGTCCGTCGGCCGCGAGGCACGCCGCCAGCTGCTCGGTGAGCTCGTGCGCGCATGGGTCGACGCGAT
Source organism: uncultured Actinomycetes bacterium (assembly GCA_963805615.1). Classification (GTDB taxonomy): domain Bacteria; phylum Actinomycetota; class Thermoleophilia; order Solirubrobacterales; family Solirubrobacteraceae; genus F1-60-MAGs163. The sequence goes on along the minus strand of CAWDUW010000001.1, from coordinate 296,485 downwards.
TCCCGAGCAGGAGCTCGAGACGCACTACGTCAAGGCGGTCGCGGACCTCGACGAGCACGACCTGTCGATGCTCGCCGCGTGGCATGCGTCGCTGGAGGTCGGTCAGCCGATCGCCAACCGGGACTTCATCCTCGGCGTCTTCCCGTCGCTCGGGGACAACCGCCGTGAGGCTTTGAAGATCGCCGCGGGCTTCCGCGGCGAAGAGGCATTCGACGCGGGCGTGTCCGAGGAACAGGCGCTGGAGACGGTCCTGCCGCACCTCAGTCGCGAGATCTGCGCCGAGCTCGCGGAGGAGTGCCTCGAGCTGTACCTCTGGGACCGGCTCGGTTCCGAGAACTGAAGCTCCGGCTCAGCCGTCGCTCAGCCGCAGGATGTCGTAGCGGCCGACACCCGTCCGGTCGTCCATCCGCCAGCTCAGGAACGCCGTGTCCAGTCGCAGGCGGCCGAGGTCGAGCGTCGTGCCGCAGACGACGTCGCCGGTCGCCCGGCGCGGCGGGCCGTCGTCGGTGATCCAGAGCTCCAGCGCCGCGCGGCGCTGACGGCCCTCGCCGTCGAACGTCGTGGAGAGGCGCGGGTCGGCGACGCGCACGCAGCCCGCGTCGCCGGACTCGAAGATCGTGGCGCTGATCGCCTCGCGGCCGTGCTCCTCACCGCCGGCGGCGCCGATCGCCACGACCGAGAGCGCCTCGTCGCCGAACCAGGCGCTGACCGCCCGCGTGCGGCCGATCTTCGACCAGTCCGGGCTGCCCCAGGACCGGCCACGCTGGCCGACCGCGTCGATCGCGATCCGCTCGTCGCCGATGTGCACCGCGCCGCGTACGCGGACCGGCTGCTCGAATCCGAGCATGCCCCCGGCGCGGGCGACGGGATCCTTCTCCTCCAGCGCGCACGGCGGACCGGTCGCCTCGAGCTCCAGGTCGAGGCTGGCTTCCTCGCCCGCGAACGCCAGGCGCCAGCTGCGCAGCGGCTCGACCGTCTCGGTGTCGATGCCGGCGGCCTGAACGTGCTCCCAGGCGGAGCCGTCGTCCACCGGGATGCCGCCTTCGGCCACGACGGTCGCGACCTCGCCGGCGCGGAAGACAACGACCAGTCCACTCGCCGCGTTCCCGTCCGCCAGACCGAGCCGGACGGTGCCGTACACATCGGCGGCGGCATCGCCGAATGCGATCGTGACGGCGTCCGAGAAGCCGGCCTCGCGCGCTGCGCGGGGGGCGTCGAGGTCGGGGGTGACGTTCACGTGCCGGTCTGCGGGCGGCCGTGGAGCCCTGGGCGATCCGCGTCGACGGCCGTGCCCTCGACGTCATAGTCCTGCCGTGCGGGGGGGCGGTCGCCTGACGCCTGGGGGCGGGCGCGATAGGCGCGGTGGCCGCGGCGCCCCCAGTCCATGCCGCGGATCGTCCACACCGCCGGGCCGCCTGCGGTCGCGGCCCCCATCGAGACCGCGCGGCGCAGGGCGAAGCGGCGGATCAGTGCGCGCGAACCCGGGATCAGCATCAACAGCCCGAAGATGTCGGTGACGAAGCCCGGCGTCAGCAGCAGCGCGCCGCCGAAGATCACGAGCGCGCCGTCAGCGGTCTCGGTGGCCGGCACGCGGCCGGTGGCGAGCGTCTCGCGAAAGCGGCGCCACGACAGGCGGCCCTGGTGGCGCAGCAGGTACGCGCCGAGGATCGAGTCGAGCAGCAGCAGCAGGATCGTCGGCCCGGTGCCGATGAGCTGGCCGACCTGGATGATCGCCCACAGCTCGACGATCGGGACGAGGATGAAGAGGAGCACGAGGAACGGCATGGTTCCCTCAGGGTACGCCCCCGGCGCGACCGGGTTACCCGCCGGCGGGTGCCGGCGCGACCGCATCGACGTGCACGCCCTGAAGGCGATGCAGCCCGACCATCTCGATCAGCGTGTGGATCGTCGGTGACGCGCCGCACATGCGCATCTGACGGCCCGCCTTGCGCAGCCGCCGGGCGACCATCGCCAGGTCGACCATCAGCGAGGCGTCGGCGAACGAGAGTTCGCTGAGGTCCACGACGAGGTCGTCGTCGACCGCGAGCGCGCGCGAGAGAGCAGGACGACGCCGACTCTGTGTCGAGCGATCCTCATCCCCACAACACCGCAGGACCGGTGGGTTTTCCGTCAACGAGACGATGCGTCGCACGTTAGCGCACGCGCGCCAAGGTCGCGCGCTCTGGAGCCGCTGCCTAGACTCGATGCATGCCCACGGTTGAAGAGGTGCAGGACGCGCTCACCAACGTGATCGATCCGGAGCTCGGACTCGACTTCGTCGAGCTCGGGCTGATCTACGAGATCGAGATCAGCGGCGGCGACGTCAGCGTCACCTACACGCTCACGACACCCGGTTGCCCGATCGGCCCCATGGTCGAGGGTCAGATCGAGGAGTTCGTCTCCGAGCTCGACGGCGTCGAGTCCGTCGAGTCCGCGGTGGTGTTCACGCCACCGTGGACGCCGGAGAAGATGAGCGAAGACGCGAAGTTCGCGCTCGGGTACTGAGCGAGCCCTACGCGCCGGAGCCGACGGGCGTCGGCGCACGTCCGTTCCCGGAACCGTTGCCGGATGAGACCCGCTCACGCGCGACGTCGAGCAGTTCGTCGATCGCGCCCCGCAGGTAGCCCGCCAGCGCGTCGATGTCCGGGAGGGCGTCGTAGTCGCCGAGCAGCCCGAAGTTCAGCTGGCCGTCGTAGCTCATGATCGCGATCGCCAGCGCGTGGTCCTTGGGCAGGAAGGCGATCGGGTAGAGGTCGACCATGCGCCGGCCGGCGACGTAGAGGGGGAACTGCGGCCCCGGAACGTTCGTGACGATCAGGTTGAAGAGCCGCGTGGAGAAGTTGAGCCGCGACGCCTGCGCCAGCACGGTCGGAGGGGCGAAGCCCTGTGCACCCGCGAGCACCGCCGCGCCGACGGCCATCTTGCTCTCCTTCAGCTCGCCCATGCCCTGGCGCACGACGCGCAGGCGCGCGACGGGGTCATCGACGTAGACGGGGAGCGGGCCGCGCATCGCGACGATCTGGTTGCCGAGCGAGGCGCCCTCGCCGGGGGCGCGCACCGACACCGGGACGAGCGCCCGCAGCTCGAGGCCCTCGGTCCGCACGCCGCGTGAGCGCAGCCACTCGCGCAGCGCACCGCTGACGACCGCGAGCACGACGTCGTTGACGGTGCCGCCCAGCTCGTCCTTGATCAGCTTGAACTCGGCGAGGTCGGTCTTCACGACGCGGTAGCGCCGGTGCGGCCCGATCTCGACGTTGAGCGGCGTGTCCGGGGCGGGGTTGAGGCCGGCCCAGACGATCTCCCCGAGCCCCTCGATGCCGTCGCGAACCTCGGCGATCACCTCCTGCGGATGCGTCGCCAGCCGCACGAGACGCCGCGCGCCCTCGGCGGCCGTCCGCGCGACGCCGACCGCGCCGGATGCGACGAGCGCCGCCGAGGTCGGCTCCTCCGACGGCTGCCAGGCCGCGTCGGGATGTTCGAGCGCCGGCGGCTCGGGCATGAGGTCGAACATGACGGTCGCGAGGTCGACACCGGAGATCCCGTCGATGACCGCGTGGTGCGTCTTGGAGATCAGCGCCCAGCGCCCGCCCTCGAGGCCCTCGATCACCCACATCTCCCAGAGCGGCTTCGAGCGATCGAGCTGCTGGGAGAAGATGCGCGAGACGAGCTTGTAGAGCTGCGCCTCGGTGCCGGGCCGTGGCAGAGCGGTCTGGCGGACGTGGTATTCGAGATTGAAGCTCGCGTCGTCGACCCAGACCGGCCGGCCCGTCTCGATCGGCGGGAAGCTGAGGCGCTGGCGGTAGCGCGGGACGAGGTGCAGGCGCCCGCGGATGATGTCCAGGAAGTCGCCGAACGGCGGCGGCGGGCCCTCGAGCAGGGTCAGCGCACCGATGTGCATGTGTGACGCGGGGCCCTCCTGCGCGAGAAACGATGCGTCGATCGCGGTCAGCCGGTCGAAGTGCTCCTGGGTCATCTGAATCCTCCTCGCTCGAAGCTCCAACCCTACCCGTCGATCCGATGACCGGCGTGCTTCAGCGAAGCCTGCGCGGCCGCAAGGTCGTGCTCGCGCACGAGCAGCAGGTCGGTGTCGAACGTCGACAGCACGAAGATCGCGATGCCGTCCGCGGCGAGCGGTGCGGCGAGCGACGCGAGGATGCCGGTCAGGGCGAAGTCGAGCGGGCCCTGCACGGCGAGCGTCCGGAAGGGCCCCTCAGACCGCACATCCGCTGGGATGGCTGCGTGCGGGCAGACGATCGTCAGCTCGTCCACCGTGCGGATCACGGCGCTCGGCGTCCCGTCGTGAGCCCAGCCCGGCACCTCCGCGGACGGGTCCAGCCGCGCGACGGCCGAGCTGCCGGGAAGCACGACGAGGTGGAGCGCCGGTGCCATCGCCGCGACGCTACCAGTGCTGCTGCGAAGATCCTGGGCAAGCGACGACGGAGGCGATGATGGCGTGGGACTTCTCGACGGACCCGGAGTTCGAGCAGCAGCTCGACTGGATGCGGACGTTCGTCCGTGAGGAGATCTGGCCGATCGAGCCGATCGTCCACGAGCTGACGCAGGCGCAGCTCGACCGGATCTACGCCCCGCTTCAGGAGCGGGTGAAGGAGCGCGGCCTGTGGGCGGCGCATCTCGACCCCGAGCTCGGCGGCCAGGGCTTCGGACAGGTGAAGCTCGGGCTGATGCACGAGATCCTCGGCAGCTCCCCGCTCGCGCCGAACGCGTTCGGCAATCAGGCGCCCGACTCGGGCAACAGCGAGATCCTCGCGCTCGCGGGCACGCCCGAGCAGAAGGAGCGCTACCTGCACCCGCTGCTCAGCGGTGACCTGAAGTCCGCGTTCAGCATGACCGAGCCGAACGCCGGGTCGGACCCCACCCTGCTGCGCACACGCGCCGTGCGCGAGGGTGACGAGTACGTCATCGACGGGCACAAGTGGTTCTCGAGCAACGCCTCGATCGCCGACTTCCTGATCGTCATGGCCGTCACCGATCCCGACGCGCGGCCGCATCAGCGCGCGTCGATGTTCCTGGTGCCGGTCGACACGCCGGGGGTGACGATCGTCCGCGACGTGCCGACGATGGAGCACCCGGAGCCGAGCTACGGGAAGCTCGGGAACCACGCAGAGATCCTGTACGAGGGCGTCCGAGTCCCCGCGGACGCCCTGCTCGGCGAGCAGGGCGCCGGCTTCATGATCGCCCAGCACCGGCTCGTCCCGGGACGCATCCATCACTGCATGCGCTGGCTCGGCGTCTCCGCGCGCGCCTTCGACATGCTCTGCGAGTACGCGACGCATCGCTACGCGTTCGGCTCGGTGCTCGCCGACAAGCAGACGGTGCAGAGCTGGGTGGCCGACTCCGCCGCCCAGATGCAGGCGGCGCGTCTGATGACCCTGCACGCCGCGTGGAAGATGGATACGCAGGGCGCGTCCGCTGCTCGGCAGGACGTGTCGCTGATCAAGTTCTTCGGCGCGGGCGTCATGCACGACGTCGTCGATCGCGCGCTGCAGATCCACGGCTCGCTCGGCTACTCGACCGACATGCCGATCGAGGCGATGTACCGCTACGCCCGGGGCGCCCGCTTCTACGACGGCCCGGACGAGGTGCACCGCGAGTCGGTCGCGCGGCGGATCCTGCGCGGCTACGAGCCGCCGGAGGGCGGCGTCCCGAGCGAGCACGTGCCCACGCGCCGCGAGGAGTCGCGCCGGAAGTTCGCGGACGTGCTCGAAGCCGTGACGGCGAACGACTGAGCTGCGCGTGCGTCCTGCGCCGGCGATGGCAGCTGATCCAGACGACCGCGACGGGCGGGGCCGCCTGCCGGTCCGGCTGCTCGTCATCGTTCTCGCCGCCCAGCTCGCGGTCGCCGGCGTCGTCATCTTCTTCGCCGTCAACGGCTGGCCGTTCATCGGCGCTCACCCCGCGCGTGAGGCGCAGGCGGCGCCGGACGTTCCCGCCCGCTTCCTCCCCGCGAAGGGCGATGGGGTTCCGACCCCGCGGGTCGACCGGTTCGACGCGGCGGCGGCGCTCGCGCTCGCGCGGCACCAGGTTCGCGGCTACGGGCCGCGGCCGGCAGGCTCCGCGTCGCTGAGACGCCTGGCCGTCGATCTGCGCGCTCGTCTGCCGCGGGGGCGGCTCGAGCCGGTCCCGGGCCATCGCGGGCTGCGCAATGTGGTCGGACGGCTCCCGGGGCGGCAGCCGGCGATCGTGCTGGGCGCCCACTACGACACCGTCGACGCACCTGCCGGATTCGTCGGCGCGAACGACGGCGCCGCCGGTACCGCCGTCCTCGTCGGCATTGCGGATGCCCTGCGCGGGATGGCCCGGCCGCGCGGCGCGCGCGAGATCCGGTTCGTCCTCTTCGACGGGGAGGAGGCCCCATCGGGCTCGAAGGACTTCCTCACCGGGGGTCTCCGGGGCTCGCGGGCGTACGTCGCCCGGCACCGGGGCCAGATCGGCGACATGGTTCTCCTGGACTACATCGGCAACCGCGGCCTGCGGTTGCCGCGCGAGGGAACCTCGGACGCCGCGCTGTGGAAGCGCCTGCGTGCCGCGGCCGGACGGGCCGGAACGCTTGCCGCGTTCCCGCCCGGCAGGGAGACGGCGATCTACGACGACCACACGCCGTTCCTGGACGCCGGGATCCCGGCGATCGACCTGATCGACTGGGGCTACCCGTGGGTCCACGTGCGCGAGGACTCGCTCGACAAGCTCAGCGCGCGCAGCCTGGACGTGACCGGCGAGACCGTGCTCGAGCTGCTGCTGGCGGAGCGCCGCCGCTGAGCGAGCGCCTTCGCCGCGGGTGGCTCGTACACTCGATGTGGACCTGATGGGACATGCACCTGAGAAGATCCTGCTCGCCGCTCCGCGCGGGTACTGCGCCGGCGTCGATCGCGCGGTGCAGACCGTCGAGCGCGCGCTCGAGCTGTACGGCGCGCCCGTGTACGTTCGCAAGGAGATCGTGCACAACAAGCACGTCGTCGAGCAGCTGCGTGATCGCGGCGCGGTCTTCGTCGAGGAACTGGGCGACGCGATCCCCGAGGGTGCGATCACCGTCTTCAGCGCACACGGCGTCTCGCCTGCGGTCCACGCGGACGCCGAGCGCCGCAACCTGCAGACGATCGATGCGACCTGCCCGCTCGTCACGAAGGTCCATCGCGAGGCCGTCAAGTTCGCCGGCGAGGGCTACACGATCGTGCTGATCGGCCACGACGGCCACGAGGAGGTCGAGGGCACGATGGGCGAGGCGCCCGAGGCGATCGTGCTCGTCGAGACGGTCGCCGACGTCGACGCGCTCGAGGTCGCCGATCCGGACAAGCTCGCCTACATCTCGCAGACGACGCTCTCGGTCGACGAGACCCTCGCGATCATCACCCGGCTGCGCGAGCGCTTCCCGAACATCACCGGTCCGCGCACCGATGACATCTGTTACGCCACGACGAACCGCCAGGCCGCGGTCAAGCAGCTCGCGCCGCTCTGCGAGCTCGTGCTCGTGATCGGGTCACGCAACTCGTCGAACTCCAACCGCCTCGTCGAGGTCGCCCGCGAGCACGGCGCAGACTCGCACCTCATCGATCACGAGGAGCAGGTGGAGGAGGCGTGGCTCGAGGGCGTGAAGACTCTCGGGATCACCTCCGGAGCGAGCGCCCCCGAGGAGCTCGTCCAGCGTCTCGTGCAGTCGTTCCGCGATCGCGGAACCACCGACGTCGAGGAGTTCGAAGTCGTCCAGGAGGACGTGCGCTTCATGCTCCCGAAGTCGATCCGCCTGGCGCTCGCGGCGCAGGCGGCCGGCTGAGCCACTCCCGCAGTTCCGCGTCGTGCTCGCCGAGGCGCGGCGGGCGCAGCCCGGGAACCGCGGGTGTGTCGCTGAGCCGCAGCGGTGACCGCGTGGTGCGCACGCCGCCGACGTCGGCGACCGGTTCCAGGCCGAGCCGCTCGGCCAGCGCGAACGCCTCGCCGACGTCGTTGACCGGGCCGGCCGGAACGCCTGCCGCGTTCAGGCGTTCCGCCCAGGCGTCGGCCGTGTCGCCCGCGAACGCGGCCTCGAGCTCGGCGCCGAGCGCCTCCCGGTTGCCGACTCGCTCGGCGTTCGTCACGAAGCGCGGGTCGGTCGCGAGCTCCGGGCGCCCGAGCACGCCGCAGAGCCGCTGGAAGATGACGTCGTTGCCACCGGCGAGCGCGATGTCGCGATCTGCGGCCGCGAAGGTCTCGTACGGCGCGATCGACGGGTGGCGATTGCCCGACCGGCCCGGGACGACGCCGGTGTTCAGGAATGACGAGCCCAGGTTCAGCAGCGATGCCAGCGCGCTGTCCATCAGCGAGACCTCGACCTGCTGGCCGGCCCCCGACTGCTCCCGGGCCTGCAGCGCGGCCAGCGTGCCGATCGTCGCGTAGAGCCCGGTGAGCATGTCCGCAAGCGCCGTGCCGGGCTTGAGCGCGTGCCCGTCGGCGGCGCCGGTGATCGACATGTAGCCGCTCATCGCCTGAACGAGCAGGTCGTAGCCCGGCAGGCCGCGTGTCGCCTCTCCCGATCCGAACGCGCTGATCGACGTGTAGATCACGCCCGGGTTGCGATCGCGCACCGCGTCGTAGCCGAGACCGAGGCGGTCCATCGCGCCGGGACGGAACGACTCGAGCACGACGTCGGCGCGGGCACACAGCTCCTGCGCGAGGGCGTTGTCCCGCGGGTCGCGCAGGTCGAGCACCAGCGAGCGCTTGTTGCGGTTGAGGCCGAGGTAGTACGTCGATCCCTCCTCGATGAAGGGCGGACCCCACTGGCGGGTGTCGTCGCCCGTTCCCGGCCGCTCGACCTTCACCACGTCGGCGCCGAGATCGCCGAGCGTCTGCGTGCACAGCGGTCCTGCCAGCACGCGGGAGAAGTCGGCGACGAGCAGGCCCTGCAGGGCGGCGTCGGGCATGGGGCGGCAGGTTACGCTGCGCCCCCGCATGCGCACCCTCGTCATCAGCGATCTGCACCTGGGCTCACGACGGCCCGTCGACATCCTGCGACGCCCGGAGCCCCTGGACGCGCTCTGCGCGTACATCCGGGATATCGATCGCCTCGTGCTGCTGGGCGACATCCTCGAGCTGCGTCACGGCCCCGCGCGCGAGGCGCTCGCAGCAGCACAGCCCGTCTTCGAGGCGCTCGGCGGGGCGCTCCCCAAGCGCGCCGAGGTCGTGATCACCGCGGGAAACCACGACTACCCGCTCGTGTCGCCCTGGCTCGCGGAGCGCGGCGCGCTCACCGAGCCGCCGCCGCTCGGGCTCGAGACGCGCACCGGGGCGGACGCCTCGCCCGCGACGCGCGCGATCGCCGGCTGGCTCGGCGCGAAGCAGACGGTGACCGTCGCCTATCCCGGGATCTGGCTGCGCGACGACGTCTGGGCGACCCACGGCCACTACCTCGACCGGCTGATCACGGTCCCGACGTTCGAGCGGCTCGCGGCCGGCGGCATGGCGCGCGTCGTCGGCAGGCTCCCGGAGGACGGCTCGCGGGCGACCAGCGAGGACTTCGAGGCCGCGCTCGCGCCGATGTACGCGTGGCTCGATCAGATCGCCAACGGGCGCGCCGCCGGGTGGCCGCTGGGTCACCGGGCGCGGCGACCGCGAAGGCCTGGTCCCTGCTGTCTGCGGACGGCCGCGCGCCGCTGCGCGGGCGCGCGCTCGCCGCGATGCTGCCGCTCGGCATCGCCGGCATCAACCTCGCGGGGCTCGGCCCGGTCAGCCACCGGCTGACCTCCGAGGACCTGCGCGCCGCGAACATCGCGGCGATCTCCGGCGTTGTGCGCCTGCTCGGCATCGACGCCGAGCACGTCGTGTTCGGCCACACGCACTGCGCCGGGCCGCTCGACTGGATGGACCCCGCCGAATGGCGCGTCGCCGGGACGCGGACCCGGCTCGTCGAACACCGGCTGCTGGACCGAGGAGCCGCGGATCAACGCCAGCGAGCTGCGCAGTCCCTACCGGCCCGGGCGCGGGATCCTGCTCGAGGAGACGGGCCCGCCGCAGCTCGTCACGATCGCGGACGACCTCGGCCGTCGTCCCGACCACTCCTACTGACCGCTACAGCGGGGCCAGACCGGGCAGGAACGCGGTCAGCAGGACCCGCGCGCCCGGCTCCGGAACGACCTCCACGGTGCCCGCCTCGTGGCGCTCATGGCGGATGACCCGGTGCGCGCCCATGCGGTCGAGCGCATGGACCGCGCCGTTCACCGTCACCGTGCCGGGCCGGTCCACGACGACCCAGACCTCGCCGGCGGCGTACTCGCCGGCGTAGGCGCCGGCGACGTCGGCGGTCGGCACCACGATCGGTGCGTCGTCGTCATCCGCCGGGTCCTGAAGCGGCGTGAGCGGCTCGTCGATCCCGAGCAGCTCCTGGATCGCCCGCTCGGTTCCCGCGTAGTCGCCCTCACCGTGGTGCGTGTCGAACAGCTTCAGTGGCGGAGCGAAGAGGTACCGCGACGGCCAGCCCGGCGTGGCGTACGCGCGCCAGAGCAGGAAGCCCGGATCGAGCGCGACGGGGTAGGGGATCTCCATGCGGTCGATGGCCTCGCGCACGCGCGGCCTCGTCGTGGCCGGCCGCCAGCGCGGACGAGTGCACGCCGATCACGCGCAGCCCGGCGCCGGTGCCCGCGTAGCGCTCGTGCCAGGCCCGCAGGTAGGGGAGGGTCCGGTGCGAGCTGGGGCGGCACACGTCCCAGAACTCGATCAGCACGGGGTGGCGAGCCTGCTGCGCGATGTGCAGCGGCGGACTGTTCACCCACACCAGGTCCTTCGGGAATGGCGGCGCCGCGATCGTGTCGACGGGCGAGCGCATGAGAGGTCGGCGCGGGACGCTAGCATCGCGTTTCGGCGCCCGCCGAACCACCGAAACGCAGAGGGGATCAGCATGGACTTCTTCGCCGAGCTCGACGCCGTTCGCGAGCGCTGGAATGTGCTCGAGCACCCGTTCTACACCCGCTGGTCGGCCGGCGAGCTGACGCTCGACGAGCTGGCCGCTGTATTCCGGGCAGTACCGCCACGCCGTGACGGCGCTCGCCACTGCGTCCGCGAACACCGCCGCCGCCGCCGACGGCCCGCTGGCGACGGCGCTCGGCCGGCCACGCCTCGGAGGAGGCGTCGCACGTCGAGCTGTGGGACCGGTTCACCGGTGCGGTCGGCGGCGACGCCGACGCCGCGCCCCTGCCGGAGACGGCCGCCTGCGCCGACGTCTGGGCCGGCGACGGCGAGCGCCCGCTGCTCACCTCGCTGGTCGCGATGTACGCGATCGAGTCGGCGCAGCCGGCGATCGCGGAGACCAAGCGCGAGGGCCTCGTCGCCCACTACGGCTTCGATGCCGGCAGCGACGCGACCGTGTACTTCGACCTCCACGCCACGCTCGACGTCGAGCACGCGGCGCAGGAGCGCGCGCTGATCGAGCCGCGTCTCGACGGCGCGGACGCCGATGCGCTGCTCGCCGAGGCGGAGGCCGTGCTGCGCGCGAACTGGGAGCTGCTCGACGGCGTTGAGCGCGCGCTCGGTCGCGCGCCGGAGCCGTCCGTCTCCTGATCGCGCTGCCCGATCCGCAGCTGCGCGACGAGATCGTCGCGCTGCGCGCGTGGGCGGAGGACGATGTCCCCGCCCTCGTGCGCGCCTGCTCGGATCCGCTCACGCAGCGGTACACATCGGTCCCGACGCCGTACACGCCGGAGGACGCGCGGCTGTTCGTCGCCGGCGGGCGGTCCGACACCGGGCTCCCGCTCGCCGTCGCCCGCGCCGATGACGCCCGCGAGATCGTCGGCGCGGTCGGGCTGCACGCCGTCGACCTCGAGCGCTCGCGCGGCGAGATCGGCTACTGGACCGCGCCGTGGGCGCGCCGGAAGGGGGTCGCGACGCCGGGCGCTCGCGCTGCTGTCCGGGTGGGCCGTCGCGCCGTCCGGCCTCGCGCCTCCGAGGGTCGAGCTGTACGCGGAGCCGGACAACCTCGCGTCGCAGATGGTCGCCGAGCGCGGGGGTTCGTGCGAGGCGACCTCGTGCGCGGCGGGATCGCGCTGCGCGGGCGCCGCCGGGATGTCGTGCGCTTCGTGCTCGAGCCCTGATCGGAACCGGCTCGCGAACCTGGGAATTCTGCGAGAGTGTCCGCGAGGTTCGGCCTCGGATGGCCGACCCGTGTTCACGCAGGTCCAATCTCCAGAGGAGGAGTGTCCATGAAGCGCATCGCGCTTATCGCGGTGGCGGCGCTGATCGCGCTGGCGGTGGCGGCGTCCCCGGCGTCCGCCATCCTGTCGGTCGCAGAAGTTCTCGGCGGTCGTCAAGCCGAGCAAGGCGGGAACGAAGAAGAAGCCGCGGGCCGTAGTCGCTGTCCAGGCGAACCCGTTCTTCGACACCATCGCGCCTGACCTCGACGCCGGGGTCCAGTTCGCGACGGTCAACGCGAACGTCTTCTTCCCCAAGGGCGGGGTCTACAACGGCAAGTACTTCCCGTCGTGCGCCCCGTCGACCGTCTTCCAGAACGAGGAGCAGTGCCCCAGGGGCTCGCGCGTCGGCACCGCCGACGGCTTCGGCAAGGGCCTCGGCCTCGACGAGTCGGTGAAGGGCCAGTTCTTCAACGTCCCGGGCGGCAAGGGCACGACCCTGCTCGTCACCGGTGAGAGCCCGCTGATCATCCGCGAGATCGTCAACTGCGACGCTGACGACGCTCGAGCGACCCGGACTACAAGTACAAGCTGTCGTTCTCCGTGCCGGCAACCTGCAGTCGCCGGCCCCGGGCGTCATCGCCTCGGTCATGAAGTTCGACTCCACGATCCCGGTGCAGTACGTCACGAAGGGCAAGGGCAAGAAGAAGAAGAAGATTCCGTACTCGCCACGCACTCGTGCCCGAACGGCGGCCAGTGGAAGTTCAAGTACGTCGCCGACTACACGACGACGCAAGACTCGGCGACGGAGCACGCAGACCGTCGAGACGCGCAGAACTGCACCAAGTAGCACGCGCTTCGCTGCATCAGCTGTGACAACGGGGCGGGCCTGGGCCCGCCCCGTATCGTTTCCGCGGCGATGTCCCTTCGGCGCTTGCCCGCCGCCGCCCTCGGGGTCGGCCGCGCTCTCGTCTCGCCGCGCCGGCGGGAGCCTCGGCACACGGCATCGCCCAGCGCGCAGACCTGCCGATCCCGGAGTGGCTCTTCGCCTGGGGCGCGGCGCTCGTGCTCCTGGCCTCGTTCGTCGCGCTGCGGTCGCTCTGGCGCCGGCCCGTCCTGGAGCGCGCCCGCGAGCGCGTCGTCCTGCGTGTGCCGCTCGTGCTGGAGATGCTCGCCGGCGTCATCGGCATCGCGGCGTTCGCCGCGGTGGTGTACGCGGGCCTGGCCGGAAATCAGACGACGACGGCGAACCTCGCGCCGACCGCGATCTTCGTCCTGTTCTGGGTCGGTGTTCCATGCGCGAGCGTTCTCCTGGGCGACGTGTTCGCGGCGTTCAGTCCCTGGCGCGCGACGGGACGCGCTGGCGGGTTGGGCCGCGCGACACGGGTCGCCGGGGAGGATCTGCCGACGCCGCTGACGTACCCGGAGCGCCTCGGTCGCTGGCCGGCGGCGCTCGGCATCCTCGCCTTCGCCTGGATCGAGCTGGTCTACACGGGCCGCACGGACCCGAGCCACCTCGCAGTGCTCGCGCTCGTCTACGCCGGCGTGATGCTCGCCGGGATGAGCCTCTACGGCGTCGAGGCATGGTCCCGCAACGCCGATGGCTTCGGGGTCGCGTTCGGGCTGCTCGCGCTGCTTGCGCCCCTGCACTGGGCGGACCGGGAACTGCGGCTGCGGCCACCGCTCGCGGGGGCGACGGGGATGCCGCAGGTTGCCGGCGCGGTCGCGGTCGTCGTCACGATGATCGGCACGACGACCTTCGACGGCTTCTCCCAGGGGAGCGTCTGGACCGGCACCGACGGGTTGCTGCAGCGGCTCACCGACGGCTTCGACGGTTTCGGGCTGGGCCGCGAGGCGGCGATCCAGGGCGCGGGCACCGTCGGGCTGGTCGCCGTCGTCCTGATCGTCGCGGGGCTGTACCGGCTGGGCGTCGCGGGAATGCACTCGGTCGGCGGCGTCGACCTCACGGGCGACGAACTGGCCCGGCGCTTCGCGCACACGCTGATCCCGATCGCGTTCGCCTACCTCGTGGCCCACTACTTCTCGCTGCTGGTCTTCCAGGGGCAGGCGATCGTCTACCTGATCTCGGATCCGCTGGGTCAGGGCTCCGACATCTTCGGAACCTCCTCGTCCACGATCGACTACTCGCTGATCGGCGCGAACGGCATCTGGTACGTCCAGGTGGCGGCACTCGTCACGGGGCACGTCGGCGGCCTCGTGCTGGCCCATGACCGGGCGCTCGTGCTCTGGGGGGATTCCCGTATCGCGACGAGATCGCAATACTGGATGCTGCTCGTGATGGTCACGTTCACCTCTCTGGGCCTCTGGCTCCTGTCGGCGGCGTCGCAATGACGCTGCCGCTCGCCCACGCCGGGCACTGGTACCACGCGCTGCTCTACGTGGCCCCGGTGGTGCTGATCGGGGCGGCGCTGTGGTGGAGCGGGCGACGCGATGCGATCGAGCGTGGTGAGCCGCCGCCGCCGCCCGACGACCCGCCTCAGGGCTGAGCGCCCGAGCGCTCCAGCGCACGCAGGTCGTGCGCCAGGCCCTCCGGCGTGAGCTGGTCCACGGGGAACGACACGCGCGCGACGCCACGCGGCGTCGAGCAGGACGACCGAGGCCGAGTGCTCGCGGCCGCCCGTGCCCTGAGGCTGAATGCCGAACGTCCGCCACACGCGCTGAAGCCGGGCGTCGCTCCCGAGCAGGAAGCGCATCCGCCCGGTCATCTGCTGCCTGGCGAGGAACCTCCGCGCGCGCTGCGGGGTGTCGTTGGAGGGGTCGACGCTGACGGCCAGCACCGGCACGTCGTGCCCGAGGTCGTCGAGGGCGCCGCGGATCTGCTGCGTCATCGTCGGGCAGTCGTTCTGGCACGTCGTGTACATGAAGGTCACGACCACGGGCCGTCCGCGCAGGGCGGCCACCGGGACGCTGCGCCCGTCCTGGTCGGCGAGCGTGAAGTCGGCCGCCGGCGCCGATGGCCGCATCGGCACCGGCGAACCCGTCCGTGGAGGCCGGCTTCGTCTCCCCGGAGCCCGGGTCGGCGAAGATCACGAACCCGGCGATCGCCAGGAGCGCGAGGGTGCTGACGGCCATCAGCGCAAGGCGCACACGGGGGTTCTGCATGCACCGCCCAGAGTAGAGCCGGCGGGCGCCGGCGGGGCCGCTCAGGCCTCGACGAGCCCGCGCCGGATCGCGTAGCGCACGAGCTCCACGCGGTCGCGCATGCCGAGCTTGCGCAGGATGTTCCCGCGGTGCGACTCGACGGTCTTCTCGCTCAGATGGAGGATCTCGCCGATCTCGCGGTTCGTGTGCGCCTCGGCGATGAGCTTCAGCACCTCCTGCTCGCGGTGGGTCAGCGGCTCGGAGGGGCCGGCGGTCTCGTCGGACATCCATTCGCGAACCAGCGTCTCGGTCGCGGCGTTCGTGAGGAAGGGCTCGCCGCGCTCGACCGCGTGAACCGCATCGACGAGGTCGACGTCGGCCTCGCGCTTGAGGACGTAGCCGGACGCGCCGGCCTTGAGCGCCTCGAAGACGTAGCGCTCATCGTCATGCATCGAGAGCATCAGCACGCTGACCTCGGGGGCGTGCGCCTTGATCTCACGCGTCACCTGAAGGCCGGTCAGTCGTGGCATCGAGACGTCGAGGATCGCGACGTCGGGGCGCTCGGCGAGCGCGCGCTCCAGGGCGTCCACGCCGTCGGCGGCCTCGGCGACGACCTCCATCCCGGGCTGGCGGTCGAGCAGCAGGCGCAGCCCTCCGCGCACGACTCCATGGTCGTCGGCGATCAGGATGGTGGTGCTCACGCGATGTTCTCCTCGAGTCGCAGTTCAATGACGGTGCCGGTGCCGGGCCGCGAGTTGACGCGCAGCGTGCCGCCGGCCAGGGCGGCGCGTTCGCGCATCCCGAGCAGCCCGTGCGCCTCCTCGGCGACGGCGCCGGGGGCGAACCCGGAGCCCGCGTCCGCGATGCGGACGACGGTGAGGGCCTGCTCGCGGGTGACGCTCACGTGCACCTGACGTGCATCGGCGTGTGTGGCCACGTTCGAGAGGCTCTCCTGGACGATTCGGTACACCGCGACCTGCTGCTCGGAGCTCAGCTCCTCGAGTGCGCCCGGCTCGATCTCGAGGTCGGCGTCGATCGAGGCCTGCCGGCCGAACTCCGCGACCTTGGTCCGGAGCGCCGCGGCGAGGCCGTGGTCGTCGAGCGCCGACGGGCGCAGCTCGCGCGCCAGGCTCAGCAGTTCCTGCATCGCCTGCGCGGCGGCCTCTCGGGTCTCGCGCAGTTCCTCGCGCAGTTCCGGCGGCGCATTCTGCGCCGTGGCCTGGAGTCGCAGCACGACCCCCGTGAGCGCCTGGTTCGCCTCGTCGTGGAGGTCGCGCGCGATTCGCGCCCGCTCCTCCTCCTGGGCGCGCAGCACGGCGCCCGCGGTGCGCGACCGCTCGTCCTCGAGCCGGTCGAGCATCCCGTCGAAGGCGCGGTAGAGGCGGGTGACCTCCTCGTTCTGCCCGGACGGCATCGCCGGTCGTCCGCGCAGCTCCGCGGCGTCCACCTGTTCCATCGTGTCGATCAGCTGCTCGAGCGGTTCGAACCTGCGGCGCACGACGAGCGCGTTGACGAGCACGGTGGCGAGGATCGCTGCGATCAGGACGTAGAATCGCCGGCGCTCGTCGCCGACCTGCAGGTCGAGCTGGGCGGCGACCGCGGCCGCGAGCACGGCGGCGCTGATGAGCATCGCGTTGACCGCGATCACCTGGGCGGGCATCGACGGGTGGGGCACACGGCTTTTGGCCGTGCGGGACGGGCGGGGGAGAGCGGAGTCGGTCATGTTGGGGTCCTGACCCCATATCGGCGGGACGGGCACGCTCCGATACCCCTGGTACAGCATCACGAGCGGCACCGGGTTTCACCCCCCAGACCAGGTGCCGACGCTGTGACCTCCGAAGCGCCGCGAAAGGGCGCCTCCCACCTCGGGAGGCGCCCTTTTGCTGTCGCGCGCGCAGTCGCTATCCTTTCTGAAGTATGAATCTTGATCCGAATCAGGGGGTTTCGTCGTGAGCGTGTCCGGCCAGGAACTCCTCCGCCACGTCCGCGAGCACATCGTCGAGGTCGACCCGACCGAGATGCTCGACCAGCTCGGAAACCCCGACGTCACGATCGTCGACGTGAGGGAGACCGAAGAGGTCGGGCAGGGCAAGATCCGCGGGGCCGTCCACGTGCCGCGCAGCTACCTCGAGACGCGTATCGAGGGCATTGCGCCCGACCGCTCCAAGCGCGTGATCCTCTACTGCGCCTCCGGCATCCGCTCGGCCTTCGGCGCCAAGACGCTTGCGAGGACCTGGGCTACGAGCAGGTCGAGTCGCTCACCGGCGGCATCACGCTGTGGAAGGACCGCGGCTACCCCGTCGAGGTTCCGCGCACGCTCACGCCCGAGCAGCGCCAGCGCTACAGCCGCCACCTGCTGCTGCCCGAGGTCGGCGCCGACGGTCAGCAGAAGCTGCTCGACGCCAAGGTGCTCCTGCTCGGCGCAGGCGGGCTCGGCTCGCCGACCGCGCTCTACCTCGCCGCCGCCGGCGTCGGCACGATCGGCATCGTCGACGACGACGTGGTCGACGTCACCAACCTGCAGCGCCAGGTCATCCACACGACGGGGGGCGTCGGTGACCTCAAGGTCGACTCCGCCGAACGAGGCGATCCGCGATCTCAACCCCGACGTCAAGGTCGTCAAGTACGCGACGCGCCTCGACGCCTCCAACATCGTCGAGATCATCGAAGGCTGGGACATGGTCGTCGACGGCGTCGACAACTTCCCGACCCGGTACCTGTTGAACGACGCGACCGTCCGCATGAGATCCCCGTCGTCTCCGCCGCGATCCTCGGGTTCGAAGGCCAGCTCAGCGTCTTCAAGCCGCTACGAAGGCCCGTGCTACCGCTGCCTGTTCCGCCAGCCGCCGCCCGCCGAGCTCGCGCCGTCATGTGGCGCCAACGGCGTCCTCGGCGTGCTGCCCGGAACGATGGGCCTGCTGCAGGCGACCGAGGTCGTCAAGCTCATCCTCGGCATCGGTGACCCGCTGATCGGCCGGCTGCTGATGTACGACGCGCTCGGCGCGACCGTCACCGAGCTCAAGGTGCGGCGCGACCCCGAGTGCCCGATCTGCTCGCGCGATCCCGAGCGACATCTCCGACGACGAGCTCGGCGTCTTCCCCGACTACGAGGCGTTCTGCGCCGCTGCGGGATAGGGTCCCGCGCCACATGGCCACGATTCGCATTCCCCCGGTCCTGCGCCCGTCCGTCGGTGGCGAGCGCGAGGTCAGCGCCGACGGCGACACCGTCGGCGCCGTCCTGAACAGCCTCGCCGACGCGCACCCCGAGACGCGCGGCCAGCTGTTCGACGACGGTGGCGAACTCAACCGCTACGTCAACGTCTACCTCAACGACGAGGACGTCCGCGTGCTCGACGGGCTGGAGACCGCCGTCGCCGACGCCGACGCGATCGTGATCCTGCCCGCCATGGCCGGCGGCGCGTAGCAGCGATGTCGCGGCCTCACGCCGCGAAGACTCCGCCGCCCGCCACCGCGGCGCGTCTGCGCGGCGTCGCCGGCAGCGCGGTGCGCGACATCCTCGCGCTGACCGAGCGTCCCGGCGTCATCTCGTTCGCCGGCGGCCTGCCCGAGCCCGGGCTGTTCGACACCGCCGGCCTGCGCGACGCATTCACGCGAGCGCTGAGCGACGACGCCGGCCGCCGCTCGCTGCAGTACTCGACCACCGAAGGCGACCCCGTGCTGCGCGAGCGGATCGCGGAGCTGCTCACCGCGCGCGGCCTGCCGACCGCCGCCGACGACGTGCTCGTCACCAGCGGCTCGCAGCAGGCGCTGACGCTCGTCGCGACGCTGCTGCTCGAGCCCGGATCCGCGGTGCTCGTCGAGGAGCCCGCGTATCTCGCCGCGCTGCAGGCGTTCCAGCTCGCCGGCGCGCGGCTCGTCCCCGTCGCCTGCGACGACGACGGGCTGATCCCCGAAGCGCTCGAAGCAGCAGTGCTGCGCGACAAGCCCGTCCTGCTCTACACCGTGCCGACGTTCCAGAACCCGACCGGCCGCACGCTGCCCGACGGCGCCGCGCGCGACGTCGCGCGGATCGCCGCCGAGCACGGACTCTGGATCCTCGAGGACGACCCGTACGGCGAACTGCGCTACGACGGCGAGCCGGTCGCGCCGATCGCCGCGCTGCCCGATGTCGCCGACCGCGTGCTCGCGCTCTCCACGCTGTCGAAGATCGTCGCGCCCGGCCTGCGGATCGGGTGGGTTCGCGCGCCGGACGAGCGTGCGTCAGGTCGCTGGTCATCGCCAAGCAGGCCGCCGACCTGCACACGTCGACCGTCGATCAGGTCGCCAGTGGCATCTGGCTCGGGGAGACGTGACCTGCCGCGGCACATGGAGCACCTGCGCGGTGTCTACCGCGAACGTCGGGATGCGCTCGTCGGCGGGCTCGCGGAGGCGCTGCCCGCCGGGCAGCACGTGGAACGTGCCCGGCGGTGGCATGTTCGTCTGGGCTCGGCTGCCGGATGGGTGGGATGCCTCGGAGCTGCTGACCTGCGCGTTGGAGCGGGACGTCGCGTTCGTCCCTGGAGCGCCGTTCTTCTGCGGGACGCCTGACGTGGCGACGCTGCGCCTGTCGTTCACGACGCACTCGCCTGCGTGAGATTGCGGAGGGTCTGCGGCGGTTGCGCGCCGCCTGGGCTTAGGTTCTGGTTCGCGGATCTCGTGGCGCCTGGCGCGCCCGCGGACCGGGGCCGTGCATGCGCACTGTCCCCGGCCCGCCGTGACACGCCATGCATCCACGATCTCTCGCTCAAGTCCGTGTGGCTGACGCTTTCCTCGGAAGGGTCCGTGCGGGTGCGTTTGGGTTCGGGCGTGCTGGTCGGGGCGTCGGCCGTGGACCGCCTTAGGCGCTGTGGGGGAGGCGGTCGGCA
Organism: uncultured Actinomycetes bacterium; assembly: GCA_963805615.1. Taxonomy (GTDB): domain Bacteria; phylum Actinomycetota; class Thermoleophilia; order Solirubrobacterales; family Solirubrobacteraceae; genus F1-60-MAGs163. The sequence continues at coordinate 276,411 of CAWDUW010000001.1, read as the reverse complement.
GCAGCCGACCACCTCTGCCACCCATGAACGGCCCCCTGGCAGGACAGATCGCGCCGAGGCGCGTTCCGTGATGGGCATCCCCGCTCTGCCCGTGCCTCCCGCCGAGCCGTGAGCCTCGCTATATTTCGTGAAGGATGAGTGTGCCTCCGCTCCAGTCGCGCCCCTGCGGGGGTCGCTACACGAACCTCGTCGAGGCGATCGGGAACACGCCGCTGGTCGAGCTTCAGCGGCTTTCGCCGAAGCCGGGCGTGCGGATCTGGGCGAAGCTGGAGTCGCGCAATCCGACCGGCTCGGTCAAGGATCGCGTCGCGAAGGCGCTGATCGAGGACGCTGAGGAGAAGGGCCTGATCAAGCCCGGCCAGACGATCCTCGAGCCGACCTCGGGCAACACCGGCATCGCGCTCGCGATGATCTGCTCGCGCAAGGGCTACCGGCTCAAGGTCGTGATGCCGGACAACGTCACGCCGCGAGCGCACCCAGCTGCTGCAGATGTACGGCGCCGAGATCGTCTACTCGCCGGGCGACCAGGGCTCGAACGGCGCGGTCGCGATGGCGCGTCGAGATGGCCGAGACGCGACCCCTCGTACTACATGCCCTACCAGTACGGGAACCCGGCGAACCCGCTCGCGCACTACAACGGCACGGCGGTCGAGATCCTCGATGAGCTCGACGGCCAGGTCGACGCGTTCGTCGCGGGCCTCGGCACCGGCGGCACGCTGATGGGCCATGCCCGCCGCTTCAAGGAGGAGCTCGGCGACCGCGTCACGATCGTCGCGGCCGAGCCGATGCAGGGCGAGCCGGTGCAGGGCCTGCGCTCGCTCGACGACGGGTTCATCCCGCCGATCATCGATCATCTCGCTGCTGGACCGCAAGATCTTCGTCACCAACCGCGACGCGGTGATCTGGACGCGCAAGCTGCTCGACGAGGAAGGCCTCTTCGCCGGCGTCTCGTCAGGCGCGATCGCGCGGGTCGCACATCGGATCGCCGGTGAGATGGACGAGGGCAACGTCGTCTTCATCGTCTGCGACGACGGCTGGAAGTACCTCAGCAGCGGGGTCTACACGCTGCCGGTGGACGAGGTCGAGAACCTCGAGTCCACCGTCTGGTGGTAGCGCGGACGCCGTTCGTCCAGCGACCTTGCGCGCGCGGCCGCCAGGGCGTACTCTCCAGTCATGCCCAACATCGGCCCCATGGAGCTCGTCGTCATCCTCGTGATCGCGCTCATCGTCCTCGGCCCGAAGAAGCTGCCCGAGGTCGGGCGCTCCGTCGGCAAGGGAATGCGCGAGTTCAAGGAGTCGCTCACCGGCGAATCGACGACGCAGGACGAGGAGCGCCCCGTCCTGCGCTCCAAGACCGACGCATAGGAGCAGCGGCCGGCTCCGGCTTCGCCGGTCGCATGGCTCGCTAGATTCGCGCCGATGCGGCTCTCCCGCGAGCAGCGTGACGCGATCGTCGACCACGCCCGCGCCGAGCACCCGAACGAGTGCTGCGGCGTCGTCGCCGTCCGCGACGGGACGGCCGTCGCGATCCACCCGCTCGAGAATCTCGCCGCCAGCCCGTTCCGCTTCGAGGTCGACGGCCTGGCACTGCATCGGCTGCTGACCGACGATCGAGGACGCCGGTGACCAGCTCGGCGCGCATCTACCACTCGCACACGCGCTCGGAGCCCTACCCGTCGCAGACCGACGTGAACTTCGCCGCGCACTGGCCCGGGGTCGAGTGGCTGATCGTCGGCCTCGCCGGCGGCCGCTGATGCGACGCTGCGCAGCTACCTGATCGACGGCGGCGACGTGCGCGAGGTCGCGGTCGAGCCGGCGGATGGCTGACCCGGGTCCCGCGGTCTGCCCGTCGTGCGGCGCTGAAGCCGGTCTGAGGCGAGCGCTTCTGCCCGCTCTGCGACATGCCGCTGGCATTCGCGGCGGGGCCGCTCGACACGACGGGCGAGCGCACGAGCGCGCGCGCAAGATCAAGCCGCGAGTACAGCGAGGGCGAGCTCGTCACGGTCGCGACCGGCCGCAATCAGGCCGAGGCCGACTTCGTCGCCAATCTGCTGCTCGAGGAGGGCGTCCCGAGCCTCGTGCGCCGCTCGCGCGGCTTCGACGTGCCCGACATGCTCGCCGCCGGGCCGCGTGACGTCCTGGTGCCGCGCTCGGGCGAGCAGGCGGCGCGCGAGATCCTGCTGCAGGCCGGTCTCCACGACAGCGGCGGCGCGACCGGTCCCGGCGCCCGGGCGGCTGCTCGCCGGCCTGCTGCTCGGCGATCGCTCGTCGTCGGCCTGATCGTCTGGCTCGGGCTCGCTGCTGAGCTGAGCTCAGGTTCCGGCGAGGCGCGCCAGGTGCGCGCGCCAGGCGCCCTGCGTGTGCACGAACGAGCGGCCGCGGAACGCGCGCTCGAGCGTGCGCCGGATGTCGCCGGGCGGCTCGATCGCGAGCCGACCGCTGCGGCCTCGCCCTCCTCGCGTGCGAGCAGGTCGAGCACGGACCCGCCGAGCAGCTGCGCGTCGCGGATTCCCGGCGGGAACGATGGCTCGCCGCCCTCGCGCAGACGGCGCGCGATCGCCGGCCGCGCGTGCGCGGTCTGTCCGGAGAACCACTGCCCGGCGCCGGCGGCGAGCCATGCGAACCGGGCGTAGCGCGACCGCGGTCGCCGGGCCGCAGCGGCGGCGGCAGCGCCGGGTTGCTGAGGCCCGCGGCGAGCTGGGCGTAGAGCGCGCGCGCGGCGTGAGCAGCAGCATCTCGCGCGAGCCCGGGACGCTCGAGGCGCGCGCCTCGAGCAGGCGCGGGGCGAGCACGTGGATCTCGCGCGGGCGTGAACCAGCCCGCCAGGTAGCGGCGCGAGGCCGGGGCCGTCATGCGGCGGCAGGATCGGCACGGCCGGCTGAGCGAGGTCGAGCTGCGCGAGCGTCGGGTGGACGACGACGCCGAGGCCCTCGCGGAACGACGGGCAGGACGCCTTCGAGTCGCTCGCGCGTGCCCTCGAGCAGCTCGAGCACGCCGACGACGTCGTCCGCGTCCTCCTCGGCGTGACGGGCAGCGAAGCTGGGTGAGGTCGTCTCGACCCAGGCCATCCGAACCGCCGCTCAGCCGCCGGCGGCGGCGGCGTCCAGCTCGTAGGCCAGCTCGGTGCGCACGCCGCGCGCCGTCAGCAGCTCGTGCGCCGCCTGCAGGCTCGCGGCGTCCTCGACGATCATGGCCAGCCGCGCGGCGCTCGCCATCGCCCGGCAGGGTCGAACCAGAGCGAGCCGGCCGCCGAGCGGCGACAGCTCCACGGTGCGGCGCCCGCCGCGGATCGTCGGCGCGGCCCGGTCTCGCCGCGCGCGCAGCGCAGCGCCATCGCGCTCGCCTCGGTCGGCACGTGGGGGAGCGCCGCCTCGATCGCGTCGAGCGCGGCGGCAGGCGGATCGCTCTCGCCGCGGCGCGCCGCCGGCGAGCGCGACCTCGTCGAAGCGGGCGCGGACCTCCGCGGGCGTCAGCTCACCGTCGCACCCGGCCCCGAAGACGGCGGCGACGGTCGCCAGCCCTGCGGCGCTCGATGCGCGGCGCCGGCGGCGAGCAGCACCGCGTCCGCGAGCGGGCTCGGCGAGGCCGGCCTCGCCGCCGTGCGCCGAGCACGTCGCCGCCGACGTCGAGCAGCACCAGCAGGTCGCAGTCAGAGGTCGGCGCACGGCGACGAGCGCCGTCGGCGATCGCGGCGGGGCCGCCGCTGGGATCGATCAGCGCGACGGGGCGCCCGAGGACGCCGGCCATACGGCTCTCGGCGAAGTGGAACCCGCCGGGCCCGGTCGTGTCCGGCCCGGCGAGCGCGGCGGCGGCGTGGACGCGCTCGGCGCCGTCGACCTCGTCGAGCCGCCGCGGCCCGGGGAGGGGATCGATCGGCCGTCGCTCCCAGGTGATGCCGCCGACCTCGGCAGGCGTTCCGGCAGGCCTCGGCGACGCCGGCGGCCGCCAGCGCTCCGACGACGTCGCCGCCCCCGCCGATGCCCACGCACAGGACGCGGCGCGCGTCCGCGAGCAGGGCGTGGGCGGCGGGGTCGGAAATGTTCGCTTCAGCTCAGACCAGCTCGGCGACGCGGCCGGAGCAGATCGACTCGATCGTCTCGCTGCACGTGCGCGAACTCGTCGTCCGCGAGGACCGGCGTCCCCTCGAACGGCAGGTCACGAGCGATCTCGAGCCACGATCGGCAGCCGGCGTAGTCGCCGCGGACGCGGACCGTGACCGGCCGCGGGATGCGGTAGGTGCGCAGCAGCACGACGTGCAGCGGGTGACGCGGCTTCCAGCTCAGGCGCTTCTGCGCGTAGTCCGTCGTCCAGATGTAGAACGGGGACAGCTCGCTGACGACGCGCGGGTCGGTGACGGTGTAATGACCCGCGACCTCGGCCCAGGCGCGAACGCGCACCCGCTCGGGCTGCGCGATGCCGCCGTCGCGCGTGAGCGCCTGCGTCGGCGGATCACCGTCGGGCCACACGCCCTCCTCGAGCGCGCGCCGGAGTTCCGGCGTGTGCGCGTCGCGCACGACGTCGTTGCGCTGATGATCGAACGTTGGGTACAGGAAGAAGCGCTCATGTTCCAGCTCGAAGTGCTTGTGCTCTTCGCGGATCCCGCCCTTGCGCAGGGTCAGGAGCTGCTCGCCTTCGGCGAGGGCGCGGACAGTCACCGCCCATTCCTTCAGGGCAATTGGCATAGGGGATTCAAACCTGCTGGAGAGTGGACGACAGAAAACGACCCGCGCCCGAGACCGGTCCAAATGACCGTTGGGGCGGCGGGGTGTCGTCATTGTGTCAAATGGACCGGCGAAAGCCCAAATTACGCTGGAAACAGGCGGGTTCTGAGGGCCCGAATCTGTCGCATTCGGCGCTCGTGGACGCCGTTCCGGCGCATTGGGCGCCGATCGGGCCTGAAGTGGCGCCGTTGCGGCGCGATTTCCGGCCCGCGAGCAGCGTCGTGTGTGCCCGATCGCACACAGCGTGAATCGCCTCGATCCGGCGTGATCGCGGGGCTCGGCGGGCGATCAGCCGTGCGCGGTGATGCCGGTGCGGCGCTCGGCCGGCACGAGGTCCAGCTCGACGGCGATGCCGATGTCGAGCTGGCCGTAGGACCCGCCCGCCATGCGGTGCTCGGTGAGCAGATCCTCGAGGTGGAAGCGCCCGATCAGGGCGTCGCACTCCAGGCAGCCGTTGGCGATGTAGCCGCCGGCGACGCCCGGGGCTCTCGCGATGGCGCAGCTCGCCGATGCCGCGGCGTGCCAGCTGCCTGCGTGTCGAGCGCGCTGACGAGCTTCTCGTCGATCGCCTCGAGCGGAAGGAAGCCGCTGCCGTCAGCCGTGTGGCGCGCGTCGACGACGATGCCGACGACCGCGCGGACCTTCTGGCGGCAGCACCAGCAGGTGTCGGTCACGGCTGCGACGCGGGCGCGAACGCTGACCTGTGGGCGTCCTCCGCGACCGGGGACGGCGCCGGAGCGGCATCCTGGCGGGCGCGCATGCGGTCCGCGAGGGAGATGACTGACGCGCCGGGCGCGGGGGGCTGTCCGAACTGATCAAGGGCCATGGGGTGCACGGTGTTTTACGGCCGTGAGCAGGCATTCCGGAACGCCGCGCGGTTTTGCGCACGTTCGCGCGCCGAAACCTGCACACGCGGTGCACGTTTCGTCCAGGGAGCGGTCCAACGCATGGACGCTTGCGCGGCTCGGCGGGGGCGGCGGCGCGGTGAGTGGGGCTCCCGGGGCTGGGCGGCGGCCTAGAGCTCGAGGCCCGCGAGCCCCTCGAGCGTCTCGATCACGGCGGCGTAGTCCTCGTCCCCGAGGCCGCGCCCGACCGTTGCGACGAGGATCTCGCGGGCGTCCGCGGCGGCCGGGAACGGCACGCCCTGCGCGCCGACGGCGTCGAGGCAGTGCTGCACGTCCTTGAGCATGTGCTGCGTCTTGAAGAGCTTCGGGTAGTCGTGTGCGCGCATCGGCCCCGCCTTGAGGTCCAGGACGACGCTGCCCGCGGCCCCGGCGGACAGGACCTCGACGAGCGCGTCGAGGTCCACATCCAGCGCACGGCCCGCGATCAGCGCCTGACCGGCCGTGATCGTGTTGGCGATCGCGACGGCGTTGTTGACGAGCTTCACGCGCTGGCCGTGACCCAGCGGGCCGACGTGGCGGATGACCTTCCCCATCGCCTCGAACGCCGGCATCGCCGTCGCGACGTCTCGCGCGGCACCCCCGACCATGATCGTCAGCGTCCCGGACTCGGCGCCCGGGGAGGAGCCCGTGACCGGCGCGTCGATGAACGCGAGCCCGCGCTCGGCGAGCCGTGCGCCCAGGGCCTCGGCGGCGGCGGGCGCGATCGTCGACATGTCGGCGACGACCGTCCCGGGGGCGGCGGTCGTCGCGGCACCCTCAGGCCCGAGCAGCACGTCCTCGACGTCGGGACCGTCCACGACCATCGTGATCACGAGCTCGGCGTCGACGGCCGCGTCGGCGGGCCGGAGGCGACGGTCGGCGCCGGGGTGGGCGGCGGCCCACTCGGCGGCGGTCTCCGTCGGTGCGGTTCCAGACGGTCAGCTCGTGGCCGGCGGCGAGCAGGTTCGCGGCCATCCGCGAGCCCATGATCCCGAGACCCAGGAAGGCGATGCGCATCGGCCGATCCTACGCGGGGGGACCGTGTCCACCGCCGCCCGGGCGTCTCGATGCGCACGCGATCGCCGGAGCGCAGGCTCGCGCGCACCTTCGACCCGACCTCCTCGCCATTCACGAGGTTGCGCCCGCAGGCGCCGTCGCGCCCGCCGGCGGCGCCGCGCGGCGCGTGCCTGCGGCGTTCGGTGATGAGCGAGAGCTCCATCGGCGCGAGCAGCTCGAGCTCCCGGATGATCGCCGTCGCCGCCGGCGTGGGTTCCGTCGCCGCCGGATCCGCGCCGGATCGCGTACTCGACGACGCGGAACGGGAACTCGAGCTCGAGCGCTTCGACGGGCGTGTTCAGCGTGTTGGACATCGCGACGTGAACGCCCGACGGTCCGGCGGCGTCAGGGCATGCGCCCTGGCCGCCGCCGAGCGTCTCGTAGTACGTGAACTCATCGGTGCCGAGGGTGATGTTGTTCATCGTCCCCTGGCCGAGCGCGCGTCCGAACGCGCCGAGGACGAGGTCGGCGACCCGGCTCGACGTCTCGACGTTCCCGGCGACGACGGCCGCCGGCGACTCGGCGTTCAGCAGTGACCCGCGCGGCGCGATCACGGTCACCGGCCGCAGCGCGCCGGCGTTCGGCGGGATGTCGGGATCCGTCAGGACACGCACGGCGAACAGGCATGCGGAGACCGTGACGGCGAGTGGGCAGTTGAGGTTGCCGTGGTGCTGCGCCGCGCTGCCGGTGAAGTCGAGCGTCAGCTCGTCGCCGTGCACGGTGGCGGTCAGGCGCAGCTCGATGTCGCCCGTCGCGGCCCTCGAGCGCGTCGGTCGAGCTGCGCACGCCGTCCGGCAGCGCGGTGAGGCAGGCGCGCGTGCGGCGCTCCGCGTACGCGATCACCTCGTCGCCGGCGGCGCGCAGCTCGTCCGCGCCGATCCGGCTCAGCGATCTCCGCGAGCCTGAGCGCTCCCACGCGGTTCGCCGCGAGCTGGGCGCGCAGGTCGGCGCGCCGCTGCTCAGGCCGGCGCATCTGCGCGATCACGCGCTCGATCAGCTCGTCCGTCAGCTCGGAGGGCGGGATGACGACGCCTTCATCGGCGAGTGTCGTCGAGTCGGCCGGCATCGAGCCGGGCGTCGGGCCGCCGACGTCGGCGTGGTGCGCGCGGCTCGCGGCGAAGCCGATCAGGCCGGGTGCGAACGCCGGCGTCACGACGGTGATGTCCGGCAGGTGAGTGCCCCCGGCGAACGGGTCGTTGAGGATCCACGAGCGCCCCGGAGCCTGCTCGCGCCCCGCGACCGCCGCGACCGCCGCGGGCATCGCGCCGAGGTGGACCGGGATGTGCTCGGCCTGCATGAGCATCGACCCGTCCGGCGCGAAGAGCGCGGTCGAGCAGTCGCGCCGCTCCTTGATGTTCGCCGAGTGCGCGGCGTGGACGAGCACCGCGCCCATCTCCTCGCACGCAGCGCGCAGCGCGCCGCTGACCACCTGCAGCGTGACGGGGTCGAGCGCGCTCATGCCCGGCGCTCCAGCACCAGTGTGCCCGTGTCGTCGACCGCGCCGGACCAGCCCGCCGGGACGGCGACGGTCGTCTCGGGCAGGTGCAGCACGGCAGGCCCGGTGACGCGGCCGGCCGGCCCGCCCGTGCCGCGCAGGTCGAGCTGTGGCCCGGGAACGATCGCCGTGAGGCGCACCGTCACGATCTCGACGGGGGTCTGCGGCTCGCGCCAGCCGTAGCGGCGCTCGTGCTCGGCTGCGAAGGCAGCGGCGACATCGCTCGCGCACGTCGAGCGACGCGCCGCGCACGGTGAGCTCGTGCGACTGGCCGCGGTAGCGGACGTCATAGGCGACCTCGTGGTGCGGGGCGGACGTGCCGAGCGTCGTCAGCGCCTCCTCGAGCAGCTCATCCCGGACCACGCCGAGATCGCGGTCGGCGTCGCTGCTCGCCGCGAGGAACACCGACCGCTGCCGCGTCACGCGGCGATCCGCCGCCGCGAGACCCAGCGCGCTCAGCACGCCGGACGCTCGCGGCACGAGGATTCGGCGGATCCCGAGCTCGTCGGCGATCGCCGCCGCGTGCAGAGGTCCCGCGCCCCCGAACGCCAGCAGCGCGAAGCCGCGCGGGTCGAGGCCCCGCTCGACGGTCATGACGCGCAGCGCCCGCACCATCTCGGTGTTCGCGACGCGCAGGATGCCTCGGGCGCACTCGGTCACGTGCATGCCGAGTGCCCGGGCCAGTCGCTCCACGGCGCCACGCGCCGCCGCCGCGTCCAGGCGCACGGCGCCCGCGAGCGGCTGCGCGGGGTCCAGCGTGCCGAGCACCACGTGCGCGTCGGTGACCGTCGGCTCATCGCCCCCGCGGCCGTACGCGGCCGGTCCGGGCACCGCGCCGGCGGACCGCGGGCCGACGCGCAGCGCGCCGCCGGGGTCACGCCAGGCGATCGACCCGCCGCCGGCGCCGACCGTGTGGATGTCGACCATCGGCAGCGCGACCGGGCGTCCGGCGATCTCGCGCCCCGCGCTCTCGTGCGCGCGCCCGCCCTCGATGACGCACACGTCGCACGACGTCCCGCCCATGTCGAAGCACAGCAGGTCCGGCTCGTCGCATGCCCGGGCGACGAGCGCCGCCGCGGCCGCGCCGCCGGCGGGACCGGACAGCACCGTCAGCACGGCATGTCCGGCGGCAGCGGCCGCGTCCACGAGCCCGCCGCTGGACTGCATGATCAGCGGGTCCACGAGGCCGGCCGCCCTCGTGCGCTCGCGCAGCCGGCCCAGGTAGGCCGCCAGGAGCGGGGAGAGCGCCGCGTCGATCTCGGTCGTGGCCGCGCGCTCGTACTCGCGGAAGGTGCCGACGACCTCGTGCGACAGCGACACGTGGACGCGATCCCCCAGGCGCTCGCGCAGCGCCGCGCCGATCGCGAGCTCGTGCGCGGGATCGCGCCAGGCGTGCAGCAGGCAGACCGCGACGGACTGGGGCTCCGCGGCGCCGACCGCCTCCGCGACGGCGGCGGCGCCGGCCGCCGTGAGCGGCTCGAGCTCGTCGCGGGCACCCATGCGGCCCGGGGCGGGGAAGCGCAGCTCGGGACCGGCGATCGGCGCCGGTCGCGCCGCGCAGAGGCGATACAGCTCGGGGCGGTTCTGGCGCGCGAGCTCAACGACGTCCGTGAAGCCGCTCGTCGCCACCAGGGCCGTGCGCGCGTGCACGTCCTCGAGCAGCGCATTGGTCGCGACGGTCATCCCGTGGGCGAACGCGCGCACGTCGGACGCATGCGCGCCCGCAGCCGCGAGCACCTCCGCCACGGCGTCCATGACTCCGCGGGATTGGTCGTCCGGCGTCGTCGGGGCCTTGGCGGTGACGACGCGTCCCGGCGCGGCGAGGACCGCGTCGGTGAAGGTGCCGCCGACATCGACGCCGAGGAGCATGAGTGGGCAGGACGCTATCGGGGTTCGAGTGCAGCGATGCGGGGCGCGCGGATCCGCGCCGGAGGAGGGGGAGTCCGGGTGTCGAAGGCCGCCGGGTGGGAGAGCGCTGGGGCACGGGCCGGGTGGAGGCGTTCAGCGACGGCGTGTTCGCGATCGCGATCACCCTGCTGGTCCTCGACATCAACGTGCCCGCGTCCTCGTTCGACGACCTGTGGAAGGCGATCGCACACGAGTGGCCGTCCTACCTCGGCTACGTGACGAGCTTCCTGACCATCGGGGGGATCTGGCTGGCCCACCACGGCATGTTCCGTCGCATGCGGTACGCCAACACCGCGGTCATGCGCGTGAATCTGCTCCTGCTGATGTCGGTGTCGTTCCTGCCGTTCCCGACGCGTCTCGTCGGCGACGCGGTGCGGAACACCGGCGCCGAGCGCGCCGCAGTCATCTTCTACGGCGCGTCACTGCTCGTCTGCGCCCTGCTGCTCGCCGCGATCTGGGGCGTGGTGGTGCGCGACCGTTCGCTGCTGCGGCGCGACGTGACGGATGCCGAGGTCAACGAGGTGCTGCTCGCCACGTCGCCCAGCGTCGGCCTGTATGCGGCACTCACGCTGCTGGCGATCCCCGCGCCACGGGTGGCCGCGTTCGGCTATCTGCTGATCGGGGCCCTCGCCGTGCTGCGCGCGCGTGGAGATTCAGGGGGCGGGGAGCTGGACACTCCGCCCGCCGCGCCGGGCAGCATCGCACCCGGATAGGCGACCGCCGAACGTCACGCACGAGCGCCGGGGGGTCGGATCCCCGGCGCTGTACGTGCTCCCCGTTCCTCCCTGGAAGTCAGGCAGTCACGCGGCGATCGCGAGCGGCGCCGCGGCCTCTGCGGCGGCGGCTGCCGCGCGCTCCAGCTCCTCGGTCTCGACGAGGTGCTGGTGGGAGGGGCAGTAGCCGTTCTCGTGCACCGGCATCCGCTGGCACGGTGTGCCGCGGCGCGTCGTCGCGCGACACGCGAGCTGGTTGCCGAAGGCGTCGCGGCCACGCGTCGTCAGCGATGCGAGCACCTGCTCGGCCGCCTCGACGTAGTCGCGGACGATGACCCACACGCGCAGCTGGGACTGCAGCGGGAAGTTTCCGCGGATGTCGCGGAACAGCGTTCGCGCGGGTTGCGCGAAGTAGTGACGGTCGGTCGCGAGGCGCTCGATGGCGCCTTCGCATGCGCGCAGCACTTCAGCGTGCCCTGCGCGTCCGGTGGCGATATCGCTCGCCAGCTCTCGATAAATTGCCCTGCTCACCTGATACATCTGGGCTGGACCCTCCTGCGGTTCGTCCTTGTCGCGGTGTTCCTCGCCCCCTCCCAAGCGCGAGTATCCGCCTGCCGTGTGAACGCTGGAACACACGGAAGATGAAGTTCGTGTTAAGACGCCCGGGCCCTGCGGCGCGTCAGCGCCACAGTTCGAGCGCGTGGTCGTCGCCTCGGACGACCACGTGATGCAGGTCCAGCGCCGGGTCCGTGTCCGGGAAATCGCGCCGAACATGCGCTCCCCGGGTCTCTTCGCGCTGGAGCGCACAGCGTGCGACGAGGCGCGCGAGCGGATGCGGGTCATCGAGCAGGCGCTCGAGGCCCTCGCGGTCGCGGACGAGGCCGGCGTCGCGCCACATCGCCTCCTGCGTCGACCGCTCCGGCATGACGATCGGCTGTGCGGCGGGGGGCTCGCCGGCGACGGTGACCGCCGGCTCGTCCAGCTGCGGCTCGCGCGGCACGCGCTCCGAAGACCGCGCACTCCGACAGCGAGTTGGACGCGAGCCGGTTGGCGCCGTGGAGCCCGGTGCACGCCGACTCGCCGATGACGTAGAGCCCGGGGACGCCCGTGCTGCCGTGCAGGTCGGTCATGACCCCGCCCATCACGTAGTGGGCGGCGGGGGCGATCGGGATGAGCTCGGTCGCCGGGTCGAGCCCGGACCGCCGCAGCGCCTCGACGACGTTCGGGAAGCGCGCGGGATCGACCGCACGCATGTCCAGCCGGACCGACGGCGCCCCGGTGCGGTCCATGACCTCCCAGATCGCGCGCGAGACCTCGTCACGAGGAGCGAGCTCCTCGACGAAGCGCTCGCCGTCGGGGCCGACGATCGTGGCGCCCTCGCCGCGGATCGCCTCGGTGACGAGGAAGCCCTCGCGTCCCGCGATGCCCGTCACGGCCGTGGGATGGAACTGGACGAACTCGAGATCGGCGATCGCCGCGCCTGCCCGCTGGGCGAGGAGCAGCCCCGTTCCCTGGGAGCCGGGCGGGTTCGTCGTCCGTCGCCAGAGCGCTGCGGCGCCGCCCGCGGCGATGATGGTGCCGCGGGCACGCACCGCGAGGCCGTCCTCGCAGAGCGACGCCGACGACGCGGCCGTCGTCGAGCCAGAGGTCGGCGGCCCGGGTCAGCTCGAGGATGAGGACGTTCGGCCGCGCGACGAGATCCGCCGACAACTGCCGCGCGACGCGACGTCCCGTCGCGCTCCCTCCGGCATGCACGATGCGCCGCCGCGAGTGCCCGCCCTCGAGGCCCAGCGACAGGTTGCCGTAGCGGTCTGCGTCGAAGGTCACGCCGGCGTGCTGGAGCGCCAGGATCATCTCGCGGTGCCTCATTGGTGAGCACCTCGGCGGCGGAGCGGCGGACGAGCGCGCGGCCCGCGATCTCCGTGTCCCGGAGGTGCAGCTGCGGCGAGTCGTCGAGTGCGAGGGCGGCGGCGAGGCCCGCCCTGCGCCCAGTAGCTCGCGGTCTGCGCGAGCGGCGTGGCGCTGATGACGGCGACGCGCGCGCCCGCGTCAGCGGCGGTCAGGGCCGCCGAAAGCCCCGCGGCGCCGGCGCCCACCACCGCGACGTCCACGTCGATCCGTTCGGCGGCGCCCATGCGGGAGTACCGTACCCCTCCAGTGCGCCCGCTGATCCTGCGCCACGAGTCCTCTCTGCGCCACGACACCGGACCGCACCCGGAGCGGATCGCTCGCATGACCGCGATCGAGCGTGAGCTGACCTCCCGGGACTGGCTCGGGTACGAGGTACGAGACTCGGCGCCCGCGGGCACGGCGCTCGTCGACGCCGTCCATACGCCGGGCCACCGTGCGGGGATCGCCGCCGCGTGCGCCGCAGGCGGCGGCGCGATCGATGCGGACACGATCGTCTGCCGTGAGTCCTACGAAGCCGCCCTGCACGCCGCCGGGGGCGCCGCCGGGATCGTCGACGCGCTGCTCGCCGGCGACGCGCCCGTCGCGGCCTCCCTGCACCGGCCGCCGGGGCACCACGCCGAGGCTGCTCGCGCGATGGGCTTCTGCCTCTTCAACAACGTCGCCGTCGCCGCTCGCCATGCGCTCGACGCCCATGGCCTCGAGCGGGTCCTGATCCTCGACTGGGACGTGCATCACGGCAATGGGACGAACGACATCTTCCACGCCGATCCGCGCGTGCTGTTCGTGTCGATCCACCAGTCGCCGCTCTATCCCGGGAGCGGGTCCTCCGCGGATCGCGGGTCGGGCGCCGGAGCGGGGTTCACGCTGAACCTCCCGGTGCCGGCCGGCACGGGCGACGACGCGTATCGCGCGATCGTCGATCACGTCGTCGTCCCTGCCGCGCGTGAGTACGAGCCGCAGCTGGTGCTGCTGTCCGCGGGCTTCGACGCGCACGCCGACGATCCGCTCGCCGGGTGCATGGTGACCGAGGCGGGGTTCGCCTCGATGGCGGCGAGCGTCCGGCGACTTGCGGCGGACCTGGAGGTGCCCGTCGGGCTGGTGCTCGAGGGCGGCTACGACCTCGCTGCGCTCGCAGGCTCGCTCGCGGTCACGCTCGAGACGCTCGCGCGGGACCCCGGTGAGCTCCCGGCGGACCCGGCGCCGGCGCACCCGCTCGCCGACGAGGCCGCACGCCTGCTCGCCTCGAGCTCCGGCTGACGGCGGCGCTCAGTTCGGCGCGGCGGTCGTGGTCGTCGCCGTGGTGGTGGTCGTCGTGGGCGCGCTCGTCGTGGTAGCGGGCGCGCTGGTCGTCGTGGTGATGGTGGTGGTCGTCGTGCCGGTGGTCGTCGTCGCGGCGGGAGGCGTCTCCGGAACGGTCTGGATGCCGGGCGGCGGGCTGGCGCCGGGCGCGAGGGTCGTCGTCGTCACGATCGTGCGCGGAGGAGGAGGGTCGTCGTTCGTGAGCCCGATGAACGCGGCCGTGAGGACTCCCAGCGCGACCGCCGCGAGCGCGAGGATCGCGAAGATCGGCCGGCGCCAGCGCGGGGTCGCCGCGATCACCGTGCGCGCGGGGTCGCCGCAGCGCAGGCACCAGTCCTGATCCGGGGCGAGCGGCTCCCGGCAGCGCGGGCAGGCGTCGCTGACGGGCGCCGCGTCCGGCGGCGTGACCGGCGTAAGGCTCACGCCGGGGGCGTGGGCGCTTCGGTGCGCGGCGCCTGCGGATCGAAGAGCGCCGACTGGCCGGGCGGTGCGCCCTCGGCGGTCCACACGCCGGCGACCGGTCGCGGGCCGCTGAACGCGAGGCCGCACTGCGGGCAGAAGCGCGCGTCGCTGCCGTGGAGGGCGCCGCAGCGCTGGCATGCGGAGACGCCTGCGACGAACAGCTCCTCATAGGGACGCCGGGCGGCGAGGACATCCTCGATCATGCGCAGCTCACGGTCGGCGGCGTCGATCGCGGACACCTTGCCCTGGACGAGCGCGCCGTTCGGCCGCTGGAACCGATGCTGGTCGAAGACCAGGCCGCCCAGGTCGCGGAAGCCCAGTTCGCGGGCCTCGCGCAGGAAGCGCAGGCGGCGCCGCAGGCGCCCGCGCTCGCGGAAGCCGGGACGCCGGGCCGGAAGGGGCCCCGGCGGGGTCGCCTGGACGGGTTCCGCCGCGGGCGCTTCGGCGGCTGCGGCGTCGGAGTCCTGCACGGGTCCGTCGGCCCCCGTGACGAGCGGGTCGCCCTGCGCGGCGTGCTCAGGCTCCGCAAGCTCGGAGGCGGCATCGTCGTCGTGCTGCGCGGGCAGCGGCTCGAAGACGGCGGTCAGGGCGTCGCCCTGCGCGGCGGGCTCCACCGGTGCGGGAAGCGGGTGCTGGAGGGTCGCGTCATCGGCGCTCGGGATCGCCGGCTCGGGGTCGCGTCGCAGGATCCTGTTCTTGAGGCCCATGGCTGAGCGAGGGCGATCAGGGGACCGCCGCCGCGCGGCGAGTCTACCGTCCTCTCCCGGAGGTCACGCCCGCTCCGCCGGGGTCCACGCCGCGGCCTCGTGACGGGTACGGCACGGATTTGCCGCTGATCTTCCGGACCTGCGCTCTGGAGTCGTCACACGGTCTCCCCGAGCATCGGCGGCGACCGCAGCCAACCCCTCGCAAGGAGCCTCGCCATGGGCCATAGCCCGACCGTCCGTCCGCACTCGAGCCTCGAGCGCATCCGATCGCGCCTCGGCTGTCCCGCCGGGCAGGGAACGGTCGAGTACGTCGCGCTGATCCTGCTCGTCGCGGGCGTGCTCGCCGGTGTCATCGCCGCCGCCGGCGGCCTGAAGGGCGGCGGGATCGCGCAGGCGGTGGTCGGGAAGATGAAGACCGCGGTCGAGCAGGTCGGGAAGGGTGGGGGATGACGCCTCCTGGTGGCCGCGCCGCGCCCGCGGGTACCCTGCGGACGTGCCCGGCTCGAGCGACCCGCGCGAACGGCCGATCGCCGTCTTCGACTCCGGTGTCGGCGGCCTCACGGTTCTTCACGAGCTGCTCGTCCAGCTGCCCCACGAGGACTACCTGTACCTCGGTGACACGGCGCGCTTTCCGTACGGCGACCGGTCTCGCGAGGAGCTCGAGCGCTTCAGCCTCCAGATCGCCGAGGAGCTGTTCGCGCGCGGCGCGAAGCTCCTCGTCGTCGCCTGCAACTCCGCGACGGCCGCTGCGCTGCCCTCGCTGCAGGCGCGCATGCGCCAGACGACCCTCGGGGTCGACGTGCTCGGCGTGGTGCGTCCCGAGGCCGTGCAGGCGGTGACGGCGACGCGCAGCGGGCGGATCGGCCTGCTCGCGACGCCCGCGACGGTCGCCAGCGGTGCGTACGAGGCGGCGATCCACGCGGTCGACCCCCACGTCGACCTCGTGTCCGTCCCGACTCCGGAGCTGGCGCCGATCATCCAGACCGGCTCCCCACTGGACGACGCGATCGTGGACGTCGTGCGCGCCGCCGTCGAGCCCCTGCGCGAGGCGAAGGTCGACACCGTCATCCTCGGCTGCACGCACTACCCGCTCATCCGCCCGCTGCTCCAGCGCATCCTGGGCCGCGGCGTCGAGATCGTCACCTCCGGCGCCGCGCTCGCGCGCCAGGTCGAGCACGCCCTCGGGTCTCGCGGGCTCGCGAGCCAGGCCACCGGCGAGGGTGACTACCGCTTCCTGTCCACCGGCGACCCAGAGGCCTTCCGCATGCTCGGCACCCGTTTCCTGCAACTCCCGCTCGGCACCGTCGAGCAGGTCCACCTTCCCATCGGAGCGACGGCGTGAGCCCGGGGGCACCCGAGCGCTCGGGGGGACGCGGCGGCCGATGCGCTGCGGCCCGTCACGATCCAGCCGGGGTTCGTCAGCACGGCGACCGGCTCGGCGCTCATCTCCTGCGGCGGGACGCGCGTCATCTGCACGGCGTCGATCCAGGAGGGCGTGCCGCGCTGGCGCGCCGGCTCAGGCCTCGGCTGGGTCACGGCCGAGTACGGGATGCTTCCGGCCTCGACCGGGGACCGGAAGCAGCGCGACAGCTCGCGCGGGCGTCCCGACGGGCGCAGCGTCGAGATCCAGCGGCTCATCGGCCGCTCGCTGCGAGGCGTCATCGACCCTGCCGCGCTCGGCGAGCGCACCGTGTACATCGACTGCGACGTGCTCGAGGCCGACGGCGGCACGCGCTGCGCCTCGATCACCGGGGCATACGTCGCGATCGCGCTCGGCTGCGCGCGCCTGGTGGCCGAGGGCCGGATCGATCGCCTCCCGCTGATCGGCTCGGTCGCGGCGGTGTCCTGCGGCATCGTGGGGGACACGCCGCTGCTCGACCTCGACTACCCAGAGGACTCGAGCGCCGAGGTCGATGCCAACGTCGTGATGACCGGTGAGGGATCGCTGGTCGAGGTCCAGGCGACCGCCGAGGGCATGCCCCTCGACCGCGCGCACCTCGACGATCTGCTCGAGCTCGCCGCGAAAGGGATCCTGGAGCTTCGCGCCGCGCAGGAGAAGGCGATCGCGGAGGGCAGCCCGGCCTGATGCGGCTCGTGCTCGCGACCCGCAACGCGCACAAGGTCCGCGAGCTCGGGGAGCTGCTCCCCGGGCACACGATCGTCCCGCTGCCCGGGGACGTCGTGCTCCCGCCCGAAACCGGGAGCACCTTCGCGGAGAACGCACTCGGCAAGGCGCGCGCCGCGGCCGCGGCGACCGGTGAGCCTGCGATCGCCGACGACTCGGGGATCTGCGTGGCCGCGCTCGGCGGTGAGCCGGGCGTGCGCTCCGCGCGCTGGGCCGGGGAGGACGCGACCGACGAGGACAACCTGAACCTGCTCCTGACCAGCGTGCCGGGGGGCGGCGACCTCGAGTACGTGTGCGTCATCGCCTTCGTCGATGCCGCGGGGGACCGGGAGGAGACCTTCGAGGGCCGCTGCTCGCGGGGTGATGACGACCGACCCGCGGGGCACAGGGGGCTTCGGCTACGACCCCGCGTTCGTTCCGGTCGACGACTCCAGCGGACGGACGATGGCCGAGCTCAGCTCCGCCGAGAAGGACGCGATCAGCCACCGCGGGCGCGCGGCCCGGGCGCTCCTGACATGGCTGACGGCGCACTGACGGCCGCGCCGCCGGACGGGCGGAACGGAATGGCCCCGCAGCAGCGCGTCGGCGCTGTTCTCGATCGCGGCGGCGGTCTTCCTGCTTGCGCTGAAGCTCATCACGGGCCTCGCCGCGGGGTCTCTGGCGCTGATCGCCGAGGCGGCGCACTCGGGGACGGACCTCGTCGCGGCGCTGCTGACGTTCTATGCGCTGCGTGTCGCGCTGCAGGCCGGCCGATCGGGACCATCCCTACGGCCACGGGAAGGCCGAGCACCTGGCGGCGCTCGGCGAGGGTGCGTTCCTGCTGGTCGTCAGCGGCGTGATCGTCTTCGAGTCGATCAGCCGGCTGACCGGCAGCCGACCCCGGCGACGTCGACGCGGCGTGGTGGGCCTTCGCCGTCCTGGGCATCGTGCTGGCCGTCGACGTCTCGCGCGCGGTGGTCTCCCTGCGCGCCTCGCGCCGCTACTCCAGCGCGGCGCTCGCGGCGAACGCCCTGCACTTCGCCTCCGATTTCGCCGGAACGCTCGCCGTCGTGGTCGGCCTCGCGTTCGTGCGCGCCGGCTACTCGTCCGCCGACGCCTGGGCGGCGCTCTTCGTCGCCGGGCTCGTGATCCTCGCCGCGATCCGCCTGATGCGCCAGAACGTGCAGGTGCTCATGGACCAGGCGCCCTCCGACGCCGCCGAGATCACGCGCGCCGTGATCGCCGAGGTCGAGCCCCACGCCGAGGTTCGGCGCGTGCGCGTGCGCGAGGCGGGAGGCCGGGCGTTCGTGGACGCGGTCCTCGGAGTCGCCCCGGACGCCGCCGTGGGTCAGGGGCACGCCGTCGCGGACAACGTCGAACGGGCCATCCAGGAGGCATTGCCCCGCAGCGACGTGACGATCCACATCGAGCAGCGCGAGAGCAGTGACCTGCGCGAGCGCGCGACTGGAGCGGCGCTCTCGGTGCGGCGCGTGCGCGAGGTCCACAACGTGCGGACCGTGCTCGTCGACGACGGGCGCACCGAGCTGAGCCTGCACGTGAAGCTTCCGGCGGACGAGACGCTGACCGAGGCCCATCGCATCGCCGACGAGGTCGAGGGCGCGATCCTCGCGGCGGCCCCTGAGATCAGCAGCGTGCACGTGCACCTCGAACCGCTGGCGGGCGCGCTCGCGGCGACCGTTCCGCCGCCGGCCGAGCTCGAGGACCTGCGCGCGCGCCTGGAGGGCATCGCCCGCGACGTGAGCGGGAGCGCGACCCGCTCGACTCAGCCTGCATCGCGAGCCGCGCGGGATCGTCGTGTTCATGACGATCGCGCTTCCCGGAGCCGACACGCTCGCGACTGCGCATGAGGCCGCCGCACGGATCGAGGCACGCGCGGAGAGCACGATCGCCGACGTCGCCGCCGTGATCGTGCACACCGAGCCGGCGTAACGGCGGGGCGCGGTCAGGCGAGGTTGATCGCCGCGGCCGCGCCGACGGCGATGGCCAGCGCGCCATACCCCTGATAGCCCGCCACGAAGAGCAGCACGGCGGACAGCAGGCAGGCGCCGACGGTGACGAGCCAGGCGATGCGGTCGAGGGACATCACCGCGTATCGTCCCACTCGCTCACGACGACCGCGTCCGGGGCCATCCCCGAACGCGTGGCGTCCGGGCGCACATGAACACTTGCGACCCAGTTCATCGAGCATCCAGCAGGAGGGCAATCCCGTGACGAAGTCCGAGTTCGTCGATCACGTCGCTGATCGCGCGAACCTCACCAAGAAGCAGGCGGCCGACGCGGTCGACGCGATGCTCAGCACCATCGAGGACACGCTCAAGCGCGGCAGCGACGTCACGTTCTCCGGGTTCGGCAAGTTCCACGTCGCACATCGCAACGAGCGTGAGGGCGTGAACCCGCGCACGGGCGAGCGCATCCGCATCGCGGCGGCGAAGGCCCCGAAGTTCACCGCCGGCTCCGGGCTGAAGAAGTCGGTCAACCACTGACCCGGGACGACGCATCGGCGCAGTCGAGCGGCCTGAACGGGTTCGCCGAGCGGCTCGTCAGCCGCGTCGCCGCGCGTGAGTCGCAGGTCGTCCTCGGTCTCGATCCGGATCCTGCGCGGCTCTGGCCCTCCGGCGCTCGAATCGGCCGGCTCCGCGGGCTCGCCCGTAGAGCGCGCGGCCGCGGCCGTCGCCGCGCACTGCCGTGCGGTCATCGACGCGGCGGGGCCGCCATGCGTCGCGGTGAAGCCGCAGCTCGCCTGCTTCGAGCGTCTCGGCGCGGCGGGCTGGGCGGCGCTGTCCGCGACCGTCGGGCACGCCCACGCGGCCGGGCTGCTCGTGCTCGCCGACGGCAAGCGCGGAGACATCGACGTATCGGCGGCGGCCTACGCGCAGGCGCTCGTCGGAGCCACGGAGACGCCCTTCGGCACGGTCGGCGGCCTGGGCGCGGATGCGTTCACCGCCAACCCCTACATGGGTCGCGACACGCTCGAGGTGCTCAGTCGCGGCGCCGCAGCGGCGGGCGCCGGGATCTTCGTGCTCGTGCGCACCTCCAATCCGGGCGCCGCCGACATCGAGGATCTCCCAGTCGCCGGGGGCGGGACGGTCTGGGAGCGCGTCGCCGGCCTGGTGGCGGGGCTCGGCGACGGGGAAGCGCCGATCAGCGACATCGGCGCCGTCGTCGGCGCCACGGCGCCGGAGCACATCGGGCGCCTGCGCGAGTTGATGCCCCGCACGCCGTTCCTGCTCCCCGGAGTGGGCGCGCAGGGGGGCGCGTCGAAGATCTCGCGCCCGCGTTCGCGCCCGGCCGCGCCGCCGGTCTCGTGACCGCGTCGCGCTCCATCGTCTTCGCGCACGAGCAGACCGGCGGCGATCCCGGCGAGGCGGCGCGGGCCGAGGCCGAGCGGCTGCGCAAAGCCGCCTGGGACCTCGCCTAGAGTTGTCCCCATGGCTCGCGGACGCGCAGCACGCTGGCTCGCACCCCTCGCCATCGTGGCCGTGGGCGGCGCGGCGTACGGGATTCTCAAGTCCGGGTCGCCGCACCACGGCTCGAGTTCCTCGAAGAACCGCCCGGCCGTCAAGACCACGACCGGCGGCTCCGGCGGCTCGACGACGACGCTCAAGGTGACGCGGCGCACGTACGTCGTGCGCACCGGCGACACGCTCTCCTCCATCTCGCTCGACACCGGTGTCTCCGTCGACCGGCTCCAGCAGCTGAACCCCAATGTCGACGTTCAGGCGCTCCAGCCGGGCCAGCGTCTGAAGCTGCGCTCGTGACGCGGCGCCGGCGCGCGCTCATCACGGTCGCCGCGCTCGCGACCTGTGCCGGCGTGCTGCCCGCCCCGGCGCCCGCCGCGCCCCCGCGTCTCTCCGCGCCGTCGGCGATCCTCGTGCAGCCGCAGACGGGGGACGTCGTCTACGCCCGCGGCGCGGACCGCCGGCGCCCGATCGCGTCCACGACGAAGCTCATGACGGCCCTGCTCGCGCTCGAGCGCCGCAAGCTCTCACGACGCATGACCGCGATCGGCTACGCGGGCGCTCCCGCGGAGTCGGTGGTCGGGCTGAGCGCGGGCGAGCGGCTGACGACCGCCGACCTGCTGCGCGCGCTGCTGCTCGCGAGCGCCAACGACGCGGCCGCGACGATCGCGGTCAACATCGGCGGGACGACGCGCAACTTCGTGCGGGAGATGAACGCGCGTGCACGGCGCGCGGGCCTGACCCGGACCCATTACGCCAACCCGATCGGCCTTGACGACCCGCGCAACGAGTCGACGGCGCGCGATCTCGCCAAGCTGGCGCTCCTCGTGCGTCGCAGCGCCTTCGCCAGCGCCGTGATGAACCGGTCCAGTGCGGTGCTGCACAGCGGGTCGCACGTCCGCTTCATCACCAACCGCAACACGCTGATCGGCGCCGTCGGCTGGATGAACGGCGTCAAGACGGGGCACACCTCGTCGGCGGGGTACTGCCTCGTCGGCGCCGGGCGCCGCAACGGGGTCGAGCTGGTCAGCGTCGTGCTCGGAACGCCGAGCGAGGCCGCGCGCAACGCCGACACGCTCGCGCTGCTCCGCTGGGGGTTCACGCGCTACTCCCGCGTCACGGCGGTCACGCCGCGGTCCGCCGTGGCCCAGGTCCCGGTGCGCGACCAGGATCGTCACGTCGCGGTCGTCCCGGCGCGGAC
Source organism: uncultured Actinomycetes bacterium (assembly GCA_963805615.1). Classification (GTDB taxonomy): domain Bacteria; phylum Actinomycetota; class Thermoleophilia; order Solirubrobacterales; family Solirubrobacteraceae; genus F1-60-MAGs163. The sequence continues at coordinate 254,471 of CAWDUW010000001.1, read as the reverse complement.
GGTGCGCGTCGTCGTGCGCCGCGGTGAGCGGCCGGCGCTGCGGCCGAGGGGCCTGCCCAAGGACATCGTGGGCCCCGTGGCGCGCGGGACACGCGTGGGCGAGCTGCTCGTCACGTTCCGGGGCCGCGTCGTGGACCGTGTGCCGCTCGTCACCGGCGCTGCGGTCGCGCGGGCAAGCCTGTGGCAGCGCACGAGCGATGTGCGCCCGCCGCTCGCGGCGCTGCTCGTCCTGGGACTCGTGGTCGGCGGAGTCGCTAGCCTGAGCGCAGGCCGCCGCCGGTCCCGACGCCGCGGACGCCAGACGAGGAGCGAGACTGCGTGATCATCACCGTCACCCTCAATGCGGCCATCGACAAGTCGCTGTCCGTCCCGAGCTTCCGGCTGGGCCGCCGGCACCGCACCGTCGAGCAGCGCACGATGCCGGGAGGCAAGGGCGTGAACGTCGCGCGGAGCCTGAAGACGCTCGGCCGGCCCGTGATCGCGACGGGCTTCGCCGGAGGCGCAACGGGAACCCGCATCGTCGAGGCGCTCACCGAGGAGTCGATCCTCAACGACTTCGTGCGGATTCGAGAGGAATCGCGCACGAACACCTCCGTGCACGACCCCACGACGGGCACGCAGACCGAGATCAACGAGCGCGGCCCGGAGGTGACGGCCAAGGAGGCCGAGCTCTTCCGCGACAAGCTGCTCTACCTCGCCAGCGGCGCCGAGATCGTGGTCTTCGCGGGTTCGCTCCCGCGAGGGCTCGAGCCGTCGATCTACGCGGACCTCATCCGCGAACTGCGCCGGATGAACGTGACGACCGTCGTCGACGCCGAAGGTGAGCCGATGCGGCAGGCGATCCGCGCGGAGCCGCACGTCGTCTCTCCGAACGTGCTCGAGGCGGAGGAGCTCGTCGGCCACGAGTTCCACGAGGAGGCCGATCGCGTCGTCGCGGTCAGCGAGCTGTGCGACCTGGGCGCCGGGGAGTCGATCGTGACGCTTCCGGACGGCTGCGTGGCGAGCGTGCTCGTCGACGGGCGCCCGGAGCGTCACCGCGTCTGGATCGAGCCGCGCGAAGCCGTCGCCAGCGTCGGCGCGGGCGACGCGTTCCTCGCCGGATACGTCTCCGCCCGCTACGCGGGCTCGGCCCCGACCGAGTGCCTGCGCTTCGGGGTGGCATGCGGTGCGGAGTCCACGCAGCGGCTCGGCGCGGGGCTGATCGATCCCAAGGGCGTCGAGCGGCTGCTGGCCGAGGTCGACGTCGAGCGGATCGAAACGCCTGCAGAGACCGTCTGACCCGCCTTGGGAGGGCGCTCGGCGCGCTCCCGGCAGGGGTGCCCGGTGCTATCGTCAAACGCGTGGCAGTTGCCGCCCGCCACGCTTCGCAGGTCCCCTCTCCGACCTCGTCTCGACGGGGTCGATTCGTCCGCCCACGAGCTTAGGATCGACTGATGGAGCTTGAGATCGGCCGCGGGAAGAAAGCACGCCGCGCCTACGGATTTGACGACATCGCGATCGTGCCCTCACGGCGCACAAGGGATCCCGACGACGTCGACGTGTCCTGGAAGCTCGGGCCGTACCGCTTCGAGATCCCGCTGCTCGCCTCGGCGATGGACGGCGTCGTGTCGCCCAGCACGGCGACCACGATCGGCCGCCTCGGCGGGCTCGCGGTCCTGAACCTCGAGGGCATCTTCAGCCGCTACGAGGACGCGGAGGACGAGCTCGAGCGCATCGCGGCGCTGCCGAAGGACCTCGCGACCCGCGAGATGCAGGCCATCTATCAGGAGCCGATCAAGCCTGAGCTGATGAAGCAGCGGATCGAGGAGATCAAGGCGAGCGGCGTCGTCACCGCCGCCTCACTGACGCCGCAGCGCGTCACCCAGTACATCGATCTCGTGCTGGACGCCGGCCTCGACATCCTGGTCATCCAGGGCACGGTCGTCTCGGCCGAGCACGTCTCCAAGACGAGCGAGCCGCTGAACCTCAAGGAGTTCATCGCCGAGCAGCCGCTGCCCGTCATCGTCGGCGGCTGTGCCAGCTACCACACCGGCCTGCACCTGATGCGCACCGGCGCGGCCGGCGTGCTCGTCGGCGTCGGCCCGGGCGCGGCCTGCACGACGCGCGGCGTGCTCGGCCTCGGTGTTCCGCAGGCGACGGCGATCGCCGACGTCGCGGGCGCCCGCTCGACGCACATGCTCGAGACCGGCGAGTACGTCCAGGTGATCGCCGACGGCGGCATGCGCACCGGAGGCGACGTCGCGAAGGCGATCGCGTGCGGCGCCGACGCCGTGATGATCGGCTCGCCACTGGCTCGCGCCTACGAGGCGCCCGGTCGCGGCTACCACTGGGGCATGGCGACCTTCCACCCGACGCTCCCGCGCGGCGCGCGCGTGCAGACGGTGCAGAACGGCTCGCTCGAGGAGATCATCGCCGGCCCCGCGCACGAGAACGACGGCACGTTCAACCTGATGGGCGCGCTGCGCACGTCGATGGCCACCTGCGGCTACCAGGACATCGCCGAGTTCAACCGGGCGGAGCTGATGATCGCGCCGTCACTGCAGACCGAGGGCAAGCTGCTCCAGACCTCGCAGGGCGTCGGGATGGGCAGCCGCGGGGCTGCCGCATCGCGGTCCGCGCCAGAGGCCAACGGCGCGCCCGCGGACAAGGCCGCAGCGCTGAGCTCGACACCGGCGTGACGGGCACCCACCTCGGCGACGAGCACGGCCTGGTGACGGCCGACGTCGCAGCGACGGAGTTCGCGGACGAGTCGGCGCCGATCGACCTCCCGCGGGCGGTCGACGAGGTCGTCGTCCTCGACTACGGCGGCCAGTACTCGCAGCTGATCGCCCGCCGGGTGCGCGAGCTCGGGGTCTTCTCCGAACTGCTCCCGCACCACGTGGGCGCGGCCGAGGTCGCCAAGCGCAGGCCCAAGGGCCTGATCCTCTCCGGCGGTCCCGCGTCGGTGTACTCGCCCGACGCGCCGAAGCTCGACCGCGAGCTGCTCGAGCTCGGCATCCCCGTGCTCGGCATCTGTTACGGCATGCAGCTGCTCGCGCTCGACCTCGGCGGCAGGGTCGAAGGCGCCGAAGTCGGGGAGTACGGGCGCTCGCAGCTCACCGTCCACCAACCCGGCGTGCTCTTCAGGGACCTCCCGGCCGAGCAGCCGTGCTGGATGTCCCACCGCGACACGGTCTACGCAGCGCCCGAAGGCTTCGCCGCGCTCGCATCCTCGACGCAGTCTCCGGTCGCGGCGTTCGAGTCGGTCGAGCGGGGGATCTACGGGATCCAGTTCCATCCGGAGGTCATCCACACGCCGTACGGCCAGCACGTGCTGACGCACTTCCTGCGGGACGTCTGCGAGTGCGACATGACCTGGTCGGCCGCCTCGATCGTGGACGAGCAGATCACCCGCATCCGCGAGCAGGTCGGCGACGGGAAGGTCATCTGCGGCCTCTCCGGCGGTGTCGACTCGTCCGTCGCCGCGCTGCTCGTGCACCGGGCCGTCGGCGACCAGTTGACGTGCGTGTTCGTCGACCACGGGATGATGCGCAAGAACGAGGGCGATCAGGTCGTCTCGACGTTCCGTGACCACTTCCACGTCCCGCTCGTCGCCGTTGACGCCGAGGAGCGCTTCCTGAAGAAGCTCGCCGGCGTCTCCGACCCGGAGACCAAGCGCAAGATCATCGGCACCGAGTTCATCCGCGTGTTCGAGGAGGAGGCGCGAAACGTCGGCGACGACGTGCGCTATCTCGTCCAGGGGACGCTCTATTCCGACGTCATCGAGTCGGGCGGCGGCACAGGCGCCTCGACGATCAAGTCCCATCACAACGTCGGCGGACTGCCCGACGACCTGCAGTTCGACCTCGTCGAGCCGCTGCGCGCGCTGTTCAAGGATGAGGTGCGCGCGGTCGGCGCCGAGCTCGGGCTGCCCGAGCGGATGGTCTGGCGCCAGCCGTTCCCCGGCCCCGGCCTCGCGATCCGGATCGTCGGCGGCGAAGCCACGAAGGAACGGCTCGACCTGCTCCGCGACGCCGATTTCATCCTCCAGGACGAGATCCGGAACGCCGGGCTCTACCGCGATCTCTGGCAGTCCTTCTGCGTGCTCCCCGACGTGCGCACCGTCGGCGTCCAGGGGGACGAGCGGACATACGGGTACGTCGTGGTCATCCGCGCCGTCACGAGCGACGACGCCATGACCGCCGACTGGGCGCGGCTCCCCTACGACCTGCTCGAGCAGATCGCCAGTCGCATGATCAATGAGCTTCGCGAGGTCAATCGGGTCGTTCTGGACATCACCTCCAAGCCGCCCGGGACCATCGAATGGGAGTGATGGCTCGCGGACCTCGCGGCGCCTGACGCCCCGCCTCGCCGAGGGATTCGTCTGCGGACCGTCGGGGTAGCCTCGGTCAATGTCAGATTTCACACGTGTCCACCTGCCCGACCTTGAGGATTTCGCTGCCACGTCCGGCATGGACGATCTCTCGTTCCGTGGCGCCCGCGATGCTCTCGGTTGCGAGAAATCGGGGCTGAGCCTGCAGTCTGTTGCGGCCGGGGCGCGCCAGCCGTTCGGGCATCACCACGAGGCTGAGGAGGAGATCTACCTCGTCCTGAAGGGTGGCGGCACCATGCGCGCCGGCTCGCGTGACGTCGAGCTTCGTCCGATGGACGCGGTCCGGGTGGCGCCCGGCGTGACGCGCGCGATCGAGGCCGGCCCGGACGGGATCGAGTTCGTGGCGTTCGGCAGCCCCGGCGGGGGCCGTGCGGACGGCGAGATGCTTCCCGGCTGGTGGGGCGACTGATCCGGCCGGCACCCGCCCGGCTCGCCCGCTGAGCGGGCGCTATCCTCCTCTGCTCGCGCCGCGCCCATCCCGGCCGTGCGGCGCATTTCTCACGCCATGAAGACCTACGCACCCAACGCGAAGACCTACGTCGCCAATGCTGTCGACCGCGAGCGCAACTGGCTCGTCGTCGACGCGAACGGTCAGACGCTCGGCCGCCTCGCCACGCAGATCGCGGATGCACTCCGCGGCAAGCGCAAGCCCGAGTACACCCCGCACGTCGACACCGGTGATTTCGTCATCGTCGTCAACGCCGAGAAGATCTCGGTCACGGGCAACAAGCGCCGCGAGAAGCTGTACCGGCGCCACTCCGGCTACCCCGGCGGCCTGAAGGAGCGCACCCTCGAGGAGATGCTCGAGCGCCGCCCCGAAGAGGTCATCCGGATCGCGGTGAAGGGCATGCTGCCGCGCAACCGGCTCGCCCGGAGGCAGATCACGAAGCTCAAGGTCTACGCGGGTCCCGAGCATCCGCATGTGGCGCAGAAGCCGATTCCGATGGAGATCAAGTCCTGATGGCCGACGAGCCGACCCCGACCGACGAGCCCACCCCGGACGCGCAGGAGGTCGAGCAGCCCGCCGCGGAGGAGACTCCCGCCGAGCAGCCCGTCGCCGAGACGCCCGAGGCCGAGCAGGCGCCCGTCGCCGAGGAGGCTCCCGCCGAGGAGCCGGTCGCCGAAGAGGCACCCGCAGCCGAGCCCGTCGCCGAGGAGGCTCCCGCCGAGGAGCCGGTCGCCGAAGAGGCGCCCGCCGCAGCCGAGGCTGCCGTCGAGGAGGCCGCTCCGCGCGTGAAGCCCGCGATCCCGGGCGCCGACCTCGAAGTCGACATCGTTCTCGAAGGTGACGAGTCGCGTGAGCGCGACGAGTACGGCGAGTACATCGACGCCGACGGCGACGAGAAGTCCGCCGACGGCGAGGATGAGGACATCGCCGACCAGCCGATCGCCGCGGTGATCGAGCTTGCCGCCGACGCGCGCTACAGCGCGACGGGGAAGCGCAAGCGCGCCGTCGCACGCGTCATCCTCAAGCCGGGCACGGGCGCGTACATCATCAACGGCAAGACGCTCGACGAGTTCTTCCCCCGCCCCGCACTTCAGCGCATCATTCGCCAGCCGCTCGAGACGGTCGGCTACGAGGAGAAGATGGACGTCGTCGCGCGCATGCACGGCGGCGGTGTCTCCGCACAGTCGGGCGCCCTGCGCCACGGCATCTCCAAGGCGCTGCTCGAGGCCGATCCGAACCTTCGCGGCGAGCTCAAGCGCCGCGGCTTCCTCACGCGCGATGCGCGCGCGAAGGAGCGCAAGAAGGCCGGTCTCAAGAAGGCCCGCAAGCGGCCTCAGTTCAGCAAGCGCTAGCTCCCGTCGCTGTATCGGCCTGCGGCCTCGATGGCACGTGAGCACTTCGGTACGGACGGCGTTCGCGGCGTCGCGGGCGAGAAGCTGACCGCCGAGCTCGCGCTCGGGCTCGGCCGGGCGGCCGCCCAGGAGACCGGAGTCGAGCACCCGCGGGTGCTCGTCATCCGCGACACCCGCGAGTCCGGCGAGATGCTCGAAGCCGCGCTCGCGGCCGGCGTGACCTCGGCAGGAGGCGACGTCTTCCTCGGCGGGGTGCTTCCGACACCGGCCGCGCCGCTGCTCCTGGGCCAGTACGGCTTCGACCTCGCCGCGGTCGTCTCCGCATCGCACAACCCGTACGCCGACAACGGGATCAAGTTCTTCGCCGCCGACGGCTTCAAGCTCTCGGACGACCACGAGGACGCGATCGAGGAGCGCCTGCGCGGCCCCGTGCCGCCATGCACCTCGATCGGCCGTGTCCGGGCGCTCCACGGCACGCAGGAGGACTACCTGCGGGCGCTCGAGGTCCGCTTCAAGGACCTCGACCTCGCAGGCCTCGACGTGCTGCTCGACTGCGCGCATGGCGCCACATACAAGGTCGCCCCGGAGATCTTCCGGCGCCTGGGCGCCACCGTCACCACGATCGGGACCGAGCCGGACGGGCGCAACATCAACGACGGGGTCGGCTCGACCCACGTCGATGCGCTCGCCGCGCAGGTCGTCTCCGGCGGGCACGCGATCGGCTTCGCCTTCGACGGTGACGGGGACCGGCTCCTCGCCGCCGACCGCAAGGGCGCCGTCGTCGACGGCGACGAGCTGATCGCGCTCGCGGTCCTGCACCTGCGCGCCGCGGGCCGGCTGGGTGGCGGCGTCGCGGTCACGGTGATGACGAACTACGGCTTCCACTCGGCGATGCGAGCCGCCGGCGTCGAGGTGGCGACGACCGCCGTCGGTGACCGCTACGTGCTCGAGTGCCTGCGGGAACGGGGATGGGCACTCGGCGGGGAGCAGTCCGGCCACATCATCGACATGGGCTTCGTCCCGTCCGGCGACGGCATCGCCAGCGCGCTGCTCACGCTCGAGGCGCTGGCGGGCGCAGATCTCGCTGACCGTCACGCGATGGAGAAGCTGCCGCAGAAGCTCGTGAACTGCCGCGTCGCGGACAAGACCGTCGCGATGGCCGCGGTCAGCGGCGCCGCCGAGACGGAGAACGGCGCGCTGGATGGGCGCGGACGCGTCCTTGTGCGCGCCAGCGGCACCGAGCAGCTCGTGCGCGTCATGGTCGAGGCGCCGACGGCAGAGGAGTGCGAGGCGGTCTGCGGCCGCCTCGTCGCGCTCGTCGAGTCCGCCGCCTGACCGGCCGCCCGATCCTGCACGACGCCTGTCCAGCCGCAGACCGGCCTGCTCTACCCTGCTGCGTATGTGCGGCATTGTGGGGTACGTCGGACGGCGCCCGGCGCAGGAGCTCCTGCTCGCGGGCCTGACCAAGCTCGAATACCGGGGGTATGACTCCGCCGGGCTGTCCGTGATGGCCGGGGGCTCGATCGAGTCCGTGCGCTCGGTGGGCAATCTCGAGCATCTGCGGGTGGCCATCGCCGGCCGGCGCGAGGGCGACGCGGGGGTCGCGACCCTGGCCCGCGAGGCGACGATCGGCATCGGTCACACCCGCTGGGCCACGCACGGCCGCGTGAACGAGGAGAACGCGCACCCGCACTTCGACACGAGCGACCGGGTCCACGTCGTCGTGAACGGCATCGTCGAGAACTACCTGGCGCTGCGCGAGCGCCTGCGCAGCGAGGGAGCGGTCTTCACCAGCGAGACCGACGCCGAGGTGATCGCGCACCTGATCGCCGCGCACCTGGGCGACGGTGGCGACCTGCCCGCCGCCGTCCGCGGCGCCTACGCCGAGCTTCAGGGCCACTACGCCTTCGTCGCGATGAGCGTCGACGCACCCCAGGTGCTCGTCGGAGCCCGCAAGGAGTGCCCGCTGATCGCGGGCATCGGTGACGGCGAGGGCTTCCTCGCCTCAGCGGTCCCCGCATTCCTCGGCGAGACGCGCCGCGTCATGTACGTCGAGAACGGCGAGATCGTGGTGGTCGAGCCGGGCGCCGCGACGATCCTCACGCCGGAGGGCGAGGTGGTCGAGCGGCAGGTGTCGGTCGTGGACTGGGACGAGGAGACCGCCGAGAAGGGCGGCTACGAGACGTTCATGCTGAAGGAGATCCACGAGCAGGCGGACGCGCTCGCGGAGACGATCGCCGATCGAACCGTCCGCGAGGACGGGGTGGACCTCGACGACGAGGGCGCCCTCAGCGACGAGCAGCTGCTCGCCACGAAGCGCATCGTGATCGTGGCCTGCGGCACGTCCTTCCACGCCGGCCTGATCGGCCGCTACGCGATCGAGGAGTTCGCGCGTGTGCCGGTGGAGGTCGAGATCGCCAGCGAGTACCGCTACCGCAACCCGATCATCGGCCCCGGCGATCTCGTCATCGGCATCACGCAGTCAGGCGAGACCGCGGACACGCTCGCGGCGATGCGGATCGCCCAGGAGCGCGGAGCAACCGTCCTCGCGGTCACGAACGTCATGGGCTCCCAGGCGACGCGAGACGCCGACGGCGTGCTCTTCACGCGGGCCGGGCTCGAGGTCTCCGTCGCCGCGACGAAGACCTTCCTCTGTCAGGTCGCGGTCATGTACCTGCTCGCGCTGCGACTCGCCGAGTTGCACGGCACGCTCGACCGCGATCGGCTCACGCAGCTCGTCGGCGAGCTCAAGGGCATGCCGAGCCAGATCCAGTATCTCCTCGCAAACGTCGAGCCGGAGATCAAGGCGATCGCCGATCGCCACTGGCGCGACGGCTTCTTCCTGTATCTCGGCCGCCACGCCGGCGTCGCCGTCGCCCACGAGGGCGCACTGAAGCTGAAGGAGGTCTCCTACATCTCGACGGACGCCTACGCGGCCGGAGAGATGAAGCACGGTCCGATCGCTCTGCTGAGCGAGTCGACCCCGGTCGTGACCGTCGCGACGGACTCCCCGGTGCTGGAGAAGGTCGTGTCCAACATGCAGGAGGTCCGGGCGCGCGGGGCGCACGTGATCGCCGTCGCGACCGAGGGCAACGTGGACATCGGCGAGCACGCCGAGTCCGTGATCCGCGTGCCGCGCACCGACTGGATGCTCCAGCCGCTGCTCGCCGTGATCCCGCTCCAGCTGCTGGCCTACCGGATCGCGCGGCGCCGCGGGCTGAACGTCGATCAGCCGCGGAACCTCGCGAAGACGGTCACCGTCGAATAGCGGGGATGGGGCGGGAGCCCCGCGCCGGTAGATTCGGTCGTATGCACGGCGTCGGCCTCGACCTGCTGGACATCGCGCGGCTCGAAGGGGCGCTCGACCGCCGTCCACGGCTCGCAGCGCGGCTGTTCTCGGATGGCGAGCTCGCGTATGCGCGGGCGCACGCTCGGCCCGGTCAGCATCTCGCCGCCCGCTTCTGCGCCAAGGAGGCGGTGACGAAGGCGCTGGGGCTCGACGTCCTGCGCCCCCTGGAGATCGAGGTCGTCCGCGACGCGGCTGGGCGGCCGTCCGTGAAGCTGGCCGGAACCGCAGCGGCGCGCGCGCAGGAACTCGGGACGACCGTCCTCGTCACGCTGACGCACACCGCCGTCACCGCGGGCGCCGTGGCGGTGGCGGCGTGAGCCTGCCGTTCTGGACCTCTCCGCTGCTCGACGCCGAGCGTTCGCGAGCCGCCGACCGCTGGGCCATCGACGAGCGCGGCATTCCGTCCCTGGAGCTGATGGAGGCCGCCTCCGCGGGGCTTGCCGCGCTCGTCCAGGAGGTCGCGCCCGACGGCGTCGTCGTGGTGGTCTGCGGGGGCGGCAACAACGGCGGCGACGGTTACGCCTGCGCCCGTCTGCTGAGGGACGCCTGGCGCGAGGTCCGCGTGCTCTCCGCAAGCGATCCCGCCGCGCTGAAGGGTGACGCCGCGGTGCAGCTCGAGCGCCTGCCCGGCGAGCTGCCACGACCGTTCGACGCGGCGGAGCTGAGCGGGGCCGCGGTCATCGTGGACGCCCTGCTGGGCACGGGCTTCTCCGGCGTTCCGCGCGGGCCGGTCGGCGCGGCGATCGAGGCGATCGCGGCCAGCGGCCTGCCCGTCGTCGCGTGTGACGTGCCGAGCGGGGTCGACGCGTCCACCGGCGAGGTCGCGGGCGCTGCTGTTCGCGCCGTCGCCACCGCGACGTTCCATGCGGCGAAGCCCGGGCTGTTCGTGGAGCCCGGCAAGCAGTGCACCGGCGTCGTGCGCACGGTGGACATCGGCATCCCCCCGGGCGCGCCGATCGCCGCACCCGACATCGGGCTGATCGACGACGCCGCGCTGCTGCCGACGCTGCCCAGCCGCGCCGCCGGCTGGACGAAGTTCACCAGCGGCCATGTGCTCGTCGCGGGTGGCTCGGCCGGGCTGCTGGGCGCGACGATCCTCAGCAGCGAGGCGGCGATGCGCACGGGCGCGGGCTACGTCAGCGCATGCGTTCCGAGCTCGCAGCAGCCGGTCGCCGCCGCTCATCTCGTCGAGGTCATGCAGCTCGCGCTCCCGGATTCGGACGGACACCATGTGGCCCAGGGCGCGGACGTCGTCCTCGCTGAGCTGCAGCGTCGCGGCGGCGCCCTGGTCCTCGGCCCGGGTCTCGGCTCCAGCGAGGACGCGGGAGAGTTCGCGCGGGTCCTCGCTGCGCGCGCGGAGGTTCCGCTGCTGCTGGACGCCGACGGGCTGAACGCCCACGCCGGCCGGCTCGACGACCTCGCCGCCCGCACGGCACCGACCGTGCTCACGCCGCACGAGGGCGAGCTCGCACGGCTGCTGGGCGTCGAGAGCGACGCGGTGCGCGCGCGGCGCGTCCTGCATGCGCGCGACGCGGCCCGCCGCGCGGGCGCCGTCGTCGTGTTGAAGGGCGACGACTCGCTCGTCGTCACACCGTCCGGCACGGTGCTCGTGAGCCCGGGCGCCACGGCGGCGCTCGCGACCGCCGGGACCGGTGACGTCCTGAGCGGCGTGGCGGGCGCGCTGCTCGCTCGCGGCATCGATCCCGTTCGTGCCGCCGCCGCGGCCGTGCGCCTGCACGCGCGCGCCGGCGTACGCGCGGCGAGCCGCCTGGGCGTCGACGGCGTGACCGCCCGGGACGTGATCGCCGAGCTTTCGCGCGCCCGGGCCTGACGGGCACTGCCGGTACGGTACGGGCGATGCTGCGGAGCCTCGCGCGAATCGACCTCGGCGCGATCCAGCGCAACACGGCCCGGCTCGCGGCGGCAGCCGGAGGCGCGCAGGTCTGCGCGGTCGTCAAGGCCGATGCCTACGGCCACGGCATGGTGCCGGCCGCCCGCGCCGCGCTGGGCGGCGGGGCGGCCTGGCTGGGCGTCGCCACGGCCGTCGAGGCGGCCGGGCTGCGCGACGCGGGATGCAGCTGCCGCGTGCTGGTGCTGGGCGCCCTGAGCGATGAGGAGCTGCCGATCGCCCTGGAGGCCGGGGCCGACGTCGTGGTCTGGGACGAGCGCACCGTCGCGCGCGTCGGCGAGCTCGGCGGCGGCCGCGTGCACGTGAAGCTCGACACCGGCATGGGCCGGCTCGGAATCAGAGATCCGCTGGACGCGACACGCGTCGCGGAGGTCGCCGCGGCGACGGCCGGGGTGGAGGTCGCCGGCCTGATGACCCACTTCGCGACCGCCGACGATCGCGCCGACGCGTTCTTCGACGAGCAGCTCGAGCGTTTCCGCGCATGGGCTGAGCCGCTCCGGGCCGTCCATCCGGGAGCGCTGCTGCACGCCGCGAACAGCGCCGCGGCACTGCGGGATCCGGCGGCGCACTTCGATCTCGTCCGGCCGGGTGTGGCGCTCTACGGCATGGACCCGTTCGGGGTCGATCCCGGAGAACAGGGACTCGAGCCGGCACTCGAGCTCACGTCGTATGTCGCCGCCGTGAAGCCGATCGCGCCGGGGGAGAGCGCGGGCTACGGCCGGCGGTTCGTGGCCGAGCGCGAGGGACGGATCGCGACGGTCCCGATCGGCTACGGGGACGGCTGGCGCCGCGGCCTGACCAACAACGCGGACGTGCTCGTCCGCGGCCGCCGTCGTCCGCTGGCGGGAACGGTCAGCATGGATAACGTGACGCTCGACCTGGGCACCGCCGATGACGTGGAGGTCGGCGACGAGGCCGTGCTGATCGGCGAACGCGGCGGCGAGCGCGTGCTCGCCGAGGAGGTCGCGCAGCGGCTGGGCACCATCAACTACGAGGTGACGTGCGGAATCGGCGCTCGGGTGCCGCGGCTGAACGTCCCCGCGGCGTGACCGGCGCCACCGATCCGCTCGCGCTCGCGCGGACGGCACTCGCCGGCCACGAGGCATGGCTCGTGGGCGGCGCGGTGCGCGACCGCCTGCTCGGCCGCCCCGGGACCGGCCCGGATCTCGACCTCGTCGTGACCGGTGACCCGGCCGCGGCAGCCTCGGCGCTGCGCACCGCCGCGCCGCCAGGGACTGCCGCATTTGCGCTGTCCGAGGAGTTCGGGGCATGGCGCGTCTCCGGCCGGGGAACGGGCTGGCAGATCGATCTCAGCCCGCTTCAGGGCGGCTCCCTGGAGGCCGACCTGCGCCAGCGCGACCTCACCGTCAACGCGCTCGCACAGCCGCTCGCAGGCGGTCCGCCGATCGACCCGACCGGCGGACTCGCCGATCTCGAGGCGCGGTCACTGCGGATGGTCGCGCCCGCCGCGTTCGACGCCGACCCGCTGCGCGTCCTGCGTGTCGCCCGACTCGCCGTGGAGCTGGGGTTCAGCGTCGATCCCGCGACCGGCGCCGCTGCGCGCGAGCGGGCACCGCGCCTGGCCGAGGTCTCACCCGAGCGCGTCTTCGCCGAGCTCCGCGGCGTCGTCGACGCGGACGCGGCGCTCGAGGGCATCGCGCTGCTCGACGAGCTCGGCGCGACGACCGTCGTGCTCCCCGAGCTCGACGCCCTGCGCGGGGTCGGGCAGACCGTGTATCACCACCTCGACGTCCACGGGCACACGCTCGCGGTGCTGGGGGAGGCGATCGCCCTCGAAGCCGACCCGGGAGCGGTGCTCGGCGCCGAGCGCGCCGCGCGCGTGCGCGAGCTGCTCGGCGAGCAGCTCGCGGACGGGCTCACGCGCGGCGGCGCGCTGCGCTGGGGCGCGCTGCTGCACGACATCGCCAAGCCCGTCACGCGCACCGACATGGGGGAGGGCCGCGTCGGGTTCCCGCACCACGACCGCGAGGGCGCCGCCATGTCCCGGTCGATTCTCGGCCGCATGCGGGCCAGCGAGCGCCTGCGCGCGCACGTGGCTGCGCTCACCCTGCATCACCTGCGTCTCGGGTTCCTCGTCCACGACCGGCCGCTGGGGCGACGCCAGGTTCACCGCTACCTCGTCGCGTGCGATCCCGTCGCCGCCGACGTCACGCTGCTGGGGATCGCCGATCGCCTCGCGACGCGCGGACGGGGTCACGAGGAGGCGATCGCCCGGCACCTCGAGGTCGCGCTGCCGATGCTCGACGCAGCGCTCGACTGGCACCTGGCCGGCCCGCCGGCGCCGCTCGTGCGCGGCGACGAGCTCGCGCGCGAGCTCGGCATCGACCCAGGGCCGCGGCTGGGGGAGCTGCTCGCGGGGATCGCCGAGGCCCAGTACGCGGGCGAGGTGACGACGGCGCCGCAGGCCGTCGACGAGGGCCGGCGCCTCCTGCGCGGCGACGGGCCGCCGCTCCGCTAGGGCGCGAGGCTGCGGACGACGCCGTCGCAGACGCGGATCGCGCCGACGACGGTGGAGTAGTCGACGTTCGCCGCCGTATCGGTCGGCCAGTGGTAGTTGTCCGGCGCCTTGTAGCGGTTGATCGACCCGAGCATCACCGTCGGGTACCCGGCCTTGAGCGCGATCAGGCCATCGGTCGCGTTGCGAAAGCGCAGCCCCCGCTCGAGCGGGACGCCGGCCTGCTCCGCCGCCGCGGACACCAGGTCCTTGAAGGCGTCCGGGTAGTCGCGCATGACCAGCATGCCTTCGCCCTCGAGCTGCATGAGCCGCGGCGAACCGACGGTGTCGATGCAGACCACGTGGGTCCGGTCGGTCGGCAGCGAGGCGAAGTGACGCTTGGCGAACGCCTGCATCCCCTCCATGAAGGACTCCTCGGACCCGGTCGAGACCAGCAGGACCCGAAGCCCTCGCACCGGGCGCTCGCGGAGCAGTCGCGCGACCCCGAGCAGCGTCGCGACCCCACTGAGGTTGTCATTGGCGCCGGGGACGGTGGAGCGCGACCCGATCTCCGCGAAGGTCGCCGCCGCGCCCAGCGAGACGACCGCTCCGGCACGGCGCAGCCGCCGCGATCCGGTGAGGCCGCCCAGGGCGACCAGCAGCGGGCCGCCGAACACGGGGAACATCACCGGCGGCGTCGAGCGTGAGCGCTCGATCAGCCCGGGGAGGTGCTCGCCGAAGAAGCGCGGCACCTGCGGTGCGAACAGGAGGCTCCAGTGCGCAGCGTCGTGGTGGGCGACGAGGACGATCGTGCGGTCGGCCGCGCGGTCACCGGCTTCCGCGACGACGTTCCAGGTCGGTCGACTGCGGCAGCACCGCTCGCCGGAACCACATCCGCCCGCCGGAGATGTCATCCGCCACGCCCGCGGCCATCACAGCCCCGGCGATGGCGCGCAGGCGCCTGCTGCGGCGAAGGCCGGCAAGCCCCGCCACGAGGGTCATCAGCCCGAGCGGCCACCAGTACGTCCCATGCGCCCGCTCCTCCTCGACGACCGCTTCGCAGCTCTCCTCACGCAGCCTGGCCGCGATCCACTCGGCGCCGCGCCGCTCCCCCTCGGAGGCCGAGGGCCGGTCGAACGACGCGAGGTACCCGACGGCGTCCTGCGCAAGACGGCGGAGCTCCTCGTCGCTCACGTCGCGGGCAGTCCGGCTCGTCTCGGTCGCCATGGCCGTCAGCGTATCGCCGCCGGGTAGGCTGCCCGCCCATGTCATCTGCCAACGCCGACTGCCTCTTCTGCCGGATCCTCGCGGGGGAGCTGCCCGCCCAGATCGTCGCCGAGGACGAGCGCACCATCTCCTTCATGGACATCAATCCCGCGACCCGGGGGCATGCGCTGGTCATCCCGCGCGTGCACGCAGAGGATCTGTACGAGACCGATCCGCAGGACGTCGCGGCGACCGCGATCGCCGCCCAGCGACTCGCCGTGGATGCACGCGATCGGCTCGGCGCCGACGGGATCAACCTCCTGAACGCGTGTCGTCCCGCGGCCTGGCAGACGGTCTTCCACTACCACGTGCACGTCATCCCGCGCTACGCCGACGACCCACTGCGACTGCCGTGGACTCCGCACGCCGGAGACATGGACGAGATCGCGGCGGCCGCGGCGCAGCTGCGCGGCGACGCGGCATGAGCGCCGGCGGCCCGGTCCGGCTCGAGCAGGACGGTCCGCTCGCCGTCCTCACCCTCGACGCCCCACCGCTCAACCTGTTCGATCAGGCGATGATGGACGGGCTGCAGGCAATCGTTCTCGAGCTCAGTGCCGCGCCACCGCGCGGTCTCCTGATCCGCGCTGAGGGGCGCGTCGTGAGCGGCGGGGTGGACGTGCACCGCTTCGTGGGCGTGACGCCGGCAGAGGGCGCCGAGTTGTGGCGCAGCCTGCTCGAGACGATCCACCGCGGTCGAGGATCTGCCCTGTCCGGTCGTGTTCGCGGCTCACGCGCTCTGCCTCACGGCGGCGTTCGAGCTCGCGCTGGCCTGCGACCTGCTGCTCGCGGCCGAGTCGGCGCGGTTCGGGCTCGTGGAGATCGTCGTCGGGCTGACGCCGTCCATGGGCGGCCCGCAGCGCCTTGCCGAGCGTGCGGGGCCGGCTCGAGCCCGCGAGCTGGTCATGACCGGCGAGCTGTACGACGCACGGACGCTCGAACGCTGGGATGTCGTGAACCGCGTCCTTCCCGACGCGGACTTCGACGCGGCCGCGCGCGCGTTTGCCCGGCGGCTCGCCGAAGGGCCGACGCGGGCGCACGCGGCGACCAAGCGCCTCGTGCGTGAGCAGCGCGACGCCGGCACCCGCGCCGCCGACGTACTCGTTCCCGAGGTGGGGGGTGCGCTGTTCGGCACGGAGGATCTCCACAATGCCGTCGCGTCATTCCTGGAGGACGGGCCCGGGAAGGCGAGGTACGAGGGACGCTGACGGCGCATGCCCCGTTGCGCCGGAATTCGGCATAAGGCCGATCCTGGTCCTATGCACCGGATTGCGGTCCTAGCCGACCGCAACAAACCGATGTCCAAGTGTGTTCAATGGAGGTAATGCAACGACGCCTCCTTCGGGCGGCCGCGCTTTCCTGCGGCCTGGCCCTCGCCCTCCCCGCCCTCGCCTCCGCCGACATCGTTGAGATCGGCAAGCTCGACCCGCAGGTCAAGTCGAGCTGCCCCGGCCCGGTGCCCAAGTGCTTCGCGGTCGCCCGTCTCACCGGCTACCAGGCCAAGGTCGGGACGGACCGCGGCCTGATGACGGTTCCCAAGAACGGGAGCATCGTCGCCTTCTCGGTCGCCCTCGGCAAGCCGGGCCCCAAGCAGCAGCTGTTCTTCACCGGCGGCGACGGCGCGCCCGCGAACTCCCCGCAGTACGGGGTGCCCGAGGTGCAGATCACGATCCTCGACCCCAAGCGCAAGCTGCGCTCGCGGGCCGTCGCGCAGAGCGAGGCGTTCAAGGTCACCGACTACTTCGGGTCGACCGTGCAGTTCGCCCTCGCCAAGAGCCTGCGCGTGAAGAAGGGCCAGATCGTCGCGATCACCTCGAAGACCTGGGCGCCCATTCTGGCTGTCGGGCTCGGCAGCGACACGTCGTGGCGCGCAAGCCGTGAGAAGGGCACCTGCAACGACTCGGTTCAGCAGGTCGCGCAGGTTCAGCCGAAGCAGCTGGCCCAGTACTACTGCCTGTATCGCACGGCGCGCCTGAACTACAGCGCGACGATGATCACCGCGCCGGTCAAGCCCAAGAAGTCCTGACGGGCGGGATCTGAGGCGCCTCGCCCAGCGGGCGGGGCGTCAGCAGGCGCCGGGGTTCGAGTCGCAGAACCCCTGGAAGGATCCGGCGCCCGCCGTCGCGTCGGGCGTGACGCCCCCGGGATTCGGCGCGGTCGTGTTCGTGTTGCCGCCCGTTCCGCCGGTGCCGGTTCCCGTGCCCGTTCCGCCGGTGCCCGTGCCGGTTCCCGTCCCGGTCCCCGCGCCCGTGTCCGTGCCCGTCCCGGTCCCGGTCCCCGCGCCCGTGTCCGTGCTGGCACCGTTGTCCGTGGTGGTCGTGTCGGTGGTGGTCGTCGGGGTCGTGCTGGTCGTCGTGTTCGTGCCGGTGCCGCCGGACGCGAGGTCGTTCGCGTCGCTCGGTGGGACCAGCGCCGGCGCGCTCGTCGGGATCTTGTCGGTCGGGTCGTTCCCGCCGCCGCAGGCGGCAAGGCCGACGCTCGCCGTCAGGGCGAGCGCGCAGGTGGTCGCGACGAGTGCGGAGCGCATCACGCGCGCAGGGTACCGGGGTGGGCGGCTGCGACGCGCAGGGCGCCGTTCACGCGGCGCCGCTCAGCCGCCGAGCGGCGCCATGCGGCGTCCGCAGGTGGGGCAGTCGTTGAGGTCCTTCTGCGCGGGCTGGTCGCACCAGTTGCAGAAGCGCAGGTTCTCCACGGCCCAGGGAAGCCGGGAGTCGCTCGGGGCGAGCGGGAGGACCTTGCCGACGACCTCGAGCTGCTCGCCTGTCTCCTCGTCGAGGTAGACGCGGTCGGGCTCGGCCTCGACGATCACGTCGCGGCCGGTCGAGGGATTGCGCAAGCGGTAGCGCTGTCGGGACGCCATGAGGCGGATGCTAGCGGGGGCGACGGGTGGCTGTCGGCACGCCAGGAGCACAGGCGCGTCGCATCAGGTCCGCCTCTCTGGGTAGGGTTCGTGACGCTCATGGGGAGGACGAACCACGCTGTGACAAGGATGGCGCGCGCTGCGGTGCCTGCGGCGCTCGTTGCCGCGGCGATCGCGGTCGCCGGCTGCTCGAACGCGGGCAGCCAGCAGACGGCCGACGTCGTCAACGGCAAGCAGCAGTTCGTGGCCAAGTGCGGGTCGTGCCACACCCTGGCCCGCGCCGGCACGAAGGGCATCGTCGGGCCGAACCTGGACGACGCGTTCGCGGTGTCGCGCTCCGAGGGCTGGGGCACCGACGCGATCCGCGGCGTGGTCCTCGGCCAGATCCAGCACCCGGGCAAGGGCTTCGCGATGCCGGCGGATCTCGTCAAGGGCGACGACGCAGACGACGTCGCCGCGTATGTCGCGGCCTCCGCCGCCGTCCCGGGCAAGGAGGGCCCCGTCCTCGCGGCCGCCGTGAAGTCGGCGTCGAGCACGAAGCCCGCCGTCGCGAAGAACGGTGTGCTCACGATCGAGGCGGATCCGACGGGGCAGCTCGCCTACGTCGAGACGACCGCCCAGGCGCAGGCCGGGCCGATCAAGCTCGTCATGGTCAACAAGGCCTCGATCGCCCACGACATCAACATCGAGGGCACGTCCGTCAAGACTCCGATCGCCACCAACGCCACCGCGAGTGGCAGCGGCACGCTCAAGCCGGGCACCTACACGTACTTCTGCAGCCTCCCGGGCCACCGCGCGGCCGGGATGGTCGGCAAGCTGACCGTGAAGTAGTCGCCGGCCGCGACGCGGCCGGTCAGCTCACGAGCCGGACGAGCAGCACGATCGCCGCGAGCACCAGCGCCGCGCACGCCGCCCAGACGACCATCCGGAACGCGGCGTCCTCGCTGCGCAGCGGAGCGATCAGGCGCGTCCACGCGGGCTCCTGCGGGGTGTTCGGCGGTTCGTCGCCGGTGTGATCGCCCTGCGGTGGCCCGGCGTCCTGATCGCCCTGGGAGGCGGGCTCCTCGCTCACCCGAGCAGGTAGACCGTCGAGAAGACGACGACCCACATGACATCGACGAAGTGCCAGTAGATGCCGGCGACCTCGAGGCCCTTCAGGTTCTGCGGATCGACGGCGCCCTTGAAGATGCGCACGGCCGACATGAACAGCAGCAGCAGGCCGATCACGACGTGCGCGCCGTGCAGGCCCGTGAGGCCGAAGAACGCGGATGCCGATGCGTTGGTCTTCGGGTTGAAGCCGAGGTGCAGGTACTCGTTGATCTGCACGAAGAGGAAGGTGGCGCCGAGCAGGAAGGTCGTGATGATCCCGGCCCGCATGCCGAAGACGTTGCCGCGGCGCGCCGAGATGTCCGTCCAGTGCATCGTCACCGACGAGGACAGCAGGACGGCGGCGTTCGTCGCGGCCACGGCGACGGGCAGGTGGCCGGTCGGGGGCCAGGTGTCCTTCGAGACGACGCGGATGAAGAACATCGCCGCGAAGAACGCCCCGAACAGCATGAGCTCGGAGATGATGAACAGCAGGATGCCGAGCTGTTCGCGCTCCACCTTCGAGCTGTGATGCGCCTCCGGAGGACCGTGGTGGTGGTCGTCGTGGTGGGCGACTGCGGCGGGGATCGCTGCGGCTTCCATGGGTTCCTCTGCGGTGACGGTGCCGCTACGCGCGGACGCCGGCGTCCTCGGGCTGGGAGACGAGATGGGTCACGGGCTTGTTCGACGCCTTGCGCACGCGCTCGATCAGGTCGGCGCGCAGCCAGCCGGAGCGCGTCTCCGGGTACGTCGAGATCACGATGTCGTCGACGTCGAAGAGGTCGAGCGCGTTCATCGTCGCGGTGTACGGGTCGGGGTCGCCGGTCATGCCGGCAGCCACGAGGTCGTTCGCCCCGTGCACGGTCGATGACCTGGTCGAGCCGGGCGCGGGCGCGCTTCTGGGCGACGCCCTCGCCGCCCTCGAGCGGGACGACGAAGACGAACAGGCGCTCGCGGCCCTCCGCCTCGGCGGCGGCCTCGCTGCGCAGCTCGCTGATCAGCGCGTCGCTGTTCGTGGTGCGGTTGGCGATCACGAGCGTCGTGTCGAAGGGCGAGGTCTCCTCGCCGAGGTCCGTGATGAGGTGCTCCACCGGCATGTCGACCGCATCCTCGATGCGCTCGACGAAGCCTCGCCGGAGCCACCCCGAGCTGACGACGGGCAGCGTGGAGATGATGATGTGGTCGGGCCGGTACTCGGCGACCATGTCCATGGTGGCGGTGTACGGGTCGGGATCGCCGACCTCCCCGATCGCGTCGATGCCGAGCTCGCGGAGCACACCGCGCGCGAGGTCGACGCGCACCTGCGCGGCGTCGAAGACCGAGTCGGCGTAGATGATGTTCCCGTGGGAGGGGTTCCTGCCGCGGGACGCAGACGACGATGCGAACCGGCCCCTTCTGGGCCTCTTCGCGCGCCCGCGCGATCAGCTTGGGCCCGGCGAGCGTCTCGTTGGCGACGGCGAGGATCGTGCGCACCGCTACTCCTCCTGTTCCAGCACAGCGGTCGCCGTGCCGCCGGCAGACGCCTCAGCCCCGGCGGGCACCGCTGCCGGGGCGTCCTGGAAGACCGCGTGGACCGCGCCCGGGACGCCGTACTCGTACGGGCCGCCGACGACGGAAGGAACGGCGTCGAAGTTGAAGATCGGCGGGGGAGAGGACACCTGCCACTCGATCGTGAGCGCCCGCCAGGGGTTCGCCACGGCGCGCGGGCCGCTGCGCCACGAGACGATCATGTTGTAGAGGAAGATCAGCGACGAGAGGCCCAGCACGAACGACGAGATCGAGATGATCATGTTCCACGTCGCGAACTGATCCGCGTAGTCGGACACGCGGCGAGGCATGCCCTGGACCCCGATGAGGTGCATCGGGGCGAACGTGATGTTGAAGAAGATGAAGGTCAGCCAGAAGTGCAGGCGCCCGAGCTTCTCGTTGTACATGCGCCCGGTCATCTTCGGGAACCAGTAGTAGATCCCGGCGAAGATGGTCAGCAGGGAGCCGCCGAACAGCACATAGTGGATGTGGGCGACGATGAAGTACGTGTCGCTGACGTGGATGTCGAGCGGCACCATCGCGAGCATCACGCCGGAGATGCCGCCGAGCGTGAACATCGTCAGGAAGCCGACGGCGAACAGCATCGGGGTGTCCATGTGCAGCACGCCCTGCCAGATCGTGCCGAGCCACGAGAAGATCTTGATTCCGGTCGGGATGGCGATCAGCGCCGTCGTGATCATCATCGGGATGCGGATCCAGTCCTGCATGCCGCTGACGAACATGTGGTGCGCCCAGACGGTGAAGCCGAGCACGACGATGGCGAGCAGCGAGAACGCCATCATCCGGTAGCCGAAGACCGGTTTGCGGGATTTCACCGCCAGGATCTCGCTGATGATCCCGAAGCCCGGCAGCATCATGATGTAGACGGCCGGGTGCGAGTAGAACCAGAAGACGTGCTGATACATCAGCACGTCTCCGCCGTTCGCCGGGTTGAAGAAGTTGAAGCCGAGCGCCCGGTCCAGCAGGACCATGAACTGCGACGCGGCGATGAACGGCGTCGCGATCACGACGAGCAGGGAGGTGGAGAAGTTCGCCCACACCAGCAGCGGCATGCGGAAGAACGTCATCCCCGGCGCCCGCATCGTGATGATGGTGACCAGGAAGTTCAGCGCCGTCGCGATCGACGAGGCGCCGGCGAACTGCACGCCGATCGTGAAGAAGACCTGCCCTATCGGGGCGCTCACCGAGAGCGGTGCGTAGGCCGTCCAGCCCGCGGCGAAGGTGCCGCCCGGGGCCAGGAAGCCGAGCATCAGCATCACGCCGGCGCTGGGGAGCATCCAGAACGACAGTGCGTTCAGACGCGGGAACGCCATGTCCGGCGCGCCGATCATCAGCGGGAGCACGTAGTTCGCGATCCCCGCGAAGACCGGGATGACGAACAGGAAGATCAGGATCGACGCGTGCGCGGAGAAGAGCCCGTTGTAGGTGCTCGCGTCGACGAACTGGCGGCCCGGCTGAGCGAGCTCGGCGCGCACGAGCATCGCCATGAGGCCGCCGACGAACATGAAGAAGAACGACACGCAGATGTACTGGATGCCGATGACCTTGTGGTCGGTGTTGACCCGCAGGTAGTCCTTCCACGAGTGGGCGCCGTGGTCGGCATGGTCGTCCACCACGTGCTTGCCGCGCGCCCAGCGCAGCCAGTAGTCGAAGCAGCCCATCCCGCCGAGGAACCACAGCGGGACGGTGAGCAGGGCCACCTGCAGGACGCCCTGGCCGTCATAGACGGGATCGGCGCCGAAGGCCGCGCGCAGGCCGCACAGCAGCGCGAACGAGAACGCGATCCCGAGCACGATGTACAGCGCTGCCCGGTACCAGCCCGGGGCGCGCAACTTGGCGGCCATTACTGCTTCCCTCCGTGCACGCTCTTGTCGATGTAGGTCACGAGCGCGGCAAGTTCCTGCGGGCTGAGTGTCTGCCCGTAGTTCGGCGGCATGATGTTGGCCCCGTAACCCTTGGCGATCTCCTTGCCGGGGCTCACGATCATCTCGCGGATCCCGGCTGCGTCGTCCTGCGTGAGGAACTCGTCGAGGTTCGGGCCGGTCTGCGACACGGTGCCCGCGGCCTTCATCGTGTGGCAGCTGCCGCACGAGGTTGCGCCGGTCTGCGGATTGCCCGCGACGAAGAGCTGCTTGCCGTCAGGCTTGGCGGCCGTCGCGCTCCCGGCTGCTGCGGTGCCCCGGCTGCTGCGGTGCCACCGGCTGCTGCGGTGCCACCCGTCTGCTTGGCCACCCAGGCGGCGTAGGCGGCGGGCTCGACGATGGTCACGAACTGCCGCATGAAGGCGTGCCCGAGCCCGCAGAGCTCTGCGCAGACGACCTGGAAGGTGCCGGTCTTCGACGGCGTCACCGCGTACTTCGTCGTGATTCCCGGCACGGCATCGACCTTGAGCCGCCATTCCGGCACCCAGAAGTCGTGGATGACGTCCTTGGACTGGACCTTGAACTGGACGGTCTCGCCCTTGGGGAGCACGAGGCGGTTGCGTGACGATCCGCTTCCCGTTCTCGTTGGTGGCGAACGTCCAGGCGAACTGCTGGCCGACGACGTTCACGACGCGGGTGCCGCGTGCGGGCGACTCCTGGATGTCGAGCAGCAACACCGTCGCGTAGGCGCAGAGGCCGGCGATGACGATCGTCGGCAGAGCGGTCCAGATGACCTCGAGACGCGTGCTGCCGTGGGTGGGCGGGCCGTCGAGCTCCTCCTCGCCCGGCCGCATGTGCCAGCGCCAGATGCTGAAGAGGACGACGGTGGCCACGCCGACGAAGATCGGCACGGACACGATCACGAGCACGTCCCAGAACGTGTCGATCCTCGATGCGATCGTCGATCCCTGTGCGGGGAACCAGTTGATCGCGAGCCCGAGTGCAATGCCGATCGCGCTGGCCAGCAGGACCACCACGACGAGCATCACCCAGGTGCGACCCGTAACGGGACCCCGCCGTGTCTCCTCACCCATATGCCCGGCAACTTATCGTCTTGCGGGGACGGCGCGCAACGACGTCAGGGGGTGCTGGCGCGCACGCCTCCCGAGGGCGCTCGCCGCTATGCTCGCGCGCGGAGACGAACGGGCTCTGTGAGCCCGCTAGGCAGCCTGGAGGGCCGTCGCCGGAGCGACGTCCCGTGGCGCGGCGAACCGGGCCTGGCTGCGGAACATCGACGGCGCTGCGCCGTGCCGCCGGCGGAAGGCCTTGGCGAACTGCGCGGGCTGCCGGTAGCCGACGCGGTGCGCGACCTCGCGGACCGTCAGGTCTCGCTCGGCGAGCAGATCGGCGGCGCGGTCCATCCGCACGCTCGTCAGGTACGCGCGGAACGTGGTTCCGCCGATCTCGGCGAACGCGCGCTGCAGCTGGCGACGCGAGGAGGCGACGCGCCGCGCGAGGTCGTCGAGGGAGAGGTCCTCGGCGTATTCGGCGTGCACGATCGCCGAGGCATCCTCATACAGGCTGGTTCGAAAGCGGATGGTGGTCGGGCGCTGCATGACCGTTGTACGTGCAAAGACGCCTGATCGGATGAATTCTTCCCGCGGTCCGTTCTGGACGCCGTGGCCGCCGCCCGTTAGATTGCGCCGATCGTCACAACGACATCGTGCGATTCGTTACGATGTCGGTTCACACTCGAACGCGAAGGGAGCTGCTGAACGATGCAGGTTCGTGAGGGAATGAGCCGGGTCGTCCTCGTCGTCGGACCGGGGCACACACTTCGTGAGGCGGCCGTCCTCATGGCTGAGCGCCGGGTCGGCGCCGCCGTCGTGATGGACTCCGATCAGCCGGCGCCCGGGATCATCACCGAGCGCGACATCGTGCGCGGCCTCGGAGAGCGGAACGACCCGGACACCGCGCGCGTCGGCGACCACATGTCGACCGACATCGTGTTCGCGGAGCCCGAATGGTCCCTCGAGGAGGCCGCGGTGACGATGGTGCACCACGGGTTTCGCCATCTCGTCGTCGTCGACGGGGGCGA
The DNA here is from genome assembly GCA_963805615.1 of uncultured Actinomycetes bacterium. GTDB lineage: Bacteria > Actinomycetota > Thermoleophilia > Solirubrobacterales > Solirubrobacteraceae > F1-60-MAGs163. Next base: position 229,869 of record CAWDUW010000001.1, on the reverse strand, counting down.
GCTCGCGGGGGTCCTGTCGATGCGCGACATCGTGCGCTGCTGGACCGACGACGGCTCGAGCTGCGAGCTGCCTGCAGCGGTCACGGCTCAGGCGGTCCCGGAAGGCGACTCGAGACGCGGCCTGCGGTCGTTCTAGGACGCCCTAGTGGCCGGGCGGGAGGGACTGCAGCTCGCGGTGCGCGTGCCTGATCCAGGACACGCTCGCGGCGACGAGCAGCAGCAGGCCGAGCACGGCCACGGGCCACATGTCGATCAGGCCCAGCAGCAGCAGCACGAGGCCGACCGACACGAGCACCGGCGCGATGGCCGGCCCCGGAAGATGCAGCTCCTCGCCGACGGGCGGCGTGGTGGGTTCGAGCCCGCTCATGCGACGTAGAGCGCCGCAGCGACGAAGGTCAGTCCGAACAGGAGGAAGCCGAGCGCGGTGATGATCAGCGCACCGCGGATGTTCTTCCTTGCGAGATTGCGGTCCATGTGGTCGGTCCGTGGTGGTCGGGGTCAGAACAGGTGGACGTCGGCCACCATAGCGGCGAACAGGGCCGCCAGGTATCCGAGCGAGTACAGGTAGACGCGGAGCGCTGACGCCCGGTCGGCGCGACGGCGCAGCTGCAGCGACAGCGCGATGAAGGGGATCCCGAGGGCGAGCGACGCCACGAGGTAGAAGGCGCTGAGGCCCCCGGCGCAGAACGGCAGCTGCGTGACGGCATAGAGCAGCACCGTGTAGAGCAGGATCTGGCGCCGCGTCTCGTCCTCGCCGCGAACGACCGGCAGCATCGGGACCCCGACCTTGGCGTACTCGTCCTTCATCAGCAGGCTGAGCGCCCAGAAGTGCGGCGGCGTCCAGAAGAAGACGATGAAGAAGAGGAAGACGGCGAGCCCGGTCAGCTGCCCTTCGACGGCCGCCCAGCCGACGAGCGGCGGGACCGCTCCCGCGGCGCCACCCCAGACGATGTTCTGCCAGGTGTGCCGCTTGAGCAGCATCGTGTAGCCGACGGCGTAGCCGACGAAGCCGAGCATCGAGAGCCCGGCCGCAAGCGGGTTGACGAGGACGGCGAGCCAGATCACCGACGTCACGCCGAGCACGAGGCCGAACGTCAGCGCCGCTCTCGGGGACACGCGCCCGCTGGCGACGGGCCGGTCCGCCGTCCGGCTCATCTGGATGTCGATGTCCCGGTCGTACCAGTGGTTGATCGCGCCGGAGCCACCGGCCGAGAGGTAGCCGCCGACGACGGTCGCGAGGACGAGCCAGGCCGACGGGGTGCCGGCGATGAACATCGCGCTGACCGTGGTGAAGAGCAGCAGGCTCTGCACCTTGGGCTTCGTCAGCGCGAAGTAGTCGGCGACGATCTGGCGGGCGCCGGCGAATGCCGCCGCCTGGACCGTCGTCGCGCGCGTGGCGCTCATCGCCGGATCGCCCCTACAGCCGTCAGACGCCCGCGGGAGTCTGCTCGGGAGCGCGCGACTGACGCTCGATCTGCCGGCGGATGTCCTTCATCGGCTCGACCGAGCGCACGCGCGGGACGGTGTCGAAGTTGTTGACCGGCGGCGGCGACGTCGTGAACCACTCGAGCGTGTTGGCCTTCCACGGGTCAGGCCCGGCGACGGCGCCGTTCTTGAGGCTGCGAACGACGTTGTACCCGGTGAGCAGGACCCCGGCGGCGAGGATGAACGAGCCGATGGTGGAGATCAGGTTGTACGTCTGCAGGTGGTTCACGTCGGCGTACTCGTAGACGCGGCGAGGCATGCCCGAGAGGCCGGCCGAGTGCTGGATCAGGAACGTGACCCAGAACCCGACGAGGATCAGCCAGAAGCTCGTCTTGCCCATGCGCTCGCTGAGCATGCGGCCGGTCATCTTCGGGAACCAGTAGTAGATGCCGGCGAAGAACGCGAGCACCGCGCCGCCGACGATCGTGTAGTGGAAGTGCGCGACGACGAAGTAGGTGTCCTGCAGCTGCCAGTCGACCGGGAAGGTGGCCAGGAAGATGCCCGTGACGCCGCCGAGCAGGAACGTGCCGAGGAAACCGGCAGCGAAGTACATCGGCGTCGTGAACTCGATCGTCCCGCGCCAGAGGGTGAAGATCCAGTTGAAGATCTTGACGCCGGTGGGGATCGCGACGAGGTACGTGGCGAGCGTGAAGAAGACGAGGACGAAGTAGGGGAGCGGCACCGTGAACATGTGGTGCGCCCAGACCAGCGAGCCGATGAACGCGATGCCGAGCGTCGCCGCCGCGATCGCCTTGTAGCCGAAGATCGGCTTGCGCGCGAACACGGGCAGCACCTCGGAGATGACTCCGAATCCCGGCAGCACGAGGATGTACACCTCGGGGTGCCCGAAGAACCAGAACAGGTGCTGCCAGAGGATCGGCGAGCCGCCGTTGGTCGCGTCGTAGAAGTGCGTCCCGAAGTGACGGTCGGTCAGCAGCAGCGTCACGGCGCCGGCGATCACGGGGAGGCTGATGATCAGCAGGATCGACTGCGTCAGCATCGCCCAGCAGAAGAGCGGCAGGCGGCCCCAACCCATGCCGGGGGCGCGCATGTTCGCGATCGTCACGAAGAAGTTCATGGCGCCGATGAACGAGCCGACACCCAGCAGGTGGATCATGAAGATCCACGAGTCGACGCCGCCCGACGGCGAGTAGGCCTTCTCGGAGAGTGGGGCGTAACAGGTCCAGCCGCACTCGGGCGGGCTGAAGAGGATCGAGCCGCAGAACACGGCGCCGCCGGCGATGAAGAGCCAGAACGACAGCGCGTTCAGGCGCGGGAACGCCATGTCGCGCGCGCCGATCATGAGCGGCACCAGGTAGTTCGCGAAGCCGGCGATCATCGGCATCAGGAACAGGAAGACCATCGTCGTGCCGTGCAGCGTCACGAGCGCGTTGTAGGTCTGCGGCGTGATCAGCGTGTTGTCCGCCTGCGCAAGCTGCAGGCGCATCATCAGCGCCTCGACGCCGCCGACCATGAAGAACACCCACGACGCGACGAGGTACATGATCCCGAGCCGCTTGTGGTCGGTCGTGGTGAGCCACGAGACCCACCCCGCCGGGGCGGCCTGCACCTCGTGGGCGACGATCTGCGGGATCGGCGTCTCGGTCGTTTCGGGAGCGACTTGCGTGGTGGCCATGGCTACTTGTGCGTGCTCTTGTAGATGTACGCCACCAGCGCTGCGAGCTGCGGCTTGGTCAGGGTCTTGGCGTAGTCCGTCGGCATGACGCCCTTCTTGTAGCCGGGGAGGATCTCCTTGTTCGGAGCGACGATGGCGTCGAGCGTCGCGGAGGCCGGGTCGGAGGCGATCACCTTGTCGAGGTTCGGGCCCTTCGTGCCCGCCGCGCCCGCAGCCTTCATCACGTGGCAGCTCGCGCACGACGCGGCGCCGGTGGACGGGTTGCCGGCGACGAAGAGCTGCTTGCCGAGCGCGTCGCCCGTGAGCTGCGCCGTCTGCGAACTGGTGATCAGCGCCTTCGCCGCCTTCTCCTGGGCTGCGCGCGACGCGGCGGCGGCGACGTCGGCGGCGCGGATGTCCGCCTTCTGCCGGGCGTACCAGGCCTCGAACTGCGCGGCCGGGACGACGGTGACCTTGGCGGTCATGTTCGCGTGGTTGCGGCCGCAGAGCTCGGCGCACTGGCCGGTGTACGTGCCGACGTTCGTCGCCTTGAACCACGTGTAGTTCGTGTAGCCCGGGACGGCGTCGAACTTGCCGCCGAGCGCGGGGATCCACCAGGAGTGCTGCACGTCCTGCGAGCGGATCTTCAGCGTCACGGTCGTGTTGACCGGTACGACCATCTGCTGGTACGAGTAGACGTTGTTGAGGTTGTTGCCGTCGCCGTCCTCGTAGGTGTAGCGCCAGATGTACTGCTGGCCGTTGACCTCGATCGACAGCGACTTCCCGTTCGGTGGGAGGCGCTGCTTGGCGCCCGCCGCGACGAACGCCGCCGCTCTTGGTGACGGGCGTGCCCCCGGGGCCGGAGTTCGGCGGGTCGTTGATCTCGCCGAGCTTGGCGAAGGTGACGACCGAGATGACGACGAGCAGCAGGGCGGCGCCGACGGTCCAGGAGACCTCCATCCGCGTGCTGCCGTGGATCTGCGCCGCGACGGCGCCCTTCTTGGCGCGGAACCGGATCAGCGTGTAGATCAGGAGGCCGCCGACGCCGAAGAAGATCACGGCGCCGAGGGCGAAGATGATCAGGTAGAGCTGCCGGATGCCCTCGGCATTCGGCGAGCCGCTGCCCGTCGTCCGGCGCGATCGGTCCGGCGAGCGCGGGACCGGCGGCGAACGCCAGCATTCCGGTGGCCAGAAGTGAGAGCGCCGCGACCACGAGGAAGCGACGCTGGAAGGGGAGGCGCAGGAGGACTCGCACGACGCGCGGCATCGTATCTCGGATCAAGGCGGGATGAGGCGCGGCTCAGCGCCCGGTGAACGCGGCGGCGCGCTTCTGGAGGAAGGCGGAGACGCCCTCGACGAAGTCGGCGGAGCCCGCCATCTCCTGCTGGATCGCGGCTTCGAGCTCGAGTTGTTCGTCGAGCCGCTCGAAGGCCCAGGCGTTGAGCTGGCGCTTGGATCCGGCGTAGGAGCGGGTCGGTCCGCCGGCGAGCCGCTCCACCAGATCGTCGACCTGCGCCGTCCCATTCCGCGTCGTCGATCACGCGGTTGATGAGCCCCCAGCGCGAGCGCGGTCTCGGCGCTCACGCGCTCACCGAGCATCGCCATCTCGGCTGCGCGGGCGATTCCGATGCGGGCAGGCACGAAGGCCGATGACCCGCCGTCGGGCACGAGCCCGATGTTCACGAACGCGAGCAGGAAGTAGGCCGAGGGCCTCGCGACCACGAGGTCCGCGGTCAGCGCGAGGCTCAGCCCGACGCCGACGGCGGGACCGTTGACGGCGGAGACCACGGGCTTGTCCATGCGCCGCAGCCCCGTGAGCACCGGGTGGTAGCGCTCGCGCAGCGATCGCTGAAGGTCCGGGCTGCCGTCCTCCTTGAGCCAGTCGCGCGTGCCCATGTCCTTGAGGTCGGCGCCGGAGCAGAAGGCGCGGCCCGCGCCGGTGAGCACGACGGCCCGCACCTCGTCGTCGTCGCGCACCTGCTCGAACGCCGCCCACAGATCCCTGCTGAGCTGGGTGTTCCAGGAGTTCAGCGAGTCGGGACGGTTGAGCTCGATCTTCGGCGGCGCCGCCGGCGCGCCACAGGTTCACGGTCTCGGAGGAGACTGCGAGGTCGTAGGAGAGGGCCATGCCCTGATCCTATGGTCAGCATGCAGAGGTATGCTCGCCAGGCCAATGCGCCCCGTGATCGGCATCTGCGGTGCAGTCGAGTCCGCGCGCTGGGGCGTGTGGGACGCTCCGGCCGTCCTCACTCCGCTGGATTACGTGCGGTCCGTGCAGATCGCGGGCGGCCTCGCCGCTGATCGTGCCGCCCGACCCGGCGTTCGGCACGGTCCCGGACCAGATCCTGGCCGAGCTCGACGGGCTCATGCTGGCCGGCGGGGCCGACGTGGATCCGTCCTTCTACGGCGCGGAGCCGCACCCGGCGACCGCCGGCGCCGAGCCCGCGCGCGACGCGGCGGAGATCGCGCTCACCCGCGCGGCGATCGAGCGCGACATGCCCGTGCTCGGCATCTGCCGGGGCATGCAGTTGCTCAACGTCGCTCGCGGCGGAACGCTGATCCAGCATCTGCCCGAGTTCAAGGGCCACGACGGCCACCGCCCCAACCCGGGCTCCTTCGACGGGTCCGAGCACGACGTGCGGCTGGAGGACGGCTCACTCGCCGCGCGCGCGGCGGGGGAGGTCGTGCACCTGACCAAGCAGCACCATCACCAGGGCGTCGACGTGCTCGGCGATGGACTGGTCGCGACCGGCTGGTCGGCGATCGACGATCTCACGGAGGCCGTCGAGCTGCCGGACCGGCGCTTCGTCCTCGGCGTGCAGTGGCACCCGGAGGTGGATCCGGACTCCCAGGTGGTCGGCGGCGTTCGTGGCGGAGGCCGCGGCGGCGCGCGCCGAGCGGGCGTCTAGATGAGGCCTTCGGACCGGAGCCAGCGCTCGGTCCGCCGCATCCCCTCGCCGAGCTGCACCGAAGGCTCCCAGCCGAGCAGCTCACGGGCCCGGTCGTTCGGGTAGACCGCCCGCCGCGTGATGTAGCGGATGGCCTCGCGCGACACGTCGGGCGGCTCGCCGGTGAGGCGGGCGCGCAGCTCGAGCAGCCCCGCCGCTGCGCGCAGCAGCGGCTCGGGGGCGCAGCGCACCTCGCCGCGGCCGAGCAGTCGCGCGTAGTGGTCGAAGTAGTCCTTGGCGGTCACCGGCGTGCCGTCCCAGGCGGTGACCGCCTGTCCGGCGGCCTCCGGCGTCACGAGCGCCCGTACGACGCAGTCGACGAGATCGTCGATGTAGACCAGCGTCAGCAGCCCCTCGCCGCGGCCGGGCAGCACGAACGTGCCCGACCGGATCGCCTCGATCGGGCGCAGTGTCCACGGCACCGACCCCGGGCCGTAGACGTCTCCGGGGCGCACGACCGCGGCGCCCCGGCGCAGGGCGAGCTCCTGGGATGCCGTCTTCGTGTCGACGTACGGAGCGCCGCACACGCGCGCCGGCGCGTCCTCGCTCGGGAGGTCGCTGCGGAAGTCGTAGCCCCATGTGGCGACGGAGGAGACGTGCACGACGCGCTCCGCGCCGGCGGCCTCTGCGCCGTCGAGCACGTGGAGCGTGCCGCGCACGTTCACGTGCACCTGCTCCGCCATGCCGCCGCGGTCGCCCAGGATCGCCGCCGTGTGGACGACGCCGGTCACGTCCGCCAGCGCTTCACCGACGGCGGAGGCGTCCGTCGTGTCGCAGACGGCGAACGTCGCGCCGGCCTGCTCGACCCGGCCGCGCGCGCCGGCGGCCACGTCGAGCCCGAGCACGCGTGCCCCATCGGCGGCGAGCCGCTCGCAGACGGCCCGGCCGATGAAGCCGCCCGCGCCGGTGACGGCGATGCGGGCGCCCTCGAGGTCCACTAGTACAGGAGCTCGGTGCTCGTGCCGTTCTGCTTCAGCAGAACGGAGGTCAGCGCCGGGACGGCGGGAGGAGCGCCCTGCCAGTCGAAGCCGGCCTGCCACTGCTGCGCGCCCTTCGGGGCGCTGCAGCGTGATGTCGGTGACCTTGCCGGGCGGCAGGGTGACGAGCGGCTGGGCCGGCTCCAGCTCGCCCTGCGGCTGCACCTGCTGCTCGTTCTGCCCGCCGCGGAAGCGCAGGACGAGCGTCGCGGGCTTGTCGAGGTAGAGCGTGCCCTGGGCCGACGCGCCACAGATGGCGCCGCGGCGGGTTGATGCCGCCGGTCTTCAGGTCCTGCGTCGCGATCGGGCGCAAGACACGGCGGGTTGACGACCGCCCTCAGCCGCACCTTGCCCGGCGGTTCGTCACCGACGTCACGATCCGGCCGATGTCGCGCTTCTGCGCGATCACGCTGCTGGTCGTAGAACGTCAGCTTCGCGAGGTCGTCGTTGAGGTAGAAGTCCGTCGGCTGACGGGCCGCACTTCGGATCGAACGTCATGACGCCCGTTCGGCGTCGCGCTCCACGTGCACGTGAAGCCGTTGACGCGGCGCCCGCCGACCGGTGTCGGCGGGATGTAGGTCCGCGTGATCCGCCGGTTGAAGAGCTCGGTCTGCGGCGTGCGGATACGGGTTGTAGAAGACGACGATGCGCGCGAGCTCCTTGTCGGTCGCATGGTCGATCCAGGACAGGTCCTTCGGGAACCCCTCGCGCCAGACCCGCGACTGGTCGATCTGCCACGCCCAGCCGGCCTGGTCCTGGACGGCGAACACGAGCCCGGTGAAGACGACCATCGCGGCGAGCAGCGTCGCGCGCGCAGAGCGGCCGCGGATGAGGTGCACCGCGAGCAGCGGTGCCGCCTCCGACGATCACCGCGATCGAGCGCCATCGTCAGCCCCGGGCTGATGCCGAGCAGCTGGTCGGCGCGCCGCAGCAGCCCGAACGTCCCGCGCTGCTCCTGGATGTTCTGGACCGCCGGCGTGAAGAGCAGCACGCGGCGATCAGCGCCGTCACGATCAGGACGAGGCGCGTCGCGACGAGCCCGCGCCAGATCCCGGCGACGACCAGGACGTAGAGCAGCGGCAGGCTGTACTCGACGTAGCGCTGGATGCTCCAGTCGACGTGCGCGAAGGCCGTCGTGAGGATAGCCCGGTCTCGACGACGAGCGTGACCGTCGCGACCCAGAACACGATCAGCAGCGGCGCGGAGCTGCTGCTCGTCCCACGCCCGCCGCCGCAGCGAGACGGCCAGCGCGAGGATCGCACGGCAGCACCGCGGACATCGCGATGAACGCCAGCGCCTGTCGCCCCGCGAGCGGGATGCCGCGGCCGATGTCGGCGCTGGTCTGTGAGGTCCGCGATACGAGCCGAGGACCGACGGGTCCGACGAGCACGACGATGCCGCCGACGACGCGTGATGACCGCCGGTCGACGCCGAGGATCCAGCGGTGGGCGCGCAGCCGCGCGCGCCACGCCGCTGCCCTGCAGCGCGATGTCGACGACCAGCGCGAGCAGGATGATCGGGATCAGGACCGCGAGCTGGAAGCGCGCCCACGTCGCGAGCAGCGGCGAAGCCGAACGCGATCCAGAGCCAGCCGCGATCCGGGCCTGGCGAGCGCGACGACGAGCGCCGCGAGCGACGCCGCCGCCAGCGGCAGCGCCAGGTTCTCCATGATCAGCTGGCCGGCGCTGGTCATCCAGGAGCCGGCGAGGATCAGCACGGCAGGGACGAGCGCGACGAGCGGCGGCATGTAGCGGCGCGCCAGCAGCCAGGTCGGGAACGCGACGGCGCAGATCATGAACGCGCTGATGCCCTTCGCGATCGCGTACGCGTGCGTCAGCGAGTCGGTCACGAGCCAGGCCGGCGAGATCGCGTAGATGTAGAGCGCGGCGCGGATCCCGATCGAGCCGCTGTTGTACGTCAGGCCGTTGCCGTCCGCGAACGATCGTGCGAGCGCCGAGTACTGGTACTCGTCGGGTGCGACCTGCGGCAACGGCTGCCGGCGGCCGAGCAGGATGTAGATCAGGACCGCGACGCCGTACAGCGCGAACAGCAGCGCGACCGGAAGCCAGCGCGGCCCGCGCGCGCGCTGCTCGGCGCCGTCGCCTCAGCGTCGAGCAGCGCGTCCGCGGCGGGGTCCTCGATGCCGGTCCAGCGCTTGAACGCGGCCCACGGGCTCTCGGCGGGCGCTGCGCGCGTCCTTGCCCCGTCCTGTTCGACGCCGTGGCCCATACCGGCGGGCACCGTACCGGGTCGCGTCACGGCGTGCCTCGGTCGCGGAGGGTCCGATCGCGAACCTATACTCGCGCGCACTGTGCGCCTGTCGAGAGCCCTGCGAGTCTCGGCGTGGGCGCTCGTCGCCGCCGGAGTCGCCGCCCCGGCCGTGCGCCGGCGGCTGCGCCTCCCGCGTCCCGTGGTGGCCACCGCCGCCTGGGCCGCGCCCATCGCGCTCTGCGTCGCGGTTCCGCGGTCCCGCGCGCGCGACGTCGGTACTGGAGTCCTTCAGATGTGGGCATACGTCGCGATGTATGAGATGCCCAATGACGATCCGGAGCGGCTGGAGGCGCGGGTGAAGGTCGACTACCCCGTGACCATCGACCGGATCATCGGCCTCGGGGAGCTGCCCGGCGTGCGGCTGCAGCGCCGGTTCGCCGATCCGCCGAATGTCCGCGCCCCCGAGAAGGTGCTGGCGTGGGCGCACTGGATCTGGTTCATGGTGCCGCACGGGACGGCGCTGTACGTGCTCGCGCGCCATCGCGATCGGTTTCCGCGCTCCGCGGCGATGATCTACGCGACGTTCGACCTCGGGGTCGATCTGTTACTGGCTGATCCCCACCGCACCGCCGTGGTACGCCGCGGAGCACGGCCGCCTCGGCAACGAGGCGGGGGAGCGCATGCCGCGCCTGCGGCGGCTGATGCTCGACTACGGCGAGCAGTTCTGGGGGGACCGCTGGGAGGCGCTTTACGATGGCCTTGCTGGGAATCCTCTGGCAGCCATGCCCTCACTGCATTTCGCCACGTCGGTGATGGCCGCGCACGTCCTTGCCGACGTGGGTCCCGTCGAGGGCGCGATCGGCTGGGCATATGCCGGAACACTCGGCTTCGCCCTCGTGTACCTGGGCGAGCACTACGTCGCCGACCTGCTCGCCGGGCTCGCGCTCGCCGAGGGCGTGCGTCTGCTGGAGCCGGTGGCGGCCCCGGCGTTCACCCGCGTGTCCGGCATCGTGCAGGCGCTCGAACGACGGGCTCACGAGACATGAGCAGCGCTCCCGTCGAGACGCCGAACGTCCCCGATGGAGGACGACGACGACGACGGGGACATGCCGCGCGCCGGAATCACGCAGCGCCAGGCGGTGGTGTTCGGCGTGTTCGTCGTCGCGGTCGTCGCGTTCCTCTACTTCGGCCTCCCGCGGCTCGCCGGACTCGACGACACCCTCAAGCGCGTCCGCGAGGGCGACCCGCTCTGGCTGTTCGTGTGCGTGATCTTCGAGGTCATCTCGTTCGGCGGATACGTCTGGCTGTTCCGCGCGGTCTTCGTGCACGGCAGCACGCGGATCGACTGGCGCGCGAGCTACGAGATCACGATGGCCGGCCTCGCCGCGACGCGCCTGTTCGCCGCCGCCGGCGCGGGCGGCGCCGCGCTGACGGCCTGGGCGCTCCGGCGCTCCGGGATGCGGGCGCGAACGGTGGCGTCGCGGATGGTCGCCCAGTACGCGCTGCTCTACGGGGTCTACATGCTGGCGCTGGTGATCTCCGGGCTGGGCATGTGGTTCGGGATCTTCGCGGGCAGCGAAGACTTCGCGCTCACGGTCGTGCCGGCGCTGTTCGGCCTGATCGTGCTGACGCTTGTCCTCGGCTGCACGCTGATCCCGGGTCAGATCGACCGGCGGCTCGCGCGCTGGGCGCAGGGGTCCGGGCGCGTGGCGAAGTTCGTCGCACAGGCGTCCAAGGCTCCAGCCGCGGTCGGCGACGGCGTCCGCGAGGCGCTGCGCCTGATGAAGGCGAAGGAGTGGGGGGTGTTCGGCGCGGTCGTCTGGTGGCTGTTCGACATCCTCACGCTCTGGGCGTCGTTCCACGCGTTCGGCGAGCCGCCGCCGTTCTTCGCGCTCGTCATGGCGTACTACCTCGGCATGCTCGCCAACGTGCTCCCGCTCCCCGGCGGCATCGGGGGCGTCGACGGCGGCATGATCGGCGCGCTGATCGCCTTCGGGGTGCAGGCCGACCTCGCGATCGTGCTCGGTGCTGACCTACCGCGCGTTCTCGTTCTGGCTGCCGACGATTCCCGGCGGCATCGCCTACCTCCAGTTGCGCAAGACGGTGCAGGTCTGGAGCCGATGAGCGCTCGACCGAAGCCGCGCTCGCGGCGGCCCCGGCGGCCGAGCGGTAACGCTCCGCCGGATCGGGGTACTATACAAAGTGAAGTGAACACCCCCACCCAGAGGACGCAGATCCCATGAGTCAGATCGAGAACGTGGTCATCGTCGGCAGCGGGCCCGCCGGATACACGGCTGCGCTGTACACGTCGCGAGCCAACCTGAAGCCGGTCGTCGTCGAGGGCTTCCTCTGGGGTGGCCTGTTGCAGCAGACCACCGACGTCGAGAACTACCCGGGCTTCCCGCACGGGGATCATGGGCCCCGAGCTGATGCAGCAGATGCGCGATCAGGCCGAGCGCTTCGGCACGCGCTTCATCACCGACCTCGCGACGGGCATCGAGCTCGCGCACGAGCCGGGCGGCGTCCATCAGGTCCAGGTCGGCGGTGAGACGATCCGCACCTGGTCGGTGATCCTCGCGATGGGCGCCGAGCACAAGAAGATCGGCGCGCCCGGTGAGGAACTGCTCAGCGGTCGCGGCGTGTCCTACTGCGCCACCTGCGACGCCGCGTTCTTCGCCGGCAAGGACTGCCTGATCGTCGGTGGGGGGACTCGGCGATGGAGGAGGCGATCTTCCTCGCGAAGTTCGCCTCGAAGGTGACGATCGTCAACCGCCGCGACGAGTTCCGCGCCTCGCAGATCATGCAGGAGCGGGCACGCGAGATCGAGCAACATCGAGTGGCTGACGCCGTACGTCGTCGACGAGTTCACGGCCGGCGAGACCGGCGCGCTCGAGCAGGCGGTGCTCCGCCACGCCGAGACCGGCGAGACGCGCGAGCTGCCCATCGCCGGCGCGTTCATCGCGATCGGTCACGTGCCCCAGTCGGAGATCCTCGCGGGTCAGAGCGTCAGGCTCGACGACGAGGGCTACGTCGCCGTCGACGGGCGTTCCACGCGGACCGGCGTCCCCGGCGTCTTCGCCGCCGGCGATCTCGTCGACCACACCTACCGGCAGGCGATCACCGCCGCCGGCTCGGGCTGCCAGGCGGCGCTCGACGCCGAGTGGTACCTGCGCGATACGCCGCAGGTCCCGACGCCCGAGGGCATGCCGGAGGGCGATCTCGCCGAAGCGCAGTACGCCGCGCCGAAGGAGTAGGCACCCGTCGAGCGGGGCGCGCCGCCCTGCCCGTTGGTCGAGCACGTGCTGCGCGCCGCCCGCTCGTGAGGTAGGCTCGCCCCAAGGTCCGGCGCAGGGAGGCGCGCGATTCCATGACCACCGTTCCGGGAGCACCACCACAGCAGGGCTTCGACGCCGATCTGGCCCGCCGTCTGCGACGCGTGCAGCAGACCGTCCTGCAGCTGCCTGAGGTCGGAGGGGTCGCGGACATCGTCGCCGCCGCGCCGCGTCTGGCGTGTGAGGCGTGTGACCTGGATCGCGCGATGATCAGTCACGTGCGCGGCGGGCACATCGCGGTGGCGACCAGCATCAACCTTCACGATCCGCAGCAGACGGAGCAGTTCCGGCGGCTCGCGCGGACGGTCCGCGCCGAGCTCGTCGATGCGGCTCCCGAGCTCGAGGCCGTGACGACGCAGCTGCCGGTGCTCGTCCGCGACCTTCCGAGCCAGGATTCGGCCCTCATCCAGACGGTGGTCGAACTGCTCGACGCGCGCGAGTACGTTGTGGCGCCGATCGTGCACGCGGGTCGCGTCGTCGGCCTCGTCCACGGTGACCGCCACGGCTCCGGCATCCCGCTCACCGAGGTCGATCGCGAGCTGATGTGGCTGTTCGCGACAGGGCTCGGCTGGGCGCTGCGCGACGCTGCCGTGGCGCATCACTACGACACTCCGGCCGGGATCGCGACGACACCGAGTGACGTCGTCGAGTCGCGGCTCGCGCACCTGGTGCACGATCTCGCAACGGTTCCCGGCGGCTGGGCCGAGGCCGAGCTGCCGCCGATCCTCGACGACCGGCTGGCACTGCTCACGCCGCGCGAGCGCGAGGTGCTCGTGCTCCTGGCGAGCGGCGCGAGCAACAACTCGATCGCCGCGACGCTCGTCGTGAGCGAGACGACGGTCAAGACGCACGTTCGCGGAGTGCTCCGCAAGCTCGAGGTGGCGAACCGCACCGAGGCCGTCGCCTGCTACCACGCGCTGTCGCGGTAGCGAGCCCTACTTCTTCTTCGTCTTCTTCTTCGCCTTCTTCTTCACGGTCGACTTGGTGGCCCGCAGCGTGAGCGTGTAGGTCGTCTGCGGGACGACCTTGTCGCCCGCGGTGAGGTCGTCCTTCGGATCGGGAAGGTCCGGGGCCTCGATGCTCACGTAGTAGGTGCCGGTCCTCGTGATGCGCAGTGAGGTGCGCGGGGAGGTCGTCAGGCCCCCGCTGTCGTCCGCGAGGTACGTGTCGCGGCCCTTGCCGATGTCGAACGAGCCGGTGCCGGGGCGCCAGATGCCCATCCCGACGTCGCTCTTGGCCTCGGCGCTCGCGGTCAGCGTCTGCCCCCGCTTCAGGTAGACGGGGAAGACGTCCTGCGGGTCCTTGCCGACCTCGACCGCGCTCTTGATCGTCGCCTTGCGCGTCTTCCTGAGGTAGGTCGGGTGGGTCTTCGGGTTCTGCTTGAGCCAGAAGACGTCGTCGTCGACCTCTGACTTCTGCTTGATCGGGGTCCCGCTGCTGATGCCGGTCGCCACGTCGAGCAGCCCGAAGCCGGAATCGTCGTCGCGGCCGTTCTGGTAGATGTCCTTGACGGCGCCCATGCGCATGACGTCGTAGAGCTGCTGCGGGTTCAGCTGCGGGCGCTGCGACCAGATCAGCGCCGCTGCGCCGGCGACCGCGGGAGCGGAGAACGAGGTGCCGGAAGCGACGCCGTAGCCCGTCGTGCACACGTCCAGCGGGGCGGGAAGGATCATGTTCGCGCCCGGGCTGACGAGGTCGATCCACGGCCCGAAGTTCGAGAAGGCGTCGCGCGTGCCGTCCGCCGTCGCAGAGCCGACGGTCAGAACGCGCGTGAGGTTCCCGGGGACCGCCGGGTTGATCTTGCCCTCGTTGCCCGCGGAGACGACGGTGATGGTGCCCTGAGCAAACGCGGCCGTGATCGCCTGGTCAAGGACCGCCGCGTCCTTGGGGTCGACGTCGGCGGCCGGGTTGCTGCTCGAGAGGTTGATGACGCCGGCGCCGCGGGTGACGGCCTCCTGGATGCCGCGGACGACCCAGGCCGCGGTCGTCTCGGACGAGCGGTTGTAGATCGAGATCGGGAGGATCGGGCTCGTCGGCGAGACGCCCTGGAACCGGCCGGCGCGCGCTGCTGCGACCGCGGCGACCTCGGTGCCGTGGGCATCGATGTCCGACGTGTCGCTCGAGCCGGTGGCGGCGTTGAATCCGGGAAGCACCCGGCCGCGGAGCTCGCTCGTGTTCGGGTCCACGCCGGTGTCGAGGATGGCGATGGGCTTGGTCGTCTCGGGCGCGACGATCGCGGCGGCGGCGACCGCGTTGACCAGCGCCTGGGACTGGTTCGCATCCGGGACGTCGGCGCATGCCTGTGCGAGGCCGCTCGCCTTCATCCGGCGATCGACCTGCGTGGCGAAGACGCCGGGCCGGGTCGCGAGCTGATCCGCATAGGCGCCTGCGCTCATGCCCGCCGGGGTCGGAAGCGCGTAGGCGCGCAGACCGGGGGAGAGCTGCGCGACGAATGCCGGCTCGCCCGGCAGGGCGGCGCGACTCGCCGCCGTCGCGAGGACGCCGGGGGTCGACGCGCTCGCCGCCACGGGAGCCGCGAGCGCGGCGCTCAGCGTGAGCGCCGAGAGGATCAGGCGTGGGCGGTACATCAGCCCTTGCCCGAGAGGTCCACGTTCACGATCGTCTTGACGCTGACCATGATCGGGACCGGCACCTGGAAGCCGTTGCAGGGCTGTGTCGGGATACCCGGCGCCAGGCACGCCACGACGCTCAGGATGTCCGGCGGCGAGCTGACCTGCAGCGCCAGAAGTCCCTTCGGGCCGACCTTCCCGCGGAAGAAGAACGTCTGCGTGAACTCGCCGTAGCCGGTGGTGACATACGGGTCGTTACAGCCGGTGTCCTCGTTGCGCAGGTCGAGCGGAAGCTGGATCCGCGTGTAGACGATCGCCGTCGCGGTGCCGCTGGCGAAGAGCGTCGTCGTACTCGTCTTGCCCGAGTCGAGGAGGACGCGCGTGGGGTTGCCGGTGCGGATCGCCGCCGACACCTGCCCGTTGCACGCGTCGTCGATGAAGACGTTCGTGGTGCCGATGCTGATCGCGGCCTTCGTGAGCGTCACCTGAATGTCGGTGTTCGGCTTGAAACGGCCAGGGATGAACCCGCGCAGGTTCCCGCTGATCGGGGCCTGGCGCGTGAACGAGCCGAAGTCGAGCAGTGCGTAGCTGCCGGGAAGGATCGTCACCTTGACGGGCACGCCCAGCTCCTCCGCGCTCGGGAGGTTCTTGCAGCTGCCGAACTTGTAGACGCGGACCCGGCGCTTGGCGGTGACGATCCGGCCGCGCTTCTTGATCTTGACCTTGATCTTCTTGACCGAGTAGATCGAGTAGTACTTGCCCTTCTTCTTCTTGACCTGCACGCACTGCTTGCTGCAGGCGATCCTGACCGCGAGCAGCGGGTGGATGATCTTGCGCTTGAACTTGCCCTTGTTCCGGCCCTTCTTGATCTTCACGAACTTGTACTTGTAGACGCGCGCCTTGAGCGTCACGAGCTTGCCCTCGCGGCTGAGGATCAGCGCCGTGCAACTGCCCTGCGTCGCAGCGATCCTGGCCCTGATGGCGTCGTCCCTCGGGTTCGTCTTCGGGCTGCGTCGCGGAGATGTTGCCGAAGAGCGCCGACGAGTCGGCGGCGACGCGCTGCTTGGCCGAGAGCTTGCCCATCGGCGACGTGGCGCCGGCGGTCGCGCTGAAGGCGGCGACGAGCGACAGGGCGAGAGTGAGAGCGACGGCGACGGAGCGCGCGCTGAGGATCGGATGGCGCATCACTGAGTAGACAACCCCGAGGGACAGAAGTTTCGGTCGCGCGAAGAGGATGCGCGAATCGGGATGATGCCGCATGTCGCCCCGGTCGTGTGGCAGTACCCGTGCATGGGGCTTGTCGGCCGGCGGTGGCGCGTGTACGGTAGGCGGCCGGAGGAGGAAGGGACTCATGCAACCTGAATGCACGGACGCGCGCCGACGGCCGGATCGCCTGAGGCTGTTCGTCGGCCTGCTCGTCACACTGGTCGCCGCCATCATGGTCACGGCGCCGTCGGCGATGGCGCTCGGGCAGATGCTGGTCTACACCGGCAACGGCGCGATCAACGAGGGGTACTCGCAGTTCGCGGCGGCAGCCGGGCGCACGCAGGTCACCTCGTCCACGTTGCCGTCCACGGACGCCGCAGTGGGACTCGTACGGCTGCGTCCTGCTGCCGGTCAACCAGGTCGGCTTCACCGACCCGCAGAAGACTGCGTTCAACTCGTACGTCGCCCGCGGCGGGACCGTCGTCGCGATCGCGGAGCACCTCAACGCCGACCAGAGCCAGACGGTCGGGCCGAAGTCGGTCACGACGATGAACAATCTCGCCTCGGGCACCGGGATCGAGGGGCTTGGAACGACGCGCAACCAAGGTCCGACGGTCTCGACGGCCGTGCTGCCTTCGGCGTACACGCAGGGCGTCAGCAAAGTCGGGGTACGCCGGCGACCGACGACGCTCACCGTGACCGCGCCGGCCGTCACGCTCGTGAACACCGTGAAGACCGAGGTCACCGATCCTCCGCCCGCGCCGTTCCTCGCCGTCAGGGACTATGCGGGCGGCGGGAAGTTCGTCTACTCCGGCGACTCCAACGTCTTCTCCGACGGCGGCGGGGGCTACTACGCCGGCAACGACAACGCGACGCTCGCGCACAACATCTGCGGCGACATCAGCCCGCCGGTCATCACGATCACGACGCCGGCGGACGGCGCCAGGTACCGCAAGGATCAGGTGCTGCCGGCCGCCTGGACCTGCACCGATCCGGACAGCGACGTCGAACCCGGCGCTCACGACGTTCACCACAGCGGTCGGCCAGCCGATCGACACGACCACCGTGCGGCGCCCAGACGGTGACGAAGAGCTTCACCGTCTCGTGCACCGACAACGCGGGGAACTCGGCGACGAAGACCGTGAACTACATCGTCGACGGCCGACCACCCGTGGTGACGATCACAACGCCGATCGACGGCGGCACGTACAACCGCGGCTCCGTCGATCCGGCCGACTGGGCGTGCACCGATCCGGATGGCGCGTCGGACATCGTCACGGCCCTCACCGTTTCCACGAAGGCTGTCGGGGACGCGATCGACACGGTCATGCCGCTCGGCGGCGCGCCGATCCAGAAGATCCTTCACCGTGACCTGTCAGGACCAAGCGGGGAACATCGGCACCAAGACCGTTCAGTACACGGTGGCCGACCAGAATCCGCCGGTCGCGGCGATCGCGACGCCACTCGACGGCGCCCGCTTCACGGTCGGCAAGATCGTCAACGCCTCCTGGACCTGCACCGACCCTGACGGGCCCCAGGACATCGACCAGAACGCGAGTTTCGGCACGCTCCCGGTCGGCTCGGCGATCGACACGGGCTCTGCCGGGACGAAGCCGTTCTCCGTGCATTGCCAGGACCTCGCCGGCAATCCCGGTGACAAGACCGTGTCCTACGTCGTCGACGACAGTCCGCCGATCGTCTCGATCGCGACGCCGATCGACGGGGGCAGCTATCCGCGCGGCTCGAGCCAACCGGCGGCCTGGACCTGCACCGACGCTGACGGCGACGCAGACATCAAGACGCAGGTCGGGACCGTGCCTGTGGGCACTCCGATCAACACCGGCACGCTGGGCGTCAAGACGTTCACGGTGACCTGTACCGATCAGGCCGGGAACGTGGGCACGAAGACCGTCAGCTACACGGTCTTCGGGGGTCCGCCGACGGTGACGATCGTATCGCCGGTCGATGGGAAGACGTACGACTCGGGGGTGGTCATCCCGCCGACCTATTCGTGCGCGGATCCCGACAACGATCTCAAGGCCTGCGTCCGTGCGGATGGCAGCGGACCGATCGACACGTCGAAGGGCGGCACGTTCGCCTTCACGGTCAATGCTGTGGACCTCGAGGGCCACACGGGCACGAAGACGGTGCGCTACACCGTCAAGGGGAAGGCGGCGACCCCCGCGACGGCGGTGTCGCCTTCCACGAGCAAGGCCAAGAAGGTCTGCACGAGTCGGCGTCAGTTCCGGATTCGCGTGAAGAAGCTGAAGGGCCGGTACAAGGGCAAGCGGATCAAGGCGGTTCGCGCGACGGTGTATGTCAACGGGAAGAAGGCGACGACCCGCAAGGGAACCCGGATCACCGCCGTCGTCACGCTGAAGGGCCTGAAGAAGGGCACCTACACCGTCAAGATCAACGTGAGGTACTCCAACAAGAAGACGCTGCAGTACAAGCGCAAGTTCCGGACCTGCGTCCCCAAGGGGAAGTAGACGCGGGCCGCGAGGGCCCCGCGGCGGGGGCCGGCGAAGAGACGTTCCGCGGGGCTCCGGTCGCGGTGCATCCGACGCGGCCGTGCGGGAGGATCCGTCGCAGGCCGCGGCGAGCGCACCGTCGACGCGCTGGTTCCCCCGTCAGCGACCGGCGGGGATGTGTCTGCCGCCTCTTGGTAGATCGAGACGACCGGCGCTTCAGCCAGCCGCCCCGGGGTTGCCGCCTGCGCGCCGGGACGCAACAGCAGCAGCACCGCGTCGATCCGGCTCCCGCGCGGTCCCAGGGGTCGAGCAGCGACGCTCAGAGCGCTCGATCGTCGAACGAACCCTCGTAAGCAGCCCTTGCGCGCCGTCTCGTCGACCAGGCGCGCGTGTTCACTGGGCGGGCTGTTGCGCCAGCGCTGAGAGATCAAGGCACACGACGAGCAGGCAATCGTCTTCGTCCGCGTCGTGGGAACCGGTGACGCGATAGAGCGCTCCTGCACTGCGAGCAGGAGCTGGGAGACAACCCGGCCGCCAACCGTGCGCTGACGGACCGCCTCCACCACGCGGGCCGACACCAGGCCTGCGAGGTGACCGTTCTCTGAGAGCCAGCCGGCGTGACGCCGTCTCGAGGAGCAGGACCGACGCCACGCTCGGTGCTCTACGGACCTACGAGATGCGCACGCCGACGCGCTTCTTCGTCGTGAAGCCGTCGCTGCTGCCCCTGATGGCGACGTCGAGGACGAGGCGCTTGGGTCGCTTCTTCTTGCGCTTGAGGATGCGCTTGCCGGTCTTGGTGACGCGGAGCCGCAGGCTCTTCTTCGAGCTGGTGCTCGTGCCGCTCCTCGAAGCGACGGAGGTCTTCTTGCCGTACAGGAGCCGCGCCGTGACCCGATCACCCTTGGTCAGGCCGCTGAGCTTGATGAGGAAGCCCTTGCTGCGCAGGAAGCTGATCTTGATCTTCTTGGCCGCCGTGACCTTGATCTTGACCTTCGGGAACGCCACGCCGCTGTTGATGTTGCCGAGCGTGGTGTCCGTCGGGGAGACGACCGTCGGGTTCGGGGGTCGAACGTACGGGACCTCGAAGAAGAACGGATACGTGGCCGTCCTGCCGAGGTCGTCCTTGACGTTGATCCGCACCGTGTGCGGGCCCGGAGCTGTACGTGGCCTCGCCGGTCGGGTCGTCGGGCGTCGTCTGGTCGAACGTGCCGTCGTCCTGGAAGTCGAATGAGTACTCGACGATCGAGTGCGGCGTGTAGTCGGTCACGAACGACCCGGATGCGTCGAAGCTGTAGGTGATGTTCGTGCCGCTGTTGTCAGCGGAGAGCAGCTTGTAGCGTGATGATCGGCGCGCGGGCCGATGACGTACATCGTGCCCTGAAGCTTCTGTCGCTCGATGCCGGAGCAGACCAGGCACTCCCACGCGTACTTGCCCGCGAGCGGGAACTCGTAGCCGATGCTCGGCGCGGCCAGCGGCCTGCCGCTGCCGACGTCGTACCAGATCAGCGGGCGGCCGATCTCGGTCCGGGCCTCTCCGAGCAAGGTCGCGAACAGCCCCGCCTTGGGCAGGATGAACGACCGCGGCGCCGGCCAGACGTTCGTGGACTGGTCCGGCCAGTCGACGACGGCGTCCTGGTCGGGAAGCAGACACGTGAGCCAGGTGTTGTCGCCGACGGGCCCGTTCGGCCTGTAGCAGGCAGGCGACGACGGTGGCGTTCGCGGCGCCGAGGCTGTCCGGATTGCGGGACGATCACCGGCGCGGCGATGTCCGCGCTCGCGACCTGCGGCATGCCGACCGCGAAGACCGCAGCGAGCATCACGCCCAGGAACGTCCGTGCTCGAAGGGACACAGGAGGAGAGTACCGGCGCATCACTGGTTCAGACAACCTTGGAGGGCGGAAGTTTCGGTCGCGCGGACGATCTCTGCGCACGACCCCACAACGGCGGCGGGCCCCGGTCGGAACATGTCCGGCCGGGGCCCGCGTGCCGTGGCGCTGACCCCGAGGGGTCAGCTATGAGTCACTGGACTCAGGTGCCGGTCGGCTGGTCGCCGAGGAGCACGTCAACGTCAAGCGGGTTGACGGAGATGTCACCCGCGACGCTGGCCTGCGACCCGTTGTACGTGACGCCGGCGTATGCCGGGTCACTCGGGGTCGGCAGACCGCTGACGGTGCCGGTCAGGCCGGACTGACGAATGATGTTCGACAGTTCCGGCACGGTGTCAGCGTTACACGGAACCGTGCTCGGGGCGTTGCCCTCTGCCAGGTTCGGGTAGCGCTCTGCAGACGAGATCGGCAGAGCCGTGTTCCCGTCACCAGCGAGGTAGGGCGGGCCACCGAAGACCACGCCACCACCGGCAATCGCACCAGCGGACGGAATCGCCGCCGATGCTGTGTCGGTGTTGGCCCGCGATGAACGCGTTGTAGCTCTTCGCCGGGAACAGGCAGGCGGAGAGTGCGACGCGGTCGGGGTTGTTGACGTCAGAGGACACGGTCGCCTTGGCGATCCGGACCTTGCCGTCCTTGGTGATCGCCGGAGCGATCCGCAGGGAGCCCGTCAGACGGACACCCGGGATGTAGTTCTGCACAGCGCCCGTGACGATCTGGCGGCAGTTGAAGATGCCGGCAGGGTACGGCTCGCCCTCGATGAGGGACGGCTGCTTGAACACATCCTGGTCCATGATCCGCACGATCGAGTTGATCTTCGTCGCGAGGTTCACGGTGACGTCAATGCCGACGTTCTTGCCCGGGATGTTCCCGAACAGGTTCGCCTGGCCACCGGAGTAGCCGAGTGTGACGTCCTGCGAGCCCTGAGCGGTCGTGAGACCACCCGGAGTGACTGCGGTACCGGTGCTCATGTTGACCGACACGCCGCCCGGAGCGATGCCCAGGGACAGAGCGTTGGTGCGGAGCACCGTGTCCTGTGCGTTGTACGACGCGCCACCAGGTGCGCGAGCCAGTCGGGAACGGGTTCGGGTTCGTACCGATCCAGTCGTTGTTACCGACGACTGCGCCAGCCTGGATGTTCGACGGATCGCCGTCCGGGAACACCGGGAGGAAGCCGCCGTTCGGCGAGCCACCAGCGGTGTAGATGGTGTAACCCGGGAGGCCGGCACCAGTGCCGAATCCGAGGTTGGCCGGCACGTCGTAGAACAGCGCCTTGTACGACGCCGGAGCGCCGAGGGCTGCCGGGGCGTACCCGGGACCGCCACCGGCGGTGCGTCAGGAAGTCACCACAACCCTGCTGGGAGTTCATGACGCCATCAACGTACGGCTGCAGAGCAGCGAGGGCGCCACCCGGACGTGCGACTGACTTGAGGAAGTTCGTGTCAGCGCGCGTTGCCGGGTCGGTGATGTCCGAGTTCCAGAGCAGCGGCACCGACGAGGTCGTCAGTGTCTTGTTGCCCGGGAGGATCTTGATGTTGACGTTGCCCAGGGCACCGCCGTCGTACGTGTCGCTGAACTCCACGACTGCCGCGAGGGCGCCACCGATGGCGACCGCACGAGTACCGAGCGACGGACCGAGGTTCACGTTTGCCGACGGGACCGTGCGCTGGTTGAGCGCCGTGCCCTGCTGCAGGCAGTTCGTGCTCAGTGCCACACCGACGGGGACGCCGCCGACGGTCGGAGCCGGGTTCTGGCTGTTCTCGCAAGCGTTACGCAGGCGAATGGTGACCGGCAGCTTGAAGTTGACAAGCGCCGCCTTGCGAAGGAACGCACGACGCTTCACAGCGCCAGGGTTCTTCTTGACCTGCTTCCGGAGCTCTGCCCGGATCTTCGCCTTCTGCGACTTGTTGAGCTTCTTTGCACCCGCGGAACCCGCGAACGCGCCAAAGACAAGCGCAACGGCCGTGACAAGCGCCACGACCTGAAGGACGTGCCTTCTCAGGGACACGCTACTCCTCCTTGATGGATGGACCTTTCCCCCCTGCCAAGCGGGAAGAGTACAGAGTCCGCTGGGAGATGCGCCTCATCCTTTCGGATGATCTTCCCTGGGCCTTGTCATCTGTCGTGAAATTTGGGATGTGCGGCGCAACTCTCGCGGCGGGTGGCGGTTTGGGGTACCGTGGACCTGATTGACAAGCTCCTGGTTCGGGGACCTCGCACTGCAGGGGGGACGGCGAGGGCAACGGGGACGGGGCGCACGGAGGCGACTCGGGTGAGGGAACAGCGACAGATACGCCGAAATGGGGCGACAGCGATCGCCCGTCGCGGCGTGGGTGTGGCTGTTCTCCTGCTGGTGCTGACGGTTCCCGCTCCGGGATGGGCGGCCGGCCGAACCTCCGTGAAGGCGTCTCCCGCGCGCGTGGGCGTGAAGCATCAGTCCGCCGCGGCACGCAAGCGTGCGCTGCGGCGAGCGCGTGAACGGAAGCGCCTGACGCGTGAACTGCGGCGCAGCCCTCGAGCTGTCCTGCGTAAGCGCAATTTTCTCCGGCGTGCGGCAATCGCGGGCCTGAAGATGCCGGTCACCGTGCGCCTGCGTGAGGGGACGACCCTCGGCGTCAGCTTCGTCCCGACGCATTTCCCGCTGGACGGGGCGCTGTTCCCCGCTCCGTCGGGTGAGCAGTCCCTCGATCTGTCGGGAAGCTTCCCGATGGTCATCGACTTCGGCGCCGGGCCCGGCTACGGCGGCCCCGGCAACATTCAGGCCCGCAGCGGCCCCGGGGGCAGCATCACGGCGGCCGGGCCGCTCGTGATGGCAGAGCTCGCCGGCTGTGCGGCGACGCCGCCCCCGTTCATCGAGGCGGCGACCAGCACGACGAGCGGGGCGCCGATCGCCGCCAGCGCCATCGCGCAGACCTGGGTGGACATGAACCCGTTCAACGGAGCGTCGAGCGGTTACCTCGACCTCAAGTTGAGCGTCAGGTCGAGGGTGCTCGAGTCGACCTCGACGTGCGGCAGCCCCGGGGCGTCAGCCGACTACGACGTGCCCGTCACGACCCCCGCGACCGATCCCTGGAACGCCGCCGTGCGCATTCGCTGGGACGGCAGCTTCCGGATCGCCCCGGCGATCACCGCCGACGGCTCGATCCGGTTCGGCAAGATCACGCGTCGACGGGACGACCCAGCCGCAGAGCGCCACGAGCGGGAACCTCTGGGGCTGCGCTCCGGACGCGGCGGTGACCGGGGCCGGCCTGCCGCTGACGACGCCCTGCACCTCCGCGAGTCCGCTCGGAGAGCCGGTCGACCCCGTGCCGTTCCCCGCCGCGCTGATGACGAAGAGCTTCTCCGCCGACATCCTGCTCGGCGACCGGAACTGACGCGCCCGACCGCCGCGCGTCAGCCCCGCCCCGCTCAGCTCACTTCGCCTTCGGAAGCTGCCAGGTGGCCTTCTGCGTGCCCTTCTGGCCGATCAGCACGACGGTGATCGACTTCGGCGTCGCCTTCTTCGGGATCTCGAAGCCGATGCAGCCGGTGACGGGCTTCTTCGTCGCCAGCAGCAGGTCGTTGGTCGAGAACCCGCCCGCGCAGTCGCCGTCGGCGATGATGCGGATGCCGTAGATCGTGCCGTCGTCCGTCGTCATCGTGGTGCCGCTGACGGTCTTCGTCGGCTCGACCGTGCCCTTCGTCTGCCCGGTGACGAAGACGCCGACGAGCTTCCGGCCCGGCTGGGCCTGATCGACCTGCGCGTTGACGGGGTCCACCACCTTGTCGACCTTGATGTCGAGGCCGATGTCCCCGGTCTTGAGGGTCTCCTTCTTGCCGGGGACCACGGCCTCACGCTGCTGAGGCTGCTTGCTGGTCGAGTTCGTGGTGGTCTGCGTCGCGGTCGCCGTCGCCGTGGCCGTCGCGGTGGCCTGAGTCTCCGTCGACGCCGCCGTGGCGGTGTCGTTGTTGTTGCTTGAACCGCCGCAGCCTGCAAAGCCCACGGCCGCCAGGGCCGTGGTGATGAGCGCCGCGCGCGCGAAGTGATGGGTCACCGGATGTCCTCCGTTGTCGGTGCTGAAGTCGGATGCCTCGCGCGCCGACCTCCCAACCGAACGCGCTGCGGCGCGCATTGAAGCACAGGGGCGGCGCGGCGGCGCTGCTTCACGCGCGCGCGGGGGAGGGGCGTCTTGGCGCGTTGCCCCACGCACGGATGCCGCCGGATGTGCGAGGATTCGCCCGTCCGGAGGGGAGAGCGGTGCTGAGGGGCGCCGCGTCAAGGAGGAGAGTCCAGAGATGTCCACAACATCGCGCCGCTGGCGCCATGTTCTTGTTGGAGCCGTGATCGCCGGTCTGGCGATCGTCCCGGCGCAGGCGTCCGCTGCGCGCACGATCAGCCCGAAGGCCAAGAAGGCCATTCGCGCTGAGCTGCGCAAGGCCGTCAAGAAGAACCCGGGCGTGATGCGGCGCCGGGCCTTCCTGCGCAAGGCCGCACTGGTCAACTTCAACCTTCCGGTCACCATCCGCCTGCGCAACCCGTGCGACACCGCGCAGAACCCGACCGGCTCCACGAGCCCCGGGGGCGCGCTGCTCACGACCCAGAACTGCGCGACGCAGGGCACAGCGCTCAATGAGCGAACCGTCCCGTCCGCAAAGGTCAACCTCGGGCCGTCGCTCGGGACCCGTGAGGTCGCGGTCGGCGGATCGCTCGCCGCGGTCGTCCAGTTCAACGACACCTATGACGGCGGAGCGCTCGGCAACGTGTCGATCAAGATCCTCCCGTCGACCACGAAGTTCCTGACGACGTCCTCCGTTCCGCTCCTCTGGAACGACGACATCGCCGACCCGGCCAAGCGCAACGACGCGAACTTCATCAACGCGACGTCGATCTGGACCGGGCTTCCGACGACCGATCAGCAGGGCTGTGGTGACTACGCCTCGGACACGACGCCGTACACGGGCGGCATCGTTCCTCCCGGGTACCTCCCGCTCTACCACGGCTACACGCCCAGCGATCCGAACATTCCGGCGTTCGCGACCGGCTCCGGGGTCCCGGGCTTCCCGTACTACGACCCGTCCGGCCCGGGGTATCCCGGCCCGCCGGCCGGGTACATCCCGAACTACCCCGGCGTTGACGGGATCGACCAGATCAAGACGGGCGGCGTCGTCGGCAACAACGACTGGATCGGGACGAACCCGAACCCGTTCCCGACCGGCTCCGCGCCGACGAACTCCGGGAACCCGGCGGCTCCGCTGCCGTTCGACTACAACGCCGCCAACACGGTGCTGCGGACGAACGCGCTGCATCTCGCGATCGCACCGGGCGGTGTCTCGGTCAACATGAGCACCGGCACGCCCGTGGCTCCCGGGGCGCTGCCGACGGCCCAGGGCTCGCAGGACGTCACGCTGGGCTACTCCGGTGGCCAGGCGAACCTGTTCGGGAACATCCCGGGCAAGAACGTCGGCATCGACGTCACCGTGAACCTCGCGACGACGATCAACGGGATCGCGCGCATCATCGATCAGGACGTGTTCTCGGTCCCGCTGGTGTCCGGGCAACGCCTACCCGGCAGTGGTCTTCCCCTGCCACCAGGTGTGGACCTCGGCGGCGCAGAACTACATCCCGGGCGTGCGGCTGACCGGCACCCTGCGGATCGCTCCGGCGATCACGAAGGACGGCAAGGTCCGCATCGCGAAGGCCACGGTCTCGTCCGATGCGAACAATCCCGACCGCGTCGCGCTCACGGCCTGCCTGACCGCCGCGTCGGCGTACGTCGACTACAACGACGACCCGCTCAGCTTCGGGTTCGCCGATCAGAACACGGCCCCGCCGATCCCGTTCGCCACCTCGTCCGGCACGCCGGCGGCATTCGGGTCGGGTCTGCTCCCCGTCGACAGCAACCTGCTGCCGGTGTTCGCCAACGCCGAGAAGTTCGATCCGGCGGACATCCGAGCTACCGCCAGTTCGGGGGGAACGCGCCGTCGACGACGCCCGTGCAACTCGCCGCCGTACAAGGCCGTGCAGAACGCCGGCCTCACGGGCACCGTCGGCGGGCTGCCGACGCCGACCGATCCGGCCTACGCAGGCGTGAGCTACAACGGCTCGCAGGCCACCGTCGCCGGTGACATCACCGTCAACCCGCTGTCGGTCGACGTGCTGCTCGGCGATCAGTAGCCGACGCACCCAAGCCAGGCATTCCTCGGGCGGCCCACGGGCCGCCCGAGGTCGTTCCGGAGCCGGTGTCGGCGGACTTCGGCCCCGCCTCCGGTACCGTCTCGCCCGACCCATGCGTCTTCGCTGCCTGCTCATCGCCCCCGCTCTCGTCGCGGCGCTCGCCCTGGCGCCGGCTTTCGCGGCCCAGGCCGCCACGAAGGCGACGCCGCAGCAGCTGAGCGTGGCCGACCGTGCGATGCGCCTGGCGATCACCTCCGGCACGGACCGCTACCCCGCGGGACTGAAGAAGTCGTGCATCGCGGACACGCGGATCGTGCTGCGCTGCCGCGCGTCCTGGCGCGACGCGCGCTACTCCTACGCGGGGCGCTTCTTCGTCGTGGATGACACGGAAGCCGTGAGCGCGGTGTTCGCGGGGCTGCGGACCGATCGGCGCTGCGCCGCCCACCGCCGCGGCAAGGCGCTCAGAGCGTGCCGCGACGGCGTTTCGTTCTGACCGCCCGCCTACGGGGCTACGGGACGAGCACGATCTTGAGGGCCTCGCGGGCCGCGTACCTGCGATAGGCCTCGGGCGCCTCGCTGAGGGGCATGTGCGCCGTCACGAGCGGGGAGGGATCGAGCCGGCCCGTGCCGAGCAGCTCGAGCACGGGGTCGAGATGCCTGATGACGTTGGCGTGCCCGGTGCGGATCGTCAGCGCCTTGATCCAGGCGAGCCCCATGTGGACCTCGGCGCGCTCGGCGTAGACGCCGACGCACTGCACGGTGCCGC
This sequence comes from uncultured Actinomycetes bacterium, assembly GCA_963805615.1. Lineage (GTDB taxonomy): Bacteria > Actinomycetota > Thermoleophilia > Solirubrobacterales > Solirubrobacteraceae > F1-60-MAGs163. The sequence continues at coordinate 202,248 of CAWDUW010000001.1, read as the reverse complement.
ACATCCGCGCGAGCCGGATCGCGAGCTCGAGCGCGCGCGGGTCGCCGACGCAATCGATGGCGACGTCGACGCCGCGCCCCGATGTCGCGGCCTTCGCGGCGGCGCGCGGATCCTGCTCGGTCAGGTGGACCGCCTGCGCTCCGAACGCCGCCGCCATCTCGAGCCGCTGCTCGACCGTGTCGATCGCGAGCACCCGCGCCGCGCCGGCGAGGACGGCGCACTGCACGGCGCAGAGCCCGACGGGGCCGAGACCGAGCACGGCGACGGTGTCACCCGGGGTGACGCCACTGTCGACGACCGCGTGGTACCCGGTGCCCATGACGTCGCCGGCGAACAGCGCGACATCGTCGGACAGGCCCTCCGGGACGCGCCGCAGCGCGAGGTTCGCGTAGGGGACCAGTGCGAGCTCGGCCTGCGTGCCCTGCAGGTCGCCGAGCCCGCTGCCATGGCCGAAGGTGCGCGAATGCTCGCACTTGTGGAACAGGGAGCGCCGGCAGAACCAGCAGGTGCCGCACGCGACCTGGAAGCAGCCCAGGACGCGGTCGCCCACCGCCGCGCTCGTGACGGCGTCGCCGGCGGCGATGACCTCGCCGACGAACTCGTGCCCGATCGTGAACCCGGGCTCGATCTTCACGCGCCCGTGGTAGATGTGCAGATCGGATCCGCAGACACCGGTCGCCAGCACGCGAACGATGGCGTCATCCGGCGCGAGGAGCTGCGGATCGGGCTTCTCGACGAGCTCGACCTGCTCTGGACCTTGGAAGGCGACGGCCTGCATGCCGCCGGAAGCTACCGGCCCTTCTTCGCCAGTGCCTGCTTCTTCGGCGCGCGGCGGCTCGTGCGGCCACGACGCGCCCGCCGGTCGGCGAGGCGCGACGTACTCGGCGAGCGACGCGGTGAAGCCCTCGGCGAGCACGTCGATGTCGGCGAGCTCGTCGTAGTCGCCGATCAGGCCGAAGCCCGCGATGCCGTTGTAGGACGTCACGGCGATCGCCGCGGCACGGTCGCCCGCGAGGAACGCGAGCGGGTAGATCTCGTCGAGCTGCCGGCCCAACAGATAGAGCGGCAGCTGCGGCCCGGGGATGTTCGTGAGCAGCACGTTGTACGCGCGGGTGGAGAAGCTCAGGCGCGTGGACTGGGCGAGGATGGTCGGCGGCGCGAAGTCCTGCGCGCCCGCGATGATCTCGGCGCCGAGCGCCTGGCGGGTCTCCTTCAGGCCCGTCATCGCGTCCTGGATCGTCCGCAGCCGGATGATGGGGTCCGGGATGCCGACCGGCAGCGGCGCGATGAGCTGCGTCAGGCGGTTGCCGAGGTCCCCATGCTCCTCGCTGACGCGCGTGGACACGGGAACGCCGGCGCGCAGCTCGACGCCTTCGGTCTTCAGGCCGCGCGCGTGCATCCACTGGCGGATCGCGCCGGCGGCGACGGCCAGGACGACGTCGTTGACCGTCCCGCCGAAGACGTTCTTGACGCGCTTGAAGTCATCGAGCTGCGTGCGCACGAACGCGACGCGCCGGTGCGGGCCGATCTCGACGTTGAGCGGCGACGGTGGCGCGGGGCGCAGGACCGTCATCGCCGTCTCGCCGACCCCCTGCACCGCGCGGCGCAGGCGCAGGCGGTCGCCGAGGGCGCCGGCAGCTCGCAGCGGCAGCTCGCCGAGATCCCGCAGCGTGCCGTTGACCGACATCGCCGCCAGCTCGGCCTGGCTCGGCTCGGGCTGGGCGACCCAGCTGCGAGAGCCGCCGCCGGGAGCGGAGGTCGTGGCCGTGACGTCGAACAGCGCGGCGGTGATGTCCATGCCGCTGATCCCGTCGACGACGCTGTGATGCGTCTTCGTCAGGATCGCGAAGCGGTCGTCCTGGAGCCCCTCGATCAGCAGCAGCTCCCACAGCGGCTTCGCACGGTCGAGTCGCTGCGAGTAGATGCGCGCGACGAGGCGCCGCAGCGCGGACTCGTCGCCCGGGCTCGGGAGCGCCTTGTGGAGCACGTGGTACTCGAGGTTGAAGCTCGGATCGTCGATCCAGCGCCGGCGCCCGAGGCCGAACGGCGGCTCCGCGAGCTTCTGGCGGTAGCGCGGCACGCGGTCCAGGCGGACCCGCACGTGCTCGAGGAACTCGTCCCAGTCCGGCGGCGGGCCCTGGAAGATCGCGACCCCGCCGATGTGCATCTGGGCGTTCGGCCGCTCCTGGAAGAGGAACGCCGCGTCGAGCGCGCTGAGAGGGTCAAGGTGCTTCTGTGGCTCTGCCATACCGGATGCCGAGGCTACTAGGAGACGGAGTCCCCGCCCGCCTGGGCGGCCTGCGGCCGCATCCCGGCGACCAGCGTGCGCACGATCTGCTCGAGCCGGCGACGGAACGCCCGCGGCGCGACCGCCGGCTCGGTCTTCGCGGCCTCGGCGCAGTCGAGCAGGATGGCGGCGGCGGTGGTGGGGGAGAGCCCGACGCCGGCAGGGTCGAGCTCGCGGGCCGCGGTGGCGTCGCGGACGAGCCCGCGGAGGATCTTCAGCGCCACGTCGCGCGAGGCGGCGGCGATGTCGCCGCAGACGCGGTTGTGCTCGTCCAGCAGCTCGTCGCCGTGGGGGGAGCTGTGCGTGAGCTCGACGAAGCTGCCGAGCCGGGCCTCGAGCGCGCCCCGGATCCGGCCCTCGACCGCGCCGTCAGCGGTCGCGGCGGCGCGCATCGCCGCGAGGTTCTGGTCGTGCAGGCGCTGTGCGAGAGCGCGGAAGACCTGGTCCTTGGAACCGAAGTGGAAGTAGATCGAGGCGCGTGACACGCGCGCCTCGCGGGCGATGTCCTCCATCGAGGTTCGCCGCAGGCCGTATCCGGAGAAGCGGACGAACGCCGCATCGAGGATGGCCTCGCGGGCCGCGTCGCCGCGGGCCGTCGTCGTCGTGCGGGCGCCGCTCGTGTCCACGCGGCGATCGTACCGGGACGCAGACGACTTGACAAATGACGTCCAACTTGTTCAAGTTGCGTGCATGTCGCCAGCTCCTGAGACCCCGTCCAAGGCCGTCCTCGTCACCGGGTGCTCGTCGGGCATCGGCCGTGCCACCGCGCAGCGGCTCGCCGAGCGCGACTGGACGGTGTACGCCACGGCGCGCAAGCCGGAGGCGATCGCCGACCTCGAGGCCGCCGGCTGCCGCACGCTCGCGCTCGACGTGAACGACGAGGAGTCGATGGCGGCCGCGGTCGCGACGATCGAGGCCGAGCACGGCGCGGTCGGAGTGCTCATCAACAACGCCGGCTACTCCCAGTCGGGGGCCATCGAGTCCGTCGGCATCGACGAGGTCCGGCAGCAGTTCGAGACGAACGTCTTCGGGCTCGTTCGCCTGACGCAGCTTGTGCTGCCCGCGATGCGCGCCCAGCAGTTCGGGAAGATCGTGAACGTCAGCTCGATGGGCGCGAACTTCACCTTCCCCGGTGGCGGCTTCTACCACGCGACCAAGTACGCGCTGGAGGCGATCAGCGACGCGCTGCGCTTCGAGGTGAAGGCCTTCGGCATCGACGTCGTCGTGATCCAGCCCGGCCTCATTCGCACGGGATTCGGCGACGCGGCGGTCGCGTCGATGGGGGACGATGCGGCGGCGGATGACGGGCCGTACGACGCCTTCAACGCCAACGTCGCCGAGGCGACGCACGACGTCTATGAGAAAGGCCCGCTGGCGAAGCTCGGCGGCGGCCCCGAGGACGTCGCCAAGACGATCGAGCGCGCGATCACCACCAGGCGCCCGAAGATCCGCTACCGCGTCACGCCGAGCGCCCACATGCTCGTCGCGCAGCGCTCGCTCATGACGGACGGCATGTGGGACATGTTCCTGCGCACGCAGTTCCCGCAGCCCGGCAAGGACTGAGTCAGGCCGCGGCGCCGCAGGCTGCCGCCAGCAGTTCGTAGACCCCGTCGCCGCAGGTGCGACGCAGCTCGGGCTCCATCGTCTGCCACACGGGTCGATCGGCGGTGTGCGCGATCGCGGATGACGTGCACCACCAGTCGATCGCGCCGGGGGAGCCCCAGTCGCTGCGGCGGACGGCGCGCACGGTCCAGCGCGACGCGTCCTCGTCGTGTTCGACATGGAGCGGAACCGTCCAGCAGGCGCGTGGCTTCCAGTCGCGCGGGTCCTCTCCGCGCCGGAGGGCCGCCTGGTGCAGCGCGCACCCGGGACCGTTCGGATGTCCGTCGCGGTTGAAGAAGATGCACGCTCCGGCGTGGACGCGCGTGTGAACGCTGCCGCGCTCGCGCTCGCGGCTCCAGCCACCCAGACGCGCGGCGACGGCGTGGTTCTGCCACTCGTCGGGGGTCAGCATGCGCGCACGTGCGTCCACCTCGGTCGCCTCGCCGCGCTCGGCTGCGTCCCAGCCTGAGCCCTCGACGTAGACGCCGTGGCTGCAGCAGCCCTGCGAGGAATCGTTCCCGCGGACGGAGCGACAGCCCTGCCCCCAGATGCAGTGGTAGTTCGAGCGCATGAACCGCAGGTCGAACCGCCACACCGTGCCCGGGTCGTCGGGATCGTCGATGTCGATGACGCGCTGTCGATCGGCCCTGGGCATTCGCGCCGACACGCTACCTGCCGCCCGGCGCCGGGCGCGTGTCCTACCGCAGGCGAAGGAGCGTGTAGCGCACCTGCTGGTTGGCGAAGGCGAGGACCGCGGCGTAGTAACGCCCGGGCGGCAGCGTGCGACGAACCTGGCCCGAGCCGTCGTCACCGGCGACCACCGTCCCGCGATGGTCGCGGATGCTGAGTCCGAGCTCGACGGGAGCCTCCACGCGCAGCCGGACCTCGCTGCGGCGCGGGACCTCGAAGCAATAGAGGTCGACGACGTCGAGCCGCTTGCCGTCGAGTCGCCCGCGGATCCGGGCGACGGCGCCGATGCTCCTGCCCGGCGCGATGTCGTCGGCGAGCGCGCGACCGACCTGGAGGTGGTACCGCTGGGCTCCCCGCACGCCGCGCGGAGCGGTGACGAGCAGGCTGTACGTCCCACCCTGACCGGGGCCCGGGGTGAACAGCCCGTAGCCCGAGCATCCGGTGTGGTCGACGGCCGGCGCGCTGAAGCCCTGGGCGGTCGGCGCGTAGATCTCGAGGCTCGCACAGCCGTCCCCGGCCAGCGCGAGATGGAGGCGATACGTGACGCCGCTGCGCAGGACGACGGAATAGGAGTCCTGCCGGTTGTGGAGCACATTGACCTTCCCGGCGAGCCCCGCCGCGGGAAGCGCGGGGCCGGGGAACGCCACGGGCGGGTCCGGGGTCTTGCCACCGGTCGGCGGGGCCGCGAGGGCGAGCGAGGGGATCGCCAGCATCATCACGATCATGCCGACCGCCGGGGGGAGCGGGCGAAGGATCATGCGGCGAGGTTACGCTGCAAATCGAGGGGTTTTCAGGGTGCGATGGCCGCGTGTTCGAGCCCGAGCAGCAGCTGCTTCCGCTCAACCCCTCCGGTATAGCCGCCCAGCGCACCACCGGCCCGCACGACGCGGTGGCAGGGCACGACGATCGGCATCGGGTTCGATCCCAGAGCGTTGCCCGCGGCGCGGGAGCCGCCCGGGCTTCCGGCCCGCTCGGCGACCTCTCCGTACGTCGCGACCTGGCCATAGGGGATGCGCCGGGTGGCGCCGAGGACCCGGCGCGCGAACGGCGTGCAGAGCGACCAGTCGAGCGCGAGATCGAACGTCGTGCGGCGGCCGGCGAAGTACTCGTCGAGCTCGCGTGCCACGGGATCCAGCGCAGCGGGCTGCTCGAGGATGCGAGGCGAGAGGCTGCCGGCGAGCGCTTCGACGATCCGGTCGACGCCGTCGTTCCAGTCCTCATATGCGAGCCGCACGAGACCGCGCGGGGTCGCCGCGGCGACGACGCGTCCCGCCGGCGTGTCGAGCACGGCGTAGCGCACGTCGGCCGGGGCGCCCGCGCCGAAGCGGGCCGCGGCGGCCGCGGCGTCCGAGGGGTCGATGCGGGGTGCGGGCAGCGCCTGGGTCATCGGTCGTCCTCCATCGTGTCGGCGCAGGGTCTTGAGGCCGTCACGCTGCGCCTGGCGCGAGGCCTCTTCGGAGCACCCGAGTGCGGCGGCCACCTGGGCGTGCGTGAGGTCGCCGGCGAACCGGAGCGTGAGGACCGCCCGCTGGCGCGGCGGAAGCCTGCGCACACGCGCCCAGGCGAGCTCCGCGACGAGCGCGTCACCGGGTTCGTCGCCTCGCGGCCGCCCGCTCCGGGACCTCGTCCACGGGAACGGGCCGCCGCGCCCGGGCGCGGTGGTGGTCGAGCGCCTTGCGGTGGGCGATCGTCAGCGCCCAGCCCCGCAGGTTGTCCGCGTCGCGCAGCCTCGGGTAGGCGCGGAGCGCGGCGAGGAAGGTCTCCTGGAAGCAGTCGTCGGCGTGCTCGCGGCCCACCGACGCGACGAGGAAGCGCCACACCGGCTCACGCTGCTCGTCGAGAAAGCGCTGGAACGGGGGCGGGGTCACCGGCGGTTGAACGGGCGAGCGCCCGCGAACGTGAGGCTGCGCGGCGCGCTAGGCGTCCGCGTGCTCATGGAAGCCGTGCCCGGTCTGCACCCCGAGCCGCCCGGTCAGCACGAGCTCGCGCAGCAGCGGCGCGGCGCGGTACGCCGGGTCGCCGCGCTCTGCGTGGAGCGCGTCGAGGACGGTGAGAACGTGGTCGAGGCCGATCTCGTCGCCCCAGGTCAGTGGTCCGCGCGGATGGTTGAGCCCGAGGACCATGCCCGCATCCACGTCCTCGGACGATCCGATCCCCTCACCGACCGCGAAGGCCGCCTCGTTGACGAGCTGGCAGACGATCCGCCCGAGCACGAGCCCGGGCGCATCGCCCACCCACGCGCTGTGCAGCCCGAGACCGGCGAAGAAGCTCTCGGCACGCGCGGCGCTGTGCGGGCTCGTGCCGGTGGTCCGCGTGAGCTCGACGAGCCCGCCGCGTCACGAGCGGCGGGATCGCGTGGAAGCCGGCCGCGCCGCCCCCGCCGTCGAGCGCCGCCAGTGAACCCTCGGCGCAGAGCAGGACGACGGGGCCGCCCTGCAACGGGTCGTCGCCCGGCGCCCCGCCGCAGTCGACGATGAGGTCCGGCACCTCGCCGGCCGCGTCGCCCGGCTCACGGACGTCCCAGCCGGCATCGATCGCCAGCGCGCGCAGGTCGTCGGCGATCTGGAGGTCGCCGGCGATCACGACCATCCCGCCGTCCGGCACCTCCGCGGGCGCGGGCGCCGGCGGATCGGCCTCGCGGACGATCGCGCCGGCCTCGTCATAGGCGTACCACCCGCGGCCGGTCTTGCGGCCATGCCGCCCGCTCGCGACCATCCGCGCGCTCAGCGGCGAAGGGCGCCAGCGCGGCTCGCCGAAGCTGAGCTCGTAGAAGCTCTCGGACACCGCGAGCCCCGTGTCGATGCCCACGAGGTCCTGGAGTTCGAACGGGCCCATGCGAAAACGCCCGCCGAGGCGCGCGATCCGGTCGACCACGTGCGGTTCCGCGATGCCCTCGGTGACGCAGCGCAGCGCCTCGAGACCGAACGGGCGGCCGCAGCGGTTGACGAGGAAGCCCGGCCCGTCGCTCGCATCGATGACGCGCCGCCCCATCGCGGCGCCCGTGGCGCGCGCGACCGCGAGCGCGCGCGGGCCCGTGTTCACGCCGGCGATCACCTCGACGAGCTTCATGACCGGGGCCGGGTTGAAGAAGTGCATGCCCACGACGCGCTCGGGGCCGGGAACGTCGGCGGCCAGCGCGGTGATCGGGATCGACGACGTGTTCGACGCGAGGATGCAGTCGGCGCTGACCGTTGCGGCGAGCTCCGTGTAGAGCTCGTGCTTGAGCTCCGGTTCCTCGGGCGCAGCCTCGATCACGAGCTCGCAGGGCGTCAGGCCGGCGATCGCGTCGACGGCCTCGATCCGCTCCCAGGCGGCGCGCACCTCGTCGACGGACAGCTTGCCGCGCGCCCTGGCGCCCTCGAGCCCCTCGAGCACGCGCGCGGCGCCCCGTTCCGCCGCGCCCGGCAACGGGTCGAAGAGCAGCGTGCGGATGCCGGCCGTCGCCGCGAGCTGCGCGATCCCGGCGCCCATCGTGCCGGCGCCGGCGACGCCGATGACGGCGGGCAGCCCGCCCGCCACGCTCACGCCGACACAGGCTCCGCGTCGCGCTCGATCACCATCGGCTTGAGGGCGTCGATGCCGGTCGCCGCACGGCCGATGATGAGCTGCTGGATCTGGCTCGTGCCCTCGTAGATCGTGGTGACGCGGGCGTCGCGATAGAACCGCTCGACCGGATGATCGTCGACGTAGCCGGCGCCACCGTGGATCTGGATCGCCGCGTCGGAGCACCACTTCGCGGACTCGCTGGCGTAGTACTTGCAGATCGAGGTCTCGACGGTGCTGGGGCGGCCCGCGTCCTTCGTCGCACCGGCCTGGAAGACCAGCAGCCGCGAGGCGTGCGTGCGCACGACCATGTCGGCGATCATCGCCTGCACAAGCTGGAACCCGGCGATCGGGCGATCGAACTGGGTGCGCTCCTGCGCGTACCGCACGGACTCGTCGAGGGACGCCTGGCAGATGCCGACGCAGCCGGCGGCCACGCTGTAGCGCCCCGAGTCGAGCGCGCTCATCGCGACCTTGAACCCGTCGCCGACGCCCCCGAGCATCGAGTCCGGGCCCGCGTGCACGTCGTCGAGCGCGATCGAGGCGGTGTCCGAGGCCCACAGGCCCATCTTGCCCTCGATCGGCGACGGCGCGAAGCCCGGCTGATCGGTCTCGACGAGGAAGCAGGCGAGGCCCTTGTGCCCGAGCGACGGGTCGGTCTGCGCGAAGATCAGCGCGAGCTTGGCGTGGTTGCCGAGCGAGATCCACATCTTCGCGCCGTTGATCGTCCAGCCGTCCGCGCTCTTCACGGCGCGCGTCTTCTGGTTCGAGGCCCCGGAGCCGGTGTCCGGCTCGGTCAGGCCGAAGCAGCCGAGCCACTCGCCGCTGCACAGCTTCGGGAGGTAGCGCAGCTTCTGCTCCTCCGTGCCCCACCTGAGAATGGTCGAGCAGACGAGTGAGGTCTGGACGGAGATGACGGTCCGCATGCCCGAGCAGCCGCGGCCGATCTGCTCGCCGATGATTCCGTAGGTGACGTAGTCGAGGCCGGCGCCGCCGTACTCCTGCGGCACGATCGCGCCGAGGTAGCCCTGCGCGGCGATCTTCGCGACGAGATCCGTGTCGAAATGGTGGTTGCGGCTGTTCAGGCCGGCCACCGGACTGATCTCGTTGTCGGTGAACTCGGCGGCGGTCTGCTTGATCAGCCGCTGCTCGTCGGTCAGCTCGAAATCCATCCTTCGAGCCTAGAGCACGCTACGCGGTCGCGGCGCTTCCGAGGACCACCGTCGCCTGGCTGGAAAGGACGCCGCCGTTGCCGTGGGCGACGGCGACCTCGCAGCCGGGCACCTGCCGGTCCGCCGCACTCGCCGCGCAGCTGCCGCACGGCCTCGACGATCGCGTGCAGCCCGTACATGCCCGGGTGCGTGTAGGAGAGCCCGCCGCCGTTGGTGTTCAGCGGGAGACCGCCGTCCGGCGCGATCGCGCCGGACGCGGCGAAAGGCCCGCCCTCGCCCTTCGCGCAGAAGCCGAGGTCCTCGAGGAACAGGATCGGCGTGATCGTGAACGCGTCGTACAGCTGAGCGACATCGACCTCCTGAGGGCTGACGCCCGCCTCGGCGAACGCCGCGGCGCCGGACCGGGTGGCCGCGGTCGTCGTCAGCGACGGCATCCCGGTGATGTGCCGATGGCTGTGCGCCTCGCCGGTCCCGAGCACGACGACCGGCGGGCGCCGCAGCGTCAGCCGCGCGCTCGGCGGACGTGACGACGATCGCGGCGCCGCCGTCGGTCACGAGGCAGCAGTCGCGGAGCGTCAGCGGGTCGGCGACCATCCGGCTCGCCAGGACGTCCTCGACGCTGAGCGGCTCGCGGGACCAGGCGCCGGGATTCATCGCGGCCCAGGACCGCGCGGCGACCGCGACGCTCGCCAGCTGCTCGCGCGTGGTGCCGAACTCGTGCATGTGCCGCGACGCGGCGAGCGCGTAGGCGGTCACGGGCATCGCCGGGCGGAACGGCGCCTCCCACGGGTCGAGCTCCTGGACGCTCGCGCTCGAGCGGCCGACGAGTCGCTGCGTGCTCCCGTAGGCGATCAGCGCGACATCGCACAGGCCGGCGGCGATCGCGGCGCGCGCGTGGCCGAGGTGGAACATGAACGACGAGCCGCCGACGTTCGTCGCGTCGGAGTAGCGTGCCTCGATGCCGAGTTCGAGCGCGAGGTTCAGCGGCGCCATCGGGAGCTGGGTCGTCGCGGCGAAGACGCCGTCGACATCGGACGGGGTCAGGCCCGCATCCGTGAGCGCGCGCAGCGAGGCCTGGGCCATCAGGTCGATCGGCCGCGTTCCCTCGGCGGCGGCGCCGATCTCCGACTCGGCGGCGCCGACGATCGCGGCGCTCGCGCGCAACGAGGCGGTCACGCCTGCTCCTCCGCCGGGGCGAAGAGCGGCAGCCGTGCACCGGTCTCCGGGTCCGGCTCCGTGAACCGCACGCGCACCCGCAGGCCGATCGGGATGCCGTCGCCGGGCAGCCCTTCGACCCGGCTCATGATGCGAAAGCCCTCGTCCAGATCGATCAGCGCGACGTTCCGTGGTGGCGCGTCGCGCGTGTGCAGCGCCGTGGTCGCGTAGACGGTCCCGAGACCCGCGCTGTCGCGCCAGGTGAGCGGCGCGCCGGTCCCCGGCTCAGCGATCCGCGGGGGCCAGACCGGTGTGCCGTCGGCCGCGCACGGATACGACAGCCGGCCGTCCCGCCAGGCGGCTTGCGAGATCGCAAGGGGGGAGGTGGGCTCGTTCACGCCGGGCGACGCTACCGCAGGCGGCCGCGCCGTAGGCTGGCCCTGTGGACCCGCTCGTCATCACGATGGTCGTGCTCTTCGGCGGCCTCTTCATCGGCGTGATCCTGCTCGGGATCTTCTACCCGGGGTCCGGGGTCGACCAGGTCGACTGGCGGCCGACGCAGGTCCGCGGAGGTCGAGTACGAGAACGAGATCGACGACCTCGCCCAGATGACCGAGGCCGTCAACCGCCGCCGTCGCGCGCGCGGCGACGCCGAGCTGACGGAGAGCGGGCTGCGGGCCGAGGTGCAGGCGGATCTCGCCGCCAGCGCCGCCCGGCGTGATGACGCCCTGGCCGAGGAGGACATCGAGCAGATGCTCGAGCTGAAGAACACCCGTCGCGCGAAGAAGGGCCTTCCGCCGCTCACGCGCGAGGAGCTCGAGCAGCCGGGTGCTCGGCGAATGAGGACGCTGATCGTCGGCGGTGGCTGCCGCGGCCTTGACCTCGCTCGGGACCTCGTCGCGGAGGGTCACGCCGTCCGGATCGTGACGCGCACCGAAGCGGGCCGCGCCGCGATCGAGGCGGCCGGAGCCGAGTGCTGGATCGGGACGCCGGACGTCATCGGCACGCTGCGCTACGCGCTGGAGAACGTGACGATCGTGCTCTGGCTCCTCGGCACAGCCGCAGGCGATCCGGAGAAGGTCGCGGCGCTGCACGGCTCACGCCTTCGGATGATGCTCGAGAAGACGACCGACACGACCGTCCGCGGGGTCGTGTTCGAGGCCGCCGGCACGGTCGCGCCGCAGATCCTCGCCGCCGGCGTGGCCGAGATGGAACACGCCCGCAGCACGAACGAGATCCCGTTCGCGCTCATCGATGCCGACCCGCGCGGCGACCGCGCGGCCTGGCTCGAGCAGGTGCACGCGGCGATCGGCGGACTGCTCGCCGGGCCGCGTCGTGTCGCCGGCTGAGCTCGACGCCTAGCCCGCGGCGCCGCAGACGGTCATCCCGTAGTCGCGCATCAGCGACTGGAGCTGCGGGGTCACCTGCTGCAGCGCCTGCGGTCGCCACGCCGAAAGCCTGGGGGTCGTCCGAGCGGGCGGCCTGCAGCAGCAACTCGTTGCCCTTCGCCTGCGCCTTCAGCGCCCGGCCGATGAGCGCGGCCGTCTGGACCTCGGCGGCGGGCGGCTTGGCCTCGGCGAAGCGCTTGCTCGCGAGCTGGGCTGCGGCCGTCGCGCGCTTCAGCGGCGCTGCATACGTGTCGACGTTCCCGACCGCGCGGCCGGCCTGCTTCTCGGCGGCCCGCAACTCCTTCTGCACCGACTGGGCCGTGCGGTTGTAGTCCTCGCAGATCGGGTTGACGCGCTTGAGGAACGCCTTGTGCGCCGCGAGGAGCGCCTTGGGGTCCGACTTCGTCGTCGTGGTCGACTTCGGCGTGGGCAGCGGGGTCGTGGCGGCGGCGGTGGTCGCCGCCTTGCTCGCGCTGGACGAGTCGTTGCTGGATCCGCAGCCGGCGGCTGCGACGAGGATCGCGGCGCAGAGGGCGGCTGAAACGAGTTTGAGCATCGCGGCAGTGTTCCAGAACCGACGTGCTGAGCGTGCCACCTACGCGAGGCCGGCTGCGTCCACGCGCTCGAGCAGATCGGCGAGGATCCGCGCCGTCGCGCCCCAGACGAGGTGCTCGCCGACGACGTACGTGTCGGTGCGGAACGGCACGCCGCGGCGCAGCAGGCGGCGGCGGTCGTAGCCCGCGCGCAGGTCGGCCAGCGGAAGCTCCAGCACGAGCTCGACCTCGAAGGCGCTCGGCGCCCATTCGTGGCCGGGCTCGATCAGGCCGACGAACGGATAGACGGAGTAGTTCGTCGCGATCGTCGGCGTCGGCTGCAGCGCTCCGATCAGGTCGACGGCCTCGGACGGAAGCCCGATCTCCTCACGTGCCTCGCGCAGCGCGGTCTCGCGCAGGTCGTCCTCGTCGATGTCCTGACGCCCGCCGGGGAACGAGATCTCGCCGGCGTGGCGCCGCAGATCGTCGCGGCGCTTCGTCAGGACGACGCCCAGCCCGCCTGCGCCGTCGTCGCCGGCGGGCGTCCAGTAGAGCGGGACGAGAACCGCTGCGTCGATCCGGCCGTGGACGTCGAGCGCCGCCGCCTCCTCGGGATCGAGGAGGACGGGCCGGAGCGCCTGCGCGAGCTCAGCTCGCGAGCGAGACGCGCTCGACACGCTCGTCGAACATGACCTCGCCCTCGAGCGTCCGGTGGACCGGGCACTTGGCCGCGATCACCTTCAGACGATCGGCCTGCTCATCGGTGAGGTGGTCGGGGAGGCGCAGAATCGAGCTCGAAGCGTGTGGGTGCGCCGCGCTCGGAGGGCGTGAAGGCACACTCGACCTCCATCGTCCCGACGTCCCAGTCCTTCCTCGTCGCGTACATCTCGATCGTGATCGCCACGCAGCTCGCGAGGCTCGCGGCGAGCAGTTCCTGGGGGCTCGGCCCCTCATCGGTCCCGCCCTTCTCGGCCGGCTCGTCGCAGGTCAGCTCGTGCTGACGGATGCTGACCGTGTGGCGATAGCCGGTTTGGCGGGTTGCTGTGGCCTTCTTCATCGTCCCTCGATTATGACAACGCGTTGAACAGCAGCCCGGTGGGCACCTTCGGCACGAAGAACGTGGACTTCGGCGGCATGTTCACGCCGGCCGCCGCGATCTCGCCGATCTGCTCGACGCTCGCGCCGGGAAGGAAGAAGGCGGCGTCGTACGCCGCCGGAGCGCACCGCCTCGATCGCCTCGGCGTCGCTGCGGGAGTAGCCGAGCCCGCGGAAGTGCGAGATGTCGTCCTCGGTCAGGCCCAGCGGGCCCTGGAGGATGAGCGCCTCGACGATCGCCGTGTCGAGGTGGCGGTAGGGCTCGGGGAACTCCGAGAGCGCGCGGTCCGCGATCGCCTGGTCCTTGAGCGTCAGCCGCAGCGGCATGCCGTCGGTGTCCAGGTAGCCGAGCTGCAGCGGTGCCCGCGGGTCGGCGGCGGAGCCCGGCGGCAGCTCCTCGTCGGAGCTCAGCTCCGTGATGTCGAAGCAGTCGCGGAGCGTGGAGGCGAGCGCCTCGCGGCGTGCGTCGTCGCCGGCGAGCCCGCCGACCAGCCTGTGCGTCGGGAAGACCATGAGTCCGGGGTCCTCGAGCGCCACGAGGTGCATGAGCACGTAGCGGTGCTCACCCTCGCCGCCGATCTCGTCCGCGTAGACACGAGCGGTCTCATAGCGGTGGTGGCCGTCGGCGATCAGCAGCTCGGCGGGGGAGAGCGCGGCCTGCACGGCCTCGATCGCTCCAGGGTCGGCGATGCGCCAGAGGCGGTTGCGCGTGCCTTCGGGATCGGTCTGCTCGCCGAACGCGGTGTCGGCAGCCACGTGCGGGGCGAGCGCGGTCCATGCGGCCCCGGCCGGGTCGCCGTAGAGCGAGAAGATGGGCGACAGGTTCGCCTGCGTTGCGCGCGTGAGCCGCAGGCGATCCTCCTTCGGGCCCGGGTGCGTGCGCTCGTGCGGACGGATCCGCCCGGCGCCGTACTCCTCGACGCGTACGCGGGCGAGGAACCCGTTGCGCGTCCGGACGGCGCCATCGGGCCCGGTGTACTCCTGCGTGAGCGCCCAGATCGCGGGCTCGTCGTCGCGGACGACCGCGCCCGCGTCCCGCCACGCGGCGAGCTGCGCTCCCGCGCTTGCGTACGGGTCGCCGCCCGGCTCCGAAGGCTCGGGCAGGTCGATCCGCACGACGTTGAACGGCGAGCGCGCGGCGAGCGCCGCTCGCTGTTCCGGGTCGATGACGTCGTACGGCGGCGAGCAGACCGCGTCGAGCGAGCCGACGGCGGCGAGGTCGTAGTGGAGCGCCCTGAGGGGCTGGACATCGGCCATGGGGCGGGCACGGTAGCGGTCGGTCAGCGCTTGCGTGCGTGCGCGCCGCCGAGATCCAACGCGATCGCCAGGATCAGCGTCCCGAGCCAGGCATTGACCGGGTCAGCGATGAGCGGCTCGTGCCCGCCGACGTTGTTGGCGATCAGCCAGACGACGAACCAGATCAGGGTCATGAACCGAGTCTGCCCGGGAGTCGGGCCCTTCTCATCCGTAGTTCGCGTCGCGGTCCGTACAGTTCTCGCAATCGGGGCGTGGCGCAGCTTGGTAGCGCACCTGCTTTGGGAGCAGGGGGTCGCCGGTTCAAATCCGGCCGCCCCGACTTGGACCGGCCGGCCGGGGGGCGGTTGAGATGCTCGGCCGCCCCGGCGACGAGCCGTCGCTCCACGTCCACCCTCGAGATCCTCGGCCCTCTCGAGGTGGCGCTTCGCCTGCGGCGGGCGACGGCGGAGGACGGCGACGCTGCCCGGGTCACGTTCCTGGCGTTCTTCGACACGCCATGTCGAGCGCGGAGCTCACAGGCTTTGTGCCACGCCCCCCGGACATCGCCGGCTGCATCGTCGAGATCACGGAGACGAGGGATGCCTAAGCGATCCCGGTGGGCCGACGGGCACGTGCTCCGCGCGAATTCGCCCGCGGACAGATCGTCTGTCCGGTGGTGGAGTGGCGCGGAGGCCGTGTCGTGTGGTTCGCGTCCGCTCTCGACCTGCGGGCCTTTGCGGTCCGTGACACACTGCGCGTCCACGCGCGCCCCACGGAAGGGATCACATGAGGTCCAGCAGGCGTCTCGCTCCCCCGCTCCGAATGCTCGCAGCGGGGGCGGAAGTGCGGTTCGCTCCAGCCTGGGGCGCACGGCTTTGCGGAGTTCTTGCCATCTGCTCCGTCGCCGTCCTCGCGGTGGCCGCGCCGGCCGGTGCCGGCGCTCCGCTGACCGGAAGCAAGATCATCGCCAAGCTCAACGCCGAGCGCGCCAAGCTCGGCATGTACTCGCAGGTGCAGCTGAACGCGTCGTGGTCGGGCATGTGCGCCAAGCACAACCACTGGATGAAGATCAACGGTCGCGTCCAGCACCCGGAGCCCCGTGGCAGCAGGGGGTACTCCAAGGCCGGAAACTGGGCAGGAACCAACTCGGTCCTGAGCGGCGGGCTTGGCGGCTGGCGAACCGGCAACCCGTGGATCAACGCTCCGATCCACCTCTCGCAGACCTACCATCCGCGGCTGCGCGTCGCGGGCGCGTCGGACGCATCCGGTTATTCGTGCCTGACGAGCTGGCCCGGGATTCTGAGAGCTGAAGAGGTAACCCCGCCCGCGGTGCAGCAGGATCACGTCTTCACGCTGCCCCGCGACGGCGGACGCACCCCGTTCTCGCAGTTCGCCATGGAGTCACCGTTCGTTCCGCAGGAGAAGGTCGGAATCCGTGGCGGCCGCCGAACAGGGCCCTACCTGTACGTCTGGTCGTACACCGACGAGCGTGCGATCCCGCAGGACTCCGGCGAGGCGACCTTCGACGAATGGGGCAACATCACGTTCCCCGAGCCTCCCCCCGCTGAACTGGCACCGCTGTGGAAGCTGACCTCCGGGTCGCTGAAGACCGCGTCGGGGAGCAGCGTCAAGGTCAAGGTCATCGACGACTCGACGATCGGCGGCTACGTCGGCTCCGGCAACGGATGGCTGCTGCCCGTGCACCCGCTCAAGAAGAACACGACCTACAAGGCGTCGGTGACGATCGAGACCGACCGCCGCCTGCCGGCGGAGTCCTTGCGCACGATCACTCACACCTGGACGTTCAAGACCACTCGCTCCAGGCTCGGCCTCTAGCCGGCGGCGCACTCCGCATCGAGTGCCGGCGTCAGAGCCCGAGCCTGCGGACGCCGGTCTCGCCGTAGCCGAGGTGATGCGCGAGTTCGTGGCGCACGGTCCGCCGGATCTCGGCTGCGAGCCGCTCCGGGTCTTCCCCGAAGTCGCGGATCAGGGTGTCGCGATAGATGACGATCTGCGCCGGGGTGTCCGGGTGCGCGAGACCTGCTCCGTGGTAGAGGCCGTACGCGCCGACCGCCATGCCGTCGTCGGCGACGAGGACTGGGACGTGGTCCAGCACGTTGAGGTACTCGAGCGGCAGTTCGTCGAGGCTGGCGCCGACCAGTTGCGTGAAGTCGTCAGGGTCGACCGGCGTGTCGCTCGGCCCCGCGGGGTCGGGTGTCGTGGTCGGCTGCTCGCCCAGGAGCGTGCGGATGTTCATCAGGACGCCCATGTCGGACAAGGGTCTCGCGGGGAGCTTTGCGCCGACTAATGACCGCACGACCGCCCCGTTGGACTGGCACGGGATCCGCCGATACGTTTCGTCGTGTGCGCGGGCGGGTGATCGTGGCGGTACTGGTTGTGGGCGTGGCCGTGGTGCTGCCGGGGTCGGCGGCAGCGGCGCCGATGTCGCTCGGGGCGGGCGGCCTGCCGGACGTCACGGTTGAGGCGGACGGGACCGCCGATGTCGTCTGGAACGGGCCTGAGGTGCTCAGCCCGACACTGCATTTCTGCCGCGTTCCGCGTGGTGGGAGTGCGTGTTCGCAGAGCGTGACGCTGACCCCCGGCGGCGGTTCGGTGACCCGTCCGGCGGTGTTCGCGGACGGCCCGACGATCCGGATCATCAGCTACCGCTATGGCCTTCCGCAGAACCGTGATGTGCTGTACGCATCGACCGATCATGGCGCGTCGTTCGGGCCGCCCGAGGAGATCGGAGACCTGAGCCCCGGGGAGCTCGCGGCGATCCCCGGAGGGAAGTTCGCAGGCATCACCTCGGCCACCTCGCCGGTGGCGGCGCAGATCATGACGCCGGGTGCGGGCGTCCCGGCGAGCAGTGCGTCGCTCGGCACGAACTACATCTACTTCGGCTCGATCGCCGCCGCCGGTTCGACGGTCGTCGCGGTCTCGACGTCCGCTGACGAGACGACACTCGGGTTCGCTGCGACGTCAACGGGCAACCCGAACACCGCGGCCTCCTGGTCGCCGTTCCAGGCGATCGGGACAGGCTCGTGGGGTCATCTGGCGAGCGGGCCCTCGGGGCTGTTCCTCCTGGCGGGAAAGAACGCGGCGGCCGGGCAGGTGCGGCTGAGCATCCGCAGGTGGACGGGATCTGGTTTCGGCGCTCCGGTCGATGTTCCGGGAACCGGGTCGGCGGATGTCCCGTCCGCCTCGCTGACCGAGGACGCCGCGGGTGAGCTGCACGCGTTCTGGCACGACTCCACCGGGCTGTTGTTCCATGCGACCTCGGCCGATGGGGCGTCGTGGAGCCCGGCGGACACGGTCGTCTCGGGCCAACCGACCTACAACGCGCTCCGCACCTCGGCGGCGGGCGACCACGGTGGCGCGGCGGTGTGGACTGCCGGCGGCCAGGTGTACACGTCATTCGTCGCGCCGCCCGCGACGCAGACGCCGCCACCGACGACGACGACGCCGCCGACGCCGCTGCCGGGCACCACGTACGTGCCTGCGCGAGCCTCGCTGTCGCAGCGCACCGGGGGGATCGCGGGTCGCCGGCCGCTGGTGCTCGACGCCTCAGCATCCCGTCTCCCGGGCTCAGCTGTGAGCGTCTTTCGGTGGGATGTCAACGGGGACGGCAAGACCGACGCGACCTGCGGCGGGCAGACGCCGCTCGTCGAAGTGCCGATCTCCAGGGCGGGGACCGGGACGGCGATCGTCTCGGTCGTGGACTCGGCCGGCGCGACGACGAGCGCCGCGCTGCCGTTCCGCGTTGGGGGACGCACGGCACGCGCCAGCGCGACGACGACGCTGAAGCTGTCCGCCGCCCAGGTCTATCTGTGCTCGGGCGGCCCGAAGGTCGCAGCGAACCCTGGCGGGGGCGGACCGGCGAACACATGCGACGAGATCACCTATGGCGTGGTTGACGCGATCGGGTGCTTCACGCTCACCGATGGCGCGCACCCGATCCCGGCGCGCGAGCAGGCGCTCGTCGACCAGGCCGCGGGTCTGACATCCACGGTGCGCGCGTCCGCAGCTCACGCAGCCTCGTCGCCTGCGCAGGCGGCTCCGACGCTGACACCGGCGCAGAAGAAGGTGCTGACCAGCCTGTTCCCGCATGTCGCCACGGGCACCGTTCGCGTCAACGGCCTCGACATGACGCCCGGGCCGGGTGCGTCGCTCGTCTTCCTGCCTGCACTCAAGGAGATCGTGTCCTCGTACGCCACCGTCAGGTACGGCTCGGTCACGCTCCAGCAGGGCAAGCTCGTCGCCAAGCTCCCGTACGCAAAGAACGGCGTGAAGCTCACCGGGTTCAACCTCACGCGAGCGGTCCCGCTCCCAGGGATCAGCTCGCTTCCGCTCGAAGGGCATGTCGATGTGATCCTCACTCCCCAGGGCACCGACCTCCCGGTGCACGTCGGCCTGCCGAGCGTGTTCACCGACCCGATCACCGGAAAGGGCCTGACGGGCGAGGCGACCCTGCACGCGGACAACCCGCACGGCGCGGGCACGCTGACCGCCCTTGACGTGAAGGCGCCCGACGTCTGGCTCGCCGGGATCGACCTGCACAACATGTTCTTCCACTACTCCGCCGCGACAGGTGAGGAGATCGGCGGCGGCGAGGTGATCTTCCCGCCGTCGGGCGACTCGATCAGCGGCGAGCTGGGCTTTCTGCGCGGCCGCTTCAACAAGCTCCGACTCGACTGGAAGGCGGGTGCCGGCACGGGTGTGGGCGTCGGCCCGGGCGTGTTCCTCACCGAGGTCGGCGCCGGCTTTTCCGTCAATCCCACCGAGCTCGACGGGACGGTGACCGTCGCCGCCGGTGTCAGCGTCGGCGGCGGTTGCCCCGCGGTCGGCGTGACCGGGAACCTGCACATGCACTTCGCGCCGGGCCCGGTCTCACTCGACGTCAACGGTGACGGAAAGCTTGTGTGCATCCCGCTCGCCCACGTGTTCTTCCACGTGGACGGCACCGGATACGTGAAGTTCGGCGGAGGCATCGACTTCGACTTCGGCCCGTTCTCCCTCAACGCCGACATCGCCGCGCAGTTCCTCTACCCGCACTTCCAGTTCGACGGCGACGCGAACGGCTGCATCGACGGCCTGGGTTGCATCGGCGGCGAGGCCGTCCTCTCCGACCGCGGAATCGGGTTCTGCGCGGACTTCGGCTTCACCCACGCGGGCGCGGGAGTGCACTTCGACGGCGTGCTGCCGAACATCGTCAGCGTGCTGCAGCACACCACCGTCATGCTCGACTCCTGCGATATCGCACAGTTCCGCTCGCTGCCCAAGGGCGCGGCGATCGCGCAGACCGGCGGCGCGAGATCCATCACGGTCCCCGCCGATGAGAAGGTCGCGGTCCTCGCGGTCAGCGGTGCGAGCGCTCCGCCTTCGCTGACCCTCGCCGGGCCCGGCGGCAGGACGCTCCACAGTGCCCCGTCCGGCTCACCGGTCCGCAACGGCAACGACGTGATCTTCAGTTCCCCGGACACCGAGGACCGCCTACTTCCTGATCAATCACCCGGCCGCCGGGCGGTGGACGATCACACCCGACCCGGCCTCGACGCCGATCACCGACATCAAGACCTCGCACGGACTGCCGACGCCGCAGGTCCGTGCGACCGTGAAGGGACGCGGCGCAGCACGCGTGCTGACCTACCACGTCGCACCCGCAGCCGGACAGCAGGTCCGCTTCGTCGAGCAGGCCGGCGACGGGGCGCACACCATCGGCACCGCCCACGCGGCAGCCGGCTCGCTGCGATTCACCCCGGTCGACGTGAGGGCGACCTCCAGGCGCATCCTCGCCGTCGTCACTCAGGACCACCGACCGCGAGCGACCATCACCGTCGCCCACTACACCGGCGGCCCGCCACCGATCGCCAGACCCAGGCGATTGCACGTCACGCGACGCGGGACCACCCTGCGAATCACGTGGAGGTCCGCCGGGACGGTCCAGAGCTATCGCGCAAGCATCCGACTGAGCGACGGCCGCGCCCTGGCCCTGGGCACGAGCGCCGGGCACCGCACGCTCAAGGTCACCGGCGTCGCACGTCGCACCACCGGGACGATCAAGGTCGCCGCCGTACGCGGCCTCTCACACGTCGGGCCCGCCACCACCATCAAGCTGCGCACACGACGCTGAACTACCGGGGACCCGCCCGCCGGTCTAGCGGCGGCGCGCGACGACGGTGGTCGCGATGACCACCGACGCAGCCACGAGCGCACCCAGCGCTCCCAGCCAGTTGACGCCGGTGGTCTGGCGCACGTGGTCGGCGTACGCGACGAACCCGATCGGGACGGCGATCGAGAGCGCGAGCAGTCCGGCGCGGAGCACGTCGCGCCGCGTGCGGCCGGTGTCCTCGCCGCCGGAGGCGCTCGCGGCTTCGGCGATCGCGCCGTCGCCGCCGTAGAAGGTCATGGTGCGATGCCCGAGGCCGCGTGCGTGGGTCTCGCAGCCCCACGCCATCGCGATCATGAAACTGACGGGGAGGATCCAGGTGATCGCCCAGATCGCGCCGCCGATCAGGAACCCGACCACCGCCTTCATGCGCCACGGGCTTCCCTTGTCGGCCTCCTCGGACGGCGCCGACATGAAGCCGCCGAAGATCAGCAGCGCGTAGATGCTGCGCACCCAGACACGCAGTGGTCGCCGCTCGGCCGGCTTCTCGGGAACCGGCGTGTCACGCACCTCGATCAGGGCCGCACGCGCCGCGTCGACCGTCCGGGCCGCGCCTCGCAGGACCATGATGTTCGCCGAGGCCTCCAGCTCACGCGGGTCGCTTCCATACAGCGCGGCGATGCGCCGCTCCATCACCCCCTCCTGCCAGAGATACGCGAGGTAGCCGGGCGCCAGCGCGATCAGGAACGGCGTGCCGGCAACCGCTCCGTCGATGCGGGCGACCTGTGCCGTCTGGATCCGCAGCTCCTCCGCGATCAGCGCGCGTGACACGTCCGGGCGCTCCCGTTGCACACGCGAGGCCCACTCCAGCGACGCCTCCCCGAGGCGATCCGAGCCGTACAGCGTGAGCCGCGCGGCGACATGCTCGGGATCGCGGTAGGCGATGCCCACGAGCCGGCGCCCCTCAGCCAACCGGCGACGGATGCCCCCCGAGCCCGGCGGCGGCTCCGCGGCGTCCGGCGACGGATCGACGGCCGCTTGAGCTGGAGACATGCGTCCAACCTACCCGCCACGCTGCAGAAGGGATTGGAGGGTCCCGTGCATCGAGCAGGAGCAAAGTCGGCCTACCCGAATGTCCACGGGTGTCCGACGATCGACCTGAGCGCAAACGCCGGCCCGGGCGCCGTGGCCGGGACGAGACGCCGCTCGAACTCGCCGAACGGATCGGCGACGCTTACGGCCTCGTCCTCGTCCTCGTCACCATCACGTTCGTCGTGATGATGACGCTGCCGCCCGAGGGGTGGGGCGGACGCGTCGCCGCCATCGCAGTGGCGGGGCTCACGGCGGTCGTCGCCCTCACCAGCTCGGACGTGCGCCCAGCGCGAGTGCGCCTCGCCGCCGTCGTGGCGGTCGCAGCCGTGGTCGCCGCGTTCCTCGCCAGGCAGATCCCGTCGGACCGCCTGCTCGGCGTCGCGTTCGGCATCGTGGCGATCCTGCTCGGGGTCGCGGCCCTGACGATCCTGCGGCGGGTCACGCTCGGCGCAGCTCAGGTCGACTTCCGCACGATCCTCGGAGCGATCAGCGTCTTCACGCTCCTCGGCCTGCTGTTCGCGTTCCTCTACGTCGGGCTCGGTCGCTGGACTCACGGCGCCTTCTTCACGGGCGACGCCCATCCGGAGGCAAGCGACTACCTCTTCTTCAGCTACACGACGCTCACCACCACCGGCTACGGGAACCTCGTTCCGGTGGGGAGGGTCGGCCAATCGTTCGCCGTTCTGGAGATGCTCGTCGGCCAGATCTTCCTCGTCACGCTCGTCGCAGGACTCGTCAGCCTCTGGCGTCCCGCCGGCGCCAAGGCGGCCCCGGACCCCACCGACCCCTGACGCCGGCAGCGCTCCGCCGCGCGGGTTCATACTGGATGAGTGGTCACGCCCTCGGCCGATACGGGGAACGTTCGATCCGGTCGCCGTCGATGGGTCGCGGCGCTCGCGGTGCTTGTGGTGCTCGCCGTGGTCGCCGTCCTCCTTGCGGTGCTCTCGAGTTCGGGGGATGAGGGCGCCGTCGTCAAGCCCGGTGACCCTCCGACGGTGGTGAGCGCGACGCAGCTTCGCCGCTTCGCCGCCGACAGCGGCCAGCCGGTGTACTGGAGCGGTGAACGTGCGGGAACCCGCCTGGAGCTGACCGACACCGCCCGGCGCGACGTCTACGTGCGGTACCTGACCGGTGGCGCCGCGGCGGGGACTCCGAGCCCCGCATACGTGACGATCGGGACCTACCCCAAGGCGGACGCCTATGTGACCGTTCGCCGGCAGTCGGTGAAGGCGAAGGCGCGGAGGGCCACCGTTCCGGGCGGGGGCCTGGCGGTCTGGAATCCCGCGAGCAGGAGCGTCTACGTCGGGTATCCGAACGTCGCCTCGCTCATCGAGGTCTACGCGCCCGCGAGCGGGCAGGCCGTCCGCCTGGTTCGCGACGGCGCGATCGTCCGCGTTCGCTGACGATCGATGCGTGCGGACTCTCTGCACGTTACGGGGAGTAACTACGGTCGGCGGGTGACCGGGATCAGCTGATACTTGGTGTGTGGGTCGCCCGAGGAAACACACAGCCGTCGTGCGCTGCGCCCGACGCGCGGGGACCGAGGTCGGGCTCACGTCGCTGGCGACG
The DNA here is from genome assembly GCA_963805615.1 of uncultured Actinomycetes bacterium. Taxonomy (GTDB): domain Bacteria; phylum Actinomycetota; class Thermoleophilia; order Solirubrobacterales; family Solirubrobacteraceae; genus F1-60-MAGs163. The sequence goes on along the minus strand of CAWDUW010000001.1, from coordinate 178,777 downwards.
GTCCGGGTGCTTCTGGCGCTGTGCTTCTTCGCCGCCACTGCCGGGGGCGCATCGGCCTTCTCCACACACCTCGGCGGCGGGTCCCGGCAGGTCGCGGCAGTCAGGGCGACGGACCGGCCGCTCCCACGCACGCTCGTCTTCCTGTGCGTGAACGCTCACACGCAGCGGGCGCGAACCTACGCGTCCCGGCCCAAGTGCCACCGCGACGAGCGCCTGCTGCTCGCTCGCAACGGATCCGTGGGCGCGGACGGCGCGCCCGGCGTCCCCGGCCTGCCGGGGCCCGCCGGGAGTCCTGGCGCGCAGGGCATCCCGGGCCTCGACGGCGCGACCGGCGCCCAGGGCGCGACCGGGAATCAGGGCGCGACCGGCGCAGAGGGCGCACAGGGTCTCGTCGGCGAGACGGGCGTCCCAGGCGCGGAGGGCGTCGCAGGCCCGCAGGGCGCGGGACTGCAGATCGAGGGCGACTTTGCCACCGTCGCGGAGCTCATCGCGACATACCCGCACGGAGACGTGCCCGGTGACGGCTATCTGATCCAGGGCGATCTCTGGGTGTTCGACTTCCTGAACGACGTGTGGGAGAACGCCGGCCGTATCCAGGGCCCGCAGGGCGAACAGGGTGTCCGGGGGCTTCAGGGACTGGACGGCGGCCAAGGGCCCGCAGGCGTCCAGGGACCGCAGGGCGTCCAGGGCGCTCGTGGTGACGCCGGCGCAGTCGGCGCGACGGGCGCTCAGGGAGCGCAGGGCGCTCAGGGTGTCCAGGGCGGGACCGGGCTGACCGGAGCTGCGGGCCCGCAGGGGCTCCAGGGGGAGCAGGGCATTCAGGGTGGGGCCGGCGTCGCAGGACCGGCCGGTCCGTCGGGGCCGCAGGGCGCGCAGGGCGTTCAGGGCATCCAGGGTGCCATCGGCCAACAGGGTGACGTTGGGGTCCGGGGTGTTCAGGGTGACGTCGGACCGGCCGGGCCCGAAGGCCCACAGGGACCGGAAGGCCCGCAGGGTCTCCTCGGCGACACCGGGGCGCAGGGCGTTCAGGGGGAGAACGGCCTCCAGGGAATCGAAGGACCACGAGGTGACCCGGGGGTCCAGGGCCTCCAGGGTGACCCGGGCGTGGGACTGAAGATCGAGGGCGGATACGCGACGATCGAGGATCTCATCGCGGCGCACCCTCACGGTGATCTGCCGGGCGACGGGTATCTGATCCAGGGCGACCTCTGGGTCTTCGACTTCGAGGCCGACATCTGGGAGGACGCCGGCCGGATGCAGGGTCCGCAGGGCGACCAGGGCATTCAGGGCGTCCAGGGAGCGCAGGGGCAGGAGGGCTCTCAGGGGGCGCAGGGCGTCCAGGGCGGCCAGGGGATCCAGGGCGAGTCCGGAGCCGCCGGCGCACAGGGGAACGAGGGACCGCAGGGACCACAGGGTCCGCAAGGTCCGATCGGCCAGGCCGGAACGAACGGCGCCGCGGGGCCGGCCGGCTCAGCCGGGCCGCAGGGCCCCCAGGGAGCCCAGGGCCTGCAGGGCATCCAGGGCTCGCAAGGGATCCAGGGTGTCGCCGGCGCGACCGGTGCGCAGGGGACGAGCATCCAGATCGAGGGTGACTTCGCAACCCTGGCGGACCTCATCGCAGCCTTCCCCCACGGCGATCTGCCGGGCGACGGGTATCTGATCCAGGGCGACCTCTGGGTCTTCGACTTCCCCAACGACGTCTGGGAGAACGTCGGTCACATTCAGGGTCCCCAGGGCATCCAGGGTGCTGCCGGCGCGCCCGGCGCAGACGGTCCGCAGGGCATCCAGGGTCCGCAGGGCCTCCAGGGCGCGTCCGGACCCACCGGGGCAGACGGTCCGCAGGGCATCGCTGGTACGCAGGGCGGCACGGGCGCCCAGGGGCCGGCCGGCGACACCGGTCCGATCGGTCCGCAGGGCCCCCTCGGCATCCAGGGCCCGCAGGGGCCGGCCGGAACGCCGGGCACCAACGGCGTGGCCGGTCCGCAGGGCGTACAGGGCATTCAGGGCGCGGTCGGCACGACCGGGGCCGCCGGGCCGATCGGTGCAAAGGGCGACACGGGAGCCATAGGCCTCCACGGCGACACCGGAGCCACGGGCTCGCAGGGCGTCGCGGGTCCACAGGGCCCGCAGGGTGCCCAGGGCACGCAGGGTGTGCAGGGCGTCCGCGGACTTGAGGGGCTGCAGGGTCCCGCAGGGCCCGCGGGCCCGCAAGGCGTGCAGGGCGCCGACGGGCCGGCAGGGCCGGCCGGCCCGCAGGGCACCGCCGGGGCCCAGGGCGACACCGGAACTGCAGGCTCCACCGGTTCGCAGGGCGCGCAGGGTCCCAGCGGCCTGAACGGCGCCGTCGGACCGGCAGGCCCCAAGGGCGACACCGGCCAGGCCGGCCCGCAAGGTCCGACGGGGGCCACGGGCGCCGCCGGCGCGGCAGGCCCCGCAGGCCCGGCAGGCGCCGACTCGACCGTCCCAGGCCCGCAGGGCGTCGCCGGACCCACCGGGCCGCAGGGCACTGCCGGCGCGTCGGGTGAGGTCGCGGTCGTCGCGTTGGCGAAGGTCATCCGCCAGGGCTCGACCGCCATCGACACGGCGAGCAGCCGGAACGCCGGAACGGCGACCGACGTCGACAACCCCACCACCGGGCTCTACTGCCTGACCTCAGACGCGCTCACGGGCTTCATCGGCGTCCAGGCCACCCTGTCGACCGGGAGCGCACGTCTGATCAGGGCCGGCACCGATTCCACCTCCGGGTGCCCGTCCGGAACGAAGGCCTGGTTCCGCGTCGCTCAGAACAACGGCAGCGCCATCAATCTCAGCAACGGCGACGCCGTCTTCGTCGCATTCCTGAACTAGATCAGGCGGCTTCAGCCGGCGGCGGTGCGCGCGATGTGCGCAGCGACGGCGGGCGCCTGGTCCTCCTGCAGGAAGTGCTTGGCCGGGACGGTGTCCAGGCGGTCCAGTCCGGCGGCGCGGCGCGCGTTCTCGCCGTGGGTTCCCGGCTTGAGCGCCGGGTCCTGCGCGCCCCAGAGCACTCCGACGGGGTAGCGCTTGTCCGCAAGGACCGATCGGTAGAGGGATTGCTTTTCGGCGGTGCGCTCGAAGCCGCGCATGATCTGCAGGAACGCGCGCCCGCCGTCCTGGCGCCTGAGCAGGTCGACGTACGCGTCGAGCTCGACCGATCGCACGGCCGACATGTCCTTGATTCCCTGCAGGCGCATCAGGGCCCGGAAGGCCGGCTTGACGAGGGTGCGCAGATAGACCGAGCCGATCGGGGTCGCAAACGGCTCCATCGACCAGGGGCGCCGAAACCCATCGACGTCGACGACCGTGTTGAGGACCGTCAGCGAGGCGATGCGGTCGGGGATCGCGGCGGCCAGCTCGAAGCCGACGGGGCCCCCGATGTCATGGACGACGAGATGGAAGCGGCCGAGCTCCAGCGCGTCGACCGCTTCGACGCAGAAGCGCCCCAGTCCCGACCAGGTGTAGTCGAACGACGCCGGACGCTCGGCGAGGCCCAGGCCGGGCAGATCGATGGCCACGCCGCGCAACCCGAGCGCAGCGAGCTCGGCGATGACCTTGCGGTACAGGAACGCGGACGCCGGTACGCCATGCAGGCACAACACCGGCTCACCCGCCCCGGCCTCAGCGACGAAGCTCCGCACGTCGCCGGCTTCGAACTCGCGCCCGCTCGCCCGCCACCGCTCGATGACGGCGGCGCTCGTCGACGGCTCAACGTTCGCGGACACGCTTCGACCCTATACGCCCGCCGTCCGGTGGCGGCGGGACCGCTTGCACGCTCAGCCGGATGGACGATGGCCCGTGCGCGAGATGCAACACTGGGCGCGTGCATGGCCGTTCGCGTCGCCAGGTTGCCCTCGTCGTGGCTGCGGCGGCAACGCTCGCCGCAGGTCCGGGCGCAGTCCCGGCCCATGCGGCCCCCGTGTTCTCGGTCGTCGGACAGGTGGCGCCCGGCGAGGCAGGCGGTGGCTGCCTGCCCTGCAGCGCCGTGCAGCGCACGACCGATCCGGCCGGCGCGTACACGTTCCCCTACACCGGCGTGCTCACCCGCTTCAGCGTGCGGACGGGATCCTCGATCGCCACTGTGGGTGGGGAGTGGCTGAAGGCGCGGACGTTCCGGCCGACGGACGCGACGCACGCACTCGTGATCAGCGAGAGCGGGCAGGCGGCCATCACGACGCCATCGGCGGTTCAGACCTACTGGGACCGCGTTCCGGCGGTCTCCGGCGACCTCCTCGGGGCGCAGTTCCACACCGGTGCATTCGTCGCGGAGACCCCGTACGTCTTCACCGCGGGAACGGCGCCGGGCGACACCGCGGCGACGACGTTCGGCGACCCGGGGCCCGGCGTCGGGGAGGACGCGGTCGCCACGGCCTTCTCGAGCCAGCGCGTCAACATCTCCGCGCGCCTGGAGCACGACGACGATCACGACGGCTTCGGCGACGGCTCCCAGGACCTGTGCCCCGGCGACGCGGCACACGCGACGACCGCGTGCTCGGGCACGTTGAGCGGCAGCGATCTACAAGGCCCCTACCGGCAGGTCGGCTTCTCGTGCGGCTACGCGTGCGCGCGCGTGCAACTGACCAGCGGGGGCGTCTCAACGAGCCCGGTGGCTGACGGAGTCGTCGTGCGCTGGCGCCTGCAGGCGCCGAAGGCGGGTGTGTATCACCTGGCGATACTCGAACCGGCGGCGGGTGGCGGCTCCACGTTTGCGCGCGTGTCGGACACGGTCACGATCGGAGCAGACGAGGGACTGTGGACGTTCCCCGCGCGGCTGCCGATCGGGGCCGGCGGCTACGTGGCGCTGGTGCCGCCGCCCTTTGCGATCCAGACGACGTTCCAGGCGACACCGGCCGGGGCGACGTACACCACCGTCAACGACGCGGCGGTCGGCGCATCGACGGCCCTCGGCGCAGGCACCGCGGGCGCCTTCCTCTACGACGCCGACATCGAGCCCGATGCCGACCACGACGGCTACGGCGACCTGACTCAGGACCAGTGCCCGACCGACTCCACGACGCACGACGCCTGCCCGCTTCCGCCAATACAACCTCCGGGCGCCGGCATCCCCGCTGGCGGCACGCCGGGCGGTGGAACGCCGGCCACGGGCACGCCGGCCACCGGCACGCCCGTGCGGGCGACGCCCGCGAGGCTGACGTCGTTTCGGCTGCGCCACCGGCGCTTCCGCGTGAACCGCAAGGGACCTGTGGCGAGGTCATCGGCGAGCAGGCGAGCGCACGCGGGTACGACGTTCGACGTGACGCTCTCGGGCGCCGCGCGGGTGCGCTTCACCGTCAAGCGCCTGTCCACAGGCGTCATCTCGGGGGGCACGTGTCGCGCCCGGCACGGCAAGGCTCGCGGTCGACGCTGCACAGTCGCCAAGACCCTCCACCGCTTCGCCTCGAAGCGGCCGGCGGGTGCCAGCGCGGTCGTCTACGCCGGGCGCTACCGGAGCAGAGGGCGGACGCGCACGCTGGCGGCCGGCCGGTACCGCGTCGAGGCCGCCATCCTGCTCGCGTCAGGGGCGGTCGGCAGGGCGCGGTCGGTCACCGCCACTGTCGTGCGCTGAGCGCGGCGCTGCGCTGTTATCGCAGGACCAGCGCCTGCGTTGTCTTTGACGTTGTGGTGTATCCGGTGGAGATCTTGATCTTCTTGGGCACGAAGCGTGCGGTTGCGGTGAGCTTCAGTGCCTGCCCGCGGCGGCGGCTCGAGGTGAGTCGCTCCGTCCCGAGGTCCGTCAGGCCGACCGTCACGTGGGCGGTGCCTGCGGCCTTGAGTGTCCGGTGCACGGCGCGCAGTCCGTTTCCGGTGACGGCGAGCTTGCCGCCTGACGGGACCTTGATCGTGAGCTGTGCTCGTGCGCCGGTGAGGATGCGCGAGCCGGTCACGATCACGGGGCAGTCCTCGACCTTGAGGCGTACGGTCTGGGCGCGTGTGCGGCCGTCTTGCGCGGTGTAGGTCGTCGGCATGGAGTAGCGCTTGTCGCAGAGGCTTCCGACGACTCCGAGCAGCCCGTCACGGCCGTGTGGGAGGTCGAGCTCGAAGCGGCTGACGGGGACGTCGGGGACCAGCGGGAACGTCGACGCCCATCCCGTTCCGTACTTCACGAACGACGAGAGTCCGAGGTTCACGCCCGCGCCGTCGAGCTGTACCTCGAGGGTGGGCAGCTGGCCGTTGTGAGCGACGAGCCAGACCCCGCCGACCATCGTGCCCGGCAGGACGGGCGTCGTCGCTTGGGCGCCGCCGACGTGGGAGGCCGCGGAGCACTTGTCACGATCGGCCATGTAGACGGCCTCGAGGCAGGCCTCGGACACGGTCGTGCCGCGCGCGGAGAACTCTTTCGGAAGCTGGACGGACACGCGCCGCATGTTCGCCTGCCCCGCCGGCTGGGTGAGCACCACGTTCAGGCTGCCGCCGCGCTTGGCGGTCGGACGGCCCGACGTGATCGCGGTGATCGTCGGCGTGAACGACAGCTTGTCGCAGTCGCTGACGTTGATCTGCCCTGACGGTGTCGCGTTCGCGCCGTCGACCGAGCGGATGCTCGAGAACACGTTGTGCGGGCCGCACATCGTGCCGTTCAGGAGGAAGCCGGCGCGGTCGATCGTCACGTCGACGCGCCGCAGCCGCAGCGGGATGCCGCTGAGGATCGTCGGGAACGCATCGCTGTCGATCGTGAGGTGCGCGTCGACGGGGTCGACGCGAATCGCGGAGCGCACGACGACCGTGCCGAGGTCGTAGGGGCCTGCGAGTGCGCGGATGACCATCGCCATCCCGTAGGGCGCGCCGTTGTAGGGGCCGGTCAGGTAGGCGGGGCCGGAGAGCGAGAACGGCTCGGACCCCGCGCCGGCCGCGACGGTCACCGTGCCGATGCGCGAGCTCTCGCCGCAGCTGCCGACGGCAGCGTTCGCCGCGGCGCACAGCGGGACGGCCGGAATCCGGCCGGTGAGGCCCGGGGGCTCGTTGAGCGTGATGCGTGACAGGATCTCCTGGCCGTCCTGACGGATGACGCTCATCGCGAACGACGTGTCGCCGGCTGCCTTGGACGAGCTCGTCGACGCTGCGAAGGCGGGCGTGAAGATGCTCGGGCCGCAGCCGCCGCCCGACCCGTCGCCGTCGACCATGAAGGACGAGGTCGGCGTCGCGGGCGCGTTGCCGCTGTAGGGCGTGATCGAGCTCGTCGTCACCGCGGCGCCGCAGCTCAGCGGCGTCGCGAGAACCGCGCGCGGCCCGCCGTTGAGCGTCAGCGTGAAGTCCGTGAACGGCGTCTGCGGCGTGTCGGCGAAGATCGCGGTGAGGCGTCCCGTGACCGGGTCGGCGGCGACCGAGCCCTTGAGCCGCACGTCCAGCCCCGAGGGGCCCGTTGCGCGCAGGAACAGCCGGTAGGGGTCGCCGGCGAGCGGCTGCCCGACCCAGAGCGAGCCGGTCAGCGGATCGGCCAGATACGGCGAGACGATCTCGACGGTGCCGACCTTCGACGCGTCGGGGCAGGCCACCGGGTCATGCGTGCCCTTGGCGAGCTGCGCGTCGGTGCACGCCTCAAGACCGTTCGCTCCGGAGGGGTTGAGCGACGCGCCTTCCGGCAGGGCGATCGCCGTCGTCTTCACGTGCGAGGACTCGAGGCCCGTCGGGTTCTGCAGCGACGGGACCTGCAGGTTCACGCTGCCGCCCGTCGGGCTGTCGCGCTTCGTCGTCCCGGGCGTCACCGTGATCGTCGGGTCGAACGGCACCTGGTCACAGCCCGTCGCGCCGGTCGGCGTCGTGTCACTGGCGGTCGCCGTCGCGCCGGTCTGCGACTCGAGCGTGAGCTTGGTCGTGTACGGCGGCCCGCAGAAGGTCGGGGTCGTGACGAACGGGTTGGGAGATCCGCCGGTGGTGTGGTCGGCCGGCACGCCCCAGAAGGTGAGGCTTGATCCCATGACCGGCGGCGTGCCGGACAGGCCCGTGATGTCGTACGTCGCGCCGTAATCGGTCGTGTCGCGGATGCCGCCGACGATGTCCACCCGCGGGGCCGAGGCGCCGAGCGAGAACGCGAAGTCCGACACCTGGCCGACCTCCGGCTCCATATTGAACACCGGCACCGTGATCGGGACGGTCACCGCCGGGGAAACGTTCACGAGCGCCAAGATCGTCGTCGTACCGATCTGCGAGCCCACCCCGCAGGTCGCGATGATCGGCGTCGGCGACGTGCACTTCGGCAGCGACTCGGGATTCGCGAGCACCCCCGGCGGGATGTCGACGTGGATGTTCTTCAGCACCCCGCCCGGGAAGCCGCCGTCAGGCAGGCCGCCGACCGTCTTGATGGTGAATGCCGTCACCCCGAACGGCGGGTGCCCGCCCGCCTGCGTGAACAGGGTCGTACCGTCGGACTGCAGCGTGGTCGCACTGAAGCTCTGCACGCCGAAGGCCGCATGTGCGGCCGACGGCGTGGCCATCACCAAGATGACGGCGGCGAGCAGCGCGAAAAGAATCGGACGGCCGGCATTCCGGAGGAGGAGGAACGGGCCGGCCGCCCGCGTGGTCATGAAGACGGAGTTGGAGGCCTCGGCATCGGGGGGGATGAGCCGGCCGCCGTCCGCTCGGTCCTGATCCATGGCGCACTGCGAGGGAGCGCGTGACTCGCTTGAGACGAGTCCTGCTTCCGCTGCCTCGCGGTACGTCACGTCTGGATCGAGAACCTGCGACAAGGGCATTGAATCTCCGGGGTAGTGGACCCTCGAAAGTCAGGTCGTGCTGCTCGCCGTTCCCGGACCAACGTCACGACAGATGCCCTTCCCCTCCAACGGTAGCACTCGTGCCAAATGCAACAAAGCCCTACAGTGGCTCGCAGAGGGCATCCACCGTGGGGCCGGACCGCTGGCAGCACGACCTGACTTCTCCGGTTCGCTCAACCCTGAGAGGTCAACATGCCCCGACGCCTGGTTCTCGTCGCCATCACACTCGGCGCGGCACTTGCCGTGACCACCCCTGCACTCGCGATCCAGTCGGTGCAGAAGTTCACGGGTTCCGCATCGCCCAGCCGCGCCGGCACCACCGCCCGGCCTGTGGCGGTCTCCCTGAAGACCCGCGCGTACTTCGATGACATCGGCCCGGATCTCGATCACGGGGTGCAGTTCGCCACGGCGAACGTCAGGCTGTACATCTCCCGCAACGGGACCACGAACAACAAGTACTTCCCGTCGTGCAGCACGTCACGGATCCAGCAGGACGAGAACCTCTGCCCGGACGGCTCACAGGTGGGCACCGGCACCGGACGCGGCATCGGCATCGGCCTCGACGAGGACATCACGGTCAAGATCTTCAACCGCGCCCAGGGCAGGGGCATCATCCTGCTGATCGTCGGTGAATCGCCGCTGATCATCCGGGAGGTCGTCGTCGGCAGCCTCGTGACCCTCCGCTACAGCTCGAGGTATCGCTACCGGCTCTCGTTCACGGTCCCGCACAACCTGCAGTCGCCGGCTCCCGGCATCATCGCCGCTCTCAAGGATTTCCGGACGACGATCCCCGTCCAGCACCTCAAGCGTCACGGCAGCTACGTCAGGTGGCGCTCAGGCATCCGCAAGGGACAGGCCATCCCCTACATCGCCACCACCGGCTGCAGCGGCGGACGCTGGTACGCCAAGTACATCGCTCAGTACACGACCTCGTTCGACGGCTTCATCGAGAGCAGCCAGACCGTGGGCTCCTCACAGCGCTGCCTCAAGGCGCGGACGAGGTGAGCCGGACGGTCGGTGTGCGGGCGTCAGGAGGCCGCGCGCACACCGGTCGCGCATTGGCCGGCGGTGCTGGTGCGCAGGTTGTCGAGGAAGACCGCGGAGTCGTAGATTCGGTCTCCCTGGTCGAAGATCGAAAGGTAGAGGCGCCGCAGACCCGGCTTGATGCGTGTCGATGCGCGCAGCTTGCGGGTCGCGCCGTCGTAGGTGGTGCCCTTTGCGCGGAAGGCCGTCATGCCGGTGACGCCGGTCTTGTTGATGCGGATCGGGGAGCCCTTGGTGTCTGACGCGAAGTTGCGCGGCGAGACGACCAGCGGGCTCTTCTTGCCCGACGCGTCCCAGTTCGAGATGCCGAGCTCGGCGATGAACGCGTCGTTGAACTCGCTGCCGACGAACTCCGGGTACTCCTCGGTCAGGAAGCGAAAGTCGAAGCTCAGGCAGTTGGCGCCCTTGGGGACGTTCAGATCGACACGCATGATCACGACGTCGCGTGCCCCGCGGATCGCCGGGCCGCCGGACTCCGAGCCGGAGCTGGGCGAGTCGTTGGGGTCGCCGGCGATGCCGGCGTTCCCGGTCGAGAGGATCGCGAAGGTCTTGCCGTTCGTCGGGAACCCGGCCAGCCGCGTCGTCGACACAGCCGCGGGCTTCGCGCCGGGAGGAACAGCCGAGAAGACGGCATGGCGCACGAGCTTGGCGTCGCGGGCCATTGCGCGTGCCACGGGTGTCGCCGAGGGCTGCGCGGGGTACCCCACGATCGACGCGTGCGCGGCGCCTGCCCCACAGGCGACTGCGACCAGCGCGGTGAGCGCGATCGGCACCGTTGTGCGGCGGCGGGTCGGACTGGTGCGGCGCATCGGAGCACTCCCTCTCTATGAAACGGAGCGACCAATGTCACCAGGGGCAAGAAGAAGCACAACAGCAGCGAGTACGGAGGTCCGCCCGTAGTGCGCCTCCAGGCATTGACGCCGGTACGGGCGACCCACCGCTACATCGCGATCCTCGTGGCCTGCGCCGCAGCATGCGTCGCGCCGGCGTCGGCGTCGGCGGTCACGATCGGTGTCGCCGACCAGCGCCCGCTGTTCATGACGAACTCGTCCTTCGAGCGAACGCTGATCGGGCACGCGCGCCTGCTGGTTGCGTGGGATGCCGTGCGGGTGGACTGGGAGCGCGCCGAGCTCGACGCGTGGTTCGCCGCGGCCCGCACCGCCGGCATCACGCCGCTCGTGACGTTCGGCAAGTCGCGTACGCGGCCCGACGACCTGCCCGTGCCCGAGCGCTACGGGGCGGCGATCGAGGAGTTCCGCGCGCGCTACCCGTGGGTGCGCCAGTTCTCCGCGTGGAACGAGGCCAACGCATGTGGGGAGCGCACGTGTCATCGCGCGCGGCTCGTCGCGGCCTACTACCGGCGTCTGCGGATCGCGTGCCCGGGCTGCACGCTGCTCGCAGCTGACCTCGTGGGCCAGCCGAACCTCGGCGACTGGGCACGCGAGTTCCAGCACTACGCGACGGTTCAGCCGACGCGTTGGGGCCTGCACGACTACCTCGACGTCAACCGCTACTCGACCCACTACACGCACGAGGCGCTGGCCGCCACGCACGGTCAGATCTGGCTGACCGAGACCGGCGGTCTCGTCGACCGCAACAACAACAGCTCAACGCGGATCCCGCAGGGGTTCACGCACGCCGCGAACGCCACCGGCTACCTGCTCGGGACGATTCGCCGGGTCAGCGGCCGGATCCAGCGCATCTACTTCTACAACTGGATCGCCGACCGGCCGCCGGTCACGTGGGACTCAGGGTTCCTCAACCACCACCTCCAGGAGCGCCGCTCGTACTCGGTGCTGCGCAGCTGGCTCGCGCGACTGGCCAGAGCCCACAAGCTGACCGGTCGCCGGACGTCATGACCCACACCGTTTCCGTCTGCGTGGAAGCCCGGTGCGCTTGACGCTCCGGGTCACGGCCGTCGAGACTGCCGGTCATGATCCGACTTCTTCCTGACATGCCGGCCGGCGTGCTCGGCCTCGAGGCGATCGACGACGTCGAGAAGGAGGACTACGAGAACGTCATCGTGCCCGCGGTCAACGCGGCGATCGCCCAGCACGGGAAGGTTCGTCTGGTCTACGTGCTCGGCCCGGAGTTCGACGAGTACGAGGGCGACGCGGTCTGGGAGGACCTGAAGCTCGGGGTGCAGCATCCTGCGTCGTTCGAGCGGATCGCGATCGTGACCGACGCGCGCTGGGCGGGCCCGGCCATCAAGATCTTCAGCGTCCTGTGGCCGGGGCAGGCCCGGGCGTTCCCGCTCGCGGAACGTGAGTCCGCGAAGCGCTGGGCGGCAGCGGACACATCCTGAGCTGCCCGCTTCTCCTCGCGTCCGAAGCTCAGGCGGCGTGACGTGCCGCGGCCGGCGCCTTCGGATGCGGCTCGTCGGCGCCTCTGAGACGGCGCCAGGGCGCGGCGATCGCGCACGCCTCGACGAGGTGCCGATCGGTTTCGGGGTCGGGCCGGTCGAGGGTGCCGCCGATCAGCCAGCCGTCGGGAAGCTCGCGGCAGCGACGGACGGTCAGCCCGAGCTGAACCCTCTCGAGGCCGAGCGCGCCGTGGAGATCGACCGTCACGTCGCAATGGCTTCCGAGCGCCAGGGGCAGCGGCGCATGGAGGCCGATTCCGGTTGGGCTGAGGTCGACCACCCGCGCTGTGGTGCCGAGGTCGCGCGCTCCCGCTTCGCCGGCGATCCGGAGCTGTGCGAGGCCCTGCGCGGGCGTGCGGTACGCGCTCCGCAGTTGCTCGCGGCCGGCGACCACGCGGAGCGTGCGGAGCACGCGCGCCAGTTCGATCACGCCGAGCAGCGGGACGATCCAGCGGGCGAGCCCCGGAAGCGGCCTCGCCCAGTCGACGAGCCCGGCATCGCCGAGCAGGCACACGCTGAGTCCCGTGGCGAGCACGGCGCCGACGAGGAGCAGCAGCCTGAGCTGGCGCAGCGCGGCCCAGCCTCCCAGGTCGATGCTCTCCTTGGGGGTGACGCGGAAGTCGGCGCGTCCGGGCCTGATCGCGCACCGCAGCGCCCGTCCGTGGATCTCGGCCGTGAGGAGCTCGAAATGGGTGGTGTCGGCGATCGTCTGCAGGCCTCGTCCGAGTCCTGAGCCTGCGGCGAGGCTGAGAGCCGTGGCCGGGAGCCACAGCACGGTGATGGTCAGCAGCGTCGCGTGCAGCGGAAGCTGTCCGGTCCAGAGCACGGCCGCGAGGACGCCCAGCATCAGCACGCGGGCGGGGCCGGCGAGATACGAGGTGAGGCTGGCGAAGTAGCTGAGGTGCTGTGCGCGGGTCAGGCCATTGCGCCTGAGCGGGCTCTCCGGCGTTCGGAACACGGCGAGATTGCCCCTCGCCCAGCGGTCACGCTGAAGCAGATAGGACGCCAGATCGTGCGGCGCGAGGCCCTGGACGAGGACCTCGTCGTGGTACCGGCTGATCCACCCGCGGGCATGGAGCCGGATCGTCGTGTGAAAGTCCTCGGCGATCGTCTCGGTGGCGACGCCCCCGATGGAGAGCAGCGCCGCGCGCTGAATCATGCCCGCCGAGCCACACCAGAACGCTGCGCCGTGGCGGTCCTTGCCGGGCTGGACCACGCCGTAGAAGATCGACTGCTCGTGCCGGCCGACCTCGTAGTGCTGGATCGAGTCGTGGTTGGAGAAGTCGTGCGGAGTCTGCACGAGCGCAACGCGAGGATCGTCGAAGTGGCCGACGATCGCGTCCAGCGCGTCGGGGAGCGGTACATGGTCGGCGTCGAGGATGAGCACGAGTTCACCGTTCGTGCGGGGGAGCGCTGCGTTGATGTTGCCCGCCTTCGCGTGCGCGTTGTCCTCGCGCGTCAGGTAGCCCGCGCCGAACTCGTCGGCAAGGGCTCGTATCGCCGGGCGGCGTCCGTCATCCAGCACCCACGTCGTGTGCGGATAGCGCAGCGCGGCGCACCCCGTGAGGGTCGCTCGGAGGATCGCCTCGCGCTCGTCGAACGTGCAGACGTAGACATCGACCGACCGGCCCAGCGTTGCGGGTGGCCGCGTGGGCATCCGGATCCGCCAGCCGAACCACGTGAGCATGAGCAGGCTCCAGAAGCCGTAGAGCTCTGCCGCGAGCAGCGAGCCCCACAGCCAGGGGTTCGCGCCCTGAAGACTCCACCCGATGCGCCACACGAGGTAGGCGCCGATCCAGACGAGCGCCCCGACCGCGAGCGCCTGAAGCGCGCGCGGTCGCTGGGCCCAGAACCGGCCCCAGGGCGCTCTGGCCGAACCCGACGGGCTGTGCGCGGCGTCATGTCCCACACGATCCCTATCGACGCCGCAACCACCGCGGCAAGCGGGGTTTCCCACATGGGCGGCGGCGACGCCCGAGGTTGTCGCCGGACGGTCGGCCCACGCGCTACGAGGAGGGAGGAGCCTCCACGACGACGACGACGTTCCCGTCGGGGTCTCGCAGCATGAACATCAACGGGGCGCCGGGAGTGCGCATCGGCTCGGCGTCCAGGTCGATGCCGCCGAGGGCGCTCAGCCGCGCGTGCTCGCCGAGGACGTCGCCGGTCTCGACCCCGATCGAGCCGCCCCCGGGCTCGCCGGCCATCGGCGGGTTCAGCGCCAGGCGGGCGCGGGAGCCGGGCGGGGCCACCTCGACCCAGCGCATGTCGCCGTTCTCGCCGAATGCCGTGTCGCTGCGCAGTTCGAAGCCGAGCTTCTCCGTGTAATAGGCGATTGCCGCATCCTGGTCGGCCACCGTGAACATCGCGACACCGATGTTCGAGATGGTCGTCGCGGGCTGTGTGCTGTTGCTCATCGTCTCTCCTCTTGGGTGGGGTCAGTCGTTGAGACCGGCACGGCCTGCAGAACTCATCGCCGGCGCGAGCCGCTCGTGCGCTGCCGCCCGGCCGGCGTCGAGAGCGGTCCGGACGAGGCTCAGGTCGCGCTCGAGCCGGTTCGGGACCGGTGAGCCTGCCGGAGGCCTGAGCGAAAGGATGTGCGGCGTCAGCTGCGGGCTCGAGTCGTGGCAGGCGAGCAGCTCCTCGTCGCGAGCCTCCCGCTCGGGGCGCGTCGCGAACGCCGTGGCGACCGCGGGGCCGATCCGCTGCAGGAGACGTGTCGTGATCGCCTTCGACCGCGGGCTCGGGGGCTCGACGATCTCGCCCTCGCGCCGGGACCGCAGGACGAGGATGTGCGTCGCGCCGTCGGCGATCGCGGCTCGGATGGGGATGGCGGCGCTGAGCCCGGCATCGAGGAAGCGGCGCCCTCCGAGCTCCACCGGCGGGCCGGCGAGGAGCGGCAGCGACGCCGAGGCGCGCAGCGCGAGGCGCAGCGTCCGCTCGTCGGTGATCGCGTCGTGAAGGTCGACCGCGCCGCCGTCAGTGACGTCGGTGGCGATCGGATGCAGCTCCGTCGACGCAGCGAGGGTCGCGGCGAAGATGCCGGGCGACCGTTGCTCGTAGCGCTCCTCGACGAGGCCCGTGATGTCGACGATCGGGCGGCGCCGGGCGGCTCGGCGACGACGGACGAGTGCGTCGGCGAACGTGGCGTCGGCCCAGGTCGGGGCGCCCTCCTGCGCGCGGCCGGCGACAAACCACATCGCGTTCAGCGCGCCGGCGGACGAGCCGTAGGCGGCGTCGAAGGCGTCCGTGAGGCCGAGGTCGTCGAGCCCGAGAACCATGCCCCCCGAGACCGCGCCGCGCATCCCGCCGCCTTCGATGACCAGCGCGAGTCGCGCGTCTGCGGGGCGCTCGCGCAGAGCGTCGATCACGGGGTGGGACACCACGACCCCAGTTCTACACCCCGGCGCCTCCTTGATCTGGTACCACCGATGAGTTCACGATCGTGGAAGGGTCTGACCCTGCATGACCGAGAAGCCGACGCTGTACGTGTGCCATGGCGACGACGGTGGCCCGCGGATCCACCCGTGCCGCCGCGTGCAGGAGGCTCTGCGGGCCGCCGGCATCGACTACGACAAGGTGGTCGCCGCGCACGGCAACCCGATCCCGTTCCTGAGAAAGGGCTCGCGCGACGACCTGCGCGCCGCGACCGGCGATACGAAGTTGCCCGCGCTCAAGCTCGCCGACGGCACGGTCCTCTCACCGTCCCGCCGGATCCTCGCGTGGATCGAGGCTCAGGCGGCGGCTCAGCCCGCGTAGCGCGCGGTCAGCCGGAACGGCCCCGAGCCGGAGCGTCGCTGAACCGTCAGCGTCAGCACCTCGGTGCGGCGCTGCCGGCAGGCGATCCGGTAGCTCAGGTGGTCGGAGCTGCCGGCTGCCCGTGTCTGGGCCTGCAGCTTGCCGAGCGAGACGACCCGGAGATCGTTGTTCGCGCGCTTCGGCCCCGACAGCGTGAACTTCAGGGCGCCGTCGAGCGTGAGTGGGAGCCTGAAGCGGCGGGTCGCCGGGCCACCGGCGGTGAACGTTCCGCTGAACCGGCGGGTCACGCCCGCCGTCCACGGCTGCAGGACGTCCGCACGGGCTGCGGCCAGTGCGCCGGCGTCCGGTGCCAGGAGGCTCGAGAACGTCCAGGGCTGCTGCGGGTAGACGAGGCGTGCGTACGTCTCGGCCCAGTTTTCGCCGGGGTTCTGGTGGTAGAAGGCGGCCTCGTTCCCGGGGAAGAGCTGACGCCGGCTCGTCTTCAGGCAGACGAGCTCGTAGCTCGACCAGCGCTTGGGCCCGTAGTCCCCGGGGCTCAGGGGTGCGTTCGAGCGATGGGCGGCGACGTGATGGCCGTACTCGTGGGCGATCACATACGAGGCCGTGACCCCGGAGGCCGTCGCCTGCAGGTCGCCGGGGACGATCATGCGCTGCTGGGAGTCCGAGTAGCACGCGAGGATGGAGTCGCCCTCGCTGGCCGCCGCAGTCCGCGTTGACCTCCGCTGACGGGACGATCGTGACCTTCAGATCCGCCAGCTCGGTGCCGTGGGGGAGGGTGTCCAGGAAGTCGGCGTAGGTCTTCGCGACGGCTGGATCCCCGGTGAACGACGGCGCGATCGTGATCGGGATCGAGGTGCCGTCCTGCGTCGTATACACGCGGGTCGCCCCGTCGACCGCCGAGGCACGGGCCGTGGCCGAGGATCGGATCACCCGGTCGTGGAAGGTGGTCGAGGCCGGCGCGATGCTGACGAGCGGCAGCAGGACCGGCCGGCGCTGCGCCTGCGCCGGCCCGGCGGAGCCCAGGCCGAGGGCGAGCAGCGCCGTGAAGGCGACGAGAGGCGTCCGCGACATTCCTTCGAGGAAAGCGCCTCTTCCTAAGCGCAGCGTGAGAAACCGGCCGACGTGACTACTCCGCGAGCCTCATGCGCCCGCGACGGGCGATGAGGGCCTGAACCCCGTCCACGACGGTGTAGTCGAGGCCGGCCACGAGCGCGGGCAGCCGGAGCAGCGGCGGCTCGCCCTCGGCCGTGCGGACGAGCTGGATCCGGTGCCACCCGGTGCCGGACGCCGCGCCGAGCATCTGCTGCAGCAGTGCCGGGCCGCCGAGCCGCGGCGCGGGCCGGTCCAGCACGTCGGTCTCACCGCGGACGAAGCGCCCCGCCAGGTCCGGCCGCACGGCGAGCGGGCGGCCGACGCCGATCAGCTCGCAGACGCCTGCCGCCAGCGCGTCGTCGACCTCCGCGCGCGTCTTGAAGCCTCCGGTCAGCATCACGGGGAGGCCGGTCGCCGCCGATGCCGCGGCGGCGCTGTTCCAGAACGGTGACTCGTGTTCGGTCTGCAGCTCTCGGCCCTGGGAGTCGAGCCCCGCCATCGCCGGGGCCTCGTAGTTCCCGCCGGAGATCTCGAGCAGGTCGGCCCCCGCCGCCTCGAGCAGGGCGGCGAGTCGTGCGAGCTCGTCGTCCGTGGCATCACTGGAGCCGAGCTTCACCGAGACGGCCGACCCGGCCGGCAGCGCGGCGCGCAGCCCCGCCACGATCTCCAGCAGCAGTCGCGCGCGCCCTTCGAGGTCGCCGCCGTAGGCATCCGTGCGGCGATTATGCGCCGGGTTCAGGAAGCTGCTGATGAGGTAGCCGTGGGCGGCGTGGATCTGCACGCCGGGGAAGCCCGCTGCGACGACGCGCTCGCCGGCGCCGACGAAGCGGTCCAGCACGTCGTCGATCTCCCCCCGCGTGAGCGCCCGCGGAGGGTTGAACAGTCCCGCGAGATCCACGGCGGGACCGTCCGACGGGGCCACGGGCCGGGACTGGACGAACTTGTTGGTCTGCCGGCCCGGATGCGAGAGCTGCACGAGCGTCGGCGTGCCGCCGGCGCTCGCCGCCCAGC
Organism: uncultured Actinomycetes bacterium; assembly: GCA_963805615.1. Taxonomy (GTDB): domain Bacteria; phylum Actinomycetota; class Thermoleophilia; order Solirubrobacterales; family Solirubrobacteraceae; genus F1-60-MAGs163. The sequence continues at coordinate 160,789 of CAWDUW010000001.1, read as the reverse complement.
GGCGCAGGGCGGCCTCGTCCGTGGCGGCGTCGACGACGATGTTGCCCGCGCGCTCGAGGTGCCGGCGGTCGACCATGACGTTGCCCGTCAGAACGAACCCGGCGCCGCCGCGGGCGTTCGCCGCGTACAGCCGCTCATGCCGTCCGTTCGGGTCGTTGCGGCGACCGGCGAGCCCCTCCGTCATGGCGGCCCGCCCCAGCCGGTTGGCGAGGACGAGACCGCTGGGAAGCGTGAGGGGATCCGTCAGGGCGGGTCGGCGCATCGCGCCGACCCTAGCTGCGGCCGACAGTGCTCAGCCGTTCAGGCTCACGGGGAGGCTCTTGAGCTGGCTGGAGAACTGCGAGAGCACCCAGGTCGGCTCGCCGGCCTCGGCCATGTTCGGGAAGCGCTTGCACCGTCTCCTCGACGAGGATCTTCAGCTCGAGGCGCGCGAGCGCGGTGCCGAGGCAGAAGTGGCGGCCGCCGGCGCCGAACGCCTGGTGCTCGGGGTTGCGCAGCACGTCGAAGCGGTCGGGGTCCTCGTAGCGGTCCTCGTCGCGGTTCGACGACGGGTACCAGAGCGCGACCTTGTCGCCCTTCTTGATCGGGCAGCCGCCGAGCTCGGTGTCCTTCGTCGCGGTGCGGCGGAAGTGGGCGAACGCCGGGAACATCCGCAGCGCCTCCTCGACGGCGCCGGGCACGAGCGACAGGTCGTCGATCAGCAGCTGACGCTGGTCGGGGTTCTCCATCAGCGCGCGCATCGTGCTCGTGTACGTCGCCTTCGTCGAGTCGTTGCCGGCGGCCATCAGCAGCACGAAGCCGGAGAAGATCTCGTCGTCGGTGAGCATGTCGCCGTCGATCTCGGCGATGCACGAGCACGCTGAGCATGTCGTCGCCGGGGTTCGCGCGCCGGTCGGCGACGAGCGCCATGCACTTCTCGTACATCGGCGGCAGGTCCTCCGTCATCAGCTGCTCGAGCCCCTTCGGGTTGAGGTCCGGGTCGCCGAAGCCCATCAGGGTGTTGATCGACTCCGCCCAGGGCTTGTCGTCCGACGGGATCGAGCCCCATGAAGCTGCCGATCACCCGGGCCACGACCGGCTGGGCGACGTCCGTCACGAGGTCACAGGTCTCCTGTCCCTCGAGTCGCGTCCATCACGCGGCAGGTGATCTCGCGGATCGCCGTCCTCGTGCTGCGCGATCGCCTTCGGCGTGAATGCGCGCTGGAACAGCGCCTTGACCCGGTCGTGCTTCGGCGGGTCCATCCCGATGAACATGCGCTGGATCAGGTCGACGGGAACGGCGTGGTCGGCGATCAGGATGTTCGACGCCGAGGAGTACGTCTCCCAGTCGCGGCTGACGGTGTAGACGTCATCGGCCTTCGTCACCGACCAGAAGCCGGCGTCCTCGGGCGACTGCGAGATCCCGGCGCTCCAGTGCACGGGACATTCGCTGCGGAGTTTCCGGAAGACCTCGTGTGGGGGACCTTCGGTCCACAGCGCCTCGTCGGCGACCTGGAGGGTTTCGATGCGCTCAGCGGGGGTGCTTGACATCCGGGCACCGTAACCGAGGTATTGACGCCGTGTCAATAACCGACCGCACCGGTACCCTCCGGACGATGCCGGGAACCCGCTCAACGACCTCTCAGGGCGCTCGCAGGCCGAGACACGATCCGCGTCAGTCCGAGCGCGAGATCCTCGATGCCGCCGAGCAGTTCCTGCGCGAGCGCCCGTGGCGCGAGGTCACCGTGCAGGCGATCATGGAGCGCACCGACCTCGCAAGGCCCGCGTTCTACGTCCACTTCAAGGACCGCCACGACCTCGCCCTGCGGGTCGTCGACCGGATCCAGGCGGAGCTGCTCGTCGAGGCCAACCGCTGGTTCGAGGGTGAGGGCGAGAGCGGCGAGCTGCGGGCCGCGCTCGAAGGGGTCACCGCCGTCTACGTCGAGCACGGCCCGGTGCTGAAGGCGCTGTCCGACGCGTCAGGGTCCGACGCGACGGTCGAGGCCGCCTACCACGAGCTGATCCAGGGGTTCGTCGACGCGACCGAGCGGCACATCCGCGAGGAGCAGGCGGCCGGCCGGTCGCCCGGCCTCGATGCGCGTGAGACCGCCCGCGCCCTGGTCTGGATGGTCGAGGCGTATCTGCTCGAGGCGCTCGGGCGCCCCTCCGCCGTCGAGCCCGCAAAGGTGGTCGACGCGCTCGACCGGATCTGGAGCGCGACGCTGTACGGCGCGCCCTAGCGGCGCCGCACCGGCGGCGTCGAGCGCCGGGTTGTTCCAGCCCGCGTCCGTCGGGTTGACCGTCGTCCCCGGCGCCACGATCTCGTCGATGCGGTCGAGCACGGCGTCGTCGAGCGTGACGTCGGCCGCGCCGAGCTGGGACTCGAGCTGCTCCATGGTGCGAGGCCCGATGATCGCTGCGGTCACGGCCGGATGCCGGATCACGAAGGCGAGCGAGAGGTGGATCAGCGAGATGCCCGCGTCCTCGGCGAGCAGGGCGAGCGCTTCGGCGGCGTCGAGCTTCGCCTGGTTGGCCGGGATCGAAAGGTCGTAGCGGGCGGGGATCAACGCCGAGCGCCGCGACGTCAGATCCTCGGCGCCCTTGCGCCAGCGGCCCGAGAGCCAGCCGCCCGCCAGCGGACTCCACGGGATCACGCCCATGCCGAACTCGCGGCATGTCGGGAGGACGTCGGCTTCGATCCCGCGCGCCAGGATCGAGTACGGCGGCTGCTCGCACACGAACCGCTGGTGACCGCGGTCGCGCGCGACCCACTGGGCCTTCACGATCTGCGCCGCGGGGTAGGTCGACGACCCGATGTACCGCACCTTGCCCTGGGCCACGAGGTCGGAGAGCGCGGAGAGCGTCTCGTCGTGGTCGGTCCAGTGGTCCCAGCGATGCACCTGGTAGAGGTCGATCCAGTCGGTCTGCAGCCGCTTCAGCGAGGCCTCGACCTCACGGAAGATCCAGCGGCGCGAGTTGCCCGCCTCGTTCGCGTCGTCGCCCATCGTGCCGTGGAACTTCGTCGCGAGGACGACGTCGTCCCGCCGGCCGCCGGCGAGCGCCTTGCCGACGATCTCCTCGGACTCGCCGCGCGAGTACACGTCGGCGGTGTCGATGAAGTTGATGCCGCCGTCGAGCGCGGCGTGAATGATGCGGATCCCGGCGTCGTGGTCGGGCTCACCCCAGGCGCCGAACATCATCGCCCCGAGGCACAGCGGACTGACGTGGACACCCGTGCGGCCGAGGGTTCGCAGCTCCATGCGACGGACGTTACAACTCGGGCGTCTCCGCCTGGATGCGCTGGGCGCGTGCCCGCGCCCGGCCCTGCTCGAAGATCGAGAAGCTGCCGATGGCGGTCAGCAGCAGCCGGCCGTCATCGGCCTCCACCGTGGCTCGCAGCGTCGCGGCCGTGCGGTTGCGGCGGTCGACCGCGGCGCTGCAGACGATGTCGCCTGCGATCGCGGTCTGGAGGTAGTTGACCGAGATCGAGAGGGTCGCGATGCCCTCGTCCTCGTTGCGCTGGGCCCACAGGGCGGAGCCCATCGCGTAGTCGACCATCGCGTAGGTCACGGCGCCGGAGAGGATGCCCGCGCCATTGATGTGCTTCGGGGCGATCGTCACGCGAATGATGCCGGGCGCCTCGAATCGGAAGCCGAGGAACGCCGTGAGCGGATCGAGGGTTCCTCCCGGCGCGGCCATGAGGGGCAACGCTACCGGCAGGCCGGCGCCGAGCCACGCTCTACACTGGGTCCCATGGCCGAACCCGCGAAGAAGGCGGAACCCGCGAAGAACCTGTCCCCGCAGGCTGCCCGTGCGCTCGCTGCGCGCGAGGCGCGCCTCGAGGCGATCGCCGAGCAGGTCAACGACGGCAGTCTCGTCGTCCGGCAGATGACCGCGGCTGAGCGCAAGCGCTTCCAGGCGGAAGCCGCCAAGCGCCCGCCGAAGCCCAAGCAGCGCCCGCGCTCCCGCTAGCTCACCCGGCGTTCCAGGCGGTCGCGGAGACGTCGACCACGGTCGCTCCCCCGTCGATCGGCAGTTCGGCGCCGGTGACGTATGCCGCCTCGCCGGAGAGGAGGAAGGCGACGACCGAGGCGACCTCGTTCGGCTCCGCCGGCCGGCGCAGCGGCACGTTGGCGTGGGCGAGCGCGTAGGCGCCCTCGCGGTCGGTGCCGCGAAGCTCGGCGAGCGCGTCCATGTCCGCGTCGCCCATCGGCGTCCTGACCCATCCCGGGCAGACGGCGTTCGCGCGCACGCCGGCCGGGCCGTAGTCCGCGGCGATCGTCTTGCACAGCATCACGAGGCCGGCCTTCGACGAGCAGTAGGAGGCCCAGCCGGGCCCGGCGCGCATCGCGTTCACCGAGGCGATGGCGACCAGTGCGCCGCGACGCTCCTCGAGCAGCGGGAGGGCGGCACTCGCCACGAGGAAGGCCCCGGTCAGGTTCGTGCGCAGGGTGCGCTCCCAGCCCTGCGGTGTGTCGTCGCCCGCGCGCGCGGAATCGCCGATGCCCGCGTTGAGGACGACGGCGTCGAGGCCGCCGTACGCGGTGCGCGCGGCGACGACGAGGGCGGCCGCGTGCTCGGGATCGCCGACGTCACCGGGAACGACGACGGCGGCTGAGAGCTCGGCGGCGAGCGCCTCGAGCGGCTCGGCACGGCGGCCCGAGAGCACGAGCGCGTAGCCGTCCTCGCTGAGCCTGCGGGCACAGGCGGCGCCGATGCCGCTGCCCGCTCCGGTGACGAGGGCGGCGCGCATGGGAGGAATCCTATGCGCGCCCGTCCCAACGTGCGGCTGGGGCCGGGAGAACGTCCCGGCCCCAGCGGTGACCCCGAGCGGTGCGTGAGTCAGCCGGCCTGCATGGTGAACGCACGCAGGTGCATGTTCGAGCCGCGTTCGAGCTGCTGGAAGACCCAGCGCACGTCGGCGTGCTTCGAGCTGGCCTCACGGTTCTGGAGGTCGGCGATGTCCAGCTTCTCGATGCTGCGTCCGACGTCGACGGCCGCGGCGGGCGAGGTGCTGCCCTTGGCGGTCAGCTGGTCGTAGAGCTGCTGAAGCGCCTGGTTCTGGAACTCGCCGGCGGCCTTGCCACTGGTCGGGTCGGCCAGCCCGTAACGGCTGATCACGCGGCCGATCGCGTCCATGTGGCGCTGCTCACTTGCGGCGATCCGGGTGAACACGGGGTTTCCGGACGTCCCCGCGAGCTTGGTGTACACGTCGCGGGCGAGCTTCTCCTCCTCGCGCATGTAGGTCACCGCGGCGGCCTCACTGGTGTTGAGTGCGGCGGTGTTGGTGCGGGCCGGAAGACGGGCTGCGTCGCCCATCCCTGAACCGCGGCCCGTCTTCGAGCCCTGGCCCGTGCCGCGTGCGTTGCCCTGGCCCATCTTCGAGCCCTGGCCCGTGCCGCGTGCGTTGTCGTGGTTCATGCCGACGCCCTGGTGCCGGCCCATGCCGTCGTTCCCGTTGCCCGGGTGGTCGGCGACGGCCACGGCTGTGGCGCCCGCGGCGGCCGCGACGGCTCCTGCGGCGATGATCGTGACGATGCGTTTCGGGGTCCTCATGATTGCTCCCTTCGAGTTGTCTTGGGAACAGCATCGGTGACGCTCGTGAGGTCGCCGTGGAGGAGGTGTGGAGGCGGGGTGGAGATCTCCGGAGGCTCAGTGAGCGGGGATCTTCACCGTGAACACACTGCCGCGACCGGGCTCGCTGGTCACCGAGATCTGCCCGCCGTGGGCGCGGACCAGTTCGTCCACGACGGCGAGGCCGATGCCCCTGCCGCCTGTGTCGGCCGAGTCGCCACCGCGCCAGAAACGCTCGAACACGTGCGGCAGTTCGGCCGCCGGGATGCCGCGGCCGGTGTCCCGGACCTCGACGACGGCCTGGCCGCCGGCCCGCGCGACTCGCACCGCGACCTCGCCGGGCGCGGGAGTGAACTTCAGCGCGTTGGCGATCAGGTTCTCGAAGATCTGGGCGAGCCGTGCGCGGTCGCCGTCGACGACCGCCGGGGCCAGCTGGGTCGTCAGCGACACCCCTGCGTCCGCCGCCTGTCCGCTCAGGAGTGAGACCGTCTCCCGGGCGACGTCGGCCACGTCGATCGAGGCCAGGTCCAGCTCGACGAACGCGGCCTCGGACGCCGACAGGGTCTCGAGGTCGGTGACGAGCCCCTCGAGTCTCAGGACCTCCTCATGAAGCGACGCCAGCCGGCCCGGGGTGGGCTCCTCGACGCCGTCCACCATCGCCTCGCAGTTGCCGCGCAGGATCGTGAGCGGAGTCCGGAGCTCATGGGCGATCTCGGCGAGCAGCGCGTGGCGCTGCAGCGCCTGGTCGTCGAGCGTCTGCGCCATGCGATCGAACGCGCGCGAGAGCTCGCCGATCTCGCCCGGTGCGTCGGCCGCCGCTGCGCGCGCGCCGGGTTCACCGGTCTCGAGGGCCCGGGCGGCACGGGTGAGCCGGCCCAGCGGCGCGGTGAGCCGGCGCGAGACGAGCAGCGCCGCGCCCAGCGCGAGGATGACCGCGAGCGCGCCGCCGACGATGGCGATGGTCACGAGCCGGTCGCGGAGCCGCTGCTCGGACCTCGACAGGCCGGAGCCGGGGGAGCGGAGGACGACCGAGCCGACGATGCCGCCCGCGACGCGAACCGGGGCGCTCGCGACGTTCGGTCCCGTCGCCGTGCCCGATCCGGCGCCCATGCCGGGGGAGCCCATCGACCCCTGCATCGACCCGCGGGAAGCGACGATCCGGCCCTGCGCGTCGCGGATCGTGACGCCTCCGCCGCTCTGCTGCGCGATCTGCTGCGCGGTGGTCAGGTCGGCGTCCGCCCATCCCCCTGCACGCCGGTATGCGCTCGCCGCCGCCGACGCCGACGCCTGCGCCGCCTGCTGTCGTTGCGTCGTGGCCAGGGAGGAGGTCTCGCGCGATGCGCTGACGACCACCAGAGCGACGACCAGCGCCACGGCCATCAGCGCGACGGCGGCGAACGCGACGGCGATCCGCGTGGCGAGCGACCAGGCTCGCGGGCTGCGGTCGCGCGCCTCAGTCACGGGGGATGCCGAGCCGGTAGCCGACGCCGAGAACGGTCTCGATCAGCTTGGGATCGCCGGGATCCACCTCGACCTTGCGGCGCAGGTTCTTGATGTGCGAGTCGACCGTGCGCTCGTACCCCTCGAACTCATAGCCGCGAACCTGGTTGATCAGCTCATAGCGCGAGTACACGCGGCCCGGCGTGCGCGAGAGCGCCTCGAGCAACCCCCATTCGGTCGGGGTCAGCCCGATCTCCGCGCCCCGGACGCGGACCTCGCGACGCTCGCCGTCGATGACCAGTTCGCCGCCGCCGTATGAACCGGGTCCCTGCGGGGGAAGCTCGCCGTGACCGCGGCGCAGCACCGCCTGGACGCGGAGGACCAGCTCACGGGGACTGAACGGCTTGGTGACGTAGTCGTCGGCGCCGAGCTCGAGGCCGTGAACGCGATCCACTTCGGTGGCGCGCGCCGTCAGCATCAGGATCGGGACGTCCCCGGCCCGGCGCAGCTCGCGTGCGACCTCGTCCCCGGGCACGTCGGGCAGCCCGAGGTCGAGCACGACAAGGTCGGGCCGGGCGCGACCGGCCAGCTCGAGCGCCTCGGCACCGGACCCGCTCGTGAGCACGTCGATGCCCGCTCGTTCGAGGTAGGTGCGCACGAGCTCGCGGATCTTTCGCTCGTCGTCGACGACCAGCACCAGGGGGCTCATGCGTCCGCAGTCGCGTTCAGGATCACAGCACGACGCGGCCCCGCTTGCGGCTCGCCAGGAAGATCCGCTCGAACGCGATCTTCGCCCAGTGGGCCTGCGGTCCGGTCATCACGTGTGGATGCTCGGAGTTCCCGAGCACGTGGTCGGCCTTGAAGATGATCCCGTTGTTGCCCGCGTCGAGGATGCAGATGGCCTCCATCTCGGACAGCGGCATCGAGCGGCGCTCTCCGCCCTGCAGGTCTGCGGTGATGTTCTGGGCCGCGACCTTCGCCATGACCTCGCTCATCTGCCCGGTCTTCGGCACGCCCGCCGGCACGAGCGTCTCCTGTGGCGGTGCGATGGCGATGTCGACTCCGGCGCCGTAGACATCCTCGATGTCGGTGTGGCGGAACTCGTCGTTGACCGGCAGGAAGCCCATCGGGTTGCCGAGGCCCTCGGTCGTGCGGATCGCGTCGACGCCGGTGAACGGCGGCACGATCATCGAGAGGGCGAAGGGAAGGACGCGGCCGCCGTCGAGCTCGATCTCGCCGTCGCGGACCTCCTTGATGACGTTGTTGGGGATTCCCTCGATGCCGAGCTTGTCGAAGAACTTCTCAACCCGCTGCTGGGAGTCGGACACGCCGCCCAGGCCGAAGTGGCCGAGGAACGGCTCGGCGGTGATGAAGGTGAGCGGCGCGACGTCCTGGAGCCCGGCCTTCTTGATCCGGTGCTGGGTGTTGAGGAGGAACTCGTACGAGGCGCCGAAGCAGGAGCCGCCCTGGGCGGTGCCGACGACGACCGGTCCGGGGTTCTCGAGGAAGCGCTCCCAGGCGTCCCGGGTGAGAAGTGCGTGCTCCAGGTTGCAGACGGACTGGGTGTGCCCGTCGACCGGGCCCAGGCCCGGGACCTTCTCGAAGGCGAGTCGCGGGCCGGTGGCGAGCAGCAGGCTGTCGTAGGTGAGCTGCTGTCCCGAGCTCGTCGTCACCACGCGGGTGTCGAGGTCGAAGCCGGCGGCCGCCTCGTTGATGAAGCGGATGCCCTGTTTGGCGTACATCGGCGCCAGTGGGAACGTGACGTCCTCGGGCTCCCGCATCCCGAACGGCAGCCAGATCAGCGACGGGATGAAGGTGAAGTCGGCGCGCGGATCGAGGACGACGACCTCGTGCCGGGGATCCAGGCGCTTGCGCAGCTCGAGTGCCGCGGTCATGCCGGCAAAGCTGGATCCGACGACGACGGCTCGCTTGGAGGTGGAGGCGGACACGGGGCCGCCCTCCTTTCTTGAGACGGGATGCGTGTTCAACGATCGCCCGGCGGGGGCGAACCCGCATCGGGCTTTTCTACGGCGCAGGTCAGTAGTTCACACCTATACGCGCATACAACGGTGTGGTGGTACACTGTGCGCCATGGACGTCCCACACCCGCTCCCGGATCAGCTCGCCGAGCTGATCGCACAGCGCTTCCGGCTCCTCGGCGAGCCGATGCGCATCAAACTGCTCGACGCGCTGCGTGACGGCGAGGCGACCGTCAGCGAGCTGACCGACCGGCTCGGCGCCTCGCAGCAGAACGTTTCCAAGCACCTCGGCCTGATGCACCAGGCCGGGCTCGTGCATCGCCGCAAGCACGGAACGTTCGTGCGCTACGCGATCGCGGACGACGGTGTGTTCGCGCTCTGTGACCAGGTCTGCGGCGGACTGCGCCAGCAGATCCATGACATCGACCTGATCCTCACCGGAGGCACCGCATGACCACCGCACCGACCTGCTCCACCGACTCCACCCCGTCGCGCGGCTGGCCGCTCGAGCGCGTCCTGTTCGCCATGGCGGGCACGATGACCCTGCTCAGCGCACTGCTCGCCGCGACCGTGTCGCCGTGGTTCCTGCTGCTGACGGCATTCGTCGGCATCAACCAGTGGCTGTACGTGGCCTTCGGGGCCTGCGGCGCGTCGCTGATCCTCAGGCGGGCCTTCGGCCTGCGCTCGGTCCTCTACCCCTCGGAGAGCACACGATGACTCAGTTTGGCCCCATCGGCCGGCTCGGCCGCTACACCGCCACGCACTTCCGCACCGTGGCGATCGCCTGGGCGCTCGTCGCCGTCGTTCTCGGGTTCTTCGCCCCGAAGGTCGAGAAGGCGCTCTCCGGCGCCGGCTGGGAGGCCACCGGCTCGCAGTCCGTCGAGGCCCGCAAGACGATCGACAAGAACTTCGCCGGGCTCTCCTCGAGCGCGCTCATGGTCGTCGTCCACTCCAGCACGAAGACCGTCGCCGACCCCGCCTTCAAGTCGGCGGTCGCGCGCGCCTCCTCGACGCTCAAGTCTGATTCGCGCGTGAAGTCCGTCGTGCCGCCGCAGCCCGGCGTCTCGATCTCGCGCGACGGTCACACCGCGATCATCCAGGCGGGCGCCGCCGCGGACTCCAACACGATGGTGCGGGCCGCCGACGACCTGAAGACCAGCCTGCACAAGCTTCAGGGCGACGGTGTCCAGGTCTCCCTGACCGGCGCGAGCGGGATGTGGTCGGACTTCAACACCGCCAACCGCGACGCGATGATGAAGAGCGAGCTGATCTCCTGGCCGGTGACGCTCATCATCCTGCTGCTGGCCTTCGGCTCGCTCGTCGCGGCCGGCCTCCCGCTGATGCTGACGATCATCGGGCTGATGGCATCGGCCGGGTCGCTCTACCTCGGCACCCAGGTCCTCGACATCTCGATCTGGGCCATGAACTTCGCGCTGATGTTCGCGCTCGCCCTGGGCATCGACTACGCGCTCTTCATCGTCTATCGCTTCCGCGGCGCGCTCTTCGGCTCCCACGAGCCCGTGGAGCACGCCGTCGCCGAGACGATGGACACGGCCGGCAAGGCCGTCCTCTTCAGCGGCGTGACAGTGCTGATCTCGCTGATGGCCGTGATGCTCGTCCCGTCGCCGGCCTTCCGGTCGATGGCGCTCGGGATCATGATCTCGGTCGCCTTCATCCTCGCGGCGACCCTCACGCTGCTGCCTGCGGTCCTGGGGAAGCTCGGCCCCAAGGTCGACAACCTCTCGCTCCCGTGGGTCCACCAGGGCGAGCACCGCTCGCCGAAGTTCGCCGCCTGGGCCGAGCGCCTCTGGCGTCACCCGTACTCGTTCGGGGCACTCGCGCTGATCGTCCTCGTCGCGCTGATCGTTCCGGTCTTCGGCCTGAAGACCGGGATGCCGTCGATCAAGGTCGTGCCGAGCGGCGACAGCTCGCGTGTCGGCTACAACCAGGTTCAGCAGTCCTTCGGCAAGGGTGCCCCGGGTGCCGTGCAGATCGTCACCGCCCAAGGTGACGCCGCTCGCGTCATCACGGTGGCCAAGGCCGATCCGGGCGTCGCGCAGGTCATGGCGGCCGTGCCCGGAGCGGGCGGCAGGGCGCTCGTGCAGGTCGTGCCGAACACCGACCCGTCCTCGAAGGCGACCGGTGCGACGATCGACCGCCTGCGGTCATCGCTCCCGACCGGCGCGCTCGTCGGGGGCTCCGTCGCCGAGAACCACGACCTCGAAACGCTGCTGTCGTCCAAGACGCCACTGGTCATCGGAGTCGTCCTGATCCTCGGCTTCCTGCTCCTGCTGATCGCGCTCCAGGCACCGATCATCGCCGCGTTCGGCGTGCTCACCAGCCTGCTCGCGACGGGTGCGGCGTTCGGCGTCGCGAGGCTCGTCTTCCAGGAAGGGCACGGCAGCGGCCTCCTCGGCTTCGAGCCGCAGGGGTTCCTCGACGCATGGGGGCCCGTGTTCTTCTTCGCGATGATCTTCGCGATCTCGATGGACTACACGGTGTTCCTGCTGAGCTCGGCCAAGGAGCACTGGGATCGCACGCACGACGCCAAGGAGGCGATGGTCGGCGGCGTGGCGCACAGCGGTCGCGTCATCTTCGCCGCGGCAGGCGTCATGGTCGCCGTGTTCTTCACGTTCGCCCTCTCAGGACCCCTGCCGCCCAAGGAGATGGGCGTCATCCTCGGCGTCGCCGTCCTGCTCGACGCCTTCCTGGTCCGGCTCCTGCTCGTCCCCGTGATCCTGCGCCTGCTCGGTCGCTGGGCGTGGTGGCTGCCCAAGCCGCTGAGGCGAATCCTCCCCGACGTGCGCTTCGGACACGCCTGATCATGTTCGGCCGGCCACGCATCGAATCGATCACCGCACGCGCCGCGTCGGACCGGTTCTTCACCGGTGAGCTCGTGCTCGTCGACGTCCGCACGCACCACGAGTACGAGCAGGTGCGCGTGCCGGGGGCCCTCCACATCCCCCTGCACGACGTCGGCGGGCGGCTCTCCGAGCTGCGCACCGATCACGCCGTCGCGTTCCTGTGCCGTTCCGGGCACCGCAGCGCGGTCGCCGCGCGACGCGCCGCAAAGCGGCGTCCGGACGTGCTCAACGTGTCCGGCGGCCTGAACGCCTGGCTTGCGGCCGGCCTGCCCACGTCGGACTGCCCTGCCTCCCGATCCCCGCGGCGGCCGCGATGAGCGCGGCGGCCGCACCCCTCACCGAAGGAGCACTCATGCACAACGTCAACGTCGAAGCCGTCGAACGGACCGCCGCGGCGGCCACTGACGATCCGGCCGCCGTGGTGCAGCAGGTCGCCTTCGACGGCGACTGGCAGACGACCCCGGGCGCGGCACAGTTCCGGACCGAGATCCCGTTGCCCAGCGGCGAGACCGTGATCTTCGAAGCGGACTTCCCTCCGCCGATGGGCGGGACGGGGTCGGCGCCGAACCCGCTCGCCTACTGCTTCTGGGGCGGCCTGGCCTGCTACGCGATGAGCTACGCGCAGGAGGCCGCGCGAGAAGGCGTGGAGCTGCGCGCGCTGCGAGCCCGCGTCGAGGCGCAGGTCGACATGGGGCGCGCGCTCGGCGTGAGCGAGGCACCCCCCGTCGAGCGCATCGACTGGCGCCTCGAGGTCGACGCCGACGCCACGCCCGAGCAGCTCGAGGAGCTCAAGCGGCTCGCCGACGACCACTGCCCCGGGGCGTACTGCATCCGCAACCCCATCGACCTGCACACCCATCTCGCCGTCCCCGCCGCGGCCTGACCCCCACCACCGGAAAGCGAATCTCCATGGCCTTCACCAACTTCATGAGCAGCACCGCAGGCCGCGGGCTGCGGATCCTCGCCGGACTGGCACTGATCGTCATCGGGCTTGCGGTCGTCGGCGGGACCGGCGGCATCGTCCTCGCCCTCGTCGGGCTCGTCCCGCTGGGCGCCGGCGTCGCCAACGTCTGCCTGTTCGGCCCGCTGCTCGGCAGCGACCTGCGCGGCAACCCCAAGAGCACCTAGCCAAGGAACGGAGCACACGATGAGCTTCACCGCCAGCGCCCGCAGCATCGACGGCAGTCTGCGACACGAAGTCGACGTCAACGGCCGTCACACCATCATCACCGACGAGCCGCTCAGCCTCGGCGGCAGCGACACCGGCCCTGCGCCGCACGAGCTGCTGCCCGCCGCGCTCGCCTCCTGCATCTCCTCGATGATCGTGCTCTACGCCCAGCGCAAGAAGTGGGACCTGGGCGACGTCAGCGTGGACGTCGCATACGACTATGAGTCCGACCCGCGGCGGTTCGACGTCACGGTCCATCTCCCCGCCGGGCTCACCGACGACCAGATCACGCGGCTGAAGCGCGTGTCCGCCACCTGTCCGGTCCGGCGCGCGCTCGAGGGCGACTTCGTCTTCGACGAGCGCATCCGGGTCCCGCTCCGGGTCGCCGCATGACGAGCGGAGCGAGCATGTCGCAGCCGATCTACACCACAGGCTCCTGGAAGCCCTTCCCGGGCCACGAGGACGCGTTCCTCGCCGCGTGGGAGGAGTTCATGAGCTGGGCGGCGGGACTCCCCGGTGCCGGCGAGGCCGTGCTCGCGCGGGACGAGCGCGATCCCGGGCGCTTCGTGAGCTTCGCGGCCTGGGAGAGCATCGACGCGGTCCGCCGCTGGAAGGACTCACCCGAGTTCAAGCCGCGCATGGGCCGCGTCCAGGAGCACATCGACAAGTTCGCGCCGACCGAGCTCGACGTGGTCCTGCAGATCGAGCCGCGTCACGCGCTCACGTGAAGATGATCTGACCCCCGGCGGCGAGCCCGTAGAACTCGCCGACGGTGATGATGTCCTCGACCTGGTCGATGAAGTCGTCCTTGGTCAGGTCGAACATGTCCACCGACGCCTTGCAGGCGAAGAGCCGGCCGCCCGAGTCCGCGATCAGCTCGACGAACTCGGGGATCGGCGGGATGTCGAGCTCCTCCATCTTCTTCGCCATCTGGTGCGTGACGATCGAGGACATCCCGGGGACGCCGCCGAGCCAGGTCGCGAGGTGCAGGCCCGGGTTGCCGACGGACGCGACCTTCACGTGCTCGTGGCGCTCGCGGTGAATCGCGTCCATCCCGAAGAACGTGAAGAAGACGTTCGCCTCGATGCCCTCCATGCGGGCGCCGTTGGCCATGATGAGCCCGGGGTAGACGCCCTCGAGTGAGCCTTTGCTGATGATGATCGAGACCTTCTCGACCGTGTGATCGTTGGTCATCCTCGTCTCCTAGATGCAGCCGCGGGGCTTGGGGATGCCGCCGACCTTCGCGGCGAGCTTGGCCGGGCCCTTGGGGAAGAGCGCGTAGAGCTCCTTCACGGGCACGCCCGAGGCTTTGCCGAGCGTGCGGATCGATGGCGCGGCGCCTTCCGTGAGGTACCGCTCGCGCATGAAGTCGACGACCTGCCAGTGGCGGTCCGTGAGCTCGGGGATGCCGTTCTCGCGCGCGATCTCGGCGCCGACCTCGCGGGTCCATTGCTCAGGGTCGACGAGGAATCCCTCGCCGTCGACCTCGATCGCCTGACCGGCGATGGTCTGGGTGGTCACGGTGTGCCCTCCTGTCGTTCTGCGGGCTGGTGTTTTCCGGCCATCTGCATCTGGTCGCTGATTCCGGGAATCTCGCGGCCCGGCAGCAGCACGTGCCAGTAGACCCACTCGAACATGAGCTTGCCCATGTGGTTCAGCCGGCTCTCCTTGAGCAGCGGCAGCGGGCCGACGTGGGCCTCCGGGTAGCGGCCCGGCAGGGGCTCCGTGTCGTAGTTGAAGTCGATCAGCAGCGCCTTGCTGAAGCCGGTCTCGATGAAGCAGTTCGCGTGCCCGTCGAAGCTCGCCTCGAGCGGCCGGCCCGCCAGGAAGCGCTCGACGTTCGTCACGAGCGTCGAGCCCTCGAAGTGGGTGACCGAACCCGCCTTGGACGTCGGCAGCGCGGCCGCGTCACCGATGACGAAGACGTTCGGCGCCGCCCGGCTCTGGAGCGTGCGGTGGTCGGAGAGCACGAACCCGAGGTCGTCGCCGAGGCCGGGGGAGCGTTCCACGAACGCCGCCCCGCCGTGGAGCGGGACCGTCACCAGGAGGTCGAACGGCACCTCGCGCTCGTCCCAGCTCCTCAGGACGCCGGCCTGTCCGTCGACCTCGCCGGTGGCGAACTCGGTGATCAGCTCGACGTGCTTCTCCGCGAGCAGCCCGCCGAGGGTCTCCGAGGCGACCGGCTTCGTGAACGCGCCGTCGAGCGGTGTGACGAACATCAGCTCGACGTCATCGCGGATGCCGCGGTCGGTGAAGTACCAGTCGGCGAGGAAACAGAACTCGAGCGGCGCGACGGGGCACTTGATCGGCATGTCGACGACGTTGACGACGACGCGGCCACCGGTGAACGCCTTCAGCGCCGCGCGCAGCGCCGTCGCACCCTCGACGTCGTAGAAGGTGAACACCCGCTCGTTCCAGCCGGGGCCGGTCATGCCCTCGGTCTCCTCCGGCTGCAACCGGACGCCGCTGGCCACGATGAGGACGTCGTAGCCGAGCACCGCACCGTCCGTGAGGTGGACGGCGTTCTCGGCGGTCTCGACGCGGTCGACCTGCGCGATCACGAAGTGGATCCCGTCGTGCAGCTGCGCGGCGCGCGACCGCACCATCGTCTCGGGCTCCGCGAGCCCGAAGGGGAGGAAGATGAGCGCCGGCTGGTAGACGTGTCGCTCGTCCTGGTCGACGACCGTGATGTGGGCCGCCTCGCCGAGCTGCTTGTGCAGGCGGTTTGCGGTCAGCGTGCCGCCGGTGCCGCCGCCGAGGATGACGATGTTGCTGGGTGCGGGCATCTCATACCGAAGCTACCCCCGCTCGCGGCCTCGGGCGTCCGTGGAAAACCGCGATCAGGCCGCGGCGGCGAGCGCGTCGAGCACGTCGTCGAGCCCGCTCACGGTCAGCTGCAGCCTGCGTGCGAGCCACGCGCGGCCGAAGCACAGCCAGATTGCGCGGTCCGTCGCAGAGGCCCGGATCAGACGGACCTCGACGCTCACGCGCGTCGCCTCGGCCGCCGGCGAGAGGGTCCATGACACGCCGGCGTCGGTGCGGCCCGAGGTGCCGAAGCCGTGAATGGCCGAGGGTGGCGTGAGGCTGTCGACGCGCGTCCGCACCGTGCGCGCGAGCCCGAGCGGGCCACTGAGGAGGACCGTCGCGCGGTCGGCGCGCTCCCCGGCCCGATCGAGCGTGACGACCTCGATCCAGCGGGACGCGAGACGCCAGTGGTTGCCGAGGTCCGCGAGAAAGCCGAACACGTCCTCCACGGGCGCGCGGACGTCTGCGGATGCCTTTGCGCTGCGCACGGGCGTCCATCCTCGCAGCGCGCCGGCCGCGCCATTCCGACGGTCGTGGTATGAATTAGTTAGGGTGCCCTAACGAGGGGCCTCGGACTCAAGCGGAGAACAAGCGTGCTGCCCACCTTCATCATCGGCCTTCGCGAAGGCGTCGAAGCCGCTCTCATCATCGGGATCATCGCCGCCTTCCTGGCCCAGGAGGGCCGGCGTGACGGCCTGCGCTGGATGTGGGCCGGTGTGGGCGCGGCCGTGACGATCTGCATCGGGGTCGCGGTCGTCCTCCAGGTCCTCAACAACGACCTTCCCCAGCGGCAGCAGGAAGGGCTCGAGACCATCGTGAGCCTCCTGGCCGTCGCCATGGTCACGTTCATGATCGTGTGGATGCGCCGTCACGCCCGTGGGCTCGCCGGGGAGCTGCGGTCGAGCGCCGCCACGGCACTGGCCGAGGGGTCGATGATCGCCCTGGTCGGCATGGCGTTCTTCGCCGTGATCCGCGAGGGCTTCGAGACCGCCGTCTTCATGCTCGCCGCCTTCCAGAGCACGGCCGATCCCGCGTCCGCGGGCATCGGCGCCGTCCTGGGCGTCGTGGTCGCCTGCCTGATCGGCTGGGGCATCTACACCGGCGGCGTCCGGCTGAACCTCGCGCGCTTCTTCAGGTTCACGGGGTTCGTCCTCGTTCTCGTCGCCGCAGGGCTGTTCGCGGGCGCGATGCACACCGCGCACGAGGCCGGCTGGCTGACCGCCGGGCAGGACCAGGCGCTCGACCTGTCCTGGCTCGTCGTCCCCGGCACGTGGACGGCGTCGCTCCTGACGGGCATGCTCGGCGTGCAACCGAGGCCGACCGTCATCGAGGTCGGCGCCTATCTGCTGTACGCGATCCCGATGGGGATCTTCGTCCTCTGGCCGCATCGGCGCGCCAGAGCGGCGCCGATGCGCGTCGCGGCCGGCGCCGCGCTCGCGCTGCTCGCGTTGACGCTGGCGGCGTGCGGGCAGGAGAGCACGTCCGCGGCCGACGGCACCCGGTCGGTGAAGGTCGCGCTGACCGACGCCGGCTGCTCGCCGGCGAGCATCACGATCGAGCCCGGGCCGACGACGTTCACGGTCTCGAACTCGGGCACGACCAGGGTCAGCGAGTTCGAGATCCTCGACGGCTCGCGCATCATCGGCGAGAAGGAGCACATCATCGAGGGGGTCGACGGTGACTTCACGCTGGACATGAAGCCCGGCCGCTACACCATCGCCTGCCCCGGCGGCACATCGGCGGCGCGCGGCGAGCTCGTCGTCTCGGCAGCGGCAGGTGCTCCGGCCACCGCCGGGTAACCGTCCGCAGCGCTCCACGTCTCCTGAGTTCTCAGGAATTCCCCAGGGTCCTCACACATGCTGGGGGCCCATGATCGAGACCGCTCAGCAGACCCGCCGCGTCCTCGTCGTCGACGACGAGCCGAACATCGTCGACATCGTCTCGATGGCGCTGCGCTTCCAGGGCTTCACCGTCGAGTCGGCCGCCAACGGCGCCGACGCGCTCTCCGCGGTCGAGGCGTTCCGACCGGACCTGATGGTGCTCGACGTGATGCTGCCCGACATGGAGGGCTTCGAGGTCGCGCGTCGCCTCGGCGCCCGCCGGGCCGAGGTGCCGATCGTCTTCCTGACCGCTCGCGACGCCACTGAGGACAAGCTGCGCGGCCTGTCCGGCGGCGGCGACGACTACGTGACGAAGCCCTTCAGCCTCGAGGAGCTGGTCGCTCGGATCCGCGTGATCCTGCGCCGCACCGGGAACGCCGAGGAGGAGTCCGGCCGCCTGGAGTTCGACGATCTCCAGCTCGACGAGGACACGCGCGAGGTGACCCGTGCCGGCACGCACATCGATCTCACCGCCACCGAGTACCGGCTGCTGCGCTACCTGCTGCTGAATCCGCGCCTGGTCCTCACGCGCGCCCAGATCCTCGACAACGTGTGGGACTACGACTTCGGCGGCGACGCCCGCGTGCTCGAGACGTACGTGAGCTACCTGCGCAAGAAGGTCGACACCCTCGGGCCCCCGCTGATCCACACCGTGCGCGGGGTCGGCTACGCGCTGCGGATGCCGCGCTCATGATGCAGTCGCTGCGGGCGCGCCTGATCGTCGGCCTGCTCGCGCTGGCCGCCGTCGGGCTCGTGCTCGCGGGCGCGATCACGTACGCCGAGCAGCGCTCGTTCCTGATCGACCGCGTCGACCAGCAGGCACGCACCGCGATGCCGGCCGTCTCGCGCGCGTTCGACGCCCAGGGGATCAGCGACCCGTCCGCGCCGCAGCGTCCGGAGCCCTCCGGGGGCAGGGGCGGCGGCGACGGCGGCCTCGGACCAGCGGGCGCCGATGCGAACCTGCCGCCGGGGACCTACGCGCAGCTGCGGGACGCGAGCGGCAAGGTGCTCGGGACCACCGTCCTCTCGTACACGAAGTTCGCGGCGCCGAAGCTGCCCGCGACGCTCACGCCGGGGACGATCGTCACGGTCGGCGCGAAGGACGGCTCCGGGCTGCGCTACCGCGCGGTCGCGCTTCCGAACCGCTTCGGGAGCGGGACGACCGTCGTCGCGATCCCCCTGCGCGACGTGTCACAGACGCTCGACCGCCTGCTGCTGATCGAGGCGCTCGTGATCGGCGGTGTGCTCCTGCTGCTCGGCGTCGGCGCGTGGTTCGTGGTCGGAATCGGCCTGCGGCCGCTTGAGCGGATGGGCCGCACGGCCGGAGCGATCGCGGGCGGCGACATGTCGCACCGCGTCAGTCCCGCGACGCAGAAGACGGAGATCGGCCGGCTCGGGTTGTCGCTCAACGCGATGCTGGGCCGGCTCGAGGAGGCCTTCGCGGAGCGGCAGGAGAGCGAGGACAGACTGCGCCGCTTCCTCGCCGATGCCTCGCACGAGCTGCGCACGCCGCTCGCGTCCATCCGCGGCTATGCCGAGCTGCTGCGCATCGGCGCGGCCGGCGACCTCGAGGATCAGCGTCGGGCGATGCAGCGGATCGAGGATGAGGCGGCGCGCATGGGCGTGCTCGTCGAGGACCTGCTCACGCTTGCGCGGCTCGACGAGATCCGCGCGCCGCTGCGCGAGGACGTCGACCTTGCGGCGCTCGCGCGTGACGCGGTCGACGACGCGCGCGTGACCGCGCCCGATCGCCCGATCGAGGTGCACACGGACGGTCCGGCGCCCGTCGTCGGCGATCCGCTCCTGCTTCGGCAGGTGCTCGCGAACCTGATGCGCAACGCGCTCATGCACACGCCCGCGGGGGCGGCGATCGAGGTCTCGGTGCAGCGCGACGGCACAGAGCAGCTGCTCGAGGTCCGCGATCACGGGCCGGGCCTCCCGACGGCCGCGGGCGATCCGTTCGAGCGCTTCTGGCGCGCCGAGGGCGGCCGTGAGCGTGGCCGCGGGGGAGCGGGCCTCGGGCTGGCGATCGTCGCGGGCATCGTCGATGCGCACGGCGGCCGCGTCGCGGCCGCGACCGCGGCTGACGGCGGAGCGAGCTTCACGATCCGGCTCCCGGCCGAGCTGCCGGTGCCGGTCGGCGCTGGGCTCCCAGGCGACTCCCAGGGCTGACGCAGGCTCCTCCCAGCGGCTGACCGCAGCATGGGTCGTGCCGGGCAATCCCGCCGGGCACACCCATCACAGGAGAGCCACATGTTCATCCCCCGTCGTTCCCGTCTCGTCGCCGTCCTCGCCACCGCGGCGGTCGTCCCGGCCGCCGCCATCGGCGTCGGCGTCGCGTCCGCCCAGAGCGGCGACACCACGACGACCAGCAGCCAGTCATCCCACCCCCGGGGCGCTCGCGGGGCGGGGGGACTGGGTAACACCGCGAAGCTCGCCGCCAAGCTCGGCGTCACCGAGGCGCAGGTGAAGGCCGCGCTCACCGCCTCGCGCCCGACCGGCAAGCCGCCAACGGGTGACCGCGGGGCGGGGCTCGCCGCGGACCTCGCGTCGGCGCTCGGTGTCTCCACCGGCAAGGTGACCACGATTCTCGACGCGAACAGGCCCGCGCGGCCCGCGGCGGGCACGAAGCCGGCCAGGCCGGACATGTCCGGCCTGGTGACGGCGCTCAGCACCGGCCTGGGCGTCGACAAGGCGACGGTGCAGGCGGCGTTCGACAAGCTGCAGGCAGCGCATCAGGCGCACGACACGGCGCGTGAGACCGCGATGGCGACGGCGCTTGCGAAGGCGCTGAACCTCGATGTCGCGAAGGTGCAGTCGGCGCTCGCCGCCGTGCACCCCGCCGGCCGGCCGTAGCGATCAGCAGCAGAGCGGAGGGCGCCGCCGGTGGACCCGGCGGCGCCCCGGCGTCCGCGGCCTAGTGGGCGAAGGCGGGCTCGGTCGCTGCGGGGTCGAGCTCCTGGGCGCCGGAGCGCAGAAGCGCGCCGGTGATGACGGCGCCGACCATGAAGATCGCGGCCGACCACCAGAACGCGGTGGTGTAGCCGTGCACGGCGGCGGCGGCGAGGACGTCCCGGGAGGGGCCGCCGTGGCCTGCGACGTAGGACGTCGCGGACGTCGCGGACAGCGTGCTCAGCAGCGCGGTGCCGATGGAGCCGCCGATCTGCTGGCTCGTGTTGACCATCGCGGACGCGACGCCCGCATCCTCGGCGCCGACGCCGCCGGTGGCGGTCGCCATGGCGGGCGCGAAGATCATCCCCATCCCGACGCCGGTCAGGAGCAGTGCGGGGAGGACGTGGTCGGCGTACCCGGTGTCGACCCCGACGCGCGTGAGCAGGAGCATCGAGAGCCCGGCGAGCAGCATGCCGGTCGGGATCAACGGGCGCGGGCCTGTGCGCGGCAGGATGCGGGTGCTGACGAGCGTCGCCGTGATCATGATCGCGGCTGTGAGCGGCAGGAACGCGAGCCCGGACTCCAGGGGACTGAAGCCGAGCGTGCGCTGGAGGTAGAAGGTCAGGAACAGGAAGACGCCGAACATCCCGGCGCCCGCCAGCCCCATCGCGAGGTATGCGCCGCCGCGGTCGCGATCGGTGACCACGCGCAGCGGCAGCAGCGGATGCCTCCCGCGTGCCTGCAGGGCGACGAACAGGATCAGCAGCGCGACGCCCACGGCGAGCGAGGCGATGGTGATCGAGGCGCTCCACCCGTTGGTCTCCGCGCTGGCGAAGCCGTACACGAGGGCGAAGAGGCCGAACGTCGCTGCGAGCGTCCCGGGGACGTCGAGCTTCGGCCGGACCGCGGGCCGCTGGTTGATCAGCAGGACGGACGCGGCGAGCGCTGCGGGGACGGCGAAGATCAGGTTCACGAACAGCGTCGAGCGCCAGTCCAGGTATTCGGTGAGCACGCCGCCGAGCAGCAGTCCGACGGCGGCGCCGCCGCCCGCGATGGCCCCGTAGATCCCGAACGCACGCCCGCGCTCGGCCGGGTCCGTGAAGGTCGTGGTGAGCAGCGAGAGCGCCGCCGGGGCGAGCAGCGCTCCGAAGGCCCCCTGGAGCGCGCGGCCGGCGACGAGCATCTCGAAGTTCTGGGCGAAGCCGGCGAGCGCGGACGCGACCGCGAAGCCGAGCAGCCCGATGATCAGGGCGCGCTTGCGGCCGAACAGGTCGCCGATGCGGCCGCCGAGCAGCAGGAGGCTGCCGAACGCGAGCGCGTAGGCGGTGACGACCCACTGGCGGCTGTCGTCGGAGAAGCCGAGCGACTGCTGCGCGGAGGGGAGGGCGATGTTCACGATCGTCGCGTCGAGGACGACCATGAGCTGAGCGACGCCCAGGACCGCGAGGATCAGCCAGCGGCGCTGGTGCATCGAGGAGGAGGAGGTGCTGCGGAGTGACATGGCGGGGCTCCCGGGGAGAAAGTGGAGGTAGGGGCTCAACTTGTGGGAGGCACGATAGCACACAAGTGGAGGGACGCCTTCCATTTGGAGTCTGACTCTCCACTTCGTTACAATGCGGACATGGCCACCACCGCTCCACGTCCGCTGCGCAAGGACGCCGAACGCAATCGCGAGCGCATTCTCGTCGCCGCCCGCGAGCTGTTCGCCGACCAGGGCCTGGCCGTCACACTCGACGACATCGCGCGGCATGCCGGGGTCGGCGTGGGCACCGTCTACCGCCGCTTCCCGGACAAGGAGCAGCTGATCGACGCCCTGTTCGAGGACCGGCTCGGGGAGATCGCCGCGGTGGCGAACGAGGCCGCCGAGATCGACGATCCCTGGCACGCCCTGGCGTACTTCCTCGAGGGGGCGCTCGAGCTTCAGGCGCAGGACCGCGCGCTCAAGGAGCTGCTCCTCAGCACGTCCGACGGCCACGCGCGCATCGAGCGCGCGAGGGCGGTGATCCAGCCGATCGTGCTTGGGCTGCTGCGGCGCGGGCAGGAGGCCGGCGTCGTGCGCGACGACGTCGAGGTGTCCGACCTGATCCTGATTCAGCACGCTGCCGGGGAGGTCGCCGCTTACACGCGCGACGCGTCGCCCGAGGTCTGGCGCCGCACGCTCGTGATCGCGCTGGACGGGCTGCGGCCGGACCGCCGTCGCCCGTCGCCGATGCCCGTCCCTGCGCTCGACGACGAGCAGATCTTCTGCTCGATGCGCAGCTGGGGCGAGCAGCGCCGCCGCCGCTAGAGCGCGGCGATGCCCTGCACGAGCAGGCTGACGCCGACGATCCCGACCAGGATGCCCATCACGCGCAGCCCGTTGGCGTTCAGCCAGCGTGACAGCGAGCTCACGCGCTCGGCCGTGGTGCGGGGGCTGACCATGTAGCCGACGAGCGGGACCTCGAGCAGCAGGAACATGATCGCGTTGAAGAGGACGATCAGGCCGGCCTGCTGGAGCGTCGAGTAGTCGCCGCCCGAGATGTCTCCGAGTGCGAGCAGGTAGAAGGGCCCAGGAAGGTTGATCGCCGCGCCGACGACGAACGCGACCTTCGCCGACGCGTCGTCGAGATGGCGCTCCGCCCAGGACGGACCCTGCTCCTCCTTCGGCGGCTTGCGCGCCGCGCGCTTCTCGCGCAGCGCGTCCAGGCGCGCCTTTCCGCGCGCGGACGCCATCAGCCAGGCGAGCGCCAGCGCGGCGACGCCGGCCCCGATCGAGAACCCCGGATGAGGGTCCGTGCTCGTGCTCCCGAGCGCCGTGTTCCCGCTGTTGAACAGCGAGAGCACGAGGACGCCGGACGAGACGCTCGCGATCACGGCGCCCGCGTAGAAGGCGAGCAGCAGTGGTCGCGGGTTCGGCCGGGAGATGAGGATGGCCACGCATGCGAGCAGCGTCGGGAAGACGGCGGCGCCGAACGCCAGCAGGATGATCTGGGCCATCGCGCCGCATCCTAGGTC
Source organism: uncultured Actinomycetes bacterium (assembly GCA_963805615.1). Taxonomy (GTDB): domain Bacteria; phylum Actinomycetota; class Thermoleophilia; order Solirubrobacterales; family Solirubrobacteraceae; genus F1-60-MAGs163. The sequence continues at coordinate 137,214 of CAWDUW010000001.1, read as the reverse complement.
GTGGGGTGGTCGAGGTCGGCGCGCGACCGCGCAACGGCGAGATCGCCGGCTGCGGTTTTCCCGCACCATTGTACACGGTCAGTGACGGACGACACCGGAGCGTCCCTGCGCTGGAATGGGCTGATGTCGAACGCCCGCCGTCGCGCGGCGCTCGTGGCCGCCGCCGCGACGATCGGACCCCTCGCCGGCTGCGGAGGGGAATCGGGACGCGCACCGGTTCGCGAGCTGAGCACGCCGACCGTGGTCCAGGCGGCAGGAGCCGCGCGCGTCACGGACCCGGCGCGGGCACGCTACGTGCAGGCGGTCGATGAGGTCTGCTCGCGCTACAACCCGCGCCGCGAGCGCGCCGTCAGCGAAGCGGAGGGCGCGCCCGACGTGGACCGCGCCGTCGCGGCATACGACGACAACATCGGCCTCGCGGAGGCGCAGCTGCGGGGAGTGGAGGCGATCACGGTTCCGAGCGCCGACCGGGCGCTGATCCAGCACAACGTCGTCGATCGGCTGCGCGAGCGTCTCGCGCTGCGCCGCGCCCTGCGGACGGACCTGCGCAACTCCGACACCGCAGGTGCCCAGCGCGACCGCGCCCAGCTCGATGCGTCGCTGATCGCGCTCGAAGCGTTCGCGCGCGGGTACGGATTCCGGGTCTGCGGGTCGCGATGACCGACCGGCCGACAAGCGCTCCCGTCGCTCCCAGGCGCAAGCCGCTGCCCAGCGCGCTCAACGTGATCACCGGGGCCCTCGGACTCTTCCTCGTGGTGCTCACGCTGCTGGCCCTCCAGGTGCGGTCGGGCAACGACCCGTCGCTCTCAGGCGGGACGAGCAGCTCCAGCGGAACCAGCGGATCGGGCTCGAAGGCCGCCGCCGCAGCCACGCGGGCGGTGGTGACCAAGACGTCGTGAGGGCGTCGGCGTACAACCCGCGCGAAGTCCTGGCGGCCGCGGCGGTGCTGCTCGCCCTCGCGGCCCTGGCGGCCTTCTCGCTCTGGGGGATGACCCCGTCATCAACGACGAAGTCGACGGCGGCGCCCGTGGTCACCACGCCCGCGGCGCCCTCCGGAGAGCGCGAGGGCGGCGGTGACTGAGCGCGATCCCTCCCTGTATGCCTTCTGGCTCGCATCGCGCTCGGCGGGCATCGTCGCGTTCGTGCTGGTCGCCGCGTCCGTGCTGCTCGGCCTGTATCTGGCGGCGAACCTCGGGCACCGCCGAGTGCCCAAGCGGATGCTCGTCAAGGTGCACGAGCAGATCGCGCTCGCCGCGCTGGTGGCGATCACGGCGCACGGGCTCCTCCTGCTGGGCGACACGTGGCTCAGCCCCGGCATCGCAGGCCTCGTCCTGCCGTTCACGATGTCCTACCGGCCGGCGTTCACGGGCGTCGGGCAGGTCGCAGGACTGCTCGCCTTCGCCCTCGGACTCAGCTTCTACGCGCGCCGCAGGATCGGCCCCCGGCGCTGGCGCAAGGCCCACCGGCTGATGCCCGTCGTCTACGTCCTGGGGGCGGTCCACGCCCTGGGCGCCGGCAGCGATGGCGGCGGGGTGTGGCTCCGGGGACTGGTGGTCGTCACCGCGCTGCCGATGGCAGGACTCCTCGTGGCGCGATACCGGCAGCGCCCGGCGCGAGCGCCGCGTCCCGCGACGGCGACCGAGTGACCCGGAGTCTGGTCGCGCGGATCGCTCGCGCGGCCGGCCGGACGCTGACATGATGGACCTGCCGGAGAGCGACGAGGAGACGCCATGACCGATGTGCTGACGAGGACCGAGACCGAGCCCGTTCCGGAGGGGATGATCGGGGTCGAGAACCCGGCGACGGGCAGGCAGATCGCGGTCGTGGAGAACATGAGCGCGGCCCAGGTTCAGGGGCTCGTGGCGCACGCTCGTGCCGCGCAGCCCGGCTGGGCGGCGCTCGGGTTCGCGGAGCGGGCGCGGCTGATGTACGCGCTGCGGCACTGGCTCGTCAGCAACCGCGCGCGCGTGATCGACACGATCGTCGCCGAGAACGGCAAGACGCGCGAGGATGCGCTGCTCGCGGAGCTCTTCTACATGGCGGACTCGCTCGGCTTCTGGGCAAAGCGCGCGGAGAAGTACCTGGCCGACGAGAAGGTGCGAACGCACTCGCCGTTCGTCTTCGGCAAGAAGGTCGTGGTCCGGCATCGGCCGCTGGGCGTGGTCGGCGTCATCGCGCCCTGGAACTACCCGCTGACACTCGGCGTCGGTGACGCGCTCCCCGCGCTGATGGCCGGCAACACGATCGTGATCAAGCCGAGCGAGGTCACGCCGCTGGCGACGAAGATGCTCGTCGAGGCGGCGAGCGAGGTCGGCTTCCCGACGGACGTGTTCCTGCTCGCCACCGGGGACGGCGCGACCGGCGCCGCGCTCGTGGACTGCGCGGACATGATCATGTTCACCGGCTCGACGCGGACGGGCCGCAAGATCGGCGCGCGCTGCGGCGAGCGCCTGATCCCGTGCTCGCTCGAACTCGGTGGCAAGGATCCGATGATCGTGCTCGCCGACGCTGACCTCGAGCGCGCCGCGAACGTCGCCGTGGAGTGGGCGATGCGCAACGCCGGGCAGATCTGCATGTCGGTCGAGCGCGTCTATGTCGAGGCGCCCGTCTACGACGAGTTCGTCGCCAAGGTGACGAAGAAGGTGGCGGCCCTGCGTCAGGGCGTGCCCGGCGCCGCAGGTTCGGTCGACGTCGGCGCGATCACGTTCCCGCCGCAGATCGACACGATCGAGTCGCACGTGCGCGATGCGGTCGGCAAGGGTGCGCGGATCGCGGTCGGCGGCCATCGGGGCGCCGGGCCGGGCCGCTTCTTCGAGCCGACCGTGCTGCTCGACGTCGATCACACGATGAGCTGCATGACCGACGAGACCTTCGGCCCGACGCTGCCCGTGATGAAGGTGGCCGACGAGGAGGAGGCGATCCGGCTCGCGAACGACGGCGCCTACGGCCTGGCCTCGAGCGTCTTCACCCGCGACATCGCACGAGGTGAGCGCGTCGCGCGTCGCCTGAACGCGGGGGTCACGTGGATCAACGACGCGATCATGAGCTACCTGGCCCAGGAGGCGCCGTTCGGCGGCGCGCAGGACTCGGGTCTCGGCGCGCGGCACGGCGCCCACGGCATTCGCAAGTACTGCCAGACGCAGACGATCCTCACCACCCGATTCGCGCTGAAGCGCGAGCCCACGATGTTCCCGAACGCCGCCACGCGCAGCCGCCTGTTCGAGCGGCTCATGGTGCTGCTCTGGGGGCGCGCACCGCGGTAGCGGCGCGCCGATCCTCAGCTGCGGCCGGACGCGAGCCGCTCGGCGCGCTTCCGGATGCCGAGCAGCATCCTGCGCTCCATCACGAGTGATGCGGGCTCCATCGGGAGGAGCCCCAGGCGCGCCGCGACGGTGGGAAGCCGGAAGCTGTTGCGGCTGATCAGCCGCGTGCCGCCCCCCGCATCGGCGAGCACGAACGCCCAGACCCAGTTCTGGTCGTCGGAGCGCCAGACGAGGGAGCGACCGGGGTCGATCGACGCGATGCGCATGACGTTCGCGCCGAGCTGGATCGCGTCGCCGGCCTGCGGGTCCTGGAACTCCGGGAGCACGTGGTCGACGCTGTGGATGTTCAGGCCGAGCAGGTTCTCGATCCAGTCGTACGTGTAGACGCCGCCGCGCGGCGACGGGCCCATCTGCGCGAGCCACGGCCACACGTCGCTCGGCGGCGCGGCGATGGCGATCGCACGCGTGGTGACACCGTCGGCGGCGTCGAGCAGCTCGTCTCCCGGAAGCCGGCCGGACGCCTCGCGGGCGCTCGCGCCCCACGTCACGATGCGCCGTCGCCCGAGCACGGCGTAGACGCCGCCGAGCAGAACGAGCGCGAGTGTCGCGCGGCGCACCGGCATCAGTTCTCGAGCACGCCGAGCGGGACGGCCGGGAGGTCGTCCATCGCGGCGAAGAGGTGCTTGGTCCAGACCGCGTCGAGCGCCGGGAGGAACGGCGAGTCCTCCTCGATGCGCGCCTCGTCCAGGTCGAGCGACCCATTGCGATAGACGGCGAGGTCGAACGGCGGGCCGACCGAAAGGTTCGCGCGCGTCGTCATGAGCATCGAGGTCAGCGCGATCTTCGCCGCGGCGTCGAGCTCCACATGCGCCTCGACCGCGAGCTCGAGCATGAACTTGCCGTACTTGCTCTCGCCGATCTGCAGGAACGGCCGCTCGTCCGACACGCGGATGTAGTTGCCCTCGGGGTAGACGAGCAGGAGGTCGGGCCGTCCGCCGAGGATCTGCCCTCCGAGGATGAAGGTGGCGGACCCGTCGGCGCCGAGCGTCTCGCTGTGAGCGGCCGTGACCTCCTTGTTCAGCCTGCCGACGTACAGGGCGGCCTCGAACAGGTGGCTCACGGTCGCGAGGCTCTCGTGGTCGCCCGGCGCGGCCAGATCGCGGTCGATCCGGTCGAGAACCTCGTGCGTGGTCGCAAGGCTGCCGGCGGCCTCGAGAACGAACAGCCGGTCATCGGAGGGCCGCAGGACGTGCAGCTTGCGGAACGTGCTGACGTCGTCGAGGCCCGCGTTCGTACGGGTGTCGGTCAGGAACACGAGACCCTCGTCGAGTCGAAGTGCGAGGCAGTACGTCATGACGGCTCCTGGGCGGAAGGGGCGGGGAGGGGGCCAGCGCAGGGTAGTGAGGCGGCAATCGCCACTAGGATCGCCCGATGGCGCCCTCGCAGCTCCCCGGCGGCCTGCGCGGGCTCGATCCGGTGACGGGCGGCCTGCAGATCCTGCTCGACGACGTCGCGCCGCTGACGCACGGCGCGCTCGCCGACTACATCCCGGAGCTGGCGCGCGCGGATCCCGAGCGGTTCGGGATCGCCCTCGTGAGCATGGACGGGCACGTCTACAGCGTCGGCGACGCCGCGGTCCCGTTCACGATCCAGTCGGTCTCCAAGCCCTTCGTCTATGCCCTCGCGCTGGCGGACCTTGGGGAGGAGGAGGTGATGGAGCGCGTCGGCGCAGAGCCGAGCGGCGAGGCGTTCAACGCGATCCGGCTCGACCCTGTGACGGGGCGCCCACCGAATCCGATGGTCAACGCCGGTGCACTCTTGACGACGTCGCTCGTGCAGGCGGCGGATCCCGTGGAGCGGTTTGAGCGCATCCGCCGGTGCCTCTCCGAGTTCGCCGGTCGCGAGCTCGCCGTCGATGAGACGCTCTACGCCTCAGAGCTCGGCTCGGCGAGCCGCAATCGCGCACTCGCGTACCTGATGCAGAGTGCAGGGTCACTGCGCGCGGACGTCGAGCACACGATCGACGTCTACTGCCGCCAGTGCTCGGTGGCGGTCACGGCGTGCGACCTCGGGGTGATGGCGGCGACGCTTGCGAACGGCGGCGTGAACCCGGTCACGGGAGCCGTCGTGGTGAAGGAATCCGTGGCCGTCCGAGCGCTGAGCGTGATGGCGACCTGCGGGATGTACGACTTCTCGGGGGAGTGGCTGCTGCACGTCGGGCTGCCCGCGAAGAGCGGCGTTGCGGGCGGGCTGATCGCCGCGAGCCCCGCCGAGTTCGGGATCGGCGTGTTCAGCCCGCGGCTCGACGAGCGTGGAAACACCGTTCGCGGGGTGGCGGTGGCCCGTGAGCTGTCCGAGCGTTTCGACCTGCACCTGATGCACCACCCGGGTCGCACCGCGCCCGTCGTCTACCTGGCGACGACGACGACGACCGGCGACGGCCGCGAGGTCGCGATCCTCGCGGCCCAGGGTGACCTCGAGTTCGCGGCCGCCGAGCGGCTGCTGTGGGCTGTCGACGAGGCGCTCAGCGCCGGTCCGGCGCCTCCGGGGATCCTGCTGCTCGACCTGCACCGGGTGACGCGCGTGCACCGGATCGCCGAGCGGATGCTCGACACGCGGCTCGCGGACGCCGCCGACCACGGCATCGCCGTCGCGCTCGTTCGTCAGCAGCACCTCGACGTGACACTCGACGCGGGGACGCCGTTCGACTCGCGCGACGAGGCGCTCGCGTGGTGTGGGCTCGTCTCAAGTTGACATCGAGACTTGCGTAGGGTTTCCGTGTAGCCTCGGTGGTGGCCCGTCGCTGCTCCGTTGTTCCCAGAGTGCGTGATGGGCCATCGCCTGCGCCAAGGATCGGCGCGGCACTGTCTGGCGCGAGCCGCTCCGTCGCCCGCATCCCCCCAAGGGGCGACGGAGCGGTCGCGTATGAGCGGTCCGCGCCCCGTCCTCATGTTCGAGGCCGATTTCGCCGAACAGGAAATTGAGGGCCCCGGCGGTCCGTGCTCGAAGGTTGGGGGGAAGCTTCGGAGCACAAAAGGACTGCCGGGGCCCTCGTAATGCGCTTGGGGCAGCCGAAGCTACGTGCGAGCGGCGCAGCGCGGACGGCGTCGCGGGTTTTGTACGGGTTTGGCGTGTGCCGCGCGCGGAGACTGCGCAGCAGAGCACGTTCTCCGATCAGCGGAACGTCGCGCGGGCGGTGCAGACCTCGCCGGACGGGCTGACGGCCCGCGCCGAGACGATGTCCCTGCCCGAGCCGGAGACGAGCAGACGCCGGACGCTGAAGGAGCCGCTGGGGGAACGGTCACCAGACCGCCGGCGAGGATGCGGTGAATCGTCATGGGAGCCTCCGATAGCTGGGGATCACCACGACGATGCTGCGGCTCGGCTGGTCCGGCTCTCAACGGGACATTGGTCGCAGCGCGCGTGCGCCATCACGGGGCGACGGGCAAGATGGGACGACGTGTCAGCAGCGGGGACAAGCTTGTGAGGCGGCGCGACGGGACCGGCGCGCCGCCCAGCGTCGGCTCGGCGGTGGCCCGGTTCATGCTCGGCAGCCTCGCGGCGATCGCCGTCGTGGTCGTCGGAGGGTTCTTCGCCCTGCGCACGATCACCGTCAACGAGGCGCGCCGTGATACGCGGGAGCGGGTCGAGGCGGAGGGGCATCTGGTCGAGGCCGCGGCGCTCAGCGACGGAGTGCTGCGCGGTGATCCGCGTGCGCTGCGGCGGCTCGACGACGTCGTCGTGGGCCAGGTGCTCGCCGGCTCGATCGTGCGCGTCAAGGTGTGGTCGCAGAACGGGACGATCCTCTACTCGGATGAGCCGTCCCTGATCGGGCGGCGGTTCGCCCTCGGCGAGGATGAGCGGCGACTGCTCCGCACCGGAGGCTCAGAGGCGGAGCTGAGCGACCTCAGCCGGCCGGAGAACAGGCTCGAGCGGTCCTCGGGCAAGCTGCTGGAGGCGTACACGCCGATCCGCACGCCGAACGGCACACCAGTGCTGTTCGAGATCTACCAGCGGTTCGGCTCGGTCAGCTCGAGCGGGGCGCGGCTGCTGCGCGCGCTCGCCCCGCCGTTGCTCGCCGGGCTGCTCGTCCTGCTGCTCTTCCAGGCGCCGCTTGCGTGGTCGATGGCGCGCGGGCTCCAGCGGGGGTACCGGGAGCGCGAGGATCTGCTCGAGGACGCCGTCGAGGCCGGGGCCGAAGAGCGCCGGAGGATCGCGGCGGACCTGCACGACGGAATCGTCCAGGATCTCGCGGGAGTGGCGTTCGGGCTTGCGCCGCTCGCGGAGGCGGCGGACCGCCGCGAGGACCCCGAGGAGGCCGGCGTCCTGCGAGCGGCGATCACGCGGCTCCGCCAGGGCGTTCGCGACCTGCGCACGTTGCTCGTGGAGATCCACCCGCCGAACCTCGCGTCGACGGGGCTGGAGGCGGCACTCGGGGATCTGCTCAGCCCGCTGGAGGCGGCGGGAATCGCCACCGACCTTCGGGTCGACCCCGCCGGCGCACAGGCGAGCGACGCGCTCGTCTACCGCGCCGCACGCGAGGGGCTGCGCAACGTCCAGGCGCACGCCGGCGCCCAGCGGGTCGACGTCGTGGTGACACGCACCGATGCCGGACCTGTCCGGCTCGTCGTGCGCGACGACGGCTGCGGGTTCGCGCCGGCCGAGCGCGAGCGGCGTGAAGCCGAGGGGCATGTCGGGCTGTCCCTGCTCGCCGGACTCGCGGACCGCGCGGGGGGCCGCCTGTCCGTGCACTCGGAGCCGGGCAGCGGGACCACACTCGAACTGGAGGTGCCTGCCAAATGATTCGCGTGCTGATCGCAGACGACCATGGGGTGATCCGCGACGGTCTCGGCCGGCTCATCGGGGCGCTGCCGGACATGGAGATCGTCGGTCTGGCGGCCGACGGCGCTGAAGCGGTCGAGCAGTGCCGCACCACGGAGCCGGATGTCGTGCTCATGGACCTCGAGATGCCGGGGGTCGACGGGATCGAGGCCACCCGGCGAATCCTGGTCGATCGGCCCGGGACGGCCGTGCTGGTGCTGACGTCGTTCTCCGACCGGCCCCGCATCCTCGGTGCGCTCGAGGCGGGCGCATGTGGCTACCTGCTCAAGGACGTCGCCGCCGATCAGGTGGCCGACGGGATCCGCGCTGCAGCCCGCGGCGAGTCGCCCCTCGACCCGCGCGCGGCGCGCACCGTGCTGGCGGCGCGCGCGGAACCGGACCCCGCCGCGGGGCTGTCGCCGCGGGAGCGCGAGGTCCTCGGTCTGCTCGTCGCCGGTCTTCCGAACAAGCTGATCGCGCGCCGCCTGGAGATCAGCGAGAAGACGGTGAAGTCGCACCTGACGAACGTCTTTCGCGCCATCGGCGTAACAGACCGCACGCAGGCGGCGCTGTGGGCGGAGCGCAACGGATTTCGCGCGACGGAGGGCTCGTGACTGCGACGAAGGTCCGATTGACTGCCCGACCCGAGGACGCTCACGCTCGCGGGTCCATCGTCATGGCCCGCACCGCCCGCCGCACACACTCCGCACTGCTGACCGCCGCCGCGCTGCTCGCCGGCTGGTCCGTCGTCCTCACGCCGACGGCGATCGCCCGCGGCGGAGACGCAGGCGGGAAAGAGATCCGCGCGGCCGGCTCATGCGGCAGAGGCCCGTCGTCGGATCTGCGCCTGCGTTCGCGCGACGGCGGGATCCGCGTCCGGTTCCAGGTGGAGCACGCCCGCTCTGGCGCCTCCTGGCGCGTCGTGCTCGTGCAGGACCGCCGCGTCGTCTGGCGCGGCCGGGCGCGCACCCGGGCGGGCACCTTCGAGCTCGAGCGTGTGCTGCGCGACCTACCCGGCGCCGACCGCGTGACGGCGCGGGCCTGGGGCCCGGCAGGCGTCACGTGCACGGCCGCCGCGACGCTCCGCGGTTGAGCCGGACCTGTGTGCCAGGTCGCGATGCGACCAAGGTCCACTGGTGCTTGGGACCGAGACGGTGTGAAGGTGACGGTGCCCGCCCAAGCTCGAAAGGACCACCATGCATTCTCGCCTCTCCACCCTCCTGATCGCCGTCCTCGCCATCGCCGCGTTCGGCGGTCTCTCCGCCGCGGCGAACGCCAAGCAGGGCGCCGACGATCCTGCCGGCCATGTGCGCCAGAGCCAGGGAACCGATGATCCCGCCGGTGACGCCCACCACACCACGGCCGACGACTCCAGGGCCCGCAGCACCACCCGCGCGCACCGCCGGGCACGCCACGGCCGTCACGCGCACCACCGCGCTGCGCATGTGCGTCACGGTCATGGCGCGGACGACGCGCCGAACCACGGCTGACCCGAAGGACCCCCACACAGCCAGGCCGAAGGCCGCCCTCCGGGGCGGCCTTCGGCGTTTCCGGCGCGAATTGTCCGCCGGGCGTCCGCGACGGGTCTATCGTGCAGGGCATGGAAGACGACGCGATCCGCACCCTGGTCACTCGGCTCGCACGTCCTCACGCCTCCGGCGGCAAGGTGATCGCGCGTGCCGCGATCCTCGCGGAGGGCGCGGACTTCGACGAGGTCATGACGTGGATCACCGCGCATGACGGCCAGCCGGAGGCCGCCAAGGCGGCGACGTCCGCGGGCGGTCTGCACGGCTCGCGGATGAACGTCGGTGGTGGAGCCCCGCACCAGACCACGGCCCGCCGCTTCGTCCTGCCTCCGGGCGCGCTCTCCTAGCGCAGCGCCGGTCGGCCAGCGCTCAGCGGCTCGACCGGATGGTCGGTCGCGCCGTCGCAGACGAGGTCCGCCAGCACGTCCCCGAACAGCGCACCGAACTTCGCAGCGTGCCCGGCGCCGGCCGTCACGAGGATTCGTGGGTGACCGGGCAACGGGCCGACGATCAGGTCGCGGTCGGGCGTGAGGTCGTAGAGACAGGAGCGGCTGTAGGCGACGGGCCCCGCCGCGCCCGGAAGATGTCGCTCCAGGAAATCCGTCACCTTCGTCACGCGGACGGAATCGACGACGCCCTCCTCGTCGTCCGGCTCCACCTCGGGCCCGCCGAGGTCCTGGGCGATCTTCACCGCCGCCTCGCCGTACACGGGGAATCCGTAGAAGCACGGGTCGCCCAGGCGGATCCAGATCGGAAAGCGCTCGGGGGCGAACGCCTCCAGATCCGGGCTCGCCACGTACGTGACCTGCTCGGCGGTGTGGCGGAGCGGCAGCGGATGCAGCCCGGCCAGCAGCCGCGCCGTCCACTTGCCGGTGCAGGCGACGACGTGTCCGGCCCGGATCACGCCCGCGCTCGTGTGCACAGCCACCTCGTCGCCGGCGTCCTCGAGTCGCAGGACCCGGACCTGCGTGTGCACGCGTGCTCCGTGCACCCGCGCGAGCTCGAGCTGGACGGCGCACGCACGCCCGACGTCGAGGATTCCGGCGTCCTCCTGGAACAGCGCGGCGACGTCGTCGGGCAGCTGCCATTGTGGCCAGCGCCGGCGCACCTCGTCGGCCGTGAGCCGCTCGAACGTGATGCCCGCCTCGCTCATCGCGGCCGCGCTCGACTCGAGCTCGGCGACGCTGTTCGTGACCGCCGGGTCGCCGAGGTCGAGCCCGCCGGTGCGGATGACGAGCCGCGTCCCGCTCTCGCGCTCCGCGGTCTCCCACGAGGCGAACATCGCGCGTGTCAGCCGCGTGTAGACGGGGCTGTGGTAGCTGTGGCGGATGATCCGCGAATGGTCGGAGGACGAGCCGCGCCGGTGACCCGGCTCGAACTGCTCGAGCACGTGGACCCGATCGCCGAGCCTGCGGGCCAGCGATGCGGCCGCCGAACTCCCGAGCGCTCCCGTCCCGATGACGACGCATGCCGCCGCCTCGGGCAGGCCGGCCGAGGACGGGGCGGCGCTCATCCCCGCCGGTCAGCCCAGCAGCCAGATTGCGCCGTCTCGGACCTCGACCGGGTAGGTCTTCAGGTTGCGCGATCCCGCGGTCGCCTTGACGGCGCCCGCCAGCGGCTTGAAGGCGCCCTGCGGGCCGCGCACCATCGCGCCCGTGGCGACGTCGTACCGCGCCCTGTGGGCCGGGCACTCGAGGCATCCGTCGTCCGCGACACGCCCCTTGCCGAGCGAGGCGAAGAGGTGGCGGCAGCGGTTGGAGACGGCGAACGGCGTCCCGCCGCTCATGCCCACGGCGAGCGCGCCGTGGGGCGTGTCGTCGACCACCGTGACCTGCGAGGCATCGAGGTCGCCGAGGGCGACGAGGGGCGAGGGTGAGCTGGGGTCGGGCACGCGCGGACTATCTCACATGGCATTCTCCGCGCTGGGCCGTAACCACGAGAAGCTTGCGCCGGTCGGAGCTCCCATGCCCCGCGTGACAATCATCACCTCACTCATCTGCGCTCTTGTGCTCGCGTCGCCGGCGGCGGCCACGGCGGCTGTCGCCTGGACGGCGCCCGCGTCGCTCGCTCCCGCTCCGGGTGCCGGCCTGAACAGCTCACCCGCGCAGGCGTTCGTGTCCGCCACCGGGCGCTCGCTCGTCGTCTCCTCGGACGGCACGGCCCCGTGGCTCTCCACCGGGGACCGCGCCGGCCGCTTCGGCGCACGGGTCGCGCTCGGCACTCCGGCCGAAGGCGCGTCCGGCATCGACGCGGACCTCGGCGCCGACGGCACGCTCGCCGTCGCCTGGGTCGCCGGCGGCGCGGCACACGTGACGGTCGTCCCGCCCAGCGGAAGCCCGCGTCCCCAGATCGACCTTCCCGCCGTCGGCACCAACGGCGTCGCGGTGGCCGTGGCGCCGGACGCCTCGATCACGCTCGCGTACCGCACGAAGGTGGGGAAGACGTACGGCGTCGACGTCGTCACCGCGCCTCCCGCCGGCGGCTTCGGCGCGCCCGCGACGGTCGACAGCGGGACGGCGGGGATCGACTCGCCCGACGTCGCCGCGGGACCGGGCGGCGCCGTCGCGGTCACCTACCGCAAGATCATCTCCAAGTACCGCGCAGTCTTCGCCGTCCGCGCTGCGGGCGCCGCGTCATTCGCTACGCCGCAGAGCCTGTCCGGCGGGGACCAGGCGGTGATCCGCACCCGCGTCGCGTTTGACGGCGACGGCGCCGTGGTCGCGGCATGGGCGGACGGCGCCGCTGCGCAGTACGCCGTCCGGCAGCCCACGGCCACCACGTTCGACGCGCCTGTGACGCTGGCCGACGGCGCATCGTCGCTGAACCTCGTTCCCACCCCGCAGGGCGGGACCGCGGCCGCGTGGGCGGGGAACGGCTCGATCAAGGCCGCCGTGCAGGGACCCGGCGCCGCCTTCGGCCCGCCGTCGGCGATCGGGTCGTACACGTCACCGATCGTGGCGGACCCGGCGATCGCGGTCTCGCCGGCCGGTCTGGCCACCGTCGCCTACGGCGACCCGGCGGACGGAGCGGTCCACGTCGCCGACATCGGCGGCGCCTCGACGATCGTCGGCTTCGGCGCGCCGGAGCAGGCCAACTCGAGCGCCATCGCGGCCGGTGCGGACCGCACGATCGTCGCCTGGCGCGATGCGAGCGGCGGCATGTCTGCGGCGACGCGCAGCGACACTGCGACGCCGGGCGGGCCCGGCGCCAAGCCCGCGGCGCCGGACAAGTCGAAGCCGCGCCTGCGCGTCGTCACGAAATCGCGCACGATCAAGGTGACGACCAGGAGTACGAGCGTGTCGTTGAAGGTGCGCTGCAATGAGGCCTGCTCACTCAGCGCCACCGGCGACCTGTCCACGCGCCGCGGCTCGCGGACGGCCCACGCGCCGACGAAGCCGTTCACCTCGAAGAAGGCGAAGACGGGCACGCAGACGGTCAGGCTGCGCCTGGGATCTTTCGCGGAGCGCGACCTTCGCAGGGCGCTGAAGGCCGGGCGCAGGGCGCACCTGTCGATCGACCTCACCGCGTTCGACCGCGCGGGGAACTCCACCCGGACGATCATCAGGCTCAAGCTGGAGAAGAAGCGAACCTGATCAGGCGGCCGAGCGGCCTAGCGGAACGTCGTGATCGAGTAGATCTTCTTGCCGACGAGGTGGGCGGGCGCATCCGCGTCCGCCGTCGTGAAGACCCCGTAGGGGAGGTGGCGGCCCAGGTCGAGGATGGCCACGACCTTCTCGCCATCCACCGGATCCGGCTGGCCGACGGCGATCGTGCAGTCCTTGCCGCCGATCCGGCACGCGATCTGCTCGATCCGGCACTCCAGCGGCGGGAAACCGGTTGAGCGCATCGCGCAGTCCTGCAGGCGCCCGTACTCCCGTTCCCGGCTGCGCGCGGTCGTCCCCGGGACGAAGAAGGCGCTGGCTTTCACGAGATCAGAGGTCGAGGCGATTCACACATGCTACCGGCAGACGGCTACAGTCAGGGTTCACGCCGCGCACACAGCGCGGCATTTCAAGTAGTGCACGCGTCCGCAGTCGTTGCTCATCAGCACCTCCGCGTTTCGCCAGCACAGGAGGAAGCATCAGATGGCAACAGGAACCGTGAAGTGGTTCAGCGACGAGAAGGGCTTCGGCTTCATCACGCCCGACGAGGCCGGTAAGGACCTTTTCGTTCATCACCAGGGCATCGCCGGCGACGGCTTCAAGTCGCTCGCCGAGGGTGCCAAGGTCTCGTACGACGCTGAGGCCGGGGACAAGGGTCCCAAGGCCGTCAACGTGACGGTGATCTAGAGAACCCCGCGGAGGAATCTGCAGGACGCGACGGCCCGCGAGAGCGGGCCGTCGCTCGTTCTAGCGGGCGAGTTCGTCGATCGCGACCGTGATCGCGAGCAGCAGGGGCTCGTCCTCGCCGGCGGCGATCTCCACACCGAAGGTCTCGCGCACGCGGACCCACTTCTTGGAGACCGTGGCGATCACCTCGCCGTCGCGCTTGATCTCGTACTCGTGGTCCAGCACGTTTCCCTTGGCCTTCAGGTCGTCGCCGTCCTCGACATCGATGTCGAACCGGTCGCGGATCCCGACGATCGCCTTGTGGACGGTGGCGAGCGACTCTCCGTTGCGCTCGATCTCCATCTTTCCCCGGACCGCGACGACGCGATCCTGGATGTGTGCGACCTCGTTGCCCGAAGGGTCCTCGAGGACGAAGGTCTTGCGCGCCCGCAGCGCCTTGCCGTTGACCTTGTAGACCTTGTCGCCGCCGTCGTCCTCGATCCAGAAGTCGTCGCCGACCGAGAGCAGCTTCTCGCGCATGACGAACCGCCGCCTGCCGTCGTCGCCGTGTCCGAACAGTCCCATCGCCGTCTCCTCGCTGTGGTGGACGGATCGTAGAACGGGATCAGCGCGGCGGCGTCACCGCCCACGGCTCCGGCTCGACCTCGAAGGCGCCGCACACGTAGGAGACCAGGTGGTAGAAGCCTGCCAGGCAGACGGCTTCGACGAGTTCGTCCGCAGACCAGCGCGCCTCGAGCTGCGGCCACAGGCCCTCGCTGACCGCGCCGGTGTCGTGCAGTTCGTCGGCCAGGCGCACGAGCAGCGCCTGTCGCTCCGAGAAGGCGGGGTCGCCGGCATCGCCGCTCCATGTGGCGCGCAGCCAATCGTCTCCGAGGCTCAGGCCCGGGGCGAACGCCGCCGCGTGGACACCCCACTCGTACCCCGCGCCGCAGCGAGCAGTGGTCCGCTGGATCAGCGTCTCGCGCTCGTCGGCGGGCAGGCGGCCGAAGGAGAGCAGCGTCGCGCCCGTGGCGCGGAAGCGGTCGAGGAGCGCTTCGTGGTGGGCGATCGTCCTGAAGAGCGCGAGCGGCGGAGCGTCGACCGGGCCCATGAGGCGCTGCAGGGTGTCGTCGACGGCGGGGGTGAACGGGGGCTCCAGGGGAGCCAGTCGGGCGGACACGCGGTGACCTCCAGCGGTTCGGTGACTTCGGATTTCGAAGCGACGGTATCAGCCTGTGCTTTCATTTGCGAAGTGCCGCCCCGCCATCGCCATCCGATCGCCGACCTGTTCGACCTGCTGGGGCGGCGCTGGGCGCTGCGTGTGCTGTGGGAGCTGCGCGACGCGCCGCTCACCTATGGAGAGCTGCGCGCCGCGTGCGACGAGGTCTCGACCAGCGTCCTCGCGCAGCGGCTGCGCGAGCTGACCGAGGCGCGGCTCCTGGCGCGTGACGGCGACGGTGCCTACGTGCTCACCGCAACCGGTGCGGAGCTGCTGGCGCTGCTCGCCCCGGTGAACGACTGGGCGGGCCGGTGGGGCCGGTCCGTCAGACGTTGAAGTTCGCCAGCAACGGCCCGGCGAGATCGCCGAACGAGGGTCGCGGCTCGGGGAGCAGCGGCCCGGCCGCCAGGGCACGCGCGAGGATGCCCTCGCAGGAGCGCTCGACCATGCCCCGCAGCCTCGGAACGTCCACGCCGATGAGCCTCCCGTCGCGCTTGACGACCTCGCCCGCCACGAGCACGGTCTGCACGTTCGAGGCGTTGGCCTGCGTCACGACCGCGCCCACGGGGTTCGCCGGCGCGATCATGTTCAGCCGGTCGCCGCCGGGCCCCACGACGATCACGTCGGCCTGCTTGCCGGGCGTCAGCGAGCCGATCAGGTCCTCCATCCCGAGCGCCTTCGCGCCGCCGGTGGTGGCCCAGCCGATCGCGTCACGCACGGTGTAGGAGAGCGCACGCGGATCGTCGCGCTGGGCGTTCAGCAGGTCGTTGTCCATGCAGCGCGCGAACTGCAGCCCCATCCGCATCTGGCTGAACATGTCGCCGGAGTTGCCGGACATGACGTCGCAGCTGAGGCTCAGCGTGAGTCCCAGGTCGAGCGCGCGACGGATCGGCGGGTGCCCCATGCCCATCTGGATCTCGGTCTCCGGACTCGTCGAGATCTTCGCGTCCGAGGCTCGAAGCAGCTCCCACTCGTGCGCCGAGCAGGTGTTGCAGTGCACGTGGACGATGTCGGGGCCGAGCAGCCCGTGCGCGGCGAACTGATCGAGGCCGGTCGGCAGGCTCCAGACGCAGCCGGTGTGGGTCGCCATGCGCGCGCCGAGTTCACGGGCGGTCTCGACCTCACGGCGCGTCTCGGCGAACGGGATCAGCCCCGGCTCCGTCAGCGAGATGCCCATGGTGACGAGGTCGCTTCCGTGTGCCGCGAGGTCTGCGTGAACGCGGCGCGAATCCTCCAGGCGCATGGCGTGGGAGGTGAAATGCGGATCAGCCATCGGGGGGGCGAAGTAGCCGTAGGCGAAGAGCGCGCGGATCCCCGCGTCGTGCAGCCCCTGCAGCGCGCGGTCAGCGTGCTCGGGGGTGTTGTTGCAGTGCGAGAAGTCGAGGATGGTCGTGACGCCCGCGTCGAGCGCCTCGAGCGCGCCGACGTGGTTCCCGACGTAGACGTCCTCCGCGGTGCAGCGCGGCGACAGCGTCATCCGTATCCCGATCGTGTAGTCGAACAGCGTCCAGTCGGCGCAGATCGCGCGCAGCGAGGTCTGCCACGTGTGCCGGTGGGTGTCGACGAACCCGGGCATGATCACGCCGCCGTCCGCGTCGATGACCTCCGCGTCGACGCCCGCGAGACCGCGCTCGACGGCGACGATCCGCCCGTCCTCGATCAGGACCCCGCCGTCGTCGATCTCCCCGATCGCGGGGTCCATCGAGAGGACGTGTCCGTTGGTGACGAGGGTCCGTGGGCCGGGCATCCGCGGACCCTACGCGACGCTTTATGCCTCGGGCACCCGCGGGGCGTAGCGGTGGTGCAGCATCAGCGAGTTCCCGTCCGGGTCGGCGAAGAACGCCATGTGGCAGACGCCCGTGTCGAAGGTGTCGCCCGCGAACTCGACGCCGCGCTGCTCGAGCGTCGAGCGGGCGGCGTCCATGTCCTCGACATGGAGAGCGGGGGCGTTGCGCGTCCCGTGGAACTCGAGCCCCATGCGCTCCGGCGAGATGATGCTCAGCGTGAGGTTGCCGGTCTCGAACTCCGCGAAGCCGCGATCGGGCCGATACGCCGAGCGCTTCAGGCCCAGCGTCTCGCCGTAGAACGCGACCGCGGCCTCGAGGTCGCGTGTCGGGAGCGGCACGAAGTCGACACCGGTGATGATCGTGGGGGATGGTGCGGTGGTCATCCGTGGATCCTGTCACGGACGTTTGCGCAGGCGCCGCGGATAGGGTCCGGGGCCACCCGTGACCGTCGACCCTCGTGAGCTCGCAGCCATCTTCCTCGGTGGCTTCGCCGGCGCGCTCGTGCGCGCCGGCGTGGTGGAGGCACTGCCGCTCACCCCCGGCACGTGGCCGTGGGCGACGTTCCTCGTGAACGTGACCGGCGCGTTCCTGCTCGGCGCGATCATCACCTGGGTGCACGAGCGCCGCGCCGCTCCGCCCGCGTATCTGCCGCCGCTGCTCGGCACCGGCTTCTGCGGCGCGCTGACCACGTTCTCGGCGCTCCAGCTCGACGTGCTCTGGCTGCTCGATGCCGGCCGCGGCGGGGTCGCGGCGCTGTACGCGCTCGGCAGCATCGCGGCCGGTCTCGCGGGCGTGACATTCGCGAGCGGTCTCGTGCGCCGGCTGGAGGCTCCGGCGTGAGCCTCGCGGTGCTCCTGGGGGTCGGGCTGCTCGGGGGCCTCGGCGCGACCGCGCGGTTCCTGCTCGACGAGTTCGTGAGCGCACGCGACTCCAGCGTGTTCCCCGCGGGGATCCTGACGGTCAACCTGCTCGGGGCGTTCGCTCTCGGCGTCGTCGTCGGCGCCGCGGTCCACGACGACGCGCACCGGCTGCTCGCGACGGGGCTGCTCGGCGGGTTCACGACATTCAGCACGTGGATGCTCGACAGCCACCGCATGCACGAGCACGGCCACAGACGGGATTTCTGGCTGAACCTCGCGATCAGCCTCGCCGTGGGTCTGCTCGCGATCTGGCTCGGGCGCAGGCTCGGGACGGCGCTCTGACGGCGGGTAGGGTTCCGGGGCATGCTGGAGGCCGAGCGCACGTGGACCGTCGAGGCGTCCGTAGATGCCGTGTACGCGGTCATCGCCGACGTCGAGCGCTACCCCGACTGGCATCCGTTCTTCGCGACGGTCGACGTGCTCGAGCGGGACCACGAGAAGCGCGCCGTGCGCGCGACGTGCACCCACCCGACGCCCGTCGCGACGCTCACGACCGAGATCACGTTCACGTACGACCCGCTGGCCGAGGTCGAGGCGCGCCGCGCCGAGGGGGACCTCAAGGACATCCAGGGCCTATTCACGGTCACGGCACAGGACGCCCTGAGCGTCGTCACGCACCGGCTGCTCGTGGATCCCGGCATGCGCCTGGGGATGCTGCTGCGCGGGCCGGTCGAGGACCGTGTGCGCAACAGCGTGCTCAACGGGGCCGAGAGCGGGCTCGCCAAGGCACTCGCCGGAACCGGCTGACTCCAGCCCCGGTCCTTGTACCGTGGGGATCGTGTCGGGGCTTCACCCCCGGCGCCGCACGGGCGGGACCGCTGTCTATCGGTCGCCGCCCGTATCTGTCACCGGCCGTCGTACGTGTGTCGAGAGACGGCCGCCGGCGGCGATCATCGACGGGTTGAGAACGAGCTTGGGGGCCGCAGGATGCGCAGAATGCTTGAAGGTCGGGCCGGAACCGTGCTGGCGTTCGCCCTGGGGCTGGTGATCGCCACCGCGGGAACCGCGACGGCGTCGAAGCTCATCACCGGCAAGCAGATCAAGGATCACTCGATCGCCGAGCGGGACCTCTCCGCGTCCGTCATCGCCAAGCTGGCCCGCAAGCCGGCCGCCGGCCGCAGCGGGCCCGCAGGCGAGAAGGGCGCGACCGGTGAGAAGGGCGCGACGGGCGAGAAGGGCGCGACGGGCGAGAACGGCGCGCCGGGGGAGAAGGGCGCCGCCGGTGACGCCGCCGTCTCCTACAGCGCGACCGGAACCCACGACTTCGTCGCCCCGGCGACCATGGCCGACGTGCTGTCGATCACGCTGCCCGCCGGGACCTACGTCCTGCACGGTCAGGTGGTCGTGAACACGCCGGTCGCCACGACCGGGTACCAGACCCAGTGCCTGCTCGGACCGGTGCTCGCGCCGATCGGGCTCGCCCAGGCCAGGCTCCAGGGCACAGCGTCGTTCGCGGACAGGGCGACCCTTCCGGTCACCGACGTCGTCCAGCTCAGCACCGAGGACACGCTCACGATGCGCTGCTCCCAGACCCCGGAGACCGCGCTCGCGGACGGGGCGCCCATGGGCACCGCCACCGGACGCCTGATCGCGCAGCGGGTCAGCGCGAACGTCGCCGGCTAGAAGCTCGTCGTGATCACGTCAACGCGGGTGCCGAGCGGCAGCAGCCGGTAGACCTCGCGCGCGAACTTCAGCGGCACGCGAACGCAGCCGTGCGAGGCCGCGGTCACGGGCACGTCCGGGTAGCCGTGGAAAGCGATCCCCTCGTTGAAGTAGCTCGCCCACGGCAGCCAGACCTTGAAACGTTTCGACCAGCTGCTCGGCGCCTTGGAGTAGACCCTGTACGAGCCGGCGGGGGTGCCGCCGCCCGCACCGCTCGAGATCGGCACCGCGCGAATCACGTGATCGCCGTGGATGATCAGCAGCAGCTGACGGTCGAGCAGAACCTCGGCGCGCACGGCGCGGTTGAGATGAAGTTCCGGGCGTGGCATGCGCAGATGTCTGATCGCGCGGCGCGCGCTCGTGCCGAAGGTGCCATCACGCGTGAGGTTCTCCCACTTCTGGAACGCGGTGACCGCATGCATCACACGCTCGTCGTAGTTCGGGCCGAACGCGCGCGGAGGCAGGTACCCGAGCCGGACAAGGTCACGGCGGAGGCTGCGCACGTCCTTGCCGTGGACACCCAGGCTCAGCGTGCGTCCGTGCGCCGCCGTGAACGCGTGAGCGGGCTTCGGCGTCGGAGTGTCAGTGAGCGCACGCGCTCCAGCGGGGAACGCTGCGACGAGCAGGGCTGCGGTGATACCGGTGGCGGCGCGCATGTTCTTGGGTGCCTCGACCCGCGGGCGGGCGACAACCTGTCCGCGGCGCCCTCGACGGGAGGGTGTTCGCCGCGCTGCACGAAGCCCCTTCCCCCTGCTGAACGGCGACGGGGGAGACCGCTACGGTGCGCACGTCGGGCGCCCGATGAATACTGGGTCCGAAGCACACGCCCCCGTAGCTCAGCCGGATAGAGCAGCGGACTTCTAATCCGCAGGTCGCTGGTTCGAATCCAGCCGGGGGCATTGCCCGCAGCCCTGGGTCATTCGGTCTCGGCGCTCGAGGGCGCCTTTCGGGGGTCCAGTGCCCAAGCGTGCCTAACCAGCGCAGTGGGCAACACGCGTTTCGGACGTGCCGCTCGCTCGCTGCGGCGCGACACCGGTGGGTCCAGCGACTGAACGCTTCAACCAGGCGGTGCCCGGTGGCGCTGCGGATGCTGGCCGCGCAGCTCGCCACGCAACTTCCCGCCGTCTGAGTAGCCGCAGTCAACGCGCCGCTGACCAAGCCATTTCCGGCCGAACTGTGGGCCCTTGGAAACCAAGACTGGGTGGTGGAGCCTCGCAAAGGCCGCTGGGTGATCACGAACCCCGACGCGGTGGCGGAGCACCCGGGACTTCGTGAAGCTCGGGTCGATGGTTGAGATGGGGGCGGGACCGCTTGCGTCCGCGACACGCAGCTCGCCGTGTGGAGCCCCGAACCGGTCCCTGGGAAGCGAGCGGTTGAGCCGGACGAAGACCGAGAACGCGTAGCCACCGCCCGATGAGTCGCGCTCCATAGCGACGATGGGCTGCGCGGCGAAGCGGTATCGGGGCACGGGCTTATCGACGGCAGAGGAGCGACAGGGCATGTGCTCCACGCGAATTCGCTCGCGGACAGACGGTCTGTCCGGTGGCGAATCCGTCCGGAGGCGATGTCGTGTCCTTCGCGGCCGCCGGCTGACTCGCCGCGATCCGAGCGCCTGACGCGCACTGTCGCTTCGGCCGGGAAGCAGCAGCGAGATCGGCACCAGGCCCCGGCCAAGGAGCCGCCCTGCCGACGACCTGGGCGTGTCGTAGCCTTCTCTCGTGGACTTCGAGGAGCGCATCGCGATGAACGAAGCGGGCTTCCGGCGCGTGAACGAGGCGATTCAGGCGGGTCGCTCGGACGCCGGCACCGCCGTCGACCTGATCTGCGAGTGCGGGCGACTCGGCTGCACCGAGCACATCACCGTGTCGGGCGACACGTACACCGCCGTTCGCACTGATCCGCGGCGCTTCATGATCGTTCCCGGCCACGAGGTGCCCGAGGCCGAGCGTGTCGTCGCGACGCACGCCGGCTATCTCATCGTGGAGAAGACCGGTGAGGCGGGAGACGTCGCCGCCGAGCAGGCCTCCCGCCCGCCGCTTCCGCACGTCGGGCTCTAGCCGCGGCCCAGCAGCCGCGCCAGCCACCCGGCACGCCGAGGCTCGACCTCCTCACGCAGCGGCAGCCGGCCGGCCCTGCGTGCCCGCATCACGCAGGTCGTGTGTGCGTGGCGCCGCCGCGCGCCGTCCCCATCAGGGAGCACGAGCATGTGCTGACTGAGCGCCGGCAACTGCCTGCGGCACAGCGGGCAGGTGTATGTCGCGGGCTTCCGGCTCCCAGCCGGTCGCACCACATACCACCGGGCATTCCGAAAATCACTCGGGGTGGCGGCTATTCCAGTGACCTCACGAGCCGCAGGTTGAACTCCACGGCCTCCTCGAGCGTGCGCGAACCGTCGACGATCAGGCTCGCCAGATATTGGATCGGGGCGCCCCACGCAGTCCCGAGCTCCTCCACCGACATGTCGCTTCGGAAAACTCGCTGATCCCGCCCGAGCGCGAGCAGGTCGGCGAGCTGGCCCCTGATGCGATCACGCGCGGGGGCGAACGTCGGCGGGTACGCCGGCGCCCACGCGAAGGCCTTCCAGATGAGATTTCGCTCATACACGTCGTAGGTGACTCTGCGCAGCTCGACCAGTGCGTTCGCGGCCGCGACGTCGATGGTGGTGAAAATGCTGCTCACATCTGCCAGCCACGTTCCATACAGGTGGGAGATCAGCCGCTCGCGACTGGTGAAGTGGCGGTAAACCGTCGCGCGGTGAACGCCGCTCGCCTCAGCCACCCGCTGGAGGCTTGAGTACGGATCCTTCGCAAGGACATCGGGGGCCGCTGAGAGGATCCGCTCGATGCTGGCGCGGGCGTCAGCTCGCTGCTCCCGATCTGCCGCCATGACGCGCGATCGTACACCTCGGCGCCAGGGGCCTACACTGCATCTCGCGCGGTGGGCGTAGCTCAGTTGGTAGAGCTCCTGGTTGTGGTCCAGGTGGTCGCGGGTTCGAGTCCCGTCGCTCACCCCTCATGCGGAGGGGCCGTCGCGCGCGTCACAGTTCACTCTTCACTTTTCACCCGATGCCCGAGCCGCTGATCATCCACCTGCGCACCGGCGACGAGCTGCGCGTCGAAGCCGACCGTGAGGAGCTGAGCTCCGCGATCGCGGGACGGCCGTTCGTCGAGATCGATTCGAACGGCCGGTTCGTGACCGTGTTCAGCGCCCACGTCGTGTGGCTCGAGCCGATCCGCGAGGGCGGCGGACGCGGCTAGCCTCACGGGCGTCGCGGCGAGCCGCCCACCGTCCGATACGCCGCGCACGACGGCATCACGACTCGCCTGGACGGAGATCGGCGAGGGGCCGATCGACATCGTGCTCCTGCTCGGCGGGATCTCCCACGTCGAGCACCTCTGGGACGAACCGGGCCTCGCGCGCTATCTGGAACGCCTCGCCGGCTTCGCGCGCGTGATCTGCGTGGACCGCCGCGGCGTCGGACTCTCCGACCCCGTCAGCGGCCCGATCACGATGGACGACGAGTGCGGCGACGTGATGGCGGTGCTCGACGCAGCGGGCAGCCAGCGCGCGGTGCTCTACGGGTACACGTGGGGCGGGCCGCTGTGCATCCGTTTCGCCAGGCAGCACCCCGAGCGCGTGCGGGCGCTCGTGCTCTACGCGGCACTCGCGAGCAACAGCATCGGCCACACTGAACTTCGACCACGAAGTCGGCCCCGAGGAACGCGAAGCCGAGATCGAAGCGTCGCTCGCCGCGTGGGGCGGACCCGCCGAACATCGGCGACTTCGCGCCCTCGCGCGCAGACGACGAACGACTGCAGTCATGGTTCGCCAAGCTCACGCGGCTGTCATCCAGCCCAGGGGCGATGCGCGTGCTCTGGCGCAGCACCGCCCAGTACGACGCCCGCGACGACCTCGAGCACGTGCGCGTGCCGACGCTGATCCTCCACCGCGGCGGCGACCGCGCCGTCGACGTGCGCCACTCGCGCTCATCGCCCAGCGGATCCCGGGCGCGCGCTACGTCGAGCTCGAGGGCATCGACAACCTGCCGAGCCTCGGGACACCGAGGCGCTCGTCGCCGAGATCGAGGAGTTCCTCACCGGGTCACGCAGCACGAACGATCGAACGCGCGCTGCTGACGATCCTGATCACCGACATCGTCGGCTCGACGAGCCGAGCCGCCGCGATGGGGGACACCGCCTGGCGCGACCTGCTCGCCGACCACCATGCCGCGATCGCGCGCGAAGTCGATCGCTTCGACGGCCGTGAAGTCAAGAACCTCGGAGACGGCTTCCTCATCGCCTTCGCGGGTGCACCCAGCCAAGCCCATCGCTGCGCCCTCGCGATCCTCACCGCGGTGGTGCCACTGGGCCTCGAGGTGCGGATCGGCCTCCACACCGGTGAGTGCGAGCTCATCGGCGACGACGTCGGCGGCATGGCCGTTCACATCGCCGCGCGCGTCGGGGAAGGTGCCGGAGCGAATGAGATTCATGCGTCCGGGACGGCGTTCGGGACGGTCGTCGGGTCCGGCCTGCGATTCGAGCCGCTCGGGTCGCGGGAGCTCAAAGGCGTGCCCGGGATGTGGCCGATCCTGCGGCTCGTCGGCTAGGCGTGGTTCGCGGATCTCGTGGCGCCTGAGGCCACCCGTGCGAAGGGGTCCGTGCTTGCGCACTGTCCCCCTTCGACGTGCGGCCTCATGCATCCACGATCTCTCGCTCCGGCTTGTGGCTGACGCTCTCCTCGGGAGCTCGGTGGCGGGTGCGTTTGGGTTCGGGCGCGCTGGTCGGGGTGTCCGGAGCCGGCGCGCCTGAGAAGGCTGGTGGCTCTGCCTCCGGGAACGGCCCCCGGGCAGGACGGGACGCGCCGAAGGCGCGTTCTGATGGGCATCCCGCGTTCCGATGACCATCACCCCCAGGGATCGCGCCCGCGCAGGCGAGCGAGCGCGACGCGTGCCAGCAGCTCCCCCCAATCCGCCAGTCCGCCGGCGAGGTGCCCGAGCGGCCCGGTGATGATCCAGGCCTGCGCGCGGCGGGCGGGTGTGAGGCGGCTGGAAGGCGATCCGCTGACGCTATCGTCCGCGCGATGCCAGCCGCCGTCGTCAGCGCCACCGTCACCGAGCTGCCCGAATCCCGTGTCCGGGTGGAGGCGCAGGTCCCCGCGGACGAGCTCGAGCGGCGCATCGACCAGGTCGCGCGCTCGCTCGGACGCGACATGAAGATGCCCGGATTCCGTGCCGGGAAGATCCCGTCGAAGGTGGTCGTCCAGCGGCTCGGCCGCGAGGTCGTCCTCGATGAGGCGATCCGCGCGACGCTCGGCCGCTGGTACGTCAGCAGGCGGTCGAGGACGACCGGCATCCACCCGTCGGCGACCCAGACCTGACGCTCGGCGACCAGGGCGGCCGCGGGCGAGCCCTGGAGCTTCAGCTTCGAGATCGGCGTGCGCCCCGTCGCGACGCTCGGCACCTACAAGGGCCTCGAGGCCCCGCGGCGCGAGCCCGCCGCCGACGAGGAGGTCGTCACCGGCCAGATCGACGAGCTGCGCGAGCGCATGAGCCGCCTCGAGACCGTCGAGGAACCCGCCGGCGAGGGCGACTTCGTCGTCATGGACTACGTCGGCACGCTCGCCGGCGAGGACGAGCCGTTCGAGGGCGGGACCGGGACCGACCAGCTGATCGAGCTCGGCTCGGGACGGCTGATCCCAGGCTTCGAGGAGGGCCTCACCGGGGCGAGCGCGGGCGATGACCGCACCGTCGAGCTGACGCTTCCCCGACGACTACCAGGCCGAGCATCTCGCGGGCCGCGATGCGACGTTCGCGGTCACGGTCAAGGAGATCCGCCGCAAGGTCCTCCCCGAGCTCGACGACACCTTCGCCTCCGACGCCGCCGGCTTCGAGACGCTCGACGAGCTGCGCGAGGACATCGCGACGCGGCTCAAGGAGCAGGACGAGCAGCGCGCCGAAGCCGAGTTCCGCGAGGCCGTCCTGGACGCCGCGGTCGAGCAGGCGACCGTCGCGGTCCCCGACCGCGCTGATCGCGCGCCCGCGCCGCCGAGCTGATGGAGCGGATGCTGCACAACCTCGAGCACCAGGGCATCGCGCGCGACATGTACTTCCAGATCTCGGGCAAGACAGAGGACGAGCTGCTCGAGGAGGGCTCCGAGGAGGCCGAGCGCACGCTCGAGCGC
Source organism: uncultured Actinomycetes bacterium (assembly GCA_963805615.1). GTDB lineage: Bacteria > Actinomycetota > Thermoleophilia > Solirubrobacterales > Solirubrobacteraceae > F1-60-MAGs163. The sequence goes on along the minus strand of CAWDUW010000001.1, from coordinate 111,568 downwards.
GAGGCCGTGCTCGCCGCGATCGTCGACGCCGAGGACCTCGAGCCGAGCGACAGCGACATCCTCGACGCACTTCAGGCGAGCGCCGTGCGCGACGAGACGACACCCGAGAAGCTGCGCGAGCGGCTCGAGAAGGCGGGGCGCCTCGACGATCTCCTTGACGACCTGCGCCAGCGGGCCGCGTTGGACCTGATCGTGGAGCATGCAACGGCCGTCGAGCCTGAGCCCGTCGCCCCGGACGAGGTATCCGCGGCGGCCGAAGCAGACGACGCGTAGAACGCCCGTCCAGACCTGGCGCGCCCGCCCTCGACCTCCGTCTGGGACCCGCTCTGGCGGGAGGTTTCCGTTGCTAGTCTTGCCCTATCCGTCCGGCATGGAGCTTGCAGCCGGAAGGAATCGCGCCCGCTGACCGAAACAGAGCGAGGACCATGAGCCCACTTGTCCCGATGGTCGTTGAGCAGACGTCGCGCGGAGAACGCGCGTTCGACATCTACTCGCGGCTGCTCAACGAGCGCATCATCTTCCTCGGGACGCCGTGGACGACCAGATCGCCAACCTCGATCGTGGCCCAGCTGCTCCACCTGGAGTCGCAGGACCCCGACAAGGACATCTCGATCTACATCAACTCGCCCGGCGGGTCGGTGTACTCGGGCCTGGCGATCTACGACACGATGCAGTTCATCAAGCCCGACGTCTCGACGATCTGCGTCGGTATCGCGATGTCGATGGGCGCCCTGCTGCTGGCGGGCGGCGCGGAGGGCAAGCGGATGGCGCTGCCCAACGCCAAGATCCTGATCCATCAGGTCAGCTCCGGCTTCCAGGGCCAGGCGACGGACATCGAGATCCACGCGAAGGAGATCATCGACGTGCGCCAGCGCCTCGACAAGATCCTGGCGTAGCACACGGGGCAGGACTACGACAAGGTTCGCGCGGACACCGAGCGCGACTACTTCATGTCTGTCTGACGAGGCTCACGACGTACGGCATCATCGACCGCGTCATCGCGCACCACTAGCGCGCGGACGCGGCGAGGTCTCTTCGGGGAGACAGTCATGGCGCGACCGACAGATTCCAACGAGCAGCTCCTCTGCAGCTTCTGCGGCAAGTCGCAGCGGCAGGTCAAGAAGCTGATCGCCGGCCCCGGCGTCTACATCTGCGACGAGTGCATCGACCTCTGCAACGAGATCATCGATGAGGAGCTCACCGCTCCGCCCTCGTTCGACCTCGAGAGCCTGCCGCGCCCGAAGGAGATCTACGGCGTTCTCGACGATTACGTCGTCGGTCAGGAGGCCGCCAAGCGCGCGCTCTCCGTCGCGGTCTACAACCATTACAAGCGCGTTCAGATGTCCCAGAGCGGGGACGGCGAGATCGAGCTGCAGAAGTCGAACATCCTGCTGCTCGGCCCGACCGGCTGCGGCAAGACGCTGCTCGCGCAGACGCTCGCGCGCATCCTCAACGTCCCGTTCGCGATCGCCGACGCCACGGCGCTGACCGAGGCCGGCTACGTCGGCGAGGACGTCGAGAACATCCTGCTGAAGCTGATCCAGGCGGCCGACTACGACGTCAAGAAGGCCGAGACCGGGATCATCTACATCGACGAGGTCGACAAGATCGCGCGCAAGGCGGACAACCCGTCGATCACGCGTGACGTGTCGGGCGAGGGTGTGCAGCAGGCGCTGCTGAAGATCCTCGAGGGCACGCAGGCGAGCGTGCCGCCGCAGGGCGGCCGCAAGCATCCGCATCAGGAGTTCCTGACGATCGACACGACGAACGTGCTGTTCATCTGCGGCGGCGCGTTCGCGAACCTCGACCAGGTGATCGAGCGGCGCATCGGCCACAAGGGCGTCGGCTTCGGCGCCGCGATGGTCGACATGACCGAGCACGATCCCGGCCGGATCTTCGGCCAGTGCCTGCCCGAGGACCTCGTGAACTACGGGCTGATCCCGGAGTTCATCGGCCGTCTGCCGGTGATGAGCGCGGTCAACCAGCTGACCCGCTCGGACCTGATCTCGATCCTCACCGAGCCGCGCAACGCGCTCACCAAGCAGTTCCAGAAGTTCTTCAACTTCGACGGGATCGAGCTCGTCTTCTCCGACGACTCGCTCAACGCGATCGCCGACAAGGCGCTCGAGCGCGAGACCGGCGCACGCGGCCTGCGGTCGATCATGGAGGAGATCCTGCTCGACGTGCAGTTCGATCTGCCCTCGCGCCGCGACGTGAAGAAGTGCGTCGTGACGAAGGAGACGGTCGTCAACGGGCTGCCGCCCACGCTGGTCACCGAGGCCGCCCCGCCCGAGGAGGGCGAGGGAGAGGCCGAGGCGGCGGCGGGCTAGCCGGCCCGCATGGCCCGTGAAGTCCTTCAAGTTCAAGGCGGTCCCCTGGCTGCTCGTGCTCGCGGCCATCCGCGTGCTGTACGAGCACTGGCAGCGGGTCGAGGAGCGTGACCGCCGCCGGGCGTCCGAGATCCTCAGGCGGACGAAGGGCATGCCGCACAAGATGGACCAGCAGGAACGGCGCGACATCGTCGACATCGCCAGGCGCGTCGACCACTATCGCGCTCGGTCGCGACCTCGCGGACGCCGCGACCCCGTTCCCCGTGCCGGGCCTGAAGTCGCGCAAGCCGCCCAAGAGCTGAGCACGCGGCGCTCGGGGCGCCTCGTACACTGCGCGCCCCAGTGACGGACGATCCCAAGGCCAAGACCCGCTTCGACCCCGCCGAGGCGGAGCCGCGCCTCATGCGGCGCTGGCTCGACAGCGGCCTCTTCCACTCCGAGGCGGAGGGCACCGCGGCCGAGAACTTCTCGATCGCCATCCCGCCGCCGAACGTCACGGGCGCCCTGCACATGGGCCACGCCCTGAACGGGTCGATCCAGGACGTGCTCACGCGCACGAACCGCATGCGCGGTCGCCATGCGCGGTGGACGCTGGGGACCGATCACGCGGGCATCGCGACGCAGAAGCAGGTCGAGAAGCGCCTGATCGAGCAGGGCACCTCCCGCGAGGCGATCGGCCGTGAGGCGTTCGTCGAGCAGGTCTGGGAATGGCGGCGCGAGTTCGGCGGCCAGATCATCGAGCAGTTCAAGCGCCTCGGCGCCTCGCTGGACTACACCCGCGAGCGCTTCACGCTCGACGAGGGCTATGCGAGCGCCGTGCAGAAGGTCTTCGTGGACCTCTACGCGGACGGCCTGATCTACCGCGACTACTACATGGTCAACTGGGACCCGGGCAGCCGTTCGGCGATCAGCGACCTTGAGGTCGAGGACCGCGAGGTCACCGACACGCTCTACGAGATCGCCTACCCGCTCGCCGATGGGGATGGGGAGGTCGTCGTCGCGACGGTGCGCCCGGAGACGATGCTGGCCGACACGGCGGTCGCGGTGAATCCCGAGGACGCCCGGTTCACGCACCTCGCGGGCCGCTCGGTGACGCTCCCGCTCGTCGGCCGCACGTTGCCGGTGATCGTCGACGACTACGTCAAGACCGACTTCGGCACCGGCTGCCTGAAGATCACGCCCGGGCACGACCCCAACGACTTCGAGATCGGGCGCCGCCACGGCCTCGGCGAGATCACGGTCATCGGCGAGGACGGGCGGATGACCGAGGACGCCGGCGAGTACGCGGGTCTTACGGTGCTCGAGGCGCGCGAGCGGGTCGTCGCGGCGCTGCGCGCGCAGGGCCTCCTGCGCGCCGAGGAGCCGTACACGCACACCGTCCCGTTCTCGCACCGCTCCGGCGAGCGGATCGAGCCGCTGATCTCGCTGCAGTGGTTCATGCGCATGGACGAGCTCGCCGAGCCGGCGATCGAGGTGGTCACGAGCGGTCGGGTGCAGATCCATCCCGCGTCGCAGTCGCGCCGCTACGTCGACTGGCTCGAGAACATTCGCCCCTGGTGCATCAGCCGCCAGCTGTGGTGGGGCCATCAGCTGCCGGTCTGGTACCGCGGCGACGAGACGCACGTCGGGATGGAGCCGCCGCAGGGCGACGGCTGGACCCGCGACGAGGATGTCCTGGACACGTGGTTCAGCAGCGCGCTGTGGCCGTTCGCGACGCTCGGCTGGCCGGAGGACACGCCCGACCTGCGCGCGTTCTACCCGACCGACGTGCTGTCGACGGCGCGCGACATCCTCTTCCTCTGGGTCGCCCGCATGGTGATGATGGGCCTGCGCTTCGCCGGCGACATCCCGTTCGACCATGTCTACGTGCACTCGGTGATCCAGGCGCCCGACGGCCGCCGGATGAGCAAGTCGCTCGGCACGGGGATCGACCCGCTCGAGGAGATCGACAGGCACGGCGCCGACGCGGTCCGCTTCGGGCTGCTGGCCATGTCCTCGACCCAGGACGTGCGCTACTCCAACGAGAAGGTCGAGCAGGGCCAGTCGCTCGCGACGAAGCTCTTCAACGCCTCACGGTTCGTGCTGCTGAACGTGCAGCCCGGCGTGGAGGCGGCCCCGCGACCGACGACCGCGGCGGACCGCTGGATCCTCTCGCGCCTGCAGCACGTGATCGCCGAGACCTCGCGGCGGATCGACGAGTTCGAGTTCGCCAAGGTGTCGCTCGGGCTCTACGACTTCGTCTACGGCGAGCTCTGCGACTGGTACCTCGAGCTGGTCAAGGGCCGCGACTTCGACGCCGACCTGTCGGCGACCCTGCTCCACGTCCTGGAGCAGACGCTCGCGCTCGCCCACCCGGTGATCCCGTTCGTCACCGAGGAGATCTGGGACCTCGTGCCCGCGACCGAGGGGCTGCTCGCCGGCTCGGCGTACCCGCAGGCCGACCCGGCGCTGCACGACGAGCGCGCCGAGGCCCAGATCGGCGCCGTCATCGAGGCCGTGCGCGCCATCCGTGCATGGCGCAACGAGGCGGGCGTCGCCGCCGGAGCCATCCTGCCCGCGCGGCTGCAGGCCACGGGCTTCGACGACACGGCGCCGCTCGTGGCGCGCCTCGCGCGCCTGGATCTCGAGGCCGGCGCGGCGGACGACTCGGACGCGGCCGCCTCCGTGCCCGTGCCCGGGGGCGCAGCCGAGCTGCTGCCGGCGCCCGGCGTCGACCCGGAGGAGCAGGAGCGCCGCCTCGCAGCGCGCCGCGCCGAGCTCGCGGGGGAGATCAAGCGCGCCGAGGGCAAGCTCGCGAATGCCGGGTTCGTCGCCAAGGCGCCGCCGGCGCTCGTGGAGGCCGAACGCGGCAAGCTCGAGCAGCTGCGCGAGGAGCTCGCCGCCCTCTAGGCGGGAGCGCGGCCGTGACGGCACCGAGCAGGCAGCCCTCACCGGACCGGTCCTGGACGCTGGAGGACGCCGAGCAGTGGCTGCTGAGCCTCGAGCTCTTCGGCATGACGTTCGGCCTGGAGCGCATGCGCCGCCTGCTGACCGTGCTCGGGGCGCCACAGGAGCGCTTTCGCTCCATCCACGTCGTCGGCTCGAACGGCAAGTCCTCGACGACGCGCATGCTCGCCGCCATCCTGCACGGGCACGGCATGCGCACCGGCGCCTACCTTTCGCCGCACCTGGTGTCGTTCACCGAGCGGATCCGGGTCGACGGTGTGGACCTTGACCCCCGCGCGTTCGCGCAGGCGGCTCGCCGCGCCGCCGGTGCCGCGGCGACGCTCAACCGCACGCTGCCCGAGGGCGAGGTCGTGACGCAATTCGAGGCGCTCACGGCGATCGCCTACGACGAGCTTGCGCGGGAGGGGGTGGACGTCGCCGTGGTCGAGGCCGGGCTGGGTGGCCGTTACGACGCCACGAACGTCATTCCGTCCGAGGTTCAGGTCCTGACGAACGTGTCGCTCGAGCACACGCGCTGGCTGGGTCCTACGATCACCGCGATCGCCGAGGAGAAGGTCGACGTCGTGCGGCCGGGCGGCACGCTCGTCGCCGGGAGCGGTCTGCACCCCGACGCGCTCGCGGTCGCCGAGCGGGTGTGCGGCGAGCGCGGCGCCCGACTCGTCCTCGCGCCCGCCGACCCGCAGGTCCCCGTGCTCGCCGCAGGCGCACACCAGCGGCGTAATTTCGCGCTGGCCGCGGCGGCCGCGCAGGCATTCCTCGGCGAGCTCGACGATCACGCGGTGGCAGCCGCCGCCGCGCAGACCGCCGTGCCCGGCCGCTTTGAGATCGTCGGCGAGGCGCCGGTGACGGTGTTCGACGGCGCGCACAACCCCGACGGGATGACCGCCCTCGTCGCGGCGCTGCGGGACGTCCTCGACGGACGGCGGCTCGTCGCGGTCCTCTCGGTCCTGGACGACAAGGACGCAGCCGCGATGCTCGGTGAGCTCGGGCCGCTCTGCAGCGAGCTGATCGTCACGCGCGCGGCGAATCCACGAACGCTGCCGCCCGCGACCCTCGAGTCGCTTGCACGGCAGCTCGGAGGGCCGCCCGCGCGCTCGATCTCCGAGCCGCACGACGCCCTGGCGGCGGCGCGCGAGGCCGCAGGCCCAGCCGGCGTCGTGCTCGTCACCGGTTCCCTGTACCTGATCGCCGACCTGCTGCGCCCGCGCGGCACCCGAGGTTCGATGCTGTGAGTGACGAGGGCCCTTCCGTCCTGGCGATGGTGCTCGCGGTCGCGGCGATCGTCGCGTTCGTGATCCTCGTGTTCTTCGGTCTCGGATACCTGATCGGCCGCCTCTTCCTCTAGGAGCAGGGAGCCGCCGACCGGCGGCGAACGTTCCTCTACCCTTCCGGGACGATCCATGCCGCTGACGCCTGCCATCTTCGGGATCACCAACGGGACGCTCAACACCGTCGCGGAGCTCGTGCTCCTCGGCGTCGTGGTGATGTGGCTTGCGCTCGTCTGGTTCACCTTCGCCGACTCGCGCCGGCGGATCGACGACGGCATGCTCGTGGGCTCCGCCGTGCTCGCCTCGATCGTGTTCCCGTTCCTCGGGACGGTCGTGTACCTGATCGTCCGCCCGCCGGAGTACCTGGAGGACGTCCGCGAGCGTGAGCTCGAGATGCAGGCGGCCGAGGCACGGCTGCACTCACTGGACTACCAGCTGTGCCCGCACTGCGATCACGTGGTGGGACGCGACTTCCTGCGCTGCCCGCACTGCCTGCGCAAGCTGCGCGACGCCTGCGCGACGTGCTCGAAGCCGCTCGATCCCGACTGGCTGGTCTGCCCCTACTGCGAGACCGAGATCCCCGGGGTGACGCCGCAGCGCCGCGCGCGCCGGCGCTCACGCGGCGGGGAGGACGAGCACGACGAGCCGGGGTCGTACGACGAGGGCCTGAACGGCGACGCGAACGTCGCCGATCCGGACACCGAAGTCGGGGCTGGCTACGGTGATGCGACGTTGACCGCGTACGACGAGCCGCTCGAGAGCGAAGCGCCGCCGTCGTCGCCGCTCTGATCCCCTCGAACACGGAGAATCTCATGGACCGGACCCTCATCCTGGTCAAGCCCGACGCCTTTGCGCGGAATCTGACCGGCGAGATCCTCGCTCGCTTCGAGCGCAAGGGCCTGCACGTCGTCGCGCTGAAGCTGCAGACCATCAGCCGCGAGCTGGCCGAGCAGCACTATGCCGAGCACGCCGAGCGCCCGTTCTTCGGCGAGCTCGTCGACTTCATCACGAGCGGCCCGCTCGTCGCACTGGTGCTCGAAGGTCACGAAGCCGTCGTCGCCGCCCGTCAGGTGATCGGCGCCACGAACCCGCTCGAGGCCGCCACCGGCTCGATCCGCGGCGACTACGCGCTCGAGCTCGGCTCGAACATGGTCCACGGCTCCGACTCGAATGAGTCCGCGGCGCGCGAGGCGGCGCTGTTCTTCCCGGAGCTGTAGGGCGTCCCCGGCGCCTGCATTTCCGTGGGGAATGCCCGTCTCGATGTCTTTTGTGGCGGGTGACGGGTAATCCCCACGGCTGACGTGTCGAATACCGGGTTCGGTTTGCGAGAGGCTTCCGAGACGGGCGTTGACCACGCCCACCACACACACATGCAGCCACTCGCCTGGACCCCTGAGAACCGCCTGATCCTCGCCTCGGCGAGCCCCCAGCGCACGGCAGATCCTGCACCAGCTCAGGATTCCGCACGAGGTCCGGCCGACCGAGGCGCCCGAGCTGGAATCCGGTGAGCCGTTCGCGGTCGCCGCGGAGAACGCACGGCGCAAGGGCCGCGCCGGTCGGGACGCGCTCGGCGTGGCCGAGTCGGCGCTGGCGGTCATCCTGGCGTGCGACACGGTGGTCGCCCTCGACGGCCATGTCTACGGAAAGCCGGCGGATGTCGAGGAGGCGGCGTCGTTCCTGCGCGACCTGCAGGGGCGCACGCACGACGTCCTCGGAGCACTGGCCATCGCAGCGCCTGACGGGATGATCCGTGAGCGCACAGACCGCACGCTCGTCACGTTCGCCGCTCTGAACGAGGAGCAGATCGCGACCTATCTCGGGACGGGCGAGTGGCGGGGGCGCGCCGGCGGCTACGCGATCCAGGGCGCCGGGGGCGCGCTGGTCGACGCGATCGACGGCGACTACCTCAATGTCGTCGGCCTTCCCGTCCCGGCGCTGAGGGCGCTCGTGCAAGGTCTCGTGCCGCCGTTCTGAGCGACGGTCCACCGCTACACTCCTCGTCGGCTCGGCCCGCGCGCCCAACATTGGCGCGCAGGTAGGAAACGGGGGTCGGGCCATCCGCGTCCACATGGGGATCTTCAGCTATCTGACCGGCATGGGCGGCCGCGACATGGCCGTCGATCTGGGCACCGCCAACACGCTCGTCTACGTCCGTGGACGCGGCATCGTGCTGTCGGAGCCCAGCGTCGTCGCGATCGACTCGCGCACCCATGAGGTGCACGCGGTCGGGATCGAGGCCAAGCGCATGCTCGGCCGCACGCCCGGGACGATCCAGGCCATCCGCCCGCTCAAGGACGGCGTCATCGCCGACTTCGACGTGACGGAGGAGATGCTGCGCCACTTCATCCAGAAGGTTCATCAGAACCGCTGGGCGCATCCGCGCGTCGTCGTCTGCGTGCCCTCGGGCGTGACGGGCGTCGAGAAGCGCGCGGTCGAGGAGGCCTGCCTGTCGGCCGGAGCGCGGCAGGCGTACCTGATCGAGGAGCCGATGGCCGCGGCGATCGGCGCCGGGCTGCCGGTCGGAGAGCCGACCGGCTCGATGATCGTCGACATCGGCGGCGGCACCAGCGAGGTCGCGGTGATCTCACTCGGCGGCATCGTCGTCTCGCAGTCGATCCGCATCGGAGGCGACGAGCTCGACGAGGCGATCATCAACTACGCCAAGCGCGAGTACAAGCTCCTCATCGGGCAGCAGACGGCCGAGGAGGTCAAGCTCGAGATCGGGTCGGCGTATCCGATGGAGGACGAGGTCCAGGCCGAGATTCGCGGGCGCGACATGGTCTCCGGGCTGCCGAAGACCGTCGTTCTGACGAGCGAGGAGATCCGCGGGGCGCTCGAGGAGCCGCTCTCGCAGATCATCGATGCGGTCAAGGAGACACTGGACCGGACCCCTCCGGAGCTCGCATCCGACATCATGGATCGCGGGATCATGCTGGCGGGTGGTGGTTCACTGCTCCTGGGGCTCGACGAGCGCCTGCGGGAAGAGACCCAGATGCCCGCGCACCTGGCCGAGTCACCGCTCACCTGCGTTGCGGTCGGCTCCGGCCGCTCGCTCGAGGAGTTCGAGGTCATCCACCGCGCAAACCGCAATCAGAGGAGCCGCCGCCGGCGCTACTAGCGTCAACCGCCAGGCGCGAAACCTCATGTACATCCACAACACCTTTCTGACGTGTACGACAAGTCTGTCCGACGGCGCCGGGTAACCCTCGCGCTGCTCGTGGCGTCCGCGCTGCTGCTGCTCACCGTGTACTTCGGTGAGTCGGCTGGTGGCGGGCTGCACAGCGTTCAGCGCGGGGTGCTCGAGGTGGTCTCTCCGATTCAGGAGGGTGCGAGCCGTGCGCTCAAGCCGGCCCGCGACCTCGTCGGCTGGTTCGGCGACACGGTCAACGCCAAGGGCCAGGTCTCGAGCCTGAAGACGCAGAACGCCGATCTGCGCAGGCGCGCGATCGCGGGGACCGACGCGGTGCGCCAGAACCGCCAGCTCGAAGGCCTGCTCGCGATCGACCGCACGAGCACGCTCGCAGGGACGAAGCCGGTCTCCGCGCGCGTCATCGGGCAGTCACCGACCCTCTGGTACTCGACGATCTTCATCGACCAGGGCAGCGGCCGCGGCGTGCGCGTCGGCCAGCCGGTCATCACCGGTGACGGCCTGATCGGTCAGGTCACGACGGTCACCGGGAACTCGGCGGTCGTCACGCTGATCACCGACAGCGACCTCGCGGTCGCGGGCCGGATCAGCGAGAACGGCGTTCCCGGCATCGTGCAGACGGCCGAGGGCGGCCCGAACGACCTGCGGCTGAGCTACACGAGCCGCCGCGACAGCGTCGTCAAGGGCCAGAGCGTCGTCACCGCGGGCACCACGTCCTCCTCGAACCGGCTGCAGTCGCCCTACCCGCCGGGCATCCCGATCGGCGAGATCACCCGCGTGGACGACGCCGGCACGGACTCCCAGGAGGGGCACATCAAGCCGTACGCCGACCTTCAGCGCCTTGAGTTCGTGCAGGTTCTGACCCGCCGCGTGAACGGGAACCGGCCGTGATCGCCGCCCCCGGACAGCTCGTCCTGCGCCTCGTCGGCCTCGGCCTGATCGTCGTGATCGTGCAGATCGCGGCGATCTCGCAGATCGAGGTCTTCGGCGCGAACGCGGACATCACGCCGCTCGTCGTCGCCTGCGCGGGCCTGCTCGTCGGCTCGCTTCCGGGCGCGGCCTTCGGCTTCGGCGTCGGTCTCTTCCTCGACCTCGCGCTGGTCCAGACGGTCGGCATGAGCTCGCTGCTGTTCCTGGGCATCGGCTACGGCGCGGGTCGCCTGCGCGAACTGCGCGACCCGCAGGGCGCGATCGTCCCGGTCGCCGTCGGCGCGGCGGCGACGCTGCTGGCGCAGCTGGGCTTCTCGCTGATGCAGTTCCTGCTCGGCCGCGAGCTGCCGCTCGACCCGGCGCTCGTCTGGCAGATCCTCGTCACCGCGGCGCTCGGCGCGCTGCTGGCGACGCCCATCTACGCGGTCGTGCGCCGCTGGCTGATGCCGGTCCTCCCGGAGGATCCGCGGCGCCGCCGGCGCCGCGCGTACACGACCGGCGGCCTCTCGCCGCTCTCGAGGTCGTGAGCTGATGCTCGAGCCGGCAGGCCAGTCCAGCCCGCGCACCCCACCGGTGACGCCGCAGCTCGCGCTGCGGGTCGCGATCCTCGGCGGCATCGCCTTCGCGCTCTTCGCGATCGTCTTCCTGCGCCTCTGGTTCATGCAGGTGCTGACCGGCGACCGCTACCGCCAGGACGCGCTCGACAACCGCGTGCGCACCGTCGCGATCTCCGCGCCGCGCGGCAGCATCCGCGACCGCGAGGGCCAGGCGATCGTCGAGAACCGCGTGGCGACGGTCGTTCAGCTCGATCCGCGCAAACTGCCGCAGGCCGAGCGCGACAACGCCGCCACCTGGGGCCAGCAGATGACGCGGCGCTCCAAGCTCCCCAAGGGTCACCGCGGCGAGCCGCCCGCGATCCCCAAGCCGGCGACGCCGGAGCTCAAGGCGCGCTACGCAAGCCTGGCCCGGGTGCTCGGCGTCTCACCGCGCAGGGTCAGCCAGAGCGTCATCCAGCAGCTCGCCGTCCTGCCCTACGCGAACATCCGCGTGAAGGTCGACGTGCCCCAGTCGATGCGCAACTACCTGCTGGAGCATCAGCAGAACTTCCCGGGCATCGCCGTGCAGCAGGTGTACCTGCGCCGCTATCCGCTCGGGACGACCGCTGCGCAGATCCTCGGCACGACGGGTGAGATCAGCCCGAAGGAGATCGGGACCAAGGCCTACCGCGGGGTGCGGGCCGGAACGATCGTCGGCCAGGACGGGATCGAGCGCTCCTACGACCGCTACCTGCGCGGCAACGCGGGCGTCCAGAGCATCACGGTCGACGCCGCCGGCCGTCCGAAGTCTCAGCGCATCGCCCGTGCGCCGCAGGCGGGCCTCGCGCTGCGCACGACGCTCGACCTGCGGCTGCAGCGCACAGCGCAGCGCCGACTCGCCGCCGTCATCGGTGGCGGGACCGGCACCGCGGGCGCCGCGGTCGCGATCGACCCGCGCAACGGCCAGGTGCTCGCGATGAGCTCCTACCCGACCTTCAACCCCTCCGAGCTCGCGCGGCCGATCACCCAGTCGCGCTACGACTCGATCTTCGGCCCGGGCACCGGCGCGCCCGCAGTTCAACCGCGCGATCGGCGGCGGCTACCCGACCGGCTCGACCTTCAAGGCGATCACCGCGCTCGCGGCGCTCGAGCGCGGCGTGATCACGCCGGATACGCCGATCAACGATCCGGGGTTCCTCAAGGTCGGCCCGCAGACGTTCAAGAACGCGGGCGACGCCGTGAACGGGACGCTCAGCCTGCGCCGCGCGATCCAGGTGTCCTCCGACGTCTTCTTCTACACGCTCGGCCGCGACCTCAACGGCCTCAAGGGTCAGGCGATCCAGTCCTGGGCGCGCAAGCTCGGCCTCGGCCGCCCGACCGGCATCGACATCCCCGGCGAGGCCGGCGGCACGATTCCCGACCGCGCCTGGCGGCGGAAGGTGCGCGACGCGGAGATCGCGTGCGAGAAGAAGAAGAAGGTCGCCTCGTGCGGGATCTCCGACAAGCGCCCGTGGTCGACGGGCGACAACATCAACCTCGCCGTGGGTCAGGGCGACCTGCAGGCCTCACCGCTCCAGCTCGCCACGGCCTATGCCGCGATCGCCAACGGCGGCCGCGTCGTGCGCCCGCATCTCGGCATGAGGATCGAGGACGACATCGGCAGCGAGGTTCAGCGGATTCCGTCGCCGGCCGCGCGCAAGGTCGCGATCGACCCGGGCGACCGCCAGGCGATCATGGACGGCCTGCACATGGCGACGATGGGCGACGGCACCTCCGCCAGGGTCTTCACCGGCTGGAATCAGAGCGCGTTCCCCGTCTACGGCAAGACCGGCACCGCTGAGCGCCCGCCCCGTCCCGACCAGTCCTGGTACGTCGCGTACGTGCCGAGCAGGACCAAGCCGATCGTCGTCGCGGCGACCGTCGAGGACGGCGGCTTCGGCTCCGACGCGGCCGCCCCGATCGCCTGCCGCATGCTGGCGACCTGGTTCTACCAGAAGGCCTCCTGCGCTCCCGGCCGATCGAAGACGAACTGATGGCGAGCCGCGGAGCGATCCAGCAGGGGGAGACGGTGGCGGTGCCGCGCAGCCGCGGCCTCTCGCTGCCGTTCGACCCGGTGCTGCTGCTCGCGGTCCTCGCGCTCGCGGCGTGCTCGCTCGTCACCGTGGCGGCGGCGACCGCGGACGACGTCGCCGGCAACCCGCACTACTTCGTCACCCGCCAGGCCCTCTACTTCGGCGCCGGCGGCGTGCTCGCGATCCTCCTCTGGCGCATGGACTACTCGCGCCTGCGTGAGGTCAAGCTCGTGATCTACGGCCTGCTGATCGCCTCGATCATGGCCGTGATGGCCTTCGGCAGCGTCGCCCGCGGCTCGCGCCGGGCCATCGATCTTCCCTTCTTCTCGTTCCAGGCATCCGAGCTCGGCAAGGTCCTCCTGATCGTGTCGCTGTCGGCCTTCATGGTCGACTCCGCACGACGGCTGGGCGACCGCCGCACGACCGCGCGCATCATGTTGCTCGCGCTCATTCCCGCGGCGCTCGTGATGCTCCAGCCCGATCTCGGATCGGCCCTCGTCTACATCGTCATCGGCCTCGCCACGCTGTTCGTGGCCGGGGCCCCCTGGCGGCACTTCGCCGCCCTCGGCGCGCTCGTCGCCGTTGCCGTCGCGCTCGCCCTCGTGGCGCTCCCGGCGGCCGGCGTGAGCGTGCTCCACGGCTATCAAAAGGATCGCCTCACGGCGTTCCTGCACCCGTCCGACACTGCCAGCAAAGAGAGCTACCAGCAGCACCAGTCGCGTATCGCCATCGGATCCGGAGAGAAGACCGGACGCGGCAACGACGCGACGCAGACGCGCTACAACTTCCTCCCGGAGCACCACACCGATTTCGTGTTCGCCGTCGTCGGCGAACGGTGGGGCTTCGCGGGAGCTGCGCTCGTCCTCTCCTTGTACGCCCTGCTCATCTGGCGCGGCCTGCGAATTCTGACGTCCGCGAAGAACCTGTACGGCGCAATCGTCGCCGGCGGCATCGTTTCGATGCTGCTCTTCCAGGTCTTCGTCAACGTCGGGATGAACGTGGGAATCATGCCGATCACCGGCATTCCGCTGCCGCTGATGAGCTACGGCGGCTCCTCGATCGTCACCACCATGCTGGCGATCGGCCTCCTGCAATCGATTCATGCACAGGGGCGAGCCGCGGCGGCGTCGAAGGGACGGGTGCTCACCTTCTAAACCGAAATGAGTTACGTCCCGTGAAAAAGCAAGTCCTCGTCAGCGTCGACGCCTGGGAGACCAGGGTCGCGCTGCTCGAACAGGCCGGCACCCCGACAGCCGCGCGCCGGCGCCCCAAGGGCGCCGACAGCGCGCTGGGCGGATACCGCGTCGCCGAGCTCTACATCGAGCGCCGCGGCAGCCGGTCGATCGTCGGCAACGTCTACCTGGGCAAGGTGGACAACGTGCTCGACGGCCTCGAGGCCGCGTTCATCGACATCGGCCTGGAGAAGAACGGCTTCCTGCACATCGATGAGATCGTGCTGCCCGGCGTCGACATCCCCCGCCGGGGTCGAGGCCAGGAGGGCGGCAAGCGCATCTCCGAGATCCTGCGGCCCGGCCAGGAGGTCGTGGTGCAGGTCGTCAAGGATCCGCTCAAGACCAAGGGCGCGCGGCTCTCGATGGACCTCACCATCGCCGGCCGCTACATGGTCTACACACCGACGGGTGAAGGCCTCGGCGTCTCCAAGCGCCTGGAGGACAAGGAGCGCGAGCGCCTGCGCCGCCAGGTCAAGGGTCTGGACCTCAAGGGCGGCGGCGCGATCGTGCGCACCGCCGCACACGGCGCCGTGCGCGAGGACTTCGAGCGCGAGCTGCCCTACCTGTTCAAGCTCCACGAGGTCCTGCAGCAGCGGGTCAAGAAGCAGACGGCCCCGTCGCTCGTGTTCCAGGAGGCGGACCTCTCGGTGCGCGTCGTGCGCGACATCTTCAGCGCCGACTTCGAGCGTGCGATCGTGGACGACGAGAAGCAGTACCAGCGCCTCGTCTCGTTCTTCACGCGCACCGCGCCGGAGCTCGTCGACCGCGTCGAACTGCACCAGGGCTCGGCCCCGCTGTTCGAGGAGGCGGGCGTGGACGAGGTCATCGCCGGCCTCACCTCGCGCCGCGTCGACCTGCCCAGCGGCGGCTACCTGAACATCGATTACGCGGAGGCGCTGACCGTCTTCGACGTGAACTCCGGCTCGTTCGTCGGCCGCGGCAAGCAGGCCCGGCTCGAGGACACGATCACCAAGACGAACCTGGAGGCCGCCGACGAGGTCGTGCGGCAGCTGCGGCTGCGGGACATCGGCGGCATCATCGTCATCGACTTCATCGACATGGCGAAGGCGCGCAACCGCGAGGCCGTGCTGAAGACGTTCCGCCAGGCGCTCGACCAGGACCGCACCAAGACGTTCACCGCGGAGATCTCGAAGCTCGGGCTGGTCGAGATGACGCGCCAGAACGTGACCGAGGGCGTCCGCGAGATCATCTCCCGCACGTGCCCGACCTGCGACGGCGACGGTGTCGTCCTCAGCGAGGAGACGGTCGCGATCGAGTTCGACCGCCGGCTGCGCGAGCTCGCCGCCCGTGCACCGCGCACGACCGAGGCGTTCCTGGTCCAGATGAACCCCGCCGTGAGCGTCGAGTTCACCGGCCTGGGCGCGCGCATGCTGCACGAGCTCGAGGAGGCGACCGGCAAGGTCTTCCACTTCGAGGGCACCGACAGCCTGCCGCTCGACCACTTCGCGGTGGTCCTCGAGGGCTCGCTCGACGAGGTGCACGAGCGCGCCGTTCCGTTCAACGCGGGCGAGGAGGTGCTGGTCTCGATCGTCGAGCCGCACATGTACAACGTGGACGACGCGGTCGCCAAGATCGACGGCTACATCGTCTCCGTCAGCGGCGGCGGGGCCTACATCGGCCAGAAGCGGCTCGTTCGCATCGAGGACGCGGGGCGCAACTCGGCCCGCGCGAGCCTCGTGGGCACCGACGGCCCGAACGCTCCGCGGGTCGAGCGCAAGCCGGCCGCGAAGCGGAGCACGCAGGCGAGCCGCCGCAAGCCCGCGGCGCCACCGGCGGACGGCGCTGCGGCGGTCGCGGACGGCGCCGAGGAGAGCGCCGAGACGCCCGCAAACGGCGATGCCCTAGAATCCAAGCCTCGGCGCCGCGGCCGCAGAGGCGGTCGGCGCCGTTCCGCTGCCACGGCCGATGCCGCAGCGGTGCCCGATTCCACCTCGGACTAGGACCTCTTCCAAGATGTACGCGATCGTCAAGACAGGCGGCAAGCAGTACCGCGTCGAGCAGGGTTCAACCCTGCTCGTCGAGCGGCTGCCCGAGGATGAGGGCGCCAGCATCGCGCTGGAGCCGATCCTGTTCCGTTCCGATGACGTGGTGTTCGACACCGACGGCCTCTCGAAGGTCAAGGTCGACGCCAAGATCATCGAGCACCTGCGCGGGCCGAAGATCCGCGTCTTCAAGTTCAAGCCCAAGCGCGGCTACAAGAAGACGCAGGGTCATCGCCAGGAGCTCACCAGGATCGAAGTGACCGAGATCAAGCAGCTGTCGCGCAAGCCCGCAGCCAAGAAGACCGCCGCGGCCGCCGAGCCGGCACCTGCGGCAGAGACCCAGGAGGCCTGATCAGATGGCACATAAGAAGGGCCTCGGCTCCTCCCGCAACGGTCGCGACTCGAACTCCAAGCGCCTCGGCGTGAAGACGTTCGCCGGCCAGGCCGTCACCGGCGGCGAGATCATCGTCCGCCAGCGCGGCACCGTCTTCAAGGCCGGCGAGGGCGTCGGCATGGGCCGGGATCACACGCTGTTCGCGAAGGCCGCCGGGCAGGTCGAGTTCACCCGTGGCCGCCGGGGCCGCGTCGTGAACGTCGTCTCGCCCGAAGCTCCCGCCGCCTAGCGCGCTCGACGTGAGCGCCCGCCTGGCGATGAAGGGGCTGGGCGCGGGTCGCCTGGCCGTCGGCCTCGGCATGCTCGCGGCGCCCAGCGCGCTCGGAGAACCGTGGGTCGGCGACAGCGCGACGGACCCCGGCGGCAAGGTCCTCCTGCGGTCGCTCGGCGCCCGTGAGGTGCTCCTCGGGTTCATGGCGATGCACGTGGCCTCGGCCGACGATCCGCTGATCGCGGCCCGCTGGTCGGCCGCGATCGCGCTGTGCGACGTCGTCGACGGCGTCGCGAGCGCCGGGTCGCGCACGCGGATGGGCCCGAAGGCCGGACCGGTCGTCGCGATCGCGCTCGGCAGCGCCGCCGTCGGCCTGGGCATCGCCCGGCGCCTGCGCGCCGCCTAGACCGGCTGCGCCACAGGGCGCACGAGAATCTCGCTCGACGTCCACGTGGGCCGGCTGTGAGACGGCGTACATGACCGCGTTCGCGATGTCGTCGTCCACGAGCGCGTTCTGCGGCCGGTTGTCGAAGAACGGCGTGTCGACCATGCCCGGCTCGATCAGCGTCACGCGCACGCCGGAGCCGGTGACCTCGCCGCGCAGCGACTGGCCCATCCCGGTGACCGCCCACTTCGTGCTCGAATAGAGGCTGCCCGGAATCGCGATGCGACCGGCGACGGAGCCCGTGAGCAGCATGTGGCCCTGGGACTCGAGGATCGCCGGGAGCGTCGCTCGGACCGTGTAGGCGGCGCCGAGGACGTTGGTCAGCACCATGTCGCGCCAGTGCTCGACGGTGTCGGCCTCGTCCGGCTTGAAGCTGCGCTTCCCGCCGAAGCCCGCGTTCACGAAGGCCACGTCGATCTGGCCGAACGCCTCCAGCGCGGCGGCGGCGAGGCGCTCGTTGTCCTCCCAGCTGGTCACGTCGGTGACGACGGCGATGGCGCGCTCGGGGCCGCCGCACTCGGCCGCGAGCGCCTCGAGCTTGTCCTGCGAGCGGGCCGCGAGCACGAGCCGGTAGCCCGCCTGGGCTGCGGAGCGTGCGGTGGCGGCGCCGATGCCGGACGACGCACCGGTGATGAGAAAGACCTTGTCGGACACGGGCTGCTCCTACGCTTGGGGGTGAGCGGCGGGTGCGAATTCGCGGCCGCCGGACTACACATGCTCTACGACAAAGCACGCATCTTCGTTCAAGGAGGCCACGGCGGCAGCGGCTGCCTGTCCTTTCGCCGTGAGGCGCATGTTCCGCGCGGCGGCCCCGACGGCGGCGACGGCGGGCACGGCGGCGACGTCGTCCTGGTCTGCAACGACTCGCTGCGCGACCTCCAGAGCTTCAAGCGTCGTGTCCACTACAAGGCGCAGCGCGGCCGTCACGGTGAGGGTGCGCTGAAGAAGGGCGCGGAGGGCGAGCATCTCGTGGTCGGCGTGCCGCCGGGCACCGAGGTGCGGATGCCCGACGGTACGGTGCACGACCTCGTCGTCCCGGGCCAGCGCGCGCGGGTCGCGATGGGCGGAACCGGCGGGCGCGGCAACGCGCGCTTCAAGAGCTCGACGCGCCAGACCCCCGGGTTCTCCGAGCGGGGACTGCCCGGCGAGGAGGACTGGATCGACCTGCAGCTCAAGCTGCTCGCGGACGTCGGGCTCGTCGGCCTGCCGAATGCCGGCAAGTCGTCGCTGATCTCGGTTCTCACGCGGGCCGCGCCGAAGGTCGCCGACTATCCGTTCACGACGCTCGAACCGCATCTCGGGGTGCTCGAGAGCGCCGACCGGCAGCTGATCCTCGCCGACATCCCGGGGCTGATCGAGGGAGCGAGCGACGGCGCCGGCCTCGGTCACGACTTCCTCGCGCATGTCGAGCGCACGCGCCTGCTGGTTCACGTGGTCGACCTGGCGCCTCTCGACGGCTCCGATCCACAGGCGAACTTCGACGTGATCGAACGCGAGCTCGAGCGGCACGACGAGCGGCTCGCGCGCCTGCCGCGGATCCTCGCGCTGTCGAAGGCGGACCTCGTGCTCCCACAGGACGCCGAGGCGGCGGCCGTCGCCTGGCGCGAGCGTCTCGGCGAGGACGTGCCCGTGATCGTCACCTCGAGCGCGACGCACATCGGCATCGACGACCTGGCGCTCGAGCTGCTGCGGCGCGTGCCGGTCGAGGCCGCGCGGCCGCTTGACGACCTGGTCGCCGCGGAGGCGCTCGCAGAGCATCAGGTGTTCCGGCCCGCGGCCGGCCGCTCATGGCACGTCGAGTCCGTGGGGGAGGGCGCCTACAAGGTCGTCGGTGACCCGGTCGAGCGGCTGCTCTCGCGCTACGACGTGGAGAACGAGGAGGCGCTCGCGCACGTCGAGCGGCGCCTGAAGCGGATGGGCGTGATCCGCGCGCTCGAGGCGGCCGGGTTCGAGCCGGGCGACGACGTCGAGATCGCCGGCGTCGTCTTCGAGCTGGACCCGGGCTAGGTGCCCGGCCTCGCGCGGATCGCCGCCGACGCGCTGCGCGGCGGCGTCAGGCACCGCTACGCCGATCACCGCTGGGGCGTCTGCGAGCTCCACGCGCCGCGCGGCGACGGCCCGTACCCGGTCGCCGTCGGTGCTGCACGGCGGGTCGTGGCGGGCGGGCTACGACCGGCGCGTCATGCGGCCGATCTGCCGCGACCTCGTTCGGCGCGGCTGGGCCGCGTGGAACGTCGAGTACCGCCGCGTGGGCGGCGGCCAGGGGGGCGGCTGGCCCGCCACGTTCCAGGATGTCGCGGCGGCGATCGACGCGCTCGCCGGCGCGGACCGGCGGCTGGACCTCCAGCGCCTCGTGCTGCTCGGGCACAGCGCCGGCGGCCAGCTTGCGCTCTGGGCGGCCGGTCGCCCGCAGTTGCCGGACGGCGCGCCGGGGGCCGGCCCGCAGTTGCTCCCGCGCGCCGTGGTCGCGCAGGCACCCGTCGCGAACCTGGAGCGCGCGCGTTCGCTCGTCGAGCCCGGAGGCGTCGTGAACGCGCTGCTCGGCGGGGCGCCGGAGGAACAGCCGGAGCGGTACGAGCTCACCAACCCGGTGCGGCAGGTCCCGCTCGACATCCCCGTGCTGCTCGTCCACGGCCCTGAGGACCGCACGGTCTCCGTCGGCCAGAGCCGCGACTACGAGCAGGCGGCGCGGGCCGCGGGCGCGACGGTGGAGCTCGTCGAGGTGCCGGGCGCGACGCATCGCGACCACGTGGACCCACGCTCGACCGCCTGGGCGGCCGTGACGTCGCGGCTCGCCGGCCTCGCCGCCGAACCAACCATCTAGTCTGGCCGGGCCGTGGGCCGCTTCGTCGTCAAGCTCGGATCGAACATCGTCGCCCACGACGACGGCACGCTGCGCTCGGAGGTGGTCGGCCACATCTGCGCCGAGGTCGCCGAGCGCCATGCCGCCGGTGACGACATCGTGATCGTCACGAGCGGGGCGATCGCGCGCGGCGTGGAGGTCATGGGGCTCGGCGGGCGCCCCCCGGCGATGGCGGACCTGCAGGCGGCGAGCGCCGTCGGGCAGGGGAAGCTCTACCGGGTCTACGACGAGCTGCTGCGCGAGCGCGACGTCACGTCGGCACAGGTGCTGCTCACGTTCTTCGACGTCGGCCACCGAGCGCACTACCTGAACGCACGCCGGACGCTCCGCCGCCTGCTCGACTGGCGTGTCGTGCCGGTCGTGAACGAGAACGACACGACCGCGACCGAAGAGATCTCGTTCGGGGACAACGACTTCCTCGCGGCGCAGGTGGCGATTCTCGTGGGCGCAGATCGCCTGGTGCTGCTGACCAATCAGGACGGGCTGCACACCGCTGACCCGCGCACGCAGCCGGGCGCTCCGCTCGTGCGGGAGGTCGTGGACGTTCGCGAGCTCGAGGCGTTCCAGATCGGGCAGAGCCCCTCGGCGCTCGGGTCAGGCGGCATGCGCTCGAAGGTGGTCGCGGCCGAGATGGCGACGGCGGCCGGGATCCCCACGACGATCTGCAGCGGACTGCGGGACGGCGAGCTCGCGCAGGCGCTCGCCGGCGCGGAGGTCGGCACGCGGTTCGCGCAGCAGCAGCAGCGCCACTCGTCGTTCGCGCTCTGGCTGAAGTACGCCAAGCCCGCGCTCGGCGGGATCGTCGTCGACGCGGGTGCCGCCCGGGCGCTGCGCGAGGGCGGGGCGTCGCTCCTGCCGGTCGGCGTCGTCGAGGTGACCGGGGAGTTCCAGGAGGGTGACGCGGTCGAAGTGCGCTCCGGCGACGGGGTGATCGGCAAGGGGATCGCGAACTACGCCGCCGCCGACCTGCGCCGCGTGATGGGGCAGCAGTCGGAGGGCGTGCGCTCGGTCCTCCCGCGCGCTGCCGACGAGGCCGTCCATCGCGACTACTTCGTCCTCGCGTAGGAGCGGGCGGGGATGACCGCGGAGGAGCTGCTGGCGCACGCGGCCGATCTTCCGGATCTCCGGGACATCGGCGAGGCGCGCTTCGCCCAGGTCGTGTCGTCGCCGCTCCTGATCGCGCACGTCCGTGGCGCCGGCGGGCCCGGAGGACGCCGGATCCGCGCGGGAGTACAGATCGACCCGCCGGCGTTCGCCCTGCTGGTCGAGTCGTCCGGACGGCGGCCCTCGCTGACGCCCTACGACAGCGCGCAGGCGTGCGCACAGGCATTCAACGACGAGTTGCGGCGGGCTGCGCGGGACGGCCTGGGGTCGGCGCCCGAGCCCGCCGGGACGAGCGCGGAGCGCCTGCTCGCCCTGGGCGCAGAGCTGCTCGGCTGACTACCCTTCCAGGCATGGCCACCACCGCCCAGTCGGTCGCCGATCTCTGCCTCGCGGCCCGCGACGCGGCGCGCGAGCTGGCGACGACCTCCAGCGTCATCCGCGAGGGCGCCCTCGAGGCGATCGCCGATGCCCTCGTCGCCCGCACCGACGAGATCCTCGACGCCAACGCGCGTGACATGGCCGCCGGTCGCGAGGCCGGCCTCACGGAAGCGCTGCTCGACCGCCTCCTGCTGACCGCGGAGCGGATCGCCGCGATCGCCGCGGGAGCCCGCCAGGTCGGCGCGCTGCCCGACCCCGTCGGCGAGATCATCGGCGGTGGCCGCCTCGCGAACGGGCTCGAGCTGAAGAAGGTGCGGGTGCCGCTCGGTGTGGTCGCGATCGTGTACGAGGCGCGCCCGAACGTCACGATCGATGCCGCGGTGCTCTGCCTGAAGTCCGGAAACGCCTGCGTGCTGCGGGGCTCGTCGTCGGCGGCCCACTCGAATGCGGTGCTCGCCGGGATCGCGGCGCAGGCCGCGGAGGGAGCAGGGCTGCCCGCAGGGTCCGTGTCGCTCGTCGCGGGCGGCGGCCGCGAGGAGCTCGCCGAGCTCGCGACCCAGGAGGGCGTCGTCGACCTCATCATCCCGCGCGGCGGGGAGGGCCTGAAGGCGGCGCTGAAGGGCGTCGCGACGGTGCCGGTGATCTACGCCGCGTCGGGCAACTGCCACGTCTACGTCGATGCGAGCGCCGACCTCGACGACGCCGTCGCGATCACGGTCAATGCGAAGACGCATCGCCCCGGCGTGTGCAACGCAGCCGAATCGCTGCTCGTGCACTCCGACGTGGCGGCGGAGTTCCTGCCGCGCGCGCTCCGGGCGCTCCGGGCGGAAGCCGTGGAGCTCCGGGTCGACGCCCGCACGCGGGCGCTTGCAGGCGCTGAGCTCGGCGCCGTGCTGGTCGACGCGACGGACGAGGACTGGGCCAGCGAGTTCCTGTCGCTGACGATCGCCGTCGGCGTCGTCGACTCGGCCGAGGAGGCCATCGCCCACATCAACCGCCACGGCTCCGGACACTCGGAGGCGATCGTCACCGCCGACCTCGACGCGGCGCTCGCGTTCGAGCGCGGGGTGGACGCCGCCTGCGTCTACGTCAACGCGTCGACGCGCTTCACCGACGGCGGTGAGTTCGGAATGGGCGCCGAGATCGGCAACTCGACGCAGAAGCTGCACGCCCGCGGGCCGATCGGTCTGCGCGAGCTCTGCACCATCAAGTACGTGGTCACCGGCGAGGGCCACGTCCGCTCCTAGCGCGGTGGCGCGCGTCGGCATCCTCGGCGGGACGTTCAACCCGCCGCATGTGGCACACCTGGTGTGCGCACAGGAGGCGCGCGACCAGCTCGGCCTGGACCGCGTGCTGCTGATGCCGGCACTCGTGCCGCCGCACAAGCAGGTGCCGGAGGACCCCGGCGCGCACGCCCGCCTGACCATGTGCCGCCTCGCCGCGGCGGGCGATCCGGGGCTCGAGGCGTCCCCGCTGGAGCTCGAACGGGAAGGGCCGTCGTACACCGTCGATACCCTGAGGGTGCTGCATGACCGCGAGCCTGGAGACGAGCTGACGTTCATCGTCGGCGGTGACATGGCCGAGAGCCTGCCGTCGTGGCGCGAGCCGCGCGAGGTTCTGCGGCTCGCCAGGCTGGCTGTGACGCAGCGCGACGAGCTTCGCGCCGAGCAGCTCGTGCAGACGCTCACCCCGCTGCACGACGGATCACGTGTGACGTTCTTCACCATGCCGCGGCTCGACATCTCATCGACCGATCTGCGGCGCAGAATCACCGAGGGCCGGCCGATCCGGCACCTCGTTCCCGGCGCCGTCGCCGACGAGATCGCAGCCCAAGGCTGGTACCGCAGGCCGGCCGGCGCCATCCCCACCGAGCAGGAGCACCACGTATGACGACCGAGCCCGCCACCGAGCAGCTCACCTACGAGCGCCTCGCCGAGGTGATCGCCGAGTCCGCGCTGGACAAGAAGGCCCAGGACGTCGTCGCCCTGGATCTGCGCGGCGTGTCCGCGTTCACCGATGGGTTCGTGATCGCGAGCGGCACCAGCGACCGTCAGGTCAAGGCGATCCACGACGGGATCCATCTCACGCTGAAGAACGAGCACGGCCTGCTGCCGCGGCGCGTCGAGGGGCTGACCGAGTCCCGCTGGGTGCTGATGGACTACTGGGACGTCGTCATCCACATCTTCACAGCGGAGGCCCGCGACTACTACCGGCTCGAGACCCTTTGGGGCGACGTGCCGCGTAGGGAGTTCGAGGCGGGACCGGAGCCGGAGCCGGCGTAGGGGAACGACGAAGGCCGCCCGTTCAGGCGGCCTTCGGTGGAGTGGAGCTAGCCGGGCTCGAACCGGCGACCTCCTGCATGCCATGCAGGCGCTCTCCCAGCTGAGCTATAGCCCCGAGCTCAAACTGCGCGGCCCAGTGTACAAGTCGAGACTGGTTGTTCCGGGCGGGCTCGAGTCGCAGGTACACCATCGTCTGGCCGTCGAAGATCGCCGCCGGCAACAGGTAGACGCGGTCGAGTTCGCCGCAGTATCCGGCGATCGCATCGATCTCGGTGGCGGCATACGTCGTCCGCACGTATCCGTGAACGGGTGAGTGTCGGCTCGTCCGTGTGTTGATCCGGACGACACCGTCACGGAGGGCCGCCCACTTGCACTGCACCCGCTGGATCGGTCCTCCCAGATCGAACGCCAGGTCGTAACGGAGTCCCTCCGTCATCGGCCGCAGCACCTGGATCCCCAGCGCCGCCGCCTTTGCGGCGATCGCGAGCTCCGCGATGCCGCCCTTCTCCGTCGGTGTCAGCGTCCGTGCCTCCATACGAACGTATGTTCGCAGGCGGGCCGGACGGCTGATCAGCCCAGCAGGTCCCGGCAGAACCCCGCGATCGTGGCGTTCAGCAGCTCCGCCCGCTCCCACTGCAGGAAATGCCCGGCCCGCGGCACGACGAAGGGGCCCACGAGGTCGGGAAACGCCACCTCGCAGCGCTCGCAGAAGTCGCGGAACATCACGTGGTCGTCCGGCCCGTACAGGGCGACGGTCGGTACGGCGGAGGGCTCGAAGAATCGGGGCGGCTCGCTCAGCGGACGCACGCCGAGCGCGCTCTCGTAGTTGCCGAACGACGCCCGCAGCCTGTCCGCGTCCTCGAACGGCTGCGCCATGAACGCCGCGGCCTCGCGCGAGAACGCGCCAGGGGACGCCCAGAACCGGGAGCCGTAGAACTGCTCGACGTAGCGGCGGCGCAGGTCGGCAGTGGACAGCTCGGCGGCGAGCAAGTCCGCCTCGCGGCCCTGCCGGGCGAAGTAGTCGGCCGCCTGACGGACCTCGGCCGACACCTTCAGATCGAGTCCGGCCGCCGCGTACGCCTCCGGCAGGAGCGGCAGCGGGCAGTTGAAGAGGACCTGCCGTTCGACGAAACCGGGGTGGCGCAGGCCGAGGTCGACGATGATGCCTCCGCCGAGGTCGCCGCCGCTCGCCACGCAGGACTCGTGCCCGAGCACCTCATGGACGAGCGCGTGCAGGTCGCGCGCGTGCGCCGCGAGGTCGTAGGACCCATCGGCGGCGAGCGACGAGGCGCCGAACCCGCGCAGATCCGGCGCGATGACCTCGAAGCCGGCGTCCGCGAGCGCCCCGATGTTCCGCCACCAGATGCGCATCGTCTCCGGCCAGCCGTGGACGAGCAGCAGCGGAAATCCCCCTCCGCCGTCGGGGACGGCGTGGGCGTACGCGAGCTCCACGTCGTCGCGCACGAGCGCCCGGTGAACGGCGTAGCGCGCGGGCTCCAGATCGGGCGGCGGCACCGGGTCGGACACCGGCCGGACACTATCCTGCGCCTCGCTCATGGAAGACCTGCGCTACGACCCGTCCGAGATCGAGCCCCGCTGGCAGCGCGTGTGGGCGGACGAGCGCACCTGGGAGGTTCCGAACCCCGAGGCCGGCGAGGTCGCGGCCGACGGTGACGAGCGCGCGAAGTCCTACGTCCTCGAGATGCTGCCCTACCCGAGCGGCGAGCCGCACATCGGCCACCTGAAGGTCTATTCCGTCGGCGACGCCGTCGCCCACTTCCATCGCCGCACCGGCCACCGGGTGCTGCACCCGATGGGCTACGACGCGTTCGGGCTGCCCGCGGAGAACCACGCGATCAAGACGGGCCAGCACCCACGCGAGTCGACGAATGCCGCGATCGCGGAATTCCAGCGGCAGTTCCGCGAGTGGGGGATCTCGATCGACTGGTCGCGCGAGTTCGCCACCTGCGATCCGGGCTTCTACCGCTGGACGCAGTGGATCTTCCTGGAGCTGTTCAAGCACGGCCTGGCGTATCGGAAGGACGCGATCGTCAAGTGGTGCCCGAACGACCAGACGGTGCTCGCGAACGAGCAGGTGATCGATGGGCACTGCGAGCGCTGCGGCTTCGAGGTCGAGGTCAGGCAGCTCAACCAGTGGTTCTTCCGCATCACCGACTACGCCGACCGGCTGCTCGACGACCTCTCCACGATCGAGTGGCCCGAGCACGTCAAGACGATGCAGCGCAACTGGATCGGCCGCTCGAGCGGCGCCGAGGTGACGTTCCGCTGTGAGGACGTCGATCCCGCCGACCCGATCGACTACCCGGTCTTCACAACGCGCCCCGACACCCTGTTCGGCGCCACGTTCTTCGTGATGGCGCCGGAGCATCCCGACGTCGAGCGCCTGGCCGCCGGCACCGGCCATGAGGACGAGGTGCGGGAGTACGTCACCCGGGTGCTGACGGAGTCGAACGAGCAGCGCGGCAAGGAGGACAAGGAGAAGACCGGCGTCTTCCTGGGCCGGCACGTCGTCAACCCGGTCAACGGCGAGGCGATCCCGATCTACGTCGCCGACTACGTCCTCATGGAGTACGGCACCGGCGCGATCATGGCGGTCCCGGCACACGACGGGCGCGACTACGACTTCGCCAAGCGATTCGACCTGCCGATCCGGCGCGTCGTCGAGGGCGTGAACCCGGACGGCGATGCCGAAGGGCTGCCGTATTCCGGCGACGGACCGCTGGTGAACTCGGCGCCCGAGTTCGACGGCGAGCCGAACCGCCAGGCACTCGAGGCGATCGTCGGCTGGCTCGACCGCGAAGGCAAGGGCCACTCCTCGATCAACTACCGCCTGCGCGACTGGCTGATCTCCCGCCAGCGCTACTGGGGCTGCCCGATCCCGGTCGTGCACTGCGAGAGCTGCGGCATCGTCCCGGTCCCCGAGGACCAGCTCCCCGTCGTGCTGCCCGACGTCGAGGACTACGCCCCGAAGGGCCAGTCGCCGCTCGCCGCGGCGACGGACTGGGTCACCGTGCCGTGCCCGTCGTGTGGCGGGCCGGGCCGGCGCGAGACGGACACGATGGACACGTTCGTCGACTCCTCCTGGTACTTCCTGCGGTACTGCGACGCGAGCAACGACAGAGGCCGCGTGGGACCCGGCGATCCTGCGCGAGTGGATGCCGGTCGACCAGTACATCGGCGGTGTCGAGCACGCGATCCTGCACCTGATGTACGCGCGCTTCTTCTGCAAGGCGCTGACGGATCTCGGGCACCTCGACGTGCAGGAGCCGTTCGCGAAGCTCTTCACGCAGGGGATGATCACCAAGGACGGGGCGAAGATGTCCAAGTCCAAGGGGAACGTCGTCTCCCCGGGCGCGATCGTCTCGTCGCACGGCGCCGACACCGCGCGGGCGTACATCCTCTTCATCGGACCGCCCGACCAGGATGCGGACTGGTCGGACGAGGGCGTCGAGGGCGTCCACCGATTTCTCAGCCGGCTCTGGCGGCTCAGCGCCGACGTCGCCGGGCGGCCGCAGGAGGACTGGCCGGTCAGTCCGGAGGGCGCCGATCTCGTGCTCGTGCGCAAGGCGAACTGGGCGATCGACAAGGTGACCGGCGACATGTCCTCCGGTCGCTTCGCGTTCAACACCGCGATCGCCGCGGTGATGGAGCTCACGAACGAGGTCTCGCGCCTGCGCGACGAGGCCGGGACCGGCGCGATGCGCCTCGCGCTGGAGACCGCGAACTCCCTGCTGTTCTCGTTTGCCCCGCACGCGGCGGCGGACGGCTACCACCTGCTCACGGGTCGGCGCGTCTGGGAGGAGCCGTGGCCGGAGGCCGACCCGCAGTTCCTCTCCTCGGACACGTACGAGCTGGTCTGCCAGGTCAACGGCAAGCTTCGCGACCGCGTGGAGGTCGCCGCCGACGCCGATCGCGAGACGCTCGAGGCGACGGCGCTGGCGGCGCCGAACGTGCGCGCGCACGTCGATGGCCACGACGTCGTGAAGGTGATCGTCGTGCCCGGCAAGCTCGTGAACGTCGTCGTGCGCTGACGATGGAGCGGACCTTCGCGATCGCGGTGGTCGGCCCCGCCGACGCTTCGCCGGTCGAGCTGGCGCGCGCCGAAGAGGTCGGTGCGGCGGTCGCCGCGGCCGGCTGGACGGTCGTCACCGGTGGCCTGGGCGGCGTCATGGAGGCTGCGTCGCGGGGTGCCCGCTCGCGGCTCGGCGCGACGATCGGGATCCTCCCTGGCGCGGATCCCGACGCGGCGAACGGCTGGGTGCAGCTCGCAATCCCGACCGGGCTCGGTCAGGCCCGCAACGCGCTCGTCGTCGCGACCGCACGTGGTCTCGTCGCGGTGGGAGGCGGCTACGGCACGCTCTCCGAGATCGCGCTCGCCCTGCGCGCGGGCACGCCCGTCCTGGGCATCGGAACGTGGGATCTCCCGGGTGTCGAGCCCGTGGCGGACGCCGCGGCCGCCGTCGAGCGGCTGCGCGCAGTCACGTCGTAGCGTCGTCGCACGCGCTGCGCAGACGCGGCGGTCCGCTGTCACCGGGCGGCGCCTAGCGTGCGGTCATGCCCGCGTCCGGCCGCTCCACGCTCGTGCTCTGGGGGCTCGCCGGCATCGTGGTCCTCGTGCTCGGCGGTCGCGCGCTCCTGCAGGATCGGGCGTCGTCCGGCACGCCGGCGTCCGCCTCCGTCGCGCCGGCGGCGAGCGGCGCGGACCCGATCGCCGCGGCGCCGCCACCCGGCCGGCTCGTCGTGGACGTCACGGGCGCGGTGCGCCGCCCCGGCGTCTACCGGCTGCCGGTCGGCGCGCGGGTCCAGGAGGCGGTTCGCCGGGCGGGGGGCGCCACGCGCAGGGCCGACTCCGCGGCGGTGAACCTCGCGGCGAAGGTCGCCGACGGGCAGCAGATCCTGGTCCCGGAGCGGGCGCCCGCGGCGGGCACTGCAGCGCGGCCGTCCGTGCCCGGAGGCGGGACCGCGCCCGCCGGTCCCGTGAGCCTGAACGGCGCGACCGCCGAACAGCTCGACCAGCTCGATGGCGTCGGGCCCGCGACAGCGGCCAAGATCATCGCCTGGCGGACCGCGAACGGCGGGTTCTCGAGTGTTGACGACCTTGCGCAGGTGGCCGGCATCGGCCCGAAGAAGCTCGAGGCGCTGCGCCCGCAGGTCGCTCCGTGAAGGCGGTGCTGGCCGTGCGGGACCGCGCGCTCGCGCGACCGGCGACGGCGCTGCTCGCGGCCGTGCTGGCCGGACTGGTTCTCGGACCTTTGGGGGCGCTCGCGATCCTCCCGGCGGTGCCGGCTGCCGGGTTCGTCGCGGGGACGCCTCAGCGGGCGGCGCTGCTCCTGTGTGCGCTGGTCGCCGCGGGCGGGTTCGCGCACGCTCGAACGGCGGCGCTCGACCAGAGCCGGCTGGGGCCGCGCATCGGTCACGCGGTGCGGGCGGAGGTCCCGCTGCTCGACACGCCCCGCGCGACGGCGTTCGGGTGGCGGGCGACGGCGGCGCTCGCCGGCGAGCGGGTCCTGCTCCAGGGCCCGGGGCGAGCACCGGCTTGGACGGCGGGCGAGATCGTCGCGGTCGCCGGAGCACTGCGGGCACCGGGCCCGCGGGATGGCTGGCTGCGCCCCAAGGGGATGCACGCCGTGCTGCGAGCCCGCGTGGTGCGGGCCACGGGGAGACGTCGCGGGGGGCCGTCCGGCGCGCTCGACGGCGTGCGGACCCGGGCACAGCGGGCGCTGACGGCACGCCTGCCGCAGCCGGAGGGCGCGCTGCTGCGCGGGATGGTCCTGGGTGACGACGCCGCGCTCAGCGTCGGCGAGCGCGATCGCCTGCGGCGCTCCGGCCTCGGGCACCTCGTGGCCGCGAGCGGCGCGAACGTGGCGCTGCTCGCGGTCCTGGCGCTCGCGGCCTGCGCGCTGCTGGGTGTCGGCATGCGTCCCCGGCTGGTCGCCGTCGCCGCGCTGATCGCGCTCTACGTGCCCCTCGCCGGGGCGGGACCGTCGATCCGCAGAGCCGGCGTGATGGGCGTCGCAGGAATCGTCGCGACGCTCTCGTCGCGGCCGCAGAACCGCCTGCACGTGCTGCTGCTCGCCGCGGTGGTCACGCTGGCGCTCGACCCGAGGTCGGTGGGCGACCCGGGCTGGCAGCTGAGCTTCGCCGCGGTCGCGGCGATCGCGGTGCTCGGCGCGCCGCTGCTCGACCTCCTGCGCGAGCGCGGCGTTCCGGCCGGGCTCGCGGAGGGCGCGGCGCTGACCCTGGCGGCGACGATCGGGACGACCCCCGTCTCGGCGGCGGCGTTCGGCACCGTCTCGCTTGCCGGCATCCCCGCGAACGTCGCCGCCGCGCCGCTGGTCGGCCCGATCACGTGGCTGGGGATGTCCGCGTCGTGCGCTGCTCAGGTGTGGCCGGCGGCGGGCGCCTGGATCGCGTGGACGGCCGCGCTGCCGCTTGCGGCCGTGCTGGCGATCGGGCGCGCAGGGGCGGGCCTGCCCGCCGCGCAGATCCACGCCGGCATCCCGGCGGCGCTCGGGGCGGCCTGCGCGGCCGGCGGGCTCGTGCTCTGGTCACCGGCGCGCCGGGTCGGCCGGTGGGCCGCGCCCCTCCTGGTCGTCGCGCTGACCTTCGCGATCGTCCTCACCCGCCCTCGACCGGTCGCGGGGCCCGCCGCGGGCGTTGTGCGACTGGCGTTCCTCGACATCGGCCAGGGCGACGCGACGCTCATCCAGTCGGAGGGGCACTCGATGCTCGTCGACAGCGGTCCGCCGGACGGGCCGGTCACCGGGCGCCTGCGGCACCTCGGCATTCGCCACCTCGACGTGCTCGTCGGCACGCACGCGCAGGCCGATCACATCGGCGGGTCGGGCCGCGTGCTGGGCGCCATGCCGGTCAGCGCCGTGCTCGACGGGCGCGACGGCATCCGCGAGCCGCAGGGCGACGAGATGGCCCGGGCGGCGGCGGCGACGGGAGCGCGGATCATCGCCGCGCAGGCGGGGCAGACCATCAGGATCGGGGCAGCGACCGCTGAGGTCCTGTCGCCGCCGCGGCGTGACGGGCCGCCCGCGCCGGGCGCGGACCCCAACCAGCGGGCGATCGTGCTGCGCGTGACGGGCGGCGGCCTCCGCCTGCTGCTGACGGCCGACGCCGAGTCCGACGTCCTCACGCCGCTGGATGCGGGCCCGGTCGACGTGCTCAAGGTGAGTCACCATGGCAGTGCCGACGACGGACTCGCGCGGCTCCTCGGCAGTCTGCGTCCGCGGCTCGCGGTGATCGAGGTCGGGAGGGGGAACACGTACGGGCATCCGACACCGGCGACCCTCGGGACCCTGCGCCGCGCGGGCGTGCGGACGCTGCGCACCGACCTCGACGGCACGGTCGTCGTCGACATCCAGGCCGGCCGCATGCTCGTCCACACCCACTCCTAGACTGGCGCGGTGCCCGCCTTCAAGCCCGCCTATCTGATCCACGGTGACGACCACGGGCGCGTCGCGGAGCGCCGCGGTCGCCTTCGCGCACTGGCGGAGAGTGAGTCCGGGGCGGGCGGCGTCGAGGTCTTCGCGGGGGACACCGGCACCCCGGAAGCCGTCGCACTGGGCCTGAACGCGATGACGTTCGCGATGGGGCGGCGGTTCCTGATCGTCGAAGGCGTCGAGCGCTGGGCCGAGGCGGACGTCAAGGCCCAGCTCACGCCCGTCATGGCCGCGATGCCCCCGGAGACCACGGTCGCCTTCTTCGCCAGCGAGGAGGGCCGCCAGCAGGCGCCCAAGGCACTCCACGCAGCGGTCGGGGCCGCCGGCGGCGACATCGTGGCTGAGCGCGTGCAGAAGGCGAAGGATCTTCCGCGCTGGGTGATGGAGCAGGCGCAGCGCCTCGGGCTGCGGCTCGACGGCTCAGCTGCGCGCGCGCTCGTCGCCCAGGTGGGCGACCGCCAGCAACGGATCCTGCGCGAGCTCGAGAAGTTGCAGCTCGAGCACGGGTCGGGTGCCGGCATCGGCGTCGCGGAGGTCGAGGCGTCCGTCGTCTCGTCGGCCGAGCGTCAGGTCTGGGGCCTCGTCGACGCGGTCGTCGCACGCGATCGGCGCGCGGCGCTTGCGGCCTACGGCGTGCTTCGCGCCCAGGGTGAGGACGCGGGGCGCCTCGTCCCGCTGATCGCCCGGCGACTGCGCGACGTGACCGCAATCGCCGTCCAGCTCGAGGCGGGCGCCGCTCCTGCCGACGTGAAGGCTGGCCTGCGGATGAGCCCGTTCGCGGCGGACCGGCGGATCCGCGAGGCGCGCGGCGCCGACGCGGCCGCGCTCCAGGCGGCCGTGGCGGCCATCGCGGAGCTCGAGCTCGCCACGCGCGGCGGCAGCGAGCTGGGGACGGAGACCGAGGCGACGCTCACGCTCCTGGAGATCACCTGACGGCTCTCAGACGCCCCGCCGGAACGACAAAAAGCCCGCCACAGGGGCGGGCTCGGCCCTTGCTCAGGCGATCGTCGCGCTCAGACGTCGGCGCCGGCGCGAACGCGCGCGGCACGGGACTTCTTGCGAGCACCGGTGTTGCGGTGCAGCGCGCCGCGCTTGACGGCCTTGTCGATCGTCGAGACCAGACGCCGGTGCTCCTCGTCGGCGACGGCGTTCTCGCCGCCGGCGACCGCTGCGCCGAGGCGCCGGAAGTAGGTCTTGATCGACGACGTGTAGCGCCGGTTCTCCAGGCGCTCACGCTCTGCGCGCAAGATGCGCTTCTTCTGCGAATGAATGTTGGCCATAGCCGGGGCAGGAGTGTAGCGGCCATCGGCGGGTCGCAGGCTCCGCGAGCGGGCCGCGCACGCGAGTGCCGCGGGTCGGGTCCCTAGCATCACACGCGGTGAGCGCCAGCTCGAGCAGCCCTCCTCCGGATGGGCCCGACGACGCGGCCGAGATCGAGCCGTCCACCGCGGCGCGCGAGCACGCCGCCCGCGTGGCCGCGACGCGTCCCGAGGCGTTCGGCATGGACATCGCCGTCGAGGACGGCTTCGCCCCGTCCGAGGAGGACGGCGCCCCCGTCGCACCGGGTGCCACGGCGGGCGTCGCGCGCAACACCGCGATCTTCTCGATCGCCACCGGCGCTTCGCGGGTCGCGGGCCTCGCCCGCGAGGTCGTCGCCGCGAGCTACTTCGGCACGAGCGGGGCCGCCTCCGCGTTCACGATCGCCTTCCAGGTCCCGAACCTCGTGCGCGGCCTGTTCGCCGACGCGGCCCTGAGCGCCGCGTTCGTGCCGATCTTCGCCGAGTACCTCGAGAAGGGCAAGCGCCGCGAGGCGGTGCTGCTCGCCTCGACGCTGTTCTGGATCATCCTGCTCGTCCTCGGCGCGATCACCGCGCTCTTCATCGTCGGTGCCGGCGTGCTCATGCCGCTGTTCATTCCGGGCAGCGAGTTCACCCCGAGCCTCGTGGACCTCACCGTCGGGCTCTCGCAACTGCTGTTCCCGGTCGTCGTGCTGCTCGGGATCAACGGCCTCCTCGTCGGAATCGCGCAGGCCTACCACCACTTCACGATCCCGGCGCTCGCTCCGCTCGTCTGGAATCTCGTGATCATCGGCGCGCTGGTCGCGTTGCACCCGCTCTTCCACGGGCAGAACCAGATCTACGCGTACGCGATCGGCGTCCTGCTCGGCACCATCATCCAGTTGCTGATGGTCATCCCGGTGCTGGGCCGGATCGACTTCCGCCTGAAGTTCCATCTGAACTGGCGCGATCCGGGGGTGCGGCGCGTCTTCGTGCTGATGCTCCCGGTCACGATCGGGCTCGGGGTCATCAACGTCGACCTGCTGATCAACTCGGTGATCGGCGCGCTCATCTCGGACAGCGCCCCGCGCGCCATCGACGCGGCGTTCCGGATCTACATGCTGCCGCAGGGCATGTTCAGCGTCGCGCTGGCGACGGTGCTGTTCCCATCGCTCAGCCGGCTCGTCGCCCGCGGCGATGTGTCCGGGCTGCGCGGCCTGCTCGGGACGGGCACGCGGCAGAACCTGCTGTTCCTCGTGCCGGCGGCCGCCGTCACGGCCGCGCTCGCGGCGCCGATCGTCGAGCTCATCTACCAGTACGGCGCCTTCGGGGCCGCCTCGACGGACCAGGTTTCGACCGCACTCTTCTGGTTCTCGTTCTCGCTGCCGTTCGCCGGCGTCAACCTGTTGCTGACGCGCACGTTCTTCTCGCTCCAGCGCCCGTGGATCCCGACGGCGCTCGCCGCGGGGAGCCTCGTCGTGAACATCATCCTGTCGTTCGCGCTGTACGGCCCGTTCGGGATCGCCGGCCCGGTGATCGGGACCGCCGTGGCGTCGGGCGTGATGGCGTTCGCCCAGGCGCGCGGCCTGCGCACGCTGCTCGAGGGCCGGATCGAGGGGCGCGAGACGGTGACGGCCGCGATCAAGATCCTGATCGCCTCGATCGCGCTCGGGCTCGTGGCATACGGCGTCTGGCGCGGGCTCGACGCGGCGCTGGGTGACGCGAACGCGCTCACCCGCGCGCTGGCGGTCGGACCGGCGATCGTCGCCGGCATCGCGGTCTACTGGGCCGCCGTGATGGCCATGCGGGTCGCGGAGGCGCGCCAGATCAGCGACTTCGTGCGCGCACGGCTGCGTCCCGCGCGCTGAGCGGTTCTGGACGAACGGACGATGCCGCGCGCCCGGTGGACGCCGGAGTGCGCTCAACGGTCGTCGAGCAGGCCCCACACGGCGGTCTGCGCCGCTACGGTTCCGCTGTGGACACCGAAGCGCCGGCCGCTGCGCTCGCGGGGGCCCAAGACCTCGAGGAAGCGTGCCGGATCGCCGTCGCCGCGCTCGCGGACGCCGGTGACCTTGCGGTGGCCGCGTACGTCGGGCACGCCGGACGCCTGCGCTGTCTGTCGGCCGCCGGGACCACACACGTGCTCGACGGCGTCTCCGCGATCGTCGGCCCGGTCGGCCGGACGGCGGCGACCGCTGCCGAGCAGCGCACGCTGAGTCCTGACGGCGCGGAGACCGCCTGCCTCCCGCTGATCCACGGCGGCGAGGTCGTCGGCGTCCTGTGCGTCGAGGCGGCCGGCAGCCTGAGCGGCGACCAGCTCGTGGCGGCCCGGACGGTCTCCGCTGCGCTCGCCCAGCGGATCGTCGAGCTCGGCGGTCCGCCCGCCGAGGGATCGGCGAGCCGGCTCGCCCAGCATGCCGCCGCGCTCGCCGGCATGGAGGACCCGGGCCGGATCGAGCACGCCACGCTCGTCGCCGCGCTCGACCTCGCCGGGATGGAGAGTGCCGCCCTGTTCCGGCTCGAGGCAGACGATTCCTGGGCGCCGGCCGTCACCGCGGGCACCCTCGGGGCGCGGCTCGCGACGCTCGGGATCGTGCCGCTCGACGGCTTGGCGATGCTGGTCGCCGGCGGCGGCTCGTGCTCCTTTGACGCCGAACGGGCGGCTGTGGGCGCCGATCTGCCGCTCGGGCTCGGCGCGCTTCAGGAAGCCGGGGCGCGGACGGCGATCGTCGCGCCGCTGATCGCTCGGGGACGCCCGCTCGGGCTCCTGATCCTCGCCGACGAGCGGGCGCTCGCGGCATCGACCGAGCGTGCGGAGCTCGTCGAGCTGATCGCGGTGCAGGCCGCGTCGAACCTGCGGACGGCCGCGGCCGTCGCGGAGCTCCGCCATCGCGCCTCGACCGACCCGCTGACCGGGCTCGGGCACCGCGGGGCGTTCGCCGAGGCGCTCGGCGCGTCGCACCGGCGGCCGATCGCGACCGCGGTCGCGCTCTGCGACCTCGACCGCTTCAAGGAGCTGAACGACCGGCTCGGGCACCAGGAGGGCGATCGCGCACTGCTCGCAACCGTGCGCGCGCTCGAGCGCGCGCTGCGACGCGGCGATCTGCTCTTCCGGCTCGGCGGGGACGAGTTCGCGGCGCTGCTCGCCGTCCGCAATGACCGCGAGGCGCTCTCCGCCGCGCATCGCATGCGCGACGCCGTCGCAGCGTCCGATGCCGGGGTGACCGTCTCGGTCGGCGTCGCCATCTCCGGGCCGGAGGAGAGCGACGACTCGCTCGTCGGCCGCGCCGACCGCGCGCTGTATGCCGCAAAGCGGGACGGCCGCGACGGTGTCGCGCTGGACGCGGGCCTGTAGGAACGGCCCCCGGCGGGACAGAACGCCCCGCAGGCGCGTTCTGACGGTTCCCTGAGCGCGCCGCCTACCCTGTTGCACACCGCAGCGCGCGCTCACCATGGACCAGGCACACATCCGCAACTTCTGCATCATCGCCCACATCGACCATGGGAAGTCGACGCTGGCCGATCGCATCCTCGAGCTGACCAAGACCGTCGATCCGCGCCTGATGCGCGCGCAGGTTCTGGACTCGATGGACCTCGAGCGCGAGCGCGGCATCACGATCAAGGCGCAGGCGGTCCGCGTCTTCTACACGGCCCGGGACGGCCAGGAGTACCAGCTCCACCTCATCGACACCCCTGGGCACGTGGACTTCACCTACGAGGTGAGCCGGTCGCTGGCGGCGTGTGAGGGTGCGCTGCTCGTCGTGGACGCCTCGCAGGGCGTCGAGGCGCAGACGCTCGCGAACACCTACCTCGCGATCGACTCAGGTCTCGAGCTGATCCCGTGCCTGAACAAGATCGACCTTCCGGGCGCCGAGCCCGAGCGCGTCGGCGCCGAGGTCGCGGAGCTGCTCGGCGGGTCCGCCGACGAGATCCGCACGATCTCCGGGAAGACCGGGGAGGGCGTGATCGAGGTGCTCGAGGAGCTGGTCCAGAAGGTTCCGCCGCCCGCCGGTGATCCCGACGCCCCGGCGCGAGCGCTGATCTTCGACTCCGAGTTCGACCAGTACCGCGGCGTGATCGCCTACATCCGCGTCGTCGACGGCGTCTTTCGCAAGGGCGAGGGGATCCGCGCGATGGTTGCCGGCACCGAGGCCGAGATCGACGACATCGGCTTCTTCTCACCCGGCCAGGTCGCGGCGCCCGAGCTGCGGGCGGGCGAGGTCGGCTACCTGATCACGGGCATCAAGGACGTGACCAGGCTGCGCGTCGGCGACACCCTCACGACCAAGCTCGGGAGCGCGACCGAGGCGCTGCCCGGGTACCGCGACGTCCAGCCGATGGTGTTCTGCGGCCTCTTCCCGATCGACTCCGACCGCTACCCGGACCTGCGTGACGCGCTCGAGAAGCTGACCCTGAACGACGCTGCGCTCACCTGGGAGCCGGAGACCTCCGACGCGCTCGGGTTCGGGTTTCGCTGCGGCTTCCTCGGGTTGCTGCACATGGACATCGTCCGCGAGCGGCTGGAGCGCGAGTACGACCTGGACCTGATGGCGACCATGCCGTCGGTCGGCTTCGAGATCGAGATGACCAACGGCGACGTTCTCGAAGTGCACAACCCCTCGGACATGCCCGATCCCGCCCGCGTCGCCGAGATTCGCGAGCCGATGATCCGTGCGTCGATCCTCACGCCGACGGAGTTCATCGGGACGATCATGGAGCTGTGCCAGGAGAAGCGCGGCGAGCACGCGGCCTGCACTATCTGAGCGCGGAGCGGGTGCAGATGACGTACGACCTGCCGCTCGCCGAGATCGTGCTCGACTTCTTCGACCAGCTGAAGTCGCGCACGCGCGGCTATGCGTCACTGGACTACGAGGTGACCGACCTGAAGGCCTCGAACCTGGTCAAGCTCGACGTGCTCCTCGCGGGCGAGCCGGTCGACGCGCTGTCGATGCTCGTCCACAAGG
Source organism: uncultured Actinomycetes bacterium (assembly GCA_963805615.1). Lineage (GTDB taxonomy): Bacteria > Actinomycetota > Thermoleophilia > Solirubrobacterales > Solirubrobacteraceae > F1-60-MAGs163. Next base: position 73,713 of record CAWDUW010000001.1, on the reverse strand, counting down.
ACAAGGCGTACACGGTCGGGCGCATGCTCACCGAGAAGCTGCGCGAGAAGATCCCGCGCCAGCAGTACGACGTGCCGATCCAGGCGGCGATCGGGTCGCACGTCGTCGCGCGTGAGACGGTGAAGGCCTTCCGCAAGGACGTGATCGCCAAGTGCTACGGCGGCGACATCTCGCGCAAGCGCAAGCTGCTCGAGAAGCAGAAGGAGGGCAAGAAGCGGATGAAGCAGGTCGGTCGCATCGAGGTTCCGCAGGAGGCGTTCCTGGCCGTCCTGGAGTTGGGGGACGGCAAGTAGGTGGACCTCGGCCTGAAGGACAAGGTGTGCGTGGTCACCGGCGCCTCGCGCGGCATCGGTCGTGCGACGGCGGAGCGGCTGGCCGCCGAGGGCGCGCGCGTCCTCCTGGTGGCTCGCGGTGAGGACGAGCTTCGCGCCGCGGCGCAGGCGTGCGGCGAGCGTGCCGACTGGATCGCCTGCGACGTCACCGACCCCGAGGCCGACGCCGAGATCGTCGCCGAGGCGGTCGAGCAGATGGGCGGGATCGACGTCCTCGTCAACAACGCCGGCACGTCGTACGCCCGCGGCCTGGACGAGCTGACGGACGAGGACTGGCTCGGCCAGTACGCGCTGCACGTGCTGGCGCCGATGCGGCTGATGCGCGCTGCGGCGCCGCACATGGTCGCGCGCGGGGGAGGGCGGATCGTCAACGTCGCCTCGTCTGCGGGCAAGCGCCCGTCGCTCATGAACGTGGCCTACAGCGTGACGAAGGCCGCGCAGCTCTCGTTGTCGCGCGCGTTCGCGGACACCTATGCAGCGCAGGGCGTGCTCGTGAACGCCGTCACGCCCGGCGGGACGGCCTCCGAACTGTGGATGGGCGCCGGCGGGATGGCCGATCAGGTCGCCATGTCACGCGGGATCAGCCGCGACGAGGCGCTGGCGGGGCAGCGCGCGAAGATCCCGCTCGGGCGCCTCGCCGAGCCCGGCGAGATCGCCGACGTGATCGTGTTCCTCTGCTCGGCGCGCTCCGGCGCGGTGACCGGCGCGGCGTGGTCCGCGGATGGCGGCACCGTGCAGATCATCATCTGATTCATGCCGCTGACTGCGCGCCAACAGCTGATCCTGCGCAAGGTCGTCGAGGCCGACCAGGCGACCGGCCAGCCCGTGGGCTCGAAGACGCTGGCGGAGGATCCCGAGCTCGACTGCCGGCCCTCCACCGTGCGCGCGGAGCTCGCGGTGCTCGAGGAGCAGGGCCTGATCACGCACCCGCACACGTCCGCCGGGCGCGTGCCGACGGACGCGGGCCGCCGCTTCTACGTCGACCGCCTCCTGCCCGAGGTGCGCGGGCGCGGGGAGCTGCAGCTCCCGCTCGTGCGCCGCGAGCTCGATGACGCCATGCGGGCCGCGAGCACGACGCTCGCCCAGGTCACGAACCTGCTCGCGATCGTGAGCGCCCCGGCACTGGACAGCGCGACGATCCGCCACGTCGAGGTCCTTCTGCTGCAGCCGCAGGTCGCGATGGTCGTCGTGATCACCTCGACCGGCGGCGTCTCGAAGCGGATCCTCACCTTCGACAGCGAGGTCGACCCCGGGGTCGTCAGCTGGGCGGGCGAGTACCTGAACGAGCGTCTTGTCGGTGTCGGGCTCGGCGCGCGAACGCTCCGCGCCCGGCTGCTCGACGCCTCGCTCGGCGCCAGCGAGCAGCGATTCCTGGAAGCGCTTGCGCCCGCCTTCTCCGAGCTGCCGGCGATGGAGGAGACGGTGCTCTACACCGACGGCGCCTCGCGTCTCCTGGGCACCGACCGCCTGCAGGACCTCGCGCAGATCAACGAGCTGCTGACGGCGCTGGAGCGGCGCGTCACGCTGCTGGATGCACTGCGCATGGCCCTCGGCGAGCGCGACGTGCTCGTGCGCATCGGCAGCGAGAACGAGCTGCCCGCGCTGCGTTCGCTCGCGGTCGTCGCGGCGAGCTACGGCCTGCCGGCGCGCAAGCTCGGGACGGTGTCGGTGATCGGGCCTGTGCGGATGGACTACGGCCTGACGATCGCCACCGTGCGCGAAGCCGCCGCGCAGCTCTCGACGTACGTCGAGGATGTGTACGAGGGCTAGGTAGGGCCCCCTCCCGAGCACGGACCCGCGGGCGCTAGCCTCCGCAACCCATGGCAGGCACGATTCCCCGCGATCCGTATGAGGTCCTGGGCGTTCCCCGAGACGCCGACGAGACAGCGATCAAGAAGTCGTTCCGTCGCCTTGCCCGAGAGCTGCACCCCGACGTCAACGCACACGATCCGCAGGCCGAGGAGAAGTTCAAGGAGGCGGCCGAGGCCTACGAGATCCTCTCGAACGCCGAGCGCCGCGAGACGTTCGACCGCTACGGCCACGAAGGTCTGCGCAGCGGCGGCCTGGGTCCGAACTTCGAGGGCTTCGGCTCGATCTCCGACCTCTTCGAGGCGTTCTTCGGATCGGGGTTCGCCGGCGGCTTCGGCGGGCACGGCGGCGGGCCCGTCCAGGGCGACGACGCGATCCTCGGCATCGAGATCGATCTCGGCGAGGCGGCCGCCGGCATCCGCGTCCCGGTGAGCTTCGAGGCCGTCGACGTCTGCGAGCACTGTGAGGGTGAGGGGGCGGAGCCGGGCACCAGTGTGCGCTCGTGCGAGCGCTGCGGCGGCTCGGGCGTGCTGCAGGTCATGGCGCGCTCGCCGTTCGGGCAGGTCATGCGCAGCGCCGCCTGTGACGCCTGCCACGGCGAGGGGCGGATCCCCGAGCATCCATGCGCCGAGTGCGACGGTCGTGGGCGCACCGTCGGCACCCGCGAGCTCGACGTCGACGTGCCCGCGGGAATCGCCGACGGACAGCGCATCCGCCTCCCCGGGAGCGGCCATGCCGGTGAGCATGGTGGGCCGGCGGGGGATCTCTACGTCCAGGTCCACGTGCGCCCGCACGATCGCCTCATCCGCGACGGCGACGACCTCGTCACCGTGCTCGACGTGCCGGCGCCGCTCGCGGCGCTCGGCGCCGACCTGCCCGCCGCGTCGCTCGACGGGGAGGCCGAGGTGCACGTTCCCACGGGCACGCAGCCGGGCGAGATCGTGACGGTGAAGGGCCAGGGGATGCCGCATCTGCGCCACCCGAGCCGCCGCGGGGACCTGCGGGTCGTCGTCAACGTGATGATCCCGCGCCGGCTGACGGCCGAGCAGCGTGAGCTGCTGGGGACGCTCGCGGAGTCGCTGACCCCCGAGAACCTCGCGGCGCCGGAGACCACGGCCGGGAAGCTGCGCCGGCTGCTCGGCGGTCGCCGGTGATCCGCCTCGCGCTGCGTGTGCGGCGCGAGGATGCCGAGGTCGCGCTCGCCGAGCTCCTGGAGCTGGCCCCGTCCGGGGTCGAGGAGCGCGAGCTCGACGGCGGCGGGGTCATCGAGTACGCGGTCTACGGCGCGCCGGGGGAGCTGCCTGCCCTGCCCGACCTGCATGCCGCCGTCGGCGGCGCGATCGTCGAGGTCGTCACGGAGGAGATCGCGGACGACTGGCACGAGCGCTGGAAGGCCTTTCACAAGCCGGTCGACGTCCCTGCCGGCGCGCGCGGCGGGAGCGGGCTGCGGGTCAGGCCGCCGTGGGAGCCCGCGCTCGCTGCGCCGGGGCCGGCGACCGAGGAGCTCGTCATCGACCCGGGCCAGGCGTTCGGCACCGGCGCACATCACACGACGCGCCTGTGCCTGGAGCTGCTGCTGGAGCTTGAGCCCGGCGGGCCGTGCGTCGACGTCGGCTGCGGCTCGGGGGTGCTCGCGATCGCGGCCGCCCGGCTCGGCTGGTCGCCGGTTCTCGGCCTCGACCACGAGGCGGAGAGCGTCGCCGCCACGCGCGACAACGCACGCGCGAACGGCGTCACCGTCGAGGCGCGGCGGTTCGACCTGCTGTTCGACGGTCCGTCCCCCGGCGCGCCGACGGTGCTCGCCAACCTGCTGCGGCCGCTGCTGCTGCGCGTCGCGGAGACGGGGTTCGCGGGGGCGGTCGTCCCGGATGCGCTGATCGCCAGCGGCCTGCTGGCCCACGAGGCGGACGAGGTCGCCGCGGCGTTCGCCGCGTCGCTGGGCCTGCGCGAGGCCGCCCGTCACCACGGCGGCGAGTGGGCCGCCCTGCTGCTGCTGCGCCGCTGAGCGCCGCCAGCTCGGGATCTCGCGTGCGCTGCGGCCGCTGCGTACGGAGGAGTACGTTTCGCGGATGCCCGACAATCGCGAGGATCTCAACTTCGACTGCGCGGGGACGTCCCTCGCCGGCTGGCTGTACCGCCCCGCCGCGGCCGATGACGCCTCCGTCCCCTGCGTGGTCATGGCGCACGGCTTCAGCGCGACGCGCCGCGACGGGCTTGAGCCGTACGCCGAGCGCTTTGCGGACGCCGGGTTCGGGGTGCTCTTGTTCGACTACCGCGGTTTCGGGGAGAGCGGAGGCGAACCGCGCCAGGTCATCGACATCCGCGGCCAGCAGGACGACTACCGCGCCGCGATCCGCGCCGCCGCGCGCGTTCCGTGGGTCGACCCCTCGCGCATCGCGCTGTTCGGCTCGTCGTTCAGCGGTGGCCACGCCGTGACCGTCGCGTCGGGCGACGCCCAGATCGCCGCCGTGGTCGTGCAGGCGCCGATCGCGGATGGCCTCGCGCAGCTGCGGATCACGCCGCCGCTGACGTCGGCCCGGATGACGTTCGACGCGCTGCGCGACGCCGCCGGCGCGGCACTCGGCAGGCCGCCGGTGACGATCCCGGCGGCCGGCGCCCCCGGGACCTATGCGGTGATGACCGCCGCCGAGGCCGAGCCGGGCTTCACCGCGATCGTCGGCGAGGGCTCGCGCTGGCGCAATGAGGTCGCCGCTCGCGTGATGCTGCGCGTCGGCCTGTGGCGGCCGGTCAAGGATGCGACGCGCGTCGCGTGCCCGCTGCTCGTCTGCGTCTGCGACGCCGATCAGACCACGCCGCCTGAGCCGGCGGCCCAGATGGCGCAGAACGCGCCGCGCGGCGAGATCGTGCGGTATCCGATCGGGCATTTCGACATCTACGTCGGCGAGGCATTCGAGCGCGCGGTCGAGGATCAGATCGCGTTCCTGCGGCGCGTGCTCGTGCCGCGTGAGTCCGCGGTCGCCGCGCAGCGCTGAGCGTGGCCTGGAACGTCGTCATCGCGGGAGGAGGGTTCGGGGGGTTCTATGCCGCCCGCACGCTCGAGCGCGTCCTGCCCTCGCAGAGCGCGCGGGTGACGCTCGTCAGCGAGGACAATTTCATGCTCTACACGCCGCTGCTGCCCGGCGCCGCGGCCGGCACGCTCGAGCCTCGGCACGTCGTGGTGCCGCTGCGTGAGGAGCTGCGCCGCACCGACCTGCGGATCGGCAGGGTGATCGGCGCGGATCCGGACCGCGACGTCCTGCGGATCGAGCAGGCGGGCGGCGCGGTCGAGGAGCTTGCCTACGACCAGCTCGTGGTCGCGCTGGGATCAGTCTCGCGGCTGCTGCCGATCCCCGGCCTCGCCGAGCACGGGATCGGGTTCCGCACGCTCGCCGAGGCGATCGCCCTGCGCAACGGGGTGCTGCGCACGCTGGAGATCGCCGAGACGATGGAGGATCCGGCGCAGCGGCGGGCCTGGCTCACGTACGTCTTCGTGGGGGCGGGGTACGCCGGGCTCGAGGGGCTGGCCGAGCTGCAGGACTTCGCCGCGGACGTGATCGAGCTCTACCCGCGCTGCCGAACCGAGGGCATGCGCTGGATCCTCGTCGAGGCGCGTGACCGCGTGATGCCCGAGATCTCGCCGTCGCTCGCGAGCTTTGCGACCGGCGAGCTGCGCCGTCGCGGCATTGAGATCCGCACCGGGACGACCCTTGACGAGGTCACCGCCGTCAGCGCGCGGCTGTCGGACGGCGAGACCGTCCCGACCCACACCGTCGTATGGACCGCCGGCGTGCGCCCGACCCCCGTCGTGGCCGAGCTCGGCCTCGAGCTCGCCGAGGGCGGGCGGCTCGCGGTCGATCGCACGCTGCGCTGCACCGGCCGGGAGAACGTCTGGGCGATCGGCGACGCGGCGGCGGTGGACGACCCGGCGCGGCCCGGAAACGTCTCCCCGCCGACGGCCCAGCACGCCATCCGCCAGGGGCGGCTCGTCGCCCGCAACGTCGCCGCGTCGCTCGGGTCGGGCCAGGTGCGGGAGTTCAGGTACAAGACGCGCGGCGTCTTCGTCGACATGGGGAAGAGCGACGCCGTCGCAAGCACGATGGGGATTCGCTGGCGTGGACTGCCGGCATGGTTCATCGCCCGCACCTATCACCTGGCACTGATGCCCGGGCTCAAGCGCAAGGCCCGCCTGCTGATCGACTGGAACGTCCAGCTCGTGTTCGGGCGCGACGCGTCAGAGCTCGGCCAGCTCGGGCACCCGCCTCCGCTCGCCGACTCGGAGCGGACGGCCTCGGAGCAGGCCGCCGGCAACGGCGCGGGGGAGTTTCCCAGGGCGGGATCCAGATAGGGTCTGCCGCCGCAGGACTGCGCCGCCGACCGTCGAACCCGAGGACCCGATGACCATCGCTCCGATCCGCCCTCTTCTCGCCGTCTCCGCCGTCGTCGCCACCGGTCTGGTGCTCGCCGCGTGCGGCAGCAACAACGCCACGGGTCCGACGCCGGCCCAGGTCAGGGACGCGGCCGGCCAGGCGACCCAGGCGCTCTCGACGACCCCGGCGGTCACCACGACGGCCCCGGTCACGACGACGCCGGCCACGACGACGCCGACCACCACGACGACGGAGCAGCAGGCATCGGCGGACGGCAAGGCGATCTTCACCGCCAACTGCTCGAGCTGCCACACGCTCTCCGCGGCCGGCGCGTCGGGTCAGGTCGGTCCGAACCTCGACACTCTCAAGCCCGCGGAGGCCAGGGTCACCAAACAGGTGGAGAACGGCGGCGCCTCGATGCCGGCCTTCGGCGGCCAGCTCAGCCCGGCGGAGATCAAGGCCGTCGCCGCCTACGTCGCCTCGAACGCCGGGGCATAGGAGGTCCGTCGCCTCGAAGCCGCCGCGCACCCGCCTATCATGGTGGGCGCATGTCGGTGACCGACACGGTCAAAACGGATCTCACAACGGCCATGAAGGCCGGCGAGAAGGATCGCGTGGGAACGCTGCGTCTCGTGCTCTCCGAGCTCCAGAAGGACGCGAAGGAGGGCGCGGGCGACGAGCTCGCCGTCCTGCGCCGTGAGCGCAAGCGCCGCCTGGAGGCCGCAAAGGCCTTCCGCGACGGCGACCGGCCGGAGCTGGCCGAGGCCGAGGAGGCCGAGGCCGTCGTGATCGAGGCCTACCTGCCGGCCGAGCTCACCGACGACGAGCTGCGCGAGATCGTCTCCGCGGCCGTCGCCGAGACCGGCGCGAGCTCTCCGAAGGACATGGGCAACGTGATGAAGCCCGCCATGGCCCAGGTCGCCGGGCGCGCCGACGGCAAGCGCGTGTCCGCGCTCGTGCAGGAGGCGCTGAGGAACTGATGCGGCGCACGATCGAGCTGTCCAACGACACCGCGGCGGCGCTCGCCGGCACCGCCGACAGCGTCCTGCGCCAGCTCGAGGATCACGTCGAGTGCAATCTCGTTCTGCGCGGCAACGTCGTCACGCTCGACGGGGAGGCCGAGGCGGTCGCCGCGGCGGCGCTCGTCGTCCGCGAGCTGACCGATCTCGTCGAGCAGGGCCACGAGATCGGCGACGGCACGATCGCCGCCGTCACCGGTGCGCTCGACCGCCACACCTCGCCCGCCGAGATCCTCGAAGACGTCGTCTGGCGCCACCGTGCCCGCAAGGTCGCGCCCAAGACCGTCAACCAGAAGCACTACGTCGACTCCGTGCGTCGCAACACCGTCACGTTCGGCATCGGGCCGGCCGGCACCGGCAAGACCTTCCTGGCAGTCGCCATGGCCGCCGCTGCGCTCGCGCGCCGCGAGGTCAACCGGATCATCCTCACCCGCCCGGCCGTCGAGGCGGGGGAGCGCCTGGGCTTCCTGCCGGGCGACCTGATGGCGAAGATCGACCCGTACCTGCGCCCCCTGTTCGACGCGCTGAACGACATGATCGACCCGGAGAAGGTGTCCGGGTACCTCGAGCGCGGCGTCATCGAGGTGGCGCCCCTGGCGTTCATGCGCGGGCGCACGCTCAACGACTCGTTCATCATTCTCGACGAGGCGCAGAACACGAGCCCCGAGCAGATGAAGATGTTCCTCACGCGGCTCGGGTTCGGCTCCAAGATGGTCATCACCGGGGACATCACCCAGATCGACCTTCCACGCGAGCAGCAGTCGGGCCTGGTCGTCGTCAGCGAGATCCTGGAGTCGGTCGACGGCGTCGATTTCGTGCGCTTCGGCGGCGAGGACGTGGTGCGCCACCGCCTCGTCCAGCGGATCGTCGAGGCCTATGGCGAGCACGCCGAGCGTGCGGCGCCAGAGCTTCGGTCCGCTGAGCCGGGCCGCCGCCGCGCCTAGAGTCGTAGCCATGCTCGACGTCGAGGTCATCGGGGCGGATGCCGTCCCCGCAGCGCCGCCGTCCGCCGAGGTCCAGCGGCTGGTCGCGCTCGCGCTCGCCTCTGCGGCCGTCGAGGACGGGCACATCGCCGTCGAGTTCGTGGACGCCGGGCGGATCACGGAGCTGAACGCGGAGCATCGCGACAAGCCCGAGCCGACGGACGTCCTGTCCTTCCCGATCGACGGCGCCGGCGAGCCCGGCCTGCCGCCCGGGCTGCGGGAGCTCGGGGACGTCGTGATCTGTCCCGAGCACACCACCGACCTGCGCGAGGCGATCGTCCACGGCACGCTGCACCTCGTCGGCATGGACCATGAGACGGATCAGGGCGAGATGCTCGCCCTCCAGGCTGAGATCCTGAGCTGGTGAGCACCCGCAGCGGCTTCATCGCGCTCGCCGGTCGCCCGAACGTCGGCAAGTCCACGCTCGTCAACGCGATCGTCGGTCGCAAGGTCGCGATCGTCTCCGACAAGCCGCAGACGACGCGCCGCGCGATCCGCGGCGTGTCGACGGTCGAGGAGACGCAGCTCGTTCTCGTCGACCTGCCGGGTGTGCAGCGCCCGCGTGACGAGCTGACCCGCCGCATGCAGTCGCGGGTCGAGTCCGAGCTCGCGCAGAGCGACGCGGCGCTGCTGGTGCTGAACGCCGAGCAGGGCGCCGGCGCGGGCGACCGGTTCATCGCAGGGCTGCTCTCGCGCTCGCCCGTACCCATCGTCGTCGCGGTCAACAAGGTGGACCGGCTGCGGCAGCCGGCTGTCGTGGGCGCGCTGCTGGAGGCGGAGTCGCTCGGCGTGGGAGATCACATCTTTCCGATCTCGGCCCGCACGGGGGAGGGGGTCACCGCGCTCGTCGAGCACCTCGGGACGCTCGTTCCGCAGGGGCCGTTCCTATTCCCGGTCGAGGACAGCTCGGACCAGCCGCAGTGGGTCGTGATGGCCGAGCTCGTGCGCGAGCAGGTGCTGCGGCGGACGTTCCAGGAGGTGCCGCACTCCGTCGAGGTCCAGGTCGAGGACGTCGAGACCCCGCGCGCCGACCTCACGATCGTGAAGGCCCGGGTGTGGGTCGAGACCGAGTCGCAGAAGGGGATCCTGATCGGCAGCGGGGGACAGATGATCCGCGCGATCGGCACCGCCGCGCGCCGTGAGCTGCAACGGGAGCTCGGCACCCAGGTGCACCTCGATCTTTCGGTGCGCGTGCGTCGCGGGTGGCGGGGTGACGAGCGCCTGCTCGACCGCCTCGGCATCGACTGAGCGGCGCCGGGTAGGCTCGCCCGCATGGCGGTGACGGCCGAAACCGGCGCGCTTGCGGCGCTCAGTGCCCGGGTGGCGACCGCGCTCGATGCCTTCCTCGCCGAGGGCGGCGACGCGCTCGAGCGCCGCGAGGTCTGGTCGGCGGCGCTTGACCGGCCGCTGCCCGACGCGGGCGCGGGCGCCGAGGGCGTGGTGGCGGAGCTGACGGAGCTCGTGATCCCCAACGGGGCCCGCATGAGCGACCCGGCGTTCTGGGGTTGGATCACCACCGGGCCGACGACCGTCCCGACGGTCGCGACGCTCGCCGCCGCGGTCGCAGCGCCGCAGCGGTACACGCTGACCGCCTTCAACCTCCTGGAGGAGGTCTCGCTCGACTGGCTGGCGAGCCTTTGCGGTCTCCCCGACACGATGAAGGGCGTCTACTCGAGCGGCGGCTCGGTCGCGAACCTCGTCGCGCTCGGCGCGGCACGGCAGTGGGCGCTCGAGCAGGCCGGCCTGGATCCCGCCGCCGACGGACTCGACGGCCGCCGGCTGGCGATCTACGCGTCGGCCGAGGCTCACCACACGATCCAGCGCTCGGCGGGTGTCCTCGGACTCGGACGCCGGATCGTGCGGGCCATCCCGACCGACGCGCGGGCCCGCATGGATCCTGGAGCGCTCGCCGAGGCACTCGAGCGGGACGTGGCGGACGGCGTGCTGCCCGTCGCCGTCGTCGCCACCGCCGGCACGACGAACACGGGCGCGATCGACCCGTTGCGGACGGTGGGCGAGCTGGCTCGAGAGCACGGCGCCTGGTTCCATGTGGACGGGGCCTACGGCCTGCTCGGCAGCCTGGACGAGCGCATCGCCGACCGTTTCGACGGGCTCGAGCTCGCGGACTCGGCGATCGTCGATCCCCACAAGTGGCTGCGCGCGCCGGTCGGGATCGGCGCGACGTTCGTGCGCGATCGCTCGATCCTGCACCGCGCGTTCACCCAGGAGCCGGCGGCGTACCTGGAGGGCGCGTTCGGCGACGCCGCGGACGCCCGCAGCTCACTCGATGCGATGGGCGTCCCGTACCAGGACTTCGCCGTCGAGCTCTCGGCGCCGTCGCGCGGCGTCGTCGTCTGGAGCATCCTGCGCGAGCTCGGTCGAGACGGGGTGCGCCGCCTCATCTGCGACGACAACGATCTTGCGGCGCGGGTCGCGGCGCGGGTCCGCGCCGACGACCGGCTCGAGCTTCTGCTCGAGCCGGAGCTCTCGATCTGCTGTCTGCGTCACCGCGGCGGTGCCGGCGACCTGGACGACCACAACGCGGCGCTGCTGCGCAGGCTCACCAACGAGACGCCGTTCTTCCCGAGCTCCACGGTCGTCGGCGGGGCATTCGCGATCCGGCCGTGTTTCATCAACGCCCGAACGACGCCCGAGCACGTCGATGCGTTCTGCGACGCGGTCGTGCGGATCGGCGACGAGCTCGCGGCCGGCGGGCCCGGGCGCGCCGTCAGCGCAGCCGGCGTCTGAGCGTCGTCGACAGCGACTCGATCTCGTCAGGGCCGATCGCGTGCGCCGGGAGGTACGGGGTCGTGACCACCGGGGCGACGGCGTGTCGCCGCAGGCGCCGCAGCTGCGCCGCCTGCAGCTCGGCGCGCTCATGACGGCTGCGCAACGCGGTCGCGACCGGCGGCCCGAGCTGCGCGTCGACCGCCTCCATGTCGTCGCGCGTCAGTGCGTTGCGCATCAGGCCGTTGGCGACGATGACGGAGGCGCCGTGACCGAGCAGGTCCTGGACGCGCCGCTCCAGCTCCAGCGTCTCGTTGACCGGCGTCTCCTCGGCCGTCGTCACGATCACGATCGCCGTCCGGAAGGGATCCTGCAGCGTCTCGGCGACGAGCCGCGCCTGTGAGGCGATCGGGCCGACGCGCGCGATCTCGGCGAACGTCCGTGGCGTGCGCAGCAGCGCGAGACCGTGCCCGGACGCCGGAGCGTCGAGCACGACGAGGTCATGGCCGGTCCGGCCCGGAAGCCAGCGCGGGTCGTGCCCGAGCTCCCAGGCCTTCGTGATCGTGACGAGCTCACGTGCCCCCGGGGCGGCGTTCACGAAGCTCGAGAAGGTGCGGGAGCGCAGGGCGAGCTCGAGCAGTGCGCGGGGGCGCACGACCCGGCCGGCCCACTCCGCGAGCGCGCCCTCGGGGTCGATCGTCGTGGCCCAGAGCTCCGGGGCGACGGGCTCCTCGGTGCCGGGAGCCCCGGCCGTCGGGTGACCGAGGAGCGCGGGAATGCGGCGCTGTCCCGCGACCTCGCAGACGATCGTGCGGCGGCCGGCACGGGCGGCCAGCAGCGCGATCGACGCGGCGACGGTCGTCTTGCCGACGCCGCCCTTGCCCGTGACGACGACGAGCTGGCGATCGAGCAGTTCGGGGTGGTGGTCCACAGGCCTGACGACTACCGTACGTGGTCCGTGGAAATCGCAGCTGAGGAGACCGTCGGGGAGGCGTACAAGGCCTGCGCGCGTATGCAGCGGCGCCGCGACCCGACGTACTACTGGGCCGTGCGGTGCCTTCCCGCCGAACGCCGGCCGGCATTTCACGCGCTCTACGGCTTCGTCCGCGGCGCCGACGACATCGCTGACGACACGACCCGCAACGGGGAGCGCCGCGCGGCGCTGGACCGCTGGCAGGCCGAGCTCGACGCCGGGCTGGCCGCGGGCCACTCGAGTCACCCGGTGATCGCGGCGCTCGTGGATGCCGGGCCGCGCCATGGGATGCCGCTGCATCTGCTCGGCGCCTACATGGACTCGATGCGCGCCGACTGCGACGACCCGGTGCGGATGCGGACGCAGGAGCAGCTGGACCGCTACATGGACGGCACGGCCACCGTCGGCCCGGTCGTCGCGCCGCTGCTCGACGCGCCTGAGGGCTCGGAGTCGCTGCTTGCGCGGCTCGGCGTCGCCTTCCAGCTCACGAACCTGATCCGCGACGTCCGCGAGGACTGGGGCATGGGGAGGGTGTACCTGCCGGGCCTGCACGAGGACGACCTCGCGCGGCGCGCGGCGACCCACCGCCTGCGCGAGCACGTCGCCGTCCAGGTCGGCCGCGCCCGCGAGCTCTTCCGTGACTCGGACGCGCTCGCCCAGATCCTTCCGGGGCGGATGCGGCCCGGGGTGCGCGTCGCGGCGACGGTCTACACCCGCGTGCTCGATCGCGTTGAACGCCAGGGCTACGACGTCCTCACGCGTCAGGCGGGCCTGCGCCCGTGGGAGACCGCCCGCGCCGTCGTGACGGCCCTCGCACCGTGACCGTCCGCGCGACGACCCGCGGCGCCGAACGCACCTCGCTGGAGGGGACGCGCGCCGACGTCCTGATCTGCGGCGCCTCGTTCGCCGGCCTCGCCGTCGCCCGCGAGCTCGCGGCCACGGGCGCCCATGTGCTCGTCGTCGACCGGTACGAGATCGGCGAGCGCCAGACGTCGGCCTGTGCGTGCCCGACCCCGTGGCTGCACGCGATGGGCGTGCAGGGCTCCATCCTTCAGGACCTGCCGCACATGACCTTCACCACGCCGCACGGGAGCGTGAAGTACCGCCTGCCGTGGTCCTGGTCGGCGTTCGACTATCGCGCCCTCTGCGACCAGCTGTGGGCGCAGTGCGGCGACGCGCGGTTCGAGACCGTGAAGGTCGAGGGCCGGGGCGCGCGCGGGCCCGATGGCGACCTCGTCGTGCACACCGATCGCGGCGACCTGCGAGCCGCGGTCGTGGTCGACGCTCTCGGCTGGCGCCGGGTGCTGTCCGACCCGCACTACCAGCCCCCCGAGGGCCCGCTCACGCGTGCGCTCGAGGTGCATCCGGCGCATGACGGCAGCGGTGACGCGCTCGACGTGTGGGTCGATCGGTCGCTCGCCCGTCGCGGGTACGGCTGGCGCGTGCCGGCGGATGGGGAGGTGCGCATCGGCGTCGCCTCCTACGACCCCGAGCAGCACGTCAAACAGCAGGTCGTCGAGCTCACGGGCCGGCTCGAGCGCGAGCCGGCGGGCTACCAGGGCAACTGGGTGCCGCACCGGCTTCGGTCGGCCGGCGAGGACGGAGTCTGGTTCGTCGGCGACAGCGCCGGACACTGCATCCCGCTCTCGGCGGAGGGGATACGCACCGCGTTCTACTTCGGGGTCGCGGCGGGCCGAGGCATCCGCTCGGCGCTCGCGGGTGAGCGGTCAGCGGACACCGCGCTGCGCGAGTACGCGGCGTTCAGCGCCGGGCACGCGCGCAGCTTCGGCTTCGCGCTGCGCGTCCAGCGCCTGATCCCGGCGCTGCCGCCGCGGGTGCTCACCCTCGTGCTGCGCGTCATCGGCCGGCAGGCGCTCGTGGATCGCGCGTTCGGCTGGTACCTGGGCGTCGCCGACCCGTCGTTCGGCGAGCGGGCGAACGCCGAGCGCACCACCGCCGACGCGGGCGTCGCCGTCGCCGCCTGAGCGGCGCCGCCCCGCGCGGCCGCTGGACGCGCTGCTTCAATCAGCGTCATGGAGATCGCCTTCGACGAGCGAGGCCTCGTGCCCGTCGTGATCCAGGACTGGACGACCGGTGAGGTGCTCACGCTGGCCTACGCGAACGCCGAGGCGCTCGAGCGCACGCGCGCGACCGGCGAGCTGCACCTGTGGTCGCGCTCGCGTGGCGAGCTGTGGCACAAGGGCGCCACCAGCGGGAACGTCCAGCGCGTCCGCGCGCTGCGAGTCGACTGCGACGGCGACGCGCTGCTCGCGCTCGTAGAGCCGGCCGGGCCGGCCTGCCACACGGGCGAGCGCACCTGCTTCTTCACCGGTGACCTGGAGCCGCCCGCGCCGCACGAGGCGCTGCCGGCGCTCGAGCGCACGCTGCGCGCGCGCGCAGCCGAGCGACCCGAGGGCTCGTACACGGTCACGCTGCTCGACGATCCGCCGCTGATCGGCGAGAAGGTCCGCGAGGAGGCCGAGGAGGTCGCCCGGGCGGCGCGCGAGGAGACCGACGAGCGCGTCGACAGCGAGGCGGCCGACGTCCTTTACCACCTGACCGTCCTGCTGCACAGCCGCGGGCGCGGCCTCGCCGATGCCGAGCAGGTGCTGTCGGAGCGCCGCCGCTGATGGGCGGTTTCGACGAGCTCACGATCGAGCCGTCGCCGGCGGAGGTCGAGGTGCTCGCGCGCGAGCACACGCTCGTCCCGCTGCGCCACGTCTTCATCGACGACTGCGAGACGCCGGTCTCCGCATTCCTGAAGTTGCGCGCGAGCGCACCGGACGACCCGGCATTCCTGCTCGAGTCGGCCGAGCAGGGCCAGCGCGTCGGCCGCTACAGCTTCATCGGGATCCGCCCGCGCTCGGTCCTGCGCTGGTCGCTGGGCGACGAGGGCGACCCCTACGCGCTCGCTGCCGACGCCGTCGGGCGCTGGACGCAGGCGCCGCTGCCGGACCTGCCGCCGTTCGCGGGCGGCGCGGTCGGCTTCTTCGCCTATGACCTCGTGCGGACCGTCGAGCCGCTGGGCGCGCCGAACCCCGACGTGCTCGGCCTCCCCGACATGGCGCTGATGCTCAGCGACGTGCTGGTCGTCTTCGACCACCTGAAGCACACGATCTCGATCCTCGTGAATGTCTTCGCCGAGGACGGGGCGGACATCGCCCGCGGCTATGAGGACGCGGCGCGGACGATCGCCGACGTGCGCGAACTGCTCGCCGGGCCGGTGCCGCGACCTGAGGGCGCCCGTGCCGCGCGCGCCCTGCCGGAGTTCACGTCGAACCTCGAGCGCGCCGAGTTCGAGGCGATGGTCGCGCGGATCGTCGAGTACGTCCACGCCGGCGATGCGTTCCAGGTCGTCCCGTCGCAGCGCTGGACCGCGACCACCGACGTCGACACCTTCTCGATCTACCGCGGGCTGCGCGTGGTGAACCCGAGCCCGTACATGTACTTCCTGGACTTCGGCGACTTCCAGATCGCCGGGGCGAGCCCGGAGCCGCTGCTGACGGTGACGGGCCGCCACGTGTCGACCCGTCCGATCGCCGGCACGCGGCCGCGCGGCGCGGATGCCGAGGAGGACGTGACGATCGCCGCGGGACTCCTGGAGGACGAGAAGGAGCGCGCCGAGCACGTGATGCTCGTCGACCTCGGCCGCAACGACCTGGGCCGCGTCTGCGAGTACGGCTCGGTGAAGGTCGACACGTTCATGGCGGTCGAGACGTACTCGCACCTGATGCACATCGTCTCGTCGGTCTCCGGCACGCTGCGTCCCGAGGTCGGGCCGATGGACGCCCTGCGCTCGGCCCTGCCCGCGGGCACGCTGTCCGGAGCACCGAAGGTCCGGGCGATGCAGATCATCGACGAGCTCGAGCCGGTCAAGCGCGGTGGCTACGGCGGTGCGATCGGGTACCTCAGCTACACCGGCGACCTCGACACGTGCATCCACATCCGCACGGCGGTCGCCAAGGACGGGAAGGTCCACGTCCAGGCGGGTGGCGGGACGGTCGCCGACGCGCAGCCCGAGTACGAGTACGAGGAGTCCGTGAACAAGTCCATGGCGGTGCGCCGGGCGGTCGAGCTCGCGGCGACCCAGAAGGACTGGTGGTGAGTTCGTGCCGCGCGTCCTCGTGATCGACAACTACGACTCGTTCACCTACAACCTCGTCCAGGAGCTCGGGGAGCTCGGCGCGGAGCTCGAGGTCGTGCGCAACGACGCCGCGACCGTCGACGACCTGCTGCAGCGTGCTCCCGACCTCGTGGTCGTGTCGCCCGGCCCGTGCACGCCGAACGAGGCGGGCATCTCGCTCGAGGCGGTGCGGCGCTTTCCGGAGGCGGGGATCCCGCTGCTCGGGGTCTGCCTCGGGCACCAGGCGCTGGCGCAGGCGTTCGGGGGGACGGTCATCCGGCACGAGCCGGTGCACGGGAAGACGACCACCATCGAGCACGACGGCCGCACGATCTTCGAGGGGCTTCCATCACCACTGACCGTCGGCCGCTACCACTCGCTGATCGTCGACCACGCGCTCCCGGACTGCTTCGAGGTCAGCGCCAGCGGAGACGGCGTCGTCATGGCGATCCGCCACCGTGAGCTGCCCGCGCAGGGGGTCCAGTTCCACCCGGAATCGGTCCTGACGGACTCCGGAATGGCGATGCTGGGGAACCTCTTGGCCGCCGTCTGAGCACCGCGCGCACGTTCCCGTTCGCGTGGTGCCGACCGCCTATGTAGGATCGCCTCAAAGCATCTCTGAGGAGGGATCACTTTGTCATTGCGTTCCAAGGCAGCCGCCGGTTGCCTCATCGCAGCACTCTCTGTCGGTCTGGCCGCGTGCGGGTCGAGCAGCAACAGCTCCAGCAGCGGCGGCGGGACCGTCGATATCTACTCGTCCCTGCCACTGCAGGGCGCGTCGAAGGCTCAGACCGGCGCGATGGTGCAGGGCATGAACCTCGCCATCTCCCAGTCCGGCGGCAAGGCCGGAGACACCAAGGTCAAGTACACGTCGCTCGACGACTCCACGGCGCAGGCGGGCAACTGGGATCCCGCAGCCGTCGCGTCGAACGCCCGTAAGGCTGCGCAGGACAAGGCCGCGGTCGCCTACCTCGGAGAGTTCAACTCCGGCGCCTCGGCGATCTCGATCCCGATCCTGAACCAGGCCGGGCTCGGCATGATCTCGCCGGCGAACACGTACCCGGGCCTCACGACGAGCGAGCCGGGCACCGAGCCGGGCGAGCCGGACAAGTACTACCCGACGGGCAAGCGCAACTACGCGCGCATCGTCCCGCGCGACAAGATCCAGGCTGCAGCCCTGACCCAGCTGTTCAAGGACGACGGTTGCACCTCTGTCGCGATCGCCAACGACAAGGAGACGTACGGGGCAGGCCTCGCCCGCATCGTGGTCCTTGACAACAAGGCAGCGCAGATCAAGACCAGCAACACCGGCATCCAGAAGGACGCGGCGAACTACCGCTCCTACGCCTCCGGCCTGAAGGCCGCCGGCGTGGATTGCTTCCTGTTCTCGGGCGTGACCGCCAACGGCGCGGTCCAGATCACCAAGGACGTGGCTGCGGCGCTTCCGAACGCGAAGCTGTACGGCCCGGACGGCGTCTGTGAGTCAGGGTTCACGAACCCCAAGAGCAAGGGCATCCCGGCCAGCATCGCGCCGCGCTTCAAGTGCACGGTCGCAACGCTCGCCATCAAGGACACGCCCGGTGGCGCGCAGTTCCTGAAGGACTTCCAGGCGAAGTACAACGTCTCGAACCCGGATCCGTACGCGATCTACGGCTATGAGGCGATGAAGCTCGCGCTGGACACGATCCAGGCCGGCGGCACCACGAAGGCGGACTTCATCACGAAGCTCTTCGAGACGAAGGATCGTCAGTCGGTGCTGGGCACGTACTCGATCGATGCCAACGGTGACACCACGCTCACCGACTACGGCCTCTACGACGTCGGCCCGGATGGGAACCCGGCGTTCGTCAAGGCGATCAAGCAGGGCAGCTAGCTGATCTGAACGGCACTGCCGGCGGGGGTGGCCTCACGCCACCCCCGCCGGCGGACCGTCCAAGTCATGGCAGACACCCCAATCGAACCTCCCGCCGTCGTCGCCGCATCGCGCGGCAGCCTTGGCAGCCGCGTCAGCAAGGCGATCTCGACCTGGGGTCTTTGGGCGCTTCTGGCCGCGCTGCCGGTCATCTACGCCGCGAAGGACATCTCCGGCGGGCATGGCCTTTCACGCATCGGCCAGAACATCCTCGAAGGGCTGTCCAACGGCTCGATCTGGGCGCTGATCGCGCTCGGATACACCCTCGTCTACGGCATCATCGAACTGATCAACTTCGCCCACGGCGACGTGTTCATGATCGGCTCGTTCGTCGCCGCAGGAATCTTCGGGACGATCGGCCTCACGCTGACGACCGGGCCACTCGGCCTCGTCGGCGGCCTGGTCCTGGTCCTCATCATCTGCATGGTCGCCTGCGGCTCGCTCAACGTGATGATCGAGAAGGTGGGCTACCGGCCACTGCGCAGCGCGCCCAAGCTCGCGCCGCTGATCACCGCGGTCGGCTTCTCGTTCATCCTGCAGAACGTCGGCCTGCTCTGGCTCGGCGGCTCGCCGGCGAGCGTCCCGGACCTGATCCACGCCCAGCAGGACGTGTTCACCCTCTGGGGGATCACCGTCCAGCGGGCTGACGTGCTGGCGATCGGCGTCACCGTGCCGCTGGTGGTCGCCCTCACACTCTTCATCAGCCGCAGCCGTCTGGGCAAGGCGATGCGCGCGACCGCGCAGGACCCGGACGCCGCCCGGCTCATGGGCATCAACGTGGACACCACGATCTCGGCCACGTTCGCGCTCGGCGGCATGCTCGCCGGGTCGGCGGGTCTCATCTACGCGCTCTACCAGACGACGGTCTGGTACTTCCAGGGCTTCCAGGCCGGCCTGATCGCCTTCACCGCGGCCGTCATGGGCGGTATCGGCAACCTGCGCGGAGCCGTCCTCGGCGGCATCATCATCGGCGTCATCCAGCAGATCTCCGACAACCGGATCGGCCCGGAGTGGACGCCCGCGATCGTGTTCGCGTTCCTCGTGCTGATCATGGTCTTCCGCCCGCAGGGGCTCATCGGTGAGGAGACGAGGGAGGCCGGATGACCAGCGTCGCCGCCGATCCTCCCCCCGCCGGCACGTCCCGCCGTCCTGGCGTGCCGCCGTGGTTCAGCCGGGTCGCCGCGATCGGCATCGGCCTGATCGCGATCCTGCTGCCGCTGCTCTTCGACCCGATCTCGGGGTTCATCGACGACTGCGTGGTCGCGCTCGCCTATGTCGTGATGGCACTCGGGCTGAACGTCGTCGTCGGGTTCGCAGGCCTGCTCGACCTCGGATACGTCGCGTTCTTCGCGATCGGCGCCTACACGGTCGGCTGGCTGGGGTCGAGCTTCTACTCGAAGGCTGACATCCACATCCTCGTTTCGGGCAACGCCGCGACCCTGCCCGGCATCCACGTCAACTTTCTGATCATCCTCGTCGTCGCAGCCGCGCTCTGTGCGATCGCGGGCATCCTGATCGGCCTGCCGACGCTGCGCCTGCGCGGCGACTACATCGCGATCGTCACGCTCGCCTTCGGCGAGATCATCCACGTGTTCGCGGTCAACGGCGACGGTGTGAAGATCTTCGGGAACGGCTACCCGCTCACCGCGGGCCGCCAGGGGATCACGCCGGTCGACCAGGTCAAGCTGCCGTTCGTCGACCCGTTCAATCAGCTGAACCTGAGACCCTGGTACTGGCTGATCCTCGCGATCGTCTTCCTGACCCTGTTCGTGGTGATCCGCCTGCGCGACTCGCGCCTCGGTCGCGCGTGGATCGCGATTCGCGAGGACGAGATCGCTGCCGCGTCGATGGGCGTCCCGCTCGTGAAGACGAAGCTCTTCGCCTACGCCGCGGGCGCGGCGATCGGCGGCATGTCGGGCGCGTTCCTCGCCGCCTACCTGAACACGGTGAACGCGGACCAGTTCGCGTTCTCGTTCTCGATCTTCGTTCTCGCGATGGTGATCCTCGGCGGCATGGGCTCGGTCTGGGGCGTGGTGCTCGGCGCCGTCCTGCTGTCGTTCATCAACAACCGCCTGATCCCGGACGTCCTCAACGGCGTGCCCGGGAAACTGCACCTCGACTTCCAGCTCGCCGACCTGGGCTTCGGCATCTTCGGGTTCCTGCTCGTGATCGTGATGATCCTGCGGCCCGCGGGGCTGCTGCCGGAACGCCGGCACCGGATCGAGATGGCCGAGGACATCGACGTTCAAGAGACGATGTACGACGAGGAGCGCCTGTGAGCGAGCCCTCAGCAGCGGCGCCCGCGAGCGGGAGCGCGGCCCTCGGCGCGCCCATCCTCGTCGCCGATCACGTCTCCAAGCTCTTCGGCGGCCTCGCCGCCGTCAGCGACGTCTCGTTCGACATCCCGGAGAAGTCGATCGTCTCGATCATCGGGCCGAACGGCGCCGGGAAGACGACGTTCTTCAACATGCTGACCGGGCTCTACCGGCCGACCGGAGGGACGATCAGCTTCGAGGACAAGGACATCACCGAGCGCCGGCCGGACCTGATCACCAAGCTCGGGATCGCTCGCACGTTCCAGAACATCCGCCTGTTCGGCACGATGACGGCGGTCGAGAACGTGCTCGTCGGTCAGCACGCCCGGATGAAGGCCGGCATGGTCGGCTCGATCTTCCGCTCGCCGCGACAGCGTCGCGAGGAGCGTGCGGTGCTCGACCATGCCAAGCGAGATGCTGGACTACGCCGGCCTCCAGCACGATGTGTTCGACCAGCTCGCGATCAATCTCTCCTACGGCGACCAGCGCCGCGTCGAGATCGCTCGCGCGCTCGCGTCCGACCCCAAGCTGCTGCTGCTCGACGAGCCGACCGCCGGAATGAACCCGAACGAGTCCGCGCAACTCACCGACTTCATCCGCAGGCTCCGCGACGAGCGCGGGCTCACGGTGCTGCTGATCGAACACGACATGAAGGTCGTCATGGGCGTGTCCGAGCGGATCACCGTGCTCGACCATGGCACGAAGATCGCCGAGGGCGATCCGGGCGACGTGCGCCGCGATCCGCGTGTCATCGAGGCATACCTCGGCAAGCGCGAGTCCGAGGAGGACCACGGCGTATGACGGCGCGCACCCTGCGAAGGAGCCTCTCGCGATGAGCCTGCTCGAGGTCGAGGGCATCCACACCTACTACGGCAACATCGAGGCGCTGAAAGGCATCTCGCTGACCGTGGAGGAGGGTGAGATCGTCACGCTGATCGGCTCGAACGGCGCCGGCAAGTCGACGACGCTGCGCTCGATCTCGGCGCTCACGCCGGCGCGGCGCGGGAGGATCACGTTCGCCGGGACCGACATCACGAACAGCGCGCCGCAGGACGTCGTCAGCATGGGCATCGCGCAGTCCCCCGAGGGCCGGCACTGCTTCCCGCGCATGACGGTCCGCGAGAACCTCGACCTGGGCGCCTACCTGCGACGTGATCGCGACGAGATCAACTCCGACATGGATCGCGTCTTCGACCTGTTCCCGCGGCTCAAGGAGCGCGAGAAGCAGAAGGCGGGGACGATGTCCGGCGGCGAGCAGCAGATGCTCGCGATCGGCCGCGCGCTGATGGGCCGTCCCAAGCTGCTCCTGCTGGACGAGCCCTCGATGGGTATCGCGCCGATCCTCGTTGAGCGGATCTACGAGACGGTCGTCGAGATCAACCGCCAGGGCACGACGATTCTGCTGGTCGAACAGAACGCCAACTATGCGCTCGAGGTCTCGCAGCGTGCCTACGTGCTGGAAACCGGCCGCGTCGCGCTCACCGACCAGTCGGCGGCCCTGCGCGAGAACCCGGATGTCCAGGCGGCCTACCTCGGAGGCGCTGCATGACGCTTCGTCTTCGCGCTGCTCGGGGCCAAGGCGCTGTGGCTCACGTACATCTGGCTGCTGAGCGCGATTGCCGCGTCCTGGCTCTCCAACCGCAAGGGCTACGGCGAGAAGCCGGGGCTCGCGACCGGGCTGCTGCTCAGCGCGCTCGGCCCGATCATCTGGCTGTTCGTTCCCGCGCGCGCGGACTCGCGCTGGAAGCGGGCCGGCGCCTTCGGCCGGCGTGCGAAGCCCGGCAGCGACTGAGCACGGCGTCCGCCCGAACAGGCCGCAGACTCTACGCTCCACCCCGTGACGCAGGACGTGCTCACAGCCGCGATCGACGCGCTTGCCTCCGGGCAGGATCTCTCGCGGGCGCAGGCGTCGGAGGTGCTCGACCGGATCATGGCCGGCGATGCGTCCGAGGTGCAGATCGCGGCGATCCTGATCGGGCTGCGCGCGAAGGGGGAGACCGAGGACGAACTCGCGGGCCTGGCAGCGACGATGCGCCGGCTCGCGACTCCGGTGACCCCCGGGCGCCACGACCTCGTGGACACCGCCGGCACCGGGGGCGGCCGCACGACGTTCAACGTATCGACGACCGCGGCGCTGATCGCCGCGGGTGCAGGCTGCGCCGTCGCCAAGCACGGCAACCGCTCCGCCACCGGGCTCAGCGGCTCCGCCGACGTCCTCGAAGCGCTCGGAGCGCGGCTCGACGTTGGCCCTGAAGGCGTCGCCCGCTCGATCGACGAGACCGGGTTCGGCTTCATGTTCGCGCCGGCCCATCACGCCGCGACGCGCCACGTCGTACCTGTCCGCAAGGCCCTCGGAGTGCGCACCGTCTTCAACCTGCTCGGCCCGCTGACCAACCCGGCGGGAGCACGCCGGCAGGTCGTCGGCGTCGCCGACAGCGGTGCGCTCGACCTCGTGGCGGGAGCGCTCGCGCGTCTGGACACCGACCGCGCGCTGGTAGTGTCCAGCGCCGACGGCCTCGACGAGCTGAGCACGTCCGGCCCGACCCACGTGGTGGAGGTAGAGGGAGATACCCTGCGCCGGTACGTCGTCGAGTCCACCGACGTCGGAATCCCCGTCGCCCCTCCCGAGGCGCTCAGCGGCGGAACACCGCAGGAGAACGCCGTGATCGTCCGAGCCGTCCTCGGCGGTGAGCCGGGGCCCAGGCGTGACATCGCGCTGCTCAACGGCGGCGCCGCGATCTACGCCGCCGGACGCGCCGACAGCCTCGCCGAGGGCGTCGAGGCGGCGCGCGCCGCGGTCGACGACGGGGCCGCCGAGCAGGCGCTCGACGCCTACCTGGCACTGACCGCGGAGCTGGCGTACCGCGTGACCTCGCGTCATTGAGCGGTCCATCGGACCGCATCATCGACTCGCCGCATCGTCGACGACGTGGCTCGTCGCCGCCGCGCGGTCCCGCTCGCCGAGCTCGAGCTCCGCCTCGAGGCTCGTGGGCCCGAGCGCCCCTTCCACGAGGCGCTCACGCTCCCCGGGATATCCGTGATCGCCGAGTTCAAGCGCCGCTCGCCAAGCGCGGGCAGCATCCGCGCCGGCTCGACGGTCGACGAGATCGTGAGCGCCTACGAAGCCGGCCGGCGCGGCGGCGCTCTCCGTGCTCACCGAGGAGCACAACTTCGGCGGCTCGCTGGAGGACCTGCGCGACGCGCGCGCCGCCAGCACGCTGCCGATCCTGCGCAAGGACTTCATCATCGACCCCTACCAGGTCGTGGAATCGGTCGTCGCGGGCGCCGACGCGATCCTGCTGATCGTCGCGGCGCTCGACGACGCGGCCCTGACCGCCCTGCACGGGCAGGCCGCGGAGCTCGACCTCGACGTCCTCGTCGAGGTCCACGACGAGGAGGAGCTCGAGCGCGCGCTCGAGGCGGTTGATCCTGACCTCATCGGGATCAACAACCGAAATCTCGCCGACTTCAGCGTGGACGTCGAGCGGACGTTCGAGCTGCTGACCGACGTGCCGGCCGGCAAGACCGTCGTCAGCGAATCCGGCTTCCATCACCCCGACCAGCTCCACGAGCTCGAGCGCGTCGGAGTCGACGCCGTGCTCGTCGGCGAGAGCCTCATGCGCGCGCCCGACCCGGGCGCGGCATTGCGGGCACTCACCGGTCCCGGCGGTGAGCCGGAACCGCGCTGAACACACCTTCGCGCCCCGTTTACGAGCGCTTCACGAACCCTCGCCATCCTCACGTCCTCATGACCGATTCCCGTTCCGTCTGGCCGATCGCCGTCTTCTCCGCGCTGCTCGGCGCCGTCATCGCCGTCGGCCTCGCCGCCGTTCTGGGCGTCGGCGGCGGCAACGACACGACCACGACCGTCGTCCGGCAGGCGTCGCTCGGAAGTGATGTGCGCGCGGCCAGTTCCGGGGACGGCGCAGCGCTCACGGCGCGTGAGATCTACAAGCGAGACGCTCCCGGCGTCGTCTTCATCCGCGCGAACGTGACCTCGCAGGGCTCCTCGGCGTTCGGCCTTCCGCAGCAGCAGCAGGGTCAGGCCACCGGCTCGGGATTCGTCATCAACAAGGGCGGCCAGATCCTCACGAACGCGCATGTGGTCGACGGCTCGACGAAGATCCGCGTCACGTTCGAGAACAACAAGAGCGTCGAGGCGAAGGTCGTCGGCGCCGACCGCTCGACCGACGTCGCGCTGCTCCAAGTCGACCCCAAGGGCCTCGACCTTCAGCCGCTGATCTTGGCACGGCCAAGAACGCGCAGGTCGGTGACCCGGTCGTCGCGATCGGCAACCCCTTCGGGCTGGACCGGACGCTGACCACGGGCGTCGTCTCGGCGCTCCAGCGCCAGATCAGCGGGCTCAACGGCTTCTCGATCGACCACGTCATCCAGACCGATGCGGCGATCAACCCCGGGAACTCCGGCGGTCCGCTGATCAACTCATCGGGCGCCGGTGATCGGCATCAACTCGCAGATCGAGACCGGCGGCAGCAGCAGCGGCAACGTCGGCATCGGCTTCGCCGTCCCCATCGACACGGCGCGCAAGCTTCTTCCCGAGCTCGAGAAGGGGAAGGTCAGCACGGGCTACCTCGGCATCTCCGGCATCACGATCGACGAGATGCTCAAGGGTCTCAACCTGCCCGTCAGCGCCGGCGTGCTCGTCGACTCGGTGCAGCCCGGCAGCCCCGCGGCGAAGTCCGGGCATCAAGGGCGGCGACATTCCCGCCCAGGTGGACGGCGCGACCGTCCGCCTCGGCGGCGACATCATCGTCGACGTCGACGGCAAGAAGATCACCACGAGCCAGAGCCTCACGTCGGCGATCGCCGCCAAGCGCAAGGGCGACACCGTGAAGATCACCCTGGTGCGCGGCGCCGGCAAGAAGCGGACGATCTCGGTGACGCTCGCAGAGCGCCCGCAGGACGCGCCGAGCGGCTCGTCCACCCCGCAGAGCCCGGACGCCGTAGGGCTCGCGGGCGATCTGCCACGATGGCGGGGTGCCCGACCCGACGCGCATCAAGATCTGCGGCATCACCGGCCTCCCGGACGCGGAGCTCGCCGTGGAGGCGGGCGCCTGGGCCGTCGGCCTCATCCTCTGGCCCGGGTCGCCGCGAGCCTGCGAGCTCGACCAGGCCGAGCTGATCGCGCGCACGCTGAAGCGCAGGGCGGAGGTCTGCGGCGTGTTCGTCAACGCCCCGCTCGACGAGGTCACCGGGCATGTCGACGCGCTCGGGCTGACGATGGTGCAGCTGCACGGTGAGGAGGGTCCCGCGTACTGCGACGAGGTCCGCCGCCGCACCGGTGCGCAGATCGTCAAGGCGGCGCGGGTCGGAGGCGGCGCCGACATGCAGGCGCTCGAGCCCTTCCACACCGACTTCCACCTGCTCGACACGTTCCACGAGAACCTGCGCGGCGGGACGGGGGAGACCTGGGACTGGGACCTGATCCAGCGCAGGCGCTCGAAGGTCCCGCTGATCATGAGCGGCGGCCTCACACATCAGACAACGTCGCCCAGGCGATCCGCACGGTGCGCCCGTTCGCCGTCGACACGGCGAGCGGCACCGAGTCGTGCCTGGGAAGAAGGACCCCGAGAAGCTCGCCGCGTTCGTCGCCGCCGTCGATGCGGAGAACGCCGCGTTCGCCGCGGAGGTCGCGGCGGCGCGCGAGGCCAAGGAGCTTGCCAAGGCGGAGGCCGCGGCCGCCAGGGCGGCCGCCGAAGAGGCGGTCTCGTGAGCATCACCGGCGTCGAGCATCGCTTCGGCCCCTATGGGGGGCAGTACGTGCCGGAGACGCTGATGCCGGCGCTGGAGGAGCTCGAGGCCGCCTGGCTCGACGCGTGGCGCGACCCGGGCTTCCGCGCCGAGCTCGACGACCTGCTGGCCAACTACGCGGGACGGGCGACTCCGCTCTACCTCGCGGAGCGGCTGAGCGAGGTCGCCGGCCGGCCGATCTGGCTCAAGCGCGAGGATCTGCTCCACACCGGCGCCCACAAGCTCAACAACGCCCTCGGCCAGGGCCTGCTCGCGCGCCGCATGGGCAAACACCGCGTCATCGCCGAGACGGGAGCCGGGCAGCACGGGGTCGGCACCGCCACCGCGTGCGCGCTGCTCGGGCTCGAGTGCGTCGTCTACATGGGCGAGGAGGACATGCGCCGCCAGCGCCCCAACGTGCAGCGCATGGAGCTTCTCGGCGCCGAGGTGCGCACCGTGACCGCGGGGACGCGGACGCTCAAAGAGGCCACGTCCGAGGCGATCCGCGACTGGGTCACGAATGTCGCCGGCACGCACTACGTGATCGGCTCGGCGATCGGGCCGGCGCCCTACCCGTCGATCGTCCGTGAGCTGCAGCGCGTGATCGGGGACGAGGCGCGGGCGCAGATCCTCGAGCGCGAGGGCCGGCTGCCCGACCGCGTCGTCGCGTGCGTCGGCGGCGGCTCGAACGCGATCGGGACGTTCACCGCATTCGCGGGCGACGAGCACGTCGCGCTGCTGGGCGTCGAGGCGGCGGGGGAGGGCCTGGAGACCGGCCGCCACGGCGCGCCGCTCACCGTCGGCGGGCGCCCCGGAGTGCTGCACGGCGCGCTGATCGCGCTGCTTCAGACGGACGAGGGTCAGGTCGTCGAGGCACACTCGATCTCCGCCGGCCTCGACTACCCGGGCGCAGGCCCGGAGCTTGCCTGGCTGCGCGACAGCGGCCGCGCGACCTTCGTGGCGGTCACCGACGACCAGGCGCTCGACGCGGTGCGCGACGTCGCTCGGCTCGAGGGGATCATCCCCGCGCTGGAGACCGCGCACGCCCTCCACGTGGTGCTGCGCCAGCCCTCGGAGAGCTCGATGGATCTCGTCTGCCTTTCCGGGCGCGGCGACAAGGATCTCGCCGAGGTCATGGAGCGCCTCGCCGCGCGATGAGCACCGAGGCGACCGTCACCGGCGCGGCGCGGATCGCCGCCGCGTTCGCGGGCAGCGGCAAGCGCGCAGCCCTGATGCCGTATCTGATGGGAGGCCACCCCGACGTCGCCGGGTCGCTCGCGATCGCGCAGGCGTACGTCGAGGGCGGCGCGGACGTGATCGAGCTGGGCGTGCCGTTCTCCGACCCGATCGCCGACGGGCCCGTCATCCAGGCCGCCGCGACCCGGGCGCTCGCGAGCGGGACGCGCGTCGACGATGTCCTGCGCATCTGCGAGGCGGTCGCCCCGCGGGTCCCGATCGTGCTCATGACCTACGCCAACATCGTGCTCGCCCGCGGCGTCGAGGAGTTCGCAGCGGCGGCGACCGATGCCGGCGCAAGCGGGCTGATCGTGCCCGACCTGCCTCTCGAGGAGGCGCCCGCGGCGCTGGCGGCGTGCGACGCGGCCGGGCTCGCGCTCGTCCCGCTCGTGGCGCCGACCACGACGGACGAGCGGCTCGCGCGCATCGGTGAGCGCGCGCGCGGATTCCTCTACACGGTGTCCGTCACGGGCACGACCGGCGAGCGCGCCGTTCTGTCGGACACGTTCGCCGCCGTCGTCGCCCGGGCCAAGACCCACACCTCGGTGCCGGTGGCGCTGGGGTTCGGGATCGCGACCCCCGCGCAGGCGTCGGATGCGGCAGATGCCGGCGCGGACGGCGTGATCATCGGCAGCCGACTCGTCCGGGAGGCGACCGAGGCCGCCGATCCCGCGGCCGCGGTCAGGGCGCTGGTCACGGCGTTCGCCCAGGGCCTGCGGTAGAGTCCGGCGCCGTCATGGCTCTCGTCGTCGCCGCCACCTTCGCGTTCTGCCTCTGGATCGTCCTCTTCGCCCTCGGGCAGAAGTCGTTCGACGGCTTCTTCCTGGCGCTGTGCATCATCGCTCTGGTGGCCGGCACCAGGATCCTGACCAGCAGGATCCGCCGCGACAATCAGATCGACTGAGCCTGCGATCCGGCCCCGCGGACGCTCGGCACCGCTCGCGCCTGCGTAGGATCGACCTCGCGTGCCCGCAACCCGGATCCGTTTCGCTCTCGTTCTGCTCGTTCCTGTGCTGCTCGGGCTGTCCGCCTGCGGCTCGACGTCGAAGGATGCGGCGCGCGGCGGCTCGGTCGTCGGCGACAGCCTGACCGTGTACTCCGGCCTGCCGCTGCGCGGGCCGTTCGCCGAGCGCATGCGCTCGCTCGTCAACGGGGAGAAGCTCGCGATCTCGGATGCCGGCGGCAAGGTCGGCGACTGGACGATCAAGTTCGCCTCGCTCGACGACGCCACGGGCCCCGACGGCTGGGACCCCGACGCGACCGCCGACAACGCGCGCACCGCGGCGCAGGACCCCACGACGATCGCGTACCTCGGCGACGCCGACTTCGGGGCGACGGCCGTCTCGCTGCCGATCCTCAACGAGGCGGGCGTGGCGCAGATCTCCCCGGCGAGCACCTATCCGGGGTTCACGGGGACGACGGGCGCGACCGAGAAGGGCGAGCCGCAGAAGTACCAGCCCTCCGCAGTCCCGACATTCGCGCGGGTGGTTCCGTCGGACATCGTCGAGGGGCAGGCCCAGGCGATCTACCAGCGTCGTGAGGCCTGCACGCGGACGTACGTCCTGCAGGACAAGAGTGTCGACGGTCGCGCCCAGGCGGCCGCGGTCACCCGCGCGCTGCCCGCGTTCGGCATCACGGTGGCGGGCGACGGGGGCTTTGATCTCGGCAAGGCCGACCAGACCGGCACCGCGCAGGACGTGGCCGCCACCAATGCCGACTGCGTGTTCGTCGGGGCCGGCTCGAGCGCGGCCCCCACGGCGCTGTGGCAGGCGCTCGTCAAACAGCTCCCGGCCGCGCGGGTGTACGGGCCCGCGGACCTCGCGCGCCCCGAGTTCCTGGCGACGCTCTCGGCGACCGAGCAGGCGGCGACGCGGCTGACACAGCCGACGCTTCCGCACAGCCTTCTGAACGCCCGTGCGAAGGACGTACTGCGCCGCTACCGCGAGCGCTTCGCCGCGCCGGCACCGCAGGAGATGCTCTACGGCTATGAGGCGATGGCGCTGACGCTCGAGACGCTGCGGCGCGCCGGCGATCGGGCGAACGAACGCACCTACGTCGCCGAGCTCGTGCGCAGGACCCCGGAGCACGACTCGGTGCTGGGCCCGTACGCGATCCGGCCGAACGGCGACACGACGCTGCGGCGCTTCAGCGGCTACCGCGTGGCCGACGGCGACGTCGTCTTCGACCGGGTCCTCATGAACCGCTGACCGCGGGCGTCAGGCCAGCGCGGCGGCCAGTGCCTCGTGAAGGTCCGGGTGACGGAACTCGTAGCCGAGCGCCAGGGCCCGCTGCGGAACGGCCCGCTGCCCCTCGGTGACGATCTCGGCCATGTCGCCGTAGAGGAGTCGCAGCGCGAGCGCGGGAACGGGGGCCACGGCAGGGCGATGCAGTGCGCGCCCGAGCGCCTTGGAGAACTCCCTGTTCGTCGCCGGCTCGGGCGCGCTGGCGTTGACGGGGCCGCTCCAGGCCGGCTCGTCGAGCGCTGTGAGGTACATGCCGACGATGTCGTCGACATGAATCCACGGCATGTACTGGGCGCCGCCCGCGACCGGGCCGCCGACACCGGCGCGGAACGGGGGAAGCATGGTCTTCAGCGCGCCGCCGGAGGGGTCCAGCACGACGCCCGTGCGGATGATCACGACGCGCAGCCCGAGCGCGCTCGCCGCCTGCGCCTCGCGCTCCCAGGCGATGCAGGCCTCCGCGAGGAAGTCGCTGCCCGGCGGGTCGCCCCTCCGTGACGCGCTCGTCGCCGTGCTTGCCGTAGTAGCCGACGGCCGAGGATGAGACGAGGACGCCGGGGCGCTGGTCCGCGGCGGCGAGACCGGCGACGAGATTGCGCGTTCCGAGCTCGCGGCTCTCGTGGATCGCCTGCTTGACCTTCGCGTTCCAGCGCTGCGCGACCGGCTCACCGGCGAGGTGGACGACGGCGTCGCGGCCCGTGAGCGCCGCCGCGGGGGCGGGGCCGGCGACGGGATCCCAGGCCTGGGCCTCAACCCCGAGCGCCTGTCCGGCCCGGTCCGGACTGCGGGACAGGACCGTGACGGTGTCGCCTCGCTCGCGCAGACCGGCGACGAGGCGCGTGCCGATCAGGCCGGTCGCTCCAGTGATGGTGACTCTCATGCCGTGCGCGTCCTTTCAGAGGGCTTGCCGTCCCAGTGGGGTACGGGTCGGCGGTCTGCTCCGGTCAGATGATGCCGACGAGCGAGGCGCAGTCCCAGTTGCGCGCCCCGGCGCCGCCGGCCCAGAGCCGCGCGGCAAGTCGGTCCTGCTCCCCCTTGCCTGCGAGGTAGGCCGCCGGCGTGCTGCCTCCGAGCGCCTTCCAGGTCGCGGGCATGAACTGGTAGTAGCCCGAGGCTCCGGCGCTGTTCGGCGGGAGGTTCTGGCCTCCGGACTCGCACTGCACGATCCCCCACGGGATCGCCCACGGGCCGCCGGGCCCGGCCTGCGAGATCGCCTGGCGGCGCTGTGCCTCGAGGCGGTCGAGCTCACGCTGGGCGCGGCGGCGGCCGGCCGCCGCGCCGCGCGCTGCCGCGAGGCGTGCCTGCCTGGCGCCGGCGATCGTCGCCCGGCGCGTCTCGAGCGCGGCCGCCACCTGCGCAGCGGCGTCGCGCTCGCGCTGCGCGGCGGCGGTGGCCGCGCGCTGGCGCGGGACGAGGCCCGCCAGGCGGCGGGCTTCGCGGCGCGTCTGGGTCCGTGCCTCGCGGACCGCGGCGATGACGTCGGAGTTGCGCTGCTGCGCGCGCCGCAGGAAGGTCGCGCGCTCCACCAGGTTCGCAAAGCTCGTCGACCCCAGGACGACGGCGACCACGTCCGGGGGTGTGCTCATGTACCCCGAGCGGAGCGTCTCGGCCAGCAGCGCGCGGTCGCGGTTCAGGCGGTGGCGAAGCGCGAGCCCGTGATTCCGTGCGGTGTGCGCCTGCGCGGTGGTGGCGGCGAGCCGCTGCTCCCACGTCGTCGCCTCGGCCTGCAGCGCGTCCAGGCGGCGCTGGAGCACCGTCACGTCCCGAGCGGCGGCCTGCTCGAGCCGGCCGAGCCGTGCCGCCGCGGACCGCGCGTGCTGCTCGGTCGTGCGGCCGGACTGGATCTGCTGTTGAAGGGACCCGGCGTCAGCCCCGCGAGAGGGCATGGGGCTGAAGGCCCACAGCAGGATGGGCGGCAGGAGCGCGGCGGCGAGCAGCCGCGCGCGGGGGTGCAGGGCTCTGAGAGGACGCATCACGCCGCGCGCGGAATCCCCCCACGGCGGCCGAGCCACCGTAGCTGCGGCGTTCGGGCGGTCCTGCAGGTTCTGTTGCGAATCGCCGAACTGCAGGCGATCGTGCAGCTGCTAGCCGCGAAGCGCCTCGACGTCGGACGCGGCGAACCCGATCGAGTGCTGGTCCTGGGCGGCGGCGCCGGATGCGCGTGCCTCGTCGCTCACGGCCTCGGCGACCACGGGAGCGACGTCGCGGTTGAAGACGGACGGGATGATGTAGTCCTCGCGCAGCTCGTCGTCGCGGACGATCTTCGCGATCGCATTCGCGGCCGCCATCTTCATCGGCTCGGTGATCTGGCCGGCACGGACGTCGAGCGCCCCGCGGAAGATCCCGGGGAACGCGAGCACGTTGTTGATCTGGTTGGGGTAGTCCGAGCGGCCGGTCGCGATGATCCGCGCGTACGGCGCGGCCTCCTCGGGGCTGACCTCGGGCGTCGGGTTGGCCATCGCGAAGACCATGGCGTCGGGACGCATGCCCGCGAGTGCCTCCGCGGGCATGATGCGCGCGCCGGACAGGCCGATGAACAGGTCCATGCCGCCGATCGCGTCGGCGGGCGTGCCGAGGATCTGCTCGGGGTTGGTCGTCTCGGCGTACCAGCGCTTGATCGCCGGCATCGAGCCGTCCTTGTAATCCTCGCGGCCGCTGCCGACGATGCCGCGCGAGTCGCAGCCGATGATTTCGGTGACGCCGGCCTGGAGCAGGATCTTCGACACCGCGATCCCGGCTGCGCCGAGACCGGTCACGAGGACCCGCAGGTCACGCAGCTCGCGGCCCGTGAGCTTGCACGCGTTGAGCAGCGCCGCCAGCACCACGATCGCGGTGCCGTGCTGATCGTCGTGGAACACCGGGATGTCGAGGATCTCCTTGAGGCGGTCCTCGACCTCGAAGCAGCGCGGCGCCGAGATGTCCTCGAGGTTGATCCCGCCGAAGCCGGGCGCGATGCGGGTGACCGTCTCGATGATCTCCTCGGGGTCCTTGGTGCTCAGGCAGATCGGAAAGGCGTCGACGCCGCCGAACTCCTTGAAGAGCATCGCCTTGCCCTCCATCACGGGCATCGCCGCCTCGGGGCCGATGTCGCCGAGGCCGAGCACCGCGGTGCCGTCGCTGACGACGGCGACCGTGTTGCGCTTGATCGTGTACTGGAAGGCCTTGTCCGGATCCTCGGCGATGGCGGCGCAGACGCGCGCCACGCCGGGCGTGTAGGCCATCGACAGGTCGTCGCGCGTCTTCAGCGGATGCTTGTTGTGCTGCTCGATCTTCCCGCCCATGTGCATCAGGAAGGTGCGGTCCGTCGCGTCGATGACCTTGGCACCCTCGACACCGTTGATCGCGACGAGGATCGCGTCCCAGTGGTCGGCGTCGGTTGCGTCGACCGTGACGTCGCGCACGAGGCGCTCACCGACCTCGACCAGATCGACCGCGCCGATCGTTCCGCCGGCGTCACCGATCGCGCCGGCGACGCGCCCGAGCATGCCGGGGAGGTCGTCGATCTCGACGCGGATGGTGAGGCTGTACTGCGCGGACGGGGTGGTCACGACCGCCCAGTCTACGTCGATGCGGGCGGTGCAGCGGCGCGCATACCCCCGCACGCGGCCCGGGCCGAGCCCTGCGGTAGCGTCCGGCGCACGTGCCCGACGAGCTGTACCTCATCGACGGCAACAGCCTCGCGTACCGCGCGTTCTTCGCCCTGCCGGAGTCCATCGCGACCTCCCGGGGTCAACCGACGAACGCGATCTTCGGGTTCGCGTCGATGTTGGTGAAGCTGCTGACCGAGCACGGACCCAAGCCGACGATCGTGGCCTGGGATGCGGGCTCATCAGGCCGGAAGGAGGTCTACACGGAGTACAAGGGCCACCGCCCGTCGCGCCCGGATCTGCTCGCCGAGCAGTGGCCGCACCTCGAGCCGCTGGTCGATGCGTTCGGCTACCGCAACGTCTCCGTGCCCGGCTTCGAGGCCGACGACGTCATCGCGACGCTCGCCGAGCGCGCGCGCACCGCCGATCCGCCCGTGCCCGTCGTGATCGTGACCGGGGACCGGGACGCGTTCCAGCTCATCGACCCGGACGGCGTCGTGCGCGTGATGGCGACCGCGCGCGGCATCACCGAGACGAAGATGTACGACCACGAGGCCGTGATCGAGCGCTACGGGATCCCGCCCGAGCTGATCCCGGACTTCTACGGCCTCAAGGGCGACACCTCGGACAACATTCCCGGTGTCCCCGGCATCGGCGACAAGACCGCCGCGCAGCTGCTTCAGCGATTCGGCACGCTCGAGGAGGTGCTCGCGCACGTCGACGACGTCTCCGGCGCCAAGCGCCAGCAGAACCTGCGCGAGTTCGCGGACGACGCGCGCGTCAGCAAGGTGCTCGCGACGATGCAGCGCGACGTCGAGGGCATCGAGCTGGACCCGACGACCGAGGCGGCGCGCGAGCCGGACCGCTCGCGTCTGCGTGAGACCTTCCGCGAATTCGAGCTGCGCGACCCGCTGCGGCGGCTGGAGGAGGCGCTCGGCGAGGACGCGGCGGCCGCCGCTGACGAGACGCAGGTGGCCGCCCGCCTGCGCGCGGGCTCGCCGGCCGACGCGGCCAGGCTCGGCGACGGCGAGGCGCCCCTGGCGGTCGCCGTGCGCGCCCCCGCGCTGGCGGAGGGTGAGCTCTTCGCCCGTGAGCAGCTCTGGGCGTTCGGCGTCGCCTGCGGCGGCGAGGTCATCGAGGGTGAGGTCGCCGTCGCCGGACGAGCTGGTCGCCGCACTCGGCGAGCGCCCCGTCATCGCCCATGACGCGAAGGCGCTCGGGAGCGTCCCGCCCAGGCTCGCCCACGACACCCTGCTCGCCGCGTATCTGCTCGACCCGGCCCGGCGTGCGTTCCCCTTCGCCGAGCTCTGCCAGGAGCGCGGCCTGGCGACCGCGCTCGACGACGGTCCCGCCTCCGATGCGGTGCTCGCGCAGGAGCTCGCGGGGCTCCAGCGCGCGGAGCTCGCCGAGCGCGGGCAGGAGGAACTGCTCGACGGCATCGAGCTGCCGCTCGTATGCGTGCTGCGCGACATGGAGGTCGCCGGCGTCCGTCTGAACATCGACGGCCTGCGGGAGATCGGCGCGCGGGTGGCCGACGAGATCACCGGGCTCGAGCGCGCGGATCTGGGACCTGGCGGACGAGGAGTTCGTGATCGGGTCGCCGCAGCAGCTCGGTGCGATCCTCTTCGACAAGCTCGAGCTGTCGAAGAAGCGCCGCGGGAAGACGGGTTTCTCGACCGACGCACGCGTGCTGCAGTCCATCCGCACCGAGCACGAGATCATCCCGCTGATCGAGCGCTGGCGGGAGCTGAACCAGCTCACGAAGACCTACCTCGACGTGCTGCCCGCGCTCGTCGACCAGGAGAGCCGGATCCACACCACGTTCGTTCAGGCGGTCGCCTCCACCGGGCGCCTCTCGTCAACGAACCCGAACCTGCAGAACGTCCCGGTCCGCACCCCGCTCGGCCGCGAGATCCGCGGCTGCTTCGAGGCGGCGCCGGGGCACGTGCTGCTCGCCGCCGACTACTCGCAGGTCGAGCTGCGCGTGCTCGCGCACGTCGCGGACGAGCCGGTGCTGAAGGAGATCTTCATCCGCGGCGAGGACGTCCACACGGCCACGGCGCGCGAGGTCTTCCAGGTCGACGAGGCGGACATCGATGCCGGGATGCGGTCGAAGGCCAAGATGATCAACTACGGGATCGTCTACGGCCTCACCGACTACGGGCTCGCCGACCGGCTCAACATCCCGCGCGAGGAGGCCAAGGTCTTCATCGATGCGTACCTCGCGCGGTTCGACCGCGTCGCCGCGTTCATGGCCCAGACGATCGAGCAGGCCGCCGAGAGGGCTACGTGACGACGCTGTTCGGCCGCCGGCGCACGATTCCCGAGCTGCGGGCGCGCAACTTCCAGGTGCGTTCGCTCGGCGAGCGGCTCGCCGTCAACACCGTCGTCCAGGGCACGGCCGCCGACGTGATGAAGCTCGCGATGATCGGCGCCCACCGGGCGCTCGCCGAGGAGGGCCTGCAGACGCGCCTGATCCTGACGATCCACGACGAGCTGCTGTTCGAGGGGCCTCCCGAGGAGTCGGGCGCGGTGCGCGCACTCGCCGAGCGCGAGATGCTCGCGCCGTGGGGGGACCGCGAGCCGCCGCTGGCGGTGGACGCGGGCACCGGCCGGACCTGGCTGGAGGCGAAGTGATGGACCGCACGACGGCGGCCATCCTCGTCGTCGCCGCCGGGACGGCGGTCGGGGCGCAGGCGCCCGTCAACGGGATGCTCGGCCGCTATGTCGGCACCTGGCAGGCGGCGTTCGTGAACTTCGCGGTCGGCCTGATGATCCTCACGCTGATCGTCGCCGTGGCGGGTGGCGGGTTCGGAGGTCTGCGTGAGATCTCGAGCGCCCCCTGGTGGGCGCTGATCGGCGGCGCGTTCGGCGTCGCCGTCGTCACCTCGTCGATCGTGGCCGTCGGGCACCTCGGCGCCGGCGGCGTGACCGCCGCGGTCGTCGCGGGTCAGCTCACCGCCTCGGTCGTCATCGACCGCTTCGGCCTGTTCGGCGTGACGCGCCAGCCGCTGACCGCAGGCAAGCTGGTCGGCATCGCGCTGCTCGCGGTCGGGGTCTACCTGATCGTGCGCGAGCGCTCGGGACCGCCGCCCGCAGCCGCAGGGCTCGGCGGCGGGAAGATGTCGCCGTAGCGCCCGAACGCGCGGCGCACCGAGCGCGGCCTGCCGGCGGCCTCCAGGACGCTCGTCATCAGCGGATACGGCGTCGCGCGGCCGACGAACCGCTGCGCCCGCAGCATCGAGCGGTAGGCGTAGCGCTTCTCCTCCGAGCGCGAGTCGTAGCGCTCGAGCGCCTGCGCGCGCGCCTGCCTGCCCGCGACCACCATGCGCCAGTTCGCGGCCGCAGATCGCTCCGAAGTAGAAGGCGGGGCGGATGCCCTCGGCCGTCGCGGGGATGCAGTGGCCGGCGCTGTCTCCGACGAAGAAGACGCCGTCCTCGGTGGCCCGGCGCAGCTTGTGCGGGATCCAGTTGCCCTGGAACCCGTCGGGCGGGACGCCGATGTCGCGCGCGAGCCGCACCGTCGGGTCGCGCACGTGTTCGCGCGGATCGAACGAGCCGACGCCGATGCGGACCTCGTCGCCGGCGGGGAACGCCCAGGAGTAACCCTTGGGGACGTAGCGCGGATCGAGCCACAACTCGAAGTCCTCGCCGGTCGCCGCGGGGTGCACCTCGAGCCCGCGCGAGAGCGTCGCCTTCGGCGGCTGGATCGCGTCGGGCGCCGTCGACAGGACGCGGCGCCAGCCGAGCGCATCGACCACGAGCGGCGCCTGCAGGTCGCCGCGGTCGGTGTGCACGACGATCGGCCTCGTGCGCCCCCGCTGAGCGGCCGGTCACCGTCGCCGTCTCGAAGCGCGCCTCGCCGCACGCGTCCCACAGCAGCTCGCAGAGCTCGCGGTAGTCGAACGTGGAGAAGCTCCACGGCAGATCCCAGCGCAGCGTCCGCAGCGGGGTGTGGATCACGAGGTCCGGGAACGTCTGCAGGATCGAGGACTGAAGGCCGAGTCGCCTCGAGCCAGGCTGTCGGGCGCCGCGCACGCCGAGGTCTGGCGCTCGCCGATCTCGTAGCGGTCGAGCAGGAGCACGTCCGCGCCGGAGCCCGCGAGCTCACGCGCGACCGTCGAGCCCGGCGAACGACGCCCCGCAGACGATGACGTCGGCCGAGCCGGCCAGGGGGGAGCGCTCTGCGCCCCGTTTCGTCGCACGGACCGGCATTTCGGCGGGATTCTAGGCCGGGGCGATCGCGCTACCCTTGCCGGTCCAATGACAACCATTCCAACCGAAGCCCCGCCTGAGGCGAAGGTCGTCCCCGGTAGCGACGGCCTGCTACTCGAAGTCAACGGCCAGATCGTCCCCAACTACGACGCCACGTTCACCTCCTTCAAGGAGGGCGAGGTCGTCTCCGGCCACGTCGTGCGCATCGACAAGGACGAGATCCTCGTCGACATCGGCTACAAGAGCGAGGGGGTCATCCCCTCGCACGAGCTGTCCATCCGCAAGAACGTCGACCCGCATGACGAGGTCGAGATGGGCGAGGAGGTCGACGCGCTGGTCCTCATCAAGGAGGATCAGGACGGTCGCCTGATCATGTCCAAGAAGCGCGCGCGCTTCGAGAAGGCATGGCGCCGCATTGAGGCAGCCGCGGAGTCCGGCGAGCCGGTCGAGGGGCACGTCATCGAGGTCGTCAAGGGCGGCCTGATCATCGACCTGGGCGTGCGCGGCTTCCTGCCGGCGTCGCTCGTCGACATCCGCCGCGTTGCGAACCTCGACGAGTTCCTGCACACGATGATCGAGTGCAAGGTCATCGAGCTCAACCGTTCGCGCAACAACGTCGTCCTCTCGCGCCGCGCGGTGCTGGAGGAGGAGCGCAAGGAGCAGCGCCAGGAGATCCTGGATCGCCTGCAGCCCGGTCTCGTCGTCGAGGGCCAGATCTCGAACATCGTCGACTTCGGCGCGTTCGTGGATCTCAACGGCATCGACGGCCTGATCCACATCTCCGAGCTCTCGTGGTCGCACGTCAACCACCCGAGCGAGATCCTCAACATCGGCGACACCGTCCAGGTGAAGGTGCTCGACATCGACCGCGATCGCCAGCGCATCTCGCTGGGTCTCAAGCAGACCCAGGCGGATCCGTGGCAGCGCGTCGTCGACACCTACCGGATCGGCGACGACCTCGAGGGCAAGGTGACGAAGGTCGTCACGTTCGGCGCGTTCGTCGAGATCCTCGACGGCGTCGAGGGCCTCGTCCACATCTCCGAGCTCGCCTCGCACCACGTCGAGAACCCGCGTGAGATCGTCGCCCCCGGCGACGAGATCAAGGTCAAGATCCTCGAGATCGACTCCGAGCGCCGGCGCCTGTCGCTGTCCGTCAAGCGCGTCGAGGGCCAGATCCTGTCGGCGCACGTCGGCGAGATCGTCGGTCCCGACGACCTGGACGACGTGCCGGAGCTCGGCCTGAGCGATGACGTCTTCCCCGAGGCGCCCGCTCCCACGATCGCCGCGCAGGATGCTGAGCTGACCGCGGAGGGCGAGGCCGTCGCGCAGGCCGAGGCCGCAGCCGACGAGGCCGCCATCGGCGCCGTCGTCGAGGCGGACGTCGTGCTGACGGAGATCGAGGCACCCGCCGAGGCCGAGGCCGAAGTTCCCGCCGAGGAGCCCGCAGCCGAGGAGCCCGCAGCCGAGGCAGCCCGCCGAGGAGCCGGCGGCAGAGGCACCTGTGGAGGAGCCCGCAGCAGAGGCCCCCGCCGAGGAGCCCGCAGCAGAGGCTCCCGCGGAGCCTGAGCAGGCCTGACGCATCGGCCGGCGAGTGCACTGACCACCGAGCCCAGGATCCCGTTCGTAGGACTGACCGGGGGCCTGGGCTCCGGGAAGTCCACGGCGCTCGCGGCGCTCGAGCGGCTCGGGGCGGCGACGCTCTCCACCGACGCCGTCGTCCACGAGCTCTATGCGAGCGACGAGGTGCGCAACGCCGTCGTCACCCGCTGGGGCGCTGAGGTCGCGCCGGACGGCGTCGTCGACCGCGCCGCGATCGCCCGCCGGGCGTTCGCGGATCCCGCGGAGCGCGCATGGCTCGAGGGACTGCTCTGGCCACTCGTCGGTGCGCGCGTCATCGCCTTTCGCGAGGAGGCCGAGCGCACCGAGCCGCCGCCGGCCGCCGCCGTCGTCGAGACGCCGCTGCTGTTCGAAGCAGGGATGGACGCCGCCTACGACGCGACGATCGCCGTCATCGCCGACGAGCGGATTCGCTCCGCGCGCGCTGCCGATCGTGGGCACGAAGCCGTCGACGAGCGTGCCGCCCGCCAGCTCACCCAGGACGAGAAGGCGGCCCGCGCCACCTACGTCGTGCGCAACGACGGCAGCGTCGAAGATCTCCAGTCCGACCTGACCGTCATCCTCAGGCGACTGCGCCGATGACCCAACGCACGCAGACCGCCGCCCGACCCGTCCGCACGCGTGCCGCCCAGCGCGCGCGGACACTCCAGGGCCGGCGCCGTCTGCGCTGGGGCATCGTCGGCCTGCTGCTCGCCGGAGCGCTCGTCGCGCTGCTCTGGGGAGCGTTCCACCACGCCGTCAAGGAGATCGGGCTGCCGCTGCGGCACGAGGACATCATTCGCCAGCAGGCCGCCGACAAGGGCCTTGATCCCGCGCTGATCGCCGCCGTCATCTACGCCGAGTCGCGGTTCGTCCCCGGGCGCACGTCGAGCGCCGGGGCGGAGGGCCTGATGCAGATCACGCCGGACACCGCGCAGGGCATCGCCAAGCGGTCCGGCGGCACCGCATTCGTGCTCGAGGATCTGGCGACGCCGCAGGTCAACATCGCGTACGGCTCCTACCTCCTGCGGGAACTGCTCGACCGCTATGACGGGGACGTGGCCGCTGCTCTGGCGGCGTACAACGCCGGACCGGGCAAGGCGGACGAGTGGGGCGGGGCTTCGCTGCGCGTCGCGGACATCCCGTATCCGGAGACGAAGGCCTACGTGGAGAAGGTTCTGCGGGTCCGGCGGGAGTACACGGGCCAAGTACAAGCACGAGCTGGGCTTGTAGGGACGGCGTGCTCCCCGGTCCGGGGGATGGGAGTTCTAGTCTTGGGGTGTGCCCGCGTTTCGCCTCGACAGCGCCTTCACGCCCACTGCCGATCAGCCGCGGGCGATCGACGAGATCTCGGCGGCGGTGACCGCGGGGGAGCGGTTCACGACGCTGCTCGGCGCGACGGGAACCGGCAAGACGATGACCATGGCGGCGACGATCGAGCGGCTGCAGCGGCCGGCGCTGGTGATGGCGCACAACAAGACGCTCGCCGCCCAGCTCTGCAACGAGTTCCGGATGTTCTTCCCGGACAACGCGGTCGAGTACTTCGTCAGCTACTACGACTACTACCAGCCCGAGGCGTACGTCCCGAGCAAGGACCTCTACATCGAGAAGGACTCGGCGATCAACCAGGAGGTCGACCGCCTGCGCCACGCCGCGACCGCCGCGTTGTTC
Organism: uncultured Actinomycetes bacterium; assembly: GCA_963805615.1. Taxonomy (GTDB): domain Bacteria; phylum Actinomycetota; class Thermoleophilia; order Solirubrobacterales; family Solirubrobacteraceae; genus F1-60-MAGs163. The sequence goes on along the minus strand of CAWDUW010000001.1, from coordinate 32,857 downwards.
GCGCGCCGCGACGTGATCATCGTCGCCTCGGTGTCCGCGATCTACGGCATGGGCTCGCCGGAGACGTACGACGCGAACGTGCAGATCCTGCGCCGCGGCGAGGAGATCGATCGCGACGAGCTGCTGCGCAAGCTCGTCTCGATCCAGTACACCCGCAACGACGTCGCACTCGGCCGCGGCACGTTCCGCGTGCGCGGCGAGGCGCTCGAGGTGTTCCCCGCGGATGCCGAGACGGCGTACCGCGCGACGCTCTTCGGTGACGAGGTCGAGCGCCTGCAGCAGTTCGACCCGCTCACCGGCGAGCTGCTCGAAGGACGACCTGGAGCACATCGCCGTCTGGCCCGCGACGCACTACAACGTCAAGGACGGCGTGATGGACCGCGCGGTCGAGGAGATCGGCGCGGAGCTGAACGTCCGCTGCGCCGAGCTCGACGCCGAGGGCAAGCAGCTCGAGGCCCACCGGCTGCGCCAGCGCACCCAGTACGACATGGAGATGCTGCGGGAGATGGGCTTCTGCAACGGCATCGAGAACTACTCGCGGATCCTCGACGGACGCAAGCCTGGCGACAGGCCCTACTGCCTGATCGACTACTTCCCCGACGACTTCGTCTGCTTCCTGGACGAGTCGCACCAGACGGTCCCGCAGATCGGCGCGATGTACGACGGCGACCGCAGCCGCAAGAACACCCTCGTCGACTACGGCTTTCGCCTGCCGAGCGCGCTCGACAACCGCCCGCAGACCTTCGACGAGTTTCTCTCGATCACCCCGACCATCGTCTTCCTGTCGGCGACGCCGGGGACGTTCGAACGTTCGCGCGCGACGCGGATCGTCGAGCAGATCGTGCGGCCGACCGGCATCGTGGACCCGCAGGTCGAGGTCCGCGAGACGAAGGGCCAGATCGACGACCTGATGAACGAGGTGCGCTCTCGCGTCGATCGCAACGAGCGGGTCCTCGTCACCACGCTGACGAAGAAGATGAGCGAGGACCTGACCGACTACCTGCTCGAGATGGGGTTCCGCGTCCGCTACCTCCACAGCGAGGTCGACACGCTCGAGCGCATCCAGATCATCCGTGACCTGCGGCTCGGGGAGTACGACGTGCTCGTCGGCGTGAACCTCCTGCGCGAGGGACTCGACCTTCCGGAGGTGTCGCTCGTCGCGATCCTCGACGCCGACAAGGAGGGCTTTCTGCGCGGGGAGACGTCCCTGATCCAGACGATCGGCCGCGCGGCGCGCAACGTCGACGGCACGGTGCTCATGTACGCCGACAAGGAGACCGCCGCGATGCGCTCGGCGTTGTCGGAGACCGACCGCCGCCGCGCGATCCAGCTCGCCTACAACGAGGAGCACGGCATCACCGCCGCGTCGATCGTGAAGGGCGTGAGCGACATCGCCGAGTTCCTCACGTCCGACAGCAAGACGCCCAAGCGGCGGCGCCGCGGCGAGCGGATCAAGACGAAGGACATGGCGCCGACCGAGCTGGAGCGCACGATCGTCGAGCTCGAGGAGGAGATGCTGGTCGCCGCCGACGAGCTGCGCTTCGAGTACGCCGCCCGGCTGCGCGACGAGCTGCGGGATCTGCGCCGCGAGCTGGAGGCCGTGAGGTCGATGGGCCTCGAGGCCATCGCCGAGGACTGAGCGGCGCGTGCACGACGCGCTGCTCGAGTGGTACGCCCGCGAGCACCGGGACCTGCCGTGGCGGCGCACCGGCGATCCCTACGCGATCCTCGTCTCGGAGGTGATGCTCCAGCAGACGCAGGTCGCGCGGGTCGTCCCGCGGTTCGAGGCCTGGCTCGAGCGCTGGCCGGATGAGGGCGCGCTCGCCGATGCCGAACGCGCCGACGTCCTCGCCGCCTGGGTCGGCCTCGGCTACAACACCCGCGCCGTGCGGCTGCACGAGGCGTGCCGCACGGTCGCCCGCGACGGCTGGCCGCGGACGGCGGCCGGACTGCGCGGGCTGCCGGGGGTGGGGCCGTACACCGCAGCCGCGGTCGCGTCGTTCGCGTTCGGGGAGCAGGTCGCCGCCGTCGACACGAACGTGCGCCGTGTCGCCGGCCGGCTGGGCCGCGGGTCCCCGGAGAATCTGCTGCCCGCGGGCCGCGCGCATGACTGGAACCAGGCGATGATGGAGCTCGGGGCGACGGTCTGCGGCGCCCGGACGGTGCGCTGCGAGGCCTGCCCGGTCGCGGCCTGGTGTGCCTCGCGCGGGAGCGTCGTCGTCGCCGCACGCGCAGCAGGAGGGACACGCGAGCGGTTCGAGGACTCGACCCGCTGGGTCCGCGGCCGGATCGTCGCCGCGCTGGCCGCCGGCGACGGCCTCCCGGATGCGATTCCCGAGCGTCGCCTGCGACCGGCGCTCGATGGGCTCGTCCGCGATGGGCTCGTCGTGGTGGAGCAGGGCCGCGCCCGGCTCGCGTAGGCTGCGGCGCCGATGAGCACCTCGGCAGACGACAGCCGCGCGGACGCGCTTGAGCGCCTGGATGTGGTGGAGCGCGAGCTCGCGCAGCTCGAGGAGAGCGTGCGGGGGACTGCGGCCCGGCTGCGCGGCGAGGTCGCCCGCGCCCGTGCCGCTGTGCATGACCTGCACGGCAGCGCTCTGACGCCTCGCTCCACCGGCGCCGGAGCCCGAGCCCGCCGCGGATGAGCCCCAGCCGGTCCCGCAGGATGACGGGGCGCGCCTCGTCGCACTCGACCTCGTGATGCGCGCCGTGCCGCGCGCCGACGCGGAGCGCGAGCTGCGCGAGAGCTTCCCCGGCAGTGACGCCGCGCGGCTGCTCGACGAGGCGGCCGCCGGCCTCGGCGACTGAGCTCAGCCGACAGGCCGGCAGGTCACGACGCTGCGGTCCAGCACGCGGCCGCTCGCGGCCACCATCTCGATCGTCGCGCGGCCGCGGGTCAGGACGAGGCGCGCACCACCCGGGGTGGTCCGGTTGACGAAGCGGAGCTTCGCCCGGGACCCGCGCGGCACGGGGATGTTCGGCCGCCCGCCGCCGCCGGAGACGATCTGGCGCAGGCCGTCGCGGTCGGCGAACCGCTGCAGGTCGTGATCGTGGCCGGAGAGGACGATCCGGGCGTGGCCGCGCAGCCCGCTCCACAGCGCCGTCATGTCGGCCTGGTCGCCGTGCCAGCCGCTGCTCCAGCGCGGCCTGTGCCAGATCGCGATCCGGCAGGTTCCGGGGCGGCGCACGGCCTGCGCGAGCCAGCGGGCCTGCGGGGAGCCCGCGCCGTGCGGCGCCTCGCTGTTGAGCGACAGCACCTGCCAGCCGCCGGGGAGCGTGTGCCGGTGCCAGTCGGGCATCGGCCGCCCGAGCTCGGCGCGCCAGTAGGGCCGGTATCCGAGGTCGCGGTTGCCCCACTCGTGGTTGCCCGGGGTCGGGATCGTCCGGCGCGCGAGTGAGCCGTAGAGCACGTCGTAGCCCTGCCGGAACTCACGTGCGGTCCCGGTCTCGTAGACGTCGCCGAGGTAGAGCAGCCGGCCGGGACGCTCGCGGCGCACGAGCGCGGCGAGCGCCCGAGCCCGAGCGCTGTTCTCGGCGTCGCCGACGGCCCAGACGGTGGTGGCGCGCCCTCCAGCGGCTGCCGGGCGCGCTGCCGGGCTCACGGCGGGCACCGCCGCGCACAGCAGGAGACCGCACAGTGCTGCGGCGAGTGAGGGCATGCGCACCGGGACATTCTCGCCGCGGGGACGGCGTGGCGCGCCGCCGGGCATCTGCGAGACTCGTCCGCCATGGCCTCCACCGACGCCCAGACCGAGACGCCCGGACGCGTCGAGACCTCCTTCACGTCGGGGGGTGAGCGCTGCGCCGCGTGGCATTACGCGCCGCGGACACCGAGCGCGACGGGGACCTGCGTCGTCATGGCGCACGGCTTCAGCCTCACCCGTCACGACGGGCTGCCGCTGTACGCCGAGGCGCTCGCTGCGGCCGGCGCCCACGTCGTGGTCTTCGATCACCGCCACCTCGGTGACTCCGGCGGCACGCCGCGCCAGCGCTTTCGCCGCGGGGCCCAGCTCGAGGACTGGCGCAGCGCCGTGACGTTCGCCCGGACGCTCGAGGGCGTCGCCCCCGAGCGGATCGTGCTGTGGGGCTTCTCGTTCTCGGGCGGTCACGTCGTGACGCTCGCCGCGGGCAGCGACGACATCGCCGCCGCGATCGTGCTGTGCCCGTTCGTGGACGGGCTGCGGCGTGCACTCGGCACCCCGCCGAGGCTCACCGCCTGGATCATCCCGCGCGCGCTCGCAGACGCTGCAGGCCGCGACACGCTGATCCCGGTCACCGGCCGGCCGGGGACCCACGCTGCCATGACGCTGCCGGGCGAGGCGGACGGCTTCGCAGGGGTCGTTCCGGACGATTCGCCCTGGCGCAATGAAATCTCACCCGCCGTCTTCCTGACGGTCGGGACGATCCGCCCCGTCAACAAGGCGGGCAAGGTGACCTGCCCGCTCTGGGTCGGCCTCGGCGAGCGGGACGTCAGCGTTCACGGCCCGGCCGTCGAACGGCTCGCGGCGCGGGCGCCGCGCGGGGAGCTTCATCGCTACGACGCCGATCACTTCGGCGGCTTCCACGGCGACCTCGCGGCCCGGATCGCGGCGGACCAGGTGGCGTTCCTGACGCGTGAGGGCCTGCTCTAGGGGGAGCCGGGCCAGGACGAACGTCTGTTCGCTCTTGTAGCATCGAAGGGGTGCCGCCCTCCAACTCGATCGTCGTCTCCGGCGCTCGTGAACACAATCTGAAGAACGTCTCCCTCGAGCTGCCGCGCGACGCGCTGGTGGTCATCACCGGGCTGTCCGGTTCGGGGAAGTCGTCGCTCGCCTTCGACACGATCTACGCCGAGGGCCAGCGCCGCTATGTCGAGTCGCTGAGCGCCTACGCGCGCCAGTTCCTGGGCCAGATGGACAAGCCGGACGTCGACTCGATCGAGGGGCTGTCGCCGGCGATCTCGATCGACCAGAAGACGACCTCGCGCAACCCGCGCTCGACGGTCGGCACCGTCACGGAGATCTACGACTACCTGCGCCTGCTGTGGTCACGCGTCGGCCATCCGCACTGCGCCAACTGCGGCGCGCCGATCGCGGGGCAGTCGACCGAGCAGATCATCGATCAGGTGATGGAGCTCGCGGAGGGCACGCGCTTCATGGTGCTGTCCCCGGTCGTCCGCGGCCGCAAGGGCGAGTACGGAAAGCTCTTCGACGAGCTGCGGACGGACGGCTTCGCTCGCGCGAAGGTCAACGGCGAGCTGCGCCAGCTCGACGAGGACGATCGAGCTCGACAAGAAGTTCAAGCACGACATCTCGGTCGTCGTGGACCGCCTGGTGATGCGGCCCGACCTGCGCAAGCGGCTCGCGGACTCGATCGAGACCGCCGTCGGGCTTGCTGACGGGATCGTCGAGGTGGAGATCGTCCCGCGCGAGGGCGACGATCAGGCCGCGCAGGTCCTGACGTTCTCGGAGAAGTTCGCCTGCCTGAAGTGCGGCACGTCGATGCCGGAGCTCGAGCCGCGGATCTTCTCGTTCAACTCACCGCACGGGGCGTGCGAGCGCTGCACGGGGCTCGGCTCCCAGATGGAGATCGACCCCGAGCTCGTGGTGCCGGATCCGACGCTCTCGATCGGCGAGGGCGCGCTGGCGCCGTGGGCATCGAGCGCCTCGCAGTACTACGGGCAGATCACGCTGGCGCTGGCCGAGCAGTACGACGTCGATCTCGACACTCCGTGGCAGGACCTGCCGCCCGAGCACCGCGCCCTGTTCCTCGACGGCACCGGCGGCGAGCGCGTCGTCGTCACCTACAGGAACCGTTACGGCCGCACGCGCTCCTACTCGACCCGGTTCGAGGGGATCGTCCCGAACCTCGAGCGCCGCTTCCGCGAGACGGACTCCGACACGATGCGCGAGCGCATCGAGGAGTTCATGGCGGTCGTCCCCTGCCCGGCGTGCAAGGGCTCGCGCCTGCGGCCCGAGTCTCGCGCGGTCCTCGTCGGCGGGATGGCGATCCACGAGTTCACGGCGCTCTCGGTGCGCCAGGCTCGCCGCTGGCTCGACGAGGTGGTGCTGACGGAGACCGAGCGTCACATCGCGCGGCTCGTCTTCCGCGAGATCGAGGAGCGGCTGCGCTTCCTGGAGGACGTGGGGATCGGCTACCTGTCGCTGAACCGCGCCGCTGCCACGCTGTCCGGCGGCGAGGCCCAGCGCATACGCCTTGCGACGCAGATCGGCTCGGCGCTCGTGGGCGTGCTCTACGTCCTTGACGAGCCGTCGATCGGCCTGCACCAGCGCGACAATTCGAAGCTGATCGGCACACTCGAGCGGCTGCGCGACCTGGGCAACACGGTGCTCGTCGTCGAGCACGACGAGCAGACGATGCGCGCGGCCGACCACCTCGTGGACATGGGCCCGGGCGCAGGGGAGCACGGCGGGCGCATCGTGGCACAGGGCACCGCGGCGCAGGTGGAGAAGGTCCGCGAGTCGCTGACCGGTCAGTTCCTGCGCGGCACCCGCGTGGTCGAGGTCCCGGCGAGGCGACGCAAGCCGTCCGGCCGGCTCGAGATCCGCGGCGCCCGTCAGAACAACCTGCGCTCGGTGGACGTGAAGGTCCCGCTCGGCGTGATGACGTGCGTGACCGGCGTGTCGGGCTCCGGCAAGTCCACGCTCGTCAACGAGGTGCTCTTCAAGGCGGTCGCCAACCGTCTGCATCGAGCGCGCCAGCGCCCAGGAGCGCATACAGCGGTCCTGGGCCTCGACCAGCTCGACAAGATCATCCAGGTGGACCAGTCCCCGATCGGGCGTACGCCGCGGTCGAACCCCGCGACCTACACCGGACTGTTCGACGTCATCCGCGACATCTTCAGCAAGACGCAGGAGGCGCGGGCGCGGGGCTACAAGCCGGGGCGCTTCTCCTTCAACGTCAAGGGCGGGCGCTGCGAGGTCTGCAAGGGCGACGGCCAGATCAAGATCGAGATGCACTTCCTGCCCGACGTCTACGTGCCGTGCGAGCAGTGCCACGGCAAGCGCTACAACCGCGAGACGCTGGACATCCGCTTCAAGGGCAAGACGATCGCGGACGTGCTCGACATGCCGGTCGAGGAGGCGGTCGACTTCTTCAAGCACATCCCGAAGATCCACCGGCGCCTCGTGACGCTCAACGACGTCGGCCTCGGCTACATCCGCCTGGGACAGCCGGCCACGACGCTCTCCGGCGGTGAGGCCCAGCGCGTGAAGCTCGCGACCGAGCTCTCGAAGGTCGCGACCGGCCGCACCCTCTACATCCTCGACGAACCGACGACGGGCCTGCATTTCGCGGACGTGCAGCGCCTGCTCGACGTGCTGCACCGGCTCGTCGACGCCGGGAACTCCATCGTCGTGATCGAGCACAACCTCGACGTCATCAAGACGGCCGACAGCGTGATCGACATGGGGCCCGAAGGGGGAGAGGAGGGAGGCATGGTCGTTGCCCAGGGCACTCCCGAGGACGTCGCGGGCACACCCGGCTCCTATACCGGGGAGTTCCTGGCCGAGCTGGTCACGCCGTCCGCGCCGAAGGCCCGGCGCACCGCCGCCCCGCGCAAGCCCGCGAAGGCCAAGGCGAAGGCGACCGCCGAGAAGGCCGCCGCCTGAGGGCGGTCACCGTCGTGAACCGCGCCGATGCGAAGCTCTGGGCGCAGAAGTGGCGCTGGTACCAGCGTGCCCTGCTGCCGTGGAACCGTGTCGCGCTGCATCGCGAGTTCGCGGCCCGCCGCGCATTCTTCAAGGCCCCGCTCAACGGCGACGCGCTCGAGCTGTTCCGCGATGGCCGGCTCGAGATCGGCGAGGGCACGCTGCTGGAGCCGAACGTCTGGATCACTGGCGGGGAGAGCGGGCGCATCCGGATCGGTGACGGCGTGTTCCTGAATCAGGGCGTCATGGTCGCCGCCACCGACCTCGTCGAGATCGGTGATCACTGCATGGCCGCCAACGGCTGCATGATCACCGACGGCAACCACAACTTCGACGATCCCACGAGGCCCGTGACCTGGCAGGGTTTCAGCTCGAAGGGCCCGACCAGGCTGGGGCAGAACGTGTGGCTCGGCGCGAACGTCGTGGTGACGAGCGGCGTCACGATCGGCGATCGCTGCGTGGTCGGCGCGAACAGCGTCGTGACGACCGATCTTCCGGCCGGCACGATCGCCGCGGGAGCGCCCGCGAAGGTGCTGCGCGAGATCGAGTTCCGCGCGCCTCTGGCCTAGCGACTCAGACGGGGTGCGCGATCCCCGGGTCGTGCTCGGCGAGCGTCGCGCGGAAGTCCTCGAGCTCCGACTCGTCGATCGAGTACCCGTGCTCCGGCCCCGGATAGGTCCGGTCGCGGACATCGCGCGCGTAGGCGGCGACGCCGGCGATCATGTCGTCCAGGAGGTTCGCGTAGCGCTTCACGAATCGCGCGCCGAGGCCCTCGCGGATACCGAGCAGATCGTGGAACACGAGCACCTGGCCGTCCACCGACGGGCCGGCGCCGATGCCGATCACCGGCACGCTCAGGTGCGGCATCAGCTCCTGCGCGACCGCTGACGGGATCGCCTCGAAGACGAGCGAGAAACAGCCTGCCTCCTGGAGTGCCAGCGCCTCGCGCGCGATCCGGTTCGCCGCCGCGGCGCTGCGACCCTGCGCCTTGTAGCCGCCGAGCGCCGTCGACGTCTGCGGCGTGAGCCCGACGTGGCCCATCACGGGAATCCCCGCTCGCACGATCGCGCGGGCACGGGCGACCGGCGTCTCGCCGCCGCCCTCGAGCTTCACCGCGTCGCAGCCGGCCTCCTTGATGAACCGCATCGCGGTCTGCACGGCCTGCTCATCGCTGACCTCGTAGGACCCGAACGGCAGGTCGCCGACGAGGAACGGGGTCTTCAGCCCCCGCCGCACGGCACGCGCCAGGACGAGCAGCTCGTCGAGTTCCACCGCGACGGTCGACGGGTACCCGAGCACGGTCATCGCGCCGGAGTCACCGATCAGGACGAGGTCGACGGCGGCGGCCTCGGCGGCGAGCGCGCTGGGGTAGTCGTAGGCCGTGACCATGACGATGGGCTCGCGCATGCGCTTCTTCTCCTGCAGTCGCGGGAGCGTCATCGGCAGCGTCGAGGCGTCGGAGGGGACCGGCATGTTCGAGGGCATCGAGGACATCAGATTCTCCTAGGTCGCATGGGTCGACGCCGCGTCCGCGGTCGCCGCCCGGGCATCGATGGTGGAGGAACCGGCAGTGTCTGAGGGCGCAGCGGCGCTCGCAGTGAGATTGTCGATCAGGCGCACGTTCTCGACGTGCGCCGCGGTGACCAGCAGGACGTCGCCCGCGACCTCGAGCACCGGCTCGAGCGTCTCGGGGTCGACGGCGGCGAAGTACTCGGGCTCAGCCCCGCCGGTGCGGAGCGCGGCAAGCCCGGCCTCCGTGACCGCGGCGCCGTCGCGCAGCTCACCGGCGCCGATCGCCGCGGCGACCTGCTGCAGCGTGCGTGACAGCGACAGCGCGCGGGCGCGCCCGGCGTCCGACAGGTGGGTGTTGCGGCTGGAGAGCGCGAGCCCGTCCGCATCCCTCACGGTCGGGCAGGCGACGATCCGCGTGCGCAGGTCGAGGTCCGCGGCCATCCGCCGAACGACCGCGAGCTGCTGGGCGTCCTTCTGGCCGAAGTAGGCCGCGTCCGGTCCGACGATCGTGAGCAGCTTGGCGACGACCGTCGTCACGCCGTCGAAGTGGCCGCTGCCGCGGTGCTCACCCTCGAGCGTGTGCGTGAGCGGGCCACTGACCGTGACGGTGGTGGCGAAGCCGCCCGGGTACACCTCGGAGGGCGCGGGCGCGAAGAGCAGGTCGGCCCCGGCGGCGAACGCGAGCGCGGCGTCGCGCTCCTCGCCGCGCGGGTAGGCGGCAAGGTCGGCGGCGTCGTTGAACTGCGTGGGGTTCACGAAGACCGACACGACCACGACGTCGTGGTCGGCGCGCGCGCGGGCGATCAGGGCGAGGTGCCCGTCGTGCAGCGCCCCCATCGTCGGGACGAGCCCGATCGTGCGGCCGTGGCGGCGCGCCTCGTCGAGCAGCACCCGCACCCCGTCGATCGTGCGCGTGATCCGCGGCGGCGCGGGCTCGGGGCGCTCGGCGAGCGTGCGGGCCTGCGCACCGAGGACGTCGAAGAGGGGAACGAGGTCGGGCGCACGATCGGCGATCGCCTCGCGCTGCAGCGCGACGGTCGCCTCGTCACCGCGGGTGATCGGGCCGGTGAGCGCGCGACGCGCGCCATGCCGGGCCCAGTTGTCCGCACTGGCACGAACGAGCGGGGCGAGGGCCTCACGCGGAACGCCCGCAGTCGCCGCAAGGCGCTCCGCCGCGCCTTCGAGCGCGACGAGCAGGTTCGACGCCACCGAGGCGGCCGCGTGGTAGGCCGCCCGGTCCTCGTCGGCGATCTCGAACGGCGTCATCCCGAGGGCGATCGCGAGGCCCCGCGCGAGCGCGAGCGAGCGGTCGGTCGTGCCGGCGATGGCGCAGCCGGCGCCGGCGAACACGGCGCCGTCGCCGGTGACGGTCATCAGCGGGTGCAGACCGAACGCCTCGTGACCGGCGAGCGCGCCGAGACCCGTCGCGCCCGAGCAGTGGCCGACGAGCGTTCCCGGCCTGACCGCGGCCGCGGCGACCGGGATCTGCGCGTCGGGCACGCAGAGCAGGACCGCATCCGCACCGGCGCCGTCCGAGCCGCGGCCGTGCGGCCCCGAGACGCGCAGGCCGGCGGCCTGGAGCGCAGCGACGAGCGCCGTTCCAAGACGGCCTGCGCCGATGATGGCGATGCGTGGAGTGGTGTCGGTCCAGTTCCCCATTGGGATACCGGTCGCGGTCTGAGGTGTGCTTGCGAAGTCCAATCGGATTCGGGGTCCGGCCCGAAAGGTGACGGCCCCGTCATCCGGAACGGTATCACCCAGGACGGCGGGCGCCGGAGGGCCGGTAGCATCGCGCCGGATGGCCGTCCCGGACACCGCTGAGGCACGCCGCGAGATGCTGGCGGACGTCTACCGTGAGGCCCGCTCCTGCGTCCTGTGCCCGCAGCTCGCGCAGACCCGGACGCAGGTCGTCTTCGGCGCCGGCAACGCGGATGCGGACCTCCTCTTCATCGGGGAGGCACCGGGGAGCGACGAGGATCGCGACGGGGTCCCGTTCGTCGGCCGCGCGGGCAAGCTGCTGACACAGCTGCTGGGAGAGGTCGGGATCGCGCGCGAGGACGTGTTCATCGCCAACGTTCTCAAGTGCCGGCCGCCGGACAATCGCAACCCGACCACGCCGGAGATCGCCAACTGCTCGCGCTGGCTCTACCGGCAGCTCGAGCTGATCCAGCCGACGGTCGTCGTCACGCTCGGGAACTTCGCCACGCGGCTCCTGCGTGAGGACCAGACCTCGATCACGCGGATTCGCGGTCAGGTGGAGGTGCGGACGATCGGCCCGCGGGCGGTGCGCCTGCTGCCCGTGCTGCATCCCGCCGCTGCGCTGTACACGCCCGCCAACCGCTCGGTCCTCGCCGGCGACCTTGCGCTGATCCCCGCGCTGCTCGCGCAGGGTCCTCCTCCGCAGCCCGAAGCGGTCGCGCAGCCGGACGAGGCTTCGATCGCCGAGGCGCGCGCCGCGCTCGAGCGGGAGCAGGCGCCGGCGCAGGCCCCCGCGCCCGAGCCTCCGGTGCCGGCCGCGGACCCGGACGCGCCGCAGCCGCAGCTCGGGCTCTTCTGATGCAGGCGTCCGCGAGCGTGGCACGGCACGTGACCGCAGGCCCCGAGGAGACCGAGGCGCTGGCGGCCGACGTCGCCGGGAGGCTTCGCGCCGGCGACGTCGTCCTGGTTTCCGGGGAGCTCGGGGCGGGGAAGACGACGTTCGTGCGCGGAGCCTGCCGCGCACTGGGCGTGACCGGGCGGGTCACGAGCCCGACGTTCACGATCGCACGGCGCTACGAGGGCGGCCGGCTCCCCGTCTCGCACCTCGACCTGTACCGCCTCGCCGGCGCAGCGCCGGGTGATCCGGAGCTGCTCGAGGACGAGTTCGGCCCCGATCGCGTGGCGTTCGTCGAGTGGCCCGAGGCCGACGGCACGCCGCTCAGCGGCGCGCGCGTCGTCGCGCGGGTGCGGCTCGAGCACGACGGGCCGGAGCGCCGGATCGTCACGATCGAGCGCGCGGCGACGACCGCATGAGCCTCGTCCTCGCGTTCGACACCGCGACCCAGGCGACCGTCGTCGGCCTGCTCGCCACCGGGCAAGCGCCGATCGAGCGCCGTGACGATCCCCAGGCCGGGGCGCGGCCGCGTCACACGCAGCGGCTGCTCGCGCTCTGCGAGGAGGCACTCGCGGAGGCCGGCGCGAGGTGGGGGGACCTTGATCGCATCGGCGTGGGCGTCGGGCCGGGGAGCTTCACGGGGCTGAGGATCGGCGTGGCGACCGCGCGGGCACTCGGCCAGGCGCGCGGGGTCGAGACCGTCACGGTGTCCACGCTCGCCGCGCTCGCGCGCGGCGTTGTGACGACGCGTGACGTCCTCGCGGTGCTCGACGCCCGCCGCGGAGAGGCGTTCGCAGCGCCCTTCGCCGCCGGCGCCGCGACCGTGCCCGCCGCGGTCGGCGTCGACCCAGAGGCGCTCGCCGGGCTGGCCGGGCCCGGATGGCTCGGCGTCGGCGACGGCGCCGTGCGCTACCGCTCCGAGCTCGAGTCGGGCGGGATCGAGGTCCCGCCGGACGATGACCCGCGCCATCGCGTCGGAGGCGGGCCGCTCGTCCGGCTCGCGGCGGCGGCGACGGCTGTTCCCGTCGCTACGCTCGTCCCAGATTACGTGCGCCTTCCGGACGCGGAGATTCACCATCGACGCGTGGCAGCCGGGCCGTGACCGACGTCGCCCTCGACATCCGCCGCCTGACCTACGCGGACCTGCCGCAGGTGATCGCGATCGAGCGCCGCGCCTTCCCGACCCCGTGGTCCCTCGCCATGTTCGTGCTCGAGCTCAGCAAGCCCGGGGGTCAGTGCCTCGCGGTTCGCCGTGACGGGGCGCTCACCGGCTACGTGATCTGCTCGCGCTACGAGGAGGTCTGGCACATCATGAACGTGGCGGTCGACCCTCGGGAGCTGCGCAGGGGCATCGCGACGGCGCTGCTGGAGAACCTCATCGGCCGTCTCGGCGAGGACGCGCGCATGACGCTCGAGGTGCGCCCCTCGAACCATGCCGCGATCGCGCTGTACGAGCGGTTCGGGTTCCTCGCCGCGGGGACGCGCCGCCGCTACTACCAGGACAACGGCGAGGACGCCCTGATCATGTGGCGCACGCCCGCGACCCTCGAGGGTCGGCTGGACGACGTGCCGAATCCCGGGCCGGTGGCGCCCACGTGAGTGGCGCCGGCGTGGTCCTGGGCATCGAGACGAGCTGCGACGACACCTGTGCCGCCGTCGTCACGCACGCGGGCGAGGTCCGCTCGAACGTCGTCTCCTCACAGGTGGTGCACGACCGCTTCGGTGGCGTCGTCCCGGAGATCGCCGCGCGTCAGCACCTCGAGCTGATGGACGTGGTGATCGAGGATGCGCTGCGCGGGGCGGACGCGACCCTTGACGACGTGGACGCCGTGGCGGTCACCGCCGGCCCGGGCCTCGTCGGCGCGCTGCTCGTCGGCGTGGCCAGCGCGAAGGCGATCGCCGCCTCGCGCGGGCTGCCGCTGATCGCGGTGGACCACCTTCAGGGTCATGTGGCCGCGAACTTCGCGGCGCCCGATCCGTTCGAGCCGCCATTCGTCTGCCTGATCGCCAGCGGCGGGCACACGTTCCTCGCGCGCGTCGAGGAGCGCCGAGGCTTCGAGGTCCTCGGTGCGACGCTCGACGACGCCGCCGGTGAGGCGTTCGACAAGGGCGCTCGCATGCTGGGCCTGCCGTTCCCCGGCGGTCCGCACCTCCAGCGGCTGGCGCGAGACGGCGACCCGCAGGCCTACGACTTCCCGCGTGCCGCCGGGGTTCCCGGCCTCGACTTCAGCTTTGCGGGGCTGAAGACCGCGCTCCTCTACACCCTCCGCGACCTGGGCGACCAAGAGGCCGAGCGGCGTAGGGCGGACCTCGCCGCCTCGTTCCAGGAGGCGATCGTCGACGCGCTCTCCCAGCGCGTGACGCGTGCGCTGGAGCAGACCGGGCTGGATCGCCTCGCGATCGGCGGCGGCGTCGCGGCCAATGGCCCGCTCCGCGACCGGCTCACCACGCTCGGGGCGGTGACGCACACGCCCGCGCCGGAGCTCTGCACCGACAACGCGGCGATGATCGCGCTCGCGGCGCTCGCGGAGGAGGCGCTCGATCCGGCCGGGGCGCTCGCGCTCGAAGCCTTCGCGACCGGGGAACGCGGACTGTGACGGCGACGGTGACCGTGTATGTGCGCCCAGGCTGTCACCTCTGCACCGTGGCGCTCGGCGATCTGCGCGAACTGCGCTCTGAGCAGGAGTTCTCGCTGGACGTCGTCGACATCGAGTCCGACGACGCGCTGCACGCCCGCTACCTGGAGCGCATTCCCGTGATCGCGCTCGACGGCCGTGAGCTCTACGACTTCGCGGTGGACGCAGCCGACCTGTCGCTGCGCCTGCGAACGGTAGAGTCGACCGAACGATGAGTATCGGGGAGATCGAGCGCGCAGACGCGGACGGCGTCGATGGCGAGCCGCCCGTCGCGCGGCTGTCGCTCGGCGTCGCGGCGCGGCTGTCGCGTTACCTCCAGGTCCTCACCCAGGCCAAGAAGATGGGCCGGGAGACGATTTCCTCGAAGGAGCTCTCGGACTACACGCACGTGAACTCCACGCAGATCCGGCGTGACCTGTCGGGCTTCGGGAAGTTCGGCAAGCGAGGGGTCGGATACAACGTCGACTCGCTCGTCACCCAGATCCGGCGCATCCTGCAGACCGGTGGCCAGCACAACATCGCGCTGTTCGGTGCGGGGCATCTGGGCAAGGCGATCGCCTCGTCGGACATCTTCGCCGACCACGGGTTCAACGTCGTGGCGATCTTCGATGCGGACACGCGCAAGGTCGGGTCGAAGGTCGGGGGTCAGAAGGTCCGCGATGTCCAGGACCTCAGCCAGGTCGTGGAGGACGAGGGCATCGTCGTCGGGGTGCTCGCGGTGCCGACGGTCGCCGCCCAGCCGCTGGCCGACCAGCTCGTCGGAGCGGGCGTGCGGATCATCTTCAACTACTCCGACGCGCTGCTCCAGGTGCCCCAGGATGTGACCGTGCACACGTCCAGCCCTGCCGTCGACCTGCTGCATGCGCTGTACTTCTACCTGTCGTGAGCTCGGATCTGGACCTTGACGGGGCCGAGCTGGCCTTCGCGGCGTCGACGGACGCCACCGTCGGGATCGAGGAGGAGTTCGCGATCCTCGACCCCGTGACGCACGACCTCGTACCCCGCTTCGAGGAGTTGCGCGACGAGGCGCAGGACGATGCGCTGCTGAGCGAGTCGATCGCCGGCGAGCTGATCTCCTCGGAGATCGAGATCCGCTCCGGCCCGGGCGAGGACATCCACGACGCGATCCGGCGTCAGCGGGTGGTTCGCGGGCTGCTGTTCGGCCATGCCGCGGCGAACGGCGTGGCGCTGGGGGCGACCGGCACGCATCCCTGGGCCGACTTCCGCGACCAGCCGAACATCGACACCGAGCACTACCGTCGCGTCGTCGACGGATTGCGGTACGTCGCACGCCGGAACAACACCTTCTCGCTCCACGTCCACGTCGGCGTCCGCGACCTGGACCGGGCGGTGCTGACCTGCGACCGGCTTCGACCCGTGCTGCCCGCCCTGCTCGCCGCAAGCGCCAACTCCCCGTTCGTCGACGCGCTGGACAGCGGGCTGCACTCCGCCCGCACCCAGGTCTTCACCCGC
Organism: uncultured Actinomycetes bacterium; assembly: GCA_963805615.1. Lineage (GTDB taxonomy): Bacteria > Actinomycetota > Thermoleophilia > Solirubrobacterales > Solirubrobacteraceae > F1-60-MAGs163. The sequence goes on along the minus strand of CAWDUW010000001.1, from coordinate 16,994 downwards.
TCGTTCCCGCGCTGCGGCGTCCCCGACGCGTACGGCAGCTGGGCCGCCTACCGCGAATACCTCGAGATGCTCGTCGCGACGAGGTCGATCGTCGAGTCCACGCAGGTCTGGTGGTCGGTGCGCCCGCACCTCGCCTTCGGCACCGTTGAGGTGCGGATCTGCGACGCCCAGGGCACCGCGGGCGAATCCGAGGAGCTCACGAAGCTCATCGTCGCGTGCGTGCTGCAGGCCGCCCGCGACGTCTCCGAAGACGTCCCGTTCCGTGACCCGGAGCGCCGCCTGGTCGAGGAGAACCTGTGGCGGGCGATCCGCTGGGGCCTCGACGGGCGGATGATCGACTTCGAGCGCCGGGCGGAGGAGCCCACGCGGGCCGCGATCGAGCGGCTGCTGTCCTGGAGCGCCCCGGTGCGCGCCGAGTACGGCATCGACCCGGTCCTGCCCGAGCTCAACGGCTCTCAGCGCCAGCGCGCGGCGATCGCCGACGGTGCAACCCTCCGGGAGGCGTTCGCCGCGTCCGTCGAGGAGACGGCGCGGACCTACGCACCCGCCATCGACCCCGAGGTTCAGACACCATGACCGACGAACCCCTCACCCCCGGCGGCCAGACCGGCCCGCCGCCCACCGAGGAGGAGCTGCGCGCCGCCTACGAGGCGGAACTCGCCCAGCTGCGCATCGAAGAGGTCCTCATCCAGACGATCGTCTCGCTGCTGAACCTCGGCGCCCGCAAGGCCGGGCTCGTTCCCGGAAGCGAGGCCGAGCGCGACCTCGACCAGGTTCGGCTCGCGATCGAAGGCGCACGCGCGCTGCTGCCCGTCGCCGAGCCGATGCTCGGCCCGAACGCCGGACCGCTTCGCGACGCGCTTTCCCAGCTCCAGATGGCCTACGCACAGCTCGCCGGCGGCGCCGGGCCGGGCGAGGGCGGCCCCGCGGGCCCCGGCGAACAGGGTGAGCCGGGCGGTCAGGGCGGCGAAGGCGCCGGCCCCGCACAGAGCTCCGGTCGCCTCTGGGTGCCAGGCCAGTAGCCCGCCACACGCCGTTCCGCCACCGTTCCCGCTACCATCCGCCGCGCTTCTGGCCGGGGCGCACGTTGACGTGCGCCCCGCTTCGTGTCGCAGCGCCCCGAGCCGCGACACCTGATTTCGGAGGATCAAACCGTTGACTGAGTTCCTGATCGACCACGGGGTCATCGTGGCCGTCGTCTGCTCCCTGATCGCCGTCGCGTACGGCATCCTGACCACGACGCAGCTGCTGGCGCTCTCGCCCGGCAACGCAGAGATGCAGCGCATCTCCGGCGCCGTCCAGGAGGGCGCGCGGGCCTACCTCAACCGCCAGTACACGGTGATCGCCGGCGTCGGCGCGATCCTTTTCGTCGCGCTGATCTTCATCCAGAACGCCTCGGTCGCCATCGGCTTCCTCCTCGGCGGCATCCTGTCCGGCGCAGCCGGCTACATCGGCATGAACGTCTCGGTGCGGGCCAACTGCCGCGTCGCCGAGTCGGCGCGCGACGGCATCAGCCCCGCTCTGCGAGTGGCATTCCGCGGCGGCGCCATCACCGGCATGCTCGTCGTCGGTCTGGCGCTCTTCGGCGTCGCCGCGTACTACGGCATCCTCACCTCCGCCTTTGACAAGACGCCGAAGGAGGCCGTCGACGCGCTCATCGGCCTCGGCTTCGGTGGCTCGCTGATCTCCGTCTTCGCCCGACTCGGCGGCGGCATCTTCACCAAGGCCGCGGACGTCGGCGCGGACCTCGTCGGCAAGGTCGAGGCCGGCATTCCGGAGGACGACCCGCGCAACCCGGCCGTGATCGCCGACAACGTCGGCGACAACGTCGGCGACTGCGCCGGCATGGCCGCGGACCTCTTCGAGACGTACGCCGTCACCGCCGTCGCCGTGATGCTGCTCGGCGTCCTGACCTTCCAGGAGTCCACCGCGGTCGCGCTCTACCCGCTCGTGCTCGGCGGCGCCGCGATCATCGCGTCGATCATCGGCACCTTCGCCGTGCGCACCACGACCGGCAACGTCGAGCGCGCCCTCTACCAGGGCCTCATCGTCTCCGGCGTCCTCGCCGCGATCGCGTTCTACCCGATCACCAAGTGGATGATGGGCGACCTCACGTACAAGAGCGCCGCCGGCGCCCTCGACGTCCCGAGCGTCGGCGATCTCTACCTCTGCTCGCTCGTCGGCATCGCCGTCACGGCGCTGCTGTTCGTGATCACCGACTACTACACCTCGACGCGCTTCGGCCCGGTGCGCAAGACCGCCGAGGCCTCGCAGACCGGTCACGCGACGAACATCATCTCCGGCCTCGCCCAGGGCCTGCAGGCGACCGCGCTCCCCGCACTGGTCCTCGTGCTCGGCATCCTGTGCTCCTGGAAGCTCGCCGGCGGCGGGACCCAGGGCATCTACGGCATCGGCGTCGCGGTCATGGGTCAGCTCTCGCTGACCGGCCTGATCGTCGCGCTCGACGCCTTCGGGCCGATCACCGACAACGCCGGCGGCATCGCCGAGATGGCCGACATGCCGGAAGAGGTCCGCAACGTGACCGACCCGCTCGACGCGGTCGGCAACACGACCAAGGCCGTCACCAAGGGCTACGCCATCGGCTCGGCCGTCCTCGCGGCGATCGTCCTGTTCGCGGGCTTCAAGGCCGAACTCGCCGCAGCGGACGTCAGCACGCTCTTCCGCGTCGACGACCCGCCCGTGCTCATGGGCCTGCTCATCGGCGGCATGATGGTCACCCTGTTCGCCGCGCTCTCGATGGAGGCGGTCGGCCGCGCGGGCGGCGCCGTCGTCGAAGAGGTGCGCCGTCAGTTCCGCGAGAAGCCGGGGATCATGGAGGGCACCGACCAGCCCGACTACGCGGTCTGCGTCGACATCGTCACGAAGTCCGCGCAGCGCGAGATGATCATCCCGTCGCTCATCCCGATCGTGCTCACCACGATCGTCGGCCTCATCAGCGTCCAGGCGCTCGGCGGGCTGCTGATCGGCGTCATCGTCGTCGGCTTCTTCTTCGCCGTTCTCATGACCGCCGGCGGCGGCGCATGGGACAACGCCAAGAAGCTGATCGAGGACGGCGCATTCGGCGGCAAGGGTTCCGAGGCTCACGCAGCGTCCGTCACCGGCGACACCGTCGGTGACCCCTTCAAGGACACCGCGGGTCCGGCGATCAACCCCATGATCAAGGTCGCCAACATCGTGGCGATCCTGATCATCCCGATCATCACCTGACGCCACCCGCGTCGCCGGGGCTGTGCCTCCACCTCGTTCGGGGATGGGCAGCACAGCACCCGGCGCGGGCGCGGCGCCGGGCATCCAGGATCTCTCGCTCCACCCCGACGTGAGCCGCTAGCCACCCACGGTCGGCAGCGGGGTCGGCGTCTGGGGCTTGTGGATGATCTCCACCAGCGTGTTCTCGCTGAGGGTGCCGTCGGCGAACGGCGTCGTTCGGGGGTTGTAGACGGCGAGGGCGAATGTCGGGGCCGTGTCGCGGACGAAGTCGGTTCCCGGGAAGGCGTAGTCCGGGTGCTCGGTCACAAAGCCGACGTTCCAGTTGACCGTCGGGAGGTCGGGAGGCAGTGGGTCGCCCGGGGTGCAGCTCGGGCTGGTCGGCGTGTACCGCGAGTGCATGGTCTCCTTCGGCGTGACCGTCACCAGGAGCTTCAGCGACAGCACGGGGTTCTGAGTCGGATTCTGCGGGTCGTAGGAGCTGAACTGCACCGCGGACAGCTCGAACTCGCCGTCGGTCGTGGAGGCGATCTCAGCCGTGTCGCAGTCCCCGACGATCGCGCCCGACGTCGAGGTGTACGTGAGCGGCGCGCGCGGCCGGGGCTGCTGCTCGCTCGACAGCTTGGGCACGTACGTCACGCGACCCTCGACGCGGGTCGAGAAGTTGGACATCGCGTAGTGGTTGTCGATCCGCGAGTCGAGGTGCACCTCGAACGCACCGCACTTCTCCAGGTTGGAGTACAGGACCGAGTAGAACTCCCCGTCGCCCACGCTCGCGAAGAGCTGCAGCTGGTGGGCCAGCGCCAGGAAGTACACCCCGGCGCGGGGGTCGCCGAGCTTGGGGCACAGCGTCGTCATGCAGGTCGCCACCTGGGTGAGCACTGACCCGAGCGCATCATGCCCCACGCTTGACCTGCCCCCGAGAAGCGTCACCTGGCGATCGAAGTTGCCTGCGATCTGCAGTGCCACGAGCCCCCCGCGGATGGTCCCCTCGGAGCAGCTGCTCGTCAGTCGCGCCGAGGACACTGCCAGCAGGGGCTCGATGAAGTGCACCCGCGCGTGGTCGAGCACATCGAGGATCTCCTGCGGCGTCGCCTTCGCCTGGAGGAGCTTCGTGACCTGCTGCTCGAGCAGCGCCTCCCCCTGCTGGGGGCGGCTGATCGCGTCGATCTCGGAAACCGTCGCCGCGGACCAGTCGAAACCCTCGGTGGTGGAGAAATGGCTGATCGAGACGATCGGCCCGCGTGTGATCACGATTCGCCGCTGTCGCCCGCGGCCGACGAGGCGAAACGGCGGCGGCACGCGATGCACGTCGCGGCCTGCCCCGTCGCTGCCGACGAAGACCATGCGCGTTCCCCGCCGCGGCCGCCCGCGGCGCGTGAAGCGCACCACGGCCGGCCGTCGCAGTCGCAGCCCCTCGGGCTGGAGCTGGATGCCGGAAACCAGGCCCGGGCGCAGCGTGCGGCTCGACAGCCTCGTGACCGGGAGGGCTGTGACGAGCGTGTCGGACGCGACCGAGCCCGCCGGGAACGTGACGCTGATCCGCGTGCCGTTCGCCGCCGCCACGGTCAGGTGCCCGCCGCTCGCCGAGGTGATCGTCGCCTGAACCGCGCGGGCACCGTCCACGGTGACCTTCGCGTTGATCGGCCCGGCCCGCCGGCGAGCACTCGACGCGGGCCCGGCCGCCGCGAGGATGACCACCAGCGAGGCCGCGACGAGCAGCAGGGGCGCCGCCGATCGAGCCAACGGGCTCAGGGGCCTCACAGAGCGACACTACACGCTGGTGTTCGGCCGGACCACGCCCGGCGCCCGGCGTGTTAGAACACGCACATGACGACGACTGAGCATGTGGGCAGTGTTCCCGCGCTGGCGGCGCGGACGATGATCGAAGCGTTCCGCGTGACCGCGGACTCGCATCCCGATCGCGTTGCGGTGCGGACACCGGATGACTCGGTGTCGTACACCTTCGCCGACCTGCGGGAGCGGGCCGGGCGCCTTGCGGCGGGCCTGCACGGCCTCGGGCTGCGGCGCGGCGACAGCATCGGGATCATGCTGGTGAACCGGCCCGAGTTTCACGTCGTGGACCTGGCGGCACTCTGCGCGGGTGCCACGCCCTTCTCGATCTACAACACCTCCGCCCCCGAGCAGATCGAGTATCTCTTCGGCGACGCCGGCGCGCGCATCGCGGTGACCGAGCGGCAGTTCATCGAGCGGGTGCTGGCCGCCCGTGACGCGGGCACCCCGCTGGAGACGATCATCCTGCTCGATGCCGAGCCGGAGGAGAACCTCCCGGGCGGCGTTCTCTCGCTCGCGCAGGCCGAGGCCGCCGCCGACGGCACGTTCGATCTCGAGAGGTCGATCGCCGCGGTGGGGCCCGACGACGTCCTGACGCTGATCTACACGTCGGGAACGACCGGCCCCCCGAAGGGCGTCATGCTGACGCACGAGAACCTCCTCGGGACGATCCGCGGACTGGATGCGATGTTCCCGTACCCGGAGAACGGCACGGGCATCTCGTTCCTCCCGTCCGCCCACATCGCTGATCGCTGGGCGTTCCACTACTCGGCGCTCATGACGTATGGGTTCACGATCACCACGTGCGCGGACCCCAAACAGCTCATGCAGATCGTCGGCCAGGTCCATCCGACGCTCTTCGGCGGTGTGCCGCGGATCTGGGAGAAGCTCAAGGCGGGACTCGAGGCGATGGTCGCCGGGCAGGAGGATCCGGAGATCAGGGCGAGGATGGAGGGGGCGATCGAAGCCGCCGTCCGGAAGGTCCGCCTCGAGCAGGCGGGCGAGCCGGTGCCGGAAGAGCTCGCCGCCGCGGTCGCGGCCGCCGATGGGCAGCTCTTCGCGCCGCTGCGCGCCGGCCTGGGCCTGGACAACGTCGCACTCAGCGTCGTGGGCGCCGCGCCGACTCCCCGTGAGGTGCTCGAGTTCTTCACCGCGATCGGCGTCCCGCCGTGCGAGCTGTGGGGCATGAGTGAGACGGCCGCGGTCGCGACGACGAACACCCCGGACGCCACGCGCATCGGAACGGTCGGCCGGCCGATTCCTGGGGTTGAGCTGCGGCTCGGCGACGACGGCGAGTTGTTCGTGAGGGGCCCGAACGTGATGAAGGGCTACCGCGGACAGCCGGAGAAGACGGCTGAGTGCCTGTCGCCCGACGGCTGGCTCGCGACGGGGGACATCGCCGAGATCGACGCTGACGGCTACGTGCGGATCGTCGACCGCAAGAAGGAGCTGATCATCAACGCGGCCGGGAAGAACATGTCGCCCGCGAACATCGAGGCCCGGATCAAGGCCGCGTCGCCACTGATCGGCCAGGCGGTCTGCATCGGGGACGCCCGCCCGTACAACGTCGCGCTCATCTCGCTCGACCCGGACGGTGCGGCGGGCCACGACCCCGGGAGCCCCCGAGACGCGGGCGCTCGTCGAGCAGGCGATGGTTGAGATCGCCAACAGCCAGCTCAGCCGCGTCGAGCAGATCAAGAAGTTCACGATCATCCCCGGTGAGTGGCAGCCCGGGGGCGACGAGCTGACGCCGACGATGAAGCTCAAGCGCAAGCCGATCGGGGCGAAGTACGCAGTCCTGATCGAGGAGCTCTACGCCTGACGCCGTCCACGCGCCGGTGGACGCTCCGCGACCCCCTGCCAGACGGATTGCCGATCTAGCCAGAAGGAGTGTTTCTCCGTAGGTTGGGTGGCGTGTTGCGGCGAGCGGCAGGAGCAACGCTCCGGCGGCGTCGAAGAGGCCGAGACCTACGCGAACTCCATTCGCCGCTATCGCGAGATCGTGAACTATCGCTACTGGTGGCTGCGGTCGCTGGTCGAGCAGCGGCCCGAATCGATCGCCGCCCGCAAGAATATGTTCGAGGCGGAGGAACTCTTTCGGGCGGCGGCGAAGCTGACCACCTCGGTCGATGGGAAGCCGGGGGCGAAGGAACATTACAAAACGGCCTTCGACGCCTGGGGGCCGGTGTTCGACGAAATGCCGGAACTGATGGAAGCCCCCGAGTCGGAGGACTTGGTGGAGGCCGCCCGCCGGTATGCCGGGATTCTTGATCAACTCGACGAACCCTTCCCCGCCGACTTCCCGATCCGCAAGCTGATCGAGGGGAAAGACCCCACCTGGAAGCCCTGGGAACAAGCGAAGCCCCCGTGCCGCCAAACCGGCGTAAAATCGCCGTTGGCGCAGCGAACGAAGGTTAGCCGCGACGGCGAAGCCGAGCGCGTTGGCGGCGAACCGTGACTTTCCCCGCCCCAACCGCTACTTTCCGGCCGATCCACCCCTGCCCGGAAGTTGCTTACCCGGCCGTTGGGGTTGGATTGTACTTACAGGCATGAAAGGAGCTACTTCTCGGCACACTGACTGGCGGCGCATTCGATGAATCTCCGCGTTCTCCCTGGCGACCTCCGCGGCGGGGTCCGAGCTGCGAACCGTGCTTTGCGTCCTGTCGCTGTTGGGTTGGGCCGCCACCGCGGCGAGGGCCGACAAGTTCTATCTGCAAAGCGGCGGCAAGGTCGAAGGGAAACTGCTGAACCCGGACGAATCGCCGCGAGTCGGCCTATCGGTGGAGATCGAAGGGGGGGCCGTCGTCAAGCTGGACGCGGACCAGGTGACGCGGGTCGAGGCGATGTCGCCCGAACACGGTTAAACGCTATTACGAGATTCTCCCCCGCATGCCCCAAACCGAGGAGGGGAACTGGAAGATGGCCGAGTGGTGCCGGCAGAACAACCTCACCAAGCAGCGGGCGTTGCACCTCGAGGAAATCCTCAACCTCAATCCGGATCACGAAGGCACCCGGTACGGGCTGGGCTATCAGCGGCTTGGCGGCGTCTGGACGACCACGCAGGAACACTTTGAGAAGCTTGGGTACGTGCTCCACAAGGGGCAGTGGAAGACGCCGCAGGAGATCGAGATCGAGGCCCGCGCAGCAAGACCAACGCGAAGGTGTTGCAGTGGACACAGAAGCTGCGGCAATTGGTTTCCTGGTTGGGTAGCCGCCGCGACCGCGAGGCCCGCGACGAACTCGGCGGCATCCGCGATCCGCTGGCGGGCGTCGAAGCTTCCTGCTGAGGGGAAGAGACAGGCCAGTTGCGCTCTTGTTCAGTGAGTGCTCGCGAGTGGGTCCGCCTGGCGGACAATGTTAACACGGCCTTGAAGGATACCAACGTCGCCCTGTGCAACATCGCCCTCGATCATCTTTCCCGCGAGGGTTCGCGGCTGGCGGTGATGGTCTTTACCAAGGGGCTGACCAGCAAGGATAACGCCGAGGTCAACCGGGCCGGCTATGCCCTGGGGCGGATGAAGGACGAGGCGACGATCCCCAATTGATCGACGCCCTGGTGACCGAGCATCACAAGTTCATCGTGACCACCGGCGGCAGCCCAGGGAGCATCGAGCCCGTCGTTCGGCTCCGGCCCAGGCGGCTCCGGCGGCGGCGGGCTTTCGGCGGGGGGGGGCGGCTCGAAACTGGTGCAGCAGAAAATCCCAACCGGGCCGTGCTGGAAGCGTTGGTTTCGATGGCCGGCGGGGTCAACTTCCAATTCAACCCCGATGCCTGGCACGCCTGGTACGCCGCCCAGCATCGGGACCCGGTGGCGAATATGCGGCGGGATGATTAGCGGGCGGCGGCAGGCCTTGGATTTCCACCCTGAAAGGGTGAAATGTTATAGCCCAGGGTGCGCTCACAAAGCCTCGCGGCCAAACAGTGAACGTCTGGCGAGCAGGGAAGTGACACCAAGCATAATGCGATTCCGCTTCTCTCTGCGAACCCTGCTGCTCTCCATCTTTCTCCTCAGCCTGCCGCTGGGGTATCTGGTATATCGGCGAAACGATTGGGAGGCGGGACTGCGGCGAGAGGAAGCGGCCGAGGCACGGCTGGGATTTGGGCCACGCCTCTACCTCGACCCAGGCCGACGAGGATGCCAAGCGATGTCGAATTGCATGGCGACTGGGTGATTGCCGCCCTCGCCGGCACTTTCGATTTGGACACGGCGGCGGGCGGTGCGGCTCGATATCTCCGGCCGCCGGAATGAGGATGGGGAAGACGCCTTCCCCTTTGTGGAACTCGGCGACTTCCCCTACCTGGAACATCTCGACATGGTCGAGATCGCCCCGACCGGCCCCATGAACGCCGCGTCGGCTCCACCTGCGGCGAACGCGGCCCACATCGCTGCGGCTGAAGGCACGGTCGATAGGCAAGGCGCAACTGTGGATGATCGGCCAGTTCCCGTCCCTCGTCGGGGTTGAACTCGAAGGGCGACTGCCGACCGATCCGGGCGAGGTCCTCTCGACCCTGCCGAAGCTGCATTACCTAAAAATTGGCGAAGACCCGCGGCTGAATGCCGCCGCCACCTTTGCTCACTTTCCGGCCTCTGCACCCTTGGGCGACTGTTCATCACCTCGCCGGTCGACGACGCGGGCACAGCCCAAATCGCCAGGCTGAAAAACGTGCGGCACCTGCTGCTGTACGAGGCCCCGCTAACGAACGCCGTATCCAGCAAATCGCGACGATGGGGCAGCTGAAACTCTCAGCCTGTGCGAACTGCGAGAGGGAACTTCACCCGCGGCACTCGGCGAGCTGGCGAACCTCCGGGAGTTGGCCCTCGTCCGTTGCCAACTAGCCGCGGTCAACCTCGCCGGGCTCGCCCGATCACCGCGGCTTTTCAAGCTGTGGCTCGGAAAGGTGAAACTCGACGCCGCAGCCTGGATGCTTACTGCACAACCTGCCGGCCTTGGAATGGCTGACGCTCGGTCGGTAACCCACCCCCGGCCAACTGGGTTCGCGATCTGCAAACCTACCGCCAGGAACGCAACTTGCCGAGCTTGAGTGTTGGCGAGATTTAGGTTCCGGGATGTTGTGCGAATTTGCAATTTCGTTGATGGGCGAAGACTTGGCCTTATTGAAAGCCAGTCCCAACCCCGTTGGCTTTCCGCCCTTGGGCATTTACGATGGGGGATTCTTCCAGCCACATGAAATTGGTGGGCACAGCCCACCCTATGCCGCCGCCCCCTCCATGAAAATCACCCGCATCCGCGCCTATCGGGTCGATCTGCCGCTGCACGAGGGCAGCTACAAGTGGTCGGGCGGCAAGTCGGTCACGGTCTTCGACAGCACGATCGTCGGCGTCGAGACCGACGCCGGGCTCACCGGCCACGGCGAGGTCTGCCCGCTCGGGCCGTTCTATCTGCCGGCCTACGCCGACGGCGTCCGGGCCGGGCATCGCGGAACTCGGCCCGCACCTGCTCGGCGAGGACCCGCTCGCAACTCGGCGAAGCTCAACCGCCGCATGGACGCCGCCCTCAAGGGGCACCCCTACGTCAAGTCGGGCATCGACATGGCCTGCTGGGACATCCTCGGGCAAGGCGACGGGCCTGCCGGTCTGCACGCTGCTGGGCGGCCGCTACGGCGAGGACTTCGCGCTCTACCGCGCCATCTCGCAGGAATCGCCCGAGGCGATGGCCGACAAGCGTCGCGGGCTATCGGGCCGAGGGCTATCGCCGCTTTCAGCTCAAGGTCGGCGGCGACCCGGACGTCGACATCGACCGCATCCGCGCCGTGCGCCGCCGATGCTCCAGCCGGGCGACCGGCTCGTCGCCGACGCCAACACCGGCTGGCTGATGCACGACGCCATGCGCGTCGTCCGCGCCGTGCGCGACGTCGATGTCTACATCGAGCAGCCCTGCCTGACCTACGAGGAATGCCTGGCCGTCCGCCGGCACACCGATCATCCGTTCGTGCTGGACGAGAGTGATCGACGCCGTCGACATGCTGCTGCGGGCCACGCCGACCGGGCGATGGACGTGGTGAACATCAAGATCAGCAAGTTCGGCGGCCTGACGAAGGCGCGGCAGGCCCGCGACCTGTGCGTCTCGCTGGGCATCGCCATGACGATCGAAGACAGCTGGGGCGGCGACATCGTCACCGCCGCCATCGCCCATCTGGCCCACAGCACGCCGCCGGAGTTCCTGTTCACCTCGACCGACTTCAACAGCTACGTCACCGTCAGCACCGCCGACGGCGCGCCGCAGAGCGGTCAACGGCCGCATGGCCGCCTCGACGCAGCCGGGCCTGGGCATCACGCCGAAGATGGACGTGCTGGGCAAGCCGGTGGTGACGGTGGGGTGAGGGGTGGGGGTTGTGATCGGTGGCCGGTGAACCGTCATCGGAACCGGGTACTCCGCTATACCCCGCAACCTACCGCCATCCGCATTTCAATCATCAATCCCCAATCCCCCATCACCAATCATGAAGCCTTACTGGACCGGCGTCTTTCCCGCGGCGACGACGCAACTCAAGAAAGACCAATCGCTCGACCTGCCCGCCACGGCCGGCACCTGGAGGCCCTGATCGACAGCGGCGTCAGCGGGCTGATCATGTGCGGCTCGCTGGGCGAGAACCAGACCCTCGACCCGGAGGAAAAGCGCGATGTCGTTCGCTGCGCGGTCGAAACGGCCCGCGGGCGCATTCCGGTCCTTAGCGGCGTGGCCGAATCGAGCACGGCCGCCGCGATTCGCTATGTGGCGGACGTGAAGGCCCTGGGCGGCCGTCGGCGTCATGCTCATGCCGCCGATGAGCTACAAGGGCGACCCGCATGAATCGGTCGCCTTTCTCCGCGCCGTGGCCAAGGCCAGCGGGCTGCCGATCATGATCTACAACAACCCGATCAGCTACGCGAATGACATCACGCCCGCCCTGCTCGCGGAACTGGCCGACGAACAAGAAGTTCGTCGCCCTGAAGGAAAGCTCGGGCGATCCCCGGCGGATCACTGAGATTCACAACGCAATCGGCGGACCGGTACGCCATCTTCACCGGCGTGGACGACCTGATCCTGGAGGCCAGCATCCTGGGCATCGACGGCTGGGTCGGCGGCACGGGCATCGCCTTCCCCAAGGAGAACCAATACCTGTGGGACCTGACCCGCGCCGGGAGGTGGGAAGAGGCCCGGGCGCTCTACCGCTGGTTCCAGCCCGCTGATGAAGCTCGACACCCACCCCCACTTCGTGCAGTACATCAAGCTGTGCGTGCAAGAAGCCGGGCTGGGAACCGAATGGGTCCGCGGCCGCGGCTCCCCATAGCCGGCGACGAACGGAAGCAGGTGCTGAAGATCATTCGGGACGGGATTAAGAGCCGGCCGAAGATGAGGAAATAGGGATGGTGGTCAGTGGATGGGGATCGGTGGCCAGTGGTCGGCGAATGGCGTACTGGGTACTCAGTACTCTATACCCCTGGCCCGCTCGTCCCTGCTTCTTACTCGGCACCGACCACCGGCCACCGATCACTAACCACTCCCGCCCCCCATGCTCCACCGCGTCCCCGTCATCGACTCCCACACTGGCGGCGAGCCGACGCGCGTCGTCCTTGCCGGCGGGCCGGAACTGGGTGGCGGGACGGTTGCGGCACAGGCCCAGGTGTTTAGCACCCGGCACGATTCCTTCCGCCGGGCGATCGTCAACGAACCCCGCGGCAGTGACGTGCTGGTCGGGGCGCTGCTGGTCGAACCGAGCGATCTCTCTTGCGTGGCGGGGGTGATTATTTTGACAACGTCAAAACGATCGGCATGTGCGGGCACGGCACCATCGGGCTCGTCGCCACGCTGGCCCACCTGGGGCGAATTCGTCCCGGCGAACACCGGATCGAAACGCCGGTGGGAGTCGTGGGTGTCGTGCTGCACGAGGATGGGAGCGTTTCCGTCACCAACATTCCGGCCTTCCGGCAAGCGAAAGACGTGGAGATCGCGATGCCGGGATTGGGGCGGGTTGTGGGGGATATTGCCTGGGGGGGGAACTGGTTCTTTCTGGTCGAGCGGCACGCACTCGCGCTGGAACTGGCGAACGTCGAGGCGCTAACGGACGCCACTTGGCAAATGCGTCAGGCCGTCAACGCAGGGGTTTCCGGACGTCGACCACATTGTGCTACTCTCCCCGCCGGTGACGAACGCAGCCAATGAGCGGGATTTCGTCCTTTGCCCCGGCAAGGCCTACGACCGATCCCCCTGCGGAACCGGCACGATCGCCCGACTGGCCTGCATGGCAGCCGATGGTCGGCTGGCCGAGGGAGACCCGTGGGTAATCGAAAGCGTCGTCGGTAGCCGCTTCACCGGGCGTTATCGTTGGGAGGACCGCGCGGCGGGCCGCGTGATTCCCACCATCACCGGCACGGCGCACGTGACGGCCGAAGCGACCTTGTTGCTCGACGATGGCGATCCGTTTTGTTGGGGATTCAGTGGCTGAACCCAAACACATCCTGGTGATCGGTGCCGGCGTCGTCGGTCTTTCCACCGCCTACTATGCCGCCCGGCGAGGGCATCGGGTGACGGTCGTTGACCGCGGCCCGAGCGAACGCAACGGCTGTTCCTATGGCAACGCCGGCATGTCTGCCCGAGCCACATCGTCCCCCTGGCCGCGCCGGGCGTGATTGGAATGGGCCTCAAGTGGATGCTCAATCCCGAATCCCCGTTTTACATTCGGCCTCGATTGAGTGGCGAGTTGTTCGACTGGGGCTTCAAGTTCTGGCGGGCGGCCACGGATGCCCGCGTAAGGCAAAGTGCCCCGCTGCTCCGCGATCTAAGCTTCGCCAGCCACGCCTGCTACGAAGAACTGGCCGCGTTGCCGGGGGTCGATTTCGGCCTGACCCATCGCGGGTTGCTCCATCTCTGCAAGCAGCAGCAAACCCTCGACCACGAGGCGAGCCATGCCGCCTGGGCTAATGAAATGGGGGTGCGGGCGGAGGTGCTCAGCGCGGCACAGGTTGCCGCCCTGGAACCGGACGTGAAGCCGGACGTGGCCGGGGCGGTCTACTTCCCGCAAGATAGCCACCTGACACCACGGCGATTGATGGACGCCCTGCAAGCCCAGTGTGCGGCGCTGGGGTTCGGTTCCTTTGGAACACCGAGGCGACGGGCTTTGGATTCGCCGCCAATGCTCGTGCTGGCGGCACGCGACGAATCGCCACGCTTCGGACGAACGGGGGCGACGAATCGGGCGGACGAGTTCGTCCTCTGCGGCGGCGCCTGGTCGCCGCAACTTTCGCGCGCAAGCTCGGATTGCGGCTGCCGATGCAGGCGGGCAAGGGCTACAGCCTGACCTGCCGACGCCGCCGCAACTGCCGCAGCATCCGTTCCATCTGCCCGAGGCGCGGTCGCGGTGACGCCGATGGGCACCGCGCTGCGCTTCGGCGGCACGATGGAAATCGCCGGACTGAACGAACTCATCAACCCGCGTGCGCGTGCGCGGAATCATCAAGTCGTGCCGCGAGTACTTTCCCGAGTTTCACCGCGACCGACTTCGACGGCATCGAGCCGTGGTGCGGCCTGCGGCCTTGCTCGCCGGACGGCCTGCCGTATCGTTGGCCGCACGGCGAAGTTCGCCAATCTCTGCTCGCCACCGGCCACGCGATGATGGGCATGAGCCTCGGCGCCGATCACGGGCAAATTGATCGGCGAAATCCTGGATGGCGAACGCCCAGCGATCGACTTGAATTTGGTTTCGCCGGATCGGTATGGGTAAAGTCGCCGTTCGCTCCGCGAACGAGCGTCTTCGATGCGCTCGACGGCGAGCGCGATCCCCTTCACCATCGCGGCTAGCCGCTTGTTCGCGGAGCGAACAGCGACTTTGGCCGCGTGCATACCGCCTCCACATTCGCTAGAATTTATCCTTCGCCCCCCACCACTGCTGGCCCTTTTTGGAAGGGAGCCCCTCCATGACCCCCAAAGAAGTTCTGGCGCTGTGCCGCGAAAAGGACGTGAAGGCCGTCGATCTGCGGTTCATGGACTTCCCCGGTCTCTGGCAGCACTTCACCATCCCGGTCAGCAAGCTCGACGAGGACGTCTTCGAGGACGGCTTGGGTTCGACGGCTCGAGCATCCGCGGCTGGCAGGCGATCAACGAGAGCGACATGCTCGTCGTGCCGCAGCCCGACACGGCCGTGCATCGATCCCGTTCTGCACGATCCCGACGCTGTCGATGATCTGCAACATCCAGGACCCGATCACCCGCGAGGATTACACCCGCGACCCGCGCAACGTCGCCCGCAAGGCGGTCAACTACCTGAAGAGCACCGGCATCGCCGACACCTGCCTACATCGGGCCGGAGGCCGAGTTCTTCATCTTCGACGACGTCCGCTTCGACCAGACGCGCGCAACGCGGCTACTACTACATCGACAGCGTCGAGGGCCACTGGAACCGCGGCCGCGACGAGAAGCCCGAACCTCGGCTACAAGCTCCGCTACAAGGAAGGCTACTTCCCCGTCCCGCCGGCCGATCAGCTGATGGACATCCGCAACGAGATGATGCAGACGATGATCGACTGCGGCATGAACGTCGAGGCCCAGCACCACGAAGTCGCCACCGGCGGGCAGTGCGAAATCGACATGAAGTTCGACCACGCTGGTGACGATGGCCGACAAGGTGATGATGTACAAGTACATCGTCAAGAACGTCGCCAAGAAGTACGGCAAGACGGTCACCTTCATGCCCAAGCCGCTGTTCGGCGACAACGGCTCGGGCATGCACACGCACATCTCGCTCTGGAAGGGCGGCAAGCCGCTGTTCGCCGGCAGCGGCTACGCGGGCCTGAGCGACATGGCCATGTACGCCATCGGCGGCATCCTCAAGCACGCCCCGGCGCTGCTGCGCCTTCTCCAACCCGACCACCAACAGCTACAAGCGGCTGGTGCCCGGGCTACGAGGCCCCGGTCAACCTGGCCTACTCGCAGCGGAACCGCTCGGCGGCCGATCCGCATCCCGATGTACTAGCCCGAGCCCGAAGGCCAAGCGGCTCGAGTTCCGCTGCCCCGACCCGAGCTGCAATCCCGTACCTCGCCTTCTCCGCCATGCTGATGGCGGCGATCGACGGCATCCAGAACAAGATCGATCCGGGCGAGCCGCTGGACAAGGACATCTACGACCTCGAGCCCGAGGAACTGGCCAAGGTGCCGCAGACGCCCGGCTCGCTGGACGAGGCGCTCGAGCGCCCTGCGAGACGGACCACGAGTTCCTGCTCCGCGGCGACGTGTTCACCGCCGACGTGATCGACACCTGGATCTGGTACAAGACGGAAGAACGAGGTCGACGCGATGCGCCTGCGTCCGCATCCGTACGAGTTCTGCTTGTACTACGACATTTAGGACGCAGTAGCCGTCGACCTACCCCGGCGACGAAAGCTTGCGACCGAACGGACGCCGCGGGCGCCAATGTTTTCAATGGGGTGAAGTTCGTATCCGATCCGGCTTCGTCAGCGGCAGCATGACGGCCACAGCGGGACTGTTTTGCGACTGGTTGAATAACTCGCAGTGGCCGATCCGCAATGCGGGACACCTCCCGACCCGCCAGCCATCCCATGCCGAATCCAATTCACGCTTCCGTTTACTCCGCCCTGGCGAATTTTGATACCCCCACGATCTGCAACGTGATCGAGTTGTTCGCCGTGCGGCCGCGAACGGCTGGCTACATGGATGCCCGCATCCGGGCGCAGTTCCCGATTTGCCCCCCATGGTCGGGCATGCGGTGACGGCCGCCTTCCGGGCGTCCGCCCCGCCGGAAAAAGGAGACGCCTATGGGAGGATGGAATTGCAGCTTGCCCACCTGGAGGGAATGGACGCGCCGGCGGTGATGGTCTTTCAGGATCAGGACGACCCCGCCGTGGCGGCCACCTTTGGCGAGGTGATGTGCTCGGCCTATCAGGCCTTCGGTGCGGTGGGGCTGATTACCTCCGGGGCCGGGCGGACATCGAACAGGTCCGAGTGCTCGAGTCCCCGTCT